>NZ_CP168131.1:4800000-7098588 GCF_041956825.1 Paenibacillus sp. RS8 | reverse complement strand
CCAAGCACGTGAGACCACTGTTGAGTAATCGACAGTGGTCTTTTTGTTATACAGAGAACCTGCATGTAAGGGTTTAAAGAAAACAATAAGAACTAAATCTATTAAATACATTATTACATGAAAGGATTCTTATGATATTGTGATTAATAGAGTCTTTAAGTCTTGGCCACTCAAAATAATAGATTATTCATGGGGGAGAATCATCTTGATTATATGGATTAATGGAGCTTTTGGTGCGGGGAAGACAGAAACTGCATATCAATTACATCGCAGGCTTCCTAATTCCTTTGTATACGATCCAGAGAATGTTGGGTATTACATAAGAGCAAACATTCCCGATGTGATGACAATAAGTGACTTTCAGGACTATCACCTTTGGCGTGAAATTAATCATTCCATGTTAAAATACATAGTTAGCGAATATAGTGGGACGATTATCGTACCTATGACTATAGTCAACCCAGATTATTGGATAGAGATTGTGGGGAAGCTAATGAATGAAGGATTAGAGGTTCATCATTTCACTTTATGTGCCTCACGAGAGACGCTGCTTAAGCGATTGACTAGTAGAGGTGAGGAGAAGGACTCATGGGCCGTTCAACAGATCGACAGATGCATCACAGGACTGAATCAGGACGTATTCCGAGAGCATTTAGACACGAATAACCGGACTGTTCTTGAAGTCGTGGAGCTTATATCACTCAAGCTAGGCATTACTTTAATGCCTGCTTAGAATAGAAGTGAAAGTATTTTAATTTATGTATTGCTATACTTCGAAATACATGATATAATCTTTTTTGTTGTCAAAACATTTTGTTTTCAATAAGGCCCGTTGGTCAAGGGGTTAAGACACCTCCCTTTCACGGAGGTAACATGGGTTCGAATCCCATACGGGTCACCAATTTCTTTAAAACGTTATTGTTCTTCTGAAATAAAATGTTGCATTACTGGTTAGATTGTGTTATGATAATTGAGTTGCTTCTTTACATGGAGGCTTAGCTCAGCTGGGAGAGCATCTGCCTTACAAGCAGAGGGTCGGGGGTTCGATCCCCTCAGCCTCCACCATGAAGCTTTCTTATTGTAATGGATAGTTGAATATTTTTTAATGACGCGGGGTGGAGCAGCCCGGTAGCTCGTCGGGCTCATAACCCGAAGGCCGCAGGTTCAAATCCTGCCCCCGCAACCAATTTTCATCAAGCAATTATATCTTTTGGAACCGTGGTGTAGTTGGCCTAACATGCCTGCCTGTCACGCAGGAGATCGCGAGTTCGAATCTCGTCGGTTCCGCCATTTTTCTTGCTTTATGAGCCATTAGCTCAGTTGGTAGAGCACCTGACTTTTAATCAGGGTGTCGAAGGTTCGAGTCCTTCATGGCTCACTTCTTTAGTGAGTCGGACATCAATACATACCGTATGCGGACGTGGCTCAGCGGTAGAGCATCGCCTTGCCAAGGCGAGGGTCGCGGGTTCGATTCCCGTCGTCCGCTCCATATAAATTTTGCGCCCTTAGCTCAGCTGGATAGAGCGTTTGACTACGAATCAAAAGGCCGGGAGTTCGAATCTCTCAGGGCGCGCCATCTTTTAACTCAATAATTTGCCGGTGTGGCGGAATGGCAGACGCGCTCGACTCAAAATCGAGAGGGAAACCGTGGAGGTTCGAGTCCTCTCACCGGTATCAATTAGCAAGCGAAGCTCTTATGCGTTATGCTAAGAGCTTTTGCTTTTCAAGTTCTATAAGATAAATCATTATATTGTGGACTCTTAGCTCAGTTGGTAGAGCAGTAGACTCTTAATCTATTTGTCCAGGGTTCGAGCCCCTGAGAGTCCATCCTAAAGGAGTTTATAAGATTGCTTACTAAGCGATCTTATAAACTCTTTTTCTTTGCTGAAATATATTATATCTTTATTGTTTTATTCATGGTTTCTGCTATGTTGATTTTTGAATTGAACTTAAGGAGATTCCTGAACTTTTTTCATACTGACGCCATTGGAAAGAAGCGCAGTAACACAGCACAACTATGACGAAGAATATGGTCTTTGGTGCACTGGGAGGACTGGTACAGCAAATGGCTTAAGCTTGAGATCTTCTATGAGCAACTTTGTTTAAAAAATAGTTATGGATCAACTCATCAGCGATGGGTTGATTTTTTTATATCTGAATCGGAGAGGATCGGCTAAGGGACTATGTTTTGAAGGGGACATTGCAATAAGAAAAGGGAGGTTATAGAAGCCATGATAGGTTGCTGGACCTCCCTGATTCTGTTTGATTGAGCGAATTTACTCTACTGGAAATTTCTCCTGTGCCAGCTCTATTACTACCATCTGGTGATTCTCCAAGCAAGGAATTATATAAGAAATTTCATCCTGGCCTACCGTAAACGGCAGAGCTGTCATTGACGGGGCCAGATAGACCCGCTGGACAGGAGCAGAAGATAGAAGACGCAGGCTGACAGAAATGTCCCGTAGCGGCACGAGGTCTTCGATAACTTCAATGCGTCCTTTTAGCACGGGGGAGGCATAAAGCAGATGGTTCACATAGCGCTGCTCCGCCTGCTGATACTGCAGGGTCGCTATTCCCCGGGCCGGCAGATTGGTGCGCAGGGCAGGCTGGGGGAGCAGCCGTGATAGCGCATGAAGCACCATCTCTTTCAGGATAAGATGGCCTGCTTCCGCATATTCGCTGAACACATCCCAAGCGATATAGATTCCATGGCTGCTTTCGACCATGCCTGGTCCATTGTCTTCCCTGGTACCAGGTGTGTGTTGATGTGAACAAAAGGTGAATACATCGCGGTTGAAATATGGATTCTCCAGATTACCCAGTGATTGTCCGTCATGCAATTCCACAAGCTGACCTTCACCGTACATTACGTAGGAGGCTGGCAGCAGAGCCCCCGGGGTGAAATGTGGATAGAAATAAGCTGGCCGGTAAGGATTGGTTCCCAGCCAGTTGATACCCAGGTTCAGTGCAAACGCATCGCCTGCTGTATTCAGACCTGAACGCCCGGTGGCGAGCACTTTACCTCCTCCAGCTGTGAAGATTTCAATAACGGTGGCTAACTCCGGCCATACCGGTACCTCATCCGGAAGTATCAGTACCTTATAAGCGGAAAAATCGCTGAAGGTATCTACGATGTCGAACAGATAATGGCCTTCGGTAAGCATGCGTACCGCACCCGCGTCGGCCAGATTGCGCGCTCCTCTCAGTGCCTGCCCGTCGGGGCAGGCCTCACGTGCCGCCTCTAGGGACAAGACGGCAATGTCTGCAACGGACTCAACTCCACTGCACCACTGCTCTTTCGCCTCCACCTCAGCGTAGGCAGAGCCGATCAGGGCATAGGTCGCTTCATCCATTAAGCCTGAAGGATGAAGCTGATCACCAATGGAGCATTTGGCACCGTGGGCCAGACTGAGCGCTGCTTCAAACCGCAGCGCATTCGGGTGCTTGTATCCGCCGAATTCGCCCCAGGAGGTATGGAATTTGCCGGTCATACCGAGAAATTCCATGCCCAGCGTCTGGGCGTACCTTGCTGACAGCGGGAAGTGATCGTAGCCCCAGCCTCCGGTAGGGAGCGACTCGAGCTCGAGATGGCTATTGACCTGCACGAGATCCCGGCGGCCCCGCTGCTGATGACCGTTGTTGTGATAGACCGGTAGACCAGGCTTCACAGCATCGATTGTCTCCCGGACACGGCGTGCATAATTCAGATAAGTCTGCTCGCCCAAGGCAATGACTGAAGCCTCGTCGCGGGGGTCCAGGCCTGAGGCACGAAGTGCGTCAACGCAATACTGGCAGCGGCATTTACGGACGCCGACGATATCAAGAAAGATACCGTCGGTGTCATACCGGGAGACCACTTCATGGATTTGCCCCAGTAAAATGTCCAGATAAGGCGTGTTAAGGCAAAATTCGTGGTAACCCGGTGTCATAAAGTCCTTCACCCAGCGTGTGCGGTCCTCTGCATCGCGGATCAGCCACTCGGGATGCCGGCGAGCAAGCTTCTCGTCAAGACCAGCCGACAAATATACCGGCGTCAGTACTCCGATATCATGAGCTGCGGTGATCATCTCCCCCAGCAGATCAAAAGAGAGCTGCGGATGGATTTCATTGGCTTCGCTGGGATGATAAGCCCACCCGTGATGGCATTTGGAGAACACAGTGATAGAGTCTACATGACCGGCACGCAGCATGGACTGAAACTGAGATTTGGAGAATTCATTGGCTATGCCGGGAATGGCTTCAGAAGTATGGAAATCAAGGTGAACCTGACGAAAGCGCATGGATATACAGCCCCTTATCTAATTGGATGAAAAGCGGGTTCCCAGTCAATGTAACTCTTTTCTGCCGGAGCAGCCAGTGATAATATAGACATGGAATAGCATAAAATCGACTTTGACAGGAGAGATATATGGTGCTGTGCCTGGAATTCGCGATACCTCCGCTGCCGCAATTTGTCACGGTGGGACATGCTGTCTGGTCGTCGGGAGACCGGCATTTCGCCCGCACCTTCGGCGTGTATGATCTGTTGCTGGTCAAACGGGGAACACTCTATATGACAGAAGAGGGCAAGGATTATGCAGTGGGTCCGGGAAAACTGTTGGTGCTGGAGGCAGGGCTGCTGCATGATGGGTATCGGGCCTGCGGGGAGGATACGGAGATTTACTGGGTGCACTTCATCCATGGATGTAAGCCAGCTCATATCCGGCGGGAGGACATTCCATGGTCGTCGCTGCTGGTCAAAGGAACGGTAGAGGATGAGGAGCCCTCTGTACAACAGCGTCTATACATGCCTAAGTACGCCACTGTTGACGTAGAAGCATTGGAGCCGATCTTGCATGAGATGAACGAGATCCATAGCCGGCTGAATGCTGAGAACGCACTCCGGCTTCATCTGCTACTGGCTGGGCTGCTGGCGGCACTACAAGAGGAATGTGCGCGGACGACCCTGCCGGAGCCGGCGGTCCGGCTGGCCCGGGCAGCCGCTGCCTATCTAGATATTCAATGGAGACAGCCATTTAACCTTGCCGCACTCGAGGAGGAGCTGCACTTCCAGGCGGATTATATTACGAGGTGCATGAAACAGCATATCGGAACCACACCGCTACAGTACGTGCTGCAGCGGCGCCTGGAAGAAGCCAAGAAACTGCTAAGCGGTACGGTGCTGGGCATCTCCGAAATCGCCGAACGGGTGGGCATTCACGATCCAAACTACATGACACGTTTGTTCAGCACAAGATTCGGCGTAACGCCCGGAGCGTACCGGCGGCGGCTGCGTCAAAAGGAAGATGCTACTGCCGTGAACGATACGCTGGAGCTCTAGGAGTTCCTTGGGGTCCGGCAGGATTCCTGATTTCTCTCTCGGTATTCGCTGGGTGTACAGTTAAATACTTTGCGGAACTGGCGGGAGTAATAGTTCTGGTCATGAAAGCCGCTGTCCATGGCCACCTGGGAAATCGTGAGTCCGGGGCTGCGCAGCAGCGTGCAGGAATAGTCCAGCCGCTTACGGATGACATAGTCCATAGGAGTGGTCTGATAATTGCGGGTGAAGACTCTCAGAAACTGGCGGGTTGACATATAAGCCATATCCGCCATGGATTGCAAGGTGATTGGCTGTAGAAAATGCTCTTCGATATAGGTGACTGTCTCACCGATCCGCAGCGCCTTGTTATCCTCGTGTTTGCTGCTGGTTTGGTAATAGCGTGATAGCATGCCTACCAAAGCAGTAAAATAGGTGCGGATCATCAGCCTGTACCCTTCAGGCTGCCGGTCATGCTCTTCGAGGATATTATCCAGCAGCCGTGTGGCCTCCAAGAGTTGTTCTGCTTCAAGGGAGAGCATACCTTTGAAATACATTTCCTTTCGGTAAAAAGGTTCAATGTAAAATAATGCCTGAAAGCCCGGCATCAGTCTGAGCTCGGACTGCTGCAGCAGCTGCTCAGGCTGGAACATCACATTAAAGTATTCGATGCCGTCGACATCCTTGTAACCATGGGAAACATCGCTGTGGATCAGAAAAACCTGGCCGGCAGTGACTGGATACTCTCTCCCCTCAATGATATGCACGGCGTTTCCCGACAGAATGACGACCAGCTCGGAGAAATCATGGCTGTGGACATAGTAATCATGGGTCAGCGGACATTTCTGGATTCTAAAAGTGAAACCGGGCTCAAGTCCGATGTCCTGTGCAAATATTTTGGTTGTCATGGCCATATTATGCTAAAGAAGGTCGAAATCGTCAAGGCGGAAAAGGACAGCCGGCGCTACCATTAGAATGCGGGGCATCGCCTGGCTTCGGCCAAGCGGGAGATCTGCGCGATGGTCAGGAGGGATAAATATGTTGCATCTATTTACTGACAAGGTAACAAAAGATTCCGCAGATTCCCAGATTCTATTTCTAGGGGACAGCATTACGGCTGACGGTCTATATATCCGCTTAACCCGGGAGTGGCTGCAGGTGCACCGTCCGGATTGGACGGTAGAACTGGTCCATTGCGGTGTTCCCAGCGAGACGGCTTCGGGACTTAGCGAAGCCACTCATCCTTTTCCACGGCCCTGTGTACATAACCGGCTGTCAAGAGAGCTTAAGGAAGCCTCTCCCAGTGTGGTCGTAGCCTGCTACGGGATGAATGACGGGATTTATCATCCCTTTTCGGAAGAACGTTTTGCAGCCTATCAGGCGGGGATGCTGCGGCTGAGCACACAAATTCGGGAAGCAGGGGCCAAAGCCGTGCTGATGACACCGCCGCCATTCGACGCCCCGTCAATGAACGGTACGCTGCAGCCGGCGGAAGCGGATGATTTCAGCTATTTGGCGCCCTACAGAGATTACGATCATGTGCTGGCGCGTTATGCGGACTGGCTGCTAAGCGGGGGCTGTCCCGCTGATGGTGTCATCGATCTGCGCACACCGCTGCTGGAGCATATACGGCATGAGAGGTCGGTTAATGCCTCGTATAGATATGGCGACGGTATCCATCCGGATGTATCAGGACATAGGGTTATAGCAAGCATACTTCTGCGGGATTTGTTCCACGCAGAGCTGGATAAGCTGTCGGATGCAGAGGATTCGCGGGAGGCGGCCCGCGAAAACGCGGATTGACAAGCAAAACAAGGCGGGATTATATTAAGGTCACCCTAAAATCAGGGAGTGAGGACACATGGATGTACTGCAGACAATCCGTTCGCGCAAATATCTACAGCGGATTTTGCTCAGCTTTATGCTTGTTGTCGCCGTTCTGGCGGTCGCTTCGCTGGTTGTGAACTCGAGCGCCCGCGGCAAGGTACTTAGCCTGCAGAACGAAGCCGACCGGAAGCTGCTTACCCAAATTAACTACAATATAGAGAATATGAATGGTATCGTTAAGGATCTGGCAGTATCTCTTTATAATGATGAAGAGCTGCTCGCGCTGAAGTCCGGCGCAGATTACAAACAGAGCATTCTCAAGATCGAGCGCCTAAACCATACAGTGGCGGCTTCCCCGTATTTGCATGCAGCTGTCTTATACAACGGTGCCCAGCACCGGTTCTTCTCCTCGCTGAATCATGAAATTAACAATAGTCTTCTTTACGATTCCTTGAAGAAATACATGAACTCCCGGGCTGATCTGCCGAAGCTGCAGCTGATTCCGCTGGACCTTGACGGAAAGGACGGGGGGATTGATGTGTTTGCTACATTCATTTATGACGGGGAGTCTCTTGGTTCTATCAATGACAATGTGCTGATTTTAACGGTGAAGCCGGGTTGGATGCTGGATAACATGAAAGCGCTTAATCATGTAGCGGAACGGGAAAATGATGTGCTCTTTATCACGGACAGCGAAGGCGAGGTGCTTATTTCTACCAACGGGCAGCTGCCTGACGGGCTTAACATCAAGGCGGATTTGCTGCCGCGGATTTCCTCCTCGGATACGGTTCTTAATTCTTTTAACTATACGAATGGAGAAAGGAAATATAAGGTCACTTATCTGAGCAAAGCGATGAATAACTGGCAGATCGTCAGTATGCAGGACTATGATGTTGTGCTGGGCAGCGTCCGGCAGATGAAATGGACGGAGGTAGCGGTCACGCTGTCTGTAGTCCTGCTCGCTATCCTGCTGTCCGTATTCTTTGCATTGCGGCTGTATAAGCCGGTGGGTCAGCTGCTGACGCTGGTGCCGCAGGATGTACGCGGCGCCCCGCAGGCGAAGGATGAGCTGTCGCTGATTGCGGCCAACGTAACTGAGATGATCAGCAAGCTGAAGGGTCTGGAGCTGGAACGGGCATCGCAGTCGAATATCGCTAAGCTTTACCAGCTGCGGAGTCTGATCGGGTCAAGCGGCAGTATTGATGAACAGGCATTCCAGCAGATCAGAAAGCAGCACGGAATTGACATCGCTTTTCCGTCGCCTCTGCGACTAGCCTTGGTGCAGATCGACAATCTGCAGGGACTTGCGGCAGATCCGGGGCTGCCGATGGAATCCCTGCTTTACTTTGCCATTGCCAATATCGGTCAGGAGCTGTTGCGGCTTGAAGGGTCCTGCGAAGCGGCGGACATGAAAAGCGGCCATCTTGTCTTTATCGTCGGCAGTGAAGCAGGGACACTTACGAAGCTGGATGAGCGCTTTAGAGCGCTTCAGCAGACTATTTTTGACTATTACCATATTACCTTTACGGTTACGCTGAGCGAATTGTTCACAGATTACCGGTGCATATCGGAGCATTACAATCTAGCCATTCGCCACTCCAATTACCGGATGATTTTCGGCAAGGGAGTGTTGCTTGAACCTGAAATGCTTCGGGAGAATGAGGAGAATGAATCCCTGCGCATTCCGCAGGAGCTGGAAAGGCAGCTGACGGAAGGACTGAAGGGCGGGGATCTGGCGGAGACGGAGCAAGCGATACGCAAATGGAGGGAGCTGCTCGGCGGCTTCAGTTTCGAAAATATGTTCTCTGCGGTGCTTCATCTTGCTGTTACATTAAGCAATACGCTTGGCGAGATGAACAATCGTAACGTCAATCCGGTGCCTTACAACCTGCAGGCCATTAACCGTCGTATTCTTGAAAAAGAGACACTGGATGAGATTGAGGGCGTACTCCTGGAGGTTGTACGCGAGGTCACAGGGCAGCGCAAGAGCGGGCGTGAAGATAAGAACAGGCTGCTTGCAGAAACGGTGAAGGAAATTATCGACAAGCATTATGCCGATCCAGATCTTAATGTGCAGCGGATTGCCGACATGCTCAAGATGAGCTCCGTCTATCTGGGCCAAGTCTTCAAAGCGCAGGAAGGAACGACCGTTGTTGACCAGATTAACGCAGCGCGTTTGAGCAGTGCCAGAGAGTGCCTGGAACAGAAGGACTTAACCGTAACTGAAATTATGGAAAAGGTCGGGTTCGGGAATGAAAGCTATTTCTACCGTTTATTTAAACGGCGCTATGGAACGACACCGAAGGAGTACCGACTGAAATCTGCCATTGACCGCAGCAGATAACCTGTCCAATTTATACTTAAGTCAGCCCGCAAATGAACCCTGTTCATTTGCGGGCTTTTTGCTAACTAAAGGAATCTAAAAGATCCCCGCTATAAATTATCTTTCTATTACCCGCTGCTTCAACTCCGCCCGGCCAGAACAGTAAACTGGCAACAATACAGTCCCTCTTTACAGCAATCTTGCAATTGTACAGTAACGCCAAAGCTTGATTCTGCGCTATTGTTAGTCGTGCAAAGCCTGGAACACAGGCAAACAGCTGCAGCTAAGGAAGGAAAGGAAGGGGCTTTGGTTATGTTGAATAAGGTTCCACTAGCGGATCAAAGAGCAAATTCAAGTGTGCCGCCCGGAACGCGCAAAAAGAATTGGATCGGAAGAGAGCTTCATCATTTCCGGAATAACCGGGAGCTGTTTCTACTCTCACTGCCGGGATTACTGTACAAATTGATTTTTGCCTATATTCCAATGATCGGCCTGATTATCGCCTTCAAAAATTACCGGTATGATCTCGGAATCTTCGGCAGCAAGTGGGTAGGTCTGGATAACTTCCGTTATTTATTCACTACCGACACAGCGTGGCGGATTACCCGTAATACAGTTCTTTATAACATCGCTTACATTCTGGTAGGCACCTCGGCAGCGCTGCTGCTGGCGATTCTCATGAACGAAATCAAGGCAAAGTGGAGCAAGTTCTACCAGACAGCCTTGTTTCTGCCCCACTTTCTTTCCTGGGTACTGGTGGGTTACGTGGCGTACGCCTTTTTGAACCATTCTGACGGTTTTATCAATCGTACGCTGGAATCCTTCGGTCTGGACCCGGTAAGTTGGTATCAGAATGCTACACCGTGGCCGGTGATTCTTATCCTGGTTCAATTATGGAAAGTGGTAGGGTTCAACACGCTGATTTATTTTGCCGGCATCATAGGTATTAACAGCGAATATTACGAGGCGGCGCGGATCGACGGGGCAACCAAAAGGCAGATGGCGTTCAAAATCACCATTCCGCTGCTGGCTCCGCTGGTCATTATTATGCTGATCCTGTCCATTGGCAACATGTTCCGCGGCGACTTTGGCCTGCATTATTTTATACCGAATAACTCAGGCTTTCTCTACGGTTCTACCGATATCATTGACACCTATGTGTACCGTGCGCTGCGCGAAGTCGGCAATGTGAGTATGTCTGCGGCTACAGGTTTCTATCAGTCGGTTGTCGGTCTGGTGCTGGTGCTGAGTGCAAACCGAATCGTGCGCAGAATCAATCCCGATCATTCCTTATGGTAAGGAGGTGCCCTGAAAGTGTCCAAGAAATTCGAATTTTCCAAGCTATTTATTAACCTGCTGTTTACGGTGCTCTCGCTGGTGGTCGTCCTGCCTTTTCTGCTCGTTATAGCAGTGTCGCTTACGGATGAAAAGTCGCTGACCGAAAACGGGTATCAGTTTATCCCTAAATCGTTCAGTCTGGATGCCTATCGTTATCTGCTGGACGCTCCCGACATTCTGCTCCGGGCTTACGGAGTGACGCTCATGGTGACCGTGATTGGCGCATTAGCCGGGCTGCTGCTGACTGCGATGACCGCATACGTCATTTCAAGGCAGGATTATCGGTATAACCGGGTGACCACATTTTATGTATTTTTCACCATGCTGTTTAGCGGGGGACTCGTTCCTTCCTACATTCTCATTACGCAATATCTGCATCTCAAAGATAGTCTGCTAGCACTGATTCTTCCTATCCTGCTGTCGCCGTTCAACATCATGGTCATGAAGGGTTTCATGTCCAAAATTCCGCTTGAGATCATTGAATCAGCCAAAATTGATGGAGCGCGGGAATTCCGCATTTTCTTCAAGATTATTTTGCCGCTGTCGACGCCAGCACTGGCTACGCTGGGTCTCCTGATTTCATTTACGTACTGGAATGAATGGTTCAACGCGATGTTATACATTGACGATCCTAATAAAGTTCCGTTGCAGCTCCTGCTGGTTCGGACACTCAACAGTATTGAGTTTCTGACTACGAACTCGGAATTTACGCAGCAGCTCGGCATCGATCTGGCGAGTTTCCCTAACAATTCGGCGCGGATGGCGATCGCTGTGCTGGCCGGTGGACCGATGCTGGTGATCTTCCCGTTTTTTCAGCGGTTTTTCGTTAAAGGACTTACGGTTGGCTCCCTAAAGGGTTAACATACAATTACATGTACAAAGTACAGGAGGTCACTTACATGAAAAAGAGGCTGTTTGGAGTTTTGGCATCCGTATTGCTCGTTGCATCCGTGTTGTCAGGCTGCGGAGGGAACAATAACGGTGGCAACAGTAATGCCGGGAAAGGCGCGGAAGGAAGCGGAGCGGAAAGCACACAAAGCGCGGCTCCGGAATCAGGAAACGCAGGCGAGCTAAAGCCGGTTGAATTGACCTGGTATTATCCGCTGTCACAGCTTCAGGCCGACCAGGAGAAGGTACAGGAGGAAGTTAACAAAATCGTGAAGGCGAAGATTAATGCCACAGTCAAGCTAATGCCTGTTGCGATCGGAGATTATGTGCAGAAGATGAACACGGTGCTGGCGGCGGGGGAGAAGTTCGACATTCTCTGGACCGGCTATATGCTGAAGCCGGAAGAGCTGGTGCGCAAAGGAGCCATCCAGCCGATGGATGCTCTGCTTGATGAATACGCACCGAAGCTGAAGGCGGATGTACCGCAGGTGATGTGGGACGGTCTTTCGGTCGACGGAGAAATTTACGGTATCCCGAATCAGCAGATCAACGGCTCCCGTTACGGATTTATCATCCAGAAACGTTTTGCTGACAAGTATAATCTTGATACCGCTTCCATCAAGAAAATTGCAGATATTGAACCGTTCTTGGCCCAAATCAAGCAAAATGAACCGGACATTATTCCATTTGGTTTATTCGGCACTTCTTTCATCAATCCGCAATCACATGACGACAAGTACTGGGTAGTTCCGGGACTAGATGACCATTTCTATATCAAAACTGATGATCCTACCTACACACTGCAGCGTTATCCGGAGGAAGAGCTGGACAATTTCCGACTGGCTAGCAAATGGTATAAGGAAGGTTATATTTATAAAGATGCAGCTACGGAAAAAATGAATGATTATCTCGTCAAAGGCCAAATCGCAGTCGATTTCAACGTTACACTGAAGCCCGGTGTGGAAGCTGAAGTCAAGGCCAAAAACGGCGGCAATGAGGTTATTACAGTTCCGCTCAGCGACTGGTTCTCCAACGGATATTCGGCTACGACCAACCAATCGATCAGCCGGACTGCTCCTAATCCGGAACGTGCGATGATGTTCCTCAATCTGGTGAATACCGATAAGGAGCTGTACAATCTGCTCTGCAACGGCGTAGCTGGTGAACACTATGAGAAGACCAATGGTGAATACATCAAGGCTCTGGCAGATTCCCGTTATCTGCCGAATATGGACTGGGTTTTTGGGAGCGTATTCAATTCTTATCTGAAAGAGGGACAGCCGGAAAACGTCTGGGAAGAAACTAAAAAGATCAATTCCAATTCAGAGGTCAATCCTGTCGGCGCCTTCAAGTTCAATTCCGAGCCGGTGAATACGGAGATCGCCAACCTTAACGCTGTCTGGGGGGAATACAAACGGGGACTGGTTACTGGAACACTCGATTTCGAAGAAACCTGGCCTGCACTTTACGGCAAGCTGAAGGAAGCGGGTGAAGAAAAATACGTAGCGGAAGTAACCAAACAATTCGAGCAGTTCCTTAAAGATAAAGGATTGAAGAAGTAAGGAGATCGTAGGAACCTGCTGCTTAAGGATGGCTTCCCCTACATGCTGTTCGATGACTTCACCTTCTCGGTTATGGCTTAAATGTTATTGGGCGCTCTTCCTATGGGGAGAGCGCTTTATAGTTAACCTGTGAGGAGGAGTCTAAGGAATATCCCATCAATGCTCTTGCAGACAATGTCGTAATTATGCTAAACAAGGTCAGCATCGTCAAGGCTGGAAAGGCTTGCATGCAGTAACATGAGTGTGAAGGATAAGGAGGTGCGGAATGAAGCGCTGTTTATATAGAGCTGAAGAACTGGAAGGTGAGGAGGCCGCTGCTTTATTCCGTAACAGGGAGGTCTCTCATTCGCTTATCGACGTTATGGAGCGTCTCCGAGTGGACCATTTAAGCTTGTTTGTCTGCAGCAGCCAACTGTTTCTATATTATGAATGTCTCGGAACGCCGGTTTCGCCGGAAGTTTTACTGCCGGAGGTCTCGGAGCGGCTTGCCGTGTGGCCTGGAGGGAAAAAAGGGCGCCGCTGGGTGCCGATGACGGATATTTTTCATTACCAAAAGCCAATCTCCATACAGCACTGGGAGCGCCGGAGCACGGAAGGCAAGCCTTACGGACGGCTTGCGCTGCTGAAGCCAGAAGAGGCAGCCAGCTATATTTATTACCACTATCAATACCAGGAGGAGCGGCCGGGGGACGGCGATAAATACGGCATGATCGGCCTGCATGAGAATGTGCTGTTTTTTTATGCAGAGCAGCCGGCTACCCGGGAGCCAGCCCCTTATGAAGGAAAACTGAAGACCCGGCTGCGGCCGGACAACTGGGCTGAAGTGATGGAGCCGCATTTTATCAAATGGGAGGAAGCGTCTAAGGGCCAGGAGCTGTGGCGGGAGCTGGAGAATGTGCTCGAAGTACGCGCCTTCCCTGGAAAGTGGGGAACAAGAGATGCGTAATCTGCTATGTCTAAACGGGAATTGGAATTTCATGCCCTTATATGATCAGCCACAATGCCGCAGGCTGCCCGAAACAATCAACTATGAGGAGCGCAAGCTTCAGGTACCTTCCAGCTGGAGGCGGACCTACCCGCTTTCGGACGGCAAATCATTCGGCGGCATCCCGGAATATGAGTATGCCCCGTTTGACCTGTACGGCTATCCGGAGGAGTGGGATGCCGCTGAAGCGGGTGTGCTGCATCGGAGCTTCCGGGTTCCAGAAAGCATGGCCGGGCAGAGGATCATATTACGGCTGGATGGTATTATGCAAAAGGCTGTGATCTATATTGACCGGCAGGAGGTTGGCGTTTGGGAAGACGGGTACCTGCCGCTGAGACTTGATATTACTTCCAGGGTAGAACAGGAACGGGAGCATCAATTGCATGTTGTCTGCAGCAGCTTCGACACCGTCGTGCTTCCAAACGGTATGTCAAAAATAACGGGGCTTATGGGCTCCTGGTATGGAAGAATCAGCCGGGGAATCTGGCAGGATGTTTATCTGGAAGGTATTCCTGTGCTGTCGCTGGAGGATGTTACGATCCGCACTTCCGTCAGGGAGGGGCGAATAGAGGTGAAGGCTGTGGCTGCCGGATCAGGAACAGCCGGGGGCAGAGGTCCGCTAACAGTAAGGCTGGGCATCTGGGAGAAAGGCGTGCTGCGGCAATTTGCCAGAGGGCTGGAAGCGGCAGAAGATTCCGAAGAGCCGAGAGCCGCAGCTATGGCTAGTGCTGGGATAAAAGGGGAAGAAGTAGAGCTGTTGACAGCCTCCTTGACGTCAGGTAGTGAGGAGAGTTACGAGGTGGCAGCCGAACCCGGGCCAGTTCTATCTGCGGAGTGTATAGCCGGAGCTGTTGATGCTGCCGCTGCGGAGAAACTTAGGCTGTGTGAGAACGAACGGGCTGGTGAAGTGTATAATGCCTCATTTCATCTGGATTGGAGCGGCGCCAGACTGTGGAGCCCGGATGAGCCGTTTTTGTATAGTGCGGTGCTGGAACTGCTCGAAGACGGGGAAGTCATCGACCGGTATGACCAAGTATTCGGTTTCCGAGAATTCTGGTGTGAAGGACCGCGGTTTATGCTGAATGGCATTCCGGTCAATCTAAGAGGCGACTCCTGGCATTTTCAGGGAGGACTTCAGATGACGGAAGCTTATATCCGCAACTGGTACCGCATCTGCCGCACCGCCGGTATTAACAGCATCCGACTGCATGCCGAGCCTTATCCTTCCGATTATGTCCGTATCGCTGATGAAGAAGGTATGCTGATCGTCGATGAGACGGCGATTTACGGCTCGGGTAAATCGATGCAGGCGGACCATCCCGCTTATGTGGAGAACTGCCGGCAGCATGTACGCCGATTAGTACAACGCGACAAAAACCATCCATCTGTCATTCTCTGGAGCCTGCAGAACGAAATGCGCTGGGTAGACGGACGGGATGGCTTCAAACAGTATATGCCCGGCCTGATCGCGGAGATCCGTGAACTTGATCCTACTCGTCTGGTGATCGCCGAGGGGGACAACCGGCTGCTGCCAAAAGCCTATACGGAGGTGGAAAGCCGCCATTACAATATCGACGGCACGATCAGCCAGTGGGACCGTACGGTTCCGCTGACTTTCGGCGAACACGGCGGCTGGTGGTATATTTGTCCGCAGAATAGCAGCATGTACAACGGATTGCAGGCCTACCGCGGTACGGACGAAAGCACAGCAGGGCTGGCGCTGAAGGAGCGGCTGTTTGTGGAATATGCAAGGCGGCAGGGGGTGTCCGGCATTTCCACCTTTAATTTTGCCCATTATTTCATGCGGCCGATGCCGGAGCAGAATCTTACGCTACCGCCGTCTGAACCGGGAACGCCCGGAGTGAAGCCGGAATGTGTCCCGGCCTATTCGCTGTCTATCAACAACGGTCTGCTGCCGGAGGAATACCCCCTGTATCAGCCTAATCCGGCTTTTGCGATTATGGCTGAGGCATTTAAACCTGCTGTGATCATTGCCGCTGAGTATAACAGCTGCTTCTATGACGATAAGCCGGTCTTCCGGAGCTTTGACGTATATAACGATACTCTGTCCGCACAGGAAGTTAGAATGGAGTTTGTAATCTGGCAGGGGAATAAGAACGTTCATGAGCAAAGCTTCACTTTCAGTCAAAATCCTGCTGAACATAAGGTCGTTTCGTTTTCTTGGATGCCTGTTCCTGCTGCCGACGGAGAGCAGGCGACGCTGACAGCACAGTTGTTCCACGGTGGGCAGCTGGTGCACAAGCTGCGTTTGGAGTACAGGCTCATGTCCGCAAGCCTGCTGAGTCAGCCTGTGAATGTGCGGCGGAGGTCCGCCTATTGGGGGTCGGACCTCGATTTTGAGCACATTCGCCGGCTTGTTCCGGGCTGTGAAAGAGTGGAACGTTCACTACTGAACGATCTGCCAGCCGATTATCTGCTTATTGTCGGTAGCCGGATGGAGGACGCAGACGGCAAAGTGGAGGTACTGCTGAAGGCATTTGCCGCGCGGGGCGGCCGGCTGCTGCTGCTGGAGCAGAACCAGCTATCGCTGGGCAAGCTGCCGCTCTCACGGCGGCCGTTCTTCCGTGCCCATGCCGGCAGCTACCTGCATCCGGTGCTCGCTGGGCTGGGTGACAGGGATCTGATGTTCTGGCATGAAGAGCTGCGCGAAGAGGGGCCGACACCGATTATTCAGGCCGCCTTTGAGAAGCCGGTAACAGGCGACTTCTCACTGCTGCTGGAATGTAGCACGGGCGATTTTGGAGACGGCGGCGATCTGTGGTCTCCGCTGCTGGAATACCGCAGCGGAAAGGGCCTGTTCCTGGCCAATCAGCTGGAGCTGATGGCCAATCTGGAGCAGGTTCCGCAGGCTTGTCTGCTGCTGCGGAACCTGCTGGCCTACGCCGGCGGCGGGGACACCGCCGGAGCTCAGGCCCGGCCCGCGGCTGCGCTGGTGCGCCGCGGCGGGCAGACCGCAGCGTTCCTTGAACAGCTGCGGCTGCGGTATACGGCGCTGGATAACACAGCGCCGCTCGGGGTCATGCAGGACTTCGGCCTGATCGTGGCCGAAGCCTGCATGCTGGAAGCACCGGGAGCCGCCGAGGCGCTCCGGTGTTACGCTGAAGCCGGCGGGCAGGTGCTGCTCCTGCCGGCTTCGGCAAGCCAGCAGGCGGCGCTTGCCCGCCTGCTGAACCGCCCCGTGCGTGTGAAGCCGCACGAGGCGTATCACTTGGCGGCGGACGATGTCCATGCCGCCGTGCAGGGGTTCAGCCCGGTCGACCTGTTCGGCTTCGACAAGGTATTTCTGTCGCCGCGGGATGTACTTAACCGGGTGCTGGCTGCGGACAGCCTGGAGATACCGGGCGCAACGATTCTCTGCACGAGCGTTGAAGGTACCGCCTGGAAGGATTATTTCGTCCACGGCTACACGGCGGAATACAGCCGTCTCGCATTGGTGGAGCTGAACCGCAGAAATACGCGTCCATCGGGAACCTACCTGACCGAAGTCAAGCTGGGAACAGGCTCTGTGCTTTGCTCCCAGCTGCTGACGGACTCCGGAAGTGAGAAGGCACTCCGCCTGTATTCCCGTTTACTCGCTAATCTGGGCGCGTCATTTGCCGACGGCTTGCTGGACAGTGTGAAGGGAGATGAGGAGTGGGCCGTGGAAACCATGATGGCACTGCCTTGTCAGCCCCATGTTGATTATGAGGAGATGAAGGCGTACTACACCGATCCGGCGTTTTCTTTGAATAATCTGGGCGAAGGCCTTTACGGCTGGATGCAGAAGAAAGAGCGTCGTTCCGGCAACGGTACTTTGCGTATAGCGGATGCGGGAAGAGATCCGTGGTTTCTAAGCTGCTTTGTGCATACGCCGGAGGAATGGGGGGGAGACGGACAGCTACACCGGGGGAGGCTGCGTATCAACACAACCGCCCCTTATGAGATTTATTTGAACGGTGCTCTGGTGACAGAGCCGGAGCGGGAGCTTACGCTGCAGAGCGGACTCAACCGGCTGATTGCGATAGTTCGGGGAAGCGGCGGCGACCTCATAATTGGTCTGACCTTTCTGAATTCTGACGGCACTTATATGAAGGGCCTGGAATACCGGCTGACCCTTGACGAGGTCGAGCCGAAATAAACCCGATAATCTTATAAAGGAGCTGGAACCAAGTGAAAGCTGATCCTCATGAACATACCGATCCCAAGGATTATTATATCTTCAGGGACGAGGAGAAGGAGGTGGAATTCAAACGGCCGGATATGCCGACGCCGTGGATGAACTACCTTTCGAACGGTACCTTCCACACGATGCTGTCGCATGCGGGCGGCGGTGTAGCCTTTTACAAGTCGCCCCAGATCTGGCGCATTACGCGCTACCGTTTCTTCCATCTGCCGATGGACCGTTCAGGCCCTTATATTTATATACAAAATGCGGAAACTGGCCGCTACTGGTGCCCGACCAGCGAACCTGCCACAGATAAACCGGAGATGTGGAAGAGTTCCCACGGCATGGGATATACCCGGTTCGAGGCAAGTCAGGGGAGCATAGCAGCCCAAACGGTGTATTTTGTCGGGCCTTATGAAAATTCACTGATCTGGAATCTGACCTTGACCAATCAAGGCAATACTCCGCAAGAGCTCAAGGTCTATGCCTACGCCGAATTCGGTATGATGGAATTTATGCGTGAGCTGCAGTGGCAGTGCTACAACAAACATCAGGTTTCGGTGCAGTACCATGAAGCGGAGGCGCTGGTGTACCGGTATGGCGTCGAGAACCAGCCCAAACCGGAGGAGACACCACTTGTCTATCTGACAGCGGATATGCCGCTTGCCGGTTATGACGGTGATCGCGAGGAATTCATTGGCTGTTACCGTAGCGAATCCAATCCGGCGGCAATTGAAAACGGGGGCTGCACCAATTCCACCCTGATGGGCGGCGACCCGTGCGGTGCGCTGCAGTTTAACCTGACGCTGCAGCCGGGGGAAAGTCGCACGATAAATGTCTTTCTCGGTACTGCAGCGGATGAGCAGGAGATTGTGCGGGCAGTCGCTCACTCCCGGGAAGCGGGATTCGTAGAAGCCTCCTTCCGGGCGCTGAAAGAAAATTGGGCGGATTACCTGGGTGCGTGGGAGAGCAGTCTGCCGGATAAGGATGCAGAGCGGATGATTAACATTTGGAATCCATACCAGGCGCACCGTAACTTTCTGTTTTCGCGCAACATTTCCTTTTATGCCACGGGCACGTTCAGAGGTGTCGGCTACCGGGATACCGCGCAGGATATTTTGGCGGTCGTGCCCTTTGACACGGAGCTTGCCTTTGACAAGCTGAAGCTGTTGCTCGGTCAGCAGTACAGGGACGGGCATGTGAATCACTACTTCTTTCCGAACGAAGGCTGGGACCCGGTAACGAGCATCCATTCCGATGATCATTTATGGACTGCGCTGGCGGCATGGGATCTTCTGGCGGAAACCGGAGATGCCGCTTTTCTGAAGACCAGGGTACCTTATTATGACGGCGGTGAGGGAACGGTGTATGCGCATTTGAAGGCGGCGATTGATTTTACCGCGTCGAAGCTGGGACAAAGCGGTTTCCCGTTGATGCTTCGCTCGGACTGGAACGATCAGCTGTTTCGCGTATGCCGTGAGGGGCGAGGAGAAAGCATCTGGACGTCGATGCAGCTGGGAACGGTGCTGCTGCGGATGACTGATCTTGCGGTATTCGCCGGCCATCCGGAGGACGTCGCACAGTATGAAGCTATGTACGAGACGCAGCGTAAGCTGGTCAACAGTATCGGCTGGGACGGGAGTTGGTTCCGGAGGGCGATTATGGATGATGGTCGGTTCCTCGGCAGCGATGAACACGATGAGGCCAAAATCTGGCTCAACGCCCAGACCTGGGCCACTATGTCCGGCATGGCGGACCAAGATAAGGGCCTGAAGGCAATGGACAGCGTACGCGAAATGTTGGACACGGAGCTCGGCATCAAAAAAATTCATCCTTCTATTACCACCTTTCCCGATCCTGCGGATCCTTTGACCAATTACAATAAGGGGACGGGAGAGAACGGTGCGGTATTCTGTCATGCCAACACCTGGGCAATTATAGCTGAATGCATGCTTGGTCGGGGAGATTTGGCCTATAAATATTATCGTCAGCTGCTGCCGAATGTGGCCATGGACAAGGCGGGCTTATGGCGTTACAAAGCAGAACCTTATGTCTATGCCTCCAACCTGTTCGGGCCAGAGTCTGACAAGTTTGGTCTCGCCAATGTTTCATGGTTAACAGGCACGGCTGCATGGATGTATATCGCCGCCACCCAATATATTATAGGTGTGAAGCCCGTGCTGGAAGGCTTGTCCGTTGATCCCTGTATTCCCACAAATTGGGAAGGGTTTACGGTAAAACGGCGTTTCAGAGGCTGTGTCTATGACATCACCGTTACGAATGTCAGCAAGGTCTGCAAAGGGGTCAAAGTAATCACCGTTGATGGAGAACAGGTGGAAGGTAATGTACTTCCCCCTTATCCCGGACGTTCATCGGTCAAGGTTGAAGTTATTCTGTAGAGAAGTACACCGCTCGTATTTTACTGGCAGGTGAGACATTCGACCGTTGGCTGCGGATCCTGCCGTTTCCAATCTGTTTCTTGTTTCACGTCTCTGTTCGTCTTTAAATAAACAAAAATCACCCTTTCGTAAAATGGCTGCTTAGTACTCCATTTTATGAAAGGGTGATTTTTGCAGTGATCATGAGACAGGTATTTGATGGATTATTTCTATTCTTGTTTGTACCATCCAAAAAGCTGGTTTTAGCGGATGCTCCTTCTGTATTTTTCGGGTGAAATCCCTTTATTGTTTTTGAACATCTGACTGAAATATGAAGGGGAAAGATGGCCCACTTCTGCCGCAATCTCTTTAACGGGTTTAGTGGTATTGGCAAGCAGTATACAAGCTTCTCTTACACGCCGCTGCATCAGATATTCGGACAGCGTGATGCCTGAAAATTCCTTGAACAAATGCGAAATATGATAGGGTGACAGATGCATCGCGGCAGCCAGCACTTCGAGGCTGAAGGGTTCTTTGTAATGCTCATCAAGCCATTCGGTGATTCGCTCAGCATGTGAACCTCCACGCGAATGTAGCGGGCTAACTTCGGTCAAGTCACCGGACATGTGTTTTTGAAGTAGACGGATCAGCTGAAGCATCAGAAAGCCGATATTTTCTTCTGTGCCAGCTGCAGAGTTATTTGTGGAATAATCTAATTCCTCCAGCAAATCAGGAATCAGGGTGTCCTGCAAATCATAGAAAACCGGCATCTGAAGGCTGCCCTTCCACATCCTGCGGAAAAACTTCTCCATTAAAGGAAAAACGGAGAGGTACTGCTCTAGAAGACTGGGGTCAAAGGTCAGATTCGTCCGGATATATGAACGGTTGGGTGTCGGAGGAACCATCACACGGTGCAGCTGATAGGGCTGAAACCAGACCAGTGTATGATCCCGGATAGGGTAGGTTTGATTCTCTGCCATGATTTCCCCGCGGCCGGTGTAAATATATAGTATTTCAATTCCACGATGTGCGTGAAACCAATGGGCTTCCTCATTTTCATATTTATAATTGTACATAAATAAATTAGGTTTAAATCTTTGGGGTAAATGATCGTTCCTGTTCATGGAACACTCCCTTAATAACCGTTATTAATTACAGTATAGATCATTCATTTCATATCAGCCACCGGTGATACGGGGGGCGATTGCGTAATCATTTTAGTGCTCATACCAATATCCCGGAATGCCTTGCTGCAGACGCAGCAGCGCTTCCAGAAAGAAATAGTCACCCCAGATCATGAAATCATCGGGAGATGAATTTCCTCTGACAGAATAGGAGCCATGCCGCAGAAAACCCTCTTCAGATGGACTGCCTGCGGTAAAGTAGCGGTTCAACAGGGAGTCCATAGACTTCTCTACGGCCTCACCAAACAATGCCCGCTGCGGGTCATCCTCCGGCAAATGTTCCAGCAACTCTAGGAGTCCGCACACAAAGATGGCGGAGGCCGAACTGTCGCGGGGCGTGGAATCCTCCTGCGGCAAATCGAAATCCCAATACGCAACATGGTCAGCAGGAAGATGCTCCCAAAAATATCGGGCCATTCTTATGGAGGTTTCCAGATAATGCGGCTCTTTGAAATAGCGGTAGGCTAAGGCAAAGCCATAGACACCCCAAGCCTGTCCCCGTGTCCAAGTTGAACCATCCTGAAAGCCCTGTGCGGTTCCTCCACGGATGGCATAGCCCGTCTGTTGGTTGAAATAAAAAGTATGAAAGGAGGAATCATCTCCTCTCACCAGGAACCGCCGGCTCTTCTCGGCATGAATCTTCGCGTAATCCGCATAGCTGCTGTCTCCGGTCTGCTCGGTTGCCCAATAGAGCAGGGGAAGATTCATCAGGCAGTCAATAATAATCCGGGCTCCGTTATCATAATCGCCTTCCGGTCCCCAGGCTTGAAACAGCTGCGGGACAGAGCGCCAGCGTTTCATTAGAATGTCGGCTGCCTGCAACGCCAGCAAACGCGATTCTTCATCCTTATCAACGATCCAGCGGGCCTTGGCGGACAGCGAATACAGAAAGCCGATGTCATGGTGATCGAGCTCCTGTTCCGCTTCCATGCGCTTCTTGAAAGAATCAATCGTTTGGATGGCTGCGGCGTGAATCTCCGGGTCTTTGCTGTATTCATAACTCAGCCACAAAATACCTGACCAGAATCCTTCCGTCCAGCCGGTATGGTCAGTTAAATGATATTTGCCGTCTCCCAGGCTTACAATTGGAAAAGAGTCACCAAAGCGCTTAATGTTAAGACGGGTGGTGGAGAGCGTGTGTTCAATCGCCGATTTCCAGTTCATAATAACCTCCATAGTATTGCTAAATTGTTATTATGTTCATTATATGCCTAGTGTTCTATTGATTTGTTGTGCAAATGGTTAGCTGAATTGCGGTTAAGAACGGGAGTGTCTAAGCTTTGATTTATGGAGTATAACCGTTGTCCGCCCCAAGTTGGGAGAGCAGTTGACTCTTAATCAATTTGTGCAGGCTTCAAATCTCTGAGAGTCCATCCAAAAAGAAAAACCACGAGGTACGTTATTAACGTATTTCGTGGTTTTTTATACTTATGGAAGTATATTGCCGGCAGCTCGGTATATTTCATACCATTCTGGTCGGGTGAGCGTAATATCAGAAGCCTTGGCAATATCCCGCAATCGCTGCGTATTGGTTGTACCGACAACAGGCTGCATATTTGCCGGATGTCTGAGAATCCAGGCGATGGCAATAGCAGTATTGGTCACCTCTTTTTCAGCAGCTAGGCGGTTAATGACCTCATTCAATTCAGGGAACTTATCGTTATCCAAGAACACACCTTCAAAGAAGCCGTATTGGAAAGGCGACCATGGCTGAATGGTCATGTCATGTAGACGGCTGTACTCCAAAATGCCGCCATCATGGACAACCGAACCGGAGTTAGTCATATTTACATTGAAGCCGGTATCAATCATACCCGTAAACATAATACTCAATTGCAGCTGGTTGAACAGGAGCGGTTGTTTAACATTTTTCTTGAGTAGCTCGATTTGCAGCGGGTTTTGGTTGCTAACCCCAAAATGCTTGACCAATCCTTTGCTCTCCAGAATGTCAAAAGCCTCAGCCACCTCTTCAGGTTCGAACAGCGTGTCGGGACGATGAAGCAGGAGCACATCGATATAATCGGTCTTTAAGCGTTTAAGGCTGCCCTCCACGGATTGGAGAATATGCTCTTTAGAGAAATCAAAATAGCCCTTGCGGATTCCGCATTTGGTTTGGATCATCATTTTTTCACGCATACCAGGATTATTCTGAAGTACTCCTGCGAATACTTCTTCAGCTTTGCCGTCTGCGTAAATGTCAGCATGATCAAAGAAGTCTATTCCGAGCTCCAACGCACTATGTACATGTGTATCAGCCTCTTTTGCAGACAAATCCGCGATCCGCATACAGCCAAGCGAAATTTGGGATACGTCTAGTACACCATTCGCTACACTAATTTTTTTAACCATGAGTGATTCACTCCTTCGAATGTAAGTAGAACTTTCAGTATTCTATCAAACCATAACATATAGAGGGAGGCTAAGCCAATATATCCTGTGTCGTATTGAAAGGTATGCTTAGAAAAATAAAAGAGGCGGCCACATCAGTAGAATTCACTACTTTTGCGGACCACCTCATTAGCATTTAGACCATATTAGGAATGTCGACATTCGGATCAATATCAGCTTCGTAGTCTACGCCATCTGTTCTGAAGCCAAATAGATTGAAGAAGTCTTGGCGGTAGCCTTCAAGATCAGCTAGGTCGGCAGCGTTCTCAGTTGTCAGCTCGTCCCAACGTTTCATAACCTCAGTCTGCACATCTTCGCGCATTTCCCAGTCATCAATACGAATCAGGCAGCTTTCATCAGTAGTAGCCTTGCCTTCTCCATATAGGTGCTCAGAGAACAAGCGGTACATTTGTTCAATACAGTTCTCATGCAGGCCTTTTTCCTTCATCACTTCGTAAAGTGCAGAGATATAAAGGGGCACTACAGGAATCGCTGAGCTGGACTGTGTTACAAGCGCCTTATTAACGGATACAAAGGCACGTCCGCCTTTTGACGCAAGAAGGTCATTCATTTGGATCGCCGTCTGTTCCAGATCATGCTTGGCTTGTCCAATGGTTCCGTCCCGATAGATAGGGTGAGTGATTTCAGGTCCGATGTAGGAGTAAGCAACGGTAGTAGCACCGTCTGCAAGGACACCAGCTGCTTGAAGCTGATCGATCCACATTCTCCAGTCTTCACCGCCCATAACGGCGATTGTCTGACGTACCTCTTCTTCCGTAGCAGGCTCAATAGTGGTCATGGATACTTCACCTGTGTGGAAGTTCAAGGTTTTATTCGAATAAGCTGTTCCCACTGGTTTAATTACGGAGGAGAAGGTTTCTCCTGTTACTGGATGGGTACGACGAGGTGAAGCGACACTATAGATAACTAAATCGACAGTGCCATATTCAGCTTTAATCAATTCAATGGTCTTTTCTTTAATAGCATCAGAGAAGGCATCGCCTACTATGCTGTGTGATTTAAGCCCAAGCTCTGCTGCTTGTTGTTCAAAGGCAGCGGAGTTATACCAGCCTGCAGAAGCGGTACGCTGACCTTCCGCAGCTTTATCGAAGAACACACCAATGGTATTGGCGCCAGCACCAAAGGCAGCTGAAATTCTAGAAGCTAGTCCGTATCCGGTAGAAGCACCAATGACAAGTACATTCGCAGGTCCCTCAATTTTCTTTTGTGCTTTTACATATTCAATTTGTTGTTCTATTTGTTTGGCGCATCCCTCTGGATGGGCTGTTGTGCATATAAATCCGCGTGTTTTAGGTTGAATAATCATCAAGGAATTCCCCTTTGTATAAAAATTTAAGTCTACTGATACACAGAGAAAGTATAGCAAACAATATTTACTAATACAAAGAATTTAGGATATTAAATAAGAAACACTACTCTGAGTTTTTAGCGGTTAGACAAGGATCGCTACTCCGTGGCTCGCTGGTAGGCTGCACCGCTGAAACTTAATACATCCATTGCGATTTACGGACCTCACTGACGTTATTCCTTAGAAAAAGGTCCTTATTGGATGTATTACATGCCAAGAGCGGCTATGGGGTCCGTTAGGATTCCAAATATGTAATCATGCTCTGTTTAAGGTCAGCTGTGTCCTGTCCGATAGCAGCTGTGCATGTGGGCATGTTAGTTAAAGATGTTCTTCCAACGAATCCAACGAATGAAATGCAGCACAATGAACGTAACAAACCAATCAAACCGCTCAAATAATAGAACAAAGCAAAAGGGGGCTGCCCCAGTAGCCATTTCATGACTTCTGGGACAACCCCTTACTTTAGTTATAAGGCGCTATTACGCCTTAAAGATTGAATCAATCGCTCTGATCTCTTCAGATGACAGTTGAACCTTTAGCGTTTCCAGGTTCGATACGATCTGCTCTGGACGTTTAGCACCGGGAATAAGTGCATCTATAGAAGGTACAGTCAAATACCATGCGAGCACCACATGAGCGACTTCAACACCTTTGGCATCGGCAATTTGGCGAACCTTATCCACTTTCTCCAAGTTTTTAGCAAAAGTCTCCCCTTGGAACAGTGGGTCGTTCTTTCTAATGTCGCTGAATGTATCGCCTTGCTTATATTTACCGCCAAGCAGGCCGGATGCAAGAGGGAAATAAGGCACGAAGGAAATACCATGCTCCTGTGTATAAGGGAGCAAATCTTTTTCAGCATCACGATGCAATAAATTGTAGTGGGATTGAAGAACATCTACATGCCCGTCTTTGTTGGCTTCTCTCAGCTGTTCAATGGAGAAGTTGGAGACCCCAATTGCTCTGATCTTTCCCTCATCTTTCAGCTTCTTAAGCTCGCCAACAGCTTCATCTTTAGGTGTGCTTTCATCCGGGAAATGAATATAGTAAAGATCGATATAATCGGTCTGGAGGCGTTTCAGGCTGTCTTCTACAGATTGTCTTAGAAAAGCTGGAGAGTTGTCGATTGTAACCTTATCACCAGTAATCTTGTGAGCACCCTTAGTAGCAATGACCACCCTGTCACGGCCGCCTCTTTCTTTCAACACTTCTCCAATCAGTTCCTCAGATCTACCTGGACCATAAATATATGCGGTATCAATGAAATTGATCCCATGATCAAGAGCGTTGCGAACGATGTTTTTACCAGTCTCATCATTTAAGCCGGGAAATAAATTATGCCCACCAACAGCATTGGCACCCAGTCCGAGAGGGAGTACCTGCAAATTTGTTCTACCTAAAGTTATTTTACTAGACATAATCAATCGTCAGCTCCTTAAAATAGAATATGAACTATATTAAGTATAGCTAATGGCTCGTGGTAAAACAAATTCATGGCTTCCAGCTTTATACATGAATAATTAAAGCGTATAAGTTATGATATAAAGAATAATTTTGCATTCCCACATTTGTTCTCACAATGAAGTAAAGGAGGGTTGTCTTATGCTAGTCATTAATCAAAATGAAGTGACTGAGCTATTAGCAATGGAGTCTTGCATCACAGTGATGGAATCCGTTTTGAAGGACTTGTCCGCTGGACAAGCTGTACAGAGCTTAAGACAAGTACTCCCGCTGCACGAAGGCAACCTGATTGGCTTAATGCCGGGCTATTTACAGGGTGAAGAAGTAGCAGGAGCCAAAATCATCAGTGTATTCCCAAGCAATCATGGCTCAGGTCTACCTTCCCATCAAGGACTTGTTACGCTATTCGATTCTTCTACCGGTGTTCTGAAAGCCGTAGTAGATGGACTAAAGATTACGGCAATTCGCACAGCGGCTGTTAGCGCAGTAGCCACTCGTTATCTGGCCAGAGAAGATGCTGAAGTGCTTGCCATTCTTGGTACGGGCGAACAAGCCAAAAGCCATCTGGAAGCGATGCTGCTGGTTCGATCCATACGTGAGGTCAGAGTTTGGAGTAGGACACTTGCAAAAGCAAGAGACTTCCAAGCAGAGATGAGCCGTAAATATGGTTTGGAGATCGTTGTCGCTGAGTCTGTACAAGAGGCAGTCAGCCCAGCAGATATCATTTGTACCGTAACAGCATCCACAGAGCCTGTACTTAAAGGAGAGTGGCTGAAGTCCGGTGTTCATATCAATGCGGTTGGAGCGTGCAGACCAGCGGATCGTGAGCTGGATTCGGAGGCCGTCCGGTTAGCTAAGTTGTATGTAGACCGATTGGAATCCACGCATAATGAATCTGGGGATTATTTAATTCCGCTGAACGAAGGCGTGATCACTTCAGGCCATATCATCGGTGAAATGGGTGAACTGATCAGCGGGAGTATCGAGGGCAGAGCTACAGCTGATGAGATCACTCTTTTTAAAGGACTAGGACTTGCCATAGAGGATTTAGCAGCAGCTAACTTCATTTATAATGAAGCAATTAGATTACAAAAGGGGATTGAAATTGCATTCTAAGGAGCGACCACATGATGAGCACAAATGAAGGTTTGTATGATTTCAAGTTGACGGAGCTAGAAGAAGAGCGGGCCATACGTTTACATGAGCAGAACATTAATATTGATTTGCTATTTCAGGGTCCCTTATCTCCAAGCGCAATTCCAGAATCTGTGTCCGAAAAAATTAAAGAGCTGTGTGAGCCCTATAAAGATGAGCCGATGGTATACAGCAGTATGCCAGCTAAAATGATCACTAAGCTGTCGGCCAGCGGTGAGATCCCAGAGTATAAAAGTGAATGGTATAAATCAGGAATTACCGCGGGGAACCGGGAACTTCATTTAGAATCCTTAGAAAGCATGATCACTAGCATGGCTGAAGTTCAGCTTCAGTTCGACTCCGCAGATTGGTTAGTTAAAGCTTTAACCGCAGGAGACATACGTGCAGCCAAGCGTAATGGCCATAAGGCGGGTATTATCACGGCGCAAGAAACGGATGGTCTAGGTACGAATCTGGATCTATTAGATGTGTTACATAATTTTGGCTTGAGAATTCTACAATTAACGTATAACAATCAGAATCAGGTCGGTGCAGGCTGTGCAGAACAGTCGAACGCTGGGATTACAAATTATGGAAAAAGGTTCATTGAGCGTCTGAACAAGCTGGGGATCATTGTAGATACGGGACATTGCGGAAAACAGACCACGCTCGATGCTTGCCAGTATTCTAAGACTCCGGTTATTGCTTCACACACAGGTGTAGAGGCCATCTATCCGCATATGCGCTGCAAAAGTGACGAGGAAATCATTGCGATCGCTAAGACAGGTGGAGTGATCGGTATTTTTGCTATGCCATGGTTTGTTCATGAAGACCCTAATCATACAACTATTGATCATGTGCTGGATCATATCGAATATGTAATCCAGCTTGTAGGCGTAGATCATGTCGGAATTGGGACGGATTGGCCGATGAGTGATGTCCTCTGGTCATTGGTCTATTTTAAAGAACATATCGCACCTAAACTAGGTTTCGCCAAAGGAGACGGACCTTCTACTGAAACCGTTGCTGGGCTTGAAAAATATAGTTATTTTATCAACTTTACTAGAGGTCTGGTGGCTCGCGGTTATAAGGATGAGGATATTGCAAAAATCATGGGTGGCAACTGGTTGCGCGTATTTGAAGAAATTTGGGGATAGGGGATAAATAGATGACAACATATTTGAACACAACTACATTTAACTTCTACTGTTCGGGCATTTATTCAGGGAAAATACATTTTACGGAACAACAGATTATGCTCGCCAAGGTTGATCCACGTAGACGAACACAAATGCAGTACAACGTGTTGGATAGCCAGTTCAAGACCGTTCTTCCATTTCAGAAAATCCATGAACATATAGACGCTTATGCTAAAGCAAAATGGGTCAATGATGAGGTAGTTCTAAGTAACGGTGATCTTTATCAAAAGCATATTCAGTATCAGGCTGTAATGGATGGCCGTGAGCTTACTTCACAAGTATGGGCGCTGCGAAATGAGACGGCACTGGATATCGTGACCTTGGACGGTGAGATTATTGCTTTTCTTACGCCGAATCGGTATGGCATCGAGCTGATTGTTAAAACAGGATATGAGAAGCTGACGCCGCTAGTTGTTTATGATGATCCCCTTTTATCTAAGCCAGAGTATGGTGTGAATGATTTGGGTACGGATCTGATTCCGATGCGCGACGGTGTGAGATTGGCGACGGATGTATTTCTACCTGAAGGCATTCAGCCGGGAACCAAGCTTCCGACGATTCTGGTAAGAACCTGTTATGACCGTAACGGAAAAAAAGAGATTTTTATGAGATGGGCCAACAAAGGTTATGCTGTGGTGTCGCAGGACGTTAGAGGCCGGGCGGATTCGGAAGGGGAATTGATCCCTTTTTATAATGAACGGGATGATGGCTATGATACGATCGATTGGATTATCGCGCAGGAATGGTCGGACGGAAATGTTGGCATGTGGGGCGCGTCCTATCTGGGCTTTGTGGTTGTCTCAGCGGCGACCAGCGGGCACCCCAATTTAAAGGCTGTTGTGGATGAAGTGAATGTCGGCTCACCGTTTGTAGATACGGCGCGTAAGGGTGGAACGCTTTGCTCTTGGCCACTCTTGTCTTGGACGCTTGCACAATCTGTAGGCACCCGAACGGATTTTGATATTTTTGGGGGCATTACGGTGAACCCAGAAGCGGCCGTCGATGCAAGACCGATTAAGGAGATTCCTCAACAAATGATCGGTAAAGCATCCGGACCATGGGATCTATGGAGCCAGCATCCGGAGTATGATGATTTCTGGAGAAACTGTACCTTTACAGAGCGTGGGGATCAGGTGAATGTCCCTATGTATGTAATCTCAGGCTGGTATGACGGTGACAGCCCAGGTGTATCGGAGACTTGGAGAATGCTGACTGAACATGATGTGCCGAATCGCAAAATCCGTTTAGGAGCTTGGGAGCATGGTCCAAACCGGGCCAGAGACTATGAGGGTGTAAGCTTCGGCAATGATGCAGTGGTTTATGATTATGATGTTTCTGTATTGCGCTGGTTTGACCGCTTCCTCAAAGGCATTCCGAACGGAATAGATCAGGAGCCTAGAGCCTCTTATTATGTCGTTGGTGAGAATCAGTGGAGAACATCGGAGGATTGGACACCGGTTGAAGCAACAACTACGCCGTTTTACCTTTCCAGTGGTGGCCGGGCTAATTCAGGACAAGGAGATGGGAAGCTGCTTACAGCGCCAGAGGAGCATTCACCAGAAGATACTTATGTCTATAACCCAAATGATCCTATGGATGATAGCGGGGAACGAGAGCCTGAAAACTTGAGAAAATATGAGCTGCGAAATGATATTCTTGTGTACACTAGTGAGGTGTTGACAGAAGAATTGACTATAGCTGGCGAATTGTCTGCTATCATCTACGCTGCCAGCACAGGTAAGGATACGGATTGGGTAGTTACGCTTAGTGATGTAAATGAACATGGAGACTCTATCCGGTTATCTAACTATATTGTCAGAGCAAAATATCGTCACGGGTTTGATGCACCAGAACTGCTCACTCCTGGCCAAGTGGAGGAATACGATATTTTCATGCCGAATATTGCTCACAGATTTGCGGTAGGACACCGAATTCGTTTCTCGATTACCTCGTCCAGTAAATTCGTTGCTTTCCCTAATACGAATACTGGCGGTAACCCGTATGAAGATACAGAGGCGATTACAGTGCTGCAGACGGTTTACCATAATAGTGAATATCCAAGCCATGTGAAGCTGCCGGTTATTCCTAACGCCTGAACTATACTGTAAGGTCAACCTTGTAATTGTAATAAAATATCGATTATTCACAGAAAAGCGCATAAATGATCCCTTCTCAGGTCACAATAGGGAAAAACCAGAATGAAGGGATTAACGTGTCGCGCATAAAAAAACAACTTTGGCAGCGATGGAGACGTTGGAAAAAAGCGCTTTGGGTAGGAGCAGCTTGTGTGGCTTTTACTTTACTAGCTTGGCGCAGTATGCAGGTGCCTGAGGAAATCAGTGGACTGCTGACGAATTCTAGCTTGGCGGATAGTACTGAAAGTGAATTGGCCGCAGCTGTGTTTAAAGTAGGCGTGGACAGCGGTGAGGAGAAAGAGAAGGCTGCTTTAAATAACGAACAACTGTTGCAGACAATCACTCAAAGCGGACTCAGTAGAACCGTTCATTTAAAAATATCGTATGTATCCGGGGAAGAAATTCAGACATTGCCGGGTGTAAAGAACCCGCTTCAGCTTAAGAAAATTATTAACGAACACCCTGCTTGGAACGGTTGGATCAGCAGCGAGGGAGATTTGTGGCTGGAACAAAAAGTGAATGATCTCTCGACCCTTACGAAAAAAGAAGCCTACATCGGTGTCGATGCTTTTGGGAATTTGAAATTATTTAAAGGACCCCCGGTGCAGGAAAAGGTTTTGAAGACTTTTTTTCAAATGGATATGGGTTCCTTAAAGTCCTCTTTACCGGAAAATATGTGGAAAGAGCTTCATGAAGGCATTCGTGTGCAGGATATAGAGGAGTACAACAGCGTGTTGTCCACCTTCAGTGACTATGCGCGTGAGGCTGCCGAACATGTCATGCAGAACAAGCAATAGCATCAAAAGCATACGAGCTGTCCTAAAGTCATTATTAATGGCTATAGGGCAGCTTTTTTTTGCAAATATAAGAAAGTTTAAAGTTCCCATTGTAGGCCTAAAGTTGTCATTTCGCATCAAAGGGGAAACTTTTTTTCTCCCGGAAGGGGTATTTTTGCTATAATGGTTTGAAGGAATACATATGTTCGCTTCATTGCGGAGTAATGGATGAAAACGGTGGAATAAACTGCCTGTTATAGAGGAGAGATCGTGCTTGCGCATTTTGGGAATTGATCCAGGGCTGGCGATTGTCGGTTTTGGCTTTGTAGATAAGGAAGGTCATAAGTTGACCCCGGTCCAATATGGTTGTATCCAGACTGAGGCTCATACACCTGAGGAAGAACGTTTGCTGCATGTCTATGAAGGCATGGGTCAGCTCATTGATAAATATAAACCTGATGCTGTAGCGATAGAGAAGTTGTTCTTCGCACGTAATGTTACAACAGCATTGCCAGTAGCGCAGGCCCGCGGAGTAACGATATTAGCTGCTGTACAGCGCGGCCTACCCGTCTCGGAATATACACCGATGATGGTGAAGCAGGCTGTTGTTGGTTATGGTAAGGCAGAGAAGCGGCAGGTACAGGAAATGGTGAAGCTGTTGTTGAAATTATCGGCAATCCCTAAACCGGATGATGTAGCGGATGCACTTGCGGTAGCGGTATGTCATGCCCATTCGAGCAGTCTTAATTCTAAATTAAATGAGGTATTGCGAAAATGATAGATTTCTTAAGAGGACCCGTCGTTCATTTGGAGTCAGAATATGTGGTGCTGGATGTGCAAGGAGTAGGCTATCGGGTGTTCTGCCCGAACCCTTATACTTTTGCTAAAGTAGAAGGGCCTGTAACGATCTATATTCACTATCAAACACGTGAAGATGCTACGCTGCTGTTCGGGTTTCCGACACGGGAGGAGCAAAGATTGTTCCGCAAGTTGATAGAGGTATCTGGGATCGGTCCGAAGGTTGCACTCGGAATACTGACAGGGGGAACTCCAGATCAGTTGATTTCGGCAATTTACCAAGAGAATATCACCTTCCTAACGAAACTGCCGGGCATTGGCAAAAAAACGGCGCAGCGGATGATCCTAGATTTGAAGGATAAGCTGGACGGACTCAGTATGGCCTCGATGCAAACGGGATTATTTGCAGTGCCGATGGAAGAAAGGGCGGATGGATTAGCTTGGCAAGAAGCTAGAGATGCTCTTAAAGGATTGGGGTATACCGAAAGTGAATTGGATCGCGTGTGGCTCGCTATGAAGAAAGAGGGAGCAGAGACAGGGACTGTAGATGTGTTAATGAAGAAGGCACTGGGGCTGTTATACATTGCTAAATAAAGCCGAACACATCCTGAAGAAAGGGAGCGATAGGAATGGATGACCGGATCATATCCGCAAATTTGATGATGGACGAGCAGGCGGTAGAATTAAGCTTACGCCCTCGTTATCTGGGAGAATATATCGGACAGAATCAGGTAAAAGAAAACCTGAAAATATATATCGAAGCGGCCAAAATGAGAAGTGAAGCGCTGGATCATGTGCTGCTTTACGGGCCTCCAGGTCTCGGTAAAACAACACTCGCGAACATTATCGCCAATGAGCTGGGTGTGAATTTACGAACCACGTCCGGTCCTGCTATAGAGCGGCCGGGAGATCTAGCCGCCCTGCTGACGAACCTGCAGGAAGGCGATGTGCTGTTCATCGATGAAATTCACCGCTTGCACCGGACGGTGGAGGAGGTTATGTATCCGGCGATGGAAGACTTCGCGCTGGATATCATGATCGGCAAAGGACCAAGTGCCCGTTCGGTACGATTGGATCTGCCGCCTTTCACACTTATAGGTGCTACCACCCGTGCCGGGCTATTGTCAGCGCCACTGCGTGATCGCTTCGGAGTGGTCAGCCGCTTGGAGTACTATACGATAGATGAGCTGAGCTACATTGTGGCTCGAAATGCAGATCTTTTAGGGATTGAGATTATCGGTGATGCGGCGGAAGAGATAGCGCTTCGTTCCCGGGGAACGCCGCGGATTGCGAACCGACTATTGAAGCGAGTTCGTGATTTTGCTCAAGTGCGCGGAGACGGGATTATAACCCCTGAGATTTCTGGGGAAGCCCTGAGGATGCTACAAGTAGACCCACGCGGGTTGGATAGCATCGATCACAAGATGTTAAGAGCAATGATTTCAAGCTTTCGTGGCGGTCCTGTAGGGCTGGATACGATTGCTGCCACAATTGGTGAGGAAAGTCAGACGATTGAGGACGTTTATGAGCCTTACCTGCTGCAGATCGGATTCTTGCAGCGGAGTCCTCGTGGAAGAATTGTAACCCCGGCCGCTTATCATCACTTAGGCCTTCCGCTCCCTCCGGAGCAGCACTGAGTCAGTAACTACATTCAAAAGGAGGATGCTGGATGAAGCATACGAAGATGAAATGGAGAGGTATAGCTCCACTAAGCAAAGGATTGCTAGCAGCTGCAATTGCTGTGGGAAGTCTCTTGATCCCTGCGGGTGCCAGTCATGCCGATTCTAATAGTACGATACGAGTTGCCCTTTATGCCGATATTGGTAGTAAATATAAATCTACCGTGCCAGTAGTAACTATGCAATCAACACAAAGCTTTACTTTGATGTCAAACCAACCAGGGAGCGCTCCTTTGTTATCGGTGCCTGCGCAGAGCAGAATTCGTGTTAGTGTGGATGGTTATAGAGTGAAGGTAATGGAGACTTCAAGCTGGAAAACAGCTGCTGATGCGGCTAAAAAGCTTCAGTCTACTTCTGATAAGCCTCAGATTTTTATGATTTCTAGAAATGGAACCAATGTGTACCAGTTGTATACAGGGGTCTATGCCAGTGAAGCTGCTGCCAAGGATGGGCTTGCCCGTGTAGTAAAGGCAGGGCTCGGTATTCCTGCTGATCAAACCCCTGCAGTGAAAGGCGATAAGCATTTATCGGCGGGTCGCTATTCTTCGGAACAAGAAGCTGATAGTGCTCTGAGTAGTATTACAGCTGCTGGTTTTGATGCATGGAAGGTGTTATTGTCGGGAAGTGATGGCAGCGCTCAGTATGAAGTATGGGTTGGCGAAGCTGCGAACGATAAAGATTTGGCTGCTGTTCAGACTGCAGTGTCTGCAGCATTGCCGCAGCTGGCTGGATCTGCTGCGACTTCACCCGGGTTAATGTTGCGTGTAGATGCTGGGCTTGATTTTAGCAATGAAATACAGGCTAATCATTATATGGTTTCCGGAAATGATGCTAAGTTTTTGGCAGTTGGCAATGAGGCTGGAATTCAGCTCGAAGAAAGATCCAAGCGTACCTATCGTGGAAATATGGAGTTAAGTAATTTGAGAGGCTCCCTAGCGGTTATCAATGAAGTGCCACTGGAACAATATTTGTACGCAGTGGTTGGAGGAGAGGTTTCCTCCAGCTGGCCGGATGAAGCTCTAAAAGCTCAGGCTGTCGCCGCCCGAAGTTATGCAATGGCGCAAGGCAACCGTTTTGATGTAGCGAATGTAGTAGATTCTACATTGAGTCAGGTATATAACGGAATTGGATCAGAGGCTCCTGTCATTATTAAGGCTGTGGATGCTACTGCCGGTGAAGTGTTGATGAGTGGTGGCAAAGTTGTGGAGGCCGTGTTCTCCTCGAACAGTGGCGGTGTAACAGCTGATCCATCGGAGGTATGGGGCAATGGTGGAGATGCATTCGCCAGTGTTCCCAGCAAAGAGGATGTTGCAGCTACCGCGACCGCTAAGCAGTGGTATTATTTACTGCTCGCTAATGGCACCTCAGGATACGCACGTGAGGATAACATTAAATTGACAGGGAATAAAACTGCAGCGGGACTGGACATCGCGACAGCTACCACTAAAGATGTCAATGTACGACCCCTTCCTGCTGTTGAAAGTAGTGTAAGCGCGGTAGGTAAGTTGAATCCAGGCGAGAATGCAGTTGTTCTGGATAAAGTTTATGAGTCCGGCAGCTATAGCTGGATCAAAGGGCCATATACCTCTGCCGACCTTCTAAAAAGCTTGCAGGGGAAAACAACCAGCACGCTCCCTTCCAGCATCCTTAATTTGCAGGTTACTCAGCGCGGTCCTTCTGGAAGAGCGATTCAGGTGAAAGCAAATGGGCAGTCACTGGATGTGAAATATCCTGATATGTTCCGTTCTGCGTTTAATGGATTGCCAAGTACATTGTTTGATATTGTACCAGCCGGAAGTTATACTGTATTAGGCGCTGACGGTGCTACTAGCACGATTGGAAGTTCACAGAGCGCAGGTGTACTCTCTGCATCAGGTAAGGTTAATGTAAACGGCAGTGGAACTGTAGTGATGGGCGGGGATTCATCAGCCAGAGCGATTACTAACAGTTCGGGCTTTCTATTCATTGGCCAAGGATACGGTCATGGTCTAGGCATGTCACAATGGGGCGTAAAAGGCATGGCTGACAGCGGGTATGATTACAAGCAGATATTGCAACACTATTATCAGAACGTTACTATAGTTAAGGAATGAAGACAGACCATGAATGTAGACGCATATGATTTTCATTTGCCGGAAGAATTAATTGCCCAGACACCACTCTCTGACCGTAGCTCTTCTAGACTACTCCTAGTAAATAAGGAGGATGGGGCGCTGGCTCACCGGCATTTTACCGATATTATTAATTATTTTCAACCGGGAGATACGCTCGTTCTGAATGATACGAGAGTCATTCCTGCCAGATTGTTTGGGGTTAAAGAAGATACGGGAGCTAAGGCTGAAGTGCTTCTTCTAAAGAATTTGGGAGACGATCGATGGGAAGCGCTTGTTAAGCCGGGCAAGAAGCTTAAGACAGGAGCGGTTATCATCTTTAGTGATGAGCTTCGTGCTGTTATCGAGGACGAGGCTGATATGGGCGGCCGAACGCTTCGCTTCATTTATCAGGGTATTTTCCAAGAGATTTTGGACAGGCTGGGAACGATGCCACTGCCTCCTTATATTAAGGAAACACTGGATGATCGTGAACGATATCAGACCGTTTATGCTAAGCATGAGGGATCGGCAGCTGCTCCTACAGCAGGGCTTCATTTTACCAAAGAACTGTTGGAACAGATTGAGGCAAAGGGTGTAAATATCGCTTATATCACACTTCATGTGGGTCTCGGTACGTTCCGTCCGATGTCTGTTGAGAAGGTTGAAGAGCATGTTATGCATTCAGAGTATTTTGTAATGTCTCAAGAAACAGCAGACACTATAAATGCTACCAAGGAACAAGGTGGCCGCATTATTGCGGTTGGAACGACTTCTTGTCGGACACTTGAGACGGTCGGAAGACAATGTGAAGGCGGTCCGCTTGTTGAATGTAGTGGTTGGACGGATATTTTCATCTATCCGGGATATAAGTTTAGTGTAGTCAATGCGTTAATTACTAATTTTCATTTGCCGAAGTCAACTTTGGTAATGTTGGTTAGTGCTTTGGCAGGTCGGGAACATATTTTAGCTGCTTATGAAGAAGCGATAAAACAGAAGTACCGGTTTTTTAGCTTTGGAGATGCAATGTTTATTTACTAAGGTAAGAGGATGGGTTAACTTATGGCAGCAATTACTTATGAGCACATCAAAACGTGCAAACAATCAGGAGCAAGACTTGGAAGAGTCCACACTCCACACGGTGTGATTGAGACACCTGCATTTATGCCTGTCGGCACACAAGCCACAGTCAAGACAATGAGTCCAGAAGAACTGAAAGAAATGGATGCTCATATTATTTTGAGTAATACGTACCATCTTTTCCTGAGACCGGGACATGATATCGTTCGTGAAGCAGGCGGACTGCACAAGTTCATGAACTGGGACCGTCCTATTCTGACGGATAGCGGTGGGTTTCAAGTATTCTCGCTCAGTGACATGCGCAAGATCACAGAAGAAGGCGTTCATTTCCGTTCTCATCTAAATGGGGACAAGAAGTTCTTGTCTCCTGAAGTAGCTATGGAGGTTCAGAACGCACTTGGCTCTGATATCATGATGGCATTCGATGAGTGTCCTCCATTCCCAGCTGAATATGATTACGTGAAAAAATCACTGGAGCGTACAACACGCTGGGCGGAACGTTGCCTGAAAAGTCATGCTCGTCCGAATGATCAAGGTCTATTCGCTATCGTGCAAGGTGGTATGTATGAGGATCTTCGGCGTCAGAGTGCGGCTGATTTGACTTCCATGGATTTCCCGGGGTATGCTATTGGGGGGCTCAGCGTCGGAGAGTCCAAGCAGCTAATGTATGAAGTGCTGGATTATACAGTTCCCCTGCTGCCACAAGGAAAACCGCGCTATTTGATGGGCGTTGGTTCACCTGATGCACTGCTGGAAGGTTCAATCCGGGGAGTGGACATGTTTGACTGTGTTCTGCCTACTCGTATTGCTCGAAATGGAACAACGATGACCAGTCAGGGAAGACTCGTTGTACGCAACGCAAAGTATGCCCGCGATTTTGGGCCGCTTGATCCGGAGTGCAATTGCTACACATGCCGGAATTATTCCCGCGCTTATTTGCGCCATCTAATCAAAGCCGATGAAACCTTCGGACTTCGATTGACGACATACCATAACTTACACTTCCTGTTGGATTTGATGCGTAAAGTACGTGAAGCCATCAAGGAAGATCGGCTGCTTGATTTTCGCGATGAGTTTTTCGCAAAATACGGATTATATGATAATCTTAAAGGCTTCTAGGTTGAATTTAATGCCTTAATGTACTTTGAAAGGGGGAGAAATATGTTTCAATATGCAGCAGCAACAGGTGGAGGTAGTATACTAGGTCTTGTAGGTCCATTTGTACTTATGTTTGTAGTATTCTACTTCTTGCTGATTCGTCCGCAACAAAAGAAGACCAAAACTCGTAATGCGATGTTAAAGGCTTTGAAAAAGGGCGACAAGATCGTCACAATTGGTGGTCTTCACGGTACGATCATGGAAATCTCCGATGATATCGTGGTTCTACGGGTTAATGATGTAACTAAACTGACCTTTGATCGCGGTTCCATTAGTCACTCCGTTGCGACGGATGTGGAGGAGAAAGTATAGTTTTATCTGTATTAACTACATAAAAAGCGGTGTCTCTCTTTATGAGGGACACCGCTTTTTTGACTTTCATTTTTCAAAGTGATCTATTCGTTTAACGCATATCCGTTATTCGGCTGCGAACTGTGAGCGATTCTTCACGTCCCCGTAAAGTCAATTTGGCAAGCTGAACACCAACTGTAGAAGCCAAGACTGCTAGCAGAGTGCCGCCTATCATATCTGTAAGCCAATGAATGCCCAGATAGAAAATACCAAAGACGATTACGACTGCGGAAATACTCGTAATGACCATCCAGCGGCGGTTTCCTGAACGGAATGCCAGTAGTGCCATTGTAACGGAAATGGACGTATGTAGACTCGGGAAGCAGTTGTTGAGACCGGATAGAGGGCGGTACTCTTGCTCAAACTTCGGAAATACATCCAGCATAGTAAACCTAACACCTGCAGGTACATAGGACCATACCTCATTTACAGGGAAATATAGGTAGAATGGAATCGCTACGGCATAGTTAATGATAATAGCATAGCAGGTTGCGTACAGCATCACACGGTTCTTATCTAACAGATAAACACCTAGAGAAGCTGCTAGTACAGATTGAAGCATGAAAATGTAGAAGAAAACTATGATAGGCGTTAGCCATGGACTATAGAATATATCCTGAACAGCTTGGACAAAATGCCCCTCTAGTCCAAATACAAAGGATGTATAGTCTGAGGCAAGATGCATTTTTTCTTCAATTTGCAGTTCATATTTATTCAAGACCAGTACACCAAACATTCCTGCCATCAGTAGCAAAAACTTATAGGATCGCAGCATCTCTTTCCCAATTTCAACTAATGCCATGATGGGATTACGACGAGCGCCAATCCATATTAATATCACTACTAATGCAACTGTGTACAAAACAATATGGTTCATTGATTGGTAAAACAAAGCATTCGAAGCCTCCTTGATTCTCTTTATGAAGTCAGATGATCACAGTTTAACATATTTTCAAGGAATGTTTCGAATTTAATGAAATAATAATTTTAGCTTTTCTGTAAATTAACCCCAAACATTCCGCCAAGCGCTCCAATTGCTGCAGCAGCCAGCACCCAAAGAAGATCAACACCAGAAGGTGAGCTATCCAGAGCCAGAAATCCAATTAGCAGAACGATAATCCCGTAAAAGACTCCTGTAAGACTTCCCTGATACCAGCCTTTGTTCGTGGCTCTGCGACCGGCGGTTAGTCCTCCGAATGCTGCGGCTATGCCGTGTACTATATAAGTGTACATTGAGAGATCTTGCTCCTTGAGACCGCTGCCCCATAATAAAAGAGAGAGGACAAACGCGCCAAACAGCATCCAAAGGAAGGATCGACATAGACCAGATAACACAGGATTGGCTATTCTCCATGAGAACAGGCGCCGGATTAAATACATGGTACAACCTCCTAAAGTTTTTTTAGAAAAATAATCTACATAAGTTATTATTCATTGTATGGGGAGGCTTGCCCCAATAGTACAAGAATGGGCATTGCAGCCTTTTTACCATTAATTAATATGTTCGCTTCCGAATGTTCCCTGTGCTGAGCGGTCAGAATAGGGTTACATTAATCCGCCCGAGAAAACAAGTCTGCGGGTGAGAGTGGAGGGGAGCGAAGCTATATGTCCCAGCATATCACTACCCATATTTTCTTGACCGTGCTGATGTATTTCTTCATATTCCTGTGCATGCGTATCATGGGGAAGAGGGAAATCGGTAAGTTATCTGTATTTGATCTAACGATCTCAATTATGATTGCTGAGATTGCTGTTTTTGTGATCGAGGATATTAATCGCCCGATTTACGAAGGTCTGGTTCCGATGGCCACATTGGTTATCATTCAGGTTGTGGTTGCTCAGCTCAGTCTTAAGAGTAGAAAGATTCGGCTGTTAATGGACGGTAAACCGAGCATACTTATTTCTGGAGGTAAGCTGCACCGGGGAGAGATGCGTAAACAAAGGTACAATATTGATGATCTGCTGCAGCAATTGCGAGGTCAGAACATAGCTAGTCCTGCAGATGTGGAATTTGCGATTCTGGAGCCCAGTGGTCAGCTTACCGTTTTTGAAAAAGACAAAGGACTTTCATCTTCCAATCAAACAGGCAATAGCAGTTCAGTTGCTGAGAACAATAAGAACGATGAGGATGCAGATGTAAGCAGTCAGAAAGTAAAGCTGCCAAAGAACAAAATCAGATATGAAGGGCTTCCTATTCCACTGATTATGGATGGAAAGGTCCAGGATCATAATTTAGAGATGATAGGGAAAACAAGGTTCTGGCTGAGAACCCAGATTCGCCAAAAGGGAGTATCAGATTTCCGGGATGTATTTCTTTGCTCCATTGATCATAAAGGCCGAGTGTATGTTGACCGTTTGGATAACAGATAACCATTCTAAAGCCAGCGCTTAATGAACGGCAGTCGATCCAAATCACGAAGTGAGATAAGACCAGCTAATAGACTGATACCGAAATACAGGGCCATTCCTATCGCAGAGGCAAATAAAAATTGAATCCATTGTGCATCTGCAATGGGAATGGAGATGTATACATAACGCACGCCCGCTCCCATAATGATCATCGCACATAAGGTCTTAATGGTATCAGTTATTCGTAAGGATAATGAAATTAGACTGACCACGCTGTACCCGTGCAGTAGAGTAACAAGAACACTGTTCACAATTATGGCAATGATTGCGCCGTAGATTCCGTAATCAGGCTGTGAAGCTAATATAACAATCAAAATGATTTTGACTACTGCCCCAATAAGGGTATTGATGAGTGCCCTGCCCGGTTTATCCATAGCTTGAAGCGCAGCTTGTAAGGGGGCTTGAACATAGAGGAACAAAGCGAAAGGGGCCATCAGTTTTAGCATTGGAGCGGTGTCCGCATTGCCGTATAACAAATTACATAGTGGGACCGCCAAGACATACATAAGAACAGCAAAGGGAGCGCCAGTTACCAGAGCGAGTCGAAGGGCTTGATGCATTCGTTTGTGAATGGTAGGCAAGTCCTTTCTCGCGGCAGCCTCGGATAAGGATGGGACCAAAGACACCGCAAGGGAGGAGGTCAAAGCTCCGGGAAGTAACAGTAATGGAATCACCATTCCCTGTAAAGACCCATACTGCGCAGTCGCTGCGGCTGTTGCGATTCCTGCCAATGCAAGACTACGTACGGTAATTATTGATTCCAGTAGATAGGAAAAAGAGCCCACAAGTCGGCTTGCCGTTACAGGAATAGATACACCTAGTAAACGCCGCAGTATGGGGGAGGTTGATTTTACAGCTTCTGGATTAGAGGGTATACTCTCCTGTTCGACCGGCTGCTGCTCTAGGATGGGGGTTGTTTTTTTATCTTTTTTCGTGATGACATAATATTGCCACAGAATGGCTAACATTCCGCCAATCTCTCCCACAGTTACACCGAGCATCGCCCCTGCAGCAGCTAAAGCGATACCTTTAGGTAGCAGCAGCCATGAGAACCACAGCATAAAAAATATTCGCACGATAGACTCGAAAACCGAAGAAAGTGCGGAAGGAATCATGTTCTGCCTGCCTTGGAAATAACCACGGTAGATCGCAGATACAGCAACAATTCCAATCATTGGGATCATGGCAATAAAAGTATAATAAACTCGGCGGTCTGTTAAGAGCACATTGGAGACCCATGAAGCACTGACCAGCGCAACAATGGTAAAGAAGATCCCTAGTCCGACACTAAGGGTAAGGCCAGTCCGTAAAATTTGCCGCGATTTCTCAGGGCGGTTCTCTCCCTCAGCTTCCGCCACCATTTTAGCAATAGCCAGAGGAATACCGCCTGTAATGACAGTAACCAGCACGATAAAAAAAGGATACACGAGCTGATATAGACCTACGCCCTCTGCTCCAATGATGCGCGGCAAAGCAATTCGGGGTATAAATCCAAGCATTCGATTAATGATGCCGGCGGCAAGCAAGATTAAAGTTCCTTGAATAAAGCTCTGTTTCCTCAAAGGTCACGCCTTCTTCCCCAAATGAAATGAAACGCTGGCCAACTTGTCTATTCTTATGGATATGCTGTACCCCTATCCCTGCATGCCTTGTTTTAGTAGTTGTAACTTTTTGTGACGGAAGGAGGAAAGCAGAGAACTTGGGTCGAATACTTATGGTAAGCATACGCACACGAGCGATCTTTGGAGGTGTCATCACGTGGAATCGGAACAGTGGAATCATGATCAACATAGTGAAGAAATCGAAGCCATGTGCCGCAGCAAAGCTGAAGAATTCCGGCTCCTCGGCTATGAGTATGTAACCAGCAAGGATATTTGGGATTGTATCAGTCGTAATTATGATAAGGACGGGATGCCTCCCTTGCATAAGCTGGTAAATGATATTTATTCCTTAAAAGCCAATAGTTACATGACTTATTTGACTATAGCGGCCTATCGGGGGTTGAACTGAATAACAAACACTCCGTTTCTTTTTGCGAATAGGTACATAAAGCTGTAAAGTGAGAGAATAATAACTTCACATTTCCTATATAAACGGATGTCTTGCTGTTATGAGCAGGGGCGGCCGTTTCTTTGTGTGAGTATAGCTATGTCCATGCTGTGAATTGACGGTCATTTCGCGTGTAGCTATAATAGGAATATTGAGTTAATGAAAGGGGAACTAGCTAGAGCATGAAGAGACTAATGGGCTTTATTATTACCGTGCTCGTTTTGACAGGCGTCATGGTATTTACTACTCCTGGACTGCTGGACAAGGTTAGACTTGGTCTTGACCTGAAAGGCGGATTTGAGATTCTGTACCATGCAGAGCCTATGGAAGCGGGAGCTGCATTGTCCCGAGCTTCACTGTTGAAAACAGCAGAAAGTTTGGAAAAACGGGCTAATGCGCTCGGAACCAGTGAACCAGAGGTTACAACTGAAGGTACTGATCGTATTCGTTTGAAAATTGCGGGCGTTACTGATGAAGCAGAGGTTCGTAAGAAGATGAAGGAGCCTGCAGTTCTGACTTTCCGTAGTGCTGCTGAAGGTGACGCTGAAGGTACTTACAGCAAGATCGAACTGGTAGGTAGTGATTTTGTTGAAGGTGCAGCAGAGGTTGGACGGGATAACCTGAATCAGCCAATCATCAGTATCAAAATAAAAGACAAGGATAAATTCGCAGAGATTACTAAACGCCTCTTAGGAAAGAATCTCGCAATTTATTTGGATGAGAACAAACTATCGGACCCTACGGTACAAGCAGTACTTACCGATGGTAGTGCGTCTATTTCCGGTCAGTATACAATTAAAGAAGCACGTGAACTGGCTGACACTATTAATCTTGGTGCGTTGCCACTGAAACTTACTGAGAAATACTCCCAAAGTGTGGGTGCAACACTTGGTAAACAGTCGCTTGAACAAACGATCAAAGCTGGCTTAATAGGTTCTTTGATTATCCTTATCTTCATGATCGGTATGTATCGCTTGCCAGGTCTCTTGGCTAGTTTTGCACTGATCTTGCATACATGGTTGCTAATTGTGGTCTTTGTCTTTGCGGACTTTACATTGACATTGCCTGGTATAGCCGCGTTTATTCTGGGTATAGGGATGGCCGTCGATGCCAATATCATTACAAATGAACGGATAAGGGAAGAAATGCGCAGTGGTAAAAGTGTACTTTCCTCTGTTAAAGCAGGTAATAAATCCTCTTTCCGGACAGTAATGGACTCCAATGTCACAACTGTTATTGTGGCGGCTGTCATGTTCGCCTTCGGTACAGGTGCAGTCAAAGGTTTCGCATTGGTACTGATTGTGGAAATCGTACTGAGTATCGCTACGAATCTTTATTTCTCCCACTGGTTGCTTAGCCAGCTTGTTAAAGCGGGTAAGCTGAACAAACCGAAGAGTTTCGGTGTTAAGGAGAGTGATATTCGTGCGCTTTAAGAAAGAGCTTGATTTCGTACATTTGAGTAAATTTTTCTATGTTTTTTCCATTGCTCTTACAGTGGCAGGTTTGATTTTCCTAGCAACCTTTGGATTGAATTACAGCGTTGATTTCAAAGCAGGATCTAATGTTGATATCTCTCTGTCAAAGAATTTGACATTGGAAGAAGTTAATTCAGCGGTTGAAAAAGTTGGGATTTCAAGTGAGCCAAGCATTACGTTAGGAAGTGAACGGGTCAACGTTCGTTACGATCAAGTACTTGATGAGCAACAAGATGAAGCGCTTAAAGCAGAGATCTTGAAGCTGGACGATAAGGCATCGTTTGAGATTAACACCGTGGATACTGAAATGTCTAAAGAACTTGCACGTAATGCGATCTATGCGGTTCTCATTTCTTGTCTAGGGATTATCATTTATGTAAGCATCCGTTTTGAATGGCGGTTTGCATTGGCAGCTATCGTTTCACTGATCCATGATGCCTTTATGGTCGTTGCCATCTTCTCTATCTTCCGTTTGGAAGTGGATTTGACGTTTATTATAGCGGTGCTTACGATTATCGGTTATTCCATCAATGATACGATCGTTATCTTTGACCGTATCCGTGAGAATTTACGTTTTGGTAAACAGAAGACCTATGAAGACTTGAAAGAACTTGTGAATAAGAGTGTGGCTCAGACCCTTATGCGCTCTCTCTACACAGCATTTACCGTGTTTATTGCGGCGTTCTTCCTGTTAATTCTCGGAGGAGAGTCCATCAAGATGTTCTCGCTTGCGATGGTTATCGGATTGCTATTCGGAGCGTACTCTTCCATCTTTATTGCAAGTCCGGTGTGGCTACTGCTTAAGAAGCGTGAGAAGACAAAGGTAAAGAGTAGCCCAGCTAAAGGTTAATGTCTCAAGAGAAATAACATGGCTACACTTGAATGAAAAAAACATCAACTTTATAATTTAAGAAAGCCGCGTCAAATGCGACGCGGCTTTCGAAATCTTTGGGGTAGTATGTCATGTGTATTGTATCATCATGAGATTACTTGCTAGTGGTAAGGGGGGCCTCGTATGAATAAAGAACGATCACCGCAAAGCAAGACGGTTGCTTGGACAGGGATCATCAGCGATGTTACTTTGGCAGTAGCTAAGGGTAGTTTTGGCTATATTTCAGGTAGCAAGGCATTAATGGGCGATGCTTTATACTCCGGAGCAGATGCTGCAGCTAAATTGGCGGATATTCTTCCGTGGCGCTCTGAAGAGAACAGAAAGAGCAAGCAACGGATAGAAGATCGGCGGGGGAGTAAGGAACCGCTTTTAGCTATACTTTTTTCGGTATTAATCCTAATGGGAGGGCTGCAGATCGTATTCTCTGCAATCCGTGACTTAACCGAAGGACAGTCATCTACTCGCGGTGAACTTGCACTTGTAACTGTCTTGCTATCTATTGTATTTAAAGAAGCTGTATTTCAATATCAATATCGGTACTTTAAAAAAATAGGTGATGGCAGTCATGCTGCTTATACCAATAGTCATCGTTTCAGTTTATATACTTCTATCACAGTATTAGTTGGGATATCATTATCAATGGGAGGGACCTATTGGCATCCTCTACTCTATATGGACCCTATTGCCGCACTTTTAACTGGATGCTTAATACTTCGTAAAGGCTATATACTCATTGTTAGTACGGTAAATGGTAAGAATGTGCAGGAGCTACCTTCTGAGGAGGCAGCTAATTTTATTGAAACTGTACAACGTGTTCACGGCGTTATCCGTGTGGAACATTTGAAGGCGCTTGAGCAAGGAAATTATGTGAATCTGCATGTGAAGATCAGTGTAAATCCGCGAATAACGGTGATGGAAGCACAGGATATATCGGAATGTGCAAGAAAGTTATTACAACACCGGTTTGTTCATGTTGGTGAGGTACACATGGACGTAGTTCCTTATGACCCCGGATATCCATACAAAAGTAACTATGAATTGGCGGATAATGATATTCCGACGTTGCTTCAGTAGTTCGCAAGGTGAGAGAAAGGTGAGCGCTATTGCTTTATTCAAAAACAAGATGGCAATCTCCGGCAGCCGATCCCGACATCGTAAGGGATATGGCCCGGAGCCTTTCTATTTCTCCGCTCTTATCCTCACTATTAGTGACTAGAGGAATGAATACGCCGCATGAGGCTCTATCGTTCATGGATGGCGGTGTGGAAGCTTCGCATGATCCGTTCCTCCTAAAAGGAATGGCCGAAGCGGTTCCCAGAATTAGAAAGGCTTTAAAAGAAGAAGAACATATTCTTATTTACGGTGACTATGACGCCGATGGTGTGTCCAGTACCGCATTAATGATTCATTTGCTACGTTACTTGGGCGCTTCCTTTGATATTTATATCCCGCACCGTTCGAATGAGGGCTACGGGCTGCATAATCATGCTTTGGATTGGGCTCTACAGCAGGGTGTATCCTTAATTATTACTGTAGATACTGGCATTAGCGCCTATCATCAGATTGCTTACGCTAATGAACTCGGGATCGATGTGATCGTCACGGATCATCATGAGCCACCAGAGCTTCTCCCTGAGGCTTACACGCTGATTAATCCGAAGCTGCCCGACTGTCCATATCCCTTCAAAGGATTGGCGGGTGTGGGGGTAGCTTATAAGCTTGCCCAGGCTATGTTAGGGGAGGAAACTCCCGAAGAATGGGCGGAAATAGCTGCTATCGGTACTGTAGCGGATTTAATGCCGCTTCTAGACGAGAATCGCGAGATTGTTCGAAACGGGTTAGTCAGTATGCGAAACTCTCGATTCCCTGGTATTCGTGCTTTACTAGGTGTCAGCGGGGTGAACATGAGTACCGTGAGTGCGGTTAATATCGCTTTTGGAATGGCGCCTCGTATAAATGCGAGCGGTCGTCTGGATCATGCTGGACGGGCAGTGGCTTTACTTACAACAGAGCATGCTGATGAGGCAGAGCAACTGGCTGGGGAACTTGATCTGCTCAATAAAGAACGCCAATTGGTTGTAGAAAGAATTGTAGTGGAGGCCACTGCAAAACTGGAGCAGATGACTCAGGGCGGAGAAATACCAGATATCATTGTTCTTGCTGAACAAGGTTGGAATGTGGGTGTGGTAGGTATAGTGGCTTCTAAACTGCTGGAGCGTTACTATCGGCCTGTGATTATTCTGGATATTCATCCAGAGACCGGTATGTGCAAAGGCTCTGCCCGCTCCATTCCTGGCTTTGATATATATGCGGCGTTATCCTCTTGTTCTAACTTAATGGAGCATTTCGGTGGTCATCCAGCAGCCGCAGGAATGAGTCTGCATCAGGACGGCTTAGAAGCCTTCGCTGCGGCATTAAATCAATACGCGGCTACTGTGTTGACACCGGAGCATTTCGTTCCTGTTACTTCTGCTGATGCAGAAGTGTCGATATCTGATTTGTCCCTTCAGACCGCGCTTGAATTGGAAAGGCTTGCACCTTTCGGGATGTCAAATCCTTTGCCAAAGTTTATCATTCGCGGGGCTACCGTGAAAGAGACACGAACAATGGGGCAAGAAGGAAAACACTTGAAGATTGTATTGCAGCAGGGGAAGAGTACAATTGAAGCCTTAGCTTTTGGTAAAGGAGATTTGGCTAAGCTCCTTCCTGCGGGCACCACAATCAATGTGCTGGCAGAACTGTCGATCAACGAGTGGAATGGCTCGAGGAAACCACAATTGATGCTCCAGGATTTATCTGTTCAAGATGCTCAGTTATTCGATCTCCGTGGCGCTGCTGACGCTGTACGGCAAGCTGCGCATATTAGAGAGCTGCTGCTGCCTTATAGCGGTGCTGGTCCATATCGTGCCGCAGCAGTGTTTCAGAGCGGTCGTATGAACCCACAGACTGAATTGATAGGAATGTCCTTCTGGGTATATGATAAAGAAGATGGCATTAGCGCCGCTAATAAGGATGACTCAATTCAGGAATCAGGGCATGTCTCATTGTTATGTCTACTGGATATGCCGGAGACGCCTGAACAACTTGACGCGTTACTAAAGGCTTTTCCTAATGCTGATAATATCGCACTGTTGCATTCTATAAAGGATGGTCGTGAACGACTTATCATTCCGACACGGGATCATTTTAAAATACTTTATAAACTGCTGGCGTCAATCACTGCTGTTGCAACACCTGAGAATGAAGTGCTGCTGCGGCTAAGCCGACAATCATCATTAAGTATTCGAATGCTTAATAAAATGTTAGATGTGTTCGAGGAGCTTGATTTTATCGAAAGAAGTCAGGGAAGTGTGACCTTTATTACGCAGCCCGCAGCTAAGAGTCTTACAGCATCAAGTCATTTCGTTAGACTGGGGCAGATGGCGGAAATGGAGCAGTACTTCATGGAAGGTAGCCTGTCTGAGCTACAGGATTGGATGTTATCACGTCGTTTAGGCGTATCGTAATTACGAAGTAAGTTTTGCCGAACTGAACTCAATGAAGCATATGCTAACAAAACAAAGCAGACGCTTACGAAGTAAGTTTTGCCGAACTGAACTCAATGAAGCATATGCTAACAAAACTTTTAGGAGATGAAAAATTTGGATTTTAAAGATAGTATTCGCGTGATTCCTGACTTTCCAAAAGAAGGTATTAGTTTTAAAGATATCACCACTTTACTAAAAGACGGTGACGCTTACCGCCAGGCGATTGATGCACTGAAAGCTCTTGTAGCTCACTTAGAAATAGACGTAATAGCTGGACCGGAAGCACGTGGTTTTGTAGTTGGTGCACCGCTTGCTTATGCATTGGGTGTAGGTTTTGTGCCAATTCGTAAGAGTGGGAAACTGCCTTATGAGACTATCGAGGTTGGGTATGATCTTGAATATGGTAAAGACACACTTGCTGTTCATACAGATGCGATTAAGCCTGGACAAAATGTATTAATTGCTGATGATTTATTAGCAACAGGAGGCACTATAGCTACTTCGGTAAGCCTTGTGGAGCAGCTTGGTGGTAAGGTGGTAGGCGCAGCATTTTTGATTGAATTGGTTGAGCTTGCTGGACGTAATAAGCTTTCTGGAATTGAAGTTATTACTTTAGTTGATTACGAAGATTAATCCGATAAACTTGTCTTTTCCCGGGAAATAAATGGGCATTTATGTATCGAATGATGTTGAAAAGTGCAAACAACAGCAATTCTCTGTCACCACTTGCGGAGAATTGCTGTTTTGCATTTTTTGATCAAAATGCTTCTTAAACGATCAACCGGAAATTTCAGTTTTGAGTCAAAAAAAAGACTGCTTAATCCATAAAATGGATCTAGAGCAGTCTTTTTGAATTATTAATTCATAAATAAATTAGTGAGCAGCTTTATCGCTTTCCCCACCATCATTGGACAGTCCAAGAACTTCAATGAGTTTGAAGAATATGGCTAGAACGATACCAACAATTGTAGCTAGAGCCATACCACTGAGTTTTACGTTGCCCATAGTAAGGGTTGTGCCACTAATTCCGACAACAAGTACCAGGGTAGCCATGATCATGTTAGTAGCCTTGGAAAAATCAACTTTTTGCTCAACAAAGATCCGTAAACCTGATGCGGCAATTACGCCGAATAACAGCAGGGATACACCACCCATTACAGGTGTCGGGATGTTAGCAATAACGGAGGAGAAAGTCCCTGAGAACGAAAGCACAATGGCGATCACCGCTGCACCGCCAATAACATATACCGAATAAACTTTAGTTAAAGCCATAACCCCGATATTCTCACCGTAGGTTGTATTTGGAGTAGAACCGATAAAACCGGAAAGAATGGTTGATATCCCGTTACCCATCAGGGAACGGTCAAGTCCAGGATCTTTAGCCAAATCTTTACCGACGATATTACTGGTTACAAGCAAATGTCCAATATGCTCAACAATTACAACAAGCGATACTGGAATAATGGTTAGGATTACATTCCAATCGAAGGATGGAGTAACAATGGTAGGGTGTGCTAAAAAATTTGCATTAGATATGGCAGCAGTATCCACCATTTTCATAATATAAGCTAAACCATAACCAGTTACGATACCGATGAGGATATGAATGATTTTAGGGAAACCGCGGAAAAGCACAGCTCCGATTACCGTTACGCCCAGTGTTACCATAGAAAGTGTGATTGCTTTGCCATCAGGAGTCCAGTCTGCAACTGCAACACCTTCAGGAGCAATAAGTCCTGCCATACGCGCGGCAACAGGCACAAGCTCAAGTCCGATCGTTGCTACGATAGCACCCATTACAGCTGGTGGGAAGACGACATCAATCCATTTTGTTCCTGCATAACGGATGATTAAAGCAACGAGTACAAAGATAACACCAGTGATGATGAAAGCGCCTAAAGCAAGCGAATACCCTTTCATATGATCATCTTGATGATCGGCAAGCACAGATAAGACTGGTGCGATAAATGCAAAGCTGGAGCCTAGGTAGGCAGGTATTTTACCACGGCAAATCCAGATGTATAACAGTGTGCCGATACCGTTCATCAGCAAAATCATCCCAGGGTCAACCCCGAACAAGTTAGGCACTAGCACTGTACTGCCAAACATGGCGAACAAATGCTGTAGGCTTAATAGAAAACCGGGGCCCCATGGAAGTTTTTCATTAACTTGAATTTCGCGTTGCAATGGAGTTCACTCCTCTTTCTTATTGGCTATGATATTGTCCAGCGAAAATCCGCCTTTACTAGATTAAATAGAACTGGGCATTTTTACAACAACATTTTCACAAGTGTTATTAATTTGTCCGATTTTCATAACTTTTACTTCTTGAATACCATGAGATGGCAAGTGTTGACGTAATCCTTCGTAAGCGTCATAATTATAGACAACTTTGAACAAGAGCGTAAGTTGCTTGCGAAATGATTGGAACCTGCAGATTTTAGAATGATTGCGGGTTCATTTTATTATAGAAAGGAAACGGATACGACGAGAATGGGCATAGAGCGATTAATTGATAAGGCTGGCGCCTATATAAAAGATAAAGATCTTCTCCGCATCCGGGAAGCTTATGAATTTGCCGATCAGGCTCATCACGGGCAGATCCGCAAGTCGGGGGAGCCATACATTCTGCATCCGCTGGCGGTGGCAGATATTGTCGTCAATATGCAAATGGATGTTATATCTATTGTTGCGGCGCTTTTGCATGATGTTGTGGAAGATACGACGGTCTCATTGGAACAAATCCGCGCGAAATTTGGCGATACCTGTGCGATGCTTGTCGATGGCTTAACTAAGCTGGAACGCATCCGTTTTCGCTCAAAGGAAGAGCAGCAGAACGAGAATTACCGTAAGATGTTTATTGCGATGGCGCAGGATATCCGGGTTATCGTTATCAAACTAGCGGATCGCCTGCATAATATGCGTACGTTAAAGTATCAATCTGAAGAGAGCCAGCGGCGTATTTCTTACGAAACGTTGGAGATTTTCTGTCCTGTGGCTGATCGTTTGGGGATTTCCGCGATTAAGTGGGAGATGGAGGATATTGCACTTCGTTACTTGAATCCGCAGCAGTACTATCGCATTGCTAATCTGGTGCATAAGAAGCGGGCAGAACGTGAGCAATTTATCGACAGCGTAATTGGCCGTATTCGTGCCAAGCTGGATGAAATGGGCATTGAAGGTGATCTTTCAGGTCGCCCGAAGCATATCTACAGTGTTTATAACAAAATGAGCACAAAAAACAAACAGTTTAACGAGATCTATGACCTCTTGGCCATCCGTATCATTGTGGATAATATCAAGGATTGTTATGCAACCCTCGGAATTATTCATACGCTTTGGAAGCCGATGCCAGGTCGATTCAAAGATTATATAGCTATGCCCAAAGCGAATATGTATCAATCTTTGCATACTACAGTGGTAGGTCCTGGCGGAGAGCCGACCGAAGTGCAAATTCGTACTTGGGAAATGCATCGCACGGCTGAATACGGGATCGCAGCACACTGGGCATACAAAGAAGGTACCAGCAATAATGTGAATCCGGAGAACCGGATGCCATTTTTTCGCGAAATATTGGAGCTGCAGCATGAGGCCAAGGATGCCGAAGAGTTCGTAAAATCACTCAAAATGGATTTTTTCTCGGATCTTGTGTTCGTATTTACGCCTAAAGGCGAGGTTATTGAGCTTCCTGCGGGTTCTGTACCGCTTGATTTCGCATTCCGTATTCATACGGAAGTGGGGAATCGCACGATCGGTTCTAAGGTAAACGGACGAATCGTACCGCTGGATCACAAGCTGAAGACAGGCGATATTGTTGAAATACTGACGTCTAAGCATTCTTACGGACCGAGCCGCGACTGGCTCAAGATTGCCCAATCCTCTCATGCGCGAAGCAAAATTAAGCAATGGTTCAAAAAAGAAAAGCGTGAGGAAAATGTCGAAAAAGGTCGCGAAGCGATTGAACGTGAGCTGAAGCGTCTGAATGTCGAGGTTTCTGAGTGGATTTCCGATGAGAAATTATTAGAAGCTGCGAAGAAATTCGCTTTTAACGATGTTGAGGATATGTTATCTGCTGTTGGCTTTGGGGGAATTACCGCTTCTCAGATTGCTTCCCGTTTGACGGAGAAGCTGCGCAGAGAGCAAGAAGAAGCCGCTAATCACTTAGAGCTCACCTCAGAGATGAAGGAGATCAAGTCTTCCGGCGAAAAACGTAATCAACCGACCAATGGTGTTAGTGTAAAGGGAATTGAAAATTTACTTGTCCGTTTTGCACGATGTTGTAATCCGGTACCGGGTGACGATATTGTAGGGTATGTTACACGGGGCCGGGGCGTATCTGTACACCGCCAGGATTGTCCTAACATTCCGGGTGAAGGTGACGGAGAAGAAGCAGCTAGAGTGATTGAAGTGGAATGGGAAGGCACGATGGAAGCGAACTACAGTGTGGATATTGAGATTACTGGTCATGATCGTAATGGACTGCTCAATGAAGTGCTGCAGGCGGTTTCCGAGAGTAAAACGAACATTTCTGCGGTCACTGGGCGCTCTGACAAGAATAAGATGGCAATGATTCATATGACCATTCTCATTCGTAACACGGAACATCTGCAATCCGTTGTAGATAAAGTGAAACGAGTCAAGGATGTATATACAGTGAATCGGATTATGCAATAGGGCAAGGAGCGGAGTAGTACGATGAGAGTTGTAGTACAGCGTTGTAAGGATGCCAAAGTAACCGTGGATAGTGCAGTGACCGGAGAGATTGGCAAAGGCTTGATGCTGTTAGTTGGCGTTACGCATGAAGATACAGAAAAGGATGCCAAATATTTGGCGGACAAAATAGCAGGACTGCGTATTTTTGAAGATGAAGCCGGTAAAATGAACTACAGTGTCACGGAGACTGAGGGAGCGATTCTCTCGGTATCCCAGTTTACTTTATACGGGGATTGTCGCAAGGGGAGACGGCCGAACTTTATGGGAGCAGCAGCTCCAGCAGAAGCCGAGCGACTTTATGATTATTTTAACCAAGAGCTTAGAGCCGGAGGTCTTCAGGTGGAGACGGGCGTATTTGGAGCGATGATGGATGTGTCGCTGACCAATTGGGGCCCGGTTACTCTCATTTTAGATAGCCGCAGTTAATGAAAAAAATGTCGAAGATTGCTTCCTATTTATCAAGACCTTAACATCAAAAATTTCAAATTTAAAAAGCGTCCAACATACTAGTCGTGACTAATATGTTGGACGCTTTTTTGTTATTGTAAAATTCGTTCTCCGTTGGTGTAATCAACATATTAATCTTGTTAATTACTTCAACACTAACCGATAAGTCGTGAGTTTGGGCTTATTATCCACAAATGTGCTCGTCGAGACCATTAGTTGCTTGCCCGAAGGGCTCCAGGCGACGGTTGCGACATCCTGGAAATCGCCGAGTTGCTCGATCTTGCCGGTCTTCGCATCCGCAACGTAGACTCCGTTCATGCCGTCCCTGTCCTTGTTATACACGGCGAAGGCCAAGTACGAGCTATCTGGGGACCAATCGAAGGCGTACATCTGAGTCGTCACGGCGAGCTTAGTCCGTTTCGAGGTGTCGTTCGAGTTCATGAGGAACAGCGTGCGTTCCGTATCCCCCGTACTCTTTAGCATGGCTAACTGATTGCCGTCAGGGGACAGCGACATTCTCCAGACGGATTTGTCCACGATCGACTCTTTCTTCGTCTCCAGATTGTAGGCCGACAGTGTGTTATCGGGATTAGAGTTGATGTAGAAGAGCATATTCCCAGTCTTCGCTGCATAATCGAACATGACGTTTTTATCTTTGCTAAGTAATACCTCGTCTTTACTAACTGTCCCAACCTGCAGAATAGCACCTTTACCGTTGCCGACGATCAGGTGACTGGAGTCTGTCCACTGGCCCCATTCCTGTCCGCCCTTATCCTTATCCGTGATTATTCGGCTAGTTCCGGTTGGCAAATGCACAAGGACACCGCGGCCACCGTCCATCATGAACGAGGTGTTTTCATGGAAAAAGACATATTGGCCGTCCGGCGAGACAATCGGACTTTCTTGCACGCGGTCTTCGCTCGGTTTCAGCGCCTTGACCTGCTTCGTTTTCAAATTGTAAATATACAGCTGGGTAGGCTTCATTGGACCGGAGTCGGAATCAATCTTCTTCGCGTCCGGATTCGTCTGGGCAATTAACAATTCGTTCTCGTTCAGCCAATCTTGCGCATACAGGCCGTCAAGTCGCTCGAGTTGATCCATGGTGATTGATTCATCGATTTGCGAATCAGGCTTCTCTGGCTTGTTCTTGTCAATGACGGTAACTGGTGGGCTATTAGTTGCTCCACCGCCGTTATCCTGTGTTATGCTGCTGCAGCCTGCGATCCCAACCGCTAGTAATACGATCCCAACTTGTTTCATCTTCATGATTGATGTATCTCCTTCTAAGCTGTGTTATAAATCTGATAAGAGTGTACCAACAGGATGTCTCCACAGTATTTCGAATTGTTTCCAAGTTGTAAACGTATCGAGACTTGGAGAAGAGAGAAGTTGGGACTTATACAGAATCATGATGATAGAGGGGAAACTGTACTTCGAACACGCTCCCAGTGGAGTCTGAGCGTTTCAATTGTATGATTCCTCTTTGCTTCTCCACCCATTGTTGAACGAGAGCAAGTCCCAAGCCGCTTCCTCTCGTTTCTTTTGAACGCGCCTTGTTCGCGGTGTAGAAGGGTTCAAAGATTCGCTCCTGGGATTCGGAAGGAATGCCAATTCCCGTATCAACAATTTCTACTTTTGCGTGATTCTGTTCGGTATACAATCGAATATTGATGCTTCCACCGGGGAGGTTGTATTTGATCGCGTTGTCCAGTAAATTAACGAAGATGTGTATTAAACTCTCTCGTTCCGCCCATATGGTGGCAGGTATTGTGTGAAGCTGAAAGGTTAGTCCGAATTTGTCAGCCTTGCCTTTCATAAGAGAGACGAGTTCGTCCAGCACGATATCAAGTGACACGGCTTCAGCCTGGTATTCGAATTCGTACTTCTCCAGTGAGGCAAGGCGCAGCGCGTTTTCCACTAGCTTGTGCAGTCTAGACGATTCCTTGCGAATGCTTTCCATCGCTTGCTGAAACAGTAAAGGATCATCTGGGTATAGTTCCAGTAGATCGGCATATGCAGTGATAGAAGTGAGAGGTGTCTTAAGTTCATGACTAATATTATTAATGAATTGCTTCTGTTGCTGCTCCAACACTTGCAGCTTGTCTACGACAAGCGATAGCTTCGCTTTCTCCGTTTCTAACTTCTTCATACTCGATTCGATTTCACGGCTCATGCTATAAATGCCCTCGCTTAATTCGCCAAGTTCATCCTTACGGACTAGCGGTGCATGATCAATATACGCTCCTGCTTCGATGTTGTTCGCTGTCTGCTTAAGAAGAGTTATAGCTTTGGATTGTCGGTAGACATAGAGGAAGCCAAGCAGGAAGCTGGCGAGCAGAACGGTTGAGCCGGATAGGAGAAACATTGTTCTTGTCTCCCGGTAAAAGGCGTGCAGCTCGCCCACGGGTCTCTGGAATTCGGCTACAGCGATCAGTTGTTCCTCGAACATGATGGGTGTGAAATAATATAGCACGTCCTGGACGTCCGAATAAGCAACTTTGCCCTGGAGTGCATACTGCAGCGCATCCGGCATAGTGGGGGAAGGAACGAGAGGCAGCGAATTCCCGATCTCGACACCGGTCTCATCGTACAGTCGGACGTGCAGTCCGTTGGATTGCCCCAATCGATTGGAGAGATCCATGCCACGATACTTCATGAATGCCTTCAAGCTGACCTGTTCCCCGGACAAGTAGCTCATCTTCACCGTCAATTCGGCGCGGTTCGTCATCTCCGCCATTTCTCGCTCCAGTCCAGTACGGTTGGTTGTGACGGATACTGCGTAGTACTAGCACACTAAGCACGCTCACCGTGAACAACAGCAAGCCCGCGAGCAGCAGGGAGAACTTCCATCGTAAACTCACCCTCATAAGGACTCCCGGGTGGCTTTGTAACCTACTCCGTATACGGTCTGGAGCAGACGTTGACCTTCGTCGCCCAACTTACTGCGGATGCGCTGTATATGAATGTCTACTGTGCGCGTGCCCCCGTCATAGTCGAGCCCCCAGACAAGATCTAGTAGTTCCTCGCGCGTGTATACCCGTTCCGAATGGAGGACGAGCAGGTGTAGCAGCTCGAATTCTTTGGGCGTCAGCCCCACCTTCTCACCGGTCACCTGTACGTCACGATGTGACGGGTTCACTGTCACTGCACCAATTATGATTGGACTGTCGGAGGGAGCGTGTTCCGCGCTTTTCTCGACTCGACGGTGCAGCGCTCTAACTCGGGCGACGAGCTCTCGAATATCGAACGGCTTGGTCATATAATCATCTGCACCCAGCTCCAGGCCTAGTACTTTGTCTACAATGTCGTTCTTGACCGTGAGCAATAGGATGCCAATCCCTCTCCGGTTCTCCAGCCGACGGCACACATCATAACCAGACAGCCCTGGCATCATAACGTCCAGTACGAACACTTGCGGCTGGAACGATTCGACGAGCCTAAGCGCGGCTTCGCCATCAGCGGCCGTTTCGACCTGAAAGCCTTCCCGCCGCAGTGCATAGGCGATAGCTATCACGATAGAGCGTTCATCGTCTACGACAAGCACTCTTTTATCCATGCTGTTAATCCTTTCCACCTCGCTATTGTTGTTGTGATACGCCTATTCTACATATTGCGCTCAGCAAAAGCGAACCAATTGGGGTTTGAAAGCAAACACCAGCTCTAATGGAAATTCCGAAATTCCAGTAATCCTCCTTCTTCTGATGGCTACAAGCGTCCTTCGCGTAAAAGTCTGCTTGTATCTGTTGTGTTGTAAGTAGATACTTGCGCGGATAGAGCCACTTGGAGCTGGATAAACTACAGGTAGACAGTGATCCCGCACAAGGCAAGGAGCTTAGGTAATGAGACAATCACAGAAGGCATGGGTATGGAGAAGCATCCCGGCACTAGCGGCTGGGAGTCCTGTAGAAGCCTATGCATTAGCCAAAAAGACAGAAGAAGAAATTGAATCTCAAGTGATCAAAGGAAGAAGCCGCAATCTCTTACCGCGTACCTGAAATGGTGGTAGAGGCGGCTTTTTGATGCAGTTAACGGGGTGTATTTTCTGATTAGAGTTTAGAAATCATTGTGATAAGGGTAATAGACGACAAGAAAGAACAATAACTACCTTTTCATATGAACAAGCAGAGAGGAGAACTTATCACATGAGTAATGTTGCGTTTTTACTAGCTAATGATTTTGAAGATTCTGAGATGAAGGTTCCTTATGATGAAGTTATAAAGGCAGGACATCAAGCTGACATTATTGGTTTAAAGAAGGGGGAGACCTTACTAGGCAAAAAGAAAGAAGTCTCTTACGCAGCTGATAAATCTATAGCCGATGTTAAAGCAGGCAGCTATGACGCGATTGTAATTCCAGGGGGTTCTTCCCCCGAAAACTTGCGGCAAAATGCGGATATTCTGAAGTTTGTGAAAGAAGCAAATGAAGCTGGTAAACCAATCGCATCTATTTGCCACGGACCTCAAATTCTGATTAGTGCAGACTTGCTTAAGGGACGTACCATCACCTGTTATCCTCCGCTGAAAGATGATGTTGTGAACGCCGGTGCGGAGTTTAAAGATGAAGAAGTGGTAGTTGATCGTAATTACATTACTTCGCGTACACCGAAAGATGAGCCTGCCTTCGTTCGTGAAATATTGAAGGTCCTGAAATAGCAATTTATAACACTGAGTCTTATAATCTAAAGGAGGTAATGGTAATGACCAGAAAAATCCAAGCATATTTTAGAACGGAAAATGAAGCAGAAGGTGCTAAAATTGCATTGATTAGTTACAAGGTGGATGGCTTGGAAGTTTGGCCGCTCACGGACCCTATTGGGGAAGATCGTAGAATCCTGTTTCCCATCGCGCCATTTAGTAATACAACATTAGCTGCAGGCACAATAGGGACGCTTGGAACGGGTAGCACTCCGGCAGCTGGAGCTATGCTGGCTCCTGGTGTTGCCGCCTCCGAAACTCGGGATGAACCTGAGACTCATTATAGTGTAGATGAAGACCAGGTAAGTGCGGATGTAGCCGATGACGAGCTTACAGATGGGGATTTAAGTGAACTGCGTTATGTGATGGATTTAAGTGTCGCAGAAGAGAATTATAATGAGGTTGTAGAAATCCTTCGGGGTAAAGGGGCATTTGTTGAGCAATTCGATTAACAACAATCTATTAAAATAAACCGCTTTCATGAATGTAATATAATCGTAATATTACATACATGTTTCCTTAATATAGCGTGTTTATAATAAAGGCATGACCCCCTTTTTAATAATATATGATGATGGACCTGCAGCATTTGGCTGCAGGTCATTTTTTTTGTAACGGTTCAAATGAAAGGTTAGAAGTTGAAAGTTGTCGAATTTTTATTCAGCTTCGTATTTACTGCCTTGACTTTAGCACAGTAGTTCAGTAGAATTTAAAAATATACGATTTTATCATATGGTTTTGATGACGGGAACAAGTAATTCGAGGACCCACAACCCCAGAGAGGAATCCCCTGTAGATTCAGATGACATCCAGTACAACGGATGATTTATCGTTTCCGCTTGGCTGCAAGGATTCTGTTGATGAGCGAATGAATGACCTCCCCGAGAACGTACGGCGAAAGTGGGCAATGGATGTTGCCGCGATCAGTAGCCGTTACGCGTAGGCGGGCGTTAACCGCTTTGAGCGGATTCAGAATGGTTCTGATCCGGAATGTGGGTGGTACCACGGGTGTATTATTGGTTATGATAATCCCTCGTCCCTGTTTTTTATAAACAGGACGGGGGATTTTTTGTTTTGTTTAGCATGATGAAGTGATGAAGAGAGCAGATTTAGAGGGGTATTTTTTAGGAGGGATAGACTGTGGCTAAAGAAAGATTCGAGAAACCTACAGGAACACAGGATGTGCTTCCGGGGACTGTGGAGAAATGGCAGTACATTGAAGGGAAGGCTAGAGATTTGTGCCGTCGTTTCAATTATCGTGAAATCCGTACACCAATGTTCGAGAACACGGGGTTATTCGAGCGTGGGGTAGGCGAAACAACGGATATTGTGGAAGGTGAGATGTACACGTTCAAGGATAAAGGCGATCGCGATTTGGCGCTGCGTCCTGAAGGAACGGCAGGTGTAGTTCGAGCTTATGTTCAGAACAAGCTATATGGTGAACCGGATGTAAGCAAGCTGTATTATATCGGACCCATGTTCCGTTATGAGCGTCCACAGGCAGGGAGATATCGTCAATTCCATCAGTTTGGTATTGAGGCTTTTGGAGCCGTGGATCCGGCTATTGATGCGGAAGTAGTTTCTTTAGGCTATCAATTCTATAAGGATCTTGGCCTTAAGGATGTAAGAGTTGAAATCAATTCTGTCGGTAACGCACCTAGCCGTGCAGCTTATCGGGAGAAACTATTGGGTTTCTTAAGACCCATGAAGGATACCCTTTGCAGTGACTGTCAGCGTCGGATTGAGCGTAATCCGCTTCGCGTGCTGGATTGCAAGGTAGATCAGGATAAATTTACAGATGCGCCTTCCATTTTGGATAGTCTGGATGAAGAGTGCACAATTCATTTTGAGAAGGTGAAGATGCACCTTAACATCATGGGAGTGGAATTCACCATTAACCCTCGTCTTGTCAGAGGACTGGATTATTACACGCATACAGCGTTTGAATATAAAGCAGCAGGTATTGGCTCGATTGATACCGTGGGCGGCGGTGGCCGATACAACGGTTTGGTTGAAGAAATTGGTGGACCGGACCAACCTGGGATTGGTTTTGGGATTGGGCTGGAACGAATTCTCCTCATTCTTGAGGATCAGAAGGTAGAGCTGGAGACGGCGAAGCCACTGGATGTGTACTTCGTAGCTCTCGGTGAAGAAGCTGATATCGAAATCTCTAAACAGCTATATATTCTGCGCAGCCAAGGGTTCTCGGCAGAACGCGATTATTTAGGCCGGAAGATGAAGGCGCAGATGAAATCGGCAGACCGTATGTCGGCACGTTATACTGCCATTCTTGGCGAAGATGAGCTGAAGAATGGGGTCATTACAGTGAAGTCGATGAATACCGGGGAGCAGCGTACCGTGAAGCTGGAAGAGCTGGGTCAGGCACTAGTTTAGACCATCTGACTACATCGTCTTATGGTGACTGTATAGAGAAAGATTAAAAATGTATTTTTAACCATGAAGGGGAATGATAAATTATGCAAAGAAGTCATCATTGTGGACAATTAACGCCAGAACATATTGGACAGACGGTAACCTTGAACGGATGGGTGCAGACTCGCCGCGACCTTGGGGGCGTACTATTTATTGATCTGCGTGACAGAAGCGGTATTGTACAAGTTGTATTTAACCCAGACTACTCTGGCGAAGCCTTACAAATTGCTGATAAGGTTCGTAGTGAATACGTCCTGGCTGTTAAAGGTAAAGTTGTTAAACGTGATGCTGAAACCATTAACCGCAACCTGCCAACAGGTGAAATTGAAGTGCAAATTACGGACATTGAAGTGCTGAACGCAGCTAAGACACCTCCGTTCTTCATCGAAGATGGTGTGGAAGTAGACGAGTCTCTGCGTCTCAAATATCGCTATTTGGACCTTCGTCGTCCGGAAATGCAAAGAACCTTGCTGCTTCGTTCGAAAGCTTCTAAGATTTTCCGTGATTTCCTTGACAGTGAAGGATTCATCGACGTAGAAACACCGATCCTGACTAAGAGTTCTCCGGAAGGCGCGCGTGATTATTTGGTGCCAAGCCGTGTGCATGAAGGTGAATTCTTCGCATTGCCGCAATCTCCACAAATCTACAAGCAATTGTTGATGGTGGGCGGCGTGGAGCGCTATTACCAAATCGCTCGTTGTTTCCGTGATGAAGATTTGCGTGCTGACCGTCAGCCAGAATTCACTCAAGTGGACATCGAAACTTCATTCCTATCACAAGATGAACTGCTTGGTATGATGGAGAAGCTGATGCAGCGTCTGTTCAAGGAAACTGTAGGAGCAGATATCGAGCTTCCATTCCAACGTTTGACTTATGCTGAGGCTATGGGCAAATACGGATCTGATAAACCAGATCTTCGTTTTGGATTAGAACTTGTAGAAATGAATGATATTGTTGCAACTAGCGGTGTGAAGGTGTTCGCTTCTGTAATCGAAAAAGGCGGCGAAGTGAAATGTCTAAATGCTAAAGGCTGTGGCACTTGGACTCGTAAAGAAATCGATGACCTCGGACCTTATGCCGCTCGTTATGGCGCGAAGGGGTTGGCATGGATTCAAGTGAAAGACGGTGAATTCAAAGGGCCGATTGTGAAATTCTTCTCCGAAGAAGAAATTGCGGCTGTGAAGGAGCGTACAGGCGCTGAAGAAGGCGACCTTCTCCTCTTCTCTGCTGATAATAAAAAGGTTGTAGCAGACGTTCTAGGCGCTCTTCGTGTCAAAATCGGACGTCAACTCGGTCTGATCGACGACAATGTATTCAAGTTCGCTTGGGTTACTGACTTCCCACTCCTTGGTTATGATGAAGATCAGAAACGTTATGTGGCGGAACACCATCCGTTCACTCGTCCACGTGAAGAGGATCTGCATCTGTTTGACACAGATCCAGGTGCAATTCGTGCGCAAGCTTATGATATCGTTCTGAACGGTTATGAAGTAGGCGGGGGCTCCATGCGGATTTACAAACGTGACGTACAGGAGAAAATGTTCGAAGCCCTTGGCTTCACGCAAGAGGTTGCTTACGAGAAGTTTGGTTACCTGATGGATGCGTTCGAATACGGTACACCTCCACACGGCGGTATCGCATTCGGTTTAGATCGTCTAGTAATGCTATTGTCCGGTCGTACGAATCTGCGTGAAACCATCGCATTCCCGAAAACAGCAAGTGCAACAGACCTGCTCATGGACGCACCTTCGCCAGTAGATGGTTCACAATTGGAGCAACTGCACATTAAGCTGGCTCTTAAACCGAAGAAAGAAAAAGAATAATTAACTAATCGAAGCGGGCGAGGCAGATTTCTGCTTCGCTATAGCTTTTGAAGGAGGCTGTACCTCATGCTACATCAGTTCTCACGCACGGAACTGGCGATCGGACCGGAAGGTCTGGAGATAATGAAGAACAGCACGGTAGCGGTGCTAGGCATCGGCGGTGTTGGCGGTATGGCTGTTGAGGCTTTGGCGCGCACCGGTATCGGCAGGCTGATTCTGATTGATAAGGATTCTGTAGATATTACTAATGTGAATCGGCAAATTCATGCACTCACCACAACGGTTGGGCAGAAGAAGGCTGAATTGATGGTAGACCGTGTGAAGCTGATCAATCCAGAATGCGAAGCGATTGCGCTCAACATGTTCTATACAGAAGAAACCTATGAGGAATTGTTCAAATTAAAACCTGACTATGTGCTCGATGCTTCGGATACGATTATTTATAAGGTTCATTTGATCAAAGAATGTCTGTCCCGTGGAATTCCAATGATCTCAAGCATGGGCGCTGCCAACAAAATGGATCCTACACGATTCCAGGTAGCAGACATTTCCAAGACAACCTATGACCCTATTGCTCGTGTCATTCGTCAGAAGCTGCGTAAGGAAGGGATTAAAAAGGGCGTGAAGGTGGTATTCTCTACAGAGCCGCCAATGAAGCCGCGTCAGGATGTTACGGATAAGATCGTTCCGGAGAATGCGCCGGATCGACGTAAAGCGAAACAACCACCAGCCAGCAATGCATTCGTTCCACCGGTAGCCGGTCTGATCATGGTCAGCGTCGCCGTGCGTGATTTGCTTGAGGCTGGAGGCGTCAGCGTGTAAGTGAACCGCTGAGCTGAAGCTGTTTCAATTATAGCGAAATTAGTAAATAAAATGGACAAAAGGGCGAGCAGCTGGAATCCAGTTGCGTACGCCCTTTTGTTGTGGTTAGCAGGTGAGTCTGCAAGATGCAGACGACATATAGGCATAATAGCTAAACCGGGATGAACCGCTGGTTATTAAGCTTATAATCCGGGTAATATCCGCCTGCGGAACTTAATATCAGTGGAGGTTTTTGTACATGAAATCGAATTTTTGGCGAAATAGTGTAGGGCTTGCGCCTGAGAATGAATGGAAACGGGAATGGGCTGCAGGGATCCTCTCGTATTTTGCTTCGGTATATATTGTGATGGTGAATGCGACGATTCTTCATGACGCTGGTATGCCGCTTAGACCGGCCATGGTGGCTACGTTATTGACTGCCATTACAGGCTGTCTATTAATGGCCTTCGGCGGGAAGACGCCGATCATCGTAGTACCAGGAATGGGGATTAACGCCTTTTTCACATACACACTTGTTCATTCCATGAATTTGGGCTGGAGAGAGGCACTTACGGTAGTCGTTATAACGGGTGTGTTATTCGCTATCGTGGCCTTCACCTCGCTTTATCGTATTCTTAGTGAAGCGATCCCGCAAAACCTGCAGCATGCGATAACTGTCGGGATAGGGCTATTTCTGACCTTTATAGGGCTGCAAAAAAGCGGAATTGTGATCGCACATCAGACCACTTTTGTTGCAATAGGACATTTTAGTGATCCTGCAGTTATCACTTCCTGCGTAACCTTGCTACTCGCTTTAGTACTGTTTATCCGCGGGACCAACGGTGGTTTGCTTATCAGTATGCTGGTTGGTACAGGTCTAGCCTATTTGCTGGGAGCGGCTCACGCACCTGAGAAGCAGGCATCAGGCCATGTATTTACGGGTTATGGAAGCCTGTTTTTTGGAATGGACTGGGGTGGTATTGTAAGCCTCGTATTCTGGATTGCGGTATTCCTATTGCTGTTAATCGTTGTATTTGAAAATATTGGGCTGGTCGCCTCTCAGACGATGATGGCTGGACGTCCTGAGCGCTTCAAGAGCAGCTTACGAGCACTCTCTATTGCCAATATCGCCGCAGGTCTCTTTGGAAGCAGTCCTGTAGTCGCCGCTGCAGAATCCAATGCAGGAATTGCTGCAGGTGGACGTTCGGGTCTGACCTCGCTCGTGACAGGGCTTTTGTTCGGGGCAACATTCTTGTTCCTCCCTTTGCTCTCCTACATTCCAGACAGTGCTATCGCACCGATCTTGATTGTAATCGGTGGCCTTATGGTACAAAATGTGCGTGAGATGGACTTGAGCGATTTGACAGAGCTTTTCCCTTCTTTTTTGATCATGGTTATGATTCCATTCACTTATAGTATTGTGGACGGGATGGCTTTTGGCTTCATCACTTATCCGATCGTGAAGCTTGCTGTGGGCAAGGGGAAAGAAGTGCCTCCTGCACTCTATGGGATTGCGGGCTTGTTTGTAGCTAACTTTATTTTACAAGCTGTGCTATAGTGGGGGGTCTCTTGAAAGATTTGGTATTTTAGTGCTGATTGTGCTACAATGGGTATCCTTTTTGTGTGAGAAGAGGGAATGAGGAGAATGAAAATTTAAGCTCGATAAACTTTTAGGAGGTAACTGAAATTGGAAGACAACTTTCAAAGTGCCTATCAAGAGGAAGAAGACAGGCTGAATCAAGCGCTTACTGAGATTGACACCTTATTGGAGAAGCTTAACCAGACTCCGGTGTACACGGGACACGATTATACGGAACAAGTGTTAGAAGCGAACCGTGAACAGAAGCGCAAAGATCTTGCCAAGCTTCGGCAGGAGCCTTATTTCGGACGGCTTGATTTTCAGGGCAATGATGAGAAGCAGCGAAAGGCACTCTATATAGGAAAAATCGGCGTAGACCGCGAGCAGGTAAGCGACCGTCCGCTAGTCATTGACTGGCGTGCACCGGTAGCAAGCCTGTTCTATTCGTTTACCGGTGGTACGGAGCCAGCCTCCTATGAAGCTCCTGAGGGACTGATAGAAGGACTGGTATACCTCAAACGCAACGTGGTGATTCGTAAGCAGATTCTGGAGCGGGTCGCAGATACGTACAATCGGGAGAGTGACGCGCCTGTAGTATCAGACGAGTTTCTCGTCTATCGCTTGGGAGAGAACAAAGACAATCGTCTCCGTGATATCGTATCTACCATCCAGGAGGAGCAGGACAAGATTATCCGTGCGGCCAAAAATACTGCACTGATCATTCAGGGCGTAGCGGGAAGTGGTAAAACAACAGTTGCACTGCACCGATTAGCCTTTCTGCTGTATCAATACAAGGATCAGGTTTCTGCGGAAAAAATGATTATTTTTGCACCGAACCGGATGTTTCTGGATTACATCTCAGATGTACTGCCTGAACTAGGAGTAGGTAATATTGCTCAGAGCACCTTTCCGGATTGGGCGGCAAATGTACTAGGTCTGGAGCTTCCAGAACAGGATGCGATGGAGACGATGAACCGCTGGTTTGAAACCTCTGGCGGTATGCCTGTGATTACAGAAGAAACGCCGGGACGTTTCAAGGGCTCTACGGTTCTGATGAGTATTATTGAATCAAGTATTAAGCTGCTGGAGACAAGTTCTGTTCCTGAGGGAGATTTTATCCCGTGGGAAGGCGCTGTGCTGCGCCGATCGATGATCTTACGTTGGCATAATGAAGAGTACGCTCCTTATCCGCCAGCGAAGCGGAAGGAACGTGTAATGGCACGGATACATCGCTGGATCGAGATGGAGCTGAAGAAGAGTCCATCGGCTGCAGCTATGAAGGATCGCAAGAAAAAAGGTGCTGCGCGAGAAAAAGCATATAGTGCAAAATGGCCTAAGTACGATCCGTTGACGATCTACAAGCAAATCTTCCGTGCGGCTAAAGTCCCGGAAGATTGGCCTGTGAATCCACCAGAGAATATTCCGGTAGTTGTGCTGAAGGAAACGGCTAAAGATCTGAAAAAAGGAATTATACGCGAAGAGGATTTACCGCCTCTGTTGTATATCCATTATCTTTTGAATGGAGACGAGGGTGTAACTCGCTTTGATCATGTGGTGATTGACGAGGCTCAGGATTTTTCTCCTTTCCAAATTGCGGTGCTGGATTTATATGTGCGGGGTCATTCCTTTACGATCCTGGGTGATCTGTCACAGGGCATACACGCCTATAAAGGCGTACACGCTTGGGAAGAGATGCAGACCTTGTTTGCCCCTGAGAACACGGCTTATCACGCACTGACACGGAGCTATCGTTCTACTATGGAAATTATAGATTTCGCTAATGGCATTCTATCTTCCGGTGTGGAAAGCTCTCTGCTGGCTGTTCCAGTTTTTCGTAGTGGAGATCCCGTGCGAATGATCGCCTACGGGGAGGATACTGGGAAACTGGTGGCTGATGAGCAAGCTCGTCTGCGGACAATAAGCAACTCACTGAAGTCTTTGTCTGGAAGGGAATACCGTACTGTGGCTGTGCTAACACGTAGTTTGCGTGAAGCCACAGAGCTGTACGCTGAGCTGGAGCAGCATTTTGAAGATATACATCTGATAGACGGCAGCATGACGCAATATCAGGGGGGACTATCGGTGCTGCCTGTGTATTTATCTAAAGGTTTGGAATTTGATGCGGTAATCTTAGCGGATGCCGATCGAGATCATTACGGGGCGACAGCATGGGATGCAAAGCTGATGTATGTAGGCTGTACACGAGCACTCCACGAGCTTTGGTTGCTTCATAATGGGGAAATGCCTTCCTATGTGCAAATGACGGCTGAAAGCGATTCTGAGGGGAATTAAGACTGGTGGAGAACAGTTATAACTGTTTTTGAACTTGTAACTCCCCTATAGGTATGGCTTAATAATAAGTGTCCGGCCGGGCAAGAACACTTCTGGAAGGAGGCTGATTGAGATGATTTCAGTATACGAGGTGGTTTCCGTCTAAGACGGAAACCCGCTTAAAGCGAGGAGGCCGTATGGCCTCCTTATTACTAACATAGGAAGTACCACACTTATCCATAAAAACGAAATTTATGAATTAGAATGTAGACGCTACCAAGAGGTTTTTATATAATGAAATTACGGATTTTTCCAAATATGAGGAGAAGAAAGGAGGCAGGTGACGTGATTATAACTAAAAACTTAGTTGACCGACGCATAGGGACACACCTGTTGAAGGAGGAAATGCAAGTTGAGTTATGTAAATGGGAAGGATGTGCTCCCCCCTGGCTTGCTCGAAGAGCTTCAGGGATACATCCAAGGTGAACTGCTCTACATCCCGAAGAAAACGGAAGAGCGGGTTAGATGGGGCGAGAACAGCGGTTCGAGGAAAGAGATAGCGAATCGCAATAAGGAAATTTTCAGTTGTCATCGTGAAGGCGATTCCGTAGCAGAGCTTCAGAAGAAGTATCATCTGTCGGAAGAAAGCATTCGTAAAATCATATCAAAAATGAGGCTGGCGATAAACTGCTAGCGTACAATTTGAAAAAAGAGCATGGCTCCCGCCTTTCTAAGACGAGATCATGCTCTTTTTATTTTTTACGGAGAATACGTCAAGGCTGATACAGTGACCTTGCTTGGAAGGGCATCCTAAATCAGCGCTTTGATATGGTATGATAGGGAGAGGTTTACATTGTGCTTTTACAAGAATATAGCAAGGAAGTGGAGTTATGGATTTATTTTCTATGGGAGAGGACACTGGGGGCGGACGGCTGCTTGCGGACCGAATGAGACCGGAGAATCTGGATGAATATATTGGTCAAGAACATATCATAGGCCGGGGAAAGCTACTTCGAAGAGCGATTGAGGCTGATCAGGTCTCTTCAATTTTGCTCTATGGACCTCCTGGTTGTGGCAAAACAACATTGGCTCATATCATTTCTCATCATACGCAAGGGGAGTTTGTACGCCTGAATGCGGTGGAGGCTTCCGTAAAGGATGTGCGAGAGGTCATTGAACGAGCTCAAAATAATAAAACACTATACGGTTCTAAGACAATTCTTTTTCTGGATGAGGTACATCGGTTCAATAGTTCACGTCAGGATGCGCTGTTGCCGGCGGTAGAAAAAGGAACCATAACATTTATTGGTGCAACTACAGAGAACCCGTTCCATTATGTTAACGGAGCGCTTATGAGCCGTTCTACCTTGTTTCAGCTGGAGGCATTAACGAGTGAACACAGCCTGATCGCGATGCGCAGGGCTTTAGAGGACAAGGATAGAGGGCTTGGATTCATGGAGCTTCAAGTTGATGAAGAGGCATTAATGCATATCGCTACGATGGCTAACGGAGATATTCGGCGGGCATTAAATGCTCTGGAATTAGCGGCGTTAACTACCGCTCCCGAGGCAGATGGGAGTGTGCATATCACACTGGAGGTGGCGGAAGAGTCAATTCGGCGCCCTATTGTGAAAGCAGATGAATCGACGCAGTATGATGTGCTTTCCGCTTTTCACAAAAGCATACGTGGTTCTAGTGATGCTGCGTTGTTCTGGTTTCTATATGCGGTAGAAAAGCTTGGGATGGACCCGATGACATTTATTCGGCGATTGATTGCGGCTAGCAGTGAGGATATTGGACTGGCGAATCCACAAGCCATGGTCCAAGCCGTGAGCGCCCTCGAAGCGTATAGGAATAACGGTTGGCCAGAAGCGAGGCTAAACATTGCACAAGCGATTCTTTTTGCGGTGGAGAGTCCAAAGTCTAATGCTGTAGTTACTGCGATTTCAAATGCAATGGCGAGTATGGATGAGATTAAATCTGCCGAGGTACCCCTACACTTACGAGACACCCATTACAAAGGGGCTACTGCGTTAGGGCATGAAGGGTATCAATATCCGCACAATTTTCCGGGGCATTATGTGAAACAGGAGTATTTGCCTAAAGAGATTTCTCAACGTGTTTTTTATCAAGCTACAGAGCAAGGGAATGAAATAAAGATTCGTCATAATCAACGACTCCGACGCGAACAATAGTTCACTAGTGACTGCAACAACCTCCAAATCTCCCCTATTGAACAAAAAAAATAATTTATTCACAATATTATTTATTCCAAAAAAAGGCGGCCTAGAGCCGTTTTTTTGTTTTCTACGTTACATTTAATCACATGAAATAAAATTTTTTTATAGGAAAAGATTGATAATTTACCATAAGTTAATTAAAATGCTACAAAGTTACGGGAAATCATTTTTTAAATCCGATTGAAATACTTATAGTATCGTTAATGGTGTTAATAATGATGACAGTATGTGTTTTGTTATGTTTCATGAAAATAAATACTGTTTATATCAAAATTTACATAATATTTCATTTTATGGATTTTGAAACTCTTGCCGTTAGGGGGATTAATTTGAGCGAAGAATTATTAGAAATCAAAAATTTATCGACATCGTTCAGGATCGCAGATGATTATTATGCCGCAGTAGATGATGTTACCCTATCTGTTCGCAAAAATGAGATTCTTGCTATTGTTGGAGAGTCCGGTTCGGGAAAAAGTGCGCTTGCCTTTTCGATAAAGGGATTGCACACAAGGGCAAAAATAGACGGACAAATCAAATACAAGGGTCAGGACATCGTTACTATGACTCCTGCTGCACTCAACAAGCTGCGTGGCCAAGAAATGTCTATGATTTTTCAGGACCCTTTATCCGCTTTAAATCCGCTTATGATTATCGGTTCACAGATTGAAGAAGTACTCATCCTACATGATTCCAAGCTTTCGAAGAAGCAAAGAAAAGAGAAGGTCATTGATCTCCTGACCAAGGTTGGAATCTCCCGTCCCGAGCATACATATCAGCAATACCCCCACGAATTATCTGGTGGAATGAGGCAGAGGGTTGTAATTGCTATAGCGATTGCTAATGGTCCTAAGCTTTTGATCGCCGATGAGCCGACTACGGCACTAGATGTAACCATCCAATTGCAAATCCTTGAACTTATAAAAAAATTAAAAACCGATATGCAAGCAGGCATTATCTTAATTACTCATGATCTAGGGGTTGTGAGTGAAATGGCTGATCGAGTTGCGGTGATGTACGCCGGACAAATCGTAGAGATCGCAGATATTTATACGCTGACCTCTAATCCGAAGCATCCGTATACAAGATCCTTGTTGAACTCCATTCCAACCGTTAAAGAAGAGAAATCTAGACTTCATGTGATTCAGGGGATTGTCCCGCCATTACAGAATCTTCCGCGTAAAGGATGCCGTTTCTCGGCCCGGACACCCTGGATTCCGGAATGGGAGCACGAGGAGAATCCGCAGCTGCATGAAGTAGCCCCCGGGCATTTTGTTCGCTGCACCTGCCATAATAACTTTCATTTCCCTGATACTAACGAGGAGGCAAGCCACAATGGGACTTCTTGAGGTTAAAAATTTAGCGGTTCATTTTCCGATCCACGGCGGCGTTTTTCGAAGGGAAGTTGGCGTAGTCAAGGCTGTCGATAATGTTAATTTTACCATTGAGGCAGGGCAAACCTATGGTCTCGTCGGTGAATCCGGATCAGGTAAGACAACTACTGGTCGTGCAATCATTGGACTTAATTCTATTACTAGCGGTAGCGTGATTTTTGAAGGGCAAGATTTGGCCTTGAAGGGTGTGCGTAAGCAAAGAAATGTCCGCAAAGACATTCAGATGATCTTTCAGGATCCGTACTCTTCTTTAAATCCTAAGAAACGCGTGCTGGATATTATTGCTGAACCGTTGCGTAATTTCGAAAAAATGTCTCCGGGGGAAGAAAAGCGTCGAGTACAGGAGTTGCTTTTACAGGTAGGTTTAAGCCCTGAGAACATCCTGAAATATCCGCATGAATTCTCAGGCGGTCAGCGGCAGCGGATCGGAATTGCCAGAGCGATTGCCCTCAAGCCCAAACTTATTATTGCTGACGAGCCGGTATCTGCGCTAGATGTCTCCGTACAGGCACAAGTGCTGAATTTCATGCAGGACATTCAAAAAGAACTGAATCTTACTTTTCTATTTATCAGTCATGATCTCGGGATCATCAGACATATGTGCGATCACATTGGGATTATGTATAAAGGACGACATGTGGAGCAAGGGACCGCTAAAGATATTTTTGACAATCCTCAGCATATTTATACCAAACGTCTCATTGCTGCCATTCCTGATATTGATCCGAAGCAGAGAGAAAAGCAGACAGAGTTTAGAAAATCAGTAAGTATGGAATATGAACAAGCGCACCGGAATTATTTTGATGAAGAAGGCATGGCTTATCCATTAAAATCAATTTCCGAGACTCATCTGGTAGCCTTGCCTGAGAAAGGTTGAGAATATGTGGAAGATTATCGTTCGTAGAATTCTTATAATGATCCCTCAAGTATTTCTATTAAGTATTCTTGTTTTTCTTATGGCGAAGGCAATGCCTGGCGACGCACTCTCAGGAATGCTCGATCCGAATATTGATCCTGCGGCCATTGATGCAATGCGAGAGAAGCTTGGCCTAAATGATCCATGGTACATCCAGTACTGGGATTGGATCACTAAAGCAATACAAGGAGACTTTGGTCAATCCTTCCGTTTCAAGATGCCTGTATCAGAGCTTATCGGTCAACGCCTCATGAATACACTTTGGCTGGCCATTGTCACGCTAATCCTTACATACCTTATTGCTATTCCACTTGGTATTACTAGTGGTCGTTATAACGATTCATGGCTGGATCGCCTCATTACTGGATACACCTATATTGGCTTTGCCGCACCATTGTTTATTTTCGCTCTCTTAATGGTATGGCTCTTCGGATTTCATCTTCATTGGTTTCCTACTAGTGGCAGTGTTAGTCCCGGAGAAGTTCCGGGTACGCTAAGCCACTTTTGGAGTAAGTTATACCATTTGCTACTCCCTGCTTTATCAATGGCGCTAATTGCAACGGTAGGAACGGTACAATATTTGCGAAATGAAATCATTGATACGAAACAAAAGGATTTCATTCTCACGGCAAGAGCCAAAGGCGCTTCAGAGTCTCGTGTATATAATCGCCATATATTACGTAATTCCTTACTGCCGATCGCTGCATTTTTCGGATATGAGATTACTGGGCTCATTGGTGGTACGGTGTTCGTTGAAAGTATCTTCAGCTATCCGGGTATGGGTATGCTGTTTCTCAGCTCGATAACGATCCGGGATTTCAGCGTAGTAACGGCCCTAGTTCTTTTGTATGGGGTTGCTGCCATCGTCGGTGCGTTGTTATCAGACATTATCTTAAGTATCGTAGATCCTCGTATCCGGATTAAATAAGAAGATGAACACTTTGAGGTGAATGAAATGGCAAAGACAAGCGCAGAGATAGCTCTGCTGCAGGAAACAGATAAAAGTCCATCAGGCTTCAGAATTGTTTGGCGGGAATTGGTGCGTGATAAGTTGGCACTGATCTCACTGATTTTCCTATTTACGATTATCGCTGCTGTGTATGGGATTTCCTTATTTTTAGATCAAAAAGAAATTGTTACGGTTGACTTGTTCGCCCTGTATGAGAAGCCTTCGGCTGTGCATTGGCTGGGGACCGACTATGGAGGACGGGATGTATTCGGTCAATTAATTATTGGTACAAGAAACTCTATGTCTATTGCTTTTATGGTTACATTTTTTACTGGCGTTATTGGGATTCTAGTCGGGTTAGTCTCAGGTTATTTTGGTGGAACGGTAGATAATGTAGCGATGCGTGTTGTAGATTTCTTCATGATTTTACCTTTTATAATGATTGTTATAGCTTTTGTGAGTGCAGTTCCTAAATACAATACGTTAACCTTCTCCTTTATCATGACTGCCTTTCTATGGATGGGGATTGCCAGGTTAATTCGTTCCAAGACGTTACAAGAGAAGGAACTGGATTACGTTCAGGCATCTAAGACCCTAGGTTCCTCCAATCTAAAAATAATGTTCACACAAGTGATGCCGAACTTAAGCTCCATCATTATCGTCACGATGACTTTAAATTTGGCAGCTAATATTGGATTGGAATCAGGCCTATCCTTTCTAGGTTTTGGTTTTCCAGAAAGTACACCCAGTTTGGGTACTCTTGTAAGCTATGCGAGAAATCCGCAAACGCTTGAGTTCAGATGGTGGATCTGGTTACCCGCATCACTGCTGATCTTGGTACTGATGTTGAGTATAAATAATGTGGGTCAAGCGCTCAAACGTGCGACCGACGCAAGACAAAGAAAAGGATGATAAGGGAGGAAATGATTAAATGAGAAAAGCCATTCGTTCAAAAGCTTTACTAGTTTCATTAATGTTAGTAATGTTGTTCGCTCTTGCGGCTTGCGGCTCCAAGAACAACAACGGAGCGGCTGAGTCAACAGCAGCACCAAGTGCCAGTGCTCCTGCGGAAACCGCAGAAGCGACGGCAGCTCCTGAAGCAGAAGACGGACTTTATAACATTAAAGATTTCAGTAACATTAAGACTAATCAAGGTGAAGCTATTGATGGCGGGACAATTACGTTTGGACTCGTTTCCGACAGTCCGTTTGAAGGTACCTTGAACTTGAACTTCTATTCTGGAGCTCCAGATGCTGAAGTGCTGAATTGGTTCGATGAAGGTTTGTTAACTTGGGACAAAGACTATGTGTACACGAATGATGGTGCAGCAACTTATGAAGTAGCAGAAGATGGACGGACCTTTACCTTTACGATTCGCGACAATGTGAACTGGCAGGATGGAAAGCCGGTGACAGCAGAAGATTGGCTGTTCGCGCATGAGGTTATTGGTAATCCGAAATATGATGGTCCACGTTACGGCTCTGACTTTACGAATATTGAAGGTATGGAAGAATACCACTCCGGAAAAGCAAAGACCATTTCTGGTATTAAAGTTCTGGGTGAGAAGAAGCTGCAAATTACTTATCTTAAATCTTCCCCTTCCCTGTTAACAGGTGGCATATGGATTTATCCATTAGCTAAACATATCTTTGGTGGTATGGATGTTGCCAAAATCTCCTCATCCCCTGAAGTTCGTCAAAAGCCAATTGGCTTCGGAGCTTTTAAAGTGGAAAGTATCGTTCCTGGTGAGTCTGTAGTATTCGTTAAGAATGAAGATTACTGGCGCGGCGCACCTAAACTGGATAAAGTAATTTTGAAGGTAATCAACCCTACGACTGTTGTGCAAGAACTGAAGTCTGGTGGAGTTGACTTGGTGGATGCCTTCCCTATTGATCAATTCCCGGATAATGCAAAGATGTCCAATGTTGAGTATCTCGGTGCTGTTGACCGTGCATATACGTATATTGGATTTAAGCTTGGTAAATGGGATGCGGAGAAAAAAGTCGTTGCTACCGATCCTAAAGCTAAAATGGCGGATGTGAACCTGCGTAAAGCCATGTGGGCTGCTGTAGACAATGATACAGTGGGTAAGAAGTTCTATAGTGGTCTTCGCTGGAATGCGACAACTTTAATTCCACCTTCTCATCCGGAATTCCATGATGCTTCTAATCCAGGTGTACCTTATGATCCAGAAGCTGCTAAGAAGATCTTGGATGATGCTGGTTACAAACTGAACGGTGAATTTAGAACGAATCCGGATGGTAGTGAGCTGAAAATTAATTTCATCTCGATGACAGGATCGGACATCGCAGAACCATTAGCTCAATATTATGTACAATCCTGGAAAGCGATTGGTCTGAATGTGAATTTGGAGATGGTAGAATTTAATACGTTCTATGACCGTGTTGGACAAAATGGTGAGGATGATCCTACCGTTGATGTGTACCAAGGTGCTTGGACTGTAGGAATTGATGTTGACCCAACAGGTCTTTATGGTAAAGACGCGATCTTTAACTTCCCGCGTTACTCGAGTGCAGAGAATGATCGGTTGCTCGCTGAAGGAGTCTCCGAGGATGCATTCGATGTAAATAAACGTAAAGAGATCTATAAAGAATGGCAACAGTTTATGGTTAACGAGATTCCTGTATTCCCTACGCTTTATCGTGCGGCCCTAGTTCCGGTCAACAACCGTATACTGAATTATGGAATTGGTGATGGAACTGGACTTTACTATAATGACATTGCAGTTTCTGCGGATAAAGCTGTAGTAGCTCAGTAAGTAGGAATAGCAGGAATTAAATTAATACTATTAGTAATAAAAGAACAGCAGTTCAGATAGCGATATCTGAACTGCTGTTCTTTTTGTTTCTATTTGAATCGCTGGCTCCATAGTCATTTAGTTGTATTTCATACAACTAAAACCTCATTTTAGCGCTGATGATGTAGTATAACTGCAGTTCATACATCTATTTTTGGAATGTGAAGACAGAAAAGGGAGATTGGGAGAATTTAGATGTACATCATACAACTAAGTCAAAAAGAAATTCTAAAAACAAGAAATAGCTGTATTAAATACAGCTATTTCATAGGTTTATTCTAGGGTTTATGTTGTAAGTTATAGACTTCACTTAAGCTTGCGCTGAAGGAACGACCTTTTCTGCATATTCGATCGTGCCGCCGCCGAGACATTGCTCACCGAGATAGAAGACAACGGCTTGGCCTGGCGTAATCGCTTTTTGCGGAACATCAAAGTCTACGTTTATCGTTCCGTCTTTCCGTGCGGTGAGCGTTACACCTTGATCAGGCTGGCGATACCGGAATTTAGCAGTGCATTTTAGCGGCTCAGGACCTAGCTCATGCCCGTTAATCCAGTTTACACCGGAGGCAATTAGACTAGTGGAGTACAGGCTGTGGTGCTTGTCTCCTTGAACTACATAAAGAATGTTGCGGCTAAGGTCTTTTTCGGCTACAAACCAAGGTTCGCCGTTACCGGATCCGCCAATGCCAAGGCCTTGACGCTGACCCAATGTATAGTACATAAGACCATCATGGCGGCCTTTGATTTCCCCAGTGGCTATATCTACCATGTCACCAGATTGTGCAGGCAGATACTGGCTGAGGAATTCACGGAAGTTACGCTCACCGATAAAGCAGACGCCTGTACTGTCTTTTTTCTTGGCAGTATAGAGTCCGGCTTCTTCGGCAATTCTCCGAACTTCCGGTTTCGGAAGATGACCAATCGGGAACATTGCTTTAGAGAGCTGATATTGGCCCAGCGCGTTCAAGAAATAGGTCTGGTCTTTATTGTTGTCTACACCGCGGAGCAGCTTGTACACACCATCTTCTTCTATAACGCGTGCATAATGTCCAGTCGCTACATAATCGGCGCCAAGCTGAAGGGCTTTGTTCAGGAACTCCCCGAATTTGATCTCTCGGTTGCACATGACGTCTGGATTAGGCGTCCGGCCGGCCTTATATTCATCGAGAAAATATGAAAATACTTTGTCGAAGTATTCCTTCTCGAAATTAACGGTATAGTAAGGAATATCAATCTGCTCGCATACGCGGCGAACATCCTCTGCATCGCTTTCGGCTGTACATACTCCGAATTCGTCGGTATCGTCCCAATTCTTCATGAAGATGCCGATGACGTCATAGCCCTGCTGCTTGAGCAGAAGCGCCGTGACGGAGGAATCGACCCCTCCGGACATGCCGACGACGACACGGGTGTCTTGTTTTGCTTTTGTCATCGTAATCACCATTTCTGTACCCAAAATACCGGTTATTCATGGAACACCCGGCTCAAAAAGTATTATAACATACCTGTCTACTGTAAACCCTAAAATAAGAGGCTGAAAATAGAAAAATGTCCACCAGGGGTGAACATTTTTGCAAAATGTTTCGTTTGCCATTTCATTTGTGACTTCGAATATGATAACATAAACTAAGAGTAATCATCGGAATACCTTGATATGACAATCGCATGACTTACCAAATCAATAGTATACAATAACTAGAAACTAAACCGAAAGAGGTGCCCCTTTGAAAATATCAACCAAAGGACGTTACGGACTAACAATTATGATGGAGCTTGCACTGAAATTTGGTGAAGGACCGACCTCACTTAAGAGTATCGCTGAGAAAAATGGACTTTCTGAGCATTATCTGGAGCAACTAATCGCTCCTCTGCGTAACGCAGGACTTGTAAAAAGCATTCGTGGTGCATACGGTGGATACATTTTATCACGTGAGGCCAGTGCTATTACAGCAGGAGACATCATTCGTGTGTTGGAGGGTCCAATTTCTCCGGTAGATTTCACTGAAGAAGATGATGCGGCAAAACGTGATTTATGGTTGCGTATTCGCGACAGCATTGCAGACGTACTGGATTCCACAACGCTTCATGACTTGATTAATTTTAAAGAAGAGAGCTTAGCAGACAATTATATGTTCTATATCTAACAGGAATCAGAAATTCCGCGATTTCAAAGGGATTAGGAAGGTTCTTTGGGACTAGATGCCCACAGTTTACCCACACACTAATTATTTATTGCCCATTCAAAGTCATCAGCGATCTCCATTTGTCTGTTTTTTGTGACATGCAGGTAAATGAGAGCTGTAACTTTAGAATTACTTTTGTGTCCAATTCTCGCTTGAATTTCGGGTAAGCTTACTTTTGGGTTAGATGCGAGTAATGAAACGTGGGTATGCCTGAAACTGTGTGGTGTAAGACTCTCTGGAAGATCAGCCTTTTTAAGCACCTTGCGCATTACTTTACCAACACCTGTTATAGCAATTGGATACCCTGGAAATTCGCCGTTCCAAAATACGAAATTATCATTTGGATTAAAATTTACAAAGGATGATCTTTCAGTGTTTTGTTTCTCATAAAGTACTTCAAGTGCTTTGGCTACAGTATCCCCATAACTTAAGATTCGTTCACTTTGTTCATTCTTTGGCGGCAAAAATTCATATTTTAGTACACTTGTCCCATGAAGCTGCTTATTGATATCTATTGTTCTGCGCGTTGTGTCGATGTCTTCCCATTGTAGGGCAGCTGCTTCACTAATACGAAGACCTGTATAGGATAGTACGAGAAATAGAGCCCAATAATTCGTAGACAGCATAAAACGTGCAATCTGTAGAAATGATTTCAACTGATCCTTCTCAAGAAATTTGGGGAGGATTTGTTTTTTTTCACCGGGCTTTCGAGCTTGCTTTCTCTCCTTGGGTATAACTGCATCAGAGGTAGGGTCCTCAGATATAAGCCCAGTTCGTTTAGCATGCTTGAACATCAAGCTAGCTGTTGTGTGATGTGACGTTATAGTGCTTCGGCTACACCCTGTTTCCTTAAATTTGAATAGCAGCTGCTGGTACATACTCGGGGTTAAATCTCTTAATGAGAGCCCTCCAATTTCCTTGTTTAAAGTTCCCAAAGAGGACTTCCTCGATTTAATTGTATTTTTGCCTGGTTCCCTTTCAAGAATATATTCCTTTAACCATGTGATGCTCCATGAACTGATTGTTATGTTATGCTCATACACCAGATTTTTCTGTAATTTACGAGCCTTGATTAATATCCCGAAATCGACAGCTTCTTGCAAAGTATCAAAGCGGGGGGACTCCATTTGTCTACTGGATTTCTTTTCAACCCCATCTTGGACAATAGTACTTGGAACACGATATCGATATGAATATTTACCATCACGCTCTCGGATATTTTGAGGTAATTCCTCATCTTGATTTTTCTTTTTCAAATTTACCACTCCTTTCCTATTATGATATTGATAGAAACATGTGTTCTGTTTTTGGGTATATATGAACAGCCTTTCAGCTGGAAAGCACGAAGGTTATATTTGCACTTCAACAATACGAAGCGGTTCGAGATAAATTATGTAATTATTAATCGTAGCAAAAATACCAAATCTCTCTCGGTAGCGATCTATAGAGGCTTGTAAAAATTCCTCACTGACATTTAAAAAATCTGCAATCTCATGTCTGCCCTTAACTCGGGCACAATGGGCTTGTACAAGGGAAGAGAGGGGGACAATCCTTTCAAAAGCCCATTGCCTTGCCCGAAGCTCCTGCTTACGGTTTCTAATGTCGCTCTGATCAAGAATATTTCCAGTTGTTGTCTCGTAATGACCAATCTCTTCAGCGAGAATACAACGCTTTTCTATAGCAGATAAAGTCCTATCTAACCAAATAATATCGTCTTGGTATAAGCCTTTTATATTACCACGTAAAGACACTTCGTAGACTTCTAATCCTCTAGCGTCTGCATCTCTAAGAAGACATTCATAGGTCAAGATGACGTCACTCCTTGCCGCGCTGTGTTCTCTTCATTTTTACGAATTCCTTGAATCGTTCAATTTCTTCTAATTCTTCCGCTGTCCATTCTTCTCCATCATGGTGCGCAGCAATTGTTTCAATTTCACTGTTTTCATGGTCATCCTTCTGATGTTTTTCTTCATTAAGGCTTTCAATATTAGATAGCAATTCTGGACTTTCAGATAATATTTTTTCAACTAGTCCAGTTATAACATTTATAGCCTGATGACTTTTTATCGGGTCGGATGTTGCTTTTCCCAAAAGGTAGTCTGTGGAGACGCCAAAATAATCCGCTATTTTAGAGGCTAATTCAGCTCCCAAATTTCGCTTTCCCTTCTCTAAGTCATAATAATACTGAGCCGATATATCGAGGCTCGTGGCGACTTCAACACCGCTCAAATTTTTGCTTTGACGAATCTCCCTCATTCTATTCATATTAAGCCCCTCTTTTAAGCTATTTGTTTATTATAATAGCAAATTAAGCTGAATGGTTCAAACAGCTGATAGCTTAATATTGCAGATAAATTAAGCTTAATAAAGCAAAAAGGAGTAAATAGACGATTTCAGACTGTTTTTACTTGGTAATACGTGGAAATACTCCTTTTTACGAGTTGATTTAAGCTTTAATTAAGCTTAATATTTAAGCAGGAGGTGAGACGAGATGAATATTTCAAACAGAATTAAGCATGTATTAATTGATCAGAATCTTACACCATCAGATCTTGCTCGAAAGACAGGGTATACGCCTCAATATATCATTGATGTACTTAAAGGTAATCGTAGATGGAATGAAACAACGATAGAAAAGGCTTGTGATGCTTTGGGATTAGAATTTGAACTAGTCCCAAAGAGCAAGTAGAAAGAGAGGTGTGAGAATGAACACAACGACTGAATTGCGACCAACTATGGATGTTATCGATGTCGCTTCCTACTTAAACGTCAGTAAGTTTACTGTGATTAATAGGATCAAAGCTGGAAAACTCAAGGCATATAAGCAAGGAAAGCATTGGAAGATTAAACGTGAATGGTTGCTGGATTACGAAAATTCATTGTTTACCAAGGAGATCGCGCATGAGCATTAACATTCAAGCCGAATTGGCTTCTGCTAAGCTTCACCTGGACCGTGCTATTGAGGCTTCTATCCAGGCGAGGGACATCCGTCACCTTGGCAAGCTTGGCGCAGCGCGATATGAAATCGTTGAAACACTGATCCGGATGAACAAGGAGGCTGAAGTCATTGCCACAACAAGCTGTGTCAGCTGACCAGATGTGGAGACGTATGGAGCTTCGCCGGAGACGGTGGCAAATCCAGAATGGACGTTTGCTAGTAGATGAGCCAGAGGCTGTGGTCTGGTGGCTGGATCGAGAGATTGCGGAAATGGAGGCAGGGCAATAGTGTTGCTGTTGTTGCCTTGAAAGGAGGTGAGATAAGCGAATGAATGAACCTGTAACAGATACACCAGGTGAGGTCATTGATTACTGCAGCCAATGTGGTGCTGAGATCATAATAGGACGCACTGTTATCCGATTTGGCCGCGAATTGCTATGTGATGTAAATTGTCTGAGCGATTGGGTCGGGGCTGTGGAAATAACTGTTCCAGAAGTGCCGAATCATTAAAATGACCTGACGGATTAGGGCCCGTCAGGTCAACATAATTCAAAAATAATAGTTAAGATCAGCATAACACTGATCGGGAGGAGATTCAATATGAAAGCTACTGGAATTGTACGTAAAGTGGACGAGCTCGGCCGTGTGGTTATCCCTAAGGAGCTGCGCCATACCCTTGGAATCGCTGAGGGTGACGCATTGGAAATATTCGTCGATGGTGACAAAGTGATTTTGAAAAGGTATAGCCCTGGATGCACATTTTGCGGAAGCATGGATGATATTGAGTATCTTTCTGGTAAGCCGATCTGCCGCACATGTGTGTCCTCCATCATCAAGCTTCAGCCTGTGCCGACAAATGGCTGCAGTAATTAAATTATCTAATATCGTTCGCTGTGAAGTCTGTGGCCATATTGTTAATACCCGACTTATCCGGAACTGGAACGATCGGCAGGTCTGCACTCATTGTATAGCATCTATATTAAAAGTTAGCGACGAAGGAGAACTGTTGCATGATCAAAATAAATAAGCTTGAAATCGAAAATGTTAAACGAGTTAAGGCAGTTAAGATCGAGCCGACACCGAACGGGCTTACCCTGGTGGGTGGCAAGAATAATCAAGGTAAAACAAGTGTGCTGGATGCTATCGCTTGGGCGCTAGGCGGTAATAAGTATCGTCCTTCGCAGGCTTCACGTGACGGATCAGTAATTCCACCATATCTGCACATCACTTTGTCCAATGGTCTGATCGTAGAGCGCAAAGGTAAAAACTCAGACTTGAAGGTCCTTGATCCCAATGGTCAGAAAGGTGGCCAGCAGCTGCTTGACAGTTTTGTCGAAGAGTTGGCCATCGATCTTCCTAAATTTATGAACGCTTCCAATAAGGAAAAAGCCAACATTCTGCTTCGCATTATCGGAGTTGGCCAACAACTTCATGAATTTGAAGTCAAGGAGCAAGAGGTCTACAACCGACGTCATACCATCGGTCAGATCGCGGATCAGAAAGCTAAGTTTGCTAAGGAACAAATTTATCATCCAGACGCACCGAAAGAGCCTGTTTCAGCTTCTGAGCTCATTCAACAGCAACAGGAAATTCTGGCACGCAACGGGGAGAATCAGCGGAAACGGCAACGACTGACGCAGATTCAAGCTGCCTATGACCAACAGCAGCGTGAACTAGAACGTTTAGAAGCATTGCTCAACGAGGCTCATATCAAACGCGCTCAATTTGCGGAAGATCTGGATATTGCTAAGAAGGAGGCCTTAGACCTACTCGACGAGTCTACACAAGAGCTGCAGGCCAACATCCAGCAGATCGACGAGATCAACCGGAAGGTGCGGGCAAATCTCGACAAAGACAAGGCTGAGACAGATGCCAGCGATTATCGCGTGCAATATGACCAGTTGACCACTGTGATTAATGATATCCGCTCACAGAAGGCTGAGCTCCTGACGAACGCGAATTTACCGCTGCCAGGACTGTCCGTCGATGATGGGGAGTTGATCTATAACGGTCAACGGTGGGATAACATGAGTGGATCCGATCAGTTAAAGGTCTCTACGGCCATTGTTCGTAAGTTAAAACCAGATTGTGGGTTTATTCTGCTCGACAAGTTGGAGCAGATGGATATGGAGAGTCTTCAGGAGTTTGGGCAGTGGCTGGAAGCTGAGGGATTACAGGCCATAGCGACTCGAGTCAGCACCGGTGAAGAATGTAGCATCATCATCGAGGACGGTTATGTTTCCGGACAGGAAGGAATTCAATTACAACAGCCGCCAGGAGAAATCGATCCGGGACCAACGTGGAAAGCAGGTGAATTCTGATGCAAATTATTAGTGGTCGGGTTCAAAAGGCTAAAAAAGTAGTTTTGTATGGACCGGAGGGGATTGGCAAGTCTTCTCTGGCTGCGCAGTTCCCACGTCCATTCTTTATCGATACAGAAGGGTCAACAACAGAAATGGATGTGGATCGAGCGCCAAAGCCGACAAGCTGGACGATGCTGAAGCAGCAAGTGGAATGGGTTAAACAACAGGGTAATCGGTTCGGTACGCTCATTATTGATACCATCGACTGGGCAGAAATGTTATGCGTGGAAAGCGTCTGCGCCCAGGCAGGGAAGAAAGGCATTGAGGATTTCGGATACGGTAATGGCTATGTCTACACCAAGGAGGAGTTTGGTCGTTTCCTGAATCTTCTCAGTGATGTAATCGAAGTCGGAATTCATGTTGTATTGGTGGCCCATGCTCAGATCATCAAGTTTGAGCAACCAGATGAAATGGGTGCCTATGACCGGTATCAACTCAAACTGGGCAAGAAGACGAGCTCACAGACTGCTCCCTTAGTTAAAGAATGGGCGGACATGGTGTTGTTCATCAATTACAAAACGTTCAGTGTGGCTGCTGATCAGAAGGGAACCAAACATAAGGGGCAAGGCGGTGTTCGTACTGTCTATGCTAACCACCATCCCGCTTGGGACGCAAAGAACCGTCAAGGGCTTCCAGATGAGTTTCCATTGGACTATTCCTATATTGCACATATCTTCAATATTGGCACAGTACAGCATGCTGCCCCAGCACAGTCACCAGCTGCGTCAACGGCAGCACCTGCTCCGGAACCTGTGCAAACAGCACCGACAGCTGTACAGACTATGGCTACTGCATCACAGCCAAATCCACAACAGCAGGAGTTAAATCCTAATATTCCAAGAGCGTTGTACGATCTGATGAGTCAGCACCAGGTAACTGAGGCAGAAATCCAAATCGTAGTGAGTAATAAGGGCTACTACCCATATGACACACCTATCGCCAATTATGATCCCGGCTTTATCGATGGCGTACTCGTGGGGGCTTGGCAGTCAGTGTTCAGCGTGATTCAAGATACTAGAGACAAAAATCCATTTTAACTAAACAACAGGAGGAATCATAATGAACCAAAATACTGAGCGTGAACTGGGTTGGGACGACGAGATTCAAAAAGACGGGGTAGATTTTATCGTCCTACCTGCAGGTGATTACAATTTCACAGTAACGAAGTTTGAGCGTGGTCGCTTCAACGGCAGTGAGAAAATGCCTGCTTGCAACCAGGCGAAGATTGAACTGACTGTGCATTCTCCAGAGCATGGTGATGTTGTCATATTCCATAATTTATTTTTGCACACCAAGACAGAGGGTCTATTGTCAAACTTCTTCGCCGGCATTGGCCAGAAGCGTAAAGGAGAAAAACTGAAAATGAACTGGCAGACGGTCATCGGTTCCAAGGGTCGCCTGAAACTGGAGATCAATAATTTTAAGGGCCGCGACGGCGTTGATAAGACCAACAATCAGGTGAAGACTTTCTACGCTGCCGACGAGATTCCGGCAGGACAGCCGCCACAGCAATATCAACAACCGCAGCAGTATCAGCAGCAGGCACCTCCCCAGCAGGTGCAATATCAACAGGCTCCGTTTCCAGGATCACCTCCTCCACAAGGTGGTGGCTGGCAAAACGGGCAGTTTTAGGGGCTGGCTACTATGGCTATGGAACTTAGAAAATATCAACAGGAGTCTCGCGAATCGATTCAAACAGAGTGGGAAAAGGGCGTCCAACGGACGCTCCTGGTTCTCCCGACTGGCTGCGGTAAGACCATTGTATTTAGTAAGGTAATCGAAGATCGAGTAAGGATAGGCGAGCGTGTGCTTGTCCTAGCACACCGTGGTGAACTACTGGACCAGGCAGCCGATAAGTTGTCGAAGTCCACTGGATTGGGCTGCGCCACAGAGAAAGCAGAGCAAACCTCAATCGGTAGTTGGTTTCGAGTCGTTGTTGGCAGCGTCCAGACGCTTATGCGAGATAAGAGGTTGCGACAATTTGCTGCAGACCATTTCGACACAATCATCATCGATGAGGCTCACCATTGTCTGTCAGATAGTTATCAGCGTGTGCTGGACTATTTCAAAGAGGCGAATGTATTGGGTGTTACAGCTACACCAGACCGTGGTGACATGCGTAATCTAGGCTCCTATTTCGAAAGCCTGGCTTATGAATACACACTGCCCAAGGCTATCAAGGAAGGGTTCCTGAGCCCGATCAAGGCTTTGACTATTCCACTGAAAATGGACCTGACAACAGTGGGCCAACAGGCCGGAGACTTCAAGTCCAGTGACCTGGGAACGGCGCTCGATCCTTACTTGGAATCAATTGCTGCTGAAATGTGGCGAGTTGCGCAGGACCGGAAGATTGTCGTATTTCTTCCATTGGTTAAGACCAGTCAAAAATTCACTTCTATATTAAACGCAATCGGGTTTAAGGCTGCCGAGGTTAATGGGGAATCGAAAGATAGGGCAGAGATACTGGCTGATTATGATAGTGGTAAATATAACGTTTTATGTAATTCTATGCTCCTGACGGAGGGGTGGGATTGCCCTAGCGTGGATTGTATCGTAGTTCTACGGCCGACTAAAGTTCGAAGTTTATATAGCCAGATGGTCGGGCGAGGTACCCGATTGTTTCCGGGGAAAGAGGATCTGCTTTTGCTTGACTTCCTGTGGCATACAGAACGGCATGAGCTTTGTCATCCTGCACATTTGATCGCTGAAAATGAAGAAGTGGCTCAGGCTATGACCAAGCAGATAGAGGAGGCAGGGATTGCACTTGATCTGGAGACAGTCGAAAAGCAGGCGACTGAAGATGTAATTGCTCAGCGTGAGGAAGCGTTGGCCAAAATGCTGAATGAAATGAAACGCCGGAAGGCTAAACTGGTCGATCCGTTACAATTTGAAATGAGTATACAGGCTGAAGACCTGTCAAGCTATGTGCCTTCGTTTGGGTGGGAAATGTCGCCACCAAGTGACGCACAAGTCAAAACGCTAGAGAAGCTGGGTATTCTTCCTGAGGCCATTGATAATGCAGGCAAGGCAACGAAGATGCTTGAGCGTCTGGATAAACGACGCAACGAAGGGCTGACGACGCCGAAGCAGATCCGATTCTTGGAACAGCGTGGTTTTGAGCATGTAGGTACCTGGACCTTTGAACATGCGAAGCGGTTGATTGACCGGATCGCCGGCAACGGATGGCGGGTACCGGACGGCATCAATCCGAGAGAATACAGTGCCGAATAAATATTGGCGTAAAATTGATGAATGTGGGAGGCGTGGCCGATTCGATTATCGACCACTGGGTTAGGATATACAAATTAAAAATCAAATGAGATTTCTCTTTCAACTGCACGATGATTCCATAAAGTTTTACTGCCATCTTTATTGACCATAAATGCGGAATTTAAATGATCATAACTACTGGGGATTACAATCTCATCAGAAATAATAGATAGTCCCCAACCTACCGTTGAATTGTTATTGTAAATGACATCAACGGCATCCATGAAAGATTCACTAAGTTGTCTGAGAGAATCTAGTGCTTTTTCAGGTAGACGAGATACACAATTAGGGCATGTTATCTCATCTTTGGAATGAAGATGGACAATCGAAATTCTGAAAGTCTCTGAGCAATTATGGCAATGGAATTGGAACTTAAACATTAGACTCCCCCTGAAATTAGATTTTAAGAAAATTATACCAAATAAATGATAGGTTTAGCGAGTGAATATTAATGGAACACAGGAGGTCCTATGGAGCATAAATTTGATTTGGTTGCCTTGCTTGGCCATGTGGATCCTTCGTATCTGAGTTACCAGGAATGGGTCAATGTCGGCATGGCATTAAAATATGAAGGCTACACGGCCAGCGACTGGGACGAGTGGAGCCGGCGGGACGGTGGGCGCTACCATCCAGGTGAGTGCTTCAAGAAGTGGACGACGTTCGAAGGAACCGGTAACCCAGTCACCGGAGCGACTATTACGCAGTTGGCCAAGGATAACGGATGGCTGCCGCGGTCTTCCAATGATCGTGAACTGGACTGGGACGATGAGATTGCCTGTGGCGATTATGTTGTCATCGACAAGAACTGGATTGAAGGCAAAGAGATCCACGAACCGGCTGATTGGAATCCTGTACAGCAACTAACAACGTATTTAAGCGCTTTGTTTGAAGCTTCCGAGAATGTTGGCTATGTCACAGATACCTGGCAGAACGATGAAGGCAAGTATTTGCCAACGAAAGGGGTATCGGATCGTACAGCCGGTGAATTAATCCAACTGCTCAATCAATGCGGTGGTGATATCGGTTCTGTTGTTGGCGATTACGATGCAGCGGCTGGCGCGTGGATCCGGTTTAACCCGCTGGATGGCAAGGGTGTCAAAAATGAGAATGTGACTGAATTCAGATATGCACTCGTCGAGTCCGACACGATGGACATTGAGAAGCAAAATGCCGTTATGCGTGAGCTAGAGCTGCCGATCGCGGTGCTAGTATACAGCGGAGGCAAAAGCCTACATGCCATCGTCAAGGTAGAGGCGGCCAACTACGACGAGTACCGGAAACGTGTGGATTACCTATATACCGTTTGCAAGAAGAACGGCCTGTCCGTTGACAATCAGAACCGCAATCCTTCCCGGTTATCTCGGATGCCTGGGATTGAGCGTAACGGGAAGAAGCAGTTCATCGTGGATACGAGCATTGGTAAAGCGAACTGGGCTGAATGGCATGAATGGATTGAAGGCATTAATGACGATCTTCCGGATCCGGAGAGCCTAGCGGACTATTGGGACAATATGCCACCGCTGGCGCCGCCTTTAATAGAGGGAATGCTTCGACAGGGGCATAAGATGCTCATGGCAGGACCGTCAAAGGCAGGTAAGTCATTTGCCTTGATTGAGCTCAGCATAGCCATAGCTGAGGGTATTAAGTGGCTGGCATGGCAATGTACGAAGGGCAAGGTTCTGTATGTCAATCTGGAGCTTGATCGAGCTAGCGCCTTGGATCGTTTCAAAAATGTATATAACGCGATAGGGTTGTCGCCTAAAAATATCGGCAATATCGATATTTGGAACTTGCGTGGAAAGACAGTACCTATGGATAAATTGGCCCCGAAACTGATCCGGCGTGCAGCTAAGAAGAACTATATCGCTGTTATCATTGACCCTATTTACAAGGTGTTAACCGGTGACGAGAATAGCGCTGATCAGATGGCCCACTTCACAAATCAGTTTGACAAGATAGCAACAGAACTGGGTGCTGGCGTTATTTACTGCCATCATCACTCTAAAGGTTCTCAAGGTGGAAAGAAGTCGATGGACAGAGCTTCAGGCAGTGGCGTATTTGCCCGTGATCCGGACGCGCTTATCGATTTAGTGGAGTTGGATCTGACAGAAGAGTTATTGATGCAAGAGGAGAATAAGGCTGTCTGTGCGATGTATCAGCAGCTCTTTGAGAAGTACAATCCAGGCTACTTACAGGAACATATGTCCCAGGATGACCTGCTCAGTTCAAAACAGATGGAGGATCACGCCAAACGTGCCATTCCAGGTCAACAGACTATAGCTCAAGAGGGTGTCAGACAGGCGGTCAAGAGTGTTCGTATCCGCTCAGCTTGGAGGGTAGAAGGTACGCTTCGGGAGTATCCGAAGTTTGAACCAGTTAACATGTGGTTCCAGTATCCGATTCATAAGGTGGACGATGTAGGCAGCCTAAAGGACATCGATCCAGATGGAGAATCGTCACAGCCGGCATGGCAGAAGGCGACGAACAAACGGAAGGATAAGGCAAAAGAAAAGCGCCGAAGCCAGGCAGAGGAATTCGAGGAAGTCGTGAACAATTGTAATTTCGGTGATCCACCTACTTTAATGGATGTCATTGCATGGTACGGATCAACAGGAAAAGAGGTCGCAGAGCGTACCGTGAGAGACTGGATCAAGAAATATGGATACGAAATCGATAGGACTATCGGCTTCCGAATAGTCAAAAAAGAAGATTCGTAATTGCGGCGGCAATCATTAAAAACGATGAATACAGTTTAGTTACAATAATCATCTATTTATGATTGCCGCAAGTTGCAAAAGATGGTCTTTGCAACTTTGCAATTAAGTGCGGGGAATTTGATACGTGTATAGTTGCCGCCGCTGGCGACGGAGACCTGTATATATAAATATATAAGGATAAGGGAAGGGGGTATAAAAATCCCCCTTCCCCCTCCCCTAAATTTATCTCCGCGAGAAAAGTTAAAAAGTAAAAAAATGGAAGTTGGTATCATAATGACAGAATTCTTCATGCCAATGAAATCTCCGCCTACTGTCACGCACCAGCAGAAACAGGTCACAGTCGTGAATGACAAACCAGTGTTCTACGAGCCTGACGAGTTGAAGGCAGCACGAGCAAAGCTGATGGCCCACTTGGGTCAGCATGTGCCGGCGCGGAAATATACAGGAGCTATCAGGTTGACGGTGAAGTGGTGCTTCCCGATTACTGGTAAACATCAAGACGGGGAGTACAAGTACACGAGACCCGATACGGACAACCTGCAGAAGTTACTCAAGGATTGCATGACCGACTGTGGCTACTGGAAGGACGACGCGCTGGTTGCATCAGAAATCGTTGAAAAGTTCTGGGCTGCGCTTCCAGGTATCTATATCAAAATCGAAGAGGTATAGCCTATGGACTACAAAGTGTTTTTTAGCGATGTTGCTCTTTGGACCCAGCAGGCGAATCAAGCCGCAATGAAATATGGGATGGCTGACTCTAACTTCTGGCTGTGGGTTGCTGATTCTTCTGGATCGATGTGCAAGAAATATCAGGACAACCCACTGGTGATAAAGCAGATGATTATGCTAACGGAATGGCTTGAGGAGGTTTACCAGAAACAATCACAGCCTAGGGAGGGATAACGTGGAATCATGGGATAAATACCGGTGTGAATGTGGAAGGAAGTTTGCTGTTGAGCAGATACCAGGAGACGAGTTAGAAGAGCCTGGTTGTCCTGAGTGTGGCAGTACTAATAGCGATTTGGTCCAAGATGATGAGAGTTGATCCATTCTTTCAGGAGATTCCCTGGGACATCATCACAGACGATAACGGCAAGGTGATTGGTGAGGTTTACACGATCCTCCCAGAAGCACCACCAAGGAAACGGCAGCGTAAGTGGGGTACGACTTCTGCAATGAAAAGGAGGTTTAGGGATGGCGAATACACCTATACCAAATCGAGCGGTTGAATATAGCGGTTACGGAACTAGCGGGGTTCGTGAGTACAAACTTACTCCTGAAGAACTTGAGGAGATCAGGCAGAAGTACCCAGCAACAAAGAGAGATGTGAATTTTAAAAAGCCAGTAGCACATAACCCACGAACAGATCAAAGATACCTAAATCATGAGGAGGACAAGGATATGGGAGGACAACGGACGAGCAAAGAGGGGCCTAGCTGTGGGCTAACTAAGAAATTATTCTTAGAGCAGATTGCAGCTGGTGAGACGGTTTCAAGCATCGAGAAGGCTTGGGGGATGAAGTACAACACGCTGTACAATTGGGTCAAGAACTGGGACTGCCGTGGATTTACACCTGATAAAGCCAGAGAGATGCTTGCGCAGCTTGGCGAAGCTTCCGGCTATGCTGCTGAACCTGACAAAACCCAACTGCTTCGTGAAAAGGAGACGTTTCCGCAGCAATCTGTGTCACATGATATGATTAAAGAATATAAATCACAATTGGATCAAGTAAAGTGCGCCTTGGATGAATCTGTGCTGGAGAACGAGCGACTTACGACTGAACTGGCTGAAGTAAAGCAAATGTTTGATGATGCCTATCAGCGGAATGTGAATGGGAATGCCAAGATTGGTCAACACCTACAGGCTATTCAGGAATTGAAGGCTGAAGTAGAGCACTGGCAAGGCGAGGCAGAGAGAAGTGTGGCAATTACCGACAAGGCTGATGAGCAGTTGAGGGCTGAGTTGCAGGTGCTTCAGGATGAGATGAACCGTTTGATATCAGAGCGTGATGAGCTTGTAGCTGAGCGTGATGAATTATACCGTGAAAGAACAGGCTGGATTGAAAATGAAAAGATACTGAATCATCTTGTAGGAGACCTACGGAATGATATTTATAGATTACGAGAAAGTCAAAAACAAGCAACTGAGCCGTTCAGTGAAACGCAGCTGCTTGACCGAAGTATCGCCGAGCTGACTCGAGCGCGCAAGATTATTAAGCTATTGTCCGCATCGGGGGAATAACACAGAAATGGGGTCAGGCATCATGACAGAACAGCAAGTCATTGAGCAATTGAGTAGCTACCGGCAGAAGCAGGCCCGTATTCAGGCACTGGGAACTTACGGGGTGGGTAGTGGAATTCAGATCAGCCGACTAAGTGAGGAGGATCAGTTGCAACAGCTTCACCGAAGGTTGCGTGGTCTTCCCAGCTACATGTATCTGAGTAAACGTGATCAAGAACTGGAGGCCACAGCGCACTCATACTTGACGTATTACCCAGCAGGTGTTCGAGCCCAGCGTAATGCGATTCCGGACATTGGAGCGTACGAGGAGGACGATGAGCGGCTACAGAAGCTACGTACGAAAATTGCCAAAGTAATCGATGCACGTGGTGGCTGTAAGTATGATCTGGACGAGGTGCTGGATCGGCTGAGCGAGCTGCAGGATCTACAGGCAGAGGTCAAACGGATGGATCATCTTCTGTCGTTGTTGGAGGGATATAAACCGGAGTATGCCAAATTGCTACGCCTAAAGTACATTCAGGACATGGACGTTCCTGAAACATGTAAGCGATTGGCAGTCGTGGAGAAGACTTATTATCGCTGGAGGAAAAGAGCCTTGGATGAGTTTTCAAAGTTGTCCAGTTGAATGTCCAGTATAGTGACCTGTTTTTCTAAAAATTCCGTGCTAAAATGGTATTGTGAGATAATTATAAATATAGTCAAGAGTCGCTTTCGGGCGGCTCTTTCTGCGTTCAAAATACGATTCTCAGAAGAAGGAACTATCGGCCATCTTGTCGAATCTATGAGTTGATTCAAAAAAAAGGAGATGGCAATGTTGGAGCAAGCAACGCAAAGATGGGTCTGCGACCACTGTAGCGATACCATTGAGGATGCAAAAACTGGATGGTTCGAGTGGTATAACGATGAAAATGATGTGCAGACTGGTTTCAGAATTGTCCATCATGACGTGAAATGCATGTACAATGAACAACAGTTGTTTAAAGAAGGGAAACTAACTAAGGATATGCATCTTGATTATTTCGTTACTTCAGCTGGTCTGGAACATCTCCTGGAAATACTAGAAAGAGATGAAGTTAAAGACAAGTCTGAAGTCTCCGAAATGATAAAAAGAATTCATGTTCCTGGATATGAGCAAAGAAGATTTGAAGAATAAAAGCATCCTTCGGGGTGCTTTTTAATTTATACAAAGGAGGTCGCCCTGATGGCAAAAGGTAAATATCACGAATGGCTTACGCCTGAGGGGCTGGCTCTCCTTGAAGGCTGGGCACGCGACGGGCTTACTGATGAGCAAATAGCGGATAATATGGGGATTAAACGTCCAACGCTGTATGAATGGAAAAAGCGGCATCCTGACATTTCTGACACCTTAAAAAAAGGCAAGGAAGTTATTGACCGCCATGTCGAGAATGCACTGCTGAAACGGGCGCTGGGTTATCGCTACGACGAGGTGACAAGGGAGCCTGGCACTGTCGAGGATGAAGAGACGGGCGAGCTTAAGCAAGTGATGGTCGAGACTAAGCGAGTCACTAAAGAGGTTCAGGGCGATACTACGGCACAGATCTTCTGGTTGAAAAATCGGAAGCCTGAGCAGTGGCGAGACAAGCAGGATGTGCAGCATAGCGGCAGTGTAAATGTTAATAACCCATACAAGGATCTGACAACTGACGAACTGAGAAAGCTGATTCGTGATGATTGATCTGGAGGTTATCCGTCGAGGTGCCCGTATTGAACTGGCTCGCCGCGAGTTCTTTAGCTTCTGTGAGGCCATGGCACCTGACTTCTATCGTTCTGATCGACAGTATCTTATGGACCTGTGTGGCGAAATGCAGGACTTTTATCAATCAGACGATGATATCCTGATTGTTAACGAGCCCCCACGACATGGCAAGAGTCGTACTGCTTCTATGCTGGCTCAATGGGTATTTGGACAGAATCCGAAAGAGAAGGTCATGACAGGCAGTTACAACGAGACCCTCTCTACCACGTTCTCGAAAGCTGTCCGTAATGGGATTAACACAGTGAAGGCAGATGAGAAGGTTATCGTGTACAGCGATATCTTCCCCCAGGTGCGTATTCAGCGTGGGGATGGGGCCATGAACCTGTGGAGTCTAGAAGGCGGCTATAACAGTTACCTGGCTACGTCTCCTACGGGTACGGCTACCGGCTTCGGGGCTACGCTGCTAATCATCGATGACCTGATCAAGAATGCAGAAGAGGCCAGCAACGAGAATGTGCTGGAGAAGCATTGGGAGTGGTTCACGAACACGATGCTGAGCCGCTTGGAGGAAGGCGGTAAGATCATCATCATCATGACCCGTTGGGCATCGGGAGACTTGGCAGGGCGTGCGCTGGAGCATTTCCGAAGCGAGAAGAAGCGCGTACGACATCTAACCATGAAGGCGCTCCAAGATGATGGCACGATGCTGTGCCCTGATGTTCTATCCCGTGAGAGCTACGACATGAAGGTACGGGCCATGGGGGAGGATATCGCCAGTGCCAACTATCAGCAGATCCCGATAGACATCAAGGGTAAGCTGTACAGCAGCTTCAAGACATACACACAGCTGCCTGAGGATGCCCATGGAGAATCGCTATTTACGGGTATTTATTCTTACTGTGACTCTGCAGACGATGGCGCAGATTACCTATGCAATATCATCTGGGGCACATACCAGAAAGAGGCATATGTTCTGGATGTTATATATACTAAGCAACCGATGGAGATTACGGAGCCGGCCACAGCGCAGGCTCTTTTTACGTTCAAGGCAAATAAGGCCCGGATTGAGTCTAATAACGGTGGTAAAGCCTTTGCTCGCAATATCAAGCGGATCCTGGAGACAGAGCTGAAGAGCAACCGCACCGATGTAAGCTGGTTCCACCAGTCGAAGAATAAGACGGCTAGAATCGTCAGTAATGCAACCTGGGTCATGCAGCATATCTACTTCCCAGTAAACTGGCGAGACCGATGGCCAGAGTATTATAAGGCCATGGCGAGCTATCAGAGGGAAGGTAAGAACACCCATGATGATGCGCCGGATGCCACGACTGGCGTGGCTGAAACGATGTTCCTGTTAGGGGGTTAAGAGAGTGGGGTGGTTTAAATCAATGGTTATGAAAATACTGAGGATCAATCCGGCACCTGAAAGCCAGATCATTACGATCACAGAGCCGTTTAGTTATCGTACCAATGTGCTACGGAATCGCCTATGGTATCGCGGCGATCCGTCCGAACTAGATCAATTCTATAAGCAGTCGATGACGGATAGCGTGGGAAAATCACGCTTCTGGGCAGCTGTTCCAAGCAATGGCCTTGGTATCCGGAAGATCCACAGCGGGCTGCCGGCTATGGTGGCGGATAGGCTGTCTGATATTGTGGTCGCTGATATGGATGCCATCACCTTCAAAGCAGAAGCTGAGACGGCCACATGGGATGAGATCAGTAAGGATAATGAGTTTCCCGAGCTGCTGGCTGGAGCCATAACGGAGACGCTGACAGCAGGTGATGGGGCGTTTAAGGTCACATTGGACCCAGCAGTGAGTAAATATCCGCTGATAGAGTTCTACAGTGGCGATCAGGTGGAGTACAAGCGTACGCGTGGTCGCCTGCAGGAGGTTCTTTTCTACACTGATTACACGGTTAACAGTAAGGATTATCGGCTCATAGAGACATTTGGCCGTAAGTACATTCGTTACCAGTTGCTGGATAATTATGGCAAGCAGGTACCGCTTTCCCTGGTTCCTGAAATTGCCGATTTGAAGGACATTGAGTATGATGGCGATTTTATTATGGCCGTTCCGCTTATGGTGTTTAAGTCCACCAAGTGGCCAGGTCGCGGTAAGAGTATCTTTGACAGCAAAGCAGACAGTTTTGACGCGCTTGACGAGGTGATCAGCCAGTGGATGGACGCCATTCGCAGTGGGCGAGTGCAGAAGTACATTCCTGAGGACATGATTCCGAAGAATCCAGAAACCGGGGAGTTATTGCGGCCAAATCCATTTGACAATCAGTTTATTCGGATCAGCAGCGTCATGGCCGAGGATGCTAAGGGACAGATCAGCCTGGTACAGCCGCAGATTCTGTACGAGGCATTCGTGGCTTCCTATGCATCTGCGGTGGATATGTGTCTTCAGGGCATCATCAGTCCGTCCACGCTCGGCATCGACCTGAAGAAGACGGACAACGCTGAAGCACAGCGAGAGAAGGAGAAGGCCACGCTGTACACTCGTGGCAAAATTGTGGATCGGCTGAATGAGGTCATTCCACAATTAGTGCAGACGGTAATGATGGTCTACGACACGATGAAGAACCGTACAGCAGGCGAGTATGAGGCCAGCGTGACTTTTGGTGAGTATGCTTCTCCCGATTTCGGTAGCGTGGTGGACATCGTCGGCAAGGCTCGTACCTATCAGATCATGAGTCTGGAGCGGTCTGTGGAGGAGCTATATGGAGACACATGGACTAAGGAAGAAAAGGCCGAAGAGGTACAAAGGCTGAAAACTGAGCAGGGCTTGCTGGAAGTAGATGAACCTAGCGCCAACCGTGATAAGCCTCCGGGTGATCATGAAGATGAAGATGAAGGCGAATGAAGAAGAAATATGACATTCGTGGCATTTTTGCTCAAATGGAAGTTGACTTAATCGCTAGTATGAAGCGCAATCTGACCCGTCATGAAAATGAGGAGAAGAAAGAGGGCTTCGAGTGGGATCAATGGCAGGAAAAGAAGCTTCTGGATATTAAGCAGTACAAAAAAGAGGCTGCACAGATTGTTAAGAAGGCTGAACCCACGATCAATATTGCGATTGAGCGAGAAGTCAAAGGCGGTTTTCTCGACGGAATCAAGCGTGCAGGTAAGAAGCTGCTAGAAAAGATTAAGTCAGGTAATAAGCTTGACGTTGAAGGTGTATCTGATGAAAATTTCTTCAAGTTGAATGAAAAACGTGTCAATGCACTGACAGAAGCTGCTCAAGGGGAGTTGAAGGCAGCACGCTTCGCTGTTCTTAGACAAGCGGACGATGTGTTCAGGCAGACCATCTTCAAATCTCAGGTATATCTTAACTCTGGTGCTGCTTCGCTTAACCAAGCCATCGACATGGCCACAGGTGATTTTCTAGATAAAGGCTTTGATTACATCACTTATCGAAATGGTCGTCGGGTGAATATAGCTTCCTACGCTGAAATGGCCTTGCGTGCATCCTCTCAGCGGGCAGTATTCGAGGGAGAGGGAACCAAACGCCGTGCAGCAGGTAATCCGTTCGTCGTGGTGTCAGCTCATAACAACTGTTCGGAGCTGTGTCTACCTTGGCAGGGTAAAGTATACATTGATGACGTATACAGTGGTGGTAAGGCATCAGATGGCCCATATCCGCTACTGAGTAAGGCAATGGCAGCAGGCTTGTTTCACCCCAACTGCCGGCACAACATGACAACGTTCATACCTGGTAAAAGTCGCATGCCGGAACCAGTGGACGATGCGGAGGCGCTAGGCAATTACAAGGCCGAGCAGCGGCAGCGTTACATGGAGCGTCAAGTGCGCAAGTACAAGCGTCGTGAGGCTGGAAGCGTGGATCCGAATAACCAGGCTGCAGCAGCTGTGAAGGTGAAGGAGTGGCAAGGGAAGCTCCGGGAACATGTGAAGGCAAACGAGCACTTACGGCGGGATTCGGCACGTGAGAAGATTCTGGGCGGTGTGTCTCAGGCTGAACATACTGAGTTATTGAAATTAGCTGCGAAAAATGCCAAAATAAAGGAGACACGGGCGCACATCCGTTCGGATTCACAGCCTAAGGCTATTTTGAAAGGCCAGCAGAACAAGCACATCCCTGGAACCAAGGAATACGCCGATTATCAAAAACGGTTGGATCAAAAGGGGCAACATGGACCGGCTTATCTTACCGTTGGCTCTGACAAGATTGATGAACTGGTGCATCGGCATGCAGGCACGGGCGATATCAATCTTCGCAAGGGTGAATGGGATCATAAGGAGACCATTTTGACCAATGATGTAGTTGTTGGTAAAGCTGTGAATAACTTGACGGGCGCTGAAGCAGATACCACAGTATTTGCAATCCATTATGCTAAAAACGGAGTGCATATCGTACCTGATTATCCAAGTAAGAAGAAGGGAAAGAAGTCAAATGATTGATTATCATGATTTGATGGGGGAACGGGTCAAGGTGATCGATAAGGACGGCGATGTGTTTATTGGGCCGATCATCTCCTATGAAGTCGGAATTATGGAAGACCTGGACTATGATTCCATCGGAATTAAAACAGGGGACGGTTATTGCGAATCAGTACCGATTCCCGACATTGTAAGTTGTGAAGTTTTAGAAGATTGAAGCACTCACGCATTTGCGAGGGTGCTTTTTTCATGCCTGAAAGGCGGTGATTACCCTTGTCTGATAGCGTTATGATTACTTTTATTATTTGCCTGACACTAATCATCATTTGTGGAATTGGAAATAGCAAGAAGAGATAATCATGGCCACGATTGAGACTGTCGTGGCCTATTTGCTCGTTGGCCGGAGCATCACGGCCCAATCCCTTAGCTGGAGAGCAGCTATACAAATCTATGGAGGCTGATCATAAATGGAATGGTTGAAAAAGTTGTTGAAAGACGCAAGTATTGATGAATTAAAGATTGACGCGCTGGTTGGTGACGTGAACAAGGAGCTCCCGAAGCACTTTGTTCCGAAGTCGCAATATAACGAGCTGTCCGACACCAAGAAGAAGCTTGAGAAGGACATCACGGACCGCGATACACAGCTTGAAACACTCAGCAAGGATGCGGGTGCTTCAGAGACATTGAAAGCTGAGATAACACGTCTGCAAGGTGAGAATCAGAAGGCAAAGGACGAGTATGACGCCAATCTGAAGGACATGACGCTGACCAATGCGATCAAGTCCGCTCTGAATGGCAAGGTACACAACGAAGCAGTTGTTACCGGACTGATTAAGAAAGACAAGCTGGTAATAGGTGATGATGGCAAAGTGGTTGGATTGGATGAGCAACTAACTGGACTCAAGACGTCTGATGCCTATCTGTTTAAACCTGATGAGCCAGGAGCTGGTGGCGGTACCGGTGGTTTCCGTGTTGGTGGTGGCGGAGGTATTGGTGGAGCCGGTGCGACAACGAATGAACAACTGGCCAATATTTTTGGAGTAGCTGAGTCCAAGTAAACATTTTATTAAACGAGGAGAGATGTACAAATGCCTTATAACTATGTAGATAGCTTTCTGACGGTGTTGCAGCAGAAGTATACGAAGGAATTGACTTCTAGCGGTCTGACCACTCAGAATGCCCAATTTATCGGAACAAAAACGATTAAGATTCCACGCTTGGACGTAGGCGGATATAAGGATCACAGCCGTTCTGGAGGTTGGAATCGTCAGGCGATCAGCAATGATTTTGAAACAAAGGTGTTGGCGTTTGATCGTGACGTCGAATTCTTTGTGGATGCTATGGACGTTGATGAAACCAATCAGATCCTGTCCGCAGCCAATACGACGAATGTTTTTGAAACGGAGCAGGCAATTCCGGAGCTAGATAAATACCGATACAGCAAGATTCATGCTGATTATATAGCTTTAGGTAAGACACCAGACATTACAGAGTTGACGGTTTCCAATGCGCTCCAGGTCTTTGACAAGCTCATGCAAAATATGGACGAGGCGGAGGTACCTGAAGAAGGCCGGATTCTGTACGTGACTCCTACTGTGCATACTCTGCTGAAGCAAGCAGAAGACATGAAACGAGTAATTAATGTCCAAGCGAACAACGGTGCCGTTGATCGCGCAGTAAGAAGCCTGGATGATGTGACCCTAGTTAAAGTACCTTCCAGCCGCATGAAGACTGCCTTCAACTTTACGAACGGAGCTGTGCCTGGTGTGGGAGCCAAACAGATCAATATGATACTGATCCACCCACAGGCTGTTATTGCTCCAATCAAGCACAGCGCTATTTATCTATGGGAGCCAGGCTCGCATACCGGTGGTGACGGATACCTGTATCAAAACCGCCGATACACAGACCTGTTCTTGATTAACCGGAAGGTAGAAGGTATTCAGATTAACGCGGAAGCGTAATATACTGGCCGCTGGCCGAAAGGAGAATGAAACTATGCTTTACGCAGTGAAAGGGAATAAACAGCTCCAGATCGATGAAACGGAGCGAGATACCTACCTGAAATTAGGGTATGATATTGCGACTCAAGAGGGAAATGCGCTTGAGGTTGTGGAAACATCACCGAGTAAGACGGTCTCTTACAAAGATCACGTAAAGGCACTGGCTACCATTGAATCACTGGAAGCTGAAAACGCCAAGTTAAAAGCGGAACTGGCCGAGGCAAAGAAAGCCGCCAAAGCGGATAAGTAGGTGATCTCATGGCCTATGCAACAGCGGAGGATTATGAACGCTACGGTGATGGGCAGATAACACCTGAAGAACTGGAGAGGGAGTTGGAGAGGGCATCGGATCAAGTGGATGCCCTGACCTATAACCGCATCGTAGGGCGAGGATTGACAGGGCTGACTCCATTCCAGCAGGTCAATGTGATTAAAGCGGTTTGCCAGCAGGCAGATTTCACCTTTCAATACGGCGACTATCTTAACTTCCCTCTCTCTGGTTACTCCGCTGGCAGCGTGTCGTTGTCGTTCAAGGCGGTAGAGGGTGCAGGAGGTATCCAAACCACGGAGGCTGTGACAAGCCTGTTAGCCTCCACAGGGTTGACAAGTAGGAGGTTATGCTGATGAAGGGAAAGCTTCCGTTTCCAAAATGGATATTGAAAACGCCCGTTAAGGTCTATCAGACCTATACCAGCGAAGATGGAGAGCCTGTCGAGGAGTTAATCTTCGATGGGCTTTGTTGTCATGATGAAAAGATGCGTCAGAAGCTGGACAAGGAGCGACGTCTGGTGACGCTATCAGGCAAAGTAATCATTAAAGGTGACATTAACCCTGGGAAGCTTATCGAGGGGCTTGTGAAGTTCGGAGAGATTGAGCGGCCTATCTTCAGAGCTATTCGACCACAGAATCCAGACGGCAGCGTGTTTTCCACGGAACTGGAGCTGATGTAATGGTTAAGGTTAAAACCAAGATGAATAATCAAGCCATGAACCGGCTACGCACAGCACCGGAGAAGGCGTTGATTCAGGTAGTTGAAGGTGCCAAAGACAGCATCCTATCCGACATCATGACGTCTGAGGTTGTCCCTAAACAAACAGGTGAGCTTGAGCGAAGCGCTACAATCGATGCGAGCAAGTCAAAGCGCGGCAAGGTGACTATCACATATGATACGCCATACGCACGGCGGCTTTACTGGCATCCTGAGTATAGCTTCCGGAAGGACAAGAACCGGCACGCACAAGGTGAGTGGCTTCGGGCGTGGGCAGAGGGTAAGAAGACCAGAGGTGTAACTCAGGCCTTTAAGACGCTGCTGAAGAAGCTAGCAGGGGGATTTATTAAATGATGACTCTTGCAGAAGTGCGCGACTGGTTGAAAACTCAGGTAGTCTGCCCGAATTGGTATATCGGCAAAGCGGACGGCAGCAAAGCGGAGTCCATTACTTTATACAATCTAAATTCCGGTACTCCGGTGCTGGCTATCGGTGGATTGGCTAATACCAGCTATGCGGTCAAGGCCGTGTCCATCCTGATTCACTGGACAAAGAATGCAGATACAGCGGAGCAGAAGGCCATGGAGGTCTATGCTGCGCTATTTGGGCAGTCTGCGGTGATTAATGACAAGCGGGTAATTAGCTTTCAAATGCGCACCGCGGAGCCTGTCAGCGTAGGGACAGATGATGCTGGTTATTTTGAATACGTGATCGAGGTCACGATCTATTACGAAAGGTAGGTAGAGAAAATGCTTAAATTGGATCTGCAACATTTTGCGACAACAGGTGTCTTTCCGGTTCACAACAACGTTTTTAAAGTTGGTTCTAAGGGGAAGGCTTCTACACCTACGGAGATGATCGAAATCAAGGATTTGGAGAACTTCTCCATTTCTATTGATGGTAATACGGAAGAATGGTCCCCAATGGACCAAGGAGGATGGACCCGCCGTGCAGTAACTGGTAAGGCCATGACGATCAGTTTTACGGGTAAACGGCATTACGGTGACCCAGGTAATGATTACATCGCTGGGCTGATGCTGGGTACTGGTCAAGATGTAGAAACGAAATTCGAGTGGACGCTCCCTAGTGGTGCGAAGTTGACTATGGATTGTGTAATCAACCTCACGGCTCCAGCGGGCGGAGATTCTACTAATATTGATGCTTTGGAATTTGAACTATTATCAGACGGCAAGCCGACTTTTACAGCGGCGCCAGGCGGAGGAGCGTAAACCATGTCAAACGTTATTAATATTTCAGATAAATTCGCAGTCGAGGAAAAAGGTCAGATTAATATCCGTGATAAAGTCTACGAGGTTGATAAATCCGTAGAAGCTGTTATGCGTTTCGAAGAAATCGCGGAGAAGGGTAGTGTGAAATCCCTGCTTGCTGCTATCGAGGGGGCTATTGGGACTCAAGCGTTTGAGGAGATCGGTGGAAAGAAAATGGGGATTTCCAATATCAAGGTGCTTGTATCCGGTCTTATGGCTGTAATGCAGGATTTAACCTATGAAGAGGCTACCAAACGATTTCAACTCTGATGAATCTGTGCAGGAGAACTGGTATGACCTACGGGAAGATTGGGCGCTGATCGAGGCAAGCTTGGCAAAACAGTATGGCATCCGAATACGACAGCAAGGAGATATGCATTGGTCAGAATTTTGTACTCTTGTGGCAGGACTGATGCCAGATACGCCGCTGGGCAGTATCGTAACGATCCGTAGCGAGAAGGACCCGAAAGTCCGCCGGGGATTCAGTAAAGAACAACGTCGAATTTATAACGAATGGCGGAAGCGTAAAGCGGAGGAGAAGCTCGCTGATCCAGATATGCTGGATCAATCAGCCAAGGGCTTAGAGGCAATGCTGACTCAAATGTTCGGAGGAGGTGGTGCATAATGTCAGGCGGTAGCGCGGGTCGCATAGATTTAGATCTTGAGCTTAATTACGGTGCCTTTCAGCGCCAGCTCGGGGGCATAGCAGGTACGGCCAATGGTATGGTAGGCAGTGCATTTAAAGGTCTCGGCGGGATAATCGCTGGGGCCTTTGCTGTAGGTGGGCTGGTCAAATTTGGCCGGGAAGCCATTAACCTGGCATCTGATCTGCAAGAAGTTCAGAACGTTGTGGATGTTACATTCCGGAGTATGTCTAGTGAGATTAACAATTGGTCTCAGAATCTGATTAATGACTTTGGATTGTCGGAGTTAGCGGGTAAAAAGTACGCGTCCACAATGGGAGCGATGCTGAAGTCATCCGGCCTTACAGGTGTGGCCATGAAGGATATGTCTAAATCACTGACGGAGTTATCAGCAGACGTGGCATCCTTCTATAACCTGTCAAACGACGAAGCCTATCAGAAGGTTTTTAGTGGCATGACTGGTGAGACGGAGCCTCTGAAGGCACTGGGTATTAACATGTCTGTTGCTAATATGGAAGCTTTTGCTCTATCGCAAGGAATCACCAAAGCTTGGATGTCTATGACCCAAGCTGAGCAGACCATGCTCCGGTATAACTACCTGATGCAGGTTACAGCGGATGCACAGGGCGACTTTGCCCGGACATCTAATTCATGGGCTAACCAAGTTAAGGTTATGGGCGAGCAGTGGAAGATATTCCAGGGTACCATGGGTGCAGGATTTATTAATATCTTAACACCGATCCTGCGCGGGCTGAACTGGCTAATTGCGAAGCTGCAAGTGGCAGCTGCTTACTTTAAGGCGTTCACCGAATTGATCTTTGGTGATGCGGTAGGCGGCTCATCAGGTGGCGCAGTTGTACAGCCAATCAGTGACATGGGCGCAGCCGCAGGCGATACGTCCGGTGCTTTGGGGGATATGGGCGCAGCATCCGATAAGGCTGGTAAAAAGGCTAAAAAGGCAGGTAAGGACGTCAAGGGAAGCCTAGCAGGATTTGACCAATTGAACACACTGGCCAAGTCTACAGCTAGCGCTCTGGATGATGCTGCAGCTGGAGCTGCTGGCGCAGGTGCAGGGTTAGGGGCAGGTCTTGGTGGCGGATTTGGCGATTTGGACCTAGGCACTCCTGATATCAACGTGGATCCGATCAAGCAGAAGGTGCAGTCATTAATAGATGGTATCAAGTCTAGTTTCTCTGGCGCGTGGTCTTACATCGCTGCCGGTTGGGCAGGTATGGGTCCAGCACTACAACCGTTCGTGGATATGTTAGATCCTATTGGTAAGTCGGTGCAAAGTATAGGTAAGACGTTCCTAGACTTGAAGGATAAGGTTCTGGTGCCGGTAGCAAAATACGTGCTGGGAAACTTTATCCCGCAATTGGTCACGGGCTTTACGAAGTCATTTGCACCGGTGATTGCCAGCGCAATTACACAATATTTCGCTCTGATTGATAAGACATTCAGAAACGTAACTGATACCATTACCGAGCTTTGGGGCACCGTTTGGCTGCCTAACTTGGAGAAGGTTAAGAATGCATTTCTGGAAGCCTTCCCGTCAATTGCTGGATCAATACAAAGCTTATTGGATAACACATTGATGCCTGCATCTGACTTCATTCTAAACGAGTTTGCACTTCCTATAGCGAAAACAGTGAATGAAACACTGGTTCCGATTTTTGCGGATACGCTAGTGTGGGCTATTGGATTGTTTAGTGATACGTTGGAAAACTCAGTAAGCTACGCAAATGATCTTTGGGCCAATACACTTCAGCCAGCACTAGAAAAACTGAGGGATGTATTCCTGGATGTGATTCCACAGATTGGTGGCTCCATACAGGAATTGCTTGATGGCACGATTAAACCGTTTGTAGATTACGCCTTAAATGAGTTTATACTCCCTATCAGTGCAGCCATAACGGATACGTTATTGCCTATCCTAACAGATACATTGGTATGGGCATTTAAAGAGGCAGCAGACACTTTCGAGTGGGCTGTTGACATGATTAATGATATTTATGAAACGGTACTAGAGCCGGTCTTTGATCAGATTAAAGAGATTGTCTTGGATACCTTGCAGATCGTTAAGGACGCTTGGGATAAGCACGGTAAAGCGATCTTAGACAAGTTATCCGAAGTGATGGAGAATATCCGAAAGACGGTGCAAAAACTCTGGGACGATGTGCTCAAGCCGATCATTGAACCGTTTTTAGCTACTCTCAAGGAACTTTGGGAAGGCACATTCAAAGGAATTGTAAAACAGGTTGTGGAACTGGTTATGAAGTTAGTTGATGCGGCGGCAGAAATATACAACAAATTTATTAGCCCCTTGATCAATGCCATTATTGACGAACTTGCCCCTGGTTTCGTAAAGGGCTTCAATATCGCTTTGAGCATTGTTAAGAGCGTTATTAAAACGATCGGAGAGGTCATATCTGGTTTATTGACCACGTTAGGCGGCATCATTGATTTTATAACAGGTGTCTTTACGGGCAACTGGAGTAAAGCCTGGAACGGCGTGAAGGATATATTCAAAGGTGTGTTTGAAAGCCTATGGGCTATTGCTAAGATGCCGCTGAATATGATCATCGATGGGATCAACAAGATCATTGAGGGATTCAATAGTATCAGCATCAGCGTGCCGGAGATTGATGTATTCGGGAAAAAGATGGGTGGCGGTAGTATCGGCTTGCCTAACATTCCTACGATTCCCCGACTTGCTAAAGGCGGCTTAGCCTACGGCCCAACGTTGGCAATGGTCGGAGATAACAGGGGAGCTGCTGCGGATCCGGAAGTGGTCAGCCCACTGTCTAAGCTCGAGGGGATGCTTGATGGTGGCAATCAAGAAACTAATGATCTACTAAGACAGCTAATCAGAGCACAGAGTGGCGACAGAACCACAATCATTAAGGTAGGAGATACGGAAGTTGCCCGTGTGGTCATTAATGCTATCAATAAGCTACAAAGGCAGGCAGGGCAGACGCTGCTTGATGTGTAAGGAGGTTTACAATGATCAAAATTAACGGAGCGAATATTGCAGCCTCTCCGGCCACGTTTATTCCGACTCTCATTGATCTGGACGATGGCGAGTCTTCTATGCGGACAGCAGATGGTAAACTGCACCGGGACCGTATCCGCGTCATGCGACAGTTGGACATGACTTTTGGGATATTGACCTGGGCTGAAATGTCCGCGCTCATGAAATCTATGGCCGACAACTTTTTTAACGTGACCTATCCGGATCCTATGACCGGAGGGTATGAGACTAAAAGATTTTATGTCGGCAACCGGAACCCAGCGGTCGCCGTGGCAAAAGGGAATGATATTCTGTGGTCAGGGCTTAAGATTACCCTGACGGAGCAGTGAAGCTATGTATCCGATATCACCGCTATATGCGGATTACTTACGGCGACTGGATCGAGAGTTTATCGTTAAAGCTACAGTGCAGGGTGAGGATTATGATTCTAGCAAAATTGTAGACTTCAGTATTGAGAACAGCCTATCACTATCCAGTGGATTTGAGATTGGAAACGCGATCCCGTCCAAGCTAACCATCAAGCTACGCACTAATGAGATCATTCCTGCTAATGCTCGCATTGTACCGTACCTGTCGTTGACCACGGCAGGATTGACTTGGCTAGAGGCTACTTATCCATGGTTAGATACTCACGTGCCTTGGACGGGCACTGGGACAGACTGGATGCCTCTAGGAGAGTTCTTTGTGGACAGTCGCGAGAAGGTGAACGATGTTTGGACTTTTACTTGCTACGACAAGCTGGTGTTTGCAGATGATATTTATGTATCGTCACTGACCTATCCAGCCACGATGCTAGCGGTCTGGAATGAGATGATGCAGCGTCTAGGATGGACGTATGATGGCAGCATCGTCATTAACCCGTCCTATGTAATCCAGGTCGGACCTGCGGGATTTACCTACAGACAAATGATGGCCTATATCGCATCAGCTAACAGTGCCAGCGTATTCGTAGGCAAAGACGGTACGGTTAAATTTAAACGATTCGCGGCTGCTGCTGTGCCTGTGTTTGAAATGACCGCCAGTGATTATAGCCGAGTAAAGCAGACCAATCCCGTCAAAACGTTTACCCGTGTAGTGGTCACATACAATACAGAAGATGATCTGAGCTATGAGGCAGGAAGTGGAGACAGTAATCACACCCTTCAGCTGATTAATCCGTTTGCTACACAGGCAATTACTAACGGATTGTTAGCCGCACTAAACGGATTTGCTTATTTACCTGTCGTGATCGAGGGTATGGGTTATCCGCAGCTGGAGCATGGTGACATTATTGGGTTCGAGCGATACGAGGGGAGCAGCTGGTTAGAAACGGTATCCACATGGAGCGGGACAGATATTCCTTGGAACGGAATCGTAGACTATCAGACGTTGATTATGCACCAGGTATTTACCTTCAGCGGCGGTCTAAGAATGACCATCGAGGCACCTTCTCAATCAGAACAACAAAGTGAGTTTCCGGCGCGTGGGACGATTAAAGAGGCTATTAATAGCCTCAATAAGACCGCTCTTAAAGAGGGTCGGAACTATTACGGTTTTAGCGCGTCGCGGGAAAATGGGTTGATCGTAGAAAGGGAAGATCACAAGAGCAAGCTAACCCTTAATTCAGACACGATGGACTGGCAGGTGAATGGTCAATCAGCATTACATTACGATGCTCAAGCTAACCGTCTAAAGTTTACCGGGACGCTTGAGGGCGTTGATGGTGTGTTCAGCGGCTCGTTATCGGCTGCCACAGGTACATTTGCTGGCGATCTGACAGCAGCAGGGGGAACATTCAAAGGAGCGTTGCAAGCAGCAACGGGTTCCTTTAGCGGTGATCTCAATGCAGCAGGTGGTACTTTCCGAGGAGCTTTACAGGCCGCATCCGGTACATTTAGCGGGAATCTATCAGCTGCTGGAGGCACCTTTACTGGGACGCTGGTCGGGGTAGATGGAAATTTCAGCGGAGCCATTACAGCATCAACAATAAGTGGAGGGACGATCACAGGTGCATTGATACGTACCGCGCCTAGCGGTCAACGAATTGAAGTGACACCTACCGGATTGAGGTCCTATGACTCAAGTGGAGTTAAGCGGGTTGCGATTTCTGATGAGGGTCGTGGTAATTATGCCGGAGTCGGATTTTTTGGTTCTAATGGTAGTGAACTTGCTGGTATGTATACAGAGGATAATTTTTCATTCCTTTATGCTGTTGGTCCTCTTCAAATCTTTTCTTTTGCTGACAGGGTCTTTTTTAGCAGTAATGTTGATTTCACAACTGCAAATGCTTATGGATTAAAGATTTCAAGCGTTGAGGATTTACAGGTCACTTTAAATTCCAAGGCTAATGCTAGTGAATCCGGGTATAACCTTGTATTTGATAATACATCAAGAAACTTAAAGCTTTTTAGCAGAACAGGCGGATTACTCGCACAAGTAAACATTCCTAAATAAGTTGAAACTTTTATCAAGGTATGACGATAATAGGAGTAGATAATATTTCCAAGGGAGTGTTCAACTTGAAAAAATTCGTTTCTGGTTTAATCGTAGGTGTTCTTCTATTTGCTGGTGCTTCGGTCTTCGCTGATTCAGCTAGCCTTATCGGGAAAAAGGTTCAGGGTTTATATACGATTGAGAAAAGCGGTAAAAAAGTATCTGATGCTATTATCATTGATGGTTCTGCCTACGCTCCAGTGCGTGCGGTAGCAGAGGCAACTGGCGCAGGGCTTTCCGTGGAGGGAAAAAAGATTATCATGTCTACAGAAGACTCTCAGGTAGCAAGCGATAATAAGGAAGTTGAAGTTAGTCGATTAAATATTAAAATTGATCTATTAATAAAACAGATTCAAGCCTATGAAGCTTCCATTTCTAGCGATAAAGTGCTCATAGAAGAGAATCAAAAGAATAAAGATTCAGTTACATCGGAAGGTAGTAAAGAGATATTCCAGTTTACAATTGATAATTTGCAGAAACGGATTAACGAAACACAAGCAAAGATCGATGCTGCTAATGTTGAAATTGCCGCTCTACAAGCTCAAGTAAAAGCGCTAGAAAAATAACATATGTCTTGTACAGAGTCTCGCCTAAGCTGGCGGGGCTTTTTGTGTTGCGGGAAAGGAGGCTATACCCTTGGCAATTATCCAACCTAAAGTATTCGTTGAGCTTAATCCCCTCGATCCGGTAGCGGAGATATGCGCTGTTATGATGGCACTGATTCCTTACCAACCCAATCACGAAGAAGATATCTTGATTGGGGTCGGAAAGGCGATTGAGGATCGGCTGCAAGCCTTGAGAAAGGAAGTGAAAGCACATGGCGAATCGGTTCGCGAACCTGATCGGAAGCCGAAAGATCAGTGAAGATTTTGAAAATATCAATATTGGTTTTGATAAGGTACAGGCCGACATCGACGCGGACCGTACAAAACTGAATGGCATCGCTAGCGGAGCCGGTACAGCTGGGTCAGCAACAGATACCGTTATAGGTAACAGAACTGCTACTGATACGGTGGTTACCCCTAGTTTTACCGGAACGCTAACCGCATTACTGTCCAGCCTTTTTACGCTTATCAAAGGTATTACGGGTAAGTCTAGCGCCTTGACTGCCCCTGCAATTACGCTAGAAGCGACAAAGTCACACGTAGACAATGGAAATCTGCATACAACAGCAGCTGAGAAGACCAAGTTGGCCGGAGTTGCTACAGGGGCTGAGGTTAACCAAAACGCGTTTGCCCAGGTAAACAACATCCCTGCTGGTGCAAAATCAGACACGATCACGGTAACTGGCGGAACAGGGATCACCGTCACGAATAACCCAACAACCAAGACTTTGACGGTAACGGCTACGGGCACTGCCACTCCAGGTGCGCACGGTAGCAGTCATAACGGGGATGGTTCAGATCCAATTCCTGACCTGGTTAATTTAAAGGCGAAAGTGACGGCATTAGAGGATTTTTTGGGGTACATGCCGATTGATGGAGGGGCGTTCTTAGGAAATCCTACGGGTCCTACTATTGACGGCGGAACAATATAAAGGGGGAAATAATCTATGGCAGTAACGACAATTAAGATCAGACGGGGGCCAGCATCCAATCTTGCCGGATTGAATTTACAAGAAGGAGAACCGGGTTTCGTGGTTGATACTGGAAAACTCCTTATTGGTGATGGTCAGGGAAATAATGTTGTGATCAATCCAGACCAGGCTAATGCAGAGACAGCGACTAAGCTTAAAACGCCGCGCACAATTGCAATTACAGGAGACGGTACTGGCACGAGCGGCGGTTTTGATGGATCGGCAAACGCATCTATTACACTGGTTCTTGCAAATACTGGAGTCGCAGCTGGGACATTTACTAAATTTACGGTAGATGCCAAGGGACGGATTACCTCTGCTACGATGATCACAGCCGCAGACATTCCGAATCTTACACTATCAAAGATATCGGACGCAGGAACGGCAGCCTCTAAAAATGTAGGTGTTGCGGTAGGAAACGTAGTTGGAGTTGAGTCTGACGGGAAAATCAATCCTAATCTATTGCCAGCACTTGCTATAACGGATACATTCCCGGTTGCCTCGCAAGCTGCGATGCTTGCATTAACAGCTGAGGTGGGTGACATCGCTGTTCGGACGGACCTTAATAAGACTTTCATTTTACGCGTTTCTGGAGCTTCGACTCTTGCTAACTGGCAGGAAATTCTTACTCCGACAGCAGCGGTGTCCAGTGTGGCAGGTAAGACAGGGGCTGTAACGCTGGCTGCTGCGGACGTAGGGCTAGGCAACGTAACCAATGAGAGTAAGGCTACAATGTTCGCAAGCCCCGCACTTACTGGCACACCTACCGGACCTACAGCAGCTGCTGGTACTAACTCGACACAACTAGCAACAACTGCATTTGTCGAAGCTGTAAGAGCTGCATTAGCTTCAGCTGATGCGTTAAAAGCTCCGTTAGCTTCTCCGGTATTGACTGGCACACCAACAGCACCAACTGCTGCTATAGCAACGAACAATACTCAGATAGCGACAACGGCTTTCGTGCAGGCTCAAGGCTATCTAAAAGCATCTGACATCATTGATGGCGGTACATTTTAAAGGAGGATCACGATGGCAAATAAGATACAGTTAAGACGCGGAACCAAAGCGCAGCTCGCAACGTTGGGGGCATTATCAGTAGCTGAGCCAGGATATTGTACGGACACAAAGGAGTTGTTCATCGGTAATGAGTCTGGTGGTAATACGCCTCTAGTTACAGCCACATCCGCAGACATCACTTACTATGTCCGTACAGATGGTAGTGATAGTAATACAGGACTGAGCAACACTGCGGGCGGCGCGTTTAAGACAATTAACAAGGCAATTAGCATGATTCCGCGAATTGTTAATCATATTATTCTTGTTAATGTTGCCGCGGGGACATACGTGGAAAAAATAAATTTAAGCGGTTATTCGGGAAAAGGCAGTATAGGCGTTGTAGGGATTGCGCCGACTACTACTTTTGTACAAAGTATTGAAATAGTTGGTTGCTCAATTATTATGACGGTGGACAGTTTTACTTGTACTACAATAACAGCAGCAGCAGTTACCATCGTTTCATCAATCGGTGCCGTTATAAATCAAGTGACCGCCACAGCGAGTGCGTCAACAATGCCAGGAATCTCACTTAATTTAGCCAAAGCTCGCCTTGCATCTTGTGTAATTTCTAACAAAATGCGCGTTATAGACGCGGTTAATGCTTCTGAATGTTACGCAGAAAACTTCACCGGAACAGGTAACGGCGCGAACTACTATGCTCAACTCGGAGCGCAAATAAATTGGGCAGGATCACAAGCAAGCTCCACAGCTGGAAATGTTATCGCTTCTGGTGCTATCGTATCCGGGGGTGTTCTTAACCCATGGGGAGATAATACAGCAGAATCCCGTCCAATGGCTGAGATGGGTCGCACAGTGGATCAGTCCGCAAGTGCTGGCACTTGGAATAAGTTGCTTTTGAACTCAGCTCTATATAACACCAAAAATGTTGCAAGCACAGTAAATAACAGAATGGTAGCCCCAGAAACAGGAGTATATTTATTGAATGTCAGGGTGGCAATATCTAACACGGGCGTGGGGAGAGCTGCTATAGGTGCTTTTGTAAACGGAAACCTGAACGCCATTTTAATAGAACAAACAAGCGATGCCAGTCAGCTTGGATTATCTCTGGGTAGTTCCTCACTTCTCCGCCTTAGCGCGGGAGAGTACGTAGAAATATATCTAATCCCTACGCAAAATGTTTCAGTATCTTCCGGTGATCCATACACACATATATCTTTAATAAGAGTGGCATAAGGAGGGCTAAATATGAATATAGCACTAGCAATCATGAATCTTTACCCGAACGCTGACCCAATGCGGGATTTTACCGTGCAGGACAATGGCCCGGAACCTGTCCTGCGGGAAGGGGCGGAAGAGAAGGGTAAGGTCAGGTATGAGATCAAGCCACCCGAAGAGGACGAGCATCCTGTAGAGGACGTACACTATCGTTATGTAGTGGACTTTAATCGACTAGAAGAGGGCGTTGACTACGATATTGTAGAGCGTGGGCAGTTTATCGCTGTTTGGAACCTAGACAAACCACAGCCGACAGAAGAAGAGTTGCAGGCGGCATGGGCGGCATATCTGGAAGCCGAGGCTAATAAACCACCAGAGCTGACGGAGACCGAGCAACTCCGAGCCGATAACGCTGCTTTATTACTGGAGCTTGTTCAGACGCAGGCTAGGCAAGATCAAGCTGAACAAGATCAGGCAGCCTTACTCCTGAGCCTCGTGGAAGGAGGTGTACTGTAAATGAACTGGTACGCACTGATTAAGCGATACTTTGACGCAGGGTTGTATACAGGAGAACAGGTACAGGTATTTGTTACCGCCAAAAAGATAACGGCTGAACAGGCCACAGAGATTACAGATAGCGCCATATAGTAGGCGTTTTTATTTTGCCCTCGGATCTCCGGGGGCTTTCATTTTGGGGAGATAGATGGGGGGAGGGGCAATCGTGACAGAAATGGATGTACTTAAATATTTTTTAACGCAAGGACCATTCGCGGTGTTATTCGTTTGGCTGCTGATCTACGTAATGCGCGCGAATAAAGAGAGGGAGGGACGATTGCAGGATCTACTAGAGAAGTTTTCAGAAAAATATGATGTCATTATCGTTGAGTTGCGCGAGATGAAAGAGAGATTTCCACACAGAAACTAATAATATTGAGAGGATGAATTGATATGGAATGGACTGCAATTGCAAATTTTATTAGACCGGAGTTATTAATCGTCGTGGCGGTCTGCTGGATCTTCGGGTATATGCTTAAGCGAACGCCGCGAGTGCCGGACTGGACAATCATTTATCTGGTTACGTTGGCAGCGATTATTGTTGTATGCCTCATTCTTGGATTTAACGTTGATAGTTTTGTACAAGGCATCTTGTGCGGTGCTGTAGCTGTCTACGGTAATCAGTTACTTAAGCAGGCAAAGAAGGGGGTTGATGAGTAATGCAAATTATTCAGAAGGGAAATAAGTACACAAATTGTAGCGGTCGAGGTGGTCATATTCCGATTGCTATTGTAAATCATATAAGTGGCGGGACGATGAGCTCTATGGATAGTTGGTTTCAATCTTCTGGTAATTTGGTTAGTAGCGCTCACTTTGGCGTTTCTAAATCGGGAGAGATTCACCAATATGTTGATATCACGAAAATGGCTTGGTGTAATGGAATTACAGTCGATTCTATTCCCAAAGCTAAGGCGGCAATCGTTAAGGAACAAGCGCCGACGAATCCTAATAAATATACTATCAGTATCGAGCATGAGGGCATGGATGGTAGTTTGACAGAGGCACAGTTTGCTGCCTCTGTGTGGCTTCATAAATATATTAGTGACGAAGTGAAAAGGCTCTATGGTAAAGCTATCATTCTGGATGAGAAACATGTGATAGGTCATTTTCAAATTGATCCTGTACGGAAACCATTTTGCCCAGGACCAAAATTCCCTTGGAGCCGCCTATATACTGAAATTAAAACTAAGAAGGTGGAGAATGTTATGAACAAAGAAGTAAAGGTAAGCGTGAATGTTAACGGCAAAAAGGTAGCTGATGGAGTGCTCGATAATGGTACAACCTTTACTCCTGCACGAGCTGTAGCGGAGGCGCTAGGTGCTACAGTCATATATGATGCATACACTAAGACGGTTATAATCACAAAGTAAATTCTAAAACGCTTGGAAATATGCCCGCTGGCTTCGGCTGGTGGGCTTTTTTTGTCGTTTACAGATCATTCCAAAATCCGGTAAAATAGATTCAACTGAAGGAGGTAATGTATTGGAAATATTCAAGAGTCTGCAGCATTTTGCTTCTTTGATACCTGAAAATCTAAAGGAATATAAAGAATGTTTTCCAAAAGAAAGCAACGCAGCCGAGGCTATTCATCTTGCAATTTCAATCTTACTAAATGATAGTATTTTTAATTCTGAGGATGACTCTCAAATCACTGTGGGTATGCTAGGGTTTGGAGTCCATTCATCATGGATTAGTTCATTAAACATGGTTATGGCAGGTCATATTGACACTGGATATAGTGAAATTAGAAGAGCGATTGAATTCACGTGTTATGCCGCAAAAATTATTAATTCAAAAGAACGGGCATCGTACTGGCTAAAACAAAGAAATGACCCTGAAGCTAGATCGAAATTTTCTGGACAATTCCAGATACCTAACTCTTACAAAAATGATAACTATAAGTTTTTAAGAGCGTTACTCATGACGTACGATACCGCAAATTATTATGGAGCACATGCTAATCTTGAGACGATGATTGGGAAAATAGAGGTTGCTGAGGGAAGTATTAAGTTTAGGTACCAGGCTGATAAAGAAATAATCTATCTAGCTGCGCCATCATTTATAATGAGTGGTTACCGGATGCTTCAAGCTCTTATTATAATTTTTGGAGATAAAGTGATACTTCCCCCAAATTTTAAAGAGACCATGAGTTACGTCCAGGAATCAATTAGAGAACTTAGATTAGATTTAGCTAATAGTTATTATGAAGGGAAAATTCCCGATACAGTTAAAAAGTTGATTTTGTTAGATAATGATAGTGAAACGGATAAAATGTTTGAAGAAATGATTGAAAAAGAACGTTTAAGAAAAGAAAGTAATAAGAAAAAAGCCACCTCTTAGTAGCGTTATCGGAGGGATTTAATTTATGAATATTATATACAGAGTTCTGAGTACCGATACTGACTTTTTGGCGGCTGCCTTAGCACGATCTCAGGTATCCGTCTGGTACCGGGAATCTCCAGACCCTATCGGCCACCTCATGGATTATGGAGGTGTAGTAGAGGGATACACACCGGAGTCGATCAAGATTAACGGTGCTAGGTTCGTTCGAAATCGTTTCGAATATAGAGCATACATAAAATAACCCGTCAGCTAATGTCCGACGGGTTTTCTTGTCTTTTAATACCCTCTAAGGACTGAAAACTTATCGCTACTTATTTCTTCCACTTCTTCTCCTAACTCTATAAATTTATCAGCTACATCCCTAGAGTATTTGCCCCCAAACTCGTAAATTTGAGGACCGTTGCCGAATCCCCCACATTGTTTGAAATGATCAAGTTGATGTAAAGAATTTTTTAGGTGGTAAACTACATTTCTTTTATAAGAAACGTCCATCTCAGATATTTCTTTAAGTGTACCATCTCCGCCTTCCCAATATCCGATAGGAGCGAACACACCCTTGAGCGCTTTTTGCGTTGTATCCATTTCAATCCCCCTTCCAATAATTAAATAGATTATACATCGAGATTTAATAAGAGAAAATGTTTTGTTTTTGTGTAAAAAATTCACATTGATATTAATTTCTTCACATGTAATAATACAAACAAATGTTCTTGTTTTTTGGAGGATGAATATGCTTAGCGATACTGCACGTAAATTATTAATGATCATGACCCATTCAGCAAATCATCACGCTCATATGCCAAGTTTACCGGAGTTAGAACGGCTAAGTGGACGTATGCCAGTCCCTATAAAAGCAGCTTTACGGGAACTGGTTGAGGAAAATTACATCGAGTGGAATCCAAACACACCGCCTGAGACAGCGATCATAATAGAGGGATGGGAACGCCCTGACCCACGGTTTAAAAGGCATGAGTCAGTACCGCAGGATATACAGTGGGGCATGAATGGTAGCAATATCGAATACTGGACTAAGTACTAGGAGGCGATGAAATGTGGAACGTAAAAAGCTTGAAGGTAATGGTTTGTGGGAGAGTAGCCGTATGATGTTACCAGAACATAAAGTACGGATCCTTCGTGATGAGTATGAACAACTACGTAGAGAAAAGCCGGAGATAGATTCCCAAGAATGGGAGCTGATTGACCTGGCGTTGTATCATTCCATGGAAGACCATGCACCTGTGACGCTAAAGCTTTTTGATCCTTTTAATGAAAGGATAGCAAAAGGGATTGTTATGAAGGTGGACCGGGAGCTGAAGCGAATTAAATTGCGCTGGTCTGAAGAGGATTGGGACTGGATCGAAATGTCCGAGATCATAGCGGCAACTACATAGCATAGAGAAGCAGCCCTGCTTGCCATTACGGTAGCAGGGCTTTTGTGTATTTAGATTTCGAATTCTTCCCATCCTGGTGGTAGTGGATCCTCTGGTGCAGGTTCTAAATGTTCCAGTGGTTCATTGATAAGTAAGGGTTCATCAATATCGAGCAGGACTGTTTGTGTTCCTTTCACTAACACGATGCCAATCCTGCCGGTGTGGAAACCTTTTGTGATACGGACGCGTATGCCAATAGTAATTTCACCAAAATTCATAGGGATTCTCCTTTTTAAGTACCCACACTTTGCCCACAGATCGCCTTATAGATGAGTGTTTTTTAGTGTAGATACAACTCGGTATAAAAAGTGATATTCCTAATCCCTATGCGGCTTTAGCTAACTTCTGATACATCCTTGTAGATGTAGTTAGATAGATGTTCTATATCTAGTTACTGTATGTAGAACAAAAACTTAAAATCTTGGTTTATCAAAGTCTAAGCCCCCTTTTGGGGGCTTTTTAAATGAAAAAATTACATGAAAAATCACAAATAAAGGATGCCCCATATTGGTTGGGCATCCTTTATTGTAGGTGGATGTACTAATTTAACACTCTTCTAATTAATCATCACAGGTTTATTCATAGCTTATTGATTATCACCGAACCAGATGTTCTCTGTACCAGTCCGCGTGTCCGTCCATACACTCACTAGACGGCCTGTTTGGGGGACGATGGCATTGCCGATGTAGTCCCCAATTAGGGGAATGCCGGTGACGTCAAAGGAAGTTGTCGTTATACGGGTGTTTATAAACGTCATACCGCCATCTCTAGATGTAGCTAGATAAACATCAAGGTTGAGAGGATTAACTCGATTCGTGTAATAGTTAACGAATATTGCACCATCCGCTGGGGACACTGTGATGGCTGGGAAAAAGTTTTGGGAGCCTACTGGACTACCCGTAATGGATATGGGTGCACCCCAATCCACACCGAAATTAGTGGAAGTAGCAATAAATATATCGGAATAGCCTTCTCGAAAATCTTGCCACACAGCATAGACATTCCCTCGCGTCGTCGGTGCATTAGAAATATCTGCTGCGAGGGAAGGGTATGTCAAGCATCTAAATGTATATCCCGGCAATGGATCTGGTGGGACTACAACGCTGGCGACCCTGGTTTCAGGGGTGAAGGTGACCCCGCCGTCTGGAGATGTGGTAATTTTAAGATCGGTATTACCAGGAGGCTGATTGATCCATCCCACAACAACAATCCCATTTAATGTAATGGCTATACCGGGGAATTCTTCAAATTCTTCGATCGAAGACAGCAGGCTGGGACTGGAATAGGTATTACCGCTATCTAGGGAACGATTGAAGAATATCGTATTTCCTGGTATGAATTGCGTGTTGTAATCATGCGTATAACCAGTATATACATTGCCAAAAAAGGGACTTGATCCAGCCTTGTCGGTGACAACGACCACCTGGTCATCATTCACAAACTGTCCAAACCCTTGATTTACGATGACTGGCGGTCCGAATGAAGATGCGTTGTCGACAGAGGTATAGGAAACGATCGACCCGCTGAGACCGTCAGAATCGAAGGCATGAGCCAATACTACGAACGTGGTCGGAAAAATATAATCAATATGTGGTGCTTCGATGCCTGCAAACCCTGTGGGTAACGGTAATAACGTTGTTGTCCAAGTGGCACCTGCGTCAATAGATTTGTACAAACCTATATTGGGAGGGCCTGTTCGAAGATCTACAGCTACGGCGACCATAACCGAAGGATTAAGCCAATTTACCGCGATGGTGGGCTCGAATTGAGTGCTTGTGCTCGGCGAAAGTTGAATATTAACCATACAAAGCTCCTTTCGTCATAGAGTTTTCGGCACTTACGGGTTCAGCTGAGCTATGAAAGTAAGTTCGGATTGCAGCACTCTTTGATGAGGGATGACGTTTCCTGACGAATCCGTTCCGAATACTGTAATAATCGTGTCTGCCGGTGCGTTTCCAGTTACGAGAAATTGTACTTCATATGCTGAATTGCCTGCGATATTAAAACCGAGAAACTGGCTGGTGTTAGCATTAATATTCAATGAGCTGGAGTAGACTAAAGCCTTACTAACAAGAGTATTCCATACGTAAATGTGATAGACCACGTTAGAAGAAAAACTAAGGTTGTCATTGTCGATGTTGATGATCACGTTGGTTGCTGGGATAGTACCTGTGTTCGTAATTATACCTGTTGTGCTTGCCATGAGCTTCACCCTCTTATATTAGTTTGCTATATATATATGAATTGAGGTGCATTGTGCTTGGACAAGGGCATCAGAAAAATTGCGGAAATTGGAGATATGAGAAGTAGTATTGAAGGGGAAAAACTCTTTTATGATAAATGAATAAAAAGAACTGTGTGCATGTCTATTTGGCGATTATTCCATGAATCTCCCCGACCTCCTGTCTCACAACTTCCAAATGACTCCTGAGTATATTGATAGAAAATGAGGGAAGGAGTGATGGAAATGCCTTTTACTACCGGTCTTATTACCAACACAAGAGCAACTGGAACAGCGGCGAGTAATGTAGCTGTTAGTGTTCGTAATACTAGTAATGCAAACGCAATGGTGATCGTTGAAGTCTTCGGGGTTCCGTATTCAACGCTTGCACTTACTCCGCTTTATGTCACAGGTTATTATGTTCCAGCAATGAGTTCCGATATTAGAGAGTTCTTCATTGCGGGGAATGTGTCTTACGAGGTTCAGTTAAGTACCCCTTATCCATTAGCAAATGTAGTATGCTCTACGTACGGATTGGATGAGTTTGGAAATCTTGTTACGGATCAGAGAGTACTTCAATCTGAATTAACGGAGATTACCGCACTTTCTATACCTGTTTAACAGAATTTTCAGGGCAATCAAGCAGCAGTCGCCAAAAGCACTAGGGCGATTGCTGCTTTTTTAGGCGCAATAAATCCTCTCAGGGCATTCGCACAGGCACTAATGTGGAATTTAAATATACTAATCTTATACTCCAATGTAGAGAGAGGTAAAAATCATGGTGGATGTAGGGGTAGTTATGCCTTTGTATACCCAAAAGCCGGAATTTCTCCGGCAAGCTCTGGAGTCTGTTCTGCGCCAAACCTTCACCGAATTCCGACTGATCATTGTGATTGATGGAGCGCCGGAAATGGAACCGCTTGTGCAGTCCATCATAGCGGAGGATCCAAGGGTAGCTGTTATCTCTTATGTGCCGAATAGGGGGATCGCACATGCGCTGAATACGGGCTTTGATCTTTTGTTTAACGAACCCAATATTCAGTATTTGAGCTGGGTCTCCAGTGATAATGTTTATGAACCCCGCTTCCTCGAGATCCTTCGAGGTGCACTAGTGAAGGGGCCGCAGGCGCTAGGGATCGTGTACAGTTCTTTTCAAAGTATAGATAACGAGGGAAACCAACTTCATAACGAACACCAACTGGCTACTCAACGAAATTATCAGTCACAGCCCAAAGAGAGATTGCTGGATTATTCGCTAATAGGCGTTTCTTTCATGTACAAATCGCAGGTTGCAAAGCTTGTTGGAGGGTACGGAATGGAGCCTGTGGAGGATTATGATTACTGGCTGAGACTGGCTGAACATTGTGATATTCGCTTTATACCCGTGGAGCTTGTAAATTATCGTGTGGATTCAACCTTTAGTGTATCCGCACAGTTACATTCCATTGAAAATCATCGCAGATGGAGATATACGTATCATTTAACTCGCCATCAGGCGCGATTCCGCAGAGGGATTCCTCCTATGATTACCGTTTTATTTCCTGTGGTAAATGCTGGTGCGGAGGAAATAGCGAGGATAGAGAATCTGTATGAACAGACGTACAGCAATTATGAGTGTCGGGTGCTGGATTTATCGCCTACGCGTCAACCATCTGTTCTTCTGGGTTCAATTCCTCATCCTGCAACCGAGTTCGTTTGGATGCCAGAAGTTGTGGAGTCGCACGCGATTTGTGGAGCACTTGAGCACATGTCCACTCCCTACACGATAGTTTTAGGTCCCAAAATTTTCATAGGAGCACTCGATATTGAATACATGCTGGAGGCTTTGATTACTACCGGTGGGGAAGCGATCTCCAATTATTATACGGATGATCACAGCTTGATTGGATTTCGGCACAGACATGTCCCATCGACCAAAACTCACTACTATAACGAGCTGTTTCGAAGCACAGATTTGTATGATTTGTTGAAGATATATTTTTCCTAAAAATAATATGCGAATGAGTGATCGTAATGAAAGTTTTGTTCACCTTTTACAACCCGAGTGGAGGTATGCAAACCCTGAATCGAGTGCGCTGCCAAGCGTTGCGTGATCGCGGTGTAGAGTGCCATTTGCTGTACACGCACCCTGGAAAAGGACAGCAAAATATCCCGAACATTCAAACCTATATTACGAATAGTGATGACGAGATCAGGGAATTGCTCACTCGGGAAGCCTTTGATTTGATTGTAGTGTGTACGGATATTTACTTAGCAGAGAGGTTCAGAGGGTTTGGTTACAAGGGACCGCTTGTTTTTGAGGTGCAAGGATTAGGAACTTTAGATGAAGCGGAGCAGGTCATTAGTAATTTTAATGAACGGATTCACAAGCTAACCGATGCACTGCTCTATCCAGAGACCTCCCATTTGCAGACGATTTTCAAAAGTGGATTTCCCTCTATTCCGCAGTATTGCTTTGATAATCCGATCGATTGCGAAGAATTTGGATATACCAATTATCCAGCGAAAAGCTTTCCCATCCTCGGCTGGGTGGGACGAATTCAAACGAACAAGAACTGGAGAGAATTTCTTCAAATTGGACAGAGGCTGCTGGCGATCCATCCCGAGCTTTATTTATGGATTTTTCAGGACGATACGTTGTTTGATCCGGAGCAAAAAGAGAGCTTTGAACAGTTTGTAGCGGAAACCGGAATTTCTTCACGTTTGATCTCGCATTCCAATGTCCCTCATGAGCTAATGGCAGATTATATGAGCATTATTGGTGATTCGGGAGGTCTGCTCTGTTCCACCTCTATTCTCGAGGGATTTGGGTATGCGGTGGCTGAGGCAATGTTGTGTCGTTGTCCTGTCCTTACTACGGATTCAGATGGCATTCGGAGACTTGTTATTAATAATCACACTGGAAAAATATATACGAGAGGGCAACTGGATGAAGCTGTGAATGCGGCGCTATCCTTAATGCATGATTCAGCGCTTCGGACCAGCATTAGGATGAATGGAGAATGGCATATCCGAAAAAACCTTTCTTCCGAGCTGTACGCCGATAGATTTCTAAAGATGTCTCATCAATTGATGAGACGCCGGTCAAAGATCGAGCGTCGATGGTCTTAACTTTGCGGTTAACCCGCAGAGTTAAGACGGTTTTTCATGGATTAAAAGTGAGGTCAGAACCAGTGCTAATAAGAGGGTCAGAGCCATCCCTATCATCTGAATAACATTGTTATAAGGGTCAGGTAGAGTGATATAAGAGAAGATGACATCCTTTAATATAAAAAACAAAATTTTGAATAAACTCAGAAACACTAATATCGCTACGATCCACTTTTTAAAGTGTGCTTTATAGATAAGCCTACCTCCTTTCTATGCCTCTTTAATTAATTCTTCTGTATCATTCCGAACATTTCCCACAGCTGTGGAAACAGGGTAGGCTCTCATTTGGTTTTGATCATAAGGCTTCAGGAGCTTTATTAGAGAGGTTATGTCCTGATTGCCCCGATCCAGCCATTCTGTCTCATCCTCAGGCTTCAAAATAACCGGCATGCGGTTGTGGATTTCAGCCATTAGATCGTTCGGTGTAGTCGTTATAATCGTACAGGTACTTAGTTTATTCCCTTCCGGGTCCATCCAAATATCATACAATCCGGCCATGGAGAAAATACCCCCATCACGCATCACAATCCGCATGGGTTGTTTACTGCTGCCTTGCGCCTTCCATTCGTAGAAGCCGTCAGACGGGATGATGCAGCGGCGTGAGCTTACTAAGCGCTTGAAAGAAGGTTTTTCCAGCAGAGATTCTGCCCGGGCATTAATCATTTTACTGCCGATTTTGTCATCCTTGGCCCATGAAGGAACCAGACCCCAGCGTAGCTCCCCTAACTTGTTGCTGGAGCCTGTATTAATGACTGCTGGAATTTGCTGCATGGGCGCAGCGTTATATTTAGGGGCATAGTGGACAATGGTTGAATCATTTGCAAAATATCTGACCATCAGTTCTTCCATGGTAACGGTTATTGTGTAACGTCCGCACATGATTTACACTCCCCTTTCAGTAGATTAGAAGTTCGCTCAGTTTACAGCTCAAATTCGGCATGTTATGCTCGAAATATTTCTTAATTATAAACGATGCGGAATGAATGAAGAAAGAGGTGCTCATTGGTGATTCTGGTAAGCTCTTGTCTAGCTGGTATGAAGGTAAGATATAATGGAACGGATTGTTTGGACGAGATGATCCAGAAGCTTGTGAATGAGGATAAAGCCATTGCGGTGTGTCCGGAGTTACTTGGGGGATTCTCTACGCCTAGGGAGCCAGCCGAAATCATTGGTGGAAATGGCGAGGATGTGCTGGCAGGGACGGCTAAAGTAGTGGATCGTTCAGGAACAGATGTTACAGATATGTATTTAAAGGGTGCTTATATTACGCTTGCAAAAGCTCAAGAGGTCTCAGCTACGATGGTAGTGCTCAAAGAAAACAGTCCTTCTTGCGGCAGCGCTATGATTTATAACGGGGAATTCAAGGGGAAGAAAATTGCAGGAAATGGCGTTACTACAGCTTTACTTAGAAAAAATGGCATTGAGGTAACCTCTGAAGAGAACTGGTTATTATAATCCTAGCTTTCATAGGGAAATGATTACAATATTGTGTTCTTTCGCTTGTGGAAAACTCACTTCTCGCGCGGTATAATTTAATAGTTCCAAGTATAAACGCCTTCGGCGTCCTTCTTAGGACGGTTAGCGTTTAAGCGAGAAATATATACCTACTTATATTTTAGAATAACTAGTTTCCTAAACTCTAGAAGCGGAGAAATGATTATGAAATCCATCTATTTGGACCACGCCGCATCAACCCCGGTTCATCCCGAGGTGGCTAAGGTCATGTTGAATATAATGACAGAACAATACGGAAATGCGTCTAGTGTACATCAGTTCGGACGTTCAGCTAAAAGAATATTGAATGGGGCGCGCGATTCGATCGCCGCCTTTTTGGGCTGTTCATCTGAAGAGTGGGTGTTCACTGGAGGCGGCACAGAGAGTGACAATTTAGCGCTCTATGGAGCAGCAGCGGCAGTTTCCCATAAAGGAAAACATATTATCACCACCCAGATCGAACATCATGCAGTGTTACATACCTGCGAAGAGCTAGAGAAGGAAGGTTTCAAAGTAACCTATCTTCCTGTGGATTCGTCGGGCAGGGTATCCGTAGCAGACATAGAGGCAGCATTGCAGGAAGACACGGTGCTGATCAGCGTAATGTATGCCAATAATGAAGTAGGCACCGTTCAACCGATTCAAGAGATTGGTCAGCTCGCTAGAGAACGAGGCATTCTGTTCCATGTTGATGCTGTACAAGCTCTAGGTGCACTGCCAATTAAACTCCGAGAACTTCCCGTAGATTACATGAGCTTCACAGCTCACAAAATCAATGGCCCACAAGGGATAGGGGGTCTTTACGTTCGAAGCGGAGCACCACTACATCCTAGGCTTCATGGAGGCCTTCAGGAGCGTGGCAGACGCGCCGGAACAGAGAATCTAGCAGGAGCCGCTGGATTCGCCAAAGCCGTTGAAATAGCGGTTACGGGTCTCTCAGAACGTCAACAAAATATGAAGCGCCTGCGCAATACACTACTTGAGACGCTGGATACTCTGATTGGACGGGAGAGTTACTCGCTTAACGGTAATTCTGAGCATTTTTTACCTAGTATACTGAACTTGAGCTTCCCAGGGGCTGGGACAGATGTTATGCTGATGAACCTGGATATGGAGGGGGTTGCAGCAGCGAGCGGTTCGGCTTGCACGTCAGGATCACTGGAAATATCTCATGTTCTGAAAGCAATGGGACTTCCCCAAAATATTTTAGAGTCCGCGATTCGATTTAGTATCGGTTTGGGTAATACTACTGAAGAAATCGAGTACGTTGCTCAAAAAGTTGAAACCATTTTGAAACGCCTACGTAAATGAGACTAGTTACTTTTAGGTTTCGATCTGTATCGGGGCGATTCGGGCTTTTGGCTTTCTGAGAACTCGTAATTACACTCAAAGTGAGGGGAACGAGGCAGCCATGAGACTTCAAGATCTGATCGGCTTGGCTGTATATGAAGTTGAAGAGGGTAATGAAATCGGCAAGATTGTCGATATTCTGCTCGATTCAAACTGGAATATTACGGGTATTGAACTGGAAAGCAAATCTTTTTTTGGCGGCCATGTGAAATTTGTGGCATGGAAAGATATTGTGGCCTACGGCGAGGATGCTGTCATGATTCGTAGTAAAGAGTCGATTGATAAGACAGATGCCGATCATATACCTTGTACATTTCTACTTGGAAAGAACAAACTTAAGGATTTAAAAGTACTGACTACAACGGGAACTATACTTGGACGAATATCGGATGTTTATTTTGACCAAAAGTTGGGAAACACAATAGGAGCGCTGGAAATCAGTGACGGGCTTGTGACTGATTTGATCGAAGGCCGCAAATGGCTGCCTTGTTCTGATGAGATGTCCATTGGTGAGAATGCTTTAATGGTTCCTGCGATGAGCGAAGAACGGCTACAAAAAGCCATTAATATTGTTAACGGATAGGTGGAATGTATTATATGAAGTGTCCAAACTGCAACTCTAAAGATATCGGAAAAATTGGTTCCCACCAGTTCTATTGCTGGGGCTGTTTCATTGAATTAACGGTAAACGGTGAGAAAATGTCGGTGTATCAGGTTGAAGAAGACGGTACACTCAGCTCGCTGGACGATCTGTTCTCCGGGGATGATATGACTCAGGACTACCCGCAAATTCATGCATCGTCATAATCTTTAGTCCAATGGATGCTCCAAGAGTTATATAGAATGAACCATGAACCATGCCCAATCTTCAGGTGGCTGTTGCAGCCCCCTGAGGATTGGGCTTTTTCTTTTTTGCCAAAGTTGTATCTTTGTTATTTGCGCTAAGGAATTTGTATGTTGCCTGCAGGGAGCTGACTCTATAATGAAACTGACGGCGGTAAAGCCGGAATTTTACAAATTTACACATAAGGGGGAACATTAAATGTACCGCAGAGGAATATCCAAGATTTTGGTTTCTGTTATGCTGCTGTCAAGTCTTCAGCTTCCCGGAAACACTGGATCGGCTCAAGCAGCCTCAATCGTTAGCAGTACTGATGCAGCCGGATCGGCGGTGTTTGCCGATATGAATGAGCATTGGGCTGGGGAGGCCGCAGACAGGCTGGCAGCCGCCGGAATTCTGCAAGGCGATGGTCAGGGACAATTTGGGCCAAGCCGGGCTATCTCCCGTGCGGAGATGGCAGTCATTCTCAACCGGATGTTTCGTTTTACAGATCCGGGTACTGTCATGTTTAGTGATGTAAGCGCTTCTTCCTGGTATGGCAAGGATGTAGGTGTGGTCAGCGCAGCGGGTCTAATCAAGGGCTACACGGACGGCCGGTTTCAGCCCGGAGCGGCTGTAACACGCCAGGAAGTAATGACGATGCTGAGCCGGGCTTTCGAGCTGGAGGCGGACTCCCAGACTGCACTGGCAGCGCAGTCTGATGCTGCAGCGGTCAGCGGCTATGCCAGGGAAGCGGTGAGTGCGATGCTAAGCGCCGGATACCTGCGGGGCGACTCGGAGGGCAAGCTGAATCCGCAGGCGCAAATGACCCGGGCTGAGCTGGCGGCGCTGCTTGGTCGGATGGTCGGGTGGATCAGTTCAGGCGAGGGGAGTCAGTCTATTGGACAGGTGTCTGGCAATGTGATTATCAACCGGGCGAATGTGCAAATAGAAGGCGGACCGGTTAACGGCAATCTCTATGTAACTGCCGGTGCAGGAGAAGGGGAAGTATCGTTCTCGGGCGTCAAGGTGCAGGGCACCACCCATATCTCCGGAGGCGGTGACCATTCGGTAGTATTCCGCAAATCTTCACTGGGTCAGACGACTATCAGCAAGCCGAAAGCGCCTGTGCGAGTCGTTCTGGAGGATGGAAGCTCGGCGGCCCGGATCGAACTGGTCCAGCCGGCCAAAGTAGAGATTGGAACCGGTTCAAGGGTAGATACCTTGGTCATCGGTGTCCGTGCTGCCGGATCAGAGATCGTGAACCGGGGGCACATAGGCGTGCTTGAGACCCAATCGGACCGTGTGCTGCTCAATGGTCAGGCGCTCAAGCCTGGCGAGAAGCTTCGGGACTTGTCCGGCAATGGAGCTACAGCGCAGGCAAGTGCTACCGCTGCTCCAACCTTTGCAGCGGGCGGTGGAAATACAGGCGGAGCTACAGCAACGCCTGCGCCAACAGAAACTCCGGTTGCTACACCGACAGCAACGCCAGTGGTCACTCCGCTACCCCAGGATAATCCTTGGGAGCTGGTCTGGAATGACGAATTCGACGGCCGTGCTATTGATGAGAGCAAATGGAATGTACAGGATACCGGAACGGTATACAATAACGAATTGGAATATTATCATCCGAACAACGCGTCGCTTACAACAGAGGGCGGGCAGAGTGTGCTGGCACTGGAAGCCCGGAAGGAAGCTTACGGCGGGAAGAAGTATACCTCTGGCAAGCTGACCTCCAAGCTGAAGGGCGACTGGACTTACGGAAAATTCTCAGTACGGGCCAAGTTGCCGATTCAGCAGGGGATGTGGCCTGCCATCTGGATGATGCCAACCGATGATGAGAATCAGTATGGACCTTGGCCGGGAAGTGGCGAGATCGACATTATGGAACTGACGGGACCGGTTGCCGGGGATAAGGAGAAGGCGGAGCTGTATCCGAGAACCGTTCATGGCTCCCTTCATTACGATATCCCGCATACTTCCCAGTCCAAAACTTATGTTCTGCCTGAAGGCCAGACGTTCGCTGATGCCTATCACGACTTCACGCTGGAATGGCTTCCGGGCCTGATCCGGTATTATGTGGACGGTAAAATGTATTTTGAAACGAGTGACTGGGGAACGATGGCTAAAGGTCAGCCGGATTACTATACGTACCCTGCACCGTTTGACCGGCCGTTCTATATGATCCTAAATCTGGCAGTAGGCGGCGACTGGCCGGGCGATCCGGCGGCGGACTTCAAGTCGGATAAGATGTATGTCGATTATGTCCGGGTCTACAAGTACAAGTACCTGGATCAATGGCCGGATGTAACCGGCCAGCGGCCAGCGAATCCGGGGCTTTCGACCCCGCAGCGTCCTGCCTTGGCAGACGGGAATCAGATTTATAACGGGGACTTCACGGGTGCCATAGTAGACCAAAGACAGCCGGAATATTGGGAATTGATTGAGAACGCCGGAGGCGGCGGAACAACCTCTGTCATTGAAGATACGGATAAGGGCAAGGCAGTGAAGGTTGCCATCCGTGAGGCGGGAACCCAGAATTATTCCATTCAGCTTACGCAGAAGCCGCTTCTGCTGGAGAAGGGCAAAGCCTACAAGGTAACGTTCGACGCCAAAGCGGACGCAGCACGTCCAATGATGAGCAAGCTGACCGAATTCGGTGGCGGATGGACAGCGTATTCCGGGGAACGAAATTTCCAGCTTACGCCGGACTGGCAGTCGTATGAATACAGCTTCACCATGACTAAGGCTTCGGATAACAATGCCCGATTTGAGTTCAACCTGGGTCTGAACAATATTGCAGCCTATTTCGCCAATGTCCGGGTGGTAGAGACGGAGCCGATACCTGTGGTACGCACACCGCTTGCAGACGGCAACCTGATTTATAATGGAGGCTTCGAGCTGGGAGAAGGGCGCCTAGGCTATTGGAACTTTGTCGTTAAGCCAGGCTCGGGAGCAGTGGGGAAGGCGAGTGTGACCAATACTCTGGAGCTGCCGATGATGAAGCGGGAGTTCAGGGCGGACGTCAGCCATACCGGCGGATCGCCGGAGGATGTTACGCTTACCCAGTCAGGCCTACCTATGTCAGCAGACGGAGTCTATCAGCTTTCCTTCGACGCTAGATCCGATAAGGCGCAGCCGCTCGGAATCAAGCTGGAGAATAACGGCGGCCGTACGGACTATCCTGACGGAGCAGCGTTCACGCTGACGCCGGACTGGAAGAGCTATACCGCAGAAGTTGCATTGTCCGGCGGGTCCGGGACGGAAGGGGTATTGTCGTTCCTGCTCGGCCAGACAACCGGATATACTGAAATTGACAATGTGCGTCTGATCCGGATGACTAATCCGCCTGTACTCAAGGATTACCTGCATCTACGGGGAGATCAGTACTGGAGATCTTCGGGAATCAGTCTGGTCCCAAGCGGCGAGGGCGGCAAGGATGTCACCGATATTGCCAAGGGAGACTATGTGGAATACAAAGTGGTTCTTCCTCAGGCGGCCAGCATTGTCCCTGTAACCAGAGTATCTAGTGTTCAGGGGGATTCAGAGCTTACACTGTCGGTTCTCGATGCCGGCAAGCAGAACGTGGTGACGGCAGCTGTCTATAGTACGGCAATTGGTGATACCGGGGGCCTTCAAGCCTACCGCTCCATCATCGGGGCACCGATTGAGCTGCCTGCGGGAAGCTATTATATCCGTCTTGGCGGCAGCGGCTACAATCTGGCCTGGCTGGATTTGTCCCGTGAGCTGGTAATGAACGGCAGCTTCAAGGATGCTTCCACCGACAGCTGGACGTTATTCAAAAAAGATTGGGAAGATGCTCCAGTGAAGAATACGGTCATGAACGCAGTGTACGGGGCGCTGCAGGTTGACCTGGGCGGCACCGGGGATGAGGACTGGAATGTACAAGTGAAGCAAGGGCCAATCCCGATGGAGCAAGGGAAAAAATATCTGCTTCGCTTCGATGCGGATGCCTCAATAGCAAGAGCGATACGGGTGCTCGTGCAGCATGACGGTACTGTGGATAAAGATTGGACGACATATAAGAATGAGATGGTCACTCTGAGCGAAGCCGGCGGACATTATGAATATCTGTTCACCGCTTCGGCAACAGATCCGGCTGCTCTGCTTCAGTTCAGTCTCGGCAAGATTACTGAGGAATTGGGAGAGCACACGGTGAAGCTGAGCCATATTTCATTGATTCAGGTAAGCCCGGTATTGGACGGGGAGGCGTACGGAGAGAACCTGATACCAAATGGAGATTTCTCCGCTCCGCTTAAGGGCTGGAACAGCTATTCCTCTGAAAATGGAGAGTTGTCCATTGATAATGTGGATGGTGCGCTGCAGATAAAGGTTGGTTCCACAGGAACGAACAGCTGGGACCGGCAGGTCTTTTATGAGGGAGTCGCTTACAACGAAGGAAATCATTATACACTTACCTTCAAGGCTAAGTCGGATGTTAAGCGCAAAATGAATATCAGCATCGGCTGGCTGGATGTGGCAAACAATTATACCTGGCACGGATATACAAGCGAGATCATTGATTTGAATACGGAATACAGCGAATATACCCTGGAATTTGACGTTGCAGGAGACAGTACCTCCATCGGCCGCATTTCGTTCGAGCTGGGCAATATTAAGGATGGCGGTACAGGTCATCTGGCGGTGGATATCGATGATATTGTGCTTATGAATAACGGAACCGTAGCTACACCTTGATCAAGCTTTAGATTTTGTTATCCAGACTTGCGATTTGGTATTTAGACCGGTAAGAACCGCTTTTATAATTAACACATGGAGGATGGGCAACCATTCTCCGTGATGTTCAAACGACAATAGGGGAGATTAATTATGAAAAAGACAGCGGTATCCATCACTGCGTTACTCATGGCATTCTCTGTGGTAGCCAGTGGATGTGGAGGCAACAACACTCCATCAAGTTCATCTAACAACGGAGAAAAGAAGGAAGAGAGCAGTGCGACCACAGCTCCTGCAACGCCAAGCAATGATCCGGTAACCTTGAACGCATGGGTAATGCCGAACAGTCCTAAGCCGGATGAAGATTTCCTGAAGACCCTTGATCCTTACCTGAAAGAGCATACGAATGTCACCGTTAAGGTCACTGTGCTGGACTGGGGTTCTGCCTGGACCAAGATTACAACGGCGGCTACCAGCGGCGAAGGCCCGGATTTACTTCAGCTCGGATCGACCTGGGTTCCGGCTATCGCCAGCATGGGCGGCATTGATAAAGTAACGGATAAAGTAGCTGATGTGGGCGGCGCTGAAGCCTTCCTGCCAGCCATCTGGAAGACGACTTCCATCGCTGGTGACAGTGAAGTATACGGAGTGCCTTGGTTCGTAGATGCACGTGCGATTTATTACCGGACGGACGTTTTCAAGCAAGCCGGTGTTGATACGACCACAGCATTTAAGGATTGGGATTCCTTCAAAAGTGCGCTGGAAGCAGTCAACGGACAGATGGTGGACGGCAAAAAAATCGCAGCACTTGGACTTCCGGGGAAAAACGACTGGAACGTAGTGCATAACATCTTCCCTTGGATCTGGGCCGCAGGCGGTGACGTACTCTCGGAAGACAACAGCAATGTAGTCTTCAACGAAGACAAAGGGCTTGAGGGTGTGATGTTCTACACTGGACTTGCAGCGGAAGGCCTTGTGGAAAAGGCTTCACTCGAAAAGAACTCGTCACAGATTGAGAGCGATTTCGGTGACGGCAAATCGGCTGTAATTATCTCCGGACCATGGCTTGCCAAAAACTTTGCGACACCGACAGCAAACGGAGGGATGGATGACAAGCAAGCTGCGAAAAACTTCGCGGTGGCTCCGCTTCCAGCGGGTCCTGGCGGACAGGCTACCTTTGTCGGCGGCAGCGAGCTGACCGTATTCAGCGGCTCTAAAAACAAGGAAGCCACATGGGAGCTTATTAAATACCTGACCTCCGATGAAGCTCAGAAGGCCTATGCTGCCGTATCGGGCCAGCTTCCGGCCAGACTGTCTCTTCTGGAATCACCAGATCTGGATGCCAACATGAAGGCATTCTCGGAAGCAACGAAATACGGAAGAACCTATCCGGCTATTCCGCAATGGGGACCTACAGAAACCGCACTGCAGAAGCATTTTGCCAACGTCTGGGATATCGTTGCCGGCGTGAAGGGCAAGTACAGTAAAGAAAGCGTCAAGGAAGAGCTGGATTCCGCAGCAGCTGAAGTCAAAGCAATTATTAACCAATAGGATTTTGGGAAGCCGCCGCGCGATAGGGCGCGGCGGTTCTTCATTAGCAAAGTGAGGGAAACGAGATGGAACTCCATACTGAAAAAAATCTGCCCGCGAAGGTGGCCTCCGGCAAGCGCGGACTGTGGCGCAAGCGGGTCAGAGAGAATAAATTTGCTTACATGCTGATGGTACCGACCATCATTTTCATGCTGCTGGTGCACTTGCTCCCGATGGTTCAGGGGTTCTGGATGTCATTTCTGAAGCTGAACCAATTTACGCTCGGTAAATACCTGAAGGCGCCATTTGTGGGAATGGACAATTACATTGGCCTGTTGTTTAACTCTGATAATCCGGTCCGCCAAGGATTGAATTTTGCCATTCGCAACACTGCAATCTATGCAGTCATCGTGACGATCGGTGTAATGATCATGGGCCTGATGATGGCTCTGCTGCTGAACCGTGATTTTCCCGGCCGCAGCATTGCCCGTACAGCCATGCTGCTCCCATGGGTCGTTCCGTCTTATGTGGTCGGTGTGCTCTGGGGCTTCATGTGGCAGCAGAACGGGATTATCAACTATTTCCTGGTTGATGTTCTGCATCTCTTCGATGAGAAGCCTTTCTGGCTGCTGGGACCGAATACGATCTGGGCGATCATTATTCCAACGATCTGGCGCGGCTGGCCGTTCCTAATGGTTATTTTCCTGGCAGGACTCCAGACCATTCCGGAAGATATCTACGAAGCGGCAACCATTGACGGTGCGGGCAAGTTCCGCCAGTTCTGGAACATGACACTGCCGATGCTGAAGCCGGTTATTGCGGTACAGCTTTTATTCCAAATTATTAACAATGTCTATTCCTATAACATCGTCTCCACGATGTTCGGCAATGGTGCCGGATATCCAGGAGAATGGGGAGACCTGCTGATGACAGCTCTGACCCGCCAATCCTTTGGATATTGGTCCTTCGGTTCGGGTTCTGCGGCTTCTATCATGCTGATGTTTGCCATGCTGATGGTTGTCGGTGTATGGTACCGTGCTTTTAGATCGGAGTTGAATGCCCAATGAGTACACAACGTAAACGTTCTGTCAGTTCGTTCATGCTGACTTCCCTGACCTGGGTTATTGTTGTATTGACGATATTCCCGATCCTATGGATGATCTTCACCTCTCTGCACTCCAATAACCAGATTCTGAACGGGATCACTACCTTCAGCCTGCCGAAGCCGCAGTGGGTCAACTATATTAATATGTGGGATACGGTTAACTTTGCCGTCTATTTTCGAAACAGCCTTCTGATCTGCGGCGCGACGACGCTGCTTGCCGGTTCCTTTGCTGTTCTGGCCGGATATGCGCTGGCCCGGTTTGATTTTCCCGGATCGAAGCTGTTCAGCATGAGTATCATATCCACCCAGTTAATCCCGGGGATTATGTTCCTGTTCCCGATCTATCTGATGTTCCTGTGGATCAAAAATACATTCGGTTTCCCGATGATCAATACGTATTGGGGAATGATTCTTGTCTATACGGCTTTCTATACCCCGATTAGTATCTGGATTATGCGCAGCTTCTTTGTCTCGATTCCAAGGGATTTGGAAGAATCGGCTTCGATTGACGGCTGTACGAAATTTCAGGCGTTTTACAAAATTATTCTGCCATTGTCTCTGCCAGGTATTATTGCAACAGGGATCTTCATCTTCCTTACGGCGTGGGATGAGCTTCTCTTCGCCTGGGTACTCACGACCAGCTCGGATGTACAGACGATTCCGGTCGGTATCCGCCTATTTGTCGGTCAGTACAATACCCGTTATGACCTGTTGATGGCAGCTTCTACGGTTGTTACCGTGCCGGTTATGGCCATATTTTTCATGACCCAAAAATACTTTATCAGCGGTATGACCGCAGGAGCTGTCAAGGGCTGATCTACGGGATGCCAGAAAAGAGGAGAACCATTCATGATGCTGAAATTCAATACTGCAAGAGAAACAACAGCTTCGGCTGAGGATATTCTGAGAGAGACCTTCACTGACCGGACCGGCGGCGCCCCCCTCAGCGCCGTCTTCACCGACTCGCAGCGCTGCGGAGCTATCGGCATCGCCGGTCTGCCGCTCCACCTGCCTGCTATTCAGGAGCTGCTGAAGCTCCCGGCTGTAGCGGCGCTGCTGCCGGCGGAGGCCGGGGCTTCTGCGCTGTTCACTTTAGACGGTGAAGGGCCGGGATTGTCCCTGTATATCCGCCAAGCCGGAAGAGAGGAACAGACTGTTGACATACCGGCGGCCACCGCCAGCGAGATGCTGGCGCTGCTTAAGGCCTCGCCGGGCTGGGCCGGTATTCTTAACGCTGATGGCGAGCATGTGATCGATCTGCGTTCTCCCGTACCAGGGCCGCATTTCGCAGTTAATCTGCTGCTGGGCAACCGTCTGGCGTTCCCCCATCCGCTTCAGACAACCCCGAAGAGCGTTGTAGACCGGCTTGGCGGAGGCAGCTTCCGTTCACATGCGGCTACCCAGGTACTGGCGACTCGCTGGGATATGCGCCAGGAGGAGAACGGCTTCCCCGCCAACCGTCAATTCTATCTGTTCGAGGAAGGGAAGCAGATTTTCTATTCCGCAGATCCGGGCGGAGAAGGGATTGAATCGGCAGTCTGCCGCCATTCGCAGAATGTGACCATTATTACGTACCGTATGTCCGGCGGACTTGAGATTACGCGTACCATCTTTATTCTGCCGCATTCGGAAGGTCTGCCGTTGGCTACGGAAATGCAGCGGATTGAGATTGTGAACCATGGAGAAGTCAACCGCCAGCTTCGTCTTGTGTACACGGGAATGTTCGGTTCAGCGGCTCCAGGCGCTCTGTTTGAGGATGTGCTGTACAGCAATGTCATCATGCAGGGCGGTGTATTGCAGGACTCCACCGGTGCGGTGGCTGCAATCAGCCCCGACTATTACCCGGAAGGCGGACGCCACGATCTGCGCTTCCACACGATGATTGTGCATGGGGAAGACGGACCTATGCTGCCGCGCGAATACTGCGTCAGCTACAATGAGTTCGTTGGCACAGGGTCGCTGTTCCGACCGTCCGGTGCGCTTAAGCTGAGCAGCATACTGCACCGCAAAGGGCCGGGATTCTTCGCTGTAGCGGGGGATCTCCATGTTCCTGCCGGAGCTTCGGTGGCGGTTGACCAATTGACGGGTCTTGTCTCCGATAAGAGCGGTGCATCCTGGAGCGATACGGTGCTGGAGGATGAGGTGGGTGCTCTGATTGCCCGCTTCTCCAGCCGCAGGGCAGCAGAAGAGGCATTGGCGGAATCACACGGGTTTGTGCAAGATTATGCCAAGTTCCTGCAGGTATCCTCCAGTGACGCCAGCTTCGATCTGTTCGTGAACCGCAACCTTCCGTTCCAGGTGCTCTACCAGAGCTTTGTCTCCCGTTCCTTCTGCCAGACCCAGAAGGGGTACAGGGAAATCGGCTTCCGTGAAATTCAGGATTTGTATGCCTCGATGTATTATTTCGTCGGTATGGGCCGCAGCGGTCTCGTTAAGAGTCTGCTCAAGGAATGGACCGGCATGGTATTCGAGCTGGGGTATGCGTATCACAATTTCTTCTGGGTCGGCAAAGAGCCGGGTAAATGGTCCGACGATGCACTATGGCTGATCCAAGCTGTGTATCGTTATGTCATGCTGACGGGAGATGTGGAGTTCTTGGACGAGTCTTGTCCGGTAGCAGGCAAAGAAACCACCCGGCCGGTATTTGAGACACTGAAAGCGATTATTGTCTATTCCGGACAGATCTCTATCGGACGCCATGGTCTGCCGCTGCTCGACTTCGCAGACTGGAACGACTGCCTGAAGCTGGATGACACGTACTTGAACGGCCCGGCCAAAGAAGAGCTATACCGTAAGCAACTGGCCGCAGGCGGAGTCTTCGGGGATTCGCTGGAAAGCGATTATTCCGAGAGTGTTATGAATGCTTTCCTGCTGAAGGTGGCGGTGGACGAATTGTCCGTACTGGCCGCCCGTAAAGGGGAGCAGATTTATGCTGCTGAGCTGGAACGCTTCGGAGCAAGGCTGCGGGGACGTATTCAAGAGCATGCCTGGAAGGGTAATTTCTTCGCACGCGTGCTGTTCAACCGTTATGCGAACGGCGAATATACGTATTTAGGTGCCGCTGGGGACGGCCTGTCTTCAGATCCTGCGTCCGACGGTTCTTATTTCCTGAATTCCTTCAGTTGGAGTATCCTTTCCGGCTGTGCGGATGAAGCCCAGATCACGTTAATGCTGGATACTATGAAGTCGCATCTTATGACTCCTTTTGGGCTGAAGCTGGTTTCGCCTGTTGCATTGGGTCGGGTGTCCTCTCATACGGCTTCGGATGAATACTTTCCGGGTGATCGGGAGAACGGTGGCGTGTTCAAGCATGCCTGTATGATGGCTGCTGCAGCGATGTTCAAGGGATCAAAGGAAGTGTCGGATGCAGAGCTCGCTGTAGAACTCGGTCGGTTGGGCTATTGGTTGCTGGACCGGGTCATGCCGTTTAAGACGATGGAAGATCCGTTCTCCATCTGCGGGAATCCGAGATTCTGCACCCAATACAACAACAGCGAGACCGGTGAGAACATCGGTCCGATGCTAAGCGGCACCTCGACCTGGCTCACCCTCTCGCTGATGGAAGCGCTGGGCATTGAATATACGGAGAAAGGCATTTCACTCAATCCGATCCTGCGGGAAGAACAGACGGACTTTGCCTACACGTTAAAGCTTGGCGGCTCCTCGTACCAGATTCGGATTATTAAGCCGGAGGGCTTCCACCGGATAAAAGACGGCACAGCCAGTCTGACACTGGATGGCCAGGCGCTTGAAGAAGGGTTTGTACCGACTGCGGATGACGGCCTCTTCCATACGGTGGAGCTGCGTTTTGAAGACTAATGGCTTTACAACGCCCGGTCGCGGAACTCATGCGGTGTCATGCCGGCGTACTCCTTAAAGAGCTTAATGAAATAATGTGCATTAGAGTAGCCAAGCTCGGCGGAAACTTCATAAATTTTCAGCGGCGTATGGACTAGCAGATACGCCGCTTTTTCCATCTTCATCTGGCTGATATAGTCGCTGATTCGCTTGCCTGTCTCCAGCTTGTACATTTTGGATAGATAGACGGGATGCATCTGGACATGATCGGCGATGGCCTGAAGTGAGACATAGTGCAGATTGCTGTTGATATATTCATGAACGTTCTTAATGAGGACTGTACGGCTGTTCCGGCGCTCCGATTCGAAATGCTCTCTCAGCAGAACGATCACCTCCAACGCCCATTCTCGCAGCTTGTCCGGCGTCTGGAAGGGAGCCTGCTCCAGTAGTGGATTGCCAACAATCCCGCTCAACATTTTGTTGTTCTTGTGGGCGAAATAATAGAATGCCGTCTCCAGATGAAGACGGACTTCATGGATATGCTCCAGCGAGTGATCCGAATTTCGGAGCAGCTCAGAAGCGATGGTATTCAGCTTGTCCTCGATGCCCTGCCAGTTGTTTGCTTCGAACATATGTATGAAAAGCGGAGGCTCATAGAGCGGCTGGAGAATCTCCACAGACTGGGTGCCGTTGCTGGTCGTTGCGTCAAGATAGATACCTGTCTCACTGCCGATATGCTGGCGGATGGCCGAGATGGCGGATTGATAGAGGGTGTAGATCTGGTCGGGAAATCCTCCCCAGCCCGTTGTCACCACAGAGAGGCCGCCCCCAATCAACGCGCCGACATGGTTCTGCAACTGATAGGCCGCTTGGGCGACATCATCTGTAGGATCGCCGCTGAATTCAATATCCTCCCTAGCCTGCAGTAAAAATACGAGATAATCATGCACATCCTTGCAGGACCAGATGTGGAAACGGTCCTGGAATAACTCTTGCGCGATATTGATGATCGCGTATTCGAACAGCAGCATGCTGTGCATATCCTGGCGGCGGAAGAATTCCTCCGGCCTGACAACTGCGAGGCATACCGGCAGGTCGGTCGAGAGCGGCAGGCTGAATTGAGCCAGCCGTTCTTGCAGCTGTGGACCGGACAGCTTTCTCCCCTGCAGTAGTTCGCCTAGCAGCCGGTCCCGCAAGAGAGGAAGATGCTCGCGGAAGGTCTGCATCGTCCGCTGATAGGAGGACCATGCCTCCCATTCACTGCGCAGCTCTTCCTGGAGCTTGGCGATGACAGCGATAAACTGGTCATTGGCAATCGGCTTAAGCAGGTAAGCGCTGGCTTGTTCTTCTAACGCCTTGCGGGCATATTCGAACTCGGCATAACCGGTTAACATCACTACTCTAATATGCTTCCAGCGGCTACGGATAGAAGTGATCAGTTCGATGCCTGAGATTTCCGGCATATTGATGTCAGTTACTACAATATCGATAGGATAACGCTGAAGTAGCTCCAGTGCCTCATACCCGGAATAAGCCTTGTGGACCTGTTCGAATCCCATCTCCGCCCAAGGCAGCGAGATGGACAGATCGTCAACAACGTAAGGCTCGTCGTCAACCAGCAGAATTTGGTGCATGGTGTGCCTCTTTCTTCTCCATGCGGAGAGTGATTTTTAGGCCGCCTTCAGGTGAAGGGGCAATTAGAAGGCCAGAAGAATCGCCGTAATGATGTTGGAGGCGCTGTTGGATATTCCATAGCCCGCAGCCACCGTCCTCGCGGGTCGATTCGGATATTCTGGCATTTAGTGAGACAATCGCCTCATTGGTCATGCCCGCTCCATTGTCTTCAACGGTGACCGTGACCGCTTGTTGCGTTTGACTGGCAGTAATTCGGATAGAGCCTTGGCCGATTTTTTTCTCAATGCCGTGAATGATACTGTTCTCGACCAAGGGCTGAATCAGCAGCCGGGGAATCTGCAGACCGTGCAGATCATCTGCGATATCCATCTCGTAGTAGATGCGCTGTTTCCGCAAATTCTGAATTTCTAGGTAATTCTCTAACAACTTCAGCTCATCCTGAAGTGTGGTGAGGGAATGGTCAACTTTGGTGATATAACGGTAGTACTCGCCAAGATTGAGTGCCATGGCCTCCACCGAATCCGTGTCGCCGACAACGGCCTTGCTCTTGATAAAGAATAGGCAATTATAGAGAAAATGTGGATTGATCTGCGATTGAAGTTGCTTCAAGTGGGCGTCCTTAGCCCGGAGTTGCTCCATGTAGACCTGTTCTATCAGGGCTTGAATCTGTTCCGCCATTTCATTGAACTCCTCATTGAGCATCGTGAACTCCGGATTGGTCTTGGTATGAATACGTGTAGACCACCGCCCTTCCTTCATCCTGTTAAGGGATCGCTGCAATAGACTTACCGGACGCTGCACTTGACGATAGAGCTGCAGCGCGAATAGCAGGCTCAGGACTAAAAGGATGGCCGATCCTGTCAGGAAGGAATAGCGGCTGCTGCGAATCGGTTGAAGAATCTTCTTAAGGGGCGAAAAATGCACGACCTGCCAATTAATGGTCGTAGAAGGGACCGAACTGACAAGAAAGCTGCCTTCCTTGAGGTTGAAGATATCCGAAGTTCCCTGCCCGGTGGAAGGAGTCTGCGTTTCAATGATTCGTTGTGCCATTTCCCGGTCGGTATTGCGGGAGAGGATTACCCCCAAAGTCGGATGGAACAGGAAGGTGTTGCCCGTGTTTTGGGACTGGTAAGCATCGAACATCCGTTCAATATTGGATATGGGGAAATACATCGACATCAACATTTCCGCCTCGCGCGGATGATATCTTCCCTCGATGGGGTCTGACAGCAGCAAGCGGAACCCCGCTTCAGCGATGCCCTCACCCTCTGGAATATACCTCCATCCAGCCGGCAGAGGCTTGTTCAATAAGGAGGAATCAAAGGAGAGAGAGGAATTCGATCCCAATGTCTCACCACTGTGGGGCTTGTACAGGACAATCCGGTTCTCCCAAGCGCTGGAGCTGGTCTGAAGTGAAAGCTTTTCCAGTACGGTCATTACAGTCTGGGTGGGATCAATGAGATGGCCCAATTGAGTGATCTGCTCATAATCACGGATGGTGGGATCTCTCTGTAGCGCATACATACTGCCTGCCAGCTGGTTGATATTGTTGTCCATCTGCTGGGTCAGGAACTCCAAATGATTAAGATCGGTCGTTTTGATCTGATTCGTAATCACTCCGACATCCTTCTGGTAGGACAATCCATAGAAAAGAAGCGTGGCTGCAATCAGGGAGAGAAGAATTGCAACCATTTTAATAAATAGATTGGGACGCCAGGCCAACATAAGATCATCCTTTTCTAGCATTTGTTGTAATATAAAGAAGTGTATCACAAGATCTTAAAGTCGGTTATAATTCAATCTGTTTATCCCTCAGAATTCTACGAAAAGCAGGTGGTTTCATGAAAGTCCGTTCCCCGCTGTTCATGCTGCTCTTGATGATATCAGGCTGCTCGTGGCACAGCACCGAGTTAAGTCAGCCGGCTTCCCCGCAGAGTACAGCACCGCACTTCGATGTTAAGGAAGGTAAATACAATCCTCCGGTTGACTTGTATACAGTAGGCTCCGTGAACCCGAATTTGATCTTTAAAAAAGGGGAGAGCCTGGAGCATAATGTGCATACGATCTGGGCTGAGAACCGGCTTGGCATCCGTATCCGCTATCTCTGGACGATCTCCGGCACTTCAGAAATTTATGCCAATAAACTGAGACTTGAGCTGGCCAAAGGTAATATGCCTGATATCGTAACGACAAGGGATACTGATATCATTCAGGAACTGATCGACTCAGGGCAGTTCATGGAAGTCGGCAGTCTATTCGAACAGTATGCTTCCGAGGTGTGGAAGAAGGCTGTTGCCGAGGACGCTTCGGCATGGAACCCCTTCGTGAGGAACGGGTACAAGTATGCCATTCCCATCATGGATTATGAATATAATTCCGATCCCCTGCTTTGGATCCGCCAGGATTGGCTGGACAAGCTAAATTTGGAAGCCCCGCGGACATTGGATGAACTGGAGCAGGTCATGGATGCCTTTACTAACCGGGACCCGGACGGCAACGGGATCAAGGATACTTATGGACTTTCAGTCGGGTTCCGCAACGGTCCCAGTACCTGGATGGGGGACAGCAGCTGGGTATTCGGGGCATTCGGCACGGTTCCCGAGCAGTGGAACCTCCAGAGTGACGGAACCCTGGAATACGGATCAGTACAGCCAGGTGCACGCAAGGCTGTTCAGCTCATGAAGCAATGGGTGCAGCAAGGTTATCTGACCGCCGACAGTGCGTGGCTGGATGAAGAAGGGGCAGCCAATCAGTTCATCTCCGGTAAGGCAGGTATCATTGCCGGTCCTTACTGGATGCGCGGCTGGCCCTTGTCCTCCTTGACCAATGCGGACCCGCAGGCCCGCGTCAGTGCTGTCGCAATACCTTCGGGACCAGGCGGTCTTGTCATGAGAAGAGGCACTCTGCCTATCAACGGTGCTATTCTGATTAATAAGAAGATGAAGCATCCTGAGATTTTCTTTACCTACCAGAATTATTTGTTTGATTCCTATGCAACTTCGACTGGCGAGTTCGTAAATGGTCTTGCAGAAGGCTATGATTGGGTAATGGTCAACGGCAAGCCTACCATCCAGCCTTCTGAACTGCCACTGGGTGGTGTCCGGGTTGCTTCCTACACACTGACCTTCGATGGAGCAAGGATTCCCTCCGAGGTTATCCGGGAGATTCCGAAAGACATAGCACCCGTGCTGCTCGGCCAGAAGGAAGCCTCCCGCAAGGAGCAATTTACCGGACCGCCCACGGCGACGATGAAACGCGACGGAGAGCTGCTGAAGAAGCTGGAACAGAAAAGCTTTCAAAAAATCATATTTGCAGACAGCGGGATCGAAGAGTTCGACGAATTCGTTGACAAATGGAATGCCTACGGAGGATTGATCGAAAGCTCGGAGGTCAATGCCTGGGAACGCAGCCGTCGGTGAGTGCCGCAGGGACAAGAAACCGCCTCAATAAAGGCGGTTTCTTGTCGGAGAGGCGTCGAACTTCTTCTTAATTGTCCGACGATGGGTCCGGAGTATAGCGGAACTGATCATAGTAAGCTTGGAGTGGGACAGTTCCGTCATAGGGCTCCAGCCAGGAGTCCACGCCTGTCCCATTCCATAGATTCATCATTATACGGCTTGGTGTGGAGGGAAGGTTCTCGGTTACTGTGTGAACCGGACGGTCATCGACGTACCAGGTAATTGAATCCTTCTGCCAGTCGAAACCGTACCAGTGAAACTCCTCGGAAGCATCGAAACCGAGATCGATCACCTTCTCATGCCCGCCTGTGCCGTCCGTGAAGTAATTGAGCTGCAGCTGACGGGTATTTTTGCCCAGAAATTCAATATCGATCTCATCCCATGGCTCCCCTTCCGATGGGCCGGTATAAGTGAAAAAAGAAGAGACTACGCCGGGATTGGCCACCGGCTTCATCTTGATTTCATATTTGCCATAGCTGTACTTCTCCAGGGAGCGGTACTCCGCACCGTCGAACTCGCCGGGAGAGGGACTTGTGAGTGACAGGGTCAAGAGACCCTCCTCGGTAAATGAGATATTGTCCCCGCGCCAGGTGCAGTTGAACATATCTCCGTTGGAATAGCCGTCTGTTTTCTTCCACAACTCCGTATTGAACCCTGTGAAATCGTCTTTCACACCTTCGGCGCCGGATTTCGGCGCTAACGCGAACGCCCATATGCCCCACACGACCGCCGATAGAGCCGCTATAGCCGCTGCTGCTTTGATTAACCTGCTGCGTATCAAATCTGTTCCTCCTGTGATGGTTTCTTGCTATTATCGTACTGAATGCCGGCTGCAGCCGCCATACCAATGTGTCAATCCGAATAACAAATTTTGAAGATAATGAACTGTTTACAGAAGCAGCCTATCCAGGCAACTGCCAAGCTGCTTTTGCCTGCCAAATAATAATATTTCAGTGGGCCTCTGGGAAAAGGCGTTTATTTTGCCGCAGCCATACATATACTTATTTACGAAGCTAGTCCAGGCTATAGTCGCAGGAGGGTGGGTACGCTCATGGAGCAATGGTCCCAAAGTAAGTGGTTCCGGTGGATGATCGGAGTGCTGCTTTCCCTGATCATTTTGTATTTTGTTTGGTTGCTTCGGCCTATGCTGCAGGGGATATTTGTATTTTTAAAAGCAATCCTCGCGCCGTTTCTGGCAGCTATGATTATTTCCTATGTGCTGAATCCTGTGGTAAGCATGCTGGCAGGACGAAAGATGCCGCGAAGTGTAGCTGTCCTGCTTATATATGCAGTATTTCTAACGGCGATTGCAGTGATTGCAATTAATCTAATACCGATGTTTATAGAGCAGCTTGAAGAGTTGAATGAACATCTGCCAGAGATGACGCTGCAAGCGCAAGGGCTGATGCGGCATATGAATTCAAGACTAATCCCCCCCGGGGTCGAGATGGGGATGAACAACTGGTTTTTTCAGCTGGAGAGCCGTCTTGCCGAAGGGATTTCTAATTTCCTTGATAATATAGGGACAACGATTAACGTGCTGTTCAATGCTTTTATCGTGCCGTTTCTAGTGTTCTATATCCTGAAGGATTTTGATGTGTTTGAACGTACGGTGGTTTCTTGTCTGCCCCGCGCACGGCGGAAGTCTATTGTAACCTTGTTAAAAGATATCGATGATGCACTCGGAAATTACATTCGCGGGCAGTTTCTGGTATGCATTATAATAGGTGTGCTAGCATATATCGGTTATGCCATCATTGGAATGCCATATGCCTTACTGTTCGCGAGTGTGGTGGCAGTGTTCAATATTGTTCCGTATATGGGTCCCTTTTTGGGAGCTGCACCAGCGATTGTGATGGCTTCGACCGTTTCTTTTCGTTTAGTGCTCCTGGTGGCAGTGGTTAACACCTTGTGCCAAATCGTGGAGAGTAACATTATTTCACCACAGGTGGTGGGCAGGACGCTGCATTTGCATCCGTTGCTCATTATTTTTGCTCTTCTGGTCGGTGGTGAATTGGCGGGGATGATTGGACTTATCCTTGCTGTACCGTTCTTTGCAGCGGCCAAAGTCGTTATTCAACACTTTATGACGTATTTAATCAAACGAAAGCCTGTTTAAAAGGGGAAAACATTGACTATCGTCAACAGTTTTGTATATAATGTTGGGGAATATTACTGATGAACAGTCGGTATATATAGTTGAACGATGATGAGGAGTATTAATTCTATACCGTTATTGCAGAGAGCCGGCACTAAGGTGCGAGCCGGTTAACGGAACGGAGTGAACTCACCTCGGAGTAACGGCGCAAGTTTCAGGATATCCACTAGATATAATGGATGTCCTAGGTGAACCGCCGTCGCCTCACCCCCGCTAAAGGGTGCAAAGTGAGTGGCAGAATAAAGTATATTCAGCCGCTAACTAGGGTGGTACCACGGGAATTATAACCTCTCGTCCCTAGCGATAATACGCTAGGGATGGGAGGTTTTTTTGTAAATATAAGAGGGTATAGGTGTCACGAAATACTTCTTGTCTTATATTTCCCGCATAATCGCTACCGTCCTTATAAGGATGTCGATGGCGAGTATGCTTGGTTAAGAAATTTATAGTAATACTCCAAGGAGGAGCAGACAATGAGCGACAATCAAACAAACAGTGTACCTGCCGGCGGTTACCGGGCGCAGGCTATTGAACCCAAGTGGCAAAAGTTCTGGGATGAGAACAAAAGTTTCAAGACAGGTGAAGATCCGTCTAAACCGAATTTCTATGCACTGGATATGTTCCCGTACCCTTCAGGTGCAGGACTGCACGTAGGTCATCCAGAAGGGTACACAGCAACGGATATCGTATCCCGCTACAAACGGATGCGTGGTTATAACGTGCTGCACCCTATGGGCTGGGATGCTTTTGGACTTCCGGCAGAGCAGTATGCGATGGATACGGGTCAGCATCCGCGTGACTTTACGGATAAGAACATCGATAATTTCCGTCGTCAGATCAAATCGCTGGGATTCTCCTACGACTGGGATCGCGAGATCAGTACTACAGATCCAGACTACTATAAATGGACGCAGTGGATTTTCATCCAGTTGTACAACAAAGGCTTGGCTTATGTAGCAGAAGTACCTGTTAACTGGTGTGAAGCACTGGGTACAGTACTTGCCAACGAAGAAGTTATTGATGGGAAAAGTGAGCGCGGAGGACATCCGGTTGTCCGCAAACCGATGCGTCAATGGATTCTGAGAATTACTGAATACGCTGAGCGTCTGCTGGAAGATCTGGAAGAGCTGGATTGGTCTGAAAGCATCAAGGATATGCAGCGCAACTGGATCGGTAAATCCACAGGCGCAGAAGTGAACTTTGAAATTGAAGGTCACGATGCTAGCCTGACTGTGTTTACAACACGTCCAGATACATTGTTCGGAGCAAGCTACTGCGTTTTGGCACCAGAGCATGAACTGGTTGATGCCATTACAACAGAAGCACAACGTGCAGCGATTGCAGAATATCGTGTGAAAGCTTCTCATAAGAGCGATCTGGAACGTACAGATTTGGCTAAAGAGAAGAGCGGTGTATTCACGGGAGCGTATGCAATCAATCCTGTGAATGGCGCTAAGGCGCCGATTTGGATTGCAGATTATGTACTTGCCGGATACGGAACAGGAGCAATCATGGCGGTTCCAGGTCATGATACACGTGACTGGGAGTTTGCTAAACAATTTGGTCTGAATATCGTGGAAGTCGTGCAAGGCGGTAATATTGAAGAAGAGGCTTATTCCGGAGATGGACCGCATGTCAATTCTGAATTCTTGAACGGACTTAAGAATGAAGAAGCGATTGCGAAGATGATTGCTTGGCTGGAAGAGAAGGGTGTAGGTAAAGGTAAAGTAACCTACCGTCTGCGTGATTGGTTGTTCAGTCGTCAACGCTACTGGGGAGAGCCGATTCCAATTCTGCATCTGGAAGATGGAACAATGAAGACTGTTCCAGTTGATCAACTGCCGCTGGTACTGCCGGATGTAGATGCAATCAAGCCTTCAGGTACTGGGGAGTCTCCACTTGCAAATGTAACTGAGTGGGTAGAAACAATCGATCCAGAGACAGGTATGAAGGCTCGCCGCGAGACCAACACCATGCCGCAATGGGCGGGCAGCTGCTGGTACTACCTGCGTTATATTGATCCGAAAAACGATCAAGAGCTGTGCTCCCCTGAGAAGCAAAAAGCATGGCTTCCGGTGGATCTGTACATTGGCGGAGCGGAGCATGCCGTACTTCACTTGCTCTATGCACGTTTCTGGCACAAGGTGCTTTATGATATCGGCGTAGTGGAAACGAAAGAGCCTTTCCATAAGCTGGTTAACCAAGGCATGATTCTCGGAAATAACAATGAAAAAATGAGTAAATCACGCGGAAATGTCATCAACCCTGATGAGATTGTTGAAGCTTTCGGTGCAGATACACTGCGTGTCTATGAAATGTTTATGGGCCCTCTGGAAGCAACCAAGCCTTGGAATGAAAAAGGTGTGGAAGGGGTTCACCGGTTCTTATCCCGTGTATGGCGCCTGTTCGTGAATGAGGAAGGGAAGCTCAATTCCAAAATCACAGCAGATGGCGGTACGGAAGAGTTCAAACGTACTTGGCACAAAACGATTAAGAAAGTCACTGAGGATTTCGAGCATCTGCGTTTCAATACGGCGATTAGCCAGTTGATGATTTTCATTAACGATGCCTACAAGCAAGAAACCTTGTCCCATGAAGCTGCTGAACACTTTGTGCAAATGTTGTCACCACTGGCGCCGCATATTGCTGAAGAACTGTGGCAACTGCTTGGACATGAAGGAAGTATCAGCTACGTAACTTGGCCAACTTATGATGAAGCATGGACAGTCGATGCTGAGGTTGAAATCGTTATTCAGGTGAATGGTAAAATCGTACAACGCGCACTGATCCCGCTGGATATGGGTCAGGAAGAAATGCAAGCTCATGCACTGTCACTCCCGAATGTGAGTGCTGCTGTAGAAGGTAAAACCGTACGCAAGATAATTGCGGTTCCTGGCAAGCTTGTGAATATTGTAGTGGGTTAAGCGAAGAACGCAATTTTGCCCGCAGCATCGGAGAAATCCGTGCTGCGGGCTTTGTTGTTCTAACGCTCTTTAGGACCTTTATTAATAGTTTCATGTCCGAATAGTTCATCAAGCTTAATGACATCCTCATCATATTTATCATGTGTAGTCGTGATGAGGCGTTCAAATACACCTTCTAGACTGGTACGCAAGTGATTTAGTGCTTCAGCGGTAATGCCGCCGCGAACTGCAACCCGGTCTTGAAGCTCTTGAGGGGTGAACTCTCCTTCTGTCAGCAATTTGCCTGTTCCAAGCAGCATTTCACCAGCAAGTCGGCTGATTAATGTCTCTTCAATTCCGGTGGCCTCAACGGCTGCTTCAATCCAGCGCTCAATGAAATAGCTTAAGAACGCAGGCCCACAGCTGGAGAAATCAGAAGCGATTCGGGTATGTGCTTCTTGGATTTCTAAGGGAACACCTATGAAAGACAATAGCTGTAGCAGTACAAGCCTGTCTTCTTTATTAAGCCTGCTGCCAAATATGCACAATGAAGTCCCGCTCTTGACGCAGTGCGTAATGCTTGGGATGATCTTGGCAATTTTGGACGGCAAAGCGGATTCCAGATGATGCAATTGAACTGGACTTGTAATGGATACGACGATTTGCTCACTCCGGAGACATGAGCCGATCTCATCTGTTAATGTTTTAAATTCAAGTGGCTTTACGCATAAAAAAACGATATCACTTCCTAACGCTGTCTCCCTATTGCTTCCGCAAATGGAAATGCCGGGGTGACGCTTCTCAAGCTCCAGCAGCTTGTTCAGGCTGCGGTTGCTGGCAAGCACATCACACGGTTCTAGCGCTCCGGAAGAAAGAAAGGCGTCGATCAGCAGGCTGCCCATGCTGCCTGTTCCGATAAATCCTACTTTCACCTGTGGTTCCTCCTTTCTAGCGTTGCTTTTTAACTAACTGACATGAATTCTCTTCGTTATATGTATGCAAGATAGCCTTGGACAAATGACAGGTTTTGTATGAATTATTAAAGGGAATTCCAATTAAAGGAATGTATGAAGATTCAGAAAAAAGTATAGGACGATTTTCCGTGAGGAGGAGCGCATTTTGAACAAAGGAAGAATAGTGCTCGGAGTGGCTGTAGCTCTTTTGGGCAGTGGATTGCTATGGGTTGGTGGGAGTAAGGGAAATTCCGGCATTGCCGGATGGGAAACCTTGAATGCGAGTATGGAACAAACGATTGGAATCGCTGACCCTGATGAAGCTTCGGCGATAGTGGGCAAAGAGGGAACCCAGGAGACGAAGAACCAAAAGCAAAATGCTGGGAAGGCTGAAGCTAGTGATAGGTCTGATGTCGCTGACAAGGTTAAGGATGGTGAACAAGCAGATCACGCTGCCTCAACTCCAGCAGAAGAAAAGGGGACGACAACTGCTGGGCAGAATGCCGCGGGGGATGGGATGGAGTCTGGGGGCCAAACGCAAACAGGGGGAGGAGACCAAACACCAGCAGGGGGTAACGCAGCTGCGTCAGCGGGAGCGCTGGATGTACCCACGCCAGGTGCTTCTCAGGAAGGTAAAGTAAATGTGAATACTGCAGGAGCTAGGGAGCTGATGGATCTCCCGGGCATCGGAGAGAAGAAGGCTCAGGCTATGATCGATTACCGCAACCGTGAAGGGGCTTTTCGTAATCTGTCTGATTTGGGGAAGGTCAAGGGCATCGGACCCAAAATGCTGGAAAAGTTAAAGCCGTTAGTAGTTTTTTGAAGATAAGATGGTATTGAAATTGCTGTTGAATGTACTAAAACCGTTGTCCTAGTGAAAACTTGTGGGGATGTGTTACAATAGTTAACAACTATTTAGAAGGATATGGAGATTGATTATGACTGCTACCTATCGTAAAGACTGGGATACTTATTTCATGGACATTGCTTGCATGGTTTCAACTCGTTCACGCTGCAATCGTAGACATGTAGGTGCTGTGCTGGTACAAGGAAAAAAGCTGCTTGGTACCGCTTATAACGGGGCGCCAATGGGCGTACCAGATTGCTCGGAGGCAGGCTGTATGCTCTCGGAACAATATGAGATGGAGATCGTGGATGGCGTAGAGACTATGGTGAAGAAACAGCGTTGTATTCGCACGATTCATGCAGAACAGAATCTTTTGCTATTTACAGACAGGATCGATCGGGAAGGCAGTACCGTCTATGTGACAGATGAGCCTTGCTGGACATGCGCTAATATGCTGGCGAACAGTGGTATAGTGGAAATCGTGTATTATCGTCCTTATCGTAAGGATATGGAAAAGGTTGAAGCAATGATGGCTACCAAGGGTATCGTCTTCCGCCAATTGGAGAATTATGAACCGCCTAGTGAAACGATGATCAAAGTGTCGGAGTAGCTGTAATGTCCAACATTAATTCAATAAGATGACTTGAGGAAGAACCTCTCGTGCGCTTTTATGGCGTATGCAGAGGTTCTTTTTTTTGCTTGAGAAAGGAGGGATAGGGACATGAAGGAAAGACCCTTATTAGGCTTTACAGTGTGCTGGGTGGCTGGAAGCGCAGCGGCTTGCTTATGCACAGGGAGCGGACTACTGCTCTCGTGGGCTGGATTAATATTTTTACTGGTGAGCCTGATGATGTGGGAAACAATGAGCTGGAAATACATAGCCGTGTTGTGTTTGTCCATTTCATTAGGTGCTGGATATTGGGAGTGGAACGAAGCTCGCAACATTAGCGGAATTCCTGAATTACTGGATAGGTCGACTGCAGAGCTGAGTGGGAGTCCTGTGGAAGCTAGAGGTACGATCGTTTCTGTCGTGGAACGGGACGGGGATCGGGTTGATTTTACGATGAAGCTCTCACATATGGATCTACTTGCAGAGGATGAAGAGAAAGCATCTGATCCTGCGGATGAACAGGAGAAAAGAGTACAGGGGGAGTTAATCGCAGTGCAGATCAAACTTCTGACCGAGCAAGAAATTACTGTCGCTGCGGAATGGCGGAGAGGGGATGAAGTGCTGCTTAATGGTGTGCTGGAAGAGCCGGCAGAAGCGCGTAATTTTGGAGGCTTCGATTATCGTGCCTATTTACATACGAAGAAGATTCACTGGCTTTTGAAGGGTCAGGGAGTGGAAAATGTGAGGGTAACCGTTCCAGATTCATGGAGTCCGTTAACGATTTTTCGCTTAAATGATAGTGCGCGGACGGTCCTTGGGGCAGAACTGGATCAACTTTTTGGGCAGCGTCACTCTGGATATATGAAGGGTTTAATCATTGGTATGCAGGATGATCTCGATCCGGATACCTTTAAGCAGTTTTCTCAGCTCGGGTTGACACATATTCTCGCCATTTCAGGTATGCATGTGGCTGTGTATGTAGGTGTTCTTTTATTTCTGTTCAGGCGCTTACGCCTGACAAAAGAGACCGCGCTAACGCTAACTTTTATACTCGTTCCTGTTTATGTCCTCTTGTCAGGTGCGGGTCCGTCCATTGTGCGAGCGGGGTTGATGAGTATGATTGCCTTGCTTGCTGCACGGGTTGGGATGCTGAAGGATGGTCTGAATATTTTGGCGGCATCGGCATTAGTTATGTTGATCTGGAATCCTTATATGCTGCTCAGTGTAAGCTTTCAGCTGTCTTTTCTAGTAACCTTAGGCTTGATGGTCTACGTTCCGCTTATGAATCCTCTTCTGAGTTCACTGCCACGCTGGCTTAAAGGTGCCGTCTCTGTGACTCTTGTAGCCCAGCTGGTCTCGTTTCCGCTCACGATTTATTACTTTAATCAGTTTTCGCTGTTGTCCTTTGCCGCCAATTTGGTCTTTGTACCTTTTATTACTTTTGTAGTTTTGCCACTAGGGACGCTTGCGCTATTGCTTGGACGGTTGTGGGAAGATGCTGCGGGGATGTTGGCACATATAACTGAGTTTTTTAATAACGCTACTTTTTACGCTGTGGAGTGGATCAATGGATTCGCTGGTGGAGTTCTGATTTGGAGCTCGCCATCATTACTGTGGATCGGGGTGTACTATGTTTTGTTGTATAGTCTGTTGTATGTTGCCAAGCTAAGAAAGGAAGCTCGTGCTGCACCGCAGTATATGGAGGACGAGACGAGGCCATTAGCGGAGGTTGGTATGAACAGCCGTGGGCGCAGTGGTTATGGTGGTCGTAGTGGACATGGGGGAATGGGCAATTCGCAGTATCTTAATATTGAAGCGCCTTTGCTCGTACATTGGAGCGGAGTGATTGTTCTGGTGTCGGTACTTGGACTGGGGATCTTGCTGTACAAAGGTTATCAGTCGGAGAGTCAGGCAGGGAAAGGTACGATTAGTTATCTGGATATCGGACAAGGCGACAGTATACTCATAACTACACCGAGCGGAGCCCATATTTTAGTGGACGGTGGAGGAACTTTAAACTTTGGTCAAAAAGAAGAGTGGCGCGTTCGCCGAAGTCCGTTCGAGGTAGGAGCTAAAGTACTGGTGCCCTTGCTTAAAAAACGCGGCATCCACCGTTTAGATGCGATTATTTTGACACATGGAGATCAGGATCATGCCGGGGGACTCCAAGCTGTTGTGGAAGATATTCCGGTCTCGGCGTTGCTTTTTAATGGGACGATTACGGATCGCGAGTCTTATATGGAATTGATGAGGACTGCGCTGGAGCGGAAGGTTCAGCTGTATGCTGTGCATCAAGGAATGACTCTTACCCCGGATGATGCGACAGAGCTGTCTTTTTTATGGCCGGAGGGAAGGAGTGGAGAGATGTCGGGTACTCCGCCGTTGAATGAAGTCCCACTACTGGAAGAGCAGAATCACGATTCAGTGGCTTTTCGCTTAGAGATGAATGGAAGGAACTTTCTCTTCACCGGTGATATGGATCTGGAAGCTGAGGAGGAGATTGTAGAGCTAGCCCGGCAAAAGGGCATCAGCACTGGACCTGTCATTGATGTGCTAAAGGTAGCTCATCACGGGAGTAAAACATCCACCGGTGAAGCTTGGCTGGAGTTCTGGAATCCTGAAGCAGCGGTAATTTCTGCGGGTGTTAATAATTTGTATGGTCACCCGAAAGCTGAGGTATTGGAGCGGTTGGAAGATCATCATGCAGCTATATTCCGGACGGATCAGCAGGGGGAGATACAGATGCGGGTGCGGGCGGAGGGGATTGCTGTGCGATATAAGTTGGGGGAGGAAGGGGGGAGAATAGATAAATAAAGATAAGTAGAGATAAGATATAAGGAAGGTAGGTAGGTAGAGATAGGAAAAAGTAGGGGAAGGTGTGAAAGTAAAGGGAGAAGATTGGGATGTAGGTAAAGGTGTGAAAGTAAGAGGAGCAGATTGGGGAGTAGGTAAATAGGGAAATAGGGAAATAGGGAAATAGGTAAATAGGGAAATAGGGAAATAGGAAGGAGAGTGGGATGGAAGAAGGATTGAAGTATTGGATTGACAGAGTATTGAAGGGGAGGTGGGGGTGCCTAGCTCCTCCCGTTACATAACTGCAACAGCACACATAAAACTCATAAACTCAATACATTGCACGAGATTGCACAAACTGCAACAGAACGCAACAGAACGCAACAGAACGCCCCAAGTTCCTCTTATTGCCCAAGTACAAAACAACATACTAGTCACCTCTCATCGAACATGCTACAAGAGAACACATAAAGCTTCTCTCATCGAAGAAAGTCCAATAGAATGATTCGAACCAAGCGCCTCTCATTGCACTTTATGCAATAGAACGCACGTCGAAGTAGCTGAATCTTCATTCTATTGCACTTCGTACACTCAAAATGAGGAAAAACGCCTATTTCTCTGAAATTTAGCAGCATCTGTTGTATGAAGTGCAACAGAAACTCTTTTTACAGTGGAGAAATCTACTTCTATTGCACGAAATACAATAGAAAGCTATTTACGGATGTATCCGAGACATAGCAGATGGATTGGTCATTATGCCAGTACTTTAAACCTCACGCGAGCACCACCGATGGACGTTCACGCGCACATCGGTGGTGCTTTTTAATAGACAGATGTAGAGATTATGCTGTTAAGTAATATAAAACCTAATTATTTATTTTATAGGGAACTTTTTCAAGTTTGAAAAGTCATATTAGGCAAGGGGTGAGACGAAACATGCTAAGCGAAGATATGCCATATACAGAAGCGTATGCGTCCGAAATGACCTTGCGGGAAATGATGGAGGAGTATGGATCGGATGTGTGGAATTATGCTTTTTTCTTAACTAGAAGCCGTGAGCAAGCAAATGATATTAGCCAAGAAGTGTTTTTGAAGGCATATAAAAATGTGGGGAAGTACCGGGGACAATCGTCGATGAAGACTTGGCTACTCACGATTACTAGAAATACAGCCTTTAGTTGGAGCAAAAATAGCTTTTGGCGCAGATTCATACCATTTGGAGATCAACCTGTTACTGTAAATGCTCCGTCTGCAGAAAAAGAAGCGCTCGGCAAACAGTATGCGAATCGAATCTGGGAAATTATTATGACCCTACCAGATAAGAACAGAGAGGTACTTGTACTGGATATTCAGCATGGACTATCGATCGGTGAAATGTCCGATTTACTGAATGTACCACAGGGGACTGTGAAATCTCGTCTCGCGCGAGCGAGGGAGAAGGTTAAGCAAGCCATCCAGAAGGAGGAGAGAGAATGAAAGGAAAAGCTGATGACAGTAACTCAGTGATGGTCGGACAGAATGATTGGTATGCGCAAGCAGGCAAAAGACCTTTTATTGAGGATGGCTTTACACCTGAGCTGATGATGCGGATTGAGCAGGCTGCTGTGCTAAAAAATAAAAGCCATGGACGTTATCGGATTAACAAAAGTGTGCTACTGACCAGTGTGGCTATGATTTTGTTGATAGGTGCACTTAACTTGCCTATAGGCGCATGGAAGAGTCATGGTCCAGTCCAATCTTCATCGGTGCAGTCACAAGCTGCAGGGATACTACCTTCTTCTACTCCTGCTACTAATGACAAAGCGTTAGAGCCTCCGACAAGTCCAGCAGAGTTTGAGATTAGCGGTAAGAAATATTATATGCCTTTGCCAATGAGCAGAGATAAGACTAAAGCATATGCCGTTGAGACAACAGCGGGAATTCTCTGGTCGCCGCCACCCCCGATGGTTGACTACAAGAAGCCAAAGTATACACATCCTACAGAACCGTTCACCCTTTACCTGAGCTCGAAGGACCAGACGGAGCTATCGGCTTCTTCGGCTACTAGGATTTATACATTTCCTCTTTATGCTGGAAGTGCAAGTACTTATCAATATATGAATGGATTCTATGGAGCGGGAGATTATATCCTGCTGAGTTCCTCCACGCGAACTTTAGGTTCAGACAAACCGGAGAATGGTAGAATTTCTACGCTAAATGTTAAAAAAGCAGCGGCAGGGGAAACTGTGGTACCGATGGAGCTTACGAACTTTGATGAAACACTGTTAAGCTACAAGTATTTATTCGCTGTGGATAAGGAGAATGAATATCTCGTAATAAGTTACCTAGAATACCCGGTAGATAAGACATACCAAGACAAAACAGTGCTTTATGATCTAGAGACCTTAAGCATTCGATCAACTGCAACAACCAAAGGGTTTAAAGAGATAAAGGGAGAAACATTAACCATGGATTATGAAGTGGATGGGGTACTACGCAAAGCGGATATTATTGTGAAAGGTGGGCTAGGATGGATAGATGAAGATTGGGCCTTTTTATCAGAAGAGCAACGAAATGAGCTGTATCAGGAATTTATGAGTCAGACTCCCTAGTAGATAATTCACTAAATAAAAGCTATACTTTTTGATAAAGTATTTTCTTTTGAGAAGAGTGGAGCCGAAGAGATGAAGAAGTTGACGATTGATGATGTGGCTCAAAAAGCGGGAGTGTCGAAGAGTACGGTCTCTCAATTTTTGAATAAACGTTTTAAATATATGAGTGAAGCGACGAAGAATCGGATCGAGGCTGTGATCGAGGAGCTTAATTATCAACCGAATGGACTTGCACGCAGTCTGAAGCAGAATCGGACGCATATGGTCGGAATCATTGTTGCTAATATCGATTATTCGCTGTCTATCCAGTGTATTCGGGCGATTGAAAATGAGCTGCAACAACACGGGATCCAAGTAATCATATGCAATGCCGATGAGAATGCGGAAAAAGAAAGCAAGTACGTAGAAACTTTAATCGCCCGCCAGGTGGACGGTTTGATTATTTTTCCGACGGGGAACAATCCATCTGCATACAGCAGATTGATCGAGGCGGATTTTCCGTTAGTGTTTATGGATCGTCTGGTAGATGGAATCACCACGCAGAGTTTGCTGCTCGACAATGAAATGGCGGCCAAGATAGGTGTGGGACAGCTGACACAACAAGGGCATGAGCGAATTGCTCTAGTCTCCCTTCCATTAGGTGAACATGCCATTACCCCTCGTAAAGAGCGGATCAGTGGTTATAAAAAAGCGATGGAAGAAGCCGGCATACCTCTGCGTGAGGAGTATATCTGTAGTGTGCCAAAAGAAGAATTAGCTACAGGACTGAAGCGCCTTTTAGCATTGCCGGACCCTCCGACAGCGCTATTGGCTACGAACGATATCACGCTAGCAGAGATTTTGAAATATGCGAATCGAAATGCCATCGCTATTCCAGAACAATTGTCTGTCATCGGGATAGATGATGCGGAGTTCGCGCAAATTTATAATCCGGTCATTACAACGATTCGTCAGCCTGCATACGAAATGGGTATGCAAGCCGCTAAAATTATACTCTCTTGTATTGAGGACAAGGGCGCTTCCGTTCCAATCACCTATCGATTCCCGCCGTCCTTACAACAAGGGCAATCTGTGAAGTCATATAACTGACTACAAGCTATAGAAGCACCCAAAAATGCCGTTCCACAGATCAACTGTGAGACGGCTTTTTTTAATAATAAAACTCCCAAGCTGCTAGACTATAAGGCTGCAACGTTGTTGTTTCATCTTGTGGTTAATTGTACTTTCTGCAACTATTTTAGTTTGTGCTTCCTGGATTAAGAGTTTAATAGTATTTTGTGCAGTTATTTCTGCGGGAAATTGCTGACAGCGATGTTCACCTGGTTGTTAAATGTATAAAGTGCAATTAAAGCCGAGAAGAAACGATTTTGACTCGATATAGTTGTATAGAGTACAGCTATGTTGTGTAGATTTGGTTGCATTCAGCTATTTATGAGAATTACAGAAGTTTACTGAGATTATGTTGCGAAAGCTGACTCAAATCTATGTGCTTAATCCTCCTGCTGCATAAACTTCGCAAGCTCTTCACGAGTCGGAAGCCCATCCATATCGCCAGGCGACATGACGGCTAACGCGCCGATCGCATTGCCACGTTTGACGGCCTCGGCAATCGGAAACTTTTCCAGCATTGCACTGATTACGCCAACTGCAAATCCATCACCTGCACCAACGGTATCAACGACCTCTTCTACCTTAAATCCATCTACGTAGCCTTCTCCTTCAGCGGATTTATAGAAAGCGCCTTCAGGTCCGAGCTTAATGACGACTAAGCTGACCCCACGCGCCAGATAATAGTCTGCAATCTCTTCCGGCGTGCTTAGGCCTGTAAGAATCTTGCCTTCTCCGAGTCCCGGAAGGAACCAATCACAGCGTGTAGCCAGATCATTGATCGTGTTTACCATCGTTTCCGTATCCGGCCATAAGCTAGGGCGCAGGTTTGGATCTAGGGAGACAGTCTTGCCTTGTCTTTTCATAAATTCCATAGCGTGAACAGCGAATTCATGGCAGCTCTTGGATAAGGCGGCGGAGATGCTTGTCACGTGTAAATGTCCTGCAGCATTAAAGTATGCCTCGTCAAAATCAACCAGACTAAGCTTGGAGGCCGCGGAATTTTTGCGGAAGTATTCGACTTTAGGATCGCCGGTAACGACCTTTGATTTGATTAACATACCCGTAGAATTTTCTTTAGTAAAAGTAATGTTGTCGGTATCAATGTTCTCTTTCTTCATAGCTTGAGCAATAAAATGACCAAAGTTATCTTCACCAAGCTTCGTAACATAACCTGTAGGATGATTTAAGCGTGATAAGCCCGTAGCTACATTGCTCTCAGCACCTGCCAACGCTTTGGAGAATGAAAAGACTTCATGCAGGGGGCCTGTTTCATTCGCATAAAACATCGCCATCGGCTCCCCGAAAGTGACGGCATCCAGCTGTTTACTCATTTGAGTTCCTCCTAGGGTAATGAATTTATCCCAGTATAATGATGTGTAACTTGAAATTATCACATAAATCGGTTTTGTACAATAAAAGAATGAATATTGATCAAAAACATATTTTTAATAAAAGTAAAATAATTAGGTTTAAGTCCTTATTTTATAAGGGTTAATTGGTGAATTTGATGAAAATATATCATGATCTATATAAAAATGTATTGACTGTTACCCGTATTATTATTACTATCTCCTTATAGATTATGTCGAAATAATTAGTAAATTTAATAAAAAAGTTTATCTAAATTAGTATTTCATATTCATCTACGATCGTACCAAGAGAAAGGGAGTCTACTGATGAAGAAAATGAAAGTATTGCAGAATGTGGCGTCCGTTGGAGTTGTAGCTGTTATTCGTGCTGATAGTGCTGAGGAAGCTTTTAAAATGTCCGTTGCCTGTATTGAAGGCGGTTTGAATAATATTGAAGTCACCTTCACGACTCCGGATGCGGATGTGGCGATAAAACGATTGGTTGCAGAGTACGGAGATCGCGCAGTGATTGGAGCAGGTACTGTACTTGATCCATTAACGGCCAGAATAGCCATTCTTGCAGGCTCGGAATTTGTGGTTAGTCCCTCTTTTGAAGCAGAGACAGCTAAGATGTGTAACCTTTATGGTATTCCATACATGCCTGGCTGCATGACATTAAATGAAATGAAGGAAGCGTTGAAGTTTGGTGTGGATGTGCTTAAGCTATTCCCTGGGAGTGCTTTTGGTCCGGATTATGTGAAAGCGGTTAAAGGTCCTATGCCGCATGTGAACATTATGCCAACAGGTGGCGTGGATCTGAATAATATGGAGAAGTGGATTGCCAACGGCTGTATAGCAGTAGGTATCGGGGGCAATTTGACTGCACCAGCGAAGGATGGCCGATATGATCAGATTACTGATCTAGCGGCTCAGTATGTGGCGAAGTTTAAAGAGGTAAAAGGAATTTAACTTTGTTTGTCTCATAAATTCAAATGTATCGATTATTGAAGGCTGTATGCTGACGGATGTCAGTTATACAGCTTTTTTATATGCTTATTTTTTGCTAATCACAATTTCTTGCAATATATGTTTTTCATAAAGTATAGAATGAGGACAAAGGCAATAAACTATAAAGTAGGAGAGTTATGATGTTTGACTGACGTCAACAAATTGGAATGGTTTATTATCGGACCGGGAGTGAGTATATGCCTGCTTATCATGATAAAAAGTTGTATCAAGCAGCTGATGAAGAGGATGCTGAATACGTAGAAATTGCATCGGCATTCCATGGTTGTAAGGTGACGGAAGGCCAGATCTATAGATTAGAGCGAAATTACAATAACCCGCATATTTTTGAGAATGGAGAGGCGTATGTTGTGGATGACGAAACTAGGGACAACTACGCAGTATTCTTACTCTGCAAGATTGTGTTATATAAATAGAGTTATGTGCTTAATTTTAGGGCCATTTCTTGTTTGCTGACGGCTTCTTTTCCGACAGGAGGATAAGCCCTTTTCTTTTGGGAATGGGAGATAGTTCATGCCTAAACGCCTGCCGTCCTTATAGGGATGTTGAAGGCGTTTATACTTGTGTCATTTTTGTTATAAAGTTATTCAAAAGAGTATTTGAATGATTGAAGTTTCCCTTGTATGCTTAGTAGGAATTATTGGCTGCGAATTGTGCGTTAGCGCTTTATAAAAGATGGCTTAACATGACGTTCTAAGAAAAGTTTGGTATTCTAAAAATATTAATTACAGGGTTGCAACAAATTCGCAGTCTTGCGCGTCAGTAAGATTGCATAGAGAGGGGGAACCTTCGTGGTGGAGCAGGGACTCATCAGAGCCGCTCAAGCGGGCGATCGCGACGCTCTAATCACCCTATTGCGAGAAATTGAAGGGCATGTATATAAAACGGCCTTCTACATTTTGCATAACGAACAAGATGCACTGGATGCATCTCAGGAGGCCTTGATCCGGGTTTATACCAAAATCGGTTCATATGAGGAAAAGGCCCAGTTCAAAACGTGGGTTCAGCGAATCGTTACCAATATTTGCATTGATAAATTCAGAAGAACTAAACCTACAGTTTCTATTGATGAACATGAAATGGTGTTTCAGGATAAACACAATGTGGAACGCGAAGTTCTATCCTCTTATTTAGCTGAGGATATACGTGAAGCGATTGATCAATTGCCCGAACATCATCGGACAGTCATTGTCCTACGCTATTTACAAGATTTTTCTTACAACGAGATTGCAGACTGCCTGGATTTGCCTTTGAATACAGTGAAATCATACCTGTTTAGGGCCAGACAGCAGCTGCAGAATAGACTTCAGGAGTACCAGAAAGGTGGTGTATCGGGATGAAATGCGCGGAGGTGATGGAATGGATGCACCGCTATTTAGACAAAGATTTGAGCCAAGATGAGATTGTTGAAATGTTCCGTCATATCGATAATTGTCCTTCCTGCGCGGAAGTCTTTGAGCGTCTGACACTTCTCTCCAATGAATTGGAGCAATTGCCAGACGTGAAACCCCCGTTTAGTCTGGTTGACTCTATTTTACCTCAGCTTGCAGAATTGGATCGAAGCAGTCGTGAACAAAGCGCTGTGAGAACCGAGGAGCCAGTTGTAGTTCCATTTTCACGTGAAAGCTCCCGCGGTAAAGCTTCCAAGGGAACCTCTATAGCAACACGGACAGGCATTGGAGCTATTGCAGCTGCTGTAATATTAGGGATCGCTATTTTTAATATGCCGGATAAAATGCCTGGGGCAGAGGTAGAACAAAGCTTACAATATAATGCTAATACAGCCAGCAATGATTCTGCTGATATGGCTATTGAATCGCAAGCTCAAGCTTCTACATCTGCTAGTTTAGATGAGGCTGCGCCTGCTAATAGCGGAACAGATTCCGGGGCTCTACCGGCTGCGCCTGGTGTGGATGAGGGTAACGCCCCATTAGATAGAGCAATGGGACCGGTTGATCCTGCGTCGATGCCGCCTTCCCCAACTGAAACTAATGCTGGATCTGGAGGACGATTGATACCGGAACCAACTAATGGTGTGAAGCCTAATCCTACTGAGAAGATTATGACGCCGAAGCCGGATGCAGTTACGAAAGTTCAACCCCCGGATGTTAGCGACACTAGTAATAATCAGCCCAAAGCTGATAAGAAGGATCAACCCGCTTCTATAGATAAGGGGGGCGCAGCTGATTTAGCGCCACCTACTGAGGGAGCATTAGATATTGCTAGTGACTATAGAAAAGAAGTTATGGGCTTTAACATTTCTTCGGATTCTACGGATTCTAATGTTCAGACTTGGACTTCACCTGATAGGCATTATGCGGTTGAGTTCGCTGGACTGCAGCTTGTAATATATAAGAATTCACCTGAAGGCTCAGTGGAAGATAGGACGGCAGTAACTTCTTATCCATTAGAAGGAAATTGGATTTCCGGAGAATGGTCGGCGGATAGCTCGCAGTTCACGTATGTGACGGAGAAAGATGGAGTTAATACTACCAAGGTGTACACTGTGCAAAAAGCGGGAATTACCTCTTCTCCTCCGGCCGCGTCGCCATCAGCAACACCGGCTGCTTCGTCAACAAATTAATATGAGGCCGGAACATTTTTCGAAGTTTCGGAATATACTATAGCAACCGGACAGGAACTAGAGAGTATTGGATTTGCAGAACATCGGTATGACCGTCGGATGGGAAGTTTCTAGGGCTTTTCACTCCGGCGTTTATATAGATGCGCCGCTGAAACGGAGGAGCTTTGGCCATGGCTGCCAGAGTTTCTCCGTTTTTGCATGAAAAATAAGACATAAAGTATAGCGTGGAACTTATACTTTATGTCTTATTTTTCTCAATTAAACGCTTACCGTCCATATAAGATGCCGAAGGTGGTTATACTTGTGCATTTTTGTCGTTTTTTTTGCTACAATAGGACTCTGGGCAAATTGGGCTAGATGAATGGAAAAGGAAGTGGCGGAATGGATGCCAAAACGGCGATAAAAGAAATCAAACAAGGGAAAATCTCACCGCTGTACCTTTTGTACGGCAGTGAAAAATTTCGAATGAATGAATTTGCGGCATTGCTGGAAGACCAGCTGATTGCCAAAGAGGATCGTGATTTCGCGGTTATTCCCTTTGATCTCTCTGAGACGCCGGTGCAGGCTGTGGTAGAAGAAGCTGAGACTGTACCCTTTATGGTAGAACGTAAATTATTGCTGGTGCGGGACGCATCGTTATTTACTGCAGGAAAAGAAAATGCCAAACTTGAGCATCGTATAGATATTTTAAGTGATTATTTGCAGCATCCTGTAGATTTCAGTGTAATCGTCTTTATGGTGAATAATGACAAGCTGGATGAGCGTAAGAAAATTGTGAAGACTGTTAAATCAGCGGGCACGGTATTAGCCTTTAACCCGCTCGGAGCAGAAGAACTGCTGCGCTGGGTGGAGAAAGGGATTCGTGAACGAGGTTGTGTGATGGCGCCCGGGACTGCGGAAATTCTCATAACCAATGCAGGAACAGGTTTGCAAGGCTTATCTGCGGAAATGGACAAGCTTTGTTTATTCGCTGGGAAGGGCGGAACCGTGGACGCAGAAGCGGTAGAGAGTCTAGTGCACCGCGGAACAGAACAAAATGTGTTCACGCTTGTGGAAGATATCGCTAACCTTCGTTTGGATAAGGCGCTTGATACGCTGTATGAGCTGTTGAAGCAGCGGGAAGAACCTATTAAGATTGCTGCGTTAATTGCGCGGCAGTTCCGAATTATTTTGCAGGTGAAGGATTTATCAGCACATAGTTATTCGCAAGGTCAGATTGCTTCGCAGATCGGACTTCATCCCTATGCAGTTAAGCTTGCAGGGGAGCAGGCTCACAAGTTCTCAAGTGAACGTCTGCGGCAAATCTTAAGTGCACTGGCTGATCTAGATTATAAGATGAAGACAGGGGCTATAGATAAAGTGCTTGGTCTGGAGCTGTTTATGCTGCGGCTTGCAGCCTAGTTCGATGGTTACTGTAGTAGATTGTGAAGGAACTTGAAAGAATAGAATACAAGCGAAGAAGAGTGAATTCAGCTAATCATGCTGGGTTTGCTCTTTTTTTATTCACGATTATGCGATTCAGAAGGAGTTGCTGGTACAAAAAAACCCAACCGTATGAAACATAGCGGTCAGGTTCTTCAATTGCTCATTATGAATGTCGTCCTAGGCTTGAGCCTTAAGAGCGTTCAATTTCTTCGCCAAGCGGGATTTTTTGCGGGCAGCCGCATTTTTATGAACCAGACCTTTAGTTACGGCCTTGTCCAGCTTTTTGGAAGCAGCTTGGAAAGCAGCTTGAGCAGTTTCAACTTCCGTACCTGTCAGTGCTACATCAGCAGTTTTCACAGCTGTACGAAGCGCGGATTTTTGGGAAGCGTTCAGTGCACGGCGTTTTTCGTTCGTGTTTACGCGTTTAACCGCGGATTTAATATTTGGCATTGCATTCACCTCCTGTAAGACATTCGAAATCATTATCAAATGATTCACAACTTAAAATAGTTTAGCATGACCGGTAGTAAAAAGCAATACTTAAAGCTTTCAAATTAAACCATTTTAACCTGCATAAACAAGGGCTTTCTCTCGCACACTATCGACAAAAGAGCATAGGCAGAAGCTTGCTATTTGAGTTTTTGTTCAAAGTAACTCAAGGGCGAAGCGAAAGCTTATAAAACTAAGTATCGCTTACGAAGCAAGTTTTGTCGAAGGTTACTCAATGAAGTGTATGCTTACAAAATCTTTAAGGAGGCTGGTATAACGATGGAACCGGATCTGCAGCTATATTCGGTACGCACGGACTTGGCGTTAGAAGCAAAGGAAATGGCCCAAGGGCCACAAAGGACGCCAATCCCTGGTGTGAACGAAGAAGTGGAAGAGTCTGATGGGATAAAAGTTACCCGGCTTGGTGTGGCTAACGCAGCAGGATCACAAGCGATAGGCCGCGCGATTGGAAATTATGTCACGCTTGAGGTGCCAGCGCTGCGCGGTGGAGATACTGGTTTACAGCAAAAAGTTGCTGAAGTCTTTGCTCGCGAATTCGAGGACTTCCTGATTAGGATTGGCATTGGTAAGGATGCATCTGTGCTGATCGTCGGACTTGGTAACTGGAATGTGACTCCAGATTCACTGGGTCCGCTGGTCGTGGAGAATGCGCTCATTACTCGGCAGTTTTATGAGCTGGTGCCGGATCAGGTCTCTCCAGGTTATCGCAAGGTAAGTGCTATTGCTCCCGGGGTATTGGGATTGACCGGTATCGAATCAAGTGAGGTTGTACAGGGGATTGTGGATCGTACAAAGCCGGATCTCATCATTGCCATTGACGCACTGGCATCCCGTTCGCTTGAACGGATCAATACGACAATTCAGATTGCTGATATCGGCATCCATCCGGGTTCAGGGATTGGAAATAAACGACGCGGATTGACGCAGGAAATTTTGGGTGTTCCTTGTATTGCCATCGGTGTTCCTACAGTTTGCTATGCTTCGACTATTGTAAATAATGTGCTGGAGATGATGAAGAATCATTTCGGGCAAGGAGCTGGTCACACTAAAGAAATCATGGGGATGTTGGACGATATTTCCGAGCAGGAGCGATTGTCACTGGTGAAGGAAGTTCTTGAGCCACTTGGACATGATTTGATCGTTACACCTAAAGAAATCGATGAATTTATTGAAGGTATCGCCAATATTGTAGCCAGTGGTTTGAATGCGGCCTTGCATGATGCGGTCGATCCTGAGAATGTCGGTGCTTATACCCACTAATTGAATCATAGCTAGCACAGTCCGGCGGGATGCTGATCTACAGTATCCTGTACGGGCTCTATGTCTATTCTCTCATTTTCGGTTCTACTATTTCTCGTTCGCTCATAGATTTGGAGTATAAGAGATTACAGAGGGCTGGAGGAGGACATAAATATAATGAATAAAAAATGGTTTCAGCTTTGGAACATCGGCCGCTTACGTGGAAGAGTGCTGGATGCTTTATCGCTGGGAAGAACGATGCTGCTGTTGGCCGGAGGTTCGCTAGTATTTTTTATGCTGCTTGGAGCTGGTGGTTTGGCCGGACAGAAGTTGAACTCTTCACCCATTCCATCTATGAAGGGGCTTGCGGCCTCACTATCTAGTGGATTTTTCATGGAGCTGTTGGGGATGGAGGTACCGCATTTACCGAAGGGGGAAGAGCCTTCCGCTTTTTCAGGTGAAAAAGTAACTTCCTTTGTATTTCAATTGCTGACCAGTGTGAATCCAAGTGATCCGAAGAGTCTAGTCTCTCGTGAAGTGCCAGGTTTGGCAGCGGATGATCCGTTTCTATTGCGAAAAGGTTCGGGTGGTTCTACAGGAGCGCCTGTTGATTATCATCCGGGAACGGATGAATTAGCTGAGGGTGGAGGGGAAGCGGATGATCCATCTGTTCCAGACGAAGTGGACAAGCCTGAAGATACCCCATCACAGCAACCTGAAGCGACGATAACTCCGTCTCCTGAGCCATCAGGAGCTACGGGAGGCACGGATAAGAGTGATCCTCAAAGCGAGACAGATAAGGATACCTCGGTCAAACGGGTTCTTATCTATCATTCACATCCTCGAGAGGCCTATAACCCTCTACTAGGAGTGACGAACGAAAATCCAAGCTCGGCGGTTTCTTCTAAAAATGTAATGCTGGTAGGATCATATATTACGAAAAGATTGGAACAACGCGGGATTGGTACAGTTCATGCCAAAGAAGATTTTCTAACTAAAATTGCCGACTATAACTGGAATTTTTCCTACAAATACTCTCGAATGTTGGTTAAATCTGCAATGAGCTCAAACCAAGAAATGAGTGAACTTATCGACATTCACCGCGACTCGCAGCGACATGGTAAAACAACTGCAGTGATTGATGGGAAAAGTTACGCTCAGGTGTATTTTATTATTGGACATGCGAATAAAGATTGGAAGAAGAACGAAGAGTTTGCGAACAAGATTCATCAAACGATTGAAAAGAGTTACCCAGGAATATCTCGCGGAATATGGGGAAAAGCTGCGGGTAAAGGAAACAACGGGGAGTACAACCAAACCCTCTCACCTAATAGTGTCTTGATTGAGGTGGGCGGTATTGATAATACAGCAGAGGAATTAAAGCGTACGGCTGATATTTTGGCAGATGCTATTGCGGATGTGTATTGGAGCAGTCATGACTCGGAGAAGGTAAACGCAGCTGACAAGGTGACAAGTCCCACAACACAAGAGAGCAAGGGACAAACCAATGCTACAGCACCTCAAAAGTCGAACGGAGCTTCTTAAGCTTTAGACATTTAATTTAGAATAAACAGCTTTATTACACAAGTATTTAAAAAGGAGTGGCTTACATGTCTCGTTTCGGTAAAAAACTGGTTATGGTCGGTATTTGGGCAGGGGTCGGTATACTGTTAGGTATGCAGTTTAGTGGCAGCGGAGGGGCAACTGTCTCTAAGCTGCTGCCAGGCTGGACTGATCTTTCGACTACGCCAACCAGCCAAGTGACGGGCATGCAATCACAACCTATAAAGAATGGGGTTACACAAGGTGGGCAGACTTATGTGTATGTTCCGATGGTGATCGACCCTATCACAGGTGCATATACGCCTGTTTCCCCGTTGCCTCAGAATAGCAATCCTGCCCCAAATGGAGATCTTCCTCAGCAGGTGGTAGACGGGTATAGTACGAAAACTCCGGAACAGATTCTGATTCCTGAGGAACAAAAGCCGACAGTCGATGTGATAGCAGATAAAACGGCGGGCCTTCTCCAGCAGGCTTCTCAGAAGGGCATACGCTGGGTAGTTTCATTGTTCGATTCGGCGGAAGAATCACAATGATTTCAGGAGAAACAGTTATTTCACGGATGCGTGAATAGCTGTTTCTTCTGTTTTACGTTAGGGCGGGATTGATGGAGTAAGCTTGTACTGTTATAATAAGTGGATTAATATCAGGCTGTCTGTGGGGGTAAGGAATGACTGACGTTCAGAAAAGACAACAACAAATTCGCAATTTCTCGATTATTGCACATATAGACCATGGTAAATCGACACTAGCTGACCGCATTTTGGAATACACGGGGGCACTAACCACGCGTGAAATGCAGGAACAGGTACTCGATCAGATGGATCTGGAGCGCGAACGCGGTATCACAATAAAGCTGCAAGCCGTGCGTTTAACCTATCGTGCAGACGATGGTGTGGAGTATTATCTCAATTTGATTGATACACCGGGACACGTCGATTTCACCTATGAAGTTTCCCGCAGTCTTGCGGCATGTGAAGGCGCGTTGCTCGTAGTAGATGCGGCACAAGGGATTGAAGCACAGACGCTTGCCAATGTGTATCTAGCGCTGGATAACAACCTGGAAATTCTGCCTGTCCTCAACAAAATTGATTTACCAAACGCTGACCCAGACCGGGTAAAGCAGGAAATTGAGGATGTTATCGGGCTGGATACCAGTGAAGCGGTTATGGCATCTGCCAAAGCCGGTATCGGTATCAAGGAAATCCTTGAGCAAGTGGTGAAGCAGGTTCCTGCTCCATCCGGTAATTCGGAAGAACCGCTTAAAGCATTGATCTTTGACTCTCATTATGATCCTTACAAAGGCGTTATCGTCTATGTGCGCGTAATGGACGGGAAGATCCGCGCAGGTTCGAAGATTAAGATGATGGCAACCGAAAAGTCCTTTGAGGTTATTGAGGTTGGTGCATTTATGCCACGTATGACCATTGTTGATGAATTGAACATCGGTGATGTTGGGTTTATCGTAGCTGGTATCAAGCATGTTGGGGATACTCGTGTCGGTGATACGGTTACCGATGCCAAGAATCCTACTGCTGAGCCGCTTCCAGGTTATCGTAAGATTAACCCGATGGTATACTGTGGTTTGTATCCGATTGAAACCTCCGATTATAACGATCTTCGTGAGGCCCTTGAGAAGCTTCAGCTTAACGATGCTTCGCTAAGCTTTGAGCCGGAAAGCTCTAGCGCACTTGGATTTGGCTTCCGTTGTGGATTCCTTGGTCTCTTGCATATGGAAATTATCCAGGAACGGATTGAACGTGAGTTCAATTTGCCGCTAATTACTACCGCACCGAGCGTTATCTACCGAATTATGCTGACCAATGGCGAAATGATTCAAATCGACAACCCGTCACATTATCCGGAGATCGGAACGATCGACTACATTGAAGAGCCGTATGTTAAAGCAGCGATCATCGTGCCTAACGACTTTGTGGGTACCGTAATGGAGCTGTGCCAGAACAAACGTGGCGAGTTCGTAAATATGGAGTATCTAGATACTAATCGTGTAACGATTACTTACGAGATTCCTCTGTCAGAAATCGTTTATGATTTCTTTGATCAGCTGAAATCTGGTACCAAAGGTTACGCATCCTACGACTATGAAATTTCAGGATACCGTCGTTCGAATCTGGTCAAGATGGATATCTTGCTTAACAACGAGCAGGTTGATGCCTTGTCCTTTATCGTTCACCGTGATCGTGCGTACAACCGCGGACGTATCATTTGTGAGAAACTGCGTGGGATTATCCCTCGTCAAATGTTCGAAGTGCCGATTCAAGCCTCTGTGGGTACGAAGGTGGTTGCGCGTGAAACCGTTAAGGCGATGCGCAAAAACGTACTTGCTAAATGTTACGGCGGTGATATTTCGCGTAAGCGTAAGCTGCTCGAGAAACAAAAAGAAGGTAAGAAACGCATGAAGCAAGTCGGCAGTGTCGAGGTACCACAAGAAGCATTTATGGCCGTTCTGAAGATTGACGAGTAGAAATTAGGTAGAGCCGGGAGAATATCCCGGCTCTATTTTTTTGCGCAGGAGAAGATTACAATAGGGTGGAAGGATTGTAAGCACATACACTGTAAGGGGAGTCCTCTTTTGAAACGATTATATTTAAAACTTACGCCAAGTACCTTTAAGAATCGGATTTTGTTAGCTTTCTTACTGTTGGTACTAACACCCATTGCCATGCTCGTTCTGTATAACTTCAAAGAGACAGAACAAATGCTTCAGGATAATGCGGAAACGAAGAACATAGAGCAGCTTATTGGGATTAAGAATGGTTTTGTTGATCTCATGAGTCTCGTTATGAAAACAGGATCATTACTTGAACAAGATACAACGATTTTATCGATAATGAAGAATCCTGAGCAATCTGATGAAATCACGAGAAAAAAGCTCGTTGAAAACAAGTTTGGAGCGATTGAAAATACATTCTTCATGAGTGGAGCGACGGTGTATTATACTTTAATCGACCTTCATGGAAACGCATACACTTCCTTTATGCCGAGGGAAACCTTGAGCTACGACGAAATCCAATCGGAAGATTGGGTTCAAGCGTTGAAGCGAGAAGGAGCGAATCGATATATATGGAATCCGAATGACAAGAATAATGTGGTCCGGGAAAGTACGACAAGTAAGAAAATGCTTAGCCTCTATGAGGTTATGCGTGATAATGGTTTTAACATTTATGCTTATGCAAGACTAAGTATCGATTATGAGGAGTGGTTTATTAAATCAACGTTAGGGAGTAAACAGGAAGGTTCTTTTTTTCTGCTCGATGCCTCAGGGAGAATGATGCTTAATCCGGATAAGGATGAGACCTTTTCTCCAGATATTGCGCAGAGTATTGTGAAGAGTGACCACCAGCGGCAGACAGAGCGTGCTGCATCCATCATCGATCCGAAGGAGAAAAGCTTATACACATACAGCTACATCGAAGAGTTGAATGGTTATGTCGTTAAAAAGGTGCAGCTAGAACAGCTATTTCTTGAGGTGTATAAGCAGAAGCAACGATTTTTTGCTGTATTTGGAGTCATACTACTGCTATTTGTTCTATTAACTTATTTTATATCATCGACGATTACAGTGCCGCTAAAGAAGCTGCAGAAGAAGATGGAGATGACCGCTAAAACGAATCTCAAAATGAAATTACCCGAGCAAGGGCGGGGAGAGATTCTGGCGCTGACTCAGAGTTTCAATATAATGATCCATGATTTAAATGAGCTGTTGCAGCGTCTTCAGCTTGAAGAAAAGCAGAAGCAATTCGTTCGATTTCAGGTGTTACTTTCGCAGATGAATCCACATTTCCTACTAAATACATTGAATACGATAAAGAGCATCGCCTTAGATAAAGATGATGATGAAATTTATGGAATTTGTGTTGCACTAGGCAAAATATTGGAAACAACCTTAAATACGGAAGTGGATTTGATTCTGTTAAAGGATGAGATTGTACTAATTGAATCTTACATGGAAATTCAGCGGCAACGCTTCGGACATGGGATTGAGATTCAATATGATATCAACGAGGAACTACAATACGCATTAATTCCTAAATTCTGTCTTCAGCCCTTAATTGAAAATAGCTTGATTCACGGCTTCGGTCAGTCTGTGAAACAAGGGAGAATTGATATTTCCGCTAAGGTGACTGGACAGCAACTATATCTGCAGGTTAAAGATAACGGCATGGGAATAGATAGAGCACAGCTGAATAAGGCTGCACGGAAACGAAAAGGAATCGGTGTTCAGAATATTAGGGAGAGCTTAGAGCTGTTGTTCAAGAATCAACGGACAGGCATGGACATTGTATCATCAGACACAGGAACTGAAGTGATTATCCATTTTCCACTTCTTATTTCAAAACCTTACGATGGAGGTAAGCTCACATGTGGAGAACGTTAATTGTGGATGATGAACAACCCGCAGTTAAAAGTATACGGAAATTATTCTTAAAGGCTGGAATCCCGTTTGAAATTATAGGTGAGGCGGAGAATGGAGAAGTTGGCTTGCAAATGATTCGTGAGCTTCGACCTGATGTGGTAGTGACGGATATCAATATGCCAGTGATGGATGGGGTGAAGCTCCTTCAAGTTGCGCGAGAGGAAGGCTTCGACTGTCGATTTGTAATGTTGACCGCATTGAGTGAATTTGAATACGCTCGGCAAGCGCTCGTATTTGGAGCTTCGGACTACATTCTGAAGCTATCTTTAGATCTACAAGGTTTGAAGCAGACCATGGGTAAGGTTCATGCCGAGCTAGAGCAAATGGTGAAGATGAAAAAGGCCGATAAATGGTTTCCTGAGAAGCAACAAACGGGACCGACAGATCATGTGGAGATGAACAAAATAATTGCTTATATTGAAGAGCATTATTCTGAGGACATCTCGCTCAAATCCATGTCAGAGTTGATCCGAATGGATGCAAGTTATATAAGTGACTTATTCAAGAAAAAGACAGGGAAAACGTTGACGAATTATATTCAAGAGCGGCGTATTCAGGCTGGAAAAATGCTGCTTGCAGAGACGAAGCTAACAATTAGTGAGATTGGGCAGCAGGTGGGCTTTGAGAACGATAATTATTTTATTAAAATTTTCAAAAAGTGGTGTGGCGTCACGCCAAATGAATTTCGCAAAGAACCAAAAAACGTTCTATAGTTTCCCAAATGTAGTTCATCCCCCAGAATCCGCTCTGATGATAAAGTTATAGACGTAGAGCACAACACATAATCCTTCCAAGGGGGAAGATATCGATGAAGAAAAAGTGGTATCCTGCAGTGCTTTCTGTCTTATTAGCAGGTACGATGCTGGCTGGTTGTGGTACTAGTGGAAGTAATGATGCGCAGGGCAGTGCAAATGGACAAACAGCAAAGGAGAAAATAAAGCTTACGATGTGGGGGGCAGTTCCGGCAGAAGCCGGGCCTCAAGCTGTAATTGATAACTGGAATAAAGATCATCCAGACATTCAAGTCGAGTATATCCGTAATGTAAATGATGATGCTGGAAACTTAAAGCTAGATACTGCCTTGATGACCAATCAAAACATAGACCTTTTCATGAACTACGATCTTGCTCATTTACAGAAACGTATGGATGCAGGCGTTGCCTTGGATCTAAGCACGAAGACAGATTATGATATCGACAGCCAGATCGGCGAGGACGCAGCAATGTGGAAAATAAATGATAAGTACTATGGGATTCCTACAAAGAAAAACATGGCGTTTGTGTGGTTGAACAAAGATATGCTGGATGCAGCAGGATTACCGATTCCTGCGGTGGACTGGACCTGGTCAGATCTTCAGAAGTATGCGAAGAAGCTAACGAAGCCTGGTGTGTACGGATTATTGCAGGCAGATTCCTCCTTCTCAACAACGATGGACGGTACGCTTGCTGGAATGGGTGTGAAACAGGCGGATGGTACTTCAAACTTTGGGAATGATCTATGGAAAGAACACCTGGAAATATTGCATAACATGATGTTCGTGGACAAATCCACACCGGAATATGGCGAGCAACTGACAAGTAAAATGCCGGTTGACACCATGTTCTTGCAAGGCAAAGCGGCAATGCTGGCAGCAGGTGAGTTTATTTTCCGAAATGCGAACAACTTGAAAGACTATCCGCATGATTTCAAAACCGCGTTCGCCGCTATTCCAAAAGTGAATAAAGATCAAAAGGATTATAAATATTCGGGCGGTGTGGGTGACATGCTTTCTCTTAATGCGAAATCCAAGAACCTGGACGCAGCTTGGGAGTTCGCAAAATGGTATGCGGATGGCGGTATGCTACCAATGGCAAGCGGTGGTCGTATTCCAGCCTCTAAGAGTGTAGATAGTAAGGAAGCAATGAGCCTTCTCATGAAGGGTGTGGAAGACAAATATGATACAGATTCAATGAATAAAATTGTATTCGGCAAATTCCCGTCCTTCCAGCTAAATGTAACTCAACAAGCCATTGATGCACGTAAAGAAGAGTATGAAAAATACTTCTTAAATAAGCAAGATATTGAAACCACGATGAAGAATATGCAAACCCGTTCGCAAGAGTTATTGAAATAATGAAATAGTTAGCACAAAAAGAGAAGGAGGAAGATTTCTTCGTTCTTCTCTTTCGTGTACCCATTTTTCAGCATACGAAAGGCGGCGATACCGTGAAGCGGAGAAGCTGGATGGACAGACAAGGCTGGATCGGCATGACCTTTATTCTTCCGAATATGATTGGTATTCTCTTATTCTTTATTATTCCTGCAATCTATTCCTTTGTCCTCATGTTTACGAATTATCAATTTTCAAATCCGAATTGGCAATTTACTGGGCTGGATAATCTCAAACGATTGTTCCATGACGATAATTTCTATGCCTCGATCAAATATACGGTGATATTCCTGATATCGGTTCCAGTATCGATGGTGCTCGCATTTATTGTAGCGCTATTTCTAAACCGCAGTGTGTATCTTAAAGGCGTATTACGTGGAATGTTCTTCCTACCGTATATCTCCAGTGGAGTAGCCGTTGCATTTGTCTGGATGCTGCTATTTCAGCCTTCACAGGGACCCATCAACGAAATGCTTCGCTGGATTGGCATAACATCGCCGCCAGGATGGTTTGCGGATACGGAAACCGCAATGTATGCCATTGATATCGTACAAATCTGGCTGATGCTTGGCTACAATATGATCATATATTTAGCTGCATTACAGGAAATTTCGACAGAACAGCTGGAAGCTGCCCGGATCGATGGCGCAAGCACATTCAAAACAACATGGAAAATTGTATGGCCTCTTGTTAGTCCCACAACTTTTTTATTAATGATTACCGGATTAATTATGACGATGAAATCGTTCTCGATTATTCAAGCCATTACGGCTGGAGGTCCTAGCGGAAGTACGACGGTCTTATCACTATTCGTTTATAAAACAGCATTCAGTTATTACGATATGGGATACGCTTCAGCCATTTCATGGTTCTTGTTCGCCGTCATTCTCGTCATTACAGTCATTCAGTGGATCGGCCAAAAGCGCTGGGTTCATTACTAAATGATCCCACAAAGTGAAGCTTTGCAGGGGGCCCCGAAACCATAATTTAAAGGAGCAGGCGGTATGAATGAAAAAGCAGGAAACATGAAGGTGAAACTGCCAGTAACGATCATCATGTTTGTTCTAGGACTATTTATGATTGTGCCTTTCCTATGGATGCTCAGCACATCCTTTCAGACACCTGCCGAGGTGTTTAACAAATGGCTGCCTTCATCTCTCAACTGGAGCAATCATATTCGGGTGTGGACAGGAAGTCATGATTTTGTTCCGTATTATTTAAATTCACTTAAAATTTCAATTATTGGAACTGTGGGGGCTGTGTTTCTATCTGCCCTTGCCGCTTACGGATTTTCACGTACTTCGTTCAAAGGTCGAGATGGACTATTTGTCATATATTTATCCATGATGATGGTTCCACCTCAGGTGCTTTTTGTTCCAAAGTTTATCATGTTTAACTGGGTTGGGATTTACAATACGCATTGGGCGCTGATCCTACCCGCCATGTTCTCAATCTTCGGTGTATTTATGCTTCGGCAGTTCTTTATGAGCATTCCTAAGGAAATTACGGAATCTGCTTTTTTGGATGGGGCGGGGCATTATAAGATATTTTTCCGCTTAATTCTGCCATTAGCGAAGCCAGCAATAGCAACGTTTGCTATTCTCGATTTCTCCTGGCAATGGAATGATTATGAGAATGCGCTTGTATTCTTGCAAAGCCCTAAACTATATACCATTCCGCTTGGATTGCAGAATTTTATTCTTGAGAACAATGTGGACTACAACGGGATGATGGCTGCTTCATCGGCTGCAATTATTCCAATGATTATTATCTTCTTTGTGGGTCAGAAATACATTATTCAAGGGATTTCCAGCTCGGCTGTGAAAGGCTAACTATAGGAGGGGTACTAACATGAGAACAGAAACGGTTAAATCCGATGTAACAGTGGTCGGTGGTGGACTTGCAGGAATGAACGCGGCGATCGCTGCAGCGCGCCTAGGGTTAAAGGTAGCACTAGTGCAGAACCGTCCTGTACTTGGTGGTAACTCGAGTTCAGAGGTTCGGGTATGGGTATGTGGTGCAACAGGACATGGTGTAAATCGATATGCACGTGAGACAGGCATTATGGGTGAGTTATTCATCGAGAATCAATACCGGAACCCGGAGGGAAATCCATACTTATGGGATCTAACCTTACTCGAAGCCGTGAAGGCAGAGTCGAATATCAGCCTGTTCCTAAATACCGATGTACGCGAAGTGGAAGCGGAAGGTGAGGCAGAGGATCGTACGATTCGCAGTGTGATTGGTTGGATGATGGGATCTGAGCGGTTGATTACGTTCAAGAGTGAGGCGTTCATCGATTGCACGGGCGATGGTTTGGTTGGCTTCCTAGCAGGAGCTGACTTCCGTTTAGGACGTGAAGCCCGCCATGAATTTAATGAGGAATGGGCACCAGAAGTGCCTGATAACATTACATTAGGCAGTACATTATTGTTTTATACACAGGATACAGGAAAACCGGTACGTTATGTTGCTCCATCGTTCGCGAAGGATATTACAACAACGTCGATCCCGATCCGGCGGGTCATTCGGAGTGGAGATTCAGGCTGTCACTACTGGTGGATTGAGTGGGGTGGTGAGCTTGATACAGTGGATGAGAATGAACGTATACGTGATGAGCTATCCTCTGTTATTTATGGGATTTGGGATTACATTAAAAACTCAGGTCATTTTGATGCCGAAAATATGACGCTGGAGTGGGTTGGATCAATTCCGGGTAAACGTGAATACAGACGGTTTGTTGGCGATACGATCTTAACGCAAAATGATATTCTTGCGCAGCGTGAATTTGAAGACCGGATTGGATTCGGAGGATGGTCGATTGATCTGCATCCACCGCAAGGGATGTACGCAGAAGAGAGTGGCTCGAAACATCTGCATGCGGATGGGATTTATCATATTCCATTTAGTTCGCTCTATTCGAAAAATGTGCGAAATCTACTCTTCGCGGGTCGGAATATCAGCGCATCTCATGTGGCTTTTGGAACAACACGCGTCATGGCGACCTGTGCGATTATGGGTGAAGCGGCTGGAGCAGGTGCAGCATTATCCGTCATCAAAGGTGTAACCCCTCGTGAAATTCGCAATCAGCATATGCATGAATTGCAACAGGTGATGTTAAAGCAAGATGCTTCGATTATTGGATTGCGCAACGAAGATCCACTAGACCTCGCGAGAAATAGTGAGATTCATGCGTCCAGTACGATGAAAGGCATATTACTGGATCGTCCAGCTGAAGCTTATGAGCTTTCTCATGACGTAGGAATATTGTTTCCGGTTGAAGGAAATATCCTTGGGTTGAAGCTGCTTGTGTCAGCAAGTACTCAGTCAGAGTTGACGGTTGAGCTATGGACGACTGGGCGTGCGGAAAATTACGTTCCAGCAGAGTGTAGACAGGTTAATGTTGTATTAGTACAAGCTGGAGAGCAGCAATGGATTGATGTTCCGGTACAAGAGGAGCAGTGGAGTTCAATCGGCGAATGTAATATCTTCGCTATTATTCGAGCTAATGAGCATATTCAATTGCATATCTCAGAAACCTCAATCACAGGTGTTATTACATTTGAGCGAGGCGTTAAACCAGTAGTCGATTCAGCGCTGGAGGATCATCAGCCAGATCAGCCGGTGATGGAGTGGAGCATGAAACAGCTTGTACGCAGGCATTTCTGCTTTGCGGTAGAAACATCCGCATATGCTGCATCCAAAGTCACTGACGGGTATGCTCGACCTTTTGCAGGGCCACATAGCTGGGTTTCTGAGCCGATGACTGCTGGTAGAACGGAGTGGGTAGAGGCGCGTCTCCCGGATGCTGCTTCAGTCTCTGAAATTCATTTTACTTTTAACGATGATGTTAATGAGGATCTTATCAACCTACATCACCATGAAACGCCATTTCTAGTGATTCCTGAACTAGTAAAGGCTTACGATGTAGAGTTGCTCATTGATGGCGTGTGGCAAGTCATGTTCCGCGTCAAAGACAATCATCGCCGGAAGAACGTACATCGTTTAGAGAAGCCTGTCCTTACGGACACTGTTCGGATCGTTATTCATGAAACTAACGGAGGAGAACGTGCAGAACTCGTGGAAATGCGGATATATTAAGAAGAAGCGGCTTAGCCATCCTTATAGGGAAGGTATCTGTTTCTGCGAGAAATACAAAATATATATACTTTTTTGTATTTTAAAATAGAGATCATTTATAAATGATCGCCCCTCGAAGGGAAGCCGTCAGGCTTTCCTTTTCTTGTTTTTTAGATTACACTAGTCAAACGATATTTTTATATAAAGGAGACAGCTAATGACTACGAATACTAATGGCCGTCCCCCTGAGGCCGTGTACATTCATATACCTTTTTGTACCAATAAGTGCTTTTATTGTGATTTTAATTCCTACGTTCTCAAGGATCAGCCGGTTATGGATTATCTCGAAGCCTTGGATCGAGAAATGGAGCAGACCGTTAAGAACACCCCACCGGGTGTCATCAAAACGATCTTTGTCGGCGGAGGTACTCCAACTGTACTGAAACCCGATGAGATGGCTTATTTTCTAAAATCTGTTCGCACACATTTCCCGAATTGGGATAAAGATATCGAGTTCTCTATGGAAGCAAATCCGGGAACTACGGATAAAGATAAGTTGACGGTTATGAAAGAAGGCGGCGTGAATCGGGTGAGCTTTGGTGTTCAGGCGTTTCAGAACGAACTCCTGACGGGCATTGGCCGGATTCATAATGTTGATGATGTATACCGCAGCTTGGAGAATGCTCGTGCAGTAGGACTTAACAACCTGTCGGTTGACCTTATGTTTGGTTTGCCGAACCAAACGGTGGAGATGCTGGCTGAAAGTATTCGCAAAGCGCTTGAGCTAGATTTACCCCATTATTCTATTTACAGCTTGAAGGTGGAGGAGAACACTCTTTTTCACACCCTATTTAATAAGAACAAACTTCCTCTACCTAATGAAGAAGATGAACTGCAAATGTACCTCTTGTTGATGTCTTCTATGAAGGAAGCGGGCTACAACCAATACGAAATCAGTAACTTTGCAAAACCAGGCATGGAGAGTCGTCACAATATCACTTACTGGCGTAATGAAGATTATTATGGTCTCGGCGCAGGTGCACATGGATATGTAGGTCGTCAGCGACATATTAATGTTAAGGGTGTAAATCCTTATGTTGAAGCTACACGTAAAGGCCTGCCTCGATTGGACGCATACCCAATCACTGAAGCAGAAGCGATGGAGGACTTTATGATGGTTGGCTTGCGTATGCATGAAGGTGTCTCTAATGCGGCATTTCAGGCGCAATTTGGGCGTTCGATAGAGGATGTATTTGCGAAATCCCTTCATAAGATGCTGCATGCGGGTCTGCTTGAACACGAAGAGGGGACGTACCGGCTCAGCAAGCAAGGGATCCTTTTTGGTAACGATGTTTTCGCAGAATTTGTAGGCGCGCTGACAGAAGTTTAATTTTAAAATACCCCTTGAATTGTAATTCACTCTGTTGTATATTTATTCATATTATCAACAGAGGGGTGAATTAAAGTGCTTGCCAAGACGGAAATGATCCGCCATTCGTCTCCAGCAGGAGATGCACAGGTGATTTGTAGAAATGCAGTGGTAGAAGATGTTGAGCCGTTGTATCTGATGATAGAAGAATACGCACAGCGCGGTATCATGTTGCCCCGTTCCAGGCAGGCGCTGACTCGCCAGATCGATCAATTTGTAATTGCGGAAATCGAGGGTAGATTCGTAGGCTGCGGTTCGCTCTTCAAGCTCGGGAATGATCTCGTAGAGATTCGCTCGATCGGCCTGAATGATGAGGGGAAGGGAAAAGGAATAGGTTCTATGATTTTGGCGAAGCTGGTGGAGGAAGCCAAAAACCAAAAAATCCCTAAGGTCATGGCACTAACCTACGCCGTAGATTTCTTTCTTAGAAACGGATTCGAAGTTGTCGAGAAAGAGATTTTCCCCGAAAAGGTATGGACAGATTGCGTGAATTGTAAAAAGCAGCATGCCTGCGATGAAATAGCAGTACTTAAGATGCTGAACTGACTTGACAATGTCAATGTCAGTTTGGTATTTTTGTATTAGTGGTTAGCACTCATCTGAGTCGAGTGCTAACGAATCGGAGCCAACAGCCGATAGGAGGGGATAACATGTTAACTGATCGCCAGAGAATGATACTAAATGCAATTGTAGATGATTATATTTCATCGGCAGAACCAGTAGGGTCTCGCAGCATTTCTAAACGGGGGGATGTAGGGTACAGCCCTGCGACCATTCGAAATGAAATGGCTGACCTAGAGGATTTGGGTTATCTCGAGCAGCCTCATACATCGGCAGGGAGAATACCTTCCCATAAAGGATACCGATACTATGTGGATCATCTGGTACCGTGGAATTCCGCCGAAACGGCAGAGATGGGCACGATCCGCGCTTTTTTTGCCGAGAAGCTGAATGCGATGGAGCAGGTCATCCAACATGCGGCGATGATTCTTTCCAATATGACGAATTACACTTCCATCCTTCTGGGACCGGAGGTTTTTCATACATCATTGCGTCATTTTCAGTTGTTACCGCTAGATGATACAACCGCTGTAGCGATTATCGTTACAAGTACGGGGCAAGTTGAGAACCGTACGGTGAACATTCCACCGGAGATTTCCGTTTCCGAGATGGAGAAAGTGGTTAACCTACTGAATAGTAAGCTGGTCAATGTACCACTCTATAAGCTGAAGACTCGGCTGTATTCCGAGCTTGGCGAGGAAATGCAGCGTCACATCTCACATTATGAAGAATTAATGCAAGTGCTGGACATTGCGCTGGAAAGTGATCAAGAGCAGCGTATCTATCTCAGTGGAGCCACGAATATGCTTACACAGCCTGAGTTCAAGGATGTTGACAAGGTGAAAAGCATTCTTGATCTGCTGGAAGAGACGCCTACATTGCTCAAAATGCTGGCCCCTACAACAGGCGGCACAGGTATTCAGGTCCGAATAGGGACGGAGAACAATCATGAAGCGTTCGCTAACTGCAGTCTGATCACCGCCACTTATTCACTGGATGGGCAGGCCTTGGGAAGCATTGGCATCCTTGGACCGACACGAATGGAATATGCAAGAGTGATGGGGATCTTGGGCATTTTATCCCGAGATTTGACAGCGATGCTGGCACACTGGTATAAGTGAACAGAGTCAACATTGATTACGTGAATGATTTTAAGGAGGTGAAGACAACTTGAAAAAGGAACAAGTTCAAGATGCTAATGAATTCAAAGATGATTTGATAAATGAGGAACCTGAGGCTGATGCAGCTTCGAAAGCCGACTCATTTACGGCAGAGGAAGTTAGTGAAGGTGCTTCAGACACAGGTACGGAGGTAAAACGTCTGCAGGATCTCGCTGATGAATATCAAGGACGTGCGCTGCGTGCGCAGGCTGATTTCGATAACTTCCGTCGTCGTACTCAGAAGGAGAAAGAAGAGTTGGCTCAATATGCCACCTCCAAGCTCGTGACTGAACTGCTATCAGTACTGGACAATTTCGAGCGTGCTTTAGTCACTACTCCTAGTGGCCCTGAGTCCGAAGCTTTTGTGAAGGGTGTTAATATGATTTTCCGTCAGCTGGATGGGGTATTGAAGTCCGAGGGGCTTACGGCTATGGAAACAGTAGGACAGCCTTTTAATCCTGAATACCATCAGGCTATCATGCAGGTGGAGAGCGAGGAGTACGAAGAGGGTATCGTAACAGAAGAAGTCCAAAAAGGATATCTCCTGAAAGATAAAGTTCTTCGTCCTGCTATGGTCAAAGTCAGCATGTAGTCTGTCAAAATAGGACGGGCAGTTTCAGTCCACCAGTGGTACCAATCGGATTTTTTTTGAAAATATAAGAAAGCATAAGTTTCACGCTATATATTATCCTTATATTTCTCGCTTAAACGCTAATCGTTCTAAAATAAGGACGCCGAAGGCATTTATGCTTGTATTTTTAAAATTAAAATGAGCGTATGCTCCATATACCTTAAGAGGAGGCAAATTATTGTGAGTAAAGTTATCGGTATTGACTTAGGAACCACGAACTCTTGCGTTGCCGTAATGGAAGGCGGCGAAGCCGTTGTAATTCCAAACCCAGAGGGCGCGCGTACAACCCCTTCGGTTGTAGGTTTTAAGAAAGACGGCGAGCGTATCGTCGGTGAAACAGCTAAACGCCAGGCGATTACTAACCCTGATCGTACGATCAGCTCGGTAAAACGTCATATGGGTACGAACCACAAAGAAAGCATTGATGGTAAAGACTACTCTCCACAAGAAATTTCAGCAATGATTCTTCAAAAGCTGAAATCCGATGCAGAAGCATATCTTGGCCAAACTGTTACTCAAGCAGTTATCACAGTTCCTGCTTATTTTAATGACAGCCAGCGTCAAGCTACTAAAGATGCAGGTAAAATTGCAGGCTTGGAAGTTTTGCGTATTGTTAATGAGCCAACAGCTGCAGCTTTGGCATATGGTCTGGAGAAATCCGAAGATCAAACTATCCTTGTTTATGACCTTGGTGGCGGTACGTTTGACGTATCCATCCTGGAATTGGGCGACGGCTTCTTTGAAGTAAAAGCTACAAGCGGTGACAACAAACTTGGTGGCGATGACTTTGACCAAGTGGTTATGGATTACCTGGTATCTGAATTTAAGAAAGAGCAAGGCATTGATCTGAGCAAAGATAAATCTGCTGTACAACGTTTGAAAGATGCAGCTGAAAAAGCGAAAAAAGAATTGTCGGGCGTACTGACAACTACTATTTCTCTTCCGTTCATCACTGTAGTAGACGGAGTACCTCAACACTTAGAGATCAACTTAACTCGTGCGAAGTTTGATGAGCTTACTGCTGGTCTGGTAGAACGTACTTTGGGACCAACTCGTCAAGCTTTGTCTGATGCTGGTATGACACCTGCAGACCTTACCAGAATCGTTCTGGTTGGTGGTTCTACTCGTATCCCTGCTGTGCAAGATGCAATTAAGAAGCTTACAGGTAAAGATCCACACAAAGGTGTGAATCCGGATGAAGTTGTAGCTCTTGGTGCTGCTGTTCAAGCGGGTGTATTGACTGGTGATGTTAAGGACGTTGTATTGCTCGACGTAACTCCGCTTTCCCTCGGTATCGAAACTGCAGGTGGCGTGTTCACGAAGATGATCGAGCGTAACACTACAATTCCTACAAGTAAATCCCAAGTATTCTCGACCTTTGCTGACAACCAACCTAGCGTAGAGATTCACGTGCTACAAGGTGAGCGTCAAATGGCGAACGGCAACAAAACACTGGGACGCTTCATGCTGAACGAGATTCCACCAGCACCACGCGGCGTACCACAAATCGAAGTTTCTTTCGATATTGATGCCAACGGTATCGTGAATGTATCTGCAACAGACAAAGGTACAAACAAGAGCCAAAAGATCACTATCACTTCTTCTAGCGGTCTGAGCGACGCAGAAGTAGAACAAATGATGAAGGATGCCGAGCTTCACGCTGAGGAAGACCGTAAGCGTAAAGAATTGGTAGAAGCGAAGAACAGTGCTGACCAACTCGTGTATTCTACTGAGAAAGTGATCAAAGATCTTGGTGATAAAGCTGATGCTTCCGAAGTTGAAAAAGCAAACGAAGCTAAAGATAAAGTGAAAGCAGCACTTGAAACTGACAATCTTGAAGAAATCAATGCTGCTACAGAAGCATTGACTGAGATTGTACAACAGTTGTCCATGAAGCTGTACGAACAAGCTGCTCAAGCAGAGCAAGGTGCTGAAGGTGGCGCTGGAGCCGCTGAAGGCGCTCCTAAGAAAGACAATGTAGTTGACGCTGACTATGAGGTTGTTGACGAAGATAAGAATCAAGGGTAACCTTAAACGATAAGTGTATAGGACGTAACTGATAAATTCTTATATAGTTAAGAAGGGAAGGTCAAAACCGGGTCATCCCGTGTTTTGACTTTCCTTTTGTAATATCAGTTTGCACACTCTTCGCGAATGCGCCTTCTGATATTGTAAGAATAAACATCTGCTGGAACTGGATGGTCAGATCCTAGGGTTTTATCGTATAATGGTTTCTTTGACAGGTAATTAGGAATTTGAGTATGTAACGTACGGAGGTGAAAGCAGTGGCAGATAAACGCGATTATTATGAAGTGCTTGGCCTCAGTAGAGATGCTTCAGACGATGAGGTGAAGAAAGCGTACCGGAAATTGGCGCGCCAATATCACCCTGACGTGAATAAAGCAGATGATGCTGAAGCTAAGTTTAAAGAAGTAAAAGAAGCTTACGATGTTCTTAGCGACGGTCAACAACGAGCTAGATATGACCAATATGGCCATATTGATCCTAACCAAGGTATGGGCGGCTTCGGAGGCGGCGGTGGCGACTTCGGAGGACTAGGCGATATCTTTGATATGTTCTTTGGTGGCGGAGGACGCCGTGATCCTAACGCACCACAACGCGGTGGGGATTTGCAGTATACGATGACCATTGAATTCAAGGAAGCGGTATTCGGTAAGGAAACCGATATTACTATTCCACGTACGGAAACTTGCGATACCTGCTACGGCTCCGGGGCTAAACCGGGTACTAAACCAGAGACTTGTTCCACTTGTCATGGTAGTGGGCAACAGGAATTCGTACAGAATACGCCACTTGGACAGATGCGTAATCGTCGTCCATGTTCGCATTGCAGTGGTACAGGTAAGATTATTAAGGAAAAATGTACGACTTGTAGCGGACAGGGTAAAGTTAAGAAGCAACGTAAGATCCATGTGCGCATCCCTGCCGGAGTTGATGACGGTGCACAGCTTCGCATGACTGGCGAAGGCGAGGGCGGCTTACGCGGTGGTCCTGCTGGAGACTTGTATATTGTCATCCGTGTCAAATCCCATGATTTCTTCGTACGTGAGAACGACGATATTATGTGCGAGGTTCCACTTACGTTTGCACAGGCAGCACTTGGCGATGAGATTGAGATCCCTACCTTAACGGAAAAAGTGAAGCTGAAGATTCCTGCGGGAACGCAGACGGGTACTTTCTTCCGCCTTAAAGGCAAGGGTGTTCCACGTCTACGTGGATCTGGCCAAGGTGACCAGCATGTTAGAGTCATTGTTGTGACACCTAGCAAGCTGAATGATGAGCAAAAAGATTTGTTGCGACAGTTCGCCTCTCTTAATGGAGAAAACACACATGAGCATGAGCAATCCTTCTTTGATCGTGTGAAGCGTGCGTTCCGCGGGGACTGATATTTCTAACTTCATTAATTGAATAAATAAATAATATAGCAGAGCAGCGATCCTCCCGTTATTTGGGGGGCGCTGCTCTGCTTTTTTTGGGGTTATGGCTACTTGCTAATGCAGAACGTAACCCGTAACCGTGAGATCACGGCTGTGTTTAGAGTCATTTGAGTCCGATGGTTGCCTCGGAAACGCAAATGTGACCTAAAGACGAAAAAGCCCCAGCAGCCATTGGCTGCTGGGGCTTTCTTTTAAAGTGCAACTAGATGTTGTTCGAAGAACGCAGATCCTCAAGCACTCGGCTTAGAATCGTTGCTGCTTGTCCACGAGTCAGAGTACCTTGCGGATTGAAGTTGTAAGCAGTAACACCTTTTAGATAACCTTTGCTTACAGCATAGGCTACGGCGTTACGTGCTTCCGCAGCGATGCTGTCGGCATCCTTAAAGCTTAAAGGTATCTTGGCTACTGTAAGATCAGCACCAAGGGCCTTAGCGATGATAAGAGCTGCTTCCTCGCGAGTTAGCACATCACGAGATCCACTTTCTTTGATGCGAGTACTCCATGTGTCACCTTTTCCAAGTAGACGGTCGAAGAGTGTCAGAAGCTCTGCCTGATTTAAGGTGTCGGCAGGCTTAAAGCTGCCGTCGGCTCCTTTGCCAGCAATGATACCATGAGCAGCAAGGACCTCGATATCGGTTTGAGCCCAGTGTGTGCCAATATCCTTAAAGCTTATATTTCTGGATGCTGCGCTGTAAGAACCATCACCAGTAACGCTAAACTGAAGAATACCATCTTTAGTGATAAAACCAGGTTGCAGGTAGGACCATTTACGATCTTTTGATTCTACATAAGCGGCAGTCTTTCGAGCATCATGAAGACTGGCGGCTTTTAGATTAAGCTGAAGGATGATCGGCTTTCCGGTTGTCCAACCATTTCTGATGGTGAGAATGGAAGAACCGATATTTAATGCTGCTGAGCTACCTGCTAAAACTGCTGTGTTGCCCGCATCGGTCAGACTAATCGTAAGGGTTAAGCCGTTGCTGTTGATGAAATCCGGAAGTGTCGCCGCTGGAATGAGTACATTGAATCCACTACCATTTAGGCGGAGTGCATTCTCCGATTTCTTTAACTGCTCGGCTTGGGCCGGGGTAAGAGTAACAACAACTTGGCTATATTTATTGAAGCTTACATCGCTAAGATCAAGTACAGAAGTTTTATCTTTTGCATTCTGGATCGAATTTGCTAATACAGTGTCTAAGATGTTGAACACCGCTGAAGACTTGCCACCTGCTGGATCTGCAGTCTCTACTAGCTTCCCAGATTTCAATGCGATTCCAGAAGCGGGAGCACTAGTTGCCGTAGGTACATTCGAATAAGGTGTTGGCTTCGGTGTTTCAGGTGTGTTAACAGTTACGCTTACTGTTCTCAAACCAGATGGGATTGTTGATGTTGTAGCATCATTCCAGACCTGTACATCGTACAGCTCCAAGTCGTATTTTCCCGCTTTAGATGGTTTGAAGGTTATTTTGCCTAGTGAGCCGGAGCCGTGATAAGCACCACCTGACAGATTAACACTATACTGTGTCAGTTTGCGGCCGTCTCCTAGCTTATAGGTTTCTGAGAATTCTGTAAGTGGAACACCATAGAAATTCTCCTCTTGATACGTTGCCAGTTGTACGCTTGGCTGGATCGCTGGTGTTTCGAGAGAACCATCGTAGATGACAGCGAATGAAGCCCCATAGACGCCATAAACCTCATCAGTCACGGAATACCCTAGATCAACGGTTACCGGCTGTCCCAAATCAATAGTGGGTGCAGATAGAGACGGATTTACATTGAAAATACCATCCCCTGTGCTATAAAGAAGTCGCTGAGCATAATCATCGTCGTCTGCGCCATTACCTACTTTATCAACCACATAGATTTTGTACTCATTAAGCCCTTCGTTAACCGGAACGTCAATGGAAAAAGCACCATTACCTGCAATTACTCCACCGAATTTATAAGTGTTTCCATCATAATGTTTACCTTCGGCGTACACGGTAAACCAGTTTCCAATAGGTTGTGTATTAGAAATATAATAGGCCATTAGGTCATCATCAATGAACCCACTAATTTCTGCCGCACCAGGATCGGTTGGCGCCTCACGTTCGTACTCCTCAAGTGTGATGCCGGAAACTAATGGCTTCTCGGTATCAATTGTGAACTTGATCTTTTGTGTCTCAAGTTGTTGTCCATTGGGAAGCACAGGAGTGATGTAGTAGTGACCATCTGGTAAAGTGGACTTGGCGGAGGTCTCCAGGTCTGTTAACGTTCCATCCCAATTTGTAATTTCGTACACGCCACGATAGACCTTTTCATCATCAGAATAAACTGCACCTAAAACTGTCGCAGGAGCATCTATTGAAGAGGCTACAAAACTTATGCCATCCAGTTCTTCATTGACAGAGAAGGTAAAGGTGGTATCGTCTAAGCGTCCATCCCCATTAGGAGAAATCTGTGGATCTTCAAAAGAAAGTTGATTAACAGGCGCTAAATTGAATTTATCGCCAACAAGTGCATTAAAGGGAAGACGAAGAGTTTCTGTATCAGAGGTTAGGAACAGGATGCCTTCATATGCACCGTCTTTTGCCGTAGCAGATACCTTCAGTTTAAATTGTGCATATTGGTCTACACCGGAGGTAACACTCTTTGGTGCAATTTCAATACTAATGTCTCCAGGTGCTTCAGTAAGCCATTCGGTGGACAGCGTGTAGGTTGATCCAATCCCCTTAAAGTCTTCTACATACACTGATTTCGTTACGCTAGCTCCTTTTGGAAGCAGGCCAAAGGACAAGGAGCCTGTGTAATAAGGGATTTCTACAGTACCTGGAAGACCACTAATTAAGCTCTCCCCGACTTTAGCAATAGATTCAGCCTTTGCTGATTTCTCCAAATTAATTAATCCGGCACCTTGTTGATACAAAGAGTAAGCATCTCCATTACGCTTAAAGATAGGATCCGCATTGTTCATCAGCAGTGCTTTAATTTCATTTGGCTTAAGGTTAGAGTTTTCACTCAGTAGCAAAGCGACAGCTCCTACAACATGTGGGGTTGCCATACTGGTTCCGCTTTTTAAGCCATAAGCATGTTCGTAATCCCCAGTCCAGCTAGGAATCGTCGAGTTGATATTGACCCCTGGCGCAACAACATCAGGTTTGATTAGATAATCCGGCATCCCAGGACCCACAGAGCTAAAATTAGCTAACTGATTTACTTCAAGCGCTATATAGTAACTGATTATATCTTTAGCAGCAGCCAATTGAGCTTTTATATTATCTCCATCCGCTTGACTAATTCCATAGGTAGGAATGTAATCTCCAGGCGCGCCAAGGGTAGGGGTAATTACACCGGGTTCATTATTAGCAATCAATAGTAGCTTAGCACCAGCCGCTTTGGCATGAAGAGATTTGTCTAAAAAGCTCAGTGAGCCTCGATCGACAAGCACTACCTTATCTTTAACATCCAGATTTTTGTAATCGGCAGCACTCCCAAGCTTAGCGTAAGCAATTTTACTGCCGGCAATGTTTTCAATTAATTCCGGGGAGTAGCTGGCTAATGTCCCTGGGATTTTTTTAACATCGCCAATATCAAAGAATGGGGTATTCACTGGGGTAGTAGAAGCACCTACACTAAGTGCAAGTTGCGATCCAGCAGGTTCGCCTAATGTTCCTACATCCGGTCCAGCGTTACCGGCGGCAACAACAACATTTACGCCCGATTTTATGGCGTTGTCTATCGCGATTGAACTTGCGGAATAACTTTGGTTGACATCAGAGCCCAGGGAAAGGTTAATGATATCGGCTCCATCAGCGACCGCTTTCTCAATACCCGCGATTACAACCGCTGTTGGACCGGAACCGTAAGGGCCAAGTACGCGATATGCGTACAAATCCACCTCAGGTGCAACATCTAATATTGTACCGGCTACATGAGTGCCATGCGAGGTCTCATATGGGCTACCATTTTTTGGAGGGAAGTTAGCGTCAGGAGGTGTTTCTGACGGATCATTATCCTGATCGTAGGCATCGTACCCCCCCTTATAATTATCCTTTAATAAAGGGTGATTTTTATCGATGCCAGTATCGACAACCGCTACCTGTACCCCTTCTCCTGTGTAACCTAATGCATGTAGTTTATCTGCACCTATAAGATTGCCGCTGTCCGAGTAAGAACGTGTAACAGGCAAAGTTGCTACCTCAACACTGTCTGCTAACGCATGGACTTCATCATTTGGATAAACAGCTGCAACGCCCGGAAGCTCTAACAGCTTGTTAACTTGATTGGCTGGCAGAGTAATGGAATATCCGTTAAAAATTTCACTGTATTCAAAACCGATGTCGGCATCTATTTTCTGCGCTGAGGAAATAAAGCTTTTATGCTCGGAGATAATTTTACTGCGTTGTAAGGAGACTGAGGATCGCAAAGAAGAAGTTTTAGCCTCATTTTCATACACACTGACTGGTTTATTAGTTAATTCCACAATTACGGATACTGGTGCTGAACCTTTGAGCACACCCGCGTAGTTATGAGGGGTCACACTTTGAGACTGTACATTATTAACTAGGTTAGTTGATGATTCAAGGGATGAGTTCGCAAATGCAGCGGATGGAAAAAGGACAGAAACAGCCAGTCCGAAGCTCGCCGCCCCAATACCAAATCTTTGAATAGAGTGTTTAAAGGTACGTTTCAAATAAGTTCATCCTCCCAAAATGAATTTTTATATTGCAGTGTGTATCTGTAATTCTCCTCCTCAACATAAAATGTAAAAAATTATGAAAATTAAATTTATTCTACAGCTATAACTTCAAATCGAATATACAACTTTAGTACTATATTGCAGGGAAGAATTGAAGAAAATGTCGAATTCCTAGTAGATTAGTGGAATATGAGAAAAAAAAGGCATAAAACAAGCGAAAGGAAGACAATATAAAGGAATGCAACAGATATCTGAATTTCAAGCGAGAGCGGGGATAAGATGTCGGAAAGATCTATTTTGGCTTATTTTAAAAGTCCTGAGGAAGCAGAGGGTGTTGCTCGTAAGCTCCGTGCACTTCGGGCCATTGAAATCTCCATTGATCGCTTCAGTAGATATGGAGGCACGAGCTTTAGCTCAGGGGTAAATCCAGTGACAGGCAATGTTGCCAGAATGGACTCCCTGACTGCTGAGCGTGCACACACAGGTATACTAGCTGCTGCGGATACCAGCGCGAGCGGGATGAGTCATGGCGGAGATGGAGGACCGACGGGTAGAGATATTTTACTTACGGTGATCTTGCATTCAGAGTCCCATGATCAGGCATTACGCTTAATTGAAGAAGCGGGCGGGATGATTTGAATAATTACTTCATTAATAAGACGAAGGGAGAATAACGATACTATGGATAGAGAGAACTCACAAATATTCTCAAAGACCGAGAAGATGAAAATGCTGTACGAGGCGAAGGCAGAAGACGTGGAATTCTCAGCAGCTGAGGCTGATTTAGAGGATATCGAAGCACAGGCTCGAGCGCTGGAAGCAGACAAACGTCAGCTGCATGAAATTATGAAAAAAGAATAGGAACTAAGTTAAGAAAGATACCTCACATTGTGGGGTATTTTTGCGTTCTGGTGTGTATAATTAGGAGAATAGCCCAAGCTGGAGGGGAAATATGGATAACGTTATTTTGTGGACCGGATTAGCGCTGCTTATCGCATGCTTAACTATTATGAATCAGAAGCAACTCTATTCTTCAAAAGTTAAACAAGCTTACCGTGAACTGCGGGAGCTGACTGAAAAAGTTCGGTTGGAGCGATCTGAGGCAAGCGATTTATACCGTTGGGAAGTAGAATTAGCCGAGATGGAGAAACACCCGAGCGAACTTAATAAACTGGATGCCGAGATTGGGCTTCGTCAGGCCTTTGTGATGTATCTGGAACGACATAGTCCACTGGATGCAAGACTCCCTAGTTTAAAAGAAGCCGCAGCTCATCAAAAGGATTCAGTGTGGGGAATCAAGATGGGGGATTACGGGTCCAAGAAATAAAGAAATGTACATATAAGAGATCACTTTCCTGGAGTCTTTTTTAGTCACGAATTCAATTTATTTTAATAACAATCATGTATTTCTCTCTGCGGAATAAGAGCGTATAATTGTTGAAATATACTTCAAGATGACGCGAATAACATATAGATATCCAGGAGGAATTATTATATGGGAATGGTATATTCTCAAGGAGTTACCGATGAGCTTGTCGTCCGGTCTTTAGAAAGAAATTTAGCTATAATAAGGTTCGATCTTGATCGACGAGTGGCTTATGTAAATGACGTTTTTGCTAGTTCGATGGGGTATAACAAAGAAGAGATGTATGGGATGCATCATAAACAGTTTTGCTTTTATCACTTTGTAAATAGTCCAGGCTATGAATTGTTCTGGCAGGATCTTTTTTCAGGAAAAAGTTTTCAGGATAAAATTGAACGTATGGATGCAAAAGGAAATGTGGTTTGGCTGGAAGCTACCTATATGCCTGTCTTTGATGAAAATAATGAACAAGTCATTGGCGTATCTAAGATTGCGACTAATATCACGGATCGACAAAATAACATGAGTGTCGTGGTACAGCGGATGCAAGAGATGTCTGACAGCTTAAATCAAAGAGCCGAGAAAGGCATTGAACGTAGTCAGGAACTATTGCAGAGCGTCGACAAAATTGCTGAAGTATCAATCGAAAATACACAGACCCTAGCTAATCTGGAGACACAAGCGGTATCGATTCAGGGGATTGTACAAACTATTCGTAATATTGCTTCGCAAACGCAACTATTAGCGCTTAATGCAGCTATTGAAGCGGCACATGCCGGGGAGTTTGGGCGAGGTTTTGACGTGGTTGCTAAAGAAGTGCGAAAGCTATCCTCCATGGTGCAGGATTCGATCATTCAAGTAAAAGATAGTGTGGATGCCATCACGCTGGAAATCGATAAAATCTCCAAAGGAACAAACCAGGTACAAGAAAATATAGAAGATAGTCAACAGCAGATTCAAATAGCATTAGATGATTTTAAGAATATTTCTTCCTCAGCCCAGGATTTAGATACACAAGCACGAGAGGTTATGAATATTATTTAATTTTTGTAGGCTGTTAGTGGCAAATATAAAGGAAAGCCAGTTCTCAGATTTATGGGGAGTGGCTTTTTGCTTTATGAGTACAGTTGAGATCTTCCATCTTTTATTACCAGCCTCTATAGTTTATGCTCAGAAAAACGAACCTTTTCCAAAGACTGGTTGTCATATAGATATCACAGAAAGAAAGGAGGGTGCAAGATTTGGAGACTAACCGAGAGTTATTCGAAGCCTACAATAAGGATGTATATCGGACCTGCTACTATATGGTGCATGACGCGGCTGATGCGGAGGACTTGACGCAGGATGTGTTCATTACCGTATTTCACACGAATCGTGAGAACGTAGAGCATTTGAAGGCCTGGATTATGAAAATAACGGTCAACCATTGCCTGAATCATTTGAAACGGAAGCGTACTTTACAACAAAAAATCTCAGACAATCTTTATTTATTTAAGAAGTCTCCTGAAATCCCTGTAGAACGATTGATTGAACAACGGGAGACGACCATGGAATGGGCGAAATATTTGAGTCAGCTCCCTGTCAAACTTCGGATGGTGATTACACTTAGGTACATGCATGATTTCAGCTTAGCTGAAGTTTCGGATCTGCTATCCATCCCGCTCGGGACGACCAAATCAAGGCTGCATAAAGGGTTAAAGGTATTGCGGAGAATTTTGCTGGAGGCTGGGGTTCAAATTGAACGGAAAGAGGGCGAATCTTATGAAAAAGTTGGAGAATATGCTGGAGCATCAGTTAAATGAGGGTCAAAGTGTAACATATCCTGATTTTGAAAGCATGTGGGAGAGAATTGAACATAACACTACAACCTCTTTTCACGCCAGGATGAGTAGCAGTAACCAGAAACGGGGGAGAAACTGGAGTAAAATAGCACTTGTCTCATCGTTCTCAGTAGTTCTAGCGGCGGCGCCGGTGTATGCGGCAGTTCATTATAACTGGGATACAATGCTCCATGGAAGAGGTGGAATTCAAGCCGTTCTGGCACAAAATCTCGGCCAAAAGCTGGATCAATCGATAACGAAGGGTGGAGTAACATTAAAGCTACATACAGCCATCGTGGATGAGAATCGGACGGTCATCTTATTCACATTGGATGTTGGACAACGACAGGACAATGAAATTTGGCGTGTGAATGAGATGACGCTAAAAGGAACTGAGGGGGCGAACAGCTCTGAAGCGTACAACTATCTGAACTGGGACGAGAAAAACCAAATTTATAACGGTTATTTCGAAAGTGAATGGACACCCAAACGGGACACCGTGAATGTGGAGCTGGTTGCGGATAATCTGAATGCCTTTAGCACGCAGGAGTTAGATTTACCTCTGGATCTCCATTCGCAGGAGAAGCAGAAGTTTCCTATTGGACAGGATGGAATGCGCAGCATAGAGGTGAAGCCTTTTATTCAAGGACAAGAAAAAATGCTATTCTCTTCAGCGATCATTTTTGATCAGCCGGAAGCCAAAGGCTGGGCTTATCCAAATATTGTCGGGTACAAAAACGGAACGCTTATAAACTCACTGCCTGGAGGTACTTTCGGTACACCAGGAGAAAAAGGGGAGTATACAGCGCAGCAATACTTTAAAGCGGAGGATGTTTCCGGCGGTCAAATGACTTATAAGCTGCAATATATGAAGAAAGAAAAAGATGTTAATGGACCACTTTCATTCGATCTTCAATTAAGCAAAAAACAGATGGAAAGCGGGACGATAAAAACGAGTCTTAATCTGCCGCTTGAGGTAGGTGAAACTGATTATACACTTGAGAATATGATTGTGTCGCCTACTCAAATTCGAGTCACTGTTAGAAGTAAAAATATAGACAATAGCTTCCCTTATAAAAAGTATGCTCTTGAAGTAGCTGGCAAGACGCTTGAGGGGAATTTATGGAGATCTCCAGAAGGTGAGCCAGAGCTGACAGTGCTTCGTTTCGAACGGCCAGTTGACCTTGAAATAACGCAAGAGACTCCGATTACCTTTGTAGCTAAATATAAGGTGACTCAGCATGGCAGCTATAAAATTACCAATAATAATGATGACAAAACACCGCTGCTTTTAACGAATATCTCTCAAAAGAAACAGACGATTATCCAGCAACTCAGCGGGTATCCGGTGAAATGGACATACTATATGCAGGGATCCGATCTTTACGTAGAAACTGGGAGTGAAGATGCACGCTTCGGTGGAATTAACCAGACACATATCGGGCTGGGTAAAGAGCGCATTCTAGGTAAACCGATAACCGTCAATTTCGCGGGGGATGGAAACAATAAGGCCATTGATGTGTATAAGGATTTTAAAGGTACAGAAGCTACTATATATATGTTCTACTACACAACTGATGATCCGGATAAAGAATCGAGAGTGCAGATCCAGCCTTAAGAGGTAGGCAATACGTAAGCGTATAGAAAATAGAATAACTTTTTTAGGGGATGAACCTTGTGTTCTTCCCTTTTTTTCGTATACAGTGAGTAGACGTTGTAAAGGTTCAGCTATGAATAATTAAAGGGGGGAAAAATGATGGAAGTCACTCGCTGTGCTTGGGTCAATGATGATCCTCTATATATTGCCTATCATGATGAAGAGTGGGGAAAGCCTCTGTATGGTGACCAAAAGCTGTTTGAATTGCTGATGCTGGAAGGGATGCAGGCAGGGCTGAGCTGGTACACGGTACTAAAAAAACGGGCGCGTTTCAGAGAAGTATTTGACGGATTTGATCCAAATAAGATTGTTCATTATGATGAAACCAAAATTGCAGAGCTAATGAGTGATCCAGGGATTATTAGAAATCGATTGAAAATTGATGCTATCATCCGTAATGCGGGTGTGTATTTGCAAATTTGCGAGGAATATGGCAGCTTTGCAGAGTATCTCTGGAGCTTTGTCGGAGGTGTGCCAACTATTAATCATTGGAAGACTCGTGCAGATGTACCTGCTTCGACGGCTCAGTCTGATGAGATGAGTAAGGCATTAAAGAAGAAAGGCATGAAGTTTGTGGGTACTACAATATGTTATGCTTTTATGCAGGCATCGGGGATGGTGGATGACCATTCGCTCAACTGCTTTTGTAGGCGTAAAGAGGATGTCGCAGGTCGTTGAGCTGTAGTTTGGCGTTACACCAATAAGAAATGTTATACTATGAAGCGAATGCTTTCGAAGCGAGTTTTGCACGAAGTAAACCAACGAAGCAAATGCATAAAACTAAGCCTATGCTTTCGAAGTCAGTTTTGCACGAAGTAAATCAATGAAGCAAATGCTCACAAAACTTTTAGGAGGATTACATAAAGATGTTATGGCATGAAGTGACGATACATACAACAGAAGAAGCACAGGAAATGATTTCGAATTTTTTATATGAAGCTGGTGCGGGTGGGGTCTCTATTGAGGAATCCGGCACACTGAATAAAGAACGGGATACACGCTACGGTGAATTGTACGACCAACCTTTGAATGATATTCCAGAAGGGGAAGCGGTCATAAAAGGGTATTATGCCGATTCCACAGATATGGATGCTGTTATAGAAGAATTGACTCCACGGGTAGCCGAATTGAGTGAATACGGGATTAATCCAGGGAAAGCGTTGATCTCTTGGAAGACTGTGGATGAAGACGAATGGGCGCATGCTTGGAAGCAATATTTCAAACCGCTGCGGGTATCGGAGCGTCTCACGATTAAACCAACCTGGGAGGAGTATACGCCTGAGAACCCAGATGAAGCCATCATTGAAATCGACCCTGGCATGGCATTTGGAACCGGGACTCACCCTACAACAGCTCTGTGCCTCCGTGCACTTGAAAAGAACATTAGCGGCGGTGAAGAAGTTATCGATGTCGGCACCGGTTCAGGAATTCTGGCTGTAGGCGCGATGCTGCTAGGTGCAAAATCCGTATTGGCCTTAGATTTGGATCCGGTGGCTGTGGAAAGTGCACGGGAGAATGTAGCCCTTAACAAGCTTGAATCATCCATAACGGTAAAAGAGAGCGATCTTCTATCACTGCTGGGCGGGGAAGGCGTAGCTGATACAGCGGCTGGAGAGATGTGGCCATCCGCTAGACCTGGTCACTCACTAGAAGGAACCGTTCCTGCTAAGCAAGGACAAGAAAGCAGCCTTGGCGTGACATTGCCTGTACAAATTGTAGTTGCGAATATTTTGGCGGAAATCATCGTATTGTTTACGGATGATGTATACCGCGCGCTTCAACCTGGGGGTCTGTACATTACCTCTGGTATTTACAAGGATAAAGAAGGACTTGTGGCGAACGCGCTGAAAGCGTCTGGCTTTGAGATTATTGAAATATCCCGTGAGGAAGATTGGGTGGCGTTTACAGCCGGAAAGAGGTAAAGATGGATATATTACAAAATATAATTCGAGTAGATTTAGATCAGCTTCCTTTCCTGCTGATTACGATTTTAATTGCTTTTACAGTACATGAATTCAGTCATGCTTATTTCGCAAATAAGTTTGGTGACCCAACAGCAAGATTACTTGGCCGTATGACGCTTAATCCTGCTGTTCATTTCGATTTCTTTGGTATTTTGCTCCTGCTAGTTGCCGGCTTCGGTTGGGCACGTCCGGTTCCGGTAAACCGCGATAACTTTAGTCATCCTCGTCTCATGGGAGTCATCGTGTCGGCTGCGGGACCAATCAGTAACCTGCTCTTAGGAATTATTGGTGCTATAATATACGGTGCACTTGCGGCAACTGGAGTTCTAGATAATATCTCGAATGATCGCATGCTCGAGGCTGTATACTTATTCTTTGGCACCTTCATTCAATGGAACTTCTTTCTGTTTCTGTTCAATCTTATTCCGCTGCCGCCACTGGATGGCTATCGGATTGTGGAAGATATCGCCCCACGTTCGATCCGCGGCAAATTACAGCAGTTTGAACAATGGGCTGTATTCCTCTTTTTATTGATTCTGTTTATTCCTGGGCTACGGACGTATACGATTGATCCGCTAGCAATCTGGGCTAGTGAAATGTCGAGAACATTTGTACAGCTGTCACTAAGAATTTTTGGCAGCTAAGGCAAGGAATGAAGTCTGTTCAACCTTTGTCAAACATTGTATTATGTAATTTGATCAAAATTTGATAGTTGATTTTCGCCTGAGCCATATTTATATTTCTTGAAGAAACGGGTGACGTCCTTATAAGGGCGACTAAGCCGTTTCTTCAAATATAATAAGGGATAAGTTTCACGTTATACTTTATTTCTTATATTTTTTGATTAAACGCTTACCGTCCTTATAAGGATGCCGAAGGCGTTTATATTTGTTACTGAATTCAAGAACAGGATGATGATGAGATGCAGCGATATTTCGTTACACCGGAGCAGTTTGGTGCGGATACCGTGAGAATTGATGGGGAAGATGCCCGTCATATTGCTAAAGTGATGCGTGGTAAGGCAGGGGACAAGCTTATTGTGAGCGATGGTGTTTCCCGTGAGGCATTAGTAGAGATTGCGCAGATTGAAATTGGGGAGGTCACTGTGAACATCTTGGAGTCTCTGGAGATGACGCATGAACCTCGAATTAAAATTACAGTAGCTCAGAGCTTGCCTAAGGCTGATAAGATGGAAACGGTCATTCAGAAGTGCACAGAGATTGGTGCTGTGAGCTTTGTTCCTTTTCTGTCAGAGCGCACAATAGTGCAATACGACGAGCGTAAGGAAAGCAAACGACTGGATCGCTGGCGTAAAATTTGTAAGGAAGCTGCCGAACAGGCTCACCGGAATATCGTTCCGGCTGTAGCTTCACCTCTTTCTTGGAAACAGCTCTTGCAGACTTTTAGCGAGTATGATGCCGTTTATTTCTGCTATGAAAAAGAGGAAGGCTTGCAGCTTCGTAGCAGTGTTGCGCCTTGGTTAGCATCGCTCTCGCCAGAGACTGGTGGGAAGGTAATGGTAGTAGTAGGTCCTGAGGGAGGCTTTACGCCGGAGGAATGCCAAAAAGCAGAGGAAGCCGGGGCAGTATCCGTAGGACTAGGTCGGCGTATTCTGCGCTGTGAGACAGCGGGCATGGTTGCCGCTGCTTGTATTTTATATGAATCTGGAGAAATGGGAGGAGCTTAAGAGATGCCATCCGTAGCGTTTTATACTTTAGGTTGTAAAGTGAATTTCTATGATACCGAAGCCATTTGGCAGCTATTTAAAAATGAAGGTTACGAGCAGGTTGATTTCGAGGGTCCCGCCGATGTATATCTGATTAATACTTGTACTGTAACTAACACAGGTGACAAAAAAAGCCGTCAAATGATCCGCCGTGCCGTGCGCCGTAATCCGGAGGCTATCGTAGCCGTAACAGGCTGTTATGCGCAAACTTCGCCTGGGGAGATTCTAGATATTCCCGGAGTCGATCTTGTTATTGGTAACCAGGACCGCGATCAGATTATGACGCATGTGAAGAACATTGAAGCCTCACGCCAGCCGGTTAACGCTGTGCGTAATATTATGAAGACACGTGAGTTCGAAGAGATGGATGTACCAGGCTTTGCGGATCGGACGCGTGCGTTTATGAAGATTCAGGATGGTTGCAACAACTTCTGCACCTTCTGTATCATTCCATGGTCGCGGGGGCTGTCCCGCAGTCGTGATCCCAAAAGCATTGTCGCTCAAGCGCATCAATTGGTAGAAGCAGGATATAAGGAGTTTGTACTTACGGGTATTCATACCGGAGGTTACGGCGATGATCTGGATAATTACCGTCTCTCCGATTTGCTGTGGGATCTAGATAAGGTGGATGGACTGGAACGCGTACGTATCAGTTCTATCGAAGCTAGTCAGATTGATGAGAAGCTGCTTGAGGTGCTGAACCGTTCCTCCAAAATGTGCCGTCATCTGCATATCCCGCTACAAGCCGGACATAATGATGTGCTGAAGGCGATGCGCCGTAAATATACGACCGAAGAGTATTACGCCAAAATGCAATTGATCCGCCAGGCGATGCCAGATGTGGGAATTACCACTGACGTTATCGTTGGATTTCCGGGTGAGACCGATGAGATGTTCCGTGCAGGTTACGATTTCATGAAAGCTATAAATTACTCCGAGATGCATGTATTCCCTTATTCCAAGCGGACAGGTACACCTGCAGCACGGATGGAGAATCAGATCGACGAGGAGATCAAAAATGTACGCGTTCAGGAACTGATTGATCTATCTGAAGAGATGCAATTAGCTTATGCCCGTAAGTTTGTTGGACAGACGCTTAGCGTAATTCCAGAAAGATCAGCCAAGGGTGCGCCGGGTCGCAGTACGCAACATGGTTTCAGTGATAACTATTTACAGGTGTTCTTTGAGGGTGAGGATTCACTTCAAGGCGAACTTTGTGATGTGAAGATCACCGAAGCTGGTGTGAATGAATGCCGAGGCGAATTGATCGGGGTAAGTCAGAGCGGTCTTAAGCAGGCGGTTCGTTAAGGAATAGATGTTAGTTAAAAGACAGCAAAGGAGCAATTCTCCCGTTAATGGAGAATTGCTCTTTTGTGTTTTTGGCGTTGGCTGAGGAATGCAGCCGCATAGCCGAGGCATAGCTGCTATATGAGAAAGGCATAGATCTCTCCTAATCTTGCGGCTCTCTATGGGATTACTAGCATGCTTTTTATCCATTTGAGCATACTTGCGGACTCCAAGGAAAATTTTCTTGGGAAAGTGGTACATAAATTAGCAGTGATTTTACAAAGTAGGCCAAAACTGTGCCCGTATCGCCCGATAGGTGGGAAATGTGAGAAAGAGGTGTATAAATCCCCCAGATAATGCCCGAAAAGTGCGGAATGGCTAAAAGAGGTGTATAAATCCCCCAGATAACGCCCTAATGGCGCGAAACGGCTGAAAGAGGTGTATAAATCCCCCAGATATCGCTCAGAAGGCGCGAAACGGCTGAAAGAGGTGTATAAATCCTCCAGATAATACCCGGAAGGTGCGAAACGGCTGAAAGAGGTGTATAAATCCCCCACATAACGCCCGGAAGGCGCGAAACGACTGAAAGAGGTGTATAAATCCCCCAGATAACACCCGAAAGGTGGGAAATGTGAGAAAGAGGTGTATAAATCCCCCAGATAACGCTCGAATGGCGCGAACCGGCTGAAAGAGGTGTATAAATCCCTCAGATAACGACCGGAAGGTGCGAACCGGCTAAAAGAGGTGTAAAAATCCCCCAAATAACGCCCGAATGGCGCGAAACGGCTAAAAGAGAAGCTCTCGCTTACAATCACAATAAATGACTTGTACTATGTCATCTTTTTAACACTTTTATGGACGAAACTGGCATGATGAATCATGATCCATTACGCAGAAAAGTTGTTTTATACGAAACTTCTGATGTATTTGATGTTTTTATGCCAACAGCGACTAAGGGAGGTTCGATAGTGACCCAAATGGAGTGCATAAAATGCACCCAAAAACCACCAATTAAAGTACTAATAAAACACCAAATAAAACTCCAAATAATGAGCTACTCCAGATAACGAATTCTTACGCGTAGTGCCAAGAAGTAGTCAGATAAGAGATGGTTGCATCAGCTGCCACTGCAATTCATGGCTTTTGGGGTCCCTTGCATGGTCAAAAAACCATCCGCAAAATCATAACTGAAATTACACCTGCCAGTACAGTGCCGAGTAAACTCCGGGTTTTTATCGCGATCCAAAAAGTAGGAATTGCTGCAAAAAGCTCAATATTATTGGCTATAGGTGAGAATTTTCCATCATTCAAGAAGATCTCCTGACCTATTAATGCCGCCATGACAGAGATAGGGACATAATTTAACCAGCGCATTCCCCATTCTGGTAATTCAAAACGGCTTAGAATCATTAATGGAACCACCCTTGGAATGAAGGTCACCAAAGCTGCCCCCAGAATGATCAGCAGAACATCCCATCTTACTTCCATTTTTCAAACACCATCCCTATTGTAGATGCAATAACTGTTGCGATAATCACTCCAACACTACTGGAGAACAGGAAGGAGCTTCCTATAGCTATGATCACTGCAAGGATTGCGACAACTAAATCAAGTCTTATTTTTTTGCGGTCCATCATGGAAATCACAAGGATGCCGATAAACATGGCGGGTAACGCAAACTGCAAACCGAATTGATCCGGATCTGAAATCCACTGGGCCAAAAAAGCACCGGCTATATTTGCAAGAAACCAGTTTAAATAAGCGGTGATATTAAGTCCGTGCATCCATTGTTCACTGATTCGCTCTTTATTCAAGGTTTGATTGATGGCTACACCGAAGGTCTCATCGGTTAATAAAGAACCAACCAGCATATTTCGCAGTGGGGTAAGATGTCGGAAATAAGGTGAAAGAGCTGCGCTGAGCAAAATATGACGAAGATTAACGATAAAAATCGTAATGATAATGGCCGCAGGCGAGCTGCTTACGGCTATCATTCCAGCAGCTATAAACTGAGCTGATCCCGCGTAAAGAATCAGACTGATTAAGGCAATCTCAGCAATGCTGAGTCCGGCAGTCTTTTGAACAACCCCTGCGGCAAGTCCGATGCTCAAATAACCGAGTAGTGTGGGAATGCAATCTTTTACCCCTTTAAGGAAGCCATCTTCCTGTTTTGAAGAAGGGATTGCCTCTAGTTGAACGTTCTCTGAACTCATCGTAACCCCCTTGGTTCAATAAAGAATGTAGTAGCTAGCATATTACTTCCTTATATATTGATCAACCCTTACCTTTTCATCTAGTCTGAAAGTCCTGAATTTGGCTTTATGGAGTTATAGGGTAAACACTTGGTGTACAATTGTCGATATAAGTAAAAGAGTGTGGGTTTAAACCACCAAACGACATTATAGCCTAAGGGAGAGAACAAATGACTGTGTACAGGAAAATGACGAAAATGCTCCTCATCATGATATTGTTAGCTACTGCGGTTTTTCCGGTAAGTGTCTTTGCAGCTACCGGCGACATCAACTCGATCGAATTCGAAAGCTCAGCCAAAGTGCAGCTTACGGTTGGACAAACGCCAAAGCAACTGAAGGTATATGCGAATGTGGAAGGATCCTCCTCCAAAAGAGATGTGACTGGCGCAGTGGTATGGAATTCTTCTAACACTAACGCTGTAAAAGTAGTAAATGGTCTATTGACTCCAATAGATAGCGGGAAAGCTATTATTACAGCTACTTATAATCATGCGTTAGCTACTATTGAAGTAGAGGTTTCACATCCGATCAAAGAATTGAAGCTCGAATATAGCTCCGAGGGGAACTATAAGTTGGGTGATGAAGAGGATAAATTGCTGGTTAAAGCCAATGCAATTGGTGGCGATACAGCGACTTCTGCAAAGGATGTAACGGCTGATACCACTTGGAGCAGCTCCAATACAAGCGTATTAACGATTGCAGAAGGTAAGATTACCCTGGCAGGTGAAGGTACTTCAACCATTACTGCTAAATACAAGGACTTAACAGCAACCTTCAAAGCAGTAGTTAAATTGCCTTATTCCGGGATTGAGATTAAGAATGATGATGATATCCTTGTTAAGGAAATTGAAATGCTCGTTGGCGATAATCCGGTGAAAGTAGCTGCGTATACCAAAGAGACTACAAAATCGATCGCAAATGATATTACCGCGAAAGCGGAATGGTCTTCTTCTAATACAAGTGTTGCTACGGTAGATAAGGGAGAAATTAAAGTCCTATCTGCAGGAAAAGCTGTAATTACAGTAGCTTATCTGGGAATTACACAAACAGTGGATGTATATGTACGTGCTCCTTTTGAGGCATTAATGTTAACCCCATCAGGCGATCAATTCTTGTTCATGGGTGAGAGTTTGAACGTTAAAGCAGAGGTTCGGGATGCTGCGAATTCCACTCCGAATGTATCGGGTAGTGCAGTATGGACTTCAGACAATCAGCTCGCGGTAACGGTTACTGCGGGAAGTGATACTGCAGCAGTCACTGCAAAAGCAGTGGGAACTTCGACTGTTAAAGCAGAACATATGGGCGTTAGTAAGAGCTTTAAAGTAACTGTATATCCAACGATTACAAACCTGGAAGCTGATAAGATGGAGCTGGATATTTTCACAGAGGATTCCGTAAGTTTGCCAAAGGTAAACGGAACCAAGCTGGACGAAACGAAGCTAGATCTCAGTCAAGAAATCGAATGGACTTCTGCCAACGATGAGATCGCCACCATCAAGGACGGCAAGCTTGTTGCTGAAGCAGCTGGTACTGTTAATATTGTCGGCAAAATAAAATCCGAGAACCCTACCTCCTCCAAGGCGGCAATCCGAGATAAAAGTGTTGTAGTGAGTGTTACAGTTAAGGATAAGGTACATATCTTGCTAGGACCAGAGGAGAACTTTGTGGTTGTTACTGGCGAAGAGAAGGCCGTTCCTGAAGTAAAAGCTGTGATGGAAAATGGAAATGAACTCGATGCTACTGGCACTATGGAATGGGAAATTACTGGTACGAATGCAATTATCAAGACAACAGCTTCCGGCAAGGTAATCAAAGGATTGGTAAAGGGCTCTGCAACTTTAAAGGGAACCTACGCTAATAAGACGATCAGCATCCCGGTGACCATTGAACAAAAGGTTACTAAGCTTGTTGTAGAACCAAATGCGATCGAACTGAACATTAAAGGCTCTAAAACTATAAAGGTAACGGCTTACTACTCAAACGGCAAGACGGGGAATATTTCTAGTAGCATGAACTGGGAGTCCTCGAATGAGGCAGTTGCAACGGTTAAAAGTACATCCGTTAAAGCTATAGCTGAAGGAACAGCAACGTTATCAGGTTCTTATCAAGGGATTGCTACTAGTGTCAAAATTAATGTAGTTCCTAAACTAATGAAGTTGACTGTTAACGAAAATAGACTGAAGATGGCTCCGGGAGCTGTGCAGAATGCAGTTGTGACTGCGCAGTATGATACGGGGAAGACGGCCATTGTTACTGGAAGTGCAGCGTGGACCAGCTCTAAGCCTTCTGTAGCAAGAGTATCTGCTAGCGGGCAAATTGTAGCTGTGAGCAAAGGGACGGCATCTATTAAAGGTAAGATTGGCACCAAGACAGTGACGGTAACCGTTACGGTGAAATAGATAGAGCAAGCTATTTGTATTAAAGATCTTGGGGTCTGCAAAGCCAACATCATGTTGCTTTGCAGATTTTTTTATTTTAGTCTATAGTAATTCCGACTATTCCGATGTATAATCACATAAAATAAAGAAGACGCGTTGGGGGAGATGAAAAAGATGGCAAAACAAAAGGTGTTATCGATCAAGACCATTGTAGCGATTGGTATCGGTTCTGCTTTATTCGTTATATTGGGCAGGTTCGGTTCGATTCCATCCGGAATTCCAAACACTAACATTGAAACTACATACGCTTTACTAGCATTGTTCGCACTGTTGTACGGTCCGTTTGCCGGATTACTTATTGGCCTGATCGGCCATACATTGAAGGATGCAATTTTTTACGGTTCCCCTTGGTTCAGTTGGGTGATCGCTTCTGGAATTGTTGGTCTCGTCATTGGTCTGCTGGTGGCTAGAATTGGGATTCATGATGGGGAGTTCGGACGAAAGGAACTGATTCGTTTTAATCTGGCTCAGATTGTAGCGAATGCAATCGCCTGGTTCTTAGTAGCACCTGTACTAGATATTCTAATCTATGCGGAACCAGCGAATAAAGTATTCACTCAAGGACTTATCGCCGGAGCATCCAATATAGTCACTGTGGCAGTGATTGGCTCACTACTTGCAATTGCATATGCTAAGACAAGAACGAAGCAAGGCAGCTTGACCAGAGAAGCCTGAGTAGCATATAATCCAAACCAAAAGCCGGTGGAGATCACCGGCTTTTTTATGGCTATTGAACATCTAATGGTTGTGAATATCTTCAAACGAAGCTAAGAGGAAGGTCAAGGATGAGAAAAGCAGTGATTGAATTTAAGGATTTCAGTTTTCAATATCGAGCACAGCAAGAACCTACACTCACAGGTATCAACTTAACGATTGCCGAAGGGGAAAAGGTGCTTATCGTAGGACCCTCAGGCTCTGGAAAAAGTACGCTGGCTCATTGTATAAACGGACTCATCCCTTTTGCCTATAAAGGTGAAATGTCTGGATCATTGCAAATTATGGGTCAGGAGCAGAAAGAACTAAGTATCGCAGCATTGTCGGATCAGATAGGGACAGTATTGCAAGACCCGGACGGACAGTTTGTGGGATTAACGGTTGGAGAGGACATCGCCTTCAGTCTGGAGAATCAAGCGGTTCAGCAGGCTGAGATGAAAGAAAGAGTAGTAGTTGCGGCAACAGCGGTGGATATCCAAGATTATTTGGGATCTTCACCTCAGGAACTGTCCGGCGGACAGAAGCAGAAAACAACCTTAGCCGGTGTTCTGGTTGGTGATGTGGACATCCTGCTGTTTGATGAGCCTTTGGCAAACTTAGATCCATATACCGGCACAAAAGCGATAGAGCTCATTGACCGAGTGCAAAAAGAGACCGGCAAGACAGTTATTATTATCGAGCACCGACTAGAGGAAGTACTGCACCGTGTGGTGGACCGCATTATTGTGATCCATGACGGACGCGTAGCGGCGGATATGCCTTCCGCTGAGCTGTTAAGCACTGAGCTACTTTCAGAGGTAGGTATTCGGGAACCTCTTTATTTGGCGGCTTTAAAGTATGCAGGTTGTACGATTACATCAGATATGAATCCACAGCATATAAACGATATTCAGTTGGAGGCTTGTTCAAGTAAACTTAAAACCTGGTATGACAACAATAATGCGCGACAGGATAAGGTGGATAGTCCACCTATACTTGAGCTGCGAGATATTTCTTTTGGATACGTGAGAAATCAGCCTGTGCTGCATAAGCTTAACCTTTTCATCAATAAAGGAGAAATGCTTTGTATTGCTGGTCGAAATGGGGCAGGAAAATCCACGGTATCTAAGCTAATCTGTGGATTTTATAAGCCCACCTCCGGATCGATACTGATGAACGGAAGAGACATTGCCAAGGATACGATTAAGGAGCGGGCAGCGCGGATCGGTTTCGTGATGCAGAATCCAAATCATATGATTTCTAAGACGCTCTTATATGATGAGGTTGCGCTAGGCCTTAAGTTACGAGGCGTGTCAGAGGAGCTTATTCGTGAGCGAGTGCATCATGTTTTGAAAATATGCGGTCTATATGCTTTTCGTAGCTGGCCGATCTCGGCGCTCAGCTATGGTCAGAAAAAACGTGTAACTATTGCGTCTATTATGATTCTAGAGCCGGAACTCATCATTTTGGATGAGCCGACTGCAGCTCAGGATTATAGGCACTATAACGAAATGATGGAATTCCTTCTCACGCTGCGGGCGCAGGGAATGACGGTCATTATGATTACGCATGATATGCATCTTATGCTGGAGTATGCTGATAGAGCTGTAGTGTTATCTGATGGAGTGAAGCTTGCGGATGACAGACCAGAGCGAGTATTAACCAATATAGAAGTAGTAAGGAATGCTAACTTAAAGGAAACCTCACTATTTACATTGGCTATGAAGGCCCAATTGGATCAGCCAGAAGAGTTTGTAAGAAGATTTATTGCATATGATAGGAGGAGCCGGGGCGGATGAAGGCCACAATGTTAACTTTTACGAAGCAGGATTCACCTATTCACCGTCTTACAGGCGCCACTAAGCTGATTTTATTTATAGTATGGTCTGTGACAGGGATGATTACATATGATACAAGATGTCTGATAGTGATGCTGCTATTTAGTTTAATTGCCTTTAGAATCTCTAAAGTTCAATTTCAGGATTACGCCTTTGTACTATATTTTATCTTGATATTCTTTATTCTTAATCATATAGCTATCTTTATTTTCTCTCCTTTGGAAGGTGTGAAGGTTTACGGTTCACGTCATGATATTGTTCATCTTGTAGGTCGGTATACCGTTACATGGGAGCAACTATTCTATCAATTAAATATTGCACTTAAATATGCAGTAGTAATTCCTATGGCGTTATTGTTTCTTTTAACCACAAATCCCAGTGAATTCGCAGCATCCTTAAACCGGATTGGTGTGAACTATAAAATCGCATATTCTGTATCGCTCGCGCTGCGGTACATTCCGGATATCCAAAGAGATTATGAGAATATATCGTTCTCTGCTCAGGCACGAGGAATAGACATCTCTCGAAAAGAAAAGCTGCCTAAGCGGCTTAAAAATATCATTTCGATTCTTATGCCCTTGATTCTGACTAGCATTGAGCGAATTGAGAATATTAGTACGGCTATGGAATTACGTGGCTTTGGAACTAAGAGCAAACGGACTTGGTACAGCAGTCGTCCGTTCTCCAAAAACGATTATATTGCCTTGATCTTATTCGCTCTGATCGCAATATCCTCGACAGTAATTACATTTTACGATGGATCGCGGTTTTATAATATTTTCGATTGAAGTATAATAGTACAGTTGTGGAAAGTTTGGGTTTTAGGCGTTACAGTATATCGTTACGATTGAAGACGTTTCTCCAGTCTTGACCATACAGGCAGGTAACATAATGGGAGTGCGATTAGCGAGCATACTACATTAAAAATAGTCTGTGCATGGGCGATTTGTGAGGCGACCCCTCCGCCAATCCATGCAGCAGTTGCTTGTAGGGGCCCGATAAGTGGCAGGAATAACAACGCTCCGCCAATGTTAAGGGCTACATGCGACCAAGCGACGAAGACACCAGATGATGAGCCGCCGATGGAAGCAATGACAGCTGTGACGCAGGTGCCGACGTTAGCACCGAGCACGATGGCTATGCCGAGCTCTGGGGGCATGGCACCCGAGGCAGCAATGCTCATTGCCATGGCAATAACCGCTGCACTGCTATGTAGCAGGGCTGTTAGACAGGCGCCAGCGGCTAGTCCCCACAGGACACTTGTGGCAGCATGATCCAGGAACCAGAGGAATAGGCCACTCTCCTGAAGTGTCCCGCCGATGGACTGCATGACTGCGATTCCCCATAGGACTAGAGCGAATCCTGATACAGCCAGGCTGATGAATTGCAGCGGTTCTGATATTTTCCGGCACAGTACTGCCGCTCGTGACGTATGCGGTAATTCCCCAGCTATAACGGCTGCTGCCCACAGACTCAGCGAGGCAGCCAGCAGTGGGGAGGCCATGGAGTTGATGTGAAGTCCGATCAATTCTGTGGTCAAAGTGGTGCCGATGTTGCTGCCTAAGATAATGCCAAGTGTACGGGCATAGGTGAGCAGGCCGGCATTCACCATGCCGATCGTGAGCACAGTTACAGCCGTGCTGCTCTGAAGCAGGGCTGACAATACACTGCTTGCGATCAAGCCTTTAATAGGTGTAGAGGTAGCCCTATTCAGGCTTGTAGTTAACAGAGGGCCTGCAAGCTTGGACAACGCGGTTTCCATTAGCTTCATGCCAGCCAGAAAAATGACAAGACCATATATGATAGGGAAAAGCAGATCACGGAACATAGGGCATACTCCTTTGGACGAGGGTTGTACACCAATATATGAAAGTAACGTGTAGGACATGTATAAAATCATTTTTAGAAAAACAGGGAGTTGAAGTCATTGGCATCGGTTATTTTAGAACGCAATCGCAAAAAGAGACTAGAACAGGGCCATCCATGGGTCTACGCAGGTGAAGTGGCATCAGTAGAAGGAAACCCGGAAGCAGGGGGATTGGTTGATGTCCTTAATCATCAAGGTCGGTTTCTGGCTGTAGGATATTACAATCCAGCATCACAAATTCGGGTGAGAATTGTATCACAGGGACCTTTGGCTATCATGGACACCGCTTTTTTCGCTGAGCGGTTCGAAAATTGTCTGCAGCATAGAAATCGGTTCCTGCCGGGAGCAGATGCTTACCGTTTGGTATATGGTGAAGCGGACTTTTTACCAGGGCTTATTGTGGATCGGTTCGGGGATATTCTAGTTGTGCAGCTGCTTACACTCGGAATGGACAAGCGCCGTACAGAGATTGTTGAAGCACTTGTACAGGTTATGGCACCGCGTGGTATTTATGAACGCAGTGATGTTAGCGTGCGCGAGCTGGAAGGGATGGAGCAGACTACAGGGGTGCTATACGGGGAATGTCCACGGCATGTTACTGTAAGTGAGAATGGCTTGAAGCTGGTAGTAGATATCGAAGAAGGCCAGAAGACAGGTTATTTCTTTGATCAGCGTGAGAATAGAGCATCCATTGCGCCACTCATGAAGGGCTGGGGTGGACGAAGCGGCATAACACTGCAAGAAATCGAAGCAGAAGATGGCTCGCTACAGAATTTGCCGGTAAATAAGAGTGGTAAACACGTAACCTTCCCTTATTGGGACGGTGCTACAGTGCTGGAATGCTTCTCACACACAGGCAGCTTCACTCTGCATGCATGCAAATATGGCGCGAAAAAAGTAACCTGCCTAGATGTTTCCGCTCATGCTATAGAGAGTGCGAAGGTCAATGTGGAGCTGAATGGCTTTAGTGATCGAGTGGAATTTGTAGTGGATGATGCTTTTGCCTATCTGCGCAATCAGGTTAAGGGGCTGGAGGAACGTTCAGAGCGGGCGACGGTTGCAAGCGGAACAGAATCAACAGCAGCGACTACAAATGCTAAATCTGGGGGCAAAGCAACCAAAACCGATACCTCCAAACCGATGACAGCAGGTGGAGGCAGAACTTGGGATGTAGTTATCCTAGACCCTCCAGCGTTTGCCAAAACTAAAAGTGCAGTAGCAGGTGCATGCCGCGGTTATAAGGACATTAATCTGCATGGCATGAAGCTGGTAAATGAAGGTGGATATTTGGTTACCGCAAGTTGTTCTTACCACATGCAGCCGGACCTATTCCTCGAAACGATTGCAGACGCAGCAAAAGATGCTGGTAAAGTATTGAGACTTGTGGAATGGCGTGCCGCAGGGAAAGACCATCCGCAGATTCTAGGCGTTAACGAAGGGCATTATCTGAAGTTTGCAATTTTTGAAGTGCGGAGTAAGAAATAAGCTGGCTGTTCACATATAGGTAATGGATTTTAATCCGTAAAAGGAGTCCTCATTTGAGGTCTCCTTTTACGGATTTTTTGTTATGTTCTGAAAAAGTTGAATTCGGGATTAACAAGATTTGTCCGCTTAGTCCGAAAAGTTGCCAAAACAGCACGAAATTCATGAATAGCGACTCCTGAGTCCGAATGTAATCCAGAAAGTATAAGCCGCTGTAATGCGGCTTATACTTTATTTTGAAGGAAGTCACGATCAAGCTTAATTTTGGCCCTCGGGTACATCACTACTCAGAAAATTGTAAGGTAATATCGCCGTTATTTGTATAAGCAGATAATTTTTTCGAACCATTCTCTTTATTGGCAGGCAAATTGCTATCACCTTTCTTTACCTTGCTTAAGATCGCGAAATCATCATATGACCCTGAAATTGAACCGCTAATATTTCCGTTTTTTGTTTCAAGGGTTATAGCCGTCCCTACATTCAATTTGTCCAGTTGGATATTTCCGTTATTTATGTTTACTTCCACTGTCCCTAAAAACATGATTGTTGGTAATACGATACTTTCATTTGATGTTTTTAAACTCAAATTTTTTAAAGTTGCATCAGGTATCCATACCTGAATAGTTCTGGTTACTTGCGAGCCTTTTCCTCCGATATAGTCGTTCCATTCCTTATTACTGTCACTTACCATTGACAGTTCTTTATCGTCAGATAGATCAATCTTGTAAAAATCTTTCTCACTTTCATAGTAAACAATATGAATTTGTTCATCTTTAGATTGGAGGATATTTATTTTTTTATCTTTTACATCAATTGTTAAGGTATCAATCTTTTGGGCAGGTATGGTGTAATTTTTTTCCTCCATGGAAGTGGAGTCGGAGGAACATCCTGCTAATGATATCAATAGTGTCAGCAATATGCCTATAGTAGTTAGTGATTTTTTTGCAGTACTTTTCATTATAAAACGCTCCTTCGTTAAATCATTTTTCTTTTAAATATAGCCTGTCCTACCAATGCCAATCTTAAGCTGCTATGCAGACAAGTTCCGATATGCAACAAAGCAGTAGAGTTGAACAAATGATCTTGAAAAAGTCTACCAAATATGTTGCAAGGGTTAGATTGGAATAAATACACAAAATGATAGTCACTAAAGTAGGATCTGTCAGCCAACCATACCAATATGACTGCATAGACAGCAATAAATGTTTGATAATCCTTTGATACATGGTTTAGTTCTTCATGTTTGCCTTCCTTTCTGGTAATAAATTCATTTTGTATTTCGTTGCGTTTATCAGTCGCATATGTTTTAATCATCATAAACTTTTGTGTTACAAAAAGGTCAAGAGGGTAGATATGAAGAACTATTTTACAATTAAGCAAGCAGCAGAGATCGTAGAGATGACCACTGAGACCTTGCGGCACTATGATCGTATTGGATTAGTCAAGCCATGCCATAAAGATGAATTATCGGGATATCGATACTATTCCGAGCAGGAGCTCGTAAAGCTGCAAACCATTGAACTGCTTAAAGCAATGGATCTTACTTTAATGGATATTAAAGATATTTTGCAGCAGAATGATCTCTCTAAAGTAATTGCATTTCTAAAACAAGCAGAAAAAAGAGCAGACGATAAAATTGCTCGTCTACAGTATGCAAAATCGAAAATTAAACGTGCCTATCTACATTATGAAAATAAGTTCCACGACGGTTATAGTCAAAGTGAAAATTACTTTGTCAGACATATAGAGGAAAGGGTAATTATGCTTTCGAATAAAATGGAAAGCCCCACACTTAAGAATTTATGGGACTATCACAGACATTTCTATCAACAAATTGAAACGTCTCTACATTCAGAATTTCTGTTTGAAGATATGGCAGGAATGTTCACGACTGAAGGAATAACACGATTATTTGCTGTTTGCTTGAAATATCCGTCTTTAGAGGGGCTGACTGTACTACCAGAAGGGGACTATCTGTGTGCAATTTGTACCGAAGAGAATAAGGATGCTGTATTACAAAAGTTACTTGAAAGGGCGAAGACGGAATACGATGTGTGTCCAGATTTTGTTCTTCATAACATTATTGTGACTGGAATATTGCAGTGGGATTATCAGATACAACTGTTCATTAAGAAACGCACATGTTAGATTGAAAGTCGCTAATTTAGCGGCTTTTTTTGATTAAGGAATCACGTTTCTTGCCCCTGACTGAGGACAAGAACGTTATACTTCGCCGATTAGATAAATATTTAACTATAGTTCAATGTTATCTATTAACCTAACTGGCAGATTAACTCTATAAGCCTCTTAGGATTAGTATGCGTTAGTTCAACGATAACAGCGGCAGTCTAAGACTTATTTTTCAAAAGCTAACGATTTTTCAATTCAAAAACGGCGTTAAATCAACGACTCCAGTCTTTAGAGTGTTCATAGGGAAGAAGTTGCTATAGGACTCAAACGAAACTAAACAGCGAAGAAAGCCTAGATTTTGACCGTTGCGGACTCCAAAGGCGCTATTGACCTCAAACTAGCCGAGATGGGGGACTTTCGCGACGAATAGCTTCACTGGAGTCCGAAAAGTTGCAAAAACAGCACGAAATTTCATGAATAACGACTCCTGAGCCCACAAGTAATTAATGTAGCTAGCAGAAGCGAAAATGTTGAGTGTTGAAACCCGAACCTTAACTCTACGCTCCAAACAGAAAGTATCGAATGTTGCGCACCGGGTATTAACAAACTAGAAATACTAAACAGCAAGTCAACAAAATACGTTAGTTGCTGTTTATTTCGTAGCTTTTTTATTGTAAATCATTAGAAAATACTAGCAAACGCATGTTCTGATTTGTGCAGTTATGCTATACTGATGGGACGAGGAACGACTGAACTTTTTCATTTGAACATCATCACACGGTGAGTATTTCACCTTGTATCATATACATTTTCTCCGCTACGGAAGGAGTCTATCATTTATGTCGGTAACCTTTTTACTAGGCCGCTCAGGCAGTGGCAAGACAACAAAAATATGGGAGTCTATCTCTTCTTCATTAGAGCAGGAACCTCTTGGCGCACCGATCATTATTCTAGTACCGGAGCAAGGTTCTTTTGGAGCAGAACGGGGGCTTCTCACCGTAGGGAATGTGAAGGGGAGCATTCGGGCGCAGACACTAAGCTTTTCTCGGCTTGCCTATCGGGTGAAACAGGAAACTGGGGGTAGCGCTAGCCTGCCTATCAGTGAAGAAGGCAAAAAGATGTTAATTTATAAAATTATCCGCCGTCGCAAAGAGGAACTAAAATTGTTCGGTGCCTCAGCAGACAGACCGGGTTTTGTGGAACGGCTGAATCAACTGCATACGGAGATGAAGCGTTGTTGCTTGGCTTCCACTGATTTAGAGGAACAGTTGTCTGCAATGCGAGGCGCTATTGCAAGAAGCCCTATTCTTGAAGGAAAGCTAGATGATTTACAGGTGGTATTCAGCGATTTAGAGAAGGAGATGTCGCGTCTCTACATCGATGAAGAGGATCGTTTAGCGGAACTAGCTGAGCATATTCCTGATTCCGCCTACATTCGTGGAGCGGAGATTTGGGTAGATGGGTTCCATGGCTTTACCCCGCAGGAATTCGTAGTGCTTAGAGAATTAATGCAGCAAGCATCGAAGTTGACCGTCTCACTTACACTTGATCGCTCTTATCCCTATGGAGATCAGTTGAATGAGCTTGAATTATTTCACCCAACTGCGGTTACTTACATTAAACTGCGTGGAATAGCTGAAGAGCTGGGCATGGATGTGTGGGACGAGCTTTTGGAGCCAGCGGTTCTTCCGCGTTTTGAAGAAAGTCCTGCTCTTGCTCATCTCGAAAGGGGATATGACCGTCGAAAGGTCTGGTTTGGTGCAGATGAACTGGCAAATGAAGCAATATCTATAGGTGCAGCAGTTTCTCACAGAGCAGAGGTTGAGGGAGCGCTGCGTGAAATGATCAGGCTGGCACGAGATGAAGGTGCAAAATATGGTGAAATGGCCGTATTAATGCGTAATATTGGAGATTACGAACAGCTGATTAAACCGTTGTTCCAAGATTATGGAGTGCCATTTTTTCTGGACCAGAAGGTAAATGAGCTGCATCATCCATTGGTAGAGTTTGTACGTTCCGCATTGGATATAGTGCGTCGACGCTGGCGCTTCGAGGATGTTTTCCGCTGCGTAAAGACAGAGCTTTTGCTTCCGCTGGACGGTAGTATTACGCGTGAGGATATGGATGATTTAGAGAATTATGTGCTGGCTTGTGGAATTCAAGGGTATCGCTGGACCGATGGCCGTTCTTGGAAAGGGATCCCTAGCTTGTCGCTGGAAGGCGGCAGACAGATGGATGAAGAACTGCTTGCTACGATGGAACGATGCCGTGCCAGTATAACGGGTCCTTTATTTGCTTTTGAGAAACGGATACAGAAGAGTAGAAGCGGTCTTGAACTTTGTACCGCCGTGTACAAGCTGCTGGATGAGACGGATGTTGCTCGTAAGCTGGAGAAACTTAGTGTTGATTCTATGGAAAAGGGGCAACCCGAGAAGGCTAGAGAACATAGTCAGCTGTGGGGTGCAGTGCTTGATCTGTTAGATCAGATCGTTGAGATGATGGGCAACGAGAGATTTGAATTTGATGTGTTCACCGGAGTCCTAGAGACAGGACTTGCTGAGCTTAAGATGGGACTTGTTCCTCCCGCGCTCGATCAAGTACTGGTTGGTAACATGGATCGTACTCGACCAACGGGAGTTAAATACGCTTTTTTGCTTGGATTTAATGAAGGTGTTGTGCCTGCGCAGTTTAAGGAAGATGGAATTCTCTCGGAAGGCGAACGCTCTGTGCTTGAGAACGCCGGTATGGAGCTTGCTCCTGGTGCTTCTCGTAAACTGCTGGACGAGCGGTTTTTGATCTATAATGCCCTAACGACAGGAAGTCGAAAGCTCTGGATTAGCTACGCTACAGCTGATGATGAGGGCAAGGCTCTTCTTCCGTCTGAGGTAATCCGTCATTTGCATAGAATGTTCCCAAGGGTTCAAGAGCACATCCTATCCACACTTCCCTCTGCGGGACTACCAGATGAAGTCAGAGATTCCATTCACCTGGGTTACATTGGTCATCCAGAACAGAGTCTTCGTGCATTGATTATGCAGCTACGCCAGTGGCGTCAAGGGACCGAGATACCTGTATTGTGGTGGGATGTTTATAATTGGTTTGCGTCTGATGAGAAACGAAGCCTCGAACTGAAACGTCTGCTCAGTTCATTGTTTTATCGTAATGAGGGAACGAAGCTAAAGCGAGGTACTAGCCTGCGATTGTATGGGGGATCGACACTGCGTGGCAGTGTGTCCCGGATGGAGAAGTTTGTTGCTTGCTCCTTCTCCCATTTTGCATCCTATGGACTTAGATTGAAGGAACGCCAGCTATATAAGCTGCAAGCACCTGATATTGGACAACTGTTCCATGCTGCGTTAAGTGACATGGCGGTAAGACTGAAAGAAGAGGGCCGCGGCTGGGGAAGCTTGTCTCCAGAGGAATGTCGGCGTGAGGCAAGTGAAACGGTAGAACGTTTATCGCCGATGCTACAGGGTGAAATTCTGATGAGCTCTAAACGTTACGGATACATTTCCCGCAAGCTAAAAAACATTGTTGGACGTGCTTCTGTGATTCTGGGCGAGCATGCCCGCCGAGGTAGCTTTGAGCCGGTAGGGCTGGAGCTGGATTTTGGACCGGATAAGGAGTTGCCTCCTTTAAGAATTACGCTGCCGAATGGCTGTGTGATGGAGGTTGTTGGACGGATTGACCGTGTAGACATGGCCCGTGGAGAGAATGGAATTCTTCTGCGAGTAATTGATTATAAATCGTCTCAAAAAGATCTCAAACTGCATGAAGTGTACTATGGATTATCGCTACAGATGCTGACCTATCTGGATGTGCTGCTTACGTACTCGGAGCAATGGCTCGGGCAACCGGCGCTTCCAGCAGGGACACTGTATTTTCACGTACATGACCCACTGTTAACCTCATCTAACGGGATGAACAAGGAACAGGCAGAACAAGAATTGCTGAAACGCTTCAAGATGAAAGGACTGCTTACAGCAGACCGCGAGGTCGTATCCTTGATGGATACGACTTTAGACAAAGGGTATTCTTCTATCGTGCCTGTAGCAGTAAAAGCTGATGGCAGTTTTTATAGTAGTGCTTCTGTAGCTACACCAGAGCAATGGGGGCACTTATTATCATCCGTTCGGGGAACGATCTCGGATATCGGGACACGCATTACGGAAGGTGATGTGGCGATTGAGCCATACCGGATTGGGCAGGAGACAGCCTGCACATTCTGTTCCTTTAGACCCGTCTGCCAGTTCGATGAAGCCGTGGAAGGTAATGGCTACAACAATCTGGGTAAGCCAGGGAAGGACGTTATTTGGGATCTGCTGTCCCGCAAAGGAGGAACTACACCGTGAGTATTAAGTCTGAAATAGAAGCGAAACCGGAAGGAAGCATATGGAGTGATGACCAGTGGCGCGCCATTGCTGAGAGCGGTGATGATATCCTCGTTGCCGCGGCGGCAGGTTCCGGTAAGACAGCGGTACTTGTAGAACGGATTATTCGCAAAATCAGCAAGGAAGAGAATGGCTTTAGCGTAGATAGATTGCTAGTAGCTACGTTTACCAAAGCTGCTGCTGCCGAGATGCGCCAGCGGATTAGGGAAGCACTCGATCGGGAGCTTGAGGAGAATGGAGATAATGACCATTTACGCCGTCAGCTGTCGTTGCTCGGGAAAGCCTCGATTACAACACTACACTCCTTCTGTCTGGAAGTGATTCGGCGTTACTATCAGATTATTCCTATAGATCCCGGTTTCCGTATACTGAACGAACATGAAGCAGAGATGATGCGGCAGGAGCTGCTTCAAGAGCTACTGGAGGAAAAATACGGTGAAGTAGGTGAAGATGGCGCGGATAGTGTATTTGTACAGCTTGCTGACTGGTTCAGTGGTGAACGCAGCGATGATGCGGTACATGCGCTCATACAGCGACTGCATGATTATGCCCGCAGCCATCCTTGGCCAGAGCAGTGGCTTCGTGATACCGCAGCTGATTTCTCATTACCAGACACAGATAGCTTAGGTCGGACTCCTTGGGTGCTAAGTATTCTTGAAGAAGCGAAGCTGACCCTTGCGGGTGCAGCCAGTCAGCTTATCCAAGGCCGAGAGATCGCGCTACAGCCAGGTGGTCCGGCGCCTTATGCCGAGAATCTGACGGCCGATCTTGAGATGGTAAATGCATTGCAGGAGGCTGTGAATGAACGGCCATGGGCAGAATTATATGATATTTTCATGGAAGTATACTTTGGGAAATTGAAAGCTTGTAAGAAGGATTCGACAGATCCTGGACTGCAGGAAATGGTTAAAGAACTGCGCGATAGTGTGAAGAAGAGTATTTTAGATCTTCAGAAGGCATTGTTTGGCCGTCCTGCCGATGTTTTTTTGCGAGAACTGAACGAGGCGGCTCCTCTTATGGCAGAGCTTGCTGAGACGGTGATAGCGTTCGGTGAACGTTACCGAGTCGAAAAAGCAGGACGGGGTCTCGTCGACTTCAGTGATTTGGAGCATTATTGTCTGCAAATTTTACGTCATCCAGATTCTCTACCGGGCCATTCCCTGCCTTCTGATGCAGCGATGGAGTACCGTGCCCAATTCGATGAGGTTCTGTTAGATGAATATCAAGATACGAATAGTGTGCAAGAAGAGATTGTGCGGCTTATCTCCCGCGAAATACCTGGTAACCGATTTATGGTCGGAGATATGAAGCAAAGTATTTATCGGTTCCGTCTGGCAGAGCCGGGGCTGTTCCTGGATAAATACCGCAGCTTTGGCTCTAATAATGCCGGAGGTGGCAGCAATACAGTAGGCGAATCCGAGTTAAGCGAGTTATCTGATAAGCCTAATGAATCGTCCGGAGGTTCGGTTATCGATCTAGCACGTAATTTCCGTAGTCGTATGGAGGTTGTAAATGCCGTAAATATGATTTTTCGGCAGATTATGAACGAGACTGTGGCGGAGATTACTTATGACGAACGTGCTGAGCTTGTGTATGGTGCGAATTTCCCGGGTGCAGCAGAGAAGGGGCCAGATACTTTTTTTGCACCGGAGCTATTATTGATCGATCGCGGAGCGGCAGCAGGTAAAGTAGAAGAGACTTCTGAGGACAGTGAGACTCCACTTCAGGAGAGTGAAGCCATTGAGAGTGAGACTGCGCAACTGGAAGCACGGGCGATTGCTCGGCGTATTTCACAGATGACTGGCCTGAATGGCGGATCCCCGCTGCTGATTTATGATAAAGGGCTTAAGATTATGCGCCCAGTGATTTATGGTGATATCGTGATTTTGCTTCGTTCGGCGAGAATATGGACCCCTTTAATCATCGAAGAGCTGCGGATGGAGGGAATCCCTGCTTATGGAGATCTGAATAAAGGATATTTTGTAGCCACAGAAGTAGAAATTGCACTTTCACTCTTAAAAATAGTTGATAATCCTCAGCAGGATATTCCACTCGCTGGTGTGCTTCGGTCACCTGTTGTTGGTTTATCTGAAGAGGAGCTGGCTACAGTTCGGATGTGCAGCCATGGTTCTTTCTATCGTGCTGTAAAAGTGGCAGTGAACATGCAAGGTTTAGAAGAAAATGAGGAAGAGTATGATCTTTTCTCAGCCCATGAAATGGAATCGGCAAGCACCGCTGATATAAATACGTTCTCTAATGAGGCCTCTTTTGACAATAGCGTTCATGATGTAGGAGCAGAAAGTGAAGCTGTACCGCAGATCAACCCAGAGTTGAAGCGTAAGCTTGAGAATTTCCTGAGACAGCTTGATAGCTGGAGAGATGCAGCTAGACAAGGCAGTCTCAGTGAGCTGATCTGGCGTATTTATGGTGAGAGCGGCTATCTGGAGTGGGTTGGAGGACTGCCTGGAGGCTCGCAGCGCCAGAACAATCTTAAGGCTTTATATGATCGGGCGGTTCAATTTGAGAATGATACTGCGGCGCGTGGGTTGTTCCGTTTTCTGGTGTTCATTTCACGGCTTCGTGAGAATGGCGGAGATCTTGGTGTAGCAGGTGGTGGTGGTGGTGAAGAGGGCAATGGGGTCAGAATAATGACCATCCATAAATCCAAAGGCTTGGAGTTCCCTGTTGTTTTTATAGCGGGTATGGCGAAGCAGTTTAATCGGCAGGATCTGCACTCTCCATTCCTGATGCACAAAGAACTCGGCTTCGGACCACGTTTTGTGGAGCGGGAAACACGTGTCAGCTACCCAACGCTTCCTTATTTGGCTATTAATCGTCGAACACGACTTGAATTATTGGCTGAGGAAATGCGGGTGTTATATGTAGCTTTAACTCGGCCGAGAGATAAGATGATTCTAGTCGGCACCGTAAGAGATTTACCAAGGAAAATCGCTAGCTGGAGCAGTGTGCAGAATCGGGAAGAGCTGTTGCTTGCCGATCATTTATTAGCCCGGGGACGTAGCTATTTGGACTGGGTTGGACCGGCATTGATCCGGCATCCGGCAGCGGCTATTCTTCGTAAGCTAGGTGGTTCAGAAGGTACTGTCTCGACAGTGCTGCACAGCGATATCTCGAACTGGAGCATCACTGTACAGAATGCTTCCGACCTGAATTCAGGGGCATTCCTTCCAGCGGATAACGCTGAAGACAAAGCAGAAGAACGTCTAACTGTACTCAAGGCGCTGCAAAAAGGTGCATCTGTAAATGTTTATAGATCAGAGAATAGCGAAGAGATTGCAAGAAGACTAGAATGGCCTTATCCGTATACGGCTGCCTCTGGCATTCCTGCCAAAACCTCTGTTACGGAGTTAAAAGCTTTGTTGTCGATGCAGGACCAGCCTTCTTATGATCTCCTAGAGGAAGGCGGCCAGCCTGCTACCTCAACAGAAAACAATAAACGTACAAATGTGGCAGGAGCAGACAGTCTTCATTTACGCCGTCCGAAATTTATGGAGAAACGCAGTCTAACCCCAGCGGAGCGCGGGACAGCCTACCATACAGTTATGCAGCATATTCCGCTTGAGGGTTCAGTTGACCCTAAGGTTGTGGAAGAAACATTAGCACGACTAGAGAGAGTGGCTATTCTAACTGCTGAGCAGGTGGAGGCGGTGGAACCGGCTCAGATAGAGGCCTTTTATACGAATGAACTTGGTCGTAGATTAATAGATTCTTCTTGGAAGCTTAGAGAAATGCCTTTCAGTTATATGGTTCCCGCAGACGAGGCTTATCGAGGGCTCGATTATATGAATAAAGCCGTATCAGAGCTAAGCCCAGAGAATCATAATGAAGGCTTTAGTGAAGCTGTGCTGATCCAAGGGGTGATTGACTGCCTGTTCCGTGAAGAGGACCGGATCATTCTGCTAGACTATAAGACGGACTCTGTTTTAGAACATCAGGGTGGGATAGAAGCGCTTAAGGAAAAATATCGTTTTCAGCTAGAGTTATACAGCAAGGCATTACATGATATTTTGGGAGAACCGATCAGCGAAATTTGGCTGTACTTTTTTGACGGCGGACATGCTGTGAAATTATAAATCTATTCATTGCCGCATAGAGCGGGGAAAGAGGACGAAGATGCGGATATTGCATACGGGAGATTGGCACCTCGGCCGAACGCTGGAAGGAAGAAGCCGGCAGAAGGAGCAAGAGCAGTTCATAGATGAATTGGTGGAGATCGCCGATTTTCATAAAGTGGATTTGATTCTGATGACGGGAGATGTATATGACTCCGTTAATCCACCAGCGGCTTCAGAACAGCTATTCTATGAAGCTGCTGCTAGGCTGACTTCAGGGGGAAGACCACTTGTTGTGATCGCCGGAAATCATGACCAACCGGAGCGCGTATCTTCTGTTTCACCGCTTGTATTAAGACAGGGGATTACATTGGTGGGTCTTCCTACTTCTGAGCCAGTGACTATTCATGCTGCGCGTACGGGTGAGATTGCTAAAATCGCAGCCCTTCCCTATCCCTCGGAGGCACGTCTCGGTGAACTTCTTGCTGGAGACAGCGGGGAAGAGGAGCTTCGACTGGCTTACAGCGCGCGGGTAGGCAAGCTCATGCAGCTGTTGGGACGGGAATTCACACCAAAGACCGTGAATTTGGCGATGAGCCATATTTATGTGCTTGGTGGAGTGGAAAGTGATTCGGAACGTCCAATTCAAGTGGGCGGAGCTTATACTGTTGATCCTTCTGCTTTGGCCTGTGGAGCGCAATATACGGCACTGGGTCATCTCCATCGCGCACAGCGAGTTAAGGGGGAAGGAATGATCCGTTACAGCGGATCCCCGCTGGCATACAGCTTTTCTGAAGCAGGGCAAGCCAAGTCGGTGACGCTGATTGATGTTGCGCCGGGTGGTGAACCGACCTTCGAAGAAATTTATCTTCGTTGTGGGCGTCCACTTGTACGATGGAGCTCCACTGGCGGATTACAGGAGGTATATACCTGGCTGGATGAAGGCAGAGATGCCTCTGCTTTTATAGATTTGGAAATTCGGCTTAGTGAGGCTATGTCGATGAACGATATTCAACGCTTGCGCAAGTCACGCGAGGGGATCATTCATATTCGTCCGATCTACCCGCAAATGGAGATGGAGCTCGAACAAATTTCCCGTTCGCGTATGCCTGTGCAAGAGTTATTCCGTAAATTCTATCAGCGTCAGACAGGTGGAGCGGAGCCGGAAGACAGCTTGATAGAGCTGTTCTTACAGCTAACCGAAGAAGAACGGCGTCAGCCAGAGGAAGGAGAGGAGAACTAAGGTGAAGCCTATTCTATTAAAAGTAGCAGGATTACAGAGTTATAGAGAAATGCAAGAAATAGATTTTGAAAGTCTGTGTGAGACGGGGCTGTTCGGGATCTTTGGACCAACAGGTAGCGGTAAATCCAGTTTGCTGGATGCTATTACTTTGGCGATGTACGGGAAAGTGGAGCGCGCTGTTAATGGAACACAGGGGATTATGAATCACTCTGAGGATTCACTCAGCGTGGCGTTTACCTTTGAGCTCACTTCTTCCGCTGGGGCACATCGTTATCGTGTTGAACGGAAGTTCAAACGGACAGGTGAGCAAACCGTCAGTAACACGATTAGCCGTTTCATTGAGATTACACCTGACGGGGATAACGTCATGGCGGATAAGCTCGCAGATGTTACGCGCTGCGTGGAGGAGCATATCGGTCTAAAAATGGATGATTTCACGCGAGCGGTTGTATTGCCGCAGGGGAAATTTGCCGAATTCTTATCGCTTCGTGGCGTAGATCGTCGGCAAATGCTGCAGCGCCTGTTCCATCTGGAACAGTATGGCGATCAGCTTGCAATCAAGCTTAGCCGACGGGTGAAGGAGAATGAGGCGGCGCTCCGCGCGCTCATCGCTGAGCAGCAGGGGCTTGGCAGCGCAGGCAAAGAGGATGTAGAGGCAGCGGCGGAGCGCCTCGAGCAGGCCACCCTTTATGCTGCGGAATGCCGCCGAAAGCTTGAGGCGGCATTGCAGGTCTCGGAGCGTTTCGCGCGTATTCGCGAGCTCCAAGAGGAACGCACCCGCCGCGAATTGCAGCGGCAGGGGCTGCTCGCCAAGGAGGAGGAGATTTTCCTCCTTGAACAGAAGCTCGGCCAAGCTGACGAGGCCGAGGCAAGGCTTCCCGCGCTGAAAGCATGGCGCAGCGCGGAAGAAGCCTTTAAGAGCCGATTGGCCCGCGCGGAGGGCCAAGAGGTGCTGGCCGCCGCCGCCGAGCAGGAGGCGGCGCGTGCCGCTGCCGCCGCGGCTGCTGCGCAGGCCGCGCTTGCGGCGGAAGAGCCGGCCCTCCGGGAGGGGGCCGGCACCTACCGCCGCGCGCTCGAGCTCGAGTCCGAGCTCGGGGCGCTACGGCGCGAACTCGCGGCTCTGCGTGAGCGCCGCGAAGAGGCCTCCCGCAAGCTAGCGGAGCTGCGGGAGGGCATGACTCGGGAGCGTGAGCTTTTGGCCAAGGGCCAAAAGCGCCAGCAAGAGCTGCAGCAGAGCTTGCAGCCGCTCGGTGTCCGCTCCCAGGAGCGGCAGTCTCTGCAAGAAGCGATGCAGAGACTGCAAGGGCTGCACTCCGCCGAATCCCAGTGGGATAAGGCGGAGAAGGAGCGCCTCGAGCGTGCCGCTGCCCTGGCGGCTGCGCAGGCGCGACTCGCGGAGGCCGAGGGCCGTCGCGAGTCGCAGGAAGCTGCTCGCGGGCAACTGATCCGCGAGGCGGCGCTGCATCAAGAGAAGCTGCTGGCAGCAGAAGAAGCTGCGCGCACCGCAGCGGAGCGCCTAGAGCAACATATTGGTGCATTGGAAGCAGCTATGAAGGATCAAGAGCTTCACAGATTGTCCCTTGCACTAGCTAAGGAGCTGGAAGAAGGGCAACCTTGTCCTGTATGCGGCAGCGAGCATCATCCTGCACCTGCATTGTTGCAGAATAGCTTAGAGCAACAGGAACTGGAAATGAAGCTTCAGCAAGTTAGGGCGTTATCCAGACGGGCATTAGAAGCTCGTCATCTGTTCCGCGGTCTTCGTGAACAGGATCAAGTATGGCTGGAGCAGGTATTTGGAAATGAAGTTATTGAAGCGGCAAATCACCCTGCAGCTGCAGGTTCAGAATTCAGTACTGCTGAAGTTCCTCCAACCGATGTGTCTATTCCCGGGGAAAAAGAATTGTCAGAACTTGAAGCTGCACTTTTGGCATTAAAGGGTCAGTCCGGTGAACTGCGCCGAACTGCGGTACAATGGCAGCAATCAATGCAGGCGGTTCAGCAGCTGTGCCTCAAAGAAGCAGCAGGTGTCGATGGTGAACGTAGCTGGGTGGAAGGAATTACTGCCAAAGCTGAGGAACTCAGCGCGCAGCTAACGACGATGCGGCAGAACTGGGCTCAGCAATTCCCGGATTTGGCACCAGGTGAAGTAGAACAAGCCTATCGTGAGCTGGTTGCGAAGGATGCACAAGCTGAAGAAATTAGATCGCGTCTTGATATCAGCGTCAAGTTTCTGGAAGAGAAGAGCGCTTCAGTGCAGAGCCTTCAAGAGACCATAACAGGATTGGACAAAGAGCTGGCCCAGTGGATCACACAGATCGAAGGGAAGGAAGAATTGCAACGCGAAAAAGATCAGCGTCTACTGGAGTGGACGAATGGTCGCGCGGCAGCTCCTCTTCTAGCGGCGTGTGAAGGACGTCTGCAGGAATTGTTAACGGCTCTGGAGGCAAGTAAGCAATCGCATCTCACGGCGGCGGAGAAGGCTCAGCATGAGGTTAAGGAAGCTGCAATTTCTCGCCAGGCTGCAGAATCTGCGCGTGAACATTACGTAGCAGCTACCAGTCAATGGGAACAAAGCTTGGCATCTTCACCGTTTAGTTCAGCTGCTGAGGTTGAAGGAGCAGCGCTCACACCCGAAGAACGGGAAATCGCTTCTTCCAGGGTACGTGCTCATCGTGCCGAAGAAGCTGAGGTCTCCTTGCAGCTGCGTAACATTGAAGAGAAGCTTGATGGGGTCAGCTTAACTGAAGAGGAATGGCAAGTAAGCCAGATCACCTTAAGAGAAAGCAAGACTGAGGATGAAATATCTCTACAAGCTAGAGCACGTGCAGAGCGTGATCTGGAGGATTTGCGGCATCGGCATATTCGCTGGATGGAGCTTGAAACTCAGCGGATTGAGCACGCTTCTTTGCAAGATCAGCTATCCAAACTGCAGACTGTCTTACGTGGGAATGCCTTTGTTGAGTACATTGCGGAGGAGCAGTTGATGCAGGTGTGTCAGTCCGCTTCTCAGCGGCTTCGTTTCCTGAGTAAACAGCGTTATGCGCTGGAGGTTGATTCGGGTGGCGGCTTTGTAATCCGAGATGACGGGAACGGCGGGGTAAGAAGACCTGTCTCAACTCTGTCTGGTGGAGAGACCTTCCTCACATCCCTTTCCCTGGCACTTGCTCTTTCAGCTCAGATCCAGCTCCGCGGACAATATCCGTTGCAGTTTTTCTTTCTGGATGAAGGGTTTGGTACGCTCGATCCAGAGCTGCTGGATACAGTGATTACTTCACTTGAAAGATTGCATAACGATCAGCTGTCGGTTGGCATTATCAGCCACGTCCCAGAGCTTCGTGCAAGATTACCGCGTAAGCTGGTAGTAGTACCTGCTGAACAGGGCGGAGGAGGATCTCGTATCCTTTTGGAAAAAATGTGAAGGATTTTAAACTGTGTGATTGATATCACAGATACAGTATCATCGCGCTGTTATAATACAGCTAAGCCGACATTACTTTAGAAACACCTCGGCGGACGTATGACAGGGAAAGTACTCCTTTTCATACGTCCGCCGCCGAATCAGCTTTATAAGCTGTGAAGGGTGTTTCTCTTTTTTTTGCCTTTTTTAGACCCACGGGTGTTTTTATAGAACGACTTAATTTGTTAAGGAATTTCATTCTGTAATAGATACAGTTTTAGAGAGTGGATGTTGAATCTCCTAGCGTCTTTCGTAATTGGTGATTATCCTGTATGATTATCTTATGATGAAGCAAAATTTCACCAATTTTTAGGAGGCAAGCACTCTATGGAGACCGTGTTCAGCAAAATTATTGAGGGTACTATTCCTTCCAAAAAAGTATTTGAAAACGAACGTATTCTTGCATTCTACGACATCGAGCCGGCTGCACCGGTACATGTGTTGATCATTCCAAAGAAGTTCATTGCTTCCATGAATGATGTCACACCTGAGGATCTTCCGCTGATTGCAGAAATTCACAGTGTAGCGCAACAGATCGCTATCGACCTTGGGATTGCTGAGTCTGGTTATCGTTTGATCAATAATTGTGGTCCGGATAGTGGACAAGCTGTGCCTCATCTTCATTATCACTTGCTTGGTGGGGCCAAGCTGGGAGCTCTTACAGGAAACTCAGCTTCTCACGCATAAGTACAATCATTAAATGTTGAAGAACTTGCCAGAAAAAAAGAATAACACGAAGGTTGACACCCTATTTCCGTTTGACCTATAATGGAATTTGATAAACCGTGTTATGCTCTTGGACGGTATGGTCGGAGGGAGGGGAAACTGTGTCTGAAACGAAAGTTCGCAAAAACGAGACAATTGATGCTGCACTTCGTCGCTTTAAACGTTCCATCGCAAAAGATGGTGTCTTGGCTGAGGTGAAGAAACGCAAACATTACGAAAAGCCAAGCGTTAAGAAAAAGCTGAAGTCTGAGGCTGCTCGTAAGAGAAAGTTTTAGGAGGATTACCCACGCATGAATCTTAGCGAGAGATTGAACGAAGATATGAAGCAAGCGATGAAGAGTAAGGACAAGTTCACGCTCTCCACGATTCGAATGGTTCGTTCTACAATAAAGTATCTTGAAATAGATTTGAAGAGAACATTGGACGACAACGAAGTGCTTGATATCCTTAGTCGTGAAATCAAACAGCGCAAAGATGCCCTCCAAGAATTTGAATCAGCGGGTCGCGACGAGCTTGCCGCGAGTACGAAGGCAGAAATCGAGATTATTATTAAGTATCTTCCCGAGCAACTTTCCGAAGAAGAAATTAAAGCAATTGTACAGCAGACCATCCAGGAAACCGGTGCTTCTTCGAAAAGTGAAATGGGTAAGGTCATGAGCGCACTGATGCCTAAGGTCAAAGGTCGCGCCGATGGTAAACTCGTGAACCAAGCGGTTCAACAATTTCTGCAATAATATAGCGCCAGCACCCCTTGTAAAAGGGGTGCTTTTCTTTGAATTATAAGAAATTATTAGTTTCACACCATACTTTATCCTTATAATTCTCGCATAAACGCTTACCGTCCTTATTTGGACGCTGTAGGCGTTTTAGCTTGTTTTGAAACGTAAATCCGTTTTCAGCGTAATAACGTTTATGTGTCCCGGGTCAAGTTGAAGAAGGGAGGTAAAAACATTGAAAAGATTACGGAAAATAATGTTAGCCAGCATTCCCGTTGTTTTGCTGTTACTGCTATTAACACCGTTTATCCCGAATGTAAGCGCTGATGTAACAGCTCCAAAAGCGCCGAAAGCTGCAAGTGGCGAGATGAAGAAAGGCCCTGTGTTTATTATTCCGGTTGATCAAAAAATTGAAAGAGGTCTGCAAAGCTTTTTGGAAAGAGGGTTTGCAGAAGCTGCTAATTATGGCGCAGTTCTAATTGTACTTGAGGTGGATACACCTGGTGGATTGGTGAATTCAGCAGAACAGATTGGGACCATGGTAAGAGATAGTGACATACCAACAGCTGCATTTATTAAAGGTGATGCCGCTTCTGCAGGCAGTTACATAGCACTAAACGCAGGTGCAATCATCATGAAGCCGGGCAGCATGATCGGTTCAGCATCTCTCGTGGATAGTAGCGGCCAGAAAGTAGATGACGCGAAGATGGTGTCCTACTGGAAATCGAAAATGATTGGAGCCGCTGCTCTAAATGAGCGTGATCCTGATATTGCTGCGGGAATGGTCGATAGTAATTTAGTTGTGGATAAGCCGGATCTAGGGGTATCTAAAGCGCAGGGCGAAATTATTGCCTTGTCTAGTGAAGAAGCTTTAAAAGCTGGCTATGCTGATCAAATTACAACCACTCCTGAAGAGGCGATTACTTGGTTAGGTTATACTACAGATGACATTTTTCGTGTGGAGCATACGGGTGCCGAAAAAATGTCGCAATTTCTGACGAATCCGATTATTATGACGATTCTGTTATTCATCGGGATCACAGGTATTGTGATTGAGTTGATCGTACCGGGCTTTGGTGCACCTGGGATTATTGGAACATTAGCCTTTGTTTTATATTTTTTCGGAAATTCTGTAGCAGGGTTTGCCGGATCTGAGACTTGGCTTTTATTCATAATCGGACTTGTCATGCTTGTGCTGGAGCTGTTCGTGCCGAGCTTTGGGATATTGGGGTTACTCGGTTCCGTGAGTCTTGTGGCAGGTGTCGTACGCGCAGCATACAGCTTTACACATGCATTGTTTAGTCTGGGTATCGCATTCGCGGCTGCTATTGTAGTCATTGTGATTGTGGCTGTCGCATTTAAAGAACGTGGAATTTGGAATAGGTTTATTTTAAAGGATACGCTTTCTAAAGATCAGGGATTTGTTCCTGTTGAAGAGAAGTTAAGCCTAGTTGGAGCTATAGGAAACAGTATTACGCCACTTCGTCCATCTGGAACAGCTATGATTGGCGGCGAGCGGGTAGATGTCGTTACAGAAGGCAGCTTTATTAGCGTTAATGCACCGGTCTCAGTTGTAAAAGTTGAGGGCGGACGGATTGTGGTGAAGGAAATTAAGGAATAAGGTAAAAGATAAAGGGTATGAAGAATTGAAGCTCCACAATAATTTACTGGAGGTTATAAGGTTATGGAAGCATCTTTAATTACTTTTTTGTTCATCGCGGTAGTCGTGATCATTTTGTTGAGCGTATTTTTAAGCTTCTTCCCGGTCATGCTCTGGATTTCAGCATTGGCGTCAGGGGTAAGAATCAGCATTATTACACTAGTGGCGATGAGACTGCGTCGAGTAACACCAAGTCGCATCGTTAATCCAATGATTAAAGCGACTAAGGCAGGTCTTGGATTGAATATTAATCAACTGGAGAGTCACTATCTCGCTGGTGGTAACGTAGACCGGGTTGTTAATGCGCTTATTGCAGCACAACGTGCAGATATTCCTCTAGAATTCACTCGTGCAGCGGCTATTGATCTTGCAGGTCGCGATGTACTTCAGGCTGTGCAAATGAGTGTTAACCCTCGTGTAATTGAAACACCAGTTGTTGCGGCTGTCGCTAAAAACGGGATTGAAGTGAAGGTAAAAGCACGTGTTACTGTACGTGCCAATATCGACCGTCTCGTGGGTGGTGCAGGTGAAGAAACAATCATTGCCCGTGTTGGTGAAGGGATTGTAACAACAGTGGGTTCGAGTGATTCACACAAAGATGTCCTGGAGAATCCGGATTTGATTTCCCGTACAGTATTGTCCAAAGGTCTGGATTCAGGAACTGCTTTCGAGATCCTATCCATTGATATTGCGGATATCGATGTAGGTAAGAACATCGGTGCTTATCTTCAAACCGAGCAAGCAGAAGCAGATAAACGTATTGCGCAAGCCAAGGCAGAAGAGCGCAGAGCAATGGCTGTTGCTCATGAGCAAGAGATGAAGGCACGTGTAGTTGAGATGAAGGCGCTTGTTGTTGAAGCTGAATCTCAGGTGCCTATGGCGATGGCTGAGGCGCTCAGAAATGGTCAAATCGGTGTGATGGACTACATGAACATCAAAAATATTGAGGCGGATACGCAAATGCGCGGCTCCCTCGGCAAAATGAATGATCAGGACGACAATAATCGTCCTAACAATAACAAATAAAAGGGGATGTGAATCTCCATGAGCTGGATCTATATTGTTGCGGTAATTATCTTCGCGATTGTATCCAATGTGAACAAGGCTACAAAGAACAAGCCCAAAGGTGCTACACGCGGAGGAATGCCTACTTTTGGTGGAGGAGAAGGGAATTCTCTCCGCCGTAATAAGGATGTAGACGGGAACGGAGACCGACCGGAACAGTCTGGCAGTGGTTTTCCAACCCCTGTTACTACATCCTCCCGTGAGTATGACGCATCACCTGCCTTTCCAGAGCCTGCCTACATCCCAACGCCAGATTATTCTACTGGAGAAGGTATGTCTTTGGAGTACGCTGATGACGGAGTTGAACTGCGCACACAAAGAATGCAGGAAGAGGTGCGGCGTCTTCAATCTGCTTTTGATGGAATAGCAGGAGCGGATCCCAAGTCGAAGAAGACGAAGAATTCGTCCTCTGACATAGCTGTTCAGTCAAATAGAACAGGGAATAGGGATGAACTGCGCAATGGTGTAGTCTGGGCGGAGATTCTAGGACCTCCGCGTGCTCGCCAGCCGCATTCCACCCGACGATCGTAATTTCGAGCATAGTAACAATTAAGCCTTGGTTTTCCTATCTTTGCGATAGGAGGCCAAGGCTTTTTTTTGCATTTTTTTTACCTGGAAGGTGCTCCTTTATTACTTCTTCTCATAAACAAAAGCGTTGCCGCATAAGGTGTACAGAAGGCAGGAAGGGGGAACGTCTACTTATGACCCGTATTGGCCGCAGGCTGCGGGGATGGACAAACGGGGTGCTAGATCTACCACAGGATTTATTACAGGAAATGCCCCGGATCACCCTGATCGGCAACAAAGAACTGTATATCGAGAACCATCGCGGCGTGCTGCATTTTTCATCAGGCCAGCTTAAGCTCGCTTTAGCTAAAGGATCGCTTGAAATTACGGGAGAGAATCTTGTCATCCGCAATATTCTTGGCCAGGAACTGGCGGTAGAAGGCATTATCGGAGAGATCAGATATAACGAAAGCGAGGGGAAATCATGAAGGAACCACCTCTTTCAGCACTGCGGGGATCCGTTACACTGCTTGTGACGGGGCCTCAGGTGGAGAGATTTATTAATGTCATTTCTGAAGCAGGGATAGTGATTTGGGATGTGAGGCCCGCTGAGGGCGGCGCTTCCCTTAAGCTGCTTCTGGATGATTTTTATGTCCTCCGTCCGATTTTAAAAAAGACAGGCTGTCGGATGCGCGTTACAGGAAGAAGCGGACTACCATTTCTGATGGCGCGTCTGTGGAAACGGAAATTTTTTGGCATAGGGATATTGGTATTCGGGATTACGCTCTTTATGTTATCTACGATGGTGTGGAGCATCAGAGTCGAGGGGAATGAAAAGATCGCCTCTGAGGATATATTGGCTGCTGCTCGCCAGGAGGGCGTGTATCCTTTTCAGTGGATATGGCGTCTGGATGAGCCGGACAAGCTCTCTAAGGGGCTCCTAGCCCAATTACCTGGCGTTTCATGGATAGGGGTGCAGCGGACGGGGACGAGCATTAAAATTCAAGTGGTAGAATCTAAACAGCCGGATATCAAACCTCTACTTAGTCAGCGGCATTTGATTAGCAGAACAGATGCGGTGGTAACTGAAATATATGCGGAGCAGGGCAGACCGGTTGTGGCTCGAAACTCTCGGGTTAAAAAAGGCGATATTCTGATCTCTGGTGCTCTAGGCGACGAAGAAAATGTACAGTACGTGGTAGCTAAAGGTGAGGTTAAAGGCCTAGTATGGCATGAATACAATATAGAGGTGCCTCTTACAACAACGAACAGCTCATATACAGGGGAACGTAAGGATCGAACCTATCTGGTGCTTGGCAAATGGGCTATACAGCTATGGGGTTATGGCGAATCTCTTTTCGAGAAATCACGGACGCTTACTGAGCATGATCCGCTGTCCTGGCGGTCCATTAAGCTTCCGCTGGGCCTAATGACTGAGAAAGAATTGGAGATTAGTGAAACGAGTGAGACGTTGACTCCCGAGGCTGGATTTGAAAAGGGAATCGAGCGGGCGAAGAATGATATTTTGGCGCGTTATGGCGTTGATAGCGTAATCAAAAGTCAAAAAGTTTTGCATGAGAAGAAAGAGAATGGTAAAGTTTATATGAAAGTGATCTTTGAAGTAGAAGAGAAAATTTCCGAAGAACTGCCAATAGTAAACAATTGAGGAGAATGAGGCTACTTGTCAGAACAGACTGCAAGCATTCGTATAACTTTGCAAAATGCGGGAGAAGCGCAATCGCTGTTCGGCCCGCAGGATGGATTCCTAAAAATCATCGAGAGTGAAATTCCCGCTATTATTGATTCCCGTGAAGCAGAGTTAACGATACGTGGTGCGGAGCGGGAAGTAGACATGCTGGAGCAATTGTTTAATGTGCTGCTGTCCCTCATTCGGGGCGGATACATACTTACTGAACGTGACGTGCAGTACGCTGTGGAGCTGGCGAAAGACTTTCGAGTCGATCAATTGCTCGATTTGTTCAAAGGAGAAATTACAACAACTTTTCGTGGAAAGCCTATCCGTGTCAAAACGATTGGCCAGAAGCATTATGTGACAACGATCAAGAAGCGTGATATTGTATTCGGAATCGGTCCTGCAGGAACAGGGAAGACCTACTTGGCAGTAGTGCTTGCAGTTACAGCACTAAAAGAAGGTTCTGTTAAGCGTATCATTCTTACGCGTCCTGCAGTAGAAGCGGGAGAGAGTCTAGGGTTCCTTCCAGGGGATTTGCAAGAAAAGGTAGATCCATACCTCCGTCCGTTATATGATGCCTTATACGACGTTATGGGGCCCGATCAGGTGGCTAAGGCGCTTGAACGGGGATTAATTGAAATTGCCCCGCTGGCATATATGCGCGGACGTACGCTGGATGATTCGTTTATCATCCTGGATGAAGCGCAGAATACAACGCCTGAGCAAATGAAAATGTTTTTGACTCGACTCGGCTTCGGGTCCAAAATGGTGATTACAGGTGACGTTACCCAGATTGACCTGCCCCGCGGCAAGAAATCCGGTTTGATTGAAGCCAAAGCAATTTTATCCGGCATAGAAGAACTTGGCTTTGTCTACTTCGCGGAACAGGATGTAGTACGGCATTCCCTGGTGCAGAAAATAATCGTTGCCTATGACCGCTCTGCCGAAAACCTCCAATAAAGGGGATTGTCTTCATGGCTTCAAAGCAACCATCTAAATTAAGCGGATTTGTATATACGAACAACGGGTGGAAGTATAGCGCGGCGACACGCTATGCTCTTTTCCTGTTACTCGGACTTGTGTTCTACTTCAGTCTGTCGCCCGATCTACTACCTAAGCGATACGATATTAAAGAGAATACGCTCAGCGCGAAGGAGATAACAGCGCCTAAGCAAATTTTGGACAAGAAGGCAACACTAAAGGCGGCGGAAGAAGCGGCCGAAGGTGTATCTCCAAAGTATAAAATCATCCCGATGAGGGCCGATAATCTTGTGACATCGCTACTGGACCGGATTGATCGCCTGAATCAGGATGATTTGATTTCGCAAAGCGATAAGACAGAGATTTATCGTGATGAAATCCCGCAGAGAGCCAATGATTTTATTTTGAATTTCATAGCCTCAAATCGGGGCGGAGGCACTTATTCCGATCATCTTTTGGAGGAAATGCAATCTGTCATAAAAGAGCAGACCTATGTCATTCCTGATGAAACTTATATTAAGATTCCACGACTGACCTCTCAGGACATTATCGAAATGAAGCCAGTCGCCCGTGATATTGTAACTAGGCTGATGAATGATCAAATCACGGACGCCCAGACTGCACGCGCCAAAGTGGCGGAGCAGGTCAGTATCAGCTCACTGAGTCAGCGTACGGCGCGTGAGGTTGTGCAAGAGTTAGTCCGGCTCGTTATAACAAGCAATAAGTTCTATGACGAAGATGCAACGAAGGAAGCAAAGGTACAGGCTCGTGAGAACACACCTGATGTGTTCATTGAACAAGGGGACGTCCTCGTGGCTAAAGGGCAAAAAATCACTCCTGAGCTGTACGCTCTTTTGGATGAGAATGGCCTGCTAAGTAATGAGGTCAACTATTGGCCTCAGGTTGGATTGCTATTACTTGCTACCATGCTTTCTGCGGGTTTGATGGTATTTATCCGATACTCAGGCGGAACCGCGGGCTTCAAGTATAATAATTCCCAGTTATTAATGCTGGTGCTTGTTTTTGTTATTACGATTATCACTATGCGGTTGACCGCAATTTTGCAGACGGATGTCCATTCCTATCTTGGGTATCTGGCTCCAGTAGCCATTGGTGCTATGCTGATTACCATGCTTCTGGATATGACATTAGCGTACTTCTGTTCTATTCTGATCAGTATACTCGCCAGTATCATTTTGAATGTTCAGCAGAATTCGGTGTTTGATTTCACTTTTGGATTCTTTTCAATTGTTGTTTGTTATGTGGCTATTTTTGCCACTCATCGTGCAGGTCAGCGTTCCACATTATTAAAAGGTGGGATTATGGTATCCCTTTTTGGTTGTGTGACTGTCTTTATGCTGATGCTGTTAGCTGGTGGAGAATGGAAAGATGTAAGCACGCTGTATGCCGTTGGTTTTGCTTTTGCGAGTGGACTTTTGACTGCGGTGCTTGTGATTGGTCTGATGCCTTTCTTCGAAGCAACCTTTGGGATTCTATCAGCACTGAAGCTGGTAGAATTGTCTAATCCAAACCATCCGTTGCTGCGCAAGCTTCTTACCGAAACACCGGGAACCTATCACCATAGTGTAATGGTAGGTAACCTGTCGGAGGCTGCCGCGGAAGCGATTGGAGCAGACGGTCTACTGTGCCGTGTAGGATCGTATTATCATGATATCGGCAAAACAAAACGTCCGTTTTATTTTATTGAGAATCAGAATAATATGGAAAATCCGCATGACTCTATTGAACCGAAGCTTAGTAAATCTATCATAGTGGCCCATGCCCGCGATGGGGTGGAAATGCAGCGAGAATATAAGCTGCCTAAGCCGATTCGTGATATTGCGGAGCAGCATCATGGAACTACGTTCCTGCATTATTTTTATCATAAGGCACTGAAGCTGGCGGAAGAAAAAGGTGTAGAGCCTGATTTTACAGAAGAAGATTTCCGTTATCCTGGTCCGAAGGCTCAATCGAAGGAATCGGCCGTTGTCGGAATCGCCGACAGTGTTGAAGCTGCGGTGAGATCATTGCGTAAACCAACTGTCCTACAGGTGGAGACGATGATTGAAAAAATTATTAAGAGTCGACTGGATGATCATCAGTTTGACGAATGTGATTTAACGATTAAAGAATTGGACATTATTGCACGGACGCTGAAAGAAACGGTCATGGGAATTTTCCATTCACGGATCGAATACCCAGAAGATGTGCGTAAGCCGAAAAAAGAGGAAGGGGCAGCTAACCCATGAGTTTGGAGATCGTTTGGGATAACGAGCAAGAAGAATACGAGATAAAGGACGATCTCATAGCGCTGCTGGAGAGCATTTTGCAAAAAGCAGGTGAAGCGGAAGGGATCGATAAGGGAGAGGTTGCGCTTACTTTTGTCGATAACACTCGTATTCATGAGCTGAATTTGGAATACCGGGGAATTGACCGTCCGACAGACGTACTTTCTTTTGCGATGAATGAAAGCGGAGAGGACGAGCTGGACATTATATACGAAGTAGAAGAAGGCGAAGCGCTGGAAGATGTTCCGGACGTACTGGGAGATATCATCATTTCCGTAACTCGTGCTCAGGAGCAAGCGGAGGAATATGGTCATTCGCTGGAGCGTGAGCTTGGTTTCCTCTTCGTGCACGGATTTCTGCACTTGTTAGGATACGATCATCAGGATGAAGCTTCAGAGGCTGAGATGATGTCTAAGCAAGAGAAGGTACTGGCTCAGGTTGGGTTGACTCGCTAATGGTGAAGAACACGGCGGTAGGACACAAGAAGTTCTGGCACTCTTTTCGGTTTGCATCGCAAGGCATCGTGTCGGCTTTCAAATCCGAGCTTAACATGAAGGTGCATTGCTGTTTGGCTGTGGTTGTACTTGTTGCCGCTGCCGTGTTCAGACTTCCACTGGCCAGTTGGATGCTGTTGCTCTTTTCAATCACGCTTGTCTTAACCGCCGAGCTACTCAATACGGCAATTGAAGCGACGGTAGACTTGATCTCGCCGGAGATTCATCCACTGGCTAAGAGAGCTAAAGATACCGCCGCAGGAGCTGTGCTTCTTACGGCGGTGTTTGCTGTCTTAGTTGGGGTCTATGTTTTTTACCACCCGGTGATGGACTGGATTAGCGGACTTATGTCATAATCAGGTTACAATTCAATTCAGGGGAGAGGCGGACCCGCGTTTTGCGATTCCGCCTCTTTGGTTACTGGATGTTTAGGAAGCGAGTTTTGTACGAAGTAATTCTACGGTGTAACGCTCTGCAAAACGAAGTGAATGCTTCCGAAGTAGTTTTGTACGAAGATAATTCTATGAAGTGACGCTAACAAAACGAAGTGAATGCTTTCGAAGTAGTTTTGTACGAAGTATTTCTATGAAGTAACGCTAACAAAACGAAGTGAATGCTTCCGAAGTAGTTTTGTACGAAGTATTTCTATGAAGTAACGCTAACAAAACGAAGTGAATGCTTCCGAAGTAGTTTTGTACGAAGTATTTCCATGAAGAAACGCTAACAAAACTTTAGGAGGAACCAATATGGATTCCGCTCTTCTTATGCAAGAAGCGATTAAAGCACGTGCTAAGGCATATATTCCCTACTCCCGATTCGGAGTCGGAGCCGCCCTCCTTGATCAGGATGGTCATATTCATCACGGATGTAATGTAGAAAACGCTGCTTTTGGCCCAACCAATTGCGCAGAGCGGACAGCTTTATTCCGTGCTATCGCCGACGGTCATGCTATCGGTTCATTTAAGGCGATCGCCGTTGTTGCCGATTCAGATGGTCCTGTATCACCCTGCGGTGTATGCCGGCAAGTTATGATTGAGTTGTGTTCACCAGACATGAAGGTTATCCTTGGAAACATGAAGGGTGATATCGTTGAGACCACTGTGGGAGAATTACTCCCAGGCGCATTTGGTCCTGTGGATCTGAAGCAAGGACAAGCTCCTGAGTAAAACGAGAGTTTGATTTATGCCTGATTAAAGGCAGATCAAGCTTAGATTGACGAAGGTTGCTGTTTTAATTGCACAATGTACAGTTAAATCGCCCGGAGTTCACATTAATCTATGTTTAGTTGTAGAAAATACAATTAATTTCTTGTTTAAATCCATAGTTGGTTCGTAAGACAGAATTTAATTGCACAGAATACAACTAACACACCAAAGACATAGCTCTAAGTCGAATTAACTGTACAAAATACAATTAAAAGTGTGCGTTCATCATCAAGTTAGGTTAGAATGATGCAAATTATGTGTTGTTAGAGTAACATTACGAGGTAAGCACCACGGCAAAGCCGCTAGCGATTCCTAGCAGATGTAAACGGAGCCAGCGAATTCTAGCACATTGTTACTTATAAACCTGCCTGTAGCTACATCTCTGCTTTCTTTATCATCGTGAGCTCAGAAGTGTGCGAGCCGTGGGGATAAGCCGCAATGAAGCGTGTCCCCGATAGGGACGAAAGCGCTCATGCACATCGTCCCTCTAATCCCGCCGAACGTTGCAGATACGCCTATTTCCGGGTATCCAGCGGGACGGGGCTCTCTAAATCCCCCGACGAAGGGGGATTTAGAGGGATCGAAAAAGCTTTTTAAAAAAGAATAAATGTTTGAAAAAGGTTGAACTAGAAGGAAAGTATGGAAGGAAGATAATATGAAATTCAAATCAGGCTTTGTCGCAATTATCGGCAGACCGAACGTAGGCAAATCGACACTCATGAACCAGGTTATTGGACAGAAGATTGCAATCATGTCGGATAAGCCACAGACCACTAGAAACAAAATCCATGGGGTCTATACAACGAATAATTCACAAATCGTGTTCCTGGACACACCAGGTATTCATAAAAGACAGTCCAAGCTAGGCGACTACATGAACCAGACAGCAATGAGCACGCTGGGTGAAGTTGAGGCTGTGCTGTTCCTTGTGGACGCTGCAGATGGTTTGGGCGGTGGAGACCGATACATTGCTGAGCAATTAAACGGACTTAAGACGCCGGTTATTCTTGTGCTCAACAAGATCGATAAAATAGAGCCGGAAGCATTGCTCCCGCTTATGGCTGAGTATAACAAGCTGCATAGCTTTGCTGAAATCATTCCGATTTCCGCTAAGATGGGCAGCAATGTTAACACGCTGTTAGAGCAAGTCGCTAAGTATTTGCCAGAAGGTCCACAATACTACCCAGAAGATCAAATTACGGATCACCCTGAACAATTTGTGTGCGCAGAACTAATCCGTGAGAAGATTCTGCATTTGACGCGCGAAGAAGTACCGCATTCCATTGCTGTGGCTATCGAAGATATGAGGGTTGAGCCGAATGGTGTGGTACATGTGTCTGCCGTTATTTTTGTCGAACGTGATTCGCAAAAGGGGATTATTATCGGTAAGCAAGGTGCGCTGCTGAAAGAGGTTGGCAGACGGGCTCGGACAGACATTGAGAACCTTTTGGGTTCGAAGATTTTTCTGGAGCTTTGGGTAAAAGTGAAAAAAGACTGGCGCAATCAGGACCGCGTTCTGCGGGATTTGGGCTTCCATAAAGACCTTTAAGATCTATTTCCGTCATTCCTCGTTTGGCAGGAATTGCAAGGATAGAACCTGGCTCATCGCACATCCTAATTCTTGAAGAGACATCGTCTTTCCCAAGAAAGGATGAATACGAATGCGAAACTTTTCGTGGAAGTATTTTGCAATGACAGGAGACGTCGATGCTTACCTGCTATACAAGGAAGCTGGCTATCCACTTGAAGACAGTGGATTACAGCTAGTGGAAGAAGAGAAGGTCTGTGATGAAGAAGCGCAATAAGGACTGGTTGCTTGCCGAATGGTTGGGGGAAGAGGCATGCTACACAGGGTGGAAGGGATCGTCATCCGCAGCATGGACTACGGCGAGGGGAACGCAATCATTACGCTTTGCACCGAGAACGCCGGGAAAGTAGGAGTTCTGGTACGAGGCGCTAAGAAGGTCAAAAGCCGCCATGCTGCCCTGATCCAGCTGTTCACCGTCGGGGAATTTGTTTTTTTTAGAAATAACGGAGGTCTTGGGACGCTGAATTCCGGCGAAATCACGAAGTCTCACCACCCATTGCGTGAGGATTTGATCAAAGCTGCATATGCGTCTTACGCTTGTGAACTGCTTGATAAAGTTCTGCATGATGAGGAAACGGGGAGCTTCTGGTTTCGCCAGCTTACGGCTTGCTTGAACGCACTTGAAGAAGATAAGGAACCTGGAGTTATTATAAATGTTTTTGAAATGAAGATTTTGCAAGCGGCTGGTTATGGTCCAGAGTTCGACACCTGTGTGATATGTGGAGCTGAAAAGCCTGATGAACAACTGCTGATAAGCCCTCGCCTGGGCGGGGCACTATGCCGCAGCTGTAAACATAATGATCCTCCAGCAATGGAGGTCTCTGCCCGCGCATTGAAATTGTTGCGTTTATTCGCCAGACTTGATCTAACTAGATTAGGGAATGTGGATGTTAAAGAAAGCAGCCGTGATGAACTGAAGAAAATTATGCGAGCCTTTATGGATGTGCAGCTTGGATTAAAGCTGAAATCACAGAATTTCCTAGATCAGCTCGACAAGTACAAGATTTGACGAAATCTGATTTTTCCGTTACTATAGGATCAGTTTAATTATAAGATTTATCGCCGTTTTGCTCCATTTTGGGAGAACGTGCATTGATCGGGAAAGTAGTGAGCGTTTTTGTCGCGATTCAGCGAGCCGGGGGTAGTGAGAGCCTGGCGGGACAATGTTCATGAACATGGCACCCGGGAGTACGGATATGGCGAATGAAAGTGGATTTCGTTCTTGTCTTTAGCAGTAATTTTGCTGAATCAAGGTTGGAATCAAGTAGGGTGGAACCGCGGGAGAATAAGTTAAGCTCTCGTCCTATGTCTGTTAATCAGGCATGGGGGCGGGGGTTTTTTGTTGCTGTCCGGAGCGAAAAATGCCGCCTCCATGGTAAGAAGTTTTAAGTAAGCAGAGGCAAGCATAAACGCCTTCGACGTCCTTGTAAGAACGGTGAACGTTTATGCGAAAAATATAAGAAATAAGTATTGTGTGATGCTTATACTTCTTATATTTTAAAAACTTGTAAAGCGAAGGAGACGGTATTATGAACTTTCAGCAGATGATTTTGACGCTGCAGCAGTTCTGGGCTGAACAGAACTGTATTATCGTACAGCCTTATGACACTGAAAAAGGCGCCGGTACAATGAACCCTATGACATTTTTACGCTCACTAGGTCCTGAACCATGGAGAGTTGCGTATGTAGAGCCTTCACGTCGCCCATCCGATGGACGCTATGGAGAAAACCCGAACCGTCTGTATCAGCATCATCAATTTCAAGTTATTATCAAACCATCGCCAGATAACATTCAAGAGATTTACTTGGATAGTTTGAAAGCACTCGGCATTGATCCGCTCTTGCATGATATCCGTTTTGTTGAGGATAACTGGGAGAACCCTTCACTCGGTTGTGCAGGTCTAGGATGGGAAGTATGGCTGGATGGTATGGAAATTACTCAGTTTACGTACTTCCAACAGGTGGGTGGAATTGAAGCCAATCCAGTAGCCGTAGAAATCACTTACGGTATGGAGCGGTTAGCATCCTACATTCAAGATAAAGAAAATGTATTCGATCTTGAATGGGTTAGCGGCATGACTTACGGTGATGTTTTTCATCAGCCGGAGTTTGAGCATTCTACTTACACCTTTGAAGTATCTGATGTAAAAATGCTATTCTCACTATTCAACATGTACGAAGAAGAAGCGCGTAGAGCGATGGAGCAACATCTTGTATTCCCAGCCTACGATTACGTGTTGAAATGTTCACATAGCTTTAATCTGTTGGATGCGCGTGGAGCCATCAGTGTTACTGAACGGACTGGATTTATTACCCGAGTGCGTAATCTTGCCCGCTCTGTAGCGGCAACATATCTTGAGGAACGCGAGAAGCTTGGCTTCCCGCTGCTGAAGAAAGAAGGTGCTGACCGTGTCTAAAGATATCCTGTTTGAGATCGGTCTGGAGGAAATTCCAGCACGTTTTATCCGCGCTGCGATGGAACAGCTACAAGATAGAACATCCAAGTGGTTGGATTCTGCACGGATTACCCATGCTGGAGTTACTGCCTATGCAACACCACGTCGTCTCGCTGTTTTGGTTAAGGATGCGGCTGAGAAGCAAGAGGATATTAGCGAAGAGGTTAAAGGACCATCGCGCAAAATCGCACTGGATGCCAACGGGGACTGGAGTAAAGCTGCCTTAGGATTTGCCCGTAGTCAGGGTGTATCTCCAGATCAATTTACATTCAAAGAGCTTGCTGGAGTTGAGTATATTTATGCTACTAGAAATAGTGCAGGGGTAGAAACAGCTTCGTTGCTCTCTGAAGGTCTTTTGGGGATCGTAAATGCAATGACTTTTCCGAAAAACATGCGTTGGGGAGCTTACGATTTTAAATTCGTGCGTCCGATCCGCTGGTTAGTTGCTCTTTTTGGAAAAGATATTATTGATTTGGAAATCACGGATGTAAAAGCAGGTAATGTGAGCCGTGGACATCGTTTTCTAGGAACAGAGACCGTAATTTCGGAGCCGGCACAATATGTGGAGAGCTTGCGTGCGCAGCATGTCCTTGTAGATGTGAAGGAACGGGAAGAACTGATCCTGAAACAAATCAACCAATTGGCTGAAGAAAAAAACTGGACGATTGCGATCAAAGAGGATCTTTTGGAGGAAGTACTGTTCCTAGTGGAAACACCTACCGTACTGTTTGGAACCTTTGACCCATCGTTCTTGAACATTCCGCAGGATGTGCTGATTACTTCGATGCGTGAGCATCAGCGGTATTTCCCAGTATTTGATGCAGCAGGCAAACTTCTACCTTTCTTCGTAACGGTACGTAACGGGAATGCAGTATCTTTGGATGTTATTGCTAAGGGTAATGAGAAGGTGCTCCGTGCTCGTCTATCAGATGCCAAATTCTTCTATCAAGAAGATCAAAAGATGAAGATTGACGATGCACTAGCCAAATTAGAGAATATCGTCTACCATGAAGAACTTGGCAGTGTTGGAGATAAAGTTCGTCGTATTCGCCAAATCTCCGATCGTCTTGCTGTAAAGTTGGGATTGTCTGATAGGTCCCTCACTGAAGTAAGTCGGACTGCTGATATTTGCAAATTCGACCTTGTGACTCAAATGGTTTATGAATTCCCGGAACTTCAAGGCACTATGGGCGAAGATTATGCACGCAAAGCAGGAGAGCCTGAAACTGTGGCAAAAGCGATCTTCGAACATTATCAGCCACGATTCGCTGGAGATGCAGTACCTTCGACAGATGCCGGCTCGGTTGTCAGCATTGCGGATAAGATCGATACGATTGTAGGATGCTTCTCCATCGGTATTATTCCTACAGGTTCCCAGGATCCTTACGCACTGCGTCGTCAGGCTGCAGGGATCGTTCAAATCGTGCTTGAGCATAAATTGCCGATTACACTGCGTGAAATTTTTGAAGCAGCGATTGAAATTCATAAAAATTCAGGGAATTCGAAACATTCTGACGATGAACTACGTATAAACCTGTACGAGTTCTTCGGTCTGCGTGTTAAACGCCTTTTATCCGACAATGTACGCTATGATGTTGTGGACGCTGTTACAGCGGCGGGCTTTGATGATGTGGTAGATTTTGTAGGCAGAAGCCGTGCACTTATGAGTGCTGTGTTAGACCAGGCAGACTTCAAAATTACCGTAGATTCACTCACTCGTGTCAGTAATCTGGCAGCGAAAGCAACCAGCGAAGTGATTGATCCTTCTTTGCTTAAAGAAGATGCTGAGCTGCAGCTGTACAATACATGGCAGGAGTTACACACACCGTATCTTGAAGCGATGTCTGCGAATAATGCCGAAGAAGCACTTCGTATTCTCTCGGGTCTAAAAGATGCTGTTACAGTATTTTTCGATTCGGTTATGGTTATGGCGGAGGATGAGCAGGTACGTGCTAACCGTTTAGCTCTGCTTGCTGGGATTGATGCTGACTCCAAGGCGTTTGCTGATTTTGGCAAGCTCGTCTGGTAGACGACTGAGCACCTGAGTTCCCGGCTGAATTCAAGATTCGACGTTTGATCAAAGGAAAGCTTTTTGAACAACATCTATAAGAAAAGTTTGTGTCTTATGGTATAGAATGTTGGTTTGGGGTATAAATATACGGAACGGTGCCAATGCGTCATTTGACATCCGTTCCGTATTTATGCATAGAAAGAAGGATTTCTTGCGGTGAGGGCGTATATATATTACACGGGAAATTGGTGATGATCATGGAGAAGAAGTCCCAATCTAGAACTATAGTCGTGGATGGGGATGCTTGTCCGGTCAAAAAAGAAATTGTCGAAGTAGGGCGCGCTTTTGGTGTGCCAGTACTGATGGTATCTTCTTATGACCATGCACTGAAAGCTGAAGAGGGTGTAACGGTTGTGCAGGTGGACCGGGGAGATCAGAGCGCCGATCTATATATTGCCAATCATATTAATGCAGGAGATGTTGTATTGACGCAAGATTATGGCCTCGCAGCACTTGCGCTCGGCAAACGATGCAGTGTGCTTTCTTTTCGTGGCCAGGAATATGATGATTCCAAAATGGATTTTATGTTGGAAGGTAGGCATGCCAGGGCCGTGGAACGAAGACGGGGACATTATTCTAAGGGTCCGAAACCTATAACGGCAGAAGAAAAATTATATTTTCAACATAAAATGACAAAACTTTTAATACTTTTGCAGGAGAATGTGGAGCAATAGCGAATTATATTTATTTGTTAAGAATTGAAGGTGGTTGAAGTGGCTAGCGGACACGGGAATATTCCGGAAGAAGTTATCGAAAGCGTGCTTGCACGTCATGATATTGTCGATACAGTCGGTAAGGTTGTCCATTTGTCCAAGCAGGGGAAATATTTATGGGGCCTCTGCCCGTTTCATTCGGAGAAAACCCCTTCCTTTACAGTTACCCCCGACCGGGGAGTATTTCATTGCTTTGGCTGCGGCATGGGTGGAAATGCCATCAAATTTAGGATGGAAATCGAAGGATTAACCTTCCCCGAAGCCGTCAAAATAATGGCTGAAGAAAGTGATATTCCCGTACCCGAAGGTAAGGGAGGCCTGATGTCTCCTCCTGATCCGGAACGCGATCGGTTGATTCAAGCTTATGAATGGTCCGCAAAGTTTTATCATTACTTGCTGAAGAATACGGAACACGGCAAAGCCGCAATGGAGTATTTAAGAGCCCGGAATTTCAGCGATAAAATGATTGACCAGTTTCAGATCGGATATGCTCCGGACCGCTGGGATACTTTGCTACAATTTTTGGAGAAACGGAATTTTGATCTTGCTGAGATGGAGAAAGGTGGACTCCTGTCTGCTCGAGGCGAGGGCAAAGGATATATAGACCGTTTCCGTGGTCGGATTATTTTTCCGATTGCGAACCGCACAGGCAAGGTGATTGCATTTGCCGGAAGAATTCTTGGAGAAGGACAACCCAAGTATTTGAATTCTCCAGAGAGCAGATTATTTAACAAAAGCCGGATTTTATACAATTTGCACCAGTCCAAAGCATCCATCCGCAAAACGCGGCAAATCGTCCTCTTTGAAGGATACGGAGATGTCATTTCGGCCTGGGAAGCAGGTGTGCATAACGGTGTAGCAACAATGGGAACATCTTTAACTGAAAGTCATGTAGCACTGATGAAGAGTCTGGCCGATGAAATTGTACTGTCTTATGATGGTGACCGGGCAGGACAAGCAGCTGCTATGAAGTCCATTCCTATGCTTGAAGGCAGTGGTCTGCGTGTAAAGATCGCCTTACTGCCAAGCGGGCTCGATCCAGATGAGTTCATCTCTAAGCATGGTGGAGAAAGGTTTATGGATCAGGTTATTGATTCAGCGGTTTCATCCATAAAATTTAAGCTTATATATCTGAAAAAAAACCATATACTCCTAGAGGAAGATGGCAAAATTGCCTACGTCAAAGAAGCTTTGGAGGTCATTGCTTCGTTACATTCCTCGACCGAGAGAGAGGTTTACCTAAGGGAAATCGCTTCTGAGCTGGAACTTTCATATGATAGTTTGAAGCAGGATTGTAATTTACTTAGGGCATCGATGCAAAAAAACATCCCGGAAGGGGATAATAACGACAAAAGGTGGAATAATGGTAGGCATAAAAAAGGGCAAGTGCAGACACCAACTTTGCTGCCCGCTTATCATGTCGCGGAACGGCGTCTACTGTCCTTTATGATTCAGGACCCGGAAGCCGCCACGTATGTGGGCGAACGCCTCGGAGAAGATTTTAACATCGATGATCATGCGGCAATTGCCGCTTATCTATATGCCTATTACGCGCAAGGCAAACCACCCGGCATTAGTCGGTTTCTATCATCGCTTCAGGATGATCGTCTAGAGAAAACTGCTACATCAATTTCCATGATGGATACACCTCCAGACTGGAATATGCAGGTGCTGGATGATTGTATCCGCGAAGTACGGAAATACCCACTGCAGCGCAAGATGGATCAGAAGCGTGAAGAGATGATTCAGGCGGAAAAGTCAGGTGACTTTTTGCGTGCGGCACAAATAGCAAGTGAGATTATAGCCCTAGAGAGACAATGAAATGTTGACAGGATGTACCTAGGGAGGAGGGAGTCGAATTATGGCGAACGATCAGCATACTGAATTGGAAGCAGAATTTACTTTGGATCAGGTTAAGGACCAGCTTATTGAGCAAGGCAAGAAAAGATCATCATTGCTATACAAAGATATTATGGAGAAATTATCGCCGTTTGATCAAGACCCCGAGCAAATGGAGGAGTTCTATGAACAACTCAGTGATTTGGGGATTGAAGTTGTAAACGAGAACGATGAAGAGGTTAACAGCCTCCGGCCAAATGAGGACAATGAAGACAAAGAGGGCGATGAGTTCAGCTTTGATGATGATTTGTCACTGCCGCCAGGGATTAAGATTAATGACCCTGTTCGTATGTATCTGAAAGAAATTGGACGCGTTCCGCTGTTGTCGGCTGACGATGAAGTGGAGCTTGCTATGCGGATTAAGAATGGTGACGAGGAAGCCAAACGTCGTCTCGCGGAAGCGAATTTACGTCTCGTAGTAAGTATCGCTAAACGTTATGTTGGACGCGGTATGCTGTTCCTCGATCTGATTCAGGAAGGTAACATGGGTCTGATAAAAGCGGTAGAGAAATTTGACCATAACAAAGGGTTCAAATTTAGTACGTATGCAACTTGGTGGATTCGTCAGGCCATTACCCGCGCGATTGCGGATCAGGCACGTACGATTCGTATTCCTGTACACATGGTGGAGACGATCAACAAGCTGATTCGTGTCTCTCGTCAATTGCTGCAAGAACTGGGACGTGAACCTTCGCCAGAGGAAATTGCGGCTGAGATGGAGCTGACGGTTGAGAAAGTTAGAGAAATCATGAAGATTGCCCAAGAACCAGTATCGCTCGAAACACCGATCGGTGAAGAAGACGATTCTCATCTGGGAGATTTCATTGAGGATCAGGAAGCCTTGGCTCCCGCGGATGCAGCAGCCTATGAACTGCTGAAGGAACAGCTGGAGGATGTACTGGACACGCTCACAGAGCGTGAAGAGAATGTACTTCGTCTACGTTTTGGCTTAGATGATGGCCGGACGAGAACGCTTGAAGAAGTGGGCAAAGTGTTCGGTGTTACCCGTGAACGGATTCGCCAAATTGAAGCTAAAGCATTACGTAAGCTTCGTCATCCTAGCCGTAGCAAACGACTTAAGGATTTCCTTGAATAGTATTTCATGAACTGGACCTTCTGCTGCTCAGTAGCAGGAGGTTCTTTTATTTGAATTACGACCCTAAAAAGTGCTGACCTTGTGTATCTGGAAAGAAGGATGAGCCAGTGAATTTGGAAAAACGCGAAATTATTATAAAAGAGATTCAGTATTGGAGAAATAACAGATTGCTTCCAGAGCAATATTGCGACTTCTTAACCAACCTGTATGACGATGAAGCTGCGGCTAAGGACAACAATCCAATTTCGCTGAAGAATCTACAGCAGGGAAACATCAAAATTTGGCTGTTTGGTTTTGGAATTATTTCCTTGATTTTCTTGATTAGTCTTTATTTTAGCGTTTTTCCCTGGCCTTTGCAACTTGCAACAGCACTATCCGTATTAATTGTTTGTTATGGATACTCAGCGGTTTACAGGGATCTAAATCATGTGATTAGTCTTATCCTAGCAGGGCTAGGCAGTGTGTTAACGCTTGGTTTTGGACTATGGTTGATTGCTTTGAATGATCTTGATCCCCAGCTCTGGAGACCGATTCTGATTGGGGCCTGTGGCTTGTTATGGTGTATTTTGGGATTTCTACTCCGGATCGGCTTGCTGCAGTACTGCGGTTATGCTTTTTGGGCATTACTATATGCGGGATTCTTTGGGGGTAAACGCCCTGAGGCTTCGATGTTAGAGCTTGAGCTCTTATGGCTACCATTGTGTGTAATGATGGTGTGGCTTTGCTGGCTTTTACATCACAGAGTGAGAGGCGTCGCTAGTGTTTTTTTTGCAGTGGGAGTATCGCTATGGATCATGCCTGAGCTCGATGCGCTTTTATTCAGACAGGATTATCCACAGTGGATTTCGTTTATGCTGATTTTTAAAATTGCGGTAGGCTTGGTCCTGCTGTTCTTGTTTCGAAAAAAATGGATAACGTGGGTGGCAACATGAACAATGTGAAATTATCAGATCGTCTTCAGCAATTGCTGGAGCAAATTCCGCAAGGAAGCAGGTTGGCAGACATCGGCTCTGATCATGCTCTGCTTCCTGTAGCTGCTGTAAAAAGCGGTAAGGCTGTATTCGCAGTAGCAGGTGAGGTAAACCCGGGTCCCTTTGATGCTGCTTGTAAAGGCGTTGCAGAGGCCGGACTAGGGAAGGTGATCTCAGTGCGGCGAGGAGATGGCCTTGAGGTACTGGAACCTGGTGAAGTTAATTGTATCACGATCGCAGGCATGGGAGGGGCTTTAATTGCCTCGATTTTAGACCGTGGTCAAAGTCAAGGCAAGCTAAAGGATGTTACAACACTTGTACTCCAGCCGAATGTGGGCGAGGATATTTTGCGTCGATGGCTGCTAAATAATGATTGGGTTCTTGTAGCTGAAAGCATTCTGGAAGAAGACGGCAAGCTGTATGAAGTATTGACCGCTGTACCAGAGGATTCAAGTGCGGGAATTACAAATGCCAATGTATATCGTGAGGTTACGTTAGGCGATTCCGCTATGGTTCGTGGTCGGGATACCTTGCTACAGATGGGACCTTTTCTGATTCAAGCACCGAATGAAGTGTTTTTTGCTAAGTGGCAGGGAGAGATTCAGAAATTGGAAGGCATTCTAACATCATTATCACGTTCAGAACTCGAATCTGCGGAGAATAAACGGAAATTAATTCGAGATCAGATCAAGGAGATTACGGAGGTGCTGCAATGCTTGCCAAAGGACAAACAGTAATTCAATATATGGAGCAACTTGCTCCGAAGCATTTAGCCGAAGAGTGGGACAAAGTCGGTCTGCAACTAGGTTCCTTACAGAAAGAAATTACCAATGTGCTGGTTGCACTGGATGTTAATGATGAAGTCGTCGAAGAAGCGATTAGACTCGGCTGTAATCTAATCATAGCCCACCATGCGATTATTTTCCGTCCGCTTCAAGGGATTCAGACCGATACACCGATGGGTAGAATGTATGAAAAACTGATCAAAAATGACATCGCGGTATATATCAGTCATACGAATCTGGATGTTACTGAAGGTGGAATGAACGATTGGATGGCGGAAGCTCTGGGCATAGAGAACGGAGTGCCTATCAAAGACATTCATTCGGAGCAATTGTCGAAGCTGGTGGTATTTGTGCCAAAAGACCACCATCAGAAAGTGCTGGATGCCATCCTGAATGCAGGAGCAGGGGCAATCGGCAATTATAGTCATTGCAGCTTCAATATCGAGGGATACGGAACTTTTATTCCGGGAGAAGGCACAGACCCTTATATCGGGGAAAAAGGTAAGCTGGAACGTGCCGAAGAGATTCGTATTGAGACGATCGTGCCACACACTATCCGCAATAAAGTGGTACAGGCTATGCTCAAGGCTCATCCGTATGAAGAAGTTGCCTACGATTTGTACACGATGGATCTTAAAGGTCGCAGTTTAGGGCTTGGGCGAGTAGGTAAGCTCAAAGAGCCTACAACACTTGGGCAATTCGTTGAGACGGTAAAAAAAGGTCTGAAGGTAGACCATGTTCGTGTTGTGGGTGATTTGGAGCGTCCGATTCGTAAGGCTGCTGTTCTCGGCGGTTCCGGTGGAAAGTATTATAATAGTGCTATTTTCCGTGGTGCGGATGTACTGGTTACCGGTGACCTTGATTACCATACAGCACAGGATGCCGTGCTCGCTGGTATCACTCTGATTGATCCGGGACATAACGCGGAGAAGATCATGAAAGAGAAAGTAGCAGAGTGGATGACGGGGAAACTAGTGGAGCATAAATACGATACAGCTGTACATGCTTCGCAGGTGAATACGGAGCCATTTAAGTTTCTATAAAATTGCCAGTTAATAATGCTTGTGCCAGACATGTGATGTCTGTATAATATATAATGTTGTTCGGAAAGTTTGACAGACAATCGCCGGTGACGTGAAGACGTCACGGGAGGAAAGTCCGGGCTCCATAAGGCAGGATGCTGGATAACGTCCAGTCGGCGCGAGCCGAAGGATAGTGCCACAGAAATGGACCGCCGATGGCCGCCTTAGGGCGGCACAGGCAAGGATGGAACCGAGGTGTAAGAGACCCCGAGGAACGCTGGTGACTTCGTTCCTGGTAAACCCCATCTGGAGCAAGACCTAATGAGACGCAGCAGATTCCTTTATTGGAATAGGCAGCCTTAGCCTGAGGCGCGTCTAGGTTGGTCGCTGGAGCTGTGCAGTAATGTACGGCCTAGATAGATGATTGTCGCTTATGGTGGGAGGGTAGTTCCCGATCGAACCACGACGAGCACAGAACCCGGCTTACGGCAAACTTTCCTAACTGCAACGTCATTTTTAACAACACCATACAAGCGGCGTATCTCGGGAAACCGGATCACGTCGCTTTTTTATAAATATAAGAAAGTATAAGCTTCACGTTATACATTATCCTTATATTTCTCTCATAAATGCTTACCGTCCTTATAACGCTAAAGGTGTTTATGCTCGTGGCAAGAAGATATGTAGAAAGTGGGAAACGTGTAGCATGGGTAATTATCAGATTTGCGAGTTTTGCGGACATTTATATGAACGAAACAATAAGAGAATGTGCAATAGTTGTGATGAGATGTATCAGAGAATCAGGCAAATCGTAGAGACTTCACCCGACACGATGGTATTAAATATATCCCTTCAGACAGGGGTAAGTGTCAGTAGAATCATGTCTTTTGTTGAAAATGGATATTTTAGAATCAATAAAGATAGCATAGAAGTGTCTAAGAAGTAAATTACTCTAAGCATGCAGGGAATTAAATAACCCGGCTTCCCCATCCTATAAAGGATGAAGAAGCCGGGTTATTAGATCATGATTACGATCGAACCGTGGATTGATTCTCCCGCCATTGTACCAACGCTTTCTCCAGACGCTGAACAGCAACGGGGATAAGTTCAGGTGGCGTATGTGTGAAATTCAGACGCATCTTGTTCTTCAGGGGCTGTGATGAATAGAACACCTCACCTGGAACAAAAGCAACACCGTTCTCTACTGCTAGCGGAAGTAATTCCTTCGTGTTGATCTCTTGGGAAAGCGTAAGCCATAAGAACATACCGCCTCGTGGCTCTAGAAAATGAGCACCTTCCCAGTTCTGTGATCTGAGTTCAGCGGATAAAAGTTTCATTCGAGAATAATATTCTCTTGAGATGACACGGATATGCTGCTCAATATCGAAATGAAGCAGCAGTTCATCTAAAGCGCGCTGGTCAATAGTGCTAGAATGCAGATCAGCTGCTTGTTTTGCTTTGGCGATGGTCTTGATGAGATTAGAATCACCGATAATCCAGCCGGTACGCAGGGCGGGGGCTACGATTTTGGAAAAGGTTCCAGTGTAAGCAACACAATAATCGCGGCCATAGCTTCTGTCTATGGACGCTAGTGAGGGTGGATAAAGATCTTTATTTTCCTCAAAGGTTATTTCACCGTAGGGATTGTCCTCCAAGATCAGAACATTGTAACGGCGGCAGATTTCAACCACTTTCTCACGACGTTCTTTACTCCAGGTTGCGCCTGAAGGATTGTTGAAGGTCGGAACTGCATATAGGAGTTTGGGACGTAGTTTTTGAATTTGATTCTCCAGGTGATCTGGCAGAATGCCTTGCTCGTCGTTATTGATCGTATGAATATCAGCTCGATAGGAGCCAAGCACCTGTAAGGCTGCTAGATAAGTGGGGGCTTCAACAAGGACAGCATCACCGGGGTCAAGTAGTATTTTACATAGTAGATCTATGGCCTGCTGGGAACCAGTAGTCAGAATCATTTCAGACGCTGAAACAGGGATTCCTTGCCGAGTAAGTCTTTCAGCGATTTTGTCACGTAGTGGAGTAAAGCCCTCGGTTAGTCCGTATTGAAGTGCTGAGGCATCGCTGGAGAGTACACGGTTATAAGCATCCCGTACGGCCTCTAAGGGAAACAAATCCTCCCCAGGCAGCCCGCCTGCAAGTGAAATGATGTCATTGCCCTGTGTAACTTTTAGAATCTCGCGAACGGCTGATGATCCTAGATGATTGGCTGCGGCCGAGTATTTGATATCCATAAATGAGTTCTCCACCTTTCGATTTGGTGCTATCATAATAGGAGTACTGTATAACAGTAAAGCGTTGAATATAACAGTGGAGGTGAAGGGTTCATGCATATCGATTTGATTCGAGGCGGCAGTAAATCTCTGCCCCATCAGATCAGTGAAACCCTAAATCAGCGGATCTCATCAGGACTGCTCCAGCAAGGTGTCCGGCTGCCCTCCGTAAGAAGTTTGGCTACAACTCTGAGAGTAAGTCAGGTTACTGTAAGCAAGGCTTACGATGTGCTTGAGAAGCGAGGGCTTATTTATTGCAGACAGGGTAAAGGCTGCTTTGTAGCCGATCCTGGGCATATTAAACGTCAGGAAGAGGGGCGCTGGCAGGATGTATATGATGATTATTTGCCGCGAGCTCAGCTTTGGCGCAATTTTGATTACTCTGAAGTAAAGTATCCCTTTCATATAGCTGCAATTCATAGTGAGCTACTCCCTCTAAAAAATATCGGTGACTCCTATGCAGCATTAGTCACACAGCAGCCGGAGCTTATGGCAACCTATGGGAACTTCCAAGGTGATCTGGAGCTGCGAGGAATCATGAGAGATCATTTAAAAACACGTGGAATTTCGCTCACCTCCTCGGATTTGATGATCACAAGCGGAACTCAGCAAGGCATTGATCTGGTAGCTCGTACCTTTGTCGGACCTGGAGATACTGTGTATCTTGAGGCGCCTAGTTATACTGGGGCTATTGATGTTTTTGCAGGACGAGGTGCAGAGATGATCTTTGTACCAACGGACAGTGAAGGGATGAGGGTGGACCTTCTGACAAGAATGTGTGATCAGAGACCGCCTAAACTGATTTATACCATCCCTACTTTTCAGAATCCGAGCGGAGTAACCATGAGCATGGCAAGAAGACAACGGCTGCTGGAATTAGCCCGCAGTTATCGTTGCCTTATTGTAGAGGATGATCCATTTAGTGATTTATATTTTCATGCGCCTCCGCCTGGGGCAATCAAATCGATGGATTCCCAAGGGCATGTAGTTTATATGAAGAGCTTCAGTAAAGTTATAGCACCCGGCTGTAGAATTGCCTGTGTTGCCGCTGAGAGGAATATTCTGTCTCGGCTTATCGCCGCTAAGTCTGCAAGTGATCTAGGGAGTCCTCTCCTCACGCAACGGGCAGTATTGCCGTTTATTGCGGGCAAGTATGAATCCTATGCTGCTCAATTACGAATTACACTTCGCGGTCGCATGGAAAAGGCGGCAAAGCTGCTTAAGCTCTACGCGCCGCCTGGAGTGAACTATATGCTTCCTGAGGGAGGACTTAATCTATGGCTGGAGCTACCAGCTTCTCCCGATATCGCAAGATTACATGAGCTTGCCGAACAAGAGAGCATTTCTTTTTTACCTGGTGATGTCTGTTATTCCGCAGAAACTCCTTCTCGGCATATCCGTTTGTGTTATTCACAAATGAATGAAACGGATATGGAGGAAGGTTTACGCTTATTTCTCCGTCTGCTTGGTCGGTTTTTGCGGGTGAGCGGTTAAGGGGTGTTACTTAGAGTTACTTAATCTTTGTTTCAATTGATTCATTTGCTGTTGCACATGCTGTGGCCATAGCTGTAGCGGAACCTGATTGCCGCTAGCGGCTTGCAGTGTCTTATAGATATCGACCTGACCCCAGCCGAAATATTTGTCATGACCGGGAGTGCCTAAATCAACGGCATTTTTGGTCATAAGATCCATAACTTCGGTATTCGTTAGATTCGGATTCAGTGAACGAACCAGACCTGCCAGTGCAGCGACGTGAGGACTGGCCATCGATGTTCCGGATAAAGCAGCATACTGACTATCAGGGTAAGTACTTGCTATGCTTTCTCCGGGTGCAGCGACATCAATATAGTCGCCGTAGTTGGAGAAGGAAGCTTTTTCCCCCGAAGCATTGGTTGCAGCTACTGCAATCACTTCAGGATAGGCAGCAGGGTATCCTGGGCGTTCTGTATTATCATTGCCTGCAGCAGATACCAAGACGATATCTCGGTCATAGGCATATTTGATTGCGTCATGAAGAAATTGGGAATCCGCGTAGTTGCCTAGGCTTAAATTTATGACTTTTGCACCGTTGTCAGCTGCCCAAATGATTCCTTCTGCTACGGAATATGTGGTACCTGCTCCTGAATTATCAAGTGCTTTTACCGGAAGGATCTTGTTATACCAGCTAATTCCCGCCACACCTTCTCCGTTATTAACCAGTGCGCCTATAATTCCAGATACATGTGTGCCATGTCCTACATCATCTTCTGGGGTGGAACCGTTGGTGATCGCATTATACCCGGTCAAAAGCTTACCTTTTAGATCTGGATGATTGATCTGGACTCCGGTATCCACCACAGCCACGACAACCTCTTTACTACCCTTAGAAAGGTTCCACCCTAGTTCGGTTTCTATCGCCGGCAGATTCCATTGATAAGTGGAGAATAACATGTCATTTGGAGTAACGGTTCCCTCTGCGTTTTTAGTTATCGTATCATTGGTTAAATACATATAGTGGGGCTCTGTATATTCAGGATGCCATTTATTGGTGAAATAATCTTTGAGCTCATAATAAGTCATCTTCTCCGAACGAAAAATATAGGCATACCCAAGCTTACGCGGCTTCTTACCGTTGATGTCAGCGGTTATCGTTTGAAGCTGCCCCGGTGTAGGTGAGTTGTTGCGGAAACGGACGACAATTTCATTCTCATAAAAATGGCTGGCGTTTTCGTTATCATGACCAGTTTTGACGGTGATATCCTTTAAATTGTCGGTATGGACAGACTCTACACGGTATTTGCCTTCCTTCGGATAAGGAATAAGACGCAGGTTCTTCAGCTGATGATCTGCAACACGCCCAAGCACCTTTTGGTTAATAAGTGCGATGATGCCTACATTTTTTTCTTTGTTCCGCTGAGCGATAAAGTAATATTTCTCTTTACCGATTGTAAACGTTGGAGATTCATAGGATTGATGACCATGGATCGCTGATTTCGCCGTCTTTAGATATTTCTGCAGCTGTTCTTTCTCCTGTTCGGTCCCTTGAGGAAATGAGGAGGACTTAAAGGTTTCCGTTTTATGCTTGCGAAAATCGATCCACATTAGCATGGTGATAAATCCGTGGTTCTGCTGCAAACGTTTCGCATACACTGATTTATCATGGAGCGAAGTCATTCCATCTGTTTCAGAGAGGAGCTTGGTCAAATGTCTGCTGACATCGACTCTATTCAGGTGATCCGTCGCATCAACATCTTGAGATAAGGAGGTTTTCTTCAACGACTTTTCCTGTGAAGGATTTGGTGCTGAATGAAGGGCTGAAGTTGGAGCAGGATTCGGTACAGCGACATTAGCGACTTCTCTGGTTGTCCCATTAGCAGCAGGGCGCAGCGCAAAGGTGAGTAAAACAACTGTGAACGCAGCTGTTATCAGACCTGCAACCGTTAGATTTTTTCGTGACATGATTTCCGCTCCTCTACACATTGTAATGTCTATAGGTTTAGAAGAGAGCCTATGTTTTATGCATCTTAGAAAAGGATACCTTCCTTACGTTTTTTATGATAATATCAGAGAGAATAAGCATCTGGAGTTCGCATCCTGATATTGCAGGAGATATGTCGATAGATGTTCTTTTAATTTTCAGAAGGTTAGACTTCTCTGTGTTTACATCCTGATATTGCAAGAATAAAGAGATACGTCTAGAGACTATTTCTTCATAGGATTAACTTTATTGACTACAAGAGCAGGGAATAATAAGGGGGAGCAACCGCCATGTCAGCAGCCAATGTGCAGAAATTATGTGAATCGACGAGAGACAAACTTAAAGATGTAATTGATAAGATGGAAATTTTTCTAAACGAGCATGCGTTGCCTCAACTTGTAACTGAAAGTGATGAGGAAACTGTACACTTTTATCAAGGATTTCTGTCCGATGTTCGTCATCTGTTAGTGTTCTCGGAAATGTCTTATGAGAAGCTGGGAGTTGCGCTTCGTCGTGCTACATTCGATGAATCTTTTGCGCAGAAAGCGCTTTATAATGTGTATCACTATGGCGTGAATAACTTCTTCTATCCAAAGAATGAAAGCTATTCTGAAGATGGACGTTATGCTTATACTGGACAGGATGCCATTCGTTTCCGTAAAAAGCCAGTTCGTCCGGCACGTGATATCATTCTTGAAATTACCAAGACTTATGAAGAGTTACGCGATGACCTTACTTATTATGAGAACGACTATTTGACTGAGAAACGTATGCAAAATCAGGTTTAACAGTTAAATAGTTCGTGTAAAGGATCAGCACTTCGTTCATTTATAATGACGAAGGCTGGTCCTTTTTTGACGTATTAGAATTTATATATTTGGGGCCCCCACAAAGTACCTGAGTACGCATCGAAGCCCCCCCCACTTTGTGGGGATATTTTGCGTGGGCTTCGTTACATCAACTGGAAACCTGCCTGTCGAATAGGCGGTAAATCGAGCGGACATAATGAAGCCGAGGTGATAAATATGTCGAGTGTAAAGCCATTAGTCAAATGTAGTGTGAGCAATTGTCATTATTGGGGCGAGCATAATTTATGCCGGGCTGAAGAAATTATTATTGAGATCGACAAGCATGCGGGTAGTGGATTTATAGAAGAATATGCTGAGGAAATGACGAATGAGGGTCACCACGATCATGTCGCAACATCGTCTGCAACATGCTGTTTAACTTTTAAGCCGAACTCCTAGGAGGCCGCCCTAATGGACAGAGAAAAGGATCATGAATCAAGTTCATCCAATGGACCATCCGGTCCGAGAAAAGTCATATTGCGTCCGCGCAGAGTAGACTATCCTCGCCGGGACAGAGAACATCAAGAGGAATATGCCGCAGAGGTGAATCCGGTATCAATGCCGATTCGGGATACAACACCGCATGTGGCGAGTGAAACTAAAGAGAATGAAGTGGAATACAGTGGCAGCCAAGTGATGGGTTATACTGGGCTGGCTATGGGTATTGCTTCCTTATTTCTCTGGTCCATCATTCTTGGACCTATATCGGTTGTAATTGGATATTATGCATATGCCAAAGAACAAAAAACGCTTGGGGCATGGGCGATGGGTTTAGGGATTGTATCCACACTTAGTTACTTTGTGATGATCCCCTTTGCCCGCTAAACAAGAAGCGTAAAGTTTGAATTATAACAGGCTTTTAGACCTAAATATCAGGGTCTGAAGTCTGTTTTTTCATTCCAGCATATAGCAATAATCTCGGATAAAATGTAATATTAAGCCGTAATTCATCGAAATCTAAGGTTAGATCAATATATATGATACAACAGGATAAAAGGAGTGCGCCGGTATGGAGATTAATCCCGCTGTAACCAATGGGTTAGGGCAGCTTAAATGGATAAGCTTAAAGAGTGCAACCGCCAAGAGTAGTTCAGCGAATGAAACTGAAAGGTCAGGTGCGTCTGCTTCTCAATTTGCAGCAATGCTGCAAGCTTTGTCTTCTAACACCTCTAACAGCGGGGATACAAGCTTCTTAACGTCACTCCCGGACGCGTCATCTGTTAGCAGCCTGTTGTGGCAACAGATAGGTGGGACAGCGGAAAGCATCGAGAGTGTAATTTCCGGGGAAATAACGGATACTAAACCAACGAGCTATGATGATCTAATTCAAACGGCGAGTGCTAAATACGGGGTGCCAGTTGATTTGATAAAAGCTGTAATTGATACAGAATCATCCTTTAATCCAAACGTTGTCTCAACGGCTGGTGCAAAAGGATTAATGCAGTTAATGGATGGAACAGCACGCGGTTTAGGGGTTTCAGATTCATTCGACCCGGCTCAAAACATTGATGGCGGTGTACGCTATCTGTCTTATCAATTGAAACGCTTTGACGGACAGGAAAAGATGGCATTAGCGGCTTACAATGCTGGACCAGGCAGGGTCATTAACCTTGGGGTAAGCAATGATCAGGAATTATTGGAGAAGCTTACACTGCTTCCAAAAGAGACGCAGTCCTATATCACTAAAATAGAACGCGCTCGCGCGCAATACGCTGTATAATATAAAGGATCAAACGGGCAGTTCCCTTAAACCACATGGCTGGTATTTGGGATTACCGTTTGATCCTTTTTCGAAATTTAAGAAAGAATGATTTTTGTACTTTAAGGAAGTAAAGGAGATAATCGATATATGCTTTACTGGGATTATGCCGCCGCTACACCCCCCTATGAAGATGTGGTGAAGACGATGGAACAAATTATGAAGCTGCACTATGCTAACCCGTCATCCTTACATCGTGCTGGTAGTGAAGCAGCTAAGTTGATCAGGCGTTCACGAGAAGTATGCGCGGCTGCGCTAGCTGTCCAACCAAAGGAGATCCTATTTACATCTGGAGCTACGGAGAGTAACAATTTAGCAATTAAAGGTGCTGCTTTACAGTATCAGTCAAGAGGACGTCATCTGATAACTACGGAAATAGAGCATCCCTCTGTGTATGAAAGCTGTTTGCAACTGCAGAGAAATGGCTGGGAGATTACTTTTGTAGCGCCGGACAGTACTGGAATGATTGATCCAGAGCGAGTAGCTGCTGCAGTACGGCGTGATACTGTGCTCGTAAGTGTGATGCATGTAAATAATGAGATTGGAACAGTGCAGCCGCTAAAGGAGATTGGCAGGTTGATTAAATCCGTCAATTCACGAACCTTATTTCATGTAGATGGCGTTCAGGGATTTGGCAAGCTTACTGTTGATCTTAAAGGATGGAAAGCGGATCTTTACAGCTTGTCTCCTCACAAAATTAGAGGCCCACGCGGAGCGGGGCTTCTCTATATTAAAGAAGGAATTCAACTGTTCCCTTTACTTTCAGGTGGTTCACATGAAGAGGGGCAACGTGCTGGAACAGAGAATGTACCTGCGATTGTTGCATCGTCAAAAGCAGTGCGGATGAGTGGTGAGCAACGCGAAACCTTCTATGCTCGAGTGCTTCCGCTTCGAGATCGACTGCTACGCTTCTTGCACACCGTTCCTGAATTTGTTATAAACAGCAGAGAGGATGGAGCCCCTCATATTGTGCATTTCTCATACCCAGGCATGAAAGGTGAGGTATTTGCCCGCAAGCTGGAGGAATTAGGAATGGCTGTTTCTACCCGATCGGCCTGCTCTTCCAGACTGGCAGAACCTAGTCGTGTTCTATTGTCTATGGGCAAAGATGTTTCTGTTGCTTCAGGAGGCATCCGTATCAGTTTCGGTGATAGTCACACCGAAGAAGATGTCGCGGCACTTGAGAAAGCACTTATTACTGCGGTACGAGCTTTAAAGATTGCTGAAGGAGGTATGAAGTAACTAATGAGTGTGATGAATCAGGAATCTGCTAAAGGCAGTGCCAATAGTATAGATTATGCCGATATGCTGCTTTTGCGTTTCGGGGAGTTTACATTAAAGGGCAAGAACCGTGCCAGATTTGAGAAAACTGTACTGCGTCATGTGAAGGAAATGATTAAGCCTTATCCAAAGGTAGTTCTAACCAAGGAGTTTGGAAGAATTTATGTAGAGCTGAACGGAGAACCTGCTACTGAATTGGTAGAAGTGCTAAGGAACGTATTTGGTATTGCCTCTATCAGTCCAGTAAAGGTGGCTAAGTCGGAACTCGAGGATATTGTGGCTGTCGGCCGCCATTTTTTAGAGATCATCGCTCCTGCACCGGGAACTACATTTAAGGTTAATGCGCGTCGAGTATGGAAGGAATTCCCGTATGGCTCTATGGAGATGAATAAGCTAGTCTCAACCCCACTGCTGCAAGGATACTCCGGACTTACTGTGGATGTAAAATCACCTCAACTGGAGCTGAAGGTCGAAATTCGCCAAGGTCATACCTATATATTTTGTGAAAATATTGCTGGTGTTGGTGGATTTCCGCTTGGTACGAATGGAAAAGCAATGTTATTGCTGTCCGGAGGCATTGATAGTCCTGTAGCGGGTTGGTCATCCATGCGTCGTGGACTTGAGGTGGAATGCGTACATTTCTATAGTTATCCTTATACGAGTGAGCTTGCTCGGCAAAAGGTGGTTGATCTTACGAGGGTTTTGTCACGATATGCGGGAGTCATCAAACTGCATTTGGTGCCCTTTACAGGGGTACAGACATCTTTTACTGGAATAGGTCAGGATAACCTGATTATTACGTTGATGCGTCGAGCTATGTTGAGGATTACTACACAGCTTGCTGAACGTGAGGGGGCACTCGCAATCGTAACCGGTGAAAGTCTTGGTCAGGTTGCTAGTCAGACGTTACCAAGCATGAACGTGATCGGCCGTGCTACAGATCTTCCTCTCCTACGTCCGCTGGTAATGATGGACAAAAGTGATATTGTGGAGCTGTCTAAGAATATAGGCACCTATGATTTATCTATCCTTCCTTATGAGGATTGCTGCACTTTATTCGTTCCAAAATCACCTACAACGAACCCGAATTTACGGATTGTAGATAAAATTGAAGCTACGCTCCCTGGATATTCTGCAATGCTGGATGCAGCGATTGAAGCCACGGAGACCGTGCTGATCACTCCCTATGGAGATGAGAAGCCTAAAGATGTAGTAAGTGCCCAGGCTGGATTACAGGAAGAATGGTTTTAATATTATAAAAAAAGGCTGTCTCATTCGTAGCAATATTTACGGCTGAGGCAGTTTTTTTGATTGTTTATGACTGGATTGACGTCTCCAGTGTCCTCCAATTAAAATGCCAATGATGATCACGATTATAAACAGAGCTTTCAATAGCGGATGCAGGTCAAAGAATGGGGATAGCTGCTGCTCATCTGTAATCATGCTTGACGCTGTAAACCCTAAGACAGCTGAGCCAATATAAATAATCCATGGATATTTGTTGATTAATTTAATAAAGAGAGTACTTCCCCAGACGACGATTGGCACGCTGATTAACAGTCCTATGACAACTAGAGAGATATTGTGCTTAGCAACGCCAGCAATGGCGATGACATTATCTAGTCCCATCGCAGCATCGGCTAGAATGATCGTACCCACAGCAGACCATAGGCTTTGGCCAGCCTTGATATTCGCTGAATTGTTCTCATCTGTTAACAGCTTGTAGGCAATCAGAATAAGTAAAATCCCGCCAGCTAGTAGTAACCAGGGGATCTTTAATAGCCACACGACCAGAATTGTTGCGAAAATCCGTAATACGACGGCACCTGCTGTCCCGAGCACGATAGCCTTTTTTTGAGTACTGTTGGGCAAATTACGCGCAGCAAGCCCAATGACTATAGCGTTGTCTCCCGCCAGAATGAGATCTAGAAAGATAATATTGAGCAGTGATAATACAAACTCCCATATGGATGTATTCAAGGCGTAGTCACCCCTAAATTTAGTTAAGATGAGCACGAAGATATGCTTAGTTTTGTATACGCAAAAAAAAGGGCATACATGCTTTCATCCTCAAAAAAAAGTTGGACAGGAAGCATAGCTTGTCACTTCCGAACATACATGTAGTTACATGTGATTCGGGGAGGTAAGAGAGAATGGAATCATTATTGCTCCTTGGTGAAATATTGATGATCAATCTTGTGCTGAGTGGAGATAATGCAATGGTCATCGCGATGGCCAGTAAAGACCTTCCGGAGAAACACCGGAAAATTGCGGTATGGTGGGGAGCTGCGGGAGCTGTTATTCTGCGCTGCGTGCTTACATTTGTCGCGGTATTACTGTTGAAAATTCCTTATATCCAAGCTGGAGGAGGAATTCTGCTGCTATGGATTGCGTTCAAGCTGCTGCTCGAAGAAGAGGAGGATCTCAGGGTAGCGGAAGTATCCTCCGTATGGAAGTCAATCCGAACGATTCTCGTGGCTGATTTTATTATGAGTCTCGATAATGTCTTGGCGATTGCCGGTCTAGCCAAAGGTGATTTGGCTTTAATTGTCATCGGGATTGCACTCAGCATTCCGATTGTAGTATGGGGAAGTGGCCTCATTGTAGGCTGGTTGCATAGATTTCCGTTACTCGTATTTATCGGCGCGTATATTTTAGCCTTTACAGCAGGAGACATGATGCTTCAGGATGCAAAATTAGGGACAATGCTATCCTTTTTACTCCCATCCACGCATTCCATCCTGCCGATCGCTTTAGGAATATTAGTGGTTGTAACCGGAGCTATTAAGCGGAGAACAACATTTGCAGGTTAATAATTTGCAATAAAAGGCAATACTAAAAGGACATCTCCATAAATTGGAATTGTCCTTTTTTTGACGTATCAGAAAGTCATTTTGCGGGGATAATTTGCGTGGTCAGTGATGGCATTTTGAGTGTATTTCAGATAAGATATGAATAAGAATCCTGTCGTTTTAAGGGCATAAGATGACATGGTAGTGAGGTAGACGTGAATTTGAAGGGATGGGTGAAAGATGTCTTCCAAGAATGACATTAGACTAGGAGTATTCATTGTAGCTGCTGGCATCGTGATTTTATTCGGTAAGCTGGGGGTCTTCGGATTTTTGGGACGTGCCCTTTGGCCGCTAGTGATTTTACTTCCTGGATTGGTTCTACATATGTTATTTTTTAGCCGCCGCGCTTCGGCAACAGTATTGATTCCCGCGGGGATATTAACGGTGTATGGTTTATTGTTTGGTCTTTGCAATATATGGGGATGGGGGCTTATGAAATATTTATGGCCTGTGCTTCTGCTTGGCATTGCCGTAGGCCTGTATGAATATTCCATCAATTCTCCAAGACGGACTGGGGGAATTTCTGCAATTGCTGTTATATTAGGCGTTCTAAGCATAGCGCTTTGTATTTTCAGTCTTATGGGAACTGGTGTGATCTATCTAATTGGTATTGTATTTATCGCTGCAGGGATTTGGCTGATTACTGGACGGGGCAGAACACGCAGCTGGAATAGATGGAATTGAAGCTAGCCGATGTTCTATCCTAAAAAAAACGAAAATTGGAAACTGTTTTTTTCATAAAAAGACTTGCTTTTCATAGTGCTTTCACTATAATATTAATGTTATGTTGAAGCGTCGGCTTTCTGCCTGGCGCTTCTTTTGTGAGACTGCCGTGACATGCTACGAATTTTAACAGTTTTAATTTGATAAATGAGAGGATTTGGATACAAATCATGCATTCAAGAAAAGATATTCGCAACATTGCGATCATTGCCCACGTTGACCATGGCAAAACAACACTCGTCGATCAGCTTCTTCAGCAATCGGGGATCTTCAGCGCACACGAGCACCTTCAAGAACGTGCCATGGACTCTAACGATATCGAGCGGGAACGCGGAATTACAATCCTAGCTAAAAATACAGCAATTACTTATAAAGAGTTTTTGATCAACATTGTGGATACACCTGGACACGCTGACTTCGGTGGCGAAGTAGAACGGATCATGAAAATGGTTGATGGTGTATTGCTGGTTGTTGATGCTTATGAAGGCTGCATGCCGCAAACGAAATTCGTTCTGCGTAAAGCATTGGAACAAAAACTTACACCGATCGTTGTCGTGAACAAGATTGACCGTCCAGCTGCTCGTCCTAAGGAAGTTATTGATGAAGTACTCGATTTGTTCATCGAACTTGAAGCAAATGACGAACAATTGGAATTCCCGGTTGTTTATGCATCTGCCCTTAATGGTACTTCAAGCTTGGTTCCTGAAAAACAAGATGATACCATGCTTTCCCTATATGAAACAATTGTAGAGCACATTCCAGCTCCAACCGAAAGTGTTGAAGAGCCTCTTCAATTCCTCGTTACTTTGATGGACTACAATGAATACCTGGGACGTATTGCTATTGGCCGTGTAAACCGTGGTGTAATCAAACAAGGTCAATCTGTAACAGTTATTATGCGTGACGGTAAGAGTAAGACCGCGCGTATTGAGAAATTGTTCGGCTTCCAAGGTTTGAAACGTATTGAAACAGAAGAAGCGGGCGCAGGGGATATCGTTGCTATCGCAGGGATCAAGGATATCAACATTGGTGAGACCATTGCTGACCCACAACACCCTGAAGCACTTCCAGTTCTGAAGATTGACGAGCCAACCATGCAAATGACATTCCTTGTGAATAACAGTCCTTTTGCTGGTAAAGAAGGTAAATGGGTAACTTCCCGTAAACTACGTGAGCGTCTCTTTAAAGAGCTTGAAACAGATGTGAGTTTGCGTGTGGAAGAAACTGATAGTCCTGATGCATTTATCGTTTCTGGACGCGGTGAGCTTCACCTTGGTATTCTGATCGAGAATATGCGTCGTGAAGGTTATGAAATGCAAGTTTCTAAACCACAAGTAATCATTAAAGAAATCGACGGTGTCAAAATGGAGCCGCTTGAGCGTCTAATGATTGATATTCCAGAAGAAAGCATGGGCTCTGTTATGGAGAGTCTGGGTACCCGTAAAGCCGAAATGGTCAACATGATTAACAACGGTACGGGTCAAGTACGTCTGGAGTTCCTGATTCCTGCACGTGGTTTGATTGGTTACAACACTTACTTCTTGACTTTGACACGCGGTTACGGCGTTATGAACCATGCTTTTGACAGCTACGCTCCACTGGTTGCTGGTCAAGTTGGCGGACGTCATCAAGGTGTTCTTGTATCAAGTGAGACTGGATCAACAACTCAATATGGAATCGTGGGTGTTGAGGATCGTGGTATTCTCTTCTTGGATGCAGGTACAGAAATTTATGAAGGTATGATCGTAGGCGAGCATACCCGTGATAACGATATTATCGTTAACATCTGTAAAGAAAAAGCACTTACAAACATGCGTACCTCAGGTAAAGATGATACTGTAAAAATGAAGACACCACGTACCTTCTCTTTGGAAGGCGCGCTTGAATATTTGAATGATGATGAATATTGTGAAATCACACCTAAATCCATTCGTTTGCGCAAAAAGATTTTGAACAAAGGCGAACGCGAACGTGTAGAGAAGCAACGTAAAATGGCACAAGCAAACGCGTAAGATCAACTTATCATAGTAAAGAGCCGTCGGAGGTTTAACTTTCGGCGGTTTTTTTTATAACAAAAACTTCCCCTACTGATGATATAATGTAAACGTATCTTAAATTTGGGAGGAGTGCGGTATCTATGCAGGTCTGGTTTGCTGAGCATCCAATCGTCGCTTATATTGTTATTTTTATATTGCTTACATTTGTGTATAATCAGGTATTTCGTGTGAATCAGAAGTTATCGATTGGCAAAGAGATTATGCTCTACATAATGATGGCGATCGGCTCCGGCATGCTCCTCATTTTTCAACATGATAAGCTACCGATCATCCAGTGTCTGCTGGTTGCTGTCGGATTGATGTTGCTCGTACGAGTACGTTATATCATGGAAGCTCGGCAGAAGAGAAAGGCTGCAACTGCAGCAAAAAGACAGTAAACGAAACTTTTACTGCTTATGTAACGTCTATTTAAGTGTGGCAATTTTAATTCCAAATGAAATGAAGAGGACTTTATTCTACTATGAGTACACGAAACAGCAGTTTACCTCCAAGAGCAAGTGGGCAACAACCCAATAATAGAAAACAGCCTGTAAAGGGTGCTCCTAAGAAAAATAAGCGTAAGAAACCGCAGAAAAGAGGTTTTTTTGGCAGATTAGTTAGAATCTTGTTAACCCTGCTGATTATTGCGATTCTTGGCGTATTGGGCTACGGCGGCTATCTGTATTGGAAGCTTGAGAATGGGGTCTTTAACGCAGGGAACAAAGGAACGGTTGCCCCAGGACATTCAGCTACAGAAAAACCATTGACGATGCTTATACTAGGTACGGATAATAGACCGAAGCATGAATCTAGATTGACAGATGTTATTATGGTTGCAGCGCTTAATCCTAAGACAAAATCAGCAACCATTGTCTCTCTTCCACGCGATACCTTAGTTGAGCTCAGTGGATACAAGCAAACGAAGATTAACGAATTCTATGCTCGCTTCAAGGGTAAGGAGAAGTCCTCTGGTATTTTGGCAGAAGATGAGATGAAGACCATGATGGGGAAATATCTAGATATTGATGTGGATTATACAACGATTCTGGATTTCCAAGGCTTCCGTGATGTGGTGGACGAGCTTGGCGGAGTCAAAGTCAACATTAGCGATAATATGTGTTATACAGACAGTGTAGACGGTACGAATATCAATCTGAAAAAAGGTCCGGCAGAGCTTAATGGAGATAAAGCGCTAGATTATGTGCGATATCGTAAATCTAATTGTAAGCCTAAGACTAAGGCTTCAGATGATTTTGATCGGAACAAACGTCAGAATGAGGTCCTTCATTCATTGGTGGATCAGATGCAATCGCTTGGCGGAGTATTAAAAATAGGCAAGGTTCTTGACGCAGTGGACAGCAACATGCAGACTGATATCGAAAATTCGCAGATTAAAGATATGATTGCGACTTATTGGAAGATTTCCAAAGAGGATATCGAATTCAAGCCTGTGACTGGAACATGGCGAAGTCCGTATGTATATATTAATGATGAGGAGCTTGAGGCTGCCAAGAAAAGCCTGCAGGATCGGTTAGCAGGAGTTTCTGCTAGTTCCACTTCGGAATCCACTGAGGCGCCTTAAAGACCTTAATAACACTTCGCTCTAAAATTGAATGCAAGTTTCAGCCTGTGCTATAATATAATAAATTGAATGAATTTACGCCGCATAGGGGGCCAGTACTTATGTCCGAAGCCGTTGCTCAGCTGAACGAAACCTTGTTATCGATGCTGCAATCGGAAACCTTTGTTCTTCTCAACACAGTTGATGCGGAATCAGGAGGTCCAACGTCCACGGCCATATCGTGGATTTATGCAGTTAGTCCTAGTACTGTGCGTCTGGCTGTAGATCATCGTTCCAGACTCGTGAACAACATGAAGATCAACCCTTTAGTAACCATTACTGTGTTTGGTGAGGGAACTGTTCATGCTATTAACGGCACTGCCGTTGTAAGACAGGATCCGCTTCAGGATGTCCCTTTCAAAATGTGCTGCTTTGATGTTGAAATTATGGCGGTGCGTAATGCGCTTTTTTATGGAGCGCAGCTTGAATCCGCCCCAAGATATGCGAAGGTTTATGATGGACGTGCCGCTGAGAAGCTGGACGGACAAGTATTTGCTGCCATGAAAAAAGCCTAGTGAGAATATCACTGGGCTTTTTTTGTCCTCTACTGTGCATTTTTTCGCGGTTTTGTATCTTCTGGCAGCTGCGGCATGATTCGACCGATGATATCAGCCAGTTCGGATGAAAATCCGGAAATCGGATGTCCTTCGGAGATATGGCGACTCATGTCTGCTAATCTGCTGGAGAGATCCATATCGGCTGTAACAAGCGCACGTACACTTCTTGGGTCTTTGCGAATAGCTTCCGCTACAGAATATTTAATGCTTCCTACCCGTGACCGTTCTAGAGAACCTTCTACGTCAAGACCAACGATGGCCACCTTGTTCATGACTACACAGTGTGCACCATTCACACCAGGGACTCTTTTTGCTAACTGTTCAAAATGGTCCTTAAGTGCAATTTCACTTTCGCCCTTAACACTAACGGCTTGACCAGCTTTTGAGGTGGCCTTAGGATTAGTCACACCATCATTGGACAATTGTCGAACCTCATGGTTCCCCGGACCCTTTACAGCATTCGCTGATTGTTTATTCTGAGGAGAGGGTGATGTCTTTTTATTAGCGATACCGCAGCTTGTCAGTAGCAGCAGTACCAGCAACAGACACATTGATTTTCTCATATGTGCTTACTCCTTTCAGCCAAGATCGTTTCTGTACCTTATCTTTTCCCTTGGCGGAAAGAGTTATGTATGATCAATCAAACCAGGCGCTGTGGAGGGGATAATATGAACAAGATATTTGTGCTAGATACCAACGTGCTTTTGCACGACCCCAATTCGATTTTCTCTTTCAAGGAGCATGAGGTGGTTATTCCGGCGGTTGTGCTGGAAGAAATCGACTCCAAAAAGCGCAACGCTGACGAAATCGGTCGGAATGCCCGCACAGTTTCCCGATTGCTTGATGGACTTCGTGAACTAGGGCATTTGCATAGTGGTGTGGAACTGGAGCATGGAGGTAAGCTGAAGGTAGAACTTAATCATCGCAGTTTTGTGAAGGTACAGGAAATGTTTGGTGAGGTATCTAACGACAATCGGATTTTGGCTGTAGCTCTCAATTATTTAATCGAAGAGAAGGAGAAGCCAGATCCGCGTCCCGTAGTGCTTGTGAGTAAGGATGTGCTGGTCCGTATTAAAGCGGATGTGCTAGGGATTACACCAGAGGATTATTTGTCAGATCGTACTGGAGATTTAAATGAACTTTATACTGGTTACCAATCTCTGCAGGTTCATCCGGCATTGATTGATGAATATTACAGTCACCGTTCTTTAACGGTTAAACAGCTCGCGTTGTCGTATCCCTTGTACCCTCATGAATTTGTGATCCTCAAGGATGAGATCGGCACGGGCAAATCAGCTCTTCTCAAAGTGAATAGTGATGCGACCCGTCTAGAGCCGCTCTATCTAGGCAATGATTCGGTTTGGGGGATCAGCGCCCGAAATGCTCAACAACGAATGGCTTTGGAACTGCTTCTAAATGATGAAATCCCACTTGTAACCATTACAGGTAAGGCTGGTACAGGGAAGACGTTATTGGCACTTGCTGCCGGATTATTCAAAGTTGAGGATGAGCATAAATACAAAAAACTGCTTATTGCCCGGCCAGTAGTTCCCATGGGGAAAGACATTGGTTATTTACCCGGGGAGAAGGATGAGAAGCTAAGACCGTGGATGCAGCCTATTTATGATAATCTAGAGTTCCTGTTTGATACCAAAAAAGCTGGAGATATTGATAAAATATTAATGGGCTTAGGCAGCATACAGGTAGAAGCCTTGACCTACATCCGTGGACGTTCTATCCCTTCACAGTTCATCATTATTGATGAAGCTCAGAACCTTTCCCGTCATGAAGTGAAGACGATTGTTTCCAGAGCGGGTGAAGGAAGTAAGGTCATTCTTATGGGTGATCCGGAGCAAATCGATCATCCGTATCTGGATGCTGCGAGCAACGGGCTTAGTTATATCGTTGAGAAGTTTAAGCAGCAAGGGATTAGCGGACATATTACTTTGGAAAAAGGGGAGCGTTCCCGTCTGGCCCAATTGGCCGCGGATCTTCTCTAACCTTCAATCCTCTTTTCAGCCGGGAGAAACATAACTCCCGGCTTTTTCCTGCCCGCCCAGAAACGGAGGAGGGAATTAACGGTTGTGGTGCTTTAGAATGAGCGCGGTCAGCGGAGGGGGAGGAATTGTTCTGTAGAAGCGTTAGCGCTCGCCTTTGTCTCCGGATTTATACCGTTTAGGAATATAATCCATAAATCTGGAGACAACAGCGATCGGAAGAATAATCCGCACATGGAGCGCCCTTAGCGCTAAGATCACCCAGTCTTTTAATTGTCTCCGTCGTTTCACCTATATAATAGAAAGAGAACGTTTTCACATTCTAAAGACAAGCAGCGACGGGTTTGGTAAAATAGTGAAGACGAATCATGGGGAAGGTGGGAAATCGTGCTTAAACGCAAAAATTATTGGCTGCTTTTTGCAATTTTACTACTATCGCTGACAAGCTTGTCGCCCAGTATGGAATTGAGTACCAATAACGACCCACATCCTATGAAAAAGCCTCAAAGTCAGTCTACAAATCCTTCTTCAGGGGAAGAGGGTTCTATAGATAGTCTGCGTATAACAGTATCTCTAAATAGCGAGGAATTCAGTGAGCTGGAGCTTCTAAGCAATCGTTATACTTTAGAAAGTGGAGTAAAGGTGATATTAAGAAATATTGATAGCGAGGATGCAGACGAAGTTTTGAAGCATGATCTAACCATCGGAGACAGTCCGGATATCGTCATGGCGGATGGACGAAGTATTCTCGACTGGGCTACACGAGGATATTTATTGCCGGTGGATGTCTATCAGAGCATTCCAGGAACTGCACCGTTAACTCAGTTGATCCCATGGATGCAATGGAACGGATATAATTGGGGAGTGCCGCTGGATATAGACCCTTATATCCTTGTTTATTCACCACAGCGTCTTGCGGAACTGGGGTTCACAACCTTACCAAGAAGTCTGGAACAGTGGAATACATTGCTTCAGAATGTGCTTAAAGAGCAAGGGAAATATTTACTCGCGATGGATACACGTAATCCATATGGATTGTCGGCGATCATGGAGAGTATGAACAGCAGCTTGCTATCGGATAACCAAGAAGTGATGAATTGGACTCAGAATGCTCGCAGTTATTTTTACCTTACCAGTCGATATAACAAAGATGTTTGGGATATGATTCAGAGCGGAAGCGTTGCTGTTGCTGCTCTACCACTATCAGAGTGGCAAAAACATGGCAATTCATCCTTAGTTGCTGAAGCGCCACTGACCGCAAGTGACGGGAAAGGACTTGAATCCTATTACAGCCGTTCCTTTGCGCTTCCAGCGCAATCTCAAAGTCCAAAGGAAGCCGTGAATTGGTTGACATTTATTACCTCGGAGGATTCTCAGATGGATTGGCTGGAGAACACGGGGAGCTTGCCTGCACTGGATGTCCTTTATCGTTCGGAGCATGCTTTTAAATATAAGCTTCCTTTCGGAGTCGAACTATTACTGACAGAAGAAACCGCCCCGGAGGTCGAATCCCAAGGCGGCTGGAGTAAGATTGCTGAAGCAGTATCCTTACTGCTTACAGGAAAAATTGATGCGGCAGGGTACAAAGACTTCATTAAGGAAGGTCTAGAATGAGATCGAAAGTTTAACTTGCAGGACGCCCTCTTTACTATCTACTTCTGTGGCACGTAGAAAAGAAACGATTTTCCCAGGGTAAAAACCTAAATCAAATTCCTCTTCCAGTGTCCTTCTAGTGGTGTCAGGTAATTCGAGACCATTAAATACAACATGATCTACTTGGAATATAAGTCCGTTGATGGGTTCTTCCTGAATGATGTAGTGACCGGTTAATGAAAGGGCTAAGGCTCCGCTTTTTCCAGTGGCAGTAATCGATCCGTCATTGAAATGAAAAGCGAAATCGTTAAATAGCTTATTCTGGGATTGAAGAAATTCGTTCAGATCCTCTTCTTTCAGATTCAGAACATAGGTCATCCCCTTACGAGTAAGGACTCCCTCTCGATTCTGGACAAACTGCGGTAACTTATTCATAGCAGATGATAATGCTTTGAAGTAGGTCTTTACCTCGCGTAAACCAATATTCTCCCAGTATAATGTGAATTCTTGAAGAAGAGCGCTCATATTATCAGGATCACTACTGTCTTTAATCCCGCCTTCAATTTCTTTATTGAGCGCAGCTACCCGAATTTTCTGTTCCTCAAGGGCAGTTCGCAGTTCCGCAAGATCCTTCGAGCTGCGTTGTGCAGCTTGGAGGGTCTTTTTTAGATCCCTATACTGATCCTCGTATTGTGTGAGAATGTCGCGGTCATTTCCAATAATAATTTCATAATAATCGAATAGAGCCAGGAATCTGCTAATACTTTTCGCGGATAAAAACGCAGCCATGAGACCGTCTCTATCCCCCATATAATAAGAACGCAGGACTGCGCCTGCACGCTCTTGTTGGTTTGCGATGGCAGATTTTTTCTGGCTGGCTTGCTCTTCGAGGGATTCTACCTTTTCTTCAAGCGCTTTTTGTTCGGCTGTAATCTTGATGATTTCCCGCTCGATTTCTGCGGAAGACAAAGTCTGCTCCAGAAGTTTACGGGTTTCTTCATTATCTGGTATAGAGGAATTGAAAAAAGAACCGCTTGGATCGGCAGACAGGTACATCGTAGATTGTAACGGGAACAATGTACAGCAGAAGAGAATTAGTATGGTTGCCATCATGCGGCTTAGGGAATTGCGGGAGCGCACCACACCACCACCTTTTTTTGAAATATAAGAAATTTCTGTTTCACTCCATGAATCATCCTTCTATTTCTCGTAGAAACGGAAACCGTCCCCAAAAGGGTCGGCAAAGCCGATTCTTCTTGAATTGATATATGTATGTACTAATAATATGTTTAACCCTTCTAAAATAGCATACATACAAAAATATCCCCACAAAGTGAGGCTATCCTTCAAATATAAGAAAGTATAAGCTTCACGTTATACATTATCCTTATATCTCGCGCATAAACGCTTACCGTCCTTTAGGGACACCGAAGGCGTTATTGCTTCGATGCGTACTCGGGTATTTTGTGAGGGCCTCATATATATACTAGCTTATAAACAAAAAAACGGAAGTGATCCTTATTAGATAAGGACCTCATCCGCTTCAAGAGAGTACTGCAATTTATAGTGGAAGACCCATTTGAAAGATCGTCCAATAGCTGAAACCGGTGAAAGTCAAAATCATGTATGCCCAAAAAAGTAGGACATAAGTTTTTTCAGTAAACTTCAAATAACCGAGAATTACGAAAAAAGCGGTTTGTAAAAAGAAAAGCAAGGCCATTTCTGTCAGACCTCCGGCAAAAGCCATCAATCCAATAGCCAGTGTAAAAAAACCTAATACCCGAAACATGCGGTCCAAGAGAGAGTCCCCCTTCCAGTATGTATCTCACGAATATTCCTTCGACTTATTATACCCGTTCAGTAAAAATGTGTAAACGAATTCATTGAAAAAAATGTACTAATCTTCATAAAATGTGATTTTTATAATTGACTGAGGTGATTAATGCTTGAAAAAAGAGAATTTATAACTTAAAGCGTATGATGTGAGCAGATAATGGAAATACAATTTAGTATCAAATAGATTCTATGAACTCTATGAGAAGCATAGAAATGGAGTAAGCAGCTTTTATCCCTATTCACTACCCGGCAGAGCTGCCGGTTATGGAGATGGTTATTTCAAGATGTTGTTAGGAGGTTTGGTTGGATGACAGCCGTTAGACAGGATGCTTGGAGTGCAGAAGATGATCTAATACTGGCAGAAGTAACCTTGCGTCACATTCGGGAGGGCAGTACACAACTTGCTGCTTTTGAAGAAGTGGGCGAGAAAATCGGCAGAACGTCGGCTGCGTGCGGATTCCGCTGGAACAGCTGTGTTCGAAAAAGCTATGAAGGCGCAATCGGAATCGCAAAAGGTCAACGTCAGAAACGAAGTTACCTGAAAAAGCAACCGTCAGTTAGAGGAGCGCAGGTAGCGGGTCTGATTCTCGGGGATACCGACGAGGAATTCGGACGAGGCGAAGGATTAAGCGAGAACACATTATCCATTGATGCGGTTATACGTTTCCTGAGACAATGGAAAGGTACAATCCAGGAAGCAGGACGTCAGCTGAAAATGCTGGAGAGAGATTTGCGCGAGAAGGAAGATGAATTAACAGAATTAAGATCTGAGAATGAGCGGTTGTCCAAAGAGGTTAATCTTGCTCAAAGTGACTACCGGGTAGTCAACGATGATTACAAAGCTTTAATTCAGATTATGGATCGTGCTCGTAGGCTCGCTTTCTTAAACGAAGAAGAAGAAGAAATGAAGACTCGTTTTAAAATGGATGGGAATGGAAATTTAGAACGTATTGAATAAACGGTTTGCAAACTAAAACACCCGTAAGTGGTTCGCTTTATTAGCGCCATTTGCGGGTGTTTTGATTGGGTATTGTCCCTTATAAAGGAGGACAACGACGTTTCTTCTTGGTATATTAAGGCTATACTTAGAAAAATTGCGCTTGAGATCAACAGGAGGATCAGATGAGAATCGATATAATCGGTGCGGGTTCACTTGGTCTGCTTTTGGCAGGAAGGCTGATTGCATCCGGGAATAAAGTGAGATTGTGGTGTCGAGGGATAGAGCAGTGCCGGCAATTAGAGAACGAGGGCTTAACTGTGAGTTATGAAGATGGCCGCGATTCGATTTCGATTTCGGGGGCTCGATTTGCGTTCGCACCTATAGAGGAGTTTACAGATGCGTATTTTCGTGAGCCAAGTGATTGGATCATAGTGACGGTTAAACAGGATATATTACATAATGTTTTACCTGAATTTCTATCCCCCCTTAGGGAAGAACAGGCACACATCATTTGTTTTCAAAATGGCATAGGACATATGGAGATGCTCAGAGAATTGTTACCGAAAGCTAATTTATATGCAGCCGTTACAACAGAAGCTGCGAAGCGCAAATCTTTGAATGAGGTGATTCATGCAGGTGCCGGGGAGGTGTGGATAGGGAGATGGGGCTTAAAGAATGGACAAGCTCATATCATACATAATGATTTACAAGCGAAATATTTAATAGAAGTCCTCATTTTGGCAGGATTCTCCGCCTTTTTGTCGAATGAAGTGGGTACCATGATTTACCGGAAGCTCCTAATCAATGCCGTAATTAATCCACTCACGGCGATTTGGCGTGTTCCAAATGGTGAGCTGCTTGCATCAGAAGGGCGCCTGCAGTTAATGAAAGAACTTTTTAGAGAAGCTACTATGGTATATGATGCCTGCGGAGTTGCTTATGATCACGATGCGTGGGATAACATCCTTAAAGTCTGCAGGAATACGGCTGGCAATACTTCGTCCATGCTGGCAGATGTTCTCGCTTCGAGAACCACAGAAATTCAATGGATCAATGGAAGTCTTGTAAATATGGCAGAAAGAACGGGAACGTTGGTTCCTTTACATCGCTTGATCTGTCAACTAGTAGAAGGAATAAAGGTATGATCTCGGAGGAGAGGTGAAGCTATGGGATTGCTGATGAATTCGGTCATTACTTTAAGCTTGATTCCAATAGTACCGTTTTTAATTGTTTATTTCATTGGAAGAGGCTTAAAAAAAGATAAAAAGAAAACTTTTATGCTCGCTATGGACGTGACCACATTTTTTTTATTATTATCGGTATCCGCATTATTTAACAACTTATTTAATAACGGTTTTGGGTTTTATCTTATACTACTTATTGTATTAATATCCACTGGATTGATTGGCGGCGCTCAGAATCGACTGAAAGGAAAGGTAGATGGAAAGCGGTTATTTCGGGCAGTTTGGAGACTTTCTTTCTTTTTTATGAGTGTAGGATATTTATTATTTATGTTTGTAGGGCTAATTAAGTACATATCACAAGCGATGTAATGTTCCACTGCTCCGGTGAAGCGGCAACGTCACAAAAGTTTAAAGTTTTAATAAAAAAAGAATTTTCTGAAAACATTCCACTAGATTTTTTTGACCACTGGTTGTATAATCATAAACCATATACCACATTCTATTTAGGGGGAACTGCTAGATGAAGAAGAGTAAAAGTCTATTGCTAATGCTTGCATTAGTACTTGTTATCGGCACAGTGCTTGCTGGCTGCGGCGGAAACAATGCAAACAGCGGCAACAAAGGTAACGCTGGTAACACTGGTAACACGGCAACTGGTAATGCGGCTACAGAAGAGAAATTGGCTGCGGACCAAACATTGAGAATCAACCTAAGCTCTGAGCCTTCAACATTTGATCCAGGATTGGCTCAAGATAGCCAAGCTCACACTGTCCTGACAACAATGTACGAAGGTCTGACTCGCATGAATGCTGAATCTGGTCAAGCTGAACCAGGTGTTGCTGAAAGCTGGGACATTTCCGCTGACGGTCTGGTATATACTTTCAAACTCCGTGATTCACAATGGAGTAACGGCGATCCTGTAACAACAGAAGACTTCGTTCGCGCTTGGAAACGCGTGCTCGATCCTGCTGCTGCATCCGCTGCACCTTACGCTTATCAATTGTACTACATCAAAAATGCTGAAAAGTTCTATAACAAGGAAATTACTGATTTCAGTCAAGTAGGTATCAAAGCGGTTGATGAGAAAACTCTAGAAGTTACTCTTGAAGCCCCAACTCCTTACTTCCTTGGATTGCTTTCTTTCTACACTTATTACCCTGTACACAAATCCATTGAGAGTAATCCAAAATGGGCAACAAGCAAAGACACTATGATCGTTAACGGTGCTTTCACTCTTACTGAGTGGACTACAGGTCAAACACTTGTTGTAACTAAAAACGATAAATACTGGGATAAAGATTCCATTAAACTTAGCAAAATCGATTTCTCCCTTGTAAACAGCGGTGCAACTGAGTTGCTCAGCTACAAGAACGGTGAATACGATCGTGCAGGTGGACCAACTGGTGAAATTCCATCAGAACAAATTCCAATCGTACAAAAAGAACTTCCAAAAGAATTTAGCCGTAAAGGTATTGCTTCCGTATACTACTACGAATTCAATATCACTGAAAAACCTTTCACTAACGCAAAAATCCGTAAAGCTCTTGCAATGTCCATTAACCGTCAAGCTTTGATTGACAATGTAGTACAAGGTGGACAATTCCCAGCATTCGGTTTTGTACCTCCAGGTATTGCTGGTGCTGATGGTGAATTCCGTACAGCAGTTAAAGATAGCTACTTCACTGAAGATCTAGAACAAGCTAAAACATTGCTTGCTGAAGGTCTGAAAGAAGAAGGCCTTGACAAATTGCCTACATTCTCTTTGACTTACAACACAAGTGAAGGTCACAAGAAAATTGCTTTGGCAATTGCTGATATGTGGAAAAACAATCTTGGTGTTGACGTACAAACCGTTAACCAAGAGTGGGCTGTATTTATCGAAAACCGTCAAAACCTGAACTACCAAGTTGCACGTGCTGGTTGGACTGCGGATTACAATGATCCAATGACTTTCCTTGATATGTGGGTAACAGGCGGCGGTAACAATGATACTGGTTACGCTAATCCTGAATATGACAAATTGATCAGCGAAGCTAAAGCAAGCACTGACTTGAAAGTACGTCAAGACAAGTTTGCAGCAGCAGAGAAATTGCTCATCGAGCAAGATCAAATTTTGATTCCATTGTACTACTACACTAACAACTCCCTGACTAAAGAGTACCTTAAAGGTGTTACTCTTGACTTCAGTGGTGCAATTGACTTGACTCGTGGATACTTGCTTGAGCACTAAGATTTTGCTCTAGTAATTTAAACAGAATAGTTAGTTGACTGAAGTAACACAATACTTCGGGATATATATGTGGAACTCCATATATATCCCTTTTTTTTGTATTCCAGTCTATTTGTTATTTATTGTTATTTATAACATATTTAGAAAATGGACAAAAATCCGTTTTTTTCATAAAATCAATATAATGCTCTCAAAAAATTTGTCGGAGGAGGTGTGATGGGGATGGTTCGTTATGTCGCAAATAAATTCTTCTATATGTTGGTTTCATTATTTGTACTGATTTCAGCAACTTTTTTCTTGATGAAAGCTATTCCAGGGGATCCGTTTACTTCTGAGAAAAAAGTACCGCCAGAAATTAAAGCACGTTTGATGGAGCAATATGGTCTGGACAAGCCGCTCTCTCATCAGTATTTTAAGTATTTAGGTGATATTGTCCAAGGTGATTTGGGTGTATCCATGAAACGCCTGAATCAAGATGTATCTCATTTGATCAGTCAAACCTTTTCAGCGTCGCTGAAGCTGGGACTCGTCGCAATTGTTGTGGCGGTTATTGTTGGGGTTCTTCTCGGCATGTTAGCGGCACTCTATCACAGAAAGTTTCTTGACAGCGCCGCGATGGTGTTGGCAGTTCTGGGGATTGCGGTTCCGAGCTTTGTAGTCGCGTCATTATTACAGTATGTGTTCGCTTTCAAATTGGGTTGGGTACCGGTTTCAGGATTTAAAGGGCCAATCTATTATTTCTTACCTGTAGCAGCACTCTCGGCACAGCCGATAGCCTTTATAGCTCGCTTGACCCGTTCAAGTATGCTTGAGGTTCTGAATGCGGATTATATCAAAACGGCTAAGGCTAAAGGATTAAGCTGGATGGCTATTCTGAGCCGCCATGTACTTCGCAATGGTATCCTGCCTGTAGTTACTTACATGGGACCTATGACAGCTAACATCGTAACTGGTTCGGTTGTAATCGAGCAGATCTTTGGTGTTGGGGGCATTGGTAAACAGTTCGTGGAAGCGATTGGTGTCCGTGACTATACCGTTATTATGGGGATTACTATTTTCTATGGTGTACTACTCATGGTAGCCCGTTTCATTACTGATATTGCTTATGTATTGATTGACCCACGTATGAAACTAAGTGGAGGAAAGGAGGGCTAATTAGTGGCTAGTGATAATAACTTGCTAAAGAACATGAATCTAAAACCGGAAGACTTTCAAAAAGTCGGTATAGATGAAAAAGAAGCCGAGGTAATTCAGCGGGAGAGTCTCTCTGCCTGGAAAGATTCTTGGCAACGGTTGCGTCAAAACAAAATGGCAATGACCGCGCTTGGTATTCTAGGTTTGATCGTGCTTGCAGCGATCTTCGCTCCTTTTTTCTCGAAATACAACTATTATTCCAATGACTTGATGAGCACCAATAAGCCCCCTTCCTCTGAACACTGGTTTGGAACGGATGATCTTGGACGTGATATTTTCGTTCGTACTTGGTACGGTGCACGGATCTCCTTGATCGTAGGTTTAGCTGCAGCAGCCATCGACTTGTTTATTGGTGTTATCTATGGTGGAATTATGGGTTACTTCGGTGGCCGTGTAGATAATATCATGAACAAATTCTCTGAAATTTTGTACTCTATTCCTTATTTGCTGGTTGTAATTTTGCTCTTGGTCGTGCTTGAACCAAGTCTTGGTACAATCATCCTAGCTTTAACCATAACAGGCTGGATTACGATGTCTTGGATTGTACGTGGAGAAATTATGCAACTCAAGAATCGCGAGTTCGTATTGGCTTCCCGTTCCATGGGTGCTGGTTCTGCAAGACTGTTGTTCAAGCATCTTCTGCCGAACGCAGTTGGTCCGATTATCGTAACCATTACACTTTCTGTACCAAATGCAATTTTTGCTGAGGCCTTCCTAAGCTTCTTGGGTCTTGGTGTACAAGCTCCTATCGCTTCACTTGGATCTATGATTAACGATTCACTCACCGGTTGGTTGTACTATCCATGGCGCTTCCTGTTCCCTGCCATTCTGATCAGTTTAACCATGCTTTCTTTCAATATTTTCGGTGACGGTCTTCGTGACGCGCTTGATCCTAAGCTGAAGAAATAGGAGGGATTAAGGATGGAACCTATTTTACAAGTCAAAGATTTGCATGTCTCATTTTTTGTTAAAGGCGGAGAGGTACAAGCTGTCCGTGGTATGAATTTTGAAATTGGCAAAGGTGAAACGGTTGCCATCGTCGGCGAGTCCGGCAGCGGTAAGAGTGTAACTGCACAATCGATTATGCGTTTGATCCCTTCCCCACCCTCTAAAGTGAAAAAGGGAGAAATTATTTTCCAAGGACAAAATCTGCTAGACAAAAGCATGAAAGAAATGGAATCCATTCGCGGTAAAGATATTGGCATGATTTTTCAAGACCCGATGACATCTTTGAACCCAACCATCAAAGTGGGCAAACAGATCACTGAAGTTTTGATTAAACATCAGAAAATGTCAGCGGCCGAAGCGAAAAAGCAAGGTATTGAGATGCTTAATTTAGTTGGTATCAAAAATGCTGAGGCTCGCTTTAACCAATATCCCCACGAATTCTCAGGCGGCATGCGCCAGCGTGTAATGATTGCAATCGCGTTGGCCTGTCGTCCGGCTTTGCTCATAGCGGACGAGCCTACAACGGCTCTTGACGTAACCATTCAGGCGCAGATCATGGAAGTTATGAGAGAGATGCAGCAAAAACTAGGTACCTCCATTATTTTGATTACCCATGATCTAGGCGTCGTTGCCGGTATGTGTGATCGGGTTATCGTAATGTATGCAGGTGAAGTTGTGGAGACTGGAACAAGATGGGAAATCTTTAAGAATCCACAACATCCATATACCAAAGGTCTGCTGCGCTCAATGCCGCGTCTGGACCAAAAGAAAGGCGAGCCGCTTATTCCGATCATCGGCACACCGCCAGATCTGATCAATCCGCCGATCGGATGTCCGTTCACCGCGCGTTGCAACGAAGCAATGCATGTTTGCGAACAAATCGATCCCGGCGCCACAGAATTCAGCGAAACGCATATGGCGCGTTGCTGGAATCTGCATTCGATGGCCAAGGAGGTGCAGTACTCTTGAGTAAGAACCTAATAGAGGTAGAAGGTCTTAAGAAATACTTTAATGTAGGTAAAGGCAAGGTTCTTAAGGCTGTTGATAATATTAACTTCTCCATCCGTGAGGGCGAGACGCTTGGAATGGTAGGAGAATCCGGTTGTGGTAAGACTACTGCTGGACGTACAATTCTTCGTTTGTATGAGCCAACTGCCGGAAGTGTGAAATATAATGGTACAGACATTTATAAATTGCCTTCTAACAAAATGAAAGCTATGCGTCGTGACATGCAGATGATTTTCCAAGATCCGTACGCATCGCTTAACCCGCGTTTTACGGTTTCTGATATCATCGGCGAGGCACTGGACATTCACGGAATGGCTGGTAGCCGTGCAGAACGTAAAAAGCGGATCGAAGAGCTGCTCGATATGGTTGGTCTTAACCACGATCACGCAACTCGTTATCCGCATGAATTCTCTGGTGGACAACGCCAACGTATTGGGATTGCCCGTTCGTTAGCGGTAAATCCTAAGTTCATCGTTTGTGATGAGCCGATTTCCGCGCTTGACGTATCCATTCAGGCTCAGGTCGTTAACTTGCTTAAAGAATTGCAAGATCGTCTGGGATTGACTTATCTTTTCATCGCGCATGATCTATCCATGGTTAAACATATCAGTGATCGCGTAGCTGTTATGTACTTGGGTAAAATGGTAGAATTGGCGGAAAGTGAAGAGCTTTATGCGAATCCTATCCACCCTTATACCAAATCTCTCTTGTCAGCTATTCCAATTCCGGATCCGGAAATTGAAGTGAACAAGAAACGCATTCACTTACATGATGAGCTTGGTAGTCCTATTTATTCCGCTAACGAAAAGAGCAATGATAGCGACTTTGAATTAGTAGAAGTATCAAAAGGACACTGGGTAAGCAAAAAATTTGCTTAAATCCATAGCGAATATTAGACAGGCGGGAGCGTTATGCTCTCGCCTCTTGTATGTAGTGGGGATATTTAAAAATTAGTTTATAGTACGAAAAAATAATACGGCTGCTAATGCATTGCTTTTTTTGCAGGATGCATTTCTTTTGACGTGGCCTCTGACTTTGGATACAATCATAAAGAGTTTACGAACTTGGGTTTACATATAACTGCTCAGTAGAACTGGAGGCACTAGCAAATGAATATTGTAAAGGAACCGCTCCCGGGTGGATCTGCACTCGCGCGCGACTATATAGAAAATTTTGAAAAGGTTAGTCATTTGTATGGTGGGGATTTCCGAAGTAAAGAGCGTAGAAGCACTCGGGCAGAGTGGCTGGATCGCAGTGAGAATCTCCGTGCCGACCGAACACAAATTGCTGAATGTCTCCGTCAATATAATGAGAAGCATAATTCACATGATGCGGTGAAGGCTTCGTTGGCGCTTTTGGAACAGCCGGGAACGTTAGTAGTTACTGGTGGGCAACAAAGCGGATTATTTACAGGACCACTACTTGTAGTGTATAAAGCAATGACAACCATTATGGCTGCAAAAGAAGCTGCTGAGCAGCTCGATCGACCTGTAGTGCCATTATTCTGGATCGCAGGTGAGGATCATGACTGGGATGAAGTGAATCATACGTATGTATTGAATCGTACGCAGGAGATCACAAAGATTAAGATAGAGAAATCAGAGGAGAAACGTTCCTCAGTGAGTAATATTCGTGTAGAAGAGGAAAGCTGGCAGCAAGTGGTGGAACAGCTGGATGGGATGCTTCAAGATAGTGACTTTAAACCGCAAATTATGGAATTCATTCGATCTTCTTCGTTTAGAGCAGATAGTATGACGGATGCTTTTGCCAAGCTAATGGGTTCTTTATTTGGTAAATTTGGTCTGATCCTGCTTGATTCTGCTGATCCTAATCTACGCAAGTTAGAAGAGCCATTCTTTACATCGCTAATTATGCAGAACGATGCACTGGAAACAGCGTATATGAATTCTGCTTCTGATATCGTGAACGCTGGGTATGAACTTCAAGCCGACGTTACGGCAGGCAATGCTAACCTCTTTTATATCCATGAAGGTGTACGGTTATTGCTTCACAAGAAGGATGGAGTCTTTGCCGATCGCAAGGGCCAGGTATCATTTACCCGTGAGGAATTACTAGAGGAAGTAAAAGCACATCCGGAACGCTTTAGCAACAACGTATTGACACGCCCGCTTATGCAGGATTATGTGTTGCCGGTTCTAGCAACGGTGCTAGGTCAAGGAGAGATTGCTTATTGGGCCATTCCGCATCGTGCGTTTGAGGTGGTCGGGGGACAAATGCCTTTAATCATCCCAAGAATGTCTTTCACTGTGGTAGAAGGTACGCTTCATAAGCATATGGATAAATATCAACTAAGCTTTGAGGATGTAAGACAGGGACTAGATCGTAAAAGACATGAATGGTTGGCTGCACAGGATGAGCTGGGAATCGAACGTCGATTTGAGGAAACTAAAGCATCTTTCTCAGCTATGTACGAACCGCTCATCGAACAGCTTGGATCCATACAGACAGGTCTACTTAAACTAGGAAATAACAATAAAGATAAGATTTTGGATCAGATTACTTTCTTACAAGCAAAGGCCCAAGATGCAATGGCGAAACAGAATGAAGCTGCAATCCGACAATGGGAGCGAATCGAGCTGTCGTTAATGCCACTGGGTAAACTGCAAGAAAGAGTATACAATATCATGTATTACTTGAACCGCTACGGACTTCCATGGTTGGATGAGCTGATGGCGATTGAACCGGATTATAGTGGGACACATCGCATCATTTATATGTAGAGAAGAAATGCTCCATAAAACAAAGCGTATGCTTACGAAGCAAGTTTTGTACGAAGTATATTCAACGTAGTAACGCTCACAAAACATGGATTATGCTTACGAAGCAAGTTTTGTACGAAGTATATTCAATGTAGTAACGCTCACAAAACTTTTAGGAGGTTTCATTATGAGTTCAACTAATAAAAATAGTATCGTGGCTGATATGTCACTCGCACCCGAAGGACATTTGAAAATCGACTGGGTCCGTCAACATATGCCGGTATTGAACCGTATTCGTGAGCAGTTCGAAGCTGAACAGCCATTTAAAGGTCTAAAAGTCTCAATTACGCTTCATCTGGAAGCTAAAACCGCATATCTTGCGAAGGTTGTCAAAGCAGGCGGTGCAGAAGTAACTATTACCGGATCGAATCCGCTTTCCACCCAGGATGATGTATGTGCGGCACTTGTCGAGGACGGCATCACAGTATTTGCTAAATACAACCCGTCTCCCGAAGAGTTCAAAGCTCTGAATATTAAGGCACTCGAAAGCAAACCGGATTTGATCATTGATGATGGCGGGGATTTTGCTACATTGTTGCATTCGGAGCGTCCTGATCTGATGGAGAATATTCGCGGGGGTGCTGAAGAAACAACAACCGGCATCATTCGTCTAAAAGCTCTTCAAAAACAGGGTGTTTTGAAGTTCCCAATGGTCGCAGTAAATGATGCTTACTGCAAATATTTGTTTGATAACCGTTATGGCACAGGCCAATCTGCATGGGATGGCATTATTCGGACAACTAACCTGATTGTTGCGGGCAAAACCGTAGTTGTTGTCGGATACGGCTGGTGTGGTAAAGGTGTTGCGATGCGTGCCAAAGGTTTAGGTGCCAAAGTGGTTGTCACTGAAGTGGATGCCATTAAAGCCGTTGAAGCACATATGGACGGTTTCGAAGTGATGCCTATGCTGGAAGCTGCTAAGGTCGGTGATTTCTTCGTTACAGTTACAGGTAACCGTTATGTCATTCGCGGGGAGCATTATGATGTTATGAAGGACGGAGCAATCATGTGCAACGCGGGCCATTTCGACGTTGAAGTGAATAAGCCTGAATTGTCTGAAAGATCCGTATCCCAGCGAACTGTTCGCAAAAATATCGAAGAATACCAGCTTCGCGACGGCCGTAAACTATATTTGCTTGCAGAAGGCAGACTTGTAAATCTGGGTGCTGCGGATGGACACCCTGCCGAAATTATGGATACGACCTTTGCACTTCAGGCGCTGTCACTGAAATATGTAAATGATAATTATAAGAGCATTGGCGTGAAAGTTGAGAATGTTCCTTATGAGCTGGATGAGCAGGTAGCACGCTATAAGCTGGAAAGTCTAGGTATTAACATCGATAGCCTGACTCCAGCACAAGTGGATTATTTGGACAGCTGGAATTTAAACGATTAATTGCGGTACGCACAACAATAAAGAGTATTAACCAAGTCTACCTTGAACTGAAGCAACTTTTTAAAAATATAAGAGAGTATAAGTTTCACGATATACATTATCCTTATATTTCTCGCTTAAACGTTTCGCGTCCTTAAAAGGACGCCGAGGGCGTTTATGCTTGAAAAGCCATGCAACGGACAGGATTCCGATTGTATGGCTTTTTTTATATTACTCGCTTAGACGCTAAACGTCCTTATTAGGATGCTCCACGCGTTTATGCTAGTTGGAGAAATGTTTTTCGGGTAATGATCTATCTGATTTAGAAAAAATTTCCTTGCGCCAGAAAAAGGTTTTTGATTTTTAATGGCGAATCTATTATGCTTAAGTGGTGAAAAGTGGGGCAAAGTGGGGATTCGGGGATTAGGGGTGGGAAAAGAATGTTCATGGGAGAGTATCAACACAGCATTGACGACAAAGGCCGAATCATTATTCCGGCTAAACTCCGTGAATTGCTTGGAACCTCCTTTGTGGCGACCCGCGGCCTAGACTCCTGTCTATTTGTTTATCCCATGGAAGAATGGGCAATCATGGAACAAAAGCTAAAAAGCCTTTCACTGATGAAATCAGATGCCCGCGCATTCAGCCGCTTTTTTTTCTCAGGCGCAACAGAATGTGTATGGGATAAGCAGGGAAGGGTAAACCTGCCGGCCAATTTAAGGCAGTATGCCAAACTGGACAAAGACTGTGTTATTCTGGGCGTTTCGAACCGGGTGGAAATCTGGAACAAAGAGCTATGGGAGCAGTACTTCGAACAGTCCGAGGAATCGTTCAACGAAATTGCCGAAAAATTGGTGGATTTCAATTTTGATCTATAAAACACAATATCGAATACTGTTCTGGAGGGATGCAGCTTGTTTCACCACATCACGGTGCTTAAAGAAGAAGCGACAGAAGGGCTGCACATCAAAAAAGACGGAATCTATGTAGATTGCACTCTCGGTGGAGCGGGTCACAGCTCACTAATTGCTTCCAAGCTTAGCGGCGAAGGCCGATTAATCTGTTTGGACCAAGATGATTGGGCGCTGGAGAACGCTAAAGAGAGACTGGCCGAATACGGAGACAAGGTTGTACTTATTAAGACCAATTTCCGTGATCTGGAGAGTGTACTAAAGGATGTGCCCTTTGTACCACAAAAAGATGGCATTCCCCAAGTGGATGGAGTGCTCTTTGATCTTGGCGTATCATCTCCGCAGTTTGATGAGGGAGAGCGCGGATTTAGTTACAATCATGATGCTCCGCTGGACATGCGTATGGATCAGACAGCCCTTTTAACGGCTGCTGATATTGTGAATACGTGGTCTGAGCAAGAGATCGCCCGTGTGCTTTTTCAATATGGAGAAGAGAAGTTCTCGCGAAGAATCGCTAAGAAAATTGTAGACAGAAGAGAAGAAAGTCCTGTGGAGACCACCGGAGAATTAGCAGAGCTTATCAAGGAAGGTATTCCGGCTGCTGCACGAAGAACGGGAGGGCATCCCGCTAAACGGAGCTTTCAAGGTTTACGGATTGCTGTTAATGACGAGTTGGGTGCTTTTGAAGAAGGATTACATAGCGCAGTACGTTGCCTTGCACCAGAAGGTAGAGTCTCCGTTATCACTTTTCATTCACTCGAGGACCGAATTTGCAAACAAATACTAAGCAGTTATTTAAGCAGATGTACATGCCCGCCTGACTTTCCGTTTTGTGTATGCGGCGCGAAAGGCACGCTTAAGTTAATCAACCGCAAACCGCTTGTGCCCTCTGAGGAAGAGCTTGAGCTTAATACTCGAGCCCGTTCAGCTAAGCTGCGCATTGCAGAAAAATTGTAATTGACGATAAAGGAGAGTCAGAGATGGCCTATACCCGCGGCAATTTAGCAGTTCAGCCCAAAAGAAAAGAAGAGGTAAACCCCCTTTACCGCGAGAAGACAAAAGTAGTTACCAAACGAAGAGTACTTCCGCTGCAAGAGAAACTTTTGTATATGCTGACGCTAGGAGTATGCGTTTTGGTGGCTATCACCCTGATTTCACGTTACGTTCATATTTATGATTTGAACTTGCAGGCCCAGAAATTAGATAAGGAGATAGCGAGTGCTAAGAAGCAGATTTCCACGTATGAGATGGAGAAGCAAAATTTGGAGCAGAAGGTTGCCCAAAAGGCAAAGGATCTTGGCTACGTAGCACCGGATGAAAATACTACCATATTTATTCCGGCGAGTCCGCTATCGACTGAAGGCGATAATTAGTGAGCGATTGGCAAGATCGCAATAAAAAAAGTTGTGAGGTTCGCTTATGGTAAAGAGAATAAAACTTCGCACGCTGTTTATAGGAGGGTGTATTACCCTCTTTTTTCTTGTTTTGATAGCTAGAGTGTTCTGGATTCAAGTTGTGGAGGGTTCGGATTGGCAAGAAAAGGCTGCTACACTTTGGGCGCATACCTCGACTATCAAAGCAGAGCGAGGGACGATTTCTGACCGTAATGGGAGTGTGCTCGCTAGTGATGTCCCCGCTTATACTGTGGTTGTGAATCCGGCAGTCATTGCTGAAAAGGGAATCGGTGATGAGGTCGTCAAGGGATTGCATGAGCTACTCGGCAAGCCGGAAGATGAGCTACGGAAGCTGATAGAAGCTAAAGACGAGAACGGCAAATACCTCAAGAACCGTGAAGTTCGTAACGAAGGCTGGAAGATCGATCAGGAACTTGCTGATAAGGTGAAAGAATTTTATGTAGCCCTAGGTAAAGAACATAAAATTCAAGAGACTGGGATTGGTCTGGTTAGAGAGCAGAAACGATATTACCCTAAGGGTTCGCTTGCTGCGCATATTTTAGGGTATACAGATCGGGATGGCAAGGCGATTATGGGTCTGGAAAAATCCTTAGATGAACAGCTTAAGGGTTCCGATGGCAAGCTGCTTTATCAAAGTGACGGTCAAGGGGTTAAGCTGCCGGATTCGAAAGATACCTATAAACCCGTAGTAAATGGAAGTAATTTCAAGCTTACAATCGACAGTACGATCCAGAAATATATACAAGAGGCTATGGAAAAGGCATATGCGCAATATAAGCCGAAAAGTATGAGTGTCATTGCCGCTGATCCGAATACAATGGAGATTTTGGGGATGGCGAATATGCCTACCTTTAATCCAAATGAATTTTGGAAAACAGGGGCTGAAGGCGCAGGTTTCTATAATCATGCTATTAAATCAACTTACGAGCCTGGTTCGACCTTCAAAATTGTTACACTTGCTGCAGCTGTAGAAGAGAAGCTTTTTGATCCTGTAGCTACATTTTTGTCAGGATCTATCAGAATTAAGGGATACAGTAAGGCATTACATGATATTAATCGTTCCGGTTGGGGACAAATCAGTTTCCTCGAAGGTGTGAAGCGGTCTAGTAACGTCCTTTTTGTAAAACTTTATGAAATGCTAGGACAAGACAGACTTTTACAGTATATTGATGATTTTGGCTTCAATGAGAAGACTGGCATTGACCTGCCAGGAGAAGCAAAGGGGTTCGTAAATCCGAATCTTAATCGACCTATTGAAATTGCTACACTTGCTTATGGGCACGGAGTAATAGGTGTCACGCCGCTTCAACAGTTGGTTGCTGTATCTGCCATCGCTAATGGAGGGAAACTGATGACCCCGTATGTGGTGAAAGAGGTTACGGACCCAAACACCGGAGACACTAAGGTTACTCAGCCTAGTGTAGTGCGTCAGGTGATTGATGAGGCAAGCGCCAAGAAAACCGGTGAATATTTGGAGCAGGTTGTTGCCGACCAAGTCAAAGGAACCGGACGCAACGCTCATATTGAAGGTTACCGTGTGGCAGGGAAGACAGGAACGGCTATCAAGGTTGAAGGTAAGGATTACGTGAAGTCCAAAGTACTGGTTTCCTTTATTGGTTATGCGCCTGTGAATGATCCAAAAATCGCTGTTATTGTTATTATTGATGAACCGAACGTTGAGGTTGGCGGTGGTAAAGCTGCAGCTCCTGTATTTAAAGAAATCGTATCTCAGTCTCTCCAATACATGGGAGTTCCAAAGTTGGCAACTGAAACTAGCGATAAGGATAGTAAAAAAACAGTTAAAACAGATGCCCCTGCGCTCCGGACCACACCTGATCTGACGGGGAAAACGATGAAGGAAGCAAGAGAAACGCTTCTGGATCAAGGTTTTGATTTTGAAGTGGTCGGTGAAGGAGCTTCTGTTGAAACCCAATATCCAGAGGCTGGAACCAAACTTGTTCAAGGACAGCGTATATATCTATTAAGCAAGCAAGGGGACAAACCTACTATTCCTAAGTTACAAGGAGAGTCTCTGCGTGATGCACTTGAGGTTCTAACCCTACTAAAAGTGGAGATTGCGGTAGAAGGCGAAGGATATGTCTCGGAACAGATTGAAGGAACAAAGAACGGCAAGACATTGGTAACCTTGAAGATGAAGCCATTAAACGATAATAGTGAAGATGTTCCTGCATCCTCATCTGCTGATGAGGGTACAGAATCGGAGAGCGGGCCATAGGCTTGTTCTAACCCCTGTTTGTCCCGAATAGTCATGAAGATAAGAGCTCATGTCTATAGGTGAAAGCGGGGGAGAACGGAATGAAGGTTTCGAAAGTTGTAACACGGCGGAGAATGCTGTGGACGCTGCTGGGACTGGCAGTGTTATTCGGTTCGCTGGTCGTGCGTCTTGCTTACGTGCAATTATCCCAAGGCGAGAAATTAAGTGACAAGGTAGAAGATTCCTTGCGCCGCAATATTCCTTTTACCGCCAAGCGTGGTGAAATTTTGGATCGTGAAGGAATACCGCTGGCCTATAATATCAGCACACCTACAGTTTATGCGGTGCCTGTGCAGGTAAAGGAGAAGGAAAAGACAGCGCAGCAACTGGCGCCTCTGCTTGGGATGACCGAGGAGAAGCTGATGAGCTTGCTGACTAAAAAATCAATGTCGGTGAAACTTCAGCCCGGCGGCCGCAAAATTACGATGGAACTTGCCGCGAGCATCCGTGATTTGCAGTTGCCGGGCATCGTTGTCGCTGAGGATAGCAAAAGGTATTATCCTTACGGCGATCTTGCCGCACACATCCTAGGCTTTACAGGTATTGATAACCAAGGGATTACCGGAGTCGAGAACATATACGACAATTTGCTTAAAGGCATAGCAGGCAATATTTCGTATTTGTCTGATGCAGGTGGAAGACTCATGCCTGGATCATCGGAGAAGTATTCTGCCCCTCAGGATGGACTTAATCTGCAATTGACGATTGATAAACAGATTCAATCCATTATGGAGCGCGAGCTTGATCAAGCTATGGTAAAATATCAGGCGCAGGGTGCTTGGGCTATAGCGATGAATCCGAAGAATGGTGAGATTCTGGCCATGGCTAGTAGACCTGGTTATGAACCGGGGCTATATAAGGAATATGATCCACAGATCTATAATCGGAATTTGCCCATTTGGATGACCTACGAACCTGGTTCGACGTTCAAAATCATCACACTGGCTGCAGCACTGCAAGAAGGGAAGGTAGACCTGCAAAATGATCATTTCTATGATCCTGGGTTTATCGAAGTGGCGGGTGCGAAGCTGCGCTGTTGGAAAAAAGGCGGCCATGGCAGCCAAACCTTTCTTCAGGTGGTTGAGAACTCCTGTAACCCTGGTTTTGTTGCTCTTGGGCAACGGCTGGGCAAAGAAACCCTCTTCAAATATATTCGTGATTTTGGTTTCGGCAGCAAAACGGGAATTGATCTAAACGGAGAATCTAATGGGATTCTGTTCAAGCTTAGTCAAGTTGGTCCGGTGGAGCTTTCGACTACGGCCTTCGGCCAAGGGGTCTCGGTTACACCTATCCAGCAGATTGCTGCGGTATCCGCGGCTATCAATGGTGGCAATCTCTATAAACCACATGTAACAAAATCATGGGTTAATCCTGAAACGGGAGAGACTGTATCAGAGGTGAAGCCTGAGCTTGTGCGGCAGGTCATTTCGGAGGAGACATCCAAGAAGGTGCGGGCAGCACTTGAGAGCGTGGTTGCCAAAGGCACGGGACGGCCGGCTTTTATCGACGGCTATCGTGTAGGTGGCAAGACGGGTACTGCACAGAAGGTTGTAAACGGACGTTATTCTCCGACAGAGCATATTGTTTCTTTTATTGGTTTTGCGCCGGCAGATGATCCACAGATCGTTGTCTACACTGCAGTGGATAATCCGAAAGGGATTCAATTTGGGGGTGTAGTTGCAGCTCCAATCGTGCAAAATATTTTGGAAGACTCACTGCACTATATGAAGGTTCCTGAACGCAGTGATCAGCTTCCAAAAACTTATAAGTATGGTGAAACTCCGATTGTGACCGTGCCTGACCTTACAGGTGCAACCGTACAAGATATCTATGAGGATTTAAATATGAATTTTAATCTGGCGCGTTCAGGCTCCGGCAATACGGTCATCAATCAGGCTCCGAAAGCTGGGGCAAGAGTAGAACAGGGCTCAACCATCAGGATTTATATGGGAGCTTCTAGTGAATAATGATAAAGGTATAAGGGTTCAGTTTGTATCCGAAAATGTAGAGTGAGGGATTACTATGAAAGTTAATGAATTATCTGCTTGTCTTGCCACTTCTCGTCTATATGGGGACGGGGAGGTGGAGATTACTGATCTTCAGACGGATTCCCGCCGTGTAAGTCCGGGTGATCTGTTTATCTGTTTACCGGGTCACACCGTAGACGGACATAAATTTGCGCCGCAAGCCGTAGCCTCTGGAGCATCTGCTATCGTATGTGAGCATAAGCTAGAGCTTGATATTCCACAGATCGTTGTGGATGACTGCCGTTTTGCGATGTCTGTCATGTCGAATGCATTCTTTGGCTCACCTAGCAGCCGAATGAGAATGATCGGGGTTACGGGTACAAATGGGAAGACAACAACGACTTATCTTATTGAGCGAATTATGCAAGACCAGAATATGAAGACGGGTCTGATTGGGACCATTCAAATGCGCTATGACGGCCAAAGCTATCCGATGTCAGGCACTACTCCAGAATCGCTAGATCTGCAGCGCTCGCTTCATGATATGGCATCCAAAGGTGTGGAGTGTTGTGTAATGGAGGTTTCCTCTCACGCGCTTCAGCAAGGACGTGTGAAGGGTGCGGACTTCCGTACGGCAATATTTACGAACTTAACCCAGGATCATCTGGATTATCATCATACAATGGAGGAGTATCGGGCGGTTAAAGGTCTCTTCTTCTCTAGACTAGGAAATGTGATCTCCCCTTGGAAAGAAGAACGTAAATATGCAGTACTTAATGCTGATGATGAAGCCAGCCATTATTTTGCAGCCCAAACTGCGGCGGAAGTGATTACATATGGCATTGATAACAACGCTAATGTCAGGGCTTCACAAATATCGATTACCTCAAAAGGAACTTTTTTTCATGTAGAAACGTTTAAGGGTGAGACGGACATTTCACTTCGTATGGTTGGCAAGTTCAATGTCTATAATGCACTTGCAGCAATTACGGCTGCACTGTTGGAAGATGTGTCATTGTCAGATATCAAGACTAGTCTTGAGGCGATTGATGGGGTAGCTGGACGGGTGGAGTCAGTGGATGAGGGGCAAGAATATGCCGTTATCGTTGACTATGCACATACACCAGACGGGCTGGAAAATGTATTAAGAACGGTCTGCGAATTTGCTACAGGAAAAGTGCTTACTGTGTTTGGCTGTGGAGGAGACAGAGATCGCACGAAACGCCCTTTAATGGGTAAGATAGCCGCAAAATATAGCGATATGGTGTTCGTAACCTCTGACAACCCTCGGACGGAGGACCCTGGGCTAATTCTGAAGGATATAGAAGCAGGATTAGTGGAGGATGGAGTTACCTCTGATCGATATCATATGATTGTTGATCGCCGTGAAGCGATTGGGAAGGCTATTGAAATGGCAAGCTCTGGCGATGTAGTATTGATTGCGGGGAAAGGTCATGAGACCTATCAACTAATTGGTGGAGTGGTTCACGATTTCGATGACCGCATCGTCGCTAAAGAAGTTATAAGGGGTCGAAGCTATTGATTACAAGAACACTGGGACAAATTGCTGTGATGTGCGCAGGTGAACTTCCTGCTGCCGAAGCTATGAATATACCTCTTACGGGCGTCGTTACTGACTCCCGTAAGATAACAACAGGCTGTCTATTTGTCCCTCTATCGGGTGACAAATTTGATGGTCATCATTATGCTGCTTCAGCTCTTGCTGCTGGTGCTGCAGGGACCTTGTGGCAGCGTGATAAAGGTCCTGCACCTGAGGGCGGCGGAGTCATTATTGTTGAAGATACGTTAGAGGCGCTTCAGAAGCTGTCCGCTGCGTACTTGAATGAGGTCGCTCCAAAGGTTGTCGCTGTCACGGGCAGCAACGGAAAAACTACGACAAAAGACATCATCATGGCCTTGCTCGAAATGCAGTACAAGGTGCATAAGACAGAGGGGAACTTCAATAATCATATTGGTCTTCCGCTTACGATTCTATCTATGGCTGAGGATACAGAGATTGCTGTTCTTGAAATGGGTATGAGCTCGCGGGGAGAAATTGCTCTGCTGGCTTCTTTGGCTAGACCTGATGTTGCAGTCATTACTAATATAGGCGAGTCGCATCTGCTGCAACTAGGATCACGCAAAGAAATTGCCCGTGCCAAGCTGGAGATAGTCGAAGGATTAAAGCCCGGTGGATTGCTAATTTATAACGGTGATGAACCGCTGCTGACTGAGGTAATGCAAGAGTCCACTTTTGAGGCTCCGGAGGGGATGGTATCCTTTCGTTTTGGCCTGAACGGGGATAATGATGATTATCCGACAGGGATGATGTCCCATAATGGTGGTATGACGTTTACGTCAAACCTTCATAAGGAACATGCTTTTACATTACCGCTGCCAGGTCAGCATAACGTTGTTAACGCGTTGGCTGCACTAGCGGTCGCTCGCCATTTTGAGGTAACGGATCAAAATGTAGAGAATGGGTTAAGTAAGCTCAAGTTGACGGGCATGCGGATTGAAGTGATTCGAGCTTCTTCCGGGCTTACACTTTTGAATGATGCTTATAATGCCAGTCCGACTTCTATGAAGGCGGCCATTGACGTGCTCCAAACTATGAAATGCAGTGGCAAAAAAATCGCAGTACTGGGGGACATGCTGGAACTAGGGCCGGATGAAATACAGTTTCATAAAGAAATTGGCTACTACCTTGACCCCGCAGTGACTGATTTTGTATATACCTATGGCCCATTGTCAGTCCATATTGCAGAAGCTGCGAAGGAAAGATTCGGTAACGAGCGTGTGCTGGCTTTTACAGATAAGTCAGAATTAACAGCTGCTCTTATCGAGAAATGCAGTTCTAAGGATATTGTTCTGTTCAAAGGATCTAGAGGGATGAGGCTTGAGGAAGTACTTCAGAGCCTTAATCAAGAGAATAAACAGACCTAAATAAATGGAGGGGGTGCACCCATGGATTATCAACTATTGTTATTGACTATTGCTGTTTCCTTTATCCTTGCGGTCATTGCCGCTCCGCTCTTCATTCCGCTTCTGCGCAGGATGAAATTCGGACAGCAGGTGCGAGATGACGGACCGCAATCCCATTTAAAGAAAGCGGGAACGCCAACGATGGGCGGTATCGTAATCATCGTGGCTTTTACATTGGCTTATCTGAAATTTTCTGTGGTAAATAACGATTTTTACGTACTACTAGTGGCTACGCTTGGTTTTGGACTGATCGGATTTTTGGATGATTATATCAAAATCGTATTCAAGCGTTCGTTGGGCCTTACTGCGCGTCAAAAATTGTTCGGACAGCTGTTGGTAGGTGCTGTAATGTGCGGTCTGCTAATTTCTGCTGGACATAGCACAAGTATCAGTGTTCCTGGAACTGACTTCAGCTTTGACTGGGGCGGCTTTTTCTACTATCCATTCATTATCATTATGATGATGGCCGTAACGAATGCTGTTAACTTTACTGATGGAGTAGATGGTTTGCTGTCAGGAGTAAGTGCTATTGCTTTGGCGGCTTATGCTGTTGTAGCTATGCAGGCGACCTCGATTGCAGCTGGAGTGTGCGCAGCGGCAATGATTGGGGCAGTTCTCGGGTTTCTGGTCTTTAACGCCCATCCAGCTAAGGTGTTCATGGGAGATACCGGATCATTTGGTATTGGCGGCGCGATAGGTGCAATTGCTATTGTCACGAAGAGCGAACTGCTGTTTCTTATCATTGGCGGTGTGTTTGTGGTGGAAATGTTATCTGTCGTGATACAGGTGGTCTCTTTCAAAACCCGTGGCAAACGTGTATTTAGAATGAGCCCGATTCACCATCATTTTGAACTTGGTGGCTGGTCGGAATGGCGTGTGGTAATTTCGTTCTGGGCGGTAAGTTTGGTATTAGCCGCTGTTGGACTATTTATTAGCAAGGGGTTGTAGCGAATGAAACATCCAGATATGTATCGTGGTGAAGAAGTTGTAGTTCTTGGGCTCGCAAAAAGCGGTGTCCAGGTTGCTAAAGTGCTGCATGATCGAGGCGCTGTAGTTACGGTGAACGATAAAAAGGAAAGAGATCAAAGTCCCGAAGCTTCCGAATTGGAATCTTTGGGAATTTGTGTTATAAGCGGTGGGCATCCGGATGGACTGATTCATGAAGGTGTAAGTCTGGTCATTAAGAATCCAGGCATTCCTTATTCTGCGCCTCCTGTGCAAAAGGCTCTTGAGCTTGGCATTGAAGTAGTTACAGAGGTAGAGGTTGCTTACCGTCTTTGTGCAGCGCCGATGATTGGCATCACGGGATCCAATGGCAAGACGACAACGACGACCTGGGTAGGTCAAATGCTGGAAGCTGCAGGTATGAATCCGATTGTTGCAGGTAACATTGGCACGCCTCTCTGTGAGGCTGCGCAAGAAGCTACAGAGGATAACTGGATGGTGGTCGAACTCAGCAGCTTCCAGCTCAAAGGTACGGAAACTTTCCGCCCCAAAATAGGTTGTTTGTTGAATATTGCGGAGACCCACCTGGATTATCATGGGAGCATGAAGGATTATGTCGATTCCAAAGCAAAGCTGTTCGCTAATCAAGTAGCTACGGATACGGCTGTGCTGAACTGGGACGATCCCTTTTGCCGGGAACTTGTGCCATATATGAAGGCTACTATTCTTCCGTTCTCTATGTCCGAGGAGCTCACTCATGGTGTGTTTGTTAGCCCGTCCTATATTACGGATCAAGACGACGATCTGAAGCGCCGGATCATCTACCGCGAATCTGCAGAACAAGAAACAATCATTGCTGATGTAGATTCCATTGGCCTTCCGGGGCGTTTCAACGTGGGAAATGCACTGGCTGCATGTGGCATTGCCATTGCTGCTGGAGCTGACCCTTCTTTATTGGGCGAAGTGCTTGCTTCGTTTCGCGGTGTGGAGCACCGGCTGGAGTATGTAGCTGATAAGGCTGGGGCCACTTATTATAATAATTCCAAAGCAACGAACTCCAAAGCGACGATTATGGCATTAACGTCCTTCAAACGCCCCGTAGTGCTGATCGCTGGCGGATTAGACCGTGGTTCCGATTATTTGGAGCTGCTGCCTGTCCTGAGCGGTCGTGTTAAAGCGCTAGTAGCGTTAGGGGAAACTAAGGACAAGCTAACGAATGTAGCGCAGCTGGCAGGATTAAAGCAGATTATCTCCGTCGATAATGGGGAGAGTGCCGCCGCCGTGCTTGAGCAAGCTGTGCAGGAAGCCTCCGCTCTGGCGGAAGAAGGAGATATCGTTCTTTTGTCTCCTGCCTGTGCAAGTTGGGATATGTTTACATCCTATGAAGAGCGCGGGCGTATTTTTAAAGAGGCGGTGCATAACCTTTAAGTAGGGGGGTGGATAAGCCCCATCCCTACTACGGATGCAAGAGGTGTGCTCCTGATGAACAAAACTCGTCATGCTCCCGATATTTGGTTGCTGATTCCTATTCTATCTTTGCTGGTGATCGGCATGGTGATGGTATACAGCGCCGGGTCCGTTCTGGGCTTCCGCAATTATGGAGATTCGTTTTACTTTGTAAAAAGACAGCTTTTGTTTGCAGGACTGGGACTAGTCGCAATGTTCGTTACGGCGAATACCGATTACAGGGTGCTGAAAAAGCTGGCTAAGCCGGCACTTCTGATCTGCTTTTTCTTACTTGTTATTGTGCTTATCCCCGGTATTGGTGTAGTACGTGGGGGCGCGCGCAGTTGGCTAGGAATTAGCTCTTTCGGGATTCAGCCTTCCGAGTTCATGAAGATGGGGATGATTCTATTCTTAGCCAACTGGCTAGGAAAAGAGGAATACGACATCACCTCCTTCACACGCGGCTTGCTCCCACCGCTTGCGCTCATTGGGTCAGCCTTCGCGCTGATCATGCTGCAGCCGGATCTGGGTACAGGCACTGTTATGTTTGGTGCAGCCTTGATGATGGTCTTCACAGCTGGGGCTAGAATGAAGCATTTACTTTCACTTGGCGTAGCTGGAGCGGCAGGGTTTGTTGCTTTGATTGCAGCAGCGCCTTACCGGCTGCAGCGGATTACCGCTTTTCTTGATCCTTGGTCCGACCCCCTTGGTGCAGGCTACCAGATTATTCAGTCGCTATATGCGATCGGTCCTGGGGGGCTCGGTGGTCTCGGATTAGGAATGAGTCGGCAGAAGTACAGTTATGTTCCTGAGCCACAAACTGATTTTATTTTTTCTATATTGGCCGAGGAGCTGGGGTTTATCGGTGGTTTGGCTGTGTTGATCCTATTTCTTATTCTAATCTGGCGCGGGATGAAGGTGGCGATGAGTCTGCCTGACCGTTTTGGAAGCTATCTGGCCGTTGGTATCGTCTGTATGGTGGCTGTGCAAGTCATTATTAATATTGGTGTTGTTATCGGTCTAATGCCTGTAACAGGCATCACGCTTCCTCTGATTAGCTATGGCGGATCTTCGCTTACACTGATGCTGACATCCCTTGGCATTCTATTGAACTTATCCCGTTTTGCGAGGTGAAAGAGATGCGTATCGTATTAAGCGGCGGAGGCACGGGTGGACATATCTATCCTGCGCTCGCTGTTGCTAGGCAAATGGAGTTGGAAGATAGCAAATCTACCTTCCTGTATATAGGTGGATCGCGTGGCTTAGAGAGTAAGCTTGTTCCACAAGAAAATATCCCTTTCAAATCTATTGACATCACCGGTTTTCGGCGCAAGCTGTCCATAGACAACGTCAAGACCGTGATGCGTTTCTTGAAGGGTGTTAAGGCTTCCAAAGAAATGTTAAGAGAATTCAAGCCAGATGTTGTGATTGGAACAGGCGGTTATGTATGTGGTCCGGTTGTTTATGCTGCATCCCGGTTAGGTATTCCTACTTTGATCCATGAACAAAATGCTATACCAGGTTTAACCAATCGCTTTTTGAGTCGGTATGCGAGTACGGTTGCCGTAAGTTTTGAAGGCACAGAGTCCTCTTTTCCGGGGAGCAAGCATGTGATTTATACTGGTAACCCACGTGCTACAACAGTTACTACAGCAAGTCCGCAACGAGGATTCGCATCGCTGGGTATTTCGGATGGCAGTACTGTAGTTTTGGTGGTTGGAGGCAGCCAGGGAGCTAAGGCTATTAATAGAGCCATGATTGAAATGGCCCCATTAGTGGGTAAGGGTAATGGTGTTCATTATGTGTATGTTACTGGTGAACCCTATTTTGAAGAGACCCGGGTGGAATTGCGTCAAAAGCTGGGTAGCTTACCAAACTGGTTGCATGTACTTCCTTATGTTCATAATATGCCAGAGGTGTTGGCTTGTACCTCTTTGATCGTTAATCGGGCTGGAGCATCTTTTCTCGCTGAGATTACAGCGCTGGGTATTCCCTCTGTACTCATTCCTTCTCCTAACGTGACTAACAACCATCAGGAAGCGAATGCAAGACAGCTGGAACGTGAGGGTGCTGCTGTGGTGCTGCTTGAGAAAGATTTAAACGGCACGGCTCTTTATGAGGTGGTTCAAAAAATCATCGGAGCAGAAGCAGTGCGTGAGCAGATGTCCGCGGCTTCCAAGCGACTCGGCAAAAGAGATTCTGCAGCAGTGATCACAAGCGAGCTCAGAAGACTTACAGGTAAGAAGTCTTAAGAAATCCTCTTTTTCTATATGGGTTTTCCTTATTGGCAGCTCTCTGTCACACACTTGGAGGAACGAACATAGGATAATCCTATAATCGTGACAATCACCCAGGACACTTCCAAACCTGAGATGTAGTGCAGGATATTCTTGAAATATAAGAAAGTATAAGTTTCACGTTATACATTATCCTTATATTTCTCGCTTAAACGCCTATCGTCCTTATAAAGGACGCCGAAGACGTTTATACTTGTACATTTCATATGAGCTTGTAACGGAAGTGTTTGTGGTGGGTGAGCGGTAATCTCGGAGGTGATACATTGGACAAATTGGTGATTGAGGGTGGAAATCCCCTGTCAGGCACCATTCGTATCCATGGAGCAAAAAATGCGGCGCTGCCGATTCTAGCGGCAAGCCTGCTGGCCGAAGGAGTTCACTCACTGCATAATGTGCCGAAGCTGCTGGACATCGAGACTATGCTAGACATCCTAGATCGGCTGGGCTGCAGGTGCGTGCATCAAGAGGATACGGTGACGATAGATACGTCTGCCGTCGGGACATCTCATATCCCTGAGGATTTAATGCGGCAGATGAGATCTTCTATTTTTCTAATGGGACCGCTGTTATCCAGATTTGGAGAGGTAACGATCTATCAGCCAGGGGGCTGTGCAATCGGAGAGCGTAAAATCGATCTTCATCTACAAGGGCTTAAGGCGCTTGGTGCGGAGATCGAAGAGAGCAATGGACGAATATTCTGTCGAGGCTCTAAGCTTATAGGGAGTGATATTCATCTCGACTATCCAAGTGTAGGGGCAACGGAGAATATTATGATGGCTGCCGCAAAGGCAGAGGGTACAACAACGATATCGGGGGCAGCGAGAGAGCCGGAGATACAGGACTTGCAGCAATTTTTGAATAGTATGGGTGCTCAGATTATAGGTGCAGGTACGGACACCATTACGATTCAAGGTGTTAAGAACCTGTATCCCTGTACGTACGAGGTGATACCTGACCGGATTGTGGCTGGAACCGTAATGATTGCGGCGGCGGCTACACGGGGGAATGTGACTTTGACACATGCCAACGCGGGGCATCTGACTTCGCTTATTCATGTGCTCAAGCGGGCTGGTGTTCAAATCACAGTGTGCAATGATATAATTAATGTCAGTTGTATGGGGCGCCCGCGTGCTGTTGAGAGAATTGTGACTTCTCCTTATCCTTCTTTCCCAACAGATCTGCAATCTCAGGTCATGGTGCTGTTGTCTCTTGCCGATGGCTTCAGTGTAATCAAAGAGACGGTGTTTGAGGGACGATTCAAGCATGTTGAAGAAATGGCTCGGATGGGCGCTGATATTTCTATCGATTTGAATCGTGCGTTTATACGCGGTGTTCAGAGATTGTATGGTGCTACTGTGGAAGCTACTGATTTGCGTGCTGGTGCTGCTCTGGTCATTGCTGGTCTTGCTGCACAAGGGACTACAGTCGTTGAGCAAGCACACCACATTGACCGTGGGTATGATGGAATAGAGATGCTGTTTCAGAAGCTTGGCGCGCGTATAAGCCGCAAGGTACCCATACCGGATCCACTTGATTTGGCCAATTAAAGCTCCCTGTCTCCTTCAGTTCTAGCTAGGAAGGAGACAGGGCCTTATTACGGAGATATGAGAATGACAACAACCCGATTACCTCTTCTTAAAGAGGACAAGCCTAAGAAAAAAATGAGCCGTAAAATTACGGCGATCCTGCTGCTATTGTTCACTGCGCTTCTTGCTGTGATTTTTTTTAGATCGTCTATTAGTCACATTACAGTGATAGATTTTCAGGGAAGCAAGTATTCTACTAGTGAAGAATTACTCTCGCAAAGTGGAATTCATATAGGTGGACAATTCTTTGCTGTTTCTACGAAAGATGTGGAACAATCTCTGTTAGAGCTTAAGACGGTTAAGAATGTGACCGTCAAGAAGGATTTCCCCGGGGTAATCACAGTGAAGATTGAAGAATTCCCTGCGGTGGCCTATGAACTGGAACAGGGGGGCGTCTTAAAGGCGATTCTGTCGAGTGGGGCAGCGGTGTCTATTAATGAGACTGGTATTGCTGTAGAGAAGCCTATATTAACTAACTGGGATCCAGCCGATCCTAATAAGGCTATCCTATGTCAAACGCTAGGAAGTATTGCTAATGAGTTGACAAGTGATATTTCTGAGATTGTTCCCTCACCAACTTTGTCATTTCCAGACCGTATCAAGCTCTATACAAGATCCCGTTTCGAGGTGATTACATCTATCTCTTTATTGAAGAGCAAAGTGTCCTATTTGAATCAGGTAATAGAGACCAAGGAGCCTGGACTTATCACGATGCTTGAAGCCGACTCGTATGTTCCTTTTCAGGTCGAAAGTGAGGAGCAAAAGGGCGATGAGCAAAAAGATGTGCAAGAGTAGAGTAGAGGTCAATAGTCCCTACTAATAGAGTTGAAAAAATGCTACAATCGGATTTACGGGCAAGAAGCTATATCCCTCTTTTTTCTTCGATTTTTTTGAAATATAATGCTTTATGTGGTTGTAAATGTTCAAATAACCAAAAAAAGGCTTATATTTCTTGTGATATTTGTCATTCTTATAAAAATTTATGATTAACTATTCACATTAAGGGATGTTGGAATATTATTCCGTTCAAAAAATTTGTAGAAAAAAGAGGGAAAGGGTTAGGTATGTTGAATATGTACAGAGAAGTTTCCCGGGACAGGGATAAGGTTATGCAAATTATTTCGATTATAACAGGAGGTGCCATAGGACTTGAGCAACAATGACATCATTGTTAGTTTGGACATCGGTACATCCAAAGTTCGGGCAATAATTGGGGAAGTTACCAATGGAACCTTTAATATTATTGGCGTTGGATCTGCTGATTCGGAAGGAATACGTAAAGGCGCGATTGTAGATATCGACCAAACTGTGCAATCGATCAAAAGTGCTATAGATCATGCAGAGCAAATGGTGGGTATTCAAATATCAGAGGTTTATGTAGGCATTTCCGGTAATCATATTGGCCTGCAATCCAGCCACGGTGTCGTGGCCGTTCAGAATGAGGATCGTGAAATCGGTGAGGATGATATCGATCGCGTTATTAAAGCTGCGGAAGTCATCGCAATGCCTCCGGAGCGAGAAGTGATTGATGTTGTTCCTAAACAATTTATCGTCGATGGTCTCGAAGGTATTCAGGACCCGCGCGGGATGATTGGCGTTCGTCTTGAAGTTGACGCAACCATCATTACGGGTGCTAAGACGCCAATACATAATCTACTACGCTGTGTTGAGAAATCAGGACTGAAAGTGAAGGATCTTGTGCTGATGTCTCTTGGAGCTGGTGGATTGGCGCTATCCAAGGACGAGAAATCGATGGGATCTGTTCTGGTTGATATCGGTGCCGGGTCGACAACGATCGCCATATACGAAGAAAGTTCCCTTTGTGCAACCTCCACGATTCCGATCGGAGGAGAATTTGTAACTAATGACATTGCATACGGACTACGTACACTTACTGATCAAGCGGAGAAAGTAAAGCTGAAGTATGGTTGCGCATGGATTGACGATGCAGCTTCTGACGTTGTCTTCAAAGTGCTGCGCATTGGCAGTAACGTGGAGAAGGAATTTAACCAAGAGGACTTAGCGGCAATTATCGAGCCACGGGTGCAAGAAATCTTCCATCTGATTAAACAGGAAGTGAAACGGCTTGGTTACAGTGAACTGCCTGGAGGTTATATACTAACGGGTGGAACTGTCTCGATGCCTGGCGTATTAAAAGCGGCTCAGACTGAGCTGGCCGCATCTGTGCGCATTGCTGTACCGGATTATATCGGTGTGCGGGACCCTGGGTTTACCGGAGGTGTCGGTATCCTGCATAATGTTGTCCGTAGCTTCCGTGGAAGAAGTAGTGGCGGAAGCAGCAACAAAAAGACGGTCAACCGGAGTAAGCAGAACGCTGCTCCAAATCAGGAAACGGTTCAGAAGACCGGGTTTGTCGAGCGTCTAAAGAACATGTTCAGCGAGTTTATATAAGTGTAAGTCCAGATATACTTGGACTGGCCATCCAAGCACATTGAGGGGGAGATGGAACAATATGTTAGAATTTGATTTTGAAATGGAGAGCTTGGCGCAAATAAAAGTCATCGGCGTGGGCGGCGGCGGTAGTAATGCTGTCAACCGGATGATTGAAAATGGCGTTCAGGGTGTAGAATTTATTACGGTTAATACAGACGCCCAAGCGTTGCATATGGCCAAATCGGAGCACAAGCTGCAAATCGGGGACAAGCTGACCCGCGGGTTGGGTGCAGGAGCTAATCCTGAAGTCGGTAAGAAGGCAGCGGAAGAATCCCGTGACTTGATCTCTAATACCCTTAAGGGCGCAGATATGGTGTTTGTTACTGCAGGGATGGGTGGCGGTACTGGAACAGGTGCAGCACCAGTTATAGCTGAAATTGCTAGAGAGTGTGGAGCCTTGACTGTGGGTGTAGTTACTCGCCCGTTCACTTTTGAAGGAAGAAAACGATATAACCAGGCAATGCTTGGAATCGAAGCTTTGAAAGAAAAAGTCGATACGCTAATCGTCATTCCAAATGACCGTTTGCTTGAGATCGTTGATAAGAAAACACCGATGTTGGAAGCTTTCCGTGAAGCAGATAATGTTCTCCGGCAGGCTGTTCAAGGTATCTCTGACCTAATTAAGGTTCCTGGTCTGATTAACCTTGACTTTGCGGATGTAAAGACGATTATGACAGAGCGCGGTTCAGCGCTTATGGGTATTGGTATTGCAAATGGTGAGAACCGTGCGTCTGAAGCAGCACGTAAAGCCATTATGAGTCCCCTCTTGGAAACGTCTATTGAAGGCGCCCGCGGCGTAATCATGAATATTACGGGAGGATCCAACCTCTCTCTATATGAAGTTAATGAAGCGGCTGAGATCGTTACATCCGCCTCTGATCCTGAAGTGAATATGATCTTTGGTGCGATTATTGATGAAGGCCTGAAGGATGATATCAAAGTAACAGTAATTGCTACTGGCTTTGAACATAAACCATCGCCTGAAACTCCAGGACGTCGTCCGGTCTCGACGAATAACGAGCCTGCGGCAGCACCGGATAAGAGTTCAGCTAATTTACGTCCTTTCGGCAATCAGAGTTCTTCTGACCAGCTCGATATTCCGACGTTCCTGCGTAATCGGACTCGGGGCAACAACGATTAATTAAAGAGAATTAAGATTATATGAGAACACCGTATCGCTTAGCTGATTAGCTATGGCGGTACGGTGTTTTTTTTGCATACATGTAAGTAAGGATCGATCAAGAGAGTCAACAGCATGGTGTGGCTCACAGATGTCCATGGTTGGCTAAACGTTAACGATAACTGGAAACCGCCAAGCGCCGTCCGGTGGCGAATCCTGCCAATCTGCAGCTTTTCTTGCACCAGAAAATGATTTCTAGCCAAAAGTAAGGATAAAGCTATATATTTGCAGTTTTAAAGAATTTCCATAAAGAAGGAATAAATCCTCACGCGCTATAACTCGACAAAAAAACCGCAAGAATGCCCCCCAAGTTTAGACAGACTTTGAATGCGAGACTTTCTATACTAATCATATCGTCCAAAAAACAGAGCCTGATCCATTTTGGCTACAGGATAGATTCCGCCATTAAGCAGGTGAATGCACTGGTTGTTTATATTGACTTGATATTCGCCGCCAATCTAGTGATCGACGGAATTCTTTTGTGGCTGACAGGCTGGATGGTTAAGCTGAGAATCTCATGGTGGCGTTTAATCCTCTCAGCACTTGTTGGCGCACTGTATGTGGTGATGATGTTTGTACCGGAACTGTCTTTCATGTATACCTTCCTTATTAAGTTTGGATTGTCGGTGGTTATGCTATGGATTGCCTTTGGTTTTGGGAGTCTGCAAAGCTACCTTCGCACTATGGGAGCTTTCTATATTATCAATTTTGCAGCTGCGGGTGGGATCGTTGGTATTCACTATTTGCTGCAGAGCTCCAGCGAGATTTGGAATGGTATTATGTTCACCGCTTCAGGAGGGCATGCTTACGGCTTAAAGATCGGCTTTTGGTTTGTCATTGCGGTATTTCCCCTGGTGTTAATCTGCTTCAAGGCAGTGCAATCTTCACGAATCAGAAGGGAGCAGCTTGAAACCTATATCGGTGAGGTGGTTGTTGAAATTGATGGGGTAAGTGTTTCCTGTCCTGGCCTGTTAGACACAGGTAACCGGCTCTGTGACCCTTTGACTCGCATTCCGGTGATGGTGATGGAATCGACGCTATGGGAGGGGTATCTGCCTGCTGCATGGAAAGGGAGACTCACTCAGGATGGTGCGGACAGACTTTTGCTAGAAACGGACGGGCAGTCGTTCGCCTGGCAGGATAGGATGCGGCTAGTACCTTATAGGGGGATTAACCGAGGGTCATCATTTATGCTCGCACTGAAGCCTGACCTTGTAACGATAAAGCTTGGTGAAGATACCTTTTATAGTAAAAGAGTCTTAATTGGGCTGGATGGCGGGACACTGTCTGGAGATGGAGCCTATCGGGCGATCATTCATCCGGATTTAACTCAAGGAGAGAGCACTACTGATGCAGCACTACCTTCCTAATCTTAAATCTAGCTGAGCTAAACTTTTGAGGGCTGAAAGCGGGAATTGAAAGCTTCATATGCGAACCGTGTACTTCTTGGAGGAGGAACAATAATGATCAAATGGAAAATTGCTCTGCAGCTGCAATATTACCGCATGCTGTTTCTACTGGGGCTGAAGAGTCAGGAAATCTATTATATTGGCGGGAGCGAGGCTCTTCCTCCACCGCTGACACGGGAAGAAGAAGAGTATCTGCTTCAGCGGCTATCCAGCGGTGATGCAGCTGTTCGTGCCATGCTGATTGAGCGTAACCTGCGCCTCGTAGTATATATCGCTCGCAAATTTGAGAATACCGGAATCAATATTGAAGACCTGGTTTCGATAGGGGCTATCGGATTAATCAAGGCGGTGAACACATTTGATCCCGAGAAAAAAATAAAACTAGCTACGTATGCATCTCGCTGCATAGAGAATGAAATTTTGATGTATTTGCGGCGTAATAGTAAGACACGGAGTGAGGTTTCTTTTGATGAACCTCTTAATATTGATTGGGATGGTAATGAGCTGCTGCTCTCAGACGTATTAGGAACTGAAAATGATACCATTTACCGAAACATTGAAGAACAGGTCGATCGCAAGCTGCTGCAGAAGGCGCTGGAAAAGCTGAGCGAACGAGAAAGACTCATTATGGAGCTGCGATTCGGACTGCGTGGAGGCGAAGAAAAGACACAAAAAGATGTGGCGGATCTGCTTGGTATTTCCCAATCTTACATTTCTCGTCTGGAGAAACGAATTATTAAGCGGCTACGTAAGGAGTTTAACAAGATGGTGTAGGGTGAAATTAGCAAGGAATAAAATGGCCAGCCCGGGAGATAATGTACAGTAATGTTTCTCCTTGGGAGGTAAATCATCATGACCCGAAATAAAGTCGAGATTTGCGGTGTGGATACTGCTAAGCTGCCTGTTCTAACGAACGTGGAAATGCGGCAACTGTTCACTTCGCTGCAGCAGCAGGGCGAGCGATCCGCCAGAGAGAAATTGGTAAATGGTAATCTTAGGCTCGTTCTAAGTGTTATCCAGAGGTTTAATAACAGGGGAGAATTTGTTGACGATTTGTTTCAGGTGGGCTGCATCGGTCTGATGAAAGCCATCGATAATTTCGATTTATCACAAAACGTTAAGTTCTCCACATATGCGGTTCCGATGATTATTGGTGAGATCCGCCGCTACTTGCGTGATAACAACCCAATACGAGTATCGCGTTCACTCAGAGACATTGCTTACAAGGCGCTGCAGGTACGCGATAGTCTGACCAATCAGAATTCGCGGGAACCGACGATATTCGAAATTTCTGAAGCGCTTGGTGTACCGAAGGAAGATGTAGTCTTTGCCCTTGATGCTATTCAGGATCCAGTGTCCTTATTCGAACCGATCTATCATGACGGTGGCGATCCTATTTATGTAATGGACCAGATTAGCGATGATAAGAATAAGGATGTGTCGTGGATCGAAGAAATCGCCTTACGTGAAGCGATGCGAAAGCTAGGTCAGCGGGAGAAACGAATTTTATCCATGCGGTTTTTCGAAGGAAAGACTCAAATGGAGGTCGCAGATGAGATTGGTATCTCACAGGCACAGGTCTCACGCCTAGAGAAATCTGCGATTCAGCAAATGCAAAAGCATGTGAAGTCTTAAATCGTCTGAAATGAGGAGATATCTAGAATCCGTTTAAGGATTCTAGGTGATCTCCTCTTTTTATGGTTTCAGGAAGTATATACTTGTGGGGATTTTTCATGCATGTGGCCAAGCTTTCATAACATATATTGGACTGTAGGTCTGATTGTACAGGGGTGGTGAAATGAACGAGGATTATGTAGGATCAGCTAAAAAAATGAAAATCTCTGATTTTCAGACTAAGGACGTTATTAACATTGTGGACGGTAAGCGGCTGGGCCAAATCAGCGACTTGGAGCTTGATTTACGCCGTGGTGTTATTGATGCCATCGTAATTCCCGGATACACTCGGTTTATGGGATTGTTCGGAGGTGGAACAGATCTGATTATTCCATGGCGAAATATTGTCAAAATCGGGTCTGATGTAGTGCTTGTGAAGATTGAGGAATCAAGAATGCCTCAAGGGCAGGACGAGCGGGAGACGATGTATCTGGAACGAGGGGAACGAGGGGACCGAAGCGAACGGCGCACTTATTAATTAGGTGCGTTTTTTGTTTTTTTATAAAAAGATTCGAAATGACATAGCTTAAAAAGTTAATAAATTGAGCTTTCTAGCTTAATCGGCATTTTGTGGGGGTATTTACATGTGGTACACTAAGGCGGAGGTGAGGAAATGGAACCGTTTGTGCAGGGAAAGGAAACACTTATGCTGCTCCATCTGGAGCCTTGGCGTGTGAAGCATAAAGAAATTACAGCAGGTTTTACCGGTAGACAGGGAGGGGCTAGCAAAGAGCCTTATGACAGCCTGAATTGTGCATTTCATGTTGGGGATGCTCCAGATGATGTTTTAAAGAATCGTAGGGCACTTGCTGAAGCGCTTGATTTCAAGCCGGAAGCTTGGACCTGTGGAGAACAAACCCATGGAGCAGAAATAGCAGTGGTAAGGGAAGCTGATCGTGGTCGTGGGCAAAAGGATAGAGCCTCGGCATTTCAGGCAACGGATGGTTTACTTACGGATGTACCGGGAGTTTTGCTGACTTCTTTTTATGCGGATTGCGTGCCTCTTTACTTTTATGATCCAGTGCATCAAGTCGTCGGTCTTGCGCATGCCGGTTGGAAGGGAACTGTGGCCCAGATTGCAGCCGCCATGGTGAGTAAAATGGAGAACATTTACGGAAGCCATCCGCAGGACATTATTGCAGCGATCGGACCGTCCATTGGCGACTGCTGTTATGAGGTGGATGATTATGTGATGGAGCATGTTCGCCAATTGGAGGATGAGCTGAGCAAGCTGACAGAAACAGCTGACACTGTAGGTCTATACAGAACATCTGACACAGATAAGAACAAATACATGCTAAACTTGAAAGAAATGAATCGACGCATTATGATTAAAGCAGGAATCTTGCCGACTCATATCGAATGTACATCTTGGTGTACAAGCTGTAATCAGGATTTGTTCTTTTCTTATCGTAAAGAAAATGGGGTTACAGGTAGGATGACGAGCTGGATCGGAATAAAGGAGAGTTGAAAGTTGGCTTTAACACTGCAGGAGAGAATTGCTGAGGTAGAGGAACGTGTAGCACGTGCCTGCGCGGCAAGCGGCCGGGATCGAAATGACGTCAAGGTAATCGCAGTGACGAAATATGTTTCTCTGGAAATGGTGTCCTCCGTACTTACGGCAGGCCTAGAGCATATTGCCGAGAGTCGCTGGCAGGATGCTGAGCATAAATGGAAGGTTTTAGGGGACCAAGGGACATGGCATTTTATCGGGCATTTGCAAACCAATAAGGTTAAAGACGTTATTGGCAAGTTTCAATATATACACTCTTTGGACCGGATATCCCTGGCACAAGAATTACACAAAAAGGCGATTGCCGCAGATCAAGAAGTGAATGTCTTTCTTCAAGTGAACATCTCTGGAGAAGATACGAAATTTGGTCTGTCGCCTGAGGCAGTACCTGGATTTTTACGTGAAATTGCTAGTCTCGACCGTGTAAAAGTAATTGGACTAATGACAATGGCGCCTTTAGAAGGTGATCCGGAGCTTACCCGTCCTGTATTTCGCGGACTTCGTGAGCTGCGCGATGAGCTCAATCAACTTGCTTTGACACCTGAGCCGATTACGGAGCTATCGATGGGAATGTCGAATGATTTTGAGGTAGCGATACAGGAAGGAGCTACCTGGGTACGCCTAGGTACGGTGTTAGTAGGCCATTAGGAGGGATCGTGATGAGCGTTATGAACCGATTTATGAGTTTTTTGGGCTTGCAGGAGGAAGAAGAAGTTGTGGAGCGGGAGCAAATCCACGAAGAGGATGAGTATGAGCCAGCCCCTGTCGAAACCCGCAAAAATCAAAGGGGCAACGTTGTCAGTATCCATTCGCAGAAGAATGTAAAAGTTGTACTTTATGAGCCACGTTCGTACGATGAGGCTCAGGAAATTGCGGACCATCTCCGTTCTCACCGGACGGTAGTGATCAATCTTCAGCGTGTTCGCAATGATCAAGCGATGAGAATTATTGACTTTTTAAGTGGAACTGTTTATGCCCTTGGGGGAGGAATCTCTAAAATTGGGGGCAATATATTTATGTGCACGCCAGATACCGTTGAAATTCAAGGTGCTATCACGGAAATCCTCGGTGACGATCCAGAATATAACAGAATGAGGTGAATGAGCTTTGCTCCAAATTGATTCGATTATTGATATGCTTTTCAATATTTATTTTTACATGATTATTTTCTATGTACTGATGTCGTGGTTGCCAAACGTTCGTGATAATTTTATTGGTGAACTGCTAAGCAAGCTTGTTGAACCGTATTTAACACCATTTCGTCGGTTTATTCCGCCACTCTTCGGTACGCTTGATATTTCCCCGATCATTGCACTACTCGTCTTGGAATTTGCGGCAGGTGGACTCAAATCCATTTTGCACTTAATTTTTTAGGCAGAAGTGATGAAGACGGAAGTTTACGGGCATTTTCATCCCGATGAAAGACAATTTGTGGACAAGGCTTGGGAATGGGTTACCCATGCCGGAGAATATCATGAGACGAAACTGACCGAATTTCTAGACCCGCGCCAAGGCTTTATTCTGCAAAGTCTCGTCAACCGCCATCCTGATGTAATTGTCAGATGGGAGGGGGGGCATGCAGAGGCAGAACGAAAGCGAGCGCTCGTTGCTCCCGATTATCGTGATCTGGATCAAGAGGATATGGAGCTGAAGGTTCTTGCGATAACCTCTGGTGAACAGAAGTTTCTGGCGCTTGAGCATGGGGATTACATGGGTGCTATTCTAGGGCTCGGAGTAAAACGCGGTAAAATCGGGGACATTCATGTTCTGGATGATGGCTGTCATGTGGTGGTAGCTGCAGATATTGCGGATTATCTAGCTATGAATTTAACTGGAGTACACCGGATACAGGTGAGTACGGAGGTATTGCCACTTTCTTCCTTGCGTAATAGTGAGGTGAAGCTGGAAATGATGGATTTGACTGTAGCGTCCCTACGATTGGATGGCATTGCCGCAGATGTAACACGGCTTAGCCGCAGCAAAATTCTTGCTCCCATCAAGGCTGGACGCGTTCGGGTAAATTGGAAAGTGGAGGAAGACCCTTCCTGCGGACTTAAAGATGGTGACATGGTATCTATTCAAGGATTCGGTCGTTTCAAGGTTTTAGAAGTCGGTAGTTTGACGAAAAAGGGCCGATACCGTGTTCGAATTGGTAAATTTGTGTGAATCCCTTGCAGGAATCCGGCTTTACTTGTCGAAATTGATTATTTCGAGGGAATCAAACATTTTTAAAGCAGGACGCCGATATTTTATAGAAGAGGCGAACCATGAATGGCAGTTGGATCGTCGATATATATCCTCTGCCTTTACTTGAAGTACAGTCTTTCTTCTTTGTCTGCTGCACAGGTATGGTTCAGAGACTTAGAAGGTCCGAAATTTCTAGGAGGTGCACAGCATGCCATTAACACCGCTCGATATACATAACAAGGAGTTCTCTCGGAGACTTCGCGGTTATGATGAGGACGAGGTCAACGAATTTCTGGATCAAGTAATTAAAGATTACGAAAGTGTTATCCGTGAGAACAAAGAGCTGCAGAATCAGCTTTTGTCCATTCAAGAGCGTTTGGATCATTTTGTGAACATTGAAGAGAGTTTATCGAAGACGATCTTAGTCGCTCAGGAAGCGGCAGATGATGTGAAGAACAACTCCAAGAAGGAATCGCAGCTTATTATCAAGGAAGCGGAAAAGAACGCAGATCGGATTATTAACGAAGCGTTATCCAAATCCCGTAAAGTTGCTATTGAGACTGAAGAGTTGCGCAAGCAAGCTTCAATCTATCGTACTCGTTTCCGGACATTGGTGGAAGCTCAGCTGGAGCTGTTGTCACAGGATGACTGGAATGCCTTGGAGAGTCGTGAGGCGAGCGAGAACGTAACTTTTAAGGATGATGTTCTACATCGTATCTAATCATTGTGATGAATGCTGATTTGGTTTGTGAGTAGGAAGGATTTTGGACTTTTATAATTTCAAACCAGAATTGGCTAAATAGAGGGGGTTATTCCCTCTATTTTTATTTTCCGTTAAAATCGATCATAATAAAGGATCTTCCGCCATCGCAGGTATGCTCCTATTTGCGGATTTGGCAAGCGGTTGTTGACATTTAGACTCAAAAAGTCTATAAATAGAACATATCTGTATAATGTTTATATGTATTCGATGACGGGACAAGTACGACAAGGTAACGTTCTCCAGAGAGTCGGCGATTGCTGAGAGCCGATTGTTCGAACCCTGCCGGAAGATCTTCCCCTAGAAGTTAAGCTGAAGCGTTGATCGTGCGTAAGCTTAGCCGTCTGCCGGACGTTACACCGGACCTGTGCATGAGATTTACGCGCGGGACTGAGATTGTGCTGAATACACTCCCCTTAAGGATGTGCTCATGCGCAGAATTAGGGTGGTATCGCGAGCGTCGTCTCGCCCCTTTGGGGGTGGGATGACGCTTATTTTGTTGTTCCGGGGCGGGCCATCCCCCTAAATCCCCCTTGCTAAGGGGGACCCCAAGGGCTGCCGCCCTCTGGACACCCGCAAAGTAAAGCCTCGTGCAAATGGGTACGGTGGTGGAAGCGAACGGACTCATGTGGCTGAAGGAGCGGCCCTTCTTAGGCTCCCCTGGCGGGTTCGCCTGCGGGGCCTTCACGGCAAAAGCGGTGAGCGACCAGCTGCGCAAGATCGCGAATTGGCCCCCCGAGCCCCTGCTGCCCTGCGGGATCGCGGCTCGGGTGCCAAGAACAAAAGCACGTGCGACCAGCTGTGCAAGGTCGCTCAGAGACTAAATCATGAAAGGATTGACCATCACATGCAAAAAGTAGATGTCAGAGAAAAAGCGCGGGCAAGAGATGTCCGCATACTGAAGAAATGGAGCGACGAAAATACGTTCCGCAAATCCATGGAGAACCGTGAAGGACGTCCGAACTATGTATTTTACGAAGGTCCTCCTACAGCGAACGGTGCACCGCATATCGGGCACGTGCTGGGCCGTGTAATCAAGGATTTCATCGGTCGTTACCAAACGATGAAAGGCTATCGTGTGGTACGTAAAGCGGGCTGGGATACACATGGTCTTCCAGTAGAGCTAGGCGTGCAAAAGAAGCTTGGGATCTCCGGTAAACAAGAGATCGAAGAATATGGTGTAGAGAAATTCATTCAGGAATGTAAAGACAGCGTCTTCGGCTACGAGAAGCAATGGCGCGAGTTTACAGAGGGTATCGGATACTGGACGGATTTAGATAATCCTTACGTAACCTTGGATAACACATATATCGAAAGCGTGTGGAACATCTTGGCTACGGTGCATGACAAAGGGTTGCTCTATCGCGGACACCGCGTTAGCCCTTACTGCCCAAGCTGCCAGACTACCCTAAGCTCCCACGAAGTAGCTCAAGGCTACAAAACCGTCAAGGATCTTAGTGCGACTGCAAAGTTCAAACTGGATGACAGTGGAGACTACGTACTAGCTTGGACGACTACACCTTGGACATTGCCAGCGCACATGGCTTTAGCCATGAACCCTGACATGGATTATGTACGTGTACAACAAGAAGATGGTGTGTACATCGTTGCTAAGAATTTGGTGGAAGAAGTAATGAAAGGCGAGCACACCGTCCTTTCGACACATAAAGGTTCCGAGTTTATCGGCAAAACTTACGCTCCTCCTTTCGGATACATCAAAGCAGAGAAAAGCAATGTCATCGTAGGTGCTTCCTTCGTTACAGATTCCAGCGGTACAGGGATCGTACACATGGCACCAGCGCATGGTGAAGATGACTACAAGACTTGCCGCGAGAACGGTATCAGCTTCGTAAACGTGGTTGATAATTCCGGTAAGTATACCGATGTAGTGTCTGATTTTGCCGGGCGCTTCGTAAAAGATTGCGATTTGGATATCGTTAAAGCTTTGTCTGAAAAAGGATTACTTTACGGTAAAGAAAAATACGAGCACAGCTATCCGTTCTGCTGGCGTTGTGATACACCGCTCTTGTATTACGCAACAGACAGCTGGTTCATCAACACTACAGCGATCAAGGATCAGCTCATTGCTAACAACAACAGCGTAAATTGGTACCCTGAGCATGTACGCGAAGGCCGTTTTGGTAAGTTCTTGGATGAACTGGTGGACTGGAATATCAGCCGTAATCGTTACTGGGGTACACCGCTTAATGTTTGGGTATGTCAAGAAACGGGCAAAGAGTTCGCTCCACACAGCATTGAAGAACTGAGAGCGATGGCAATTGGTGATGTGCCTGAGGATATCGAGCTGCATAAGCCTTTTGTAGATAAGATCAAGCTACGTAGTCCTTTCAGTGAAGGTGCAGAGATGGTTCGCACACCGGAAGTTATCGACGTTTGGTTTGACAGTGGTTCAATGCCTTTTGCCCAAAGCCACTATCCATTTGAGAACGAAGATAAGCTGAATGATCAGTATCCAGCGGATATGATCTGTGAAGGGATCGACCAGACCCGTGGATGGTTCTATAGCTTGCTAGCAGTATCTACCTTGTTTAAAGGTAAAGCACCATATAAAGCGGTAATCGCTACAGGCCATATCCTCGACGAGAACGGTCAAAAAATGTCCAAATCCAAAGGCAATGTTATTGATCCTTGGGAAATCATGAATGAATACGGAACGGATGCTTTCCGTTGGGCGATTCTGTCTGACAGTGCACCGTGGAACAACAAACGGTTCTCCCGTGGTCTTGTAGGGGAAACCAAATCTAAAGTTGTAGATACACTGGTGAATACACATGCGTTCTTGACGCTTTATGCAGGCATCGATGGTTACGATCCAGCCGATCATCCTTTTAAAGTATCCGAACATAAGCTGGACCGCTGGATTCTATCCCGTCTGAACAGCTTGATTCTTTTGGTAGATAAAGGACTTGCGGTAAATGACTTCGTAAACACGTCCAAAGCGATTGAGAACTTTGTGGATGAGCTCAGTAACTGGTATATCCGTCGTTCCCGTGACCGTTTCTGGGGGAGTGGTCTAGGTGAAGATAAGCTGGATGCTTATCGTACACTGACCCATGTGCTTTTGACGACAGCCTCTTTGATGGCTCCATTTACACCGATGTTGTCTGAAGATATCTTCACGAACCTTGGCGGCGGAGAAAGCGTGCATTTAGCAGATTATCCGGTTGCTGATGAGAACTTGATCGATAAAGAGCTGGAAGAGGATATGGAAAGTGCAAGACAGATCGTTGAGCTGGCGCGTAACGTGCGTAACGAAACAGGCATTAAGAATCGTCAACCACTGTCTGAACTGATCGTTTCGATGAACCGTGACTTCCATTTGTCTGAGTATGAAGAGATCATCAAAGAAGAGATCAACATCAAGAACATCGTGCTGGAGACTAGTGATAGCGGATTTGTGGATTTCACACTTAAGCTGAATCTTAAGGTTGCCGGTAAAAAATACGGTAAAAACGTTGGCTTCCTGCAAGGCTTCCTGAAAGCTCTGGATAGTGACTCTACCCGCAAAGCGGTACAAGATGGCTCAATCACGATTGCGTCGCCAGAGGGAGAAGAGCTTGTAATCACTTCCGAAGAGCTACTCGTTGAAAAACAAGCCAAAGCAGGTTTCGCCGCAGCTTCTGGATATGGAATTACGGTTGCGCTCAATACCGAAATCACGCCTGAGCTTGAACAAGAAGGCTGGGTTCGTGAGATCATTCGTGCGGTTCAAGACTACCGTAAACGTCTGGATCTGCCGATCGAGAAACGGATCGCACTCACGCTGAATGTAGACGATGAGCTTAAAGCAGCAGTTACAGCATTTGAGAATGTATTGCGAGACAATGTACTTGTGACTACGGTTGATTTTGGCGGAGAACACGCTTTTGAAACGGTAGATGTTGGTGGTAAATCTATCGGTATCCATATTGGAGCGTAAATCTGCATTACCTGTCCCAAAACAGCATATACTAGCGGCACAAGTGTAAACGGAGAACTTCTGTTTATGCGGGAAATATAGTCTTTATATTTCGCCCGCAAAAAATAACGAGCCTCGTGCTCAAGGAGATTCATTCTCTTTGACCGGGCTCGTTTACTTTGTGGGCGAGTATAGACGTATGAGAGGAGCTGTGGCTGTGGAGGATCAGAAGAACAGAATCTCCGTCAAGACATCCGGCAACAAGAACAGCCCAGACATGGGAGCGGAGAAAAAGGTTATTCCTGAGGCAAACCCTGAGCGTTTAACAGCAGATCATCGTAATCCGGAAGATATTCCACTGGAAGAAAAAATGAATACAATGTATCGATTAACCTTTGAATGGGCCCATATTTTAGAAAAATCACGAATTTATAAGTATACAGAGCTGCTATATTCACCTTGGAGTCTCATTTGGCGAAACATCTTATATGGAACGGCTCGTGGAGTTGGGATCGCGCTAGGCTTTACTTTTTTTGCGGCAACGATCATTTATGTCCTTCAGGGGCTTGGAGCCTTGAATCTACCGATCATCGGAGATTATATTGCGGATATTGTACGGATTGTACAGCGTCAGCTGGAATTCAAATAGCTTGTTAAGGCGAAGCCGTCTTTATTTGGGTTGTAGGAGAGATTAGAGTCCGTTCCATTTTCTTAGGTGGATTTACCCAACCTTGAGCTTCTATGTTTTTCCCCAGTCCTGACCTTTCCTTCTTTAATCTTTGGAGAGGGCTGCGCTGCTTATTTTCCTCGTGTATGATGCGTAAGCCTCTCATTAATAATAAATATCGTCGGTCATCTTCATGACTGAGTTGTTGTACATTTTTGAAATAATCGTGATTCACTACGGTACACTCCTTGTATGTCGATTTCATCATGCGTTAGATCAGTTTAACATCTGAATCTGAACATTTTCTTAACAAAATGACATAGAGCATAAAAAAACAAAAAAACAGCGGGCATTCCACAATAAAATTGGAACCGCACGCTGTTCATTTTTCTAGTAGGGATAATGCTTTTACTCTTCGCCTTCGAGTGGATCAAGCATGTAACTTCCCTCGCTACTATCCTTATAGCGTTCGTAGCTGCGTCCCGGTACTACAATTAAATGGTTCCCTGTAATATCGGTGGCGATAAAGTTCTCCCAAGGCTCTACACAGCCTTCCAGCTCATCCGCTTCAATCTCCATATCGTTATAAGAGTCAATATTGCTGCCCTCCGCCATAGCGGGGGAATCGGAGTTGCCATAGCTTTCTACTATCTGCCAGGCATCTTCACCGTCAAAGCCGTTTTGATCCTCTCGCTCATCGAGACTGGTACGCCCAAATGGAGGAGACAAAAATTCTTCTTCAATTGGCCGAGTAAAAGGTGCATTTTGACGTGGGGCGTGCTCCTTACAGTAAAGTGTAGAAGGAATGGCAGATAAACGCTCAAAAGGGATCGGTTTACCGCTAGCCTTACATATCCCGTAGGTGCCTTCATCCATTGCGGAGAGAGCAGCTTCGATATCATCCAGCTCATGCTCGTCCCGCTCAAGCAGTGAAATATCCATAGAGCGATTATACAAATCGGTGGCTGCGTCCCCCGGATGGTTGTCATTCTCGGAAAGTTCTCCGGTGCCATCTCGCATGGATTCCTGTAAGCCGTAATTTTCATTATTCTGAAGCCTTTGCTGAATAGTATCACGATCTTTTTCTAATCGGGCGCGTAGCTCTGAGAGCTGCTGTACTGTCAGGTGCGTCATGATGAGTAAGCTCCTTTCTGTACTTTTTTAAGAATCCTTCCGACTTACCGATTTGCACCGGATGGTTCTTTGTTAGGTTGACCTGAGAGGCGTTATTTTAGCGATGGAAAATAGTCCCCAAGATTAAGCACCCGAGAGGTGTCACGCAATAGACGATCTTCTAAGGGCTGTGCTACAATATACAAGTCTTATAACAGTATTCGTACCGCATTTGGCGGGAAAAATAAGAACGGAGTGACAACTTCTGTGGTGTACTATTTGATTGCTCTTATTGTATTTTTGGTGGATCAGGGAACGAAGTATCTCATTGCCACACGTCTGGAGATTGGGGAACAGATTTCGGTAATTGGTAATTTCTTCCTAATTACTTCACATCGTAATCGCGGGGCTGCTTTTGGGATTCTACAAGGTCAGCAATGGTTCTTCTTTTTAGTTACGGTTGTAGTGGTTGCAGGTATCGTTTGGTACTTGAACAAAACTAGACATTCGCGGAAGATGCTATCGGTTGCCCTTGGGCTTGTTCTGGGTGGGGCGATTGGTAACTTCCTAGACCGGATGATCAGTGGTGAGGTTGTCGATTTCCTTCTGTTTAATTTTGGAAGCTATAGCTTCCCGATTTTTAACGTTGCGGATTCATGTATCGTCATTGGGGTTGGGTTGATTCTTTTGGACTCCTTCCGCGATCTTAAGAATGGTGAAGAAATCACGGAAATCAAAGAAGTAAAAGAAGCAAAGGAAGTAAAAGAAGGGAATGAATGATTTGAGTAAAGACGTCAATCACCAAGCGGCATCTACGAGCGAAGAAGAGAGGGACGTCACGGAGTGGACCGTTTCGGCGGAGAACGCGCGGGAGCGAATTGATAAATATATTACGGAATCTTGGGAAGAGGATATTTCTCGTTCTCAGGTACAGCTGTGGATCAGTGGCGGGCATGTTACGGTTAATGGGGCACCGGTTAAAGCTAACTATAAGCTCTCAGAAGGCGATAAAGTTTCCATTGTCGTACCAGAAGCAGAAGTGACGGACTTGATCCCAGAGAATATTCCTCTTGAAGTTGTATACGAAGACAGCGATGTCATTGTGATTAATAAGCCACGTGGAATGGTTGTGCACCCAGCAGCTGGTCATCCGTCAGGCACTTTGGTGAATGCACTGATGTATCATTGCAAGGATCTGTCCGGTATTAACGGTGAGATTCGTCCGGGTATTGTCCACCGTATTGATAAAGATACCTCTGGTCTTATTATGGTGGCTAAGAATGATGCCAGTCACGCATCGCTCGCAGCACAGCTTAAAGAGCACAGTGTAACACGCCGCTATATAGCTGTTGTGCACGGCAACTTGTCGCATGACAAAGGAACGGTTGACGCTCCGATCGGTAGAGATCCACATGATCGCAAGCTATACACTGTAACGGAAAAGAACAGCAAGAAATCTGTGACCCATTTTACGGTGATGGAGCGTTTCGGCGAATGTACACTGCTGGAGTTGCAGCTAGAGACTGGTCGCACGCATCAGATCAGAGTGCACATGAAATTCATAGGTCATCCGCTTGTGGGCGATCCGGTTTACGGTCGCAGCAAGGGAACAACTATGAATGGACAGGCATTACATGCGGCGGTGCTTGGATTTATTCATCCTACGACAGGTGAATATAAAGAATTCAGCAGACCTATTCCGGAAGACATGGAAGAAGTTCTACTCGCATTGCGCAGCAGATAAGTACAAATGAAGTGATAAATAGTCTATGGTATTGAACTCTGCTTTCCATCATATTTAATAACATAAGGATAAAGAGAAGGTTATGCCTTATTCTTTATCCTTATTTTTTATCACAGAAACGGATCTCTAGAAACATAAGCCATCCAAGGGACGGCGAAGCCGTTTCTTCTGAAATTAGAATAGATAGCCAGGAGATGAGATGAAAGTATGAGCATTGAACAATACCAAGACAGCTTCATTCAGACTAATTTTGCAGACCGCATTGGTGGTGCGAACTATGGCAAAGATACCTCGATTTATAAATTCGAGAAAATCAAACGTGCCAAAGCATCCGCTAAACAGGATTTTCCTGATATTGAATTGATCGACATGGGCGTAGGCGAGCCGGATGAGATGGCTGATGCCGGTATCGTGGCTAAGCTTGCTGAAGAAGCAGCTAAGGAAGAAAACCGTGGTTATGCGGACAATGGAATTGCTGAGTTTAAGACAGCCGCTGCCGAATATTTGCGGGAAGTATTCCGTGTGGAAGGTATTGATCCTGTTACAGAGGTAGTTCACTCTATCGGATCTAAGCCTGCGCTGGCGATGTTGCCTTCTTGCTTTATCAATCCGGGAGATATTACGATCATGACGGTGCCAGGTTATCCAGTGCTGGGTACACATACTAAATACTTGGGTGGACAAGTGTTTACAGTAGAACTGAAGAAGGAGAATAAATTCCTTCCAGATCTCAACGAAATTCCAGAAGAAGTTGCTCATAAAGCTAAGCTTCTTTACTTGAACTATCCAAACAATCCAACGGGCGCTAGCGCGACTCCTGAATTTTTTGCTGAAGTCGTTGCATGGGCTAAAAAATATGATGTAGTCGTTATCCACGATGCGCCATATGCGGCTTTAACCTATGATGGTTTGAAGCCACTTAGCTTCCTCTCTGTGCCGGGTGCGAAGGATGTTGGCGTGGAACTGCATTCCTTGTCCAAATCCTACAATATGACAGGCTGGAGAATTGGCTTTGTTGCCGGGAATCCTTTAGTTGTTAAAGCCTTCAGTGATGTGAAGGATAATAATGATTCCGGTCAATTTATTGCGATTCAAAAAGCTGCGGCTTACGGTCTTGCTCATCCAGAGATTACTGAAGCGATTGCGGCCAAGTATTCTCGTCGTCATAACCTGTTGGTTGATGCACTGAACAGCCTCGGCTTCCAAGCTGAGAAACCAAAGGGTTCTTTCTTCCTTTATGTTGCTGCGCCAAAAGGTGTCAAAGGCGGCCGCCGTTTTGAATCTGGTGAAGATTTCTCGCAATTCCTGATCCGTGAGAAGCTAATCTCCACTGTGCCTTGGGATGATGCAGGTCCGTTTGTACGTTTCTCCGTTACCTTTATTGCTAAAGGGGAAGAGGAAGAAAGACGTGTCATTTCTGAAATCCAAAGACGCCTAAGCGATGTGGAATTTGAATTTTAATTAATTGTTAGAAATTGAAGCTGCCTGGGGTAACCTTGGGCGGCTTTTCTTTATGTTAGAAGTTAATCCAGGAAGAAAATACGGAAATAAAAGCAATATCCATCGTTATGGCTTCCTCTTGTTGTTAATAGAAGCAAGTTTGGAAAGTGTTGTAGTTTAGGCAGATAAAGTTGACATGCAGGGTTTGTTCTGTCATAATTCTCATTAAATGAATAGCGCCTTTAATTCAGTCCTGTGAGGCTGGCAAGGTAACGTGAATCGAGGTTCGCGACTCTTAGAAAGGTATCCGTGTGTATACACCGGACTGTCTTTTTATGCGCGCGGCCATCATCTTCTTCATCTGCGGATTTCACTCCTTGCCTGTTATAGGCAAGGAGTTTTTTGATTTCCGGGAACTTGAACAGGCGAAACAAGTGGAGGGTGACAAGATTATGGTTACTGAGAAAAATGTAATTATGGACGAAACGGCGATCCGCCGGGCATTATCCCGTATTGCTCATGAGATTTTGGAGAAAAACAAAGGAATTGAGAATTGTCTGCTGGTGGGTATCCGGACAAGAGGCGTATATCTGGCACAGCGCATCGCTGAGCGGATCAAGGAAATTGAAGGCGTCGAGATTCCTTACGGCGAACTCGACATCACGCATTATCGGGATGACCGTGAAGTAGGAGGCAGTGAAGCGGTAGTGAAGAGTAACGTCATTATTACTTCCGGCAGTGATGGCATCCATGATAAGAAGGTCATTTTGTTCGACGATGTGCTGTACACCGGACGCACGATCCGCGCGGCGATGGACGCTTTGATGGATTGCGGACGCCCACGAATGATTCAACTGGCAGTACTGGCTGACCGTGGACACCGCGAGCTGCCAATCCGGCCGGACTACATCGGTAAGAATGTACCTACCTCAAAGCATGAGCAGATTGAAGTGGCGCTGAAGGAATACGACGGCAAAGACGAGGTCTACATTATTTCAAACCGGGAGGAACGATAACATCATGACGCTTACCAAGGTAAAGGAACGTAGTCTGCTGGGTATAAAAGAGCTTGATCGGTCGGAAATCACCCAATTGCTGGATAGAACAGCATACTGGGACAATCAAAGTGAGAAGCTAACCCCCATTTTGAACTCGCATTTTATTTCTAACATGTTTTTTGAGAACAGCACACGCACACGCTTCTCTTTCGAAATGGCAGAGAAACGACTGGGTGCACAAGTACTTAATTTTACGGCTGCAGCTTCTAGTGTAGAAAAAGGGGAGTCGATCTACGATACAGTACGCACACTGGAATCGATGGGGATCGATGCCGGAGTTGTGCGTTTGAAGCCTGCAGGTGTGCTGCAGCAGTTAGCTGAGAAGGTGTCCATACCGCTTATTAATGCGGGCGATGGCAACAATGAACATCCAACACAAGCGCTGCTTGATCTTTACACCATGACTAAAACGTTTGGAGATTTAAAGGGTCTCACGGTTTCTATTATCGGGGACATCATGCATAGCCGGGTAGCGCGCTCCAATCTATGGGGACTCACAAAGCTGGGAGCTAAAGTGCAATTCTGTGCACCGGAGAATATGAAGGCTCCTGAGCTTATGGAATACGCGCCTTATGTGACTATAGAGGAAGCCCTTAAAGCAGATGTAGTCATGATGCTTCGTGTGCAGCTGGAACGCCATTCTTCCGGAATCGTACTTTCCGCAGAGGATTACCGCAGACATTATGGTTTAACGGAAGAACGCGCAGCTAAGCTTGCAAAAGATACAATCATTATGCATCCAGCACCGGTTAACCGGAATGTCGAGATTGATGATGCAGTTGTAGAGTGCAGTCAATCAAGGATTTTCCCGCAAATGTCTAATGGGGTGCCGGTTCGGATGGCAGTTCTCGAAAGAGCTTTACTATAAAGTTCTAAGAATGATGATGTATAAGGACTAATAAATATACACAAACATGAATTTTTATTATATAATGATGAGAGGGCCCGCAGCTGGGATCTGAGGGTAAAGGTAGAATCATGACAGCGATTATTAGAAACGCCAGTGTATTGAATGAGGAAGGCTTGTTAGAGCGGAAACATATTGTACTTGAAGAAGGTGTTATCTCGACCATAATCGACGGAAATGAAGCTGCTCCAGAAGCGGGAGAGATCATTGATGCAGAAGGCAAGCTGCTCATTCCAGGACTCATTGATATGCATGTGCACTTACGCGAACCGGGATTTGAACACAAGGAAACCGTAGAAACCGGAAGTCGCTCGGCTGCCAAAGGCGGATTTACTACCATCGCTTGTATGCCTAATACCCGTCCGGTAACAGATACGCCGGAAATCGTACAATTTGTGAAAGACAAAGCGCGTGAAGCAGGACTTGTTAAAGTACTTCCTTATGCAGCCATTACGAAAAACGAGCTCGGACGTGAGCTGACTGATTTTGCGGCGCTTAAAGAAGCTGGAGCTATCGGTTACACCGACGACGGCGTGGGCGTCCAAAGCGCTCAAATGATGAAAGATGCAATGAACATCGCAGCATCGCTCGATATGCCAGTCATTGCTCACTGCGAGGATAACTCACTGGTTGAAGGCTGCTGTGTAGCCGAAGGTGAGTTCGCAAGAAAGCATGGCCTCAAAGGAATTCCAAATGAGTCGGAAGCCATCCATGTTGGACGCGATATTTTGCTGGCTGAAGCGACAGGCGTTCATTACCATGTATGCCATGTAAGTACTGAACAATCGGTGCGATTGATTCGCCAAGCGAAAGAAATCGGCATTAAAGTAACTGCTGAGGTGTGTCCGCATCACTTGCTGCTCTCTGAAGAAGATATTCCAGGCCTAGATGCGAATTGGAAAATGAACCCGCCGCTACGCTCCCGCCGCGATGTTGAGGCGTGTATCGAAGGTTTGCTTGACGGCACACTAGATATGATCGTTACGGACCATGCGCCGCATAGTGAGGAAGAGAAGGCTAAAGGTATGCAACTTGCACCTTTTGGTATCGTAGGATTCGAAACAGCTTTCCCACTACTGTACACAGCGTTTGTAGCAACTGGAAAATGGGATTTATCCTTATTAGTACAAAGAATGACCGCTGACCCTGCACGGGTATTCAGACTGAACACCGGTGTGATGGATATCGGAGCTCCTGCAGATTTGACACTGATTGACCTGGAGCAAGAGAAAGAAGTAGACCCAGGATCTTTCGCAAGTAAAGGACGGAATACTCCTTTTGGTGGCTGGAAGCTTAAGGGCTGGCCAGTAATGACATGGGTAGACGGCAAAGCCGTATGGACTGAGAAAAACTAGCGGACCGGTGGGGCGGAGTTGCTGATCTTAATGGATGCAGCGATTGAATACACGTACACTCCGGAAGGCTTGTAAGGCATAAGCATTAGACTACAGAAACATGAAGGAGTGGAATGGAATGCAGGCGAGATTGCTGCTGCAAGACGGAACTTTATTTACAGGTACCGCATTTGGCGCTGAGGGCGAAAAGACAGGCGAGGTTGTTTTTAATACTGGAATTACAGGATATCAAGAGGTGCTGTCTGACCCTTCATATTGCGGACAAATCGTTACAATGACTTACCCATTGATCGGGAACTACGGGATTACACGGGATGACTTTGAATCGGTTCGACCTTTCGTACACGGTTTTGTAGTGCGTCGTCATGAAGAAGTTCCTAGTAACTGGCGTGCTGAATATAGTGTGGACGACTTGCTGAAAGAATACGATATTCCTGGGATCAGCGAGATTGATACTCGGATGTTGACTCGGATTATTCGCCACTACGGAACAATGAAAGCAATCTTGACTACCTCTAACAAACGTGTAGAGGAACTGATGGAAATGATGGGAAATACTACGATTGAGGAATTGCGCAATCAGGTAGCTCGTACATCAACTGCAAGTTCGTACAGCAGCCCAGGCAACAAAGAAAGAATTGTGCTTGTGGATTATGGTGCAAAAGCTGGTATCCTACGTGAACTTAACGACCGTGGTTGTGATGTTGTTGTTGTACCACATGATGTAAAAGCGGAAGAAGTTCGCCGTCTGAACCCAGATGGTATCCTACTGTCTAACGGCCCTGGGGACCCGAAAGATGTGCCTCATGCTGTCAAGACGATTTCCGAATTGCTTGGCGAATATCCGATCTTCGGTATCTGCCTAGGTCATCAGTTGTTTGCGCTGGCTTGCGGAGCAGATACAGAGAAGCTGAAATTCGGTCACCGCGGTGGGAACCACCCTGTGAAGGAACTGGAAAGCGGACGCTGCTTCATCACTTCCCAGAACCATGGTTATACCGTCAATGAGGAATCTGTGAAGAACACTGAACTAGAAGTTACTCACATTAATAATAATGATAAGACTGTTGAAGGAATTAAACATACCCGTTACCCTGCATTTTCGGTGCAATATCATCCGGAAGCAGCGCCAGGACCACATGACAGCAGCTACTTATTTGATCGTTTCCTGCAAATGATTGCAGATCATAAAGCTAAGACACCTGTTGTTTCACGTCAAGCACAACTTGCGGCAAACGCCAGAATCACGGCGCCAAAAACTAACTTACAGCTTGAAGCCGTGAAAGGAGCTCTATAACATGCCAAAGAACGATAAGCTTAAAAAAATTCTAGTGATCGGTTCCGGACCGATCGTCATCGGTCAAGCCGCGGAGTTTGACTACGCAGGAACTCAGGCTTGCCAAGCCCTTAAAGAAGAAGGCGTGGAAGTCGTACTGATTAACAGCAATCCAGCAACAATTATGACAGATACAAATATCGCAGATAAAGTGTACATCGAGCCTATTACGCTTGAATTCGTAACTGCGATTATTCGCCAGGAGCGTCCGGATGGCTTGCTTCCAACGCTGGGCGGTCAAACCGGCCTGAACATGGCTGTAGAATTGGCTCGTGCAGGTGTACTTGAGCAAGAGAATGTTAAGCTTCTTGGTACACAGCTTGATTCCATCGAGAAAGCAGAAGATCGCGATTTGTTCCGTGATCTAATGCGTGAATTGGAACAGCCTGTACCGGATAGCACGATTATTACTACTGTAGATGAAGCAATGAAATTCGCTGAGGAAATTGGTTTCCCTCTGATTGTACGTCCAGCCTATACACTTGGCGGCACAGGTGGCGGGATCTGCGATAACGAAGAAGAACTGCGTGAAACCGTCAAAGCAGGTATTCGTTATAGCCCGATCGGACAATGTCTGGTTGAGAAGAGTATTGCCGGCATGAAGGAAGTTGAATATGAGGTTATGCGTGATGCTAATGACAACTGTATCGTTGTCTGCAACATGGAAAACTTTGATCCTGTAGGCGTACATACAGGTGACAGTATTGTTGTGGCACCTAGCCAGACGTTGTCAGATCGCGAATATCAAATGCTGCGTACAGCTTCGCTCAAAATCATCCGCGCCCTGAATATTGAGGGTGGATGTAACGTACAGTTCGCACTTGATCCACAAAGCTATCAATATTATGTAATCGAAGTAAACCCACGTGTCAGCCGTTCCTCGGCCTTGGCTTCCAAAGCAACTGGATATCCAATTGCCAAAATGGCTGCCAAAATCGCAATGGGTTACACGCTGGATGAAATCATCAATCCGGTTACCGGACAGACCTATGCATGCTTCGAGCCTACACTTGACTATATCGTAAGTAAAATTCCACGCTGGCCGTTCGATAAGTTCATTCACGCGAACCGTAAGCTGGGTACGCAAATGAAAGCGACAGGCGAAGTAATGGCGATCGGCCGTACTTTTGAAGAGTCGATTCATAAAGCGATTCGTTCCTTGGAAATTGGTGTACACCGTTTCCGTCTGCCAGGTGCAGAGACATTGGAAGAGAGCGTGCTGCGTGAACGTCTTGCGAAGCCTGACGATGAGCGTCTGTTCCTGATTGCTGAAGCTTTCCGTCGTGGTTACGGCTTGCAAGAGATCCAAGATATTACGAACGTAGACTGGTGGTTCCTCTCCAAAATTGAAGGTTTGATTAACTTTGAAGATGTGATTCGCGGTGAAGAAACGTTGTCTGCGGAAACTCTATACCAAGCGAAACGCAAGGGCTTTACAGACCGTGCAATTGCTGAGATTCGTGCAGAAGGACAAGCGGACGGCAAGTTTACTAAAGAAGCTGATGTGCGCGCGCTACGTTTGGAGCAAGGTTTAACACCTGTATTCAAAATGGTAGATACTTGTGCGGCTGAGTTCGAAGCTACTACACCTTACTACTACTCGACTTATGAGACTGAGAACGAAGTCATTCATTCTGACAAGCAAAAGGTTATTGTGTTGGGATCTGGTCCAATCCGGATCGGTCAAGGGATTGAGTTCGATTACTCTACAGTGCATGCAGTATGGGCTATTCAGAAGGCTGGATATGAAGCGGTTATCATCAATAATAACCCTGAGACGGTATCTACAGACTTCAATACTTCGGACCGGTTGTATTTTGAACCACTATTCTTCGAAGATGTTATGAACGTAATTGCACAAGAGAATCCGATTGGAGTTATCGTTCAATTCGGTGGTCAGACTGCGATTAACCTTGCGGCACCTCTAAGTGCTGCTGGTGTGAAGATTCTTGGAACTAGTCTTGACAGCATTGATGAAGCTGAGAACCGTAAAAAATTCGAAGCATTGCTGGCACGTCTTGATATCGCTCAACCGAAGGGTAAGACAGTTACAGACGTGGATCAAGCCGTAGAAACTGCACAATCCCTTGGATATCCGGTGCTGGTTCGTCCTTCCTACGTACTAGGCGGACGTGCAATGGAAATTGTATATAACGATACTGAACTGCTCAGCTACATGGTAGAAGCGGTGAAAGTGAATCCAGAGCATCCGGTATTGATTGACCGTTACATGTTAGGTAAAGAGGTTGAGGTAGACGCGATTTGTGATGGTGAGACAGTAGTTATTCCAGGTATCATGGAACATGTCGAGCGTGCAGGTGTTCACTCCGGTGACTCCATCGCTGTATATCCTCCGCAATATCTGGATGAAGGTCTGAAAGCGAAAATCGCCGAAATCACTATCAAGATCGCTAAGGAACTGAAGACGATTGGACTGGTTAACATCCAGTTTGTTATCTATCAGAACGAAGTGTACGTAATCGAAGTGAATCCGCGCTCCTCGCGTACGGTTCCTTTCCTGAGCAAGGTGACAGGAATCCCAATGGCGCATTTGGCAACCAAGATCATTCTCGGCAGCAAGCTGAAGGATGACGGTTATACAGAAGGTTTGTGGCCGGAAAGCGATTATGTATCGGTTAAAGTGCCGGTGTTCTCTTTTGCTAAACTGCGCAGAGTAGAACCTACACTCGGACCTGAAATGAAATCAACCGGTGAAGTTATGGGCCGTGATAAATTGTACGCCAAAGCTTTATACAAAGGTCTGATCGGAGCAGGGATGAAAATTCCAGCTACAGGCGCTATCATCGTTACGGTGGCAGATAAGGATAAAGCAGAAGCTGTAGAACTTATGAAAGGCTTCCACTCCATGGGTTACAAAATCATTGCTACTGGAGGCACGGCACAAGCGCTTGAAGAAGCAGGCCTCAACGTAATGAATGTGAATAAACTGGATGAAGGTGCGCCAAACATTCTCGACTTGATTCGTGGCGGGCAAGCCAACTTCGTCTTTAATACACTGACTAAAGGCAAAACACCAGAACGTGACGGATTCCGTATCCGCCGTGAAGCGGTTGAGAATGGCGTCGTATGTATGACTTCACTGGATACAGTAACTGCACTTCTCAGAATGCTGCAGACGATTAACTTCTCGTCACAGTCCATGCCTGCTTTTGTCGGACAATTGAACTAATCTCATAAAGATGCATAGGGCGGTTTGCGTTTACGCAGACCGTTCCGCTATGCCTAGGGTCTAATAAATAAAGGGTGTGGATGTATTCTGCACTGGATAGGAGCATAGTTATGGGAGTTGGAGATGTAGAGTGGAAAGCAATGGCGAATCGACTGATGATCGCCTTGGATTATCCTGATGTGACTGGAGCTAGAGCCTTGATCGATAAGCTTGAAGGCATTCCTTGCTATATGAAGGTAGGCATGCAGTTGTTCTATGCGGCAGGACCTGAATTTATTCAAGAGCTGAAATCTCGTGGCTATTCTGTGTTCGTCGATGTGAAAATGCATGATATCCCTAACACGGTCAAAGGTGGCGCTCAAAGTCTTACTACTCTTGGCGCTGATATGTTTAACGTACATGCGGCAGGGGGCGCAGCTATGATGGCGGCAGCACGTGAAGGAGCGGCTTCAGCAATCAGTGCTAATGCTGCACTTAAGATGCCTTTGATTATTGCAGTTACCCAGCTAACCAGTACGAGTCAAGAAGTGATGAATAATGAAATTGGGATCGCAGGTGAGGTAGCGGATACTGTGGTAAGATACGCTAAGCTGGCAGCCGATGCAGGTCTAGATGGTGTAGTGGCTTCGCCACAAGAATCTGCAGCTATCGCAGAAGCTTGCGGTCCAGCATTTTGCACGGTTACACCAGGTATTCGACCTGCAGGTGCTTCTCTGGACGATCAGTCCCGGGTTATGACACCTGGAAAAGCCATTCGTCAGGGTAGCCACTACCTTGTTGTAGGACGGCCGATTACAGCTTCACCAGATCCACGTCAAGCAGCACTAAACATTATTGAGGAGATGACCCTAGCATGAGCACATTAAATAGAAGCGAACAAGTAGCAAGTTATCTGTTGGAGATTGGAGCAGTAGCACTGCGTCCTCAGGAGCCTTTTACATGGACCTCTGGTATCAAATCGCCGATCTATTGCGACAACCGTCTGACTATGGCCTATCCAGAAGTTCGCAGCTATATTGCAGATGCCTTTGCTCAGCTTATTAAGAGCGAGTATCCAGACGCTGAAGTGATCGCAGGTACAGCAACCGCAGGTATTCCACACGCGGCTTGGGTAGCAGATAAACTTAATCTGCCAATGGCTTATATCCGTGATAAAGCTAAAGGCCACGGTAAACAGAATCAGATCGAAGGACTGATTAAGCTGGGACAAAAGGTAGTTGTTATTGAAGATTTGATCTCCACTGGCGGAAGCTCCATTAAAGCCGCTCAGGCCGTGCAAGAAGCAGGCGCAGAAGTATTAGCAGTACTTGCAATCTTCAGCTATGAGCTGGATCGTGCAGTGGATGCTTTTGCTGCAGCTGAAATGCCATTACAAAGCTTGTCCAATTACAGCACATTGATTGATGTGGCTCTTGCACAAGGCAAAATTGAATCGACAGACGTAGAATTACTGAAGTCTTGGAGAAAAGATCCGTCATCATTTGGTCTTTAATTTTTGAATAAATTGAGTATAGTTTTGGCGAGCCTCTCACTTTATAGTGGGGGGCTTTTTTTAACTGCATAGAGTGAGACTAAAAAGAGAGACACAACATACTCAACTGTCATCACAGACAGCAATAGCTGTACTTCGTGCACTTAAACTAACTTTTCTTAGAGGAATTGGGATGGCGTAAAGTAAGTTGTGTACCAAGATTTGGAGCCTAGTCAGGCAACAAAAAAGTAGGGTATTCTCGGGATTGTCGAAGTCCACTAAGAAAGGAACCCTACTCGATGACTATTCTACCCGAAAACATGTTAAATAATCTATTTGAAAATCTTGTCACCCAATTTGTAAAAGATAATCTAGAGTCCATTATGAAAGCGGAAATCCAGCAATTCATGACCAGTGAAGAAGCCGGGAACCACAACAGCCGCAACGGATACTACACCCGGGATCTACACACGAAATACGGAAATGTAGAGGATCTGGCCGTTCCTAGGGACCGTCAAGGAGCCTTCCAAACGCAGTTGTTCGAGCCCTACCAGCGGCGAGATGGATGGCTAGAGGAGGCTGTCATCCAGATGTACAAAAGTGGTATGGGAACGCGAGATGTGGCCCGGTTCATTGAAAGTATGTTCGGCAGCCACTATTCACCCACGACCGTTAGCAACATTACAGCTACGGTACTTGACGACATTCATCAGTGGCAGAAGCGCCCGTTAAACAAACGCTACTCCGTTATCTACCTGGATGGCCTATATGTGAAACTCAAGCGCAGCACCGTTAGCGGAGAAGTCGTTTATTTCGCCATGGGGATCGACGAAGACGGTCACCGCCAGATCCTTGGCTTTTACGTAGGCGGCCAGGAGAGCGCAAACGGCTGGCGCGAGGTGCTCAAAGACCTCTACGACCGTGGTGTCCAGGAAGTCTTGCTGGGCGTGTTTGATGGGCTTCCGGGACTCGATGCAGCGTTCCGTGAAACTTATCCGAAGGCGGATGTGCAGCATTGTATCGTCCACAAAGTGCGTTCGACCTTCCCGAAAATTCGGATTCAGCACAAAACGGAAGTCATTGAAGATCTGAAGACGATCTACACGGCTGCAGACCACGATCTGGCTCGGGCTGCGTTTGACACGGTGAAGGCCAAATGGGGCAAGCTCTACCCGAAAGAAATGCGGTCTTGGGAAGAACAGTTGCCAACGCTGCTGACCTTTTACAAGTATCCTGCGCTCATAAAGGAAGCCATCTACACGTCCAATCCAATTGAACGAATGAACAAGGAAATCCGAAAGCGTCTGAAACCCATGAATAGCCTCACGAATATGGATGCAGCAGAGAAAATTGTTTACCTCGACGTGATGGACTACAACGAACGCTTTAGCGAACGGGTCATTCGCGGTTTCGGCGATCTAGAAGTAAAGAAGAAACTAAATGAGATGTTTGAAGCACGATATCCACCGCAGGCAGAGTAAAACAAGTAGCTCGAATTCCCTTTTCCCTTGGGGCGGGGCCCCCGCCCCAAGGAACATCTGCACTAACTAACGAACACCCGAGAAGTTACCTTCTACTCTCTTACACAAACTTCTTGACGCTGCCGGAATTGGCACTATAGTTGCACTTTATGCAATTATAATCAGCTAGTTATTCGCCGGAAGCTCTTAGTAACGTGTTTTAACTGCATAGAGTGCACTTAAAAGTAGAAACAGAACATAATCACCACTAATAGATGCAGAAAGTGCAACTATCCAGTCGCAGAGGATGGAATTTTGCCGGTAACTGCACCTTTTGAAACCTCCTAGTAACATTTTTATAGGAATAATATGAAGAAATCGTAGTATAACTTTAAACGACCTGTAACTTCCCCTCCGGATTAAAGCTTTATACTGTTACTAGCATTATGGATTATTTATCCATAAGTTGTAGAAGGATCAAGTATTTTATAGGAGGATACAATAATGAATCATATAAACAACAATAAGCGACTGTGGCGCCGCTGGTTAAGCCTTGGAGTATGCGCTGCGCTGTTACTACCATTAATATCAGATGGGTGGAATACAGCTTGGGCTGAGCCTTCTAAGGCTTCAACGGAGCAGCGTGTATTGCGTATTGGGAGTCTATGGTCTGGGGAGGACGATTCTTTTTTTCGTCAACAGTTTACGGATATGTATGAATTGCAGCATCCAGAGATCAAGTTGGAGATTATTCCGGCTATAGATACGAATGAGCTTCGGTACATTAACACCTCCACAGACGCAAGCTCTGATAATTTAGAAAATATCCGAGCGATTATGGGCGGGGATAAGCCTGTTGATGTGATTGTCGGTGATAGCGCATTAGTGAAGAGTTTGGTAGATCATAATCTTGTCCAATCGCTGGAGCCGCTTATAGCGCGTGATCAGTATGATTTAAGCAATATGGCGCCTACAACGCTGAATGGAGTTCGTGAGCTAGGAAGAGGAAGTCTTTTTGCGTTGGCGCCGACCTTCTCATCTAGTGCGCTTTTTTATAATAAGGGAATCTTTGATGCTGCTGGTGTCGGCTACCCAACGGACAAGATGACTTGGAATGAACTGTTTGCGCTGGCAGATAAGGTGACGAAGAGATCAACAAATAAAGAAACACAGATATATGGGTTCTCGATGAACCGTTACTTAAGTGATCCATTCTGGGATATGCAGAGCTATGTCGCACCGCTAGAACTTACAATGTACGATAATAAAGGTCAGCATATGACTGTAAATACTACACAATGGCATCAGGCTTGGGCTACTTACAGTCAGTTGGTTAAAAAGCAAATTGTACCTGGGTTAAATGGGTTGGATTTTGCAGGAACAGAAGGAGATACCTATAGTCCAATCCAAGGGGATTTATTCCTCGCAGGAAAAGCGGCAATGGTCGTTGGGGAATACGGCTATCTCAATGATCTGGCAGTAGTGGAGCGTAATGCTGCTAAGATCAAGAATTACCATCCTTTCAAATGGGGGGTTGTTACTGTACCCACTTATCAAGAGAAGCCTGGTGTTGCCATTGGAACATGGCTTGGGAATATGATGGCTATAAGTTCTACGGCTACTAATAAAGAAGATGCTTGGGATTTGATTAAATTCGTCAACAGTAATGAGGTTGCCAAAATTAAAGCCCATAACAAGAGTGAACTGACTTCCCGCAAGGATTATATTACCGCTCAGACCCCTTCTGTAAACTTGGAAGCTTTTTATACGCTCCGACCATTACCTGCAACGGATCCTTTATTGATTAGTTTACAGATGCAGAAGCCTGGGATTAGCCGAATAAGCGATGTTGGGCGGCAATTATTCATTGATGTCTATCAGGGTAAGAAAACCGTCGAGAATGCACTCAAAGCTTGGGAGAAGCAAGGGAATACCATGCTGGATACACTTGAAAAAGATCCCACGGTCTATTTCGACTCGATCGGTGAATGACTCTGGAATATGCCCTAAGCCACCAGTTTTCTGGTGGCTTATTTTGTGGAACTTGGGCATGATAAGTTCAGAGCGGTGTATCATAAATTTGCGAAAAGGAGAAGAGGGCATCATGAATTGGATATACTTCGCGAAACTGTTCAGGACCAGATTTCAAGCAGGTTGTTTGGCTAAAAGATTGGAGCAAGACGGCTGGATATACGGTTATCATGACCCGCGTTTTGTAGAAATTTATCGATCCCGTAAGGGAAGGTACGGGGTTAGATTTCTGCCTTAAGAACTTTTATAAATTCTTCCTTGACGTAGACCCAATTTGTAATGTATATTATTTATTGTCGCTGTTTGAATATTTTTTCTGACGCGGGGTGGAGCAGCCCGGTAGCTCGTCGGGCTCATAACCCGAAGGCCGCAGGTTCAAATCCTGCCCCCGCAACCAATTTATTTACAACAGCAATTGTACATTCGGATATTTTTAGATCCGGGCCCTTAGCTCAGTTGGTTAGAGCGGTCGGCTCATAACCGATTGGTCGGGGGTTCGAGTCCCTCAGGGCCCACTTAGAGAAAACCCTTACTTTGTAAGGGTTTTTTGCTGTCTATAGGCTTTGTGATATTAAGAAAATAGAATAGATAAAGACCGGAATTTTGAGCTTGCTAACGGATTTGCTAACGGGAATTATTTTTCTGCAGTTTCGAGCTGTTTTTCAGCGTATTATTCAGTTCTGCTTCAATTTTGTCAATGGCCTCTTCCTGCATGATTGGGAGTAGGTGTGAGTATCGTTCGTTGAACATCGCTGGAGTCATACCCAGTCGTTCAGCAGCTACCTTTGGATTTATTCCGATCGCCAATAAGAATGATGCATGTGTATGTCGCTGCTCGTGGAATCTAATTTTTTTGACACTTGCTTTACGAACAAGTATGAACATACCTTCAGTAATTCGTTTTGGCTTTATATAACCTCCGCCAGCTAGCAACATACTAATTCATTATCCTCATATGAGTCTCCATATTCTTTTTTATAAGCCTCGATTTGCTGGTAGCGTTCCTTAAGGTCATCAATAATATTCTGAAAAAGTTTTACCCGTCGTATGGAATCATTCGTTTTCGGACGTTGAATGACTAAACCATCACGTGTCCAGTTGGCCGTCTGAATCACCTAGAGTTCTTTCTTTTCGAAGTCGATATCACCCCAGCCAATTCCAAGGATCTCACCATGTCTCATTCCAGTATAAATTGCCAATGAAAACACAATAGACTGGCGGGCGCCTCATCAAGCTAACGGGCAGTATAGTTTAACTTAAACTAAACTTTCCGTTTCCCGCAGTTAACATAAGGTGTAATCTGAAAGCACCTTTTTTTGAAGATGATACTCATCAAGAACCGTATTTATGAAGGAGTGACTTAATGCAAGCTATTAAATCTATAATAGATTGTCCAGAGCGTCATATAGAGTTTGTTGAATATGTTAAAGAAAAATGGCCAAACGTACAGAAGGTGGTACTCCCTAAAATTGACGAGAGTTTATCGGCTGAAGATGGTTTGCCATTAACATTTCTGCTATTAAAAAACGACAAAATAATTGGATTTTATCAATTGATTGAACAGGAATATATAATTCGAAAAGATTTATCGCCATGGATTGCTCCTTTGTTCATTGACGAGAATGAGCGAGGGCAAGGTTTAGGTTCAGTATTGTTGGAGCATGCCAGAAAAATGGTGGGGCAATTCGGATATACGAAGGTTTATATAACGACTGACCATATTCATTACTATGAGAAATATGGATTCAGAGAAATCGGTTTGGATAATTTCGAATGGGGACGACCCACCAAAATCTATGAGCACGATACTATAAAGTAATTTATCGCAACATGTTTTTTTGGGACTTAACTAACGGGAAACGATAGTTGAATCTACAGAGGGATGGTATCAAACATGGACTATGAAATCAAAATAGCGACCTTGGAACATAAAGAAATACTCAGCAACCTGTTACAATTCTATATTTATGATTTCTCAGAATTTATGGAGTTGCAGTTTGAGGCAAACGGTAAATATGGTAATTATCCAATTGATGAATATTGGTCTAAAGACCCCAATTATCCATATTTAATCAGTCTCAATGGGGAAATTATTGGATTTGTCTTAGTCAAATTAAAAAATCGGGAAGAAGATGACGCATATTTTTCTATTGCTGAATTTTTTATTGCGAAGAAGTATCGTAGGCTGGGATTAGGGAGATTGGTTGCTAAAGATATATTTGATATGCACCAGGGAAAATGGGAAGTTTACCAAATAGATAACAACAAGCCCGCTCAACTCTTTTGGAAAAAGGCAATAGAAGAGTATACAGGAGGTAAATTTACTGAACGAATTGAAGTAGGAAGAAGAACACAAGTATTCATTAGTTAATGATATTCAGGACTAGCAAGGGCTTACGCTAACGGGAAACGTGAGTCCAAAAACCAACAGTAGTCTAGGACTTTTTCTTACCAGTAATATATACATAATGTTCCAAATAATTTATATTAAGGTTATAGGGTTTGGGAGTAATGGCATTGCAATTTGGAAGAACCTCGCCGACATTGGCGAGGTTCTTATATTAATGGGGGTTGCTGGTTGATAAAAATGATAATTTTGTTGGTTATTCTTGTTATCGTTACTGCTGTTTTTGTATTCAAAGTTTTATCAAGAAAGAAGAGTTACCCTACCCAAAGTATAGTAATTGATCCACTTAAGATTACGATCCAGGACATAGACCGAATGGAAGACGGAACTGGCTTTGTAGAATATCTGTATCGTTTATTTTTGGCCATGGGTTATAGTGATGCATATAAAACGAAAGGAGGCAGAAATTTTGGATCTGACTTAGTGTTTACAGACGGGGAGGGGGTTCGAAATGTCGTTCAGGCAAAGCGTTATTCCTATCCAGTAGGGTTAGGAGCTGTTCAAGAGATCTATAGTTCCATGAGATATTACAGGGCAAAAAAGTCCATGGTAATATCCTCAAATCAATATACCTCAGCGTGTGAAGAACTTGCTAGTTATAACGCCGTAAGATTACATAGTAGAAGTGACCTTATAGAAATTATAAACTTTTTCAAGTCAGGGCAGATTGATAAAGCAAAGGATATCCTTGAGTCAGAGCCCAGGATTATACTGGATTCATGGGATAATAAAGTAATTAAGAAGGACTTCAAAGTTGAAAAACGATGGGTTGCGAAGAAATAGATAGTTCGTAGAACAAGGAGCTTTTATACTGATGAACAATGAAGATTTTCAATACAGAAATACATACTTTTTCGTAGGGAATCAAACGATTCTATGGATCACCATACTTGGCTTTGTGGTGTTAGGATTTGTATTGTTTTATTTGATTAAGAAATACATAAAGCAGAGAAAATGAGGCCAGGTATTCTAATACATAGGAGTGCTGTAATGAAGAAAATCTTCAAAGAATTTGGTGTCCATTTTTGTGCGGCAACAATTCTTCTAGGCATTTCATTATTGTTCAATGATTATGATGTTGAGGAACAACAATCTTTGTTGGTTGTAATGATGTGTGGAGCCCTCATATCTATTGGTGGATATAACTATTTGAAAAACAGAAAAGGTGTTGTTGTGATGATCGTAGGAGTTATTGTATTAGGATTAGCGCTTTGTAACTTATCTTTTTAGAAGTGATCATGTTGAGATTGTAGTTGTGCTTAAAAGCCCATAAAGAAACCAGGACAAACTCAATGGTCACATTGGTCACGAATTTGGTCACAAACTCATTTTAATTAAGTTTAATCAATATTAGATAATCCCAATAATAACAAGAATTCCTGAATAGAGTTTAAGGTATTTACCCCTTTCCTCTATATCAGTTTTTTAGAGCGGTCGGGTCATAACCGATTGGTCGGGGGTTCGAGTCCCTCGGGGCCCACTGTAAGGGTTTTTTGCTGTCTATAGGCACATAGATTCAAAGGGAAGAGAACTAGGAAGGCCCGAAATTCGAGTTTGCTAACGGATTTACTGATGCAAGATTTATCGTCATGCGCTTACCGCAGGGATAGTTTAAATCTTTTGAATGCACTAAAGAGCAGAGGGATTTATTAAATCATAAATAGAAATCTGACATTCAATTGAAGAAAGTGCTATAATTATTAAATCAGTGTGTAGAGATATTGGTCTTTTTATTGGGCCAAAAATATATGTCTCATGATACGTCTGCCATCTGAAATATGATTCACGGAGATGACAAACATGCATGGAGACACAAGACTGCCCAGAAACGGAAAAGAAGGTATATTATTTTTACTCATTATTTCAATCATTTCAGTAAACACTATTGCCCCTATTATTGTGGGATTGGAACGTGGCTTCAGTAAGGAAGTGTATATAGATACACTAAAGGTTATTCCGTTTATGTGGATGATCGTAGTTTTATCCGTAAGATTAGTTGCAGGGCCGATTGTTGGGAAAGTGATGCCGAAATTCATGGGACAAACCGATGGATTTAATGCTAGGGTGCTGTTGAATACTTTTTTGAATGTTACAGTGTTATCTATTTTACTATCGATTATCGGCACGTGGGTGGGGACGAAGCAAATAAGCCTAGAGCCACTTAAAAACTTTCTTCACATCTGGCCAAGAAACTTTGGTATAGCGTTTTGGATTGAACTATTGGTGGCGCAGCCGATCGCAAGATTTGCGATGAAAACATTACATGCTAGACAGGATCGTAAAACGGAAAATGTAAATGCGTAACTAGCTAGAATGTTGTAGAGTAGACGAATAACAAATTCAAGGAGCGTCCATGGTGGGCGTTCCTTTTTTGATTCCCTATGTTATAGCAACATTGAACAAGTAAAAGAGCCATCATAGGATTAACCTACAACGGCTCTTTTACACTATGTACTCTCTCTAAAAACAATTCTTCAAAAAAGCTTTGTAAATTTTTTCGTCTATCTCTATTAAACTCTTCTTTCCATCCTTGAACTGAACTGCAATGATATGAACTCCTTTGCTCTTAGCTGAAAGGCCAGCAAGCAAACCAACCGGTCCGAGTAGAAATCCGCCCACTAATCCTCTTCCTACAGCACTCACAGCACTTTTGGAATGAGTTTCGTCCATTATCTCATAATCCTCTACAGTGTTTTTGTCTAGTGTGATTGTTTTTAAAAAACCAGTTTGCAAATTTACAATTCCAAGAGTAGACATTATTACTTTACCTTCATAGTCACCAGCTATAACTTTATTTTTTGCACCCATCTAATCACTCCTTCTTAAACACATATATTAATCGACAAAATCATTCTACTACACAAAAACTTTTGGCGATATATGGATTTTTATTTAGAATCTGATATTCTGACATGGTAAAAGGCAAACCATATAGCCAACACAAAAAGGGCGCTGTCGCAAAGCCATGAAATGGTTTGGAAGCAGTGCCCTTTTTGCGTATCCAGCTAGACTTCTCTAATGGGTATAGCGACCGAAATGTTGTCGTAATCGTTGTCCCAATCGCTGTATGCTGGGTTTCCGACCAACATCCCTATAGTTTCATACTATCCCAGAGCTTCTGGAATGCCCCAGATTCGACTTCGAAGAATACCGGTGCCTGACCGTAACGTACAAGTCCTTGACCGAACAGCGTCAGCTCTACCCGGGCGTTGTCTTCCAACTGTAGATAGATGATCTTGCGCTCTTCGCTGTCGTAGATGCCTTGCTCGATAAGTGGCTCTGCTGCCAGTGGTTTAGCCGCGTTGAGTGCCGTCAGGAAGCCGCTAAACGCCTCGTCGACAGCAAGCGGTGTGTACTTCTGTAGTCCGTTGTTCCAGCTGTCGAAGCTTTCCCACTGAGCTGAAGTAATTCTGCCCTCAAGATTTAGCTTGCCGAACAGATCAGCACCGTTGTTTACGGTGATGCCGTTCGTATGTTCATACAGTTCGGCGAATACCTCGCCGTTGATTTCCGAATAGGACATAATCAGGAAATTGGAATCATATCCCTTCACAGAATAGATATCCGTCTCTCCGATGTTAGAAGCTAGCTCAATATATTTGTCTTTACCGCTCCATTCATCGATGCCGCCTGTAGTCCGTCCCAGCTTATCACCGCGCAGAGCGGGAGCGTCGGCGGCGTCGATGCGAGTTGCAGACTGTGTATAAATATTATCTTTATACACGACTAGAGCGATCATATCTGCCTTAACGCCAGACTTGGTATCCGGCAGTTCCAGCTTGGGGATGATAATGCTTCTGGACGTATCTGTGCTAGGATTGCCTGCATCACTTGGGCCCGGAGTTACCTGAGCGATCTGTCTTTGGGTGCTCTGACCGTTCAACTGCTGCCATATATTCGGTGCAGCCAAGCCGATTCCGGCAGCAAGCACGATACTTGCCGCGATATAAACCGTTTTGCGTGGACGTTTCCGCTCCTGCTGGTGCACCAGTTTGTCGATCAATTCTTTTTTCATCTCTTCACCTGGTTTCATAGAATCCACCGCTTTCGTATATAATGTTCGAAACTGATCTTCCTTCATTGTGATTCCGCTCCTTCCAGCTCTAGTTTTAGCAGTTGCCGTCCCCGCTGAAGTCTCATCTTCACGGCAGACTGACTAATCTGCAGAATCTTGCTGATTTCCTGGATGGGATAATCCTCGTAATAGTAAAGATGGATTACAGTTTTATACTTCATGGGCATCGCCATAACTAATTGCAATAGAGCCAATTCTTCGGGGTTGTCTACCGCAATCGGCTCAGCGCTTTCCAGCTTAACCTCACGCTTTCGCCAGCCTCTACCCAGTAATGTTTTGCAATGATTGGTGATTACGCGGATCAGCCATGCTTTCTGATGTTCAGCATCTTTGAACTTTGGCGCCTTTTCTATCAGTTTCATGAAGGTCTCCTGAGTAGCTTCTTCGGCATCTTGGCGGCTGCCTAGATGGACCAAGGCGATTCGGAACAGCATATCTGCGTAGATTTCGTAACTCTTTATCACATGATTTCCCGGCCGGGTCATGGATCGCTGCATGATTCTATGCCCCCTTTACCTATAACACCATTTAGGACGGCATTTGGTCACATTATGTTCCTGAGAAAATTTTGTTAGCCATATAGATCAAGGGTTAGGATCTAAAAAAACGCGGTTGTCTTAGTAGCCATAATCCTGACTGCTGAGACAATCGCGTTTTTATAATAGAAGTTCCCCCTTTACGGGAGACGATCCTCAATATGTTTATATGTATATTTTGGATCAGAACCTTTTACAGGAGCCATGCTGTATTGATGAATCAGATCCTTCTCTTTTCTATAAAAGTATCTTGCGTTAGGTTCATCTGCAAAGATAACCGTTGTGCTTACTACGGGAGCCTTACCAATCTGGGTATAGACTTTATAAAGATCTTCATTCTTATAATCTCTAGCATCTACCAGATAATGAATGATCTCATTGTTCATCTGATTTCGGAAGGAGTGAAGCGCTAAGGAAGCAACTCCATATAGAATAATGAGAGTAACAAGAATTATTTTTGTTCTTTTCTTCATTAATTTCCTCCATTTAGATAAAATGTATATATTATAAGATAATATATAAGTTTACACATTAGAAGGGAGGAAAGAAGATGACGCAGCAAGAGGAAAAAATACAGGAGTTGGAGCGACGTATTAAGGTACTAGAGAATTATTCAAGTCCAAAACTGCCAGGGCTAAGAATCTTATGGTTTATTATTTGGGGTGTTGTGGGTATATTCCTCATTCTAACTCTTATTGGTTTGATTCAATTTGTCGCATAACAGAGCTTATAATTACAAATAAGGCAGCAAATTTCCCGCCGATAGTTAAACCCGTGTAGGTAAATAATTGCCTGGGTATACTATACTTGCTGCCTTTTTATTATGAGCTTACACAAATCATCTTCAGTCGTCTTTGGGTTCTTGCAATAAAATGGAGAAGGTCCCTGTTTCATGATCCACTTCAATCGACTCGATCCCAACAAAATCCGGAATTTCGGGGTGTACTGCATCTACGTTATAATCTGGATGAGTCATCAATAATTCAATTACTTTAATGGCTTCCATATCGTTCCCCCTTGCGAGAAATTCCACCATAATCATTAATGGTCCTTCATTGCGACTACCCTTATTATCTCCGCAATCATTATTGAATATGTGTTAATCGTTCTTCGTTTCTTCCCATCACGGCCAATAATTGCCCCTGAAAAACACGTCTTTGGATCTGATCAATCCGCTGTAAAGCCAGCTCGTTTGGCACTTGAAATTCTGCTGCAAGATAGCTAATGGCTTCCTCTCGTTGTTCTGGCAATTTCAAACGGGAGATCATGGAGTAGGGCATAGCTGCATAAAGAATAAAACGCTCGGATTCATCCTCCTGTGCCCGCGTAAAATGTTCTGGCATCAATATATGATTGGTACCATGGCGGAGCAGGTGACAGAGCTCGTGGAGAAACTCTAGCCGCTGCAGGCTAGCTGGAAGCCGGTTATCGATAAACATGGTGTACATCCCCGCTGATGCTTCGATACTCTTGCTTCTTACATCCAAATAATGAACCCAAATATTAAGCCGTTCTGCAATATAGGCAATCGAAATTTGCGAAGGCTGAGTAAGGTTTAGACGTTTGTATAAATCTTCCGTCCACTTCTCCAGTGCAGTCATTTGATAATAGGATTTCATGTTATCCACATCATTCACCTCATTCAGAATCAATTATAGGATCGTATGTTCGCATAAATGAACAAAAGAAAAGCCCGAAGGCTATGTAAAGTAAAAAAATATAAGGACACATAAGAACGAGTGTTCTTGTGTGTCCTTAGCATAATGCAATTAAACACTAATATCAAGTGTTTTTCCTAAATTCGGAGCAACGCTTTTCCCCAGCATTTCCACCATCGTTTGACTCTGGGTTTCAGCCTGATTTTTGGCTATATTCATGACCTGTATCCCCACATTCTGAGCTAAGGATGCTTGGCTCATTGCCATTGATAATGCAGCTATATCCATATTGCACCTCCTTCGTGTATATCCTATTTATCGACCCTGCCCACTCCATTCATTAGGTGATTGGCATTTTGTTTGCCATTTCGCCCAAACGGCTTATCTCCTTCTTACATATCTTGTGCTGTAGTCATTAATCATTAGGAGGAATTAAAAATGGGAATGGAACATTGTGGTTGTAACGTAGGTCCAGTAGTAAGTCCAGCAAATGTTGGTCCGGTGTGTAGTCCTTTTACTTCAACAGGAGCAATTCTGGTACTCTTCATCTTGCTGGTTATCATCACTAAAGCTTGCTTATTCTAAGCTAGCTGATGCACATTGTAGCCCCATCCGGTGTATACCGGATGGGGCTATTCTTTTGGAGCATTGTTTCCGAAGCTCGTTATTTGAACATAAATTCTACGCGGGTTCCATCCGCATAATCTTCTAGCTGATTACCAACCCAGCTTCCTGCACCGCGATTATCTTTTGGCGTTATGTATTCAATGTCGGCCCCTTCGCCGCCTTCATCACACATGGCCATGGGCCATTCGTCGCGGTCGTAGCCTTTTTTGGTAGGGATCCCTCTTAAGGATTCTTTGCGGTTCTCTTCAGCCTGCTCACGGTTAATGGTACATGTGGCAGACTCCCCTTTGGCAATCGCATCCTGAATATGCTTGGCGGTCTCAGGATAACGATCTGATGGGAAGATGAGCTGAACAACTTCTGAATCGGATGTGGGGGATGCCGGGTCTTCGTTCTGTTCATACCAGTAACCGCCCAAAGCGAGTAACACAACAATGATGAGACTGGTGAGTAATTTCTGTATTTTCAAATCTGCTCCTCCTTTTTTGGAACTTAAAATAGTATATCTTATATCATAATGCAGTGCGATTTAATATACTTAGGAAAAATAAGAGGAGGACGGAATTGGATATGGAGTATTTAATTACGATTGAGGATCAGACGCTTATAGCCTCTGCTGAAGATATTATTACTAGACGTTATGAATGGGAAAGACACCATGTTGGAGCGGCGCTCCGTACGAAGACGGGGGAGATCTTTACAGCGGTACATGTAGAAGCTAGCATGGGGCGGATTACAGTTTGTGCGGAGGCGATGGTGATTGGCAAAGCGATATCTGAAGGCTACAAGGAATTTGATACGATTGTTGCCGTAAGGCATTCTGATCCGGATAGCGGGGAAAGAGAGATTAAAGTAGTCTCTCCCTGCGGGATGTGCCGTGAGTTAATTGCTGATTACGGGAAGGATTGCAAAGTTATTGTATCCGAGGAAGGCCGGTTAGCCAAATATGATATTACCGAATTACTACCGCTGAGATATACGAGGTAGTTTGGAATAAAGGAGCCGCTAGGCTCCTTTTTTTATTGAGCCGTGAATTTATTCAGCAGTTCCTTACACTGTCCTAAATTAATTTACAGCTTCATGTCCATTCGCTGAGTTCATGTCACTATTGTCCCCATACTATAACTTAAAAAAGTTAAAAGGATGTGAGAGTAGATGGAACAGCGCAACCTTCGAAATATGGTTGATTCGGCATCGAGGTTTGTGAACGATGTTCAGTGGCAAATAGCATATCGTAAATTGCAAATGACTCCGGCGGATTCGGAAACGGTAACCTCTGCTCAGAAATTGTTGAATACCCTTTATTTTTTGCAAGGAAAAGGATGGATTAGTGGACAACATGATTATTTGGAGAGCGCGGATGAGTTCAATGGGAAGCTGAAAAATACTAGCGGGCAATACGCCGCCCTTCACGGTTATGAGCTGGGAGCAATCAATAATCAAACGGCGGCGCTAATAGACAATCAGCGGGATTGGGTTGTTAGCAGTGCTATTCGTTGGTATAAAGCCGGTGGAATCGTAACGATTAGTTATCACGCCCAGTTGCCAGGGACAGCGCCGGCTTGGGCTAATGTATCTACGAGCATAAGCAACGCTGATTTTGACAAATATATAACTCCGGGTACGACTCAGTATAACGCACTGATCGCTGATCTGGATAAGATAGCCCTGTCTTTAAAAAAACTTAATGATGCAGGCGTTCCCGTGCTCTGGCGGCCGTATCATGAAATGAATGGTGGATGGTTCTGGTGGGGGCAGAAGAGCAATTACGTAGAACTCTGGAACCTTATGTTTGACCGTTTTACCAGCTATCATAAGCTGCATAATTTATTGTGGGTATGGAGCCCAAACGCCAAAAATCAATGGTGTGATGAGCCTGCGGAATACTATCCGAGCGGTGACAAAGTAGATGTACTGGCGCTAGACATCTATGACGGCGATTTCAAGGGAAGTCACTATGATAGTCTATGGGATCTTGGCCGAGGAAAGCTGATCGCGATTGGAGAGAACGGAGAGCTTCCTTCTCCTACACTACTGGCTAAATCGCAGCCGAATTGGTCTTATCAAATGACCTGGGGCAAGCTTCTTTATGAGAAAAACACCGATGCGGTGATTAGAGCCTTTATGAACGACAGCTTTGTATTCACACGAGATGAATATGCTGCTGAGGCAGCGATTGTGGCTGCTAAAGGAGATAGTGTGCTGCAAAGCGGGCTATGGGGGCAATATTTCAATAATATGACCCTTAGCGGGACTCCTGCGTTGACGCGAACTGATGCGAACATCCAATTTTCATGGAAACAGGGTTCACCCGATCCAGCCATTCGTGTCGATGCTTTCTCTATACGTTGGAGCGGTAAGCTGACGGCAGCTTATAGTGAGACTTATACCATTTACTCCTCCTCTGATGACGGGGTACGGGTGTGGATTGATGGAGGGTTAATCATTGACAGTTGGGTGAAGCAGAGTGGACAGGAGCGAAAAGGTAGTGTGAATCTGATTGCAGGCAAGCTGCACGAAGTAAAAGTGGAATACTATGAGAATGAGGGGGACGCGCGGATTGTATTGCAATGGGAAAGCCCTAGCCAGCCAAAGGGGATTATTCCAGCAAGTACGTTCTATCTTCCATAAAAAATATCTGCTTTGAGCGTCGAAACGTAAGCAAAAAAAAGCCCCGGATTTCGGGGCTTTTTTTAACTTAAAAACCAACTTAGATTTGTTCGCGGTAGCTAATGTTGTTGGCGATCTTCTCGTCTCGAACGGCTTTGCGCAGAACATCTTTGACGGTTTGGGCATCATGGATTTTTCGGAAAAGAAGCTGAGGCGCTGAGGCATCATCAGAAAATACAGTTAATGAACCAATGCCGAGCATCCGGTCCATGATAGATTGTGCTACGGATAAATCGCGTACGCGCAGTAATTCAATTTCTTCGACATTTTTACCGATAAGTCCGGTCTTTACCATAATGCGCTGGCTTGTAATGGTGTACGTAGTCGTGTTTAGGCGTACGATTCCTTTGAGGCGATCCGAGATGCTAGCCGGTTTACCTTTCCAGAGTACGACTTCTTGAGTAGCGTTTAGATTTGCTGATGGACGCCGGGCGGTCACTGGAGCGGTGCCGTCAATGCTAGATCCACATTCTCCACAAAATTTCACGCCCTGCTTATATTCTGAACCGCAGGTTGTGCAATAAGGCATAAAAACTCTCCTTCCCTAATTACAATTGAAATAATTATAACATAATAGTCATTTTACATAAATTTCATTTGCACTTTACACAAAGCGACATTATTCTGTTAAGTGGAGGGATAAATAAATGAAAAAAGTGTTACTAATAGGAACGCTAATGTTGACTGTCATCCTTAGCGCCTGCAGCAATAATAATTCAACTTCATCGGCGCCTGCCTCAGAGGAAGAAGTGCAGGAGACCGTGCAAAACTTCTACAATGAAATGTCTAAACTTGAGGAATTAGGAAAATCATCTTTAGCGGAGTTCAACGAAGCCATCGCTGGTTATTCAGCAGGAGAGCTTTCGGACAGGCAGCTAGAGAAGAAGATTAACGAATTCCAGAAAACTGCAACAGACCTATCTAATCAGGCTGAAAAGGTGAAGATCTCCTCTAGCTTGCCTGAAGATATTCGTAAGCTGCTTGAGGAGTCCAAAATTGCTTTTCAAAGTGCTTATGCTCTAAAAGAACAAGCTTCTCAAGGTGCTGATTCCACAGAGGTCACTGCTGAGCAGTTCCAGGAATTGAATCAGAACGCTGATGTAGCGATGCTGTACGGCATATCCAAGCTTAATGAAGCAAGAGAAGCAACAGGGCTTATCGATGCCGATGGTCAGTCCACCACTGAGTCAGAGAACGTTAAAGAATAGATCGGAATGTAGACGCTGTACAGTTTAACTGTCAGCGTCTTTTTGCTGCGATTTTGAGCTTAAGTAGAGGTAACACGGCCAATCCTATAAATAAGCCAGCTACAATTCCTTTTGTAAGGTCTGAGAGTGTATTACTTTGATATACGAGGGGGTATGTGCACAGGAATAACGCAGGGATTAGGATGAGAAGTGCAGTATTTTTTTTCAAGTGGAAAGCTCCTCTCGATCAGATATGTATTATTATACAACTTTTAGATAAAGAGGAAGATAGAAAAGTGGTATCTTTTTCCTGATTATTGATTATTCAGCGAAGGTATGGATATAATACAAACATACGTTCGTATATATAGGATAGTATAGATATTAGGGAGGGGTTACCATGGGCAAAAAGCTGGAGAAAAACGGACTGTGGGAAAGCAGTCGGATGATGCTGCCGGAGCACAAGGTAAGAATTATTAGGGATGAACGGGAGACGCTACGACGCATTAAGCCTATTCTGGATGAGCAGAAGCTGGAGGAAATCGAATGTACACTAGCCTTATCGTTACGAAGTCATGTGCGTGTGACTGTTGTGTTGTTTGACCCCTTTGAGAATACGACAATAAGTGGTTTTGTGACCTCCATTCACACCCACTCGCGTGAGTTTAAGCTGCAGTGGGCGGAGGAATGGAAGTGGATCAATGTGGATGACCTTGTTGAGGTTTACATCGTCTAATGCTAAGAATTGCTGCCTTCATTTTTTTCATAAGCAATTAGAGTTACGGTTGGGTTGCCGGTTAGATGTGCAATAGAAGCTTCGGCATTCCGAATAATTTCGAGTGCTTCATCCTGTTCGCTGAGTGCAGCAACTCTATAGCTATCGCTATGAATGTCCATATGTGTTCCCACCTTTCGCTAATATTTTGCCCTTTTTTGTGGAAATGATCCAAGGTGGAGAAGCCGTGAATAGCTACCTTTCAGGTTAGATCTCGGGGATACCGGGGTCTTTTTTTAAAATATAAGAAAGGGTTATTAGTACAAGCGAATGGGGAGTCGGGATCATTGATTATAGCAAGGGGTGATTCTATGCTGACTTTGGAACAAGTAAGGGATAAATCGACGGCGCGTCTTGTTGGGCTTCATCCTGTTTTGGCAGCAGGAGCGAAGGCTTTGATTCAGCAAAGCTATGCCAAAGGAGTGCCGATTGTGATTACCCAGGGATTACGCTCGATCGCAGAACAAAATGCCTTGTACGCACAGGGGAGAAGTAAGCCGGGGCCAATAGTTACTAACGCCAAGGGTGGAACCAGCTATCACAATTATGGCCTTGCGTTTGATTTTGCGCTTTTGCTGCCGGACGGAAATAGTCTATCCTGGGATATGAATCGTGATGGGGATAAAGATAAAATAGCGGACTGGCAAGAGGTGGTACAGGTGGGCAAACAGCTGGGGCTTGAATGGGGAGGAGACTGGACGTCTTTTAAAGATTATTCCCACTTGCAGATGACCTTCGGTTTAACCACAAGTCAACTTCGCGCAGGTAAACGTCCTACAACGGATCAGGTCAATGAAGCTTTAAAAAGGATAATCGGGGAGGATGACCAGGTGAACAAAGACGTTAAAGTAACGATAACCTTAAACGGTACTAAACTTACGGATGGTGTTCTTGATACCGGCGTAACATATGTACCCGTGCGTGCTCTGGCTGAGGCGCTTGGAGCAAAGGTTACGTATGATGCTGCGAGTAAGACGGTGAATGTAGTAAAAGAGTAGATCCATTTATGTATAGACAGTGCCATCCAAGGGGAAATTATCAGTGATCACTAACTATAAAGGGAGGCATACGTTGTGAACAAGCTGATAACAAGCCTTGCATGCTGCACTGTACTGTCACTGAGTGTAATGGGAGCTAGTTACGCTAATCCAATCGGGTCGGCAGCTTTAGGTGGTATCCCAAACGCGAATACGGGCATGGATGGTACCGTGAATAACACTCGGATGATGAATACGGAAGGCAATCTAATGAACGGCACCACGGGAACGATGAATCAGCATGAGAGCATTATGAGAGATAAGATCCGCACAGGGGAAAATTACAATCGTAACAACTATCACAACAATAATTACAATACAGAAAATTACACCCGGGATAACTACAACAGAAATACGGTAACTCCACTATCCAACACTACAACGGACGGTAGATATCGGGCAACCAGCACAACTACGAATACTGGGACTACCAGCAGAGGGTCTAACTGGGGCTGGCTCGGATTGTTTGGACTCTTGGGTCTTGTCGGAATGAGAAGCAGAAGTGACGAACGCAGATAATCGACATGCCTAATAACCCGTGTCGGCACACGCTGGAACGGGTTATTTTTATTGTGATAAATTATTTTTCAAAAAGGGATTGCGTGTTATCGAAATTCATGATATTATATTTCTTGTCGCGTTATACGTAAACATCGTATGAAGCAACAACACATAATATGCCGGGGTGGCGGAACAGGCAGACGCACAGGACTTAAAATCCTGCGGTACGTGAGTACCGTACGGGTTCGACCCCCGTCCTCGGCATCCTTGATTTAGAAGGGTTTTTTCCGGAAAACCTTTGTTTTTGAAACAGCTTGGGAGAGAACTTTTTATCGAGTTCTCTCCTGCAGTTCTCTCCTTTCTCCGAAGGAGAGAACGAGGAGAAGATCGCTTAACTCTCATAAATTATTGAGGGTAGTGCGATCTTTTTTTATTAAAAGACCAAAACACCACTCATTGTTGATGCCGAAGATACTTTGGAACTGTACTCAAGATGAGAATAAATGTTGGCCGTTGTAGAATAGTTGCTGTGTCCCAGCCATTCCTGAATTTCTTTCATACTGACTCCATTAGCGAGTAGGAGGCTTGCACAACTATGACGCAGGTCGTGATAGCGAATATGACGAAGACCTTTCTTTTTAAGAGTTCTAGTGAAGTTCTGTGTGATATAGCCAGGTTTAATTCGTTGTCCCAACTTATCCAGATAGATATACTCCTCGTAATCAGTGCAGTAGGATTTACCACATATGGATTTATTGAGAGCTTGAAGCTCACGAATACGCAGCAGTAATTCCTCAAAGGCAGGTACAAGAGGTAAGGTGCGGCGACTTGGTTTGTTTTTAGCCCGGTCCTTTTCAATGATGTGTTCCTGACCTTCAAAATAAACGGGAGTTACAGTATGCCTAATACTAATCGTTTTGTTTTCAAAATTTATAGCTGTCCATTTCAACCCAACTACTTCACTTCGCCGCAATCCATAAAAAGCGGCAAGAATGACTGCTAGCTCTATCAGTTCGCCTTTAACTTTTTCAAACAGAATATTAGTCTCTTGCTTGTTGTAAAAACTCCCTACAAAATCATTTTTCTTTGGTCTTTCAATCTTATCTGCCGGATTAGTGTTAATTAAATCATTTTTAAGCGCATACTTTAGCGCTTTGCGAATATTAGCGTGATAATGGAGAACCGTATTGGTTGTCATTCCATTTTCCTCTAACTCATACTGATAGTAATCTTGTATGTGACTTGGTAATAATTCTTTGAGAAGTAACCCTTTTTCTTCGAAGTAAGGAACGATATGATTAGTAATGACATTGTGGTACGAAGCATAGGTGATAAATTCAACCTGATGTTTCATCATTGCTAGCCACTGAAGCATGAAGACAGAAAATAGGGGGCCCTGATCGACTGGCTCTTCGGCTGGCATTTCTTTGATAATTTCTTCAACTATCAGTTCTTTCTCGTTAGCATTTAAAAGAAGAGTAAATTCCCTCCTTGTCTCTAATAGCAATGCTTCTGCTCGTTTTTTGTTTCCTTTCACCGTAAGTCCAGTAGGAATCCATTTTGGTTTTCTCTTACCTTCCTTATCTTTGCAATTCAAGACCATATAAAAAAGACCTTTTTTTTCTTGTAGGTGGCCTGCTACCATGAAAAAACCTCCTTCATAGCAGCCCGCATTGATCCTACCATTGACGTATTAATTATAACACGTTTGGAAAAGGTGATTCAATGTGGCAAAGTGGATAAGGGAGTTGTAGTAGTGGTACATGAAAAAAGATTAAGGTATAGAAGGATATTTATTTTTGGGATTTTATAAATTCGCCCAATTTTGAAATGTCTGATTTTATTATCTTGAAGTAACTTATAAGCAGTCTTGGTGCTTATGCCACCAAGCATTTCACACATTTCCGAAACATTTACTACATCTGGATATTTTCGAAATAAGGGATCATACGTCTCAATTTCATCTAAGGTCAAAAGAGTAGTTTGGTTCATAATATTCATCTCCATTCTGACCAACTTACTTTTTTAAGGGATCTAGGGGTAATTCATTAAGTGCATATAAATAAACTGGAAATGAGTTTGGGAATATATATCTCAAGTTGCCGATGGTTATGCGGCACATAGCTCTGATTTTCCGCAGAGACTCCCCCTCATCCGAGCAGGCTGCCCCCACTACAGTAACGTTGGCCGGGCAGAAGTATCATTATCCCTTTTGCAGATTATGGCGAATCAATTTCACCACGAAATAGATTTTAGCCAGAAGAAGTCAGTTCTATTTTGTATAATCAAGAAATCCTTGACTATACTCTTCTGCTATGTCGCTTCTGCTGTAACAGATGCAAAAGGAATGTACTTGAAATAAGTTATATAATTTTCAAGGAGCGATATTCACTTCATCGAAGACAGTTAATGTCTTCTGCAATATAAATAGTACATAAGAGTGGAAAAAGAAACTATCTTCGCTTTTTTTTTTGAGAATAATCCGAGTTATAGATAATTCTAAAACCCAGATTATTTTTATTTGTATCGGTTAAGATCGAATCGTCGAATAGCTAGAATAAACTCTATAATCAATTGTTGTTTACAATCCTCATTTATCTCGCCTTGATCACGGGAATATTTATTAATTAGTGGTTCATACCTTGCGATAAGATCCTCTATAGCTTGATGGTCTCCATTTTGAGCTAATTGAATTAATTCTAGCACTTCACGCATATACTCATCTCCTATTCTCCTTGTCTAAATTGATATTAATTTAAGTAAAGATTAGGAGGAGAGCGGTTTTTTATAGATTCAGGCCCTTTAGTCCATATATCTTCTAAGCCTGACCAATAAAAGTAATTTTGATTTAGTTATAGCTTGTCTAGTTACACCGAAAGTACTAGCGATCTCCTGGTCCGTCATATCTTTATAAAATTTCATATACAATACCTTTTTTTCTGTGGGACTCAATTTTTGTATAGCTTGAAATAGGGAAGCATATTCGACTGCATGTACAAAGGGGCTGTCAAAGATATTTAAAGTGATGTACAAATCAGATGAAGTTTCATCAAATGGTTTTAATGGTGCAGATTCATAATATAGTTTTTTGAAAAAATCACGGCTTGCATGACGAAGACAGGACTTTACATAACTACTGAAGCCCTTTTCAACTGCAATACGAGTTCTATTGTGAGCACTATTAATTTTAAACACCTCCTCTCAGGTATTAAATGGGAAGTATTTTACAAATAGGAAACCATTTCAATTAAAAAATAAAGCTGGATCGCTAAAGTGAATGTTTCTTAGAAAGGAGCCGCGGCTCCTTCACTAATGACAAAAAAGTCGTTGTTCTGTTGCTCGTGGCAACAAAACAACGACTTTTTCAGTGCTCTCCCATCTGGAGATGCCCCTTTGCTGTTCCTAAAATGATAATCCTAATAGCCGAAATAAATATTCTTATTAATGTTTTTATAATTTCGCGTGTTGAGTTCGGCGAACCGCGTTTTAATTAATTTGGCTTACATACGAAATACTATTCAGATTTTTGCATTTTAGAATCAATCGGTCTATTTCTCGTCTGAGACGGCAGATGACGTTCGTGTGCAAATGCAGTGGCTCTGTACGGAATTAAAGCGAGGCTATACCCGAATACAAGATGCCGAAATAGTCCAGAATTTTGATTGATATAGAGCTGGATTTTGGGAAGGTACAGTTGTTGAGGGGTGAGGATCAACTCTCCTTCAATCTTTTGGGGATTTAGCATCAGATTGTAAATAGGGGATGCCTCTTCTACTGCCTTATGGCCGGGCTATGAGCAAGTTCCAATATTTCCACACAATATCCAGTATATGTTGCACATCACATCCAGCAAGACACAGGAAACGATTTAAGTGCTCCCTCCAAGGGGGGCTGCTGTCCGCTTACTTCAAGTGCCGGTACTTTTCTTTTCTTGGAGATTGTGGATCCCGGAGACCACTGTTTTGCGAAGCTTAAGCTATGGTGTATGCCTTCGGCCCGGATCAAGTTGCGAGACCTTCTTTTTGAAAGAGCTCATTTAACGCTTTTATCGGCGATTATTTTCACATGGAGATGCTGTTCATGTAGTTGCTTAATGGAAGGAATATTCCCTTCGGTAGGCAGTTGGAATCATACCAGTCTCGCGTTTGAACACTTTGGTAAAGTAGTTGTAATCCGGGATGCCCACCAGGTCTGCAATTTGGTAAATGGACATATCCGTATCTCCCAGCAGCTTTTTGGAACGTTGAACTCTTACCCTCCGGATGTGCTCTGCGATTCCCATTCCGAAGCTTTGCTCTGATAGCTTGTACAGACGGGATTTGCTAATGCTGAATTTTCCACATAGAGCAGGTACCGACAGGTTACTCCGAATATGATTATTAATGTAATTATCGATTTCTTGTGCCAATGGATCCTTTTTCAAGACCAACTTCCTGGATAGATAGAGGTAGCTGGCGCTCATTTCCATGGTTCTGGCATAGGCCTCTATGACGTCTCTTGAGATGTTCTTCATGCACTGATAGGCAGTGTATATTGCGTCTTGATCCAAGTTATAGTTGCTTAAACCGGAACGGATAGTTTGCCAGAGTTCTTCCCGCGAATCACTATGAAGCACCTGTCCGAACATCATATACCCGATCACCAGATGATCCGCCTTGATGGGTACTAGGGTTTCTGCAAGCCCCGCGTGACAATGGTACGTGTACATACTCTGTTCTTTTTTACAACGTATAATGGCTTGTTGATCACACTGGATACAGGCTGCTTCCGCACGGGGATCGCTACGAATCAGGTGGCAGTACGTGGAATGTCGCGGCGGATAAACGACCAATTCATGAAACGAGTCATCAAAAATGCCTGTACGAATTTTCGTCAATGTATAGAAATCGCTCAGCAGATCTTTAAGATCTGCAAGGTTGAACATCAGACCCAAGGGATCATCTCCTAAAACAAAATTACTATTATTGGGGATAGAAATTACTATTATTGTACACGGAGCAAATGATAAGATCAATATTGAAAAGTCAACTTTTCTATTTTATGGAGGTGGGATAAATAGCGATTGCAGGGATCGATATTGGAACAACTGGATGTAAATGTACCGTGTATGACCAAAAAGGACAACTGCTTAGCGAGGTCTACAAGGAATACTGCAGTGCGCCGTCTAATAAACACTTGTTGGATGCATCATTGATATGGCAGTACACAAAGTCTGTCTTGCAGGAAGCAGCCAAACAAGCGAATGAACTGTTAGATGCAATAGGAGTCACATCATTTGGTGAAGCAGCAATATGGCTAGATCAACAGATGGTGCCCATGGCTCCTTCCATGTTGTATGCTGCTCCTTATGGAAAGGAACAATGCGACCGCTTGATCCGACATTTTGGCAGACAATATTTGAACCAAAGCACCGGATTAGCACCAACCCCGATGTATAGCCTACCGAAGTTAATGTACTTCGCTGAGCATAACCCTGAGTTAGTTAAGGAAGCCAGGGCCATCTGTTTATTCGCAGATTTCATCGTATATATGTTGAGCGGTGTCAGGCAAATTGATTACTCTTTGGCTAGCCGAACAATGGCTCTCGATATTAATTCCCTGGAATGGAACCATGAAATACTTACATTTGCTGGAATTGAACCCAACTTATTTCCGGTTCCTGTTCCGATCGGAAGCATCGCGGGCAAGATTCTAAGCTCGTTGGCGGAGGAGTTGGGGATTCATCCCGAAGCAATGATTGTATCCGGCTGCCACGACCAGATCGCAGCAGCGATTGGCACGGGGGCCTACCAACCAGGCATGGCTGTTGACGGCACGGGAACCGTAGAGTGCATCACCCCCGTACTGGGACAGGAAATCGTGAAGGAATCTCTGTATAAAGGAGGCTATGCCATTGTTCCCTTCCTGAACAGTCGTTACGTGACCTATGCGTACTCGTTAACGGGAGGAGCCTTACTGAAATGGTACCGCGATAACCTGGCTTATTGCGAAGCAAATGAAGCCCGAAAGCAAGGTGATAACCCCTATGAAGTGTTCAATAGTGAAGTCGATGCTTCGAAGCCTTCAGGACTGCTAGTGTTACCTCACTTCTCGGGAGCAGGGACACCATATACGGATCCGGAATCAAGAGGCGCCATCTTTGGATTGACCACCGAAACAACAAGCCGGGAAATTTATCAAGCGTTGATGGAAGGTGTAACTTTCGAAATGGCCTTAAATTTGGAACGATTATCGGAGGCGGGGATAGAGATCCATACCCTTCTGGCAACAGGCGGGGGAGCCTTGTCGCACATCTGGCTCCAGATGAAGGCTGACATTCTGAACAGGCCGATTGTTTCTTTGGGTGCTGCGCAATCTGGTACTTTGGGTTGCATCATGTTGGCAGGGGTAGCATGTGGAATTTACAGCTCATTGGAAGATGCGGAATCCGTCTATGTCAAGGTAAGGCATACTTATACTCCGGATTCGGGGAAACATGAGCACTACAATAAATGGTACAACAAATACAAAAAATGTTATGAAGCCGTCAAGAGTGTCATGACTGTGGATCAGGAGGTTTAAGTTTATGATAACCAAAAAGAAGACTAAATTTGCACTATTTTTCGGAAACCGAGGCTTTATGCCGGAATCGCTGGCTTTGGAAGCAAGAACGGAAGTGTCCAAGGCAGTGACTGACGCCGGATACGAATTCATCATAATGGATGAGAAAGCAACCCGGTACGGATCCGTTGAAACGAGGGAAGAAGGAAGAATCTATGCCCAGTGGCTGAAAGAACACGAGGGGCAGTATGATGGTGTGATTCTCTCTATGCCTAACTTTAGCAATGAGAACGGGGCCGTTTTGGCCTTGGAGGAATGCGGGAAGCCGATCCTGATCCAAGCCTATCCGGACGAAATAGGCAAGATGGGGTTTGATCAACGGAGAGACGCCTATTGCGGCAAGTTCAGCATTTTGGATGTCTTCCGTCAATACCGGGTACCCTTTACTGCGTTGAAGCCGCATGTCGTCCATCCGTCCACGGAAGCCTTCGCGCAGAATGTTCGGGATTTTGCAGCGGTCTGCAGAGTCGTTAACGGAATGAGGAAGTTTACGATCGGCTGCTTTGGAGCTCGGACCACCGAGTTTAAGACTGTCCGATTTGACGAGATCACCTTACAGAAGTATGGGATTACGGTGGAAACCTTCGACCTGTCGGAGCTGATCCATCGTGTCCAGTGTATGAAGGATGAGCGGCCGGAGGTTGTGGCAAAGCGGTTGATTCTACTCAATTATTCGGACTGCAGCAACGTTCCCGATGACAAGCTCACGATAATCGCAAAAATTAGTGTTGTTTTGGACGACTACATTGCCGAATATCATCTACAAGCCCTTTCGATTCGTTGTTGGACCGAGTTGCAAAGCATCTTGGGTGTCACACCTTGTGTGATCCTAAGTGAACTGAATGAAAGAGGTATTGTGGCTTCTTGTGAAATCGATATTTGTACCGCCATTAACATGTATTCCTTGCAGCTTGCGGCGGAAGAGCCGGCTGCGTGCCTCGACTGGAACAATAACTACGGGGATGATTCGGATAAAGCGATCTTGTTCCACTGCGGCCCCGTAGCCCAGAGCTTAATGAAGGGAAAAGGCACGGTAACGGATCATAAAATGGTCGCGAAAACAGCTCCGGGCTGCGGTTGGGGGAGCAACGAGGGACGAATTAGATCCTTCCCAATGACGTATTCCAACTGTATTACGGAGGATGGAATGCTTACCTTCTATGTGGATGAAGGAGAGTTCACTAACGATATTATTGAAGACAGATTCTTTGGCTGTGCCGGGGTCGCGCAGATTCCAGATTTGCAGAATAAACTGCTGACTATGGGTCGTGGCGGCTTTAGGCATCATACAGCGGTTGGGGTAGGACATTATAAATCGGTCCTGTATGAAGCTTTCAAGTATTATTTGGGCTATGAAATTCTAGAATTGGAGCGATAAGGATGTGGCTGTAACCGTGCCTACATCGGATACCAATCCCAAATAAGCGGAGAAAAGGAATATCGGCTGTTGAGAGGCAAGGTGACGGAATGTGTCTGAAGTACGAAAGCTAGGCCTCCATTTTCCTATCGTTGACAAGAGGCTGATATTTCTTAGTTGTTTTTTAAGCGGATAACTATGCCTATTTCTCACCTAGCGGTTACGTGACGCCCTCTTATTATGACAATAAAAGAGCAGGTTTTGTTAAATCCTTCACAGCGGGATTCTGAAGATCTGTGGATTAACTGTCGGATCTCCTTGTGAAGATGAAGAAGCGGCATTGCCCTTGCATAGAGAACCTTAAGCAATAGGCCTGCGGAGCAGATCTACTGTGTGGCATAGGAAGGAGAGATCATCATCCATGAGACCGTGAATCAGAAGGGATTCATTGCGAAGAAGCTCAGGCTATGCAGGAAGATCGCGTGCTCGAAACTGGTGAACAGAGTCTTAATTGAGGACCGTACTGAAAAAAGCGGTGATTGGGTCTCTCTCTTAATAATTCTGTAATACATGAACATATGTTATTCTTGCTGAGCGAGGAAATGTATATATTTATTTAATCCATAGGCATTACCCCAAGGAACGATCACCCCAACAGGGCATATAGACCTAGAACCCGATTTAGGAGATCAAGGTCCATTACGAATAGCGATGTTGTTACCATAAATTTAATTTTGAATAAAAAACGCTCCCAGAAAGGCTTAGTCGGTATAAGGACATTAAATTATTTTGTTCAGTCGAAAATGTTTGGGGTGAAGGATTACGTTCTGGGATTCGAGCCCCGAAACTGTCATCCGGATGGCAGGGAAGCGATGCGAAGAGAGAATACCCTGAAGTTTATCAGCCCAGGAGAATCTGTCACATATCACATGAAGACTGGTATGATCGATGGCATTCAATAGTGGGATACCTTGAAGGAGGCAAGTACATGTTGGTCTCATTGAAAGATATATTAATATTGGCAGAGGAACAAGATTACGCCGTCGGAGCCGTTAACACCCCTAATCTAGAGTGTATCATGGCTGTTATTGAAATGGCGGAGAAGTTGAATGTGCCGGTGATCATCAGCCATGCCCAAGTACATGAAGCTTTTATGCCCATCGAGAAAATCGGACCGATCATGCTACATTTTGCCAAGATGGCGACGGTCCCCGTATGCGTTCACTTGGATCATGGGGAAGATCTGGACTATGTGGAAAAGGCATTGAAGCTGGGCTTTACATCCGTTATGTATGACGGTTCTCTTCTTTCTTATGAAGAAAACGTTCGAAATACCGTTGAAGCCGTTCGACTGGCAAAGGTATATCAAGCAAGCGTGGAAGCGGAAATCGGGATTATAGGCGGTCGTGAAGCGGGGGGGAGCGATATGGGTGCGTCAATGGAAGATTTGTACACCGATCCCAATTTGGCGGACTGCTTCGTCAAGGAAACTGGGATTGATGCTCTGGCCGCATCTTTCGGTACCGCACATGGGTTCTATAAGACGAAACCAAAGTTGGATTTTGAGCGTATCGAAAAAATTAGAGATTTGGTAAGAATTCCTTTGGTTATGCACGGCGGTTCGGGGGTAAGTCCGGAGGACTACACCAAGGCGATTGGCAAGGGAATCCGGAAGATTAATTATTACTCTTATATGGCCAGATCCGGTGTGCAAAGCGTAGAAGAGCTGTTGAAAAAACAAAAAGTTGATTTTTATCATGATATTACAATTTCTGCCATAAATGGGATGAAGGCTGATATCGGTAAAGCCATGAAGGTGTTCTGCAAGATCTAAAAAATGGGGTGGTGTTGTTCTTTTTTGATTTTTATTGTATATCACATGAGTAATTCTAATGGAGATACTCTCTCGAACTTATTATTGAAAATTGTACGAAAATAAAAAGGATACGCGTATCGACCTGCTCGGGAATTTACCGGACATCCGCTTGTTTTCCAAAAGCGAATTTGTGCGTTCAGTAGATGCTCTTGGACGAAGACACCTATCCCTGACCCTGGCAGGTTCTGAGCGAAGTTCAGGAACTTGCTCAGAGAGAGGTTTTAACTTAATAACAGTGAAATAAAGATTCAGACGACCGGAGTGACCCTGAAGTCCTCCCTGTTAAGTGGATAGTGTAAAAACAAAAATAGTTAGTTTGACACCTCAGCTCGCATTACCAGAGCTGAGGTGTTTTCGTTTTGATGCTCGTCAGTATTCATTAGGTGACTAATTCATTTCACGCTTCCAGCTCTTTAAGCCGTAGCTTAAGATGTTCATGCTCCTCAAGTTCTTATATAGGCTTTTTGCGATCATAATTGCCCTGATGAGGTTCCTCACTGCCAGCTTGATATTTCCGAACCCATGCGTAAATTGCTGATAAGACACCGTACTTTTCAATCGCTTTCTGATAATCAAATCCATTAGCTAAACTTATGTTGACAGACGGATCGGTGAAGAATACGAATCAATATGTTCATGACGGCATTAATTTCGAGATCTAGCCCTGGGCTGTCATCATGAATCCGTCGCTAGAGGCTGCTGAGCCATATCGGAAAGAGGATGCGGAACGCAGTCCGCAGGGGCTAGGTCATAATGTCCATGTAAAGGCGACCTTGTTTTTACATTCAATTAGGGATTTTTAATATTATTATGCAAAAAAAGGTTGGCCGGGATCTCTACAATAGATCCTCTTTTATGAGTGGAAGTAACAAGGACGCTGTCAATAATCTAGTGTGTCGATTCTGGAAATTAAGAGATTTAGATGGAATGCATGGAAGGAACAAAGCCTAGCCGTTTGGAAATTAGAGAGGAGTTCTCCTTGACGAGTGCTTTCAGTTCATCCTGCTTTTCGAGTATTCGAGCGGTTGGCCCCGCCACGCTGATGGCTGCAATCACTTTACCCGTATAATTAAACACAGGTCCAGCAATGGAGCTCAAACCATCGTCGTATTCCTCACGATTGACAGCAATGCCAGTCTGTCTGATTTCGTTGAGTTCCTGCAGGAACTGCTGATGATCCGTAATCGTAGTTGCAGTGTATTGCTGCAACCCCTTCTCGCTGACGATCTTATCGACAGTTTCATTTGAAAAGTAAGCCATTATGGCTTTCCCGAGACCTGTACAATGAACGGGGTTCCTTGAGCCAAGAATGGCTTTCATAATAACTGAGGCGCTTCCATCTACCTTATAGATATAGATGATCTCGCCTTCAGAATATACAGCGAGGAATGAGGTTTGGCCCGTTTGAGCAGCGAGTTCTTGCAGATGGGGTATTGCAGCTTCCACCAGATCAATGTTATGAAGTCCTGCGATACCGACTTCGATGGCTTTTAGTCCCACGAAATATTTCTCTGTAGAAGGCTCCTGCATAACAAATCCCGCTTTCTGCAGTGTTTCTAATATGCGATGTGTCGTACTTTTAGCGAGGTGAGTTGTTTTCGACAATTCGCCGATTCCGACTCCCCCCTTTATTAATGAGAGATGCTCAAGTAGGAATAGTGCACGTTCTAACGTAGAGTTCGTTTTATTCTTTTCAATGCTCAAAGGAAGCCCCTTCTTTCATTATATCTCTATTTCGTCATATTAACTAATGATTTGATATCAGTCAAACTCATTAGGACGTGTATGTAAAACCTAAGCGAGCCACACCAAAATCGAAGCGAGCATTAAAAGTGCCTTAAATGTAAATTTCAACTTATCATAGCGGGTTCCCAATCGGTGATTATGCTTCACTTTATTGAAATAACAACTAATGAGATGGCGTTCGATATATATTTCTTTATCCCTTTCCCGTTGCCTTCAGCAGTTTTCTAGCAGAAATCACCAGCACGGCAGATTGTACCTTTAGGAGTTAAAGGATTCGGTTAGTTTCGTAAGCACGATCGGCCAACACATGCATTTTCATTAATTCATTTGGCTAAGCATCTCGTAGCCGCTACAGAGTTGTGGCACAGACCGCCGAGCAGCACAAAGCGCAGAGGATTGCCCAAGACATCGACATCCGCTTGAATTTGGTCGTTGATCCCGCCTTGGGATCGCCCTACGCCTGATGAAGGCTTATCGTTTGCACCCGCTCCATGCTGATGGACATAGATGATCGTCGCATTAATCATACTAATTTCAAAGTTGGGTTCAATTGAGACATGTTCTTGTATTCAATCCCAAATGCCGGTGATTTGCCAGCGGCGAAAACGGCTGTAAAATGTAGGCCAGGAACTATAGTATTCCGGTAAATTCCGCCATGGTCCCCTGTTCGTAAGACCCAAAGCATTGCGTTTATTTAATACGTTGGTTTTTCGGGGAGACACCCTCCTTGTGGTTTTTGTACCGGGGGGGCAGCGGGCCTTTGATCTGTTTCCGTTGGTCATCACGTATTTCGTATCGTCTCATTATACCTACTCTTACGCATTTTTAAGGTTTATGGTTTGCATACAGGACCAATACCGACAGTTACCTTGTGACTTTGGCGGAGCAAAAGGGGCATAAGAAGTATGGACTTCATTGGCACCGGGATTGATAGCCGTCACTATTGTACTGGAGAACGGCAGTGAGGGTATTGGTAAGATTTATACTGTAGGCATCTGCAGAAGAGCGATCTGCCAAATGATTGAGCATAAAGTAAAATATGAGGCTCTTTCGGCTAGGATAAGATGCCAGCCTGTATTGTGAACCATTAGTATGAGATAAATTTGAAGGTTCAATATTATGTGGGTAGAGGGGAAGTTGCCTCGTTCGCGTGCCATTATCGAATATTGTCATATGAAATCTTCGTGGTAAGAACTGTAGCGAATATTTATGGAAGTTGTTTAGTGACCAGTCCTATCTTAAATGAAACTTCTGCAGGAGAGATTTGTCTCGATTTCACAAAAGATAAGCTTCTTCACAGTATGAATGAATATAATTGGGCATTTTGCATAATTCAATTTTCGATACAAAATCATAGTCAGGCCAACATCCAAAGCTCCATTTTTTGAGTTTTGGGTTGCAAATGGGCAGGCGGACAGAATTTCAATGAATCTGAAATTTTTAAGCGGCGTTCTGTACTCGTTGCCTCGCGATGGCCAGAGCAGAGGCAAGTAACACAATCGCCTTTAAATATTGGTGGGTAGTGACTTTTTGAATCTCCAATACATGGAGTTGGTCTGCGGTTAATTAGGTCTTAATTCGAGAATTGCATCGTTCCACACTGGTTCGTTTATTGAAAAGTTCCTTCCAGCCTCGGCTTTCCCGATGTGGCAGAGCATAACGCCGGAGATCCGTTTGACTGTTGATTTTAACCACCATTCCATAATTGGAGGACGAACAAGCAGCCGTGCCCAAAGGACAATCCACTTGACCTGTCGCATGTGGACAACGGAATTTTAAATGTACCTTTTCCTGTCTCCAATACGTCATGGGAAATCCCATGGAACAACAGGGCGTGCCTTTGCGGGTAATTCCTGCTGGCGCTTCCTTTTCATTCCGCAGATTCAGTAGAATGATAGCTTGGGCCTTGACGTTCCGGGCCGACTCGTAGTTTTTATTTGGTCATAGCCCGTATCCAGCATGAAGAATTTTGCTTTAGATCTTGCATTGGTAAGCATCATGAGCGCAGGCCCTTTGTCTCCATCGTTCACATGGGCAGGCGTCACCTTGAGCGCCATTAGAAGTTCACTTTTGGTATCTACGACCAGATGTAACTTGTAACCAAACCATTTGACTTTGTTGCCAAAGGTATCAAACTTTGACCCCAGTTGGCGTTGCCAGTGAGTTCACTTTTTCGCTTGGGTCCCTTTTTCTCGTAAGCGTGAATAGCTGCGCTATCAATAGCTACATGAGTTCCGTCGATGATTCCAAGCTTCTTGGCACTTGGACCACAAGGTCCTCAAATAACTGCCGGGCAAGCTTTTATGAGTCAGTTCGGCAAAAACTCGGCTTAACGTCGAAATGGAAGGAGCAGAGATGTCCAGCCGAAGTCCACATTGATAACGAAAACGAAGGTCAAGCTCCAGTCTGCGTGCAAGACCGGTGAACGTATCGATGTTCTCCAAGGGAGCCGCAAGTAACGCGCGAAGAATACCTTGTCGACAGTGTCCCTCCGATCATCGGGGCGAAAGATTTCTCAATTCTTTGGCGTAAGGTCGTAAGTCCAATGCACTGAAAAAGATGGGCAGTCGTTCTTCGGATTCGATTTTTTGAAGCTCTTCAAAGGAAAATAGACTTTCTTGGAGAATATACAAAAGGGGCTTCCTCCTCTTGAGTGTTTTGGTTTAGTCACCAAAAAACTTCTCCAAGTTGGGGTGAAGTCCTTTTTTATGCTCAGAACCCCCTTGTGCAACCAGGATGCAAAATGCTCAAATACAAAACGGGAATGAACGATCGCTCAAACTCATGTAGTCCCTAAGCTGATGAACAAGTATCAGCAGAATGAGAAACAACTTGACTTCCAATTCAATCTGAGAGCTGTGTTAGGAAGATTAATAGAGAATACGTTGACGTATAACCCCTCCAATTGTATACTCAAAAAAATGGAACATCGTTCTGAAATCTTGAAAATGACTCTTGTTCTTCTATTATTATAAATTCATAGTACTGGAGGTTATAGAATGTCGAGAGTTGTAAAGGATTTAAGCGGAAAGCTCTGGCAGATGGAGAAAATGAGAGTAGGCGAAGGGGAACGCGAGGGGTTTCATCTCCTTCCAGCAGAGCGTCAAGGCGTTATTTTCAGTTGGAATTACGCATCTGTTCCAGGGGATGTGTACACCGACCTTCAGAGGGCGGGCGAATTAGAGGATCCTTATTTCGGAAGAAATATGCATAAGGCGAAATGGGTGCAGGAATACGAATGGTGGTACATTCGGAGGTTCAACGTTTCAGAAGAGATGAAGGGCAAGAAGGTTCATTTAGACTTTGAAGGCGTCGACTATAGCTGTACTATTTGGCTGAATGGAAATCTGTTAGGCAGTCATGAAGGTATGTTCTCGCCGTTCTCCTTCGAAGTTAGTGAGTATTTGAATTTTGACAAGTGGGCTGGCGGTTCGAATCAGCTTACGATTAAGCTCGATCCTCCTCCGAAAAACTTCCGCAAAGTCGGTGGCAAGAAGGTGAACTTCTCCGGCGATTATTTCACTGGATTAGTACCTTTTGGTATATGGCGACCGGTTCGTCTAGTTGCAACAGAGGCTGTGCGCGTTCTCAATCATCGTATCGAATCGGACCTAAAGGATTCAGGCGCAACTGTACATGTGCAGATAGAGCTTCACAATATGACTCCTGAGAATCAGACTGTTCAGCTTCAAATTGCAATGAACGGTCACAACTTCACCTCGGAGACAATCAATCGTACATTGGAGACTATTATTGAATCCGGCACGAGTAACGCGAAGGTTAGTGTAGAGATTGCGGATGCTAAGCTGTGGTGGCCGTGGGACATGGGGACGCCTCATCTATACAATATTGAAATTACAGTCCTGAAGAATGGTATGGAGCTCGATCGTGTGGAGGACAGAATCGGTATCCGGACGGTTCATATGGAGCAGAATCCGGGCTTCACGCCGGAGGAATCCGAATATCCATGGACATTTGTTATCAATAGCAAACGCCAGTTCCTGCGCTCTGCATGCTGGGGGGGACAGCCATCTTTCTTATATGGAAGGAACAGCACGAAGAAGTATGAGCATCTGCTGACGCTTGTGAAGGATTGCAACATTAACAATTTGCGAATCTTCGGCTGGCATCCGCCAGAAATTCCTACCTTCTATCGCCTATGCGATGAGCTTGGGATTACGGTATGGACGAACTTCACATTCTCTACCCAAGCCTTTTCCGACGATCCTGTATTTGTAGAATCTGCGTCGCGAGAGTGTGTTGAAATCGTGAAACTTCGCCGCAATCATCCATCGAATATTTATTGGATGGGTGGAGAAGAAGTATTCTTTACGGACGCACATGTAGAGAGCGGCAATAAGGGGCTAATGGAAGCGATCGGAGTAGCGATTGAAGGGTATACCTCGGTGCCTTACGGATTAGCATCCCCGCTTAGCAATGAGTTCGGTCAAAGTATGGGCTTTAAGCCCAAGGAGTCCCAACATGCCAATGAGCATTATTACGGTGGCGGTCGAAGCTTCATGGAGGAGTATTACCCATCGCTCGATTGCTCGATTATTCCTGAATTAACAGCTGCCTCAGCGCCTTCAATCGAAAGCCTTAAGAAATTTATTCCGGAGAGCGAACTATGGCCCATGGGACCAAGCTGGGGCTATCACTGGGCGGATATTCATATTCTCCAAGGACTGAATATTGAGGTGTTTGGGGATAAGCGAATGGATTCGCTGGAGCAATTCGTAAAATCGACACAGATTGCACATGGTACGATTCTGCAATTCGCACTGGAAATGTACCGTAGACGGAAGCCGCGTATGAGCGGCGTGTCACTCTGTCATTTCATAACTAATTGGCCGGATATCAAGTGGGGGCTTGTTGATTACTACGGATTGAAGAAGCTGAGCTTCGACTTTGTCAAGACAAGCTATCAGCCGATTCTACCAAGCTTGGCTTTCCCGAAGAGAAGATGGAAACCTGAGGAGATGTTCCAAGGAGAATTGTGGATCGTCAACGACTTCCATGAAGCGTTTGAGAACACGGTGCTGGAGTGGACGCTTCAAAGTCATAAAGGCGAAGTTGTTCAGAGTGGAAAGGTAGCCACACAGGTTGCTCCGAATAGCTCTTCAAAATTAAGCGATATTGCATGGAAGGTTGATGAAAATGTCGTAGGAGAGTTTACGGTCTCACTAATATTGAAGCAAGGCGATAGTTTTCTGGCTAGAAACGAGTATAAATTGCTCATTGGTGATCTGGCTGAGGCGAAGCGTATATGCAATAAGCACCTAGACGAAAGCGAGAAGAAGCGGAATGAATTTGGCAGCAGCTACTATCGCTATAATACGGATCTCTGGGAGCTGGAATAATTTCGGTTAACGGATGGTAAAGTGTCTGTAAAATATATTCGTATTATGAGTTTAGCCAGCTAAGTCTGGTTAACCTCATTTTTGCGTTAAAATGAGCATTAGCCGGGGAGAACACATGGGACTTTGGACAAAACAGCAATTGCGGGAGTTTATCAAGGAGAATAATTTAGTCTCTGCACAAGATGCTCAGAATGCCTTAAAGGATCTGTTTGCCGAAACGATTCAGGAGATGCTAGAAGCAGAAATGGATACCCATTTGGGCTATGGCAAGCATGAAGTAAAGACAAAACTGACTCCAAACAGTCGTAATGGAAAGAGCCGAAAAACGGTGGTCAGCGAGTACGGAGAGCAGAAAATTGGTATTCCACGGGACCGTCTTGGGGAGTTTGAGCCTCTGGTCGTCAAGAAGCATCAATCGAATGTAACGGGCATCGAAGAGCAAATCGTAGCTCTGTATGCCAAAGGCGTCAGCACAAGAGAAATCCAGGATCATCTTCACCAAATGTACGGAATTGACGTCTCACCTACGCTCATTTCTAATGTTACGAACAAGATCGTTCCTCTCTTTAAAGAATGGCAAAATCGCCCTCTGCAAGGCGTCTATGCAGTAGTCTATCTAGATGCGATCCACTTTAAAGTCAAGCAAGACGGGGCCATTTATCAACAAGGCTGCCTACATGGTCATTGGCATCGATCTGGACGGAAACAAGGATGCGCTGGGCATGTGGATTGGTGAGAACGAGTCCTCCAAGTTCTGGCTGAGTGTGCTGAATGAGTTGAGAAATCGCGGGGTTCAAGACATTCTCATCATCTGCGTGGATAAGCTCTCTGGGTTCTCTCAAGCGATTGCGCCCTGCTATCCGCAAACCGAAATTCAGAAGTGTATTATTCACCAAATTCGTAGCTCTACACGCTACGTTTCCTACAAAGATATTAAGAAGGTTACCGCCGATTTAAAGCCCATTTACAAGGCAGCTACGGAAGAAGGTGTCTTGCTTGAACTCGACCGTTTTGAAGAGATGTGGGGAGCCAAGTATCCACTTATTATCCGTTCCTAGCGGAATAATTGGGAGGAACTCGCTACCTTTTTTAAGTACCCGCCTGAGATCCGTAAACTTATCTACACGACGAATATGATTGAGAGTTACCACCGCCAGCTGCGTAAAGTGACAAAGGGAAAAAGTATTTTCCCCACTGACGAGACCTTGCTTAAAATGCTCTATCTAGCCACCGTCGACGTCACTCGCAAATGGACAGGCTGTGTCCAAAATTGGGGACAAATGCTGCTCCAGCTTTCGGTCTTTTTCCCAGCTCGGGTGGGTCACCATCTACGATAGAATTGTTTTCCCCCTCGGGGGAATCTGTGCTTTAAAGAGTTTACACAAAATTATTGACAGACCCGTGGAAAATGAGGAGGTTGCATAAATGTAGGGATGAACATGCACTTTCGTATGTTTATCCCTTTCCCTGTTTGAGATTATTAGGAGGGTTCACTCTTAGAGGCTTTGGACGCCAACTAGTCAGGTTATGACCAAAAAAATATGTCACATATTATTTCTTTAATTATCTCGTACTTTAAGTTACAGACGCATATTCTTCATCTGCTGAGCAATCTTATTCCATTGTTTATTATTTATGATGTCTTCATAATTAATTTTGCTGTTCAATAAATGTGATTTAATTGCATTTATAGCAGCATTCAAATCTAACTTAGTCAATGTATCTATAATTAATTGATGTTCTTCACATGTTTCTGTATAACGTGAAGGAGTAAGCATAGTTATCCAACGTAGTCGTTGGCTCTGAAGATAAATTCGTTTACAAATATCTAAAAACCGCTCATTACCAGAATATTCTGCGATTTTTTCATGAAACCTAGAATCCGCTTCAAAAAATGTATCGAAATCTCCGTTATTTGTATTTTCGCATAATTTTTCTTGGATTTGATTTAATTCTTTTAATTGAGCTTTTGTTAAACCTTTATTATTAACTATAATTTCAATACTCTTTAGTTCAATTGCCTCACGAACTTCTAAAATTTCATTGATATCTTTTAAAGTAATAGCTCTTACAACAACTTTTGTTTTAGTTCTTTCAAGTATGCCATTATCTAATAAAATCATAATTGCTTCTCTCAATGGAGTTCTGCTCATTTCAAATTCTTTAGACAACTCTAAATCTGATACAATATCTCCCGTTACTAATTCATAATTCTCAATTTTACGCAATATTTTTTGTACTGCAATATCTACAGTATTCCCTCTTACTCTAGGCATAATTATTCCTTTCTATTTTTTAATAAATATCATTTTTAGCATACATAAAAATGAGTAAATTAACAAGTATATTAGAACACCACTATTTTAAAGATTCAAAGTATGTGTTTGTACACAACTGCCAGAACTTGCGTAGTCCTCGTCGTGGAGAACACTTAATTCAAGAAAGACAAGACGACAAGAAGGAAGTGATTAATTCCTTAACCAACAGCAGATGGTTTCTTGTCATTGTTGCCGTCAAAACCCTTTGTCGGGTTCGTTCGACAGGAATTAGTCTCCACAGGAATGGGTGAAGAAGTACAAGGCCGGCCAGGCCTACGACACTCGTAAGGGAAGCAGCAGTCCCCTTAAAGGACGTCCACGCACGAAGTTCGCCAGTGTCGAAGAGGAACAAGATTACCTGAAAGCTCAGGTGGATTATCTAAAAAAGCGTTATCCCAATCTGGTCCGGGAGGTTGCCCCAGTCCACAGGACAACTACCGAATAATCGAGGGACTACGCCACCAGCACCGCGTGACACGTCTGTTATCCATTGCCGGAATCCCTAGAGCCAGTACTACAAGTGGCGAGTGAGTGGGTCACTACGAAAAGACGCTCATTTACGAGATCACGAAATCAAAGAGTAGATGTTAGCCATTCACATGGATCATCCCTACTTCGGGGACCCCCGAATGAAACAGCTTTACGGGAGGCGGGTATCTCGTCAATCATTAGAAGGTATAGCGACTTGTGAAAGAACTGGCGATTTCTTCGGTGAACCGGAAAAAGCGAAAATACCCCAGCTATACTCTTTCTATGGTGTAGCCGAATCGGTTGCAGCATTAGTTACATGCACCAGGGTCACAGCAGAAACTGGTGTTACGTATATCTCAGACGGTACGCGCTTTTATTACCTGTCTGCCACTCAGGAACTGTTTAACAATGGGATTGTGGCCTGGCAGATCTCCGAACGAAACAACGTAAAACTCGTCGTAAATAGGCTTGAACAATGGACACGAAAAAGAGACGTATCCAGGGCCGTGCTCCATTCAGTTAGAACTTCCAGTATACGTCTCAGGCGTACAACACACGACTCGAAGAATTCAGCGACAAGGGCAGTCACTTTTGCAAAGTTACCTGCTTGGATAATGTCTGCTTCGAATCCTTCTTTTCACATCTCAAAACGGAGGAGTTGTACCTTAACCAGTGTAAGTCATAAGGAGATATTCATCAAGCGGTGGAGGAGTACATTTACTTCTACAACTACCAGCGCTTACAGGCCAAACTAAAACAAGGCGTACCGGTTGAATACCAGCACGCGTTGGCTGCTTAGCCTTTTTTACTTGTCTACTTGACAGGGGTATGACCAGATTAGATTTTTTGCACTGGAGTTTTGTATGCCTAAAAACCTTTTTTGTCTATCATGTTCATAGGACGGATTCATGCAGAATGCATAAAGAAATAGTTTATGAAGAGAATAGAAAAATAAACATAAAGTGTTGATTTTTCAGTAATGAAAGTATACAATAAAATTGTTATTATTGAAAAAATAAAAAACATAAAGGTTGAATGAGAGGAGGAGTAATGGATTAGTATTCCATTACGAGAATTATGTTATCAATGAAATTATTTATTGACGGAAAATTAGTAGATACAGCATCACAAGAAAAAATAGAAGTAATAAATCCTTATAATAACGCAGTAGTAGGTACTGTTCCTAAGGGTAGTAAAGAGGATGCTACTGCTGCCTTAGAAGCTGCGCGTAAAGCGCAAAAGTCATGGGCACTACTACCAGCACAAACAAGAGCTGAATATGTTTTGGAATTAGCGAAAATTATAGACGATAATGCTGAAGAATTAGCTCAATTATTAACATCAGAACATGGTAAACCTATAACTGAAGCACGAGGTGAAATTCAGGGGGCATCGGGGTTTCTGAAATATGCAGCTGAATCGGCAAGAAGAATAGAAGGAGAAATTATTACCTCTGAGAAAAAAGATGAACAAATCTGGATTCAAAGAGTACCTTATGGAGTTGTAGTTGGGATAGTTGCTTGGAATTTTCCTTTAGCGTTATCAACAAGGAAAATTGGAAATGCATTGGTTTGCGGAAATAGTATGGTTATTAAACCACCCTCAGAAACTCCACTTACAGTTATGAAGTTTGCAGAATTAGTTGAAAAAAGTTCTTTGCCAAAAGGGGTTCTTAATTTCATCACTGGTTCAGGCAGAGTTGTAGGCGATGCATTAGTAAGAAGTGAAATTACTCAATTAGTTACCTTAACTGGAAGTACAAATGCTGGTATAGAAGTGTTTAAAGCTGCATCGGATAACGTTATTGATGTGCATTTAGAACTTGGTGGAAAAGCACCATTTATAGTAATGGAAGATGCTGATATTGATAAAGCTGCAAAATGCGCAGCAATAGCAAGATTTAGCAATTGTGGTCAAATATGCACATGTAACGAACGTATGTACATTCATGAAAAAGTTTATGAAGATTTTAAGAATAAATTCATAGCGCATGTACAAGGGATAGTTGTTGGAGATCCAATGGATCCGAAAACAACTATGGGCCCAAAAGTGAACAAATCAGAAGTATCTAAGTTGATACAAATGAAAGAAGAATCCATACAACAAGGCGGTAAAATATTATTAGACATGACTCCAGATGAGGGAAAGCCTTCTGAAAACGGAAATTGGTTCTACCCGGTAGTGGTTGAAGTATCAGATAATAAGAATGTATTAATGCAAGTTGAAACATTTGGACCTATTGTACCGATGATGAAGGTGTCAAGCTTTGATGAAGCAATTGAATTAGCGAATGATTGTGAGTATGGCTTATCAGCTTACTTATTTACAAACAATGCTAAAAACATAATGAGAGCAGTAAATGAACTGGAGTTTGGTGAAGTATATGTGAATCGTGAAAACGGAGAGTTAATAAATGGATTCCATAATGGATACAAAAAGAGTGGTCTTGGTGGTGAAGATGGTAAATATGGTTTAGAAGGATATCTACAAAAGAAAACTATTTATATGAATTATAATTACTAAAAGATTAATAGAGACTCTTCGTTAAGCTACGTGGTTAAATTTATATCTCATGTATAGCGATTTGCATGCGTATCTATTCATATCAAATCGCTATATATACCTACCTTGTTTAGCGCGGAGGCATGAAAAAAGGTGGAGTGGTATGTCAAGGAATGCAATTAAAAACGTGGGAGTTAAATATTTCAATATTCCATTAGAAGGAAATTTAGTTGATGCACTTCATGGTAAACATGATAGTTTTGAATTAATTACAGCAACTATCTTTATGGAAGATGGAAGAAAAGGTACAGGATACACTTATACAGGTGGAATAGGAGGAACTGCAATAACTAAGTTGCTAGTTAATGACTTAGTTCCAAGACTAATCGGCAGAGAATTTACTACTCCTGATGAAATGAATATTTACATGAATCAAAGTATTCACTATGTTGCAAGAGGAGGAATTGCAGCTTTTGCAATTTCGGCATTAGATATTGCATTTTGGGATATAAAATTAAAAACTGAAAACATGGCAATTTCTGATTTATATGGTACTAGAAACGAAAAAGTCCGTACTTATTATGGCGGTATAGATTTAATGTTAACAGAAAAAGAATTATTGAAAAATATTGAAAAGCAACTAGAAAAAGGACATACAGCCATAAAAATAAAATTAGGGAAAGAAAACGAAGATGAAGATATAGAAAGAGTAAAGGCTGTTCGTAACTTGATTGGTAAAGATGCTATGTTCATGGTAGATGCTAATATGATATGGACAGTACCTCAAGCAATAAGAATGGCGAAGAGAATAGAAGAATTTAATATAGCGTGGTTAGAAGAACCAACAAATCCTGATGATTATGAAGGATATGCAAGAATAGGGCAAGCAACTACTATTCCAATAGCAATGGGGGAAAATTTACACTCTATTTATGAGCATAAATTGGCTTTAGACATAGCTCGTATTAAGTATCCAATACCTGATTGTTCTAATGTTTGTGGAATAACAGGTTTTTTAAAAGTAGGTGAAATGGCAAAAGAAAGAAGTCTCAAAGTAAGTTCACACGGAATGCAAGAATTACATGTGAATGTATTAGGCGCACTTTCCAATGCTGGATTCTTAGAATATCATAGTTTCCCAATATGTGATTTTACTATAGAACCTTTAAAAATCGTTAATGGATATATCGAACCATCCAAAGCCACAGGTGTGGGCATAAACTTTGACTGGGAAAAATTAAAAAAACATATGAAATGATTAAAAAAATAGAGATGGGAGGCGGTGAAATCCACTTCCCATTTTATAATTGAGCATTTTACATTAATCTAAGCTCTTTTAGACAAAAAAGCTTGGGAATAAAAAGGACTTTACAGTGCATAATTAATTAAATTTATAAAAGGAGCAGACGAGAAATGAAAAATTACGTTGTAATGATTACAGATTGCGATCATGACTCAGTAGAAATTGAAGAAAAAATCATTAATAATGTAACCAATAATTTTAAATTATTAGATTGTAAAACAGAAAATGATATTATAGAAAATTGTCGTGAAGCCGACGCTTTAATTACTCAATATGGAAAATTTACTAGAAAAGTGTTAAGTCAACTTTCGAAATGTAAAATCATTGTTAGATATGGAGTGGGTGTGGATAGTATAGATTTGGATGCAGCTACAGAATTTAACATTCAGGTTTGTAACGTACCTGATTATGGATTGAACGAAGTTTCTGATCAAGCAATAGCATTAATGATGGCGCTTACTAGAAAAGTTAATATAATGTCAAATATTGTTAAAAATGGTGTGTGGAAATATGAAATATCTAAACCTATTTTCAGATTGCAAGACCAAGTTGTAGGTGTTATAGGACTAGGAAGAATAGGGAATGCGTTTGCCAAAAAAGCTCATGGACTAGGCCTTAAAGTTATTGGATTTGATCCCAATCATAAAAGACTAAATCCTCCTGATTTCATTGAAGTTGTTGAGTTTGATTCTTTAATAAAAACATCAGATGTTATTTCTATACATTGTCCATTACAACAAAATACTGAAAATTTAATTTCTGAAACTGAATTTATAGCAATGAAGTCTTCAGCATATATTGTTAATACTGCTCGTGGTGGAATTGTTAATGAACAAGCATTAGAGAAGGCATTAACTAACAAGTGGATTGCAGGAGCTGCACTTGACGTATTGGTGAGAGAAGAGGCAGATGTTAATAACCCACTATTTAAACATGAATCTTTTATTTGTACTCCACATATGGCTTGGTATTCTGAACAAGCATTTAATGAATTAAAGAGAAAAGTTGCTGAGCAAGTTGTTAGCGCATTAAAAGGCGAGAAACCTGCTTATCTAGTTAACAAAATTAATTAAAAGAATAAAAAGGAGATAATAAACTATGAAAAGTATTGTTTACAATGGACCTGATAAAATTGACGTAGAAGATAAACCAATTCCTGTTTGTTCTGATGGTGAAGTATTAATTAAAGTAGCATATTCAGGTATATGTGGTACAGATTTAAATATTTATGTTGGAGCACATCCTAGAGCTACTGCACCGTTGATTTTTGGTCATGAGCTTTCTGGGTTAATAGCAGAAGATTATCCTTCGCTACCAAAAGGTACACCGGTTACTGTTAGGCCCTTACTATTTTGTGGTAAATGCACTCCGTGTTTAACAGGAAACAGTCATGTATGTAAATCATTAAAATTAATAGGCATTGATACAGATGGTTCAATGGCTGATTATGTGAAAGTCTCGATTGATAAAATACATGTTCTTCCAGAGACTGTATCCTTAGAATTAGGAGCAATTACAGAACCGTTAGCTGTAGGTGTTCATGCCGTTAAACGCTCAGGAATTTCAATTGGCAACAGCGCTTTAATTTTTGGCGCAGGTACTATCGGTTTGTCTGTAGCAAGTTCATTAAAATTATTATATGAAGCAAACATATTTATTGTTGAAACAAATCCTTTTAGAAGAAAGATAGCCGAAGAATTAGGATTTACTGTAATAGATCCTTCTAAAACCAATTTAGAAGTTGCTGTTTCTGAATTTACAAATACAAATGGAGTAGATTTTGTGTTCGACTGTGCAGGACACCCTATAGTTGCAGAACAATTAGTTGGATTAGTAAAAGTTCACGGGACAGTTATAATTGTGGGAGCATACAAAAAACCTGCCGCACTTGATTTGTTGGGTATGATGTTTAAAGAGGTTAAAGTTATGGGAGTTAGAGTTTACGAGCCAGAAGATTTTGATATTGCCATTCAATTATTAGGAGAATCTTTTGATTTTGGAAAAATAATTACTCATATATTACCTGTTGAGAAAGCCCAAGAAGGGTTTGATGTTTTACTTAGTGGCGGAGATGCTGTAAAAGTAATGTTTAAATTTTAATATAAAAAAGATTATATATAATTCGAGTGGAGGAAAAGCGAATGTTGGAGATGTTTAGTTTAGGGAATAAAACAGCTATTATTACTGGCGGTAATCGTGGTTTGGGAGAGGCTATGTCTTTAGGTTTAGCTGAAGCTGGCGCTAATATAGTAGTTATTGCAAGAAATGAAAATCCTGAATTAGAAGAAAAAATAAAGGGTTTAGGAAGAAAATATAAAATGATCTCAATGGATTTGTCAGATGTTTCTAAATTTGAAGAAGTTGTTGAATCTATAAATGAGGAATTTGGAAGTATTGATATATTAATTAATAATGCAGGAGTACAAAAACGTCATCCTAGCGTAGATTTTCCTAAAGAAGACTGGGATTTTGTATTAAATGTTAATACAAAGGCAGTATTTTTCCTATGTCAAGCAGTAGGAATAAAAATGATTGAGCAAGGAAAAGGAAAGATTGTAAATATTGCATCACTTCTTTCATTCCAAGGCGGTTTTACAGTTCCGGCTTATGCTGCAAGTAAAGGTGCAGTTATGCAATTCACAAAATCACTTTCAAATGAATGGGCAAGATTAGGTGTGAATGTTAATGGCATTGCTCCAGGATACATGGAAACTGAAATGAATACAGTTATAATGGCTGATAAGATTCGGAGTGAACAAATTGCACAAAGAATTCCAGCAGGAAGATGGGGGAAACCAGAAGATCTAGTAGGAGCCGCAATTTTCCTTTCTTCAAATGCTTCAGACTATGTAAATGGTGAAATAATCGTTGTAGATGGCGGCTGGATGGGAAGATAGCTTATTTAGTATTTGAAACTATTAGCGCTTCGTCTATGGAGAGGCGATACGAATTAAGTGAAGATCAATACAATTGAATTAGGTTAAATTCCAAACCTTGGTTACCCCGCTAGGGTGCGACTTGATGGAATTCACCCGTTTTTCAAGATGGCAAATGGCTGGTGTTTGGGAAAAGGTAATTAAATATGTGTTTATTTCCCCTGATCAAGAAAATATTATGATTGATCCCATCATCGTTCGTGTCCTTCAGAACGGCGTGGGGGCAAAAAGGCGCTGCAATATTAGACTTTTGGACGCTTTAAGGATGGAATAACGACCAAAAATTATGGGATTGTGGATGCTTTGACCGAACGGGGCTACGATATGAACATCATTCTGACTTTCATTCAAGAGCAACAAGTAGCGGCCGTCATTCCAAGAGGAGATTATCCAAAGGCCCAGCGTAAGTTTGATTGGTGGTTGTATAAAGAACGGCATCTGCTTGAATGCCTCATTAATAAACTCAAATTGGACACACGCTACGATAACCTCTCTTGTACTTTTTCAGTGTTCTTATCCTAGGACTCTGTATTATTATGGCTGAATTAGGTTTGAAAACACACCCTAGTACCTTGACCCGATGTTAATTGTAGTTTTATGCTTTTCCTATAAGAAAATTATGGGAGGGCTAACAGATGAATGAAAAATACGAGATTCGACTTGAGCCGAAAGAGCGTGAAAGGATTGAACAAGTGCTTCACGCGGATTCCACATCGCACGGCATTAGCCGCCGTTGTCTCGTGCTGTTGCTCTGGGATGAAAGTCAAGGGATGATCCCCAAACAAACTGAAATTGCCAGTCGTTGCGGAGTTAGTAATGTATTGGTCTTTTATACGGTAAGAGACTATTGTACACGTGGGCTAGAAGAGACGCTGAGCTATCGTCGCCGCGCGGAACCGCCGGGCCCTTCCCCCATCACGGGTGAAGTGGAAGCCCATATCCTTGCGTTAGCCTGTTCGGAGCCTCCAAAGGGGTATGCTTGCTGGACAATTCGGTTGTTGACCCGCCGAGTGATCGAACTGAATATTTTGGAGTCGGTTGGACGAGAGACCATTCGAACCACTTTAAAAAAAACAAAACTTAAGCCTCACCTGAAAAAACAATGGTGCATTCCCGCTAAAGCGAGCAGTGAATTCGTCGCTCGGATAGAAGACGTTTTAGAGACCTACGCCCTGCCTTATGACCCTGAGAATCCTGCTCATTTGTATGGATGAACAGCCGATCCAACGGCTTGGCGATTTGCGCCCTCCACAACCCATGAAGCCAGGACAGATTCTGTCCGAGAAGATTATGAATATGTTCGCAAAGGAAGCTGCAGCTTGTTCCTGTTCACGGAGCCACTCGTTGGATGGAGTCACGTACAGGCTTCGGAAAGACGCACGAAAATTAGACTGGGCGCTGCAGATCCAGAAGCTGCTAGAGGCCCACTATCCAGAGGCGAAACGGGTTCGGCTCGTGATGGACAACTTGAATACCCATACGATCTCGTCCTTGTATGAAACTTTACCACCTGAACAGGCATTGGTCTTGGCGAAACGGCTAGAGACCCATTACACCCCTAAGCATGGCAGCTGGCTAAATATCACTGAGATTAAACTAAGTGTAATGACAATTCAATGCCTGAACCGCCGAATCGCCTCCATTGAAGAATTCCAAGCCGAGGTGTCTGCTTGGGAAACGGAACGCAACCGAATCCAGAAATCCGTCGCAATTTCCACGGAGCAAGCACGAGAAAAATAAAAACACTTGTATCCTGTAATTTAAACTGGTCAAGGTACTAGTTATATCAAACTAATTGTAATTATACGACTTGTTGTAAGCGCTTCCTATAAGGATGTATTCGGTAATTAAAGGCTTAATGCAGAAGAATTACTTATTGTGAAAAATATGAATGAAGTCCAGCAAATGGATGATCTCGATATCAGGCGTCTGGGGACTTATACACAAAAGGCCTCAAATATACCCAATAATTACTAACTATACTTGTTTGTGGTTCCTGTTGTGTTGTATTACGTGCTGTTTCATAAAGTTCCTCTTGATGGCATTCAGATGCCATCAAAAAATTCATACCCTTCAAAGTCATAGCGGATAGTCCATGGGCTGGGTTTGAGTATTTCGAATAATTCTTCCCTTCCTGATGCTCAATCAGCTGATGCCAACTGGAACACTTCCCAACGCCACATGAGGTGGTTCAAGCCGGTGACACAACTATCGTAGCTACGTGGATGAAAAACGGTATACAGCGGGCTGTAGGAGTCAAGTGAGTTGCAACGCTGAATCGCACAGTTAGCAAATCCATGCCCTAAAGGAAGGTGTAACATCAAACATGAGCTAGCTATGCCTTGAAACAGCACGCTATTAATCAACGGATGGAACTTGTTAAAACGTTGGCCAAACAGATTCATGGGAGCGAGGCCATGATGAGTAACCACTGTGTGCGGTAGTTGTCAAGATTGTTGTAGCGTTTTTAACAGAAGTGGTAATATCAGGGGCTACAATCATAGCAAACAGGGTGTTACCGTATTTTCACACTTCGCACAATATTATCCGGGTATGCTTCGCTGGTCAAAGTAGATATTGTAAGAACAAGTGAGAAAAACGAAAGAAACATTCAATTATAGAGGGAGGTGAATGCTATGCTTTAACGAACGTTGGGACAGATAGCTTACCGATCTGAGCAAGATGAAGGTTGACGAGCTGATAAGCATTTATCAGACGGCGTATGATCGTTTCGTGAAAACCTAGTAACAATTACTACCACATCTAGAGGAATCCCCCCCCTTACACAACTTTACCTGGGGGAGTTGTTTAGACGAAACACAAACTCAAGTCATAGATGGGATGGTGTATAATTGTTGAAAGCTATTTTGAAGATCAAACAAATGTTGGCTGTTCTATTATGTACGGCTATGCTTGCGGCGTCCTCTCTCACTGCGCCTGCAAATGTCAGCTATGCGGACTCGGAGAGCAACGAGCTCCCTGAAAACATCAGAATCGACAAGGCTGATTTCGATACAATTCCCGACATTGCAGATTATTACAAACAGATCTACAGCGATAATGCGGTATCCTATTTCAACAGCATTAACGGCGAAAGCCGGATTCAGCGTATTAATTTTATTCAATACCCTACTGGCGAATATTTGAAAGTTAACGGAGAAGTAACGATCGATATCCCTGCAAGGGATGCAAGAGCGTGGCGTCTATTCAGCGATGTGCGATTTGAAGGATCCGTTGCGCAGACAATGGAGCTCTATGTTATTGACCCGAAGGGCGTTGAGACGCATTGGACGATGTTCAAGAACGGTGGGTGGAATGACCGTATTACCGGGTTATATACCAATTATACTAAAATGGATTTTCAGGAATCGAATCCAGCAGAAGGTATTACACATCCTTGGCTGATTAAGGAAACTAATGGAAATATTATCTACGAGGGTTATAAAATGAGAATTGTTGGAAACGGAGACCTCCGCAGTGTATATCACTGGGAAGAGGAAGGAGTACCGTTGAACTTCGACACATCGGCATGGACAGTTCTCGGGGGAGACAAGGATATTATGAATGTCTCCGTCAACGTGGATGCGCTTACGAATTTAAGTTTGGACGGCGTAAACAAGCTGCCCGAGGAAATATTCAAGCGATACCATGTGAACAGCGGTCCGGTCGGTTTAGAGCAAGCTGGAGGTGAAATCACTTTGCTGGACGAAGCGTACCATAAAACGACAAATGATTATGGGTTTATTCCCGGTCGTGGTGCGTTTCACTATCCTCTATTGACAAATTGGGCCGGTCTCAAGGAAGATACGCAGCATCCCGGATATGCAGACTTTACAACAACTAAAGAGGTTTACACGAAGAGTCTGCCTGCTATTGAGAAATTTAAAAGCTTGTATCCATCTATCGGCAAAGATTATATGCTGACACTAGATGGTTGGCCGAAGTGGATGTGGGAGAACCCGTTTTCCGGTCAATCGGAGAATTTCGGTACACCGTCATACGCCAACTTCAATGCTGCGGCGGACGCATCGGCCAAGTTGATCAAGAGCATAGATACCCGATTTGACGGACTGGGTCCCAAGTACGTGGAAGTGAAAAACGAATCGACCATTCCTCAGGAGTGGTGGTTCTTTCAGTCAGAGCCGCAGCAAGCTTGGAGCTATCTGTCTGAGTTCCATAACAAGGTAGCTGAGGCGGTGAAGTTGGAAAATCCGGATGTATTAGTCGGAGGACCTTCAAGCGCATTCATGTATTTGGAGAATAATGATTTTGAGGAAGCGCGTGCGCAGTTGAAGTTTATGGATGAAACCAAGGATTCTATGGATTTCTATTCTCACCACTTCTATGAAAACTCGAATCTGTTCATCCATGACAGGGAGAACAATCCGGATGGTTTCCTGAGCGGACGAATGGAAGCTGTTCTTGACTTGATTAATGCTCACATGGTGAATACGGATAATGTAAAGCCGATCTACATTACGGAAGAAGGCACCTACAATACAGCCGGAAGCGAAGCGGACTACTTTCAAAAGTTGGTTGCCTTCAATGGTTATATGTTGCGATTCATGAATTATTCCGATACGATCGGCATGCTTGTTCCGTACCTGTACCCTATTATCAACTGGCGTCCTAATTCCAATGATACATTCTATAAATATAACGAAGCACAGAACGGATTATTGGAAGAAATGACACCAATGGAAGCTTATCTGGATATGTGGAAAGATTACCGCGGTGCGTTCCTGCCTTCCCATGCCGATCATGAGCGTGTGTACACGAATGCGGTTCGTTACAATGAAAAAATATATGTCGCTGTGCACAATCTCAACTCGCAGCGCGTCAACCTTGATCTTAACGTATTGATGGGCGATGCCAACATTGCAGACGTGAAACGCAAACACTTCTTCTTGGAGAAGGGTAACTTGACGTATGAAGAAGAGAATGTAACTGATTTGAACAATGTGTATATGAGAGTGCAGGAGATGAGCGTCTTCGAGATCACGCTTGATTCCAATCCGGCGTTCACAAAAACGTGGGAGAGAGAGTTTGCGTACGCTCCTGAGGAGTTGGTTGCTACAAGCATAAATGCGCCTGCCGTATTTACAATTGACAGCCCAGCGTTGTCTCTCGCTAAAGCAACTCTCCGTATTGGTTTCGGCAAGATGGACAGCGGATTCGCAGCCGATATGGATGTTGTCGTTAATCCTGGTGACCCGACGAAATTACAAATTTTCAGCAAGGATCTGAATTACACGAATAAGCCAGGCAATTTGCTGACCTTTGCCGAATTTGAACTGGATGCCAGCAAGTTACTAACTAAGAACACGATTGAAATTTCGATTCCTGAGATTGGCGGCTACGTAACAAGCGTACAAATTATTCAGTATGATGAGCAGGCGGCTCCTACAGGCGTATCCACCAGTGCGCTTACTGTTCCTATTGAGGATGCCAAGTCGAAACTTGCGTCAACCGTAATATCTTCTACGGGGAATGAGGTCGAGCCAGGCAAAAAGTGGGTGAAAAAATATATCCGCGATACACTTAACATTGAAGTGACGAAAGCGGAAGTCGTTGCACGGGATACATTGGCGACAGATGCCGAGATGGATAAAGCAGTACAACAGCTGAGCAAGGCGATGGGTATTTTTGATCAATATACAAAAATAAAATCGTCTCCTACTGGCAAACGGGGGGCCAAATTCTCCTTCGAAGACGAAGAATCGGCTGCTTATATACACAATGTAGATACTGTGACCACGACGACTGGATCGCAAGGCACAACCGACGGTAGCAAGGCGCTCCAAGTCGAGTTTACATCCTTCACCTCCTACGCTTGGGATACAACAGGCACTTACTCTGGTAACCTGGATTTTGCGGCGCCGGAGGATGGCTGGAGTCTCAACGGTGTACCATTTACGTTCGACGTCACGAATCTGAAAAACTACGCAACACAGCTACGCGTAGAAATCACGGACACATCGGGTGTGAAAGGTACTTATTATTATACGTTGGAAGCTAACGCATCGCGGAGAATCAGTATTGCCGATTTCGGCGTTGCGGGAGGAACTTGGCTCGCGGACGGCAGTTTCCCGAGAAACGCGGTAATCGATACCGATAATGTGAAGTCCATACGATTCTTTGTGTTTTCTCCAACGGCCACTCCTGTTGAGAACGCGGCGCTTGCCTTGGACAATGTAGTAATCGGCAGTGTAACGGATCCAGGTACAGAACTAGGAAATCCGAACGGCGTGTACCTATCCTTCGAGGATCAAGAAGAGGTAGTCTATGCACATAATGAACAAGGAATTACCGCATCGAGGAAAGAGCAGGGCGCGACAGATGGCAGAAAGGCGCTTAATGCAGAGTTTACATCCTTCACCTCATACAGTGGGGATACGAGCGGCACTTATTCGAGCAGCATTGATTTCACAGCACCGGAGGAAGGCTGGAACCTAGGCAATAAGCCCCTTCAAATGGATGTTACCAATCTCTTGAACACAGGAACACAGCTTCGGGTGGAGGTTACAGATGCTGACAATCACAGTGGCATCTATTATTTTGCGGTTGGACCGGAACAATTGAGGACCCTTACCATATCGGAGTTCGACATCTCTGAGGCGAGCTGGCTGACGGATGGCTATTTAGCAAGGGCAACTGCAATTGATACAAACAGACTGAAGACCATACGGTTGTATATTTATGAACCGAAGGATGCCAGTACGGGTTACGCAGCTATGGCTTTTGACAGAATGATCATAGGCAAGATACCTCCGATCGAACCTTCAGAAAATCAGTTGGTAGCCGATGCGGTGAATGCATTGTCAGCAGCCTCCTTGACCTTTGTAGAGGGGGACACGGCGCAAGCTGTAACAAATCACATTTCATTGCCATCAGTTGGGTTGCATGGAGCCAGCATTACTTGGGCAACCAGCCATCCGGCGACGGTGACGAATGACGGAAAGGTTTCGAGACCTCAGCATGGAACCGGGAATCAGGTTGTAACTCTGACAGCTACAGTCACGTTAGGAGCGGCAAAGGCAACCAAGGATATAGCCGTAACAGTGATTCAGCAAGCTGCAACGATCCCTGCTGAACCTGAAGGGAATAGTAATCTGATAATTCCAGCGCCAAGCACTCCGCCATCAGTTAACATAGATATTCTGGTGGATGGTAAGAAGCAGAACAAGATTGCTAGGTCTATTACAACAACTGAGGGAGGTCTTATGATTACGACGATCACTATCGACCGGGAAATAATGGATAATATTTCTGATAATTCCATTATTACGATTCCTGTTGCTAGCAACTCTGATGTTGTGCACGGCAAGTTTAATGGTCAGATGGTGAAGGATCTGGAGCAGAAGAATGCGGCTATTGAGCTAAGAACCTCTACCTTCTCTTATAAGCTTCCTGTTCAGCAAATCAATATCAACGAATTAGTAAAACCACTTGGGTCGGATGTTAAGCTTGCTGAAATATCGATCGATATAAGAATTAGTCCAGCGGATGCCGATTCTAAAAAGGCGCTAGAAAGCACGGCACAGAAGAGTGGATTTACGGTTGTCGCCGCTCCAATGGACTTCCATATCACCTACACTTACAAGGATAAAACACTGGAAATTAATTCATTCAACATGTTTGTTGAAAGATCAATCGTTATTCCGGAAGGAGTAGACCTGACTCAAATCACTACAGGTGTAGTGGTAGGAAGTGATGGGTCGGTGAGACAGATTCCGACTAGATTCGTCAGACAAGATGGCGGCTATTATGCTGTAATGAACAGTCTGACCAATAGTACCTATGCAGTCATTTGGAATCCTGTTGCCTTTCAGGATGTCTCTGGTCACTGGGCAGAGAGTGCTGTGAATGACTTGGGTTCCAGGTTAATAATTTATGGATTTGAAGGGAATCTATTCAATCCAGATCGTTACATTACCCGTGCCGAGTTTACTGCTATCATGGTAAGAGCTTTGGGCCTTAGGACTGAGACTGGCCACTCGGCCTACAGAGACGTTGCTCATGGCAGTTGGTATGAAGCATATCTGAACACAGCAACAACGTATGGCTTGATTAACGGTTATGCCAATGGTCAAATCGAACCAAATGAATTCATCACACGTGAACAGGTCTTCCACATGCTGGAACGCGCCATGAAAATCACCGGTCTTGAGGTTGCGGTAAACATGAACGAAGTGGAGGAACTTTTGACAAGATTCAATGATGCCTCCGAGGCGGCAACATACGCGAAGAACGGTATTGTAGCCACCATTAAGGCAGGACTAGTGAAAGGCAGAAACGGGGACTTGCTTGCGCCGAAGGCGGCAATCACTAGAGCGGAAGTAGCAGAGGTAGTACGGAGACTACTTGAGAGATCTAATTTGATCTAAGGTGTTCGGAATAAACGTGAGGGGCTTCTATTTGAGGCCTCTTACGTATTATCCAGTTTCGGGCAGAATGAATACTAGAAGTGAGGAGATGAAGAATGAAGCCACATGAGTTGTAAGAACATCACAAGAAAGTTATTTGTTTGTTGAGCTTAGGGATTTGTAGTGAGATGAGTATACTTTGCTTGTACCGAAATTAGATGGGAACTTGATCCGATTCCATTCGTCCGGGTTAGAGGTATTATCAGCTTCAGACTATACTCACGAATTATGATCAGGTAAAAAGGTGCACGCACTCCGATTCTAATCCAGTTGAATCGCTTGTAATACGGAAGCTTTACGTACAATTCATCCTTATCTTTTACAGATTAATAAAAAGCCGCATCTCTGTCTGCGTGGGGAACTGACGGACAGGAGAATGGAACTCGTGAAGTGGTCAAGCACGGAAGTACAAGGCACTTATGTTATCCTCAACGTAGTTATGCGGATATGCTGGCATACTTCTCACCACCGTTTATATTCAACCTGACGATATCAATGCTTGTTGGACGGTAACTATTGTCAATATAGAGGAGGATGAATAGTAGGAATATCCTTTGTTTTTTTGACTTCATACACTAGCTATAGCTAGATAGCGGACTTTTCTTGCTGCACGCTACGGCATTCAGGGAATGGCCGATATCCAGTTGTTCCTTTATAACTAAAACGAGGTAATTATTAAGCTCATTACATTTTTTTCATGTAAACGAGTCTTTCACTGAATAACGCATCGTTTATGCGTACTATCAGAAACGTCTCCTGCCATCTTCATATCAAATAAAGAAGTAACTTTGTCTACTAAATTTCAGTGAAAATGGACTACTCGATGCATTGGGTAATACGAATGAATGACTTCCTCACGTTTATTATTGAAGTTGAAGCATTGCTCCTGTCTGAATATATGCTCTAAGGCATTTGTGTCGACTGGGGGACTGCAGATCAGTAGGATGGAATACATCAGATTTGATTAATTCAAAATGCGCTCATAAATAATACTATTTTGTTTGACAAAAATCCTATAGAAGTATACAATTACTTTAATAAAATAATTATTAATGTATACATAAATAGCAAGGGGGTACAATTATATGAAAATGAGTAGCGCAACTAAAAGAGCCCTAGAAAGAAACTATTATCAAAGTTGTGACTGGTTTTGTGATTTTAAAGAAATTGATGTTGAAGGAATTGGATTAGAAGAAAATGTTCATAGAAGAGATCCTAGCAGCGTTATAAAAGTTAATGATTTATATTATGTGTGGTATACAAAATCTGAAGGTGAGTCCGTAGGATTTAATACTGGCGATGACAATGCAAAGGTTTTTCCATGGGATCAATGTGATATATGGTATGCAACATCAAAAGATGGATACAAATGGGTAGAAAAAGGACCTGCTGTAAAAAGAGGTGGGAAAGGTGAATACGATGATAGAAGTGTTTTCACACCAGAAATATTAGAATATAACGGAATGTACTATTTAGTATATCAAACAGTTCAAGCTCCATATAAAGTGAGAAGTTTTGAAAATATTGCAATAGCAAAAGCTTATAGCCCAGATGGACCTTTTGAAAAATCTAAAACTCCAATTTTAGAGCCCACAAAAGATGGTGAATGGAAAGATGATAAGGATAATAGATTTGAAGTAACTAAAAAAGGTGGTTTTGACAGCCACAAAGTACATGATCCTGTATTATTTGATTACAATGAAAAATTCTATTTATATTATAAAGGCGAAGCTATGGGCGAACAACTTTATATGGGTGGTCGTGAAACAAAATGGGGTGTTGCCATTGCTGATAATATAGAAGGTCCTTATGTAAGAAGTGAATATAATCCTGTAACTAATAGCGGACATGAAACTTGTTTATGGAAATATAACGGTGGAATAGCAGCATTTTTAAGAACTGATGGAGTAGAAAAAAACACTTTACAATTTGCTGAAGATGGAATTAATTTTGAAATTATGTCAGTAATAAAAGAGGGCCCTGAAGCATGTGGTCCATTTAGAAGTGAAAAAAATGATATCTATCAATTAGAAGGAATGAGATGGGGTTTATGTCATGATGTAGATGGAAAATGGGGCTTCATTAAGAGATTTGACTTAGATGAATGGCAAAAAAACGTATATGTTAACAAAAAAATGTATGAATAACAAGAAAGGATATAAACAATGCGAGGAATAGATTTTAATAGGGATTGGAAGTTTACATTAGATGAAACTGTTGCTCCTCATATGAATCATATTGATGATTCTACATGGAAAGATGTTGTTTTACCCCATGACTGGAGTGTAGATTTTCCTTTTAATAAAGAAGAAGGTGATGGCTGCACAGGCTTTTTATTAGGCGGAATGGGCTGGTATAGAAAACATTTTATAACAACTGAAGAAATGATAGATAAAGAAGTTTGGATTGTATTTGATGGCATTTATAACCGCTCAGATATATATTGTAATGGTCATTTTATAGATTTTTTTCCATACGGATATGTACCTATAAAGATTAATTTATCTTCATACTTAAATCCAATTGGGCAGGATAATTTAATATCAGTAAAAGTTGATCACACAAGATATGCAGATAGCAGATGGTATACAGGTTCTGGAATATATAGAAAAGTATCCTTGTATATACTCCCTAAGGTGAACATTCCTGTATGGGGAACCTATATCAATACACCTAGAGTATCAAAAGATGTAGCTGTTATAAATGCAGAAACTACAATATGTAATAATTTTTTAGAAGCAAAAGAAATTAAATTAGTTTCTAATTTATATGATCCGGAAGGAAAAAAAATAGATACTCAAGAAACTAAAATATCAATTGATGCAGGTAAAGAGCTTAAAGTAGAACAAACCTTTGTTGTATCAAACCCTAAATTATGGGATATACACAAATCATCACAATATATAATTCAAGAAGAACTTATTGTTGACAATGTTATTGTTCAAACATATGAAACTAAGATCGGTCTTAGGTCGTTTGAATTTGATGTTGATAAAGGATTTATATTTAATGGTGAAAAAACATTAATTAAAGGAGTATGCTTACACCATGATGCAGGTTTAGTTGGAACTGCCGTGCCATTAGATGTGTGGCGTAGAAGATTAGAAAAACTAAAAGAATGTGGCTGTAACGCAATTCGTACTGCACATAATCCAACATCAGAAGATTTCTTGGATTTATGTGATGAAATGGGATTCTTAGTTCAAGAAGAGTTTTATGATGAATGGGATAACCCAAAAGATAAAAGATACAACGGAAATGAAATAAAAGTTGATTACATTACAAGAGGACATGCAGAATTCTTTAAACAATACGCTAAACAAGACTTACAAACTGTAATGTATAGAGATAGAAATCACCCTTGTATAATCCAATGGAGTATTGGAAATGAAATAGAGTGGACATATCCTAAATATAATATCGCTACTGGATACTTTGGAGCTGAAACAAACGGAAATTACTTCTGGACATTACCTCCTTATAGCATTGATAAAATTCGTGAAAATGTAAAATTATTACCTGTTGATAAATATGAAATAGGGGACACTGCTAAAAAATTAGCTAAATGGACTAAGGAAATTGACAGTACAAGACCTGTTATAGCTAACTGCATATTACCATGTGCAAGCTATGAATCTGGATACACAGATGCTTTAGATATGGTTGGATATAGTTATAGACAAGTAGAATATGAATATAATCATATTCATTATCCTGATAAGCCTATTATGGGAACTGAAAACTTAGCACAATGGCATGAATGGAAGCAAATTTTAGAAAAAGAATATATCCCAGGAATATTCTTATGGACAGGAACTGACTATTTAGGTGAAGCTGGGCATGCAACTGTTTGGCCAAGAAAAGCTACAAGATCTGGATTGCTTGATTTAGCAGGCTTTGAAAAACCTTCATATTATATGATGAAAAGTTTATGGTCAAATGAACCATCTATTTATATGACAACACAAACAGTTGATAAGTCATTATATGATTTAGATAAAAAAGGTAATTTGTTTGAAGAAGAAAAGGATGCATGGAAACAAAGATTATGGGAATGGCAGGATGTAAATTGCCATTGGAATTATACTGAAAACCAAATGATCGTTGTTGAAGTATACTCAAATTGTGAAATTGCCACTTTATATCTAAACGACAATATGATAGAAAAAAAATATTTAAAAGATTTTGAAGATCATATATACAAGTGGGTAGTGCCTTTTAAACCGGGTTGTTTAAAAGTAATAGGTGAAAAATCAGGAGAAATTACTGAATATTCGATTACTACTTCATCTAAAATTAGCGGAATTAAATTAATAACGGATAAGACATATCTAAGCAATAATTTGGATGAAGTTGCTCATATAATTGCACAGCTCATAGATGAAAACGGAAATAATGTTATTCACCAAGAAAAAAAAATAGACTTTATTGTAGATGGTGACTGTTCAATTCTTGGAGTAGATAATGGAGATGCTGATAGTGTTCAAGACTATCATTCAAACAGCTGCATAACTAAACATGGCAAGTGCATGTTGATATTGCAAGGAGTAGGGGAGACAAATATAACCATTGAGGCTAAATCAGATAATATTGATAGTATTAATACTATTTCGATAAAAACAACCTCGTGCAATTAATAGGCAAAATAACATTGATATTTATTTGTTTTAAGTATACAATAATATTAACGATACAGATTTTTATGTTGACGAAATTATTAAATTTCTCAAGAAAGGTTTAAATTTGAAAGGAAAATATCTGTATACTGAGAACACTGTTGTAACATATCAAAGACCAAACAAGATGTAACAAACCCAAATTACTAGAGATTTATTTAGAGAATACTGAGTTCTCATAAACCCTCTGAAAAATTTAAAAGCTCTTGGAATCGCTTTCAGTTTTGCTTCGACCCTGTAATAGGCGAAATATCTTAAGAGGTCGAAAGAAGGAATGTTAGAACAATGAATCTCGTGCATGGGATAATCCGCTGTCAGGAGACAGGTGTGGATATTCAAGAGTAACCCAAAACATACCGTTAGGTTAAGAAAAACTATCCCCCTGTCGTTTTCTTTCTTGCCAACGGTCTCATCGGAAACGGTGTCATTCTTGCATGGCTTCTTCATCTCTCATTCTGTCAAATAAGAGGAAATCTTAGATCGAGCGAGCAAACGAAAGCAGTAATTATTTTTATAGTGGGAGATGAATATAACAATATGTCTAAAACACAACTGTAAGTGCTTTTGGATCTACAGTAAATAGTCATGAAATTGAGAGGAGTGGAATGTAGTAATATGATAATGAGAATTGGAGAGAATTTCAATCTAATAAATAAATCATTTAGAAGAAATTATACATTATATTTATTTTTGTTGGTGCCTGTTTTTTACTTTATAATATTCAAGTATATTCCTATGGCGGGAAACATTCTTGCTTTTAGAAAGTATGTGCCTGGACAATCTTATTTTGGAGTGAAGTGGGAAGGCTTTAAATATTTCGAAATGTTTTTACAAGATCCGCAATTTTGGAGTGCGTTTAAAAATACCCTAGTACTTAGTTTTGTGACTTTACTAATTACATTTCCGTTACCTATAATTTTTTCTTTAATGCTTAATGAAATTAATGGGAAGTATTTCAAGAAAGTAGCTCAATCAGTAACTATTATTCCTAAGTTCTTATCTGCAGTTGTAGTAATAATGATATTAAATACAATATTATCACCATCTAACGGGATTGTAAATTTGTTACTAGAGAAAATAGGTATTGGATCTATTTATTTTTTAAATGAAGCATCGTGGTTTAGGCCAGTATATATTGTTTCAGAAATATGGCAGTTTCTAGGATGGAATTCAATAATTTATATGGCAGTTTTAGCTTCAGCTGATCAACAACAATATGAAGCTGCTATGGTTGATGGTGCTAGTAGACTTCAACAAACTTTTCATATTACTATGCCATTGCTTTTGCCAACAATAGCAATAAATCTTATTATAGCCGTTGGTAATATACTCAATCTAGGCTTTGAAAAAATACTTTTAATGTATACTCCTTCAACATATGGTACATCAGATATTATCCAAACTTTTGTATATAGAATAGGTCTTATTGGAAATAACTTTAGTTATGGTACCGCAGTTGGCTTGTTCCAAAGTGTAATTAGCTTGGTATTGTTATGGATGACTAATAAAATCACCAAGAAATATTGGGGAAGTGGATTATGGTAAGGATGGTGGGGTTTAAATGAAAAAAAGTAGAAGTAGAAAAGTATTTGACATCACGAATTTGACTCTAATGGCATGCTTGACCTTAATGACAATATATCCAATTTTCAACCAATTAGCTTTATCTCTAAGTAGTACTGATGCGATTTTAAATGGTAAAGTAACATTATTTCCAATAGATTTCACTTTAACTACCTATAGAGATATTGCAAAAGAATCATTGTTCTGGGGGAATTATATAAATACTATTTGGTATACGATTGCTGGTACAGTTATTAGCCTAATATTAACAACTACGTGTGCGTATGCTTTATCTAAAAAGATTTTGCTAGGAAGAAAGGTAATATTAAGCCTTATAATATTTACTATGTTTTTTGGAGGTGGATTAATTCCGACCTTCATGCTTGTGAAAGATTTACATTTAACTGATAGCATTTGGGCGATTATTATACCATGGGTAATAGTCCCCTATCATATACTGCTTATGAAAACTTATTTTGAAGGATTACCAGGAGACTTAGAGGAAGCTGCATATGTAGACGGTTTAGGACAATTTAGTTTCTTTATTAAGATAGTACTTCCATTATCTAAACCTATATTGGCTACAATGACTTTATTTTCAGCAGTTTTATATTGGAATGATTGGTTCACTGCTCTAATTTATATTAATGATAGTGCTAAATATCCAGTAACTTTATACCTTAGAAATGTAATGATGGGAGCAACTATGGCATCTCAAACCGGCCAAACTATAGATGCTTCAGTTAAATCAATCCCGCAAGGCATACAAGCCGCTTCAATGATGCTTGTAATAACTCCTATATTATGCATTTATCCATTTGTTCAAAAGCACTTTGTTAAAGGAGTTATGATAGGAGCTATTAAAGGATAAAGACAAAGCTTATAGAACTTGGAACTGCTAGCAAGATATACCTTTCTATATTAAATTCTAGATGAAAGATTCTTGAACATTGTTACAAAATAATATATATATAATTTTGTAAACGTTTAACAAAATATTTTTCAATGGAGGGTAAAAAATGAAAAAAATTATTTCAACAGTATTAATGACAGCTCTAGCAATCTCTATGATTGCAGGATGTTCAGAGTCAAACTCTTCATCAAATTCAGGCCCAGCTAAGGATGGTTCAGATGATTCATTTGAAATATCAATGCTTTATTCAGATAACGCGAGTTATCCATATAAAGCTGACTGGAAAGTATGGGATATTATAAAAGAACATACTGGTGCAGAAATTAGTGTACAGGCAGTACCAGAGTCAGATTTCGAAGCGAAAAAACAAATCGTTTTTAACTCTGGGGACATTCCAGATATAATCACTAAAACATTTGCTTCTGAAGAAGATGGATTATCTGGATTACTTCTTCCTATTAGCCAATATGAAGATGAAATGCCTAACTATAAGAAGTTTTTAGAAGAGAGCGGTATGAAAGAAGAAATTGAAAGAACTAGATTGTCAGATGGAAATTACTATACATTACCAGTAAACGCTCACGAAACAAGGCTTCAAGATCAACAATGGTTAATAAGAAAAGATGTCTTTGAAAAAAATAACATTCCAATTCCTACAACCTTAGAAGAAATGTATGAAGCTGGATTTAAACTTAAGCAAATTTATCCTAATTCCACACCTCTTATAAATCGTTTTGGTTCCGGTAACATTATGGCAGCTATTGCTGCTGGATTTGGAACAGCAGCTGGTTGGTCATTAGAAAATGGAGAATACTATGATGCTAAAACTGATTCATGGACATTTGGACCAAGCACAGATAATTGGAAGAATATGTTGCAATTTACTAACAAGTTATTTCAAGATGGTGTTCTAGATCAAGAATTTGCAACTTTAGATAGTACTGTTTATGAACAAAAAATTGTAAAAGGTAATGCTTTTATATTATATGATTGGACAGGAAATATAAAGAGATATAATCTTCAAGGCAAACAAAATGATGCTGATTTTAACATGACTCCTATTTACCCATTGAAAGGTATAGATGGCAATTATGCAATCTCTTGGAAGAGTCAAGCTGCGCAAGGTTGGGTTTTCCCTGCAACATTGAAAGATGATAAGGACTTTAAAGATATATTAAAATTTATTGACTGGTGTTACACTGATGAAGCTGAAGTTTTATTAACGTTTGGTGTTAAAGATGAAACTTATAAAGAAGAAAATGGAGTATTAAAATATGTTGATGATAACGTTGATTATAATGCTGTATATGGTTTGAATAATAATAGTCTAGCAGTAAGACAACACTCAGATTTTTTATTTAGTTCTTTATCAAAAGAGCAAATAGACTTATTTGACAAAATAGCTAAAGATAATATTGTACCAATGCCTAATCCTAAATCACCGTTGACAGTAGAAAATATTGATAAAAGTAAAATGTATTCTTCAACACTTACAGATTTTGCTAATACTACAATGGAAAAATATATTTTCGGGAAAAGTTCAATTGATGATTGGGATAAAACTGTAAAAGAATTTGAAGCTAAAGGTAGTGAAAAACTTACTGAGATGTATAATGATGCCTGGAAGAACAGAATAAAACAATAATTTTAATTTACTCAACTTTCGAAGCTCAAATCTCCAAAGAAATTCTTAATAGCAAACCAATGAAAAATATGGCATTCCTAGACATCTAAAAAGTGAACATCTGAAAAGACGGCATTCATTCTAAGTTTTCTAGAATGAAATGTCGTCTTTTTGCTGTTTCAATCTTTTTGGTGTTATGCTATACGTCTTGTGGATAATTTCATCCAACGGACTTACTTTAGTGTTACTGTGTTACTTCTAGCCCATAATGTCCAGAGGTTGAGGGCATGAGATGTCCTGCTATTAACGGTCAATCTGTCCGCAGCAATGGAGAATAACAGAGAGAATCATGACAATTCTCCCTGAATCACACGCTTGACCATTTGGTCGTCCACAATCCGGTGCTTGTTCTGTGCGCCGTAGATTAAGGCATGTGTACACAGCTTGTTCACCAGCCGGGCGGCTCCGCTAGAGTAACTGTAGATTTCATCCATCGCCGCCTCCGTAAACAACTGTGGGTAATACGTAATGTTGTCACACGCAGGATGTACTAATGTCATAGATAACCTGAAGGTTTGTCATAGAAATCCCATAAAATTCGAGATAAATGCTTATATTAAGGGATTTGAGTGGTTGTTGCTTTAGATTACAATTATTCGGAAAGTGTCTTCTCATAAGATTGAAAATCCGAACGATGAAATAGCACTTTCCGAATCGGAAATTTGGAGAAGTTATGAATAAAATTGGAGAAAACATTCGATTATTAAGAAAAAGAATGGGATTAACCCAAATTGACTTTTCCAAGCAAATAGATATCTCACAAGGGACTCTTAGCGATATAGAACAAGGTCATTGTAATCCCTCGGTTGAAACGGTTCTATCTATACATGAAAATTATGGAGTCAGTTTAGAATTTATTTTAAAAGGAAATGAAGGTAATAAATCAGCGAAGATAATTTTTAAAGACACAATAAGTAATGAGGAAGAGTTAATTGATGTCATGAAAATACTTTCCCATGAAGCCCAATTAGAGATCCTTGACTATGCTAAATTTAAACTAAATAGCACCAAGAAAAAATAACGATACACGAGGTAAGCTATTAAGTCGTGTCTGAAAACACTTCATTGAGTTGAAAATGGCAGCCACGTATACAAACGCCAAGAATGACTTGGCTAGTTTGTCGTAGCGAGTAGCCACACGGCGAAAGTGTTTGATTTTATTGAAAATGCACTCCACTAAGTGGCGTTCTTTATACCGATACCAATGGACGTTCCATGGGTTTTGACTATTCGCTTTAGGCGGGATGGTGTAGGATGCCTGTTTTGCTGTGATCCAATTCCGAATCGCTCCGGAGCCATAGGCTTTGTCGCAAAGAATATGGCTTCCCGTAATGTCTAGCTCCTGCAGCAATTCGATCGCTGGAACGGATTCATAGACTTGACCTCCCGTTAGAAGAAAAATTAGAGGGTTTCCTAATCCATCGACAACAGTGTGAAGTTTGGTTGTCTTTCTGCCACGGCTGACGCCTATGTGCTGATTTACTTCGTGTCCGTCTGCGTTTTTTTGCACCGGCACTGTGTTGATGGGCTTTAACCGATGTTGAATCAATACTTAAGTTTTCAAAGTCAGGTTCGACCTGAAGGGCTTGGAACACTGTGACAAGCAGTCCGCTATCTCGCCACTTGCAGAAGCGACTGTACACTGTTTTCCATGAACCATAGCGTTCTTCCGGTAGATCGCGCCAGGCTGCACCACTCCGAGCAATCCATAGAAAAGCGTTAAACATGGTCCGTTCACTTAATTTTGACGGACGTCCTGTTGTGTAAGGTGGAAATAGATCCTTAATTTGATCCCACTGTCCATCTAACGTAGACGTTTCTGCACAGACACTCACGGACACCTCCGGCTCCGTGAGCACCTGTTCAATTCTTCCCGATTCGTAGCGTTTGTAGGGCACGAGTAGATCCGGGAGCTCATGGTGAATCTTGCGGCATCCCGCACACCGTAGCCTACGAATCACGAGTCGACGCAGCTCACCGCCCCCACCCCGGACCTTCCGCTCCCGACAACCGACAACCGACAACCTCTAATTTTTCTGTGCAGCACGGGCAGGGAACCTCCTCCGCACCCCTCACAAAAATCACCAAGGATCTTTTCAACCAGCGCATACTTTGTTACAATGACCATGTCTAGTGATGAAAGATATTTGCGGCGCGGCCTGTTCCAGCAGGTAACCAACGCCACGGAGGTATCCATTTTCCTTTGTTAGAATACGGTCATTATATCCGGCAACTTCCGGACAGGCAATCCCGCCAGCTTCGCGGCGTTATGGGTCAGCAGAAATATTACTGCTATATAAGTTGAATAAAAGTTCTACCCGAATTATCCTTCATGTCCAAAATCGGGAAATAAAGAGCAAGACGATCTAAAAAGGACGTGAAGAAAATGGGAATTGCGAACGAAATCGAAGCGGTGGAACAAGCCATGAAGCAAACAACAGATAAGCGAATCTATGAGCGTTATCTTGCGATTCGCCTTCGTTTGGAAGGACAGACCCTTGAGCAAATCGCTACAACCCTTCATCGCAGGCGAAAAACCATAGGTGGTTACGTGCATAAATATAAGGATGGTGGTCTATGTGCATTGGAGATGGATCATTCGTCGGGTAAGCCTCCAAAACTGACAGATCAACAAACCGATCAACTTACCCAAGTGCTCATCAACCAGCGTCCAGCAGGCGTTGGATTTGAAGCCAAATACACCTGGACGTTGAAACTTGCCACTCGTTATATTGAACGTGAATTCGGGAAAACATTTAACTTGCGTGGTCTGTCTTTACTTTTATACCGACTTGGGGTTAGCTACAAGAAAGCAACGTACACCTTGGCGGCTGCGGATCCCGAAGAGCAAAAAGAGTTTTGGGAGAAAACCGCAATGGATTTAAAAAAATGCTCATGGACGGACAAATTGATCACTTGCTCTTTGAAGACGAATCCATGATTCGTGCCTACCAGTCCCTGCAGTACAACTGGTTTCTTCGAGGACACCAGCGTCAGGTTAAACGTATGGCAAGCATGAGGGTGCTAAACTCTTTGGAACACTGGACTATGCAACGGAAAAAGTATTTTACCAGGAAAGTGAATCTTACGATGCAAAGGCGTTCATGTACTTCTTGGTATCGCTTCTCACCGAATATTCTACCGGACAAATCATTGTGGTACTGGACAATGGACGTATCCATAAAGCAGCTGCCATTGAAGATTTTCTACAGAATAATCCCCGACTCCAATTTGTGTTTCTGCCCAAATACTCTCCAGATCTAAATCCTATTGAGGGTCTTTGGAAGTGGCTCAAAAGCGATGTGATTCATAACGTTTTCTACGATAAAACGTACAAGATTCGAACGGCTGTCAGCCGATTCATGAAACGTATCAATCAGAATCCATTCGAAGTGATTGATCGACTGTGTCTTAATGTGTAATTATTCAGTTCAACTTATATAGCATACATTTCTTTCCGAAGTTAGAGTTGAAATTGTTTAAATATATTTAATTAATATTTATTCAGCCTTATAGATATGCGTGTAATATCTTTTTGAATATCTCGCCATTTGTTTTTGAATCAAATAAGTCATGAGATGCATTGCAGAAAATAATGTCCTGGCTGATGCTCTGTGACAGATAGGGTTTAATATTATCCGGCACAAATAATCCTAACGTTATTACAGAGTGGTCTTTACAGCGTTTCATAGCCCTGTAAAAGTTAACCAGTTCATAAGGCATTGCCGAGCTACAGAGCAATCGAATGTCTGAGTTTACAAAAGAGTCTTGAATCTTCGGTTCCCTTAACATACCGCAGTCAATCACTATGAAGTTATAATTATGATTTAATTCTTTCGTCATATAGAAGTCAGAACCTTCCATTGAATATGCGTTACCAGATTTATCGGGTTTGAATAACTGAATAATATGAGCTAAATGATTGTTAGTATTTGCCTCAACGTAACATGCACTTCCTCCGTGGGCGTTTATCCAACAAACCAGATTAAATGCAGTTGTAGTCACACCAACGCGCCGGTCGAATCCCGCGATGGCAATCGTAACGTTAGTGCAGTCAAACCGAAATTGTGTTATTTCTTCCACTGGTGATAGTTGATGTATCTCATCTAATGAGATTGACTCTCCTGCAGGATTTCGCCGCAGCATTCCCACTTCGGAAAAGCACACTCGGAGCTCACCTTGTATCATTTCTATAGCTTCAGCAGTAACTACATTCGGAACATCTGCCTGGAGCAGTCCTTGTAAAAAAGGACTGCTCTCCGGCAGCCCTTCCGAAATCACAATAACTCTCATTTCATACATCATCTGAAATGATAAAATTGCTTGCATCATTTCTTCGTCAGTCTCATTTATTGCTCCACGGTCAATTGCTAAATAGCGAACATGACTATAGAACCGCATATCTTTGACAACAAAGGAATTGAGAGAAAACGACCCGATTAGCTTCTTTACTGGCAGTTCAAACTCTTCCTCAATAAAATCAAGCAGATTAACTTTGTTACTACTCGTCAGATATAGAATCATCATTTTACCCTTCCTTCTTGAATAACAAAATGATCCCGATGACCACCAGTCCCATGTAGAAGAAAAGCTCTATGAGCTGTTTCTTTTTGTCCACGCTCATCGTCCTCCTGCTGTTCCCATATAAGCAAACTTATATTCTGGGATATCAAAGTGGACATGCAATCTCTTGGAGCCAATCATCAACAAAGCATGTTCACGCTTTTTGCTAGCAAGAAGTTCCACTTCTGCATCCGTTAGGTTGTAAAGCTCTCGCGTTTCCTGGAGGTTTTTCCCGTCTGTTCCCATCAGCATTTTGATACAAGGAATATCCAAGAGTGCTTGCCCGTACATCTTAACTTCAGGAGCTAGAAAGTCGACAACACTGTGAGAGATAATTGCAAGTCCGGCTTCATATTTTCGAGAGCGTTTCTCTACATTTCGTAAGAATACTAGGCTCTGCGGGACGTTAGGGTCGATCATCAAATAACACTCATCACAGATCAGCAGGACGCGCTCTGTCCGGTCCTGAGACATTTGCTCCCAGCACCAGGATAAGAGGTTAAAGTATTGGGTTCTCTTGATATTCTCAGAAGTATTCTGAAGAGTATGCGTGTCCAAGCAAATGCAGCGGCTATGGGTTTGTATGGTACTGTGACCATTCCATAAAAAAGAGTCCCCACCATGTGCAATATCATGCAGCAGTAGGGACAAATCTTTATAAACTTCATCTCCAAGCTTCTTTTCCTGGCCATGAATCAGAGCGTAGAGGTCAGAAAAAGTAGGGAAGTTGGTGCTGGTTAGTTTCATAATATCCGTGGTCCAAGTAATCTCAAACTGATTATATAACTCAATCAAGCACTGTTTGAGAACAGCTTTTTGCATCATTGTAAGATCAGGGATGTAGAGGTTAAAGAAGATTTCCAGATTCTTCAGATGCAGCGCCATGTCGGACATTCCGTGACCGTCATCCTTATATAATGGAAATTCCTCATTCTCTTCATCGCGGGGAGCTGGCCGAATTTGCAGCGGATTAATTCTACCATTCGATCCACCTCCCGCGTTTATCCAGTCGCCATTTAGCCTCTGGCAAAGCTCCTTATATTCCGACTCTGGATCAATAAAAATAACTTTGGTACCCTTCATGTATTCACTAAGTGCCACATGTTTTACAGCTGTAGATTTACCTACGCCGGCTACGCCCATTATGACGATGTTTGAATTGGTTCGGTCGCCGCCACGTTTCCATGTATCGACGATGACCAATCCGCCGCTAGCGTCCTTAGCGAAATAATAACCATTTCCGTCGTTGAAGCCAGAGCTTGCAAAGGGGAAGCCTCCAACGAAGGTACTCATCGGCATGATTTTATTTAGGATATCCCCAATTTGATCTTGTGCCGGGTACATGGGGGATAGGTGACGAAAGCCCTCTTTTTGAAGATGGGCCAGGTTGCGAATTTTGCAGCGCATCATACTTAAGGTGTTTTCAACACGTCTACATGCGCGAGTGAACTGCTTATCATCTTCCGCAAATGGCATGACCATTATATTCATAAGGCCAACCGTTTCACCGTTTTGGTCAATCTGCATCATAATATTCTCACCGTCCGTAGATGCCTTGTCTGCTCGTTGACGGGTTAGAGGATCTTTAGCACTGTCAGCCATGCTGCGATTTTGTGTAATGGATTTGGATATTGCGGAGATTAAGGCGCTATTGTCTATAGGTTGAAAACCGATAGATACCATGGTAGATGGAATATTGGTTAGAGTGGAGAGCCAACCGACTTCTGCTTTGGGAGGATACTGAATGACGCCATACATTTTAGCTGTTTGTTCACCAATCACAAGGGCATTACGAGAAAACTCCAAGCCCATAGGAGTGATTGCGTTTAAAAGCGATGGATTCACAGATAGAGATGGAAATGTGGGTTTCAAAATATCATTTCTCCTTTCTGCTTATGATCCAGAAGGGGCCACCTGCTGCTGCATTCTTTCGGGCTTCGTTCAGAATAGTCGAGAAATCCCATGCCTGCTCGCTTCGCTTTCTACTAGCTGGATCGGCGACAAGAATTTTGCCTTCAGTGGTGACACCTCGAAGTACCATGAAATGACCGGAGGAAGTGAAATGACCTTTACCCATAATGGCAACAACAAGTTTTCCACTGTATAAGGCATTAATAATAGTTTGTCTGTCTTTTTGAGCTGCACCTTGCACATTCAAACCAAAATGCTGAGCTCCATCAGGAATCAAGCTATGGTAGCTGCCGGTTCCTTCAGCTAAATAACCATTGTCATAGGCCCACTTAGCCATAGTCACAGGATCGATACTTTTATCTGAAAACGTCGATACAACAATTGCTAATGAAGTTGGACCGCATCCAGACACTCCAATGGTATCCCTGGGACCGTAAGGCTTATCTGCCCAACGGGAGTCCATTTGGTTGTAGTAGACAACTTCACGACTTCCATCCTTAAACGTTACTCCCTCATATTGCTGTCCCTGACTTTCTAAATAACCCTCGTCGGTATTTTGTAGAATTTGTGTAAAGCCATAGTCGATACGCATTTCATTTACAATGGGAGCTTCATCAGCCGAGAGCCAAATTTTGAGTGACTCTATGGGGGAGGTAAGCAGTTGTAGAACCATAGCGATGAGAACTAACAAGGTGGCTGCCGGAACTAAAACCAGCAGCAATATTCGTTTGCGAGCTTGTTCGTCGGAATCAATTTTCTGGGATATTTTGGAGAGTAACTTCGCGGTGAAGGGATCCAAATTCTACACCTCCAACTTCGCAAGAAACGGAATCACATTTTCTGGTTCGGTCGTTTCGAGGTGAGTGTAAGAGGGATTGTTAACTAGGTTACATAACTGAACGATGTCTTGCTGTTTTAAAAGTTGGGTCTGCACTTGGCCATCTTCAAAATGCTGGGCAAGCCGTTTGGCTTTGTCCAAGAGCTCCCGTTCAGCCCCCTCATTTTGTCGCTGCCAGAGGATTAAATAAAATTGTCTCTCAACTACTTCACCTGAGAGAGTGAGCGTGTTCATCTCCAACATTTCTTGCCGGAGCAGTTCTTTCTGCTTAGGATCTGCTGTAGAGAGTAATGCACTGAGTTCTGAAATTAGAGGGGATATATCTACAGGGCGGCTTACCGCAAGAAACTTAAATGGAAAGTTGAAAGAAGATAATTCAGCTGTCAGCTTGCTAATAAGCATCCGCTTTTCAGAGGTACTCAATAAATCCAGGCTAATCGGGAAGATCCGTAAATAGCTCATCAGCCAACCGTCTTGTGTATGAAGGAAGTTCCAATGAATGTCTTGTACTTGTACGAATTCTTGTGCTGTTTGCATGGCAAGGTCAGTGGTGATGTTGGATTTTGATTTACTTTTCATGAGGCGAAATAAAACTGCTCCTCCGCCAAGAAGGCAGAGGAGCAGTACAATGATGGGCAGCAGCATAAAAGCAGCACCAACTTTCTATTTTGTTTTTTTCGGTGCAATATGCCAATCAGAGAATAGGTTCCCGGAGATTGTAATCGTTTCTTGCAGTTGAAGAGTCAACATGCCTTCGGGTGTCCAGGCATCCAGAATACGTGTAATTGGGATATAGGGTCCATCAGGGAACCACACCGGCGTAAAGTGCACTCGACTTTGGTAGGAGGAGTATTCATTGCTCTTTAACCAAAAATAGGCGTCTACTCCACCAGATTTCAAGTCATGTAGTCGCCAGTAGGTTTGATAAGAAAACTCCGGGAAATAGGTAACTGCGTGCTGAGCACCGGTGATGTTACTACTAGGAGCATTAGAAGAGATAGCGCTGTTGTTAGATATCTCAATGCCATATCCTGATTTCATCTTACTGGAGGAAAGAGATGGTGATTTAGTATCGGGGACGACTGATTGAGTGGCAGAGAGGGAAGCGAAATAACTAGTCCAGATATAATCCCACCAACCTCGATCTTCCCAATATCCATAGTCTATCCAATAGCCGGTATCTTTTCCGGTACTGTGCCATTGCCAGTTAGAAATCCAGATCCAGTATTCATGCCAACTAGCCGACCAGATTCCCCAGGAGGCAGTAGTTTTTGATGGATAGTTAGGAACTGTAGGGAGATGAAATGAATCGTTACGATCTTTGGCAGTAGGATTGGGTGGGGGATTTTGGTTTAGATCGACAATAGAAGCTGTTATAGAAGAGACACTAAGTGTACCGTTAGTTGAACTCACCTGAATGGAAACTGATTGTGGACTGCTAGGTGTGTGCCATTTTATCCAAACCAACTGACTGTCGCCTTCAGGAATGACGATATTCGTCACTGTGTAAGTGCTGCCCATAATCGCAAATGCAACTCTTGCCGGATTATCAGGTGTGATTTCAGCAGAGGTGGAAAGATGAACGGAGGTAATCACATCGGTATCTGTTCGGTATTGGTAGCTCGTCTGACTGGGGGAGGGGATAGTAGGGACGTTACTAAAGCGGACGATACCCAAACCAAGGGAAGTAATTATTTGATCGTTACTAACACGACTGCTCGTAGAACTATTCCAAGCGGGGAAGCCAAGGTCGGAAGTCTCTAAGAACATTGAAAGTGGTAAATTCTGATGGGTAAGGCTAACCATTTTGGAACGTAAGCCACCGTTTAGAATTTGATCGTATAATGCAGTTTCATGAGCTGTCATTCCTATAAAGCCACCTTCAAAAGTAAAGTAGGCTATCGGCTCTAAGAGCAGCTTATAGTTGCCAATCGTTAAGAGGTCATAGTCTATTGCTGTATCATTTGAAATCATTTTTATTGCTCCTTCAGAGCAAAAGTACTTTTTTATAACCTCGATATTCGTTATGCCTCCACCTGAACTGATGATCTGAGGAATTGGCAGTGCGGGGGTTTGGTAAGCATATCCTCCAACTCGAACACTAAGATTTGTTCCATTGCGATATTGCATTTTGCTGACTTTTCCAAAATGAATTAAGTTCGATGAAGGTTTCTTATTTGTATAATCCACAGGAGTAGATACTGGTGCTTCATCTGATACACGAATAACTGTCACTCTAACCCCATCGTAGCCAGGTACCCACTTATTTTGGGACGTTCCAGATCCCATGTCGCCTCCGCCATTATCAATATTCCCATCACCAGTGCCATCAGCAAAAGAAGTAAGCTGAAAAAGGGAAAGCGCAAGTATTGAAGAAAGAAGAAATAATAGAAGCCGGTTCAAAAGATTCACCTCCAAAAATAGAAGGGGCTGTCCCATAAGTAGATTTTTACGAGCGGAGAAAGACCCTCTTCATTTTCAAAATCGCAAAAAGTCAACAGAGCAGCGATTCTCCTGTTATTGGAGGATCGCTGCTCTGCGTAATTGGTCATTTGCAGCTTGCTTCAGTAGATTGTGGGCAAGGGAAAGCCACCCGACTTCAAGCGTCACTTTTTCCATGCCGCGAAGCATAAACCACCGGAAGCCCTGGTTATTCTTCAGTTGTCCAAACACACTTTCCGGTTCTGTCATTCGACGTACGGCCAAAGCGTAGCCTTCCTCGCTTTGCAAGATTGCCCGAGCTTGCTTCTGGTACCGCAGTCGTTCCAGACTTACAACCACTTCCCGATTTCCTGTTGCCTTTGTACACCGTTCCTTCAGCGGGCAACCGTCGCAACTTAAGCTGCGGTAATGACGTTTTCCAATTTCATATCCACTCTCCAAGAGTTCCTTACTTTCCTTGCGGAAATGCAGCGTTTGTCCGGTGGGGCATATCCACGTATCTTTGGCTTTGTCATAGGTCCAGTTCTCAATCTTTCCGACATTCTCTTTCCATGCTTTGCTCTTTTCTTTATGGTAGCTGCCGTATTTCACTACCGCCTGAATCTCTTTCTTTTCCAGATAGGCGTAGTTTTTTTCACTGCAGTAGCCTGCATCCGCAACTACCGTCCCAGGAAGTTTTCCTAGGATCTGCCTTGCCTTTTCCAGGTGCGGCTGTAAACAACGGGTATCGGTAGGTCTTGGGTGTAGGCTGTAGGCTGTAGGCCAAAATAAATTGGTTTTCTGTTCCAATCTGTACATTGTAACCCGGTTTGAGTTGACCATTCCGCATGTGGTCTTCCTTCATCCGCATGAAGGTCGCGTCCGGATCGGTCTTGCTGAAGCTGTTCCGGTCGCCAAGCAGTATTTGGTACCGCTCATACTTCAGTAGCCTAGGCAGCAAATCCTTGCGAATCTGCCGAACGGCTTTTTTCAGGGGCTTGTCTTTGGGTTTTTCCAATAGCTGGGCTTCGAGCTTCTGCGCTGCTAGTTCGAGTTTCTCGCTGTTCCACTCAGAAGACTCCCCGAGTTCAAGGAGGTCGTTTCCGTGGTGCTCGCGTTCTTCTTGGTCTTCTGCCGCTTCAATGCTCGCGAACAGGGCGTGTACCTTCTCCTGTAATTTCAATTTGTTCTTGTTGACCGCTTTGCCCCACACAAAGGTGTAGCGATTGGCATTCGCCTCGATTTTGGTTCCGTCCACAAAGTAATGCTCTAGCGAAACGTATTTTTCGTCAGACAAAACTGAAGCACGGCGGTAAATACCGTTTCAAGAACGTCCTTCATTCGCTGGGAACTGAAGCGATAAAAGTGCGGAAGTCGGGTCGCTGCCGTCCGGCCAGCCACATAAAGGGAATATTCCCCCGTACCGCTTTGGCGATTTGGCGAGACGAATAGATTTGCTGGGTGTACGCGTAGATAATAACTTTGGTGAGCATTTTAGGGTGGTAGCTGTCGCGGCCGCCGCCAGGATAGGCAACGTCAAAGATGGTGTCGTCCAGCCGATTGACGGCTGCGTTCACGACACGAACGAGGTGATTTTCCGGTATGTCTTCTTCCAGATCCATTGGCAAGCAAAGTTGGTCCATGGTATATTGAATGTACAAAGAAATCGCTCCTTTTGAATGGTTGGGTGGTACCTCCATTTTACCAAAAGGGCGATTTCTTTTTGTGATTTTAAAGAAGATTGTAGAAACTTTTTCTGCTCAAAGCAGCGGAGAGGACGGACTGATTGCTGAAAAGCGGTAGCGGTCGCCTTGGTCTCCGGATTTTTACCGCTAAGGGAAATAAATAAAATCTGGAGAGCACAGCGATTGGAGCAAGGGTCCGTTCGCGGAGCGTCCACACCACGTACACAAGTCAATCCGACTCAAAAACAGCGGGGCGGTCCCAAGCAGCCAGTTCACTTATGGGACAGCCCCTTCTTAAATAAGGATTGAATTGGACTAGTCCATTGACCCCACTTGTTTGTTCCAATCGCCATCTGATTCACTGGTGCTTCCCTTATTGTCACCTTGATCCTCAACCCATCCAAAGCCAGGAACGTAAACCTTCCCATCATTATTTTTAGCTCCAGCCTTTGGTTCATCTTTTGGTTTATTAGGTTGAGTTGTCTTTTCCTCATAAGCTGGAGTAGAAGCGGGAGATTGTGGTTTTGTAGAAGCCTTAACCTTTGGCTTAGGTGGCTGGGTAGGTTTATGTGTTTTTGCAGGTTGTGTAATAGGTACTTCCACGTTCTTTTTTTCCTTTTCAGGCTGAAGTATAGGAGTTTCAGATATGGTAGGCTGAGGGGTGATTTCGGCAACAGAGATGGGGGATGGACTTGGGATTGGATTCTGAGAGGAGTTAGTAGGGCTTGGCTCTATTTCAGAAATATTGATTTTAGAAGGATCTATCGATGATACAGTATTTGTTGATTCAGGTATTTGACTACTGTTCTGATGTGGCCATGCCGCCCAAGTGACAATAAGGCTAACAATCACAATTCCTCCGGCAAAAGCCCATATCTTTCGCTTCATGGTTCTCGACTCCTTATAGCATATTTGTGTTCTTACGAAAGGATCCCGTACTTCTATTTTACTGTATAATTCTGTAAAATCCAATGAAATTAGCTAACATAATATTTTTCAATGAGTTTATGAGCTGAACCGAGGCATATATACTGCTTTAACATGTAACTCTGCCTTCATTGGAGGTAAATGCCCCCAGCCAAAGGAAAGTGGCACTTCTAGCTGTATTACTGCTTCGGCTGTGAATTGCTCTATGGTGTTCGGAGAAGAAGGAGCGAACGGTGCATTGATAAGAGTTACTACTAAACCGGATAAACTATATTCCACCTGATCTCCAATCAGTTTGGCATATCTTGTCCCTTGTTGGGCCAGTCCCAAATTCTCTTGTAGCCGAGGATAGATATGTCCTGTGGAGACCTGCTCCTGCCATTCGTTTTCGGACCGTAAATAACCGCCGGAGTAACTTTGCCGCAGGCTACTGTATACATTACTGTAGTTTTCAGCAACCACGGCAATAATGGAGCTTTGCACGGCATCACGTACACCACTGGCGATAATCGTTAGTCTCATATATTCAAAAATTACACTAGAAAACATTAGTATTGCCAATACAATGGCAACAACTAACGGAAAGCCATTTCCGGATTTGTTAGTCACCCACTTCATTTCCAATACACCTCAGACTTTCCTTGAGCTCTAGCGGAGAGTTCAATGGGAAAGGAGCCGAAATCTCCAAATAGTCCGATGTTAACAGTGGTTTTCAAAGTTACCGTTACATCTTCGTTAATTTGAATTTCTCCGGTTCTACTCCACACAATTGTAGGGTATAGGCCAGTTTGTGTTTGTAATTCACTAGCACGCCTATTAGTCTCATTGCCAACCCTACCGGATATCTCAGCTTCTCGTACCAGTTCCGCGGCGAAAGTGTCCAGTTGATTCTTTACGACAAAGACCGGAAACACCTTGATCGCCAGAGCTACGCATAATATAGCAGCCAATACTAGCACCACCACATCGACGTAACCTTCTCCGCGCTTACTTCGGAGGATGGACACCTAGCATTCCTCCCTTCCTTCTGGATGGTATGCATCAGAATAACTTGCCCATCGCTCTCATGATCTCCATGCCCAAAATGACAATGTACATTAACATAAAGCATCCGAGCATATAGAATGAATACTTGCGTACTTTGCCTGGACGCTTCATTGCAATAAGCTTGACACGCTGAATCTCTACCAATTTGAAGTCATGTGCGAGCATTTCAAAATAGACAACTCCCTGATCACCACGCAATACGGCTAGCAACCCCCGTACAATATCTGATAACATCGTGCTGCCAATACGTGTCTCGAGCCTCAGCAGTGCCGTCTCCTGATTGCCGCTCTTTATATCCGCTATAGTGATAAATAATTCGCTCTGCAAGCTGCTCCCGGCATTCTTGGCGTAGACCTCAAGCATCCGCAGCACGTCTCTAGTAGCTTTAAGCTCCTGCGCGATAGTGGCTACAAACCGGGGGAGTTCAGCTTCAATGTCTTCTCTCTTTTTGCGAACGGATTCACTTGCCGCACTTATGTTTTTGAAGAATACAGTGATTGCTAAAAAGATAAAGAGTGGTGAAATCAGCGGTAAAATTGGCAGACTCACTAATCCTCCACCAAAAATTAAACCCGCTTTTACAATTGAATGAGCTACATAGGCTTGTGGGGTTAGTGGAATGCCAGCTGACTGAAGGGTTGCAGCCGTTTTACGTCTAAAGTAATCGCTTAGTCGAAGCTTAGGAGCTAGCCAGGAAGACATACGAAAGATGAGAGCATCGAAGGTAGAACTGTTTTTCTTCCCAGTTCGTGCGACCTGAATGACTGCCTTTGAGGCAGCAAGTGTAGGAAGTTTAATCAGGTCTGTGATAACGAGATAAGATCCAGCAGCGAAAAACAAACCAATGAACATTAGTAATCTGGACATCATAGACAATCACCTCCATTAGCGCTCCCATTCTTCCTCACGCACTACACCATCCCATGCAGGCTCCGGATAAGGAGCGTGAATATACGGTTCGACTTCCTCCAGACTTTTGAGGGTGATGGCCTCATAACTAATCGCCTCCTCAGCTGATTTCGGCAATTTCCCCATCTGTGTCAATGAAGTAAAGCCTGCATTACCAATAATGATGTGATCCAAAATTCTAATATGAAGCGGTTCAAAGATCGCAACCATTCGTTTGGTCATCTCTATATCTTCCCAGGATGGCTTCAGGCTCCCGCCCGGATGGTTATGCGCCATAATGATGGATGTACAGTCACAATTTAGCGCAGTCTTTAAAATATTGCGGGGGTACACAGGAGCCTCAGTGAGACCACCTTCAGAAATAATCCGTGTTTCAATCACATGGTTACCATTATCTAAGAAGGCGACCATGAAGCGTTCTCGGTCCCGTAGCCCATGTAAAAATGCGGAGAAGTAGCTTCCTGCCAGCTCTGGAGAGGTGATTTTTCGCTGTGTATTCTCCACTTCCCACTGCAGAACACGGTGAGAGATGAGGAATTCATTAAGTTGCTCAACTTTTTGTAATTGCATTGAAGTGAGTTCCAGGGAATGGGGATGCTCCAGAGCATTCGTTAGATTATTGGTATTTCCATAGTTCTCTAATTTTTCGAGTGGAATTCCCGTTAACTGATGAAGGGATTGGATATATTCCTTGACCATTCTCTTATCAAGAGAGTCTTGGCCCATCGAATTCGCTCCCTTCAGGAGATGGGACTGGCTCCAATGCATGTAAGATCTTCTTTACTGCCTGCAGCTTGCTTTTCAAATCGTCAGACAGTTCCTCTTCCTCAAACCGGTCCCAAAAGTTATGGAACCCATATTCCTCAATCAGGGATTGTAAGATGATCTGCTCTTGCGGGGATGCCTCAATCAAATTGCCTAGTAACCGAATAGAATCGTGCATTTGATTTCTCCTTTCTTACCGTTTGTATTCCAGAGGACGTGTAAGCCGGATGACTGCTGCCAGTGAGACAAACAATGCCAATGCGCAGATTGAAAGCACGATATGCCCAGGAGTGCTGGTAGTCAATGTATGGAACCAGTCGCGATTCAGAAAATAAAGTAAGGGAATATTGCCGACGAGTAGGATAGCCATGGTTAGAAATTCTTTTAACGGCTCATAGAGTAAATAGTCAAGCTCCGCCGAGACAACACGCATATCGGACAATTTGGCGACAATGGGCATGAGTGTGGATTTCAACGTTCGATCATCCTGACAGGCAATCAGGGCATCACACCACTCTTGAAAGACGGTATTATTAATCCGTCCTTTAAGCTGTAGAATCGCCAGTCTGAGGTTGGCATGAATCAGTTTCGTTTCAGCTAGGAACGCTTGAAATACGTCTGCTACGGGAGGATTCAAGTAAGGGAGATTTTCTTCAATCGCTGCCAGAATATTCTCGTTGCGCAGGTAGGAGGTGGTAATGATGGAGAGAGCCGTTTCTAGTTCACTACCAAGCTGCTTCTTGTAGAAGGTAGAGCTGAACAAGACACTCCAAAAAGGGAGTAGGGCAAATCCCCCAGCCATTACGGGTAACAACCACAAGTTGTTCAGGAGGATTGCCAGCATAGCTCCGATAATTGCTAAGGAAATGGAACCGGCGATAAGCAAACCAAAACGTTGACTATGACCCGTCTGTTCTAGAATGGCTTGGGCTTCATGTACTGTAGCTCGCCAGCCTTTAAGTTTCTTTGGGTGCTGAACAGCACGGATCCGTTTTGCTAATGTTTGATTTCGAATAGACAAATGGGAGAGTAGTTCGGAGAGTTCTTGGGCTAATGTGTAAGGAGTGAGTTGAAAGATCAACATGCAGCCTGCAGTTAAACCGATAGAGGCTAACAGCAGCATAAACGTCATGAGGCTTCACCTCCGGATAGCAAGCGATGCAATGAAGATAAGGGCAAACCGTTTTCGAGCAACCGTTTCTGTAGGCCGATGGAAATGTCACTAACCTTCTCATAAGCGCCGTCGATGCAAATACGGCCGGCTTCTTCGTAAGTAGCATGGACGGCAAACCGGAATAGCGTATGAATGACACGCTGACCATCTGGGAGTATGCAGCATTCTGTGATTTCCATCATCCTGCGGGTATTGTCCTCAAGTTTCTTCACAAACAAAATGAGTGGAAAGGCTTCTGTTACCAGGTTGTACAGGGTCTGGTCATTCATATCATATTTCTGGGTACAGAGCGTCACCATCCGGTAATAGGTAGCAAAACAAGAATTCGCATGGGTAGTGGTAATCACGGTATGACCAGTTCGAGCTGCTTCTTGAGAAGCAAAAGCTTCAGCAGATTTCATTTCTCCGACGCAAATAATATCGGGGTTTGCAGTCAGGGCGAATTCCAGAAGTTTTTCCTGATCGATATGCTGGCGGGGGTCTTCGCTGGAGCGTGTCACAGTATGCACCACATTGTTCAGAACTCGGCCGTTTTCGTCGGTAATGACCAGATCAAACTCACGGCAATCATTCTCAATAGTGAAGATACGTTTGTCAAAGGGGATCGTGGATAGCAGCCAGCTCATCAAGGTTGTTTTCCCGCTGCCGGTGGCTCCAGTGACGCACATGGATAACCCATACCTTAGACAGATGCTAAGGAAGTCCAGCATTTCCGCGGTCGCTGTTTCATTCTGAATAAAATCCTCTCGGGCTAACTTCTGAGGGTTAATGATCCGTATAGAAGCAGCAATCCCTTTATCTTTATCTGTAATGGGAGCACCGAATACGGTAATGCGAATATTGTTGGCCAGATGGCCCCGGACAATGGGCTGAGAATAGTCGAGGATCATACCGGATTGATGCAGAAGTCGCCGAATGACATCCACCGCATGCTCTGGTGAAGAAAACTGTTCTTCAGCGGGGAGTATTCGTCCATCCGTATAGCTGATTTTCACATCATTGTAGCTATTGATATTGATTTCCTCGACATCTCTTGAAAAGAGATAACGAGTCAAAAAAGAATACTCCACCATCTCGGCATACAGTCGATTGATTAATTCATCGAATGTCAGTCCTGGCACATGTAGCCGTTGGTCGGTTAGATATTGACTCATATAGGAAATGATCTGCTGTTTTTGTTCCTCAGGATGGTGGCTCATCAGTGTGGCATATTTCCCGGAAAGATAAGTCTGAACTTCCTTTAACACATCCGTAAAGGGCTTGGACTGAGTAGCAGAGAAAAATAGTGAAGAAGCTTGATTCATTGACCATCACCTCGGCGTTTTGGTAGGAGTGATTTCAGCCAATCGAGGAGATTTAAGATCGTCGCATTACGGGTTGAAATTATAGAAGATTTATCTTTTGATTTCGCAATGTGCTGATGTTCTTCCGTTAAAGCGAGTTGAATTAAATGTTCAACGCGACTGAGATATGTCTTTGCTTCTTTGCCAGACAAATCATCGAGCAGCCGTGCATCTGACGTTTGTTGCTCTAGTTCTGTCACATAGGGAAGGGTTACCTCAATACCTCCGAAAACTTGACTGTATTCCCGTTCGTCTTGCCCTGCTTTAACATTGGAAAGTACAGAAACATTCAAAGAACGGCGAAACCGTCTATCCGTCAACAATGGTAAATAGGAAGCATAGAACATCAGGCTTTTCAGCTCACAACTATGCAGCCGATAGACGGTATCGGCCAGTTCGAGTGCTACCGTGGAAAGGGGATCGGCGGACAGATAGCTGGAGCAATCAACCAATATCACATCTGCCAGATGTCTTGCTAATGTTAGGAGATCGACAGCACGTTCTCTATCGTAAGAAGCATACGTAAAAGCGGTGTCCCCTTTTTTGTAACCAATTAAAGCAATATGAGGAAAACCATCCAGTGGTAGAGCAAACCGTAGTAATTCTTCTTGAGTCAACGCAGGCAAACTGAGCAGTTCGCCTAGGGAGCGTTGTTGCTTGGCAGCTTGCGGCAGGATTATGGAAGCGGAGGGGCAAAGGGCATCGCAGCAAAGAATCAGAACATTCTTCTTTTTAGCGGCAAAAGCTTTAGCCAGCTTGATCGTCGTTACGGTCTTGCCGCTACCGGGATTGCCCCAAACAGCGATCAACGGTTTATTACTCATTTGCCTCTCCTTTCTTTTGCGGGGCTGTAAAGTAAGCATCTTGTTTGTCGGTAAAAGCTTTGGCGGTAACAGGGTCTCCGCGGTACACGAGGGACGTATGCAGCTTAGCTTTATTCTCAAGATCGGCTAAAAGTTGAGCCTGCTGCGGTTGGACAAGTAAGGTTAGGGTCGAAGGGAGTTCATTTTCCTCATCGTCTTCAGCGGTGACGTTAGTACTTGTTTGGGCGTCCAGTCCGCTGCTTGCAGTGACAGCCAATATTTCAACATACTGTAGTTCTGGAGGCATCGTAGTCGTGCGCATTTCTCCGTAATCTGAAGCGATTAAAGTCACGATATCTCCAGGTTGAAGTTTTCCGGATAATCCTGCTGCAAGGCTTTTAATTGTGACGGACAAGGCTTGTTTATGCCCATCCAGTCGATTGAGGTAAGCATCTAGTGGAACAGCAGATAACTTGGCAGGGAGCAAATAGTCGCCGCTTTTGAGATCCACCGCCGCATATTGTCCAACGACGGTCTCTGTCGCTTTGAGAACAGCTTCAGGCAAATGGAGCTTTCCTACCTCAACGGTTTCTACCTGTTCAGACTGAATTATTGAGCCTTTGGCAACATCCTTGGTAATACGGATGATTGGAGTGGTATTGCTGGCTGCACGGTTTAAGAGTGGTGCAATACCAAAACAAATGATGAGGGAGAGTAGAATACAAGTTGCTCCTAATACTGAACGATTTTTAAATCTGTGCATAAGAGACAAAACCTCCTGTGGAAGGGTTTAGAGTTGGAGCATGATAAACGCAAAAAGACCGCCGGCAGATAAAAAGGGAGCCAGCGGCAGAGAAGTTTGTTTAGCAGATTGATAACCGGATTTGATGCCGATACCTGCAGCAGTGAATAGAACAAGTGTTAATCCAATGATGCTTTGAATCGTGCCACCTACAGGACCTAGCACAAAGCCACAGGCTGCCATAAGTTTGATATCACCGCCTCCGAGCTTGCCTTTGGAGATTACAGCCGCAACAAGGTACGGTATGCCAGTAAGGAGCATCCCGGATAAGGAAAAAAGAGGAGAGAAGTGTATGAATCCTAGAGTGGTAATAACTACGGAAAGAGAATCAGGGATCTGGCGAGTTTTCACATCCTGAATGCTGGCATAAGTCAGGAGCAAGGTAAGAAGTAAACCTTTCAGAAGGATGATATTTAGGAACAGACTCAAGGTTGCTTCTCCTGCCACGGCCATTCAGGTAGACTCCTATAGGGATATACCTTTTGGCTTTTGGCAAAGTGAACCATAAAGCGTACTTGATCGAGAACAGACAGATTATTTCGGTCTTTCGTGGTCATCATCACAGAGGCGGAAACACCGGTTAAGAAAGTAACTAAGGCCATAGGCACACTGCCATTGATCAGCCAGAGTAATAGCGCCAGAAGTACAGTGAGGAGTGAACCGATAAAAGCCTGACCTAATTGCTGTTTGCCAAAACCGGGAAACCATTCGGCTTCTGGCTTCACACCCATCGGAATATACAACGTTTGCGATTCTTGAGTCATCTCAGACCTCCTATTGGTAATAGAACAAAATGATATCTTTCACCTGCCAGATGCTTTCGGCAAGAATGTAAAACAGTACTACGTTTCGGCTACGCTTCTTGTATTTCGTTGCTTCCTCATCAGCCCCAGCCAGACGTACCATGCAATACACCAAGCGACAGGCGCAGCCAAGACGGATTAAGGCGATAAGAGCTTGTGCCAACTCCTCCAGGGTATCCATTCAGTCACCCGGCCTTCGTCATTTTGCGGACCATGCCTATGAGTTTGACGGAGTGATAGACATTGTTTACAACCCCTCCACCGCCACCTGTTGTAATCAAGAAATCGGAGAGGAAACGTGGTGTCTTGATCGCGAGCATCATACAAGCTAAGCCCCAGAAGACATGGGATTGCAGCATCAGCCCCACACCTAATTTGGCTAAGGCGATTTGAATGACTACCGTCAACATGGATTGCACAAATTTCTGGGTATAGGCACGGAACACACCACGGTCATTATCCAGTAATCCAGCGCAGGCTAGCGGAATGCCAACACGAAGGATAAACATTTCGAGTCCGCGCATTAGAAACTGGAAATACAGGATGAAGAAACAAACCACGAAGACCAATCCGAATAGAGCGGTCACAAGTCCGAGTGAGCTGATGCTGTTAACCCATGCCTGCCAGTTGTAGTCGGTCGATTGTCCTATGACGACCAGTAACTGATTGGTTAGCTCTTCGACCATTTGACCGATCCAGGTATAGATGGTGGGAAAACAAATGGCAACAGCCATTGCCCTGAAAAAATTGGTCAGTAGAAACAGCGGTTCTTCATCCGGATCCCCATCGGTCCACAGGACATAAATCTCAAAGCCCTTTTTCAGAAATTTGAGAATCATCACTGCAACTCCAAAGCCAAATAAAATATCGTACAAGCTTTCCAGTAGATTCGTACCGGTTGTGAGGGTCATATATTTCTCTGCATACAAGGAGATGGGGAGGATGTCTTTTAACAAAGTGTCCATGTAAATCAACGCCCCGTTAAGCAGAGCAACGACGAGCAGCAGTAAGATCTTCTCCATCTGTTCCTCCTTTCTAAGAGAAGCGGCGTGACCGCCGCTTCCTATGAAGGCTGCTTAACCTTTGTAGTTGAACATTTCCTTGATTCGCTGAGTGAGTGTAGGCAAGATCGTTCCTTCAAACAACAGATACAGACCGCCTAGCACGAGTGCACCAATCACAACTGCCATCAGGATTTTTACTGCCGTATCCACAAAACCTTCCCCGCGTCGGTTGCTAATTACTGTCTTTGCATTGCTCCCCATGTGAGCAAATTTCTTCGGTAAAGCCTTCATCCATTTTTTCATTATTCATAACCTCCAGAATTCAGTGTGAGCATAGAAAAGAGCCTGCTATGGTTAGCAAGCTTGCTTTACTTGTAGTAGCCAATAATGATATTAAGGGTGGCTGCGCCGAGTACCGCGCCAATGCAGGATACAACGGCAACAATGATACGGTTGCTCCACTTTTTGGTGTCCATCTCATCAGCGGCAGAGCGCCGGATACTAAAATAAACAATGAGCAAACCGGAAACTACAGGAGCCAGAATCATCAACCAAGTTGTGACATCGCCAATTAATTTCTCGGTCCCGGTCACCAGCTTGCTACCTTTAATGTCGCCGGAAGCATAAACGGATGCGGATTCAATCCAATTGTAGTAAAGAGTAAATAGTACGGCTGCTGCAGTTCGTATAACCGAAGAGAAGCGGCCGGACCTTAATCGTCGTCTGAACCCGGAGGGAAGAATCCGCTTTGAGCGGCTGCTTGTTGCCGTTGTTCGGCCATCTGCCGGGTGATATCTTTCTGATAGTAGATCCAAATGTTCCAAAGTTTCACCTCCTCATTCGTATTCGTTCGTACGATTCGCCGCGTTTCTCGTTCTTCTCTCACTTTGCGATTGTGCTCCTTGTCTCCAAGGCCCATCATCGCGTTAAATACCCAAGAGGATAGATCGGGAGAATACATCATTGCTGGGTGGGAACGAGATAGCACAATCTGATAAGGGCGTGAGACACGGTGCACCTCGTCTACCGTTAACAACTTGCGCTCAAGCAGATTTAAGCTGTGTGAGGTGCTTGGAGTCGAATATTTGCCATGTGATGCAGATAACTGGTAACTGGACGTTGTATATGTCCCAAGTTTCTCACTGACTTCCCGCAGCGTCTCTAAATCGTCAGCCTGTAGATATATCCAAGTCTGACAATTGGATTTGATCGTATTGGCTACATGGTCGTCGTATTTTTCTTTTAATTGTTCGAAACTCTGTAGAAATAGGTTAAAGCGCATTCCACGCCCTCCGCCAACCGTCAACTTATTTGTGAAATCGGCAATGGGCGTAAAGTTACCAAACTCATCAAGGATAAAATTGACCCGTTGTTTTAAGCGTCCTCCACGATTGTCTGCTTCGGTAGTTAATAGTTCGTACAACTGTGATACCATAAGCGAAGCCACAGGATAAAAGGTTGTCTTCTCATCGGGGAGGATAATAAAAAGCGCCTGTTTCTTATTGCCGATGTCGGCTAAAGAAAAGTCGCTTTTGTGTGTGATGGCATAAATGGATTTGGAAGTGAAGAGGCGCAATGTGGTCAACGCTGAGGTATAGAAACTACCTTTGGTGCGGGAGGGAGCAATGTCGGAGATGCTGAGCAGAGCCCGAGCAGGATGATTCTGAGGCAACCGTTTAATGTACTCCTGCATCGGTGTTTTGTTGCCGATTTGTTTGTTCATCTCCGCTAGAAACCAATAGACATTGGTCATATTTTGAAACTCCGGGCGCTTGGCGTTATCCCACACGACACTGAGGATCGAGGCGGCGATGACCGACATTTCTCCGTTGGTCCAGATTTTTTCACCCTGAGCTTTGCCTACCAGCACGTTCGTCATGTCCCAAGCGAGCATTTCTGCTTGCTCTTGGTCTCCAGCCAGCGTCGCGTCAATGATAGGCTGAAGCAGATTGTAATGGTGGCTCTTTTCCGGATGGCGGAAATCGAGAGCAAATACTTCATAACCCAGCTTCTCCAGCAGGACGCTACTATAATGAAATAGCTCTGCTTTCGGATCAGAGATAACCAATGACTCTCCGGCTAATGCTAAGAGTCCGATGGATTGAAGGACCACTGTTCGAGATTTCCCGCTGCGTGTCGCGCCGATACAGAGAGAATGAACATCGTCCCCTATAAAGAAAAGACGCTCCTGACTTCGCGCTTGTTGTAATCCTAGGACAATACCACCAGATTTGATCAGAGGTGGTGCTGCAGTTGGGCGAGGATGGTTAATCGCGGTGTTCACTTTCGGAATAGACTTCGGATGAAGCATTCTCACGGTGAAAGTCCTCCTTCAGATCGGTTTGTCGGAAATGCAGGTCGTCGTAACCGGAATGAATCAAATGGCGAATATAGGGATGATGCAGATCGAGCAATTCGCAGTCGAAGGCATCAGCCCATTCCTCTTCTAGGAGCCATCGTGCGGAACCATGCTGATTTTGTCCCACCACTACAGGTGTTTCAATCCCGGGTGCAATTTGCTTCAGTTTACTTTGATAAGGCCGGTTATTGGAGGCGATAAAGAGAGCGGACAGGAGTAAAGTAAATCCTTGAAGACAAAGAAAGAGCAGAAAGTGAACTCTGCTAGAAATAAGACTACCTAGGCTTGTATTTAGGGAGGGGACAGTGAGGGTTGAAGTTGAACCGGATAAGGCACCATGCAGGGCCGTAGAAAAGAAGAGATTAAAGATGGAACCGATAGTTATTAAAAGCGTGCAAAGCAGCAGCCTTTGTTTCGTTTTCACCACTCAGGCTCCTCTGTGGGTTCAAAAAAATTATCAGGTCGTTCTCTCAGGGAGATAGAATCTTGATGGAATTGTTGGAAGTTATCATACTGTTCTGGAGTAGGGAAGCGGGCTTCCTGATCCAGCTGTATTTGTAGAAAGAGTGATCTGGGTGCCGGCTGATCATAAATACGGCCCCATTCTTCAACATGAAGATTATGCATCGTTACATAGACGGGATGGTCCTCGCATAGGGTATGCACCAGGCTATCTTCGTTGATAATTTGTTCCAGCATAGCAGGGTGAGAAGCGGACAATTCATAAACCGGAATGGAGCAAGCATCGAGTGGATAAAAGAGATAGTTTTCTTGACCAGCTGCTACCTCTTGTGCCATCTCCGACAGACAGTGCTTTGCGATCGTTTGATGAACCGCGAGTGCCCACTCTCCGTCATGATTCACCATGGAAATACCATTGTAGAACTCTTGGCTCTCCGTAATGTCTCCCCATGGTGTAGTTGCTGGTGGGGTCATTCCTCCAAAATACTCCGGAGCAAAAAACTCTCCATCCTGGGCCAACTTTTCTGGCGAGCCGCACCATTCTTTGAATTCCGGATCCGTAATTGCATCTTTCTTGAGCAGTTCATAAGCAGGAATGATACTTTTGGCGTCGTCGAAATAGATATGATCACCTTGTGACTCTCCAGCATGCAACGCTTCTTCACTGAGTACTTCTTTGGCATAATCAGCATCCACAACAATGCCGCTATTGTGTTCGGCCATCATGCCGTACACATGCAGGCCAATTTCCGCGCAGGTTAAAATATTACCCCATATCGAGCTTTCGGGCTGAGGCATGAACTCACTTCCTTTTATAACAAAGATGAGTTGTTACCGAGCATCTTCGGTAATTTCGAGCGTCTCCGAGTTACCGTCAAAGTCATGACTAAATTCATGTTCGTAGTTCAGGTGGATTTCCCGATCTTTAAGCTCGGGCAGTAGTTCCTCCAATCGGTCGATCAGGATCTGGACCTGTTCGAATTGCTCCATAGTCTTGTCGTTGGGACTTATGAGGAATTTGACCATCTCATCATGAATGAGAATAATCTCATTTTCGCTGAATAGTTTCTTACCATCTACCAGGCCGCTGCGGACTGCAAAGTTCTCCATTGCTTCATTTCTGTCATAAAAATATTGGCGTTGTACCGGTATTCCATTCTCTGGCGCAAGACGGTAGGTCGAAAACACATATTCGAATAGAGGATGATGTTTGCAAGCAAGAATGACATCCCCGTATTCACTAAGCTTGTAGACACCGTTTGTGATCTTCTCATCCTTATCGGTGTATGGCTTTTCGGTACAAACACCTAGCTGCAAGGCTGTTTTCCGTGCCAGGTCTGAAATGCTGCTCATAAGACGATCTGAGACAGTAACAAAAGGATTGCGTTCAATGCTGTCCATCCGTGTATAGAAGGCAATGATCTGATCCTTCTGATATAGATCTGCTAAATAGTCCGCGGATGTGGAACGCCGAACCTCAATCCCTTGCTGGGATAGGGCAGCAAAAAAGCTTTTATAAAATTCGCTTTTACTTTTCATTTGAGGCACACCTTTCAAGAAGGCTACTGTTCGTGATCCAGTTCAGCTTGAAGTGGCGATTGAAGGGGATTTAGAGAATGGGGAGTCAGTGACTCAATTTTCTTTAGAAGATGGTCAATGGATTGTTTTTCGTTATACCCTAGTGTGGAATCATTAATGCTACGATAGAGGAGGGCCGCGTAAAACGAACTGAGCTGATCGGTTTCAAACAATCTACCCTTGTCGAGTAATCCACTTCGCATTAGAAAATCGTCCTTAGCCTTCTCATATTCATTGCGATAAAAATAATGGCCCATGGTAAATCCAGTCCGCTCGTTATTCATCTCCCACGTAACAAAGCGAAACTCACCGTCCCCATCGTAACGGCCTGCTAATACATGATAGTTATATTCCAGCATACTGCGGTAACTGCTCAAACTGGAGATTCCAAGCTGGACAGCATTACGATAGCTGCGTTCTATCTCCCAGACCTTTCCGACAATGCTTGGAATCTGGTGAGCAAGTGCAGCTTCGGCATTAGCTGGATAATGAATTTCACCATTCTGATGAATAAATGCGATAGGGTCGTTCTTTTGAAGAACAGAGAGAACGGAGGACGATTCACGCTGGATATTCAAACCCAAACGGGAGAGTTCTGCTTCCAGCACCTCTTTCATTCTCGATTATTGATCTCCACTGGCCGATTGCTCCTTGAGCTGAGATGGATTCTCCTGAGAAGGAATTACTTGAGGTTGTTGATTCGGTTTGTCCTCTGAAGGTGGTCGATGCTTCCGTGGAGTTTGACGCATCAGTTTCTCAAACGATTGCAGCTTTCCATTGGTAAAAAACATTTGATCATTCCCTTCGATGTGGTTGGAGACTCACACTACCTATCGAATCCTTTATCCTTATTTCGAAGAAACCGTTCTTTCTTAGCCTGCTTCGAAAAGTCACCGCCCATTAGCTTGCTTTTGTCGTCGTAATCCATCTGAGCATTCATCGCCAAGCCTTCCATCAGGTTAAGCAGCTCAAGCACTAATTGCTCTGTCATGGCATACTGCCAATTAGCTTGTTTGATATTAAAGCTGGCATCCTTCTCTAGCTGGATGATGGTGCGAACCGTGGAGAGGATGCGGTTGGCGATACGTTTTTCTGCTTCAGCCTGATACTTAGCACGCTGCCTGTTCAAATGATCTGGATTAGAATCATAAAGCATAGCCAGGTTCATTTTGGCCTCGACGTAATCATCTACCATCTGAGCCAGATAACGATTCTCTTGCAAGATGTTCTGTACAAACTTATCCAGCGGTGTTGTCGATTCAGGAGGCAACAGCTTGTACGCAAGTCTTCCGAATTTCGGCATTTGTTGACGCAATTGAAAAAGCTGTTCAGCCAACTTCTTGACAGAAGAGGGCTCCACCAAATGATGTTTAGGAAAGTGGAGAAGAGAGTCTTCATCGTCAATTTCGAACTGCTGCTGGAATGCTCGAAATGCTTTGGGATTCAACTGCTTCAGATAGTTCTCAAATTCTGATACCAATTGATCGGTAATCTCGGATACTCCGGATTTGGCCTGATCCCGCATGGCAATAAACTGTTTGATTTTATAAGCGAACGTGTCTTTAATCAACTGTTTTCGAATGCGGTTGGGGACTTCGGGGGAAGTGAAGTTCTTCATGATTTCTTGTTTCCTGTCCCAGAACACCACATGAAGATGGGGATGATCCATTTCGTTATGAAGGGCGGCAGCCCAGCTGAGGTTCTCTGTTTTAATCTGGTTTTGAGCTGCAAGTGTGGCAATGTGCTGCTCCATGTACTGCTGCCATGCCGTGAAGTTTGATAGTCCTAGTTCCATTGCAGTTTCTTTGCGGAAAGAAATAATGCCACGATACATGTTTTTGCCTTGCTGCGAAATATCTCGGACAGTTCGCGCCACTTCTTGCCAGGAATCAAATATCTGCATCTCGCCGGGCCTTAGTTTTCCAAATAGACCATGGTTTTTCGCATCATGCCGAACTGCACCGGGACGGGTGGCGATATAACCAATATGACAGTAATTGCTGACTGCGGTTTTGGGCTTATTGGGGTGGAAGAAGCGTTGCTTATAGATCAGAGCCGACATCGGTATCGCCTCCGCGTAGTCGCTCAGCATCCTGCTCAAAACCATCACCGGAGAGGAATAGCTTCTCCACATCAGTGAGCTTCATCTTCATGTATTCCACTGCAAGCTGCCGAGCCTTCTTCTCAATCTCCCGGAAAGTTGTATAACGATTCACATCTATTAAATCCGCAATGATAGCAATGGTGGAGTAATAAGAGGCGGCGGACATGATGAGGTCTTTGCTAGCCAGTCCGGCTAACCGGTTACTCAAACTATTGATGGCAATGGTGATCTCCTGGCGGATAATAGTAGTGATGAAATCAATCTCTTCGGTATAGGCATCTACAGACATCCCCTTTTGAATAAAGGCACGTACGATATCTGACATACTGAGATGCTTGGTGGCCGAGTACTTTTTCAACGCTTCATATTGTTTCTTTGGGAGCTTGACGGTGATCTGTACGGTTTTCTCAGCTTGTGCCATGGCATCTCCTTCCCATTAGGATACTCTTATGCGACATTCGTTTACCGGGCGAAAATCACTAGAAATGTCGGTGGAAGCTCTGCTTCCACGCTGTTTTCTCGCAAAATGACATTTTGCTATTCCTGCCTTTACACCACCACCATCGGGCGGTGCCCTCTGGTGGTGGGACGGCAGTCCTCTTATCCAATGAGAAAAAAGCTTATAGCTCATAGTCACAATCCTCCTCATGAATAGGTGATTTCTCTTCGGTTGTGGGCTGACGCATAGAAACCAGATCTACATTGAAATCCTTATTGTGTGGCGTTTGGATACTGGTCTGATATCCTAACTGATCATACTTATGGGCAAATTTAAAGGCAGCCTCTTGTCCCCAATTGGGAGCCGGGCTGCCATCTCGACAAGTGGCGTTATAGTCATTATCTAAGCAGAAAATGATTTCATGAATAGTGTGTTGGGATAGGAAGCGCTTTAAGGCATGATCTGATAAGCAACCAAGGGAGATTCGATGATCTGCTCGCCAGTCTAGCCCGTTCAGTTTGGTGATAGTGGCATGGCTCATGGCGTCGATGGGGCTTTCAAAAACGTAGACTCGTTTACTGTTATCACTACCAGGGATGTGAAAAGGATAGCTTTTATCTGAGTGTATTCGATCCTGTTTAAAGGGACGATTAGGATTGCTGCCTCTCATCGAACAGTACTTTGGAATTCCATCAGGATCGTGTCCGATGAAAACACAGTTTCCGGTTTTGGATTGCTGGAAAAGCTTTTTTTCGTGCATGAGGTGGGACATGATTTCGGAGTCAATTCCTCGAACGTGTACGAGATACCAAGCGACTCGCCTATAGTTGGATGCCTTGGCTGGGAGGATGAGCTGGTCGGCTGTTTGAGGCGGGTGGAGCACGGGTGTGAAAACTGGAATTTCACTCTCCAATAGAAAAGCTACAGCTTCTTTGAAATTCATATTCCAGAATTGCATTACAAAGTCAATTGGGCCGCCGTGGGTATCAGTGGAGAAGTGATAGTACTTATTGCTGTCTTTGAAAAAGTAAAGGCCACCACTTTGTTTTGCATGTAGTGCGCGGCGGCCGCCGTTTTCGAGGGTGTAGCCATGGGATCTAGCAAAATCAATTAAATTGGTATTATTAGCTTGTGCTATATAACTATTTTTCAAATTTGGATATGGTTTCATGATAAATCTCCTAACTGAGCTGTTGAAAAAATTGGTAAAATCAATACTGGAAGTATAAAAAATGGCTCATGGCATTTAAATAATTCTATAAAATGAACTTCATTAAAATAATATTGGAGTAATGCGAACTCGGCGATAGACTACTAGAATTATGATTAAAAAGTGAAAGTTATTTGCGAAAAGAAATATAGGGAACATATCCAATAATACTATTTAAGAATAACGTCTGGAGTGTAGATATGCAGCCAATTACAGAAAATGAGATGACGGTTGAACTAAGTTTATGTGGAAAACCAAAAGCATATAATTCTGAAGATGGATATCCTTTTGAAAAACTTGATGATAGGCAATTTGAAATTATTGTTTACTATATTTTCAAAGAGGAAATTCAAAATTCTCCGCTATATAAAACCAGGCATAATAGAATTACACTAATGCCTGGGGTTGGGGAAAAAGGAAGAGATTGTACTTTACAATTGAATAATAAATATACAGGTATTATTCAATGTAAAAGATTTGGTGATAGAGTTGACAAACCTCAAGTTGCGAAAGAAATTATTAAATTTTCACTGCATTATCATTTAGATAATACACTCATCACTGATATTGATCAGTTTACTTATTATTTTGCAACCTCAATTGATTTCACTGGTCCAGCGATTCAATTACTGGATAACTTTGCTTCTGAAATCGAACATGAAGCGAAATTAGATCGTTGGATTACTGATGTGATATCTGATTATGAATCATTCAAAGAATTAGAACTGGAAACTATTAAACCTAGATTAATAGAGATATTAAAAAGCTTGAAAATTGAAAAGGTAACTTCAACTGACTTAAACGTATTTATAGATAAATACAATTATATTGTCGAGAAGTTTTTTTCAATTAATAAGGTAGTTTCTATTTCTGAAGTCGAAGCATTAATTAAATCCAAGGATTTATCATTTACACAATTTTTAATGGTTCTTTTTGAAGAGATCAAGAGTATAGATGGAATTAGGTCTATAAATATAAAGGAGCAACTTATTCACAGAGTTGAGTTAATTCTTACTCAAATAAAAAACTTGGGAGAAGAAAATTTCAAAAAAGTGATTTGTAATATTAAAGTTCCTTTCCTTACTTTGTTTCAGGATCCTCAAGAAATTAAATTTATTGATAATAAAGAACTTATAAAAAATATAGTCATTAACTTAAGTCTTATCTCATTCATTTATCCAGAAATTAAATTGATAGATAATAAGGGACAGTCCATAAATCTAGATGGTAATACTAATTTGGCTTATCTACATACAGCAGAAAGAAGCGAGTATAACGTAGTAATATTAAGGTTATTGCGTTATTTTAATGAACCTGATGTAGACATAAGTAGAGTGGAAAAAGTAATAATAGGAAATGTTGCTGCGGATAATTGTTTCCGTGAGAATCGTTCTGCGCTGATTGACTTTGATCATATTATTACACAAATCACTGAAGTGGATCTTGAAACAGCAGAAGGAAAAGAAGAATTTAATAATTTGAAAACCAAGTATGACTTCATTTACCATTGCGAGCATGCTTTTAATTTTCAAACCAAAAATACAATTGAAGAACTCATAGATCAATTGAATAAAGTGTTGGGTGGGGATCGTGTTGGATCAATTTAGTATTTATTCATTTGTTGATGATTTTTTTCTTAAATTCGATATGGAAAAGATTATTGATCCCAGATGTAAATATATTGATTGTTTATATATAGATCCAAACAGAGAAAAATATATATTTGCTTGCAAAATTTTTGATAATAAATATGAGATGTTTAAAAATTGGGAGCTGGTTCAAGATCATGACATAGCTCTTTATTTACAAAATGAACTTTTTTCTAGAAACGATATTCGGTGGGATATCTATTATTTGCTGATTTATATTCGTGAGGATGATTTAACTATTGATGAATATCATTTTATTGAAAAGGATCGCTTTTGTTGTAAAAAATATGTGATAAAGGCAAAAGATCAAAAAGAACTGATAGAAAATTTTAATTTTAAATTGCCATTAACTTCAAATTTTTATCAGTTGGAAAAATTAAATGCCTTAATAACAGATGATCAGTTTTTTCAACAATTAAGAGAGAAGGTTACTTTTAACAAAAATATTATATCGGATAGAATATTATCTGATTTAGTACTCCATAAAAATGAGCTGGTTGATCAGCTTAAAGGGGATTAATTATGAAGGAAGTTAGATTAACTAAAGTAGTAGTTGACCATTTTAGAGGATATAGAGAACCGAAAATATTTGATATGACTAAAGGTTCGGATTTCACGATCTTATCAGGTTCAAATGGTTTTGGGAAAACTTCTTTTTTTGATGCAGTTGAGTGGGGATTTACGGGAAAACTTTTCCGCTTTGAAGAGCCTAATGAGGAGAAAAGTAAAAATCACTTTATAAATTATCAGCCGTATGAAATGCCTGCTAAAGTCACACTGGAACTTTTAGATGCTGATAAAAGGTACGTGTTAGTTAGAGAAGCAATGAATTTTGAATACAAAAATACTGATTATGGATTAAATAAATCTAAAATCATACTTTATGGAACAGACTCTGGTGTTCTTTATGATCAAGCTGCAACAAATAAATTAAATGATCTCCTAATACATGATGATTGGAAAGGGAAATTAGAGTTTCAAAATATATTCTCACAATTCCATATACTTACGCAAGATAAGTTGAAATACTTTGTACAGGGATTAAAAGGTCCGGATAGGTACAGTCAAATTTCCTCTCTTTTAGGGACAAGTAGATTTCAAAAATATAATGAACAAATTACTAATATAAAAAAAGAAATAAATGATAAGATCAAGTTTATCAATGAAAGAATAGTAAAAATAACTCCTTCCTTAGCAGTATTAAATGACAGAGTAAACGTTCAACAGAATTTTAACGTTGAAGGGTTTAGTAATATAAATGATTTCATTGACGATCTATTGTCAAAATCGCGTAACATAACTGGAAATGAGCAAATAGGAAACTTTAAAGGAGATAGTTTATTCAATGAAGAAACCATAAATTTTATAAATAGTGTTGTTAAACAAAATTCTTTTTATCTAGCAAGTATTAATTTACAATTAAGTGATCTAACAAATAGAATCAAAGGTCTTGAAGATATTAACTCAAGAAAAGAAATATATTTAAGCACAAAAAGTGATGCGGAAAAATTGCGTAATGCTATTCCAGTTATTATTGAAATACAAAATTTAAATTATCTAATTAATAATTTTGAAATGTACAGAAATTATTCTGATAGCCAAAGAGAGTTAGAAAATAAAAAACTCCAAAAATCCAATAGCCTAAATAAAGTATCAGAATGTATCCAGGAGATTGAATCATTCTCTAATCGTTTGAGTACTCAATTTGGAAGTATTGATTCAATAATACATCAAAAAATAGAAGTTATAGATAAACTATCACTTTTAAAGAACACGTTAAGAGAGAGTTTAGAGATTCTAAACATAGTATCCGCAGATGATTTTTTGAAAAAAAGTGTATATGAAACCAATGAAATCATTTTTGCACTACATAACCAAATTAACGTAAAAATTTCTCGGGTTGAGAATAGACAATTTGAAAAAAACAATTTAGAAAAGGAGCTTGAACGTTTAGATCAAAAAAATGAATCAATAATGAAAATTGATAAAAAATATAGAGATATACTAAAAACATCAAGAGATCACATTGTGACTGCTAATGAACATAATCATACAAACGAAGTAGACTGCCCAGTTTGTGGTACAGGGTTTGATTTTGATGTGTTGATTCGAAACATCGATAGCACTCTAGCTGAAGAAAGCGATGAGATTAAGAGTAATATTTACATATCTGAAGGTTTGAAAAAAAGAATTTTAGATATTGATAGGGAAGTACAGAGTAATCTCGAAGAATTTATTTCATCATATAATGAATCAAAGATAAGATTAGTTGAAATTCTTACTAAACTTAATGCAAATTTATCAGAGCATAAGATTTCTCAAAGTAACATTCTTAGTGAATACAGAATGTTAGAACAGCAATTAGAAATAAATCGACAACAGAACTCTAATTATATTGATATGATTGGAAAGGTAGGGTTCTCTACAGAAGGTAATGAGTTATTACAAGAAATTAATATAAAACTCAAGATTAATAATGAAGTTTTTGCAAATGCTAATATTCAAGAGACTAATTCAGAAGATATTAGAAAGAGAATAATTAATTTAGATGAATACGTAAAAGGGTTTGAGGATAAGCTTGGGTCATTGAATATAGCAGATATAGATTCAGAATTGGTTTTAGAGATAAATTCTCTTTCTTCACTTATAAAAGAAAATGAACATAAGAAAATAGAACTTCATATGATTGTTAAGAAACTTCAGCAAATAGTTCAATTGGTAAACAATAACAAAGATTATGAAGAGTTAAAAAGACTCAAAATACTGAAGGGCAATCTGGAAAAAGAAGTTGATGAACATGCGAAAGTATTAAAACGACTCGAAGACATTAATGATGCAGCAGATAAAGTTATTGAGGAAATGAATGGTACAACATTAAAAGAAAACGAACATCTTATAAATAATATATACAAACGCATTTATCCTCATCCTTATTTTACTAATATTAAATTGGAATTAGGCACAAATAACAGTGGCAATAATGTGTTACAGATAAAATGCTTTAAGGAAGATCAAAGTAGTTGTGAAATAAACCCAGCGTTTACATTTAGTACAGCCCAAATGAACGTAGTTGCTATTAGCATTTTTTTCGCTCTTGCATTAAGACAACAATGTACACGATTAAGCACTATACTTTTAGACGATCCTGTTCAAAGTATGGATGATATCAATATTTTAGCCTTTATTGATATTTTAAGAAGTATTTCGTCAGAAGAAACAACATCAACATTAAACAAACAGATAGTAATGAGTACTCACGATGAGAAAATTTATAGATTACTATCAAAGAAATTAAGATTCTTAAATACTCAATCTTATCGGTTTTTAGACTACAATGAGACGGGACCAGTTTTTGAATAGTTTTAAACTATTGGTTAATTTAAAGGTCTGTTCTAATGAACGGCCTTTTTTTTATGGAGAGAGCAAATCATTTTCAATGTTAATTGATTCGTTATAAGGATCTGGGTTGAGACTCTGTTTACAAGGTGAACTAAGAATAGTTTCTTGAGTTAATAATTCTCGAAACTCTAATTGAGAAACAAGTTCTACTTGACGAGTTATAGTTTTTTGTAAGGTTTGTTCAAATTCAAATGATTTTTTAAGAGTCTGTAAAATATATTGTGTAAACTCTCAAACCCATTAAAATGGAAGTAAGAGAAAGGTTGGGGAGAACACATGGGACTTTGGACAAAACAGCAGTTACGGGAATTTATTAAGGAAAACAATTTGGTAAGCGCACAGGATGCGCAGAATGCTCTAAAAGAGCTGTTTGCGGAGACGATTCAGGAGATGCTGGAAGCCGAAATGGATACTCATTTGGGCTATGGAAAGCATGAGGTGAAAGCGAAGCTCACGCCAAACAGCCGTAACGGAAAGAGCCGTAAAACCGTAGTCAGTGAGTATGGTGAGCAGGAAATCGCTATTCCTCGGGATCGGTTGGGCGAGTTTGAGCCCTTGGTCGTCAAGAAGCATCAGTCGAATGTAACGGGCATCGAAGAACAAATTATTGCGCTGTATGCGAAAGGGATTAGCACCCGAGAAATTCAGGACCATTTAGGGCAGATGTATGGTATTGAGGTATCTCCAACGCTCATTTCCAATGTCACGAACAAGATTGTGCCTCTCATTAAAGAATGGCAGAACCGGCCTCTGCAAGGGGTCTATGCCGTCGTCTATTTGGATGCGATCCACTTCAAAGTCAAGCAAGATGGGGCCATTATCAATAAGGCTGCCTACATGGTCATTGGCATTGATCTGGACGGAAACAAAGACGTGCTGGGGATGTGGATTGGTGAGAATGAGTCCTCCAAGTTCTGGCTGAGTGTGCTGAATGAACTGAAGAATCGCGGGGTTCAGGACATTCTCATTATCTGCGTGGATAACCTGTCCGGATTCTCTCAAGCGATTGCCGCCTGCTATCCTCAAACGGAAATCCAGAAGTGTATTATTCACCAAATCCGCAGCTCCACACGGTACGTGTCGTACAAGGATATTAAGAAGGTAACAGCCGACTTAAAGCCTATTTACAAGGCAGCTACCGAGGAAGGTGCCTTGCTTGAACTCGACCGTTTCGAGGAAGTTTGGGGAGCGAAATATCCCCTCATTATCCGTTCCTGGCGGACCAATTGGGACGAACTCGCTACCTTTTTCAAGTACCCGCCTGAGATCCGCAAACTGATTTACACCACCAATATGATTGAGAGTTACCACCGTCAGCTTCGTAAAGTGACGAAGGGAAAAAGCATCTTTCCCACAGATGAGGCGCTACTAAAAATGCTCTATCTGGCCACCGTCGACGTCACTCGGAAATGGACAGGACGTGTCCAAAACTGGGGGCAAATGCTGCTCCAGCTGTCGGTCTTTTTCCCCGATCGGGTCGGTCAACACTTGCGTTAAATTCGCGACTTCCCCCTCGGGGGAATCTGTGCTTAAAAGAGTTTACACAAAATTATTGACAGACCCTTTTTTAACTTCGTTCTTGACTTCAGCTAACTGTGTTTGAATATCCGTTAACCTATGCTTAGTAGAGTGAAGGTTCTCAAGAATTTTTACAAATACATTCTCCAGACGTGTTATATTCCCATGTCCCGACTCCCCTAAATCAATAGAATATGTCTCGGCGCCTTTAACCTGTATAGAGACTTTGTTAAAAGCAGAGCGACCTAAATGAAGCTCAAAACCGCGGTAGCGGCCCACACGAACTACCTCCCCAGAATTGGCTTCATTTAACTTCAAAAGAAGAAGGAGCAACTCTCCAGCCTCTGATTTTTCATTATAGATTTTCCCCTCAAGCTCAATAGAAAATTCGTTACTTCGTGTTTTTTCAGCCAATTCTACATCAGCTTGCAGACGGGCAATTCGTTGTTCGCAAGCTTGTATTTCTCGAGGATAATGCTGGGAGATTTGCCGTTCCATAATTACATGTTCATTGTTCCAATTGGCCTTGAGCAACTTTAATCGTATCACCTCATTATCTACCTGCATTTTTTCTGCAAGTAGAGGATTAGCTGTAGCGATAGCCTTCACCTCAGCAGCGGACAATACCGTTTCATCTGCATCTTCACAGGAACGGGAAATGCTTTTGCCAGTCATTACTTGTGAAATATATCGGAGCTTCTGCTCTTGAATCTGCCATAGGTAACTGTCAAATGTCCCCTTAGTCACATAGCGAAAAATCTGGATCGTTTCGTTTTTATTGCCTTGCCGCAGGATACGTCCATCACGCTGAGTTATGTCTGCTGGTCTCCAGGGACAATCAAGATGATGGGCGGCAACAAGCTGATCCTGAACATTTGTGCCAGTTCCCATCTTCTGTGTCGAACCGAGCAAGATGCGTACTTCTCCGCGGCGAACCTGTTCAAATAACTCCTCGCGTTGTATATCCGTTTTAGCATCATGGATAAATGCAATCTCTTGTTCAGGAATGCCTTTATTGATTAGTTGTGTTTTGGTTTCATCGTAGACATTGAAGTATCCTGGCTTGGGTGTGCCACTATCAGAGAAAATGACTTGAGTAAGTCGATCAGATCTGGATTGTTCCCAAATATCAAAAACGTTGCTGATACATCGACTTAACTTGGAATCAGATTCAACCGGAGCCTCAGGGTTTACCAGACGGGGATCAATGGACATGAGCTTGGCTTCATTCGTTAATTTCAGCATATTGTCTTCGGTAGCCAGCACATCATTGTTACGGATTTTCTCAGCACGTTTGACAAAGCTGTCCATCATCATTTTTTGAAAGGGAGAGCATTCAGTGACGACAATCTCCGGCTTCCCATCTTTCAATTCGGGAACCGGAAGCTTGAGCATTTCGGCAGTTTGAATATCAGCAACGGTGCGAAATATGTTCATGAGTTCCGGGAGATTATGAAATTTGGCAAACCGGGACTTCATGCGATACCCACTGCCTTCAGGTGTCATCTCGAGCGAGGAGACAACTTCTCCAAAGGTGGCTGCCCAATTATCGAAAAAGTCCAAACCGAGTCGCTTTAAAACCATTGGCTGCAAATAACGCTGCATCACATACATCTCAGACATGCTATTGCTTATCGGTGTCCCTGTAGCGAATACCACACCTCTGCCTTGATTTATTTCCTGGATGTATTGACATTTTAAGAGCATATCCATGGCACGCTGACTACTTGTTTTACCTATACCGGCCACATTGCGCATTTTGGTAAAAGTAAAACATTTCTTGTAGGCATGCGCTTCATCAACAAATAACATATCAACGCCAAGCTGTTCAAAGTAGAGCAAGTTATCTTTTTTATCCTCATTGACCAAACGCTCCAATCGATGCTTAAGTTGATTTTGGAAAATGACCATCTGTTTAATCGTCCAGTTGTCACCCTTTTCCCTTTTGACCTGATCAATCATCTGGGTAACTCCATTGATTTCATTTTGCAGTAATTGTTCCTGACGCTCATGAGATATAGGGATCTTTTCGAATTGGCTGTGGCCGATGATAATTGCGTCGTAATCACCCATGGCGATTTTAGAGACAAAGCGATTTCGGTTCTGCATACTGAAATCCTTTTTTGTGGTTACCAGGATGTTGGCAGCAGGGAAGAAGCGCATAAACTCATTGGCCCATTGTTCAGTTAAGTGGTTGGGAACACAATAAAGTGGCTTTTGAATGGCTCCCATCTGCTTTAAATACATGCCTGAAGCAATCATAGCAGCGGTCTTACCGGCTCCCACCTCATGAGCCATAAGGGCGGTCCCTGAGTATATAATTCTTGCTGCAACGTCTTGCTGGTGTTGCCGGAGCTCCACTTCTTCACTCATACACTGAAACACAAGATGGCTGCCATCATAAGTACGTGGACGGAGAGTATTAAACTTCTCATTATAGATACCCAGTAATATATCTGCCCGGTCTTTGTCCTTGAACAGCCAAGATGAAAAGGCTTCTTTGATTTGCTGCTGCTTGGCGCGGGCAATCATCGTTTCCTTGGCGTTCACCACATATTTGATTTGTTCATTTCCATTCTGGTCGAAGTAGGTTACCGGATCACGAACAGTAATACTCTGCAGGTTCAAACTGCCTTCATAAATGTCGTATGCATTTACCCGCGATGTACCAAAAGTGCGGTTTACTTTTATTGATTCCCGTTCCAATGATTTGCCGGAGACGCGCCAGGAGTTCGCATATTCCATGTACTCAACATTGATATTTCCAGCAGATTGATGATATCCTGCCGTTCCAAATGTCTCATACATGAAATCACGGTAATACTTGATTGGAATCCACGGACTTCCAATCCGAAAATCAATATCACCCGGTAATAGTGGAGCAGGTTGCACAGCACTCAGGGCGGTTACATTACGCTCAAACAACTCGGGATATTCCGATGTTTTCAGCTTGGCATAGGCTAATTTGTCTTTTACATTTCCGGATAAGTATTCTTCATCCAGTTCCCAGCCTTCGTCTTGATTGCCAACATATTTCTGGGGATTAAGGAACAGCCGGTCTCCAAGTTCATCTAAGATCTCTTCTGTTGATTTGCCATATAATCTCGACATATAGGATAGATCTACTTTGAGCTTCTGATTCAGGCAGATTTGAAGAGCTTGTAAAGCTGAATCAGCATGTACCGGCATGCGATTCGGACGAATCGTGGGTTTAGTGAACACCTGAGCTTTTACCCAATTCTTCTCGGGTGTCATATCCTCAATGGAGCGTAGTAGTGGGAGCTGATCATCATCTGAAAAAGCGGCAGTATTGGCTCGATCATTAATGGGCCCGTGTCTTTTGACAAATTGATCGTAGACCTCATTTAGTCGATGCTGTCCCTGTTGGAGTTCAGAGATGTCATAACCATATTCTCGGGACTGAATGTCAATCACTGTTTTGAGGGCATCTCGAATGTCGCATAATCCTTTAATGCGTTCTGCTTTTTTGCCCTTGATGTCTTGGAAAAGCAAATATTCATTCTCGCAGAAATAGATCTGATTATCCTTGATCACGTAAGTGAAATTCTTGGTTCCTGCATCGGCTGGTTGCGCTTGTTCCTGTCTATCTTCTAAGTCCTCAATTTGAATGTCATCGGGTAAGGCTGAAAATTGAGCTTTTAAAGAATGAAGGGCGACGCTTAATTCGGCATATAGATTCTGGGCAGGTTTTGGAAAGCAAGCAGTAGTTCGTTCTGAACCATACATGCTACGATCCCAGTTCATATCTCCGAGCACCATTTCGGGATGATGAACAAAATAAGTATTGATTGGAATGCCATCGGATGTGCGGGAGACCGAAATCCAATCTGGAAATTGTTCAGTGTCCAGCTGTCGGGGCTGATCCAGTTTCTGCAGGAATACCATGTCGGTAGTTACTTCAGTACCGGCAACTGCTTTGAAAGCAGTGTTCGGTAAGCGAATAGCACCAATGAGATCAGCTTGTTCTGCTAACTCTTTTCGGATCGAAGAGTCTTGTTTATCGAATGTACCTTTACTGGTGATAAAGGCTATGATCCCGCCCGGCTTCACCAATTCCATTGATTTTATGAAAAAGTAATCATGGATCAAGTAGCTCTCTTTAAAGCGATGATCGAAGACTTGGATGTTATTGAAAGGGATATTGCCTATAACAGCATCAAAACTGCTTGGAGTAAAGTTGGTTGTCTCAAAACCTTGAACATGGATTTGTGCGGAGGGGTATAATTGCTTGGCCATCCTACCGGTGATTCCATCCAGTTCAACGCCAAAAATCTTTGCTTGCTGTAAGGTGTCAGGAAGTACAGAGAAGAAGTTTCCGGTACCCATAGCAGGATCAAGGATTTTACGGTGTTCTCCGTCATTTAGGCCAAAGCGCTCGAGTGCTTGATAGATGTAACGAATTAACTCCGGCTCTGTGTAATAGGCTGTAATCGTGGAGTTCAGTGCTTCAGCATATTCTCTCTCATCCAGCAAATGTTTTAACTCCGCAGCTTCATACTCCCAATCTTTTGCATTCTCATTAAAGGCATTTGCTAGTCCGCCCCAGCCCACATAACCAGCTAATATCCTTTGCTCGTCAGGCGAGGGAACACGACGTTCAGATTCAAGCAGTTTCAGAAGACGGATTGCTTCTATATTTCGTTTGTATTTGCTTTTAGCTCCGGAAGGATAAAGGGATACTTCCGTATTATAATGGAAGTTTTGAGGTGTGAAAGCAGGGTGTTCAAGAGGTTCTTGAGTAACAGAAAGAGTACTTTCAGTCTCTTCTTGGAATTCCTGATTCTCGGCGGATTCAATTTCTATAGGCTCACGTTGTATAGGAGCTCCAAGAGTACCGGCCTGACTCTTATTGTCTTCCGCCTGCTGAACGTAATCAAATAATGTCCATTCCTCTTCTTGCGGAGGGAAGACAGATAGGCTACCGTCATAGCTTCCATTTTGAATGAGCTGCAGGAGGGTAGTGGCTATCGTTCTCCAGTTGATAAGGACCTCATGGGCACCTGCACTGTCAGACCATAGTAGTTCAATTCCTTTTCCAGAGTGAGTATATCCGGTTAAGCCATTGCCAAAATCTCCTCTGGCTCCACCAGTCCCATATCGATTTTTAAGCATCGGAATGAGGTCATGAGCCTTTGTAACTGAGTGTTCGACTACGTAAGAATAGATGACTTGTTTTCCTTGCATTGAACCCATACCGCTGCGGAGCAAGTATTCTAACATTTCTTGTTCCGATAAAATGATATCTTCAGATTTTTCAGGCAATAAAAAAGAACCGCTAGTTTGCGGTTCTAAGGACAATGTATTGGAAGGGGCAATTATCTCGGTCTCAAGACGATTTCGTTCAGTACCAGTTCCTCTGCGGTTGATTTGATCTGGTTCAAGTGACGTGTCCGCTCCAGAGTATCTTCGGTCTGAGGTATCGGCTGAAGCCGGAGTAACTGGTCCGTCAGTTGTTGCATCCTCTTGTTCGCTTCTTGGTCGATTTGGTGCATTTTCTCCATCAGATTGCCCTGCATCTTCAGGCTCATTAATCGATGGGGATGATGATTCCTGAGATAGTTTAAGCTCATCCTTCCGTATTTGCCTAATGGCTGTTGGTCGGCCTCCGCCTGACTGGAGATCTGTATCAGAGGATACAAAAGTCCGTCTGTCTGCTGACTGTAGTTGAGATTCAAATTCTCTTTGTTCATAATTAACCATCCTTTCTTGTTGCATTAATTTGATATGCCTACCGATATCGAGCAAAATCTCTTTGGAAATCTCAGTTAGAATGCCGCCCAGTCGGGACATTAGCGGTACATTGTTCCAGTCGTTTATAGTATCGAACACCGGAGTTGAATCTGGCTCTGGAAGCCTACACCGAGAATGAATGAAGTAGATGCTGCTGGCGGCAATCAATTCCTGCATTTGTTCTTGCACGCCGGAAATAGGAAATGTGGCAAAAGGATGATTTACCATATCCAGCTCTATATCCTGATATAAGTCAAAAGATGATATATGCTGATTAACCAGCTGTGTAATACATAACCCTAGATCATTTGTTTCATTGGAGGATAGTCTGTGAGCGAGTTCAACCAAATCTAGCCCCTGTAAACTCCAGGGTTGAGGAGGGACTCTCCCATGAGTTTGAGAGACATCGAATAAATAGTCTATATGAGGCCTGTTCTCCTGAAAGTTACTGACACCAATGGCTTTTTCTCCTCGTTTGATGTACCGGCCCAGTTTGTTCCAAAGAGGAAGGGAGGCCAACATGGTAGCCTCTGGATTCTGCGTGTATATGAGAAGAGCATTATCAAAAGAGTACTTATAAATACCAGAAGCGAATTTTAAATAATCCATCCAGTCTTGTGGTGACTGCGAAATTTGTGATACAGCCGACTGATAGATGGCTCTTAGTGTTGTAACACGAGCCATGATGGTTATCCTCCCTTCCAATGGATGAAATGTGCTTCTTACTGTTCCAGCTCATCATAGATATCTTTGTCAGGCACAAAGGGAAGCCAATCTCGTTTGATATCCACAGCATAGGCTGGATAACGAAGCTTGATCCCTTCAAAGAAATATGGCATGAGTCCATTATCGAACAGATAATAAGGGCTGAAAGAGTGTGTCTCTTCTTCATGTTCTCCCGTATAGCCCGAATAGAGGTTAAATGCGAGACGGGAAAGACGGGCCGTTGTTCCTGTCTGCCAGCCGTTGTTTAAGCCCTCTAGCCGAATGCTGTTTTCTTTAAAATCATAAAGATCGTTAATGTGACGGCGAGTATCTTCCGTAAGGCCGAGCAGATAAAACAGAGCGGTTCGGTAAGGATCATGTTGACGTTCAGCGCGAATGACATTTCCTTCATAAAACTGTTCATGGGCCAGATCTTTGAATATCATTAAATTTCCTCCTCTTCAATTAAGGGATGTTGTTCAGGCTCTGACTGGAGTGAAAAATATAGGGTTAAAGCTTTATCGATGATTTCCTCAACTTCTGCAGCTTTACTCTCAGGAGAGAAAAATTTGGCATATACTTTATGCTTCAGCTTGAATGGAACAGGAACCTTACTCTTTGGCTTCCGGCTAGACTCACCGGAAAGGATTGCTGATGCGGTTTGCTCAGTAAAATTGCGGTTTTCTGATTTTGCTCGAAGCAGTTCGGATTTTTTCATATCTACTTTGAAACCCTGTCCATGTATTAATGATTCCACGGTTTGTTGTTCTTCCGATTTTAGGTAAGAGAGATCGACGGCCGGGCGAAGCTTGATTTCACCTTGATCGACTCTTTCCATGAGTTCAGGTAGAAGGTGGTTCAAGCGCAGATATCGTTTGATATTAGTTGGGCTCATATCGTTTTTCTCGGAAACTTCATCCACACTCCAAGTTCGCTGTCCCACTGGGACAGTGGACTCAGAATCCTCGGTGTTATAAGGGATCTCGCCGTTTTCAAGCTGAGTTATTTTACTCTGTTTTTGCTTAGCTTCTTTGCAAGCTTCAAGCTGCATCTTCAGAGCACGAGCTAGTTCACTGGGCAACATATCCTGAATTGAACGTTGATGAAAATTGGTGTCCACCACGATAATTACTGCTTCTGCTTCCGTCAATTGTTCTTTAACAATGGAAGGGATAGACAGTAGTCCCGCGGCTTTAGCGGCATTGACGCGATTATGCCCAGAAAGAATTTCATAGGAATCTTGTTCCATTGGACGGACTATAACAGGAATTAGGACACCGTTCTCCAAGACGCTTTCGATTAGGTAATCCAGTTTTTTGCCCTCATAGAGCTTGAATGGATGTTTATGAAAGGGAATAAGGCTGGAGAGTAGAAGAGAAGTGACTCCTGAATTTTCAGGGGATGATGTTGTGAAATTTGGCCCTTCAGACAAAAGTAAAAGCTCATCAATGCTTGAAAGCTTAGGCGTAGGTCGCTTATTGCTCACCTTGCATCAGCTCCTTCGCTAAACTGCAATAAGCTGTGGCTACCTTCGACTTAGGATTGAATTCAATAATGCTTTGACTATAGAAATTCGCCTCTCCGACTTTGACGGAGAGAGGGATTTGAATATCAAAGATGCGGACGGTTTCCTGGTAATAAGCTTTTACCAACCGAAAGGCCTCTTTATACAAATTGGTTCGGGTATCACACATGGTCATTAAAATACCCGCTATGCTAATCCCCGGATTAATTCGTTTCTTTACCTTAATGATAATTTTTAGAAGCTGAGTTAGGCCTGTTGCTGACCACAGTTGAGGGTTTACCGGAATTAACACACTGTCACTGGCCGCAAGGGCGTTTATAGTTAGTAGACCAAGAGAGGGGTTTGTGTCTATAATGATATAGTCATACCTTTGCTTCATGGATTCCAGCAATGTGGTGAGAGTTTTTTCTCCACCCATTTCATCTCTTAAATTAATCTCAGCAACGGATAGTTCAATGTTGCTGGGGATAATGTCTATATTGCCATGATTATGAATGTATTCTTTAGGATCCGGCAGTGGTTCGTCGCTCATGAGGGCATTCATAATATTGAACATTGAAAACTTAAGCTGATCTGGATTTTCAATTCCAAAGCACATGCTCAGATTGCCTTGTGGGTCGAAATCAACCAGCAGCACTTTCTTATCTTCATGGGATAAGGCGCACGCCAGATTATAGGCGGTGGTAGTCTTGCCTGTGCCACCTTTCTGATTGGCAATGGTGATAACGGTTGTTTGTGTCATTGTAAAAACCTCCCCGGAGGTTTGCTCCGAACATATTGTCAATGGTAGGGAGCGGGCTGGTTCTCTCATTTTTCTCTCCGAGTTCTTTCGCAGTTCTCTCCAAAGGCTAAATTTGCTCTTCTTGTTGCTTGTTGCCGGAAACCCTTGTGGCTCTAAGGGAAACACGAAAAACCGTAAAAATCCTTGATTCTACAAGGTTTTTTGCGGATTGTAGGTTCCCTTATATTCCACTGCAGGGGGTTAAAGTCCGAATGAATTCTAGGACTTAAAATCCTGCGGTACGTGAGTACCGTACGGGTTCGACCCCCGTCCTCGGCATCACAGTGAAAACCTTGAGAAATCAAGGTTTTTTTGTTTTTCCTAAAGGAAAGCTTCTATTTTAAGCTAATGTTCTGTGTGTTTAGGAATAGAATTTGAGGACAAAGGACTCAAGTTGTTTTGCTGGGAGATGTATAGGGAGAGGAATATGAAACCGCATTAGCGAATGATATTATTACCTGTTCTTGTTCTTGTTAATATAGCAAGGATTACGTTCTTTTCTCAGAGCTCATGCTAAACAGCGAAGTGAGCCTCTTGGGTTCATGCTGAATAGGCATGAATGTTGCAGTCATGGGATTTCCACCTCGAAATGTGGGGCAAACCAAGAAACATGGTGATTACAGCTTCCGGAAGTCCCAATATTCACAGCAGTTACATCATTGAAAAAAAGGGAAATTAAAAGTATAGATCAAATAGATAGCAAAGCGAGTGATTGATATTCTGGAATTATCCATGGAACATCCTGATGAGCTGGTGAAAGTGACGCATGCGCTGTCTACGGAGCTTAGATTGAAAATGCTGGAGTTGTTGAACAACCGGAGAATGAATGTAGTGGAGCTGGCTGAAACGCTGGAGATACCGGTATCCACTGCCGCCTCGAATGTGAAGGTGCTGGAACAGGCGAAGCTGATTGAGACGGAGCTGCTGCCTGCTTCGCGCGGAGCCATGAAGGTCTGCAGCCGTATCTATGATGATATCAAGATTACCATTAATGCACCGGAACGCCGTGCGCAGGCGGATCAAGGCGATTATTGCTACGAAATTGAGATGCCGATCGGCAACTTTACGGCTTGTGAGGCAGCACCAACCTGCGGCATGGTTAGTGAGACAGGGCCGATTATTGTGGAGGACTCGCCGGCGGGATTCTTCCATCCTGACAGGGTTCATGCTCAGCTGCTCTGGCTGCGCAAAGGCTATCTCGAGTACCGCTATCCGCTGGAAATTCCACAGGGAGCTGTCATCCGCCTGATTCAGTTCTCGATGGAGATCTGTTCCGAAGCGCCGAATTATGAGAATGACTGGCCTTCAGATATTACACTGTGGATTAACAATGTGGAGGTTGGCACCTGGACGTCGCCCGGTGATTTCGGCGGCAGACGCGGAAAATTGAATCCTTCCTGGTGGATCGATACAGGAACGCAGTTCGGCTCGCTCAAGACCTGGAGTGTAGACAACACCCGCAGTACCATTGACCACAAAGAGATATCAACCGTCAATTTGAGCCAGCTGAAGCTTCCGGAGCAGAACCATGTGGATCTGCGGCTGGGTGTGAAGGAGAATGCGGTATTCAAGGGCGGAATGAATCTGTTCGGCAAAAAGTTCGGCGATTACGAGCAGGATATGGTGATGAAGATTTTTTATACCGTACAGTAATCAGGAGTAACTGATGCTGACAGCAAAGTGATGAACATGTGAAGAACCTGATGCCTTAGGCAAAGGTTCTTTTTTTTGTACTACGATTGACATTTCAGCAGATTCTGCAATAATTAATACAGAATTATTGTAATAAAACAAAATTATTGTTTATAAGGAGCGTGTGCTGTGTAATGGCAACTGAGCACTATATCAAGGATTATCCGCGGCCGCAGTTCGTCCGTGACGCCTGGCAGAGCTTAAATGGAGAATGGGATTTCCGGTTTGATGATGATAACGTTGGTGAACGAGAGAAATGGAATGAGAAGCTAAACGGAGATTTGAAGATCCAGGTTCCTTTCACTTATGAGACGCAGGCCAGCGGGCTCGGCGAGACCGCCTTTCATCCTTATGTATGGTACGAGCGGGAATTGCAGCTTCCTATTGATTTGACTGGCAAAAGAGTATTACTGAATTTCCAAGCGGTGGATTATACCGCCAAGGTATGGGTCAACGGTTGCTTTGCCGGAGGGCATCAAGGTGGTTATGCAGCATTTTCGCTGGATATTACCGATTATGTGAACACCGGTGTGGGCGCGTCCAACCGGCTGGTGGTCAAAGTGGAAGACAGCCAGAGCTGTACACAGCCGCGGGGCAAGCAGCGTTGGGTAGATGAGAACTTCGAGTGTTTCTATGTGCAGACAACGGGAATCTGGCAAAGTGTGTGGGTTGAGTATGTGTCGTCTTCCTACCTCAAGGCAGTCAAAATCACACCGGATCTCGATAACCGTTCGGTCCGTTTTGAATATCAGGCAGAGTTAGCGGAGGATAATCTCCGGCTGGAGACAGTGATCAGCACGCGGCAGAAGACATTTAAGCAGGTTTCACTGCATGTAGACCGGTCCTGGCTGCAGCTGGATGTGGAGCTGACCCATGAGACGAATGGTCCGTGGAAGCTGAAGTCCTGGTCACCTGCGGAACCGACGCTGTACGAAGTGGAGTTTATTTTATATAAAGATGATCTGGTCATTGACCGGGTATATTCCTACTTCGGGCTCCGCAAAATTTCCATTGAACAGGGCCGGGTACTGCTTAACAATACACCGGTGTATCAAAGATTGATTCTGGATCAGGGTTACTGGCCGGAAAGTCACCTTACGCCGCCGTCAGAAGAGGCGCTGATTGCCGATATCGACGCGATTCTGGCAATGGGCTACAACGGCGTACGTAAGCATATGAAGATAGAGGATGCCCGCTTCCTCTACTGGTGCGATGTGAAAGGACTGCTGGTCTGGTCGGAGATGGCGGCAACTTTTGAGTTTAATGATGAGGCAGTGGAGAACTTCACGAAGGAATGGACAGAGATTGTCCGCCAGCAGTATAATCATCCTTCAATTATCACCTGGGTGCCTTTTAACGAATCCTGGGGTATTCCGCAGGTCTACACGAATAAGCGGCAGCAGAAATTCACGGAAGCAATTTATCATCTGACCAAAGCTATCGATCCTGATCGTCCGGTCATTGTGAATGACGGCTGGGAGCATACAATCAGCGACATTATCACCTTGCATGACTATGAGGAGAGTGGAGCTGCCTTGCTTGAGCGTTATGCTGACTCCGGCAGCGTGCTAGGCGGCGGATCATCGTTTAACAATTGGAAATACGCGATGGCACAAGGCTATGAATACCACGGCCAGCCGGTTATGGTAAGTGAATTCGGAGGCATTGCTTTTGATTCCGGCAAAGGCTGGGGTTACGGAGAGCAAGTAAACAGTGAGGAGGCATTCATCGAGCGATTCCGCAAAATTACACAGGCAATCAAGGACACGCCGTATATTTGCGGATATTGCTATACGCAAATTGCGGATGTCCAGCAGGAAGTGAACGGACTGCTTACTGCGGACCGGACGCCGAAGATTCCTCTGGAAGTGATCCGGAAGATCAATTTATCGGTGGCGGAATAATCGTAACTTTGTTGCCCAAATAACGGTGAATTATCGGTTCTATGACAGAGAGTAGCCGTTTAGAATCTTCAATGAAAGCACTTACATTAAAGTGCAATCATCAGGTTTCATAATTGAAGATCTAAAGGAGGGGCTTACTTGTTAAAAAAATTATTCACCTCGCTGACTGCTTCCCTGTGTCTGATTTTGGTCCTTACAGCCATTCCGGTATTTGCGGCGAATGGCCCGGTAGTGTGGGGTACTTCGTCCACGATAACCGATATTAACACCTTCACAGATGCGGGTACCGATGCCCGCGGGCTCAGGCCCGGAACCTTCGGGGCTGAATATGCGCGGATGATCAAGCTTGCGAATGGGGACTGGCTGGCGGTCGCCGCCATTTACGACAACAACGGATATACCAAAGTCTCCTGGGGCGGCACCCGCCTGCAGGTCTTCCGCAGTACAGACAACTGCCGCACCTGGTCGCTCATATCCACATTGTGGGAGGACGGTCGTGACTTGGACAACGGGCAGTTCGTGCAGCTTGCGAATGGAGACATTCTTCTGGCGATGCGTTCGGTCCGCTGGCAGGAATCGTACAAGCTCAGAGTGTATAAGAGTGTGAACGGAGGCTCAAATTGGAGCTTCCTGAGTACAATCGACGAGAATAATGGCACCGCCGGTTCCCTGGGAAACCCGGATAAAGGTGTGTATGAGCCGCATATGCAGCTCCTAAATGACGGCTCGGTGGCTGTAATGTACGCGAGTGAGAAGCATGTGACCGAGAACCCTTCCTACAGCCAGATCATCTCCGAGAAAATCTCCACCAACGGCGGAACCAGCTGGGGAAATGAGATTTATGTGGCCTGGGACCCGTCTAACGCCGGGGCACGTCCAGGTATGCCGGTCTGGAGCAAGATGACAAACGGACAGTATATTGTCGCCTTTGAGGTCTGTGGAACGCAGAACTGCAGGATTTTCACCAAGAAAAGCGCGGATGGCAAGACCTGGTCCAGCGGCATCGGAATCCAGGTATCGACCAATCAGCAGGGAGGGCCTTATCTTCTCTCCTTAACCGACGGCCGTCTGCTGCTCAGCTCCAACTCCAATGTGCTTTCCCTCAGCAACGACTACGGAAGCACATGGGTGGACAATGATGTTCCTGCGTTCGGAAATTCGTGGTGGACGGCGATGTATCAGACGGGTGCAAATGAAATTGCCATGGTTGATTCTGTGGAGCGGAGTGTCGGCGGGCACAATGTTCAGGTCAGGTTCGGCACACTCAGCGGCTCGTACAGCAATGATTTTGGCGCGAATGACAGTGGATGGGTGCATTATGGGGGAACATGGGCCGTAAACGGCGGAACCTACAACCTGAATTCGGTCAATGCGGATAAATCGGTGCTTACCCCGTATCCTTCCAGAATGAACTATACGCTGGAAGGCGACATCCGGTTGAACAATGCCGGACAAGGCAGTCTGATCTTCAATTTGACCAGTCCGGGCACTGGTGCCGATCTGCAGAAAGGGTATGCTGCAGGTATTGATTCTGCGGGCCAGGTTTGGCTTGGACGTTTCAATAACAACTGGACATCTCTGCAGACTGTATCAACACCTATTGCGGTAAATACCTGGTATCATATGAAAGTGGTTGTGAACAGCGGGAACATCAAGGTATACGTCGGAGATATGACTGTGCCTAAGATAAATATGAACGACGCGGTGTATACCTCGGGCACCATAGGGGTACGCGGCGGCTTTAATAACAGCGTCAGCTTCGACAATATCATATTGAACTAATCCGCAAATTTTAGAGCCCTTTGGGGCTCTTTTTTTGAATCAATAAGCCACTCCCAACACCTTTCGATTCTCCACCTGCCTTAAGATCGTCTACCTTTTTGGGTTCCCAGGGTTATGAATATCTGTCGTTTGTTCACCAAGGAGCGGCGGTTTGTCGGTTCAAGATATGCGGAATTCCCTGTAGAGTAAGTGTTAAGAAAGCCCTTACATAAGCACATGAGGGCTCTCGTACACAAACTTTTTTGACGAGAGGGTTGTTCAAATGAGGATGAATAAGAAGTTCACAAGTTTGGTGTCGGCCGGGCTGATACTGGCCCTGGTCCTGCCGGGATGCTCATCCGGAAACAAAGAGAACGGAGAGGCGGTCAAGGCATCGAACGAACCGGCTAAAGCGGAGAGTGCAGGAGGTAGCCCGGTAGAAATTTCGTTCTGGAACATGTTCGGCGGTGGGGAAGGGGATTTCGTAGACCAGATTATCAAGGGCTTCAATGACTCGCAGAAAGAGGTGATAGTGAAGCAGCTCCGCCTCGAATCCAATGAGTATTACGCGAAGCTTAGCACGGCGCTGTCTTCCTCCAAAGGCCCGGATGTTGCCGTTGCCCACGTGGACCGGATCTCCCCGTTTGTGAAAGCGCAGCAGATTGTGCCTGTGGATGAGCTGGCTTCCAAGGTCGGATTTGACTTGAAGGAGATCTCGGATTCAAACATTCAGAGTGTGTCCTACGAGGGTAAGCCTTACGCTGTCCCGCTGGATACCCACTTCCATATGTTCTACTACAATAAGGACATTCTGCAGAAGGCGGATCTGCTGAATGAAGACGGCACCCCTAAGCTGGGCGAAATGACACCGGCAGGTTTCTTGAAGACGCTGGCGGATATTCAGGCAAAAGTGCCGGATGTGCAGGCAATGGCTGTGAATACCCCCTATTTTCAGGAACCGTTCCTCAATCTGTATTATGAAGCCGGCGGAGATATCCTGAATTCGGATATGACCAAAGCAAGCATCAATAATCCGCAGGCGCTGGATGTTCTGAAGTTCTATCTGGACGCCTACAACAACAAATATACCGATCTCAATGATAAAACGCCTTGGGACACGTTCCACAACGGCAAAGCCGCGTTCTGGTTCGGGGGTGTGTGGGAAGCGGGACTGCTGCTCGGGGATGAATCATTGCATATCGGCGCTATGCCGCTTCCTCCGATCTTCGGCAGCCAGACGCATTGGGCCAGCTCTCATACGCTTGTAATCCCGTCTTATGTAACTTCGGAGAAGCAGGAGGCCGCAGCCAAGTTCATGAAGTATTTCTCTGAAGTGGGCGGAGAAACCTGGGGTCAGGCGGGTCATGTGCCTGCGAACAGCAAAGTAACCACCAGCGATGCTTACAAGAGTCTGCCTTACCGCAGTGAATTCATAGAAGCACAGAAGACCGTGAAATTTGCTCCTCCGACGGATAAGTATACGACAATCATTACAACTATTTCCGAAGGGCTGCAGAATATCATTTTCGGCAGCGAGACTCCGGAAGACGGATTGGCGAAACTGGAGAAACAGATTAATGAAGTGCTGGAGAACTAACTCTGCCGGATAAGGAGTGCCTCCCGCCTGAAAGGCGGGGGGCTGTCCTTCGGTGAATGCGCCATTTTGAATGAAGGAGAGAATGACCGATGGAGCGGACTTTAAGAGAGAATAAGGCGGCTGCGCCTCTACGCAGGGCAGAGCCTATACACATACTGAAGGAACTGAAAGCCATCCTGTATCTGATCCCGTTTTTGATACCTTTTACGGTGTTCTATTTGTGGCCTGTAATCCGCGGAGCCTGGATGAGCCTGCATGTCTGGGGCATTCAGGGGATGCAAAAGTATGTCGCTTTGGCTAACTATAAGAAAATCCTTGAGAATTCGGATTTCTATTCGTATTTGTGGAACTCTTTCTATTTTGTGCTGCTGTGCGCGCCTACCGTACTCGTACTGGGATTAATACTGGCGTTGATTATCAATCAAAGAATTTGGCTGCGGACCTTAATCCGTTCCGTGTTCTTCCTTCCGTATGTCCTGTCGGTCTCTGTGGTCAGTTTCATCTGGCTGCGGCTGTTCGACGCCAAGAATGGCCCGGTAAACGCAGTCTTGCATGCACTGGGTATTAACGCGGATATCAACTGGCTCACCGATCACAGATTCGTGTGGTGGGCAATTACGATAGCGACAGACTGGTGGAGTGTCGGGTTTGTAATGGTGCTGTTCCTTGCCGGACTGCAGGAGATCCCTACCGACCATTATGAAGCTGCAAAGATCGACGGCGCGAATGCCTGGCAAAGATTCTGGAGCATTACATTGCCGGGGTTGTCCAGCGTGATGAAGATCCAGATCTTTTATCAGATTATCAACTGCCTCAAGCTGTTCGGACAGGTGCAGATTATGACTGGGGGCGGGCCGGGAGATTCCACCAATACCATGATCCGGTATATTTACGTAACAGGGTTTAAGAAAGACATGTTCGGCCTGGCCGCAGCGCAGTCGATGATCTTCTGCTTCATCATGCTGCTGATCGCCGTGGTTCAATTCAAAATAACAGACCGGAAAGACGGATAGGAGGAAGACGTTCATGAAAAAGCTCGCTTTAAATATCGCTGCTATTCTGCTTGCGCTGCTGTTTATTTTCCCGCTGATTTGGATGTTCCTCACCTCCCTGAAGCCTGATGGTGTGAACGTATATACGCTGGCTGATTGGGTGAAATGGTCAGATCTGAATACCGACAACTATGTCAAAGTCATCCGGGATTCGCAAATTTTGCGCTGGACCTGGAACAGTCTGATCATTGGTGTCCTCACGACCGTGATTTCCGTTCTGCTCAGCTCGCTGGCTGCATTCTCGTTCTCTAAGCTGCCTTTTCGGACACGGGGAATATTCTATGTGCTGATCGTTTCAGGTCTGCTGATTCCGACGGAAGCAATACTCATTCCGCTTTATGAAACTGCGCTGCATCTGCAGCTGATTGATAATATCTGGGCCATTGTCCTACCGGGGCTGACCAACCCGATCGGCATTCTGCTGCTGAAGCAATTCATGGACGGCGTGCCCAAAGATTACATAGAAGCTGCACAGATCGACGGCAGTCGGAGCTTCCGGTTATGGTGGAGCATCTGTCTGCCGCTTACACGCTCAGCGATGGTCTCTGTGGGAATTTTCTTCTTTATCCTCTCCTGGAATAACTTCCTGTGGCCTTATCTGGCCATTACCTCTGAGGAAAATATGATTCTTTCGGCAGGGCTGCCCACCTTTTTGTCGAATAATAACATGTCGTTGAATCTGATCATGACAGCAAGTGCGATTGCGGCGATCCCGACGATCATAGTTTTTATTCTGCTCCAACGGCATATTGTTCAGGGCGTGGCGATGTCCGGTGTCAAGGGTTAAACAGTAAGGCTTAAGCTTGGACAAGATCCAGCCGGTTCGATCCAAGATTCTATCACGAGAAAGGATATAGCATGCTTAAATCTCCAGAGAGTTCTGTCAGACCCTTGCGACTCCGTATGATATCCTGGATCAAAATAATGAAGAGCAGCATGCGCTATAAGTGGATGCTGCTCCTCGTTCTCTTCTCCTTGACGCCGCTGGTTGTCATGGGGATTATTTCATTTTCTATCTCCAAATCAACGATCAACCACAAAGTAACCGAATATTCCGAGCATCTGCTGTACCAGACCGCCGACAATCTCGATACTCGGCTGGGTGTTTACAAGGACATGATGATGCAAGTGCTGAACAACAACGAGATTGTGAATATGCTGCGGACCCTTGATCGGACAGACCCAGCCAGCTATGATGTGGATAGTTTGTCACTGACAACAAAGCTGTCCACGATTGTAGCGATTAATCAGGACGTGCAATCCATTTCGTTCGTATCAGAGAAGCACTATATCAAAGGAATCTACCGCTGGAACAAGCGCACCCCAGTCGAGGTAGAGCCGTTCCTGCATACTCTTGAGGGCGGCAGTAATTTCCGCTGGTATCCGACCCGCTACGGAACCTACGTGGACAGTCTGAATTCCCAGAGCGCCCATGTTTTTTCGGTTGCCAAGCAAATCTATAAAATATCCGATGACAGTCCCTTGGGGATTGTTGCTGTCCTGGATATCCGGGAAGATGTAATAAAAGAGCTGATCTCGAAGGCGGTGAGCAACAACCGGGATCTGCAAAGCTTCGTGATGGATGGCCGCGGCATGCTGGTCTCGTATCCAGACAGCCGATTGATCGGAAAAAGTGTGACAGAGGTGCTGGGTGTGGCGGGTTACGAGAGGCTCGTTGATTCCGGTCCGGAGGAAACGAGATTCCCGCTCACATACAACGGCGACAGCCTGATCGTGAATTCCAAGAAGCTTCACACCAATGATTGGGTAGTTGTGAATGTCATTTCTAAGGCTGCACTGTACCAGGATTCGAACCGTCTGCTGCAGATTTTTATCTTCGTCGGACTGCTCTGTATATTCTTCTCAGTTATTGCCGCGCTTGTACTAGCGAATTCCATCACCAATCCGATTCTTAAAATGATCCGTCTGATGCGGCAAGTGATGTCCGGTGAACTCAGCGTCCGCTACAAAGCCAAAAGCCGGCACGATGAATTCGATATCCTTGGTGACAATTTCAACTATATGGTTGCGCGGATAGATGAACTATTGAAAGCGGTGTATTTGGAGCAGGACCAGAAACGGATGGCCGAGCTCAAGGCATTGCAGGCGCAGATTAACCCGCATTTTCTCTACAACACACTGGATATTATTAAATGGACGGCCCTGATTCAGAAAGCCAACAACGCGGCAGAGATGGTCAGCTTATTATCACGGCTGCTCAGGATCAGTTTGGGCAAGGGTGAAGAGACCGTTACGGTGGAAGAGGAAATTGAGCATGTACAGTGTTATCTGGGCATTCAGAGATTCCGCTTCAATTTCAATATTGAGACCGTAGTTGAGATGGACGATGAAGTCCGTCATCTGCGGACGCCCAAGCTGATCTTGCAGCCGATTGTCGAGAACGCAATTATTCATGCCTTTGGGGATATGGAGTACGGTGGCAGCATCCGCATATCCTGCAGCAAAGCGCCGGGCAACCTTGTATGGTTCGAGGTGGCAGATAATGGTAAGGGGATGGATCCGGCGTTTGCCCGCAGTTTGCTGACCGAGCAAGCGCCGGATGAGGAGAAATCGGGAGGCATAGGACTGGCGAATGTGGATGAACGGATTAAGCTCATCTGCGGAAAAATGTACGGCATCGAGATGCACAGTGAGCCCGGCACAGGAACGTCGATACGGATCAAGCTGCCACTCATGACAGATGACATAAGGGGGAATCGCTGAAATGCACCGGGTCATTATCGTAGAAGATGAATTTATCGTAAGATATGGTATCCGGTCGATGATTAATTGGGAAACCATCGGGATGGAGGTCACGGGCGAAGCGTCGAACGGCAGGGAAGCGCTGGATTTGATGGCAGCCGGACTGCCGGATATCCTGATTACCGATATTAAAATGCCCGTGATGGACGGCATCGAGCTGATAGCAGAGGTGCGGAAGCTTTCAGCGGATATTAAGATCATCATCCTCAGCAACCTCGAAGATTTCCAGTATGCCAAAGAAGCGATTAAATACAGTGTATCTGAATATATGATCAAATCGGATATGATGCCCCGTGACTTTGAGCTGGTACTGCTTAAGCTAAAGGAAAGTCTGGAGGCGGTGCAGAAGAACACGCCAGTCCAATTTCAGGCTGCTCACCCGGAGCCGGTACATAAAGAGAGTTTCCTGAAGGATCTGATCGAGCGGGGGCCGGTTCAGGGCCAGATAGACAGACATAAACTCATGCAGGCGGGGCTCAATGATTCATGGCCGCTGTATTTGCTGCATATCAGCCTGAGCAGCGGTGCTGAGCCAGGGTATGGCCAAAGAGAGACCGTGGTCCGCAGTATGCTGGAGCAGATTTGGGATGAGAATACCCTCGGCTACGAAATTTTTCCTGACAGGCAGGGAGAGCTCAATATTGTAGTTACCACAGATCTCCCGGCTAAGCATGCAGATTCTGCTCGAATAGACCTCTTGCGCAGCCGCAGTAAAGAGCTTATTCAATGCTTATCCAGACAATGCGGCTGGACAGCGACTATAGGCATTAGCGGTGTAACCGGGCAGTGGACAGAAGTGAAGAATGCTTATGCTCAGGCAGTGGATGCGGCCAAGCAAAAGCTCTTTATGGGAAACGGACATGTCCTGGTTCACGGGAGCGATGAGCTGCTGGCGCAGGTGTCGCAGCCTCATGCGCTCCAAATCAGCAGCCATCAGATTCAGTCCATGGTGTACGCTTTCCAGTCCAAAGAGCTGACGGAATATCTGGAGCAACTGTTCGGACAGCTTGCCGTGCGCAGGGATGCAGATCTTGTGCAGATTATTTCACTTGAGCTATTGATGATATTAACGACCCTATGGCCTGATGTATCGAGGGATGCTGAACAGGTTCTAGAGCTCAAGAAGCAGTATTTTGACGAGCTGGCGATGCTGGAAACGCTTGAACAGAGCCAGTTATGGTTCATGCAGGCATTCGAAGCGCTGGTGCAGCATATGAAAGGTGTGTATAATAGCGACCGGAACAGTATTATTAAGGCAACCCAATATATCCAGCAGTATTACTATCAGGAAATCACGCTGCAGTCGATTAGCCGGCTTGTACATCTGAGCAAGAACTATTTTGCCAATCTGTTCAGGAAGGAAATAGGCGAGAGTTTTCTAGAGTATCTGACCCGAATTCGGATTGAGAAAGCCAAGACCTTGCTTACAGGAGAACTGAAGGCAGGGGATGTCGGAACCTTAGTCGGGATTCAGGACCCGAAATATTTTTCCAAAGTGTTTAAAAAAATCACTGGCGTATCCCCGTCGGAATATCGCGGGCTGGTCCGGAAGACCGGCAAATGAGCTTACAATGGAAGTCTATGCGAACGCTTACATATTTTAGCTGAAGTGGATTTGAACTAAAGGGGGTGAAGTGGGATGAAAAACATGTACCGGATGATACCGATCATGCTGCTGTGTCAGTTCCTACTGTCGGGCTGTGCGGATCTCTCTTTTGAGAATCAGAGCCCGCAGGTGAGTCCGGTTACTGTCGAAGTGTCCTTCTGGAATCCTTTTGGAGGCGGAGAGGGTGAATTCGTAGAGAAAATCATCAAGGACTATAATGCTTCCCAGGGCGAAGTATTTGTGAAACAGCTCAGACTGGAATCTAACGAATATTATGCCAGGCTCAGCACCGCTCTGTCCTTCGGCAAAGGGCCGGATGTAGCCGTAGTCCATGCGGACCGGTTGTCGCCGTTTATTAAAGCCAAGCAAATCGTACCGCTGAATGCTCTGGCGGAACAGGGCGGATTTGAGTTCAATAAAATCAGTGAACAGAACCTTCAGAGCGTCAGTTACGGCGGGCAATATTATGCGGTACCGCTGGATACCCATTTTCATATGCTCTATTACAACAAGGATATACTGGCCAAGGCCGGTTTGCTGACTCCCGAAGGAACGCCGAAGCTCGAAGAGAACACTCCCGAGGGGTTCATCCGCTTGCTGCGGCAGATTGCAGCACGGGTTCCAGGGGTACAGCCTATGGCGGTCAATACCCCTTATTTTCAGGAATCATTCTTGGATCTGTATTATGAGTCAGGTGGAGAGCTGTTCAGTCACGATATGAAAAAAGCGTCGATTTATAATGAGAAGTCGGTGCGAGTCCTGACCTTCTACCAGCAGCTGTTCGAAGAGGGACTAAGCGATCTGAATGACAATACGCCATGGGATTCCTTTTATAACGGCCAGGCTGGTTTATGGTTTGGTGGGGTATGGGAAGCCGGGCATCATCTGAGCAATAATGCGCTTGATATAGGAATCATACCTCTCCCACCGATCTTCGGCAGCTCAGCCCACTGGGGAAGCTCACATACTCTGGTTATTCCGGCTTATGTCAGCGAAGAGGAGCAGGAAGGCGCCATGAACTTCATGAAGTACTTCTCGGAGGTTGGCGGCGAAATCTGGGGGGAAGCTGGTCATGTCCCGGCGAATCTTGATATCGCAGAGAGCCGGGCTTACCGGGAGCTGCCTTATCGCGATCGCTTTATTCAGTCAAGGGATCAGGTGAAGTTTGCCCCCAAAACGGATAAATACGCGGCACTGTTCACCGCAATGTCTGAGGAGCTTCAGAATATTGTCCGGAACCGGATTCAGCCGGAAGCAGGACTGAAGGTACTGGAGAAGAGTCTGAATCAAATATTGGCGAATTAATAGCGCTTCTTCATGACTTAAAATCCAATTAAAGAGTGAGGCACACTATACACATGCCGGTCCCTATGGATGGAGACTACGATGATTTTATGCAAAACTGAACGAAGTCGGCGCAGAGAACATGGAATGGGAATCTATTGACTGGTTAAAGTGAGAATATCGCTGTTCACTGGCAAGGGTTATTAAATAGGAAAACCGCGATTCTTCCATTACTGGAGAGTCGAGGTTTTCGGTCATGGCTGCTTCAGCGCTCAAGTCCTCTGTTCAGCTTTTTTGTATGTCAGTAGGAGGATTTCTCATCTGCCTGTTTTTATTTTGCAGACCTAATCTCATCTTGCAAAGTTATAGTACTTCCAAGGGCGATGGCTTCATCGACCGCGAATGACAGTCTGATATCTGTTAAGGCATCCGCTAATGAGTAGGCTGAAGTTCCCGTGTGCAGGAAGCGGGACATATTCAATAAGGCTTGTCCTATCCCAATCTCTTCATCAGAAAGGGGAGAGGGATGAAATGGGTTCTGAAATAGACTAAGCTGTCCTGCACGCAATTCATGCAAGGAGAGACTTTCTAGACTTCCTTCCTGTCCGCCTTGAATTCGACTAATGTTCATATACTCGGTCTCTTCGGTTCCCAGGCGGCGGATAATCTCATTATCTCGAATTTCGCCATGTGATCCGCGGATGAGCACCCGGTTGGTACGGAGAGGTGAGAAATATTGGGAGCGAGTGAAGTCAAGCACAGCGCTTTTGCCGGATGGGAACACCATAATTGCGATATCCTGCTGCTCTGTCTTCAGGTCATCTTCGGCCTCCCTCCCCCTATAAGAGAAGTCCATGATTGGAACCTCTAGCCGGCGGGCTGTGATTTCACAGGCTGTGCCAGTGATCGAGAGCCATTTACGGATCAGGCTGATTCCATGATACCCATGCGCTACAGAGACTTGAACATGACCTACCTCGCCCAAATGTCCGGTTTGAATATAGGCGGTTCTTGCCTGATGGTGAGGCAGCAGCGGATATTGCTCGGCTACTTGAATTAAATTGAAATCAATGGCGCTGGATCGAAGCAGTTCAAATTCAGCCGGCGTAGAGGCGGTGGGTGTTTCGGCCAACACAGGTATTTGCAGCGCTGCAAGCTCCAACAGCAGTGAGGAGGCAGCGCTCTTGGATACCGCCAGGACCACAAAATCACTCTCGGCCGCAAGACGTTCCATCGAGCTGTACACGGTCAGGTTCCATTTGTCGATCAGTTGCTGGTATTTAGCAGGGTTGCGAATTAATACACCGCTTACTTGAAATTGCTGTGGAAGCAGGTGAGCCAGTTTCAGATACATTTCCGCCCGCCAGCCACTTCCGATTATGCCAAAACGAATAGGTCTATTCATCTTTAAAGTACACCTCAAATGGTTGATTTGTATGTAAGCACCTTTGTAAGCACAGGCATCAGTTTTCTTTTATTATTGTATATAAAAAAAGATAGAGTACATAGGATTATGTATAATGTGAAACTATTACTTTTTGTTGTCTTTAGTTAAGCTATCTTATGCATTTACATACAAAGGAGCGATTATCCAATAGCCGGATGATCGCTCCTTTGTATAAGCTGGAACTAATCAAGACTACGGCTGTAAGCAAGAACATTTTCTTTTTCATTAGTTAACTCCCTCTCTATTATAGTTCATCACTGGGACGAAGAATTAAGAGTTTGTTTTATGATTGTCCAATATAACCTGGGTACAGTGTTTTTTACTAAGTTCCATAGAAACGAGGAAATATGTTTGTCCTGCTGTTTATTTGCCCCTCTGTTTTTGGGTTATTTGTACGTAAAATACCGAAATGTACCTATCATGGTAATCCATATTCAATTATGATCTTCCCGAAAGAAAGCGCTATCAAAGTAATTTTGACCACATTTCAAGAGGGGGTAAGGATGATTTGAAGCGAATGGGAAAAAGGTTAGGTATGAGTCTGCTAGTATTCATTATTGCAGCAGCACAATTCGGGTTTACAGGTACGAAAGGGAATGTAGCACTAGCGGCGGAGAAGAGCATGGCTCAAAAGCCGTATATGGGCTGGAGCAGTTACAGTATGCAGGTATATGACGGTGAAGGGAACTGGACATCGGCGGAGAGTGTCAAGAAGCAATCGGACGCGATGCATGAGAAGCTGCAAGCCCACGGGTATGAATATATTAATATTGATGCGGGCTGGAATGGCGATATGGATGAATACGGGAGACCTATTCCTAGTGAGATCCTTTATCCAAACGGATTTCAGGAGGTTATCGACTATGTCCATAATAATGGACAGAAGATCGGGATCTATCTGATCCCGGGAGTATCTATCGATGCGTATAACCGCAATCTTGAGGTGTATGGGACAGGCGGGGAATGTCGTATTCAGGATATTACGGCCAAGCCACTTACCATTATGGATTATTGGAATTCCTACACTTATAAAATAGATTTCACGAATCCATGTGCCCAGAAGTATGTGGATTCCATTGCAGATATGCTTGGCGAGTGGGGGATCGATTTCGTTAAATTCGACAGCGTAACCCCTGGGTCTGGGATTGACAACTTGAGCCGGGATGCACGCGGCGATGTAGCAGCATGGTCCAAGGCTTTGGATAGAAATAATATTTGGTTTGAGCTGTCCTGGGCACTCGACCATAATTACGTAGAATTCTGGAAAAAATATGCTAACGGCTGGCGAATTGATTGGGATGTTGAATCTTATGACGGCAGTGGGTTAACAGCATGGCCGAGTATTTCTCGTTTATTCCCTAAAGCAGCACTCTGGTGGCGGGATGCGGGCCCTGGCGGCTGGAACGATTTCGATTCCCTGAATGTAGGTAACGGCTCCATGGATGGTCTGACCAAGGATGAGCGGAAGACCGCGATGACGTTCTGGTCAATATCTTCCGTACCGCTTTATACAGGGAATGACATGACACGGCTGGACAGCTATGGACTAGAACTGCTTACCAATGATGAGGTAATTGCGGTAAATCAGGCCGGACGTCCTGGTCATCCGGTATCTATGGACACACAGCAGCAGGTTTGGTTTGCCAATAATGGAGATGGGACTTACAGCGTAGCTCTGTTCAATCTGGGTAGTCGGGCTGCGGAGGTTAAAGTCAAATGGAGTGATCTCGGCCTTGAGGGTCCGGCTTCGGTACGCGACTTATGGAGTCATTCCGAGCTGGGAACCTTTGAAAAAGAATTTAGCGGAGGTATCCTTGAACCCCATGCCTCCCGCATGCTTAAAGTAACAGCGCTAAGCGGCACATCGGCTGTTAATAATGATGATACAGGGATGCGATACAGCGGAGATTGGAAGCGGAATGGAGGCAAGGAGCTGCTAGAAGGGAAGCAGGATCTAAGCATTACGATTAAGGATTCTTCGGCTGCTGCTTCCAGTAATCCTCAAGAGGATGCTCTGAACTCCGTGGCTGACCCTGCTGCAAATGCAGCTTCGGCAAGCCGTACAACCGTTACTGATGTGGTTTATATTAATGATAATGACAGCGGGATTAAATACAACGGGACATGGCAGGTAAGCTCATCCCGAGAACATGCGGATTACAATAACGATGTGCATTATACCGAGAATAACGGCGATTCTTTTGAGTACACCTTTACGGGAACGGGCATTGAGCTGCTGACAGAAAAGCATGAATCTCAAGGAGACATGATTGTTACATTGGACGATGGGGCTGCACAGACTGTAAATGCGTATACAAGTGGACCGAGAGAGGTACAACAATCCCTTTATAGTGTATCGGGACTTACTAATAGTCCTCACACGCTTAAGGTGAGCAAGGGCTCGGGAAATTATATGCTGCTCGACGCGCTGAAAGTGACAACAGAAAGTCCGGCCGGGGGTCATAACAGTTCTATCACTCCGACATCCGCTGGTTTTGACAAAGCAACGGAACAACAGAAGGATGTCACAGTCACGCTTAATCTGCATGGCAATACGCTGAGTGGTATTGAAAATAATGGAGTGGCACTCCATGAAGACGATTATACGGTGACTAATGATAAATTGACCATCAAGAAGGAATATCTTGCGCAGCAATCTGCTGGCTTGGCAAGTCTGAACATTATCTTTAGCGCCGGAGATCCACAGACACTAGCGATTCACATTAGCGATTCTACAGGCATCCGTTATGTGATGGTTAATAACGACGATCCGTCAATCAAATATAACGGTAATTGGTCCCGCAGTAGTGGAAGAGGAATGGGCGACTATAATGATGATGTGCACTATGCGGAGCAGAACGGTGATTCTTTTGAATACACCTTCAGAGGAACAGGAATTCAGCTGTTCACAGAGGTAGACGAATCACAAGGGGATATGGATATCTATGTAGACGATCAATTCAAGGGAACGGTAAGCGCTTATCGAAACGGGCGATTGTCACAGCAGATTCTGTATAGTATCTCAGGCCTTACAGATGGACAGCACACACTCAAGGCTGTGAAAAAATCGGGCAGATTTATGCTGCTTGACATGCTTAAGGTAGAGATTCCAAATATGATTAATCCGATCGCAGCGAGCTTTGATAAATCACCATCTGCTCAGCAAGATATTGAGATTACACTTTTACAACAGCCGGATAGCTTCATAGGCATTACGAACGGATCACATCATCTTGTTCCTGGAACCGATTATACGGTAGCTGGTGACCGTGTTACACTGAACAAATCTTATCTCGCAGCACAACCAGTGGGAAAGCTGAACCTCAGCTTTGCTATTGGCGGCGATTATCTCAATGATGTGCATTCAACGACTGTGGACGGTGATTCCTTTGAATATACCTTCAAGGGCACTGGAATTCGCATGATCACACCTACGGGTCCAGATCAAGGGGATGTAGATATTTATGTGAACGGACAATGGATTCAGACCGTGAATGCTTATAGTCAGAATCGACTGACACAACAGGAGATTTACAGTATTTCTGGTTTGCCAAACGGCTTACACACGCTTAAAGCTGTGAAGAAATCAGGTAATCTCATGCTGACGGATCAGCTGAAATTCACAGTTACAACCAGTGATGGTGGAACGAACCCTACAGAACCTCCAACACCAACGCCGACAGCAACACCGACACCGACACCGACACCGGCTGATGGAGGCGGTTCGTCTATTCCAGTTCAGCCTTCATCCACACCTACCCCTTCTCCGACGCTAACTCCGGCACCTGGAAAGGATGGACAGGATGATGCCGAGACAATGCGGCATTCGGCATATATCAACGGCTATCCGGGAGGATTTTTCAAACCCGATGCGCCTATTACCCGTGCTGAGATGGCAACTATCCTAGCGAAGGTTGCTGAGAAAGATGCCACTGGATCTGGGGTAATATTCAGTGATGTACCTTCCAGCTATTGGGGTGCAGATGCCATCGCCAAAGTAGCAAAGATGGGACTAATGAACGGTTACATCGATGGTACTTTTAAACCTAATCAACTCTTGACGCGTGCAGAAATGGCCAGTTTGGCGGCCATGCTGAGCCCGAATTCTACAACATCGGGGAGCGGCTTCTCTGACATCACAGGTCACTGGGCGCAGGCGGCGATAAAGAAAGCCCAAGAGATAGGCATAATGAACGGTTACAGTGACGGAACGTTCCGACCTAATTCCAAGCTTACCCGTGCGGAAGCCGTTACAGCTATCAACAGAGTTTTGGGCAGGGGCCCGTTAATTGGTATCACACAGCCAGGTTGGAACGATGTTCCAGTCTCCCACTGGGCCTTCGGGGATATAGAGGAGGCTTCGACCGACCATGTCTCGAAGCCTAGTACACAAGGCGGAGAACAGTGGACGGAATAATTTGAATGAAGAATTAACAGAGGGGCCTTTTTTGGCCCCTTTTTTCTGAATTTTACGAGACAAAGAAAAAGAAGGGAAGATCAGCATGAATATTCTAATCACCGGAGCAAGTGGATTTATCGGAACGGCTTTGGTCAAGTATTTAGCGGATAAACATACAGTGATCTGTCTGTCTCGCCAAGCCCCGGAAGGGTCCTTTGTGTATGTTCAGGGTTCTTTTGATTCGGTGGAGGATTTGGGTGGACTGGACTCGTATGAGATACAGGCGGTTATTCATCTCGCTGCTGTTACTGGAGGCTCTACTGAAGAGCAAAGCCTTGCTGTTAATGTACTAGGAACAAGGAGGCTGTATCGATATCTGCTTGACCGTGGTTGCCGAAAGTTCATCACAGCGAGCTCCATTGCCGTGGTGGGTGGACTCACCGAGGATTTTATTCCGCTTGAGCTGCCTATCCCAGATGATCATCCCTGTTTGGCAGCGGATGCTTATGGGCTGAGCAAGGGGATGGTCGAGGAGTTGACCCGGTATTTTCACCGCAGTCATAAAGATGCCGACTTTATTAATCTTCGCTTTGGAGCTGTAGCTTCCCCAGGCTGGACCCCTCCTGTTTTGGAACTCGGATCCAAACCAACGCTCCCGTTCATCACACTGGGTCATGTTCATGCTGAGGATGTGGTGGAGGGAATTACTGCAGCACTGGAGTCTCCACTTAAGCCGGGGGTAAGAACCTTAAATCTGGTTGGGCCGGATTCTAGCAGCAGCCTGCCGGTGGCAGATGTGATTACCCCGTGGATAGGGGTTGGCTTCAATTTGGATTATTATCATTTTCCGGGTCAAGAATATAAGTCTTTGTATGCTATGGATCGTTTCAAGGAGGAATTCGGTTTTGTGCCTTCACGCTCTACCAGCCTTACAATGGATACAATTTAGAGGGGGTAACACACCGGAAAGAGAAAAAATCCGATTGGTTAATAAAAGCTGTGATAACGGTGAATATCGCTGCTTTTTATCCAATTCTGAAAGTTTTAACATCTGCAAAATTGGGTTTGAACACTTGACTATTGAGTGAAATGTTTTAATCTATGGTAATGATAGCGCTATCGAAATGATATTAGGGGAGGGGTCACTACGCTTAAATATTCCAATATCTTTCGTAAATTCTTAATCTCCTACGTAGTCATTTTGGTTATTCCCAGCATCGGCGGATATATGTCCTATCTGACTTCGATTTCTGTGACAGAGTCTATCTCTATTGAGAACGGGGTCACCCAGCTCCAGAAAAGTCAGGAAATATTGGAGCGCCGCATGGCGGAAGTAGAAGGGTTTACCAGGCAATTGGCAGTCAACCAGGAGCTAAACGTTCTGATGAATGAAAGAGATAATGAGACGAACGTGTACGGCATTTGGAGAACAATGCGGAATGTCCTGACTTTCGGTCAGACGAATGATTTTTTGCAAAACTATTATATTTACCTCGCCAATTATAATCTTATTCTTACCCCAGGTTCTTCTTACCGTCCGGAACATTACTACTCTAATTTCAACTATAAGGATCTTTCGCTACAGGATTGGACCAAAGAAGTGCTTGAGAAAACCCACCGCAGTGAAATCAAGCCACTTAGTGACTATGTTAGCAGGGGCATGCAGACCTCCGTTATTACCTATATGCAATCACTCCCTTTGGATAGTTTCAACGATTCCTCACCAGCTGTCGCAGTAGTGATCATAGACGAGAAAGTCATTTCTAGTCTGTTATCCGGTCTAACTGAGCGATATGGAGGCTGGGTTCATATCAGTGATGCTAAAGGCAACACGATTGTCCTGCAGGGAAGTGATGAGCAGAAAATGGCTCATATGACCGCTGATTCGGATTTTGATCAAAACAAGGTTAGTCAGTTTTATGAAGATGATCTAGTGATCACGACTCGCTCCGATTCGAACGGCTGGGTGTACCAGACAGGGATTCCCCGGCCTATTTTGATGGAGAATGCTAACAAGATCAAGCAAATGTCTATTCAAATTACAGGAGGGACATTAATTATCGGCTTGATAGTCGGACTAATACTGGCTTACCGTAACAGTGCTCCAATCAACCATATGCTTAGCGTCATGAAGGAGCAGTTTGGCAAGGAAGAGGCCTCTACCAAGAATGAATTTGACTTCTTAAGCGGGAATATCGCTAATATGATCACCAAGAACAAGCTGCTGGAAACCGAACTTAATCGTCAGCTTCCGTTGGTCAGGGATGCATTCCTGAAGCGGCTACTAGCAGGTGAATTCAAAACGCATGATGAGATTCTCACTGCTGCCGAGCAGGTGGGGATCAGCTTGCAACAGAACTCTGGGTATGTAGGAATTGTTCAGATTAACGGCTATGCCGGTATGGACAGCGTTGAGATTCTTAATGAGCTGAATGCTTCCCGTTTACTGCTGAAGCAGTCCCTATCGGATCTCGGAGTGGATGTCCTAATGACGGATATGGGCTCCGACAAAGTGGTAACTCTGTTTTTCTCCAAGGAAGAAGAGACCAATAAAGCGTATGAAGCGGAAAATATCACTCAAATTCTAGAGAATCTAGCACAGTATGTTTTTAACGAGTACCGGATTACTACTCAGGCGGGCTTCGGTGATCTTTTCACAGAGATAACAGAGGTTAGTCTTTCCTTTGACCAAGCCAAGCAAGCTCTGGAATATGCCGTCTACATGAATAAAAAAGGAATTGTATGGAGCAGCGAAGCCCAAAATGAGAATACGACCTACTATTATCCACTGGATACAGAGCAACGTCTGATCAGTACCATTCGAGCTGGAGAACTAGAAGAAGCTAAACGGATTGTCCGTGCGATCGTCGCCCAGAACATGGAACAGCGTGAATTATCCATGGAAATGAAGCAACAGCTTGTTGGTGAAATAAAAGGGACGTTTCTTAAGCTTCTGGATCAAAAGGCTTTTACAGAATACCCGGACATCGAGAGTGTGAAGCGGAGGGTCATAGACATTGGTTCATCGGAACGACTCGAAATGATTCAGACCGAATTTTTTGTCATTATGGAAGAGCTGTGCGGACTTATTGCAAATAAAAAGAAGGATATTCATATTCAGATTATTAAGCAGATCAAGGAATATACCGTAGAGAATTATTCGGATACAGAGCTGAGTCTGTACCGGGTAGCTGAACAGGTGGAACGGCCTGAGAAATACATTTCTCAATTGTTTAAAGAGGTTACCGGTGTTAATTTCTCTGATTATTTGATAAAAGTCAGAATGGATCAGGCTGTGATTTTGCTCAAAGATAGTCGGTATACGGTTGACGAGATTTCCTTGCGGGTCGGTTACAACAGTTCACACTCTTTCAGACGAGCATTTAAAAGGTTAATCGGCGTTTCACCGAGCGCTTATAGACAGTCTATTGATGAATAAAGAGTTGTTTGGTGAAAAATAAGTTTTAGAATGATCCACTAAAGAAGCAGCGGCGTACCAAGACTTTATAAATAAAGTCTTAGACTGCCGCTGTTGTCGTTCAACTAACGTTTCCCGTTAGCTTTGGGGATCGCCGACGGTCTATGCATCACCAATCTCCGATATACGTGTCTACTTTACTTTATTTAATAAGTTTGTCACCATTCTGGTCAATGTCCCTTGATCGACGAAAGGAGCAAGACTTGCCAGCAGATCTGGGCTAAGATGTTCAGCTTCGACTCCACCAATCAACTTCTCGAGATTCTCCCTGTCCAGAAAAGGTGCGAGGCCTATAATCTGGTCCGCATCGATAGTACTGTCTGCAACCCGGTCTACCAAGCGGCTTAATGTTTCTCTGCTAATAAAGGGTGCTAGTCCTTGAACGGAATGCCAGCTCAAGCTGCCCTCTTCTGCTTGTTGTACCAACCGATCTATATGTTCTCTTTTAAGAAATGGGGCAATCCCAACAAGATTGTGCACTTCTAAAGAACCGTCAATCGATTTATCAACCAGTCGGCTTAATGTGTCGCTGCTGACGAACGGAGCGAGTCCAGTAATAGTATTCCACACAATTTCGCCTTCCTCTGCCTGACGAACCAGTTCATCCAATGTATCTGTTCCAAGGAACGGAGCCAGCCGCATGATCACATCTAACTTAAGGACGCTGCTGTCTAATCGTTCTGTAACTTTATGCAGAGCGCTTGCTTTTACAAACGGTGCTACTTCTACAAGCTCCTCCATCTCCGCCTCTCCGGTTTTGACCATCTCTGCAACCTGTTCCGGCCTGTTCTCTGCGATCTCCTCAACGATCGTTCCTAGGTGCGGGTGCTCCCGATTTTCTGTATTGTCTCCTGCATTTAAAATGTCGTCTACCGTTTTGCCGAATAACCTCGCAAACTTCGGAAGCGTTCCGATATCCGGTAGCGAGTCGCCCCGTTCCCATTTCGATACCGCTTGATGACTTACATTCAGTTGATCGGCAAGTTCCAATTGGGTCAAATCCTGGTCTTTGCGAAGCTTCGAAATATAAGCTCCAATTTTACGCAAGTCGAGCATTGTATACCTCCAATAAAACAAAATGTACAGTGCGCACTGTCAAAAACAGCATAGCATTTCTGCAAATGCAATCCTATCAAGCGTTGGTTGAATGGTCTCATGCGCTTTATTCAACTGCCGGTAGAATTGTCCAGATTGAAAGACTTTTGTCACTTTCATGTATAGGTTTTTTTCTACAAATCATTTCGATTATCCTGCCAGTTCGTAATCTAAAGTCAACCAGTTCTTTCTGCTTGATGACATGCTTCTGGACTGCGTCCTTTGCTACTTCTTGAAGCAACTGTGCATTACCTAAGTCTTAAAGGAGCTGTACATTATTATTAATCCGCTCATCTCAAATCTTGAAACTATAGCTGGTATAGCTTGTATCTGCATTCCTTCCTTCAGGGTGATGCAGTCTTTTTTTGAGTCCGAACCCTAATTCCGGAAAAATGGCCGTTCTACAGCTATTTTGTTCTCCTTGAATAGGGTTATTTGTACGTTGAAATACCAAAGTGTACCTTTCCTTTAGGGTTAAATGTCAATTATGATCAACTCGTAGAAAGCGCTATCATAAACTACTGGCGGTTGCTTAGGGGGGGATTGTTCTGGAGAAAGAAATAGTATTACACCACAAGTCGTTACCGCGGCGTAAAGGCTCTGTATTTTTACAAAATGCTCGTAGAAGTATGAAAAAGCACTGGCAGCTACATTTGCTCGTGATTCCACCTTTGCTATTTTTCCTCATCTTTAAGTACTATCCAATGCTGAACGCGGTTCTAGCCTTCAAGGACTACAATGTCATTAAAGGAATTTGGGGAAGTCCATGGGTTGGATTTCATAATTTCCGTTTATTTTTTGATAATCCACAGTTTTGGACGCTGCTTAAGAACACCATCATGCTTAGTGGTTACCTGCTGCTGGCGGGATTTCCGATCCCAATTATCCTTGCCCTCATGATTAATGAATTGCGCGGGGGGAGGTTCAAAAAGTTCGTTCAACTGGTCTCTTTTGCACCTTATTTCATCTCGACGGTGGTCATGGTGTCCATTATCATGCTATTTATGGCACCTCGCCTTGGATTTGCGAACATCGCTCTCAATTTCTTCGGCCTAGAGTCGATCAATTTCCTTGGAGAACCGGGAATGTTTCGTTCGATTTATGTCTGGTCCGATATTTGGCAGACCGCGGGCTACAGTGCCGTTATTTATTTAGCAGCGCTAGCCGGTATAGATCCAACGCTTTATGAGGCAGCCAAAGTTGACGGCGCTTCGCGGTTTCAGAAAATTCGTTATATTGATCTGCCAGGTATTGTGCCTACCATCGTCATCATCCTGATTTTGAATGTTGGGAATGTCATGGCTATTGGCTTTGAAAAGGTCTATCTACTGCAGAACCCGCTCAATCTGGCGAACTCCGAGATCATTGCCACTTATGTCTACCGGGTCGGTTTGCTGAATGCCAATTATAGCTTTGCCACTGCGGTTGGTCTATTCAACTCGGTAATCAACCTTATTTTGTTGCTTACGGTGAATGGCTTGGCTAAACGCATCACAAACAACAGCATCTGGTAGGAAAGGAGCAACCACATGGCAGCAGTTCAACAAAAAATTAAAGAATCAACCGGTGACAAGCTATTTCTGACCACTATTTATATCCTACTCAGCCTCGTGGTCATCGCGGTAATTTATCCGTTAATTTTTATCATCAGCAGCTCGATTAGCAGCCCGGCTGCTGTAACCTCCGGCCGTGTCTGGCTCTGGCCTGTAGATATTTCCTTCAAAGGCTTTAAGGTTCTGTTAAATACTCCGGAGATCCTTACAGGCTACGGAAATTCTATTTTTTATACAGCCGCAGGAACTTTCATCAGTGTTGTGCTGACGATCATGATCGCGTACCCTTTATCTCGCAGAGGTTTTTTCGGACGCAATACTCTGATGATGATCATCACCTTTACTATGATTTTCAGCGGAGGGTTGATCCCGACCTACATGGTTGTGAAGGAACTACATTTGATTGATACCCGCTGGGCTTTGCTGATTCCGAACGCGATTTGGGTGTGGCAGGTCATTATTGCCCGGTCATTCTTTCAATCCTCCATTCCGGAGGAACTGCTGGAAGCCAGCGAAATCGACGGGTGCAGTGATATGCGGTTTGTCTGGAGCGTTGTCATTCCGTTATCGAAGCCCATTATCGCGGTGTTAGTTCTCATGTATGCGGTGGGCCAGTGGAATGCATATTTTGACGCTTTAATTTACTTAAAATCAGCGGATTTGTTCCCACTTCAGCTTGTCTTACGCAGCATTATCATCCAGAACAACAGTGCAGGCACTATGGATGCGATGAAAATGGTGGAACGGCAGCAGCTTGCTGAGCTCCTCAAATATGCACTCATAGTTATAGCCACTCTGCCTGTACTCGTTATTTATCCGTTTGTTCAGCGTTATTTTGTCCAAGGGATGCTGGTCGGTTCAGTCAAAGGTTAATTCACAGCTTCAGGATCTGGAGAGGGGGAGAGGCACGCAGTAAAATGCCAAAAAGATATTGTACCTGCCTAAATTATAAAAGGGAGTGATCGGAATTGAAGAAAAGTATGATGACTTTGTCTTTGGTGCTGCTATTAATTCTTACGGTGGTGTTAAGCGGATGTGCTAATAAAAATACAGATAACACATCCTCCGCACCTGCAGAGACGGGTAACTCGGAATCAGCAAGCAAACCGGTGGAAATCAGCGTGTTCTCGGTTCAGGAATCCGGGATCGACGTTCCAACCAATAAATTTACGAAATTTGTGGAAGACAAATTCAATATTAAATTCAAATGGGAGATCAACCCCTCAGACGGAGCGAAGGAAAAGCGCCAAATCTCACTGGCGAGTGGCGATTACCCGGATGCTTATCTGCTCACTCACTACATCGATCAGTTCTCACAGGCAGATCTTCTGAAGTATGGCAAACAAGGCGTACTGATTCCATTGAACGATCTAATTGATAAATATGCTCCTAATATTAAAGCGGCTATGGAAAAAAACGATAATTTGAGAACTCTTAACACTGCGCCGGATGGTAATATCTATGGACTTGTTGCTTACACAGAGTGCTTTCACTGCTCCTATCCGAGCAAAATGTGGCTCAACACCGAGTGGCTGAAGAAGCTGAATCTGGAAATGCCGAAGACAACCGAAGAATTCAAAAAAGTGCTAGAAGCTTTCAAAACTCAAGACCCGAACGGTAATGGAAAAGCAGATGAAGTGCCGCTGAGCGGCTCGATTGAGGAGTTTGGCGTGCGGATTGTACCCTTCCTGATGAATGCCTTTGTATACGATGATGACCGCAATTATCTGAACATGGCAGATGGAAAAGTTCAATCGGCGGCTGTCACACCGGAGTGGAAGGAAGGCTTGACCTATATCAAATCTCTGTTTGATGCAGGTTTGATTGATCCAGGAGCATTCACACAGAACGCGGAGGCCTTCAAGAAAATCGGAGAAAATGCCGATGCGGAAATTCTGGGCGCTGGTGCGGGCATGCACCCTGCGATTTTCGTTAATATTGATCCAGGCAATAGAAGCTCGGCACACTACAACCCTGTACCACCAATTAGCGGTCCGGAAGGTATCTCCTATGCGACTCATGATGCAGGCGGCGTATCCCCAGGAGCAAAATTTGTAATCACCAACAAAGCGAGCGAGGAAGCACAGATCGCTTTAATTAAAATGGTAGACTACATGTTTACTTCTGAAGGACAGACCAATGGTGGAAGCGGCATGAAGGGCATAGACTGGACGGATCCAGTAGAAGGCGATGTAGCGCTAGACAAAGACGTTAAACCAGTCATCAAGACCATTCCTATGGCTGAAGGCGAAGCGCCGCGCAATGCGGGCTGGAGTGGTATGGGTCACTTCTATATGCCAAAAGAGTACCGTGACACCTTCGTTCAAGGTACGGATATTTACGATTCATCAAGCTATGAACGCAGATTGTATGATGCAACTCTGTTGTATGCGGGACATGAGCCTAAAGAATTATTCCCGATCTGGTCGATTTGGATTGATCCAAGCGAAATTGATGAAGCGAGCTTACTGCAAACCAACATCAAAAATTACATTGAGCAAAATCAGCTTCAATTCATTACAGGCAACAAGGATCTGAGCAAGGATTGGGATGCTTATATAAAAGGTTTGAAAGACCTGAAGCTGGATCGTTACCTCGAAATCTTGCAAAAGGCTAATGAAACTTCTAAAAAATAAAATATTGAAATCAGAATCAGGTGCTGTAAGATATACCCCAGCATCTGATTTCTTGATTTTAAGGAAAAATATACATTTATTTACGGAGGATCAGCCATGACAGAAGAGAAACATTGCAATCAGCAATTTGTAGTTCCAAGACGAGGACTACCGAATACAAGCGTAAGACTTGCGGAAAAGAAGCCGGTGAGGGTCGCCTTTTTGGGCGGGTCCATTACAGAGGGGGCAGGTGCTTCCGAGGCAGACACCTTTTGCTGGAGAGCGCTGACTGGTAAGTATCTGCAGGAGCGATTTGTGAATCATGAATTCCGATTCATAAATGCGGGAGTAGGTGGAACGAACTCCACGCTGGGCGCCCATCGATTACAGGCTCATGTCCTGCAATACGGTAAGGTTGATCTGCTGTTTGTTGAATTTAGCGTCAATGACAACAGTGACCGGGAAGAATCGATTAGAGGCATGGAAGGAATTGTGCGCCAGTGCAGACGGTTGTCGCCCGCCACTGACATTTGCTTCTTGTATACGGCGGCAGAAAAGAATCTGTCAGGGAGCAACCCCTTTAACATTGCTGTCCACGAAGAAGTAGCTGAGCATTACGATCTTTCATCTGTTAATTTCGCAGCAAGAGTTTATGCGCAGACTCAGGCGGGACAAATGGAGTGGACCGAGCTCGCACCGGATGGATATCATCCCAATGATGACGGTCATGCGTTGTATGCTTCTTTTTTACAGGAGTATTTAGATACAGCGCTTGTTCCTGACAACAAATATTCGATTAGCGGAAGTGCTTTAAGTATTCCTCCTCTGGAGGAGCGGAATTATGAATACGGCAACTTACTGGATTTCAGAGGCGCTGATCATGCAGATGGATTTGAGCTATGTGAGCTTACCCCTGAAGATCCGCTGATGAACTGGCGATTTGGAACGGAGCATTTATATACGAACAGCAAAGAGGCATCATTTTCTTACACAGTAACCGGACAGAGCGTGGGTCTGCTGCTGCTCTACGGTCCGGATAGTGGGATATTCGAATATTCGGTGAATGGCGGTCCTTTTCATGCGGTTAACTTATTCGACGAATGGTGTCCGCTCGCGTATCGGCCCATTATTGCTATGTTCGGAATCCAGGAACAACGTCAGGAGTTGCAAGTTACTGTGCGAATTACAGGGGAAAAGGATGAACAGAGTAAAGGCACCAGTCTGCGTATTCTGAAGCTGATGTACAATTGATTATTTTTGCGAAGGAGATTATACTCCCTCTTATTAAGCGTTTACAATACTATGAAAGTTGGTGTTGATCATTTCTTTTACAGAACACAGCGTCGATTCTTCTCCTATCGTAATCCGCCTGACTGATTATGGTGTTCTGCCAGATTCCGGCTTGGATGCTCAACCGGCCATGAACAGAGCCATTCAAGCTGCCGCTGATTTAACTGGAAAGGTCCTGCTGGATTGTCCGAAAGGCTGCTATCATTTCTATCCAGATGAGGCGATCCGGAAGCCCTACTACATCTCCAACACTACCAGTGAAGAAGAGAATCCTGATGTCACCAAGACTATAGGAATTCTGCTAAAGGGGCTGCGAAATTTAACGATTGAGGGAAATGGCTCTCTATTTATCTTCCATGGCAAGCAGACCATGTTCTTGCTGGATGGATGCAAAAATGTAGAGATTCGTAATTTACATACCGACTATGCCCGACCGACTGTGACAGAGATGACGATTACTGAAAGCGGTACGCATTATTTCGATGTCCAGGTTCACTCCGATTCACGGTATGAGATCAGGGATGGCAAGCTGGTCTGGATCGGTGAGGGTTGGAGCTTCTCGGAAGGACCTATGCAGACCTATGATCCACTTAGCAATACGACTTGGAGGATGGACAACTGGTCGGAGCTGGCTGATTCTGTAGAAGAGCTGGAGCCGATGAAGCTCCGCTTGCATTTTGATCATGGGCCTGAGGTTGTCCCCGGGCATGTCCTGCAAAGCCGTGATGGAATTCGCGATCAGGTAGGTGTCTTCATTGTGGAAAGCTCTAACATCACCTTCAGCAATGTGGGGCTGCATTTTTTACATGGACTTGGTGTTGTAGGACAGTTCAGTGACAATCTCACTTTTCAACGCATGGATATTTCGCCGCGCCTAGAAATAGGCCGAACAGTTACTGGCTTTGCGGATTTCATCCACATGTCCAGCTGCCGAGGTAAAATAACCGTTGCGGACAGCCGTTTTGCGGGTTCACATGATGATGTTGTCAATGTCCATGGTACCTATCTACGGATCGTGGAGCAGACATCGGCAAATAAGGTAAAGGTTCGCTTCATGCATCCGCAGACCTACGGTTTCCTAGCCTTTCATCCGGGAGACGAAATTGAATTTGTTCGTTCTGGCTCTCTGACTACCTATGCGGCTAATGAAGTGATAGAGGTTACGCGTCTCAATCCACGCGAGCTAATACTGACTTTAGCACAGCCGATTCCTGAAGGGATTGGCAGCCATGATGTGATCGAGAATGTAACCTGGACACCGGAGGTTGAAGTCGTAAATAATCACCTCGCGCGGGTACCGACCCGCGGTATCCTTGTGACAACCCGGCGTAAAGTAGAGATTAAGGGGAATGTTTTTGAACGGATGCAAATGAGTGCGATTCTGATTGCTCTGGATGCGGAATCTTGGTATGAGTCTGGCAAGGTGGAGGATGTGACCATCGCTGAGAATCATTTTATTGAATGCGGGGGCATCGGGCATCCGGTTATATTAATTTTGCCAGAGAATACAGAGATTGATCAGAGTGCCCCTGTTCATCAGGGCATTGTCATTAAGAACAACAGGTTTGAGACTGGTGAAACGTTAGCCCTTAGTGCCAAGAGTACCCGAGGACTGGTCTTCAGTGCTAACGAAAGGGTTACTCTTGGGGATAACACGGACCGTTTTTCCAGTCTTGAGGATGCGATACGTTTAACTGCCTGCAGCGAGGTCGACATTCTCGATTATTTGTGAATTGAGTTAGCTTAGGTTGTGTTAGATCGCGATATGGATCGGTAGATCGATGTATAGAAAACGCTTTATCTGATCTTTATAATGAGGGCATACTTGGGGAAAACATCATTTAATTCATGACAGATAATGAGGGAGAGAACCGATGAAACTTCAATATGACAAGCCAGCAAATGTATGGACCGAAGGGCTTCCGATTGGGAATGGCCGTCTGGGTGGTATGATATTCGGCGGTGTGGAGAAGGAGAAAGTCAGTTTAAACGAGGATACATTATGGTCCGGATTCCCAAAGGATGGGAACAATCCCGGTGCTAAGGAGGCTCTGCCAAAGGTACGAAAGCTGATTCAGGAGGGCCGCTATACTGAAGCAGATACCCTGACTAGAGAGATGTTGGGTCCGTACACCCAATCGTATCTGCCTTTTGGAGAATTACTCCTTCGTTTTGAGCATGGCGATGTTTATCAATCCTATCGGCGGACATTAGATATTGAACATGCGGTTCACCGCATTGAATACAAGATTGGCCATGTTACTTACACTCGTGAGATGTTCGCTTCACATCCTGATCAGCTTCTCGTACTGCGACTGACTGCAAGTGCACCGGGAGCGCTGAATGTACATGCTACGCTAGATAGTTCCCTTCGGCATAGCCTTCACGCGCAGGGTGATAACTTTGTACTCTCGGGAACTGCACCGGAGCATGTTGATCCAAGCTATTTTTGGAGTGACAATCCCATCCAATACGGAGAACCTGGCAAGAGCAAGGGCATGGCCTTTGAAGGACAACTCTCCGTAGTGGCAGAGGGTGGGGAAGTTACCGTTGACGGTAGTGGAATTCATCTGTTGGGAGCAACGGCTGCAACCTTCTATTTCAGCGCGGCTACAGGCTTTAATGGCTTTGATAAAATCCCGGGAGCTGAGGGGAAAGATGCTTCTGCTATTGCCGCTTCTTACTTGGCAGATGTAAATGGAAAGTCTTACGACAGTCTGCTTCAAGCGCATATCGACGATTACCAATCACTTTTCGACCGAGTGAAGCTCCAGCTGGGTAAGACGTTAGCCCCGGAGGCGATGTCCACAGAGCAGCGGATTACGACTTACTCGGCACAAGATCCCGGTCTTGTCGAGCTACTCTTCCATTTTGGGCGTTATTTGATGATCGCAAGCTCGCGCCCCGGAACACAAGCTACTAATCTGCAGGGAATCTGGAATGCGGTTACCCGTCCGCCGTGGAGCAGTAACTATACACTTAACATCAACACAGAGATGAACTATTGGCCAGCTGAAATTTGTAATCTGGCAGAATGCCATGAGCCGCTGCTGGATATGATCGGCAACTTGGCGAAGATGGGTGCGGAGACTGCTCAAGTCAACTATGGTGCCCGAGGTTGGGTAGCTCATCATAATACGGATATTTGGGCACAAACAGCACCGGTGGGAGATTATGGTGACGGAGATCCAAGCTGGGCTTACTGGACGATGAGTGGTGTTTGGCTGACACAGCATCTCTGGGAGCATTATGCTTTTGGCGGAGACGAGGAATATTTGCGGACTTCAGCGTATCCTGTAATGAAAGAGGCAGCCCTGTTCGCACTGGACTGGCTTATTGATGATGGCAACAGCAGGCTTATTACCTCCCCATCTACTTCACCGGAGCATAAATTCCGGACAGCAGAGGGCTTAGCTGCTGTCAGCGCAGGTGCTACTATGGATATTTCGCTCATCTGGGAGCTGTTTACGAATTGTATCGAAGCTTCGGTAACACTTGGAACAGATGAAGATTTACGTGCAGAATTGGTGAGTGCTCGTGAGCGTCTATTGCCACTACAGGTTGGTAAGTACGGACAATTGCAGGAATGGTCCTTAGATTTTGAGGATGAGGATATGTATCATAGACATACCTCGCATTTGGCCGGCATCTATCCGGGCCGGCAGCTGACAGAAGCAGAGACCCCTGAGCTGTTCGCTGCAGCCAGAACCTCACTTGAACGGCGCGGGGATGAGAGCACAGGCTGGAGTCTGGGCTGGAGAGTTGCGCTTTGGAGCCGCTTCCGGGATGGCAACCGCTCACTACGCCTTCTCTCAAACATGCTGCGGCTGGTGAAGGACGGGGAGTCTGAACAGTATAGTCACGGCGGTGTTTATGCCAATCTGCTTGGTGCACATCCGCCATTCCAAATTGATGGTAACTTCGCCGCTTCTGCCGGAATTGCTGAGATGCTACTACAATCTCACCTCGGGTATCTGGATCTGCTGCCTGCACTGCCAGATAAATGGCAGGAGGGAAGCGTGGCGGGGCTGCGTGCCCGCGGTGGCTTTGAAGTTAGTATTCAGTGGGATAAAGGGCATCTCGTGGAAGCCCAGATTATCTCCCTACTAGGCAATGAATGTGTGATCCGCACAGATGCTTCGATTATAGTGAGTAATGGCGGTAATGAAATCAAGTGTGACCGTTCCGCAGATGGAATGGTAAGCTTTCCTACGACCGCTGGCCAGACCTACAAGCTTATGATTGGTGAGCAATAATAGTCATTTTCATTTACGAATATGGACAGCAGCAGGGACCAGAATTACAGGCTCTGCTGCTGTTTTTTTGTATGAATATAATGCTGATCAACAATTAGGGAAAAACTCCCTGAAATTCGGAGATTTCTGCTCGCAAGACTAACAATCAGGGAATTTCTCCCTGAAATTCATCCGATCTGGTGGTGAATTTGGAATTCGCTCTGTTTTTTAGGGAGGAATTCCCTCATTACATTGAAATATAGTGTTTTCTGGATTTTTTTAGGGAAGTTTTCCCTAATCTATCTCTTCTAGCTGTCCGAAGGTGAAAACGGAGTGTGGATACGAAATTGTTGAGCATCGAAGTATTTTATATACACCCTCTTCATCTTGTCATCGACATGAATACAAGGGAGATTTAGGTTTGTTTTTGAGTAGTGTTAGATCACGGTATGGATCGGTAGATCGTTGTATAGAAAACGCTTTATCTGATCTTTATAATGAGGGCATACTTGGGGGACACAGGTACAGAGCCTGCCGCCTTCAAGGTCCAAAACGCAGTAACAAGGAGGCAAATCATGCTAACTGATAGTGCTACAACGGTAAAAGTGAATACGGACACAGCATCTCTTATCCGTGTAACCAATGATGAGGTGAATCTGGAGATTGATCTCGGGACGGGTGAAGCATCTGTTGCCCGTGGAAACACATCTCATGTAAAAGGGATTCGCAGCGCATTCCGCTGGCAGGGTCGAGAATACAACACTGAACATTATCAGAACCACACACTGAAGTCTCAGGAAGTAGTAGTTCGCGAGGGTTTTGGTAAAGGTGTTCATGTGGTCATTTTGCACGAAACGTCCCTGCTGCCACAGCTGGAGCAGCATTTCTATATTTATGAATCTTCTTCGTTTGTGTTGATGCAAATTGTAATTGCAAGTGACGAGGAGATTAAGGCGAACCGGATGGCGGTCATTCAGACCCAATCGGTGTCAATTGGCGGGGAGTCAGGTCAACCAGAAGAACCGAGCATTCTGCGTGTGCCGTATGACAACGACAAATGGGTCAGATATACAGTAGTGAAACCGCCGATGGATACGGAAAGCTATGAAGTAACTGCATTGTTCGCGCCGGAAAGCCGGCAGGGAATTATTATGGGTTCCATTACACATAAGGTGTGGAAAACAGGGATTCGTATCAAAAGCGAGCAGAGCGGAAGGATCGAGGAGCTGGATCTTTACGGCGGCGCTGTAAGTGAAATGACTCGCGATTCCCAGCCACATGGTTATGTGAAAGGAACAAGAGTAGAGTCACCGCTCGTTTTCGTAGGGTTCTATGATGATTACAGAAAAGGTCTTGAAGCGTACGGTCAGGCTAATACCTGGATAGAGGCTCCTCTGTCATGGGATGGCGGCGTTCCTATCGGCTGGAATAGCTGGTCTGCGGCAATGGCTGAGCTTGATTACGATCTGTATACGTCCACCAGTAATTTTCTGAAAAATGAAGTGCAGCCGCTAGGATTCCAGAATGAGGACACGCTGTACATCAACTTTGATGCTTTTTGGGACAATTTCACACCAGAAGAAATGAAGAGTGCACTGGACCTGGTTAGGGAGAACGGTCATAGACCGGGAACTTACTGGACGCCTTTTGCCTTCTGGGGAAGTCCGGCTCAGTTCGGAGATACCGTGGAAGGTACAAACGGAAAATACACTTATGGTGATATCCTGCTGCGGGACAGTGAAGGAGAAATTCTGCCGGATGTTGATGGAGGACTGGCCATTGACCCGACACATCCAGGAAACCTGCAAAGAATAGATTGGTACACGAATAAATTCATCTCGGAAGGCTTCGAGTATGTCAAGCTAGACTTCTTGGCGCATGGTGCGCTGGAAGGGCAGCATTACAATCCGGAGATTATGACAGGAATTGCAGCGTATCACTACGGAATGACTTACTTGCAGAACAAGCTCTCACCAGAGGTGATCGGTCGACCGTTCTTTATCAATCTGTCCATCGCGCCATTGTTCCCTTATGCGTTTGCGCATAGCCGCCGGGTATCCTGTGATGTATTTGGCACGCTACACGATACGGAATATTTGCTCAACTCTGTGACACATGGCTGGTGGATGAGTCATACCTTGTACCATTACAATGACCCAGATCATTCCGTGCTCTACAAGAGCCATAACCAAGATGCCACTGGCTGGCATGAAGGACGGAGTCGGCTGACTGCTTCGGTCATCGCTGGAACGGTACTGCTGTTAGGGGATGATTTCCGAAAAGAGGAAGCAGCCGCCCGGGCCAAAGCATGGTTGGGCAATAAAGAGATTATGGATGTCGCCCGCCTAGGGAAGACTTTCCACCCTGTTGAAGGGGATCTTGGCAAGCAAGCTTCCGATGCTTTCGTACTTGAAGATGCAGAAGATGATGTATTCTATCTTGCTGTCTTCAACTATGATGCTGCGAATTCTGCTCATAAATCTATCTCCTTGGAGCGTGCAGGGCTGAAGGGTCAAACGGCTTACCAACTGATTGATCTATGGGAAGGTACACAAGGAGAAGCAGTGGGAGAGCTTGTAGTTACGCTCGAGCCGGCAGAGTCCAAAATCTTCAAATTAACGGCAAAAGCCAACTGATTATACACATTGAAAAAAGAATACGCGCAACCGCTTCTCGCGGATAGCGCGTATTCTTTTTTTGTTGAAGTCTTACATTCGTATTCGGCTTTGCGGATTAAGGCGGTACTGTGTTGGATTAATGCCGTAGCAGGCACTGAAATGTCTGGTGAAGGGATGGATGGAAGGATAGCCCAGCTTCTCGGCAATTGCAGTCACACTAAGCTCACTCTCCAGAAGCAGCCCTGCCGCCCGTCTCATGACCAGATGATGATGATAGACGCGTGGCGTCATTCCAGTCTCCCGTAGAAACAACTCGTGGAAATATGTCCGCTTGAGCCCGCAGAACTGTGACCAATCTTCGATAGATTTGCCACGCTCTGGGTGGGTGTTCAAATATTCCAGCAGGCGGACAATACGATAATCACTTGGCTGATGCTGATGGAGGGCATTATACCAGCTCAAGATCCAGCCGTACAGATAGCTATTGGCCATCTCATTACGATAGAACAGCGCGTTATTGTAAGACTTAGCAATCATCACAAGACTATCGTATAGCAGGGGATATTTAGCTAGAGGAAATACGCAAGGCAACTCATTCAGCTCAGCACAGGGTGCTTCGGTGGCTTTTTTTTCAAATTGTAAGACTTCAGGGGCATGGATAAATGAAAGGTTATTGGATACTGGAGAGCGGTTGTCCCATAAATCAAAATAGATGTTGTAGGACGACAGTGGATGAGAAGGCATGATATGAAAAGCATGGGGCTGACCGGGACGGAGAAAGACAAGCGTCCTCCGTTCAATCGGATAACGTATTCCGTCGATCTCCATCTCACCGGGGCCATCCGTAAACAAGTGGAACGCGTATGCATTACCGACTCTCAGATGCTCATTGCTGCTGCCGTCGTACACATAAGGCATGATTGCGCCGACATACGGTGTCATTTCAGATAGTTTGTTCATGCGGCCCCTCTTTTCTTATATTACCGTACAAATCGTCAAATAATCGAACAGGTCAACAAAGACAGTTAACCATACCAAATGTTACGATAAACGCAATGAATTGGCAACCTATTAGATAGGTGAAAGAAAGTGTGATTCGTCTTAGGAGAGAGTTAATCAGTAATGGCCTGAGATCATTTTTGCGGACTAATTAACAACATATTTAGAGCGTTATCACAATTACACAGATTCAAGTAAAGACAGGAGAAGATAAAATGAGCGACTTTAGATTATGGTATTCTACCCCTGCAACGAATTGGTCACAAGGCTTGCCTTTGGGCAACGGAAGAATAGGTGCAGTAGTGATGGCTGCTCCGTATCGTGAGGTATGGAACATGACTGAGGTTACCTACTGGTCGGGTCAAGCCGAGCCGGAGCTCGCGCCTTTCGGTGGTAAAGCTGCGCTGGAAGAGATGCGAGAACACTTCTTTGCTGGTGATTATAATGAAGGTGACCGTCTAGCCAAACAACATCTGCAGCCGAAGAAACGGAATTTCGGTACGAATCTTGGATTATGCGAGGTCGTCATTGACTTTGTAGAACAGGATACGAATTCCGGGTCAGCAGCGGCAATCGAGCGAGAGCTGGATTTGACCTGTGCGGTGGCTCGGACAGTGGTTCAGAGTAAAGGAACAACGCTGCATCGTGAGATTTTCGCCTCTCATGCTGATGATCTGGTAGTTTCAAGAATTTGGAGCGATGAACCGGGGGGCGTATCCTTCACGATCGGTCTGGAGGGCGGTTCAGAGTCGCTTACGACTCAAGTCGTGAATGACGACACTATTGAATTCAGAGGACAAGCCACAGAGAATGTGCATAGTGACGGCACTTGCGGAGTATGGGCAAAGGGACAAATTAAGGTAAGCATTTCCGGTGGTACGATGTACAGAGGGGACGGTCAATTGAGAATTGCCGGCGCCAATGAGGCGCGAATTTATTTTGCCGTCAGCACCGATTACAACCGTAGTAACTCGGAGTGGGAAATAGAGAGCAGCAGCACATTACAGCAGGCTTTGATTAAAGGATATGCGCAGTTAAAAGAAGATCATATCGAAGATTATGAGCAAGAATATGGTAAGGTGGATATCCAATTAGGTACCACGGGGAAGGTGAATCTACCGACTGACAGGCGTATTCGATTACTGGCACAGGGCCAGGAGGAGGATTCGCAGTTGTTCGCGTTGTTCCTGCAGTACGGACGTTACCTGACTATCGCTGGAGCACGGGCAGACTCCCCGTTACCGCTGAATTTACAGGGAATATGGAATGATGGTGAGGCTTGCCGTATGGGCTGGAGCTGTGACTATCATTTGGACATCAATACACAAATGAATTACTTTCCGACGGAAGTCGTAAATCTTGGGGATAGTCATCTACCATTAATGCGCTATATTGAAGATTTGTCTCATGCTGGAAAGGCAAGCGCTCGCGATTTCTATGGCAGCAAAGGCTGGGTAGCACATGTATTCTCGAATGTCTGGGGATTCACGGCTCCGGGCTGGGAGACATCTTGGGGGCTAAACGTAACAGGTGGGCTATGGATTGCGACGCATCTGATGGAGCATTATGAATACAGTCAGGACCGTGTATTTCTGGAGCAACAGGCCTATCCAGTGCTAAAAGAAGCCGCAGCATTCTTCCTGGATTATATGACCATTCATCCCAAATACGGCTGGTTAGTGACTGGACCTTCGAACTCGCCGGAGAATCATTTCTATCCTGCGGATAGCAGCGAGGGGGCACAGCAGTTGTCTATGGGGACCACCATGGATCAGATGCTGGTGAAAGACCTTTTTGAGTTCTGCTTAAAGTCTGCGAAACTACTGAATACGGACGAGGAACTACAGGAGCAGCTGAAGGAAGCAATATCCAAGCTGCCACCGTTTCAGATCGGCAAGAGAGGGCAACTGCAAGAGTGGCTCGAGGACTACGAGGAAGCGCAGCCGGAGCATCGGCATTTGGCTCATTTATACGCAGTATATCCAAGTAATCAGATCACACCGGAAAAGACACCTGAACTTAGCGCTGCGGTGAGAGTAACACTTGAGAACCGGATGGTTCAGGAAGAACTAGAGGATGTGGAATTTACCGCCGCATTGTTCGGACTCGGCTTTGCTAGATTGTACGATGGAGAAAAGGCCTTTAATCATATTTCTCATTTGATAGGCGGACTCAGTTTCGATAATTTATTTAGCTTTTCCAAATCAGGCATTGGAGGAGCGGAGTGCAATATTTTTGTGATCGATGGGAATTTCGGGGGTACGGCTGTTATTGCCGAGATGCTGCTGCAAAGCCATGAGGGTGAAATACATCTGCTGCCTGCGCTTCCAAAAGCATGGGGTACAGGATCGGTATCTGGACTGCGGGCCAAAGGAAATGCTGAGGTCGATGTAGCTTGGGACAATGGTCAATTGGTGGAAGCTACGATCCGTACTTACTCACCAGGAACCGTGACACTTCGGTTGGGAGATAGAAGAACTACTGTTCAAGGAGAAATAGGAGGAAGCTACTATTTCAACAGCCAGTTGGAGTTGGTATAATGATTCGGCGTGGAATGCCACCCGCTTTAATTATGCGTTTGAATGCTGGTCTATTAGTTATTAGTGCATGATTAAAGGGCTATTCGGTCTGCTATGGGCCGGGTAGCCCTTTTGTGATAACTGCAAATTAACGATTTATGCTTGAAAATAACTTTCATTTATTTGGAACATATTCGCCTAAGAGGAAAAGAATATAATAGAAGAAGTAGACAACAAAGAGGAGGGGACATCTGTGTACAGTATTTTTCTAGTTGATGATGAAGAAATGGGCCTTGAGATGATGAGAGACTATATCCGCTGGGAAGAAATGGGTATCTATGTGGTCGGAACTGCGAGTAATGGTAGAGAGGCTTTAGAAAAGATAGAGGCCATTAGACCTGATATTATTCTAACAGATGTTCAGATGCCGATCATGAACGGTATAGAAATGGCTAAAAAAATTCATGAGAACTATGACTGGATGCAGTTAATGTTCCTGACTGGCCATGATGAATTCAACTATGTAAAATCGGCTCTAAATGTAGGTGCTGTCGGATATTTACTGAAACCGCTTGATTTAAGTGAAATTGGAAGCGTTATCGCGAAGGTGAAGCAGCGCTGTGAGGAAGTTCAAATGAAGAAACGTTCCATGGAGGCGGCCAAAACTAACCTTCTTAAGGAGCTTTCCTATGAAAAAAATGCGGAACACGTCGCTGATCTGGCGACCAGCTATTGTAAGCTTACCCGTCAGCCTGAGAAGAACCGCTTCGCAATGGCATTGTTCAGTATCGATCCCATTGAGGCAGAGGGTGAACAGCAGAGTTTGGAGGATTGTAAGAACCGGTTGGTAGCTTTTCTGGATCATTTCTTCAAGTCGAAGAATATAGAGACGGTATTTGTGCCCTATAAGGATGGGGAAGTAGGTGTGTTTATGGATGCGCGCCATCAGCCAGGGTATTATGCATGGGAGGATTTGGCGGCAGCTATCCGAAGCGGACTGGATTTCACAGTGACGGCAGCAGTAGGTGCGCAGGAAACCGAATTAACGGAGATACATTGTCTATATAAGCAGACGCGTGAGATCTTAAATGAACGCTTCTATAAAGGGACGGGTTCAATTATTCATGCCTTGGCGATTTCAAACCAGTTCGATAGCGAACATGTGCCGCCATTTAATAGAAAAGAGTGGTTTGAGGCCGTCAATCAGCTAGATTTCGAGCAAGCTGCACAGATGCTTCATCAGTATTTCGAGGGTTTAGCCCTACTAAGAATCAAGAAAAAAAATATTTGTGACTGGGCGATTGATCTTGTTGATGAACTGCTGGAGCAACTACATCAGCCTGTTCCTGAAGGGGTTAAGCGGGCGGAATTATATCATTCTATCTATAATGCACTGACTTTGAATGAGATTGAGGATTTGATCCTGGGCACTGCAGGTAATGCTATGAGTATGCTGGGTGAGCGTCTTATGGACAAAAATACGAAGCTGGTTCACAAGGTTCGCAGTATGATCGATCAGAATTTTGATCAGCCGATAACGATCAATAGCTTATCTGATCAGGTTTATTTATCTCCCAACTATTTGCGTTCCATATTCAAGGATAAGACCGGTATCACGATTCACGATTATTTAACACGTATTCGGCTCGATAAGGCCACAGAGTTGCTGGCCGACGGCTCGCTCAAAATTCAGGATATCGCCCAAAGAGTCGGCTACGAAAGCACGTCTTATTTTATTTCCCTATTTCTAAAGAACCAAGGAGTTACCCCTAACGAGTATAGGAAGAGTCTGTGAGTGTGCCAGAACTTCTGTACGGTAATATGAAATAAAAGTTACTTTCCCTTACGAATAGTAAACTTGCGATATGGATATTCGCCCCTCTGCTTTTTACAATTAGGCATGTAATATAACTCAGCACATGTGAGGGGCTTCATCCATCAAGGCAATCAAAGGAGCTTTAGTTCATCGAAAATCGGTAGCGCTTTCAAGATGATGCTTCACCCCTTTGATGACTTGATGGACAGCTACAGCCCGAATATCACCAATGTGCAAGGAGACCTACAAACGGAGGGATTAAATGTTTGGGAAAGCAATGAAAAGAGGATTCTTGTTCTTTGTCATGATCTGCTTGGTAATGGGCAGCGGTGGCCAGTTCGCCAGAAGCGTCTATGCCGATGATACGGCAACTATCTATGAAGCTGAAGCTGATGGAAATACTATGACTGGCAATGCTTCTATTTCTGAACACCCAGCGGCTTCCGGGGGGCAGAAAGTCGGAGGCATGTATCAAGGAAGTACTTTGCAGTTCAATCATGTGACTGTAAGTGAGAGTGGGAATTATAAAATTACAGTGTATTATATTTCTGGCGACTCGCGGCCATTCAATATCAGTGCTAATGGCGGCGATAAGCAGTTTGAAGAACCACCCAAGACAGTGGACTGGGATACGGTGGGAACTTATGATGTGACTCTTCCGCTGAATGCTGGAGAGAACAGCATCCTGATTGATGACAACAACTGGTATTCTCCAGACATCGACAAGATCGTAATTCGTGGACTGGACGACAGCGACCCAGGTGAAGGATCTGGAGGCGACTGGAAGGAGAAGCTGCATGGAACAGTCATCGAAGCTGAAGCGCTTGAAAATATAATTACAGGCAACGCCAAGATAGCGGACAGCAGTGTTGCTTCCGGCGGGAAAATTGTAAAGGATATGAATAAAAACAGTACTTTACAGTTCACAAATGTCACTGTGCCAGCAGCGGGAACGTATTTGATCCGTATTTCCTATATTTCCGGTGATCAGCGACCTGTCTATATGCAGGTGAATGAAGGACTGGATGAATTGATTGATCTGCCAAAGACGGCAAGCTGGGATACGGTAGGAACTTATGATGTGGAAGTCTCCTTGCAAGAAGGGTTGAATAAGATCACTTTCTCAGATCATGACTGGTACTCTCCAGATTTCGACCGGATTGAAGTCATTCCGTATACGATCAGTTATGAAGCGGAGTCTCCGGTCAATGATTTAACTGGAGAAGCACGAGTTGGCGATAGCCCGAATGCTTCCGGTGGACAGAAGGTAGGGTATCTGAATGGGGGCAGTTCCTTAACTTTCAATAAGATTATGGCTCCTATGACAGGGGATTATCGAATTACGGTAGCTTATTTCTCAGGTGACCCGCGCAGCTTATACGTCAGCGCTAATGGTGGGGCAGAGCAGTATTATGAACTGCCCAAGACACCAGACTGGGATACGGCTCTCACATATGAGCTTACACTGCCCCTGAACGAAGGCGAGAATACAATCAAATTCTCAGACGGCAATTGGTATGCGCCAGATCTGGATCGCATCATTGTAGAACCGGCAATGGGTACAGATCCTAATCCTCCCGTTGAAGAGGATGGTGATCTGGGGACACCGGGGACTTCAAATAACTACGGGGCCATCACTGTTACCGAATATACTTATGGGACGCTCGTATCGAATGGACCCTATGAAGTGTCCTTTAATACCAAGTCTGGATACGCAAGCTACAAGTGGACGGATGGTCAGAAGCTGCATGGCATCTATAGCAGTATCAAACTCGGTGATACTCTTATCGAGACTAAAAGCTATGAGAATCATGCAAATGCTGGTGCTCCGGTAGAAATTCAGGATGGCTTCGGCAAAGGCGTGGAGCTTACATTTGTTCACACTTCTGTTGGACAGCCAACCCTCAAGCAGGTTTACAAGTTTTATGACGATCAGAAGTATTTCTTAACTCGTCTGGATGCCGTTAGCGATACGGCGCTGCAGACGAATTATATGTCACCTATTACCGTAAAACGTTCTGGTGGTGTGGATATCGGTGCTAGTGCAGATAACCGAGTACTGACCGTTCCCTTTGACAATGATGCTTGGATTCGTTATAAATCACAATCTATGAACCGTGCGGATACCAGCTATGAAATGACGACTATCTTTAATAACTCGACACGAAACGGTCTTGTGCTCGGGTCGGTCACTCATGATACGTGGAAGACCGGAATTGACTGGAAGGGCTCTTCTAATCGGCTGAATGAGCTAGCGGTTTATGGCGGAGCAGCAAGCGATGTTACACGGGATACCCAGCCACATGGCATTCTTACAGGCGCGGAATTGTCTTCGCCGATGATTATGGTAGGGGCATTCAGCGATTACCGTACAGGGCTTGAGGAATACGGAAAAGCTAATGCGATCATCACACCTCCGCTGGAGCTGAATCCTGAGTTGCCGCAAGGCGTACCGGTTGGCTTTAACAGCTGGGGAGCTTACGAAGGTACACTTTCATACCAAGACGTTGTGGATGTCTCCAATTACTATAAGGAGCACCTAAAAGATTTCAACAATAATGGTAATGTATTTATTAATATGGATTCCTATTGGGATAATTTGAATGATAAGCAGCTTGCTGACGCTGTATCAGTAATTAAGGGCAATGGACAGCATGCAGGTATCTATTGGGCTCCATTTGTCTATTGGGGCAACAACATGAGCCAGTTTGTAGAGGGAACCGACAATAAGTATACGTACGGCGATATTGTCCTCAAAGATGCCGAGGGTAAACCTCTGCCTACGCTGGATGGAGCTTTTCCTTTGGATGTGACACATCCAGGTGCTAAGCTGCGCATGAATTATTTTTTGGATAAATTTAAGGATCTGGGCTTTACCTTCATCAAAATAGATTTCTTGACGCATGGTTCGCTTGAGGGGCAACATTTCGATCCAACCGTAACGACAGGAATCCAAGCTTATAATGAAGGAATGCGTTATGTGAAAGAACGTCTGGACGGAACAATGTTCATTAGCGCATCTATTGCGCCAATCTTTCCAAGCCAATATGCACACAGCAGACGTATTTCCTGCGACACCTACGGCAAGATCAATGAAACGGAGTACATGCTGAATTCGTTAACTTATGGCTTCTGGCAAAATGGCACGATCTACACCTATACGGATCCCGATCATTTGGCATTGGCCCGTGCTTCCAGCTTAACTGAAGCTCGTAGCCGCATGAACTCTGGCGTTATCGCCGGTACCGTACTTCTCGGTTCTGATGATGTTAACGATCCAAAGGCACAAGAATATATGACTGCCTTGTTTAACAACAGGGAGGTTCTCGAATTAGCGTTAAAAGGTAAAGTGTTCAAGCCGCTGGAAGGAAATACGAATGCGAATGCAGCGGATACTTTTGTTATGAAAGACGGCAACGATTATTATATGGCCGTATTCAACTACAGTGCCAATGCCGCGGCAGACAAAGCAGTGAATCTCGGTCGCGCTGGACTGGATGCAGCGGAATCGTACACAATGCAAGACCTTTGGACAGGAGAGGTTTCGACGATTACAGGAACACTCGCATTGTCCTTGCAACCGACTGAATCAAAATTGGTAAAATTAACAGCTGCACCTAAGAAAGTAACAGGTGTAACGCTAGATAAGACAGAGCTAACATTGACCGCTGGTGAAACCGGAAAGCTGACGGCTACGCTATCTCCGGAAGAGGCGGCGAATAAAGCAGTACACTGGACTTCGAGCGATACGTCTGTTGCCACCGTAGTGTACGGAACGGTAACGGCTGTAAATGCTGGGAAAACTACAATTACTGTAGAAACGGTAGACGGCGGCTTCAAAGCTGCGGCAGAAGTTACAGTCAAAGCGGTCTCCCCTGGAGAACCGGGAAATCCTGAAGTACCAGGTAATCCGGGCAACAATAACGGTACCCCTGGTAGCAATGCAGGTCAAAATAATGCTACAGGAACCTTGCTTCTTACGTCAGAGATGCTGAAAGTGGATAGTGTGTCTGGTGAAGTAGTCGTGGAGATAAAGGGAGACATACAGCAAATACAATTATCTTCTGATGTAGTTCGTCAGTTGGCGAATCATACGCTGGTTTTGAAGTCCGGTAAGTTCTCCATAAAGGTGCCTGCGGATCTGCTACGTCAATTGCAGAACAAGCTACCGGAAGCTCAGCGGGATGATAGCACGATAACCCTGAAATTAGTACCACTAAGCAATAAGGCTAATGAGATCATTGCAGCAGCGGCGGGAACTACTCATGCACAGGTTAGACTCATGGGGGATGTCTATGAGTTCAGTCTGTCAGTGACCACGAAAACTGGCACAATAGAAACGCTCTCTACGTTTGATCAACCCATTACGCTAAGTCTGACAGTGGGAGAAGGTTTTGATTCCAAGCGTGGAGGCATTTACTATATTGCGGATAACGGTAAGCTGGAATATATCCCTGCAAATTATGCTGGCGGTGTATTGACAGCAGAAGTTAATCACTTCAGCAAATATGTTGTTCTGGAGCTCAAACGGACCTTTGTAGATGTGCCAGCCAATCACTGGGCTAGTTCTGCAATCCAAGAGCTGGCAGCGAAGCTGTTTGTTCAAGGGACTAGCAAAGACAAGTTTGAACCTAACCGTGCGATTACACGTGCCGAGTTCACCTCTATGCTCGTACATTCTCTTGGATTGACCACTAAGGGAGATATTAGCTTTGCTGATGTGGCACCGTCTGCTTGGTATGCAGAGTCCGTTTCTATCGCTTACAAGGCCGGTATCGTGAGCGGCAGAAGTACGTCCAAGTTTGAGCCGAGCGCACAGATCACCCGTGAAGAAATCACGGTCATGTTAATGAAAGCCTATGAACTGAAGAATGGCAAAGGAAATGTGGCTTCAACTGACGTGGCATTCACCGATATGAAGCAGGTCTCCTCTTGGGCAGCCGCTTCTGTAAAGGGTGCAGCCGGCCTAGGACTGGTTCAAGGCCAAGGTCAGGGTCTGTTTGCACCAAAAGGGATCGCTTCCAGAGCAGAAGCGACTCAAGTGATCTATAACTTGATTATGAAGTAAAGCATTGCAAATATACAAATGAACGAAGGAGTTAAGCAATCTCTAGATGCTTAGCTCCTTCGTTTTTGGTGTTCACTGAAGCTTTAGTAAGTAGCTAGCGTCCCAATGATAATGGTTATATCGAGGGGCTCGTGGCAAGCTCGTGGCAACTAGGCTAGGTGAGAGCGATTAGGGAAAATCTCCCTGAAAATAGCCAGAAAATTACTGGATGCAATGTAATTAGGGAAATCCTCCCTAATAATCGGGCGAATTCTGAATTTACCTCCAAATCAGCAAATAATCAGGGAGGATTTCCCTGATTATCAGTATAATGAGCAAAAATCGCCAAATTTCAGGGAGGATTTCCCTAATTGTTAATCAATATTTCTGATTTCTCAATAAGCTTTGCAGTTATTCAGATGCGTCGTTCCTTACATTTCCTTTTGTGGTAAGCGAATTTGCACAGTAGTTCCTATTCCGAGTCTACTAAACACCGTAACACCGTAATTCTCACCAAATCTCAGTTTTATTCTTCGATCTACGTTTGAAATTCCATACCCTCGTCCGGGTTTATCGTCAAGCAAAGTGTGAAGTGTCTCTCGGCTCATCCCCATGCCATCATCAATTACAGATAGAATAATATCACTATCCTCGACTGCGCCTTTGATATGGATATTAAGCGGGCTTTCCTGATTCCACACAGCATGAAGCACCGCATTTTCTACAAAGGGCTGTAAGGCAAGCTTGACTGTAGAGTAAGGTAAGATCGCTTCATCAATGTTGTAAGTGATGTTCAGTTGTCCTTTGAATCGGATCAGCTGAATGGCATTATAGCTTTGCGTCAGCTTCAATTCTTCATTAATAGTTAAGATGCTCTTCCCTTTATTCAGGGAGATGCGATAAAACTTGGCGAGATGAAGCACCAAATCCTGAATGCGAGTATCTTGATGTTTTAGGGCAAGAGACGAAATGGTGCCCAGTGTATTGTACAGAAAATGGGGGTTGATCTGGGCCTGAAGCAGGTCAAGCTCTGCCTCCTTATTCTGTAGCTCCTTCTGATACACTTCGGTGATTAGACTCTTTAAGCGTGTAGTCATTTGCTTGAAGGCAAAATGAAGCTGGCCAATCTCATCATTGCCTAAATATTCATCATTTGTAGGGTTGAAGTCACCACGTTCTAGCCGCCGGATCATTCGGATTAACATTCGAATACGCTTGCTAAACATCGATGCAGTAATATAAATCAGCAATAATGCGACGACTATAAAGCCTAAAGATATTTTGATGATGAGCTCTGACAGTGATTTTGCATCCTGAATGATACTGTCATAAGGGAATATAGAGACGGTTTTCCATCCATTGGTAAGCGTGTTATAGACGGCGAAAGCCTTTTCCCCTTTATATGTAGTATCAAATCTGCCAGAAGGCAATTCATCAAAGTTCTGATCAAGCATTTCCGGCAGACTTGTATTTAATAATTGCTTGTCGGCAGCTGATAAAATAAGGCCCTTGTCATTAACAATAAAAATATCTTTGCCGCCTGCTTCTTTCTCCATTAAAGAATAGATCACGGATTCGGATATTTCGAAGACCAGAATACCGTAGGGATATTGGTTGCGATTATTGTTCAGTAACCTAGCCAGTGTAAACATTGCGGGATTATCTTGTGACTGCGGTGAGGACAGATGAATAATATTCCCGTGAGACTGCATCAACTGCTTGTACAGCTCTGTCTCCTTCACTTCGGGTGTAACTGGCTTGATATAGTAATTATCTTTGGGCAGTGATGGATTGTCGGAATAAATGAAAACGCTACCAAAATCGGGATAGGCAGCCATTACCGTGTCTATACGATTGCCAATATATTGATAGACGTCTAGATAAGATGGATCATCTTGATATTCGCTCGTGAGGTAAGTGGCTAGCCTATTATCCAAGTAAATAGAAGCGGAAATATGCTCATAGCTGTCCAGTTTGTTCTCCAGGTTCTTGTTGATCTGGGCCGTTGAATTCATCATATTGATGTAAATTTGATCGGTTAATTTTGATTTAGTAAGTTCAAATGAAAAATAGACAAATAGCATCATTGGAATAATGGTGACCAGAACGAACACGAGGAACAGCTTGGAGCGAAAGCTAAGGTCAATAAAAGGCATATAAATATACTTTTTGTAAAAATGACGCATCGTAGAAGTCCCTTCTTTACTGTGAATTCACGGAAAGCCAAGTTTATCATATCAGACTGAATATCGAAATCCAATGCTCGAATGTTCCGAAAGTCCTTTAAAAAGCGCTATCATTCGGAGGATTGAAGTATAGAAAGGAGCCCTATACGGACTTAAGATAAATAGGAGAGAAGCTGAATCAAGATGTAGCAGGGCATGCTGCACTAAATAAAAAGGGAGGGTATTTGATGCATAAAGCAAGCGCTATCAAAACAGTCAGGGGCAATAATTTTTGGTACAGATTAAAAGAGCAGAAATGGTTATTTTTGCTAATGCTCCCTGCCATAATTGCGACATTGCTATTTTCCTATGGACCTATGTTTGGTATGTATATGGCATTTACAAACTATCAACCGGGTGGAGGAACATTTTTTCAACAATTTTTCCATGCTGACTTTGTTGGCTTTAAGTGGTTTGAATATTTTTTTACCACAGGAGACTTCTACCGTGTAATGCGTAATACGCTTGCGACAAGCCTCTTGACCTTATTATTCGGGTTTCCAGCGCCGATCATACTCGCACTTGTGCTGAATGAAGCAAAACAGGGATTTTTCAAACGCTTTACGCAGACGGTTTCTTATCTACCGCATTTTATCTCATGGGTTATCGCCGCTAACATTGTAATTACGCTGCTAGCTTCCGATGGGATGTTCAACAATCTTCTAGTAACGCTCGGGATTGTTGACGAACCGGTAGCTTTTCTACAAAACGGACCTTTATTCTGGTGGATTATCGCCTTATCTAATATGTGGAAAGAAATGGGTTTTAGCGCCATTATGTACCTGGCTGCAATCTCCGCTATTAATCCGGAGCTTTACGAAGCCGCAAGAGTAGATGGAGCTAGCCGATTCAAGCAAATGTGGAATATTACGCTCCCTGCTTTACGTCCAACTATCGTGATATTGGCCATTCTTGCAGTCGGAGGGATTTTGAATGCCGGCTTTGAACAACAATATCTGTTGCAAAATAACACTGTACTTGAGTACTCGGAAGTTATCGATATTTATGCATATAAATACGGGTTACAAAACAGCATGTTCTCATACGGGGCTGCCGTGGGGGTATTCAAATCCGTTATTGCCTTCATTCTTGTTGTAATCGTGAATCGAATTTCTAGAAAAGTGAACGACCAAGCGTTGTTCTAAATAACAAAATGGAGAGGAGCGCTTGAGATGTTTTTGAACAGATACGGAGATCATATCTTTAAGTGTTTTGTATATTTGATTCTTATCCTTGTGTTGCTAGTTACCTTCTTACCTTTTTGGAATATTCTCGTTCTTTCATTAAATGCTGCTGAGGATACTGTTCGTGGCGGCGTCTACTTTTGGCCAAGAGATATCACCTTTGATAGCTACAAACAAATTTTGAAAGATACAGAAATTATGAATGGGATATGGGTAACGGTTAAACGGACTGTAATTGGTGCACCACTGTCGGTTCTTGTAATTACGATGCTTGCTTATCCGCTAAGCCGGCGGAATTTGATGGGACGCAAGGGTTGGAACCTTTACTTCGTCTTTACGATGTATTTCGGAGGCGGTTTGATTCCTTATTACATGGTGCTTAAAGCCCTGAATATGATCGACACTTTCTCCGTTTTTATTCTGCCAGGCTTGATGAATGTCTTCTATATGATTATTGTCCGTACCTTTATGGAGGGATTACCTGGTGAGATTGAGGAGTCAGCGAAGGTAGATGGAGCGAATGATTTAATGATTTTCTTCCGGATTGTGCTGCCGTTAACAACACCAGTACTCGCGACAGTGGGCCTCTTTCAGGCAATATCGCACTGGAACTCGTGGTTTGACTCCTATGCATTTACTTACAGCTCAGACCTGAAGACTTTGCAAGCTGTCCTCGTCAAAATACTGAGTCAGTTCCAGACCGGAGGTATGGTATCGCAATCGCAAATGCTGGCTAACTCCGCCAAGCGAAATGCTGTTTCAAGCGATACGATCCGGATGGCAGCGACGATGGTTGCAACATTGCCTATCGTTCTAGTATATCCGTTCCTGCAAAAGTATTTTGTTAAGGGTATGACTTTGGGAGCTGTTAAGAGTTAATATGATTAAATAACCGAACGCCAGCCGGAGAGGAGTTGTCCAGCTGGCGGCCCTGAAGGGGGGTGAGCGGACAGACTTGCTTGGTTGCTTGATAGACTTGTGACGTTACTTAATTAATGGGAGGAATTAGGGTGTCTATGATAAAGAAAAACAAATTGTTGAGCGTAAGTATGACTGCTGCATTATCTGTGGGTCTATTAGCAGGCTGTGGCTCAAATGGTGGAACAGACAATACAAACAAAGCGGCTGGAGACAATACAAAACAAGAGCCGATTACACTTACATGGTTTGATTCAAATACTAAGGGTGAGCCTTTTACTGATGCTGTCGCCCAAGAAATCACTAAAAAGACTGGCATTGAGATCTCCATTCAGCAGCCAACAGGAAATCCGACAGAGAAGCTAAGCTTGATGCTTGCCAGCGGTGACTATCCAGATGTGGTCGTGATGAGCCGTGGGGATGCTTCACTTGATAAATACATCACAAGCGGCGCCTTCATTCCACTCGATGAGCTGATTGAGAAGAATGGCCCTGATATCAAGGAAATGTATGGCGACACACTGACCAAGACTCGTTATAAAGACGGAAAGAACTATTACTTGGCTAACTGGTATGGACTAGACAGTGATCCAGTCTTCGGGATGCTGATGAGAAAAAATCTGCTTGCAGATCTGGCTCCGGACAAAGCAGATGGCAGAGCACCGCTTACAACAGATGAATTAGAAGCGATTTTGAAGGATTTTAAAGCAAAAAATAAGACGATTGATGGAAAAGAATCCATTCCAATGACCATGAACGGCGAGAATATGGGCGCCAACCTTGGAACATTCAAAGGCATGTGGGGTCTGAAAACTTACTATGATAACAATGGAACATTGCAATATGATGTTAAGGATCCAAAATATCGTGAAATGTTGCTCTACGTAAATAAATTATACAGAGAAGGTCTGATTGAGAAGGAATTTGCTATTAGCAAAACGCAAACTTGGGTTCAAAAGCTGGCTACTGGCGCAGTATTCTCCACACCAGGCGCTTACTGGGATCCAGGTAACGGGAACGGAACTTTGAAGAAGGATGGCGGAGAAGATAATCAGCTCTTCCCATACAAGGTTGTTGCCCCTGGAGTAGACCCTGCCCAAACGACATTTGGACCAAGAAGCTCGCTAGGATGGGATGCCATCGCTATTACTAAGAATAACAAGCATCCTGAAGAAACAATGAAGCTATTCAATTTCTTGGCAAGCGATGAAGGACAGCATTTATTGCTGTGGGGCCAAGAAGGCGTTCAATACACTATGGTAGATGGTAAGAGACAACCGGATCCTGCATTCTTGGATAGCTTCAAGGAAAACTGGGACGACACAGTGAAGAAGAGCGGTGTTCGTAAATGGTTGTGGTTTATTAAGAATGGTCTAGATGCAAATGAACAGCCTTACGATATGGCAGTTAAATATCAACGCAGTGAAGTAGATCAGATGGCGATTAAGAGCCTTGGAGATTCTGTATGGGATACTGCGGAATATGACAATTTGAGCCCTGACGGCGGAACACCTGAAGCACTAACTGCACAGAAGGTAAAAGATATTATGGATCAAAGCATTACTAGAGTAATCATTGCTCCTTCTGAAGCCGAAGCCAACGCTACATTCGATAAGATGCTTGCGGATATGAAAAAGGCTGGGGATGAAAAAGTAGAAGAAATCATTAACCAGAAGCACGCAGAACGTATGGAGCTGTGGAATTCAAAATAAGCACTGCTGGATAATAAGTTCAATATCTTGATATGTAAGGGCTTCCTCTCTGTATTAGGCAGAGAAGGAGCCCTTTTGCTATGTTTACGAACAGTTAAACTAGTCTATTGGCATGCGTATTTTTGCGGAAATCTAGCGGGGCTTGGTGATAGTATTTTTTGAATTGATGATAGAAATGGCTGACATTCTCAAAGCCGGATTCCAGGGCGATTTCGACCACACGCAGTTCAGTAGTAAGTAGCAGATTACGCGCCACGTTGAGCCTTAGATGGTTGATAAATTCTGTTGGTGTCTGATTTAAATATTGGCGGAAGGCCCGGTTGATATGACCGACGCTTCTGCCCGACAACTCGTACAAGGCATGAAGGCCTTTGTTTAAGTTTTCTTTTAGATGCATCTTGGAAACAGCATGTTCAAGCCACAGCGGGAATTCTGGCTGCTCGATGGTTTCTGGGGAGAAAAAATGCTGGGTAAGCGTATCTACGAGTATTCCTTTCAGATATATCCTGGACTTTACTTTGTCTAAGGCAGAGAGCATTCGGATGCGTTCGAAAGAACGAATGAAATCATCCATCTCCAGTTGAGACAGCATAGCGATGCTAGGAATCGGAGTATTTAATAGCCTATGCAGGAACTCTTCTTCATTCAGGTAACTAAAGGCGTCATTAATGAGGCTTTTTCGGCAGGGAATGTTGAGAAAGCGGCAATCGCTATCCCCATCAGCTTCATATCGATGAGTATCATCGGGGCGGATGAAGACAAGACAGCCAGATTGGAGAAGCTGGGTAGCCCCGTTAACGATATGCCGGCATCGGCCTTCAGTGAGTATAAAAAATTCATAAAAGTCATGTGTATGTTCAGGGGATACCTGACTTAGGGACTCGACCCAGAAGGGATCAGCTAACAATTCGGGATTAATGTGGCTTGCCTCGGTGTATTTGATCATGCTCTTCCTCCAGCATTTGATGATGTTAAAATAGCACACTATTTTCGTGAACACAATAGAAGAAAAATATACATATTATTGTTAAGGTTTTAATACAAGAAGTCAAAATAGAACATGTGTGGAGGCGGAAAAATGCAACTTGTCAATCTTAACGGGAAATGGCAAATGAAACGGCTTGATCATCCGAAATGGCTGGAGGCCAGCGTGCCAGGCTCTGTCTACCATGATTTGTTGAATGCCGGAGAAATGCCAGATCCGTTCTACCGGGAGCAGGAGTATGAGGTTCTGGAGCTGTCCAATTATGATTACGAATATCAGCGTACTTTTCAGCTGGAGGCTGGAGTGCTAGAGCATGACCGCGTATTTCTGTTATGTGAAGGGCTGGATACGCTTTGTGAGCTTTACTTGAATGGAACGAATATTCTGAACAGTGACAATATGCATCGGACATATGAAGTAGATATTAAGTCTGCATTGATACTTGGTGAGAATATCATTCACGCGATTTTCCGCTCCCCGGTAGAATTTACATTAAGGAAGCAAGCGGAATTGCCGCTTAGCGGATGTGCTGATGCAGTAGAGGGGATCTCTCATCTGCGCAAAGCGCACTCCATGTTCGGGTGGGATTGGGGTCCGAAGCTGCCCGATCTGGGAATCTGGCGAAGTCTCTCCATTCAGGGTTATAACTCTGCTCGTCTTGACGATGTTTATATTACACAATTCCATGAGAAAGATAAGGTCAAGCTGGATGTTCGAGTAAGAACAGAGAGCTGGCAGAAAGCTGATCGGGAAATCGTGGTCAAAATTCATACCCCAGCAGGCCAAAGTCTTGAGCATCGTGTGTCTGAGACAATTGGAACGGATCATCATATTACATTTGAAATTACCGAGCCAGAGCTGTGGTGGCCGAATAATCTCGGTGCTCAGCCACTGTACAATGTAGAGGTTGTACTTGAGGAAAAGGCGAAGGAACTAGATCGAAGAGAACTGCGGATTGGACTAAGAACCATTACTGTGAAGCAGCAAGAAGACCAATGGGGAGAATCTTTTGCTTTCGAAGTCAACGGTGTGCTTATTTTCTCTACAGGTGCCGACTATATTCTGGAAGATAATCTTCTGCCTCGCGTGACTAGAGAACGCACAGATCGCTTGCTTCAAAGCTGTGTGGCTGCCAATTTCAATACAATTCGCGTATGGGGTGGTGGTTATTACCCGGATGATTATTTCTACGACCTTTGCGATGAATATGGTCTTATCGTCTGGCAGGATCATCTGTATGCCTGCGGCATCTATGCTCTTACCGAAGCTTTCGAGGAGAACATCACGCACGAGACTATCGATAACATGAAGCGTCTTCGCCATCATGCTTCGCTAGGCTTGTGGTGCGGCAATAACGAGCAGGAGCTGGCTTGGGACGAATGGGACTGGGAGAAGCATTACTCCCTGCAGCTTAAGGCAGATTATATTAAGCATTATGAGGTGCTTCTACCGGCAATCGCTAAAGAAATTGATCCGAATACCTTCTATTGGCGTGCTTCCCCCTCCTCCAAGGGTAGCTTTGACAAGCCAAATGCCGAGAATTACGGAGATATGCATTACTGGGGGGTCTGGCATGGGAAAGAACCGTTTACCGATTACCGGAAGCTATATCCACGCTATATGTCTGAATTCGGATTGCAGTCTTTTCCGGGCTTGAAGACTATCGAGTCGTTTACGCTGCCGGAGGATCGGAATATCTTCTCTTATGTCATGGAGTCCCATCAGAAGAACAATACCGGGAATGAGAAAATTCTCTACTATATCGGGGAGACTTACAAATATCCGAAGGATTTTGAGTCTGTGCTATATGCCTCGCAGTTGATCCAAGCAGAAGGGATGCGCTGCGGCGTTGAGCACTGGCGTAGACATAGAGGTCGCTGTATGGGGGCATTGTATTGGCAGTTGAACGACTGCTGGCCGGTAGCTTCTTGGTCCAGTATTGACTATTATGGCCGGTGGAAGGCTATGCATTATGCGGCTAAACATTTCTTCGCGCCGATTCTTGTTTCTGCCCATGATGAGGGAACGAAGGTCTCCCTTCATGTGTCCAATGAAAGCAGAGAACAGGTTATTGGTGAACTGAGTTGGAGACTGCTCACTCGTGCATCGGAGGTCTTGCTGGAAGGCACAAAGCCGGTGGAGATTGCCGCGTTAAGTACTGCTGAGTTCGAACAGCTTGATTTCACCCACATGCTGGATACGAAAAGGAAGAAACGTGAGACTTATCTGGAATATGCTTTTAAGGTAGACGGCAAGACGAAGAGCGGTGGAACGGTCCTGTTTGTTAAGCCGAAGCATTTTAGTTTTATTGACCCTGAGCTTGAAGCCGTACTCATTGAGGAAGAAGAGCAATTTGTAATTACTGTGAAGGCGAAGGCCTATGCTCGTTTCGTCGGCTTAGACTTCAGGGAAAGAGATGCCATCTTCAGTGACAACTATTTTGATATGTCGGGAGATACAACAAGATCCATTACAATCGCTAAAAAAGACCTTGATAAGCCAGCCACGGCCGAGGAACTGCGTGCACAGCTTACTATACGCTCCGTTTTTGATATTTAAGCAGGAAGTATTGAGGAAGAGTCTCCCTAGTGGGGCTCTTTTTTGTATGTATTTTTTTACTATAGCCGTTAATAATCATTTTATGTTTTGCTAGAACTTAATCTCACATGTGATAAATGTTAGAGGTCAATATTTTACTATTCAAGGTATAGATATTCAGATTGTATCCCCTTCCAATTATCTTTAAAATAGACTTCAAACAACGAGATAAATTAAGCCGGTTACATTACAACAAGATCTGATAAGAAGAGTAGGAGGATATTATGAGTATTTATTATGATGACAGCCGCAAGGTATTTCATTTACAGTCCCAGCAATCTAGCTACGTGATCGAAATTGTTAGAGGTGAGCTTCCAGCGCATGTCTATTGGGGACCTAAATTAGAAGGAATCAAGCAGCCGTTGCATTTGGTGGAACGTTGCTCCTTTAGCCCGACCTACACAATGGAGGACAAGAAGATCTCCCTCGACACGATTCCAAGTGAGTTTCCGTCTTATGGGAATGGTGATTTCCGGGAACCGGCGCTTGAGGTTCATTTGGTAGATGGTACGACCGTTACGGACTTCCTTTATAAGAGCTATAAGATCAATAAAGGAAAGCCTGCATTAAAGGGGCTGCCATCCACCTATGTTGAAAGTGAAGAAGAAGCAGAGACACTGGAACTCGTTCTTCAGGATGACAAAACCGGACTGATTGCTGTATTGAGCTACACTGTATTTAATAATCAGGATGTGATCACACGTTCTGTGCGAATTGAGAATCAAGGGAAAGAGAATGTGGTGCTGAAGCGTGTGTTAAGCGCAAATGTTGATTTCCATGATTCTGATTATGACATGCTGCAATTATCTGGTACTTGGACAAGAGAACGTCATATCCACAAAAGAGCTCTCGTACCTGGTATCCAACGAATTGACAGTAAGCGCGGCGCTAGTAGCTCCCAACAGAATCCTTTTATGGCCTTGCTTGCAAAAGATGCAACAGAGGATCACGGTGAAGTATACGGGTTCAGTCTTGTGTACAGCGGAAGCTTTCTTGCGCAAGCGGAAGTGGATCAATATGGAATTTCCAGAGTGGGCATCGGTATTCAACCGTTTAATTTTCAATGGTTGCTTGAACCGGGAGAATCCTTCCAAGCTCCTGAAGCTGTGCTGGTAAGATCCAGTGAAGGACTTGGTGGATTATCAAGAACTTACCACCGTCTGTATCGGACCCGGTTATGCAGAGGCGAATTCCGTGATCGTAAGCGTCCTATTCTCATCAACAACTGGGAAGCAACCTATTTTAATTTCAATGCAGATAAAATCAAAGAAATTGCTCAAGCAGGCAAAGATCTCGGCCTTGAACTGTTTGTCTTAGATGACGGCTGGTTTGGGAAGCGAGACAATGATGATAGCTCTCTCGGAGATTGGGTAGAGGATCGCCGCAAGCTTCCAGAAGGTCTAGGAAAACTCGGAGAAGATATTACGGCAATGGGCATGGAATTCGGACTATGGTTCGAACCGGAAATGGTATCGCCGGAAAGTGATCTTTATCGTGAGCATCCGGATTGGTGTCTTCATGTACCGGAGCACAAAAGAACGTTAGCTCGCCAGCAGCTTGTTCTGGATTTATCCCGTAAGGATGTATGTGATTATATTGTGGATTCGGTTAGCTCCGTGCTGTCATCGGCTCCGATTACTTATGTGAAATGGGATATGAACCGGAATATGACGGAGATTGGATCTGCTCTTCTGCCAGCGGAACGTCAACGCGAAACGGCTCACCGTTACATTCTTGGACTTTATGATGTGCTAGAACGAATCGTCAACCGTTTCCCACACATTTTGTTCGAAAGCTGCTCCGGCGGTGGTGGACGATTTGATCCAGGCATGCTGTACTATATGCCACAGACCTGGACTAGCGATGATACAGATGCGGTTGAAAGATTGAAGATCCAATATGGAACAAGTATTGTGTATCCTTCAAGTTCTATGTGCGCTCACGTATCGGCTGTCCCTAACCATCAGGTGCACCGTATCACACCTTTGGAAACCCGTGGTCATGTCGCGATGTCGGGTAGCTTCGGCTATGAACTAGATATGACCAAACTCACTGAAGCTGAACGCGAAGATATCCGCAAGCAGGTTTCTGAGTACAAGGAACTGAGAATGCTGATTCAATTCGGTGATTTCTATCGACTGCTTAGTCCGTTTGAGGGTAATCAGACGGCGTGGATGTTTGTTTCGGATGATAAAAAAGAAGCCTTCGCCACGTACTTCAGAGTGCTGGCTGAGCCTAATGCACCTCTCCGCAGATTGCGGTTGAAAGGACTCGACCCTGCTAAAAACTACAAACTTGAGCTTAACGGTGAAGTATACAGAGGGGATGAGCTGATGCACTTCGGACTCTCACTTCCACAGCTTGAGGGCGATTTCAAAAGTTTACTATTTGTACTCAAAGAGGTTTAATAAGAAAAGGAGTAAGCCACTGGCTTGCTCCTTTTTTATATGGATCAATTTTCAAAAAACACATGTTTGGTTAGGAACTCTAGATCCTGTTCTCGATAGGTCGAGGGATTAACCCCGAAATAGGAACGGAAAACTTTCCCGAAATAGCTGGCATTGTCAAATCCGGTTTCCGTGGCGATCTGGTTGATGCTCAAATCTGTTGTTTTAAGTTTAGATGCTGCCAACTCAATCCGCCTTCTTTTTAAATACTCAAAGGGTGAAAGATTGATGTTTTTTTGAAACAGTCTGCAAAGGTGATGTTTAGAAACGCCAACATGCGCGGCGACATCATCTAAGCTTAGATTATTATTATGCAGATCCTCCTTCATAAATTGAATAGCGGCGTGAAGCTTGTCATTTTTTATATAGGTGGTTAACATATTAGGTTTCTTGAGATATTTCTCCACGGACAAGATCCATTGAAAGACTTTTCCCGTTAAAAGATGCAAATCCCTTTCTTCATGAACCTGTATGTCCTTGAAAATGCTCCACAATAAATCTATCGAAACTGATTCCTGGGGGAGTTCAATAATTGGACCGCAATGCGCGGCAAGTTGGCTCCACAGTGAAATCGCTAAAGGACCCCGCAGATTGAGCCATAAAAATTCCCAAGGCTCGGTGCCATCTTCCGGATAATAGTACCTGTGTATACTGGGGATAGTCACTAGAAAAGCTTTGCCCTTCGTTAATCGATGAACAACCCCATCTATTTCAATTCTACCCTCTCCCGATAAGGTGTACTGAAAAATTACACAGCTTCTCTCCGTCCGATTCTGGCCGTTGAATGAATAGGCAGATGAATCAACTTGTTCCCAGCCGATAGAATCAAACAGAAGCATGGATGCTTCTTCTTCTGAGCGAAAGGTGTAGGAGGAACGTAACATTAGCAGCTTTCCTTTCCAGAAAGACTTTTGAGTATAGATCAATAATTTACTAAAGAGAATTTACTTTATCTTAAGTGTAAACGCTTTGGTGAATCTCATCAACAAAGTAAAGGAGGGGTTCGTCACAAATCACAGATTATTTAATCTGTTGTCTTCGATATTGATAGGGAGTGATACCATACTGATCTTTGAATAGCTTAATGAAATATTGAGGCTTTTTGTATCCGACTAGATGTGAAATATCGAGCACATGTAAGTTTGAACCGATCAATAGTTTGGAGGCCTTTTCCAATCTTTTGAATGAAATAAAGCTTGATAAATTTTCACCCGTTTCTTGCTTATATAATTTAGACAGGTACACCGGATGAAGGTGAACAATTTTTCCTAAGTCCTCCAGACTCAAACACTCGTTAATATGATCGGAGATATAGCTTTGAATCGTATGCACAATATTGTGATTGGAGAATTTAGCACTTCTATCTAATTGGGTGATGCTCTGCAAGATCGATTGGAGAGCTGTACCCGGATCTGTTAATTGATTGAATATCCAGTCTGGCGCCTCGGTTAATTGTATCTTTGGGGTTATGCAATACAACATATGAATCAATTCCAGAACATACAGACACTTATGCTTTCGTGATGTGAGCTTAGCAAAGTTCTTCATTAAATCTTTTCTCGTAAGCTCCCATTCTCCGGGTTCTAATTTGGGAAGAATAGCAAGGTCACGCAACATGGCAAAGTCACTGACCATTACATTTTCATTGAAAAAGAAGTGATGAAAGATATGCCGAACAGTATTCCTCTGAGAAAACTCAAACACCTCTGAAAAAGCTATAGGAGGGATGTTACTTGCGAGACTCACGGTATTAGACTTCTGAATAATACCTGTGATAACCGAGGGAGTGCTCCAAATAAAGCTTTCCAAACCGTCACAATTGTCTCTAAGCGTCATCTCATCTTTCTCAGTCGAATTTGGGATATGAAAGAAGCAAAATTGTTTATTACGTAGAGCAGTATTATAGGTGCTAAAGTCATTGCATGCAGAGGGGTTTTCACTAATAACGGACAGTAAGTAACCAAGACCATCTAGCTTTTCCCATTCCACTAAGGCTGTTGACTGCTTCTCAATACTCTCAATTACTTGACTCATAGCTTTTTCCATATCCTCTTTATCCACGGGCTTGAGTAAATAATCTAGCGCTCCGAGACGGATAGCTTGTTGTGCATAATCAAATTGTGAATAACCGGAGAGAAAAACTACCTTAGTTTTGATCTTCATTTCATGTATATGCTGCAATAAATCAATGCCTGATACTTCAGGCATACGAATATCTGTAATCAGAATATCCACATGATTTTGATTGAGGAGTTCCTTGGCTTCAATTGAATTTGTTGTAGTCTCAACATGTTCGATCCCGAATTTGCTCCAATCCAGCAGGTGTTTTAAATACTCAACAATGTAATGCCCGTCATCAACGATCAATAATCGCATGTTGTCCTCCTTCTTCAAGCGAGAAATCTATGAATGCCAGAACGGATAAACCGCCCCAATCATTGAGGAAAAAGCGCAGTCCACTTAATTCGCCATACGCGTTTTTGAGGCGATGATGAATATTCCAAAGACCGATCCCTCTAGCTCCTTCAGGGGGAGATTCATTCTCAAGTCTGATCATTAGCTGGCTTATTTCGTCAGGTGTAAGTCCTTTTCCATCATCAGCTACAATTATCATCGCCCCGGTATCGAGAGGTTTTACATCTATAGAAACGCGATAAGCGCCTTGATGCTCTTCAATGCCATGTTGAATCGCGTTCTCGACAATAGGCTGAATTATGAGTGGCATAATACGCTGATCTCCCAGCTCTGGGGGCAGGTTGATATCATAATTTATTTTTTTGGAAAGAGACATTATGGATAAAAAATGATCCGCAAGCTTTAATTCAGAGGCAAGTGTGACATCATCTGAGTTCATTTTTGTCAGATAACGATAGTATTCTGCTAAATGCTTGCTCATCTGCATCACAGCTTCCGGTGATGTTTTTGCCACAGCCATAATAAAGAACAAATTATTATAAAGGAAATGTGGATTGATCTGGGCCTGAAGTTGCTTTATTTCAGCGTTTCTTCGAAGCTCAGTTTCAATCTTTAGTGAAGAAAATAGAGCTTGGATTTTGGCCACCATATGGTTAAAACTTTTAAATAAACTATAAAACTGATTGTCCGGATTCTCACTAATTCGGGTGCTGTAATTCCCTTGTTCCACTTGATTGAACTTCTTGTCTAGAAGATACACGTTTCTATAATAATTTCGATAGAACATAAAAATTACGATAAGCCCAATGATTAGAATAACTAGGATACTGACAAAGAAAACTTGTTTATTCTGGTTAAGCGGATTCAAGAAATCACTCATACGCGTATAGGTGACAAGGTACGTATCGATAGGCTCAATATACTTAGAAAGGACATAATAATCGTCACCATTGATATGATAATCAAACTTTAGTATCTCTTGTGTGTTGGGTGTAATCGTTTCTTTGACCTTTGCCTCGATATGGCTATCCACGGCTTTATTACTTATCATTAAGCTTTTGTTTACGAGTAAAAAGGCATTGGAGCTCTCGCCGTTAACCGCTTTCTCAAGCAGGCTTGCTAAATATTCTTTTTTTAACTTAACGCCCACAATGTATTGAATATTTGCGGGATTTGTAGGCTCATGAATATACGGATAAATCGAAAAATAATACAAACTGTTATTCACGATCTGCCAACCTCGCTGAGTTACTGTCTCAAAGGGCCTTTTGGCTAGTGAATCATGACCAGTGAAAATAAAGGTGCCATCCGATTTCCAGTATATTCCTATGGATTCCACGGCTTGGCTAGAGAGAAGTGGAGCCGATATCCGATCGTAGATATCGTTTTTTTTCATTTGAGCATCGTAAACGTTCAACTCTTGGATTCGGCCCTGATAGAAGCGGACGGAGGTGTCAGCGGTATACTGGATGCCGTATAAGCTTGCCTCTGATATGATCCCGTTCATAATGCTCTCCGTGTAGGCAAGCTGATTTTTGGAAGAGTTAACTAAGCTTTCTTGAATGGTTTTTGATCCAAGGGAGTTCATCACGAAAAACAAGCTTAATGTAAGCAAAAGAAAAAAGACGAAAAAGTATATGAACCGTTTCATATTCACTTTTTTAATCATATTCATTTCCCCTGTCGCTACGACTGACTTTTCCTAGATTTAGTATAAAGAGATGTAAGAACATAATAATCCATAACTTCTAAAAGAAAAAGGAAATAGAATTCTCGAAATGAAAGCGTTTCTAAACATGTTTAGCGTGTGGCTATGATGTTTAGATTGAGACATTTTAGCATGAAAGCGCTTTTGTTATCATTAAACATGAAAGAAATGAGCAACTGAGAATGAAGCATGTAGAAGGGGGTAAGCACAATAGGACAGGTAATCAATACCCAGGTCAAACAGGGGAGAAAAGTCGACGTTCTAAAGAGAAAGAAGAATCCTTGGAAAAAGGAAATCAAGAAAAATTGGCCTTTGTACATTTTGTGTATCCCGGCATTAGTATTCGTTCTAATTTTTGCATACGGCCCTATGGTTGGATTGATTATGGCATTTCAGGATTACAAGCCGTGGCTCGGACTTACAGGTTCAACTTGGATTGGGTGGGATAATTTCGCGAGAATATTTCAGTATAAAGAAGCGACGCAGTCTATCTACAACACTCTTATTATTGCCGTAATCAAAATTATAGTCGGGATTATCGTTCCAATTTTCATGGCAATCCTCTTAAGTGAAATCAGAAATATGGGGATTAAAAAGAGTATCCAAACGTTAGTATATTTACCGCATTTCTTATCTTGGGTAACGGTTGCCGGAATCATGATCGATATCTTAGGTCTTGACGGCGGTATCAATCACCTTCTTACGAATTTATTGGGAATCAAACCGATATACTTTTTGGGCGATCCGACGCTGTTCAGACCTACGATCATTATTAGTGATTTATGGAAGAACTTTGGGTTTGGCATGATTGTCTACTTGGCGGTCATTACAGGAATTGATCCTTCTTATTATGAGGCTGCTGAGATAGACGGTGCTTCACGGCGTCAGCAAATACGTCATGTTACGCTACCAAGTATGATGCCGATGATCATTGTAATTGCTACGTTAAGTCTTGGTAATATTCTAGATGCTGGATTCGATCAGATTTTCAACTTATACAATCCGCTTGTATATAGTACGGGAGATATCATTGATACTTACGTCTATCGCTCCTCATTATTGAATGGTCAATACGGGTTCGGTACTGCTGTGGGCTTGTTTAAATCGGGTATCAGTTTCATCTTAATTGTTATTTCCTATCGAATTGCATACAAGGTTGCCAACTATAAAATATTCTAAACCGACGTTTTTTAAGCGAGTCTATTATAAAGAAGATGTACTGAAGTATCGCTTAAAAAACTTTTAGGAGGAGTGGGAGTGTATTATAAGTCCAAAGGATATAGGATATTTTCGATTTTCAATCATATCCTTCTGATTCTGGTAGCATTATCTTGTTTACTACCAATGCTTCATTTGTTAGCACAATCATTTAGTAGTAAGACGGCGATTAATGGTAATTTGGTATCCTTCTGGCCGGTTGATTTTAATGTGGATGCCTATGTCAAAACCTTTAATAACTCTAACTTTACGGGTTCCATGTGGATTTCCGTGATAAGAACCATTATGGGGACATTCATCAGTATGTTCATTATTACGACTGCTGGGTATGCCTTATCGAAAGATTTTCGGGGACGCAATGCTTTAATGTGGATTTTTATATTCACTATGTTGTTTTCGGGCGGGTTGATTCCTTCTTATATATTAGTCACTAAGCTTGGATTAAAAGACACGATCTGGTCGCTTGTTCTTCCAGGTGCTTTTGGAGCTTACAATTTGATTCTGATTATGAACTTCTTTAAGACGATCCCCAAGGCGCTTGAAGAAGCGGCGTTTATCGATGGAGCTTCGTTCTTCGTCATCTTCCGGAAAATCTATCTTCCGCTCTCCTTACCCGGATTGGCAACCGTTGGATTGTTTATCATGGTTGGGAACTGGAATGCTTGGTTTGATGGAATTTTGTATATGTCGAATACAACCGATTATCCGTTAGCTTCGTTCTTACAGACCGTAGTTGTACAAGGTTCAGCGCAGAGTATGGCACTTAGTCAATCCGAAGCGGCGGCTTTGTCAGAACAAAGTATAAAGGCTGCCCAAATATTTATTAGCACACTGCCGATCATCCTGGTGTACCCTTTCCTGCAAAAATACTTCGTAAAAGGTATCGTTCTGGGTGCGGTAAAAGAATAAGGAGCAAACAAATAAAAATTTTAATTTGAAGGAGATTATCGATGAAAAAAACAGGTGTCTTACTTACAACCACTGCATTGATGGCGGGATTGCTTGCGGGGTGCGGCTCTGATGGCAAAGAATCTAACGCTGCAAAATCCGTGCTCAAAGATGGTAAATATGATCCTGCAATTACTATAAGCATTGCCAAGCAACAAGATGAGAATGCCGGTAAATATATCAATGGCGAGAGTTTGAATGACAATGTGCTAACCCGTTGGGGTGTCGATAATCTAGGGATTAACATTCAAACTACCCTTTTGGGTGGTGATGCGTCCCAATACAATACAAAACTTCGTTTAGCACTTACGGGTTCTGAGAAGCTCCCTGACGTCTTGCCTGTGTATGATACCTCTCTAGAGAACGATTTGATTCAATCAGGGCTTGTAAAAGATATTGCGGATGATATTAACAAATATATGCCGGATCGTCTAAAAGAAATTTATAAGCAATATCCAACCACCTTCAATCCGGTCGTACAGGACGGCAAGGTTTATGGTATGGCGATCTCCCCTAATCTAACTGAAGGTCAGGTCCTGCTTATCCGTCAAGACTGGTTAGATAAATTAAATTTGAAAGCGCCAACTACAATAGAAGAATTTGAAACGGTTATCGCTGCCTTTACGAATGATGATCCGGACGGTAATGGAAAGAACGATACTTATGGATTTGATTTCTCAGGAAAAGACTCTTATAACACGGGTTGGGTAAGTGATTCTGTTATGATTTTTAGTGCTTTCACAGGAAAGAACCTCCCAGGTCAATGGTACAACGACAATGGAAAGCTTACCTATGGTTCTGTTGCTGACGGTACAAAGGAAGCGTTAGCTAAACTTCAAGATTGGTACTCCAAGGGATATTTAAATAAGGAATTGGCTACTCAGGGTGCATGGGATGCACTGGCTGATTTCACTGAAGGAAAAGCAGGGATTATAATGGGGCGTCCTTGGCTCTATGGCAGTGTTAAAGATGTGGAAACCAATGTAAAAGGCGCTAAAATTAAAGCCTATCCAACCATTAAGGGTGTAAATAGCGATCGAACTTACCAATCAGGTCAACAAAATGACGGTGTCTTCATGTTCAATAAAGATTTTAACAATATGGAAGCTTTCTTCCTGTATTATGACAAGCTTTATGATGCTGCCTTTGGTACCGGGGATTTCAAGTATGGTTATGCTCAGGGATATGATTACGATATTGTGAATGATGAAGTAGTCTTTGATTCCAAGAAGTTCAATACTCCGCTGGATGCTGCTCAAGGTGTGGGCAAGATGGCATTTACCAAGAATACACCAAGTGTGGATGGTCCAGGCCAATCTTTCTATGATCTTTCCAAAGGCACGGAAGCAAGCAATGGAGTCTTGATTAGATCAGCTTCGAATGATGAAACGACCAAAGAAGGATATGTAATTTCTTACGAGAATAGTGAAGCCTTGCTTCCAAACGCATTCAACGGACCACCGACTAAGACTATGCAGACTTCATGGGAACAATTGAATACGATGGAAAAGGAGGTCTTCACCAAAATTATTTACAGCAAGGAACCGCTAAGTGCGTACGATGATTTCGTAAAACAATGGCATGAAAAAGGTGGCACGAAAATCACTGAAGAAATTAATGAATGGTACAACAATGCCAGCAAGGTTGATGTAATGTCTCAAATGGGGTTGAAATAAGCTCTATAGGATTACTAATGAAGAGTTTCTTCTAAAGCAGCAGGTTCAGTTAAGGTCATCCTTGGCCGGACCTGCTTTTTTGTTTCATAAATTGGATTCCATGGAGGATAAAAATGGACGTAAACGTGAAATGCGAAGCCTTGGTGAACATCGCTCCGCTTATGGATAGGAATGGAGACCCTGTTCATGCACATGGTGGTCACATGCTCTGTAAGGATGGATATTATTATTGGTTTGGCGAGAACCGTAGAGATCGGCGGAAAGTGAGCTGTTATCGTTCAATGGATTTAGTGAACTGGGAATGGCGCAAAGATGTACTTACACTGGATTCACCAGTAAAAACGATCTATCACCGAACCTCTTTGGAGCTTGAACCAAGGGATGCGGAGAACCGGGGATTTGGGACTGGAGCGGTCATTGAGCGCCCGAAAGTGCTCTATAACGAACTTACAGGAAGATTTGTGATGTGGATGCATTGGGAAAATGGACGAGACTATTCTGATGCTCGCTGCGCGATAGCGGATTGTGGGACGGTTGATGGAGAGTATGTTTTTCGTGGCAGCTTTAATCCGGTAGGTAACATGTCACGCGACTGTACTCTGTTTCAAGATGACGATGGCACGGCTTATTTTGTGTCGGCGGCAAGGGAGAATGCGGATCTTATCATGTATCGTCTTTCGCCTGACTATCTAAGTATAGAAGAGCAGGTCAAAACATTATGGCCGGGACAAGCACGCGAAGCTCCGGCATTAATGAAACGCCATGGTGTTTATTTTCTCATCTCATCCGCCTGTACGGGTTGGTTACCCAATCAGGGAGCCTATGCTTGGGCGGAGCAGCTGACGGGTCGCTGGTCACCATTGATGCCATTAGGTGACATTACAACATACGACAGCCAGCCGGCATTCATAGTTCCAATTGCAGGAAAGGACAATAATCAGTGCTCTTATTTATATGTAGGTGACCGCTGGGATCCTACGGATTATTACGCCTCCTCTTATGTATTTTTACCGCTCAGCTTTCCTTCTGATCGTGAAATGTCACTAGACTGGGTAGATCGGACATGGATTGACCCATGCAAAGGAATAGTAGCTGTGGAATGCGGCACTGGCAGTGGGCTATTCAGGATGAAGAGTGTAGGGATGGAGCTTTATCTTGCGTCAGGGAATCACTCGATTGATCCTGATGAAGTGCATAATCTGGAAGTCCGTACTCTTTCTTATACGGATAAGCAACAGCAATGGAGAGTTGATTATGGTAGGGATGGCGCGGCAAGGCTTCGAAACGGTGAAATGACTGTAGCTATCGGTTCAGAGAATTCCTTGATATTAGTGCCCACTCTGGATCAAGAAGATCAATTTCTATGGTTGCTTACAGAGACAGAAGAGGGTTCGCTAACCATCGGCAGCAGAGACGGAAGAGTCCTTACAGTGGCAGGAGAGAAACGAAATGGCTGGGGCTGTGTGAGCCTTGAACCGAAACACTTGCATGATCCTCGGCTTGGTGGAGACCCACAGCTTTTTCAACTGATTTCAGTAAGGTAAACAGATTACAAGAAAAGAGGTACATTGATGCGCTTATCTATTTCCTTCCCTGTGGATTGGTTTGAAGCGGACAATCATACACAACTTGATGCTCTCTCTTCTAATGGTTTTCGGATGATCACAACACCGGATGGTGGAGGAGTTGAACTTCAGGCGGGGCATTTGGACAGTTCTATTTGGTCTGACTATAGTTACGTTAACGCAGAGGTTTATCATGAGTCTCATGACGTTCTGGTCTTGCTGTTCAGTTTCTATGATCAGGATAATCGCTATATAACTTATCATTTAGGCATTCTACCTGGTGTAAGAACGAAAATTTGTTTACCGTTAACCCATTTAAATGGGGAAAAGCTGTTCCTCCCTCGATATCCAGGCGTGATGCAGACGGTCCTGAGAGGAGATGCGGGTATCGCTCGTAACCAAATCACTAGATTCACCGTTGAGACAATTCCTTCGACAACGAGTAGAAACGTGGAAATCAGTGGACTCGCTCTTGATCAATCTGAGCCAATCTTCGAGTATGAGTATCACCCTTTTATAGATGAGATGGGACAATTAAAAAGCAGGGAATGGCCAGGAAAAACGGTTGATTTAGAGGCGTTGAGAGATCAGCTGCATGCGGAGCGACAGCTTGCCACTGAAGCTGATTTCAGTGGAGGGGACCTCAGCCGTTACGGAGGCTGGAAGGGGTTGAGATTCGAAGCAACCGGATATTTCCGTACAGAGTTTGATGACAGCCGCTGGTGGTTTGTCGATCCAGATGGATATGCCCTGTTCAGTACGGGGATGGACTGTGTAGGTCCAGCTTGTCCGATGCGGATTAAGGGTATGGAGCACTTGGTCCCACCTTTGCCGGATCAGGAAGGAAGTTATAAAGAAGCCTGGTCCCAAGAAGGTCGCGAGTTTAGCTTTGAGATTGCCAACTTGATCACGGCATTCGGTGAACGGTGGCGCTCTGATTGGGAGGCTTTGACGGATTACCGATTAAGACAATGGGGATTTAACACGATCGGTAACTGGTCCAATGATCGATTTATTAGTGGATCAGAGCTTCCATATGTTTACCCGCTGGAGGACTTTCCTACGACGGAGCAAACCATTTTCCGTGATTTCCCGGATGTCTTTAGTCAAGAGTATGAGCGGAATGCGGAGCGTTTCGCAAAACAGCTTCTTCCTCTTAGGGATGATCAGCGAATGGTCGGTTATTTCATGCGCAATGAGCCACATTGGGCATTCGTGGATGATCTGGATTTGACGGAACTGATGCTGAACTCTCCGGTCTGTTATGCCAGTAAGAGGGAGTTTATCAAATGGCTTGGTGAAAAGTACGGAACAGTGGAGCAATGGAACATAGCGTGGGAGAGTACTTATGAGGATTTTGAGTCCTTATACGATGTAAGCAATATTATGAAGATTACTACTAATTCCGTACGTGAAGCAGACTATTCACAGTTTAACCGGGTCATGATTCGTCGGTATGTGGAAGTTCCAGCGCGTCTTTGCAAGCAGGTGGACCCAAATCATCTTAATCTAGGCATGCGCTATGCCTGGGTGGGAAGCGACGATGTGCTGGAGGGCTGTGAGTGGTTTGATGTATTTTCATTAAACTGTTATCAGTTCAGCCCAGACAAGGAGCAAATCGCACATATTAGCAGCAGGTTGAACAAACCAGTGATGATTGGAGAATATCATTTTGGTGCGGCCGATGGAGGCATGCTGGCTTATGGAATCCGAGCTGTGGCAACTCAGGAAGAGCGGGGGGGAGCGTATCGTTATTTTGTGGAACAGGCTGCAACCATCCCACAACTCATCGGAGTTCATTATTTTCAGTGGAATGATCAGCCGGTGCTCGGACGTTATGATGGAGAAAACTATCAAATCGGTGTAGTGGATGTCTGTAACCAGCCCTATATACCTTTCGTTCAAGCAGCAAAAAGGGCTCATGAACAGATGTATCAGGTTCGGATGGGGAGGGCAGCACCCTATGAGTTTGTGCCAGTAGAGATTCCAAAAACGGGATTTTAATTAGGATTTCATCATTCTAGGTATTTAATTGAAAAGATCGCAGGGCTACTACATCAGTGGGTGGCTTTGCGGTCTTTTTTTTGTAATGGCTGTATGTTCATAACACAGATAGTAACAAAATTCCATTTAGCTGCGTCTAATCTTTATAGGTTCTAACAAGCTGCACTGGAGGAGAATGGATATGGGAGCAACACAATTAAACCGGACGATAAGGAAGTTTACGCTTATTGCTTTGTGTCTATCACTTATACTGCTGAATGGCAGGGTAATGGCAGAGACGTCTACGGTTCAGAAGACAACTGCTTTGTTCACTGCGGAGATGCAGAGAGCCTTGGAAGGGGCTCAGAATGTGCTGATGACGATACAGCCATTTCCGGACGAAGCAGCCGTAGGCTTCTTTAAGAATGGGCATGGTCTGCCTGATGGGTATTTGGGGCAGACGGCTGACAAGATTTTGGAGCGGCGGGGGAAGTTCGCCAAGGTGGCTGATTTAACCCGGACAGCGTTAGCTTATAGTGCTGCGGGTGGCAACATGAACAATATCGCTGGTATTGATTTATATCCATTCCTGATGAACCATGCGGGAATCGATTCGGAAGGGGCAGCCGCATTGGCAGCCGTCTATATTACCTCGAAAAACTCTATTTCCAATTCAATGGAGTGGACAAACCGTTATCCCGATATGCTCTTTTCTCAGTTGCTCGCTATGCAATTGGCGGATGGCAGCTGGCCGCTGGCCGGGCAGAAGCAAGGCGATCCGGTAGCAACTGCCTTAGCGTTAACGGCACTCGCTTCGGAAATGGGATCGGAACAAACGGCGCAGCCTGTCCTGAAGGCTTTGCAGTGGCTGAAAGATAAGCAGCAGCTAGACGGTGGATTCGACGGTAAGACTGTAACGACAGCGCAGGTGATTGTTGCTTTATCGTCGCAGGGAGTTGATGCAGCGAATTTCGCCAAGGAAAAAGGGGTCTCGCTGCTGGATCATTTAATGAAGCGGAATCTTTCTGATGGCGGTTTTGCACAGATAGAAGGCGGGGGGAAAGAGGGTCCTGCGACTGCGCAAGCCTATCTAGCCCTGACCTCGTATAAGCTATTATCCAAGCAGGCTGGATTGCTGTACAGCGGATTGCATCATACCGGCCTTGACCGGGCAACGATTCAAGTTGAAGGTCCTGGTGGCGGCACCCTTGCTGAGGGGCGTGTTGCCGGTGGTGATGCAGTGAAGGTAGCCGCAGCTTTTTTACAGACGAAAGGTCTTGCCTATAAGCTAAATGGGGATGCAGCTAAACCAGCCTTCACCGCTATAGAGGGGATTCAGAACGGGCGGTACAATGGGCGCGGAGAATGGAAAATTGCTGTATTCAGCGGGGGCAGTGCGTGGTTATATCCCGAGAATAGTCCTTTTAGGCTGACGATTGGTGATGGAGACAAGCTGCTCGTCTATTACGCGAATGATACAGAGCTGCTTGATCGGATGGAAGTGAAATGGAAAGACAAGAATGGTCAGGAAATGGGGGGATACGCAAGTGCCAATATGCCTTTTTCCCTCCGTATCACCAAGTCAAACAACCAACTAGGCGGTCTTCCTGCCTTTGGCGTTACCGTGACCCTTCAAGGAAAAAGCGTAGTGGCTGACAGCACGGGGATGGTGTCTTTTGCCGGAATGAAGCCCGGTGTCTATCCTGTGCTAGTCACCAAATATCGCAAAGATGACGCACCAGCGCTATCCAAACGAACGTTTGCGCTGCATGTCTCTTCCCCTGAACTAGCTAGCTTTACTGATGCGGGGAAAGCCGCGGAATGGGCACGCGTGGATATCGCGATGGCGCTTAGCAGCGGATATATTCAGGGCGTGAGTGCCAGCGGGAATGTACTTGCTCCTAAGCAGAAGCTGACCCGAGCTGAATTCCTAACCTTGCTATTGCGGCTATTGCATGAGTTTCCCGATGCCAAGGCCGTCTCCAGCTTTAAGGACGTCCAGGCAGGCAAATGGTACAGCGGTACTATCGCCAAGGCTGTGGAACTGGGGATCGTTAGCCCTTCATCCGGCAAGTTCGAACCGGACCGTGGTATTACACGGGAAGAAGCGGCAGTTATGGTTACTAAAGCCGTACGGTTAGCTACCTACGGTAGCCCAGACCGTGTGAAGTTTACTGATACGACGGGCTTACCAGAGGCAAGCCGCCATGCGATTCAGGCTGTGAATGAACATGAAGTGATGACCGGCAGCGGAGGTCGCTTTGATCCAAAGCAGATTCTGGTGCGTGAGCAAGCGGCGGCAATTTTAATCAGATTGCAGAAATTAATCCCGGAAGCCTTCTACTGATGGAATTAATGTCCAGGGATATGATAAGCTCATGTAGAGTTACATATCCCTAAACAGAGGAGGGAAATCTATGAGTCGTTTGATCACATGGAACATTTATTATGGATTTCAGGTCATTAATGAGGAATTTATTAAGGAGATCGATTCCGCCGTATTCACGATGGAACATTTGAAGAGTGGCGCCAGGCTGCTGTTCGTGCAGAATCAGGATGACAACAAGGTCTTTAGCGTAAGCTTCAGAACTCCGCCTGAGGATAGCACGGGTGTTTTTCATATTTTAGAGCATTCCGTATTATGTGGGTCGGAGAAATATCCGGTCAAGGAACCTTTTGTAGAATTACTGAAAGGCTCGATGCAGACGTTCCTGAACGCATTTACGTTTGGGGATAAGACGATGTATCCAGTGGCGAGCCGGAACGATCAAGACTTCTCTAACTTGGTGGAGGTTTATCTGGATAGTGTCTTTCAGCCGAATATTTATAAGCAGCAAGAAATCTTTGAGCAAGAAGGCTGGCATTACGAGCTTCAGCATCCCGAAGATGAGCTTATCTATAAAGGCGTGGTTTACAACGAGATGAAGGGTTCTTATTCCTCACCGACAACGGTATTGATGGATAGAATCAAAAAGTCATTGTATCCGGACACAATCTACCGTCATTCTTCAGGTGGAGATCCACAGGAGATTCCAGCACTAACCTATGAGCAGTTTCTTAAGGCGCACAGCAATTATTATCATCCGTCGAACAGTTATTTTTATCTCTACGGAGACGTTAATATTGAAGAAAAGCTGCAATTTATAGATCAGGAATATCTTGGATCTTATGAACGAAACAACTTTGATACATCCATCCCCCTGCAAAAGCCGATTGGAATGACGGAGCTGGTAGCGGATTATCCGATCCTGGAAGCCGAATCTGCCACAGATAAGACTTACCTGAGTCTGAATTATGTGATTGGAACCTCTACAGATCGGGAATTGAACCTGGCTTTTGATATTTTAAAAAGCATGCTGATGGACAGCAACGCAGCTCCGCTCAAGCAAGCCCTGCTCGAAAGCGGACTGGGCAAGGATGCGTTTGCTTTTTATTCCGACAGTATGGTTCAGCCGCTGCTTGGCATTACGCTGACGCATTCCAATGCCTCCTCCAAAGATGCCTTCGTGGAGCTGGTGAAGACTACATTAAAGCGTTTGGCTCAGGACGGACTGGATGAGAAGCTGGTGCTGGCAGCAGTCAACAGCAAGGAATTTGAACTGAGGGAAGCGGACTTTAATCAGTATCCGAAAGGTCTTACTTACAATATCGAAGTGATGAAATCCTGGCTCTATGACGGTCAGCCTACCAATCATATGCGATATGAAGAGGCGTTCACTGCCATTCGGGAAAAGCTGGCGGATCGTTATTTTGAGAAGTTGATTGAAGTCTATTTGCTGAACAGTGATCATTGCAGTGTGGTGGTGCTGAACCCGTCCAAGACGATCGCCGCTGAAAAGGAAGCATCCGCTCAGCATCAATTGAGTGAATACAAAGCGTCACTGCAACCAGATCAGTTGGCGCAGCTGGTTCAGCGTACACAGAACCTCTTGGCACGGCAGAGCCGTCCAGATGTAGCCGAGGATTTGCAGAAGCTGCCAAGCTTGTCCCTACAGGATATTAACCGAAGTATAGAACCGCAAGTACCTACCTATGAACATTCCCATCAGGACATAACGGTGATTCATCATGAGGTAGCTACCCAGAAGATTGCCTACTGCAAGTTTTATTGGGATACGAGTGTTGTCGCTCCTGAGCAAATCCCTTATTTAGTGCTGCTGGCAGAGGTATTAGGTCAAATGGAGACTGCGTCCTACAGCATCGAAGAGCTCACCAGTGAAATCGGGATCAAAACTGGGGGCATTTACTTCAGGAATGAGATCTTTGGCGCAGCAAAAACCAACGGGGCAAGCTATCAGCCCAAATTCAGTGCGCTGGTGAAAGTAATGGCAGGACATATTGGTGAGTCGCTGGATCTGCTGAGAGAGATGCTTTATACTAGTGCGCTCGATAATCTGACTAAGCTGCAGGAAATCGTCCGCCGGGAAGCCTCGCAGATGGAATCGATTCTGAACCAAAGAGGGAATGATATTGCGGCCAGCCGCCTGATGTCCTATTTCTCGGATATGGGAGCGTATCAGGAACAACAGGGCGGCGTAACTTATTACCGCTTTATCCGCGAGCTTGCCGAGACGTTCGATCAGCAGGGAGCTCAGCTAGCAGACACACTGAAGAATATCTGTGCGGTTTTATTTAATAAAAAGAATTTGATCATCAGCGTGACCGGAACAACTGATTTGTATGAGGAACTCGCCAATAATGTTGCGAAGCTAGATATCCAGGACCAACCGGTAGTGGATATGCCTAAGATTACGGCGCAAGGTCATGCGGACAATGAAGGATTCATGTCTTCCAGTCAGGTGCAGTATGTGGTCAAGGGATACAACTTCACTAAGCTAGGATTCACATATTCAGGAAAAATGCAGGTGCTTAAAAAAATCTTGAGCCTTACCTATCTATGGAATGCGGTGCGTGTGAAGGGTGGTGCTTACGGCGGAAATCTGATTCTGCGCAGAGACGGGATAATGATGTTCACTTCCTACCGTGATCCGAATTTGCAGGAGACGCTGGAGGTGTATGATCAGGCGTACCGTTTTGCTGAAGGGTATGAAGCAGATGCCGACGAGATGACCAAAGCAATTATCGGCACCTTGTCCATGCTGGACCAGCCGCTAAGTCCGAGTGCTCAGGGACGGCGGGCGGACCGGCATTATTTCGAACAGGTGACGGAGGCTGAACTCCAGCAAGAACGGGATGAAATCTTGTCGACAACACCGGAAGACATCAGACAGTACACCGACTTACTTAAGGCTGTGACGGAACAGAATTATTTCACTGTGGTCGGTAACGCGTCCAAGCTGAAATCGAAAACCGCTTTATTCGGAAAGCTGGAAGAACTTGTGAAGTAAGTTTCTCTAATCGCTCCTTTTCAGTACATGTCTACGGGCATGTGCTGGAGAGGAGCGTTTTTTAATAAGGTGAACTAAAAAACACTCTACAAAGGAAAAGTGGCCGGAAGTCCAAATATTCACTGCAATCACGTACTTACTTTTAAAGAAGAATTAAATCTGCTTATTTAGTTAGAACATTGACAGTTAGAGTTCTAACTGTTATGATAATGATGTTACTTAGAGTTCTAACTAATTCGATTGAGGAGGAAATAATTATGAATAAACACGTTGAAAACACACCCTTTTCTAATTTGATTCGAGAGATCGGGATGAAACTAAAAAGTACAGCTGATGCCAGACTAAATGAGTTAGGTCTGAATTCACAGCAAGGGCGCATGATCGGCTATATTTTTGAGCATCAAGAAAAAGGTGTTATTCAAAAGGATTTGGCGGAGGTCTTTAATAGAAAAGGGGCAAGTATCACCAGTATGCTCCAAGGTTTAGAAAAGAAAGGTTATATCAAACGTGTCACACCTGAGAATGATGAACGACAGAAGAGTATTTTTGTTTTGGAAAAGGGTGCTCTTTTGGTCGAGGAGTTCAATGAAATATTTTCTGAGGTAGAAGCAAGCATTACAAAAGCACTCCGTCCGGAAGAAACTGCAACCTTAAAGTCTTTACTGCAAAAGGTTAATTCAAGTCTATAAAAGTTTGGAGGAAGAATCATGGAAACAGAAGGTTCAAATCAATATTATTTAGAATCGGCGCCGATCAAGAAAGCAATTGCTCATTTATCTATTCCTATGATGATCGGGATGTCTGTAGGTACCATCTATAATGTAATCAATGCTTATTTCATTGGTTTACTCCACAATACTAGTATGCTGACGGCCATTACTTTGGGTCTGCCCATTTTCACAGTCTTAATGGCCTTTGGGAATATGCTTGGCGTAGGTGGAGGAACATTTATTACAAGGCTGGCAGGGCAAAAAGATACGGAGAAGGGAAAGAAGGTTGCCGGATACACTTTTTATGGCAGCATTATAGTGGGTATTCTTATTGCTCTAATGGCGATGTTAGCGATTGATCCAATTACGCGATTGCTGGGGGCGGATGCTGCTACTCTAGACTTTACTAAGGCTTATGCTTTGACTCTTTTTGCCGGTGGATTCGCCATTGTGCTTAATTTTGCCTTGGAGCAGCTAGTCCGTTCGGAAGGTGCCTCGAAGGAATCGATGTATGGCATCTTCATCAGTACGGCTTTAAGTTTAATTTTTGATCCCCTCTTTATTCTAGTGTTGAACTGGCATGTGGCAGGTGCTGCGTTGGCAATGGTTTTAGCGAATGTGGGTTCCGCGATTTATTATGTCTATTTTTTAGAAACGAAAAGTGAGCACTTAAGAGGATTTTTGAAGCATTTCAAGATATCTGTTCGAGATCAATTAGAAGTGTACAAAATAGGTGTATCGGAGTTATTGCAATTTAGTTTTGTGATTGTGAGCACGCTTTTGTTAAATAACTTTGCGATTCAATATGGGGAGAATGTGGTTGCTGGATTTGGTGTGGCCTTAAGAATTGTGCAGGTTCCGGAATTTTTATCAATGGGTTTATTCTTAGGATTGATTCCACTGTTTGCGTTTAACTTTGCTAGTCAAAATATGGCGAGACTTAAATCAACGATTAAGCATGCTTTTGCCTATATCGGAGGTATTGCTGTTGTATTTGTAGGTCTGGTATTTTTGTTCAGAGGAACGATTCTACATTTCTTCTCTAATGATCCTTCGGTGTTAAGTATGGGAACTTATATTTTGGTAGCCATGCTGATTTCTGCTTTATTTAATGGATTTACGGGTTTGTTCATGAGTATTTTTCAAGCGACCGGACAGGGGATTCCAACTAACATTATGGCCATCACACAAGGCGTACTGTTTATCCCTATGATTATCGTATTACATTCTGTCTTTGGACTTCACGGCGTGATCTGGTCTATGACCATAACAGAAGTTATAACGAGCTTGATGGGCGTTATCTTGTTTATTATTTTTAGTAAAAAGCTGAAAAGTACGGGCGGGGATGGAAAAGGTGTTGTAGAGGTTGCGTCCGTGTAAAACGATCTCTACTATGCGTGGAAAAATAGAAATGTAGTGGATGGCGGGAGCTTGGCTCGCGCTTTTTTTGCAATTATAAGAAAGTATAAGTTTTACAATATACTTTATGTCTTATATTTCTCGCAAAAACACCTTTGGCGTCCTTATAAGGACGCCAAAGGTGTTTTTACTTGGTTGTCTAAAAGGTTTCGCAACTAAAGGATCGGTAAAATTAGTTCCAAAATGAACAATTATAGTTCTTATGATTAAGGCTTACTTTTTCTACAATTATGGATAAGTAAAGGAGGAGAACTATGATACGAAAATTTCATCTTAAAATGGATACGCGCGAAGCGATCGCCGGGTATTTATTCGTCGCTCCACTGATGTTGGGGCTGATCATCTTGACGTTGATCCCGGTGCTGGGCTCACTGTTGTTAAGCTTCACGAACTGGAACTTTGTGGCTGGGTTAGGGGGGATTAAGTTCGCGGGCGTGGATAATTTCATAAGGCTGTTTCATGATGATGCTTTTATGAAAAGCTTGCTGAACAATCTGCTCTTTATTATCACAGTTCCGGTTACGATCATCGTTGCGCTATTGCTGGCTATCCTGATTGATAAACAGGTGTTCCTGAAGGATTTGTTTAAAGTAATATATTTCCTTCCATACATCTCCAGTGTAGTTGCTATCGCTATGGTCTGGCAGGTTATGTTTCATCCCTCGCTGGGACCTGTTAATCAATTTCTGATGTCGCTGGGATGGGATAATCCGCCGAAATGGCTGGCTGATATTCATTATGCTCTGCCATCACTTATGCTCATCCAGATTTGGATTCAGCTCGGGTATAACATTATTATTTTTATCGCGGGTTTACAGAGTATTCCAAGGGATCTTTATGAAGCGGCTGATATTGATGGCGCCAATGTCTGGCGGAAATTTCGCAATATCACAGTGCCTTGCATTTCGCCGACCACCTTTTTCTTGCTGGTTACTGGGGTCATTGGCTCCTTTAAGATCTTTGATCTAATACAAGTACTGACACAAGGTGGACCTGCTAACTCCACGACAGTTATCGTATATGAGCTATATGACACTGCCTTCAACCAGTTGAAGACGGGTTATGCCTCTAGTATGGCACTTGTCCTGTTCCTCATCTGCCTGATCATTACAGCCCTGCAGATGTTAGCGCAAAAAAAATGGGTCAATTATTAAAGGCAGAAAGGAGAATTTACAGTGAGAAAAGAGCTTCTATCCAGAACCTTCTGGACAATCGCAATGGGACTGCTAGGTATTGCATTTCTTTTACCGTTTCTATGGATGTTATCTACTTCCTTTAAACTGGAGAAAGATGTGTTTAATTTTCCAATACAATGGCTGCCGCAGCAGTGGAATCTTATTGAGAATTACAAACAGGTGTGGTCAGGTGATTTCGCTCGTTATTACGGAAATTCCATTTATATTACGCTGGCGACGACTATAATTAATGTGCTGATATGCGCACTTGCTGCTTATGGATTCTCCAAGCTGCGTTTTCCGGGTAGAGATGCGATGTTTGTAGTAGTATTAGCCCTTTATATGGTACCTCCGCAGGCTTCGTTAGTTCCACAGTTTCTACTGTTTAACTGGCTGAATCTGATTGATACGCATATAGGATTGATCTTAATTAACAGCTTTAGTATTATCGGTGCGTTTATGCTCAAGCAGTTTTTTATGGGGGTAAACAACGAGTATCTTGAATCGGCGCGGATGGATGGAGCAGGTCATTTTCGCTCTTTTCTACAAATTGCATTTCCGTTAATCCGTCCGGCTGTAGCCACTTATGCTATTTTGCGGTTTATCTGGACCTGGAACGACTATCAGTATCCACTCATTTTTTTGAAATCTAAAGAGTTGTTTACGATTCAGTTGGGTATTCGGTTGTTTGGGGATCAATACGGCGATGTCTATTCACTCATGATGGCTGGTGCGGTATCTGCAATTTTGCCTCTGTTAATTATTTTTGCTCTCGGACAGAAGCAAGTTATTGAGGGAATTGCCCTCGGAGGCGTGAAGGGATAATAAAAGTCAAAATAGTTTCTCTTCGGTAGAATATGAGAACTTTCCTCGTCTATCCCGCATGTTAGGATGTTCTTGTAAGCAGTTACATAGCACTAGCTGTAAAGCGAGGTATACCCAACACATTTATAGGAGGGTCTATATGAAAAAGAAATTATTATCCGTGCTTGTTATCTCATCGATGGCGTTGTCATTGGCCGCTTGCGGTGGAAATGCGAAAACCAATAATGCAGGGGCGACAAATGCGCCTGAAGCTGGTGGGAATAAAGAGCCTGCTGCAGAGAAGGTTACGCTGAAGCTGAGTACCTGGCAGACGGAAGCGAAAGCGAAATGGAGCACGATTATCGCAGAGTTTGAGAAGGCGCATCCCGACATACACGTAGAAGTAGATCTACTGAATGAAAAAGGTGATTCTGTAGCCTCCATGCAAAAGCTGGACTTGATGGCTGCTGCAAGTGACCCGCTGGATATTGTCGAACTGCCTTATACCAACTATTCGCAGCGTGCAGATATCGGTTTGTTAGCACCAATGGATGAATATATTCAGAAAGAAGGGTATAAGCTCTCCGATGAATATCTGGTAGACACTTCGGTCAATGGCAAAATCTATGCGTTGCCGTCTTCTATGCAGCGCTGGTTCGTGCTCCTTAACAAAGAAATGCTAGATGAGGCTGGTCTGCCGGTTCCGACGGACTGGACTTGGGCTGATTTCGAAGAGTATGCGAAGAAATTGACCAAGGGTGAGGGTGCAACGAAGCGATTTGGCGCATATTTGCATAATTGGCCGGATTATTTCCAGCTCCAGCTGATGAGTAAGCCTGAGGATAACACATTTCTAAAAGCTGACGGAACCTCGAATGCGCTAGACCCGCAGTTTAAGGCTAATCTACAGATGATGAAGAAAATGATGTACGAAGATAAGAGTGCCACTCCTTATGAGGATATTATTTCGCAGAAGCTTGCCTACCGGAATCAGTATTTCAATGGTTTAGCAGCGATGCTTCCGATGGGAGACTGGATGGTTGCGGAATCGGGAGGAACGGAGGCTATTCCGGCAACTTTCGTTACAGCGTTTGCTCCAATCCCTCGATTGGATAGTGAAAGCAAACATTACTCACCTGTGCAGCCGACTTATATGGGGATAGCTGCTAAATCGAAGAATAAGGAAGCTGCTTATACCTTTGTGCGCTGGTATACCTCAGAAGGACTGGAAATTGGAGGGCGTGTCTTCTCTGGCTGGGCGAAATCAGATACGAATAAATTGGTGGATACGATTGTGAATGGTTCCAAGGATCCATCTAAGATTGATGTCGATTCCCTGAAATTTACGATGGAGAACTCGACACCTGGTGCGACGCAAGTTCCCGCTAAATATGCGGATGAAGCTAAGAACAACGTTATTCCAGAAGCAGAGATGTATCTCCTCGGCCAACAGGATCTGGATGTCACAGTTAACAATATTGATAAAAAAATCTCGGAAGTCGTTCAGAACAACAGCGGAAAGTAGGCGGAGACTGATTGTACGCTTCCCCTAGGGGGCTTATAATGTGGGGGCAGGAAAGCATTTCTGCCTCCTGCTCCAAATTCAAACAGATATGGGGCCTGTCATCCGTGTTTAGAAAGCATCAATCACTTCGAATGAAACTTGTCTGGTCTTCACTGATCTGCGTACTGATTCCACTGGTCTGCATTTACATGGTTACAGATTATTTAACTCGGGATCTGATTCTGGAGAAGGCCGTTGGCAGCGCTAGAGAATCCCTCAATGCGTCCAGTGCCAATATGAATGCCATTTTTGAACAGACGCTAGAGCAGTCAAATTTCGTGCTCCAGAACAATGAAATTAGGCAGATGATGTCCGCCGATCCAGAGACGCTACGTTCAGCGAAGGAGATCATCCAGTATAACCGTATGTCACGGATGCTGGATGATATGTTCGTATTAACCGAATATTTGAAAGTGACGCTAATCGGAAAAAATGGATTTATTTATACCAGCTATCCTTATAGTGACTTTAATCCGACAACCTTTTATAACGAGCAATGGATGTCGCTGATGAAACAAATTCAACCTATCTCGACCTATTGGAAAGCAGAACACGATACTTACTATAATTACTCGGATAAGGGCTCAACTAATTGGGTAACCATTGCGAGACCCATTCAATCAACTTCCAGCAGTACGATCGGATATATGATTATTAACATCAATGAGCGTAAACTCCGTCCTTATCTAAATAATGATAACGGTAAAGAAATGATGCTTTTGGACGATAAAGGTACTGTCGTGTCGCATGCTGACAAGGCCCGAATTGGTGAATTGACGACATGGTGGAAGAAGGATGGTGTGCTTGACACTGTCGAAATCGATGGGGAGAAATTCTTATATGTTGACCAGGAGCTGAGCAGCAACAAATGGCGGATGGTAAGCATTATTCCAATGAAGGCTGCTTTGTCGAAGAATAAACAGATTTTATTTATCAGCTTGGCTGTGCAGATTCTTTTCTTTACTTTGTTTTCCGTGCTCTTAACCGTCCTTATCTCTAAACTAACTCAGCCTATCGTAAAATTAAGTGCTTTTGTAAAGGGAATAGGTCGTGGTCAATTGGACGAACGTTCCTTCATTCGAGGGAAGAATGAGGCAGCTCAGCTTGCCCGCACCATCGACCAAATGCTAGACCGTATCGAGTCTATGATTGAACAAATCACTTATGAGCAAATGGGAAAAAGAAAAGCCGAGCTAGAAATGCTGCAGGCACAGATCAATCCACACTTTATGTTTAATTTACTGAATTCGATCCGGTTAAATATTTTGATGCAAGGAGACAAGGAGAACGCTGAGCTGATTGGTTCGCTGTCGTCTTTGCTCCGCATGACCTTTAACAGGGACAATGAATTTATCCCGCTTCGCGAGGAGACAGACACGATATCTCATTATGTGACGTTGATGAATTTTCGCCACGCGAATCAGGTCAGGCTAGAGATGAATTTAGCGGATGGAAGTGCTGAAGCGCTGGTACCCCGGTTTATGATTCAGCCTATGATCGAGAATGCTATTATTCATGGTTTCGAGCAGTTTGGTGGTGAGATTTACATTGGTGCTCATATAATTGCAACTACAGGAACGCTGGTGATCACGATTAAGGATAATGGCATCGGCATGTCACCGGAAAATTTAAAAAGACTTCGTGAAACCGCATACAGCAGCGAGCAAATAGCAGAAGAAGACAGAAAAGGTTTTTCCGGTATAGGCTTACGTAATGTGGCCCAACGCCTCAGTATGATTTATGGCGCTTCTTTCAAGCTGAATATCCAAAGCGAACCTGATGTGGGTACGGAGATTTGTTTGGAGTTTCCTCTGGATGATGGAAAGGCAGGTGTGGAGAATGCTGACGGCAATCTTGGTGGATGATGACTATCCGGTTATCCGTTATTTGTCGCAGGCCGTACCTTGGAATGAGATCGGTATTGAACTCATCGGATGTTATTATAGCGGTCTTGAGGCTTGGGAAAAAGCACAGCAGAATCCACCGGATTTGATTATTACCGATATTGGTATGCCCAAGATGAACGGACTGGAGATGCTTGAGAAATTCAGAGCAGTGAATCCTGGAATCCGAGCGATTATTTTGTCCTGCCACAACGAATTCAAATACGCTCAGCAGGCGCTGAAATTAAACGTAGGAGAATATATTTTAAAGGAATCACTGGATATCGATCAGTTGGTGCAAGCACTCAGAACGCTTGTGACGGAAGTGGGTCTGAATAGGCAGCAGCATACAGAGATGCTCGTTTATAAGCAAAAGCAGTCTCAAAACCGTGCCGCACTTAAGGAAAAGTTTCTAAAAGATACACTGTATCAATCCTGGGACAAGGAGGCTTGGATCGAACAGGCCCGGTCAAACGGAATTATGATCCATGCCAAAAATTATATTCCGCTGGTTATTGTGATTGACCGTCCGGAGGAAGTTTCAAGGGTACGCCGGATGAGTGAATATACGATTTCTTTTGCAGTTGAGAATATCATGCAGGAAGTGCTTGAGGCTGATCACAGTCTATTTATTTCGAGATACAGTAATAAGGAAATTGTCATTCTCTTTTGCAGTGACAAGCCATCTAAAGACCACCAAGCAATCTATCATTCTATTCAAAATGCAGCTTCTGCCGTGCAGAAATATCTAAAGCTGTCCGTCTCTTGCATCTTTGGCGCTGAGGCGCGCAGTCCTGAAGAGATTCGAGGAACACTGCAGCGGATGCTAAGGGAGAAGATTCAACGCTTTTATCTTCCTACGGCAGGAATCCACCGTTTTGAAGAGATTTGCTTTTCAAAGGAAGATATTTATGCCGAGTATGGAAGTGTGTACGCTGTTATCAATGATGATATTGCTCTGAACAGGGACACGGAGCTTCGCGTTCATATCAAGGAATGGAGAGAATGGGTGGCCTCGCAAAAATTCCATCCAAATGAAGTCAAGGAATGTGTACTCCGCTTGCTGATGGATTTGCAGATGAAGACGAAACAACTGCTGCAATCACCACTGCCTATGGCTGAAGAGAAGCTGTTTAACGTGGTGGGTGACATTGAAACTCTTGAGCACTTGGAAGATTGGTTAGTTCAGTACTTGGAGGAATTAGCTCGGAAAATAAGTATATTCTCCATTAAGTCCAAACGGAGCGAGGTTATCAAAGCCCAGCAGTTCGTGATTAGTCATGTAACGGAGAAAATAACACTAGAAGACATGGCAGGACGCCTGAACTTGAATGCCAGCTATTTCAGTCGCCTCTTCAAAAGGGAAACAAACCAGAATTTCATTGAATATGTAAATATGCTAAAGCTTCAGAAGGCAAAAGAGCTGCTTAATCAGTCAGGAAAGACTGTGGAAGAAATCTCCGAGTATCTGGGATATGCGAATAAAAGTTATTTCATTAAGTTGTTTAAACGGGAAATGGGCATGAGGCCAAGTGAATATGCAGCTTGGCATTGAGTGTGGATAGGAGGGACCCAGCTGTGGAAATGAAGGGTACTAAAAAGGAATTACAGATGTTCCTAAATGATCTATATGCTCCGCTAGAGAGTCGATTTACTGCTGGATGTGCAGGAATTGAGATGGGGGCTACAGGATCTATTTACAATGAAGCTACCGCGCTTATGGAAGCCTTTGCCCGTCCTTTATGGGGGCTTGTCCCCCATGCTAGCGGCGGCGGTGAAAGTGTACTTTGGCCGATGTTCCTCGAAGGGATCATCAACGGGACAGACCCAGAGCATGATGAATATTGGGGTGAATTCTCGACTAAAGATCAGCGAATGGTAGAGCAAGCCGTACTAGGACTGGGGCTTGCTCTTGCACCGCATAAGCTGTGGGAGCCACTGAGTGACGTACAGAAACGAAATGTGTATAACTGGTTGAATCAGATCAACCATGTCGATCGATCTAACCCGAATAACTGGCTAATGTTCACGGTACTTGTGAATGTGGGCTTTAAGAAGCTTGGGTTGCCCTACGATCAAGAGATAATGGATGATTATTTGGACAAGATTGATACCTACTACTTGAGTGATGGTTGGTATTCCGATGGGCTGACCGATCAGAGGGACTATTATATTGCATTTGCTATGCACTATTACACGTTGATTTATGCTAAATTGATGGCGGATGAAGATCCTCAGAGGGCTGCAGTCTACCGGGAAAGATCCGCGCAATTTGCCAAAGAGTTTATTTATTGGTTTGCTGAGGACGGAAGTGCAATTCCTTTCGGACGTAGTCTGACCTATCGTTTTGCACAGGTCTCTTTCTGGAGTGCGCTGGTATATGCCGATGTACTTCCTTTTTCATATGGCGTTCTCAAAGGAATTATAATGCGTCATTTTCGTTGGTGGTTTGATAAACCTATTGTGGGAATAGACGGACTTCTAAGTATCGGATATGCGTATCCGAACCTAGTAATGACAGAAAATTACAACGCCCCCGGATCACCGTATTGGGCCTTTAAAGCTATGCTTATTCTTGCCTTGCCAGATGATCATCCTTTTTGGCAAGCGGAAGAAGAACCACTGCCTGTATTGAAAGAGCTATTGCCACTCGAAGAGGCACGTATGCTGGTGAGCCGTCCGGAAGGGAATAAGCATGTTATTGCCTATACCTCTGGTCAGATGGCTAACTTTGATATGGCCCATAGTGGGGCTAAATATTCCAAGTTTGCTTACTCCACGCTGTTCGGTTTCAGTGTGCCGAAGGCGGGCTATGGCTTAGTTCAAGGTGCTTATGACTCCACACTAGCGCTGTGTGAATGCGATGAATATTACCGGGTACGCAGATTCTGCGAGACGTGGGAAATTGGAGAGAATTATGTATATTCACGCTGGCATCCCTGGAGCGATGTACATGTGGAGACATGGATTATTCCAGCAGGTCTATGGCATGTCCGTATTCACAGCATTCACAGCGCCCGGTGTCTCGACGTAGCGGAGGGTGGATTTTCCATTGGCCAGTCTGCCGGCTTCACCCGTAGTGAACGGGAAACCATTCATGTATCGAACACTGCTGTCTCGGTGCAATTGCCCTGGGGAATCAGTGCCATACATATGCTAAGCGGATTTGACCGGGGGGAATGTGTAGAACCCGAGCCGAATACGAATCTGCTGAAGCCGCGGACGTTTCTTCCGAGCTTATGCTCCAGACTGGAGCCGGGAGATCAAGTACTGATATCTGCTGTCTTTGGAGCAACGAATATTCCGGAGAATCAGGCCAGTCTGGCTTCGCCGCCGCTTATTCAGTGGCAGTCAGACGGAAGGATTGCTGTATACGATCCTAGTAACGATGCACTTTTGCAAACTGTTGATTTATTGGAAAGGAGCAACAAAGATGTGGACTAAGGCCATCGAGGATGCGATTCACAAAATTGGGAGTAACATTACTAACCATCCGGGTAAACTGCCCCATATCGCCGAGGGGCAACAGTACGAATGGGGAGACAATGATGATTGGATAGAGGGATTCTATGTGGGCATGATGTGGCTTGCCTACGAATATGGTAAAGATTCATTCTTTAAGGAGGCGGCAGCCTCATGGCTAGGGGACTTCAAGCATCGTTTGGATCAGCACATCGCCTTAGATCATCATGATATTGGCTTTTTGTATTCACTAACTGCAGTAGCGGAGTGGAAAATAACAGGCAATGAAGCGGCGCGGGCTGTCGGTCTGCAGGCTGCAGATACGTTGTGTAAACGTTGGCGTGAAACAGCTGGAATCCTCCAGGCTTGGGGTCTAGAGAGTGATCCTGAGAACGGGGGGCGTATCATTATTGACTGTTTAATGAATTTGCCACTGCTGTTCTGGGCTGCGGAGGAAACGGGGGACAATCGCTACTATGATATAGCCCTTCAGCATGCGTTAAAGAGCCGGAAATTTCTTGTGCGCGGGGATGATTCCTCTTATCATACTTTTTACTTTGATCCGGCTACGGGGAGTGCGATTCGTGGAGGAACTCATCAAGGGTATGAGGATGGATCGACCTGGACTCGTGGTCAAGCCTGGGGAATATACGGGTTTGCGCTGGCGTATCGCTATACGCAAAATGAGGATTTTCTTATTACTTCCAAAAGCCTGGCTCATTATTTTATAAGCCATCTTCCGGAGGATAGTGTGGCTTATTGGGATTTCGATGTGCCTGTGGAAGCGGGGACCCCTCGTGACAGCTCAGCTTCTGCGATCGCGGCTTCCGGCCTCTTGGAACTGCTGGACATTCTGCACGCAGATGACCCGGACCGCGCTATTTATGAAGAGGCATTACTCCGCAGCATGAAATCTCTGGTGGAACATTATGCGACATCTGAAAATCCAGAGGCGGAGGGACTTCTAAAGCATGGCTCCTATCATGTCAGAGGCGGACGCGTGCCTGATGGTCATATGATTTGGGGAGATTATTATTATTTAGAAGCATTGATCCGCATGCAGACCGGCATCCGAGGCTATTGGTAGTATGAGCTTCTAACAGGCACGCTTCCAAAGCATCCACAAAATTTCACCTATTCGATGGAAGCTTTCGAAGCAAGCTTTCCTTCTTACGGAAAGCTAACTAGGCTGTCGCAATGCTCCTGCTGTTCCAAGTGGTCTCTTTGCAACTCTACTTCTATGTTATTTTCAAGAAAAGTTATATTAGAAATGCGGTCAATGGAGCCTGTCATTTCCAATTAGCAGTGCCCCTTTCTCGATAATCCGAGGAAGGGGCTTCTTTGTTGTACGATGGGTGTACTAATTTTAAGCGGCGATTCGGAAGCTTTCTAAGCAATATGCTAGGACAAATAAATGATATCGTAAATTTCTCCTTTGTTCATGAAGAATTACAGAACAACGATTGCCTGGATATTGTCCGCAATGCAGGACCTCCCATTCGAACCGCTAGATCTTACTCTGTGTAAGATTAGACAAAATGAGTTAGTGCTAGCTCCGGATAAATATATGTTATATTATTGCTTATCGGTGCTAGGAGAATAGTAATGATAGATTACGGTATACAAATGGAGGATCAAACGTTGATGGTACGGATTATAAGAAGTATAAAGTCTCTAATTTACACTAACTCAAAAAAATTAGCATTTAAAATACCATTCGCTTATTTTTTGGTCATTTTGCTTACGGTGGGTTTCAGTTATGGGGTGTTGAATCAAATATCTACTAATTCAGCCCAAAAGAAAATTAACGAGGCTTCTTTGCAAACGATTACTTCTATACAGACAAACGTTGATTTAATGATTGAAAACGTAAACAATTACTCTAAAATGATATTTTCCGATCGTAATCTGCAAAACTTGTTAAGGCAGGGAGGGGTGTATTCCAATCTGGATACACAATCTAAAGTTAGCGCCTATTTGTATAATCTTATGCAAGCGGTTCCTATAATTGATTCTGTTAATATTTTCGACAATACGGGGCATCGTTTTTCCGTCGGAACACAGGAATTACCAACTTTTATGGAAGCGGACATAAAGGATGCCTCATGGTATGAGCAAGTTGTAAGTAATAAAGGGAAATATATTCTAAGATTAAATGGAAGCGGAGCTTTTTCAAGAATGGGAGCCGATGAAAATTTCGTATCTTTTATACGATTAATTCGGGATATTGATAACACTTCTCCCCTAGGGGTGTTGGTCATTAATATCAAAGACGACGCCTTTGTACAGGCGTATTCCAATCTGCTGAATCAGAGTTCCTTTGAAATTGCTATTTTAGATGAAAATAATCATATCATCGTATCCGATTCCACCCAAGATCAACATAATGCAGTTTATAAAGAGATCCTTATGACAAACAGAGAGAGCCTGGAACAACAATTTCAGAAAAGCAATTCAGGATCTCTTACATTGAATTCTGGTTCACAGAAGTATAGAATCTCTTATCTCTCAGGTGGAGAATTTAATTGGAAATTTGTAAGTATTACACCCTACAATACGATTGATTCGCGGAATAAATCGCTTGTACTCTTGGCATTGCTCCTATTGATTATCAACGGAAGTATTTTCTTTTTTAGTTCCTTCATCATTTCGCGCAGTATTATTAATCCGATACATAAGCTCCTCCGATCCATGAACAAAGCTCCTAGGGGTAATTTTATGAAAGTAAAAGTTGAACGTAATATTTATGAATTCGAACAGTTGTTTAACGGTTATAATCACATGATTGAGGAAATGGATCAGCTTCTGACCCGAATCGTCGAAGAGCAGAAGATGATTCGTAAAGCTGAATTGAATACACTGCAATCCCAGATCAAACCGCATTTTTTATATAACACGCTGGACTCCATTACTTCGTTGGCGTTGTCTGGATTAAACGATCAGCTATGTGAAATGATTGAGGCATTGGGAAACTATTATCGTATGAGTGTCAGCAAGGGCTTAGACGTTATCACGGTCGGTGAAGAGATTGAAATGGTTCGTAATTATTTGAAAATCCAAAATATACGTTATCAGGATGTCTTTGAGGCTCAGTTCGACGTGGATGAAGACTGCCTTCAATATCCTATACCCAAGCTGGTTATACAACCATTGGTTGAAAATGCGCTTTATCATGGTATTCGGCCTAAAGGAACGAGAGGAACGATTACAATCAGCGCGCGAAGTATGAAAGATGAAGTGAGAATATCCATATCTGATCATGGTGTTGGGATGTTGGAAGAAGAGATTATGCAAATTCTTGAAAGAAAGGATCAATTAAAGAGCTTTGGATTATGGGGAACTATGGAGCGCTTGCGTATTTTTTATGGAAATAAAAACTGTATTAAAATCGAAAGCGAATTAGGAAAAGGGATGACAATAACGATAATTATACCGAAGGGATAGAAACGCAATGGAAAAATTAAAGGTTTTGATTGTTGATGATGAATATTTGATAAGGAACCTGCTTAGGATGCGTATTGACTGGGAAAAGCAAGGCCTGACTATTATAGGAGAAGCTTCCAATGCACTCGAAGCTTTGGATATGGTGGATGAACAGAGACCGGACATTATTTTTACGGATATTTATATGCCCTCTATCAACGGAATTGAGTTTAGCAGGGAAGTTTTAGCAAAGTATCCGGATATAAAAATTGTTATCGTTACAGGTCATGACGAATTTGAATATGCACATCAGAGCATCAAAATGGGAATTTCTGATTTCATTCTAAAACCGATTCGTTCTTCAGATCTGCTCAATGTGATTGATAAGCTGAAAAATAAAATATACGAGGAGCGTACGAGAGATAAGGAATTAGAGAGATTGAAAGAAGATTTAGAGCGGAATTTTCCATATCTCAGAGAAAAATATTTATATCAGTGGTTAAAGGGCGATCTTTCCAAAGAAGAGATTCATGAAAAAGCTGACTATTTTAAACTGCCGGTGTTCCTAAGCAAAGAGGCCTTTCAAATCGCCATTTTAGAAATTACCTCAGCATCCGTGAAGCAATCAGAGGAACAGTTGATTCTCTTGGGAATGGAATGCAGATACAAAGTGGAATCGTTCTTCCAGAACGACAATCAAGTGATTATTTTAACAGATACCCGAAACCAAATTGTAGTCATTTCATTTAACCAAGCTACGAATCTTGTCAGCGATTGTGAATCACTTATAACCAATCTGTGCGAATCCTACAAATGCTATGTTAACATCGGGATCGGGCGCAAACGTATACATATAGAAGAAGCGCACCTTGGATATCAGGAAGCATGTCGTGCGGTGCAATACAAGGTCTTTGTTGGAAATAATCAGGTTGTTTGCTTCGAGGATATTGTAGGAAACAGGGAGGCACATTACCAGTCGAATCCAGATCGTCTTCAGCAGCTGCAGTTCTACATCAGCGTCGGTTCGGGCGAGCAGGCAATTCAAAGTCTAACGCAGATCTTTGATGTTGCTTTCTCCAGTATAGCTCAGTTTCGTCTAGCAGCGATGGATGTGATCAATGAATGCCAACGTGCCGCGATAGAGCAACAGGTCGAGGATGAAGAAGTGTCCAATAAAGAAACATGGGTCTCTATTCTCACAGCAGACAATTTACCGGAATTAATGAACCTATTGGAGAGTTATGTCCTACACGTATCAAGAATTATATATTCAAAGAACCAAACAAAAGAAGGGGACCTCATCAGTCAGGTGAAAGAGTATCTCGAGAAGAATTTGGATGATCCCAAACTAGGATTAGCTAGTACAGCTGGGACTTTCTTCGTCAGTCCAGGTCATTTGGGACGACTTATGAAGAAAGAAACAGGGCAGACCTTTGTGGAGTATCTTACGAACATACGTATGAAAAAGGCGGAAAGCCTGCTGAAGAATACGGATTTAAAAGGATACGAGGTTGGTGAGCAGGTTGGAATCAAGGATGCGCACTATTTTAGCATCTTGTTTAAGAGATTTACGGGGATGTCGATGAATCAGTACAGAAACGGTAAATGATTAAGAGGATATGTTCGAATAATGAAAGGTACATGTTGGTATTTTGAATGGAGTTATCATGGTATCTTCCCTAAACTAATACTAGAAAGAACAAATTTCATTTGGGGGGTTTATTGATGAAAGCGTTATTAAGAAAGACGATGAGCATAACGTTGGCTATAGGAATCGTAGGTAGTGTAACTGCATGTTCATCCGAATCATCTGGAGGAACTCAGTCTAAAAGTGGAAGTGTTAAGTTGACATTATGGGACCAATCCGTAGGTAATACTGATCCATCTGCAAAATTATTGCCGGAAATCGTTGAGAAGTGGAACAAAGAGCATCCAGAAATTCAAGTTGTACGATCAGGAACGACTGGCGAGCAGTATAAAACCAAAATTAAGACTTCACTTGCCGCAGGTGAAGCACCTGACATTTTTTATGGAATGGGCGGAGGCAGCTTCATGCAGCCTTATATCGAATCCGGCAATGTGCTTGAAATTAGCAGCTATTTAACGGACGAAATTAAATCGAAGATGGCTCCAGGTATGTCTGAAGCTATCGAGGTTGATGGAAAAATCTATACACTGCCTGTCTATACCCATATCGCTAATCTTTTTGTAAATACGGAGTTGTTCGATAAAGCAGGAGCCAAAATTCCGACAACCTATTCAGAGCTGCTCGAGGCGGGAGAGAAACTAAAGGCAGCGGGGATCACCCCGGCTCTCATTGGAGAGAAGGACCGCTGGCCCGGTATGTATTGGTACGATATGATTGCGATGCGCCAGGCAGGAAATGATGCGGTTATTGAGGCATTTAAGGATCCTTCCAAATGGAATTCACCAGATTTCGTTGCTGCAGCTACTAAAATGCAGGAACTTGGAAAAACAGGCTTCTTCAATAGCAGTATGTTCAGCATGAGCTATGATGAAATGCTTGGAGCGTTTAATGCAGGACAAGGGGCTATGATGTTTCAAGCCAACTGGGTAAATGCAGGTATCGAAGATCCATCCTCGGCCGTCAAAGGCAAGGTCAAGGTGATTCCTTTCCCGGTATTTGAAGACGGTAAGGGAAAGAGTACTGAAATTTTCGGAGGAGCGGTGGATGGCTTTTATGTCAGCAATACCACAAAGCAACCCAAAGAAGCCGTTGAGTTTCTTATGTATCTAAGCGAGCAGCTCGGTACACAGGGCTTCCTTGCCGGAGCAGGGCTTCCTAGCTGGAACATTGACGCTCTTGATACTTCTGGTCTGTCCACACTTGATAAATCAGCAGCAGATATTATGAAAACAGCAACTTCTTTTATTGCATGGTGGGACAATATTCTCCCGGCTGATTCTGCGGAAGCTCACAAGAACTTAATCGCGCAACTCTTGGCAGGAGACATCACTCCTGATGAATTCTGTAAACAGATGGCACAGCTTAAACCAACGGAATTAAGCCTCTGATCTGTGAAAAAAATGAAGCGAGATGTGGTCAGAGACTGTCTCTGGCCACATTTTTGAGAGGAGAACCCTGATGAACTCTGTATTTTCGAACAAGAGGGCCATTGCTATATTTGTCCTGCCTACCCTCCTCATATTTTGTTCCATTGTATTAGTTCCGATCTTTATCTCCAGTTACTATAGTTTATTAGATTGGAATGGCATCGGTAAAGGTACGTTTATCGGACTAGACAATTATGTGGAAATGTTCACAGACTCACGAGCATTAAATTCCATAAAAAATTCTATGCTGTTCGCGGCAGCATCAATTTTCATTCAGTTGCCTATATCGCTTTTACTTGCTCTTATATTGGCCTCTTCGGTCAAGGGTGAAGGATTCTATCGTGCAATATACTTCATTCCAGTGCTTATCTCAACCGTTGTAATCGCGCAACTGTGGTCCAAAATTTATAATGCGGATTACGGACTTTTGAATTGGTTACTGGAAAGCGTGGGTCTTTCAAATCTGGCACAAGATTGGCTTGGTAAAAAAGATACCGCTCTTGTGGCGTCCTTTATTCCAACGCTTTGGCAGTATGTCGGCTATCATATGTTACTGATGTATGCTGGGGCAAAGTCCGTTTCACAAGATATTCTCGAAGCAGCGAAAATTGACGGAGCTTCCCGTATAAGAACTGCATTCTCCATTACCATTCCACTAATGAGGCCTATTCTGAAAGTATGTCTTGTCTTTTCAGTCATTGGTGCCTTTAAGGTATTCGATCTAATTTATGTATTGACGGGCGGAGGTCCTTTATTCTCCACTGAAGTACCGAGCACGTTGATGTATACAACTATTTTTGACACTTACAGATATGGATATGGTAGTGCGGTATCTGTTTTCATAATTCTGGAATGTTTAGTGTTTACAGTAGTTATTAATAAATTTTTTAAGACTGAATAGAGGTGAGAAAAGTGAGTACTGCAAAAGTGGTGTTGCGAAAAAGGTCGAATTATTTTGGGAAAATACTACTGCAAGTGTTTCTAATCCTTGTGGCAATCGTACAAATTTACCCCCTTATCTGGCTGGCATTTTTCTCGCTTAAAGATAATAGTGAAATATTCAGTGGTGATGTCGTAGGCCTTCCTAAGGAATTTCTCTGGAGCAACTATGTTAAAGCCTTATCAGACGGTAATGTATTAACTTATTTTTTTAACAGCGTGTTGGTAACGTCTGTATCCATTATTCTGGTACTGATTCTTGCTTCTATGACTGGTTATGCCGTCGCGAGGATGAACTGGAAATTCAGTGAATTAACGATGACCCTGATCCTCCTAGGGATGATGGTGCCGATTCATGCGGCCCTGCTGCCGCTGTTTATGGTCCTGAAGAACTTACATTTGCTGAATACTTATTGGTCCTTGATTATTCCTTATGTTGCTTTTGGTATCCCTTTGGCCGTGTTCATCGTCAGTAGCTTCTTTAAGGGACTTCCCCGTGAATTGGAAGAATCAGCGGTCATTGATGGATGCGGCATTTACAGAACGTTCTTTTCCATTATGTTGCCGCTTATAAGTCCTGCTATTGCAACGGTTGCGATATTTACATTCTTATCTTGTTGGAACGAGCTGATGTTTGCGACTACGTTTATCAATGACTCACTCTATCAGACTTTAACAGTGGGTATGATGTCCATGGTGGGTACCTATATCACACAGTGGGGGATTATTGGAGCGGGGCTCATGATTGCTACGATTCCAACGATTGTAATCTACTTGTTGCTCAACAAACAGGTACAGAAGAGTATGATCGCAGGCGCAATCAAGGGATAAGGGTTAAAAAAATAGAAGGGGGATCTTTTAATGAATGCTACTATTACTGTCAACACTGATCAGTCGTGCGGTACGATCAGTCGTCATATTTATGGGCATTTCGCCGAGCATCTTGGACGTTGTATCTACGAAGGGATCTGGGTAGGCGAGGATTCGCCGATTCCTAATACCCGTGGTATTCGGAATGATGTTCTAGAGGCGCTGCGAGGTCTTAGCATACCGGTGCTCAGATGGCCGGGCGGGTGCTATGCTGATGAGTATCACTGGAAGGATGGCGTTGGTCCACGTGAGGCGCGCAAGCATATGGTTAATACGAACTGGGGAGGTGTTGTGGAGAACAATCACTTCGGTACCCATGAATTCTTCGACCTTTGTGAACTGCTGGACACGGAGCCTTATATCTGCGGAAATGTTGGCAGTGGCACCGTTCAGGAGATGCAGGAGTGGGTGGAGTATATGACCTTTGACGGCGAATCACCTATGGCCAAATGGCGGAAGGCTAATGGCCGGGAGAAGCCTTGGAAGCTCAAATATTTTGGCGTCGGAAATGAGAATTGGGGTTGTGGAGGCAACATGCGGGCGGAGTACTACGCCGACGAATACCGCCGTTTCCAAACGTATGTCCGTAATTACGGACATAATCAAGTCTATAAGATCGCTGGCGGTGCTAACGTTGATGATTACCACTGGACGGAGACGTTAATACGTGAAGCCGGTGGACTTATGGATGGTCTCAGTCTGCACAACTACACGGTGCCTGGAGGATTTGAGGTCAAGCGGCCGGCGACTGGCTTTGATGAAGCGGAATGGTTCGAGACCATGCAGCTCGCGCTCCACATGGACGAGCTCATTACCCGACACACGGCGATCATGGATCAACACGATCCGAAGAAACGTGTGGGCTTAATTGTCGACGAGTGGGGTACCTGGTTCCAAGTAGAACCGGGTACAAATCCTGGCTTCTTGTACCAGCAGAATACGCTGCGTGATGCGCTTGTTGCGGGACTGCATTTCCACGTCTTCCACCGTCATTGCGACCGTGTCCACATGGCGAACATTGCCCAGACAGTCAACGTACTACAGGCGATGATTCTAACGGAAGGTGATAAAATGTTGCTGACGCCGACCTATCACGTGTTCGAAATGTTCAAGGTGCACCAGGATGCAGAGGCGCTCGCGATTCACTTGGAGATTGGCGAATACCGTGTGGGCGATGAATCTCTTCCGCAAGTCAGTGCATCGGCTTCGAAGCGACCTAATGGAACGATCGACATCAGCCTTTGTAACATCGACCCCCATCACCAAGTAGATATATCTCTAGGGTTACGTGGGTTGGGAGGAATGTTGAATGTTAGCGGCCGGGTACTGACGCATACAGATATGAATGCTCACAACACATTTGGGCAACCGGAGAGGGTGAAGCCACAGTCATTTAACGGCGTTACGAGTGTAAGTGACGACGGTTTACTGGCAACGCTGCCGCCGATGTCCGTGGTCGTGTTAACACTCAATTAAGGATTGTGCGCTTAGATGCGGCGTTGACATGGCATTATACCGCAGCAATAATGGATGTACATGAGCATTTATAGGATGTGAATCGGAAGGAGTAATATAATGGCTAAATTATCATTAGTTCATAAGGTCCCAACTCAGGAAAAGGTAGTCGCTTTTACGTTCGACGATGGGCCGCATCCATTATATACGAAAGAGTTGTTGGATATCTTCCATAAACATAATGGTAAAGCGACTTTTTTTATGATCGGTGAAGAGCTCAATATGTACGAGGCTATCGCAGCACAGGTTCATATGGCCGGACATGAGATTGGCAATCATACTTACTCCCATCCTGATTTGACAACACTGACTATAGATGAAGCAAGAGCTGAATTACAGCGGGCAGATGATACGATTCGTAAAGTGACGGGAAAGCATGTATTGAACTTTAGACCACCTTTTTTTGGTGTTAACGATGATATTCTTATGCTTGCTGCAGAATTTGGATACCATTCAATTGGCGCTGTAAACGGTGAGGCCAAGGATTGGGAACAGCCCGGTGTCGATTTTATTCTGAACCATACGAGACCAACCATCGAAAACGGAAGCATTTTCTTGTTTCATGACGGGTATGGCGAACGAGCTCAAACCATTGAAGCTGTCCGGGTATTGGTGGAAGAGCTTGATGCCGAGGGTTATCGATTCGTGACTTTAAGTGAACTGTTTGGGATTGCTGATCTCCAGCTATAAAGATTAGCCGAAGGTAAGCAAATTTCCAGCTGCTGTTGTCTCCGGATTTTCTGATTGTTTTGCTTTTAGCGATTAATGATTCCTTCATAAACTATTAGCAGGACCCCTTCCTCCAAAAAATTGAGGAAGGGGTCCTGCTTTATTGTGTAATGGCTGTACTCTCTGCTTGTTTAAGATATTCTATTACTCACGCTTCCAAAGCATCTGAAAAACCTTACCCATTCGAATTGGATTGGGTGAGGTTATTTATATTATACGTTTTTACTAGATTGATGTATTATCTCTATCCATTTGGATGTTGTGTGGATTCCCGAACGATCAGATTAGACGGAAGGAGAATTTCAACAAAAGGCTCGTCAGGATGGTCAATACGCCAGAAGAGCTGTTCAACAGCTTTACGTCCAAAGTAAGACAAATCTACATTCATCGTTGTAGTCAACGGTGTGGTTATTCGTGACAATTGTCCATTATCGAAGCTGACAATGGATACATCTTGGGGAATACGATACCCAAGCTTGTACACAACGGAATTGATCAAGAATCCAAATCCGTCATTGACACAGAACCATGCTGTAGGCTGCTTATCGAGCGCTTGTACAGCGTTGAATACATCATCCATTTCTTCTGTTACACGATCAATTACCCACATCGGGTTGTATTCAATTCCAGCCTGGTATAAGGCCAGGCGATAACCCTCCAGGCGCTCGTAATAGCTGGGAGAGAACTGTATATTGCCGATAAAACCAATATGAGTATGTCCCAATTCAATTAAATGCTGCACCGCTGTATAAGCGGCATAGCGATTATTAGTGAGAATACTGTCGGCCATAAGATCAGGATGATGATGATCAATTAACACGGTGGGAATACCTGTATTGGTCACTGCCTGAATATAAGGGTTCGTAATATGGGACAGAATCAAGATCCCTTCAACAGATTGATCCAATAAAATAGGAGGCAGGATTAAATTCTCAGAAGAATGCTTATCAATAGATTGAATAACCATACGCTTGTTTCGCTTCGCTGCTTCCTTCTCAATGCTTAAATAAATTTCTCCAAAAAAGTTGCGTTTGGAAAATGCAAATTCCGATGCCAAGATGGCAAAGGTTCCTACTTCTTCTTCAGTGCTTTTACGCCCTCGCGAATAGATGTAACCCATCTCATTCGCTGTATCGATAATTAATTGCCTTGTTTCTTCGCTGACACCGTCTTTACCAGACAGAGCCTGAGAAACAGAGTTCTTAGATATATTTAATCGATCGGCGATATCTTGCATAGTTACCTTCACCTTCATGCGAAGATACGTCCTTTCTAATAAGAAGTGTAATGAATATTCTTCCATACTGTCTCTCATAATACTAAAGATTATGCCGCAAAACTACATTACAATTCTAAATTATTATAACATTACAAAATATTATTGTAAAGTTAATGCATAGTATGTGTAATTGTGTCGATTGTATAAATAATCGAAGAATAGGTTGACAATTTCGCTTAAAACTATAATAATAGCAAATGTAACGCTTACAAAACATCGTTTTAAGTGATTTTGTAACGTTACAAAAATTGATTTATAGATTACTAAATGCTGTACGAAAGTGCATCTATACTTTAGGGAGGTTTTATTTTATGAAGAAAAAGCTTGCAGTATTAATGTCACTTACGCTTGTATTCACGATTCTTGCCGGTTGTGGATCGAAGAGTAGTAATTCAGGCACTTCAGCAGATGGAGTAACAACTATTGAGTTCTGGGCTGCACCTAACCCGACTCAACAAGCATATTGGCAAAAAATCGCCAAAGAGTATGAGACTGTTAATCCTAAAGTGAAAATCAATGTAAGTGCGATCAAGGAGTCCCCTACTTCTGAGGCGAGTATCCAAGCTGCAATCGCGGGTGGAAGTGCTCCAACGATGACTGAGAATATTAGCCGTGGTTTTGCAGCACAACTTGCGAACAGTAAAGCGTTAGTTCCTTTGGATACAATAGCAGGCTTCGATGATATTGTGACAAAACGTAATATGTCCAAAACGATTGAGCCTTGGGAATTTGCGGATGGTCATCAATATGTTCTTCCAATCTACTCGAATGCGATGATGTTCGGATGGAGAACGGATATCTTGAAAGAAGCTGGTGTGAACGAAATTCCGAGAACATACAGTGAAGTGATTGAGGCAACGAAAAAATTAAAAGCAAAATACCCGGATAAATATCTTTGGGCGAAACCAGACTTAGCAGATCCTACATCATGGAAAAGATGGTTCGACTTCTTTATGCTGTACAATGCAGCATCTGATGGTAACAAATTCATTGAGGGTAGCCAATTTGTTGGCGATGAAAAAGCTGGTATAGACGTACTTTCTTACGTGGACAATCTTCGTAAGGAGAAAGGGCTCTTGACTCAGAACGTAACGGAACCTTTCGAAAATGGCGTGGGTGTATTTACGGATATCGGTCCTTGGACATTTAACATGTGGGCTGAGAAATATCCGGAACTTGAGTACAAAAAGAACTTTGAAGTCACATTGCCTCCTGTTCCGGACGGTATGGATCCAGCAAATGCGAAAACTTTTGCGGATGCTAAAGGAATTGTTATCTATGCATCGGCAAGCCCAGAGCAACAGGCTGCTGCAATAGAATTCATCAAGTGGGTATACTCGGATGTTCAAAACGATGTTGCCTTTTTCCAAGAAACGAACTTGCCTCCAGCACGTGATGATGTAGGTACGAATGAAGCATTTAAACCTGTATTTGAAAAAACGCCTGTATTGCAAGAGTATGCAAAAGCAATCCCGAATGCTGTTCCATCCATGGACAATCCAAAATTCAACGAATTGCAAACCTTTATTGGTCAAGAGGCCTTTAATAAAATCGTTCGTGGTGAGATTGATCCAAAAACGGGTTGGGACAATATGAAGAAGGCGATTGAAGGGGAACTTCAATAATGATTGAAAAAAATAATAATCGGTTAGGCTGGCTTTTTGCCAGCCCTTACCTTATTTTTTCGACTGTGTTTTTCTTGGGCCCGCTTATTTGGTCTCTATATTTGTCTTTTACTAACTGGGACTTGATTTCACCAACTTATGATTTTGTAGGATTCAAGAACTTTACCAAAGCATTAGGCACACCAGGGGTAAAATCGGCATTTTGGGTAACGTACAAATTTATGATCGTATTTGTACCGATTGTCACAGCAATGTCGCTTTTTGTAGCGGTAATTGTAAAGGGCTTACCTAAATTAAAAACCGTATTTCTTATTGGATTCTTTTTGCCATATCTTTCATCAGGGGTTGTTGCATCCCTTATTGTTAAAGGTTTTTTGTCACATACAAGTCCTGTTCAGACGTTTCTAAGGGAACGGTTAGGTCTTGATATTGACTGGCTCGGCGGATCTTTTTCGGCATTGTTCGTCGTTGCGATGATTATGGCTTGGAAATTTACAGGTTACTATGCGTTAATTCTTACTTCAGGTTTAGAAAGTATTGATCAGGAAGTATATGAAGCAGCGGCAATTGATGGCGTGAAGGACAGCCAAAGGTTCTGGAAAATTACGTTGCCTTTGCTGTACCCTGCGATTTATACAACCTTAATTTTATCCTTTGGTGCAACATTCGGTATCTTTACTGAGGTCTACCAATTAACAGGCGGCGGACCAAACTATGCAACAAATACATGGCAAATGGAAATATACAGTCAAGCATTTAAGAACCTGCAGGCAGGTTACGCATCAGCTATCGCGATTATGGCTGCGGTTGCGACATTTATATCTATATTCGTAATCCGAAAAATTCTGGAAATGTGGGGTAAGCGCAATGGTTGGGTCTAATTCAAACATCAAGCTCCGGCTGTCGATCCGCTATTTGATTGCGATCGTACTGCTCGTGATTATGGTATTCCCCTATTTATATATGGTATTGAACTCACTTGCAGATTGGTCACAGGTAGACCGGAAGCTGATACCGACGAAATTTACGCTGCGCTCGTATCAATGGCTCTTTACAGGTGGTGAGACCGGGATTACAAGACCATGGATTCACGCCTTCTTTAACAGTGTGTTCGTTTCCCTGATATCTACAGCCTTAATGATGATGTTCGCGATTATGGTCGCTTATGCGCTCTCGAAGCTGAAATTTCGCGGGAGAGACTCTATTAACAATTTTGTGTTGTTTCATATGTTCTTCCCGGCAATCATTCTGATCATCCCTAACTTTTTGATTATTCAAAAAGTAGGACTGTTCGATACGTATTGGGCGCTCATTATTCCCAAGGCGATGAGTTTATGGGGGATCTTCATGTACACCAACTTCTTTAAGGCGGTACCCGACGCTTTCATTGAAGCCGCCAAGCTGGATGGGGCATCCGATTTCAAAATCCTGTATAAGATTATGATGCCGATGTCGAAGTCCATTACGACCGTTGTATTCCTATTCCTGCTAATGGAACGTTGGACAGAGCTCCTATGGGATATGATCGTCGTCCGAAGTGACGGCATGTTAACATTGAACGTTTTATTATCTCAGATGTTTGGTCCGTATCAATCGTATCCGGGTCCGATGTATGCCGGTGCAGTGATGCTCACCTTGCCAATCATTATCTTGTTCATCATCTTCGGCAAGAAATTCCAGGAAGGTATGCAATTTAACTTGAAATAGGCTAGCACAGGAGGGGATAGCGATTGGAACAGCCGTGGTGGAAAAAGGCGGTATTCTATGAAGTGTATATGCCAAGCTTCTGTGACAGTAACGGAGATGGGATTGGTGATTTCGACGGTCTTACTTCCAAGCTGGATTATTTGAGGGATCTTGGAATCGGGGGCATCTGGCTTACACCGTTCTATAAGTCTCCAAAAGTAGATAATGGGTATGACATTGCGGATTATTACCAGATTGACCCGGATTATGGAACGATGGAAGACTTTGAACGCTTTATTCAGGAAGCAAAGACTCGCGGAATCAGAGTGATTGCCGATCTTGTCTTGAATCATACGTCTTCAGAGCATGCGTGGTTCAAGGAATCCCGATCCTCAAGAAAAAATCCGAAGCGGGATTGGTACATTTGGAAGGACGCTGTGAACGGCGGGGTTCCAAATAACTGGGAGTCTTTTTTTGGCGGAACAGCGTGGGAATGGGATGCTGCTACGGAACAGTATTACTATCATGGGTTTGCGAAAGAACAGGTCGATTTGAACTGGGCGAATCCGGAAGTAAAAGAAGCGATGAAGGATGTCATGGCTTATTGGCTAGGCAAAGGCGTTTGCGGTTTCCGGCTAGATGTGATCAACTTCTTGTCGGTGTCCGATCAATTCCCGGATAATCCGATGGATGAATTAACGGGTGAACAAAAGCATGTGCATGACCAGAATCAAAATGGAATTATAGAGGCCATCGAGGAAATTAGTGAGTTTGTTCATGCGCATAGCGGGATGTTCATGGTAGGTGAGGTCGGATCTGAAGACATGGACATGCTGAGGCATTACAGCGGAGCGGGTAAGATGGATGTAGTCTTTAATTTCAATTTGGGAAGCCAGAAGGAATTTAGTCCGGAAAATTTATTCGCTGAGCTTAAGACGATGGAGCAGGTACACCGTGAGGATCAGATTCCAACGTTATTCTTCGGCAGTCATGATATGGATCGCGTGATTTCGCGTTTTGGCGAAGGAGATGCGGAGATTGAGGAGGAACGGGCTCGTCTGATGGCAACGCTGGCCTTGACCGCAAAAGGGGTACCTTTCCTATATTTCGGTGAAGAGATTGGGATGCGGAATTTCGTAGCCCATAAGCTGGAGGATATGCGGGATATCCAAGGATTAAACGCATATGAAATTGCACTACAGCGGGGGGCTACCCGGGCAGAAGCCTTGGAAATTGCGAATGCGAAGGGAAGAGATGCATCCCGTTCTCCGATGCAATGGAACGCAGGTCCCCAGGGCGGGTTCACTTCAGGGAAACCATGGATTGACATGGGCCCAAATTATGAGCAATTAAACGTGCAGTCCGAATCAAGTCAACCGAATTCATTACTTCATTATTATAAAAAGCTTCTCCGCTTGCGCAATACACAGGACGTGTTTCAGTTTGGAGAGTATGACGTGCTGGAACGCAGAGGCAATCTTATTTTATATGTAAGAACGTTGAAAACACTCAATACTAGAGCACTCGTAGCTTTGAATTTTGACAAGCAAAGCGTACAGATTGATCCTAGTATGTTGTTGGATGGGCAAGCAGCCTGTATATTATCAAGCCGCCGAGAGACAGTGAGCGGCACAGACTTGGTCACTCTATTGCCGAATGAAGCCGCAATATGGATGTGCGAGCCGCTATTATTTGATTAGAGAGGAACGTTATTATTATGAAGCTGCACAAAACAGCTGTGAAAACATGTGAACAATTGCTCATGGAATATGCGATGAAAGACGTGTTCGTAACAGATACGCAGAAATTAAATTTCACCGGTGTAGATCACAAAGATGTCTATAACATTACAGCACCTTTCCAAGATGAAGGTGAATGGGTGATAGCAGGTCGGGTTGAAGCCCGTGACAGCGAGCATTCCAAAGTCGTTTTTTTCGTCGAGCGTGATGGACAGTGGGCTCCTCGTGAAGGAGCGCCTATTCTTGAACTTCAAGATCCGTTTTTCACGAAAATCAATGGCGAATTAATTGTTGGAGGTGTTCAAATTTACCCGCATCCGGTAAAAGCTGATGCCTTAATGTGGCGTACAGTATTCTACCGCGGGAAGAACATCGCTAGCTTAGAGTTATTCTTTATTGGTCCGGATGGTATGAAAGATTTGCGGCTGGTTGACCTGAAAGATAGCATTGGAGTGCTGACTCGCCCTCAAGGAGATAAAGGAGGACGCGGGAAAATCGGTTTTACCCGCATTGCCTCGTTGGAGGCGTTATCCATTCCGTTGATCGAAGAAACACCGTTGTTGGAAGAGCAGTTCGTTGATGAAGAGTGGGGCGGCGCGAATGAAGCACACTTGCTGAAGAACGGGCTTCTCGGTGTCCTTGGGCATATCGCATCTTTTGATGAGGCGGGTGATCGTCACTACTACCCCATGGTGTTCGCTATCGATCCGGAAACAGGTGAATATTCGGATATTCAATTAATCGCTGTACGCAATCAGTTCTTGCCAGGCGTTGCCAAACGTCCTGATTTAGAGGATGTCGTATTCAGCGGCGGGCTCGTACGTCATCAAGACGGCACAGCTCACATATATGCAGGAATCAGCGATGCTGAAGCACAACGTGCGACAATCCCTGATCCATTTGCTCAATTTGAAATTTTATAGCATGAAATCCATTTGGTTAAGGGAGTTATTACAACATGAAAATCTATCGTTATGAACAAAATCCGCTGATTACACCGGCGGACGTCAAGCCGTATCACGAGGACTTTGAAGTGATCGGTGCATTTAATGCCGGTATCGCTAGCTATAATGGTGAAATATTAATGTTTCTTCGAGTAGCAGAACGTCCAATCAGTAAGGACCCTAAAATTGTGAAAGCTCCGATTTATAATCCGGAGACCAATGAATTAGATATTTTGGATCTGAATACGGATGATGAGCGTTTCGATTTTTCTGATCCGCGTGTGATCAAGAATAGATCCGCCAGTGCTACATTCCAGTACTTGACTTCATTATCTTATATCCGAATTGCTCGAAGTAAGGATGGACATCATTTTACGGTGGATGAGAAGCCATTTGTGTACCCTTCCAATTCACTGGAAACCTTCGGGGTAGAAGATCCCCGCGTAACCCAAATTGGGGATACCTACTATATATATTTCTCGGCAGTCTCCCCTGTGGGCGTTGGAGAATCGCTGGTATCAACTAAAGATTTCGTGAATGTAACTCATCACGGCATGATCTTTGGGCCGGATAACAAAGACGTATTGATTTTCCCAGAGAAAATTAACGGCAAATATTATGCATTGCACCGTCCAACGACGAAAAGCACGGGAAATCCTGAAATATGGATTGCAGAATCGGACAATTTATTATATTGGGGAAATCATAAGCATCTGATCGGTTTGCGTGACGGGATGTGGGATAGTGGCCGGATTGGCGGCGGTGCGGTTCCATTCAAGACCGATATAGGTTGGCTGGAGTTGTATCACGGGGCAACACTGGAACATCGCTATTGCATGGGGGCAGTCTTGTTAGATCTAAATGATCCCTCGAAAGTGATTGCGCGTTCCAATGCTCCGATTATGGAGCCGGAAGCGGATTATGAGAAGAATGGATTCTTCGGAGATGTTGTATTCTCTTGCGGTGCACTTGTGGAAGGCGATGTCGTCAAAATGTATTACGGAGTTGCGGATACATCAATGGCTTGCGCAGAACTTAGTGTACAAGAAATTCTAGACAGCTTGGTATACGTATAACAATAAAACGTCAAAACCGTAGTGGTTTTGGCGTTTTAATTTGGGAGAGATGACGAAGATAATGAATATCAAATTAACTGAAAACTGGAAACTTCGTGATTTTAATGTCGGGGAAGTCCGGGATCTTGAAGTTGCATCCCCAGAGTTCATTGATTATTTCTGGATGAGCACCACAGTGCCCGGTGATATCCATACGACGCTTCGGGAGAAAGGCATCATTGAGGATCCTTTCTTTGGCCACCAAGATCAGAAATGCCGTTGGGTTGAAGAAAAGGTATGGTGGTATCGAACGGTCTTTTCATACGATTCTGATCCTCAACCTGGTGAGAAGATGGAGCTATTGTTCGAAGGGTTGGATACCTATGCGACCGTATATCTTAACGGTGTGGAGCTTGGATCAACGGATAATATGTTCATCAGCCATTCTTTTGATGTAACCCGTGAATTAAATCATGGGAAGAATACGCTTGCCGTGAAATTTGATCCTATTCATGTGCACGCAGGCGATAAGGTCCAATATTATTGGTCAGGCTTTAGCAAGAAGCGGATCTGGACACGTAAAGCGCAGAGTCATTTTGGCTGGGACTGGGGCCCACGTCTGGTCTGTGCAGGGATTTGGAAAGAGGTGCATTTAATTAAACGCCGTCATGCACATTTAGATCATGTGTTTGCTCGAACAACTTCGATCCAGGATCAAGTAGGTATCGTTGATGTGGATTTATGCGCACATGCCTTTGATCGCGAGTGTTCATATACGGCGTGTGTGGAACTCTTAGAAGGTACAGAGCGCGTTGCGGAAGCGTATGTCTCTTTAGACAGAGCTTCAGGGATTACGGTTGACGGGGCGATTACAGCACGCACGCTTCATCATTCAGTTACTTTGCGGGTGATAGATCCGAAGCTATGGTGGACGCATGATCTAGGAACGCCTTTCTTATATCAATTACGTGTTACGTTATTTGCAGATGGGGAGCCAATCGATACTTATGAGCAGCGATTTGGGATTCGTAAGATCGAGTTAATGCAGCTTGATGAAGAGGGGCGCCATGCTTTTACGTTTGTATTGAACGGTGTAAAGGTTTTTGCCAAAGGTGCAAATTGGATCCCTATTGATAGCTTTATTGCGACCGTACCGGATAGCCGATATACGCATCTCCTTCAAATGGCCAAGGCTGCCAATATGAATATGATTCGCGCTTGGGGCGGAGGCATTTATGAGCGGGATATTTTCTTTGATGAATGTGACCGGTTAGGAATCTTAATCTGGCAGGACTTCATGTTCGCTTGTGCGTTGTATCCAGATTATAATCGTAATTTCATGAATAATGTTCACCGAGAAATTGAGCAGGTCGTAACACGTCTTCGCAGTCGTACGAGTCTTGCCTTATGGTGCGGGAATAACGAGAATGATTGGTTGTATGAGGCACTCTCCTCTAGCGGCGAGATTACACATCCTTTTTATGGAGAGAAAATATATCATGAGCTCATACCTGCGGTGTTGGAGCAGCTCGATCCAACGCGAACGTTTTGGCCTAGTTCCCCTTTTGGCGGAAATGATCATAATTCGCGTGATGTGGGCGATACACATAACTGGCAAGTTTGGCATGGGAATAATGAGCCTCGTCAATTTGGTGAACCACAGACACAGGATTATAGTGTTGAAGGGATATCGTTCAAACGATTCAAGTCAGATTTCACGAAATTCGCCAGTGAATTCGGACTGCATGCCGCTTCCAATCGTTATACTTTAGCGAAGAACATGCCGGACAATCAGTTCTACTGGGATAGCGATGAAATGAAATACCGTAATAAAGATGTCCATTATCCAAAGGGCATTATGCTCATGGAAGGTTTTACTGGAATTCCGAAGGATATCTATGAATATATTCAATTCTCGATGCTTACCCAGGCAGAAGGGTTAAGATATGGTATTGAGCATTATCGCCGTAATAAGCCGGATACGAGCGGGGCTTTGTTCTGGCAGTTTAATGATTGCTGGCCGGGAACAAGCTGGTCTGTCATCGATTACTATGGCTTGCCAAAAGCAAGCTATCACTATGCGCGTAAATTCTTTGCACCGGTACTCTTATGTGTAGATCATGATCCGAATGGGCAGCTGCAGTTATGGGCTGTTAATGATCGGCGTGAGATTTATGAGGATGAGGCGGAATTAACAATCTATCAGATGGATGGTACGATTGTATATCAGCGTGCATTCGATGTGACCGTTGAAGCAAACGGTAAAATAAATTTTGCCAATTTACCTGAGGCTGAGGTGCTGCAACAGTATAGTCCGCGCGAGGTTGTGGCCGTGCTTCGTTCGAAGAAACAGATGACAGAAGAGTATGTTCTCTATTTAAGAGATTATAAAGATATGGATTATCAAGAAGCACATATTCAGATCTCTGTGGATGAAGTAAAAGGACATATCCGTTTGATCTCGGATCGTGTTGCCCGGATGGTGATGATTGAACTGGATGCTCCTTGGGTGATCATGGATGATAATTTCTTTGATCTGATCCCAGGTGAGGAGAAGACGGTTCATGTACATCATGCTGCTGCAGGGGAACTTCCTTGGGAAACCCTACGTGTGACGGCGATGAATGATGCATCTATACAGAAGCTTAGAACTGAAGGAGATGTACTAATATGAAGGCGGCCGTATTTCAGGGAAATAAGCGCATTGATTTTATGGAATGGGAAGCTCCAGCTGTAGGCCTCAAAGAAGTTAAACTTCGTGTGAAATGCTGCGGGATCTGTGGTACAGATCAGCATATTTATCATGGATATCCTGGGTCTGCGGAGGTGAACGCTCCGGTTGTGTTAGGGCATGAGCTCGCAGGGGAAGTGGTTGCTGTGGGTGACGAGGTTACGGCTCTTCAGGTTGGGGACCGTGTATCCGTGGATCCTAACATCTATTGTGGGAACTGTTATTTTTGCCGGAATGGAAAAGTGCATCTGTGCGATAACTTGCAGGCTGTTGGAGTAACTCGTGATGGAGGCATGGGCGAATATTGCGTAGTTCCTGCCGCGAACTGTTACTTGTTACCTGATGAAATGAGCTGGATCGAAGGGGCGATGATTGAACCTCTAGGTTGTGTTCTTCATGGCTATAAGAAGCTCGACATTCGTAGAGCTCACCAAGTCCTGATTATCGGTGGTGGTTTTATTGGTCAATTGTTCTTGCAGCTCGTAAAAGCTGCGGGTGTTAAAGGGATCATTGTCAGTGAGCCGGAAATGTTCAAACATGACCGATTAGTCGAATTAGGTGCGGATGAAGCGGTTTCTCCTGCAGCAGCAGGTGTGATGGAAGCTCTTCATCATCAATTTGATATTGTGATTGAATGTGTAGGCCGGGCGGATTCCATGGAGCTGGCGGTTAAGGCATCACGTAAGGGTGGACAAGTATTAATGTTTGGTGTTGCTTCCCCTGACACATGTATTCAAGTCTCCCCATTCGAAATTTTCACGAAAGAGCTGGTCATCATGGGATCTTTTATTAATCCTTATACCCATGAGGAATCGATTGCGTTAATTGAGAAGGGGATCGTTCAGATTGAGTCATTGATTAGCCACCGGTTTTCGTTGAAAGATGTTCCAGAAATCATGGAGGAGTATACGAATCTGCGTGTTTCTAAAGGGGTTATTGTGCACGAGAGGTAGTGTTAAATCATAGTAGCGTATATCAAGCGATGACTATTGGCTATTTTGCCAAAGGTCATCGTTTTTTTTGTGGGCAAAAACTGGCTGTGACGAGGTCTCTTTTTAGAAAATATTGAAATTAATATTCAGTTAAGAATCCCTTCACTATCAGTTTACGATTCAGAGTTAGAGTTAAAGGAGGCCATGAGAAAAAGGAGCTTTGTCATGAACACAGATCCTAAAGTACTTATTGTTACGTCGGCATTTGGGGACGGGCATATGAAAGTGGCTGAGGCCATCGAAGATTCATTTAGACGTCGGGGGATTAGTCGGATTACAACTCTGGATCTATTCGCTGCAGTCCACCCTACCTTGAATGAGCTATCCCGAAGGTTCTATTTAAACAACACGGGGTATACGCAAGAATTTTATGGATTCTTGTACACAATGACGAGCAAGATGAGACCAGAGCAGTTCATGGGTAGACTCATCCATTCTATGGGCAAACGAAAAGTACAAAGGATCATCGACGAGATACAGCCGGATATTATTATTCATACCTTTCCTTATTTGGCTGCTGCTGAGCTAGCATCCACAACAGGTAGTAGAATGCCTCTGTTCACAGTTATGACGGATTATGTAGTTCATGGCAGGTGGCTTCATCCACAAACGACAAAATATTTTATCGCTTCAGAAGACATGAAGACAACGCTGATGTCGGTAGGGGTCGCTGAAGAGAAGCTTGTGGTCAGTGGGATTCCAATTCGCGAGGTATTTGAGCAGACTCAGGATCGTGAAGCGCTTTTACGCAAACATGGGTTAAGCGGAGATCGTCAATATCTACTACTGGCGGCAGGGGCTTACGGCGTATTAAGTGACATTAGCAGTTTAATAAAACGAGTACTGCTTCAATCGAGCTTCGATGTCATCGTATTGTGCGGGAATAATCATAAGCTTCAAGCAGCTACGGTAGAGCTTTTTCAAGAGAACCCCCGAGTTCACATCTTGGGATATACGGAAGAAATGCAGGAACTGATGTGCATAGCTTCCTGTCTATTGACCAAAGCAGGTGGAATTACCTTGACTGAGGCGATGGCTCAAGCACTTCCGGTTATCGTCTATCGACCACTCCCTGGTCAGGAGGCAGGTAATGCAGAATGGTTAGCCGGGCACAATTTGATTGAGATCGCACGAAATGAGGAGCAATTAGTAGAGCAGCTTCAGCGATTGGAGCATATGGCGTATAGAGATGAAAGGGAACAGCAGCTGAAGGTCTTTTCGCGAAAATCAGCCTCGGATGCTATCGTTACTGAAGCTTTAGAAGCTATTAAATTGCGTCAGCCTTCTGTTCCCGCAGCAAAATCCATGCTCGTTGAAGGGCAGGCGAAGACGATTCATGGATATTATTAGGAAGAAAGAAAGACAACAGCAGACGTTTACCCGCCTCGCAATGATTCTCTTTTTTATAGAGTGGATAAGAGGGGCTGTCCTGATCGCTTTCTTACCTACGTATGTATTGACGAGTTTGGGGCTTACAACGTCAGTAGTCGGTGTTGCGGTCTCCGCGCACTATTTAACGGACAGCTTGATCAAAAGCTTCATCGGCTATCTCTTGGATAGATATCCTGGGCATACCGTGCTTCATGGAGGGTTCTTTCTTGGGTTCATTGGACTGTTATTGATGGTGACAACACATAGTCCGTGGATGCTTATTGTAGCCTCTGCTTGCTTGGGTGCTGGATTCTCACCGATCTGGATCCTATGTATGAGCCAGGTATTAGAGGAAAAACGAGCACAACAGATGGGAACCTTGTACGTATACTGGATGGCTGGTCTAGGTCTGGGTCCCGTAATGATGAATTTGTTAATTGGTGGTGGGCTGTCACTGTCCCTTGCTGTCATTGGATTATTTTTCGTAGCGGGCTGGATCATGGTAGGTCTTGTAAAGATGAACAAGGTCTCGGTGCAGAGTGTGAATATATCTGTAGGCGGGCAGTTTGTATCTCTATGGAACAAAGTGAAGAAGGGGGGATTTTTGGTCCCCGGCATGCTGCTGCAGACTACAGCGGGCGGGATATTGGTCCCTTTTTTAACAAGCTTTGCGATCTCACATCTGGGTTTGTCTCATTCACAGCTGTCTATCGTGCTATTTATGGGAGGAGCAGGTGTAGTTCTATTTCTTGTCCCTATGGGAAAGTGGTTTGATCAAGTTGGAGGCAAATGGTTCCTTGTCGTTGGATTCGGCGTGTTTGCGCTTGCCTTGTTCGGTCTAACTTCTATTAACTCCTTCTCCGCTGCCATTGGGCTCGCGCTTCTGCTGGGGTGTGCTTATGCTGCTTTGCTTCCTTCATGGAATGCGTTAATGGCCAGTTACATTCCCGAAGATTCCGTGGGGATCAGCTGGGGATTATTGTTTTCCATAGAAGGTTTAGGGGTGGTTATTGGTCCTCTAATTGGAGGATGGCTGGGAAGCACAGGGAATCAACTGCTGCCTTTTCAAGTTAGTGCCTGTTTGTTTGGACTAATAAGTGTAGTCTACTTGCTATCTCCCGCCCGATTATTTATTCACAGAAACAGAGTAACCAAGAAGCTTCCGAATGTATCGTAGTTAAGATTTATTTAATAGACTCTTCACAACGAATTTAGGAATTGCACCTAAGCTTAATATGCAAGACTAAATAAGTGATGAAGGGAAGGAAGAAAATGAAGAAGAAATGGCTACTTACCGGAGGTGCAGCAGGGATTAGCGGGGCGATCATGCTGGTTACCGGAATGACGGCGTTTGCGGGAACCTCTGGATATGAGGATTACAAAGCCGCACTTAAGAATACTGCAGAGAATATACAAACTGTTACCGTACAAGCTGATGCGATGCTTAAAGATAACGGGACTATTCTGAGTCAGGCACAAGGAAGTATAAAAGTAAGCTTGCCGAATGAAGCCGTAAGTGGCGCTGTGAAGATTAGCGGGTCACAAGGTTCCCATGAACTTAACCTCTATAGTCAGCCTGACGGACAGGTCTGGAAGAGCGATGCTTCCGATATTTATTACGTAAAGCAGGATATTAAGGATAAGAAGGATCAGGAAACAGGAACAGAACCGAAGGAAGCAGTTTGGCTTAGCAGCCTAGAAGAGACGATCATGGATGCTTTGATCGGCAATTTAAAGAATGAGATCACCTCTACTACCGATAAAGACGGTGCCAAGCATATCTCGCTGCAGCTTGACAATGCACAAATCCCGGCAGTGGTGCAGGCGTTAGCCCCGGTTCTGTTCAAGAATCTTTCGGAAGAGAAAGATCATAAGTCCAGTAAAGAAACGACTGTCGATTCAAATGATCCAGAGGATTTAATTCAGCATAACCTGTTTGATTTCCAAGCAATTGCTCTGACGAACGGTGTACAGATTCAAAGCATCCGTTTGAATGCTGATATCACTCCGGCTAATGAGCTTCAGCACCAACAGTTAGATCTAACGTTTGTGGGTCAGGATGCGCAAGGAGCCTCCCATACTTTGGCTGCTAGTGTGGATGTTCAGCTCTCCGCATTCAATGCGACTACACCAGAGTCTATTGACCTCTCAGGTAAACAAGTGCAGCAGGTGAAAGAGGACCATGAATACGGACATCGTGATTAAAGATCCCGTTGCGTTGAATAAGTAAGTGTGGAACAACTAAAAAGTATGCAATTAGAAAGTCCCTATGATGTGATTAGTCATAGGGACTTTCTTTATTAAAAAGCTATTTTCGCATATATTAGTCCTATGGAAGCCCCACAATCCGGAGGTGTTTGAATGAGAGTTTTATTAACTGCAACAATGGTATTGCTAATGCTCGCGGTGTTCACGGTTGGCTGTCAAAATTCAAAGAATCCGGTACAGCAAAATTCATCAGAACCCACTGAAATAAAAACAGCTACAAAAGAGCAATTAAGCAAAGTGACAGCTAAAATGACTTATGAAGAAGTGATTAGTATTTTAGGCGCCAGCAAGGACATAGGCTCTGGATTGTATATTATTCAGTATGAATACACAGATGGTCAGCGATTCACTTTAGATTTCTCAAGTTATGGTGGACTGATAACGGAGGAAGATTATAAAGAAATTCGCAAACTTATTAATAGTTAAAGTTAATCAATTGAATTGCTCCCGCATATCCCCAGACTTCCGGCGCCGCCGACTCATGAATACCAAAGCCAATGCAATGATCGTGAGAATAATCCCAAGGACTTGAAATCCCTCAAAGCTGAACTTACCTCTCATTATGATTCCTATCAATAAGGAAGAGAGGATGGTTCCCAGATATCTTGATGTATTAAATAATCCGGATGCTACTCCGATGATTTCTTTGGGTGAACTTTGGAACAAAGCTGCTTGCATGCCTACATTATTCAACCCATTGCTAATCCCGAATGCAGCCAAAGCCAGGCACACGCTAATAACCGGTGAAGATTGATTTAATGTCACGAGCCATACCGATCCCGCAGTCATCAATATTGCAGACACTAGCAATGCCGGTCTTGGTCCGGATTTATCGATCCTTCGTCCTGCTATTGGAGAAGTAACTAGAGAGCATAGGCCTAAGGTTAGCATAAGTATCCCTGTTTGATATTCGCTGACATGGCGAACCACTTGCAAGTAGGACGGAACTCCGAAAAAGAGTGAGTAATAAAGTACGTTAACGAGCATGAACTCCACATTAACCCAAGTCATCGCAGGATATTTGGCAAATGTGCGTAAAGGGATAAAAGGCGAAGCCGCTTTTAACTCATGTCGTACGAATACCCCTAGCAGAGCAAGTCCTATCAGTGAAACAACGACATTTCCTACAGCGATGTGCCCGGATGATTTTGCTGAGAGTAATCCAATGAGCAGGGCAACCAGTCCCACTGTGAAGAACAGGATCCCTGATCCATCTATCCAATTGAACCATTTGCGAAGGGACATGCCCGATGAAACGGTTAATGACGAGTGTTCCTTAGGAATATTTCTCCAAGACAATAGAAAGCTCACTACCACAAATGGAATATTGACGAAAAAGATAGCAGGCCAGCCCCACCAGTGTATGATAACCCCGCCAATAAAGGGGCCGATGGCTGCCGCACCGGATAGGAAGATGGACAAAACAGACAGCGCTGTCGCTTGTTTTTCCGTTACATGAATTCGCACTATGGCCATCCCAACGGCAACCATCATGCTTGTTCCAATGGCTTGCACAATACGAAACACGATGAGCCACGCGAAGCTTGGTGCGAAAGGAGCTAATAATGAGGCAATGAAGGCTACTATAAGCCCAGTAAGAAATATTTTTCTCCTACCAAATAAATCACTGGCCTTTCCCATGACAGGTTGAGCGATGCTACTAGCAATGTAGAAAGAAAAAATAATCCAGGAAACACCTGTATAGTCAAGTTGGAATACATTTTGCAATCTTGGAATAGCCACAGAAACCATTGAAGAATTTAATGGGTTCAATAGTATCCCTAGAGCCACAGAAATCATTAACCACCAATTCCGAGCACTCATTTTGGGTCCCCCTAAAGCGTATTAATGTCATCCTACTTGATTTTAATTATTCATTCCAACGCATTTTATGTTATATTCTCATTGACTTAAAGGAATGAATGGGGTGCGAAATGGAACTTCTACAGCTGCAATATTTTCTCGCGGTAGCTCGACTGGAACATGTGACCGAAGCTGCCCGGAATCTGCACGTTACTCAATCATCACTCAGCAAAACAATCCAGCGCTTGGAGGAGGATCTAGGGGTCCCTTTATTCGATCGAGTAGGGCGGAACCTGCGTCTGAATGAATTCGGAAGCACATTCCTTCGCCGTGCAGAAAGAGCCTTGTTTGAATTGGAACAGGCGAAGCAGGAGCTTAGCGATTTATCTCACCCGGAACATAACATGCTTGAATTAGCGGTGACCACCGCCAGTACATTACCCAATATCCTTCGCGAGTTTCGAAAAAAGCGACCTGATAGTCAATTTCACGTGCAGATGCTGACTACCAAGGAAATGGTTACACTTTTGGATCGAGGAGAGGTGGATTTCTGCTTGTCCTCACCCCCTATAGAAGGGGACGATATTGAATGCCAAGTCGTGTTTATCGACCCTATCCTTGTAGCGGTTCCTAAGGGACATCGTTTGGCAGATCGAAGCAGTGTATCTTTGATAGAGCTCAGAGATGAATGGTTCGTCGGGGTTAAGAGTGGTTACGGAACTCGGGATTTAATAGACTCTGTGTGCCAATCGGTTGGATTTACGCCTAAATATGTGTATGAGGGGGATGAACCTGCAAGGTTGATCACGCTTGTGGAAGCTGAGATTGGTCTTGCCTTCATACCAAGCACAGCAAGAAATTCACGGGAAGACATCAAATATCTCCAAATAGAGAATCATGAATTAGTAAGGGAAATTGCTTTAATATGGCACAAGAGTCGGTACATTTCTCGGGCTGCTTTGGAATTTCGTGAGGTTGTTGTAGAATATTTCGGATCGTTATCCAAAGAGGTTTAAGACAATTGGGAATGGGTATCGAGAGGTATTTAACTGGATGCAAAAGAACAATTGCATCCAGCTCAAGGAGGTATAGTCTATAGAAATATTTTATAATGAAGATGTAGAAAAATCTGGTAGTGTTTATTTATCTGATGTTGGTTCTTCCATAAACCATGAGATATGGGTGCATCTCTTACAAATAAGTATAGCAGCGTTTTTATTCGCCCAGTCAAATCCTAGAAAGGATGCTCCGCTTGTGTTAAGCAGTTTATAATCCAGATCAAAGGTATCGTTTTGACAACAAGGACAGGTTATTCGCGCGCCTGCAGCACTGTATCTCATTTTAAAAACCTCCTGTGAATTTGTATAGTTCTTTAACGCACCTGAGGTTATTGAGGTTTCATGTACTCGAACTTACTAGTCAATTTGGGGTGGAATTATGAATAGCTGGGAAACAGCATTGTCAAAGGTATGTGAGCTTTATTTTTCACCGGAGGTAAATTCAAAATTAGAATGGATCTTGGTGGGCTCAGTGGGTTCGGTATTACAGGGCTGTGAAATGACTCCGGGAGACGTTGATATTTATACAAAAAATAAAGAAGGGATTGCACAATTTGCAGAACTTCTGAAGGAATATTCCTTGCTGGATAAATGTGAATTCCCTCATGGGGAGAACTGGTTATCCTCTTTAGAAGAACCTGCATACACTCAGACCTTTTCTTCGGGCTTCTCATGGACAAAGGGGAGTTGGATCATCGATGGGTTTAAAGTGGAAGTCGTTCATATCTCCAATTCAGCGGGCATTCCTGATTCTATGGATGGCGATGGAATATGGGAAGGTGGACAATTCATTTGGAATCATTTTAGGAATGTGACAATCGGACGGTATACTATTCCTACAGTTCCTCTAGAAATACAGCTAGAATCAAATTTAAGAAGACAACGATCAGACAGGACACAAGCGATTATTACTGCATTGCAAAAATATGGCTACGATCAAGAACTAATCGAAAAAGCTCTATCAATGAAACACTTACCTTATTTTTATTCTCAAATGATTTGAGCAATGGAGATTATTTTTAAAAAGGGAATTAACTGGTATAATATGGTTTATAATCGAGAAAGGTGTTGATTTCTATGTCTGACTTTTTTGATCCAGGACCTAATCCGAATGTGACGGACCCTGGCGGTCATAAAGCAAACCATGATGTCAATGCGCAAAAATATCATACACAAGGTGTTCCGGGATTTTGGAGCGAGGTAATCAATCTGTTCATCGTGGTGGCAATAATTGCAGTTATTTTCTTACTCATATGGATCTTCTAATGGTCTTGTAATGAAAAAATGACAGCCCTCATTTATCTTGAGGGCTGTCATTATCGTTATTGAGCTGAGTATCCTCTTTCGATGACTTGACCCAAACGTTGCAAAGGTGTTGCCTGAATCAATTGGTCTAGCAATTCCTTTGAAGTACTTAAAGCTTGAGTCATTGGCATTTCAATAATTCCAGGGAATAGAGTATTTACCCGTAATCCATGAGTCTTTGCTGAAGAGAGAAGGGTTCTGTTGTGGGTGGTAAGATAGTCAATTTAGTGGGAAGGGTAAAGGGAGGGGGCAGTCTAGCTGCCCCCTCCCTTTAATTTGGTGCACACCTGTCTTGTGCAGACAGTTGTGTACCTGTTCTACTTCTTAATGTGAAAGTGCCTTGCCCTTTTCCAAATAGCTGGTGTCGCCAACTTTTCCTACCGTAAACTTGCCGTTCTCCCATTCAACGATCGTTACGCTGGAATTCGGCAATCCACCTTTGCTCATATCCCAAGCGTTAGGATCAAGACCCATGACCAAATCCAAAATGGTGATGCCGTGGGAAACGACAATGATATTCTTTTTCGACCCTTGGTTATCAGCAATGATCTGGTCTACTGCTGCTTTTGTCCGGGCAAAAACCTGAGCCATGTTTTCTCCGTTCACCGAGGTGTAATCGAGCTTCTGGAACGAAGCAACGTTTGTATGCTTCATAATATCTGCTTGATAAGCGCCTTCCAAGTCACCGAAGTTCATTTCTCTCAAGCGTTTATCCGTTTTCAGAATCATGTTTCGGCCTTCCAAAATGGAATCGGCCGTATCTATCGCACGTCCGCTTGAGCTGCTGTATGCTGCGCTGAACGGAATGTCATGCAAGCCTCGTGCCAGGTCCTCGGCCACCTTGATGCCTTCTTCCGTGAGCGGAGCATCCGAGAGGCCCTGCATCCGTTTTTGCACGTTAAACAGCGTTTCGCCGTGACGAACGAAGTAGAACGTGAGCTTGTTTTGACCATTTTCCGCATAGCTCTGATCGCCGACTTTTTGCACCGTATATTTGCCGTCTTTCCACTGAATCTTCGTTACGCTGGAATTCGGCAAGCCGCCCTTGCTCATATCCCAGGCTTTCGGGTCGAGGCCCATGACCAAATCGAGAATGGTGATGCCATGCGAAACGACAAGCACATCCCCGCCTTTTGTTTTGTTTGCTTCAACCATTTGATCCAGCGATGCTTTAGCCCGCTCGAACACGCCTTGCATATTCTCGCCGTTCACCGAGGTGTAATCGAATTTCTTGAACGAAGCAACATTTGTATGCTTCATAACATCTGCTTGATAAGCGCCTTCCAAGTCACCGAAATTGATTTCTCTCAAACGCTTGTCTTTGATCAGCTTGAGATTGCGGCCTTCAAGAACGATATCGGCCGTGTCGCTTGCCCGTTCGCTCGTACTGCTGTACGCGGCAACGAACGGAATGTTCTTCAAGCCTCTGCTTAGATTCTCAGCTACTTCAATACCCTTCTTTGTTAGAGGAGAGTCGGAGAACCCTTGCATACGTTCTTGTACATTAAATATTGTTTCTCCATGCCGTACCAGATAGAAAGTAATCCCTTGGTCTTCCTTTTTAGCGGTATTATCTGCATTTGCACCTACATTGCCTACACTAAATGAACTTAAAACGAAGAAAGCCATCATGACAGTAAATAACTTAGATAAACTCTTGTTCATACATATATCCCCTTTACTATCTATTTTGAAAGCGTTAACATTGTAATTATATCGAGGGGATCAAATTCAAAATATCCATTTTTTAAGCAAAATCAAGGCGTATTTTCTCGTGTTTCGTATGAATGTGAGATGTACTTATATATCCAAATTAAAAAAAGCTATTATATAAAAATGAATTTACGAGCAACGGATGAAGAGAGGTGAACGGTGGCTTTGGATTACGTTTATGAAAGCATTCAAATGAACAATGATTTGCCAATTAATATATTTCTTCATAATGCGCAATTTGTGGAGGACCACTGGCATGACAGCATTGAGTTACTGTTCGTTCTGAAAGGGAAAGTCGATGTCTATATTGAAAAGAAAAGATTTACCCTACAAGAAGAGGATGTCTTGATCATCAACAGCAATGAAGTTCATTCCATCCAATCCCATGAGAATAATTTGGTACTTGCCTTGCAAATTCCCATTTCATTCATTAAAACTGAATTTGCAGAAATCGATCAAGTTAGGTTCCTATGCAAATCCTTTCTATATGGAGAGGAAGAACAAGAGAAATTTAATGAAATTCGCACTTTATTAGCCGAAATGATGTGGGTATATAACAAAGAAAATTATAGCTATGAGATCAAAATTAAGTCGTTATTATTGCAGCTAATATACGTACTGCTTTGGAAATTCAGAGAGAGTCGCGAAGATAGTAGTAGTCGAATTGGTTCCAAGTATACAGAGCGTATGTTAAGTATTGTGAACTATATCCAAGGCAACTATATGAAATCACTTAGCTTGTTCGATATTGCGGAGCAGGAACACTTATCGGTTCCGTATTTATCTAGTTTTTTTCAAAAAAGTATGGGGAAGTCCTTTAGTCAGTATGTCAATCAGCTTCGATTGAGGCATGCTGTCAGAGATATTACTTACACGGATCATTCCATTACTCAAATTGCTATGGACCATGGATTTCCGAGTTTGAAGTCATTTCACAAGGTGTTTAAGGAAGTTTATAAAATAACACCGATCCAATACCGTAAGGATTTGCAAAGGCATGAAGCGCATGAGAGTCTGACTTCAAATGATTATGCAACTTACTTGGATTTTGATCGTGAGAATGCGTATGAGGCGTTGTTCAAGTATTTACCTTCATCTGGTCAGCAAATCGCCGATAAGACGCTTGAAAAAGGTGTAGTCACAAAAGAAATTAGGGTGCAGCTCTCCGGTAAGAGTAAGGTGTTTAAACCTTATTGGCGAAAAATATGTACGATAAGCAAGGCGAAGGAAATTTTAATGAGTGAAGTGCAATCCCATTTAAAGTTGATTCAGGGAAAGGTCCAGTTTAGTCATATTAGGTTTCATGGGATATTTGATGATGAGATGATGGTCTATCGTGAGGATACACAAGGCAATCCGATATTTAATTTCTTCTATGTCGGACAATTAATAGATTTCATACGAAGCATTGGACTACGCCCTTATATTGAATTTGGCTTCATGCCTAAAGATTTAGCGAGTAGTGAGTCTTCTTTCTTCTATAAGAAGAGTAATCTAAGTAAACCCAAGGATATAGGAAAGTGGAGAAAGCTCGTGGAACAATTACTCTTGTTCTGTAAAAACCGGTATGGCGAAGAAGAGATGAAGCATTGGTATTTTGCATGCTGGAATGAACCTGATCTGCAAATTTTTTGGCCGGATACATTTGAGGATTATGGAGAAATGTATATTCAGACTTATCAAGCTGTTAAAGTGAGCTGCCCTAAATTCCAAATGGGGGGTCCAGATCTTTTTTCAGAAACGGTATATCAAGAGTCTTGGTTAGATCATTATTTAGATTTCTGTATCACAAATCATTGTATTCCCGACGTTATTTCGTTTCACAGTTATCCAGTACGAGAGCAGCGATTAATAGATAAACCAATATCTTGGATACACTTAAGTAATGATAATTATTTGAATGAAACGATTCATTTGTTAAAAAATAAACTGAAAGCAAAGCTCTCGCACCTGCCTGATATTCATGTAACGGAATGGAATTCAACACCATTTCATCGCGATTTGACGAACGATACCTGTTATAAAGCAGCTTATATTGTGAAGAATGTACTTGAGAATCTAGATGAACTGCAGAGCTTAGCTTACTGGTCCTTGACGGACTTACTGGAGGAGCTGCCACCAGCAGAGGAAACGTTTCATGGTGGATTAGGCTTAATAACGAGCAATGGAATCCAAAAGCCAGGTTATTATGCTTATGAGTTGTTAGGTAAGCTTGGTGATCGCCTAATGGAGCTTGGCGCTGGATATTGTCTCACTAAATCGTCGCAAGGCTATCAATTGATGGTCTACCATTATTGTCATTTTGATCGATTGTATGGTACGTCTGATTCACTAGGAATTGACGCCTTGAATCGATATCACGTCTTCAGAGACACGAATAATTTAGAGATGAGTTTTGCAATCCAAGGAATACCAAGTGGTGTATACAAGCTTCGTCAAACTACTATAAATCGGGATCACGGCAGCGCTTATGATACATGGCTTGAGATGGGTGCTCCAAGTTCACTAGATGCAGATGAAGTGGCCTATTTGAATCGTAAGGCTGTACCCAATCAAGTGAGGAAGACGATTGATATCCAAGGCTCGCTTGATATTAAATGTGAATTGAACCCTCATGAAGTTCGATTATATGAACTATGGCCTGTGTATGATGCATAGTACTTTTAATCATTACACTCAAAAAGGGCTGACCCAAGCAATCCATTTCATGGATTTGGGTCAGCCCTTTTTTATGATTTTATTGAAAGCGTTTAATTTACTGATAAAAAAATCATGAAATTTGGTCTATTTTTGATTAAGAAACGGAAAGTTGAATGGATGAAAATTGTCTATAATCACAAATGTAAGGGATTACATTTAGGGTTCTCGAAGCTTCCTTACTATGATATTTACAGGGGGTATGTGTATGAATAAACAAGTTTCATGGAAAGAAAGAATTAGCTATGGTCTAGGAGATACGGCTTCTAATCTTATTTTCCAAACGGTTACCTTATATTTAATGTTTTACTACACAGATGTATATGGGTTGAATGTCGCAGCTGTAGGAACCTTATTCCTTTTAGCGAGAATTATTGATGCGTTCGACGGACCGATATTTGGAGTGTTGATTGACCGCACGACTTCAAAATATGGGAAATCCAGACCCTGGTTCCTTTGGTTATCGTTTCCGTTCGCGGCAATTGCAATTCTTGCATTTCTGTCGCCGGATTTCGGGGATACAGGAAAATTGGCTTATGCGTATGTTACCTATATTCTACTGAATGTTTTATACGCAGGGATTAACTTGCCACTCACTTCGATTTTGCCAAGCATGTCAAGTGATTCACAGGAAAGAACGGTAGTGTCATCGGTTCGTATGATTCTGGCGCAAGTAGGCGCTATATTTGTCAGTATTGCGACTCTGCCTCTTGTTGATGCGTTAGGAAAAGGCAATCAAAAACAGGGTTTTATGTTAACGATGATGATCTATGCTGGTGTAGCGGTCGTATTTTTCCTGATTACATTTAAAAATGTAAAGGAACGTGTTCAAATTGACGGCAATCGTCCAGTCCCTTTTAAAGAAGGAATAAAAGCAATTAAAGGGAACACACCTTGGTGGATCCTTTTGGCTACTGGGCTGTTCGTATTTATCGGAGTTACAGCAAAGGGTCCTGCTACGATTTATTACTTTAAATATAACCTAGGTAGAGAAGACTTAATTCCGCTTGTTAATGGCCTTAACGTTCTAATGTTGCTTGCGATTGTACTAGTTCCTTTCTTGAGTAAGAAATTAGGTAAACGTAATGCGGTCTTTATAGGTATGAGCATTGGTATCGTGGGGCAAGTCATTATCTATCTAGGTGCACAGATGATGTCTGTTCCTGTTGCATTAACGGGTGTCATAATCAGTAATTTTGGTGGGGGCTTTGCATTTGGTCTACTGTTCGCGATGATTGCTGACACGATTGATTATGGAGAATGGAAATCAGGAGTAAGGGCACCAGGCTTACTATCTGCCGCAAGCAGTTTTGGTGCTAAGTTCGGAATGGGGCTCGGGGGTGCGATTGCAGCTTGGGTTCTAGCCTTAGGGAAATATGCACCGAATCAAGTGCAAGCGCCATCGGCTTTGCTAGCAATTGAATTCAATTTTGTATGGTTACCCTTAATTGCGAATATCGTTGTTATTCTATTATTCCTGTTCTATAAGCTAGATAAAGATGAGCCCCAAATGATTAGTGACTTGACAGCTCGTAGAGGCAACACGGGAATTGAAGCCTAAATAAGAATTATAATTAATTAAAGTGGAGGGTATATCATAATGGACTTGAAGGGAAAGCCATTTTATTTACAAAATGAGGATATTCAGTGGGTTAAGAACACGCTGGAGTCAATGGATTTGGATGCTAAGGTTGGGCAGCTATTCTGCCCCCTAGGGATGAATGATGATCAAACTGAATTACAAGATATGCTTGAGAACTATCAGCCAGGTGGTATTATGTATCGGCCTGGGGAGGGTGTAGGCGTTCAATCCACTCATCGTTATCTGCAAGAAAATTCTCGAATACCTTTGCTTGTATCGGCGAATTTGGAAGCTGGAGGTAATGGGATCGCTTCTGAAGGTACCTACTTTGGTAAGCAAATGCAGGTTGCAGCAACTGACAACGAAGAGATGGGGTACCGCCTTGGGCAGATTGCAGGGCGGGAAGGGAAAGCAGTAGGTTGCAACTGGGCATTCGCGCCCGTTGTAGACATCGATATGAATTTTAGAAATCCGATTACAAATATACGTACCTACGGCTCTGATCCTGAGAGGGTTTTACGTATGGGTAAGGCTTATGTTAAAGGGGTACAAGAGAACGGCGTTGCTGCATCCATTAAGCATTTCCCTGGGGATGGTGTGGATGATAGGGATCAACATTTACACATTTCAATCAATTCGCTTTCAGTAGAGGATTGGGATCAAACATACGGCATGGTATATAAGGGATTGATTGATGAAGGCGCAATGACGGTGATGATTGGTCACATTATGTTGCCAGCTTATTCACGAGCACTCTCGCCTGACATTCGTGATGAAGAGTTAATGCCTGCGACATTGTCACCTGAATTGTTAAACGGATTACTGCGTGACAAGCTTGGCTTTAATGGGATGATCGTGACGGATGCTGCTACAATGGCAGGGTTCACGATGGCGATGAAACGTGAAATCGCAGTTCCTAAATCGATTGCTGCAGGTTGTGATATGTTTCTTTTTAACCGCAACATGCCTGAAGATTATAAGTATATGAAGGAAGGAATCGAGAATGGAATTTTGACGATGAAGCGAGTCGATGAAGCAGTTACACGTATTCTAGCACTTAAAGCTTCTCTTGGTTTACATCGTAAGCAACAAGAAGATAAGCTTGTTCCAGGTCTGGACGCACTTTCAGTGATGAAATGTGAAGAGCATGAGAAGTGGGCACAGGAGTGTGCAGACCAAGCTATTACACTAGTGAAAGATACACAGTCTCTACTACCCATTAGTCCAGAACGTCATAAGCGCATATTATTCTTCTCACTTGGCGATGAGGTAGGGCATTATAGCAGTGAAGTTTCCTATCGTACTTTGGTGGAGCAGCTAGAGCGTGAGGGATTTGTAGTTGATATCTTTAATAGAGAAAATTTGGACTTTAGTTGGATGATGACTTCCATTGAAAGTTTAACAGATAAATATGATCTAGCTATTTATTGTGCCAATATCGTAACGATGAGTAATCAAACGGTCGTGCGAATTAACTGGGCACCGCCTATGGGTGCTGATATGCCGTGGTTCTTACAAGAGTTACCTACCTTGTTCATTTCCACAGCAAGTCCTTACCATTTACAAGATGTACCACAGGTGAAAACATTTATTAATACGTACTCTTCAAGTGAGTATGTATATGAAGCATTGGTGGAGAAGTTGTTAGGACGCTCGCCGTTCAAAGGGGTAAATCCTGTAGATCCATTCTGTACCTATTGGGAGACTAAATTGTAATGGTTTTAGAAGCGAATGAATGAGGGAGATCACATTTTACATTGCAAACACATGATGATCTATTCCAAATAATTGATAAAACCAAAGAATTTAACTAGGGAGATGAAGCATATCATGGAAAAAAATATATATGAAAATCTATTGGCGGAACTAGAAAGACGGACAGAGGTTAAGAACGTGAAAGGTCTAGATATGATGATTAAAAAGCTTCCGGATTCAGATGCTGAGGGAGAAATGGACGCTCGCGTGTTGCAGACAACAATAGAAAGTGCTGAAAAGATGGCTGCGATGGGCAAGCCACCTGAGGGAGAGTTCGATTTAATGGCAATGGTTCAGGGGATGCGCGCAATGATGGGCTGGCCGAATACAGATGTAACATCAACGGATATTCGTACAGAATCGAGAGATATAGAAGGTTCAGAGGGCTCTATCCCAGTTCGGATCTATTCTCCAGCTGGAGGCTCGAATGTCCCAGCGGTAGTCTTCTTCCATGGTGGCGGTTTCCTAGGAGGTACTTTGGATGTAGTGGAGAATCCTTGTAAAGCAATTGCTGAGAAAGCAAATGCAGTTGTTGTTTCGGTGGATTACCGCCTTGCACCTGAGCATCCGTTCCCTGCAGGATTTAACGATTGCTTCGATGCTGTTCGCTGGGTATATGAGCATGCAGCAGAACTAAATGTAAATCCGAATCAAATCGCAGTATGTGGCGATAGTGCAGGCGGGAACTTATCAACGGTATGCGCGATGAAGGATAGAGATTTAGGAACAGGTATGATTAAATTCCAAGCATTGCTTTATCCGACGGTGAACATGGCTGGGGCAGCGACAGATGATTTCGAATGGAATATCGAAGAGTACACGATTAACAATCACCATGAGCTGATCAAGGGGCTATTGATGGGTATGGGTGATATGACATCTATGCTGGACAATATTTATTTACAAGGTAAGGTTCCTGCAACAAGCGCTTATACTTCTCCCTTATTAGTAGAAGATTTAAGCGGTATGCCTGACACGTTAATTATTACTGCACAGTATGATTATTTGACACTTGAGTGCGAAGCCTACGCTAGAAAGCTACAACGTGCAGGCGTTAATACACAGTATATCCGCTATAATGGAGTGGACCACGCGTTCATGGATAAAATCGGTATTTATCCACAAGCGGAGGATTGTATGAATGAAATCGCTAAAGGAATTAAGCGCATTTTTGGATAATAACTGCATGACAGTAGAAGTTCTTTTTCGTGAAGAAAATAAAATTCCAGACACATCTCAAGAGATGTGTCTTTTCGTCGTATTTGTAAAAAACATACCCCATACCCAAATCTCATTCCTCAGACGGAGGAAGTTTCCATCTGAAGCCAGTTATTTAAATCTAGATACTAAAATAAAATTAAATTTATCAATGGAATTACTTATATAAATCGTACGGGAGAGGATGGTTATTAGGTGGAGAAAATTATAGAGGTACGCGGGATTAGCAAGGTGTACGAGAAAAGAAAGACGAAAGAGAAGATCCATGCCGTTCGTGATGTTTCTTTTCATGTGAATCGTGGAGAGGTTCTAGGTTTACTAGGGCCAAATGGTGCTGGGAAAACATCAACGATAAAGATGCTCTGTGGTTTGTTGGAATCGGATGGGGGTTCTATATCCATTAATGGCCTAGATATTTGTAAGAAGAGACTTAAAGCGCTTGAGCATATTAGTGCTGTATTAGAGGGAAACCGAAATATATATTGGCGTCTTACCGTTCGTGAAAACCTAGAATATTTTGCAGGTAATCGAGGGTACTCACGAAAGCAAGTTGCCGATCGAGCGGATAAATTATTAGAGCAATTCAACCTAAAAGAAAAGGAGAATGAGCTAGTCAATGGATTATCTCGGGGGATGCAACAAAAGCTAGCTATCGCTGTGGCGTTATTAGCTAACACGGATGTCATCTTACTGGATGAGCCAACGCTCGGTTTGGATGTTGAGGTTAGTTATGAATTACGAAATATTCTAAAAACAATAGTAAGGGAAGAAAAACGTACGATCATTATCAGCTCACATGATATGCCTGTCGTTCAGGAGCTGTGTGACCGTGCCATTATCATTAACAAGGGTGAAGTCGTGATTGACGACAGGGTAGAGAACTTACTTAAGTTATTTGAAACAAGGGCATATTCCATTAAATTAGGTGAGCAATTAAGCCTAAAACAGGAGCAAAAACTGTTGAGTATATTCCCTTTAAGTACTTATAAAGCAAGCTCTCATGAAACGATCGTGGAAGTGAATTTAGAGCACGGTCAGGATATCTACGAGTTGTTCGATCTTCTGAAAGAGGAAGGAACGATGGTGGAAAGCATTGATCGTATAACCATTGATTTTGAACAAGTATTTATTCAGATTGTGAAGGGTGGTAAAACGCATGAAATGGCTCCATTTATTTAATGCGAATTTTCGTAAGGAATATATTGAGATGAAACGTTATCTGCCGAACACGATTGCTTTAGTAGCCACGTTTTATATTATATTTCTAGGTGCATTTTTTGGCATTATGTTCATTGGGGATCCAGCCAGCTTTGATATGAATGTTCAATACTCCATTGTAAGTGTAGTCTTTTGGAGCTTAACGATGATGACGATGAACTTTATTGGTTATTCGGTAATCACGGAAGCGACGCGTGGAACGTTAGAGCAGTTATATATGTCTCCCATGGGGGTATGGAAAATCATGCTCACGCGGATCGTCAGTCAGTTAGGCTTACAGTCTGTTATTATGATCCTGTTGCTGTTTGGTGCGATGCTAACCTCCGGACAGTGGTTGAGTCTTAACCCCATGACAACGATCCCAATCATTATTGTTACTATGATAAGTATGGTAGGCGTTAGCTTTATGATTGCTGGATTAGCTATTATTGTGAAACAAATTCAAGCATTTCTGCAGATTTTTCAATTCGTTTTGATGGGACTTGTATTTGTTCCGATAACTGTTGCTCCGTTTTTAGCCTTTGCCCCGTTCGTTAAAGGAGTGAATATGGTCAGAACGGTGATGCTGGAGAATCTAACGTTAACGGATATACCTTTATCAGATTATGGCGTATTAATATTAAATTCGCTGGTTTATTTGATTCTAGGACTCGTTGTGTTTGATCGCTGTGAGAAAATAGCCATGAAGAAAGGTCTTCTGGGACAATATTAGCACACGCAATCGTTTATTCTTTAGGTATAGCTAATACTTATAGCCTGCCATAGCTCATTGGTGTAACGGTATAAGCCATCGGATATGCTATATTAATTCTAATAATTTTTTACGAGGAGATTAATATATGAGCATTCAAACCGAACCTAAAAAGCGAACCGTTACCCCATTTCGATATGATATTGTAGGAAGCTTCCTGCGCCCTCAGGCATTGAAAGAAGCTAGATTAAAATACAAGAACGGCGAAATTACCGCTGAGCAGCTTAAGGAAGTGGAAAACAACGAAATTGTTAAGCTGGTTCAGAAACAAAAAGAAGTAGGTCTTCAAGCTGTAACCGACGGAGAATTCCGCCGCTCTTGGTGGCATCTTGACTTCTTTTGGGGCTTTGACGGTGTAGAGCGGACGATTATTGATCAAGGCTACCAATTTAACGGTGCGAAGTCGAGACCAGAAACAGCCCGATTGACCGGAAAAATAAGCTATAGCAGCCATCCTTTTGTATCGCATTATGAATTTTTAAAAAGCGCTGCTGGTGAGGACGTTGTAGCTCGTCAATCGATTCCTGCAGCTGCGCAATTCCTGTTCGAGCTAGACCGGGCAGAAAATAAGGAAAGCACAAATGAAATATACCCAAATCGTGAAGAGCTAATTTCAGATATTGCTAAAGCATATAAAGCGTCGATTCTTGCCTTTTATGCAGCGGGCTGCCGCAGCATTCAAATCGACGATTGCACATGGGGAGCGCTATGCGACGAACAGTTTATAGCTTTTATGAATCAGATTGGTGTGAATGTAGCTGAATATGCGAACGAGCTTGCGCAATTGAACGAGGAAGTTGTATCTGGTCTGCCGGAAGATCTCGTTGTAACAACACATGTTTGCCGAGGAAATTATGTTTCAACTTATGCTGGAGTTGGTGGAGGTTATGAACCTATCGCACAAACGCTTCTGAACATCAATAACTATTCAGGTTACTATCTGGAGTTTGATACAGAACGGGCAGGCGATTTCAAACCATTACGCTTCCTAAAAGAGAATCAGCAAGTCGTGCTTGGTTTGTTCTCTTCCAAATTTGGTGAGCTGGAGAGCAAAGAAGATATTTTGAAGCGTATTGAGGAAGCGAAGCAATATGTCGATCTAAACCGGATTTGCCTGAGCCCACAATGCGGCTTCGCATCCACGGAAGAAGGCAACCACCTGACAGAAGAGCAGCAATGGCGCAAGCTTGCTTATATCAAAGAGATTGCTGAAGAGATCTGGAATTAATATAAGTTAACAGTTGAAAAAACACCTTAAGCCGTACGGATGTTCATCCGCTCGGTTTAAGGTGTTTTTTGATATAGAGTGAGTACGTGAATTTTCTTGGCTAGTTTACACTATACCAGTGAATTGAGAGTAATTAGGGAAAACCTCCCTAATAAAAGCCGATAATTACTCTAAATGAATGAAATTAGGGAATTTCTCCCTAAAAAACAGAGCGGAATCAAGATTTACCGTCAAATCAGTCGAATTTCAGGGAGGAATTCCCTAATTATTAGTCTGATGACCAGAATCCTCTGATAATAAGGGAGGAATTCCCTAATTATCTCCAGGACGAGCATATGATTGAGCTTTACGGAGCAGAGAGACAGAGAATTAATTTGGAAATAGCGGCACTTGCTGAGTTACCCACGATTGTGGTTGCAATGGCAGAGAATTGTGAGTGTTCAGTAAGTAGAGAAAGCTTGGAATGCTCCTTCTGACCTTGTAAAACGGGTTGTTTTTGTGCCATCCTCAGCATAAAAGGAATCACCCCCGTGTATTAAACGGGGGTGATTTAGTCTAAGAGGTACGAGGTGCCACTTATTAATTGTCTTTAGCATGTCTTTCGCCAACCTGAAATTCATCGGCATGTTCAAACATGTATTTCACGGTCAGTGGCTCTTGCCCCGTCAAATTTTTAAAGTCGTCTGTAAAAATATCCATTTTTCCTTCACGGATTGCCTGTCCAAAAGTAACCATACCTTCAGAAGAATACGGTGCTTCCGATCCATCTTTAAATGCCCCATCGGTGGTTCTAGGCACGCCCATTGCTTCGAATACGGCATAATTCTCTTCATCCGTGTTTTCTTTGTAGGTGATATGATTACCCGTTACTTCATTACCAATCTTAATGAAGTCGGTAATTGTCATCAATTCAAGCCCGTTGATATTTAGAATCGCTTCCTGATAATTATTGGAGGCTAGGGCATACGCAACGGCTTTTGCGCAATCCTTCCGCGAGATATAGGCCATTTTACCGTCACCTTGATTGTTCGTTAATACCCCGTCACCCTTCACATACGTGAAGTAATTGGTAATCATCGCTTCCGCGTATTGGGAATTCCGAAGGAAGATATAATCGAGCCCTACGCTTTGAACATAACGTTCGGTATAAATATGATCAATTTTTTCAACGCTTGGATTGGTTTCATCAGCCGCGTTTACAAGAGAAGTATAAATGATCTGTTTGACACCGGCTTCTTTGGCTGCATCAACCACATTTCTGTGTGCATTTTGGCGTTTCTCCCCAACAAAAGGCATGGAGATCAGAGCAAGTTTATCAGCATGAGCAAAAGCTTCGGCAAGGCCTTCGTTGTTATTAAAGTTGGTCACATGTGTTTCAATCCCTTGTTCCGCATATTCTTTCAAACAGGCTGGATCGTAGGCGCAAAAAATGATTTGGTCTTTATCTATCAGTTTCAACAAATATTCTGCAGCTTGTTTCCCTAGATTTCCATCGACACCCGTCAACAATAATTTACCCATGATCATCGTCACTCCTTGTGGATATGAATTATATCCTTATAGTATGTGAAAAAATGAACATAGTCTAACACATAAAACTTATGGTCGATTGCTAAAACCAATTTGGATCTGCTGAAGGAAGGAGGGCAGGGCAGGGTTTGTATTGTTTTTAAGATATCCTGCTTCGATTGCAAAGGTATGGTGTGAATCAACTAATGGGATTAACCGGACTTTATCCTGAAGATAGGCGAGCTGATAGTTATCCGGAAAAAAGCCAATCAAATTCTCCGTGATGATATAAAATAATTCTGACTCCACATCGTCTGCGGTTCGAAGGATGTTCGGCTGATAGCCGTCTTCAATGGCATGCTGGATCATTAGATGATAAGAGTTTCCAATAGCTGTTGGATTCAGCATGACTAGTGGATGTTCATATAACTCCTCTTTGGCGATCGATTCATGATGAAAAAGAGGATGGGGATGACTCACAGCCGCACAATAACGTCCCTTATATAAGGGATAGGTTACAATATCCTCTTTTCCCTGAAACTCGGAGTCAAAGGCAATAGCTACGTCGTAAATCCCTTTTAGCAAGTATTCTGCAATATCTTTTAGCAATACTTTATTCAGTTCCAGCTTAATATTCGGATGATGATCCTGAAACGAGGGAATCAATTTCAACAAGCTTTGGATATCCGTCATCGCCGCATATTCGATACTCAGGGATTGCGTATTATACTTTTGAAAGTTTTCCATGCTCATCTTCATATGGTTATATTGCTTCCAGAGGATGAGAGCTTCGCCATAGAAAAGCCATCCGGCTTTGGTTGGCTCGATAGGGATCTGCTTTCTGTCAATCAATTGAATGTTGAATTCCTCTTCAAGCGCGGCGATTTGTTGACTAATGGTGGTCTGCGATACATAGTTCTTTTTAGCTGTTTCGGTAAAATTTCTGCATTCAACGAGATCAATAAAATATTTAATCCTTCTTATGTTCATAGGATCCTCCGCTTACCGCTGTTTGCTTTATTATAACCCAGAAAGTAAAAAAGAGAGCCTCGTTTAGAGACCCCCTTTGTTGTGCTTATCTTATTTTGTATAGTTATCGAAATAACCTTGAATATAAATCATTGGTGTTCCTTTATCTCCACTGCCAGAAGTCAAATCAGACAGTGATCCAATAAGGTCTGTTAATCTACGAGGAGTAGTCCCTTGTGCTTCCATTGCACCAACCAGGTCATCATTTTTATTCTGGATGTATTTAGAAATGGCTTGTTTCAGCTCTTCACCACGAAGATGAGAGAAGTTGTTATCGGCCAAATATTTCAATTTCACTTCATTTGGTGTTCCATCAAGCCCTGTAGTGTAAGCAGGGGAAACAACTGGATCTGCCAGTTCCCATATTTTGCCCACTGGATCTTTGAATGCACCATCGCCATAAACCATAACTTCTACAGTTTTACCTGTCATTTCTTTGATTTTTGCTTGGATACCATCCACGATAGGTTGGCAGTTATTTGGAAATAGCTTCACGCTTTCTTCTGTTGCTTTATTGGATCCCAGCAGACCATAAGCTTCGTTAAAGCCGCTGCCATCAATGGATTGTGTAAGAATATCATCCAGACCAAACACTTTTTCAGCACCATTGCTCATGAGAATACGTTTTGTTCTGAACCGTGTGTGAATATCACAAGTTAATACATGTTTTGTGTAGTTTAGAATGGTTTTTGGATTATTAGAGAAGATGACTTCGCAAGCCACACCTTCAGCTTCAATCAAACCTTTATAATATTCGATATAGTCAACACCTGTGAATGGGTGCTTAATATAGCCGAAAAACTCACGGAATTGAGCCTCTGTTAACACATCCGTCCATGGATTAACACCCTTAGCATCTAATTCGTCGATGTCTACAAGATGGTTGCCCACTTCATCAGCTGGATAGCTTAGCATTAAGACTACTTTTTTTGCCCCTTTGGCAATACCGCGTAAGCAGTTAGAGAATCGGTTACGGCTAAGGATTGGGAAAATAACACCCACGGTTTCCTCGCCGAATTTCCCATTAATATCAGCTGCAATATGGTCAATCGTCGCATAGTTACCTTGTGCCCGAGCCACAATGGATTCGGTTACGGTTACAATGTCACGATCCTCGATCGAGAAACCTTCGACTTTTGCAGCATTCAATACGGTTTGAACTACGATTTCTTCAATGTTATCCCCATTGTTAATGATGGGCCCGCGGAGTCCACGTACCACTGTTCCAACTACTCTTTCCAATATGATCTCTCCTCTTGTAAGGGTATACTCTATATAATTAAAATGGTTGTAAAGCCTATATTACTATACCCTTTTAGAGCGATATAAGTAAAATTAATGTTTATAATGTCTAATATAAAAACGGTTTATAGATAAAAAAGACTAAACAAAAATTTGTACAAGCTTTTATCTCAGGTGGAGGAAAATGCGATGCGGAGCTTTAATCCACTTACGAAGTGTTTTGTAATCCTGCTTTAGACCTAACGGTAAATCGGGATTCGGGTGGGTATCGACGAGCTGTGGATGAGATATTGGATGATATTAAACATTGCCGTTTGAGATAGAAAAACAATTTTGGGGGAGGGAGAGTCGTATGAACAAAATGGACCGTTTGTTAGCTATAGTGCTTGAACTGCAGCGTAATAAAGTGTTGCGAGCGGAGGATTTGGCGGCTACGTTTGAAACGAGTGTGAGAACTATTTATCGGGATATTCAGGCACTGAGTGAAGCGGGCGTATCCATAATAGGAGCGCCAGGGCAGGGTTACTCCTTAATCGAGGGGTATTTCCTGCCGCCCGTTAGTTTCACGCTGGACGAAGCAGTGGCATTACTTATCGGGACTGACTTTATCGAGCAGTGGTTTGATGCCCACTACGGCAATAAGGCTAGAAGTTCTAAAGCAAAGATAGAAGCTATCCTGCCAGAAGCCATCCGCAGTGAAGCATCACAGATCCGCAAAAGTTTTCGTTTATTTGCATCCGCAGCAGAAATAGCACCAATACAAGAAAAGGCATGTTTGGAAGCCATTCGTCGAGCGATATTGGAGGAAAGGAAAATAAGATTTCGTTATTCTAAAAGAATCGCCGAAGCTGATGGGAACCGTCAAAGTATTCGTACGGTTGCTCCTTACGGACTTGTGCTTCATCAAGGATCATGGGTACTCGTCGCTTGGTGTGAATTGCGTCAAGACATCCGTCATTTCCGGTTATCCCGAATGAGGGAGCTTATTGATCTGGAAGATAAATTTATCCTGCCAGCGGATTTTCAATTGGAGGTATACCAACCTCCTGATGATCGCAACGTTCATGTGCGTATCTTAGTCCATTCTGATATAGCTGATAAGGTAAGGGAATCGAACAATTTCTATATGGAAACTATAGAGGAGCATGCGGAAGGCTTACTAGTTACTTTTCGAGTTCGAGAGCCGGCGGAATTGCTGCAATGGGTGCTGGGCTGGGGAGGCGGCATCGTTGTGCTAGAGCCGGAATCTTTTCGCCATCAAGTTAGAAATGAAATAGAAATAATGTTAAAACGCTACTGACATAACGCTGTCAGTAGCGTTTTTATATACTTGGATAATCAATGACACAGGAGCTGATATATAATGACTACAACAAAAGAAGCCTTACAACGTTTTGAAGAAACTGCGACATACTATATTCAGGAATTAGAGCGATTCAATCTGGAGCAGCTGAAGCAAAAGCCAAGTGAAAACGAGTGGTCCATCGGACAGATGGTTCAACATCTCATAAACTCGGCACTGTATATGCAGCTTCGCAATATTGATCAATGTCTGGTGCTAAGCCAAGATCCCTTAGTATCTCATGTAGGGAAAACCGAGGATGGTGCGGCTATATTTGCACAAGGCAGCTTTCCGCCCATTCGTATTCAGGTCCCGCCTTCTGCCCAATATACGCCGGAGCAGCCGGAGAGCAAAGAACAATTAATTCAAGGGTTGCATACAGTCATTCAAAGAATGAGAGAGATTGAACCGTCTCTTGAAAAATCGTTCAAGCTTAATACCGTATCTCACCCGCGATTCGGTGGACTATGCGCGGAGGAATGGTTCCTGCTTATTGAGATGCACTATCGTCATCATCTTCTGCAGCTGGAGCGATTAAACAAAGAATTGTTTGGGAAAGTGATGTAATACCCAAAAAGATACCTTTGCTGATTTACAGCAAAGGTCTTTCTAGTGGTGCTTTCCACTTCGATTCTAGTTATTTTTGTGGTCCCTATAGCTTATGTATTAACGAGATTTAAGTTTTGGGGTTCAAAAATGATTCTTAATATTTATATGGCCTGTATCTTTCTTCAAGCTTCTTATATCATGGTTCCTTATGCGATAGGAAGGGGCGTAGCTGCTGTACGTGACAGTGGTGTCATGTCGGTGAATTCCACTAGAGTAGAATCCACAACCTTAGTTCCTAATATTTGATTTTAATTCCTCAATCTTCCATTATCTTAGATTAATTTATTGCCCCTCTTACTTAATTGTCCGCTTTCATCTCCAATAACAAAGCTACTAATCTGTATGTCCTATATTTTGTAGCGGCCCCAATAGCTTAAAGTACTTCTGGATACAATTTATGGTATAATTTAGAAGATTTGTTGAGGAGAAGCAATGAGTAATAAAGGCGCTCCGAAGAGAGTTTTTGGAGGTAACTATATGACCTTATCTAAAGCACTCAAATTTTTGATTCTTAATTGTATTTTAATCGTCATTATTTATTCTCTGCAGTATGTATTTAATTTTCTTACTTATGATATAAACGGGCCAATGACATGGATGATGAGCCATTCAGAGAGATTAGCTAACAATACAGATTTTATAAGTGCATTTTCTTGGTATCTTGTTCAATTTTTGATTACCTGCTTGCTCATTCATTATTTCTTACGGAAGGGATTAAAGGAAGTCGGTTTTAGTACATTAAATCTGCAGCTTAGCATGAAGTACATCAAGTATTTTATATTGATATTTCCTTTCGTTGTCGTTATATGCTGTGCACTAATTTATTCAACTCTTGGTCTTCAACCTTTAATTGAACAATATGAAGGTAGAAATGTAATATATGCTGTAAAAGATATTATGATATTTGGTACATTACCTGGATTAAGTGAAGAACCATTCTTTCGGATTTTCGTTATTCAATTTTTTCTGTTGTTTTGGTTCAAACGTTTTAACTCTCTGAGTCCAAATGGTATAAACATGATGGTCTTTTTGTCTTCTTTTTATTTTATGCTAGGACACATCTTTATAAATTGGTCTCCCTTTTATTTGAAATACGATGTGATTCAGTTGATAACTGCCTTTATTCTAGGAATTTATTATACGGTCACTTACTTGAAAACAAAAAGTATTCTAGCCTCTATTGTATGCCACAGCTATTCCGATTTTATCATTTACCTTATGGGATATCTTTTATATTTTTATAATCGTTAAATCTTGTTCATTAATAAATAGAATTTCCTCGCTTAAGTAAGTCGTCCGAACATTATTCTTAGGGCTCTTCGTTTAAATGGTTGTGTGTACTTCCATTTTTACCTGAGAAGTTTTTTTGCGCTTGAAGAGATTGAGCCAGATCATGCTGAAAGAGACGTCCGTTCGCGTAGCGTCCGCATAGAACGATCAGTCCCTGAGATTATCGCATCTATAGATTTAGAGAATCCGAGACAACTTACGATACGCACGTGGAGATATCCCCTCATTCGCCGAGAATACTCTACTGAAATAATGAATATCGGGATAACCGACCTGCTCGCCTACCCTTTCAATCGGCCAATCTGTTTCTCGCAACAGTTTACGAGCTTCCCTATGCCGGATCGAACGGAGGTATTCTCCGGGGGGCATACCGGCGACCTCACGAAAGAGCTTTGCAAAATGGTCTTCATGCATATTCATGGCCGCAGCCATAGATTTGTTGGTCCAGCGTTCTGCTAACCGCTCTTCTATCTCCTCTATTAATGCTCTGATCCGTTCGGTGTGAACAGAAGATTTAGCTGCATCTCGGGAGTTTTGCGATCGAAGCAGCGAAGTCAGAATTCCAAGCAGCAGCCCTCGACAGACCCACTCATAACCGGCAGGCCGCATGGTGAATTCATGAACGAGTTGTTCCATGGCATGAACACATTCGGGAGGTGGGGAGTAGATCGGTTCTTGTGACAATGGCATGAAAGGAGCGGTTACGGCTTCAAAGGCGAATTTATCGTCCATTACTTCATCCTCTTTCACTACCATATCTTCTTCATGTGTAATAATGGATTCCCCAAAGAAATCAAAATGGATTCCAATAAGCTTGGTATCTGAATCTGACAGAATAGCATTCTGATGATATACCCCGGATGAGAGGAATATTAGCTGTCCAGCGTGCAGTATATATTCCTCCGTATCCATCTTTGTTAATAATTTGCCCTGGCGAACATATAGTAGCTCGAAGTCATATAGTCTTCTTCTTGGAAAGGTACAAGTGGGAAGTGTCTGCAATTGTGCATAGTGAATCCCGGGTGACCAATCACGAGAGGGTACCTGCTTTCTCAATGGATAAGAGGGATCTTTGTCAGACATGGCACTGCCTCCTGAATGTTTAATAGATTAGACCGGAATAATGCAAAAAGTCTCTTCTTCGCCTAAATAAATTGAACTTATTATCTATTATAATATAAATAAATAAAGGATACAAAGTGCATCTAAGTCTATAAAAGTCTATAACGTCGAAAACGGAAAAGAACAAATATGAGGAGGGTCCAAATGAAAAAGGGAATCAACATCTGGTCGTTTCGAGAGGGAACAGAAATTAAAGAATGCGTACGTCTGGCCAAAGCGGCTGGATTTGACGGTATCGAACTGTCATTAAATGAGACAGGTGAACTTGGCTTGCAAACCACTGAGAAGGAAGCGCGTATCCTTCGTGATTCTATAAATGAAACGGGTCTAGAGATTGCGGGACTGGCAACTGGGCTGTATTGGTCTTATGCGATGACAAGTGAATCTGAAGCTAATCGAACTAAGGCAATCGACGTATGTAAAAAGCAACTGGAGCTCGCGGCTGCGCTTGGTGTAGATACGATTCTTGTCATCCCTGGCGCTGTTGGTGTGGATTTTATCGAGGGCTGTGAGGTTGTTGATTATGAAAAAGCTTATGATAGAGCACTGGAAGCGATTAGTCATTTAGCCAAGGATGCTGAGCAAGCAGGCGTTTCCATTGGACTTGAGAATGTATGGAATAAATTCTTGCTGTCTCCGCTTGAATTACGTACTTTTATTGATACGGTGGGTTCCAGTTATGTAGGTTCCTATCTTGATGTTGGGAATATCGTCCATTCCGGTTATCCAGAGCAGTGGATACGGATTCTAGGTCACAGAATTAAAAAGGTGCACTTCAAAGATTACCGCCGTACGGCTGGCGGGCTTCACGGATTCGTTGATTTGCTCGCTGGGGATGTGGATTATCCGGCAGTCATGAGAGCGCTTGATGAAATTGGATACAACAATTATGTTACAGGTGAAATGATACCGTCGTACACACATTATACAGAGCAAATTATTTTTAATACTTCCGCAGCTATGGATGCCATCCTTGGACGCACCGCATTCAAAGCTTAGAGTAGGGAAGGAAAAGTAATATTCAGAGTCGGACTGGTAGGCTTGGTTTCATGGTCCGAATGAACTTTGATAATTAGAGCAAAGGTACCATGTATTTTGTGAGAAACCGATGGCCAGACACTCTGCCGAGGCTTGGAAAATGGTAGAGGCGGCGCGGTCAATGCACAGGCAGATTGGACACTGGAAGGTGCTTGGATAGCACTTGATTGATTATTTTTCATTTAGCGGGGGAGGATTCACTATGTTAAGAATAGGTTTGATTGGCTTTGGATTTATGGGACGGATGCATTTTGATAATTATGTTCGCTTAATGGAAGAGGGGCATCCCATCGCCCTTAAAGCCATTTGTGATTTGCGAATTGAGGAACTAAAAGACGGTAAAGCGGACGGCAATATGAGTACCGCTCAAGAAGTGTATGATTTAACAGCTTACAATCTCTATGATGATCTGGAGAAAATGATTGCGGGTGAGGAACTGGATATGATCGATATTGCAGTTCCTACTTACCTGCATGCTGAAATGGCTTGTTCGCTGCTAGAACGTGGATATCATGTCTTCTGTGAGAAGCCGATGGCTAGAACTTCAGTAGAAGCGCAGAAAATGGTAGAAACCGCGGAGCGCAGTGGAAAGAAGCTGATGATCGGACAGTGCCTTCGTTTTTGGCCAGGGTATGAATATTTGAAAGAAGTTGTGGAAACTGAGCAATTTGGTAAAGTAACGGAAGGGTATTTCTACCGTGGTTCAGGAGCTCCTAAAGATTGGTTTCTGGATGAGAAGCTAAGCGGCGGAGCTATCCTGGATATGCATATTCACGATACGGATATGATTAATTATCTGTTCGGCAGACCGGATAAAGTATCGACTTTAGGAAGGAACGTTCTCCCAGAAAGTGGATACGATATTGTTTCTACACACTATTTTTATAAGGATGCAAAAGTAATCAATGCTCAGGTTGACTGGACGCTGGAGGGCGACTTTGGCTTTTACATGGGGTACAGGGTTAACTTCGAACGAGGAAATGTTGTATTTGATGGTAGTGGAGTCAAGGTGAATCCCAATGATGGAGCAGGCTTTACGGTAGAGCTTTCCCCGGATGCGGGTTACTACAGAGAGTTGGTTTACTTCCTGGATGCGATTATTCAAGAGAAGCCTATCGTTATATGTACGCCGGAGAGTGCAGCAGAATCTGTGGAGATCATAGAGGCGGAAGTACAGTCAGCGAATGCCGAAGGGGAATGGATTGTACTTAACTAACAGGATATAGAGGATGGATAGGCGTGCCTGGAGGATAGATCATTGTAGATGATTCCTCCAGGCACGTCTTTTTGGCCTGTATTTTCGTCTATCCTTATTTGCGCTGGAATTTTGTATTGTCCCTAGCATAGTGCGATACGGAGCCGTCATATCTTCTTAAACGTACCTGTTCATCGGAGAACTGTTCCACAATTCCTGAGGCTACCTCTGAATACATTCCATCAGGGTCAAGCTGTAGAGCAGAAATATAAGTTTGGGATAAAGCGGCTATAAAAAAATCAATATTTTTATTAAGTGTATGTGGCATGGTATTCCCTCCGGTGGTATCTTCAACATGTATGAATATATAATCCTAAGGAACTATTTTACCACGTTTTGCTGATGATTTTGAGGAGGAATTACTTGGTTTTGGTCAAAAATATGCGAAATTTGGTTGTAATTATATATATTATCCGAAGATCACCCGTGGGCAGGTAGCGAAGTTGTTTCGCTGTCTGCCCTTTTTTTACATTCTGGTTTGAAAAGAATCCTGCGGACGGATATGATTTGTGTAATGAAAGGATGATCGCCAAATGACAGAACAGATTCAAAGAGCCAAGGAGTTATACACACGATTTCTGGGTCATTTTTTAAATATGCATAAAGCAGGTTTGCTTAAAGAGTATAAGAGTTTTGAAATTCCTAGAGAACAAGAATTAGAATGGCTGAATGAATTAGCCTTGGAGTACACCGAGCAGTTGTCGATCCGGGATTGGGATGCGATTACTGCACTAGACGCTTTATCGAGAAACTATCAAGACAGCTGGATTGTGGAGAAGGTATCTTCTTTTGCCTTGCGGAATATGATGAGTGCGGATAGTTTGGTTAGATTAATCTACGCAGAGAAACTGGTTGAAATCATTGGCTCTCATAAACAAGTGATCTCAAAAGAATTGTTATTTGAGGCCTGTAAGGCTGCCGTGCAAATCCTCGAAAATGTAATTTCTCAGCCGTTGGTCATTGACCCTGGACATGATCTTAAGGAGCTTGGCCTTAAAGATAAAAGAGCTTTGAACAGTCGTGCAGAGCAAAGTATGGAACAGGTGAAGGTACTGATTAATTAACCGTTGGAGGGAAAATATGAGATTACTCGTAGCGCAACCCAATCACGAACCCCATTTGGAGCATTTGCTCAAAGAAATGAGCAGGCAGGATTCTTTTGACGCGGTGTTGTATCCGGAAGGTTATGTAGCAGATGAAGCCAGTGTGAAGACTTTATGTGAACTCGCCAAAACATATAAGAAGCTGATCATTACAGGATATAGGAACAGCAATAATAAGGATAGAGCGCTGATGATTCATCCTTCGGGGGATATCATTTTGGAACGAGCGAAATCACCGATGGATGAACAGTTGTATCGCCCTTCAGTTGCGGAAGCGGATAGTCTCCGTATTGGTTATTTGCTGTGTGTTGAGCTGCTGCAGGGATACATAGGTTTGGAAGGACAAGCAGAGTCGTTAGATTTCATCGCGCATCCGATTGGGGTGGGCATGTTCAGCGAAGAACAGTTTACATTATGGATCGAGGAAGCGACTAGGATTGCCATTAAATATAACACAATGATCATTGGGACAAGCCATGCTGACGGATCTTACCGAAATTGCGGAATTTCGATTCCCATCTCTTATTGGATCGATTCTACTGGAGAACCTATTTATATTTCGAGCAATGATACGAGAAGTCGGATTCTTAATCTCGAGACAAAGCAGGTTGATGTTCTAGATTAAGGAGCGGCTGAAGTTGACATACTGTTGTCAAATTGGGTGTGCTACGATTTCATAACAGATTAACTCTGAAGATCTATAGAAGAAAATGAGGGATATTCAATGGCTGAACCTTTAAAAGCGATGTACAATGAACAATTTCTGCATGATTTCGGCGAAAAGATTCGCAGTGTATATAGTGTTTTCGACACGGATGCATTTGTCATTTCGGCTATGTCGGAACCCTGGGATGCGCTCGAACTGAAGGCAAGGATGCGACGGATTACGGAGACACTGGGAAGTCATTTACAGCTTCCCTATGAGGAAGCACTGGCGATATTGTTCGCCATTACTGAGGATTGTGTAGGATTTCCATACTTGATCTTTCCGGATTTTGTAGAGGTATTCGGGCAAGGAGCTGAACATTGGGAGTTGTCCATGCAGGCGCTGGAAAGGTTCACATCGAAATCGTCGGCAGAATTTGCGGTCAGACCGTTTCTCATTCGTGAACCGGAGCGGATGATGGCGCAAATGCTAGTATGGTCGAAGCATCCTGATGAGCATGTACGCCGGTTAGCAAGTGAGGGTTGTCGCCCTCGACTACCCTGGGGACAGGCGCTCCCGATGTTTAAGCTTGATCCAGCCCCTGTGCTGCCTGTACTTGAGCAACTGAAGACAGACTCCTCCCTATATGTGCGCAAGAGCGTGGCCAACAATTTGAACGATATTGCGAAGGATCACCCAGAAGTGGTACTTGAGACCGCGCGCCGCTGGATAGGTACAGATCCCCTCACAGACTGGATTGTGCGGCATGGTTGTCGTTCTTTAATCCGTAAAGCTAATCCGGAGATCATGGCTTTATTTGGATATGCGGAGCAAGCAGACGAAGCAACACCACTCATAACGAGTGCTTCTATCACGATTGATCCTTCCATCCTGCGGATTGGAGAAAGCTCCGAATTACAATACGAGCTTCAAGTTTGTGAAGGAACTCCTGCCCGTGTTCGAATAGAATATGGCATCTATTTCGTGAAGGCTACAGGTCGAACCTCTCGTAAATCTTTCTTACTATCAGATAAAACAGTACCTGGGGGTACAATTCTGTCTGGCAAACGGACGCATCGCTGGGCGGATTTAACCACTCGCCGTCATTATCCCGGGGAACATCAGATTGTGTTGTTGGTTAACGGGCGGGAAGTAGCAAATACGGTGTTGAATCTTGAGGGGGGTGAGTAAATGAAAAAAGAAGTATTGATTTTTATTTCTGATGGATATGCGGATTGGGAAGCTGGCTATTTAAGTGCCGAGCTAAACAAGCCAGAAAGTGAATACAAAGTTAGGACAGTTTCTTTAAATGGCGAGAATGTACACTCTATGGGCGGATTTACTGTTGTACCTGACTATACTATTGATAGTTTACCCGCCCAGTTTGAAATGTTAATTTTAATTGGGGGTACAGGCTGGAAAGATAATTCTGCGATTATTCCAGTTGTAGAACAAAGTATACAAGATAGGACACCAATAGCCGCTATATGTGATGCAACCACTTTTTTAGCAGAACATGGTTATTTAGATCACATTCCTCACACTGGAAATTCATTGGATTACTTAAAGGAGTACGCTCCAAATTATAAAGGACATGCGAATTTTATAGAACAACAGACCGTTTCGAGTGATGATATCATTACTGCTAATGGCACGGCTGCATTGGAATTTACAAGGGAAATCTTGAAGAAGTTAAAGGTTATGCCGGTAGAAAAAGTCGATGGATGGTATACTTTTTTCAAAAATGGATTTTATCAGGAATAATGAAGGCATGAAAAAAAGGTGTTCTCAGGTCATATAGACTTGAGAGCACCTTTTTGCTTATTTTTTCACTTCAGTAACACCAGTTACTTTTCCTTGATCCGAGGTATCGAAGGTGGATTGATACTTAGCATCTGCGAAGTAAACATTCCCTTCAACCGTTGCATTTACTAAGCTGAAGCCATCCGCTTCTACGTATACATCACCAATAAATGTGCCGCCTTGAATACGAGCGTTTTTACTCTTGATCGTAAGTTTTGGTGCAGTCAGTTTATAGGAGTTAGTGATATTGTGATCTGCATCTTGTGTGTAGAGAGCAATTTTACGGGCGGGTTCATCTTTATTCGTAAATTGTCCGTCCAGTACGAGATCCTCGGTGAAGGTCAAGTCTTTCAGTGTAGCAGCTATCCAAGTACCGTCTGCACTGATAGCTTTTTTAAAGGCCTCTTCATTATCCACTACTGAAGCTGAGGTTACAGCATCTGTGGTGTTATTTGGGGTATCAGCGGTACCTTCGTTATTGGCGTTGCCAGGTGTAGTGGTGGCGGTAGGGGTGACGTTGGCATTGTTATTGGTTGAGTTTCCGCATCCGACCAATAGCACAATTGCAAATACTGCGGCTACGCTTGCTATCTTTCTCATCTGTATAACCTCCCTGAGTAATTGTACTGATATCCTTCGAGCTTACTATAGACTGATTAGTTAATATTAATGTGGTGCTTTGCTTGTGGACACAATAATATTTACCGATCATTCTACAAATGGTAATATAGGCCTGGACATCTCTGGCGTATAGTATGAACTGAAAAGTGTAATTTATACGGAGAAATTTGCGAAAAATAACAATCTACTTTCGATGAAGAAGCATTTTGGATTACAATAAGTTAAGGTGAAAAAGGAGCTATACCAATGGCTAAACAGAAGTATTATGTAGTATGGGAAGGCAAGCAACCGGGAGTCTACAGCACTTGGGCAGAATGTCAGGCGCAGACCGATCACTATACCGGAGCCAAATATAAATCTTATGAATCTAAAGCGGCGGCAGATGCGGCTTACACAGCAGGTTGGAAAGGCAATTGGGGAACAGGGGCATCTGCATCTGGCGCAGCTAAGTCTAAGGGGACAAGTTCTTTTAAACGAAGCGCATCAGTTGAGACCTCAGCAGAAATTGATTACGACAGCATATCAGTAGATGTAGGAACTCGAGGCAATCCGGGTCCAGTTGAATACAAAGGCGTGGATACACAAACCGGAGATATTATTTTCTCTTGTGGGCCGATTAAAAAAGGAACTAATAATCTAGGTGAATTTTTAGCAATTGTGCATGCCTTGGCGCTGCTGAAGAAAGAGGGAAGTAAGAAGACGGTCTACAGTGACTCTGTGAATGCAATGAAATGGGTAAAGCAGAAAAAGGTTGCGACAACCTTGCCGCGCGATGCTTCAACAGAGGAGATTTGGGTGCTTATTGACCGGGCAGAACGTTGGTTACAAACCAATACGTATGACAATAAAGTGCTGAAATGGCAGACCAAAGAGTGGGGCGAAATCAAGGCAGATTACGGTCGGAAATAGGTGCAGTAAGGTTCTGAGTTTCGGATTGAGGAGGAGAAACGGGATGTTCGGCAACGATTGGGATGAGATATTACGGGAAGAAATGCAAAAAACTTATTTTCTGGAGCTTATGGATAATCTGGAAAGTGAATATAAGGATCATACGGTCTATCCGCCAAAAGAATTGCTATTCACGGCGTTAAGGCTTACGCCATATAGTGAGACACGGGTTGTTATTCTGGGTCAGGATCCCTACCATGGGGCGGGACAAGCTCACGGCTTAAGCTTCTCTGTAAATCCGGGCGTGCGTGTACCGCCTTCACTGCGTAATATTTATACGGAGCTAACGGAGGATGTCGGAGTACCGATTCCTAACCATGGGTCCTTACTGGGATGGGCAGAACAGGGAGTACTTATGCTCAACTCAGTACTAACGGTACGAGAGGGAGAACCGAATTCTCATAAAGGTTTAGGCTGGGAGACATTCACAGACGCTATAATGAAGAAGTTAAATGAAAGAACTACACCGATAGTTTTTATTTTATGGGGAAGTCACTCACAAAAAAAAGGCGCCTTTATAGACCAAAGTCGACATGAGGTTATTCAGTCTCCACACCCGAGTCCGCTCTCTTCCTATCGTGGATTCTTTGGTAGTCGTCCTTTTTCGAAGGTCAATCAGTTTTTGGAGCCGAAGGGTATGAAAGGGATCGATTGGTTCATTTCGGACTTATAGCTAGTGGGATGTTGGGAAGGAGGAGGGGGCTATGAAGCATTGGGTAGGTAAACCGGTTATCATGTACTGCGGTGAAGAACCTTACACAATCATGAAGGGGATTTTGCGCAAATGGGATCTTTCTGCTTCTGTAGCGGTTATCGGTCATCAGGAAATTGCCGTGCCTTTCCAGGATATTGTGGTCATCAAGGCTTTGGCTCCTAGAGAAAGAGCGCTGCCTCCAGTCTTGCATTCTGTGGGTTATGTGATGAGGGAACGGCAGCAATTTGATAACGCAGTATATTTTAAATCGGCAGTGAGCGTGTGGAAAGAGGATCGGCTGATTGCTCTGAACACGACCATCGTTTCGCATACAAAGGGTTCAGTTACACTACAGGATGGACAGAACCTTATGAAGGGCAATCACGTCTTTGTAGTTCGTTCTTTACGGGGGTAATTATTTTAGTTCCTCTATTAAGAAAAATAAAAAGGTGCGTCTCCAATTGGAGGCGTACCTTTTTATTTATGTAACTTCAGACAGTTCGTATAACTTCTTAGCAAACGTTATAGCTGTTCATTCTTCAGAGGCTCAGCCTCTTCCTCTCGATCTGCAACAATTATCTCATACACTCGCAGGAAAATAATTTTGGCAATCATATAGACGGGTAGTGCAATTAGCACGCCAATAATACCGTAGAAATCACCACCTATAAGAACAAGAAGGACAGTAGTTAATGGATGAACATCTAATGATTTTCCGTAAATGATCGGTGAGAGTACGTTATCTTGGATTTGCTGAGCAATGAATATGACGACCAAAGACCATATTGCCATCGTAGGTGACTCAATGAATCCAACAATAACTACCGGTATTCCCGCAAGGAAAGAACCCACATAAGGAATGAAATTGAGCGGTACAGAAATTACTGCGAGCAGCAGTGAGTAAGGCAGACCGATGATAAGGAAACCGATATATAACATAATACCGAGTACGACGTTTAACACCACACGTGTGACAATGAAGCTGCTCAGTGCGCTGTCGATATCCCCGAACATCTCTTTGCCTTCCTTACGGTATTTTTTCGGGATTAGACTCTGTAATTTAGGGGATAGCTTATAGTCATCTTTCAGCATGTAGTACAGAATGATGGGCAAGGTAGCGATTAGAATTACAATACTGGAAACTACGCCGATCAAATTGGACATCGAATTGGTCACCCAAGTAATAGCATCGCTTAGATATTCTGATATACGGGCAGCTATGTCAGAGTCTCCTTGGAAAAAACGTGACAATGAGGGATTGTCTCTTAATGCATTGAACTGATCTTGTAATCCCTGAACGAGATAAGGGGTGTTATCTATAAAGTTCTGAATTTGTTCTTGCAGCGTCGGCCAGACTAGAACCCAGAAGAGAACGAACAATCCCGCAAATAGGAAATAAATGAGCAGGATGGAAAGTGTGCGGTTTAATTTTCTTTTTTCAAGAAGCCTTACTAACGGCCGTAACAGGTAGTACATGAAACCTGATAGTACCATGGGAACGAGTAATAATCTGATAATGGCAGCCAGTGGTGCGAATAGAAACATTACTTTAGAGCTTAAGTACAAAATAAGTAAAAAAGCGATAATAGCAAGACTTGTCCGAAAATACTTCTGTTGTTGCAATAGAAACATCCCCCAGTTTCAAAATAATAATCTATGTAGTTTAATAACCCTAATTCACATGTCTTGATTCAAAAGAGTGGATTACTCTCCGGTAGGTAGTTCTTGGCATATCCGTGGAGGATGACCATTTGACTAAGGCTACGCCAAGTAAGAGGTTCACAATTTATAACCATAACATCATCATTTCAATCACTTAGGGGCTTCGTAGATCATCTTGATTTCCGTCTAGAGGATTTTCTCGTGGATAGAGTGAATATTTCTGGCACTATAACCTCTCCTCCGCTTTCCTTTGTAACCTGTCTTGCCTTGACGAGAGATAAAAAAGCAAAAAATTCCCCTAAAGTGGCCAGTGCGGCAGCGATGATTTCATAATCTTCAGCGCTTAATTCTGCAGTTTCTTCCTGATTTACATTCCCATTGTTATTTCCATTGCTTTTAGCATTGCTGCTACTGCCCGTTTTTTTGTTATTTCTTCCGTTGGCCATTTCTGATCACCCGCTTTTCCCTATATGTAATATTAATATGATTTAAAGACCGTTAAGGAGATAGGCGACTGGTATCTAATTTTCTGAGGGGGCTATCCAACCTTGGAGATAAGCTGAGATCAATCCATTTATTACATTTTGTTAGAGTGTCATTTTTAATGTTAAAGCGCTTTACAGATGATGAAAACGCTGTTAAAATCATAAACGAGCACAAACGATCAATAACAGTCATAAATAATCAAATAATGATCATGAATTTCCAAAGATAAGCGCAATTTATAGATGGGATGGCGCTGTAACTTAAAGGAGCGAACCACGATGTTGTTTGAGGAAGAGAGAAAACAAAGAATCGTGCTTTTTGTGGAAAAGAATTCAAGAGCTTCGGTACAAGAGCTAAGTCAGGAACTGGGTGTATCCGAATCCACTGTACGCCGTGACCTGAAAGAGCTTGAAGAAGCTAAGTTGTTGAAACGAACACATGGCGGGGCAGTTTCCCTGCAGAGTGTCAACTTTGAGGCGTCCTATCCAGATAAAGAAGATCGCTTGTTGGATGAGAAGCAGAGGATTGCACGCAAGGCTGTAGAGATGATTGAGGAAGGCGATGCTATTCTGCTGGATGCTGGAACAACAACGCTGCAGATTGCCAAAGAATTAAAGACTTTTTCTAATATCAAGGTGATTACGAATTCAATCATGGCGCTCAATGAGTTGAGGGATTGCCGGAATATAGAAGTTTCGATTACAGGTGGTATGCTGCGGCCCGATACACTGGCTTTTGTAGGACCGATGACAGAACGTTCTTTAGAAATGGTGCGAGTGGATAAAACCTTTCTTGCAACTAACGGATTGGACCTACGAGAAGGCATCACGACTCCAAATATGCTTGAGGCTGCGACTAAGCGCAAAATGATCTCGGTTGCGAAGCAAGTGATTCTGCTCGCTGATCATAGCAAACTGGGTCAGGTATCCTTCTGCAAGGTTGCCGATGTGATGGAAATGGACCACTGCATTATTGATTCTGGTGCATCTGACAAGTTCATCCGTGAGCTCACGCAAATGGGCGTTGACGTCTCTCTGGTATGACCCTAGACAGATGATATTTTTATGGATAGAAACTGCCTTAATTTGAGTGGTAAGGAATCATCGTAAGATCGTTTGGAGAAATTACATTTGCCGCATGTTCAAGCGGTAATCTAATGGCTTAGAAAACCAAAATAATTGAGGGATAACAATGATCTATACAGTAACGCTAAATCCTTCCATTGATTACATCGTGGAAGTTGAAGATTTGAGACTAGGTGATTTGAACCGGATGAAACGTGATTTGAAGCTTCCCGGTGGTAAAGGGATTAACGTGTCCCGCGTGTTAAATCAGCTTGAGGTTCAGAATAAGGCTATAGGCTTCCTTGGTGGATTCACCGGGCGATATATTGAGGAATGGTTGCGGAAAGAATCAATTTCTAGTGATTTCGTATTTGTTTCTGATGATACCCGAATTAATATCAAACTTAAGCATGGAGAAGAGACAGAGATTAACGGTGCAGGGCCTGTCATCAATGATACGGAGGCTGATGCGCTGTTGCAGAAGCTATCCGCTTTGAACGAGGCTGATGTTGTGATCTTGTCGGGGAGTGTTCCCCCATCGCTTGGCGCAGATTTCTATGACAAGTTGATATCTGTATGCAAGCAGAGAAGGGCCGAATTTGTAATTGATACTACAGGGTCAGCGCTGACAATGGCACTCCCTCATCAGCCGTTGCTCGTTAAGCCCAATCATCATGAGCTTGCAGAGCTATTCGGCGTTACGATACAGACTAAGGAAGAAATCATTACTTATGGACGTAAGCTGCTGGAAGCAGGCGCGAAGCATGTGTTGGTTTCAATGGCGGGTGAAGGTGCCTTATTCATAACGGATCAGGGGGTATACCACGCCAATGCTCCAAAAGGAACAGTAAAGAATTCTGTGGGCGCAGGGGACTCCATGATCGCTGGATTCGTAGGTACATTATCCTTGACTGGAGATTTGATGGAGGCGTTCCGAGCAGGTGTTGCCTCAGGAAGTGCAACGGCGTTCTCAGATGACCTGGCAAATAGAGAATTTATCGAGAAACTTAGACCGCTGATCGACATCTCAGAAGTGTAAGCTAACAGCATTCAAAGTACTCAAGGGAGTTGGAAGACATGAAAATTACGGATTTAATGATAAAAGATACAATGATTATGGATTTAAAAGCAACCACTAAAGAAGGGGCAATTGATGAATTGATTGCCAGTCTTGCCGCAAGTGGTCGTATCAATGATCCTGTTCTATTTAAAGAGATGATTCTGAAGCGTGAAGAGCAATCCAGTACTGGGATTGGTGGCGGTATCGCAATGCCACATGCTAAGACTAAAGCGGTGAATGAAGCGACAGTTGTGTTTGCCAAGAGTGCGACAGGCGTCGAATTCGAATCGCTTGATGATGAGCCGGCTCGGATTTTCTTTATGATTGCCGCCCCAGAAGGAGGGGGCAACATGCATCTTCGTACATTGGCCTCGCTGTCCAGACTGTTGATCGATAGTGAATTCATTGAACAGCTGTTGAATACCCGAACGCCAGCTGAGGTATCCGCCTTGTTCGATGCGAAGCAGGCGGAAGGAGAAGCCAAGGAGAAAGAGAGCGAAGCTGCTGAAGCTGTTAAGAAGTCAGAACCTGAAAAGCTAATTATCGGCAACCCGGATTCCCAAGCATTCGTCGTAGCTGTTACAGCTTGTCCTACCGGAATTGCGCATACCTTTATGGCTGAAGATGCGCTCAAGAAAAAGGCTCTGGAAATGGGAGTTAATATCCGTGTAGAAACGAATGGTTCTGAGGGAGCCAAGAACGTCTTAACAGCCGATGAAATTCGGCGTGCAAGTGGTGTAATTGTCGCAGCGGATAAACAGGTGGAAATGGCTCGCTTCGATGGTAAGCCTGTGCTGCAGAGACCGGTTAGTGACGGTATTCGTAAATCGGAAGAACTTATTCGCAAAGCAATGAACGGCGATGCACCGATCTACCATAATGAAGGCCGCAGTGGCAATGAGGGAGAATCAAAAGAGAAGTCAGGTAGTATCGGCAGTAAAATATATAAGGACTTGATGAACGGTATCTCCCACATGCTGCCGTTTGTAGTCGGTGGTGGTATTCTGCTGGCGATCTCCTTCCTGATTGAACAAGTCGGCGGAGAGGATCATCCACTATTCCAGTTACTGCAGACGATTGGCGGCGGCGATGGTGCCTTCCATTTCCTAATTCCTGTCCTTGCAGGATTTATTGCGATTAGTATTGGTGATCGTCCAGCCCTGATGCCGGGTATGGTTGGCGGTTACATGGCCTTGAATTCCAATGCTGGATTCCTCGGCGGTCTGGCTGCAGGTTTCTTGGCTGGTTATGTTGTTATCGGTCTGCGCAAGGTGTTTGCAGGTCTGCCAAAAACGCTCGACGGATTAAAGCCAATTCTGTTATATCCGGTATTTGGTCTATTGATTACCGGTGGATTGATGTATTACCTGTTCGATCCGATCTTTAGCTGGATGAACGTAGGGCTCATTAATTGGCTTAACGATCTTGGAACAGTTAATGCAGTAATTCTGGGTCTCGTTCTTGGTGGAATGATGGCTATTGATATGGGAGGTCCTTTCAATAAAGCGGCTTACACTTTTGCCATCGGGGTATTCACTACCAGTGGAAATACTAACGGATTCATGATGGCAGCTGTAATGGCAGGCGGTATGGTGCCTCCACTTGCAATAGCGCTTGCTACTACCTTCTTCAAGAATAAATTTACAGAATCAGAACGTAAATCAGGGTTAACAAACTATGTATTGGGATTATCGTTCATTACAGAAGGGGCGATTCCATTCGCCGCTGCCGATCCATTGCGTGTTCTGACCTCTTGTATCCTGGGTTCAGCCGTAGCTGGTGGTCTCACTCAGTTTTGGAATATCAACGTTCCAGCACCGCATGGCGGGATCTTTGTAGCAGCACTTTCGAGCCACGCATTATTGTTCCTGTTGGCTGTTCTGATCGGATCTGTTATTTCCGGATTAATGCTCGGATTATGGAAGAAACCTCTTGAGGCAAAATAATAAAATAAGTAATTTGAACTGCTGGGTGCCGGACGCTTCTTCTGGTGCTCGGCAGTTTTTTTGAATATAAGAATTTGTATGTTTACTCTAAAAACTACCCCTCTATTTTTCGCAGAAACGATTATCTTCCCTGAGAGGACGCTGAAGGCGTTTCTTAACTTGACCACGTATTTCCCTTAACCCATGCAAGAATAATCTCCTTACATGGGGTTTATTTTTGTATAATTGAAAATATATATAACAAGAGGGCAAAGGAGCGAGCGAGATGATACTGCATAAGGGGGAAGTCTTGTTCCGTCAAGGGGACAGCTGCGAATTCTTATACAAGGTGAAAAGTGGGCTGTTCAAGGTAACAAGACTTCATGAAAATGGGAACATGGTGCTGTTCAACATCTTGTATCCCGGAGAGATGGTTCCCCATCATTCACTCATTTCGCCAAAGGAGGCGCATGGAACAGCAGTTGCGATGATGAAGAGCGAGGTGGAGGCAGTCCCTTCAGCGGCATGGTATCAACAGTTGAGTGAAGATCCGGGTCAAGCGATGGAAATCGCCAGGCTGCTCCAAGAGAAGGTACGTTTTATGCAGACACGCCTGGATCACCTTACCGTAGGTACCCCTGCAGAGCGCCTGGAATTGCTTACCCGATGGTTCAATGACTACTCACATGGCGCAATGCTAACAGAGTTATTGACACAGGAAGAAATAGGACAATTGATCGGTGTGAGGCGAGAAACAATCAATCGATTGCTACGGAGTGTAGAGTGACTCCTGCTTTTTTATAGCAAAGTGTTTAGAGTGGGGGATCTCCGTGGTATAATGTATTCAGAACTTATTAAATTAGAGAAAGGATCAGGATACCATGTGTCCCCGAAGGACGATTCCCCAAAGGACGATTTGGAAACGTTATGATCTGTCTTATACTTAGCTTCCCTGTAGAATGTGCGTGAACCGTTGTTACTCGACGAACCGCCTCTGCGAGGGGAAGGAGTATATATATGCGAAGGAGCAACACCTCCGGTTTTACCCGTCGTAGAGGTTGGTGGGACGTTTAGCCGCCATATACGATAAGGGGAGACCTGTATGAGGAACCACAATCACGGAGTGAATGTACTGCTCCGGTTGACAGTCATTTTGTTTGGAACATTTTTGCTTGCATTTGCTTATTATCACATCAATTTTCAGAACCATTTGTCTGAGGGCGGATTCGTAGGATTATCGCTGCTCGGCAAATACGTATTAGGAATATCACCTTCAATTTCAACTCTGCTTCTAGACGTTCCAGTACTCTTGATTGCATGGATGTTCAAAGGGAAAGCGTTCGTGTGCAACACCTTTGTTTCTGTAGGAGCTTTTACAATCTTTTACGGACTCATGGAACGTTATTCCGATTTGGTCATTAACTTGCAGGGCAATTTGGCATTAGCAGCCCTTTTGTCTGGCGTACTGACAGGTTTAGGCGCGGGAATTATTCTGCGAAGCGGCGGCGCAAGTGGTGGAGACGATATTTTGTCGCTGCTGATCAGTGAATGGAAGGGAATTAAAGTAGGTACAGTATTCATCATGTTGGATGTCATCGTTCTGGCATTATCACTCTTTTATATGCCTGTTAAGGAAACAATGTATACCGTGATGGCGGTAGTCGTAGCTGGCTATGTGATCACTTTTACAACCTCTTTAGGCAAACCAAAGTTAGTGAAGGCGCCAAAGATTCAGTCTACGATGCGCAAGCCGCATGATGGAACAGTAATGTGAAGAAGGTTGGTATAAACAGCTTTTTTCGGGGATATACTACGCTTAAGGTCAGCCAGAATTTCTGGTTGACTTTTTTTGTTGGATAAGTGACGTAATTTAAAGGGGTTGCAGCTCTCAGGCATTGCTCGGACGTTTCGCTCATAACAAAAGGTGGCGTACAGTGAAAATCCTGTACGCCACCTTTTAGTTAATTTAAGACTCTTATGTGCTCATCTTTGAATCGTGTAGAGACATTTGCGACCAGCTTGCCCCTTTTATTTCAGCCCACAGCATTCGTGATAGCTTCGCATTCGTCCGAGCAATGACCACTATGCTGTGTTTCACAGTCCTCACAGCAAATATGCTGTAGATGGCAAGCATCGTTGGCGCAGTTGATGAATTGGTCAGCTGGCTGACCGCAGTGATGGCAACGACCAACAACGATATCCTCGTCGGTATGATTAATCTGTACGGAGATCCGCTCATCGAAGACATAACATTTTCCATCAAACAGTTGGCCCTGTACCTCAGGGTCTTTACCATAAGTTACTATGCCGCCATCCAGCTGGTACACCTGCTGGAAGCCTTCCTTCATCATAAACCCGCTTAATTTCTCGCAGCGGATTCCGCCGGTACAGTAGGTCAGGATTGGTTTATCTTTTAGCTCGCTCATATTCTCGCGAATCCAGTCTGGGAATTCTTTGAAGCTGTCTACTTCAGGGCGAATCGAACCGCGGAAATGACCAAGATCGAATTCGTAGCCGGTACGACCATCCAGAATTACCACATCATCGCGCTGCATCATTTCATAGAAATCTTTAGGCGCCAGATGCTCTCCGGTGATCACGTTAGGGTCCAGTTCATCCTCGACCCGGAACGTCACGAGTTCCTTTTTATAACGAACGAAGATCTTTTTGAAGGCATGACCATCAGCCTCATCGATCTTGAAGACGATATCGCTAAACAGCGGATTTGCGCGCAAATCCTTCATGTATTGCTCGGTTTGGGCAATCGTTCCGGACAGTGTCCCGTTGATGCCCTCATCTGAGATGAGAATTCGTCCTTTTACGTCAAGCTCTTTGCAGTAAGCCAAATGCTCCTGAGCGAATTGTTCTGCATCCGGCACTTTTACAAATTTATAGTATAGCAGAATTGCATATTCCGATTGTGGTTTCATTCTTTTCACCTTTATCATTAGAATTAGACTACTAAATAAACGTTTAAGTATAAAAAGTATTGTAACATATTATCAAGACTTGAAAAAGATACTCTTGAATTGGTAATGGTTAAAACTTGGATATTAATAAGAAAAACAGCGTAATGAATATGTCTGAATCATCATGCATATGGGGGATTAATCTGCGAAGTGGCGGCGCGAGTGGATGAGCTGATATTTTGTCGCTGCTGATCAGTGGATGTGGGAGTTAAAGTAGGTACTGTATTCATCATGTTGGATGTAGCCGTTTTGGCGTGATTACTCTTTTATATGCCTGTTAAAGAAACAATTTATGCGTGATGGCGGCTGGTATAAACTGTATTTTTCGGGGATACTACGATTTAGGTCAGCCAGAATTTTGGTTGACTTTTTTGCTGGGTATAGGCGAATAACATGGGTAGTCATGATTGGCGAAACCGTGAATCACAACGCACGTATTAATTTTCATTCGAAGAGTCACATCGTGACTTTAATAATAAGGAGGAACTGCGGGATGAGTGCTCACGAGATTGATTATGTCATTATGGGCGAGGAAATTCAGTGTGTGGAGGTACAGCTTGACCCCGGAGAGAGTGTAGTTGCCGAAGCTGGAAGCTTCATGATGATGGATCAGGAAATTACGATGGAGACGATTTTTGGTGATGGTAGTGGGGGGACGCGCGGAAGCGGACTGATGGGTAAGCTGATGGGTGCGGGCAAGCGTCTGTTGACAGGGGAAAGCTTGTTCATGACCGTATTCACACATAGCGGTTCTTATGGACGAAAAAGTGTCACCTTTGCTGCTCCATATCCAGGAAAAATCATCCCGCTCGATCTTCAGCAATACGCTGGAAAAGTGATCTGTCAAAAGGATTCATTCCTCTGTGCGGCGAAGGGTGTCTCGATCGGTATTGAATTTCAGCGCAAGCTGGGCACAGGCTTTTTTGGTGGAGAAGGCTTTATTATGCAAAAGCTGGAGGGCGACGGTCTTGCATTCGTACACTCTGGCGGCTACGTTATGGAACGCACACTACAGCCGGGAGAGACGCTCAAGCTGGACACAGGTTGTCTTGTCGCTATGACGTCTTCCGTGGATTATAATATTGAGTTTGTTAAAGGTGTCAAAACAGCGCTATTCGGCGGAGAGGGCCTGTTCTTCGCCACACTGCGCGGACCCGGCAAGGTGTGGGTGCAGTCACTGCCATTCAGCCGTATGGCTGACCGCATTCTGTCCGCAGCCGGTAACAGTGGACGCAAAGAAGAAGGCAGCGTACTTGGGGGACTTGGTAATCTGCTGGATGGCAGATAGGTTTGGGCGAGGGTGATGGGGAGAATGATGCCCTAGATTAGTGCGACTTGGCCCAAAAGGGGCGAAAGAGGAGTATAAATCCCCTAGATTCGTGCGACTTGGCCCAAATGGGGCAAAAGAGGTGCATAAATCCCCTAGATTCGTCTGAATTGGCCCAAATGGGGCGAAAGAGGAGTATAAATCCCCTAGATTCGTCTGAATTGGCCCGAATGGAGCAAAAGAGGTGCATAAATCCCCTAGATTCGTCTGACTTGGCCCGAATGGGGTGAAAGAGGAGTATAAATCCCCTAGATTTATGCGAATTAGCTCATATGGGGCAAAAGAGGAGTATAAATCCCCCAGATTAGTGCGACTTGGCCCAAATGGGGCGAAAGAGGTGTATAAATCCCCTAGATTAGTGCGAATTGGCCCGAATGGGGAGAAAGAGGTGTATAAATCCCCTAGATTTGCAGGATATGAGCAAATCCAGCCTCCAAATCGAGCTAACCTAACACCCTTAACGTTCCGGTTCAGTTTCCTTCAATAAACCATTGGTTACTTATGTTCGATGTGATATCGCCGTTTGATGTTTTTATTATCGACTTTGCGATGCCCACTGCTACTGTATCTGCAACTAACTATATAGTGAGACCCGTGAATGATTATGTTCATTCACGGGTCTTTTTTTAGAGATTGGACTTGGGATAGTTTAAGTCATAACCATTAAATACCAGCCTTGCGTTACGCATGACGATCTGCCTCCCGTTACGCATGAAGTCTGCCTCGCTTTACGCATGACGATTTGTCGCACAATCCCCTAACGATTTGACTAACCCTCTCCACGATGTATATATTATTTGGCAAACCCCTATATTGTTAAGGCTGTGACCGGAGGCATGATATGTTCAAAATATTTATTATAGAAGATGACCGTGGACTGGTGGCTCTGCTACAGGATTATTTACATAAATTTGGATATGAGACACAGGCGGTGAATGATTTCGAATGGGTTCGCACTCAGTTTGAAGCGTTCGCTCCGCACCTGGTTCTATTAGATGTTAATTTGCCAAAATACGATGGGTATTACTGGTGCCGTCAGATTCGCGGGATTTCCACTTGTCCTATCCTTTTTATATCTGCCCGTGACGGCAAAATGGATCAGGTGATGGCGCTGGAGAACGGAGCGGACGATTATATCACAAAGCCTTTTGATTATGAAATTGCGATGGCCAAAATCAAAAGCCAGCTACGACGCGCCTACGGCACTTACGCGGGAAGCAACAATGATCGTGCCCTAACCGTTGCCGGAATGACGCTGGATGTGGAGCGACTAATTCTTACTCGAGGAGAAGTCAAGGTGGACTTAAGCCACACCGAAGCCAAAATACTAGATGAGCTAATGCAAAAGTCGGGAACCATCGTTACCCGCGACAGACTGCTCGAGAAAATCTGGGATGATCAAGCTTTCGTAGATGAGAATACACTTAATGTCTATGTCACTCGTGTACGTAAAAAGCTTGCCGCTCTAGAGATTACGGACGGCCTACAAACCGTTCGAGGCCAAGGCTACCGCTTGATTTCGAACTGGGGGGATGAGGAATGAAGCTATTTTTGCGGGAGCAGATCCCATTAATTATAGTCTACCTAGCGCAGCTCATCTTGATCACACTAGTCTATCGGCTGGATGGAGGCAGTGGTGTGAGCGTAAGTCTGTACGCAGCTCTTCTCAGCACTTGTCTGCTGCTTGGCTACCTCGCTTATCGGTATATCAGCAATCGTACATTCTATGAACGGCTGGAGACAGTTCCCTCCTCTCTAGATGAAGCCGGCGGCCCTACTCAGGATTCTCCGCTTGCCGTGAGTTTACGAGGACTACTAGGATCACAATTCCGCCTCTACAAAAATGATTTACACAGCTACCGCCACAAGCTGGAAGAACATATTCATTTTATTAATCAGTGGGTGCATGGGATGAAGACACCCTTGTCTGTCATCCATTTGATGATCCAAGATAAGGACGGACCGCCTTTTACAGCAATAGGTGATGAACTGGATCGTCTGAAAAAAGGACTGGATACCGTACTTTATACGGCTCGGCTAGATACTTTTGAGCATGACTTTTATGTGGAACGTTTGGATTTGGAAACCCTAGTACGTGGTGTAACCTCAGAGCAGAAACGTCTGTTCATACGTAACCGTATATTTCCTACTATTAAAATAGAAGAGCGAATCACCGTAACCTCAGATGAGAAATGGTTAAGTTTTGTGCTGACACAGATCATTACAAATGCGATACGTTATACGACGGAAGTCGGCAAACATGTTTATTTCCATGGGTACATACAAGAGGAAAAGAGAGCAGTACTGGAGATACGAGATGAAGGGGTTGGCATACCGGCAGGTGATCTGCCGCGTGTGTTTGATCCTTATTTTACAGGTGTAAATGGACGAACCTTTCAAGAATCCACGGGGATGGGTCTATATCTTGTGAAACAGATCTGCGGAAAGCTTGGTCACGAGGTGAGCATTTGCTCAGAAGAAGGTAAGGGCACGACCGTGCGGATAGTGTTTAGGGAGTCCTACCTTACAAATATGTAAGGTCATTGTAAGTTAGAGAAATGGCAGCCTGTGTATACACTTTGTATAATGAAGGCAATCCAGTCGAAAGAAGGAGAGGTAACACTTGCCCATTCTAGATGTTCATAATTTATCAAAAATATATGAGGGTAAAGTGTCCACTCAGGCATTGAATCATATCCGCTTTTCTGTTGAAAAAGGGGAGTTCGTTGGCGTAATGGGACCTTCGGGGAGTGGGAAAACAACACTGCTCAACACGATCGCCACCATCGACCAGCCGACCTCCGGTCAGATTCTGATCAACGGCCGAGATCCCAATCTGCTTAACAGACAAGAAAAGGCACTCTTTCGGCGCCATGAGCTTGGTTTCGTCTTTCAGCATTTCAATCTGCTGGATACGCTCACTGTAGAGGAGAACATTGTACTGCCTCTCACGCTTGCTGGTGTCCGTGTAACGGAAATGGAGAGCAGGCTGAAAGAAGTAGCAAGCATGCTGGACATTGAGCATTTGCTGCAAAAAAGAACCTACGAGATTTCAGGTGGACAAATGCAGCGGACCGCCATCGCCCGGGCGATGATTCATCGTCCTGCACTGATTTTAGCAGATGAGCCTACAGGGAATTTGGATTCCAAAGCTTCAGGCGAAGTCATGAATATGCTGACAGAGGTGAATAAGGAAGAAGGGGCAACCGTGCTGATGGTCACACATGACGCAGTGGCCGCGAGCTTTTGTAACCGAGTCATCTTTATTAAAGACGGACGTTTCTATAGTGAAATGTACAGGGGAAGCAGTAGAGGCGCTTTCTTCCAAAGTATTATTGATATGTTGTCTCTGCTTGGGGGAACTAGCCATGACCTTTCGGCAATTCGCTTATAGAAATGTTACACGTAACAAGCGTAAATATGCGGCTTATTTTGTCGTCAGCGCTTTTTCAGTGATGATCTTTTTTGTGTGCGCTTTGTTTATCTATCATCCGGATATTTCTAAGAGTTTGGTTTATAGTACGGCGGCTCATACAATGATGGCGGCGGAAGCCATTATTTATGTGTTTTGCTCCTTGTTTGTTCTCGTATCGGTCGGATCGTTTCTACAGTCACGTAAGATGGAATTTGGGATTTTATTGATGCATGGAATGACGAAGAAACAGCTAAACACGATGGTGTTTTTGGAAAATATGATGATCGGCACCTCAGCCATCCTAACAGGTACTTTACTAGGGTTGATTCTGGGTAAGTTGTTTTTGATGATCGGATCTACTTTTCTAGGGATACCTCTTTTAACGTTTCATCTTCCTTGGCAGGCACTAGTACTTACGATATGCAGCTTTGCACTGTTATTTATGTTAATCTCACTGAGCACCTTCGCCTTTATAGGGAATGAATCGCTAATGCGGCTGTTTCAGGGAGAGCGAAAAGCAGATGAGGAACCAAAGGTATCCCTCGTGTTATCTATGATCTCTGCTGTATTACTGCTACTGGGTTATTATTTGGCTGCTACTGCAAAAGCGGCTTCGGTTGAAAAGGTGATGTTTCCCGTAGTTGTGATTACGGTGGCAGGAACTTATCTCTTTTATACGCAGCTTAGTATTTATGTTGTTAAATTGCTTAAGACGATTCGGCGCTTGTATTGGAACCATACCAATATGATTACATTATCGGGTTTGTCCTACCGCTGGAAAGAGAATGCCCGAATGTTTTTTATGGTGACAATTGTGTCCGCAGTATCTTTTACTTCAGTAGGGGTATTCGCATCGATCCATACGCTTTCCAGAGAGCTGAAATTGGATTATCCGGCAGCTGTTGGTTATGTAGCCAAAGGCGATCAGACACCGGTACTTTTTGAACAGCATTTGGAAGAAATTAAAGATGAGCTTACAACGCTCGCCTTACCTTATGAGACACTTAGTATTCCTATCAAATACGCAGAGGTGGAATCTCAGACTGGGCCTGATCGCACGTTAAGGCTTCCCTTGATTGCTTACAGTGATTATAAGCTTGCTCTGCTTCGTGCAGGGTTTACGACAGATGAGCGCCCTCTTAGTGGAGATGAAGGACTGGTGATGATCGGTTCGCAACGAGATCGGAGTCTGACAGCGGGTAGAGCGAAGCAGGTCTACACCCTGAAGCAAGGTCTTTCCATTCGTGAAACGGGGTATACCCAGCATGTTCCGATAGCCGAATATCTGTTGCCGGAGCTTGATGGAAGGGATGGAGGAGACTTCAGCGGAGTTGTGATCAGCGATGAGCTATACAAGGCTATTGATCCCGTACAGACTGATTTGTATACAGGATTTTATATGGATGACTTCCCGCGAACGGTTGGTATAGCGGCGGATCTTGCCCATAAAGGCAAACGATCCTATGAAAGTAACTCTCCATACGCGATTGTGGTTAGCGGCACGCTGTTTGAAATACAGAGAACACTGTATAACACGATGCTATTTGCTTCTTTACTGGTGGGTACTGTCTTTTTCATTGCAGCAGGCAGCTTCCTTTACTTCCGGCTATACACAGATCTAGATCATGATCGTCATCAATATTCTACATTGTCCAAAATGGGACTTACAGATCAAGAGCTAAACCGAATTGTAACGATTCAATTGTCGTTGTTGTTTTTTGTGCCAGTTGGGGTTGCTATTTTGCATAGTGTGTTTGCCTTTATTGCGCTTCAGCGGTTGTTCTACTTATCAATTGCTGTGGAGACAGGGGCTGTATTGATGGGCTATTTGGCTGTCCAGGGACTTTACTTCTTTTTTATTCGCAGCCGTTATTTACGCAACTTGAAGAAGAACTTGATTTGAATAATGGGGGTTACGAAATGCAAGCATGGATTACAGAGTTTATGGAGCAGTTTGGTTATTTCGGTATTTTCCTGATGCTCGCTTTTGAAAATATTTTTCCACCGATTCCTTCCGAAGTGATCCTTCCTTTTGGCGGATTCATGACAACCACAACGAATTTAACCATCCCTGGTGTAATTATTGCTGCTACGCTTGGTTCTTTGCTGGGTGCAGTGATTCTATATTATATCGGTCGTTTGCTGGATGTAAATCGGTTGGAAAAGATCGTTGAACGCTGGGGCGGTCTACTCCGAATCAGCAAAAAAGACATTCACAAGGCTGACGCTTGGTTTGATAAATATGGCTATTGGACCGTATTATTTTGTCGGATGGTTCCACTAGTGCGTAGTTTGATTTCGATACCGGCAGGGATGTCCGGTATGAAATTTGGCGTGTTTATGATCTTCACAACGATTGGTACATTGGGATGGAATCTACTGCTTGTGCTTATTGGCGCAGCATTGGGTGAGAACTGGGAAGACATTGCCATGTATATGGATATGTACTCCAACGTAGTGTACGTACTTATTGCTGGGGGATTAGCAGTTTTGGGGTATTTGTACTTCCGCAAGCGTAGTCGGAAAATGAACACCGAAGGTTGAACGAAGAAGGACTTATAGATAAAAGTTATGATTAAAAGGAGGAGAACAAATGGAGCTATTATCGATTATTAAAGCTATTATTTTGGGGATTGTTGAAGGATTGACCGAGTTTGCTCCGGTATCCTCCACAGGTCATATGATTATTGTTGATGATATGTGGTTAAAATCGACAGAGTTATTTGGGCAATATACAGCCAATACTTTCAAAGTGGTTATACAACTGGGGTCAATCTTAGCAGTTGTTGTTATTTTTAGAAATAGGTTCATTGAACTGTTGGGCTTAAAGCGTTTCAGTCGTAAACAGTTGGACCCTGTAACTGAAGAACAACCACCGCTCGAAAAGGGTGGACATCTTAAACTTACACAGGTGCTTGTAGGTTTAGTTCCGGCAGGTGTGCTGGGCGTTCTGTTTAATGATTATATTGATGAGCATTTATTCTCTACATCCACCGTGTTAATCGGTCTAGTAGTTGGTGCGGTATTAATGATTATTGCGGATCTATTTGGACCCAAGAAGATCCAAACAGAGAGTGTCGATCAGATTACATATAAGCAGGCACTAGGTGTTGGTCTTGTCCAATGCTTCTCGTTATGGCCAGGATTTTCACGTTCCGGGTCTACGATTTCCGGTGGTGTCCTTCTTGGTATGAGTCATCGTGCTGCTGCTGATTTCACATTTATTATGGCTGTTCCAATCATGGCAGGGGCCAGTCTCCTCTCACTAATGAAGAATTGGCAATATTTCACCATCGATGCCCTGCCGTTCTTCATTGCAGGCTTTATCAGTGCTTTTGTATTTGCGCTGTTATCGATGCGATTCTTCCTGAAATTGATCAATCGGATTAAGCTTTTACCATTTGCTATATACCGGATAATACTTGCCGCTGTAGTATATTTCGTGTTTTTCTAAATCCGTTATAAGGAATCGATATAACAGAAGCCCCCGTCATCTATTGCAGATGACGGGGGCTTTCACGTATGATGACATCAGATTAAGACACTCAGTTTATTAATTATATGGATAAAGTAAAAGTTTCACTTTACCCTTATAATTCTCGCATAAACGCTTACCGTCCATAAAAGGACGCCGAAGGCGTTTTAGCTTGATAATATCGGAGACAGGTGCTTGCCGGGAATTAGTAATTCGGTAGGCTTAATAGGGAAATTCGGTTTGAAGCCGATGCGGTCCCGCCACTGTAACGGAAGAGTCCATAGCAACATACGTCACTGGCAATTTACTACTGCTGGGAAGACTGCTAAGGATGCTGACACCGCTAGCCAGGAGACCTGCCTGTTTCAACAGCACTGCTTCACCTACGGAGGATAGGAAGGTGTTAGACGTGAACCATAGGTATATTATGGGCGTCTTTCCCTTTGACTTTTTTAGGGAAGGGCGCTCTTTTTAATAGGGATGTTATGGTTTCAAGCCAAAATAAGAAGATGGAGAAGGGGAGCTGCAAAGTGACGAACAAAGTAAAAGTAAGTAATCTTGGCTATCCAAGAATCGGAAAAAACCGCGAGTGGAAGAAAACGTTGGAAGCCTTCTGGGCAGGTAAAATAAATGAGGAAGAGTTCCGTACTGAAATGGCAGGTATTCAACTTCAGCATTTGAAGACTCAGCAGGAGGCAGGCATTGAGTTAATTCCGGTAAATGATTTTACATTCTATGATCATGTGTTGGATACGGCTGTAATGTTCGGGATCGTACCTCCGCGTTATGCGTATGATGGTGGCGACATTGGGCTTGATCTTTATTTTGCGATGGCTAGAGGGAACGCTGAGGCTACCGCCTGCGAGATGACGAAATGGTTCAACACGAACTATCACTATATCGTTCCAGAGATCGGTGCACAAACGCCGCGCCTGACGGAGAATAAACCACTGGAAGCATACCGTTTCGCCAAGTCCCAAGCGGGAATTGAGGGGAAACCTGTGGTTTTAGGCCTTTATACCTTCCTTAAGCTGTCAAAAGGTTTTGCATCTGCGGATATTGCGAAGATTGCCGCTCGGTTTCTTCCGGTTTACGTTCAGCTATTGCAGGAACTGAAGCAAGAAGGAGTAAGCTGGGTACAAATCGATGAACCAGCGATTGTTACAGGAATAAATGAATCAGAACTACCATTACTTAACTCGATTTACACAGAAATTGCTGAATCCGTGCCTGGATTAAATATTATTCTGCAGACTTACTTTGAAGCTGCTGAACCATTGGAGGCATTGTTCAAGCTTCCGGTACAAGGTTTAGGTCTTGATTTTGTCCATGATGGCGGAACGAATCTGGCATCGATTGAGCGCCTTGGCTGGCCTGAGGATAAGTGGCTGGGAGCGGGTATTATTGACGGACGCAACATCTGGCGCTCGGATCTGGATGCTAAGCTACAGCTAATCGAGAAGCTGAGTGTACATGTACCACTTGATCGTCTTATTCTACAACCTTCTTGCAGTTTGCTGCATGTTCCGGTTACTGTTCAGGGTGAGGTGAAGCTGAAGGCAACCGTCAAGGCTGCATTAGCTTTTGCTGATGAGAAGCTTAAAGAGCTTGGCCTGCTTGCTGCAGCCTTAGAGGGTACTGGAGAAGCTACTGCTGCGCTGACAGTCAGCCGCGAAGCTCTTGCAGCCTTCCGTGCACTTCCCGAACGCGGCCGTAAGGATGTAGCAGAGCAAGTTCTCGGACTTGCAGATTTACCAGACCAACGCAGTCTGCCTTTTGCAGAGCGCCTTAAGGTGCAACAGGAGAAATGGCAGCTACCACTTCTGCCAACGACAACGATCGGAAGCTTTCCACAGACCGTAGAAGTGCGCCAGGCAAGGTTGAAATGGCGTAAAGGTGTATGGAATCAGGAGCGGTATGACGGGTTCGTTCGTGAGCAGATTGCAGATGCAATCACCTTCCAAGAAAAGCTGGGTCTGGATGTACTCGTGCACGGTGAGTTCGAAAGAACCGATATGGTGGAGTTTTTCGGGGAGAAGCTGGACGGGTACTTATTTACCAGTAATGGCTGGGTTCAATCCTACGGATCCCGCTGCGTTAAGCCACCGGTTATTTATGCGGATATAGCTTTTATTGAGCCAATGACTGTTAAAGAAAGTGTCTATGCTCAGTCTTTAACTTCCCTTCCTGTTAAAGGCATGTTGACAGGTCCGGTCACGATTCTCAATTGGTCTTTCGTACGTGATGATCTTAGTCGGGAAGAAGTAGCCAATCAAATTGCCTTAGCACTCCGCCATGAAGTGAAAGCTTTGGAGGATGCAGGCATAGAGATGATTCAAGTAGATGAACCTGCTATCCGTGAAGGACTTCCTTTGAAAGCTGAAGATCGTGAGGGATACTTAAATTGGGCGGTGAAGTCGTTCCGTATCGCGACAAATCATGTGAAGGCTACAACGCAAATTCATACTCATATGTGCTATAGCGAATTCAATGACATGATTGATTCCATTTCAGCAATGGATGCGGACGTCATCTCTATTGAGACTTCCCGTAGCCATGGGGAACTGATCGTCAGCTTTGAGGAGCAGGAATATGATAAAGGAATCGGTCTTGGTGTGTATGACATCCATAGTCCACGGGTTCCTGCTGTAGAAGAAATGACAGCTAATATTGATCGTGCTTTGCGGGTGCTGGACCCAGAACAGTTCTGGATTAATCCGGATTGCGGTCTTAAGACACGCGGCTGGCAGGAGACAGAGGATGCACTGCGTAACATGGTAAGAGCAGCCGCTATTGCAAGAGAAAAGGCAGGAGTTACTGCCTCCTAATAGCGAAAGAGGAAAGCAATAAATTTTTGCCGGGGAACTTCTCCCTGGCTTTTTATTTCAGCCACTTGATAATAATTCTCATTCTTGATAGAATGAGAAAAGAAAAGAAGGAACCGTGGAGGGTCCCTTCAAATCATCACCTTATTTGCTTTCGAAAGTTTTACAATCTGTCTCTTCTGCACGTGTAGGTTCTTGGGAGCTGTGGAAAGCTACAAAGATAGAATCAGCACTGCATTTGTTCTCTTCTGCCCAGTGGGTGCAGGAGTTAACTTCGCAAATTACGTCTTTTGCCATGAGGGTTCACCTCCCCTTGGTGTGATAGACAGCATCATGAAATGAACTGCTCTGTTCAGCAAGGTGGAGCTTGTCCGAACAGAACCATGCCGCGCCCTCATTCATTATGAATAGAGGGTATTTGGTATTTTCTGTTTGATTAGACGTGGTAATTGTATCAAATAAAACGTATGTAAGCAAATGGGTTAATCAATAACGGAAGTACGACAAACTTATACAAATAAATATAAAAAAACACAAAAGACATCTCTTGCTTACAAGTCTAAAAATAGAAAATAATCCTAAATATCTATATTATTACAAAAATATTCTGTTAATATTTTCAGTGGAGAACGGCCGATCCTAATCTGAAATATTGGAGGATAAAGATATTGAAAAAGTTCTTATTATTCCCTTTTGCCCTAATGTTCATTTTGTGCTTACCGTTTTATGCAGGTGCAGAAGGTTTACATAATGACGAAGCTCCTCAAAATAGTGAATCAGATATCATAAAAGTCTATAAAGCCTCAGATATGGGATTGTCAGAAATTTCAGTAGAAGAGTACAATGACATTCTTGCGCAAGGACAAGCTGTAGAGGCTGCTAACGAGGGGCTGTTGGCAAGTGTACCTCTGTTCAAAACGGATTCTTCCTTTGCAAGTGCCCCTGCTATTGCACCTAGAGATGCTTACCAAACTACGATCTACTCCTATCAACAAAATGGTTATGTCTCCTATGTTACTAGAAGTGGTTTGACTAGAAGAATCTCTCAGCCTGTATATAACAGTGCTTCTGTAAATTCATTGTTAAACATTAGCTATTCAGTATCTCAAGGCTATATTGCGAATACAAGCTTTGGTGTAACCGCAAAACAAACAGCTGTAAGTGCTGGTATTACAGGTGGCTCATCATGGTCCATTACTTATGGTGGCAGTAACACGACAACTGCATCAGTGAATCCGTACAACTATGCTTGGATGGAATACACACCTATTATGAATAACTCATTTGGTGTAATCACAGAGAAGAATTATGTTAATGTTCAGGGTTCTTCAGTTCTTGTAAGTACTAATAGTTATGATGTTGATATTTACACGGCGAGATTATTAAGCGGATCGCTACCAGATGGCGTGTATGTCATTAAACAAAGTGCTTCTAACCCAGGTTGATTTTGGCACGAAATATAATAGCTTTAAACTATAAGAGTCGCAGAAATGCGGCTTTTGTTCTGTTTAGAGAGCATAACTCAAAAGAAACTGTTTTTCGTTCCATTTTTAAGTGCAACCTTCCAAGTTTTGGAACGTCATAGTATAGAGGGACGGAAGAGATCTGCTTAGAACAAGACATTCCGTAACGATATTATGATCCGTGCAAGCGGTATCTATTACATTTTTGGAGGAATGAGAATGCGCAAATGGGGTCTGCATTACTTATGTTTATTAATTCTTGCGGTGGTCTTGGCGGGATGTGGCTCAGCGGATAGGAATTCAGCGGCAGATAGTTCGGCAAAAGAAAATGGTAGTATGAGTAACAATGCAGCAGCAGAGGTACAAACGCAAAGCTCGATGGCCTCATCTGCGGACCAGAGTACCGCGGCAGCTCCTGAGACAGAAACAGGTGGCGGCGAGAACTTGGCTGTAAAGGGATCCACACCAGACAATACAGTTCAAGCAAGTGCAGGATTTACTGGTAGTGATGTAGTAGCGGGCTTGAACAAGAAGCTGATCTATAAAGCCAATCTTAACATGGAAGTAGAAGACTATGGAAAAGCACAGACTGAAATACGTAATTTAGTAACCATGGCAAATGGATATATTATTGAGTTTAATGAAAATATGTCGCAGTACGAGCAAGGTGGGACGTTTATCCTTAAGGTGCCTGCCTCCGGATTCTCCCCTTTTCTGAATAAATTAGAACAAGTAAAACACGAATCTCTACAGCGCAGCATTCAAGGACAAGATGTCTCTGAAGAGTATGTTGATCTGGAGTCGCGTTTGAAGGCCAAGCAGTTAATGGAAGCACAATATACAGAGTTTATGAAAAAAGCAACGAAATCCACGGATCTGGTCGCCTTCGCGAACGAGCTTGGTTCGATTCAGGAAACCATTGAGCAGATTAAAGGTAGAATGAGATATATTAATCAGAATGTATCATTCTCTACAGTAGAACTGAGAGTGTATCAGACGGATGAAAGCATTGCTGTCAAAGAGAAGGAAGAGCAAGGACCGTTACTGGAACGTGCTTCAGATGCTCTAAAAGGAAGCTTGAATGCACTATCTGTTATGTTTCAGTGGATTGTCGTTATCCTTGCAGGAGCGTTACCGATACTAATTGGAGTAGCCATTATCCTAGCTGTCGTTCTAGTTTCCCGCAAAAATATTCGCGAGCGTCGGGAGCAGCAGACCGAGAGGATGCGTCAACGAAATAAGGAGCTGAACAGAGAGCAAATCATTCCTGCGGCAAAAGAGATCAAGGAGGCAGCTTCAGAAGATGATCTGAAGGCTAATAAGGACTCAGAGAAAGAGTAGGCGCTATGAAATTAAAAAGCCCTCAATCCAAGGTAGGGACTGACCCCCGTTTGTGAGACAGGGATCAAAACACCTTACAAGTTTAAGTAGCCAGTCGCCGGAAATCCATCGGTGACTGGTTATTTAGTTTCGCTTGAATTCGAAATGAGTTATAGTAAATGATGTAGTCTCGAATGGTCTCTACAACGATTGCAGTCGTTGTAGATGTGAGATCTTCGAGGTAGAACGTTTCAGACTTTAGGGTGGAATGAAACGATTCAATGGGGGCATTATCAGCGGGCGTTCCTTTACGGGACATGCTCATGGTAATGCCTTTTCCTTTTACAGCTTCCTGGTACGCAAAGGACGTATACACGCTGCCCTGGTCGCTATGCAGCAACATCTTTTCCTGCTTTGGAAGTTGATTTAACGTATCCAACACCAAAGAGGTATCTTGTTTATCTGCTATACTGTAAGCCACAATCTCACCATTGTACAAGTCTAGAATGCTGGAGAAGTACAACATCTTCCCGCCAAATGGCAAATAGGTAATGTCCGTGACGAGTTTTTGCAGAGGTGCTTCTGCATGAAACTGTCGCTTGAGCAGATTTTCAAAGGAGTGTACAGATTGCCCAGTCACCTTTCGTTTTTTCATCCTCACGCGGCACTGAAGCCCCTCACACTGCATGATCCGCTGGACTCGCTTGTGATTTATACTCTGCTCTATCCGAAGGAGCGCCGTGATTTTCCGGTACCCGTAGCGGAATTTATGACGGATGCAAAGCTCCCGGATTTTCTCCACCACTTTGTCTGTATGCTTTGTCCCCACAGCTGCTTTCCAGCGGTAGTAAGTCGTTCTTGCGATTCCGAGCCATCTACAAGCCTCAGACACCGTCACTTCGTTTCGAATGGATTCGATCCAGGCAATAACGGCCTCTGGTTCCACCTCCTCTCCAACTCCTCGTACTTTTTTAGCAGTTCTAATTGTTGTTTTAAGAATCGGTTCTCTGCCTTTACTCTTTCGAGCTCCGAAGAGTCCTCCGGACCTTTTCCATAGCTGTACTGTTTACCCACCGGCTGCTGCAAACGATGCCGTTCACCATTTCGATTCCATCTCATCCATGTCTTTAGCTGTGTCTTATTCCGTATTCCGAGCTGCTCCATAACCTCTTTCACAGGTACGCCTGCTAATCTCATTTCTATAGCTTTCATCTTTATTTCCACGGGATAACTTACTCTGGTTGCCAATGCAAAAACACCTCCAAGATGATCTCCTTATCTTACGACAAGGTTCCATTCTTTTGAAGGTGTTTTGATTTGTCTCACGTTATGGGGTCAGTCCCGTATTACATGGATTGAGGGCTTTTCTAATAAAAGGACGATATTTTTTCTTTTGTGCAGAAGATTGAAAATTAGGCAGACTGGAAGAGCACGCGATACTCTCCATAACCTTCTTTCTCTAGATCCTCTTTAGGTACAAATCGCAATGCTGCTGAATTTATACAGTAGCGTAGCCCGTTTTCTCCGGGACCATCGTCGAAGACATGACCTAGGTGAGAGTCTGCTACTTTGCTGCGTACTTCTGTGCGAACCATCAAATGACTGAGGTCTGTCTTTTCCTTCACAGCGTAGTCCCTGATCGGACGGGTAAAACTTGGCCAGCCGCAACCGGAATCGTATTTATCCTGCGAGCTGAATAACGGCTCACCAGATACGATATCTACATAAATGCCATCACCATGGTGATCCCAGAAATCATTCCGAAAAGGTGATTCTGTTGCACTATTCTGAGTGACTTCATATTGAAGTGGTGTTAGACGTTCTTTCAAGCTTTGTTTGTCCTCTTTATGTGTCCAGTGAGTTTCGATAAAATCTTCTCGGCCGGAACCTTTACGGTAACGTTTGTAGTGGCCTGGATTCTTACGATGATAACCCTGATGATATTCTTCGGCAGGATAGAAGGTGGTTGCCGGGAGAATCGGGGTTACGATCGGACTAGAGAACCGACCGCTTGCTTGCAGAGCTGCCTTGGAAGCTTCTGCTTGTTGTTTTTGTTCCTCCGAATAGGTAAAGATCGCTGTTCCGTAAGAAGTCCCGCGATCATGGAATTGTCCACCTGCGTCGGTAGGGTCAATTTGCTGCCAGAACAGCTCAAGTAACTTGCTATAAGGGAAAATATCTGGATTGAACGTAATTTGTACAGCTTCAACATGTCCTGTCGTTTCCGAACAAACCTCTTCATAGGTCGGGTTTACAGTATGACCGCCGGTATAGCCAGAGACGACACTAATGATACCTGGCAATTCTTCGAACGGCGAGACCATGCACCAGAAGCATCCGCCTGCAAAGGTTGCTTTTTCTGTCTTGGTATTTATATGGTTAGTCTGATGTTCACTCATTGATATCCCTCCATTTCACATAATGCAATTAAATAGATCACAATTTAATTATAAAGCAAATACTAACTGCCTGCCAGTTTGCGAGCAAATAGTTCTTCACTAACGATGATTCTTCACTTCTTGAGAGCGGGGACGCAAACTCAGTCCAGCAATAATCAGTACTGCGGCATACACAATGATGGCTGTAATTGCACTTCCGGGATTCTGCAACAGATGATCTCCGAGAAAGGCGTATAAGGCAATCCCCGGTATTTTTCCTATGCCAGAAGCTGCAATATAGCTCCAAAAAGGCAGACCAGCGGCTCCGGCGTAGATGTTGACCGCTGTTTGGGGAATGATCGGCACGAGACGAGCAAGGACAATTGAAGCGAAAGGCCGTCGTTCTATGCCGGCTGTGAACTTTTCGAGCGCGGGTATGGAGGCTAAGTAAGCTCTTGCCTGGCTTTGAAATAAGTATTTTACTACGCCAAAAAGGATTGCCGCAGCAAGATTTGTAGCCAGCCAGCAGATTATAGCACCCGCTAAACTCCCGTAAGCATAACCGAAGAACCCGATGACAGCTTTGTAAGGTACAACTGGAAACAAAGCCAGTAAAGTTGCAATCCCTATGGAACTGAAAAGATTATGATCCTCTTTCATCCAGCTTAGGATGTCATATCTGTAGATAAACGCAAGGGTTGTGGCCGAAACATAAAGAATAATCGAGAACCATTTCTTCATAGATAATATGCCCCTTCTTCCACTCATTCATCTCATCATAAGGGAAAAGAAGTGAATATTGAAGTAAAGATCAATTGTCAGAGAATGAGAAGCAGGTATAATAGCATTTGTAGAGAACAAAGAGAGAATGAACGAGTTATTGAAGTATTGAGAGGGGGAAGATCAATGATTGCATCTGAACGTAAAAGAGTCGCCATAATAGGAATCGGCAATATCGCCCGCAAAGTATATTTGCCATTGCTCTCTCAGCATGAACATGCGGAGGTAGTTGGTGTTCTTAGTCATTCACCGACAACGGTGGATCAGGCCGTTCAAACTTACCGTTTTCCTAAAGGTACGACGAATCTGGATGAGCTGTTTTCTTGGGATCTGGATGCAGTATTTGTACATAGCCCAACGACTACACATTATGATATAGTAACAAAATGTCTCGAACATGGGATTTCGGTATATGTAGATAAGCCGCTGTCTTATGATTTTGAAGAGTCCAGAAGGATGGCGGAGTTAGCACAAGATAAAGGGCTTTTGCTAGGAGTGGGCTTTAATCGCCGTTTTGCCCCTATGTATGTTACCGCTAAGCAATGGCTTGAGGAAGTCGGTGGGATTAGCCATTGTAGTGCGATAAAACATCGAACGAAGCTACAGACGGGTACCAGCCGCGAAACTGTGCATGATGATTTGATCCATATGCTTGATTTGCTGTTGTGGTTGTGTGGAGATCATTATGAACGGCTTCGTAATCATCTTCAATCTAATGAAGCAGGTCGTCTTCTACAGGCATCTGGAATGCTCAGCTGGAAACATGGCGCAGTAGGGATGTACAGTATGATTCGTGAAGCTGGCGTGGATGTGGAGAAGCTTGAGCTACATGGATATGGCAGATCAGTGGAAGTGGTGGATCTGGACAAGGCTGTTCTTTATAAAAAGGATGCCAAGCCGCAAATTCAAAGCTTTGGAAGCTGGGATACTGTGCTGGATAGAAGAGGTTTTAGTGGAGTGGTGAACGATTTTCTTAGCAATATAAATACACCGGAGCAATGCAGCATTGCTGCTTCAGCGGTACTGCCTAGTCATATGCTGGCGGCACAGCTTGCTGAATGAGGTCTCCGAGAAAGGAGAAGAATATATGGAGGATAACCGTAAATTAGTGGAGGAACAGATCATCGAAAGCTATAAGCGCGAAGAAGAGATGATGATTCTTGTCTTTGCTCAGTGGTGCGTCAATCAAGGACTCGATCCACATGCGCTTTATTTGCAGGCCTATCCGCAGCAAGAAGGGAATGAAGCTTTGCGCCATGCGCTTTCCCTCACGGTTTCTGCGGAGGAAGCAGGGGACATTTCTGATGATACAGTTCTGGGTGTGCTTTCGTTATTTGGAAATGACGACTTGGCACAAATCGTAACCGAAGCGATTGCCGGGCGGGGATCTAAAGGACCTGTGGGGGATTGACATTGGGGATATAATAATAGAGTCAGATGAACTTTTTTTGGTAAACGATGTTCATCAAGGTTAAAATGTGTTAATATTATATATACTAACTAATAGTAAGTTTCGCTAGTGAGAGGTGAGAACAATGGAAGAACATCAATTTGCGATGTGTCCCAGATTTGAAACAGCCTTCTCTTTCTTAGGCAAACGTTGGAATGGACTTATTATTCAGACATTGATGAGTGGACCGAAGCGGTTTAAAGATATCTCCGGCCTCATTCCTTCAATGAGCGATAAGATGCTGTCCGAGCGGATGAAGGATTTGGAAGGTGAGGGTATCCTGGTTAGGCATGTATACCCAGAGACACCCGTACGTATTGAGTATGAATTAACAGATAAAGGCCGTGCATTGCAGCCTGTTATGCAGCAAATTCAGTCTTGGGCTGAGAGCTGGGTAGACTAAAATTCACAGTAATGTTGTGGCCCTTTTTCCGAAATGGTGGAAAAAGGGCTTTTCAATTTCTAAATATTAGACAGTGACAGTTTTGTTCCAATCCTTTATGCTTGAAAAAAACTTGCACAGTTTAAAAATAATTGTAATATAATAGAAAAACATTGTATGATCCTTGAATGCAAGCGCTCGCGTATTGGTTTTTGCTCAAAACTACTCAGCTGGAGTACAGGCATAGCAAAACTATTAGGAGGCGAGGGAGATGAAGACGAAGACGACCCTGTTTTCCCGGGAAATAACGTATGGAAAAAAGGATGTTGCTGAGCTAGAGAATGCTTCTATCAAAGTACAGCTCATCTATGACAAGACGTTGTTCATGCTGCATAGCCATCTTCCTGATTCCTTATGGGATGCGTGGATTGGCGTGCCTTACAGCATTATCTCTTCACTCTACAAAGGGAACAATGATAGCGGAACTATTTTTCAAAAATGGATTCAGAGTCCTACCGGCTGGAAATGTATTGGCTGTGAACGGCACTGTCTGGAGTCGACGGAACCTCTCGAAGAGGAAAATGCGATGAATCATGAGCGACAATATAAGTTTCATAACGGCATTCGCCAGAGCATGGTGCTGCAAGCAGTAATTTGGTCCATGTACGAGAACACCGTATTATTCAAGCCCTTTTTAGGCGATGAGCCCTTTTTTGACGATGATGATTTGCATACGATATCCTCTTATTTCGTTCCAACGTATCTTAATGAGTTTCACCTTATTGAGCGGTCTAAGCCATGTAAAGAATACAAAGATCAGAATATCCGAGTCTTTCAGGAATGGATTTCCGCGCCTGATCTTGTCCTTAAATGGAATGGGGGTTTGACGGAAGGCAGATGGATGACCGGTGTCTATATGGATCACTTGCGTTTTGCCGGGTTGGGACCTTATTTGAAGGATTCAAAGGGACAGCGGACGTATATGCAGGCTTATGTGCAATAAAGAGAGTTGAACAAGCACCTTTGTAGGTAAAGGTGCTTTTTTTGCGTTTATTTTGCATGTGCATTAATCTCCAATTTCGTTCAAAAATAAGATACAATTTCCGTGCGTACAATCACAAGTCAAAGTTCCTTTCAGGGTTAAGGTGAAGAAGTGGATAAGATTTATTCAAAACCTAATCCCATAACCCAAGGAGGAGCTATAATGGAAACTAAACAACTTAATGATAGTATTTCGGATTCGAAGCAAGCACAATCGGTACAAGCTGGGTTTACCCCAGATGCACTAGTTAGAGATATTGTATTGCAGTTCCCTAAATCGGCAGATTATTTCAAGGCAAAACGGATTGATTTCTGTTGCGGTGGAGCTAAACCTCTTGCTGAAGCAGCGGCTGAACGTGGTCTGGATCAAGAGCTAATCATCAGTGATCTTAACAAGCTGTTCGAAGAGTATCCAGTACCCGGAGAGGAAATCGCTTGGAATACTGCACCTTCTGAAGAGTTAATTGACCATATCATAAACAAACATCACCGTTATCTCCGTGAAGAGCTACCCCTCATTAGCCAAAATGTAACTAAGGTGTATCGAGTGCATGGTGGCGATTCTCCTCATCTGGCTGAGTTATATGACTTGTTTAACACACTAAAGGAAGAACTGCTTACGCATACGGCTAAAGAAGAAGAAGATGAGTTTCCTAAGCTGTTGACGTACGATGCTAATCCTACTGAAGAAGGCTTGACAGCACTCCGCGAGTCATTGTCTGAGCTGGAGTATGAGCATGATGGTGCGGGCGATATTTTGAGAAAAATACGTAGTGTTACAGATGATTTCACTCCACCGGCGCATGCTTGTACGACCTATCGATTGACATATGCTCGGCTGGAAGAGCTGGAGAGTATGACTTTTGAACATGTACATCTGGAGAATAATATATTGTTCCCTAGATACCAGTGAAGACGAATAGAGCTCTAAAGAGTCCCTTAGGGGGCTTTTTTTATTAGGAAATTATACAATGCAAAGCAATGAGGATACCTCCGTTGAAAAAGGTAGATGAAATGATCCTGAAAAATATGGTTAAGATTAATTGATGGCAGGTTGGCCAGTTGTGGAAGGATGCTTAAACGCGGAGAACGAAATGTCGCCGAATGAGCAAAAGAAGGGAAGCCTGCAAGTGTGCGGTTTTTGTTCTAGGGATGTAATAATTATGTATTGCGTATAAAAATAATCTATATAGAGGAATTCTATGTTTATATGATTTTCGAGAAGAACTCTATTCTAGGGAATCTAGAATTTTTACTTATTTGAGAACAAGGCTTGTTTAAGTTATTCTTAAATAGATAGTATACATAACTTTACAAGCCTGAGACGCTATAGGGTCATTAGGCGGGATAAGGCGGTGCCAGGATGCCCACGCGAAATTTGTGGAAGTTGATGCTAGGCTTAATCATCGTATTCATAATAAATGGATGCTCCACTCAGACTGATGCTAATAGTAATGATAATAATGGTGCAGCAAGATCTGAGGGGCCGATGATATCGGTTAAGATTGGTGATCAAGAACTGCTTACCAAACCATCGGACAGGTCACTCAGTGGGAGCTACAGAAATGGAATATCAATAATGGAGTTACTGAAAGGTAGTAATATTGCCACATTTGCTGAGGATAACTCAAGTATTCTTTCGGTAAAGGATTTTTCACTAGAGTCGGGAATGGTTTGGGAGCTTCAGATGGACGGTCAAATCATTGGGAAAGCGGATTGGAATAACGTTGTAGGATATGATTCACAGCTAGTCTTCACAGCGAAATCTAAGGACCATCAAGAACCACTTCAAACTGTAATGCTGACTTTGAACGGCGGAAGTGTAGAAGTAGATTTGCAGCATTCATATATTATGTTATTTAAAGAGGATTTAACTGTAAGAGAATTGCTAAAGAGCTGCGGTATGGTGCAGATGGATGATGGTAGTAGAAGCGTGCTTTCTGTCAATGATTATACCCCGCTAAGTAATGAAGTCTGGAAACTGAAGGTGAACGGAAAGCTACTGCTCGATAATGGGATGGATATGAAGCTTATGCCTCATGATGTCTTAGAGATTCTATTAACTTTACGTTAAAAATAGTACATCAAAGCCAGATTAACGGTTCTTCAGAATCGTTGGTCTGGCTTTTTATGTTTGAAAATACCTAACAATCATTAGCGAACTAAAGTGTGAAAACATTCACAATTAAAGTGACCGCAATCACAATGACGACTTGAATTTGAACCGTATAATTCCAATATGTAGAAGAGAAATTGAGCATGTACTCATAAGCTTGAGGAGGCACCTAACCATGACAGCAAAGAGAGAAAAATTAGTGTTAGTAGGCAACGGTATGGCGGGCATAGGTACGATAGAGCAGATTTTGAAGCTGGGTGGAGCTTATGACATCACGGTCTTTGGAAATGAACCACATCCCAATTACAATCGGATCATGTTGTCTTATGTTCTTGAAGGTAGCAAAACCCTTAATGATATCATCCTAAACGACTGGAATTGGTATGAAGACAATAATATTACCCTGCACACGGGTACTACAGTGACACGAATTGATGAAGAGTCCAAACAAGTTGTTGCAGATAACGGGTTGTCAGTGCCTTACGACAAAGTAATTATTGCGACAGGCTCGAATTCTTTTATTTTACCTGTGCCTGGCAGTGATAAAGAGGGCGTGGTTGGGTTTCGTGATATTTCCGACTGTGATGCGATGCTTGCAGCGGCTAAACAATATAGAAAAGCGGCTGTAATCGGCGGGGGATTGCTTGGGCTGGAAGCAGCAAAAGGTCTTGTGAACCTAGGTATGGACGTTACTGTAGTTCATTTAATGGAAGACCTGATGGAGCGCCAGCTTGATCGGAATGCCTCCTCGATGCTGCAAGCTGAGCTAGAGCGTCAAGGTGTGAAATTTGCTATGGGCAAACAAACGGTAGAATTGACCGGGGAACAGAGAGTAAGTGGATTGCGGTTCAGTGATGACAGTACGCTTGCTGCAGATTTTGTGGTAATGGCCGTCGGAATTAAACCGAATGTAACGTTGGCAAAAGAAAGCGGAATCTCCGTAAATCGTGGGATCGTAGTGGATGATTATCTGCAAACCTCCATGCAGAACGTATATTCCATCGGCGAATGTGCCGAGCATCGTGGAGTGTGTTACGGACTGGTGGCCCCGCTATTTGAGCAAGGCATGGTTCTAGCTAAACATTTATGTGGTAGTGAAACGAAGCCTTATGAAGGTTCCATTGTTTCCACGAAGCTTAAAATATCTGGGGTGGATGTATTTTCTGCAGGTGAGTTTTTGGATTCTCCTGAACACACGGTGATCTCAAGCAAAGATGAATGGAAGAGAACCTATAAGAAAATTTTGCTCAAAAATAATGTAATTGTCGGTGCGGTCTTGTTCGGTGATGTGACGGAGTCCGCGAATCTGCAAAAGTTAGTAAAACAAGGCGCGGTAATGACCGATGAAATTTATACAGAGGTCATGGGAACGGGATGCTGCGGTGGGGGAGCTAAGAAGGGTGCTTCCGTAGAGACGATGGCGGACGAAGAAATTGTCTGCGGTTGTAACGGTGTAACTAAAAAAGCGATCGTAGATGCCGTCACCGAACATGGTTTTACTACTGTGGATGAGATTAAAGCTTGCACTGGCGCTACTCGCTCTTGTGGGGGTTGCAAACCCGTAGTAGAACAAATCCTGCAATTTGTCTTGGGTGACAGTTTCCAGCAAGCTGCCAAGCAAGGTATTTGTGGCTGTACAACGCTTAGCCGTGATGAGATTGTTGCTGAAATCACAGCTAAAGGTCTTAAAACAACAAAAGAGGTCATGAATGTACTCGGTTGGAAACAAGAGGAAGGCTGCTCCAAGTGTCGTCCGGCGATTAACTATTATCTAGGGATGATCAACCCTGATACTCATCAAGATGAGAAAGAATCCCGATTTGTAAATGAAAGAATGGGTGCCAATATTCAAAAGGATGGAACCTACACTGTAATACCACGCATGTACGGCGGGGTAACAACACCAGAGGATCTGAAGAAAATCGCCGATGTCTCGCTTAAATATGATGTGAAAGTTGTGAAGGTGACTGGCGGGCAACGCCTGGATCTGATCGGTGTGAAAAAAGAGGATTTACCTAAGGTATGGGAAGAGCTGGATATGCCTTCAGGTTACGGTTATGCCAAATCTCTTCGTACGGTTAAGACTTGTGTGGGCTCGCAGTTCTGCCGTTTTGGCACACAAGATTCGATGGGAATGGGCGCTCTTATGGAGCGTAAGTATGAGCGTCTTGATTTTCCGGCGAAGTTTAAAATGGCTGTTAACGGTTGTCCTCGTAATTGTGCAGAATCCTGCACGAAGGATATCGGTATCGTCGGTAATGATGGCGGTTGGGAAGTATTTATCGGTGGTAACGGCGGTATTAAACCGCGAATAGCGGACGCCTTCTGCAAGGTGAAGACCGATGAAGAGTTAATTGAAGTGTGCTCGGCTGTGATGCAATACTACCGTGAAACCGGAAATTATTTGGAGAGAACCTCCGAGTGGGTTGAGCGTATGGGGCTAGAACAGATTCAAACGGTCATTCTCAACAATGAAGAGAATCGAAAAGAGCTTGCGGCGCGGATTGATTTTGCCTTAACTCAGGTCACAGATCCTTGGAAAAAAATACTGAATGATAACAGCACACGTGCTGCACTTTTTGAAGAAACAAGACTTTAACGGATAGATTACACAAACAGAAGGGAGAAAAACAATGAAAATGGCAACACAGACATATACGATAGGAAATGTAAAGGATTTCCTGTTACAGATCGGCCGGGTAGTTGTGGCTGGAAATGTGGAGCTGGCTGTATTTCGTACCTCTGACGGAGCGATCTATGCGCTGGAGAATCGGAGCCCTCATCCCAAAGGGGGTCCGCTTGCTGAAGGGATCGTTTCGGGACACTTTCTTTATGATCCACTGTATGATTGGAAAATAGATCTCCGCACGGGTGAAGTACAAGCACCGGATCAAGGTAGTGTTGTGACTTATCCTGTCTCCCTTAGTGGAGACATTGTGACAGTGAGCTTGTAGACACCGAAGGTTGTAGTAAAGGATTAAATAGAAAACGGTGGGGTGGAGTATTATGTTTACACAAAGTGTGGAGAACATTGTCGAGGCGGCAGTCAGCAAGCGAGACCAAATGAATGAAAGTTTACCAAGATATTTTCTAGCAGCCCTCTTGGCCGGGGCATATGTAGGCATTGGGATTATTCTTATTTTCTCGCTGGGAGCGCCTCTAGCGGCTGCCAAATCACCTTTCCAACCTCTCATTATGGGTGCATCCTTCGGTATTGCCTTGACTCTTGTTGTGTTTGCAGGCTCAGAGCTGTTTACCGGAAATAATATGTTCTTTACGGTTAGTACACTTGCTGGCAGAACAAGTATTTGGGATACCATCAAGAACTGGGTGCTTGTGTTTGTAGGGAATGTGGCAGGGGCAGTGATTTTAGCACTATTAATTCGAGGAACTGGACTATTCAATGCTGCGCCCCCAGAGCATCTGATCTTCGCAGCTGCAGCTAAGAAAATGAGCCTTCCGTTTTCGGAGCTCTTTTTCCGCGGGATTCTCTGTAACTGGCTGGTCTGTCTAGCGCTATGGATGGCTTCACGCGCTAAAAGTGAAACAGCCAAACTGGTTCTGATCTGGTGGTGCTTGTTCGCCTTTATTGCGAGTGGTTATGAACACAGCGTGGCTAATATGACCCTACTAAGCGTTGCGGTGTTGCTCCCGAATCACCCAGACACCGTTACGATTGCCGGATGGATACACAATATGATACCCGTTACACTAGGAAATATAATTGGCGGTGGCGTATTTGTTGGTATGGCCTATTGGATGATTTCTCCCGTGCGAAGTACTCAGAACAAACGTTAAGAGAATATTTATGGTTATAGGGCTGAACCCAATTTCGGGTCCAGCTCTTTTTCTAAATATAAGAAAGTATAAGTTTCACGCTATAAATTATCCTTATATTTCTCGCATAAACGCTTACCGTCCATTAGGGACGCCGAAGGCGTTTTTGCTTGTCTTGTGGTATAAAAAAAGACGCCTATGTTAGGCGTCTTGGACCACTCTATTTTATAATGTGCAGAATAATTGGGTCATATAAGTTTCATTGAGGTGAATAGAGGGTATATGATAATGGAATTAAATTCGGCAGATCTCGTTTGGACACATTTCGCAGTGGCAAATTTCCTGCAGCATACCAAGATCCTTGATGACAATCATGCCGTTTTCGTACTCAACCGCATCCTTTTTACGCAAGTCACTCAGCATCCGGTTTACACTCTCACGAGTGGCGCCGATCATGTTGGACAGATCTGTATGCGTAATTTTTTTGTTGATGAGGATGTTCTCACCATCGCTGCTCTTCTCACCATAGGTGTTGCCAAGTCTAATGAGTGTGGAGCACAATGCGCCTGGTTTGCCATACATCATCAAATCACGGAATTTCGTTTGAGTTAGACGGTGATGAATGCCCATCCATTTCATAAAGTCGATGGCAAAATCACAATGTTGGCAAATGAGAATTTCTAAATCCTTTTGTTCGATAACGCCAACTTCACTTTCTTCAATCACTTCTGCAGTAAAGCTGTGCTTGGTGCTGAAGAATGGGTCCGCTTGACCTACCATATCGCCAGCTTGGTACATATAAAGAATAAGTTCTTTACCTTCATCCGTTGATTTAGTTAATTTCACACGTCCACGTTTGATATAAAACAATTTATCCGAGTAGTCGCCTTCCCAGAAAAGATGTGAACCCTCTGGAACAACGCGCTCTTTCATAGTAACAAGAAGTCTGTTGAAATTCTGTTCGGAGAAACAGTTTGTATTTCCGTGGGCTTCGATGACATTGTAATGTTCTTTTAGCATAATCGACATCCCCTTTATTCCCTCAGTTTTTCAGTAAATTTTAAATTAATTATACCTCTTTAATCTTCAATTTGGGTAAGAAAAACCATTTAAAAGTGTCGAATTTTCAACATTGTGATTATTTTCACTTCAAAAGTGCTAGATGTAATATGATTTTTAACTAAAAAGGAGTAAGAAGTATATGTTCTTTATATATCAGCAGTGGCAATCCATTATTCTCAAATAATGGGTCTGTCGCTGTTTTTTTGGCGTTCTTATTAGATTCTACATATTATACTGCAAAAATTCATGATATAGAAATCCGTTCGATTTCAACTCCGTATAAACGCACACATCTTCATTAAGGTCAGACATTGGCGCAACGGGTATGGAACGATATCCTGAGAATGGAGCAAAAACCAGGAGAAGGGGAAATCATACATGGCTAAAGTGGCTGACAAATATCTTAAGGTAGATCCTTGGGCAATTATTGAAGAGGGCTTTGATCCAGAACGAAATCGGACCTCGGAATCTATTTTTTCACTAGGAAATGAGTATATGGGTGTGCGGGGGTATGCTGAGGAAGGTTACTCTGGGGATTCCCTGCAAGGCAGTTATTTCAACGGGTTAAATGAACAATTGGACATTGGCAATCATTATAAAGGAATCATTCGCTCGCTGAGATACATGGTGAATGCGGTGGACTGGCTGTATACGCGGATCACTGTGAATGGTGAGCAGCTGGATCTGGCAAAAAGTAAAATATCGGATTATGTACGTAAACTTGATCTTCGTAGTGGAACCTACCGGCGGGAGCTGATCTGGCACCTAAATGATGGCAAAAGCTTAAAAGTTGTCTTTACACGCTTAGTCAGCATGACGATGTCTCATCTGGGGCTACAGCGGGTGGAATTTGAGCCACTTAATTTTTCGGGCAGCGTAGACATTTGTGCGGGTCTTGATTTCAGCATTATTCATGAGGAACGCGGCGAATGTATGTGGAGTAGTCTCCGCAGCGGAGAACAAGGAGCTACCACTGCTATTATGGCGAGAACAGTGAACACAGCTAACAAGCTATTCTCCAGCTTTACTTTACAATCTTCGCAGCCGCTTCAGCTTACCCGAACTGAACATGAAAAATTTATAGGGCAAAGCTTTACTTTGGAGCTTGCTCAAGGAGAATCGACTCATTTTACAAAGCTGGTTATCAACTATTCAGATAGTGAATCTGCACATTCAGCTGAAGAGCTGTGGAGCAAAGGGCTAGCTCTTGCTGAAAGTGCGAGTCAACTGAAAGACACTCAAATTTTCGCGGATCAGACAGCCTATTGGAATGGTATCTGGGAGACAAGTGATATTCGGATCGAGGGCGATCCTGAGAATCAGCAGGGCATTCGCTTTTGCATTTTCCAGCTTTATCAGACTTATCATGGTGATCATCCTGGGTTCAACATCGGCGCTAAAGGGCTGACGGGAGAAGTATATCGTGGGTTGGCTTTCTGGGATACAGAATCGTATTGCTTGCCTTTCTATATGTTCAATAATCCTAAGGCCGCCCGAAGCTTGCTGGACTTTAGATATAAGACGTTACCTCAGGCTATGCAACGTGCTAAAGATGTTGATTGCGAGGGAGCATGTTACCCTATTGCTACTATAGATGGAACAGAGAGCTGTGATCTTTGGCAGCATTCGAATCTTCAGCTTCATGTAGGGACTGCTATTTCCTATGGTATCTGGCATTATGTCAAAAATACTGGCGATAAAGAATTCCTGCACAGTAAAGGCGCTGAGATGCTGGTTCAGATTAGTAGATTCTACGCTACACGCGGTCAATGGGGTCAACAAAGCGGGAAATATGGATATTTTGGCGTAATGGGTCCTGATGAGTTCCAATTGATGGTGAATAATAACTGCTATATTAATCTGATGGCCCAAAAATCATTTGAATACACCCTGAATACCCTGCGGGAAATGAAAGAACAGGCACCAACGGCTTTTGCGACGGTTGTAGAAAAGACGGGGCTTCGTGACGAAGAGCTTACCGATTGGAAAAATAAAGCAGACCATATGAAAATTCCGGTTGACGAAGTAACAGGAGTATTTGAAGAACATGATGGATTCTTCGATATGCCGCATATTGATATTCATTCCATCCCTGTAACGGAGTTTCCGCTCTATTCGAACTGGTCATATGATCGTCTGTACCGTTATGACATGATTAAGCAACCGGATGTCCTTATGTTTATGTTCTTATATAATGGACAATTCTCTAAAGAAGCGAAGCTGGCCAACTATGAATATTACGAGTCTAGATGTATTCATGAATCTTCACTTTCACCTTCAATCCATTCCATACTGGCAAGCGAAATCGGTAAGCCGGAAGAAGCCTATTCGTTCTTTGAATTTGCGACAAGACTGGATTTAGACAATTACAACCGTAATACACGTGAAGGGCTTCACACAACTTCGATTGCAGCCGCTTGGATGAATATTGTATATGGCTTTGGTGGTATGCGTTCAGATGGAGAGCGGTTGTCCTTCCAACCTTCATTACCTGAACGCTGGAACGAGTATAGTTTCCAAGTGATGTACGAAGGGGTATTACTACGTATTTTGGTAAACAAAACTTCAGTAACGCTCACAGCAATTCATGGGGGTAGCACGGATATTATCGTGTACGGCCAGTCCATTACAGTGGATGCTTCCGGCACGACGCTTCCGCTAGGCGAAGGGATGTTGGCCCGATGAGCTGGGCGGTTAGGGATAGTCATTTCGACAAGCAACTGGTGACGACGAACGGGAACAAATATATGTTAGGCAATGGCTATATGGGATATCGCGGCACACTGGAGGAATTCGGTAAAACTGAGTTAGTTGCCGTAACTTTAGCCGGTCTATATGACAAAGCGGGAAATAAGTGGAGAGAACCTGTCAATGCTCCGAATGGATTATGGACCAAGGTTGTCTGTAACGGTCAGCCTTTAAGTGTGCTAGAGCTTGAACCGAGCTCTCATATGCAGGAGCTGAATATCCGCAGTGCGATTCATCATCGGAATACTGAGTATGATATATCTGACGGAGGAACGTTGACGTTCACAGCAGATCGTTTTGTAAGCCAGGACAATCTTCATCTGCTCGTTAGTAAATACTCTATCCATAGTACACAAGATTGCCAAATTGTGATTGAGACCGGGATTGACGTAGATGTATGGGATATCAATGGTCCCCACCTCTTTGGTCAAAAGGTACAGTCACAGGACGAGGTACTCGTCTATTCCTCTACGAGTGGAGAATTGAACATTCCGGTAGTTGTAGCGGAGAGAGCCGTATTTAATTTTGGAGATCAGCAACTGGATGAGGGCGCTAGTATTCGCCGGATTTCTTTTGAAGCGCGTGCGGGTGAGACCTATGAATGGTTTAAGTACGTTGCGGTATATACTGGACTTGATGTTAGTGCACCGGAGTCAGAAGCAGTGAAGTCTGTCCAAGCTGCTGAAACGCTCGGTTATGACGAGTTATTACAGGCTCATCGCCAGCAATGGGAAGAAAGATGGTCACTTAGCGATGTCATTATCGAAGGCGATGAGGATGCCCAGTTTGCTCTAAGATACAGTATTTATCAGCTGTTAATTATTGCACCTACGGTTTCGGAAAAGGTTTCTATCCCGGCTCGTGGTTTATCGGGTCAGGTTTATAAAGGAGCCGTATTCTGGGATACAGAGATGTTTATGCTGCCGTTCTTCCTGCATACGGATCCAAAGGTTGCTCGCAACCTGATGATGTACCGGATTCATACCTTGGACGGAGCTCGCCGGAAGGCCGCGGAATATGGTTTTTTGGGAGCATTCTATGCTTGGGAAAGTCAGGATACAGGAGACGATGCTTGTACACTGTTTAATGTGAATGATGTATTTACCGGTCGACCAATGCGGACTTATTTCCGCGATAAGCAGGTTCATATCAGTGGAGATGTTGTACATGGGATCTGGAAATACGTTCAATTTACAGGTGACGAGAGTCTGCTAACTAGCGGAGGGGCGGAAGTGATCTGGGAATGTGCCCGGTTCTTCTACTCTTATGCTTACTATAATTCAGTAAAAGAACGCTTCGAGATTCTAGATGTAACAGGTCCAGACGAATATCATGAGCGTGTGAACAATAATGCTTTTACGAATGCTCTGGTTAAGGAGACACTGGAGATTGCCTTGCGTACAGCAGAATTGCTGCAAGATAAGTATCCGGAAGTATACAGCCAACTGTCTACAGAGTTTAGTGAAGGTCCGTTTCTGACAGAGTTCAAAGCTATGCTGGATAGCTTCTATGTTCCGCAGCCAGACCCAGCCAGCCTTGTCATCGAACAATTCGACCGTTACTTCACCTTAGAGGATATCGAGCTGCCAGAATTGAAATCCCGTGTACTTAACAAAAATGAGTATTTGGGTGGCGGTAATGGATTAGCCACAACTACAACCATACTGAAGCAAGCGGATGTCGTATTGATGTTAAATCTATTCAAACATTCCTTCACCAAGGAAGTGAAACAAGCGAACTGGGAATTCTACGAACCGCGCACCGAGCATGGGTCAAGTCTTAGTCCTTGTATCTACGCTTTGGTAGCTGCCGATATTGGTTCTCCGGATTGGGGATATCCATATTTTATGCGCACAGCTACTGTAGATCTCACGGGAGAATCTAAGCAGTATGTAGGGGATCTCTATATTGGTGGTACCCACCCAGCCGCTAACGGCGGTGCTTGGATGGCTGCGGTACTTGGTTTTGCAGGGTTGGATTACGATGGCGGAACTGTCCATATCAAACCTTCACTGCCTAAACATTGGCAGTCTGTTGAGCTTCCGGTTACGCTTCGGGGAGATACCTTTAAACTGCGGATCAGCAAGGATGAAGTTACAGTTACCACAGCAGCCGACTACAGCGGGACTCTGGTGTTCTCGGTACAAGGGCGAGAAGGAAAGTCCTGTGGTGCAGGTGAGAGCTTGCGGCTAACCTTGGCCGAAACAACAGTATAGACATTAACTAACAACGGAGAGGAAGTAAATCCATGTTGCAAAATATGAAAGGAGCCATCTTTGATCTGGATGGCGTAATCGTAGACACAGCCAAATATCATTATTTGGCTTGGGCGAGTCTTGCTGACGAGCTAGGCTTTACATTTACTGAGGAGGATAACGAACGTCTTAAGGGCGTGAGCCGGATGAGATCGCTCGATATTCTTCTGGAGGTTGGCGGCCTACAATTTGAAGAAGCGGAGAAGCTTGCGATGGCGGAGAAGAAGAATCGCCTATATGTAGAGTACATCTCTAAGCTTGAGGAGTCGGAACTGCTTCCTGGGGTCAAAGAATACTTAACTGGACTGAGAACGCGCGGGATTGGAATTGCGTTAGGTTCAGCTAGTAAGAATGCAGAGTTTATTTTGAATAAGCTGAACATTACGGATCTGTTTGATGCTGTAGTTGATGGTAACAAAGTGTCACTTGCCAAGCCGGACCCGGAGGTGTTCTTGATCGCTGGTCAGGAGCTAGGCTTACAGCCGGACGAATGTGTCGTGTTTGAGGATGCGGAAGCGGGAGTTCAAGCAGGTAAGGCTGCAGGTATGAAGGCAGTGGGCATAGGTAAGCCGGAAGTGTTGAAGGAAGCTGATATGGTTGTAAAAGGATTGTATGAGTTGTTGACAGACTAAGGATAATTGAACAGGGGACCGACTCCCAAGTAGTTGACGCTACTGTGGGGTCGGTCTTTTTTTCTTTATTCTGAATTCCTGCACTCACGCTCTGAATTCAGCTGACAAGATCAGCTGCTCGAAAAAACCAACGTGCATCCAATGGCTCAACGTGATGATGCAGCTTGGAAAGCTATTATACTCAAAAGACTCAAGAAGTTCAGAATTTCGGTAGAAGCTCAGAGGGAGTATCGGGTCCCAAAGCCCCACGCAGTGGCCCCTGCGCGCCCTCACTTTTTCTGTTTTCGGTTTTTAAGAATCTCGGTGATGAAGTTGCGGAGTGGAGGTTTGGAGCTGGAGAAACGAAGTGGTCGCCTTTATCCTCGGATTTCTACCGCAAAGCGGTATAAAATCAGGAAATCTGAGGATAACAGCGATCGTAAGCCCAAACGCTCCACGCAGTGACGTCTATATCACCATGCTCTTATAATCCGCACAACAGAAAAAAACTACATACAAATGACCATAAAAAACTTTAAAATGAACATATGTAAGCGTTTATCCCTTTGATATAGTTATTTAACCCGGAGGTGTGACTATAGTGTTGTCTAGGCTGATTAGATTGATTCGAAAGCTGAACGTCAAGCAGCAGCTCATCCTGCTATTTCTGATTATGATTTCTCCGATCCTCTTTTTGAACATATATGGGAATATGAAGGCGGAGCAAATACTGAAGCGCCATGTTACGAATGCTTATGTGGAATTGAACAAGCAGAACTTTACGATTATTAATCGGGATATCGACACAGTAAATAAAATCACTACCACCGTGATACAGAATCCTCTGATTCAGCAAATTAATATGACTGGCTCGGATACCATACTGGAGAGAGTCAAACGGTATGAGACGATAGAGAAGTTGTTGGTCAGTTACTCCCAGGGTGCTGAACGGGGGGATGGTATTTATTACTCCCTTTATATATACGATCCGAATGATTATTACTTTTTCGCCCCCAATTTCCCACAGGTTAAGAAGGCGGGCGTTTATTTCTTTTCCAAAGCCGAAGAGCCATACTGGTTTGAAGAGGTTGTTCAGAAGAAGGGACGCGGCTCACTGAAGTTCACGGAGAGGCTAAGCGCGCAAGCAGAGAATTTAAAAACACTAACTTACATGAGAGCTGTAAACAACATTTCCAGAAAAGCGGAGACGATTGGCGTTTTGGTCATCACCAAAATGGACTCTAAAATTGGAGAATCCCTCAAATCAATCTCTTTGCCTGACGGCGAAATTTACTTAACAGACTTGAATAACCGTGTTCTTGCTTCCACTACGAATAATACTGGAGAAGTGATTGCGTTGCCGGAGACGGTGGTTGCTGAGGATTTGGAAGGTACAGTAGATGTGATTACCTCCGATTTTATCTATGTGGTTAACAATAACCATGCGCTTGGTCAAAAACTGGTCTACAAAGTTCCAGTGAAGGCGCTATTGCAGCAACAGAACGAAATGAAAAGTGTTATTCAATATATCACCGTGGCTTATGCAGTATTTGGACTGATTATGATAACGTACTTCTGGCGTTCATTAATGACTCCTTTGCAAAAGCTGGCTTTTTTCGTGCGAAAATACGAGCCGGGTAATCGTGTTCCAGAGACGCCGCGGAGGGGGAGTAATGATGAGGTCAGTGTGCTGATTGCTTCTACCTATGACATGGCCCGCAGGCTTAACGGATTAATCACATATAAATACCAGATGGAGCTTAAACAGAAGGAATCACAGCTTCAACTGCTATATCAACAGATCAACCCCCATTTACTTTATAACACCCTAGAGAGCATTTATTGGAAAAGCTCATTAGAAGGGAATGTCGAATCCGCCGAGATGATCAAGGAATTGTCCAAACTTATGAAGATCAGTCTTAGTCGGGGAAGGGAGCTGATTACCCTTGAAGAAGAGCTGGAGCATGCAACGGCTTATATCAAGCTGCAGCAGCACCGCTATGATTACGTATTTCGAGTTGTGATGGATATTCACCCAAATACGAAAAGCAACCTAATTCCTAAAATTACGCTGCAGCCATTAATAGAAAATGCTATTATTCATGGGGTCAAAAATATGGGCGAGGATGGTGAGATCACCATCACTGCAGTTTGTGAGGACGAAACCGTTAGGATCTCTATTGAAGATAACGGATATAAGTCTGTTGATTATGAAGCCATTGAAGCTGTATTGAATGATGACAGTCCGAATCCTACCAGCGGTTATGGTATCCGTAATATTAACCAGCGTATTCATTTACATTTTGGCTCTGATTATGGCATCAGCTATACCCCTCGTACAGAAGGCGGAACGCTAGTAACAGTCAAGCTTCCGAAATCGGAGAATCAGGACTAAGGAAGGGGAGCATACAGATATGTTCAATATATTGGTAGTAGATGACGAACCATTGATTTGTAAAGGACTGAGCAATTTATTAGCTTCATCCGGGCTGGATATTTCTAATATTTATACAGCTAATAGCGGATTTGAGGCGTTGGACTGTATCCGCATGGAGGAAATTGATCTGCTCGTTACGGATATTCAGATGGGTGCAATGAGTGGAATTGATCTGATGCAGCATGCAAAACTTGCCAAACCATGGGTTCAGACTATCGTGATTTCTGCACATGAGACGTTTCAATATGCTCAAATGGCCGTTAGGCTCGGTGCTAAGGATTATTTAATTAAGCCTTTGAATAGTGAGCAGTTTTTGGATTCGGTCAGAAATGTGCTCCTTAAGATGGGTAAGCCCTCACCAGAACTAGACGTTTTCATGTCAGGGATTAACGAGAGCTTTCGACTGGAAGAGCCGCTTCCAGAATTCAGCAAGCTTTTGAATGAATTGCTCATCGACCCTGGAGTTGTACTTGCTGAGGCAGATAACCTGCTGAAGCTGGATAACCTGAAGCTGCAAGGGCCGTATTTTTCCGTCTTAAAACTTAAGGTACCACTGTCTGGAATGAACCAAGAGAAGCAGTACACTTTGCGGGACAGACGGCTTCTTTGTTATGCTGCGCTGAACATTGCCAAAGAACTAATGGATCAGGAATGGAACTCGATAGCTTTTTATGCACCGGATGGTGAGATTACGATCATTATTCAATGGGATGAAAAAAGCTATGAGGATTCATCTGCCAGCCAAATCAATAGACTAGATATTCTTGGACGCAGTCTTCATTTTAATATCCATAAATACTTACATCTGAACGTGGTCATTGGCATCAGCCAGATTCTAAAGGGGCTTTCGTTTATGGCTGTATTGAACCGTCAGGCTTCCAATGCAATTCTCTGGAACAATGAGCACAGTGACCATTATGTGTTCTATTATGGGGATTTCAACTGGAACAGTTACACGAGTGATCCATCTGTAGAAGAGCTTCATACCCATAGCAATCTGATCGTACAAAAAGCTAAAGAATATATTGACGAGAACTATGCGCAAAAAGGACTGACGATTCACGATGTGGCTAAGAAGAATCATGTTAGTCCCAATTATTTGAGTTACCTATTTAAGAAAAATACAGGTTATAACCTGTGGGAATATGTAATCAAGCTCCGGATGGAAGAAAGTCGGGAAATGATTTTGAATACCGATCTTCGCAGATACGAAATTGCGGAACGTGTAGGTTATGAATCACCCGAGCATTTTAGTAAAATTTTCAAAAAATATTATGGGATTAGCCCCAGCGAATTGAAGAAGTAAAAACACCCATGACTTCGGTAGATATAGACATGTTCAGTACAACCCTCATTTCCTACAATTTAAGGTAGGAAGCATTTTGTGAAAAATGCTGAAAGAACAATGGAATGAGGGAGCCTGATGAATCAAACCGCAGTAGTAACCGAAAACCCGGCGACGCTGAAGGGGACACCGTACAAGCAAAACCGCTGGAAGAAAAACTTTTGGGGATATATGTTCCTCGTACCTGCCGTAATTATTTTTATTATGTTTTTGTGGGTTCCAATTTTCAAAGGCTTACTGTACAGCTTTTACCATGTGGATTTTGTTAAAGGGAATAGCTTTGTAGGCTTTGAGAACTACAGTAGAGCACTTAGTGATCCAGATGTCTTGACTGCATTAAAGAACACTGGGTATTACATGTTTTTATGTCTTATTATTGGGTTTTGGGTTCCGATTGCTTTTGCTATCATGATCTCGGAGCTGAGAAAGTTTGGGGGTTTTGTACGTGTAGCGGCTTATCTGCCTTTCGTTATGCCTGGTGTCGTCCTGTATGGACTGTGGAGATGGCTATATGATCCGGTGGGTCCAATTAATGCGTTACTAGGTACAATGGGTGTGGACCAAGTTGCCTTCTTAACAGATACAAGATGGTCCATGATTTCACTTGTGTTTATGGAGACATGGCAGCAGTTCGGATCAGGGATGTTAATATACTTGGCTGCTGTACTCAGCATTCCGCGAGATTGGTATGAAGCCGCTGAAATTGATGGGGCAGGTATATGGGCACGAATAAAGTACATCACTTTGCCTTCACTGCGTAATTTAATCTTTTTGATGTTGATTCTACAAATTATTGCTACTTCACAAGGGTATCAGTCACAAATGGCGTTACTTGATGGTGGGCCGAATAACACTACACTTACCTACGCATTGTTGATTGTAAAATATGCATTTACAAGACTCGATTATGGAACAGCTACTGCGCTTGGCATGTTAATGTTCATTGTCCTGGGTGGTTTGGGCATTTTACAGTTCAAGCTTAACAAGGAGGACTACTAAGATGAAGAGCGCAGATAGAGGGATTCTTTCAGAACACGATTTGAAAAAAACAAGTAATAAGATTGTTTACGGTTTGATGTGTGTAGTCATTTTGGTTATGGTTTTTAGCATGCTGTACCCGATTTGTATGACGTTATTCAACGGATTGAAGTCGAATCAAGAGGTGAATTCATTCCCACCGCATTTTTTCCCTCAGGAATGGCACTTCAGCAACCTTAAGGATGCAATGAATTACATTGATCTGCCGATGTTTCTTAGAAACACCATTTATATTTTTTTAGGGAATATGGTTGTGACTTTAGTCGTATTGGGAATGTCCGCTTTTAGTATTTCCCGTATGAATGTTCCATACAAAAGAGCGATTTACTTCTTCTTCCTGATGACATTGTTTATTCCGGCTACCAGCTACATGATCCCCAACTTTGTCAATTTGAAGGAGCTGGGATTGCTGAATCAGTACGCGGCTTTCTGGTTGCCAGCAGGTGCGAACACCTTCTACTTTCTTTTGTTAAAGAACTTTTTTGACGGGATTCATCCAGAAATCTTTGAAGCAGCACGAATTGATGGAGCCTCTGAGCCGAGAAGCTTTTTCTCCATTGCTGTACCACTTTCAATTCCGATTTTTGCAACATTAGCGATCTTTATCTTTTCTACCGCATGGAATGACTGGTTCTGGCCATCTCTAGTTATGCACAGTGAAGAGAAATATACGCTTGCGACAGCCATTTATAAATACGTTATTAATGTGAAGGCACTCAATACTAATATCAAATTTGCAATCCTGTTTTTAGTATCGTTGCCACCAATCATTGTCTTCTTGATTTTCCAAAAATTCATTATGCGTGGGGTTGCTTTGTCAGCAGTGAAAGGATAAGCAATTATCGACGAATTTAACCACGGATCGTAAACATGCACATGAAGTGAATATAAATGCACCTCGTTTGCAAACGGTTTCTATTTTAAGATTTATCTGTAAGATAATTATGAATTGAAAAGGGGAGTTTCAATGCGTAAGTACTCTAGCGTTCTACTAAGCGTACTTGTAGCCGGTTCGTTGCTATCTGCTTGCAGTGGCAATAATAACGGAAACACAGCGGGAAACAAAGGCGGGGAAGCAACTACTGCGCCAACAAATGCGGTAACGGATAATACAGCAACCGCTACGGAGGCGCCAGTGGATGACATTACTCAAAGAAAAGTGACGATCAAGATTCACTATCCAACACCTGACTTGACTGAAGTGAGAGCGCAAGAAGATGACAAGATTAAACGTTTCCAGGCTGAATATCCAAATGTTGAAATTGTTAAAGACGACTGGCAGTACAATGTAAGTGAAATCGGAATCAAAATGGCTGCGAATGAAGCACCAACCTTCTTTAACACCTACGCTACAGAAGCTAAGTTCCTGGTGGAAAAGGGCTGGGTTGCTGACATTACGGATCTTTGGAACAAATACGAATTTAAGGATCAAATTAACCCAGTACTGCAAAATCAGTTCATCATTGATGGTAAAGTTTTCGGAGTAACTCAAAAAGGTTATGTAACAACGACTATGATCAACAAAAAAATGCTGGATGAAAAAGGCGTTGCGGTCCCACCAATGGATTGGACTTGGGATGATATGCTGAATACGGCTAAAGGCGTAGCTGATGTCAAAAAAGGTATTTCCGGTATTGCTCCAATGGGTAAAGGTAACGAAGCAGGCTGGAACTGGACCAACTTCCTGTTCGAAGCTGGCGGTGAAATTCAAAAGGTTGAAGGCGGCAAGGTTGTCGCTACCTTTAATTCCGATGCTGGTGTTAAAGCACTGGATTTCTACAAGAAACTTAGATGGGAAGCTAACGCGATTCCTCAGGACTGGGCACTTGGCTGGGGCGATGCTGTAGGCGCATTCCAACAAAGTCGTACAGCTATGGTAATGGCTGGGTCCGATGGCGTAATCGAGCAAGCACTGAATCAAGGTGGACTGAAACCTGAGGATGTGCTCACATATCCAATGCCTGCTATGGAAAAAGGCGGCAAGCATACGGGGGTACTTGGTGGTGATTACCTCGTAATTAATCCGAATGCAACACCAGATGAGCAAGAAATGGCATTCCGTTATATCACATTTGATTACTTCTCTGATAAAGGTTTGGAAGCACTGGATGCAGTCCTTCAACAACGTACAGCTGATGGTAAATACTTTATCCCGCCACTCTTAGATTACTACTCAGCAGATTCTGAGTTTGGTAAGAAGACCAAAGCGGTTTATGACAAGTACACCAATGTATACCAATATAGCCCTGACATTATGGGACTCTTAGATGGTAAACCTGAAGCTCAATACAATACACAGGACTACTACGCAACAATGTCCAATGTCATTCAAGAGCTGTTCTCCAAAAAAGGAACGGATTCTAAGAGCCAGCTAGAAGCAGCAGCTAAAACAGTGCAAGAGAAATTCTTTGATACGATTAAAGCAGAATAGGTAAATTAATAAAATCGGTCCCTTTGGGGCCGGTTTTTTTGTTGTTATAATTTATAAATTTATAAATCTACAGAGCTAATGATGATCAACTGGAAACTATTACGGCATAGGAAAATCGTAAATTTCTGTGATGAAGGGAATGCCTTAACGGAGTGCTGTATTAAAGTGAATGGAAGGAAATGGGCTCAATACTTTGCTTATTAAAGTATAATTCTAAGATTTGAAGGGATTTTTAACATAAAATATGGAAAAATATCTATAATATGATCGAATAAAAGCGCTTTGAAAACAAATCAAAAAAACTTTATACTTTGTGAAAGATTTCACTATACAAGGTGGAAATCATGTGATAAGATAAATGTGTAGAGAAAAACAACTAAAAATTGACAGGAGGACGAGGGAGATGGCAGTTAAGAACGAAGTCGCCGCCCAAGTTAAACAAGTTACCGCTGAAGAGTATATTCAGAATTTAGTGGATAAAGCAAAAAAAGCGCATGAGGCGTTCATGGCGCTAGACCAAGAGCAAGTTGACACAATCGTTCATGCAATGGCGTTGGCTGGACTCGACAAACATATGTACCTCGCAAAATTGGCCGTAGAAGAAACTGGACGCGGCGTATACGAAGACAAAATTACGAAGAACATCTTCTCAACTGAATATATCTGGCACGGAATTAAATACGATAAAACAGTAGGCGTTATTGAAGACAACGCTTATGATAGCTTCCAAAAAATTGCTGAACCCGTCGGAATTGTTATGGGTATCACACCGGTAACCAACCCTACATCCACCACGATGTTTAAAGCGTTGATTTCGATTAAGACACGGAACCCTATTATATTCGGTTTCCACCCATCTGCGCAAGAGTGTAGTGCAGCTGCTGCAAAAATTCTTCATGATGCTGCCGTGAAAGCTGGCGCTCCTGAGAACTGTATCCAATGGATTGAGATGCCAACAATGGACAAGACAAACGCATTGATGAACAACCCAGACGTTGCTCTTATCTTGGCAACTGGTGGTTCTGCAATGGTAAAAGCAGCTTACAGCTGTGGTAAACCAGCACTTGGCGTAGGCCCTGGTAACGTACCTGCTTTCATTGAAAAGAGCGCGGATATTGATCAAGCCGTAACGGACATCATTCTTTCTAAAACATTTGATAATGGTATGATCTGTGCTTCCGAGCAAGCTGTTATTATCGAAGAACCAATCTTCGATCAAGTGAAGAAGAAAATGATTGCTAATGGATGCTACTTTGTGAATAAAGAAGAAGCTGCCAAACTGACTAGTGGAGCAATGAATGTAGAAAAATGTGCGGTTAACCCAGCAATCGTAGGTCAATCCGCAGTGAAAATTGCTGAAATGTGTGGCATTCAAGTCCCTGCCGGCACAAAGATTCTGGTAGCAGAACTTGAAGGTGTAGGCACTAAATATCCACTTTCCGCTGAAAAATTAAGCCCGGTTCTTGCTTGCTACAAAGTTAAAAATGCAGATCAAGGGATCGAACGCGCAGCTCAAATTGTTGAATTTGGTGGTATGGGACATAGCTCGGCTATCCACTCCAACAACGAAGAAGTAATCATGAAGTTCTCTAACCGTCTGCAAACAGGACGTATTCTCGTTAACTCGCCTTCCACACATGGTGCGATCGGCGATATCTATAACACTAATATCCCTTCGTTGACTCTGGGTTGTGGATCTTATGGTCGTAACTCCGTGTCGCAAAACGTTACAGCAATCAATTTGATCAACGTGAAAAGGGTGAATCGTCGTACCGTGAATATGCAATGGTTTAAAGTACCTGACAAGATCTATTTCGAAAAAGGCGCTACTCAGTACCTGACCAAAATGCCTGATATCACACGTGTCGCAATTATCACTGACCCAATGATGGTTAAGCTTGGATATGTTGAAAGAGTTGAACATTACCTGCGTCAACGCCAAACTCCTGTAGCTATCGAAGTGTTCTCGGAAGTTGAACCAGATCCATCGACAACTACAGTTGAAAAAGGTACTGCAATGATGAACAGGTTCCAACCGGACTGCATCATCGCACTTGGCGGCGGTTCCCCAATGGATGCTGCAAAAGGAATGTGGTTATTCTATGAACATCCAGACGCAGATTTTAACGGTCTAAAACAAAAATTCATGGACATCCGTAAACGGGTATACAAATTCCCTAAACTTGGTAACAAAGCTAAGTTTGTAGCGATTCCAACTACTTCGGGTACGGGTTCGGAAGTAACATCTTTCGCAGTTATTACCGATAAAACAACTGAACAACACACTAAATATCCATTGGCTGACTATGAGTTAACACCAGACGTAGCTATCATTGATCCAGAGTTCGTATACAGCTTGCCAAAAACTGCAGTTGCAGATACAGGTATGGACGTATTGACACATGCTATCGAAGCTTATGTATCTGTTATGGCGAGTGACTACACTGATGGTCTAGCTATTAAAGCCATCCAACTGGTATTCCAATACCTTGAAAAATCGGCACTGGAAGGCGACAGAGTAGCTCGTGAGAAAATGCATAATGCATCAACACTTGCGGGTATGGCCTTTGCCAATGCATTCTTGGGAATTAACCACAGCTTGGCGCATAAATGGGGCGGACAGTACCACACCGCTCATGGTCGTACTAACGCGATCCTTATGCCACACGTTATCCGTTACAATGCTAAAAAACCTACGAAGTTCGCTTCGTTCCCTAAATATTCGCACTTCGTAGCTGATGAGCGTTACGCTGAAATTGCCCGTATTTTGGGATTGCCAGCTCGCACAACTGAAGAAGGTGTAACTAGCCTGATCAATGCTATTCGCGATATGAATAAAAAATTGGGTATCGAGGAATCGTTCCAACAACTGGGCTTTGATCCTAAGGACTTCGAATCCCGTGTAGATTACTTGGCTGACCGTGCGTTTGAAGATCAATGTACAACTGCCAATCCTAAGCTGCCGTTGGTATCTGAACTTGCTGATGTATACCGTAATGCATTCTACGGAAGATTTGATAATTAATAATTGGTTAAATAGAGAATAGGATAGTTGTGGACTTAGATAAAGGTGACAAATATCACTCGAAAGGTGATATTTGTCACAGTGTTTTTATAGAAAATAAACTAGAATGTTTATATAAACAACGGTCCCACATATGAAATGTTGATTGTGAAATTTGGAACAACCACATCTTTGGGGATCACGAGACACGGGATCAACCTTCAAGCCCGCGATCTCTACAAATATAATAAATATAGATGGAGGGATTTAGCATGTCGGTGATTGAAAAAGAAGTAAATGAAGTGAAATCCGGTTGGAGAAATTTCACAAAAGGTAAATGGTCCAAGAAAGTTGACGTTAACAATTTTATCGCAAGTAACATTAAGCCTTATGAAGGAAACGAAGATTTCCTCGTAGGACCTACTAGTAACACAACTGAACTATGGAAAATTATTTCCCAACTGAGCAAAGAAGAAAGAGAAAGAGGCGGCGTATGGGATGTTTCCCTGGATACTGTCTCCACAATCACTTCACATGCTCCTGGATACATTGATAAGGACAAGGAACAAATTGTAGGCGTTCAGACTGACGCTCCTTTCAAACGTTCCATCCAGCCATTCGGCGGGATCAAGATGATGGTCGATGCTACGAAAGCTTATGGCTTCGAGCTTCCACAAAACATCGTTGATATGTTTACGAACATTCGCAAAACGCATAACCAAGGCGTATTTGATGCATATACACCAGACATGAGAGCAGTGCGTAAATCCGGCGTTATCACAGGTCTTCCTGATGCTTACGGCCGCGGACGCATCATCGGTGACTACCGCCGTATCGCTCTATACGGTATTGATTTCCTGATTAAAGACAAAAAACAACAACAAGCTGAACTTGAAGTTGATTCCATGACTGAAGAGGTAATTCGTCTTCGTGAAGAGCTGTCCGAGCAAATTCGTGCACTGGGCGAATTGAAAGAAATGGCAGCCGCTCACGGTATGGATATTTCCAAACCAGCGACCAATTTCAAGGAAGCTACTCAATGGGTATACTTCGGATATCTGGCAGCAGTTAAAGAGCAAAATGGTGCGGCGATGTCCCTGGGACGTGTATCTTCCTTCCTAGACATCTATGCAGAACGCGATATTGCTGAAGGTACTTTGACTGAAGAGCAAGTTCAAGAAATCGTCGATCATTTCGTAATGAAACTGCGTATCGTGAAATTCTTGCGTACACCTGACTATAACGATCTGTTCTCCGGCGACCCTACATGGGTAACTGAATCCATCGGTGGTATGGCTGAAGACGGAACAACTCGTGTTACGAAGAACAGCTTCCGTTTCCTGAACACCCTGTACAACTTGGGTCCAGCACCGGAACCAAACTTGACAGTTCTTTGGTCCGAAAGATTGCCTGAAGCCTTCAAAAAATATTGTGCTAAGGTTTCCATCGAAACTAGTGCAATTCAGTATGAAAATGACGATCTAATGCGTCCATACTGGGGTGAAGATTATGCGATTGCTTGCTGCGTATCTCCAATGCGCATCGGTAAACAAATGCAGTTCTTCGGTGCTCGTGCCAACCTAGCAAAAGCTTTGCTGTACGCTATTAATGGTGGTAAAGACGAGAAATCCGGAGCACAAGTTGGACCGGAATTCCCAGCGATCACTTCTGAATATCTGGATTATGACGAAGTAATGAAACGCTTCAAACCGATGATGGAGTGGTTGGCTAAGACTTATGTTAACACTTTGAACATCATTCACTATATGCATGACAAGTATTCTTACGAACGTATTGAAATGGCACTGCATGACCGCGACATTCTGCGTACGATGGCTTGTGGTATCGCTGGTCTATCCGTTGCAGCTGACTCACTGAGCGCTATTAAATACGCGAAGGTTAAACCAATTCGTAACGAACAAGGTATTGCAATTGACTTTGAAACTGAAGGTGAATTCCCTTGCTACGGTAACAATGATGATGCTGTAGACAGCATCGCAGTAGAATTGGTTGAAGCTTTCATGTCTATGATCCGTAAGCACAAAACATATCGTGATGCTGTACCGACTCAATCGGTACTGACCATTACTTCAAATGTAGTGTACGGTAAGAAGACAGGTACTACACCTGACGGACGTAAGAAAGGTGAACCTTTCGCACCAGGTGCTAACCCAATGCACGGACGCGACAAGAAAGGTGCTCTGGCTTCCCTTAATTCTGTAGCCAAACTGCCTTACTCCGATGCACAAGATGGTATCTCTAACACATTCTCTATCGTACCTAAAGCACTGGGTAAAGACGAAGAATCCCGTAAGTCTAACCTGGTACACATGATGGATGGATACTTCCATAACAGCGCTCAACATTTGAATGTTAACGTGTTTAACCGTGAACAGCTGATGGACGCTATGGAACACCCAGAGAACTATCCACAATTGACTATCCGCGTATCCGGATATGCAGTTAACTTCATCAAGCTGACTCGTGAACAACAATTGGATGTAATCAACCGTACGTTCCATGGTTCGATGTAATTCGTTCCTATTCATAAAGATCTTTGAATGAAGTACTACATTGAAATAATTGCAAGGAAGATGCCGCCCTTGTCTCAAGGGCGGTAATATCTTGTTTGAGAATTGTTAAAATTTTAAATATCACAGCCGCGATTAAGGGAAATGACAGTCTCAAAGACAGGGAGCTTCTTCGTGAAAGAGGGACTGTTAGTCTGTCGTGGCGAAAGGATGATATCCTATGATTAAAGGTCGCATACACTCTTTGGAAACCTTTGGAACCGTTGACGGACCTGGTATTCGATTTGTCTTATTTATGCAAGGATGCTTGCTGAAATGTCAGTATTGTCATAACCCTGATACTTGGGCTTTAGATGAAGGTAAAGAAATGACTTTAGAAGAAGTGCTTGCGGAGATCGAGCCATATATAAACTACTATCGTTCATCCGGTGGTGGATTGACAGTATCCGGTGGAGAACCAACTTTGCAGGCGCAATTTGTAAAGCAGTTATTTACAGAAGTTAAAAAGCGTTGGAATCTGCATACTACATTAGATAGTAATGGTTACAACGAAGGTGACAAGATTAATGACTTATTGGATGTTACCGACTTGGTTATGCTAGATCTCAAACATATAGATGAGGAAGCGCATATCAAGTTGACTGGTAAATCTAATGATCGTACTTTGAAGCTTGCACGCTGGCTATCAGATCATAATCGTAAGATGTGGATTAGACATGTATATGTTCCAGGCATTCATGATCGTGAAGAGGATCTTATTAACTTGGGCCGTTACATTGGAACCTTAAATGGTGTTGAGAAATTTGAGATCTTACCTTATCATCAAATGGGTATTTATAAATGGGAAATGCTCGGCAAGGCTTATGAGTTAGATGGCGTGCCATCCCCTTCCGATGAAGAAGTTCAGCGGGCATACCGCTTGGTCGAAGAAGGTCGTAAACAGACAGCACTGGTATAATTGATATCTACCTTAAGTGAGAGCCGTTCCTTCAGTGATTTACTACTGAAGGAATGGCTTTTTTTGTTTAAAGAGGGACGTCTGGTGTCTTGAAAAGGGGTAATTTTGTATTTACCTTGTAAAAACATGATATAGTTACAGCTGTTGATTAAGGAGTTTGTAAATACATAATGACAGATAATATATCATTATTTAAAGATTTTATAATTATTACCCGAGGTAATGTGTGGTTAAATCACATATAATAACGTTTAATCGTAATTTTTACTATAATAAAGTTATTATACATAACATATTGTGTAGTTGATTCCGCTTTCATTAGAGATTTTTATCCCTATAGTGGATGAATCTTAACCTTACGAGAATGGAATCTGTTTTCTATAATAAGAAGTGTAAAGCACAACATTATATGGGGGGTCACAAGAAATGAAAAAAGGAATGACTTTGCTATTGTCCCTGATTTTTGTATCATCAGCTTTACTGGCAGGTTGCGGAAGCAACAATAATGCATCTTCTAACAAAGGAGATGGAAACGCTACCGCGACTAATGCAGCGGACGCTACAAATGCTCCTGCAACTGAAGAACCGGTAAGCAACGAACCGTTCGAAATGACGATTCGTCACACTCAAATCGGTGCAGACAAACAGAAACGTCTAGCTATTCTGCAAGAAGTAGTGAAAAAGGTAGAAGGCGATGTACCTGGTCTGACCTTTAAACTCGATGGAGTAGATTCAGATGTAAACCGTAAAGAAAAATTGCGTGGTGAAATGGCTGCAGGTAATCCACCAGAGATTTTCGATCTGTTCGGTAGCCCTGACTCTAAGATCTATGCTAAAGAAGGTAAATTACTTGACCTGACTCCAATTCTTGAGGAACTTGGAATTAAGGATAAATTCTCAAATCTAGATCCTTTCACTTATGAAGGAAAAATTTACGGATTGCCAATCGGTGGATCTGGTGAAGGATTCTTCTACAACAAAGAATACTATACTAGCAAGGGTTGGAAAGCTCCAACAACATTTGCTGAATTGGAACAACAATTGGCTGATATCAAGGCTGACGGAAAAGTGCCTTTAGCTGGTGCGTCTAAGGCTGGTTGGGTACCACTCATGCTAGCTAACCACTTGTGGTCACGTTATGCAGGTCCAGATGTAACTGCTAAATTTGCAACAGGCGAAGCTAAATGGACTGATCCAAACGTTGTAAAAGGCTTTGCGAAGTACAAAGAATGGGTTGATAAAGGATACTTCAAAAAAGGCGAACTTGGTTTCGAGTATGCTGAATATACAACACAATTCACTAGTGGTGAAGCAATCCTGCTGTATGATGGTACTTGGAAATCCTCCGTATTCAAAGCTGGACAATCTGGCGAAGGCTTGATCGGTAAAGTTGGATTCTTCAATATTCCTCCAGTTGATGGTGGCGTGGGCGACCAAACAGCATTGATGCGCGATGTAAACAATGGCTATGGCTTCTCTGCTTCTGCTGAGAAAGATCCACGTCAATTAGCTGCTGTGAAATCATTTATCAAAAACCTCTTTAATGAAGAAATGCAATTACGTGGACTTGTTGAAGATGGCGTATTGCCAGCAATGAAAATTGACCAAAACGTTCTGAATGAAAATATTACGGATGATCTGATGAGCGAAATCGTAGGTGTACTTAATAACTCACAATCTTCGTTCCCAGCATTTGACTCTCTCGTTCAAGCAGATGTAACTACAGAAATCAGTAACATTCAAATTCAAAAGCTGATTGGTGGTCAGACAACTCCAGAGAAGATGGGCGAAGCTTTACAGAAGGTACAAGAAGAAGCAAACGCAGCAGTTGAATAAGTAGCTGCAAACTGAATGTACCCTGGTGCTAGAACCAGGGTACATTTTTAAACTCAAAGAAATTATGTGTTTGCGCTGATCTAAACATTCATTGTTCGCCAGATGTCAAAGCAACCGGAGGTAGTCATGAATAAAGCATTAAGAAATCCATTGGTATTTTTCCTTTTTATTCTTCCAGCACTGATCCTGTTCACGATGTTCTTCATCTATCCCATCTTCAGTTCAATCTATTACAGCTTTACTAGCTGGAATGGTGTATCTGACACAGTTAAGTCTGCCGGAATCAGTAATTTTGAGAAGGCATTAGGAGATGAACGATTCTGGATATCCGTCAAAAATAACGGTTGGTTCATTCTTTTCTCCTGTTTTGTACAGGTGCCGTTAATTATATTCTTCTCATTATTAATATCAAATGTAAAGAAGCTAAAAGGCTTATACAAGACGGCAGTCTTCATGCCTTCCATTATGTCTACAGCAGTTATCGGTATTCTATGGGGCTTCATTTATGAGCCCAACATTGGACTTTTAAATAAGGTTCTTGGCTTAGTTGGTATTGATCCGCTTTACTGGTTGTCGGATGAGAGATTCGCAATGTTATCGATCCTGATCACGAATGCTTGGCAATGGACAGGATTCTATATCGTAATGGTACTGGCAGCTATTTTGTCGATACCGGGTGAATTGGACGAAGCTGCTGCTATTGATGGTGCAACTGGATTCCAACGAGCTACACGTATCACGCTTCCGCTAATCGTCCCAATCATCTCTGTCGTAATCATGTTATCCATTGCAGGGGCAATGAAAGCGGCGGATATCGTAATTGTAATGACTAAGGGTGGACCTGCGGGTTCAACCGATGTAATGGCAACCTATATGATTAAATATGCAATTACTAACTTTAAATACGGGTACGGTAATGCCATCGCAGTCCTGATCTTTGTATTTACACTGGTGGTTACAGCCCTTTATCAGCTGCTGATAGCCCGACGCACAGAAAGGATTGAATACTGATGCCACGCGCCCTGAAAAAAAGTCTGCCACATGTCGCACTTTTGTCCTATCTGCTAGTTATTCTATTTCCTTTCCTGTTCGTGTTATTCTCCTCTGTGAAGAAGGATAATAATGCAATAGCGCTTAACCCTTTTGGAATTCCAAAGGAGTTTGTCTTCAATAACTACGTTGAAGCTTGGGTGAATGCCAAGATCAGCACCTACTTTTTTAACAGTTTGTATATTTCCATATTGGCTTCTGTAGTATCTATCATTCTAGCGTCAATGTTTGCATTTGCTGTTACACGTATGCGTCAAGGCAAATGGAATACGATTTTGTTCTCGCTAGTTATGGTGGGAATGCTGATTCCAAACAATGCATTGATGCTACCTATTTATACGATTGTACGTAAGATGGGGATTCTGAACACGCACTGGGCATTGATTATTCCTTATATCGCAAATGCCATTCCATTTACAATCATAATATTGGCCGCATTTATGCGTTCGTTGCCTAGAGAAATTGAAGAGGCGGCGGTCATGGATGGGTTGAAGGCTCCGGGTATCTTTGCTAGAATTATTGTACCTCTAACCGTACCTGCCATGGTTACTGTATTCATAGTTAATTTCCTGGGCAATTGGAATGAATTCTTGCTGGCAAACTACTTCCTATCAAATGACGAACTGCGTACGCTCCCAGTTGGTATGGTTCAATTCCGTGATCAATACCAGATGAACTATGCACAAATGTCAGCGGGTATCGTCTTCAGCGTATTGCCGGTAATTGTCATTTATGCGATTTTACAGGAGAAAATTATTGAAGGCGTAACAGCAGGCGGCGTAAAAGGATAACTTTTTTTCTCAGTCAGGAGCACCAGCCGATGAATTTGCGCTATAAATTATTTACGGCATTTTTGGGCCTGATAATCATTCCTTTATTTATTCTAGGCATGCTTATGTTTTTCGTGACTTATAACTCTATTGAGAAGAAGTACAGTCAGCAGTCGGAATACTCACTTAAAGCAATTAGTTACAGTATTTCGAATGTGTTAAAAGATATGGATAACGTTACAGACAACGGAATTGCTACCTCGGTTTTTCATATGGCACTTAGCGCAGAAGATCCTACTAACCAGGATTTGACTGATGCCGAGCAACTCAATTTGAATGCAAGCCAGCGCAATTTCCGTAGTCTGTTGTTTAACCATCCATCGATCAGCTACGCTTTTTTGTACAATTTTAACGGTAGAGGTAACTCTGAAATCGTGTCGCTTTTTAATAAGGAAAATTTCCGAACACTACCCTATGATACATTTAAGAAAAGTGATTTGTACCAGGAAGTAATGGATTTGAATGGTGTGCCGAAGTGGCTGGCTCCTCATGAATATCCCGAACTTACGGGAACTGAACCTGTGTTTACACAAATTCGACTCGTTAAGGAATTGAGCTTCTTTCAGAACATAGGTATCCTCGTTGTGCAGATCAAAAATTGGGAGTTCGAATCGATATTTCGCAATTTAAAAATTGGGGATAGCAATCAAGATGTCTCGTTTATGCTTGTAAATGATGATGGAATGATTCTATTCGACCCAGATCAAAAGCTGGATGGACAGGATATTCAGTCATTCGCGAATAAAGAGATTACCTTTGAAAAAGGGTTTCAGAGTTTTAAAACGCATTACAACGGGGAGAAAAGTATTCTCTCCATGTATCATTTGAAAGATTATCCTTGGAGTCTAGTGTCTGTAACTTCATGGAACTCTCTGTCTCATGAAGTTACAGTATTTGCACGATGGTTTGTTGGGGTTATCTTCTTATGCTTTTTAGCAGCAGTAATTTTCAATCTGTTCTTTATGAATCGAATTACTGGCGCAATTGCCGTAATTGTTCGTTTTATGCGACGGGTTGAGGATGGGGATTTGACTACGCGGGTAGAGGTAAAAGGGAATGATGAGTTAACGCTTCTTGCAAAAGGCTTTAATGATCTTATGGATAAAATTAATGGGTTGTTTAATAGAATCCATGTGGAACAGCGCCGCAAGAATCAAGCGGAAATGCGTGTTCTACAGGCGCAGATCAAACCGCATTTTTTATTCAATACATTAGAGTCGATTAATGTTCTGGCTATACAGAATGAAGGCAAGAAAGTTAGTGAGATGGTCTACAGACTGGCAAGTATTTTACGTATCAGCATTCAGGATCGAGAAGAAATTACACTGGATGAAGAAATTAAACATCTGCGCAATTATTTAGATATTCAAAAATTCAGGTTTGAGGATTTATTTGAATATGATATTGATATCCCACAAGAATTGATGAGTTGCGGCATTCTAAAGCTTACTTTGCAACCGCTTGTAGAAAACAGCATTCAGCATGGATTTGAGGGGATTGATTACAAAGGTCAAGTTTCTGTGAAAGCTTGGGAGAAGCAAGGGGACTTGATTTTACAGATTGAAGATAACGGTATTGGTATTACGCCGTCTCAGTTGTCCATTTTCCAATACATTGTGAATGATCCTGTGGAGCAAGAGGTTAAAGTTGAACGAGAAAACCGGATGAATCTTGAACGCAGAGGACTTGGTATTCGCAGTGTAGCGGATCGCATCCGCATTGAATACGGTGACAGGTACGGAATATTTATTTGTTCCAGTCCAGGCTATGGTACTATTATTCAATGTGTCATACCTAAATACGAGCAGGGGGAAGATCATTATGCTAAAAGTATTATTGGTAGATGACGAAGCCCCAATTCTGAATAATCTAAACAGAGTGTTGCCTTGGCAGGAGATGGGGATGGAGGTCGTTGGTATGGCGCGAAGCGGTATGGACGCCTTGCGCATTGCCGAAGAGGAGCAGCCTGATCTTGTGTTAAGTGACATTCGTATGCCAGTGATGGATGGGTTAACTTTTGTAGGAAAGTTGCGGGAAATGGGATTGGATAGTGAGGTACTTCTTCTTACCGGGTATCAAGAGTTTGACTATGCACGGGAAGCGATTCGGCTTGGGGTGAAAGAATATATTTGTAAGCCGATCCATTATGAAGAACTTGGCAATAAGGTACGTGAGATAGGAGCTACTATTCGTAGTAAACAGTTTAAAAATAAACTGTATAATAGCATTCCTTTATTTCAGGAGATTCCTGAAGCGGACAATGGTAAAAAAACACCGGATCAGCTTATGAACCTCGCCGCTCAGTACATCTCTGAACATCTTCATTCTGATATCGGGATTGAGGAAGTGGCGAATAAGATCGGAATTAGCGGCAGTTACTTCTGTCTCTTGTTTAAAAACCGATTTGCAATGACTTTCGTGGAATACGTAACACAACAGCGAATTGAAGCTGCCAAGTTTATGCTTACCAATAGCGACAAGAGCATTACGGTGATTGGTTCCGGAGTGGGTTATCAGGAACGGCGTTATTTCACGAAGGTGTTTCAGAAGCAGACGGGGATGTCTCCTAAGGAGTATCGCGATCGGTGTCGGGCAGAAGTATTATAAGGTTTGCGGCGTATGGTGAGGTTTAGCGTCACTGCGAGGAATGTTTGGACTTCCGGTCGCTGTTATCCTCGGATTTCTTGATTGGAAACCGCTGCTCGCGGTTGAAATCCGAGGATAGCATATGCTTCCGAGGTAGCTTTCCAAGGAAAGCTTTTAGGCGAACGCTACGCTCCTACAGTTCCAAACTTCCTCTCCGTTCCTTCTCCCTCACCACACTTTGTTGTGGGTATGGGGTCGTCCCACTCCTGCTGATGTGGGGACTCCTTAGGGAATGAATGGACTATCGACCAGCCTGCGGCTGTGATAAGTACATAGTAATTCAGCCTACGGCTGTAATAAATTAAATGATTTTAAACATTAGAGATGATTATCCTTAGTTACTAAGGATAATCATCTCTTTTTTTATAGAAATATAATATGTTCCCTATACTCCCATAATTTATCATATGTTTTAATTAGAGTGTAAGAAGGAAATGCAAGACGGTAGCTTAACAGCGTGATAAAGGCCTTAGATTGGGATGATGGGGAAATGGGGGAACTGAAAATGAGTGTGACGAATCCTTCCGTCAGCTTGTCAGAAGTAAAGAAAAGAGGCAGGGGGAGAGCGCCGAATTTTCTAAGAGTGATGAAGAAATATTGGGTGTTCTATTTGATGATGCTCCCAGCCATTATTATTCTGATCATCAATAACTACATACCGATGTTAGGGACGGTAATTGCTTTTAAGGATATCAATTACCAGAAAGGGATTCTAGGCAGCGACTGGGTCGGGATAGCGAACTTTAAGTATCTATTCTCGACGGAGACGGCTTGGGTCATTACAAGAAATACCCTATTGTACAACACTGCGTTTATTGTACTCACACTATTTTTTTCACTGGCTTTTGCGATTATGTTTAACGAAATGCGCAGCAGATGGCTATCGAAATTCCATCAGAGTGCGATGTTTCTCCCGTATTTTCTCTCATGGGTCGTCGTTAGTTATTTAGTATACGGCTTTCTGAGTGCAGAGCATGGATTTATGAACAAGACGCTGCTTCCTTTATTTGGAGTCGATCCAATTGAATGGTACTCACAGTCGCAATATTGGCCAGGGATTCTAGTGATAGTGAAACTGTGGAAAGAGATTGGATATACGACGGTCATTTACATGGCTGCGATCATCGGTATAGATCATGAATATTATGAGGCTGCGCTGATCGATGGTGCTTCTAAATGGAAGCAGATTCGCAAAATCACACTACCACTGATCAGTCCGGTTATTATCGTAATGACGCTGCTGCAGATTGGCAGGATTTTTAACGCAGACTTCGGATTGTTCTTTCAGGTTACTAGAAATGCAGGCGCATTATACTCCACTACGCAAGTTATCGACACCTATGTGTATCAGACCTTCCTAGCGATTGGTGATATAGGGATGTCTTCTGCCGCGGGTCTCGTGCAATCTGTTGTAGGATTTCTACTGATCTTCTTAGCGAATCTAGCCGTACGACGAATAAGTAAAGATGATGCGTTATTTTAGAGGGAGGTGGGAGTGTTGAGCCAGGCAGAAACTACAATCGGGCCGTCAGGTCGTACAGGAAAGAGAACTAAACGGCAAAGACAACCCAATGAAATTTCGAATATTTCCAATTTGTTAATTAATATATTCTTCTGGATCTACACAGCGATTTGTGTGGTCCCGTTGATTCTCGTAATTATCGTATCGTTTTCGGATGAGAAATCCGTTGTACAGAATGGTTATAGCTTTTTTCCTAGCAAGTGGGATATTTCTTCTTATGAATTTCTGTTAAAAGATTATTGGCAGATTATAGATGCGGCTGCCGTTTCCTTATTTGTGACAGTGGTTGGAACGATTCTGAGTCTCGTGATTATGGCAATGTATGCCTATCCTATCTCACGTGGAGATTTTCCACATCGTAATTTCTTTTCGTTCTTTATGTTTTTTACACTGCTGTTTAATGGAGGTCTAGTACCTTGGTATCTGGTTTATACTCAAATGATGCATTTGAAAGATACGCTATGGATTCTGATTATGCCACTGCTGGTTTCAGCATTCTTTGTTATCATTTTGAGGACCTTTTTTGCAAATACAATCCCGCCGGCACTCGTTGAATCCGCTAAAATCGACGGGGCACCAGAGTTTCGGATCTTCGTTCAAATCATTCTGCCATTGTCGTTACCGGTATTAGCTACAGTGGGATTATTTCAGACTTTGGCGTATTGGAATGACTGGTATCTCAGCTTAATCTTCATTTCGCCAGAAGGGCATGTCAATCTACAGTATCTAATGTATAAGACGATGTTGAATGTTCAATTCTTGACTGCGAGCCCTCAAGCGATGGCAGCCTTAGCTGCACAAGGTGTAGAAATCAATCTGCCGACAGAAACGGTAAGAATGGCGATGGCTGTTATTGGTATCGGTCCAATCGTGTTCGTGTACTCTTTTTTCCAAAAGTATTTTATCAAAGGGCTTACCGTTGGTGCTGTTAAAGGCTAATGAGGTTTGGAATGGCTTAATTCGGCGCTCTATGCAAGTGTGTGAACGTCCGATTCAGCATATATAAATATTTTGAGGGAGGTTATGGTATACATGAAGGCTATTCGAACAAGCGTACTATTAACACTGATGCTTATCGTGGTACTCAGTCTTAGCTTAGCTGGATGCGGAGGAAATAACGGAAATAATGAAGGGGCTTCACCAGCGCCAAGTGAAAATGCAACCGCTACCAACGCTGCGGCAACAGATGAGCCTGCTGCAGATCCTACAGCTGAACCTGAGAAGAAATTAGATCCTTATACTGTCAAGTTAATCTATGTCGGTGCCGTTCAAAAGGATGAACAGGTTGTTGAGGATGCTATCAATAAGCTTCTAGAACCTAAAATTAACGCTAAATTGGATATCGCACCGATCGACTGGGGTCCATGGGACAATGATGTCAACCTGAAGATTGCCAGTCAGGAGAAATTCGATATTATTTTTACAGCGCAATGGAAAAACTATGTAACCAACTCCGCTAAAGGTGCTTACCTCCCGCTTAATGATGATAACGGCAAGTACGGTAATCTATTGAACGAATATGGCCAAGGGATTCTTAAAAACCTCGACCCGCAATTCTTAAAAGGTTCTGCGATCAATGGTGTGAATTATGCCGTTCCTACGAATAAGGAGTTAGCCGCACAAGGCGGGATCGTGTATCGCTCGGATATTGCTGATGAACTAGGCATTGATATGTCGAATGTAAAGACCATTCAAGATCTGGATGCCGTTCTCAAAGTCGTAAAGGAGAAGAGACCAGACCTTACTCCACTGTATTTCAAACAAGGAGAGACCTTTAACTCTCAGTACATGGCACAGTACGATACGCTTGGTGATGCTTCAATTCCGGGCGTTCTGCTTAAGGATTCATCGGACACTAAAATTCAATCTATGATTGAGCTGGACCGCTATAAGGAAATCATCAAACTTACCCGTGAATACATGAAGAAAGGTTATATTAACAAAGATGCGGCCGTTGCAACGAATTCTACACAAGATGCAATGAAGGCTGGTAATGTCTTTATGACAGTACAATCCCTTAAACCTGGTAAAGATAGCGAATTGGCTAATGCTACAGGTTTGGTTGGTAAACTGAAACAAATTGCCTTTAACGAACCAACGATTTCTACCAGTGACGCCGCAGGTTCGATGTTAGCGATCTCCGCTTCCTCTGGTGATCCAGCTCGTGCCATGATGGTCTTAGATCTTTTGCACACGGATAAGGAAATCAATAATCTCCTCGTATTTGGTGTAAAAGGTGTTCATTATGATGTCGTTAGCGGCGATACGATTAAAGCTACTGACAAAACGGGTGACTATAATACTGCTGCCGCCTGGATGCTTGGAAGCCAATTCCTGAATCCTGTATGGGAAAGCGAAGCTCCAGACAAATGGGAGCAATTCAAGGCTTTTAACTCCAAAGGTAAAGCTTCTGTAGCACTAGGCTTCAACTTCGACGCATCCTCTATGAAGACTGAAATGGCGGCTTGTAAAGCTGTAATGGATGAATACGATATCAGTTTGGACACCGGTTCTGTTGATCCAGATACCGTGCTGACTAAGTATGCCGACAAGCTCAAGAAAGCTGGACTTGATAAGATTATTGCAGAAAAGCAAAAACAATTGGATGCTTTCTTAGCTGCTCAAAAATAAATCCTTTAAACGAAACTAAAAGGCTATTCCCGGCATGATAATAATGCTGGGGATAGCCTTTATTGTGCGATTGATAAATAGGTTAGCGGAAGGAAGTATCTATTTTTTGTGCCACCTGAATGGCAAGTGACCAAGCCTGCTCGGGATCTAGTTTACCTTGCTCAGCTTTGGTCAAGTATTCGAGCATATTTATTTCTACATCAGCATGGTGAGGACCGTAATAGGTAGGAATTACTTCTTGTGCTGCTGTAGATAGGACACGTCCAATCTCTGAGTTAGGAAAATAGGGATCATACAGGTTGTGGATCTCTGGATCGTCATAAATTTTGGGTGTGGAGGGAAATGCACCTTGTGTCTTAAATGAGATTAGTTGCTGTGCCGGCTCGGTTAACCATTTGATAAGCGCGAATGACTCCTCTGGATGACTACCTGTTCTAGGCAAAGTAAGGATGGAACCTCCCCGATTAGCGCTGTTTCCTGGGATGGTCGTTACGTTCCATAATCCGCTGGCTGTTGGAGCACTGCTCTTGATATGATCAATCATCCAAGCTGGACAGAGCATAACTGCAAAGTCACCATTTAGCAGACCTGCACCCCAGCGCTGTGTATCTACGGCAATACCGGCGGATAGATTCAGCTTAAGCGCTTGAATTGCGAAGTCCCAGGCCCCTTTAACTGCAGGATTATTTCCTACGATCAGTTCTTGTGTAGTGGGGCTGTAATATTGAAGCTTGGACTGGCGCAAAAGGGTTAGATACAGATTTTCTAAGTCATTGACAAAGGCTTTGCCAGTTGCCTCATGGACTATAGTGCCGGCCCTGAGGAATTGGTCCCAAGTTTGGATTCTATTTGCTACTTCTTCCGGTCTGGTAGGGAGTCCAGATAACGCGAAAATATCAGTCCGATACAACATAGCGTAAGGACCAATATCAGTCGGTAATCCGAAGATAAAGTCAGTCCCGAGCACCTCCTGCCACTTCCAACTCAGGAATTGATCCTTCAGATCACTCGCTCCAAATGTTGTTAGATTATAAAAATAATCGGGGAACTGCTTAAAACGATCCAAATAGCTAATATCAATAGCCGCTACATCAGGGGAACTATATCCTGCTGCGAATGAAGTCTGCAGCTTGGCGGGAAGCTGCGTGGAGGTAGAGGTCTGAATACGAATTTCTAGCTCGGGATGCTGGGATTGATACTCGGCTATAAGCGGCTCAAGACCCGATCCAGCGGTAAGCCAGATGTTCAGCTGGATCGGGTCTTGTAGATCAATGTCTTCCTTGGAGGGAGAGATCTGGCAACCACTTGTATGAAGAAGCAATCCAAGGGTTAACAGGACAGTCATCAACTTAGCGTTCACATGCAAGAGAACACACCTCGACTTTATTTGTTATGCTTCTGAAATTCCTGAGGAGTCATACCCATGTATTTCTTGAATATGAGGCTGAAGTATGCAGGATCCTTAAAGCCAACTAAATCACTAACCTCGTAAACCTTAAGCGTAACATTATTTAGCAGCTCTTTTGCTTTTTGAATACGGAGCTTGGTTAGGAAACTGGAGAAGCATTCTCCTACATCGTCTTTGAACAGACGACCAAGATAGGTGGGGTTCATGTATAGTTCATCTGCGATCATTTTGAGTGAGAGGTTCTCTTGGAGTCGGGAATTCATTACCTCAATCATCATAGAGATTACCCTGCGTGTAGCCTTAACCTGTAGTTGTTCCGTAAGCTGTGGGGACGCCGAGTACATAGATACATCATTATAATAGATAACCGATCGTGTACTATCCTTTTTGATCTGTTGGCACGCCTGTAGACTCTCATGATAGGCTGTTGTGAGAGCTCCAAGGTCATAATGAGGGTTGGAGACACCCGCGCTGAAAGGCGATTTCAAGATACTTGACAGCTTACTCATCGTCTCCTGCGTCAACGCCTCATCGATTCTTTCAGATTGTTCATGCGGATAGAATAACATGATTATTGCTTCTTGCTCTTCTTGTATGCCGACAACGTTAGCGTAAAGTGAAAAACACTCTTCTAATATATTGATTACGGCTGCATACATTGCTTGTTCGGACCAGTACTGTGGCATATCATCACCTAGATGATTTACAGTTACGATGACAAAAGAATGAAAGGGAGGGATGAGCTGTTCTTCAAAATAGGGCAATGGAATGCCATAAAGAAGATCCGAAAGGCGCTTCTCACGTAGATTCTTTTCTCGTAGTTGCGATACTTGCCTATGTTGCTTTTTTAATTCCAGACGATCGTACACACTTGTTACGACCTCGAGGATATTTTCGACTGAATTTGGCTTGACCAGATATTCTCGAACACCGTACCGAATGGCTTGGCTGGCATAGGAGAAATCCTGATAACCTGTGAGCAGAACCGTTTCAGTGTCAGGATAACATTCATGGATATGCTTGGAGAGCTCGAGTCCATCCATGCCGGGCATTCGTATATCTGATATTACGAGATCGACAGCATGCTCTTTTAACAATTGCACAGCTGCTAATCCGTTCTCTACTGACCCAATGATGCTAAAATTCTGGTTCGCACTTCCCAGCATTTCTGACAGAGAACGTCGAACAAAACTCTCGTCATCAACAATTAACACATTCATCACTTCGCCCCCTACCCTTGATCGAACTGTAATGGAACAGTGACTTTTACTAATAAGCCTCCGAGTTCGCTTGTTGATAAATGAAGGCCAAATCCATGTCCATAGATTAGTTCTATACGATGATTTAAATTAGAAAGACCGATGCCGGTGTGAAGCAGCTTCTCTGGCTTGACCTCGTCACTGATTAAGGCCTCTGCCATTCTTGCCTCGCTCATGCCTTCCCCATTATCTTCTACAGTTAGCACAAGTAACGTGCCCTCACTGTAGGCTCGAATACGTATGAGCCATACCTCCCGTAGCGTAGGTTCAAGTCCATGAGTGATAGCATTCTCTACAAGGGGCTGAAGGGTTAGCTTCATAAGCTGCCGATTCATGACCTCAGGGTTCACATGTAGATCAACCTGTAGTTTGTCCTCGTAGCGTAATTTTTGCAGATAAATGAACCGTTCTAATTGCTGTAAATCCTCCTCAACCGTAACAAATTCCGATCCTCGATCAATGCTATAACGGAGCAAGTCGCTAAGTGCGAGCACCATTTGTGACTCTTCTCGCAGGCGCTTATTAGCAAGTGACCAATAGATGGTATTTAAAGTATTGTAGAGAAAATGAGGGCGGAATTGTGCTTTTAGCGCCACGATTTGAGCTTGTTTTTCACTAATTTGTTTACTTGAAAGGTCAGCAATGGTGTGGTCCAGGTTTTGAAGCATGGAGTTATAGCTTGAGTAAAGGATAGCCATTTCTTTGTTCATGGTTGTCTTTACAAAAGGCAGTGTGGTTCCACGCTCAACATTGCTTAGTTTGGTTGCGAGATTACGAAGCGGTTTAGATAGTGTCCACGAGAAAAAGGAAGTAAACAATAGCGCTGCGGCCATCCCCAACAAACCAATTAGTATAATATTCCGGCGAATGCCATTTAAATCTTTAACAGCTTCTTTAGAATCAATATAAGCAAACACACTCCACTCGCTATAGGTTGAATAGGCATAGGATACGAACATATTGCGGGAGTTTATGGTATGCGGGATGATTCGTGCTTTATGGTTGCTGAATTGATTTAGAATTCTGTCATCCATATACAGCCCAATCTCATTTGGATCCGTGGAATAAACAATGGTGTTAAATGAATCAACAATTTGGATTTTCTCATTTTTACCCAGGTGAAATTGGCTGACAGCGTTATGAATGACCTCCACAGGGAGGACGAGAAATAGAGTTCCTAACCGATTTAAATCATTCCAATCATTAATTTTCCTTGCTCCCATGACCACAGGGATCGTACCGTTCTGCCATACATCTACACCAAACCAGACCATGCGGCCGTTATTCTTTGCTATAGCTGGAAACCAATAGGCCCCGCGGATTTCCTTCTCGCTGTCCCAGATTACTTTTAAAGAACTGCTATTGGTATATACCTGATTATCTGAAAGTCCGAGCAGCTTGAACTGGATGTCAGAGTTGATGGAACGTGTCTGTTGATCGATGTAGCGGGTAATATCCATAGCGTCAGTATGAGGTGTGCGGGATCCTGCTAAGTCTCCCAGTGTTTCTTGAATCAAGGGACTGAACATGATCGTAGATGAGAGTTTGTCATTATCTTGAAGAATAGCATCCATTTTACCTTGAAGCTGTTTGACGGACTCTAGAATATATTGGTTCGACCGGTTAAGAACGGCTTGGGATGACGAACGGTAGGACAAAAATATCGTAAAGGCTACGATCGTAAAGATGATTAGTGAGAAACCCATGATTAATTGAACGAGGATGGAGATTTTCTTGGACATGTCATCACCCGCATGAAAAAGATATTCTTCCATACATTGTAACAAAAGCAAATGAATGCGAATATACCTTACCGCAAAATACACATATTTATATGGATAATCTCATTTTTTTCGGGGGGGGCTGAAGGGTGGGTTGTGGTTGATTTAATACTGAGTTAATCTTTCTTTACCTTAAAATGAAACTTTTTGCGGTCGAATGCGTCTAATACTATGGTTTGTTATAACGAACGTGGCAAAAAGCAATTGTTCCGCTCTGTAGAGGGTGGATACGTTTTTGCGGGGAATATAAGAGGCGTATGAAAAAGACAGAGACCTACTTATATTTACAAATAGGAGCAGAGGAGTTATATCATGGATTTGAAGAAATTAACGTTAGTTGCTGTTTTGGCCATCTCTCAGGCCGCCTCGGCAGTGCCGGCTTTTGCCGAAGCTGTCAATAATACCTCCGGTAATACCAATGAAGTAGGGGCAGCTGCTACATCTGTGACGGATGTTATGCCAGAGGCTACTGACCCATTGCCACCATTGCAGACTGAGGGACCAGGGGGAGTAGTATCACCTACACCAACTCCTACTCCAATTCCTGGAGCAACAACTGAACCTGGAGCAACAACTGAACCTGGTGTAACAGCTGAACCTACGGCAACAGCTGAACCTACAGTAACACCACTTCCAACAGCAACACCTGTACCTACTACACAGCCAACACCAACAGATGGCGTTCGTGCCGCGGCTAGTAATCAGCTTGTACTAATGATGAACAGCAAAAAAATGTACCAAAACGGTGTTGAATATTTGGCTAATCAGCCTATGGCCGTGAAGAATGGTGTCTCATACGTTTCGATCCGAGCTATGGTAGAGCGCGTAGGTGTGAAATACATTTACGATTATAAAACGAAAGAAACGATTGTTACCAAAGGAAGCGATGTAATGCGCTTTAAGACGGATAGTAAGATCTATTCCGTTAATGGTAAAAATGTGACGATGAAAGGTCCAGCTTACCAAATTAATGGTACGTTTATGGTTCCTTTGACGTCCATCACCGGTGCGTTAGGCATTCCTTATACCGTTGATAATGTCCAAAAAAGAGTAATTCTTACGCTGAACACGAAGCCTAAAGCTTCTTTTACAGTGCCGACTGAGATTTATGCGGGTGATCCTGTGAATTTTGTGACTTCCAGCTCTTCACCGAATGGTACGGCCATTGTCGATGAACGCTGGGAAGGAAAGCAGGATGCTTATGATCAACCAGGATTTTATGTAGTATCCTATTCCGTTATGGATGCGAATGGACAATGGAGCGATCCTTACTCCGTGACCATCAATGTACTTAAACCGAATACACCACCAGTCGCTAATTTCACGACAGACAAAGACTCTTACAAAATGGGTGAAATGATCACTTATTCAGATCTAAGCAGCGACCCAGACGGTGATCAAATTGAAGTGACTTGGACGAACAAAGCAGAAGCGTTCTTCACTCCAGGTCCAGCAACAGTAGCCATTCAAGTAAAAGATTCACATGGCGCAATCAGCACTTTTGAGAAGACCATTAATATTTCAGATGAAATCATGTACAGTAAAGAGGATTTCTACAGATTATTCGGTTCTCCAGGTAGTGTATTTAACATCGATGGATCGATGGTTCCAACTTGGCAGAAGGTAGCGTATAACCTTTCTTCTGAGCCTTATACCCTTATCCGCAGTAACAGTCCAGAAACAGTGAATACGGAAGGGATCACGTATAAAGAAACATCATTTGGCGGAACCCGCTTCTTGGTTCACCACAAGAATAATATGAATATTAAAACGAAGGTGTATGTGATTGCTAAGAATAACAATCTGTACCCTACGACAATTACAACCGAATATGTAGGCTTTGGCGGTCCAAACTCTTATCCAGAAGGTACTGGTAAAATGTCAGTGCAGCGGTACTGGGAGTCTATGCAGACTAGAAGAGATTATAAGACAACGGTCCTACAACCCGGGGAAAGCGTCTCGATTCTTACGGATCTAAACAAAATTGCCATGAAACCAGGCGAGATTGTATCACTCCAAGCGGATTTATTTAGTGATTATCCTATTGAATATAATGTCATGATGATCGATGCGAATAAAGATCCTTTGACAACACTGCCTACACTTCCAATATTGGATCGTGATGGGGTGCATAACAGAGGAACTTATGCTGATTCTACACGCATCATCACGGTTACCGATGAAGTAGGAGTAACTCCTGCGAGACTTCTTCTCGGTGACAATTCGAGTGATTTGAATTTGATCGGCGTAGACCCAATGAACGGTACTGAAGCATCGAATGCGGGTAATTTCGGGGTGTTATACAAAATCAAATTCGATCGTGTTGCACCTAATTCCTTGATTACGTTTAATCCACGTGGCGGTAATTACATGGGTCCTGTCTTAGTTAACGGTCAAATTGTACACATGCCGACATCTGGAAGTCTCTCCAGTGCTGACATGAACAGTGTAATTTATCGTACTGGCGATTATGGCGGCTCCGTGGAGATTTTGTTCACAGCAGCTTCTGGTAGTAACTTGCCGGTGAATTTCCTAGTTACACCGCTACCTGCGAAGAAATAAAATAATATGTCCATCCTTTAAGTTATTTGGGATTAACTGAAATAAAAGTCCGGCTGAATATTCCACCAAGGAATACTCAGCCGGACTTTTTGTATTTAAATGTATGATTTTACTCCGATGAACGCTCATGCACTTGGTTGTTTCATTGACGGGGCATTTATTTTGGGGCATTATTAAGAGAGTGAAGTATAAATGAAATGAACTGAAATGTTATGGGAGATGAGCGTATGCTGTCGACAGAACAAATATTAGAGGTCATGTCGGGGCAAGGTCTGCGAATCACCGACCAACGCAAAACGCTTGCCAAGTTATTCGGCGAGAATAAGGGTTATTTGTCAGCGAAGGATGTCTATGAGCATATGGGCCGCAAGTATAGCGGACTTAGCTTTGATACCGTGTACCGCAATCTGCGTGTAATGGAAGAGCTTGGTGTACTTGAACAAATCGTCTTTGAAGACGGAGTGAAATTCAAGGGAAGCTGTAATCATCAGGATCACCATCATCATATGATTTGCCTTCAATGCGAGAAAACCTACCCGATTAATTTCTGCCCGATGAATTTAACGGATACACCTGATCAATTCCGGGTAGTCAAGCATAAATTTGAGGTGTTCGGTTATTGCAAAGAATGTGAAGAGAACCGGGAAGAAGAACTAGTCGCAGCAGCTAATCACAAAAAAGGGGTCTAAGGATGGCGACCCTTCGAAGAACGATTCAGGCTCCCATTCGGGTGTACCGCAAGTACATTTCCCCGATTAAGCCTGCAACTTGTCGTTTTTATCCAACCTGCTCTGCCTATGCGCTAGAAGCGATTGAAGTCCATGGTCCACTTAAAGGCTCATGGCTTGCTGCCAAGCGGATTGCTAGATGCCATCCCTTCCATCCAGGGGGGCTTGATCCGGTTCCACCTCTTGAGGAACAACCCTCGAAGAAGGATTCTGCCCGTGCGACTTGACAGGGGCCCTTATCATTGGGTATATTCACAGGTAATAGTATGAATTCCGAGGAACGGATGAGTAAATCGGTACGTCCATTACAGAGAGCCGGTTCGAGCTGAAAGCCGGTATGGAGCGTTAGATTGAATATGGTCCGGGAGGAACTGTGTTCGAGCGGGAACTGCATTTGAGGTTCACGTAAGATAACAGCGTGTTCCAGCGTTAATGGACAGTTCCCGGGAAGGAACTGGCGAAGCCTGTTCTCTGTGAAGAGACAGGAAATTTGGGTGGTATCGCGTGAGTTATACTCTCGCCCCATTATAGGGGCGGGAGTTTTTTGTCTTTTAATGAAAGAAAGGATGATTAATCAATGAGCGAGAAGAAAACTTTTTACTTAACTACACCAATCTACTATCCGAGTGATAAGCTGCATATTGGACATGCTTATTCCACTGTAGCTGGAGATGCAATGGCCCGCTACAAACGTCTACGCGGCTATGACGTACGTTATCTAACAGGTACAGACGAGCATGGTCAAAAGATTGAACGGAAGGCTGAGGAAGCGGGTAAAACCCCTCAGCAGTTCGTAGATGACATCGTTGTTGGAATTAAGGAATTATGGCGTAAGTTAGATATCTCCAATGATGACTTTATCCGTACTACGGAAGATCGTCATAAAAAGGTTGTTCAGGATATTTTTGATCGACTGCTCAAGCAAGGTGATATTTATAAAGGTGAATATGAAGGCTGGTACAGTATTCCGGATGAAACCTTCTATACCGAAACGCAATTGGTTGATATCGTTCGAGATGACAATGGCGTAATCATTGGCGCAAAAAGCCCTGATAGCGGTCATCCTGTTGAACTGGTGAAGGAAGCGAGTTATTTCTTCCGGATGAGTAAATATGCAGATCGATTGTTGCAATTTTATGAGGAAAATCCGGAATTTATTTTGCCGGAATCCCGTAAGAACGAAATGATCAACAACTTTATCAAGCCTGGTCTGGAGGATCTTGCGGTTTCCCGTACGACTTTCGATTGGGGTGTTAAAGTTAAAGGCGACGAAAAGCATGTAGTGTACGTATGGATCGATGCGTTGACGAATTACATTACTGCTTTGGGTTACGGTTCTGAGGATCGCAGTCTGTACGATAACTTCTGGCCTGCAGATGTACATATTGTCGGCAAAGAAATCGTTCGTTTCCATACCATTTACTGGCCAATTATTCTAATGGCGCTAGGTGAACCTCTTCCGAAAAAGGTGTTTGCACATGGCTGGCTGCTTATGAAGGATGGCAAAATGTCGAAATCCAAAGGGAACGTAGTAGATCCGGTTACTTTGATTGATCGTTACGGCCTCGATGCACTTCGTTATTACCTGCTGCGGGAAGTACCGTTTGGTTCGGATGGTACATTCACACCTGAAAGCTTTGTAGATAGGGTTAACTATGATCTTGCTAACGACCTTGGTAACCTGTTGAACCGGACAGGTGCGATGGTGGAGAAGTATTTCGGTGGAGAGCTTCCGGCGTATGAAGGAAATGTAACAGCATTTGATGGTGAGCTTCAAGCTGCGGCAGAGAACACTTATGCCAAAGTAGAAGAAGCGATGGAAAAAATGGAGTTCTCCGTAGCGCTGACAGCTATCGGAATCTTTATCAGCCGCACCAATAAATATATTGATGAGACACAGCCTTGGGTACTTGCTAAGGATGAGAGCAGAACAGCGGAGTTAGCTTCCGTGATGAGACATCTTGTGGAAGGTCTTCGCACCGCTTCCATTCTGCTACAGCCGTTCTTGACGCAAACCCCAGCGAAGATCTGGGAGCAGCTTGGCATCGAAGCAGGTGAGCTCACGACCTGGGACAGCGGTAAGACTTTTGGTCTGATTCCGGCAGGAACAAAGCTGGTGAAAGGCAATCCTATCTTCCCGCGTCTAGATGTGGAGCAAGAGGTAGCTTATATTGCCGACGCCATGGGTGCTGGCAAGCCTGCGGCTGAAGCAGCCGAAGCAGCTCCTGTTGCCCCAGCGGTATCCGAGCCTGAGGAAGAGCATAAAGAAGAGATCGGTATCGACGATTTCGCCAAGGCTGAGCTCAGAGTAGCTCAGGTCATTGCAGCAGAGCCTGTAAAGAAAGCCGACAAGCTGCTGAAGCTGCAGCTGGATTTAGGTTATGAGCAGCGTCAAGTCGTTTCTGGTATCGCTAAATTCTACACGCCGGAAGAGCTGGTAGGACAAAAAGTGATTTGTATTGTGAACCTGAAGCCGGTGAAGCTACGCGGAGAATTGTCACAAGGGATGATTCTAGCGGCTTCTAAAGGTGATCAATTAACCATAGCAACGGTGCCAGACAGCATGCCAAATGGAGCTATTGTGAAGTAAGATTGGTAATGTAGAATATATAAATGAAAATTTATATCAAGGAAGGGAATGCTCCTTCAGCCGGATAGGCTGTGGGAACATTCCTTTTTTCGAAGTATTAGCAAAGATAAAATCCAGAATCATCTTATCAGGATTTATTGTTGACTTATCGTAATGATTACTATTATACTTCTAATAGTAAAGATTACGATTTGAGAGGGAGATCAATTTAATGGTTGCTATGAAGTCACGAATAAGTCTGCTCATTCTTGCAATGGTGCTTGTATTTACACTCACTGCATGTGGACCTAAGAGCAGTGGAAGTATAGTTGAAGGGAAAGTAAATGTTGTAACTACCTTTTATCCTATTTATGAGTTTACTCGGGAAATTGGTGGAGATGATATAAATGCCATTAATTTGCTTCCGGTTGGTGTAGAGCCGCATGATTGGACACCGCGCAGTCAGGATATTGTTAACACCTCTAAAGCGCAATTGTTCCTATATAACGGAGCAGGGCTTGAGGGATGGGTTCCTAATTTTCTAAAAGGGCTTGATAGCAGCAGCAAGGTGGAAGCCGTTGAAGTAAGTAAAGGGATTGATTTAATAATGACTGATGAAGATGACGGACATGATCACGGGGGCAGTAGTGAAGAGGATCATCATGAAGATGATGCTGATCATAATAGCCATTCTGGGGACAGCCTTCATACAGACCCGCATACCTGGGTTAGCCCGAAATCAGCGATCATCATGGCCCGCAATATTAAAGACAGTCTCCAGTCTGTAGATCCGGAGCATAAAGATGGTTATGAAGAGCGTTACAATAAGCTTGCTGAACGTTTACAGGCTTTGGATAGTAAATTTGAGCAGGAGCTTACCAAGCTGCCTAACCATGAAATCGTAGTTTCGCACCAAGCATTCTCATACCTTGCGCGTGATTATGGTCTTGAACAGCATGCGATCATGGGATTATCACCTGACGCAGAGCCAAGAGGTCAAGATTTGGTGAATCTGGCGAAGTTGGTCAAAGACGAAGACATCAAGTACATCTTTTTTGAAGAGCTTGTCTCCGATAAACTGGCTAAGACGTTAGCAGCTGAAGCCGGAGTGTCTACTATGGTCCTTAATCCAGTAGAGGGTCTCACTGCAGAGCAAGAAAAGAACGGGGATAACTACTTCACATTAATGGAGAAAAATTTGCAAAATCTGATTATGGCTTTACAATAATAAGGAAAGTATAAGGAAAAGGCGGTGCTTAAGCATGCAATCGGTATCCTTGGACTGCCATCAGCATATCATCGATATACAGGATCTTTCTTTTTCATATGGCGAACAGAAGGTGATCTCGAATCTTAACTATAGTGTAAGAGAACGAGACTTCCTCGGTATCATTGGGTCTAATGGCGCTGGTAAAACAACACTGATGAAGATGATCGTCGGTTTGCTTCCGGCTAGCAGTGGTGAAATTAAATTATTCGGAACACCTGTCCGCAAGTTTAAAGACTGGGAACGGATTGGTTATGTTCCACAAAAGAATGCCTTCAACCCGCTGTTTCCAGCAACGGTGCGTGAAGTAGTGCTATCTGGTTTATACAACAACAAGAATCTTATACGTAGAGTATCTAAGGCTCAGCACCGCCAATGCGAAGATGCGCTGGAAGTGATGCGGATACAGGATATTGCGGAGAAAAGAGTAGGGCAGCTGTCAGGCGGCCAGCAGCAGCGTGTATTTCTCGCGCGTGCGCTGATCAACCATCCGGATCTCTTAATTTTGGATGAGCCTACAGTCGGTATTGACGCTGAATCCCAAGCAGGATTCTTTGATCTAATTACACATATGCATGCCCATCATCATATGACATTCCTGATGGTGTCGCATGATATCGACATGATTAAAAATTACTTAGGGAATGAACCTGTGCAAACGAACGGTAAGATTAACTTTTTCTCCCGTCACTCTCATGATTTGCAGAATTGTACGGAAGAGAACCTGCAGCACACGCTCTCTTAGGTCATAGTTAAACTCTGAATCGCAGTTTTGTCTGTGGTTAGAGTTATACATAGAGTGTGCGGAAGTCAGGGGTTTCTCATTCTGGTTGATTCTAATTTTTCCGTATCTAGATACCACCTAAGTACAAGCGTGCCCCGTAAGGGGCGAAAGCGATCTTTCCCCGACCTATCTATGTTCGGTATTCCCAACTCCTACGCTAGTTGCACTGAACGGGTGTCCAGAGGGCAGAGCCCTTGGGGCCCTCCCTTGGAAGGGAGGGTTTGGGAGGGATCGAAAAAAGATTTGATAATATATTTAGGATCTAAGGTTTTAGAGGATATAAGGTTTATAAATGCTCGAATGGTTCGAAAAGGTACCAAAAGAAGGAGAGTTAAAGTTGGAGATTCTATTTAGCGATTTTTTTCAGCGGGCGCTTGCAGGCGGTCTGCTGATAGGTATTACAGCGCCGCTTATAGGCGTTTTTCTTGTGCTTAGACGTTTATCTATGATTGGAGATACACTGGCTCACGTTACGATAGCCGGTGTGGCACTTGGTTTTTTAACAGGATTCTACCCGCTAGGAGCAGGTCTTATTTTTGCAGTGGTGGCTTCCTTTGCAATAGAGAAGCTTCGCAAGGCATATAAGAGTTACGCGGAGCTATCGATTGCGATAATTATGTCGGGCGGGGTGGCTTTAGCCTCACTCTTTTTCACCCTGGGAAAAGGTTATAATGCTGATGTTATGAGTTACTTGTTCGGTAGCATTTATACGCTAGACAATACCGATTTAATCGTAGTAGGGATCGTAACGATAGCTGTTGTAGTAGTAGTTACGATGTTCTTTAAGGAATTCTTCCTGCTTAGCTTTGAAGAGGATGCTGCGAGTGTCAGCGGGCTGCCTGTGAAGCTGCTCAACATGCTGATCACTATTCTGACGGCGCTTGTAATCAGCACAGCGATCAAAATTGTCGGGTCGTTGCTAGTATCTGCTCTACTAACCATTCCGGTGGCCATAAGCTTATTGCTGTCACGAAGCTTTAAATCCTCGGTTATCCTATCGGTCATTATTTCAGAAATTGCTGTTGTAGGCGGACTAGTAGTTGCAGGAGTATGGAATCTGGCACCTGGTGCTACCATTGTGCTTTTACTCATATCACTATTAGTATTGACCTTGATCGGCAAAAAGGGTTTGCCAGCATAAACAGCGAATAAAATATAGGGTATGCATTTTTTTACATGAAGGAGCTACACTATTTCCCTGAAGTGACTCGAATGCTGGAAGGAGAGCCGCTACCTTGTCTAATATCAATGCAGGAATAGCCTTAGCAGCAGGGGTAGCATCGTTTATTTCACCTTGCTGTTTACCGCTTTATCCCTCTTATTTATCGTATATTACCGGATTATCCGTTCAGCAATTGAAGTCAGGCAGCAATACCAAAGAGGTCCGAATACGCACAATAACCCATACATTGGCATTTATTTTAGGTTTTTCAGCGGTTTTTTACACACTGGGATTTGGTGCAGGACTATTCGGACAATTCTTTAATGGACAACGTGATCTGATCCGGCAATTATCGGCGATTCTGATTATTGTGATGGGATTATTTCTGCTTGGGATCTTTCAGCCGCAATTTCTACTTCGTGAACGTAAGCTTAAGCTTGATTTAAAATGGAAGCCGGCGGGTTATGTGGGATCCTTTATTTTTGGGATCGGTTTTTCAGCGGGCTGGTCTCCATGTATCGGACCGATTCTGACCGCAATTATCGCACTTTCCGCCAGTGAGCCCGGCACGTGGTTTACGTTAATTACGGCTTACAGCATCGGTTTCGCATTGCCATTCTTTGTCTTGGCCTTCTTTCTTGGCGGAGCCAGACGTATCCTTAAATATTCAAATGTGCTGATGAAGATTGGCGGCGTTCTCATGGTATTTATGGGCGTTCTGCTCTTTACAGATCAAATGTTCCGGATCACAGTGTGGCTGCAGGGAATCACACCGGATTGGCTCATTTTTTAGGTGAAATAATCAATCCCTGCTTCTGGAAAATGTTCGAATATCCGCTCTGTGATAAACTCTCGCAGGGCGGTTTGCTGTTCATCGGGATAGACATATTTATTTTGTCCCCAGCGGCCCCATTTCTTCTTACGCTTCTCCATGTCCATCTCAAGCTTGGATTTGGGGTAGCGCTTCTCAATTACCGTCTTAGCGGTTTTGGTGAATCGATGCTGAATCATTTCGAAGGTTAATCCTTTTCCAACTTCAGGGGGGAGGGTCTGGGCTAATTTGGCCAGTAGCTCAGCGTAGCCTTCTTGCCAGCCGTCATACCAAATAATTGGAGCAATGATAAACCCAAGCGGATAACCGGCCCGTGCTATCTTGCCAGCGGCTTCAATACGCTCCTCAAAACGGGAGGTGGCTGGTTCGAAATTCTTGATTACATAATCTGCGTTGACGCTGAAGCGAATTCGGGTATGTCCGTTATGTTCCAAAGCAAGCAGTGGTTCAACATGTTGGTATTTGGTCACAAAGCGCAGACGGCCAAGGGGTTCTTTTGCCATAAATGTAATTAGTTCTGCCAGAGAACCTGTGATATGCTCCAGTCCAACCGGATCTGAAGTACAGGCAGCTTCAAAAGTCGTGATTTCTGGACTGCGCTCCTCGATATATGTTTTGGCAGCATCAATAATGTCTCCTGTGTTTACATATACGCGAATGTAAGGCTTTGCCCCTAAGGTGGTCTGCAAATAGCAATAATGGCAGTGCCCCATACAGCCAGTGGCGATCGGAATAGCATAATCAGCCGATGGTTTGGATTGGTCAAACTTCAAAGTTTTGCGTAGGCCGACAACAAGCGTTCTTTTGGCAATTTTGTATTGCTCGACCTCAGTTTCACCGGGGAAATTCATAATACGATTATGTGATGTAGTCATACGATAGGGGATATCGTTAGCTTTTACCCATTCCATAATTTTTTCACCTTTAGGGTAATTTAAAGCATTCGGCTCAAAGAAAACGAGCTCTGGAAGAAAAAGTGCAGTTGGTTTTCTGGATCTTTTTACAGTAGCGGACTCTGGCGTCACTATAGTCATACTTTCACGCTCCTTTGGAATGACGAGTATGTTTATTATGTCTAACTCAGCCCCAACAGAAGCATGGTAAACATGTGCAACTCATCTGTAAGTTCCTTTGAAGGACTTGCCAAGGTGCGTTAGAAACATGTATCATTGTTAGAGCAAGGTTTGGCCCGGCGCCATGCTCATTATAGAAAAGAGGTAAAGTTTAATGCCAACACCCAGCATGGAGGATTATTTGGAGCGCATATACAAGCTCATAGATGAGAAAGGTTATGCGCGGGTCTCGGATATTGCCGAGGGACTGGAAGTACACCCCTCCTCTGTGACCAAGATGATCCAAAAACTGGATAAGGACGAATATCTCATCTATGAGAAATATCGTGGGCTTGTCCTAACCAACAAAGGGAAAAAAGTAGGAAAACGGCTAGTTGATCGTCATCAACTACTGGAGGAATTCCTCGGATTGATCGGAGTACAGCAGGAATACATTTATAATGATGTTGAAGGAATCGAGCATCACTTAAGTTGGGATTCGATTACTCGTATTGAAACATTGGTAGAATATTTCCGGCGTGACGAAGAACGTATACAGACGTTATATGCGATTCACAATGAACTGACAAGTGATTCCTAAAATGTTTTTTCCCGAAACGGATACTGTCCTAAAAGTTATGCGCAGCAAGGCTTTCGTGAGCATAATCAGTGGATAGTATAGCCGTTTCTATTTTGTTTAGTGCAACCTTTCCCAGTTTTTAGCGTCAAAACGGATACAGTCCTTTTTAAAAATATAAGAGGGTATGAGTTTCATTCGGTACCTCTTATATTTTTTGCAAAGACAGAGACCCCCTTTTTTCAAGGAGGCATTCTCTCATTTGCATGAAGGATCTATCCGTTTTTTCTTTTTTTTAGATACATATTTTTTAGATTTGGGGAGGAATTATGAATTATCGTAAATGGATGTTGAGCTTGTTAGTACTTATGTTGTTTCTGCCTTTATGGTCACCTGGTGCACGCGCGGCAGCGGTGCAAATTACCATTGAACTGGATGGAGAAGCGCTGGTAAGTGATGTGCCCCCGTATATCACAACCTCCAATGTAACGATGGTGCCCATTAGTGTGATCAGTAATGGATTAAATGCCGGCGTAGTATGGAATCGAATGAATAAGACTGTAACGATCACTCTAGGAGAGACGGTCCTTAAGCTAACGAGCGGCAAGAAAAATGCTTTGGTAAACGATGCCTCAGTAGCGCTGGATACATCTGTGCAGATTAAGCAGGGGCGGGTAATGGTACCGATTCGTTTTGTAAGTGAGCAATTGGGACTACAGGTGTTATGGGATCAGGTGAATAAGCATATCTCCTTGTTCTCCAACACGGAACCCCCACAATCTGTCGATCCAGGAACACCAACGACACCAACAGTACCAACGATACCCACTATCCCTGGTGGATCGACTAGTAAGGAAATGAAGGGGGCTTGGATTTCCACCGTATTCAATCTGGACTGGCCTTCAACGTCTTCGGCAGGAAACGAAGCGAAGCAAAAGCAAGAGTTTGATAATTTGTTAGACAAGCTAAAAGCCGTTGGCTTTAATGCTGTGTTTGTGCAGGTTAGACCTTCAGCAGACAGTCTGTATCCATCGACTTTAGTTCCTTGGTCTAAGGTATTGACGGGTACACAAGGGAAGAATCCGGGATATGATCCTCTAAGTTATATGGTCAGTGCTGCGCATTCCCGCGGCATGCAGTTTCATGCTTGGTTCAACCCATTCCGTGCAACGACAGATGCTTCCACCTCAACGTTAGCAAGTAACCATGTGGCAAAAGAACATCCAGAATGGATTGTGAATGCCGATGGTAAGAAATACATTAATCCAGGTATTCCAGAGGCTCGTGAGCATATCATCGACACGGTGATGGAAGTGGTTAAAGGTTACGATATCGACGGTGTCCATTTGGATGATTACTTTTATCCTTCCAATGTTACTTTTGCCGATGATGCTGCTTATTCTACCTATAATTCGAAAAAGCTTTCTAAAGCTGATTGGCGCCGAGATAATATTAATGAATTTGTCCGTCAGTTGGGAGAACAGATTCATAAGGTAAAACCTAAGGCTTCTTATGGAATCAGTCCTTTTGGAGTATGGCGGAATATTAAAAATGATAGTACAGGTTCGGACACTAGTGCAGGGGTAACTGCTTATGACAGCATGTATGCGGATGTTCGGACATGGATTAAGCAGGGCTGGATTGATTATGTCGCTCCGCAAATTTATTGGAGTCTGTCCTTTAGCACAGCGCGTTATGACAAGTTAGTAGATTGGTGGGTAAAAGAAGTAGAGAATACGAATGTTAAACTCTACATCGGGTTAGCTGGTTATAAGGTCGGAGCCAGTGATCAAAAGGCAGAATGGCAAAGTGGAGATCAAATTATTAATCAGCTCAAATATAATGAGAAGTATGAAGAGGTTGCAGGTAGTATTATGTTCAGAGCGAATGACGTCGTAGTCCGCAATCCGTTCGGATTGTCGAGCTTATTGACCTTTTATTTTAAGTCCTAATAGGTAACTGTTATTTATAAGGTGTCATGAATGTTCCCCCGTGCTCATAGATAAGCAATAGAATCTATGGAAACGGGGGATTTTTGTGTATGGAGATTAACGCAGTTTTTGAAGGAGGAGGCGTAAAAGGAATTTCCCTCGCAGGAGCAGTGGAAGCTACAGAAAGGGCAGGCTGGACTTTTAAAAGAGTAGCAGGAACCTCCTCAGGTTCGATTGTAGCCGCTTTACTAGCAGCGGGCTATGAAGGGGAGGAAATGTGTCGAATCATCCAAGGAACATCCTTTTCATCGTTTCTGAAGCGAGGTCCCGTTTACAATACTGCTATCGTTGGTCCTGCGCTTCGAGTGTTATTGAAGAAAGGATTATATTCTGGGGAAGCCCTGGAGTCCTGGGTAAGAGCATTATTACTGAAAAAGGGAATCATCACCTTCCGTGATCTGCCTGCCGGTAAATTATCCATCATCGCATCCGATATCACAAATGGAAGGATATTAGTCTTGCCAGATGGCTTGGAGCAGTATGGGATCTCTCCGGAGCATTTTGAAGTGGCTAAGGCAGTGCGAATGAGCTGCAGCATTCCTTATTTTTTTGATCCGGTCATGCTAAGACTTAATGGGCAAGCAGCAAGAGGGAAATCCTTTACCGAGCAATTTGTGTATGTTGTGGATGGTGGGCTATTGAGTAATTTCCCATTGTGGCTATTTGACGGCAAGAATAACGGTAGCAAACAACCAGGGAATAAAATTCCTACGGTAGGTTATCAAACGGTAGGTAAGACGGATCCGCAGCCGCATAAAATCAACGGGCCATTCAGTATGCTCCAAGCTATGGTAACTACCATGCTCTCTGCTCATGATGAGAAGTTTATTGAAGAGGATAAATTTGTTCGCACGGTAAAAATTCCTACGCTTGGGATTGGGACGACTCAGTTTCAAATTACAAAAGCGCAAAGCGATGAATTGTATGCTGCTGGACTTAAAGCAGGGGAGGATTTCTTTAAGGAGTGGCGACCAAGATAACGAGCGAGCATCGACGTATAGAAAAAAAGCATCCCGCACGTTACTTAAAAACGTGGAGATGCTTTTTTGAGTTGGTATGAAGTTAGTGATACTTAGGAAGCTGATCGTCATTTTTTCCTTTACTTCCTTCGATCACTTGGAAAGGATAGCTTTTGCGTTTGCCTGGTGCAGCTTGATTCTTGCGAATTCCTGCTACCTTTGACATAGTCTTCTGAGAAGGCTTCACTTTAACCTTAGATCTATTACTGCTTCGAGCATATTTCCCTGGTCCCATTTTCTTGTAAGCATAATAAATGATCGTGAGCAGTACTAATGGGAGAATCAGCTTCGACAGCGTAAAGAAAGGGGCAGTCAACACTCCAATCACAAAACCGAAAATCGCAAGCGTAACCGTAATCCAAAAAATTAAAGCATGCCTGATCATAGATCACTCATCCTTTCGCAGGATCCAATATGCCACCGGACATACTTTCCTCCGTATACCCTCTTGCTTCAATCGCAGCATCAAGCTCACGCATACGGTTGAAAGAGGCGATAGATACTTCTACCTGATCGTCTTTTGGCTCTTTGGTTGTAAGGAGCTGCAGCCACAATCCAGGGTAACCCAGATATTTAAGACCTGGCACTTCTCTTACTGCATTGGTACCCTTCAGTACTTCAAACGATACACCAATTACGACTGGCAACAAGATAATCCGCTGGATTACACGTTCCCAAAGATTATCCCATGGCACTACGGAGTAAATAATCACCCCGAGGATAATCGTAAGCATCATAAAGCTACTTCCGCAGCGGTAATGCAGACGGCTGTATTTCTGAACGTTCTGAACAGTCAGTTCTTCGCCTGCTTCAAAGGCACTGATGACTTTGTGTTCTGCACCGTGATACTGGAACAGTCGCTTGATCACAGGTGTTTGAGAAATCGCCCATAAATAGACCAGCAAGAGAACCATTTTGATGCCGCCTTCTATGAGGTTGTGCAGTACGTAGTTATCAAATACATTTTTAAATAAAAAATCCTCTACAAATACCGGTACGAGCGTAAAAATGAGCTTTCCGAACAAGAAGGAGAGAATACCCATTACTGCTACGCCAAAAATCATTCCTAAGCTCCAGCCCTCATCCTTTTTCTTCGGCTTTGCTTTTTCCTTCTCCAGATCTTCCGGTTCCAATTCATCTTCGGCGTAGGATTCTGCTGAATAGTTCAAGTGCTTAGAGCCTTTAGCGCTGGCATCTATAATACTGACAAGGCCGCGAAGCAGCGGAATCTTGCGCAGTTTCGTGACCCAGCTCTTATCTGTTTTGGGTACCTCTAAAAATGTGATTTCCTGATTCTTGCGTCGTACGGCTGTTACATTGATATGCTTACCGCCGAACATGACACCTTCAATGACGGCTTGGCCGCCGTAACTGGGAGTTTCCTGGGACAACCAATTCACCTTCTCGTATTTAATATGATTTATATAATACATTGTAACTAATTTTTGATGACATTACTAGTTGGATCGCCTTTTGCTGTACATACTATCTTCTAGAGAGAGCGAGAGATAATTCAGTATTGAAAATAAAGAAAGCGAGGCAATTTCATGAGCAAATCTCATCAACAACAATCGGGGCATACAAATATTTGGCTTTTTGCACTCGAATTAGGTTTTTTTTCTGGATTGATTTGGGGAGGGCTTCACTGGCTTACCTATTGGTTCAGTTTTACCAAAGTCAGTCCTGGTTTTATCGCAGAGCCTTTTTATAAACATGAGTTTTTGACAACTGCGTTCGGACATTTCGTGGGATACATGTTTTTTATCGTATTTTCGGTGATCGCGTCCATACTGTATGTACTGCTTCTGCGCAAGCTGAAGGGACCTTGGCCAGGGCTGGTCTACGGCATTTTTTGGTGGGCGGTTATATTTATTCCTGGTTCTCAATTGTTTCTTATGCAGCCCCCATTCAAGCTGCCGTGGAACACGGTCATTAGTGAGTTCTGCATTTTTCTACTATGGGGAATGTTCATTGGATATACAGCAGCGATCGAGTATACGGACGAACGGAAGCGTGAGCAAAGTACAGCGCTTGCCTAACGGCGCGAAAAAACTTCTCAAGGGGATATCCCTATGTTAAAATACAATGTGGCTATTTCGAGAGGAGAATGAAAATGGGTAACAAGCGTGTCTCCAAGCTGCGTAAGGTTTTGCAGGATCAAGGATTGGAAGCAATGTTGATAACTAGCGGTTATAACCGCCGCTATTTAAGTGGATTTACCGGATCGTCCGGTTATGTACTGGTGACAAGTGATGATTGTTATCTGCTGACTGACTTCAGGTATATGACACAGGCCGCGGACCAAGCAGTGGGGGTAAACGTTGTAGAACATGCAACTAAGTTCATTGATACAGTACGCGAGCTTCTGCCTTCTGGTAAAGAAGTACGTATCGGTTTCGAACAGGATGATGTTTCATTCAGCGCGTACACCTCATATGCAGAAGCACTTAAGCCGGCAGTGTTAGTCCCAGTTTCCAAGGCCGTGGAAGACCTTCGTATGTTCAAGGATGAGGAAGAGCTTGCCGTTATGCAACGTGCAGCAGATCTGGCCGATGCTACATTCAGTCATATTCTGAACGTGATCAAGCCGGGCATGACTGAACGCGATGTTGATTTGGAAATGGAATTTTATATGCGTACCCATGGTGCAACTTCTTCATCGTTTGATACGATTGTTGCTTCAGGCGAACGTTCGTCCATGCCACACGGAGTAGCAAGCAGCCGTGTAATTCAAGGCAATGAATTCATTACCCTTGATTTCGGTGCATTACTTGATGGCTATTGCTCAGATGTGACAAGAACCATCGCACTCGGAGCGCCGGATCCGAAGCTGAAAGAGATTTATGATATTGTGCTGGAAGCTCAGCTACATACGTTAGCACATATCAAACCGGGTATGACTGGACGGGAATGCGATGCCTTGGCACGTGATATCATTGCTAGCTACGGATATGGTGAACAATTTGGACACAGCACGGGTCATGGACTTGGAATGGAAGTTCATGAGTGGCCGCGTTTGTCCAAACTTAGTGACGATGTTATGCAGCCGGGGATGGTCGTAACTGTAGAGCCTGGTATCTATTTGCCAGGAATTGGCGGAGTACGTATTGAAGACGACATTGTGATCACGGAGAGCGGAATTTCGTTGCTGACCCATTCGTCTAAAGAATATACAGTACTGTAAGTAAGCGGGATGTATTAGATTAATTATGAATTTTGGAGGGATTTTTAGTGATTTCAGTAAATGATTTTAAGACAGGTTTGACCGTAGAGGTAGAAGGAGATATTTTTACCGTTATTGATTTCCAACACGTTAAGCCAGGTAAAGGCGCAGCATTCGTTCGCTCCAAGCTTAAGAACTTGCGTAACGGTAATACAGTAGAGCGCACATTCCGTGCAGGTGAAACAATTGGCCGTGCTATTATCGAAAACCGTGGCGTACAATATCTATATGCAAGCGGATCGGACCATGTATTCATGGATAACGAAACTTATGACCAATTCGAATTGTCTGAAAAGCAATTGGAATGGGAATTGAATTTCCTTAAAGAGAACATGACTGTAAACATCGTTAGTTACAAAGGCGAGATTCTCGGAATCAATCTTCCTACCAGCGTAGAGTTGAAGGTTGTTGAAACTGAGCCTGGCGTTAAAGGAAACACGGCTCAAGGTGCTACGAAATCGGCCAAGCTTGAAACTGGTCATAGCGTACAGGTTCCATTGTTTATCAACGAAGAAGATATCCTGCTCATTGATACTCGTGAAGGTAAATATATCTCCCGCGCGTAGGCAGCAGAATAATAACTTAGATATGATTAGAATAACCTCCCCGTTTATACGGTGGAGGTTTTTTAATGTAAAGGAATGGACGATGGTGTTAGGGTTCTTGTTTGTCGAACAAGCTCGCATTAAAATATTGGAAGATGAGTAAAATAAGGCCAGACTAAAGATCGATGGCGATCTTATCTTTTTTGAATCCAGTATGGAAATTAATAATTTTTTTGTGAAACCATTAACGCAAGGCACTGTTTTCGTATTATACTGATTTAAAGCGGGAAACCGATTAGAAGCAACTACATAGACCGATATGGGGAGTGAATGGGACTTTGTCACTTTATGTTATGAAATTCGGAGGGAGCTCCGTCGGCGACACTGAACGTATGAAACGCGTCGCTAAGCGCATCGCAGACAAGCAAGATGAGGGACATCGCTGCGTTGTGGTTGTATCTGCAATGGGGGATACAACAGATGATTTGATCGATACGGCGAAGCAATTAAACGGGCAGCCGCCCGCACGTGAAATGGATATGTTGATGACGACAGGTGAACAAATCTCCGTCGCTCTATTATCCATTGCCCTGCATGGGATCGGGCGGAATGCAGTTTCTTATACAGGATGGCAGGCCGGATTCCGGACAGACGAAACTCACGGCAGAGCTCGTATCAATGAAATTGACCCACGTCGTGTATTAGCCTCTTTGGAACGTGAACAGATCGTGATCGTTGCAGGCTTTCAGGGAATGACTGTGGAAGGTGAGATCACCACATTAGGACGTGGAGGTTCGGACACAACAGCTGTAGCATTGGCTGCTGCGATTCAAGCAGACGTATGCGAGATTTATACCGATGTTGATGGTATCTATTCCACAGATCCACGTATCGTGAAGACAGCGCGTAAGCTGAAGGAGATTTCTTACGATGAAATGCTAGAGCTTGCCAATCTGGGAGCAGCTGTACTACATCCACGTGCAGTGGAGTACGCTAAGCGTCATCAAGTTAAGCTGGTCGTCAGATCGAGCTTTAATCATAATGAAGGTACCGTTGTGAAGGAGGAAGCAAGCATGGAGCAAGGAGTCGTAGTAAGTGGTATTGCGTATGACAAGAACGTAGCACGTGTAAGTATTCTAGGAGTGCCTGATGTTCCGGGCGTGCTTGCTCAAGTCTTCGGCAAATTGGCTGAAGAGGGCGTTAACGTTGACATTATTGTACAAAGCGGTGTACAAAATGAGCAGGCTGACTTCTCATTTACGGTCTCTCTTGATGAGCTGGATCGTGCGAAAGAAGTAATTAAGCAAATTCATAAAACGTTGCCTTACCGTGAAGTTACGTCTGAGGATAACCTGGTGAAGGTGTCCATCGTTGGCGCGGGTATGGTCAGCCATCCAGGGGTTGCGGCTCAAATGTTTGATGTACTCTCCCAAGAGGGTGTGAGCATCAAGATGGTAAGTACGTCTGAGATCAAAGTATCTTGCGTCATTGAATCAGGCAATTTGCCTTCAATCATTCAGGCGCTTCATACCGCCTACAATCTTGATACTACAGAGCAGGCTTTCGTCGGAGGTCCTAAGGATCGCCGATAAGAGCTGCTAAGTAAATAAAAAGGATGCTTACAGCTAAATGGCTGTAAGCATCTTTTTTTATTGTTTAGGAAATTATACAATACAAAAAAATGTGGATAACTCCGAAGAAAGAGGAAGGAGGGGTGAACGTAAAGAAGCAGGAGACATGGAATAAACGAGGAGTCATCCGTCAGATTCTAAAAACCGAGCGGACGTTATATCCTCCGAAATGCATGTTTTAGCCGAGCCTACGGACAAATGTATGCGAAAAACCGAATACAATGTGCCGCTGGTAACGTAAACGAGCCAAATGTATGCGAAAAATCGAATACAATGTGCCGCCGGTAACATAAACGAGCCAAATGTATGCGAAAAACCGAATACAATGTGCCGCTGGTAACGTAAACGAGCCAAATGTATGCGAAAAATCGAATACAATGTGCCGCCGGTAACGTAAACGAGCCAAATGTATGCGAAAAATCGAATACAATGTGCCGCCGGTAACGTAAATGAGCCAGCGATGTTATTCCCCAGATTAAACTGGATTGCTGACATCAGCTGGTTGTTCGGTGATTTCGGCACAATGCCAGAACAATGGAACAAAGATGCAGATGGTACGCTGAGCTACGGTTCGATCGATCCAGGTGCGAAGCAAGCACTTTCTACACTAAAGACGTGGATGGAAAAAGGTTATATCACTAAAGATGCAGGTCTAGTCGATGAAAATGGTGGTTACGAACAATTCACTAAAGGTCAAGCCGGTGCAATTGTAGGCCGCAACTGGCTTCCTGACTGGCCGTTTGGGGATCTGCTGAACAACGTACCTGGTGCAAAATACAAAGCTTATGCTATTCCTGCAGGTCCTGATGGCAAAATTGGTACACAAAGTGGTAACCCGTCTGTTAACGGATGGATGCTGATCAATAAGGATTCGAAGCATCAAGAAGCATTGCTGCGTTATTATAACTTCTTATTCGATAACTGGGCAAATCCGCAAAAGGGCGGCATTTTCGAAAATGGTTTTGCTGAAGGTTATGATTATGCCAAGCAAGCAGATGGTACTGTAGTTAAGGACCCAGCGAAATATCCGGATCTATTCCCAGGCTATGGCGACCGGACACATTTAGTTGAACCGATCTACTACTCTCTTACTTTTGACGGTGCTCGTGAGCCGGGATTGTACGCAGAGACGATGAATAAACTGGCAAACGGTGGTACGCCTGAAACACCGTATGAGATTGCAACGGCTGCGGTTCGTAAACCGGAGAATATTGAAGCCATGAAGATCGTCTTGGAGCAGAAGGATATTCGTATGAAGAATTACTTCCAAGGGCCTCTGACCGAAACCATGAAATCCAAAAATGAGCTGTTGAAGAAATTGGTACTTCAAACGTACTCCAAGATCATTTATGGCCAATCCCCTATCGAAGAATTCGATACGATGGTGGCCAACTGGAAGAAATCTGGCGGTGATGAAATTACTAAGGAAGTGAACGACTGGTATATTTCCGCTAGCAAAAAATAAACAAATAGCAACCTATATAAATGAAAAGGAACGCTGCATTTAATCTGCAGCGTTCCTTTTCATTTATATACCAACATGGGAGGTAAGTCCCTGAAATTAACCTAATCGTCTGAATCTGCCCTGAATCTCAACAGTTTCTAGTACATTAACGAAAGCACTTGGGTCCGTATTAATTATAGTCTTTCGCAGCTCAGCAAGCTCATATCGAGTCGTTACCGTCATAAGCATGGTATTTCCTTCATGACTGTATCCACCTTCTGCATCGACGACAGTGATGCCATGGGGCAACTCTCTAAGACGATTTAACATCTTCTCCCGTTCTTTAGTAACGATGAAGCAGGTCAGTTTCACATGGCGAATATGGATCATATCGACTACTCTACTCTTCACAAAAATACAGAGCATAGCGTACAAAGCGGAGTCCCAGCTTTTAAAGAAGCCTAAGCTCAGAATAACCATACCATCCATTAAGAACATAATATTCCCCATCGGAATATCCCGTTTACGTGAAATAATCGAGCCTAATATATCAAATCCCCCGGAAGAGCCCCCTGTACGGAGAGAAAAACCAACACCGCCAGCAATAATTACCCCGCCGAAAATACTTGCCAGAATGGGGTCTTTGGTCAACTGCACCTCAGGAATAATGGTTATGAACCAGGTTGTAGCCACGACAGAAAGCAAGCTTAGTAAGATGTATTTTTTTCCCACTGCAATAAATCCCCAGACAATTAAAGGAAGGTTTATTACAAAATAAAGCTTGGAGATGTACTTCGGATCCGTTAAATAACCGACGACCGAGGCAACCCCTGCTACCCCACCGCTCAAAAGCTGATGAGGAATTAGAAACAATCGCATCCCGCTTGCAATTAAAAAGGCTGAAAAAATAATAATAGCTACTTCCTTAAGTGGTCTGACTACGGTACGCATAGATGGCGATAACCCGTAACTTCGAACTTGCATGACACAAATCCCCTCTTTTTCTAATGTCTTTATAGTCTGCTCTTTTTGAAAATATAAACCCACTATATTTCCAATTAACAAGGATACCACAGATGGAAGTGTTCGTAAAAAATAATTTTATCGTACTGATTATATTTATTTATATAGGGGCGTACTATGAACTCTTTCACAGCGGGACTTGCAAATCTGTCATTTCTCCTTGTCTAAAGTGAGTAATTATCGCATATCCATGGATAAGAGAAAGACAAACAAGCCCTCGATATCATTTGGTTTGAATTTGTAAAAGTTAGGAGTGGAGTGGATTGGACAAGTATGTAAGTTGGATGGCAATTCTTCGAATGTTCTCAGGTAGTGCGGAGATTATAGCTGCGCTAATTATGCTGCGATTGAATCAAGTAGATAAGGCACTCGCAGTCAATTCTGGACTGGCTTTGGTAGGACCAACGATCTTGATATTGACGACAGCGATCGGACTTACAGGAATGGCTCAGCAGTTGTCCTGGAGCAAACTGGGCTGGGTGGGCTGCGGTGTAGCCTTTCTCTTAATCGGGATTCTAAAAAAATGATAGATGATAGGCATATTGAGCGCGTACAAGCATAAATATGGAATAAAGCAATTAGATAGAGGACAACTTGGGGGTACTTTGTATGGTAGATGATTGGCTGCAATTGTTTCCTGAAAAAGTAAGAGCACTGTTAAAGTGCCTTCCCCTTCCGCTACTTGGAATGGTGGAAGAGATTCGGGTCCGTGAAGGTCGTCCGCTGGAGATTAACTATTCAGGTAAATATCACTTTCTTAGAGCAAATGGCAGCTTAACACAAAGACCGGAAGAAGCCTATAGGCCGGATCGGGAGGACAGTCATAGACTGCTAGATCTGATCAGCAACCATTCACTATATACGATGGAAGAAGAGCTGAGAAAGGGATTTATTACGATTCCGGGCGGCCATCGAATAGGACTTGCTGGTCGGACGGTGTTGAGTGGTGGGGGTGTTGAGCACCTAAGAGACATTACAAGCTTCAATGTCCGCATAGCCCGTGAGGTTCCCGGTATCGCGGATAAGGTGCTCCCTTATCTGCTGGACAAGGGGAGGCAGCGAATGATGCACACTTTGATTCTCTCGCCCCCACAGCACGGTAAGACAACACTTCTTCGCGATATCGCAAGACAAATCTCTTTAGGAGATTTGGGGAAGCGTGAAGGCGGAAGACCCGGTTTGAAGGTGGGGATTGTCGATGAACGTTCTGAGATTGCCGGAAGCAGACGCGGAATTCCCGCCTTTGATGTCGGTCCGCGTACAGATATTCTCGATGGTTGTCCCAAAGCAGAAGGCATGATGATGATGATTCGGTCCTTGTCACCGGATGTATTGATCGCGGATGAGATTGGTCGTCCTGAAGACGCCGATGCGGTAACCGAAGCGCTGCATGCTGGAATATCAGTCGTTGCTTCGGCTCACGGCAAAGAGGTAATAGAACTGGCTCGTAGACCGGGACTAGGGGGTCTATTGGAACAAAAGATGTTCGAGAGATACGTCATTCTGCATCGTTCAGAAGCGGGGCTCACCTTTCGTATTCTGGATGGGCAGAAACGCGGATTGCTGCTTATCTCTCCCGGGGATCGATTAGGCGGTGATTTACATGCTTAAGCTATTCGGTGCCGTGCTAATTGTGCTGGCAGGTACGCTGGCAGGGCTCCAATTTGCGAGACAATATGCAGACAGGCCAAGACATATTAGAGGTTTAATAGCAGCGCTACAGCGGCTAGAGACAGAAATTATGTACGGCTTTACCCCATTGCCTGAAGCTATGCGGCGTATTGGGATTCAGTCTAAGGAGCCGCTCAAGACGTTGTTTGTTAAAACAGCTGAAGAGATGAGCCCACCCCATGACCGAAGTGCCCAGGATGCCATCCAGAGGGCTATGGATACGCATTGGAAGACTACCGCAATGAAGGGGACAGAAAAAGAGATTTTCCGCCAGCTCAGCTGTACTCTCGGCACAAGCGATAGGTCGAACCAGAGCACTCATATCGCGTTAGCATTGCAGCAATTGAAGCAGGAGGAGTCGGTGGCCAGAGAGGATCAAGGCAAATATGAAAAGTTGAGTAAAAGCCTGGGTCTGCTGCTTGGAGCATTGATCGTCATTTTGATCTTTTAGCGAGGTGCCAGGAATGAATATTGAAGTCAATGCGATTTTTCAAATTGCCGGCATTGGCATAATTATCGCCATGATACACACGGTGCTTAAACAGATGGGAAAAGAAGATTTCGCACATTGGGTCACCGTGATCGGGTTCGTCGTCGTGCTATTTATGGTTATCCGAATGCTGGACGGACTGCTGCAGGAAATAAAAACGATCTTTCTTTTTCAATAGGCGTGCTATGGAGATCATTCAAGTTGTTGGAATAGGGCTGATATCGACCATATTGATTCTCGTACTGAAGGAACAAAAACCGATGTTCGCCTTCCTTCTCGCTACTGCCACTGGGATTCTGATCTTTCTGTTTCTAATCGGCAAGATTGGAATGATTCTGTCCACACTGGAGCGGGTGGCAGAGTCATCGGGGATGGAAATGATCTATTTAAAGACCGTGTTCAAAATCATAGGGATTTCTTATATCGCTGAATTTGGAGCACAGATCGTGCGCGATGCAGGGCAGGAATCAATTGCTTCCAAAATAGAACTCGCCGGAAAAGTCCTGATTATGGTACTAGCTGTACCTATTATCAGCATCATTATTGAAACGGTCATGAAGCTGCTACCTGCTTAAAGCGATTGAATTAAGCCAAGCAACGATTAGGGAGGAGAAGTTATGCAAGAGCGCAGTGTTTTTCGTCCTCCAAAATTAAAAATAATACTGCTGCTCCCCTTTCTCTTCATTCTATGGTTTGCAGGTACAGCTCAGGTGGCCATAGCTTCTCCAGCAACTCCAGCACCTGGATCAGGGAATTCCTCCCCAGTAGACCAGTGGGTCAAGGGTCAGGTGAGCAATTTGCCAACGGATAAGGTGGAGTCGTACTGGGATCAACTGATGAAGGATTACGGAGGTTTTTTTCCAGACGGGGCAACACCTTCGCTTATGGACATGCTGCTTCCGGGGGATAAGGGACTCAGCTTGCAGAGTGTGTTATCAGGACTTCTTGGCTTTATGTGGCATGAGGTGCTGTACAACGGGAGGCTGCTGGTCACGATTGTCATGGTCAGTGTGCTCAGCATGATACTGGAGACGCTGCAAACCGCTTTTGAGCGAAAAACGGTCAGCAAGGTGGCTTATACGCTCTGTTATATGGTGGTGCTAGTGATTGCCGTGAACAGCTTCAATGTTGCTATCGGTTATGCGAAGGATGCTATCGACCGGATGATTGATTTTATGATGGCCATGATTCCGCTGTTGTTCGCTTTGCTGGCTTCCATGGGGAACATCGTTACCGTCTCGGTCACACATCCACTGATTGTTTTTATGATTCATACCGTAGGGACTCTGATTCACACCATTGTCTTTCCACTATTATTCTTCTCTGCTGTGCTGCATCTCGTAAGTGCATTGTCGGAGAAATACAAGCTGACTCAATTGGCGAATCTGCTAAGAAATATCGGGGCTGGATTGCTAGGCGTACTGCTCACTGTGTTCCTCGGTGTGATTTCAGTCAGGGGAATTACGAGCTCAGTGACAGATGGTGTTACGATTCGGGCCGCTAAATATATCACAGGCAACTTTGTCCCGGTCATCGGAAAAATGTTCGCGGATGCCACAGACACAGTGATCTCCGCTTCACTTCTAGTGAAGAACGCCATTGGGCTATCCGGTGTCATTATCATTTTGTTCTTATGTGCTTTTCCAGCGATCAAAATCCTGGTGCTTGCTCTGATCTACAATGTTGCTGCTGCTGTAATGCAGCCATTAGGAGAGACGCCGATTGTAGTCTGCTTACAGACGATCGGAAAAAGCATGGTGTACGTATTCGCAGCTTTGGCAGCCGTATCGTTAATGTTTTTTATGGCCGTCACGATCATGCTAACCGCAGGCAATTTAACTGTCATGATGAGGTGACTATGCTGACAAAACTTAGCGGGTGCTTTCGAAGTGAGTTTTGTACGAAGTAATTTCACTGAAGGCTATGCTGACAAAACTTAGCGGGTGCTTTCGAAGAGAGTTTTGTACGAAGTGATTTCACTGAAGGTTATGCTGACAAAACTTTAAGGAGGAAAAGATGAGCTGGTTAGGAGGATGGCTGCGGGAGATCATTCTTGTCGTATTGTTAGCATCGTTCGTTGAGTTGCTCCTTCCGAGTAAATCTATGGAGCGTTATGCGAGGCTGGTGCTGAGCCTCCTGATCCTACTTACCATGCTTAGCCCAATCGTTTCTCTCCTTAAAGGTGACGCAATAGCCGAGCTGAGTATAGCCATGGGGCGGCAGGAGAAAGAGGGAGGCTTGTTCACAGGAGGGGGAAGCGGAGATCCTTCTTTGGAAAAGATTCTGGCTGATGGGCAAAAGCTTGCGCAGGGGCGTCAGGATCAGAGCCTAAAGCTGGCGGCAGAAGAGGTTGCTGAACAAATGAGGGAGCAAATTATCAGCGAGACCGGCAAACGTGGGGTTAACGTCGCTGTAACGCTCGGTATGGCGAAATCCGGCGGTTCTGGTAACGAGGATATTCCTGTTATCTCCGCAGTGAAGGTCTCAATGTCCCCGGCGGCAGGTAATCCCATAGGGGCTTCCGAAACTTCCAGCGCAGCGGCTGCTCCACCAATTGCAATCGCTCCAGTAGAGCCTGTTGAAGTGAAAATCGGTGCGAATCCAGAGAATGGATCAGCATCAGCAGATGAACCGAAAGCAGTAAACGGAAATGTATCAGAAGATAACAAAACTTCAAGTGAAACGGAATCCATCGTAAAGCTATTGGAACAAAAATGGGATTTGGATCCCAAAGTAATCCAAGTGGATGGCGGCATTGTGAATAACGTCAAGTTATGAGTCTGCAGCTTCTAAACTAACAATTTTAGGAGGGATAGGCGTGGGCAATTGGCTAAAAAAGCTGGAGCAATGGGCTGGGGGCGGGGCTGGCAGTCCGAAAAGAAGCCATACTTTTCGCTGGCTAATCATCTTAGGCCTGCTGGGCGCAGCGATAATGCTGTTTAATTCCTTCGTCAATGTGAAGAAGATTGATAACGAGAATACAGGGCGTGAGCCGCCGCTGAATCAGTCCTCCCAAACGGCGCTGGTTCAGAGTGATCCAACAACATCCAATTCGTTCGACAGCATTGAACTGGCGATGGAGAATCGAATGAAGGAGATTTTGGAGAAAATCGTCGGTGTCGGTACAGTCGATATCATGGTTACCGTGGAGTCAACAGAAGAAATTGTTGTGGTGCGCAATATGAACGACTCCCAGCAACTTAGTGAAGAGACGGATGCCAGTGGTGGTAAACGTCACACGACACAATATACAAGGGATGGCGAAATCGTAACTTATTCGCAATCGGGCGATGAGACACCTATTGTGACGAAGCGGATTAAGCCTCAGGTCCGTGGTGTGCTGGTAGTTGCCAAAGGGGCAGAGAACAAGGTTGTCCGTGGACTCATAGAGCAGGCTATTGAGAAAGGCTTGAATGTACCGATTCAGCGCATTTCAGTAGTACCACGCAAACAAGAGTAGCAGGAGAAAGTCAAGAAGTGAGTGCTTCCGAAGCAGCCACTAGATTAAATTTTAGGAGGAATAAAGAATGAACGGCAAAAGACAAACAATATGGTTGGTTTCTATGCTCAGTTTGATGGTTGTACTCTCGGCATACTATTTATTTACTGAAGATTCAGGTGCATCGGTTCCAAAAGACACAGCAGGAACTATGCAGGTAGACTCCTTGAAAAAAGATACAGCAAACGCAGCATTACCAACGGTTGGCGACAAAGGTATCGTTGTGAACGAAGTGGTCAGTCAAGGAGATGTTGTTGCTGATGGAGGCGTTGTAGATAACGCTACAGCCACTGACGATAGTACAGCTACTGCAACTACTGATGACAGTGCAACTACAGCGGTTAAGGATGATAGCAGTAAAGCTGCAGCAGACAGCGGTAACTCTGAGAAAGCTTCGACGGACACTGCTGCAAAAGACTCCAGTAAAACTTCTGACACAGCAACTAAGGACACAGCAGCTAAGGATACAGTAACTAAGGATACGGCAGCTAAGGATACAGCGGCTACTACAACATCCAAAACCCCTGCTAAGAATGATAAAGAAATCCTGGATGAAGTAGCTTCACAAAGTGTATCGGCGAGCAGCATGTTCACTAACTACCTGTATGAACGTGAGCAAAAGAATCTAAAGAGCCAACAAGACTTACTCGCTTTGATTAACGATATGGAGAAGACGCCTGCTGATAACGCAGTTGCTCAAGAACAGCTCCTTAACCTTGAAGAAAAAGAATCTAAAATTACGGGCATCGAAGAACAGCTTCAACAAAAATATGGGGAAGCCATCGTGAAGGAAGAAGCTGGGGACAGCTATAAAGTAGTCGTACTGAGTGACAAGCTGGATGTAAAACAAGCGGTTAGCATCGTTGATCTCGTAATGAAGGAACTGAGTGTGTCTCAGGATAAAGTTAGTGTTCAATACGTTTCCGAGAAATAATAAGACGTGAAATTCTAGGGAATATGACGAAAGAGCTCGGGTTCTCCCGGGCTCTTTCCATTTCTAGTGTTTATGATATAATACATAAAGTTATCTTGTCCGCTTAAGAAGTGGCTTCGAGAGAAAGCTGAAGGAGTGAACTAATGTATGTTCAAGTTGAGCGAAATTAAGGAATTAATTAAATTGCTGGACCAGACCTCCTCTGTACATGAGTTGGAGATCGAAAGCGAAGGAATGAAGCTTGCAATTCGCAAACCGGATCGCCCTGAAGCTGATGGAACAGCAGTACAGGCGACTCCTTATAATGCCTATCCCTTTACGCCTGCCCCGCAGCCGCAGAGCGTGCAGCAAGTGCCTTATCCAGTAATCAGTGAGGTTCCTCCAGCGCAGCAGCCACAAGCCGTCGCAGAAGGCAAACTACATAAAATTGTATCTCCAATGGTGGGAACGTTTTATAGTGCCGCTTCTCCGGAAATGCCATCGTTTGTTAATGTTGGAGACCGTGTTGGTGAGAAAACTACGGTATGCATTATCGAAGCGATGAAGCTGATGAATGAGCTGGAAGCGGAGATTAAAGGTGAAATCGTGTCCGTACTGGCCGAGAATGGTCAGCTTGTAGAATACGGTCAACCACTATTCCTGGTTAAACCGGAATAAATACCGCAGATTACTTATGGAGCGGAAGCTTCGCAAAACTTTGGGAGGAAACGCATGAACATTCAAAAAGTGTTGATTGCCAACCGCGGCGAAATCGCGGTCCGCATTATTAGGGCCTGCCGAGAACTGGGCATTTCCACCGTCGCGGTCTATTCGGAACCCGACCGGGATTCACTGCATGTCCGGTTGGCTGATGAAGCTTACTGCATCGGTCCGATGCCGTCCAAGGACAGCTATCTGAACTTTACAAATATTATGAGTGTAGCCACCTTAACAGAATGTGATGCCATCCATCCTGGTTATGGATTTTTAGCTGAAAATGCAGATTTTGCAGAGATTTGTGAATCTTGCAATATTATCTTCATTGGGCCATCTCCAGATGCAATCAACCGTATGGGTGATAAAGCTGTGGCGAAGGAAACCATGAAGCTGGCTGGCGTTCCGATCATCCCGGGCTCAGATGGCCTCGTAGGTGATGTTGAGGAAGCCGTCATGCTGGGCCGTGATATCGGATACCCGATTATCATTAAGGCTACCGCAGGTGGCGGGGGTAAGGGCATTCGGATTGCTGAGGACGAGGAATCATTGGTGAAGCAGATCACTGCTGCACAACAGGAAGCGCAAAAGGCGTTCGGTAACGCTGGTGTATATCTGGAAAAGTACCTTACAGGTATGAAGCACGTAGAAATTCAAATTATTGCAGATAAGCATGGTAATGTAGTGCATTTAGGTGAACGCGATTGTTCCGTACAGCGTCGTCGCCAAAAGCTGATTGAAGAGGCTCCTTGTTCTGTGCTCACACCGGATATTCGCGAAGCGATGGGTAATGCTGCAGTTCGTGCAGCACTCGCTGTAAACTATTCGGGAGCGGGAACGCTTGAATTCCTGCTTGGTCCGGATGGACAGTTCTACTTTATGGAGATGAATACTCGTATCCAGGTGGAGCATCCGGTAACTGAAATGGTTACGGGTGTGGATCTGATCAAGGAAATGATCTCTGTTGCAGAAGGAAATCCTTTGTCTTTTACACAGGAAGATATCGTAATTAATGGTTGGTCGATTGAATGCCGTATCAATGCGGAAGATCCAGAGCGTAATTTTATGCCTTCACCAGGTAAAATCGGCTTTTATTTGCCGCCTGGAGGTCTCGGTGTTCGTGTAGACAGCGCGGCGTACCCTGGGTATACGATTTCCCCTTTCTATGATTCTATGATTGCAAAGCTGATTGTATGGGCACCTACACGTCAGGAAGCGATTGCAAAGATGAAGCGCGCCTTGGCTGAATTTGCGGTGGAGGGAATCCACACTACGATCCCTTTCCATCAGAAACTGTTGGAGCATCCTGTGTTTCTGGATGGCAATTTTGACATCAAGTTTCTGGAAGAGCATGAAATTTAGGACGACTTCGCTTTGTTTGTCATAAAGTTCGTCAAATGATATAGTATGTTTAATAAGAGACGTGCTTTACGCTTGAATTTATGAGAATCTTTGTTGAAAGGTGTGAAGTCTAAAATGAGTACATTGCCGACAGAATACGAACGGACAGAAATCGGTGAGATCCAGATTGCTCCTGAAGTGATCGAGGTGATCGCAGGTTTAGCGACCGTTGAGGTTAAAGGTGTAGCAGGCATGAGCGGTGGTTTCGCCGGTGGTATTGTTGAGCTTCTCGGACGTAAGAACTTGTCCAAAGGAGTTAAAGTAGAGGTTGGACAACGCGAAGCTGCAGTGGATGTTTCTGTAATCATTGAATATGGTAACCGTCTTCCTGAAGTGGCTGCTGAAATTCAGCGTAATGTTAAGCGTTCCATCGAGACTATGACTGGTCTGACTGTTGTGGAAGTGAATGTGCATATTCATGATGTACAATTCAAGAACAACAACACTGTAGACAAGAACGAGGAAGCTGAAACTGTTCTTCGCGTGAAATAACAGTCGTCGTTCTTCCATAAACCCCCGACAGCAAAGTCGAGGGTTTACTCTAATTTAAGGAGGTTATGAGACTCGTGGCAAAAATTTTGGACAGACTTTTGCTGTTTGTCTACAGCTTAAGTATCGGAATATTATCTGTTATTGCCATCCTCCTCTTGAGCGGTGCTATTCCTAAAACTTTGGAAATTGAGAATGGACCAGCAGCTTATATTACTGCAATTGTAGTAGCAGTTGTCTTGTTCCTTCTGAGCATCCGATTTTTCTACATCTCTTTGCGTCGTGATCGTGCTTCTTTACCTTCTGTTGATCAGCGTACAGAGTATGGGGATATCCAGATTTCAGTGGAGACCATTGAGAATCTGAGTCTGAAGGCTGCCGGTAAAGTGAAGGGAATCAGAGATCTCAAATCGCGTATTCGCGTTTCTCAGGCTGGCCTTGAAATTACAATTCGCGCAGTAGTGGATGGTGAACATTCATTGCCGCTATTAACCACAGAAGTGCAGCGTCAGGTGCATGATTTTGTGCAGGAGACAACCGGTATTCCGGTTGCAGATGTGTCTGTGTACATTGCTAACCTCACGCAGTCTCCAAGCTTCAAAAGTCGAGTGGAATAGAGGTGAGTTTCCCTTATGTCTTGGAAAGAAGTATGGGAAAGTCACGGGGGTAGAATCGCCGGAGTGACTTTCGGCATTGGTCTAGGTTTGATCTATTTAATTTGCGGTTTTTGGGATATGTTGTTCTTTGCACTGGTAGTGTTCATCGGATATACGCTCGGCAAAAGAAAGGATAACGCAGAAGCTCCCCTGTTTCAGTGGCAGGAGCTGATCACGCGTCTGTCCGGACGCTGGCGTCCCTTCAAATGAACCGCGATAGTCTTTTTCCCGGAGCAGGAAGCCGTAAGTTTGTGTTGTCCAATGCCCCAGGAAGAAAGGCTTTGCGGTTTTTTTAATTAAGAAATTTATCATTAACGGACAATAATCCTCTAAGGATTAGGGATAGAAGTTGAAGAATTTGGGCTTAAAATAATTGTAGGCGATGCAATTAAAGGTTTGAATGATTATCACACTAGAGGTGTGAAGTTCTATCTATGGTTGCCCGACGTTGTAGAAGTTTAAGTAAACATGTTAATGCGATATAAGATTTTAGGAGGAACACATGAAAAGACGTATAGCGAGAGAGATTATTGTCCAAAGCCTGTATCAGATGGAAATGAACGATGTAGAAAGCGCGGATGCCGTAGAAATGCTGCTGGAGGAAGCTTCAGAGGAGAATGAAACCGAGCGTGTAATTACGGACGAGATTCAGCTCAAGCACTATGTGGTGGAGCATGTAAACGGAGTATGGGAGCACAAAGTTGCGATTGACGATATGCTTGAGCATTACTTGAAGGGCTGGCAGATGAGCCGTTTGTCACGTGTCGATCGTCAGATTTTACGTCTTGCGGCTTATGAAATGGTGTTCGCGAATGATGTTCCGGCGAAGGTTGCTGTGAATGAGGCTATTGATTTGGCCAAGCATTTTGGAACGGATGATTCCGGTAAGTTTGTAAACGGTGTGCTTGGGAAGATGATTCAAGAGATCGATACAATTAAAGCTGACCATTCTTAATATTAAAAAAAGTAAGAAAGTTTGAGTTTGTATCTATTCTTTATGTCTTATATTTCTCGCTTAAACGCTTATCGTCCTAATAAGGACGTCGAAGGCGTTTATGCTTGTACAATAGTAAAGTATATAAAAGGGGAGAGACTATCATGACAGCAGCAATCATCAGTGGTAAACAAGTATCTGAGGAAATTCGTATTGGTATTGCCCAGGAGGTTGCTGAACTGGCGAAACGCGGCGTGAAGCCCGGTCTGGCAGTAATTCTAGTAGGTGAAGATCCAGGGTCACAGGTTTATGTGCGTAACAAGGAAAAATCCTGCATCAGCCTTGGTTTCCATTCGGAAGTGCATAAACTGGATGAGTCTACTACTCAGGAAGAATTGCTGGCTCTCGTAGCGCAGCTTAATGGACGCGATGATATTGATGGGATTCTGGTTCAGCTTCCGTTGCCTAAGCATATTGAGGAAAAAGCCGTTATTGATGCAATCTCTGTGGAGAAAGACGTTGACGGCTTCCACCCTGTAAATGTAGGTAACCTAGTGATTGGTGCAGACAGTCTGCTTCCTTGTACACCTGCTGGTGTAATTGAACTAATCAAACGTACAGGAACAGGTATGGCAGGCAAACATGCTGTGGTCATTGGCCGCAGTAATATCGTAGGCAAGCCGGTATCTTTGTTGCTGCAACGTGAGAATGCTACTGTAACGATGTGTCACTCCCGTACAGCTAATATGCAAGAAATTAGCCGCCAAGGAGATATACTGGTTGTAGCGATCGGACGCGCTAATTTCATTGATGCTTCGTATGTGAAACCGGGTGCTGTTGTCATTGATGTCGGTATGAACCGTTTGGATAACGGTAAGCTTGCGGGTGACGTTGATTATGATAGTGCAAAAGAAGTTGCCGGATACATCACACCTGTTCCGGGTGGGGTTGGTCCGATGACCATTACAATGCTGATGAGCAATACGCTGATTGCGGCTAAACGCCGTCACGGCTTGGAATAGGGGTAGGATTCATGGCGGCAGAGCGGCAGGTCTATTCGATAAAAGAACTCAACCGTTATATCCGCATGAAGCTAGACTCGGATACGTTACTTTCGGATGTATGGATTCGCGGAGAGATTTCCAACTTTACGCATCACGGCAGCGGTCATATGTATTTCACACTAAAGGATGAGAGCAGCCGGATCAAGGCGATTATGTTCGCTTCCCATAACCAGCGCCTGCCGTTTATTCCGAAGGAAGGTGCCCGGGTTATCGCTAGAGGTAATGTGACCGTATATGAACGGGACGGGCAGTACCAGTTCTATGCCACACATATGCAGCCGGATGGAATTGGTAGTCTATATTTAGCTTATGAGCAGCTGAAGAGTAAGCTTGAGCAAGAGGGTCTGTTTGCAGAAGCGCGTAAACGGCCGTTGCCTCGCTTTCCGAAGTGCATCGGCGTAATTACTTCGCCAACGGGTGCAGCTGTACGGGATATCGTGATTACACTCCAGCGGCGGTTTCCGCAGGTGGCAATTGTAATCTATCCTGTACTGGTGCAAGGCAAGGGCGCCGCGCCTTCGATCGTGAAGGCGATTGGAGCGCTGAACCGCATGGGTGAGGCCGACGTACTTATCGTCGGCCGCGGCGGCGGTTCGCTTGAAGAGCTGTGGGCGTTCAACGAGGAGGAAGTCGCGCGAGCGATATCGGCATCAAGCATTCCGGTCATCTCGGCCGTTGGCCACGAGACCGACTTCACGATTGCCGATTTCGCCGCCGACCTCCGCGCGGCTACCCCCACAGCGGCCGCGGAGCTGGCCGTGCCACATGCCGGCGAGCTTGCTGCGCAGCTTCGCGGGCAGCAGCAGCGGCTGCGCCAAGCGCTGCATAGACGCGCCCAGCGCGGACGCGAGCGTCACGCGGGACTGGAACGCTCGCTGGCGCTGGCAGGCCCGCGCCGCTCGCTGATGCAGCACACGCAGCGGCTGGATCAGCTGCGTGAGCGGCTCCAGCGCTCAGCGGATGCACGGCTCAGCCGTTCCCGCGAGCGCAAAGCTGTGCTGCATCATAGTCTGCAGCGCTTCCATCCGCACGGCAGTGTTGCCGCTGCGCGGCAGCGCACCGAGAGCATACGCCGTGAGCTGATGGGTGCCATGCAGGCCCGCCTGCAGGAGAAGAAATCTCGCTATGTAGCGGAGATTCGTCATCTGGATGCGCTGAGCCCGCTAAAAGTCATGTCGAGAGGCTACAGCTTAGTCTATGACGAGGCAGAAGAACATTTAATCAAATCGCTGAACGAAGTACAGCTTGGCGATCTTGTAGTTATAAAGATGAATGACGGACAGCTGAACTGCCAGGTATGGGGAATGAAGGAGGATGGCAAAGACGATGACGAAGGAAGCGGAACTTGATTTTGAAGGCGCCATGGACCGGCTGGAGGAAATCGTACGTGAGCTTGAACACGGCGACGTTCCCCTGGAGAAGGCCATCGATTTATTTCAGCAAGGTATGAAGTTATCTCAGCTTTGCGGCAGCAAGCTTGAGCAGGTAGAGCGTAAGATCGAAATGATTACCCTAGAGGACGGAGAACTGCGTAAGAAGCCGTTTGGTGCACGTCTGGAAGGGGACGCCGATGACTCGCTTTGAGCATGAGCTTGAGAGAAACTCTGAAGGAGAAACACTGCGTCAGCCACTGGAGGATTACATCGCGTCCTTAAGCGATCTAGTCTCACATGAACTAGATGTTATTCTCCCCACACAATGGATGGTTCCAGAGAATTTGCAGCAAGCCATGAAGTACTCACTTATGGCTGGGGGCAAACGCCTCCGGCCACTGCTGGTGATTATCGCATGTGAAGCACTGGGAGGAAGTCGAGAGGCTGCCCTGCCTGTCGCTGCTGCTATAGAGATGGTACATACCTACTCGTTAATTCATGATGATTTGCCTGCCATGGATAATGATGATTATCGGCGCGGGAAGCTGACGAATCATAAAGTCTTTGGGGAAGCGACCGCTATTCTTGCGGGTGATGCCCTTCTGACCCATGCTTTCTACAGTGTGGTACAAGCCTCGCGTAAATTTGGCGTCCCTGCGGAAAGTGTACTATCCATCGTGGAGGATTTGGCGGAAATGGCAGGTCCTCGTGGTATGGTTGGCGGTCAGATTGCAGATATGGAAGGTGAGCAGGGTCTAACCGATCTTGCACAGCTAAAGTACATTCATCTGCATAAGACAGGAGATTTGATTATCTTCTCGCTACTAGCTGGCGGTCGTATTGCAGGCGCTAACGAGCAGCAGCTCAAGGCCTTACATGAATTTGGAACAGCCGTTGGACTCGCTTTTCAGATCCAAGATGACATTCTAGATCTGGTTGGGGACGAAGGCAAGCTTGGTAAAAAGACAGGCAGTGATGTCAAACAGCATAAGGTAACCTATCCTTATTTTATTGGCCTCGAAGCCTCGCGTGAAGAAGTGAAGCAGCTTACAGAAACAGCCCGTAATGCTGTACTGAACGGCGGCTTTCACGACCACCAGCGCCTGCTGGAAATTGCAGATTATTTAATGGCACGAGATCACTAATTATGAACTTTCGAAACGGCTGTATTTCGACAGCCGTTTCGTTTGTGTTATAATGGGTTTTATATAATTTACAACATCTAGGAAAGCGGGGAACTATACGTGCTGCTTCCACAAATAAATGATCCTGAACAACTGAAATCTCTGTCAATTGATGAGTTAAATACTCTAGCGGAGGAAATTCGTCGATTTCTGATTGAGAAGCTTACAGCAACTGGTGGGCACCTTGGATCCAATCTTGGAGTCGTGGAGCTCACTTTGGCTTTGCATTATTGCTATAACAGTCCTCGGGACAAAATGATTTATGACGTTGGTCACCAGGCCTATGTCCATAAGATACTAACCGGTCGCCAAGACCGTTTCGACACCTTGCGTAAATATCAGGGCTTGTGCGGATTTGTTAAGCGCTCCGAAAGTGAGCATGATGTGTGGGAAGCTGGACACAGCAGCACCTCATTATCAGCAGCAATGGGGATGGCGATGGCCCGTGATCTCAAGGGTGAAGACAACAAAGTAATTGCCGTGATCGGTGACGGAGCACTTACTGGCGGAATGGCGTTTGAAGCACTTAACCATATTGGTCATGAGAAGCGTAAGCTAATGGTTATTTTGAACGACAATGAAATGTCCATAGCTCCTAACGTAGGGGCAATGCACAATTACTTAAGCAAGATTCGTTCAGATCGCCACTATTTGCGTGCTAAAGATGAGGTTGAAGGGCTGCTTAAGAAGATTCCGGCCATCGGAGGGCGTTTAGCGAAGACCGCTGAACAGTTAAAGAACAGTCTTAAATATATGATGGTACCTGGTGTATTGTTTGAAGAGCTTGGCTTTACGTATCTCGGCCCGGTGGATGGACATGATTTAGAGAAAATGATTGATACCTTCCACCAAGCAGATAACGTGGCTGGACCTGTACTTGTGCATGTATTGACGACCAAAGGCAAGGGCTACAAACCGGCTGAGACCGATTTCTATAAATCGCATGCCATCTCACCTTACAAAATTGAATCGGGTCAGTCGCTTAAAGCTGTGGGTCCACCAATGTACACCGAAGTATTTGGCAGTACGCTAATTGAACTGGGCCGGGAGGATTCGCGTCTGATTGCAGTTACGCCTGCGATGCCAGGAGGCTCGGGCTTATTCCCATTCGCGAAGGAATTTCCGGATCGTATGATTGATGTCGGGATTGCGGAGCAGCATGCGGCTACACTTTGTGCAGCTTTGGCTATGGAAGGGATGAAGCCGGTATATGCGGTGTATTCCACCTTCATGCAACGTGCCTATGATCAGATCGTTCATGATATTTGCCGTCATAACGCAAATGTTATGTTCGCTATTGATCGCGCTGGATTTGTAGGTGCGGATGGTGAGACTCATCAGGGCGTGTACGATGTTGCCTTTATGCGCCATATTCCGAATATGGTGATGATGATGCCTAAAGACGAAAATGAGCTGCGTCATATGATGAAGACGGCGCTTGAATATAATGACGGCCCGATCGCTTACCGATACCCTCGAATTAATGGTACGGGTGTGACGATGGATGCAGAGATGCATACCATTCCAATCGGATCTTGGGAACGTCTACGTACTGGGGAAGGTTATGCGGTTGTTGCTTGCGGTCCTATGGTTCAAGTGGCTGAAGAAGCCGCTGATTTGTTGAAGCGTGAAGGAATTCAGGTGGGCGTTGTGAATGCGCGTTTCCTGAAGCCGCTCGATAACTCTATGCTGCTTGATTTGGCTCACGCTGGAACCAATATGGTTGTTATTGAAGAGGCTAGCCAAGCGGGAAGTCTCGGCAGTGCGGTATTAGAATTCTATGCAGAGCATGAAATTTATGATGCTCGTGTACATCTGATGGGTGTACCTGACATCTTTGTGGAGCACGGCTCCATTAAAGAACAGCGCCAGGAAACAGGTCTTACTGTAGAAAAACTATGTGCACGTATCAAGTCCATGATGGCTTTGAGTGCTTATAATTACAAAACAACTTCGTCTTCCTAAGTGGAAGCCGGAAATTAGCAACCCTTTGAACGATCGGGAGATGACCATGGAACACCGTAAAGAACGGATAGATGTATTGCTTGTTGAGCAAGGTTTTTATGAAAGCCGTGAGAAAGCTAAAGCAGCCATTATGGCAGGGCTGGTGCTAGCGGATGAGGAACGCATTGAAAAGGCTGGTATGAAGGTGTCACGGGAGGCTACCCTTAAGGTTAAGGGCTCTGTACATCCTTATGTCAGTCGTGGGGGCCTAAAGCTGGAGAAGGCTCTTCGCCAATTTAATATTGATCTTACGGGACGGACCATGTTAGACATCGGTGCTTCTACTGGAGGCTTCACGGATTGTGCACTTCAGAATGGAGTAAGCCATGTGTACGCGATAGATGTTGGTTATAATCAGCTGGATTGGTCGCTGCGTAATGATGAACGCGTTAGTGTTATGGAACGTACGAATTTCCGATATATGACGCCTCCAGATTTGGTGGGTCCGATCCCGGATTTTGCGAGTATTGATGTTTCGTTTATCTCCTTAAAAATAATTCTTCCACCGCTCAAAGCGTTGCTTAAGCGCCCGGCGGATATTGCCGCGCTGATTAAGCCGCAGTTTGAGGCGGGGCGGGAGAAGGTTGGTAAATCAGGTGTGATTCGTGACTCTGCTGTCCATAAAGAGGTATTGATTAATGTACTGACCATGGCGGCAGAGCTGGGTTACCAGCTACAGGGATTAACCTTCTCACCGATTACAGGTGGGGAAGGGAATATCGAGTTTCTTGCTCACTGGAGACTATCGCCTGAAACTGCGGAAGATGAAGAGGTATTATTACCTTCAGATGCTGTCTCATCAGTCATATCAGTGGAGGATTTCCCATCTCTTGCGGATGAAGTGATTAAGCAGGCTACGGGTACTTTTAATGTAAATTCAACTCATGGAAACTCATCGCGCCGGTGAGTTTCTTTTTCCATATGGTCAAGTCAGTGAAATCGAATATACGGAAAGCTCCTAAAAAGCCTGCGCAGAAGAAGGAATTAGCAAGGCTTCACGCGAATAAATCACCGAGGTGATTGATAGTGGCGGGTAGCTCTGACAAGGTCGTCATGGCGTTTATTGGAGTAGCATTATCGATTTTTATAATTTATCGGATATATATATGGCTGCAAAGTTCTCCGCGTTCTTTCATGAAGGATCAGATCCCGTTTAATAAAGTGATTATTCCTCACCCTTCTATAGACATACTAGAGGATGAAGGGTATGAGGTCGTTGGAGGGAAGCTCAAAATCCCGTTGTCCTTCAACGTAAACGGGGCGCAGATGTATAGCCGGTTATTTATAGATTATGTGGCGACTAAGGAAGAAGGATCAATATATTTGGTCATCCTTTCCAGACCACGCAAACCTTTAGATTTCACAGGAAGTGGCTTACGGGATACCTTGCTTCCGTACTTACTGATTTATCCGGAATGCAGCGGAGTTCTGTATGTTAATGTTGCTGCGGGATCTATTCAAGTGATTAGGCTCGGCAGGGATGACGGAGAATCAAACTGAGTCCATATTTAACTAGGTGTATGCTTCCGAAGTAGTTTTGCCGAAGCTATTCAGGGTGCATCGCTTACAAAACTAAGTCCATGCTTCCGATGTAGTTTTGTCGCTGCAAATCTGGAAGTGTCGCTTACAAAACTTTTAGGAGGCAACAATGAAGGGACAACGACATATTAAGATACGCGAGATTATTACGCAAAAGGATATCGAGACACAGGACGAGCTGGTAGAAGCTTTGCGTGAATCTGGTTTCCAGGTTACTCAAGCGACTGTATCTCGGGATATTAAAGAGCTATTGCTTATTAAGGTTCCTATGGATGATGGAAGATACAAATATTCACTTCCAACCGATCAACGGTACAATCCAATCCAGAAGCTGAAGCGAGTTCTAGTGGATAATTTTGTACAGATCGATTCATCGGCTAATCTTGTGGTGATGAAATGCTTACCGGGGACGGCTAACTCAGTGGCAGCTTTGATTGATAATATTGACTGGCCACAAATTATGGGGACCATCTCTGGTGATGATACCATTCTTATTATTTGCCGTCAGCCTGAGGACAGCAAGACCGTGATTTCGCAAATTATGGGTTATATTTCTTAAAATATAAAAAGTATTAACATCATTCTATCAAATTCTTATCATCTTCTCGGAGGTGCTCTATTAGTGTTAGAAACCTTGTCTATTCGCAATCTAGCCGTCGTTGAGGCGGTAGATGTGCATTTTTATCCTGGCTTCCATGTGCTTACAGGGGAGACTGGGGCAGGTAAATCCATTATTATTGATGCGCTTGGACTGATTGCCGGAGGCCGCGGTTCCGCGGATTCTATTCGTTACGGCTGTGAAAAAGCAGAGATGGAAGCGCTCTTCAGCCTTCCCAGCGGTCATCCTGTCTGGGATACTTTGGAGCGCCTTGGCATTGAGGCCCAGCGTGAGGAGCATCTTATTATACGTCGTGAGCTTACCTCTCAGGGGAAAAGCACATCACGCGTAAACGGACAAATGGTCAATCTTACGATGCTTCGTGAAATTGGCGAGCAGCTGGTGAATATTCATGGACAGCACGAACACCAAAACTTATTGAAGGCAGAACGACATTTGGGACTGCTGGATACATACGGAGAACCTATAATCGGGCCGCTTAAAGCGGTATATCAGGAAAAGTATTCCGCCTTTGCAAAAGTGGAGAAAGAGCTCCGAGAGCTGCAGGAATCCAGTCAGAAGGCATACCAAATGCTTGATTTATATCGTTTTCAGTTAGAAGAAATTTCATCTGCTGCATTAAAACCGGGAGAAGATGAATTACTTGCCGAAGAACGGGTCAAACTATCCCACAGTGAGAAAATGATGGATTCCGTATCCGGTGCATATGAGCTCCTCTATGATAGACAAGGCTTAGAATCCATCGGTAATGTCATTTCAAGGCTCGAGGATGCGGTTCGTTACGATGAAAAGGGTCTTAAATCCGTGCTTGAGCAGTTGCAGTCCTCTTATTATCAACTGGAGGATGCTGCATTTCAGCTTCGTGATTACCGCGAAGAGATTGAGTTCAACCCACAGCGACTCGAAGAAATCGAGAACCGTCTTGATTTAATCACCGGACTTCGCCGTAAATACGGAGATAGTGTAGAACAGATTCTGGCTTATTATGAACAAATCCATCGGGAAACCGATCTGCTTGAGAATAAAGATGAATATCTGGAGAAGCTGACGACCAAACGCGATGCATTATTAGCTGTGTTGATGGAAGCAGCTACTGAATTAAGTGAAGCACGGAAGCTGTGTGCGTCTGATTTGGCCACGCAAGTGGAAAGTGAGCTTAAAGATCTTCAGATGGAAAGAACCTCGCTACAGGTTAAATTAGATACGCTGGAGGACCCACGTGGTGTTGAATATAAGGGTCGGCGTATACGTCTCACAAGACAAGGGATCGACAGTGCGGAATTTATGATTTCCCCTAACCCTGGCGAGCCGTTAAGACCTCTTGGCAAAATTGCCTCGGGTGGTGAGTTGTCGCGTATTATGTTGGCAATGAAGAGCATTTTTGCGCGTCATGATGCAATTCCAGTTCTGATTTTTGATGAGGTGGATACCGGTGTGAGTGGTCGAGCTGCTCAATCCATTGCAGATAAACTGTATAAGCTGTCCTCCACCTGTCAGGTGTTCTCCATTACGCACTTACCGCAGGTGGCTTGTATGGCTGATCATCAGTACTTAATCCGCAAAAAGGTTGAGGACGGAAGAACCATGACTGAAGTGGAATCACTCTCGAATGATGGACGTGTAATGGAGCTGGCCCGAATGCTGGGTGGGGTGGAAATTACCGAAAAAACATTGCACCATTCGCAGGAAATGCTCAATTTGGCTGAGGCCAGTAAGGCTGCAACAAGCTAAGCGGAACAATGATTGACAGTAATAAAAGCCTGGGGGCAAGGTTATCTTATAGGTACGCAATTGGCGACCACCTTTTTCGTCAAGCGAAAGAAGCAAAAGGGAGCGTGACAGCCATTGAAGCCTAACCTCAGGAAGTTAATGCCAGGCCTTTTATTTGCCTTCTTTCTTAGTTTATCGGGCATAACGGGAACCCACCAAAGTTTTGCCGCACCATTGAACAGTGAGCCTGCCAAGGTGACTGCGCAAGGAATGAAACCGGAACTGAAGGTGATCCCGGGAGGTCAAACGATCGGAGTGAAAGTGAAATCAGCAGGTGTTCTGGTTGTAGGACATCATCTGATTGAAGTATCCGAGAAATCTAAGCTTTCCCCAGGTGAAATCAGTGGTTTGGTACCTGGTGACTTGATGATCTCCATTGATGGAGAGAAGTTGGACGAGTTATCTAAGGTGGCCAAGCTTGTGGATCGCGCCGGAAAAGCGAATAATTCTCTGACGATTGTCTTTAAACGCGCTGGGAAAGAGCATACAGCCAAGCTCAAACCCGCGTATGATATTAATGACAAAGTTTGGAGGCTAGGCCTGTACATTCGAGATTCTGCAGCGGGTGTTGGCACATTAACTTTTTATGCCCCGAAACAAGGTGTCTATGGAGCTTTAGGACATGTGATTACGGACATGAATACAGGAACACCAATCGTTGTTGGCAGCGGTCATATCGTTCAGTCCAGTGTAACGTTGATTTCTAAAAGCCAGGATGGCGATCCTGGTGAGAAACGAGCTCATTTCTTGAAAGAAAGCCAAGTGCTTGGCAATGTTGAGAGTAATACAGATTTTGGTATCTTCGGTAAAATGAATCGTAATCCCGAGCATAGTCTTTATAAAGAACCTATTCCTGTGGCGATGAGTAATCAAGTCAAGGAAGGGCCTGCTGAGATTCTAACCGTGGTAGATGGACAGCAGGTGGAACGGTTTAATGTTGAGATCATTCATGTGGCACATCAGCAGACACCAGCTACAAAGGGTATGGTAATTCGTATTACAGATCCTCGACTGATCGATAAGACTGGTGGTATCGTTCAAGGGATGAGCGGAAGTCCAATCGTTCAAAATGGACGGCTCATCGGCGCAGTAACACATGTATTCGTAAATGATCCTAAGTCCGGATATGGCTGCTTCATCGAATGGATGCTTAAGGATTCTGGTGTAACGCTACAGGAGAATAGGTATCCATTAAATCTTAAGGCGGTTTAGCCTTAAGATTTTTTTGTCGAAGGATTACGAAGATCATCGAACTTTGAAATAAAATATTTAATTATAATCCATGCCAGAAAAAAAATAAAGAAAAATAATTTTCGACAGAAGGGAATTCAATCTCCATGTCGAAAATGTTAAGAGACAAGAAAAAAATGTTATTTTCGAATAGCAGATATAATTAAGGAGGAAGCAGCCAGTGCAGAATATTGAAGTGTTGTTGGCCGATGATAACAGGGAGTTTACGAATTTGCTTTCCGAATACATTTCTGAACAAGAAGATATGACGGTAACGGGTATCGCCTACAATGGTGAAGAAGTGCTTCAAATGCTCAGCGAAGCACGCAAAGTTCCCGATGTCCTTATTCTTGATATCATCATGCCACATTTAGACGGTCTGGGTGTCTTGGAACGTCTGCGTGATATGGATCTGAATCCTCAACCGAAGATCATCATGCTGACCGCTTTTGGTCAGGAGAACATCACTCAAAGAGCTGTACAGCTTGGTGCATCCTATTATATTTTGAAACCGTTCGATATGGAGGTCCTGGCAAATCGTGTACGTCAGCTTGTAGGGGTCCAAGGCAGCATGAGCTCATCCTCTAACATGTACAACTATTCGTCGACGTCCAGATCGAATGTAGTGCCGCTTACGAAGGGCAAGAATCTTGATGCTAACATTACCTCGATCATCCATGAAATCGGTGTTCCAGCACATATCAAGGGCTATCAGTACCTGCGCGAAGCGATCACTATGGTATATAACAATATCGAGATCCTAGGTGCGATTACAAAAACGCTCTATCCAGCCATTGCAGAGAAATTCAAGACCACCCCTTCACGCGTTGAACGCGCGATTCGCCATGCGATTGAAGTGGCTTGGACCCGTGGCAACATCGACTCCATCAGCCATCTATTCGGCTATACGATTAATATCTCCAAATCTAAGCCTACTAACTCGGAATTTATTGCCATGGTAGCCGACAAGCTGCGGATTGAGCATAAGGTTAGTTGAAAGGGTTAGGGGCAGTGCGTGGTAAGTAATTTTGGGTTGATGGTAGGTGTTTAGGCTAAAACAATTTTGCCTACAAACTTCTTTTTGGGTAATTTAAAGCCAATCAATTTCTTATTTGTATATGTATAAATTTCACTCCTTTATTGGGTTCGGTAAATCCAATGGAGGAGTGTTTGTTTATGATTTTTTTGAATTTCAGAGTTAGCTTTCTTCAATAGAGTTGATTATAGAGATTCTAATGGAACAATTTAGCATCTGATAAAACAAATATTTAATTTAGAAGGAGACATATGAACTTGAAAAAATAGTGGGAGTGTGAAATGTGGATAAGATATTATTGGTTTGTATTATGATAATGTTGACGTTAGCATCGGCTAATGGAAATGTTGAAATGACATCAAATCCAAATACTTCTAATAAGCCTAAACGTGAAACGGATGAGTCTATTATTCCAAAAAACTCATCCGTATATTGTGCTCAAGAAAGTATAAATTTGGATAGTGAAACTGAAAAAGATTTCTATGGAACTTGGAAAGTTGAGAAGCTTTTAGGATTTGCAAATTCATATAATGATGCTTCTGAATATCCAACAGGGCAAAAATTTATTGGAGATGAAATTATCATCAAAAAAGACTTTTTTTCATCAAAAGGACTTAAAAACTATAGTGTTTATCAATATGAACTTAAAAAACCATTATATGAGATTACAGCGACATGTTATAACTCTGACTCTTTTTATAGATTATATAAAATAGATATCCCAGACTTAAATATAAATGATGTAGTAAAAGTAATAAATATAAGTGACCCTTCTACAAATCTTGGAATACCTTTAAGTTTTTTTGTTGTTAATAACGATAGACTTATCTTGTTATCAGAGGCAACTATTTTTGAGCTTGAAAAAATTACTGATTAAATGAATGGGATTCTGAAAATACCCGTATCAAATCAATGCAGCAAAAAGACACTGAGATCTTATTCATCCGTGTCTTTTTTGTTTATACTTTTCCACCAGAGGATTGTATCTTAAAGCAGCTTAATCAGCTCTTCTAGCTCGTCAACCATACCTTTTGCAAGTTCAAAATTATTGTCTTTTAAAGCTAATTCTATTTTCATTTCAACTACTTTTTTATTTTGTTCATTTTCTAAATAGTCTTTATCAAAATGACTGGCATAAATCATCTTTCTGAATTTTCGCATACTCATTTTTCTAATCGTCTTATCGTCAATGATTAATACATAATCCATACCATTTACTACAGAATAGAAATCATGAGAAATCATGAGAATCGCACCTTTATAGTCTTCAATGGCTTTCTCCAGTGCGATTTGTGTATAGGTGTCTAAATGACTTGTCGGTTCATCAAGAAGCAATAAGTTTGCTTTGCTAGCAGAAACTTTTGCCAATTGCAGTATGTTTTTTTCGCCACCAGATAAAGATTCTATCTTTTGATTAAGAATTTCTCCTTCAAAACCATAGTTTGAAAGATGTGCTCTAATCTCGTCATAAGTTGCAAACCCAGCATCGATGAAGTCTTCTAGTATGGTATTAGAATCCTTTAGCACTTCGTCTTGAAGCTGAGAAAGATAAGCCACTTTAACATCATCATGTATTTTAATTGAATCATGATTATTTTTAAAGATATCTCGAAGTAAAGTCGTTTTCCCGGTACCGTTTGGACCGATAAGGGCTACTTTATCTGTAGGTTTCATCTCAAAGTTAACATTTTCTAAAATCAACTCATCAAAGGAAACACTATAATTATTCACATTTAAAACAGTGATGTCTTCTTCAATTTCATTGTCCACACCAAAACTGATTTCCGGTTGCTTAATATCAACGAATGGCGCTTTAATTTTTCGCGCTTCCAATCTTTCTTGAAACTTAACCCTAGCTTTTAACGCTCTTCCTCTAGATGCTTCTGAATTATAGGTTGCGATCGCTCTAAGATTATCAATAATGTCATCGTATCTCTCAATTTCTTCTTGTTCAGCAACTGCGATTTCTTGTAGCTCAATTTTTGTCTGAAGTAATGAGAAGTTATACTCAATATATCGCCCATCGAACTCTTGGATCTCCATGTTTTCAAGGTGTATAATTTTGTTAAAACAATGATTCAATAGATAACGGTTATGCGTAACAACTAACAATATTCCTTTATGAGCATTAATAAGATTTTTAAGTGCATTTAGGTTTTCAAAATCTAAAAATACATCGGGCTCATCCATAATCATTAAGTCTGGACGAGTCAGCATTTCCTTCATCACTTGAATAAGCTTGAATTCCCCACCGCTTAGGTCGGATACCTTAGCATCTTTTAGCTTCAAAAGGTTGGCTAAATTTAGTTTCTTATTAATATTGCTTTCAAAATCATTTCCATCCATTAAATCAAAGGCATCTAGAGCTAATTGATACTTTTCGAGTAATGAATCAATATCTGATGATGTTTCCATTTCAGTGAGAATAGCTGTTATTTCATTTTGTATCTTAATAAATTCTTCTCCTATATATTCAAAAACGGTTGTTTCTTTACTTCTGTCTACTTGTGAGAACTGACTTACATATCCAATTTTGCAGGTTGGGTCAATTTCTAACTTGCCTTCGAACAAATATTTTTCTGGATCCATCAGTATATCGATCAGTGTACTTTTACCACTGCCACTTGTTCCTATAAAAGCGCAATGTTGTGCCTCTTCAAGCGTAAATGTAATGTTTTTATATAGTTCTTTTTGCGGAAATGAGAAGGATAAGTTATCAACTTTTATCATAGTATTACCTTTCTTTATACAGAATTAGTGAATATTAACAGATGTGTAGAAGATCATAGACTTTGAGTTTACCGTTGATAGAGTAACACTGTTTACAAACAACATCAATCATTTCACATAAAGTTGTTCGTAGAATCGGAAAATCAATTTAGAACAATATGACTAAGCCTGCCCAGAGGGCGTCTAATAACTCTATTTTATCTGGAAAGAAGTGTGGTAGCCTCCGTATTTTATTTATGAATAAGAAACGGGTTTAAATACTGTAATGGAATTGTAGGGTTTGATATACTAAATATGGAAATGAAAAAAGGAATTAGATTAGCGTATAGCTTGATAAGGTGGTTAGCTACATAGATGGTTGTGAAATTGCAGTAAAACCAATCAAGAGGAGGCAATTCATGCTTGATATTGAAAGAATAAAAGAAGTAATTCCTCATCGATATCCGTTTTTATTAGTCGACAGAATATTGGAAATTGAAGATGGGAAAAGAGCTGTTGGAATTAAAAATGTGTCAATTAATGAGCCTTATTTCAGTGGACATTTTCCCAACTATCCGGTTATGCCTGGGGTCTTAATTGTAGAAGCATTGGCACAAGTTGGTGGTATTATTATGTCCAATGAAATGATCGGTACTAATAAAATTGGTTTATTGACCGGGATTGATAATTGTAGATTCAAACGTCAAGTAAAACCAGGAGAACAACTTCTGCTTGTATACGAAGTAACTCGAATGAAGGGACAGGTCGTCAAAGGAAAAGGTATTGCCACGGTAAATAATGAATTAGTGTGTGAAGCTGAAATAATGTTTGCAATCAGTTCAATTTAGGGAGTTTTAGTTTATGAAGGTATGCGTTCTCAAATAATGAAAAAGGAAAAATTATAGATGAAATGGCGCCACTAGATGATCTTAGTGAATATGGAAGTGGGTCAAAATTTTGAGCATAATATGAAATTTCAAAAGACTGCTGGATTTAAACCAGTGACCAAACTTGAGATACTTTAAAATGCCTTCAATTAAGAAACTAATGAATACCGCTTAATTATCGGTCCTAAAAACCAATAAATGAGCGGTATTTTTATGCTCAACCCCCTCCTTCACAAAATGCACATTCACTTGGAAAATAATGTTTGACATGTGAGGAATATCACTGATAAGATAAATTAAATTAAACCGAGGCGAATAATCGGATAAGAATACGGGAATACTCATTTCTTTTTTTGCGTTAAATACCAATTAAACTGATATGTATAATCATAATTTAATGGTGGAAAGGGTGGACGGAGTGTCTAAAGAAACACTGGTTATCGAACATTTGAACAAAGTATTCGCCGCTCCTGCAGGTGATGTTATCGCTTTAAGCAATATTCAGCTGAAGGTGAACAAAGGCGAATTAATTACGATTATTGGTCCCAGCGGTTGTGGTAAAAGCACCTTGCTGAAAATTGTGGCAGGGCTGGATACCAGCTACAGTGGTACGGTTCTACTAAATGGCAAGCAGATTGACGGCCCGAGTATTGAGAAGGGATTTATTTTTCAAGAGCCAAGACTCTTTCCATGGCTGACAGTGGAGCATAATATTGCAGCGAATCTATCCCTCAAAGACCCGGAGGTTCGTAAAAAGGTGGATGAACTGATTGAGCTTGTTCGCTTAAAGGGATTTGAGAAATCCTATCCGCGTGAGCTTTCAGGTGGGATGGCACAACGGGTATCTATTGCTAGGGCTTTACTGCGTAATCCGGATGTTTTACTGCTCGATGAACCCTTTGGTGCACTGGACGCTTTTACTAGATCACATCTGCAAGAGGTGCTTCTTGATATTTGGCAGAGCAATAAGACGACTATGTTATTTGTAACTCATGATCTGGATGAGGCTGTATTCCTGGCAGAACGGGTAGTTATTATGAATCCTCGACCTGGGCATATTCGCAATATTCTTCCTATCGATTTACCGTTTCCGCGCAAAAGATCCAGTACTTCATTCCAAGAGCTACGCCGACTGGTCTTGAGTGAATTTGAGAAAGTAGAGGAACCAGCGATTGATGTTGGAGCTGGTATCTAGATAAAGAGAGTTCATTTTTATAAAAAAAGGGGAGAAATGATCCATGAAACTATTTCGCAATTTATTACTTGTTATGCTTGTCTTGTCTGTATTTGCAACGGGTTGCGCTTCTAATGAGAAGAGTGCGGGAAAGAATGACGCCAACAAGTATGAAGGTGTGAGCATTAAGATTGGCGTGCAAGGTAGCGGAGGATTGTTTGGCAAAGCCCGTGAGGAAAAATGGTTTGAACAGGAATTTGATAAGCTGGGCGTCAAAGTAGAATGGACGGAGTTCCAAAGTGGACCTCCAATGACAGAGGCGATCGCTTCAAATAAGCTGGACATAGCGACCCTTGGCAACATGCCGATCATCGCAGCGCAAGCGGCGGGTATCCCTATTAAACTTATCTCTCAAGTATTAGAAGGTACGAATAACGTTGCGCTTCTTGTGCCTGGCAGCAGTACTGCTCAGAAACTGGAGGATTTGAAGGGGAAGAAGATAGCTGTTACAAAAGGCAGTAATGCTTACAACTTCCTTTATCGCGGTATCGAGGAATCCGGACTTAAAGATTCAGATTTTGAAGTAATTCAGCTGCAGCCTGATGAAGCTCAACCCGCGTTTGAATCAGGCGGGGTGGACGCATGGGCTACATGGGATCCATATATTACTTTAAATGCATTGACTGGTAAAGGGAAAGTATTGACTGACGGGAAGCAATTGGGCGTATTATCCCCTTCCTTTGTGATCTCCCGTTCAGCGTTCGCAGAGAAATATCCAGAACTAGTCACTCTTTACTTAAAGGTCACTAATAAAGCTATTGCATGGGAAAAAGATAACCGCGCTGAAGCGACAGAAAGATATGCTGCTGAACGGAACATCCCGGCGGCAGTTATAGAAGGAACGTTTGAACGTGCGCAAATGATTAACATCGCAATAAGTGATGCCATTGTCGAAGAAATGCAAAAGACGGCTGATTTTCAATATAAAATCAAGAACATTCGTAAAGAAATTAAAGTTTCCAAAATAACGGATAATCAATTTATCGAGGCAGCACTGAAGGAACCTTTGAAATAAGAGATGAAACCACAGATGTAGAAAAGAGGTTGTGACATGCAATTCAGTGCTGAAAAAGCTGTGATCTCACCACTTATACAAAAGAAGAGTCCGGCAAAGAGACGCGGTCTTTCCATCCAAACGACGAATATATTGCTTGGACTTATTTTGCCGGTAGCTATTCTTCTCATTTGGGAAATAGCCGGAGCGATGGGAAAGCTCAATCCCATATTGCTGCCAAGGCCAAGCGAAATATGGTTGGAACTGGTCAGCCTGACCGCATCCGGTGAACTGGCGAGACATTTGGGCATCTCTGCTTGGCGGGCACTGCTTGGTTTCCTAATTGGGGGAGGGCTTGGCTTAGCCGCTGGACTGTGGGTAGGCTTTTCATACAAAACAGAACGTTTGCTGGATCCGTCGCTGCAAATGCTGCGCACGCTGCCCCATTTGGCAATTGCTCCGCTATTTATTTTGTGGTTCGGATTCGGTGAAACATCCAAAATATTGTTGATTGCTAAAGGCTCGTTTTTCCCATTATACGTGAACACATTCCTGGGAATCCGCTCGGTGGATGATAAGCTGTTTGATGTGGGGAGAGTCCTGCAATTCAGTAAATGGCAGATGGTCAGTAAGTTAATCATTCCAGCTTCACTGCCGAACATCTTTTTAGGTATTCGCTTGTCAGTGGGAATTGCTTGGCTTGGTCTTGTGGTTGCGGAAATGATGGGCTCTAGCTCAGGTGTTGGTTATCTTATCAATGATGCGCGATCGTTCTCTTTGACTACAGTGGTGTTCGTTGGGATCATCGTGTTTGCCGTAGTAGGGAAGCTGTCAGACTCACTCGTTAAGCTGTTAGAATCTAGATTGCTGAGGTGGCAGGACAGTTATAAAGGAGATAAAGGATCATGAGCGAACATACATCCAGCACTAAAATAGAGCGTCAAGGTGATGCGTTAAAATGGATTCCGAAAAAACTGCATGGCTGGATCGTACCCCTTGCCTTGGTAGCGATTTGGGAAGTGGCCGCGGCGCTCCATTTAGTCTCTGCGACAACACTGCCTGCTCCATCCAGCATCATTGCCCAGTTCTTCTCTTTAATTGCCAGCGGTGAATTGCTCCGACATTTGGGGATTAGCGCTTATCGTGCAGGACTTGGGTTTTTATTGGGGTCTGCGACGGGCCTGCTGCTTGGTTTATCTACAGGACTTGGGAAATTAGTAGAACGAACACTAGATCCCTCTTTGCAAATGCTTCGAACAATACCTTTACTTGCCCTTATTCCGTTATTTATTTTGTGGTTTGGTGTGGGCGAGTTTTCCAAAATATTAATGATTTCATTAGGTGCATTTTTCCCGGTGTACTTAAACACCTTCCTTGGGATACGCAATGTTGATATCAAGCTGGTTGAAGTATCCCGCATTTTCCAATATACAAGATGGCAGCTGCTTAGCAAAATGATTATTCCAGCCGCATTACCTAACATTTTACTTGGTATTCGGTTGTCGCTTGGTGCATCGTGGCTTGTACTTGTCGTTGCGGAGATGATGGGAACTAGTGCGGGTATAGGCTACATGATTCAAGATGCCAGAGCTTATTCGCAAACAGATATTGTATTTGTTGGGATTTCAATCTTTGCCGTAATCGGAAAACTCTCGGACTCAGCTATTCGCCTGCTCGAGAGAAGATGGCTTCATTGGCGTGATACATTCAAAGGTTAACGAACTTAGAATACGAAAGGCAGGGTCATTATGGGAACTAGACAAGATCAGCTACATTTAGGTGCATTTATTTATTATTCAGGTCATCATCATTATGGCTGGCGCCATCCTGAATCAGGAGCGGATAAAATATTCAACTATAAATTTTATCGCGAATTGGCACAGACTGCCGAGCGCGGGAAGTTCGATATGATGTTTTTAGCGGATTTGTTGTATGTAATGGGGGCGGATCAAGCAGCTTCGGGTATGTTGGACCCATTGACCCTGTTGTCTGCCCTTTCGACAGATACAGAAAAACTCGGATTAACAGCCACTGTATCAACCACGTATAACGAACCTTATAATGTAGCCCGCAAATTTGCATCATTAGATCATATTAGTGAAGGTCGAGCCGGCTGGAACATAGTTACTTCTCAGCTCGATGTGGAAGCTTATAACTATGGGAAGCCGGAGCATCCTGAGCATGGGCTCCGTTACCGCATGGCACGGGAATTTGTTGAGGTTGCAACGCTTCTCTGGGACAGCTGGGAAGATGACTCTCTGATCGTTAACCGCGAAAAAGGGAAATTTGCGGATGCGACGAAGATCAAAGAAGTGGAATACAAAGGGGAGTGGTATTCTACGAAAGGCACTCTCAATGTACCTCGTTCACCTCAAGGGTATCCCGTACTTATTCAAGCCGGTTCTTCTGCTCCAGGGCAAGATTTTGCAGCTAGCTTTGGTGAGGTGATCTTCACAGCACAGCAGTCACTTGAAGCAGCCAAGGCTTTCTATGAAAGTGTCAATTCTAAATTAGCAAATTACGGCCGTGAACGCGGCAGCTTAAAAATTATGCCTGGTTTGTCCCCGATTATCGGAGCGACTGAAGAGGAAGCACAGCGGAAATATAAGGAACTGCAGGAACTGATTCCTCCTGCTGCTGTTGTGGGTATGTTGTCTGGGATGTTGCAATTTGACCTGTCTGAATATCCAGTGGACGGACAGCTACCTGATATTCCTGATCCAGTAGAAGCATCGAATGGAATGAAGAGCCGGGTTCAGCTGATTATGGATATGGCTCGTAAGGATAAGTTATCCATCTTAGAATTAGGACGCCGTTTGCTTGGTGCAAGAGGTCATATGCAGTTTGTTGGAACTTACGAACAATTAGCTGACCTTATGCAATTGTGGTTCGAAGAATATGGCTGCGATGGATTTAACATTATGCCACCAGTACTGCCAGGCAACTTGGATGAATTCGTAGATCATGTGGTGCCTATTTTGCAAGCACGTGGCTTATTCCGTACCGAGTATACAGGCAGTACTCTTCGTGAACATCTGGGACTGGAACGCCCGGATGTCCGTCATTTCCATAATCGTAGAGTGGCTGAAACAGCGGCTAGTAAATAGTTCGCCCAAGGGAAGTAAAGGATTCTGTACAGTATAGACCTGTTGATTCCTTTCGTAGTGAAGGTAAAATGCAAAGAAGCGATTCTTCATTCATTGAGGTGGTATTATCCCCTCATGGTTGACAGTGAAAAAAGAGCACATGGTATCATGTGTTTAACACAGTCGACCGGAGGGGATTTTTCATGGCTAAAAAAGGGCAGACGTTTACGAAGTATTCAGAAGAGTTGAAGAAAGAGGCGGTTCGTCTTCACTTAGAGGAACATATGAGCTATTCACAGATTCTAGAAAAACTCGACATCAAGAGCGATGCTCAGTTGGTGAGATGGATACGTAAGTTTAAAAGTGGGGAGTCCTTTGAGGACCGACGCGGTAAAGGTGGAAGGAAACATTTTGACAGTAAAGACGAAGAAATTGCGTATTTGAAGGCACAGGTCGAATACTTAAAAAAGCTCAATCCCAATCTACATGGGGAGGGAAGTTGGATACAAATATCCGGTGCCAATCCATTCAAGAAATGAGCAAGCGATACCCGATTGTTTGGCTGTGCAAACTGGCTGAATTGTCCCGGGCTGCATACTACAAATGGAAAAAGACCTCTGACCTGCGGGAAGAACGCCAAGAGAAGGATGCGAACCTTAAGGAACATATCTTAGCCATTCATCGGCTACGTCCTGCCTATGGCTATAAGCGAATGCGTACAGCGCTTCGCAAAGAGGGATTCCCCGTAAACCATAAGAAAGTTCGCAGGTTGATGAGAGAGCTAGGCATCCAATCGGTGATTCGCAAGAAACGCCCGTTTGCCGGACGTAAGCCTTCTGTCTTATTTCCAAACGTACTCAACCAGGAATTCACAGCCCACGCTCTTCAGCAAAAGTTAGTCACGGATATTACCTATATCCGTACAGGCCACGAATTTGTCTACTTATCTGTAGTGATGGATCTATACAATAACGAGGTTGTGGCTTGGAGAATCTCTGTCCGTAATGACTTAAAGCTTGTGATAGATACTGTGAAATCTCTCCAAGACTCAAAGGCTCTCCTACACTCTGACCAGGGCTTTCAGTACACGACTCGGACGTATGCCCAGGTTTTAGAGGACAAGGGTTTGGTCGGTAGCCACTCTCGCCGGGGGAACTGTTATGACAATGCTTGTATAGAGTCATTTTTTTCTCACCTGAAGACCGAGAAATTGTATTTGGAGAAGCCCAAGAATTTAGAAAATGCTGAACATTTGGTTAGGGAATACATTCTTTATTACAACAAGGAACGTTTCCAAAAAAAACTCGGCGACCTGTCTCCGGAAGAGTACCGGAACCAGATCGCCGCTTAGAAGGCTTCTTTTTTACTGTCTACTTGACGGGGCTATGACCAAGGAGTTGCTTCTTTTTTAGCATTGGGCGTTTGTGTTCTTCGATCAAAAGGATGATAATTGGAGAATGCGCAGGAATAATTACTTTACATAACTTTATATCCGAAAAGCGAGGCGTAAGAAAATGAATACATCTGAGTTTCAACAGTATGTGAAGAAGTTCAGTGAAACCAAAGGTTTTGACACTAGTAGCATTGAGCAGCGAATGTTGTACTTAATGACTGAAGTGGGGGAATTGTCCAAAGAGGTACTGTCCGTATCCTTCAATCCTGACGAAGAGAAGAAAGAAAACTTGGGATTTGAGATGTACGACGTGGTGTGGAATATTTTTGATCTGGCCAATAAACTGGATATTGATCTAGAGCAGGCATTTAAACGTAAGCTGGAAATCAATGAACAGAGATCATGGGAGTAATACAAAAAAATCCAAGGACATCCCGCTCGGGAAGCCTTGGATTTTTTGATCTAAATTTTTTATTTAAATGAAGCATAACCTTCATCCGCCATAACAACACTACCGTTAATTGCGCTAGCTTCTGGCAAGGAGAGCAAGTATACGGTATCAGCAACTTGTTCAGGTAGCGTTAATTTGTTACCCATGACTTTACTCTTCATCTCGTCGACCATTCCTTGGTCTTTATATCCTTGGATAATTGGGGTATCTACAGCACCTGGAGCAACGGCGAGTACGCGGATACCGTGAACGGACATTTCAAGCGCTGCCGATTTGGTCATCATTATGACCGCACCTTTAGAAGCGTGATAAGCGAATGTACCTGGGGAAGCCAGGAATCCAAATACAGAGGCAGTATTGATGATGACACCTTTGATGCCGAGTTCACGCATTTTTTTACCTGCCGCAATAATACCGTGGGCAACACCGTGCTGATTGACATTAATAACACTATGATAATCCTTAAGGTCTTGGTCTAGTACAGGAGTGACGCGGCCGATTCCGGCATTGTTGAACATGACGTCAATTCTTCCATAAGTGGTAACGGTCTTTTCAACCAGTGCTTCTACCTCTTCATATTTTGAAACATCGGTTTTGACGAAAATCGCTTCGCCACCATCCTTGATGATCTGTGCTACGGTTTCTTCACCTAATTGTTGATTGAAATCGGCAACGACCACTTGGTCACCTTTGCTTGCGAATTTAATAGCGGTTTGTTTCCCGATTCCACTGGCTCCACCTGTTATTACGGCTACTCTTTTATCTGTCATTTGTGATTCCTCCTCGAGAAATATAGTTATACTAGAAATATAGGTTCATATGGTGAAAAGGTTATTTACTAACTTATTTACATTGTAACACCAGTCCAAATTAATTAAAATTTAAGTAAATTTAATAGGTATTAAGTAAATATTAAGTTAGGGAGTGATTCAAATGAATTTAGAGCAATGCGAGAATATCGTAGAAGTCGCAAAGATTGGTTCACTAACCAAAGCCGCTCAGAATCGTCATATCACCCTGTCTGCGATAAGCCAGTCTATAACACTGTTAGAAGCGGAGTTGGGAGTTACTTTGTTCATTCGTTCGCGAGGCCAAAAAGCAGTTTCCACAGCAGAAGGACAGGCCATAATCAGCAAAGCAAATGAAGTCCTAATGAAAGTTAATGAATTAAAAGCTGAAGCACAGATTTACAGTGATACGTTAAGCGGTCATTTGAAGATTGCTACAATTCCGGGACCTATGCATCTAATAGTGAAGGTTATTTCTGGTTTTAAGATGGATTTTCCAAATGTGAAAATAGAGATTTTTGAAAAGGGACCTAAAGAGATTCTGGATAATGTGCTTCAGGATGAAGTGGATATCGGACTGATGGTCTCACCGGAGGGCTTATCAGATCAACATAAAGGGGTCGTATTTGAGAAATTAATGGAAGGAAAGATTGTCGTAGGCGTATATCCTCATTCACCATTAGCTTTAAATACAATGATTACCCCTGAACAGTTAGCAGGTCAGACGTTGGTTTTATACGATGATCATTACATACAGGACTTTGTGGAGCGATATTTACTGAAGGCTGGGCCGATGAATATCCTTTTTATAAGCAATAATACCCGAGCCATTGAGAATGCAGTTGCGGCAGGACTCGCGATTACGATCGGTATGGATTATTCTTTTATAAAAACATTTGAGGATTCTCAGAAGATTATGAAGACGATCGAGCTGCGATCTTCAGATCAGCATACTCCAGGTTCTATTGTTTCAGCTTCTAAACAAGGCTCAAAAACGGTCCGGAGATTTATCAACAGGCTTAAGCATGAGTTTGAGGAAGGGATCAGAAGAGGTTGAACGTTCATTTCTCCAATGTTGGAGAGCTTGAATTAGGAGAGGATGGAGCGCCCCGAAAAGATTACAAACATCAGTAACCATGCTAAATAATGAATACAAAGGATTACAATTAGTAAGAAAGCTACGACTATAGCACAAATCACTTCGATGCACCTATTCTTAGATCGCTCTTCGGTCGAGCTGTTTGCTAATGAAGGTCAAGCAGCAATGACCAGTCGGATTTATCCTACAGAAGCTCGTTCGGGAATCGAATTTTTTGAACACAATGGCGAAGTGACCATCACAGAATGTACGTACTGGAATTTAAAAAATATTTGGAAAGTATAATAAATAATTTATTGGGAATGAGTTTAGGAGGAACTGGAGTTGCTGAAAGAGACACAAGGAAGCTTAGTGTATCAACAAGTACTTTGTATCGGAGAATTATTAATTGCTAATCAAGTGGGTGCTATCGTGTGTACGAAGGTAGGCGCTATTGCTGCATTACCTACTTTAATTTTGGGTACCGATAGAAACCATCAAGCGCTGGCCGCTTGATGGTTTTTTATTTGTGCCCAGCAGGGACGGGCTGAAATATGAATTTGATGAATGAATTAGAAGAAGTTAACAGTATGCCTTGGTAAATTTAATTTAACCTTTACGCTTCCTAGTTAATATAAACCCTATGATGTTGTCCAAGCTCAGATCGTCATTAGGACAGCCAAGTGGGGAGGATGTCAACACAGTGAGAAGGTATTTAAGGCAAATTAATGTGGTAGTTATTTTTGTTTTGTTGATTTCGTTGTTGCAGCCGGGGGCATTTGTTCACGCTTCCATTTCAGATTTACCTGCTACAGAATATGGTACTGTTATTGATGTTCGTAAGACGGAGCTGGCACCTGAGGCGATGTATACCTGGATGGATCTTCAAAATGAACGTGGTTTGCAAAAGGTTCATGCTGTCGAGTTTAACCCGCAAAATCCTAACTTAGAGCTGCGGGCGGGCACGAAGGATGGAAAGGTTTATGGCATGAAGGGTGTAACGGAAATGGCATCTTATGCGGATACGCCTGGAAACCGTGTAATAGCAGGGGTTAATGGTGATTTTTATGAAATCTCCGGTTTTGCCACGGGTGTTCCTAACGGATTGTTTATGGATGAGGGTGTGATTCTGAACAGTTCGATCTCAGCTTTTACCTTCGGTTTAAAAGAAGACGGCAGCTCGATTTATGGTGTGCCGAAGTTAACTAAAAACATTACGATAAACGGAAAAACGACTAATCTAACCAGTATCAACCGTTATCGAAATACAAATGAGCTGGTTCTCTATACGGAAAATTATAATACAACTACAAAGTCGACCAATGAGGGTGACGAGGTTGTTCTAGATATTGTCGAAGGAGAAGTGAAAAGCGGTCAGACCTTGAAGCTGAAGGTGTCTGAAATCCGTAACAATCAAGGCAATACGCCGCTTTCCCAAGGAAAGGTGGTTTTGTCTGCTAATGGGACATCTCGTGCTGTTTTGCAGGGGTTATCGGTTGGTGATAGTGTTACTGCAAGCTTTGCGCTAAGTGGAGAATGGAATGAAGTCAAAGTAGCTATCGGCGGTGAAGGACCGCTGGTAAAGGACGGAGTAGTTCAACAAGGTGTAGGGCCTTTAGGTATTCATCCACGTACTGCCATTGGTACAAAAGCGGATGGCAGCATCGTTCTTTTCGAAGTAGATGGAAGATCACCGGGCTTTAGTGAAGGCGTAGATACCGATGAACTGGGAAAAATAATGAAAGATATGGGCGTTATTAACGCCATGAATCTAGATGGTGGCGGTTCATCTACCTTTGTTGCCAAAATGCCAGGTACTACCGGCGTTAAAATGATGAACCAGGGCTCGGATGGCTACGAACGTAAAACCGGCAACGGTTTGCTTATCGTCAACACAGCTCCTGAGCAATCTGCAGCTTCTAAGCTGGTTGTGCAGCCGAATACGGAACGTATTTTACAAGGCTCAACCTTTGCATTCAAAACCGCAGGCGTGGATGAGAATGGACATCCAGCTCCGTATTCAGGAACGGTGAATTGGCAGGTGGATGACGGTCTTGGAACCATTGACGGAAATGGAGTCTTAACAGCAGGAACCTCCGCCGGAACCGGAAAGGTGACTGTAGAAGCTGATGCGGTCAAAGGCAGCGGCGAAATCGAAGTGGTGGATAAGCTCACAGAGCTTAAATTTCCTGATGTAATCAAAACGTATTCTTCAGGTGCTACTGCACCATTGACCATAAAAGCTCTTCGGAATGGACAGGTTATTCAAGCAGATAATCATAGCTTCGAGTGGCGAGTTGAAGGCGAGATCGGGACAGTGGACAAGAATGGTCTGTTTCAAGCGACGAGCGAGAACGGAAAGAATGGTAAGATTATCGCTAAATACGGCAATGTAGAGACATCATTTGAAGTTAATGTTGGATTACCACCAGTAATGCTGGAGGATTTTGAGAGTGGAATCAATAAATATGTAGCTTCCAGTGCTGCTGCCAACAGTGTGAAGCTTCTAGAAGTAACAGATCAGGATTTTGTCCGCAGTGGGGATAAAGCCTTGAAGCTGGAATATGATTTTGTGGGGAAGACAGGTACATCTGGAGCATATGTAGCTGCGAGTTCAACCGAAAATCGAATTCAAATTCCGGGTTATCCTGAGAAAATCAGTATGTGGATTTATGGAGATGGTAAAAAGCACTGGCTGCGAGGACAGATTCGTGATGGCAATAATGCAGCGGTGCCTGTGGATTTTACGGATCAGGTGAACGGTGTGAACTGGACCGGATGGAAATACGTTGAAGTCTCCGTTCCCAAGGGAAAAGCCACACCTTTAACGATGGATATGCCTGTTCGCTATATGGAGACCAGTAATCTTAATAAGAGCGAAGGTGCTATTTACGTAGATGATATTCGCGCCATTTATGGTCCGCTAGAGGAAGATAGAACACCTCCAGTGCTTAAAGATGCTTATCCTGGTGTGAACGAAATTGTAAAAACAGCTACGCCAACCCTATCTATCAATGGTGAGGATGATGGTTATGATCCTGTAGCCCATCCAGGAACGACCTTAATTGATCCTGCAAAGACTCGGGTTTTTGTAGATGATCAATTAGTAGAGCATGGATTTTATCCACCAAAGGGACAAATTACTTATAAGCCTAAGGTTCCGCTAACTGAAGGTAGACATAAAGTAAAAGTAGCTATTCGCGATATGAGCGGTAATCAGACAATAAAAGAATGGTATTTTACTGTGAATCTAGGATCACCATTCTATGTATACAAAACGCCAGAAGTAGTATACGCCGGCAGCACATACTCTTTGGATGTAACCGCGGAAAAGGCAAACAAGCTTAGGGAAGGAAACCTTACGTTTGCTTTTAATCCTGCTGCAGTTAAAGATTTGCAGGTGATTCGGGGGAGTAAGGTAACAGAAGCCCAAATGACATCACTTATTGATCCGGTACTGGGAACTGTACGCCTTACCTTAAGCGACATAAATAGCTCTAATCTTGGTGATAAAGATCTCATCGGCCAAATTCAATACACAGTTCGAAATGATTATTTAGGTCCCTATACACAAGAACAGTTGGCTGGAGACATCAGTAAACCGTTTGTAATTGAGAATACATCCGGTTCTGTAACCTCTACGGAGGGTACGGGAATCCCTATTTCTTTTGTTGGGGCAGCTGTTGAATCTGTGGTGAAGACACAGTTAATGCTCACTTGGAATCATTACGATATAGCCAAAGGCTTTGATGCTTCTTTTTCGGTAAAGGATTTGAGTGGAAATGGCGTTGAGGGTGCTTCGCTACTGATTGATGGTGTGGAGGTACAAGGAGCAGTCTCAGGGGCAAACGGAATACTTTCAACGGCTTCCGTTACTTCTGCAGAAGGAACGTTTAAATTACAGACAGTGAAGGGGAATGTCTACAGTCCTGTAATGACATTCAGAGTTGCTCCATACGACGGAACAACTGCTCCGCGGAATGTGAATGTTACGATGGGACTCGATGCAGCAACCTCCCGTCAATTTACTTGGCAAACCGAACCGTTAACCAGGGACACTGTAGTTGAACTTGTGAAAAAAGCAGATTTCACGAGCTTTCAAGCCGAAAATGTAATAAAAATAACTGGCAGCAGTTCGATCTACAACACTAACAATGACGGAACAATGCGCGTTCACAAAGCGGAGGCAGTAGGGCTTACCCCTGGAACGGAATATGTATATCGTGTGGGGGATGGGAAGTTAAATGTAAGTGCGCAAGGAACCTTCGTTACAAGCGGGGGGGAGAGCATTTCTACAAAATTCCTGTTCATCGGTGATTCCCAAGCTGACTCGAAAGCAGGTTTTGGTCTTTGGGGAAATACGATTCAGGCTGCTTTTGCCTACATGCCAGATGCAGAGATGCTAGTTCATGCAGGTGACATGGTGGATAAAGGATTTGAACAAGAGCAGTGGAATTGGTGGTTCGATGCTGCGCAGCAACAGCTCCTGAATACCACACTTGTCCCGATTATCGGGAACCATGAAGTGATGGGAACGAATGGAGACGGGGATTACCTAGCACAATTCAATAATCCGCAAAATGGTGCAGCGAGTGTGAAAGGGACGAACTATTCCTTTGATGTGAAGGATACTCACTTTGTGGTCATGAATACAGAACATTCAGGTAGTCCGTTTGCAGAACAGGCAGAGTGGCTGGATCAGGATCTTTCAGCTACAGATAAAAAGTGGAAGGTGATCTTTTTCCATCAAGGTCCCTACGGCAGTATCTACTCTAATGAGCAGGTGCAAGCAAAGTGGGTACCAGTGTTTGATAAGCATAATGTGGATCTTGTTATGAATGGCCATGATCATATTTACTTACGAACTTTTCCGATGAAGGATGGTAAGCAGGTAGCGGAAGGCGAAGGTACTCGATATGTGATCGGAGGTTCCTCGGGTCCTAAGTTCTATGCGTTGACGCCACGTTTTTGGCAGGAAAAAATATATGATGAGGATGAACAAATTTATACCGCTGTTGAGATTGCCGAGAATGAGATTACGGTTACTGCAAGAACGGTTGATGGTGTGGAAATTGACCGTCTAGTTATCGGGAAAATTGTTCTAGAATCTATTGCGCTGGATCAAACCACTGTAGAGCTTGAACCTGGTGCTAGCATTCAACTGCAAGCTAAGGTTCAACCAGAACAGGCTAATCATCTAAAAAAGATTTGGTCCATCGTTTCTGACACTACTGAATCAGTGGTCACTGTAAATGAGAGCGGCCTCGTCACATCATTGAAGCCAGGTATAGCTAGGGTAAGAGTTGCAGTGGAAGGTTACCCGAATATTTATGCGGAGAGTACGATAAACGTAGATGTTCTGCAATCTATTAAGCTTCAGGGCAAAAGAGAGCTTAAACTGGAAGAAGCTGATCAGACGGTAACTGAAGCCGTTTATGCGTCAGGTAAACGTATGCCGATATTAGATGGACTTCATTATTCCAGCTCAAATGAGAATGTTGCTACAATCAACGATCAGGGCTTAATTCAGACCTATAAGGAAGGTACAACAGTAATTGCAGTTACCTATAGAGAGTTCTCCTCGGAGTACAACCTTGTCGTAACAACGGATGTGGCTTCTGAGCTAATAGGAATCGCGATTAAAGGGCCGGATTCGTTGGAGCTGGGTAGTAAAGGCTCTGTTGTCGTTCAGGCTGTGTACAGTGATGGCAGCACGCTAAAATTGATCGAAGGCGTAAAATATGATACTTCCGATCATGTCGTTGCGATGATTAGTGAGACAGGAGAACTTCATGCTCTAACTGTCGGTACAACAAAAGTCAGTGCTGTTTATAACGGGTTAAGTACTGAATATGAATTGACAGTGACAGAAGGTTCACCAGGGACGACACCAACACCGACACCAGAACCAACACCAACACCAGAACCAACACCAACACCAGAACCAACACCAACGCCAGGTGGCTGGGTGCCGGGACCTATGGTGACACCAACGCCTACATTCTCACCAACACCGTCGGCATCTGCACAAGTGGGAGTTGTAACGATAACAGAATCTCAGTTGTCAGCGAACAAGAATGCACAAGGTGAAGTTGTGGTTTCCATTGACGAAGTGGTAACGGGAATACTTTTGCCAGGGAATGCAGTTGAACTACTTGGCAGTGCATCCCTCAGAGTGGTTACGAAGGAATTGACGGTTATTATCCCTGTGAGGGTATTGGCGGATATAAGTAAGCTGAACCCTGCTGGAATCACTGCCGAAAGTAAGATTTCACTTCAATTGAATTCAGTAGCTAGCGATGCAGCAGCGGAACTGATTAATCGTGCGGAAACACTTGCGGGTGCACAATTGAGAGTGATAAGTGATATGCGGGAATGGTCGCTTAGCGTGATAACTGAACAAGGAAAGAGCTTCAGGTTAAGTAAGTTTGCAGAGCCGATCACGATTTCATTTAAGGTTGACGCGAATGTAAATCGACGTTTATTAGGGATTTATCACATTGATGATGCTGGTAATCTGGAGTATATGAATAGTAATTGGTTGGAAGGTTATATTGTTGCTCCTATCAGTCATTTTAGTAAATATGCATTATTAGAATACGACAAGGATTTTAGTGATCTGAAATCCGATCATTGGGCATTCCTTACTGTGAAACAGCTCGCAGCTAAGCAGCTTGTACAGGGCGTAACAGCGGATCATTTTGATCCCAACAGATCGGTTACACGTGCTGAATTTACTGCGATGCTAGTTCGCGTACTTGGGCTGAAAGGTCAAACGGAAGCCGTATTCGCCGATGTAGCTACGGACAAATGGTATGCCGAAGCCGTAGGCTTAGCGAGACAAGCTGGAATTGTTACTGGCCAGAATTCTTTACAGTTTGAACCAGATGCTAAGATTTCTCGTCAAGAGATGGCTGCGATGCTGGCTCGTGCATATGCTTACGCCAAGAAAACAGTAGCTGTCGATAGTCTTAACGGTATGGCATTTAAAGATATTGCTGCTACTCCGAAATGGGCTCAAGAGGCTATCAGCGAGGTGCTCAGACTTGGATTGATGCAAGGACGTGGGGAAGGGCAATTTGCTCCGAAACAAAATGGCACTCGTGCCGAAAGTGCACAGATGATCATCAACTTGTTGAATGTTATGGAGTAATGATTTTGGCCAGTCTCAGAAAATTGGGGACTGGCTATTTTTTGGTCCATTTTTTTTTAGTTTTCGGACTCCACAGCTCTTATTGTCATATTTTTGAATCGGCTCGCCGTATATTTTAATGAATAGCTGCATCTGAGTCCGTTAGGTGAGCGAAAAAGCAGAAATCAGCTAATAAGGTCTCAACAGTCAGATACGTTTGATTTTCCAACCCGAGAACACAATCCAAAACCTGGAAGACGAACGCCTATTCTTATCCTGTTTTTGTGACAAGAGGGTTATATTGGTTCTTGAATAGTGGGAATTACCCTTCAGAAGCAAGTAAATGCTAGGATTAATTGTTATTAGCCAACACAAATTGTTATGTTGTGTTATGATAGTAGGGAGGTGACTCCCATGAATGATTTTGAGAACTATCCCGATGAGCTGGGTAATTTCATTCGGCACATCAGAAAAACGAGAGGGTTAACCTTAAGAGGACTGGAAGAAAAGAGCGGTATTAGCTACTCACAGCTTAGCAAGATCGAACGTGGAGAGAGCATTCCGCTTAAAGACAATCTGGACAAGATCATTGAAGCGCTTGGAACAGATCTGAAGAATCGGATGTATCATTTGGCAGACTATATGCCTGATATTGAATATATCAAGACCTTGAAGCATGGTTATGAACTGCCGCAGCTTAAACAGTCTCAAGACTACATTTATGAGACGGCCTTTAACAAGCTTAAGGAATTCAGGGCAAAGGAAGGTAAAGAAACTTCTTATGTTTCCTTTGATTCTAATGAAGTCATAGTTTATGAAACCGAATATGGGGCAGGAATGGTAATAGAGAAGATTGAGAAATACAATCTTACTGACGTCCTGAACGATAAGTTTGAGGGTTGCCTCGACTCCTTAAGAAAGAGCCCTCGGAAAGGGCGTCAAGCCTTTCTATTTGGCGAGTGGTTACGGGAGTGCGTTTATGAGCTGAAGGAAGAAGAACAGGATCAGGTCATACAAGCGCTCAAAGAATTTACACAATTTAAAGTACAACAAATAAAGGGTGCTTATAAATAATGTATGTTTCATAAATGATCTCAAAAATGAATAATGTTGCCCTTTCTTGCAGCCATCTATTCATCTTGATCCATAAACTAACAACTAAAAATGGTTTGACAGAAAAGGGGATATTAATAATGAAAATTAACATGAAGTTTACCAGCAAGGGAAAAGTCGCTATAGAGAATTTTAATAACGAGGAATTGCTGGAGATCTTCGCACGATACATCAAGACATTATCCAAAAAGTATGATATCGAAGTTGATGTTCCTCTTGACGAGAATCAAAATATTGTTGGTGATGGGGCAGTAATCGCGACTGCTAAAAATGTAAAATGTGATGTAGAAACTTTTTTCAAAGAGCTGGGTAGAGATATTAAAGTTCCATTGAAGAAGAGACTTGGCGGGAAATTGGAAAATGTATTTAAAACTGAAATTACGGAGTAGGGACTATTCTATTTAGATGGAGTAATCCTTGTTTCAAACAAAGAAGGTAGGGCCATTAGAGGCTCTACCTTCTTTATGTTGATGAAGTTAACATGAAGACAAACCAGAGAGCACTCGGAGTAGAAGTCATGGGAAATTATATAATTGCGTCATAATAAGCGAATGAAATCGTGTCGGGGATGTTATATTTCTTTAGAATGTATGAGATCTCTACTGTCTAAGATCTCTTTAACAATCTCAATGAAATCTGGTAAAGCTTGTGCCTCAACCGCTAACGCATAGATGTTAAGTAATTCTTCATCAGATATCGATTCAAGAGATGAGGGGCGAGGTGAGGGATGAAAATAGTAATTCATTTGGTTCCTCCATCATATGTTTGTTTTTATTTCGCATTTATCTATATGGTATCATTTGGAATACAATCCGTCCCCTGTCATTCATCTTACGAATTTATCTTTACATCTGAGGATAATTATGGCATAATGTCTTTTTTTATGCGATTATAGGATGGATTACTTTAAATTTTAATAAATAAAAAAAGATCCCGACATGTAGAGACATGCCGGGATCTTTTTAATCGGAGTCTTTCTTTAGAGTAGATAAGTACTTTTTTAGGCGAGGTTCATTGGACTCCGAAACAGTTGCAAACTGCTCGCCATGATTAAAATAAACGATTTTTCGTTCGGAATCATAGCCTTCGATGTTGTTAATATTGACTACATTGCTGCGGTCAAGGCGTTTAAATCCCTTACCCTCATACGCTGTGAAAAGATCGGAAAGAGTGGTGGGGAGAACAAATTCGCCTTCTTTCGTATGGACGAATATTGTATTCTTATAATTCGAGAAATACAATATTTCTTCCTCCAGAATATCACAGGAGGAACCGTCTTTCTGTAAGACACGCATCTTTTCCCCATCCTTGTTTAATTACTTACGCAATTCTTTTGGAATTTCTGGACTGTGAATGTAAGGCTTGATTATTGTTGCAAAGACAAGAGCGGACATGCCAAGCGCACTAGAAGCAACACGAGCGAGCGTTTTCTTCATCTACTGGACCTCCCCTGTAAAGGAATGATTACTGTTAAGGACTGGATGAAAAAAGCCAGTCCGATGACAGACGAGTTAATCCAAAAATTTGCGAGCACTAACAGGATGGATAACAGTTTCAATCCTAGGTACCAGTCTTTAGAGAGTTGTGCATTTCGATCTGGATTCGGAGCAAATAAGATCATTGAAATCATACTAAATAGATTAATCCAGAGCAAATAACTATGTGTAAGGAATGTAAGATGGGGGATTAACGAACATATGAAAATGGACGTTATATTACAGGCTGTTGCAGTTTTCAAATGGGCTCCGCCAGAACAAATCCTTAGCAATCCAAAACTTAGTAGCGCGATCAATGTTCCCATTAATTGCCCTGTAAAGCCCCCTATAAGTAGGGAAACTGTAATAATGAATAAAGTATTCAAAATAATACTCAGTGCATACTGCATTACTTCTATGGAATGAGTTTGCTCAGGGTTTGTTTTTTTTATGGCCGAAACGATTCTAAATGCTAAATGATTCATAGTCATTTCTGTCCTTTTTATAGGATAAGTACAAATATCCCCATAATATAACCCCATAACCAATAGGGATTAGAAGAAAATAGCTTGACTGAAAAAATAACGAAACGGAAGCGATTAGAAATAGAGCAGGAAGATTCAGAGCAAATAGTATTTTTTCGCTCGTACTTGGTTTTATTTTTATATCAGGTTTATCGGGTACAAAATCAAATCCTTTACGTTTTCGACGCATGTACACACCAATACCTATGGCAGCCAAAGCTGATAAAACTTGAAGTATAAATATATTGATAGAAACAGAGTTGGAAGAGTCTAAAGGGAACTTGATTACAAAGTTTAAAAAATAATATAGAGAGGTTTGAATCACGGAATATGCTTGATAAGCCATCCCGGTCAGTATGGAGGCATAAAAGGGATGAATTCGGAACAACAGCCACATAAAGAAAAACATTAGTGCATATTGTGAGAAAATATCTAATTGAAATAGGTCATAGTTCGTCCGAAGTGAATAGGAGAAAAACCCCATTACAAAACTTCCGAACACCATCTCCTTATGAAAGAGATCAATTTTGAAGATTTTAAAAGCTAAAAAGAAAATAGCATAGGTTTCTAGTCCTGAAAAAACCATGAAGAGAATAAAATCAAGCATGCCGACACTCCCGATGACTAGTTTAACAAATCTTAATATTGCAAGTATCATACATAATTAACTAAAATACAACTATGAGTACGTGATTTTTCTCCATATTTTTCAAAAAAATTCAATATGTGAGGAGTTTCTACATGAGTCAACGTCCAGAGAGTAGTGAGTATTTGAATGAGCTGTCAAAGTATATCTCTTTAGTACCAACAGAAGGGGATATTTGTACTATTTTTAGAGAGCAGACGGATGAGATTTGTAGTTTTATTTCGAACCTTACGGAAGAACAAGGAGAGCATCGTTACGCTCCTGACAAATGGAGTATTAAGCAAATGGTCGGCCATCTAGCGGATACTGGAAGAATTATGTCTTATCGTTTATTGCGCGTGGCAAGAGGAGATACGACCCCATTAGCGGGGTTTGAGGAAAAGGACTATGTACTTACCGCAAATTTCGAAGCGCACACTTTAGAAAAGCTGCTGGCTCATTACAAGCTTGTCCGAGAGTCAACGCAAGCCCTTTTAGATACTCTGCCGGAAGAAGCGTGGATTCGTATGGGAACGGTTAACAATGGACCCATCTCCGCGAGAGCAGTGGCCTGCTTAATGATCGGTCATGATCTTCATCATTTGAATATTCTTAAAGAAAGATATCTTGTATAAGCGAGTTAGATTTAAAAAAGCATTCCTGAGGCTAACGCGGCTTCGGAATGCTTTTTTAGCTTAAAGAAAATATTGGGGCCCTCCGCAAAGCCTCGCTTTGTGGGGATTTTTTATAGTGGTGGATTCTTGTGACATTTACGGCACACTGGATAGTAGGCTTCGTTGCCACCAATTTGGATTTGCTTACCGCTGTATACAGGCTTACCATTTTCTACTCTTAGAGCCATCGTTGCTTTTCGCTCGCAGAACCAGCAAATAGTCTTCATTTCCTCGATTTTATCAGCATAAATCAGCATGTATTTGCTGCCTTCAAATAGCTGGTTTTGGAAATCATTTTTAAGTCCAAATGCCATAACGGGAATGCCTAGTTCATCCACAATTCGTACTAGCTGTAAAATGCAGTCCTTGCTTAGAAATTGACACTCATCAATAAGTACACAGTGGGGTTTTGGCTGGTTACTGCTGACGATATTATAAATATCGGTATTCTCGTCGACGGGTATGGCCTGTTTCCGCAGCCCAATACGGGAGGAGATAAAACCAACTTCGTCCCGATCGTCTATGGATGGAGTGAAAATGAGCACTGATTTCCCTTGCTCTTCATAATTATGCGCAACCTTGAGTATCTCAATAGATTTACCGCTGTTCATTGCTCCGTATTTGAAAAACAATTGTGCCACTTCCATCTATCCTTTCGTATAAGCCAATTATCTAATCTTAAAAATGCGACCTTATTAGAGTATCATATTCGTGTCAGCTGTAGCCAGTGAAAACATTGCGATAGAATTGAATGTGGTATGATAAAAGGAATCATGTGATTGGAAAGGAAGTAATATGTGTGACTGAAAAAATAGACGAATACAAGGAACGGTTAGCTCTGATTCAGCAAAATGGAAATCTTTCTATCGAGGCTGAGGCTTTGCTGGAAGAGATGATGGCAGATTTGGTGGAATTGAATCGAAGCAATAAAGCGCTGCGGCGGGCAATAATGAAAACTGGGCAGGCCTCCACAATGTCGACTCGTTTAAGGGATGCACTGTACGAATAGAAAAAGAGGGTATGCGAATGGGTTTGATTTTCTCTTTTCTCAAAAAATATAAAGTCGCTGCAATAGCTGCCCTAGTGATGATGCTTATTGAACTAGCGGTGGAATTGTCACAGCCTTTACTCATTTCCAAAATTATTGACCAGGGCATTAAAGAACAGAATTCCTCTGTAGTATGGCTCTGGGGCGGTGTATTGATCGGCAGCGCGGTAGTCGCGTTTATAGCTGGAGTGTTAAGTTCTTTTTTTGCTGCCCATGCGAGTCAGAGCTTTGCTTTTGATCTTAGGGACAAGTTATATGAAAAGGTACAATCCTTTACATATGAAGTATTCAATCGGTTTGCTACCTCGTCGCTGATCACACGTCTTACCGGCGATGTATCGCAGCTGCAGGACACTATATTTATGAGCCTCCGCTTTATGACACGGGTGCCACTGGTTGTGGTGGGTAGTGTGATTATGGCATTGGTTGTTCATGTGAAGCTGGGATTATTTCTCACTGTAGCTCTACCTTTGTTGCTTCTCTTCCTTTACTTCATCATGAGAAAAGCTTCTTTGTTATTTCGTAACGTACAAAATCGGCTAGACGGTGTGAATGGAGTAATTCAGGAGAATCTTACAGGAATTCGCTTAATCCGTGTGTTCGTACGCATGGGACATGAGATTGGACGGTTCACGGTATTTAGCGGGAATTTGATGAGATCTACGGTATCTGCGCTGCGTTTGACCGAGACGACGATGCCATTTGTTATGCTAATTGTGAATGCAGCGATTATGCTGATCCTATGGTTTGGACGGATTGAGATTGCAAATGGGGATGCTACTTTAGGAGAAACCGTTGCGGTTATTAATTACTCTTTACGAACCATTGGAGCATTGTCGGCAATATCTGGGCTAGTCGTTACAATTTCTAGGGCACGCGCCTCCTCACAGCGTATTACAGAAGTGATGTCAGCAGGCGCTGGAGTTAAGGAAGGCGAAGTCGTTAAGAACGAACCGATACAGGGACATGTTCAATTTGAAGGCATCAGCTTCAAGTATCCTGAAAGTAACATTTCAGTGCTTGAGGATATTACTTTTGAAGTTTCTGCTGGTGAGCGAGTAGCGATTATGGGAGCCACCGGATCAGGAAAGTCTTCTCTTGTCGGTCTCATCCCACGTTTATACGAAGAGACAGACGGCATCATTCGCATTGATGGGCAAAAGAGCAGCGATATCGATATTTCAAGATTGCGGCGATCGATTGGTTACGTTCCTCAAGAAGTACAGCTCTTCAGCGGATCGATCCGCGATAATATCGCTTGGGGCAATGAACATGCCACACAGGAACAAATCGAACACGCAGCGGCTGCCGCTCAAATTCATGCAACAGTGATGGAATTGCCTAATGGTTATGACACGATGCTTGGTCAACGAGGGGTAAATCTGTCTGGTGGGCAAAAGCAGCGGTTGACCATTGCTCGGGCGCTTGTGAGGAAGCCTGCTATTTTGATCCTCGATGACAGCACGAGTGCGCTTGATGCGGTGACAGAAGGACTTTTGCTGGAGGCACTAAAAGAGATTTCATGTACAACCTTCCTGATTACTCAAAAGATCAGTTCAACTGCATCTGCCGATTTGATTTTGCTGTTGGACGAAGGGCGCTTAATCGGTAAGGGATCACATGAGGAGCTTATGGCAAGCTCTCCGCTGTACCGCAAGATTTATGAATCACAGGTAGAGGAGGCGAAGCAGCATGTTCAAAGCAATTCTTGAACCCTTTCGTCACCCAAAACCCGTCATTGAGCTTGGAGCTGGAAGAAGTCTTGGTTCAGCAGCTGGAAGGAAGCCAAAAGCGAAGGCGAAGGATTGGGGCGGCACGCTCATGCGGATTTGGAGCTACCTTGCCGAGCGTAAAGCTAAGCTTTTTCTCGTTCTGTTAATGGTGGTCTTCAGCTCGGCTTTAGCGCTGCTCGGGCCTTATATGATTGGTAGAGCCGTGGATGATTATCTGGAAGGTACTGGCGGACGATCGTGGACGATTTTTTTGATCAGCCTTGCTAGTGTGTATATTTTCTATTCTTTAACATCTTGGCTGCAAAATATTTGGATGATCGAAATCGCTCAGGAGACCGTATTTCGGATGCGCACGGAGTTGTTTTCTCATCTGCATCGTTTGCCGATCTCATTTTTTAACCGGAGACAGCAGGGCGAAATTATGAGCCGCCTCACCAACGATATTGAGAACGTCAGCTCTACGCTGAATAGCTCAGCTATTCAGATCTTTTCCAGTGTGTTGACGTTGCTAGGAACGGTTGGTGTAATGCTGTGGCTCAGTCCTCTTCTGACGCTGCTTACATTCCTGGTTGTGCCGTTGATGCTATTAGGCATGCGCTGGATTACTCGGCGTACGGGTCCGCTTTTTAAAGAACGTCAGCGCAATGTGGGTGAATTAAATGGTTATATAGAAGAGACGTTATCCGGTCAACGGATTATCAAGGCTTTTTCACAAGAGGAACGGGTCATCGCTGGTTTTCATGAACGCAATGAGCGAATTATGCTCTCTGGATACTGGGCACAGTCGATTTCTGGCTTCATTCCTAAGCTGATGAATGGACTTAATAATTTGAGCTTCGCTATTGTTGCTGGAGTTGGCGGTCTGCTAGCGATCCGTGGGGCAATAACGGTCGGAGTGATTATCGTATTTGTTGAATACACGCGTCAATTTACTCGCCCTCTTAATGACTTAGCGAATCAGTGGAATACACTGCTGTCAGCGGTTGCAGGAGCGGAGAGAGTGTTTGAGGTGCTGGACGAAGAGACGGAAGCTAAAGATGAAGGTGCAGCCACTTCGCTGGTTAAAGTTGAGGGTGCAGTGAAGTTCGAAAATGTATCTTTTTCATATGACGGAAGTTCTAACACACTGCATGATATTAGCTTTGAAGCGAAGCCTGGCGAGATGATTGCCTTAGTAGGACCTACCGGAGCCGGCAAAACTACACTAATCGGACTGTTATCCCGTTTCTATGATCCTAACCAGGGAAAGATTACGTTGGACGGCTTAGATGTCACTTCCATTCGGCGTGAAAGCCTGAGGAGCCACATGGCGTTTGTGTTGCAGGATTCCTTTTTGTTCAAGGGTAGCATCCGCGATAATATTCGTTACGGGAGACTGGATGCTTCCGATGAGGAGGTCGAAGCGGCGGCGAAGCTGGCTAACGCTCATTCTTTTATTATCCGAATGCCGGAAGGTTATGATCGAATGCTCTCTGCTGATGGCAGCGGCATAAGCCAAGGACAGAAGCAATTGCTATCCATTGCAAGGGCCATTCTTGCCAACCCTTCCATGCTTGTTCTTGATGAAGCCACTAGTAGTATCGATACCGTGACCGAAATCAAGATTCAGGAAGGACTTCAGGCGTTGATGAAGGGACGGACCAGCTTCGTTATTGCCCATAGACTGGGTACCATCCGCGCTGCAGATCGAATTCTTGTTCTTCAAGGGGGCAGATTATTGCAGCAGGGCTCTCATGAGGAGTTGTTGAAGCAAGGGGGCTTGTACAGCGAGTTGGTTCAGGGTGGCCGTAGAGAGTCGTTTGATAAAGCTGGGCTTTAAGCTGTGCATAAAAAGGCGGGAGTTTTCAAGGAAGCGCAAGTTGCGTCCATGAGAACTCTCGCCTTTATGTAATGTGTGGAGATTCATTATGCATTCGAAGGAGTTGTTGGATGGTTTGATTTAACCTTCTTTGGAATGAATTCTATTGTACAAAGTACAATGAGAGGGGGATTTTGCTGCCTAGGAGATCGTTTCTTGCGCTGCAGCTTGCTTCGCTTGTTGTTTCTCCTTGAACCGAGGGCCAACATAATTGCGTTTGCGGTCTCTTGCTAGAATCCAGCCCCCAAGGAAAGTCATACCTGCTGCAAAGAGAAGGAAACCACCGCCAAAGTGAAGCCAAGCGAAATCTGGGACAACGGAGTCATCGCCATGCATAGAGATATAATCAAAAATATCGTCCTTCATCATTAAGAAGCCCTTCATTGCAATTAAACCAGGAAACACAAGAATAAGGATGGCAATGAAGCGTGAAATTAACAGTTTCATAAATGTCTCCTACCCCTCTTAGCCCATTAGATTCAACCATATGATAACGCTTTAGTAAGAAAAAGTCTATTTGGATATGACGTTTATAAGTTTTGTAATACTCTAAAAAGAGAGTACAATATACAATGTAAAATGAACTTACGTGTAATGACTGGAGGATACATATCATGACAATTTCATGTGACGTGGCCATTCTTGGCGGAGGAACCGGGGGATATGTGGCAGCCATTCGCGCTGCACAGCTTGGTAAGTCCGTCGTCGTCATCGAAATGGACAAACTGGGAGGAACCTGCCTGCACCGTGGCTGCATTCCTAGCAAATCGCTGCTCAGAAGTGCAGAAGTATATGCTGAAATCAATGAGAGCGAGAGCTATGGCATTGAGACAAGCGGTGTACAGCTTGTATTTCCGAAAGTACAAAAGCGCAAGGAAGCGGTAGTTGAACAACTTCATCAGGGCGTACAATATTTGATGCGCAAAAATAAAATACAAGTTATTAAAGGCAAGGGGCGCGTGACGGGTCCCTCTATTTTTTCACCGCGTAGTGGTGCTGTTGCTGTGGAACTAGAAGACGGAGAAATGGAAACAGTGGTCTCTAACCATCTTATTATTGCAACAGGATCTCGTCCGCGTGTATTACCTGGTCTGGAACCAGACGGGAAAGTTATTCTTAGCAGTGATGAAGCACTCACGCTCGACGAGTTACCTTCTTCCATCATTATTGTTGGAGGCGGAGTAATTGGGGTGGAATGGGCCTCTATGCTTGTCGATTTCGGAGTACAGGTTACGGTAGTTGAAGCTGCTGGTCAGTTACTACCTCAAGAGGATGAAGAAGTAGCTAAAGAACTTCAACGCTTATTGAAAAAACGTGGCGTTAAAGTTCTAACTGAAACTACAGTAGATGCCGCAACCTGTAAGGTAACTGAGGATGGAATAACGATTGATGCCCGTAAGGGAGAGCAAACTCAAAGTTTATCCGCAGAAAAGCTGCTAGTATCCGTAGGCAGAGTAGCAAATATCGAGAATATTGGCCTGGAAAATACAGATATTCGCTTTGATAAAGGAATTATCGCTGTAAATGCTAGTATGCAGACGGCTGAACCGCATATTTATGCGATTGGAGACTGTATCGGTGGATTACAATTAGCACATGCGGCCAGTCATGAGGGCATTATGGCGGTCAACCATCTCGCTGGTGAGAGACTTCATCCTTATCATACACATCTTGTACCGCGCTGTGTCTATACACGTCCTGAAGTAGCGAGTGTGGGTCACACTGAGAAGGAAGCTAAGGCATTGGGACATGATGTGGTGACTGGAAAATTCCCTTTCTCAGCCATTGGCAAGGCGATTGTATACGGTCAGAAGGACGGGTTTGTTAAAGTTGTGGCGGATCGAACCAGCGGAGATATTCTCGGTGTGCAGATGATTGGTCCTCATGTAACGGATCTAATCGGAGAAGCGGCACTAGCCCAACTGCTTGATGCAACACCTTGGGAAATTGGTGAGGCCATTCATGCTCACCCTACGCTTTCGGAGATCATTGGAGAAGCAATGTTAGCAGTAGACGGAAGATCTATCGGGATTTAGCTTTTCTTTTTGGGTAAAAAGGGATTATAATAAACTCAAGCCAAGTCTTAGTACCAGGTTTTAAGATCAGGATACAATTGGTCTTAAATCCTGTAAGACTCAGGCTTTATGAATAAGGAGGTATCTCTTTATGGAATCCCAAGATACTGTAGAAACGATTAACAGACATAAGCAGCTTGGACTAAGTGACGGCCAGGTCATCGATATGTACAGATATATGTTGCTCGCACGTAAATACGACGAGCGCAGTCTGCTGCTTCAGCGCGCTGGCAAGATTAACTTTCATGTCTCCGGCATTGGCCAGGAGGCGGGTCAGGTAGCAGCAGCATTTGCGCTGGACCGGCAGAATGATTATTTTTTACCATATTACCGTGATTATGCTTTCGTACTCTCCGTGGGTATGACTACTCGTGAACTGATGTTGTCTGTGTTCGCAAAGGCAGAAGATCCAAACAGTGGTGGGCGGCAAATGCCAGGTCACTTTGGTAGTAAGCGTCTGCGTATTGTGACAGGCTCAAGTCCGGTAACCACGCAGGTCCCTCATGCGGTTGGTTTTGCTTTGGCAGCCAAAATGCAAAAGAAAAAGTTCGTCTCATTTGTAACCTTCGGAGAAGGCTCCAGCAACCAAGGCGATTTTCATGAAGCTTGTAACTTTGCCGGAGTGAATAAGCTGCCGGTTATTATTATGTGTCAGAATAATCAGTACGCGATCTCTATTCCTGCTCACAAACAGCTGGGCGGTAAGGTCAGCGACCGTGCTCTGGGTTATGGGTTTCCAGGTGTGCGTGTAGACGGCAATGATCCACTGGAAGTATATCGTGTCGTTAAGGAAGCTCGGGAAAGAGCACTTGCGGGGGAAGGTCCTACGTTGATCGAAGCTATGATGTACCGTTTATCTCCACACTCCACCTCGGATAATGATTTGGCTTATCGGACCAAAGAAGAGATTGATGAGAACTGGAAGAAGGACGGCGTAGCAGGATTCCGCAATTACCTGATCGGTCTGGGACTTTGGAGTGACGAGCAAGAACAAGATCTTATTGCTGAATGCAATCTTGAGCTTAAAGCAGCTATCGAATATGCTGACAACGCTCCATTCCCGAAACCGGAAGATACACTGCTGCATGTTTACAGTGATTCCGACCTGAAAGGAGGAGCATAAACCATGGCTATAATGGAATATATCGATGCCATTCGGCTCGCGATGAAGGAAGAAATGGAACGCGATGAATCCGTGTTTGTGCTTGGCGAGGACGTGGGGCTCAAAGGTGGCGTATTTACCACAACAAAAGGTCTGCAAGAACAGTTCGGAGAAGAGCGTGTACTAGATACACCGTTAGCGGAATCGGCTATAGCTGGTGTGGCGATTGGTGCAGCTATGTATGGTATGAAGCCTATTGCTGAAATGCAGTACTCTGATTTCATGCTTCCAGCAACGAATCAAATCATTAGCGAAGCGGCCAAAATCCGCTATCGTTCAAATAACGATTGGAATTGTCCGGTTGTCATTCGTGCGCCTATCGGCGGCGGTGTATTCGGCGGTCTGTACCATTCTCAGTGCCCGGAATCGATTTTCTTCGGTACACCAGGATTGAAGATTGTCGCACCTTACTCTGCTTACGATGCAAAAGGGCTATTGAAAGCAGCCGTACGTGATCCTGATCCGGTTTTATTCTTCGAGAACAAGAAGTGCTATAAGCTGATCAAGGAAGAAGTGCCAGAAGGTGATTATATCGTTCCAATTGGCGAAGCTAATCTGCTGCGTAAGGGAACAGATATTACGGTTATTGGTTATAGTTTGCCATTGCATTTTGCGATGCAAGCAGCAGAAGAATTGGAGCGCGAAGAAGGCATTACAGCGCATATTCTGGATCTGCGGACCTTGCAACCTCTTGATCGTGAGGCGATCATAGCTGCTGCTCGTGAGACAGGGAAGGTTCTTATTGTGCACGAGGACAATAAAACGGGCGGTATTGGTGGCGAAGTGGCGGCGATTATCGCTGAACATTGTCTATTTGAACTAGACGCGCCGATCTTCCGTCTTTGTGGTCCGGATGTTCCGGCGATGCCAATCAGCCCACCAATGGAGAAGTTCTTCATGCTTAGCAAAGAAAAGGTGAAGGCGGAAATGCTTCGACTGGCGCAATATTAAAATAGTTAAGTGGACGCGAAGCTTCGTAAAACTTAAAGACTATGCTTACGAAGTGAGTTTTACTTCGTAAAACATAAGCGAATGCTTACGATGCAAGTTTTACTGCGAAGTATTTCTAATAAGCGAAGCTTCGTAAAACTTTTAAGATTATGCTTACGAAGTGAGTTTTACTTCGTAAAACTTTTAAGGAGTGAAAAGATGTCTGACAACCAAAAGTTGACTGACGTGATCATGCCGCAGCTGGCGGAATCGCTAGTATCGGCGACGATCGGCAAATGGCTGAAGAAACCGGGCGATCCGGTAGAGCAATACGAACCGATATGTGAGCTTATTACAGATAAGGTAAATGCTGAATTGCCTTCAACGATAGATGGAGTTATGGGTGAACTATTGGCGGAAGAAGGTCAGGTTGTCAATGTCGGCGAAGTCATTTGTCGTATTGCCGTGCCTGTGACAACATCTGCTGCTCCAAACGTGACTAACACAGTTGCAGCTAATTCCTCTAATACTATTGCAGGGCAAAATGCTACATCAACTGCTAACGATTCAATGCGTGCGCGGTATTCTCCCGCAGTACAGACTTTGGCGGCTGAGCATAACATCGACCTGACTTTAGTTATGGGTACTGGTATGGGTGGTCGGATTACCCGTAAGGATGTGCTAGCCTTCATCGAAAGTGGCGGAGCTACATCTCCAGCTTCGATTTCTGCTAGTCAACCTGCTCCAGTGGTGTCACAACCGCCTGTTCCACAGTTCGTTCAAGCCGAAAAGAAGAAGACGGAAGAGCCTCTTCGTCATTCGGGTCTACATTTAAGCGAATCTCCTCGTATTCCAACCATAGAAGTTGAGGGTGGTCGAGGCAGCAGTTCTGAGTATCTAATTGATGTAACACCAATCCGGAATACAATCGCTACAAGAATGCGCCAAAGTGTCTCGGAGATTCCGCATGCTTGGACAATGATTGAGGTAGATGTGACTAATCTGGTCGCACTGCGCAATAAACATAAGGATGAGTTCAAGCGTAAAGAAGGTATCAATCTAACCTATCTGGCTTTCATGATGAAGGCTGTTGTGAGTGCGATTAAGGATTACCCGATTATGAACTCTGTCTGGGCTGTAGACAAAATTATCGTCAAACGTGATATCAATATCTCGTTAGCGGTAGGTACTGAAGATTCGGTTATCACTCCAGTAATTAAGAAGGCTGATCAGAAAAACGTTGCTGGGCTGGCACGTGAGATTGATGAATTGGCACAAAAAACCCGCGAAGGCAAACTGAGTCTGGAAGATTTGCAGGGAGGGACTTTCACTGTAAATAACACAGGTTCTTTCGGCTCCATTCTATCTTATCCAATCATTAACTATCCACAGGCAGCGATCTTAACGTTTGAATCGATTGTGAAAAGACCTGTGGTTATTAACGATATGATAGGTGTGCGATCAATGGCTAATATCTGTCTGTCACTGGATCATCGGATTCTGGACGGAGTGATTTGCGGTCGTTTCTTGCAACGCGTCAAGGATAACATTGAAGGATATACCCCAGATACGAAACTTTACTAAAAAATAATAACGAGCCAAACTGTGCAGGCATGAGACTGAAAAAGGGGACCTGACGGTATGAATAATTCGGATATTCGTAAGCTGCAGATTTCATATGACCCTATTATGGAGTATGGGGAGGCTTGGGATCTGCAAAAGAAAAGTGTGCACGCCATTGATGCTGGTGAGCAACCGGAACGATTGATTCTTTTGCAGCATCCGCCTACCTATACTATTGGTTCACAGAATCATCCCGAACATCTTCTTCTAGATGAAGAGCAGCTCAAAGAAAAAGGAATTGCGCTGTTTGAAATCGACCGGGGAGGAGATATTACATATCACGGACCGGGTCAGCTTGTAGGTTATCCGATCCTTATGCTCGGTGAAGAAGGTAAGGTAGATTTACGCGGGTACTTGCGCAGTCTGGAAGCAGTGATTATTGATTATTTGGCATCCTACGGAATTGTAGGGAAACGGAAGCCGGAGTATACAGGGGTATGGGTTGGCGACGAGAAGATCTGTGCCATTGGTGTCAAGTTTAACAAAAGCAAATTCCGAAGAGGGTTTGTTACTAGCCATGGTTTTGCTTTTAACATTTCCGAAGGAATATCTGGATACGGCTTTCAAGGAATTATTCCATGCGGTATCACCGAATTTGGAGTAACCTCCCTAGAAGAGTGTTCAGGTCGTCGTTTTGAACTTCAAGATGTGGCCAAAGAATTGGTCCCGTACTTTCTAAGACACTTTCCTTACGAAGAGAAGGATGAGTTCTTTGGCACTATGGCTTAAGGTTAATTAACGAACTAACAGGCAAGCCAAATAGCGGCAAGGGAATCCTTAGCCGCTATTATCAATGTTCCTTGTGTAGATATTAACCTGCAAGGAAAGGCTCGATAACCATAAAGAGCGTAGAGGCAATCATGGCGAACAACATGACGTAGATGAAGATTTTGAACCACTTATTACGTTGCATGAGTAACTCCTTTAGATTTAGTTTAAGTTAATAGCATAAAGATGGTCTTTCTGTACAACCATTGTAACGTATTCACGAAAGAGAGGGAAGTCCAGTGATTTCACAAGACAGATTGATTCAAGAATTTATGGAACTTGTCCAAGTTGATAGTGAAACAAGAAATGAACGGCAGATTGCCGATGTGCTCAAGAGCAAATTTAACGCTCTTGGCTTAGAAGTTACCGAAGATGATTCCCAGGAAAGAACTGGACATGGAGCGGGTAATCTGTTCATTACCTGGCCGGCTGAGAACGGTGGAGCTGCACCAAAGCTTCTGTTCACTTGCCACATGGATACAGTTGTTCCTGGACAAAATATCAAGCCTACGCTCGGCGCAGATGGATGGATTACAAGTGACGGAACTACGATCCTTGGAGCAGATGACAAAGCTGGACTAGCTGCACTATTCGAAGCGATCAGAGTGATTCAAGAGCAAAAATTACCACATGGTCAGATTCAGTTTGTAATTACTGCGGGTGAAGAATCTGGATTGCTAGGTGCGCGTTCGATGGATCCGAGTAACTTGGATGCAGATTTCGGTTTCGCACTCGATTCTAATGGTGAAGTCGGAGCGATTGCAGTTGCGGCACCTACACAAGCTAAGATTACGATGCAAATCTTCGGAAAATCTGCTCATGCAGGTGTTAATCCAGAGGACGGCATCAGTGCGATTCAAGTAGCCAGCAAAGCGATCGCTGCTATGAAGCTTGGACGGATCGACAACGAAACGACTGCGAATATCGGTAAATTTGCCGGTGGAGGCCCTACGAATGTGGTGTGCGATCACGTTCAATTGGATGCTGAAGCACGTAGTATCGTGCAGGAAAAGGTTGGCGATCAAATCGCTTCGATGCGTGAAGCACTGGAGACCACTGTCCGAGAATATGGTGCAGAATGTGAATTCCGCAGTGAAATTATTTATCCAGCTTTCAGCTTTAATGAAAATGATCCAGTGGTACAGCTTGCACAACGGGCTATCACTTCTATGGGTCTTACGCCGCGTCTGTTCCACTCTGGTGGAGGAAGTGACGCTAACGTGTTCAATGGCCTAGATGTTCCGACCGTTAACCTCGCTGTAGGTTACGAGCATATCCATACTACTAAGGAACGGATTAAAGCCGAAGACATTGTTAAAGTGGCTGAGCTTGTAGTGAACATTGTTAAAGAGAGTGTAAAGGGCTAACCTTTGTATAAGGCAGTAGAGCAGCGATCCTCTGTGTAGGATTGCTGCTCTGTTTTTTTATAGGTAAGTTTGATCTACTGGGAAAGGTCAAAGGACAGTGTGAAAATATCCGCGTTTAAGCTCAGCTGAGTCCGATAGGAAGATTGCTGTTCAGATTCAGCAGAGGGAAGCCCAAATTTAAGGGGTGTTCCAGCAGCCAGTGAATGGCTATTGGAACACCCCATAATTTTAGGGACAAGTATCACTATGTCCTAATGGAAAGTTATCCGGCCTTAGACGGAATGATCTTGGATTGATCCTTTAGGGAAAGGATGTATGTGAGGGGCATATCGGGCCCATACCGCTCTATCCACCTAGCTAAGATGGCTTTGATTTCTTCCGGTTTACCTACCATTGTGACTGCGGATGAGCTTGTACGGCTGAAGATTTCGTTCATCTGAAATTCCTTCTTTCCCTTTAAGTTTGCTATAATACACCGTATGCAGAATAGAGATAAAGGAGACCAGAAATTTTATGGGAAACCAACATTTACACAGCAAGCCGGAGCTTGACGAAGTGACGCTGTCTACAAAGCCTATATTTGATGGGAAGATCATATCTTTACAAGTGGACACTGTGAGATTGCCGGATGGTAATACCGCAACACGTGAGGTTGTGAAGCATCCCGGCGCAGTAGCAGTGCTTGCTTTGAACAACAACAAAATGTTAGTTGTGGAACAATATCGTCAGCCTATGCACCGTACAGAGGTGGAGATTCCAGCCGGTAAGCTGGATCAAGGGGAAGACCCTTTAGTTGCGGCTGGTCGTGAGCTGAAGGAAGAGACCGGTTTTCATAGCGGTGATCTGAAGTTACTTAAATCGTTCTATACTTCTCCCGGCTTTGCTGATGAGATTATTCATTTGTATGTTACTAATAATGCCGAGCCAGGGGACATGTCGCTTGACGAGGATGAATTTTTAGAGGTCTCGGAGCTTACCTTGGAGGAAGCCTATCAATATATAGCTGACGGACGTATCGCGGACGCGAAGACGATGATGGCGGTGTACGCTTGGCATTTATACACCCTGACAGGCCAATGGAACTAACACCTGAACTGAAGAACTTCTATTGCGATCTGCATGTTCATATCGGACGAACGTCGGAAGGACAAGCGGTCAAAATCAGCGGCAGCCGCGAGCTCACCTTTGCTGGAATCGCTAAAGAAGCTGCAGAGCGTAAGGGTCTTGAGATGATAGGTATTATTGATAGTCATTCACCTGGCGTTCTACGTGATATTCAGCGTTCCTTAGAATCTGGAGAGATGACGCTAGCACAAGGTGGAGGGATCGCTTATCAGGGGACTACGATCATCCTAGGAACGGAGATTGAAATCCGCGAACCTGGGCGAAAAGAGTGCCACGTACTCGCCTTCATGCCCGACGTGGAGCGGATGACAGATTTCAGTGCTTGGATGAGTCGCCATATGCGAAATGTGAACCTTAGTTCCCAGCGCCTCTATGCACCGGCTAGAGAGCTTCAGGATGAGATTTATGAGCGAGGGGGCATTCTAATCCCTGCACATATTTTCACGCCTCACAAGGGCTTGTACGGCTGCACTGCGGAACGGATGTCAGATATCTTTGATCTGGATCGGATAGCTGCAGTTGAGCTTGGGCTGAGTGCAGATTCTGAAATGGCAGGTTATCTTTCTGAGCTCGATAACTTCACATTCTTAACGAACTCTGATGCGCATTCTCTGGGCAAATTAGGCCGCGAGTATAATGTAATGGCTTTGGCACAACCTTCTTTTGCTGAACTGCGACTCGCACTTGAACGTAAGGAAGGACGGAAGGTAACTGCCAATTTCGGACTTAATCCTCGGCTTGGTAAATACCACCGAACCTACTGCGGAGGCTGCGGTAGTATTATTGATGAAGCATATGTCACATCGGAGCGTTGCCAGTATTGTGGCAGTCTGAAATTGGTGAGGGGTGTATTCGACCGCATCCTAGATATTGCTGACCGCAAGAAACCTGTAGTGCCTGCAGACCGTCCGCCTTATCACTATCAGGTTCCACTTGAATTTATACCGGGTCTCGGGAAGGCTAAAATGAATGCGTTGCTGCAAGCTTTTGGCACCGAGATGAACATTTTGCATGGTTGTGGTGAAGCGGAAATTGCTAGCGTAGTAGGAGTGGATTTGGCTTCTATGATCGTTCAGGCTCGCTCAGGTATATTGAAACTATCTGCAGGCGGTGGGGGAACATACGGTAAAGTCGTGCAACCCGAAATGTAGAGTTATTGTACTAAGGACAAGTCATATCACGGGGCGTTTTCTCATATGGTGTAACATGTAACCGGAAAGGGGAACGTCTCGATGCGTAATTTAAGGCTGATGATGAAGGAACAGACGCCTCTGTATATTTTTGTCGGCGTATTATTTCTGGTAGGTGTTGTATTTGGAGCTCTTATCGTTAGTGCGCTTACGATGGATCAGCAACAGGAACTGGGTGATTATCTGGGGAATTTCTTTGTGACGGTTGATCAACAGAGTCTACCAGCGGCACCTGATTCGTATTGGAGTATAGCGGCCTTGAATCTAAAATGGATTGGGCTGATCTGGATCCTTGGATTATCAGTCATTGGGTTACCGGGAATCTTGATTCTTGATTTTCTTAAAGGGGTATTGATCGGTTTTTCGGTCGGTTGTCTAGTCAGTCAATATTCGTGGCACGGGATGCTGTTTGCTCTAGTCTCTGTGGCACCGCACAATCTGGTGCTGATCCCTGTGTTGTTAGTGAGTAGTGCTGCGGCAATTGCCTTTTCCTTGCAGATGATTCGTAGCCGAGTGTTAGGTCAACGCCGGACACCAGTGACGCGACCTTTTACTATGTACACGATATTGTCACTTGTGATGGCTCTGTTGATTCTGGGCGTTTCTAGTTTTGAGACCTATGTTACGCCGATCATGATGCGCTGGGTTACGCCTTCACTTGTACAAGCAGTGACTACCTTGGGATTGCAGTAAAAGCGTTTGACTTCTCAAAGCGACACCCCCTATAATGGAAGAAGTGGTTTGAAGACCGGTGAGGTAATTTTCCAAGGGGGAGGGAGACAATGGAAGCCCGGATAGACAAAATTAAGCAACAGTTACAATCCCAAGGATACAAGCTTACACCCCAACGGGAAGCGACCTTAAGAGTGCTGCTGGAGAATGAGGAAGATCATCTTAGTGCAGAAGATGTTTTTATGCTTGTGAAAGAGAAGGCTCCCGAGATCGGTCTTGCGACTGTATATCGTACCCTGGAACTTCTTAGCGAGCTTCATGTCGTAGAAAAGATTAACTTCGGAGACGGTGTCGCCCGTTATGATCTACGAACAGATACTGCAAAGCACCATCATCATCATTTAATTTGTGTGCAATGCGGTAGTATGGATGAGATCCGCGAGGATTGGCTAGGACCGCTAGAAGAGCGACTGGAGAAAGAATTTAATTTCACAGTGCTTGATCATAGACTTGATTTTCATGGGATATGCTATCGGTGTAGCGATAAGAATAATTCAAACGGAAATCCGTCCTAAGTCATCTTATAATGAAATTCACTTCATAAGCTCTCCCCGGTTTTTTTTACCGGAGAGAGCTTTTTAAATGATTGGTCTATTGGAGGTATACATATCAGCCCGTTTTGGTGCATAAGGTGAAGGACGAGCAGATCTTAACTATATATTAGTGGGAGGCGTCCATATGATCGTTTCTATGCCCAAAACAGTTCGCAAGCTGTATTTTATGATCATGTTTGTGGCTCTAAGTTATTTGCTCTACAGTGCTATGAGCTGGCTTGGTGAATGGATTAGTCCGATAGAGAATTATGGAATTCCTGAAGGCACCGCTGTTCGGGCATTTGATCATGCCGATCGTAGTGATGATGGTCTGGATACAAGACAGCGCTTGCGCTTTTATTACTGGTACGGAGAATGAAAGCTTCGTGGGAAGCAGGAACAGGCGAGAAGAATGTCGAAGAAAACTAGGGTGGATTCATGCAGCGTATACTAAATGTACACATCTGCAGAACCCTCATGCTGAATGTGCTGCAGGAAGTCACTATGAGTAGCTGCGCCAGGACAGGAGCGTGAAATAATGAAGTCACACTTGCAGCCTTTTTTACATTATTTATCCGGAGATAAAGGCTTATCTCCGAATACATTGGAATCTTACGGTAGGGATGTATCGCAGTTTTTGGAGTTTGCTGAAGAGCGGGGGGCAGTTCAGCCTGAGGAGATCCGAAGATCTCATGTGATGTTATATCTTGGCTCATTACGCGGAGCGGGACGAGCAACTGCAACGTTGAACAGAAACGCAGTGTCCCTTCGTGCTTTTTTTCATTATTTGTTGAAGGAACGTTTGATTGAGCAGGACCCAACGCTGGACATGGAGACAATGAAGCCTGATAAGAAAACTCCTATGGTGCTTACCATTTCAGAAATTGAGCAGCTATTAGCTGCACCAGATGTGAATACGCCACAAGGGATGCGCGATAAGGCTATGTTGGAATTGCTCTATGCAACAGGCATTAAGGTCTCTGAATTAATCTCGCTAAACGTGAACGATGTGCATACGGATATGAAATTTGCACGTTGCACAGGAACTTCCGGCAAGGAGCGGGTGGTTCCGATTGGAACCATTGCTGCTGAGAGTGTAGCGGCTTACATTTCACATATGCGGGACAAGCTGCTCCGTGATCAACAGGAGGAGCCGGCTATGTTCCTGAATAGTTTAGGCGGGAGATTAACCCGTCAAGGTTTTTGGAAAATCATAAAAAAATACGCGCGGGAAGCAAACATTGAGCAGGATATTACACCGCATACACTTAGGCATTCCTTTGCAGCCCATCTACTGGAAGGCGGGGCAGATTTACGATCCGTACAACAAATGCTGGGTCATGCCGATATTTCGACGACTCAGATTTATAACGGTATTGCCCGTAAGAATATGAAGGAAGTATATGAGAGCCACCATCCCAGAGCTCGTTAATTCTGCTTCAAAGATGCTTTTTGTGAGTAAGATGGTTATGATGGAATCATACTGAAAGGATAGACTGGGGATTGCTCCGCAGGTTATCCTTTAGCAGAAACGGATACCTGATAAGCGGTACGTTGTATCGCTAGTTTCGGAAGCGTATGTCTTCTGGAAGACGGTACAGCCGTTTCTTCTTGTTGGTACGAAAGAATACCTATATAAAAAAGGAGTGAAGACAACAATGTCCTCATTTAAACGAATTGGTTTTATTGTTCTAGATAGTGTTGGTATCGGTGAAGCGCCAGATGCTGCGAATTTCGGTGATGCTGGGTCGCATACGCTTGGTCATATATTGGATCGTGTACCTGGATTGAAGCTACCTAATCTCCAGAAGCTTGGGTTAGCTAATATTGCTCCGCTCCCGCCGCTTGAGCCTGTAGCTTCACCAACAGGGTACTACGGCAAAATGCAGGAAGTATCAGTAGGCAAGGATACGATGACCGGACACTGGGAGCTAATGGGGCTGAAGATTGAGGTTCCCTTCAATACGTATCCTGATGGCTTTCCAGCAGAGTTGATTGAGAAGTTCGAAGCGGCAACTGGTCGCAAGGTGATCGGTAATAAACCGGCTTCCGGTACGGAGATTCTAGTTGAATATGGCGAAGAGCAAATGAAAACTGGGGCTTGGATAGTTTATACCTCTGCGGACAGCGTATTCCAGCTTGCTGCACATGAAGATATCATTCCACTCGAAGAGCTGTATAGCGCATGTAAAATAGCCCGTGAGCTGACGATGGCTCCAGAATTCTCGGTGGGTCGCGTGATTGCTCGTCCATATGTTGGCGAACCAGGAAATTTCGTTCGGACGCCAAACCGGCATGACTATGCTGTAAAGCCCCCAGAACCAACGGTAATGAACGCGCTGGCTGATATCGGCAAGGATGTTATCGCAGTAGGTAAGATCAACGATATCTTTACAGGAGAAGGGGTTACAGCTTCTTATCCTACGAAGAGCAATGAACATGGAATCGAAGTGACTATTGAGCAGCTTCGTCAGCCTTTTGACGGTTTCCTGTTTACAAATCTGGTGGATTTTGATTCTTTGTATGGGCATCGTCGTGATCCAGAAGGATACGGCCATGCACTGGAAGTATTCGATCAGGCACTGCCTGAAATTCTATCTACACTCGGTGAAGATGATCTATTGATTATTTCTGCAGACCATGGTAACGATCCGATCCATGCTGGAACTGACCATACCCGTGAATATGTGCCGCTCTTAATCTATAGCCCACGGCTTAAACATCCAGAAAGTTTGGGCATTCGTGAAACCTTCTCTGATGTAGCTGCAACCATTGCTGAAAACTTTGGTGCGAAGGCGCCGCAGTATGGGACAAGCTTTTTAGCGAAACTGCAATAAAGATTGTGGGCGGCTTCACAACATTAATGAAGGAGGATCATCCATGAGCGCGTTAACTCAAAAAGAAATTCAAGAAGCAGCCATTTATATAAAAGACAAATGTCCGGTGGCTCCGGAAATTGGCTTGATCCTTGGTTCAGGTCTCGGTGTGCTGGCAGATCTTATTACTGATGGAGTAAGCATTCCATATGATGAGATTCCTCACTTTCCTGTGTCTACTGTAGAAGGACATGAGGGCGAGCTTTTGATTGGTATGATTGAAGGACGCCGTGTTGTGATGATGAAGGGCCGCTTTCATATGTATGAGGGCTATGGACCGGAGGTAACAGCATTTCCTGTGCGGGTTATGAAAGAACTTGGTATAGCCAGTTTACTAGTAACGAATGCTGCTGGTGGAGTGAACACAGATTTCAAACCAGGCGATCTTATGCTTCTTACAGATCATCTTAATATGACTGGACGGAACCCGTTAATAGGGCCTAATGATCCTGCACTTGGGGTGCGCTTCCCAGATATGTCGACTGCCTACAGTCGCCGCCTGATTCAGGTAGCAAAGGAAACGGCAGCTCAGCAGAATTTCGAGTTCAAAGAAGGCGTATATGCAGGTCTGCTGGGACCTTGTTACGAAACGCCTGCTGAAATCGTAATGCTTCGTATTCTAGGCGCCGATGCTGTGGGTATGTCTACTGTATCGGAGACCATTGTTGCGCGTCACGCGGGTATTGAAGTATTGGGTATCTCCTGTATTACTAATATGGCTGCGGGAATCCTGGATCAACCTCTCAATCATGAAGAGGTGATGGAAACTGCAGAACGTGTACGTGAGCGTTTCTTGAAGCTGGTCTTAGGCTTTATTCCGAAAATGTAATTTCGGGGACTGCATTTTGAATTACTGGGAGGTCATATTTATGAAACAAGTGATTAAACGTAAGCCATTAACGTATGATCAGGTAATGAAAGTAGCTAATTTGACTAAATCAAAATATATCGGATTTGCTTGCGCAAATGTCCGTGAATTGCAGGTGTAAGATGAGAGCAGTCGATATTATTCAGAAAAAAAGAGATGGTGGAGAGCTGAGTCGTGAGGAAATATCCTTCCTAATTCAGGGCTACAGTAAAGGCGAAATTCCTGATTATCAACTTTCCGCTTGGGCTATGGCAGTTTATTTTCAAGGCATGAATGCACGGGAGACCGGCGATCTAACGATGGAAATGGCGATGTCCGGTGATCAAGTAGATCTTAGCCCAATCGCAGGAATTAAGGTTGATAAGCACTCGACAGGTGGAGTGGGAGATAAGACTACTGTTGTGCTTGCTCCTTTGGTAGCCTCTGCTGGAGTACCTGTAGCAAAGATGTCTGGACGGGGTCTTGGGCATACAGGAGGTACACTCGATAAGCTGGAGTCGATCACTGGCTTCTCAGTAGAGATGGATCGAGATCGTTTCTTTGATCAAGTAGGTGAAATCGGTGCTGCCGTGATCGGCCAGTCGGGCAACATTACACCCGCAGACAAAAAGCTGTATGCCCTTCGGGATGTAACCGCGACTGTTGAATCCATCCCTCTTATCGCAAGCTCAGTGATGAGCAAGAAGATTGCAGCAGGTGCAGACGCTATTGTTCTGGATGTCAAAACCGGCAGCGGTGCTTTTATGAAGACGCTTGATGATTCTATTACGCTTGCTCAAGCCATGGTTGACATCGGCACACATCTGGGTCGTAATACAGTCGCTATCATCAGCGACATGGATCAACCGCTCGGATATGGAATTGGCAATGCGCTCGAAATCAAGGAAGGAATCGAGACCTTAAAGGGTCACGGTCCGAAGGATCTGCAGGAAGTCTGTCTTATTCTGGGTAGCCAGATGCTTGTTCTTGGTGGCAAAGCCAAGGATGAAGAAGAGGCCCGCTCGATGCTTTTGACACATATTGAAGATGGCACAGCGTTGGAGAAATTCAAACAAATCGTGAGTGCGCAAGGCGGAGATGTTTCGCAAATCGATGATCCGGAGAAACTCCCTGCTGCCAAGCGATTCATTGAAGTGAAAGCAAAAACTAAGGGGTTCATTGAGGGGATTCAAGCAGAAGAAATCGGCATTGCTGCTATGCTGCTTGGTGCCGGACGTGAAACCAAGGAATCTGTGATAGATTTGGCTGTGGGTATTCAACTTTCTAAAAAGGTTGGAGATGCAGTAGAGGTCGGCGATACCCTTGCAGTATTGCATATCAACGATGCCAGTGAGAAGAAGGTAGAGGAAGCTGAAGATAAGGTATTAGAAGCTTACCGTATTACATCTGAATCGATTCCACCATTACCACTGGTATTCGCGCTTGTTACGAAGGATGGGGTAACACGGTACTAGTCAGGGTAAATAATTATGGTCATGACGAAGACCCTAAACAGACAGCAGAGCAGCGATCTTCCCATTACGGGAAGATCGCTGCTCTTTTTTGGTAACAATTACAGACGATTATCGATCTTATTGAAAATCTGAGAAGCCCCGCTATTTGTATTACACATTACTACTACAGTCTCACCACTAGCAGGATAGAAAGCCGATCGGAAGGAAACGCCGGGATCGTAGCCCATAATGTGGAACTTGATCACCTCTCCTTCTCGGAGGGTGATCCATACGCCATAACCATAATATCCTTCGCCGTCCACATGAATGTGGGGTGTAAGTAACAACGAAGTGAGTACTGGACTCAAAAGTGTGTGGTTCATTAGCCCTTTCCAGAATAGCTGCATATCGGGAGCGGTTACAAAAGCTCCACCGTCAGCGCCTCCCTTTACCGGGATTGAATAGATGTTGGTCCTCCAGTCACCGTTTTCTTCCTCTATGTATCCGAGTGCACAATTGGCAGGTAAGGCATCTAACGTAAAATAACCGGATTGCTTCATTCCACAAGCCTTAAAGATGTGAAGCTCCACATAGTCGCAAAAGGACATTCCACTCAATTCTTCCATCAGAAGGCCTAACACGATATATCCGGCATTGTTGTAGTGGAAACGTTCGCCAGGGGTCCGCATCATGGGGAGGTTTTGGAACAACGACACAAAGTCATTAAGCTGCCGCAAAGTGTACATAGGTCGTGTTTTCCACAGTTCCTCGAAATCATCCATGATTGTTTCATCAAAATAATCCGGAATACCAGAACTGTGCGTAAGCAGCTGATGTATGGTGATCTCAGGATTAAAGAGAGGGAAATCTACCTTTTTCAGATAATCTAAGACTCTACTTTCGAAAGAAATCAATCCCTGTTCGACAAGTTGGCAGAAGGCAACCGCCGTAAATAATTTACACCCGGAAGCAATCCCAAACCGAGTATGAATATTGTTTTCGCGTTTATCCGACTTATTAGCATAACCGTAACAGCTGCTGATGATTTCTTTATCCTGTTGATTTACCAGCACTATACCAGAGAAATTGTTCTGTTTAGCTTCTGCTTCAATACAATCTGCAAGATGGTTCATCTGTATATTCACTCCTCTATAAACCTGTTAAGTTCTTAAATAGATTCGTTCTAACCTTTCATTTTCCTTTAAAGGGGCTTAAATGAATACGGAAAAAATGGAAATCATTAAAATTTGAAATAATTTTTGATCTCCCCTATAATAAAAATGCTCTGCAACTGCTGCTGGGCTTTTTTTAATTGATAACCTTATAACTTCTTGTGATAAATAATTGTGGTTATTTCCTTGAAAATGGAATAATTTCCACCCTTTCTGACGAAACTGGAACACAGTACCTGTGATATGAAGGTTAACGTTCAGGAGGGGAACCATTGTGAGAAAATTGCGTTTTGCTGTGCTTGTGCTCTGTATTGCTGTGTCGGTTCTAGGACCTATGTCAGGCGCTTATGCAGAGGAAAAAAACAAGGACTCTGGCAGTAAAGCTGCCGCTGTAGACCTCGCACCGGGAGCACGTTCTGCGATTTTGATGGACGCTGGTACCGGTACTGTTATTTATGAGAAGAACAGCCATGATAAGCTGCCTCCCGCAAGTATTACGAAGATTATGACGATGTTACTAACGGTGGAAGCGCTGGATGAAGGTAGACTGCAACTGACGGATAAGGTGCGGACAAGTGAATATGCGGCTTCGATGGGCGGATCGCAGATTTTTCTGGAGCCGGGTGAAGAAATGACGGTAGACGATATGCTCAAAGGCATCGCTATGGCGTCTGGTAATGATGCTTCTGTCGCTATGGCGGAAAAAATAGCGGGTTCAGAGAGTGCTTTTGTAGACTTGATGAATAAACGTGCAGAGGAGCTGGGTCTAAAAGATACCCATTTTGCCAACTGTAACGGTCTTCCAGCCGCCAATCACTATTCCTCTGCATACGATATTGCGGTCATCAGTCGGGAACTTTTGAAGCATGATCAAATTATCAAATATACGGGTTCCTATCAGGATTACTTACGCAAGGATTCAACCAAACCGTTCTGGTTGGTGAATACGAACAAGCTGGTGCGTTTCTACACTGGTGCTGATGGACTGAAGACAGGGTATACTGCAGAGGCTAAATTCTGTCTGTCCGCTACAGCGGCAAGAGATGGCCTGCGTGCAGTCGCTGTTGTGCTAGGCGAGCCGAACACAAAGACACGCAACAGTGAAGTCTCAGGCATGTTCGATTACCTGTTCTCGCAATATAAGGTACACACGATCCACAAAGAAGGGGATGCTATCGGCACCCTCAAGATCGAAAAGGGCGTAAAATCGGAGCTGCCGATCACAGCGAAAGAGACGTACAGTGTTCTTTTGAAAAAAGGTGTGGCCCAAGAAGGCATTCGCCACGAATTAGTATTGCCGGAAAGCGTGAAGGCTCCAGTGGCTGAAGGTCAATCTGTAGGCAAGCTGGTTGTCTACCAAGGCACCCAAGTGATTAAGGAATATGATTTAAAAGCTGGGGAAGCTGTGCCGAAAGCAGGCTGGTGGAAGCTCTTTAAGCGTACAACAGGCTCGATGTTCGGCGTAGATTAAAAACAGTTTTTTTGTAGATTACTCCCATGTACTCTGTAGATTCATAGGGGTTTTCTTCTAGTTTTGTCGTGAGGCAGGATTCCTGATTTGCCGCGTAGAAAACCTTGTCCTTGAAGGGAATTAGTACCGTCTTTCAAGGTCAGTTTTCAAAGCAACGAAGAGGAGAGTGGCAAGCATGAATTCTCATGTGGAGATGGAGCATCACAGAGGTGTGTTGATTGTCCGTTTATCAGGGGAGCTGGACCATCACGCAGCAGATTTTGTAAGAATGGATATGGATGAAGCGATTATGCGTGGTCAGGTATCGCATTTAGTTCTTAGTCTTAAGCATCTGCAGTTTATGGACAGTTCAGGCCTAGGCGTGATTCTGGGAAGGTATAAACTGATCCACAGTAAAGGTGGAAAAATGGTGGTGTGTGATGCAACGGCACCTGTGAAGCGGCTGCTGGAAATGTCAGGCCTGTTCAAAATCATGCCCCTATATGACGACGAGAGTACTGCACTCTCGGATTTGGAGGTTGCGTTATGACAAATAGTAAGGCTGGTAACTTCATGAACGTGCAGTTCGCTGCACGCTCGGAGAACGAATCGTTCGCGCGTGTAGTCGTAGCGGCGTTCGTTTCCCGGCTTGATCCTACGATGGACGAGCTGAATGATCTGAAGACAGTCGTGTCGGAAGCGGTCACCAACTGTATTATTCATGGGTATGATAGTGATCCGGAAGGCATTGTGACCATTTCGGCATCACTGGACAACGAAACCGTACATCTAACCATTGAGGATCAAGGACGGGGCATCGAGGATTTAGAGCTGGCACAACAGCCGCTGTATACCTCTAAGCCGGAGCTGGAGCGGTCGGGCATGGGCTTTACTATTATGGAGAATTTCATGGATGAATTTGAAGTCACTAGTGAACCGGGACACGGTACTTCTATCTCAATGAAGAAAACCATCGTCTCGAAAAAAGCTTTATACAATTAGGGGTTGGAGCCATGGATGCAGAGTCAAAAAAAGCTCCGCCGACCTATTTGGACGATGCGGAGGTCAAACGTCTTATCGCGCTCAGTCAGGCCGGAGATAGTCTTGCCCGTGACACACTTGTAAGCTGTAATATCCGACTGGTCTGGTCGGTAGTACAGCGGTTTATGAACCGCGGGTATGAGCCTGACGATTTGTTCCAGATCGGTTGCATCGGACTACTGAAGTCCGTAGATAAATTTGACCTCAGCTATGAGGTCAAGTTCTCCACTTATGCTGTGCCGATGATTATCGGTGAGATTCAGCGTTTCCTTCGTGACGATGGCACCTTGAAGGTCAGTCGTTCCCTTAAGGAAATGGCTAACAAGGTCCGTAAAATGAAGGATGAAATGTCTAAAACACTTGATCGTTTGCCTACGATCGGTGAAGTTGCGGAAGCACTAGGGGTTACACCCGAAGAAGTGGTATTCGCTCAAGAAGCCAATAAACCGCCGACTTCTATCCATGAGACGGTGTTCGAGAATGATGGAGATCCGATCACGCTGATTGATCAAATCGCTGACGAATCACAGGAGCGTTGGTTCGATAAGCTGGCATTAAATGAAGCGATCGGAGGCCTCAGTGAACGTGAACGTCTGATTGTCTATCTTCGTTACTATCGTGATCAAACGCAGTCGGAGGTCGCCAGTCGTTTAGGGATCTCTCAAGTGCAGGTATCCCGGCTGGAGAAGAAAATACTTCAGAATATCCGTGAGCAGATTGCTCAGTAGGATAAAGTTATTCATGTAATGACGCTTGTAAAATAGCGAATTAGAACAAAAAGCCGCCCCGAGAAGGGGGGGCTTTTTATGTGGAGATGATCTCAACATGCATTCACTCGGCGACGAGAATGTGATCACATGGTCTATGGATATGGAAGAAAATCTGCTGACGATGTCGAATATTTTAGAGGAATGGGTTGGTTGCACAAGGAAGACTATACCACGCAACCCTAATTTTTTGCGGGAATTTGTGTATGTAGTGGATCTTGATCGATATGATGCCTACATGCAAAGATTAACTGCTGGTCATATCAGTAGTCTTGAGTACCGGATGCAACTACCTACTGAAGGACTAAAGTGGGTTCAAATGATCGGCACGCCAATCCTAAATAAGGAGAACAAGGTTTACCGAATAGATGGAGTTATGCTGGACATTACTGAACAAAAAACAGCGCAAATACAGTTGGAAAGCTCGTATTCATTGTATCATCAGATGTTCTCTAATCTTGACGTGGCGATTTGGTCTTATGATTATGTAACTAAGAAAGTATTGTTTATATCGGATGCCGTCCTTAATATCACCGGTTATTCCGTTGAACAGGCGAAAGAAGATGATTTTTGGTTCCGTATTGCTCATAAAGAAGAAACCCCCTCGATTGAAGAGATCCTAACAACGGCTCGGCAGGGGATTCCAAAGCTTAGTGAATATCGTATTATCCACGCAAGTGGAGAGCCTCGATGGATACAGGTCAGAATCATACCCAGTCTGGATGAATTCCATACGGTAGTTCGGCTTGACGGAATCTTGGCAGATATCACTGAAAGAAAGTTGATGAAAGAGGCTTTGCTCAAAAGTGAACAGCGTTATAAGTCCTTATTTGACTATAACTCAGACGTCGTATGTGAGGTGAATCTGCAAGGTAATATTTTGGCAATCAATTCTACGGCAGAGCAAATTACTGGAGAATCTATAAGTATGGTTGGAGAGAATTTGTCCATCATGAATCTATTTGGAGCAGAGAATATACCGAGGATGTTAGATTATTTTGAAAGAACAGTACGGGGATCTGCTCAGCATTATGTTGTGTCCTCTTCCCGTAAGGATGGATCAGTGAGCCACTGGTCTATGAAAAATATCCCGATTTATGTGAATAGTCGTATTATTGGTGTTTTTGTGGTTGCTAGAGAGATAACATCAGCTGTAGAAGTAGAACACAAGTTGGCGCAGCGTGAAGCAGAGTATAGACTTATTATTAATAACATGAAGGATATGATGGGGGTTCTGGATCAAAAAGGTAATTTCATTTTAGCCTCCCCTTCCTGTGAGATCCTGATCGGTATTCCTGTAGGCTTAATCAAGGACACTACCATACTTGAGTATATCCATCCAGATGAGCAAGAAGGCTTGCGAGAACAGATCTCAAATATTTTTCAGACAAAAGCAAGCAAGATGTTTTACAATCGATTTATTCATTCAAAAGGTTATATCCTAAATTTAGAATGTCTTGCTACTCCCGTTCTAAGTGAGGATGGAGATGTAATGAACATTGTGATAGTTGCAAGAGACATTACGAAGAGAGTTCAAATGGAAAAAGAACTAAGGGAAAGCGAGGAACTTAATCAGCAGCTGATCAAGATGTCGCCTGAAGCGGTCGTTCTCCATAGCGATTATAAGTTTGTGTATGTGAACTTTTCTTGTCTTGGATTATTTGGTGTTTACGATGAGAGTCAATTGATCGGTAAAAATATTTTCAATTGGGCACATCCGGAATTTCTGTCGCTGGCAAAAGAACGAATGCGTGAAATCTATAAAGAGCCCTATAGAATCCTAGCACCAATTGAACAAAAGGTTGTACGTTCAGATGGAACGATTATCGATGTAGAGGTAACAGCTAGCTCCATTGTGCACAAAGGAAAGGTCGCATGTATCTCGATATTTAGGGATATAAGTGATCGCAAAAAAGCAGATGAAGACAGAGAACATACAGAGCAGATTATTCGTGAGAGTGAGGAACGGTATTTTCACTTGCAAACGAGTCTGGATCAGTTCTCCCAAGACCTTTTTGGTGTCATGAAGATTAGCCATATGGAACAGCGGTTGCTTAGAGAGGTCAGAGACACTCTGCAGATAACCAATATACATTTTATCGAAGTTGAATCTAACAGTGATAAATTATGTGAAATTATTGAGACTGAGCAAGGGTATTCACTCAAGATAGGGGAGTCCCGAGGAAAAAGCTACTTACTATCGATTAACGAGAAGACGGTTTTATTGGAAATCAGTTCTATTCGTGTGTGGCTGGAGACCATTACCCGTTATGTCAGTGTTCTCTTTGATCATTTTTTGCTTATCGAAGATTTAACGAAAGACCTTGAGCTAGCGGCTTCCAAGCAAGTGGCTCCTACTTGGCTTCTCCGCTTTATGTTTAATTTATCCGAGAATGAGCGAAAACGTCTTGCTCAGGATTTACACGACTCAGCGCTTCAAGAACAAATTATCTGGTATCGTAAGCTGGATCTTCTCTTAGGTGAAAAGTCCATCAATGGGGAGTTTAGAGAACAGCTAGAACAGATAGCTGAAGGCTTACTGGATGTTATCTATCAACTGCGGATTATTTGTAACGAGCTCAGACCTCCTGCATTAATCAATGAAGGTCTTATCTCCTCGCTGGAGACGTTGTTTGAATTTACGCAGCTGCGTACCAACTACCAGATTTATTTCGAGGTTGAAGCATTTACACATAAGTTGGATGATGAAGTGCTTATAGGTTTGTACCGTATTGTGCAAGAGCTTTTAGCGAATGCAGCGAAGCACTCTTTTGCGACTGAAGTCCACATTACCTTAGCTAGTGAAGACAATCATATTCATTTGAATTATAAAGATAACGGAATTGGAATGAATCTATTAGGAGAGGACTCGCTTACAAGTATGGGTATTTATGGAATGAAGGAAAGGGTTCGGAGTATGGATGGGACGATAGCATTCCACTCGCCAGAGAAAAAAGGATTAGCAGTCTATATATCTATACCTGCAGATTAATCATGCGGTATAACAATTAAAGAGGGGTAATCATAGGCATGATTCAAATATTGTTAGTGGATGACCATCCATCAGTTATGGAAGGGACAAGAATGATATTAGAGCAAGAAGGAGATATGAAGGTTACTCTAGCCATTTCAGCTCATGAGGTGCTTGAAATGGTGAGTAGTCATTCTTTTGATGTAATGTTATTTGATCTTCATATCGCAGATGTGAATGGGATTGATTTGGCGAAGCAAGTATTAACCATGAACGCGGATGCGATTATCTTAATCTATACCGGATATGAATTTACCAACAAATTTAACCTGATGATCGAATCGGGGATATTTGGGTTTATCTCAAAAACGACGAATAGAGAGCAGTTAATTACAGCGGTACGCTGTGCATTAAGAGGTGAAGTCATTCTACCGCGAACCTTAGTCAAGCAGCTAAGAAAAGTACCTCCAAAAGGATTAGAAATTAATGATGAACAAGCAGTCTCCAAGATTAGCAAAAGGGAACATGAAATGCTAACGGAAATTGCAAAAGGAAAAAGTAATAAAGAAATAGCGGAGATTGTGCTGATGAGTCAGCGATCGCTCGAATATAGTTTAACGAATTTGTTCCAAAAGCTAAATGTGAAATCTAGAATTGAAGCGGCTATAAAAGCTAAACGGTTAGGAATATTGAAGGACTCAGATTTTACTAATTCATTGTGAAAATACGTAACAATCTCATAGATTGAAATCCCGATCACTGGATGGTGAGACGGGATTTTTTTGTTTTTCGCTTCTTGGCGGGGGTGCGCAATAATTTTGCGCGGTCACGCCAATTTTTTTCGGTTACCATATTCTGCTTACAGTTTATGATGAAATAGTTCCTAAGAATTACTAAAAATTGACTAACGTAATGAGGTGCAGAAGGGTGAAATGGTTTTATAATTTGAGGACAGCGGTAAAGCTAATCTCAGCATTTGTGTTGGTATCAGTCATTTTATGCTTTGTAGGATTCTATGGAATAAGCAATTTGAGTAAGATGGATGAGTCCATCGAGGATATGTATAATAATCGCTTAACACCGATTGCCTATCTCGGTGAAGCGAATGAGCTTTTTTTAACAAATAGAATAAATATCCGAGATATTAATACGATGGCCAAAACCGAGGTGAAGAAAAAAGAGTATCAAGATAAAATACATAAGAACGTCCAAAGCATTGAAGGCATCATGAGTAAGTATAGTAAGACAAAATTGAGAGAAGAAGAGTTAAAGAAGATGAAGACTTATCCCGAGATCTGGCAACGCTATATTACCAGCGTGGATCACGCGATCGAAGTGGATAAAACCAATATCAGTAATGAAGAGTATACGAATTATTTGCTAACAGGAGATTTACAGCTGGCTACTACAGAGATGACGGATTTCCTGCAAGGTTTAATTGACATCAATATGAAGCAGGCGCAGGGATCCAGTGATAGTGCTAATAAACTATATCAATCCTCTCGGTTAATTACCTTTAGTGTTACGATTATTGCACTTCTGATCAGCGTGGGTTTTGGCTATCTAATCTCGCAAATCATAGCACGGCCTCTAAATCAAGTGATGCGCCTGCTAGGTAAAGTAGCTAATGGGGACTTAAGCGAAACTTCGAATCTAAATTCCAAGGATGAGATCGGAAAACTCGCGAATTCTGTGAATGAAATGGTTCTGAACTTAAGGCAAACTGTGGGGGGGATTTTGTCCTCTGCAGAAAGTGTCTCGGCGGCTGCGCAGCAGATATCAGCCAGTACAGAGGAAGTGGCTAGCGGCAGTATGAGTCAAGCCACTGCAGCACAAACGATGAATGAGTTGTTCCGGGAATTGTCTGATGCAATAAATTCAGTAGCCCAGAGTGCAGAGCATGCCTCTGAGCTGTCAGATCAAACCATGCGTATCGCTCAGGACGGTGGTCTCGTCGTTACGAACTCTATACAAGGAATGACTGTGCTAAATAATCAAATGTCTAGATTAGAGGAAGACTCCGATAGAATTGGAGAGATTATTGCAGTCATTGATGATATTGCAAAACAGACAAATCTTCTGGCGCTAAACGCAGCTATAGAAGCCGCTCGTGCGGGTGAACAGGGTCGAGGTTTTGCCGTTGTGGCGAATGAAGTAAGAAAGCTAGCAGAGCGGAGCAGTGAGGCTACGAAACAAGTCACGAACATCATTAAAGAAATGCAGAAGAATACACACCAAAGTGTGAATGCGGTAGTTGAAGGCGTAGCTTTTTCACAAAAAAATGGGGAAGCCTTTGATCATATTATCTCTATGGTGAACGATACCGCTCATAAAGTAACAGAAATCGCTGCTGCCAGTGAAGAGCAGGCCGCGCAGTCATCAGAGGTGCTGTACTCGATCGAGAGTATATCGGCAGCAACAGAAGAAATGGCGGCAAGCAGCAGTGAAACGGCAACAACGGCTAATGCATTAGCACAGCTTGCGGAGGAACTAAATGCACTCGTATCTATTTTTAAAGTGAAGTAAACAGTGTCATGGGGATCATCATTGATAGGAGAGGAGAAGTAGTGCAAAAGATAAAGGTGCTCGTTATAGCTACTTCAGTAATGATGCGGAAACAGATCTCGAACCTAATTACGGAGGATTCAATTATCGAGGTTATTGGAGCAGCTCGTAATGCATCCGAAGCGGTTAGTATGGTTCAAGAACTCAGGCCTGATGTCGTGACGATTGATATAGAAGTGCCGGAATTGAATAGTTTAGTAGCACTCTCTAGTATTATGTCACAGCGTCCAACCCCTATCCTAATCCTAAGCTCAGGATCAAAGGATGGAATAATAGCAACCATCACAGGTCTACAGAATGGAGCCGTAGATTTTATATCCAAGCCAACTCAGTTATATGGACTTGATTTATCCCATATAAAAGACGAGCTCATATTTAAAATTAAACATGCTGCTCAAATTCCATTGCGAACCCTTATTCTTAACAATATAACTGTTTCCAAAGTGATTACAGGACAACAGGCAGAAGACAATTCTAAAACTGAATGTATAGAAGAATTCGATCAAATCATCGCCATAGGATGTGGAGTAGGCGGACCGAAGGCGCTTGAAATCGTAATTAGCTCACTCCCGGCGAACTTCCCATATCCCTTGTTAATCGTTCAGCATATGCCGCCCAAGTACACGAAAGTATTGGCAGAACGATTGAAGCGGTTCTCAAGTGTACAGGTGGTTGAGGCGAAGAATGATCAGTTGGTGCTCGGCGGAACAGCCTATATCGCACCTGGTAATTGTCATATGACCGTAGTTCAACAAGGGCAAGAATATAGAATCAAACTACACAGGAAAGCTCCGGTGAACGGGCACCGTCCGTCTGTGGATGTGTTGTTCGATTCGATCTCAGGATTAAAAAGCTTGAAGCAGCATTTGATTCTGATGACCGGTAGGGGTAACGATGGGTCGAGAGGGATGCTAAACGCCAAACAAGCTGGCGCCCAATCCACATTGGTAGAATCGCAAGAGACTTCTATTATAAATGAAATGGCTGAAGCGGCAATGGCGCTCGGGTGCGTGGATGATGAGGTTCCTTCGCACTTGTTAGCTTCGAAGGTTATGGAGGTTACGGGGGAGTTAGCGAATAAATTCGATAAATGAATCATTACTATAGGCGTTGGTAGGGGGAACTCTACCAACGCTTTTTTATATAAATCTAAGTTCATCCCAAGTGGTGTTAAATTTCCTAAGGATCAATTCCATGTTGACACGTTTAAATGATAACGATTATCATTTGAGTTGTAGAAGGAGTGGCTTCGATGACTTTTAATATATTGAATACGGTGATTCATGATCTTTTTGATCAATTTACAGAACGGATAGAAGGGCATGTTGAGCAGAACCAATGGGAACAACGGCTTACTGTACCTTCACATATCGGCAAGGGAAGTGTCACTCGTACGCGTATTCGTCCAGGTATGGAGATCATGTATACGAATATATAACATACGAACAAGATATGAAGCTCCATATTCAAGAAGCTTGTCCGTTGTTCGAACTAAGCTATAACATAAGCGGAGAAATCTATTGTGAATGGAATGGCAAGGAAAGTCATACGGAAAAACAAATGGGAAATGTCCTTTTTCTAGAAGATGTTCAGGTGTATGAAGAAAAAAAAGCAGGTATCCCCAATCAATTGTTAGAAATACGACTAGCTCCTAGCGAACTGCTATATTATGCTGAAGATCTATCGGAGAGACAACAAATGGAAACCTGGCTTAGACATCATCGGGGAAATATTGATCGTTATCCTGATACTGCGGCGATCCGAAAATGTGTCTCCGAAATGATCCATTGTACTTATCGTGGAACATTGAGACGATTGTATATGGAGAGCAAAGCGCTTGAATTTATCGCTTTGTTTGGCGAGTCTGATGGTTACGGTTCTATGAGCGGAACCATGACGCTCCGGCATGATGATATTACAAATCTGAAGAGGGCACATGAGTTGGTACAAATCCATTTCGAGCAACCGCTGTCTATACGTGAGTTGTCAAAGCGGGTAGGCATCAACGAATTCAAGCTAAAAAAGGGCTTCCGTGAGTTATTTGGCATGACGATCTTCGAGCTTGTACGTATAAAGCGGATGGAGAAGGCGCTTTGGTATATGGAAGTTGAAGGTTTAAATATAGGGAAGACAGCCGTTTCGGTCGGATATAGTAATGTCAGCAATTTCACGACTACCTTTCGTAAGCATTATGGCTGCAATCCAAGCGAATACTTAAAATCGTATCGAACAACAGAGTTTGGTGCGAAACAAACTGTAGATTGATCTTTACGGGCAGAAAGCTTCAAGTGGTAGAACATAGGGTTCGGAACCGAACGCTATATTCTGCCTGCTTGAGGTTTTTTTGTGTTTGCTCCCTTATCAAGGATTAAACCTCCCTTAACAGGTAGAGAAAAAGACTGTTCTAATTGATAATCATTATCATAGTCGAATAAGACAGATACTAAATGAGGAGTGTTCTTAATGAAAAGAAGATGGGTCATTTTAGCTAGAGCCATTGCTCAGCAGCCCCAATTTTTAATCCTTGATGAACCAACTAATCATTTAGATATCAAATATCAGCTGCAAGTCTTATCCATAGTTAAATCATTGAGAGTAGGTGTATTGGCAGCATTACATGATCTTTCTCTCGCCGCAACATACTGCGATCTATTGTACGTTGTCAAAAGTGGACAGGTAGTGGCCAGCGGAAACCCTAATGAAGTTCTAACAAAAGAGCTTATCAAGGAAGTATATGAAATTGACTGTGAACTATATACAAATCCTGTAACTGGTGTCATGGCTATTGCCTATATTCCCAAAGTAGATTGCGTTTAAAAAGGTGGTAATAAAATGCAACAAGAAGATTCGCGACGTTGGTATGCGCTTGGGATTATTCTGCTTCCAACATTACTTATTTCATTGAATACTTATATGATTCAAGTCGCCCTTCCATTAATGCAAAATCATTTGAATGCAAGCTTCTCTGAAGCGCAGCTTATTGTTACTGGATTTTCGCTAGGATTAGCTGTGGCGTTGATTATTAGTGGAAAGCTTGGGGATATATACGGCAGAAAACGATTGCTGATGATTGGGGTGAGTGGGTTTACGATTATGGCAGTGTTGGGCGGTTTGACCTCAGATCCAACCCATCTGATTGTTATTCGCATCGTACAAGGTTTAACAGCTGCGCTTATCCAGCCTCAGGTATTATCTACGCTTCAGGTGATCTTTCTGCCAAAGGAAAAGGGGCTTGTTTTTGGTATTTATGGTGCCATGATTGGTATTGGATTTGCATTCGGATTTATTCTCGGTGGGGCTGTTGTGAATTGGAATCCTTTCGATCTTAGTTGGCGAACGGTGTTTTTTTTTAATGTGCCATTCGGACTTCTCGTCCTGCTGTTAATGCCGATTGTTCCTGAAACACGGGCCGAGCAGACGCACAGTATTGATTGGACGGGAAGCTTCCTACTGCTGATCGGTTTGTTCCTGCTGATCTATCCGTTATCTGAGGGACAAAAACAAGGGTGGCCATTGTGGATCTCAGGCTGTCTGATTATAGCTTTATTCGTGTTGTTTACTTTTATCTGGGTTGAAAATCGGAAAGGAAAGCAGGGGAATTGTCCATTAGTCGATCTGTCTATTTTCAGACATAGAACATTTAGTGTAGGTCTGGTGACCGTGCTTGTTCTTTATCTAGGCATGTTCTCCTTCTTTTTTGTTTTAAGCTACTATATGCAATTTGGCTTGCACTATAATGTTCAAGATACAAGTTTGTTTTTTTTGGCTATAGGTATAGGTTTTTTTCTGACTTCCCTGATATCGTCTCGAATGGTCAGAAGATGGAGGATGAGTGTACTAAAAATAGGTGCACTGATGATGGGATGCTCTAGTTTATTGCTTATATGGGAGCTAAATGTGGATGCGACGCATCTGCTGGGCGCCCGAAATATCCTGATTTTATTGATATATGGATTTGGTCTCGGTATGGCTACTACGCCATTAGTCAACGTTACACTCAGTTCAGTACCAGCAAGGATTATGGGTACAGGATCAGGTTTGATCACTACCTTTATGTATCTGGCAAATTCGTTAGGGGTGGCTTTAATCGGTATTTTGTTCTCCACTTCGTTAAAGCATTCTCTTTTAGAGGCTGACCTAACGGATTACGTAAGAGCATTTTCCTTCTCACTGGCAGCTATCGGAGGTCTTGCATTTACTGGTTTTGCTTGTCTTTGTTTCTTGCGAGAGCGGAAATGATAGAGGAGGAAGCAAGTTTTTTTGCTCTGTGAGCAATCTAACAACCGTTCTCTTTACTTAGCTTTATAGTATTTACAGGAATAACATAATTCCATTTAATGTTAATCCACTCCGAGCTATGAAGGGGAAGGTGTGAGCAAGCATGTCCATCCTAGAAGTAGAGAATCTCTCAAAAGAATATAAAGGCAAGGGCAAAACAAATGTATTTCGGGCGCTAAACGGGATAAGTCTGAGTGTGGATAGCGGCGAGTTTGTAGCGATTATGGGACCTTCAGGAAGCGGGAAAACGACACTGCTGAACATCCTTAGTGGGATCGATACGGAGTATAGTGGGGTAGTACGGATTGCAGAGACTAGTATAAGTGAAATGTCTAAGAACGAGCTTGCACTGTTTCGGCGGCAGCGAATGGGGTTCGTTTTTCAAGATTATAATCTGCTGGATAGCCTGACCCTACGGGAAAATGTAATGGTGCCCATGGTGCTGGATGACCAAGAGGTAGACGACATCAATACCAAGACAGATGAGACGATAGTACTCTTTGATCTGGGCGAGGTGAAGGATAAGTATCCGTATATGGTTTCAGGAGGACAGCAGCAGCGAGCGGCGATTAGCAGAGCAATTATAAATGATCCGGAGGTGATTTTTGCGGACGAGCCAACGGGGAATTTGGATTCCAAATCCTCAAGTATAGTGATGAAGACCTTCGCCAAGCTGAATGCTCTGAAAGGAGCGACGATTGTGATGGTCACGCATGATCCTTTTGCGGCAAGCTATTGTAATCGCGTGCTTTTTATCAAGGATGGGAGGGCTGTATTAGAGATTACTAGGGGAGATAAAGAGCGGAGAGCTTTTTTTGATAGGATTCTAGAGAGTCTGGCCTGCATTGGAGGGGGAGAAGATGACCTTTAGGAGGATGGCTTTTCAGATGTTCAAGGCGAACCTTAGAAGGTATTTGTTATTTTTCCTATGCAGCAGCTTTACGATCATGGTCTTTTTCGCCTTTTACTCCCTGTATACAAACCCTGATTTTAATGATCCCTATCAAGTGAATGGGATGGTGTCCGGTAATTTATATGCTCCTTTCTTGGTTATGAGAGTCTTTGCTGTTCTTTTTATTGTATATGCCCAAATGGCCTTTTTGAAATTTAGAAAAAGCGACTTTGGGCTGTTAATGGTTCTAGGAATGACGAGCCACAATATCCGGACAATCATATTCTTTGAAAATAGCATGATTGCATTAGCTTCAATTCTTACGGGTTTAGGTGCAGGGACGGTCTTCTCCGGTCTTTTCTTCTTCATCATCTCGTTGTTTGTTAATATAGGGGACAGTGCGTTTTCACTAACGCTGGATAGTTATCTGTACACCATTAAATTCTTCGGGATGATTTACATAGTTGTAATTGGAATCCATTTATTATTAACGCTGAGATACAACATTGTACGCCTTCTAAAAGAATCCAGAACCGCAGAACGTAGCCTTCTTCATGGTAAAATCACCACAGTCATCGGAGGTTTACTGTTGGGGATTACTGTTTTTGATATGATCACTCATTACAACCCTGATGATGCCCGTAGGATGTTAATCAACCTTGGAGTAAGCATGATGGGTGTTTACTTGCTGCTGTCAGGACTTGGCGACTGGATGAAACTCATCTTTTCGAGATCAGCGAAAGCTTACCACAAGCATTTGATGTTTAGCTCCGATTTGAATTATACCCTTGGGCGCTCCAAAATAGTGCTTTCACTCATTACCTTCCTCGTTTTCATCACGATTTTCTTAAGCGGTATTATCTTTTATATCACCTGGGATGCTGAGAATATTTCTGTGAAAAACAACCCTTATGATATTTCCTATGCAGAAGTATTTGGAAAAAATAGTATTCCACCAGAGACACTCAACGAAATCACGGATCATGGTGCTACACCGCTGCTGTCACATCAAGAGCTGCAGTATATTGACTTGTTCTATTTTAAAGTGTTTTTGGACCAGAACATCAACACTTTAATCGGCAGTGATTATCATGTGGAGAATGGTCACTTTCTAAATCTTGCCTTAGTTGCTCGAGGCGAAGAATGGAAGAACCAAAGACCGGAAATGCCGACCTTCGATATGAAGCTTTCTACCGGGAACCGTACGTTACATTCACAAGGTCTCATATTAAAAATGATATTTAATCGTGTGCCGAATCTCATGAATGGTCTTCATGTCATAGTAAACGAAGTTGATTATAAAGCGTTGAAAGCGGAGAATATGGATGCGATCGGGAGTCTTCAACTCCTAAATTTCAAGGATTGGAAAAAGACTTCAGGTATAGATGCTGAGCTAAATGCGGCTTTAGCCAAATATAATAAGGACCATACGAAATCCTGGTATGGAAATGATCGGCAAGAGGCGCTCGTATTTTCTACGAAGTCTAGAATAAGTGAGTATTTACAGTTGAAGGAGTCCGGCAAATTTGGGATCTTCGTCATTACATTCGTTGGTCTAATATTCTTTGGGGCTTCTGGTATAGTGCTTCATTTCAGTATCCAGACCGATTTAGAGCGAGAGAGGATCAAATTCAGGAAGCTGAATAAGATTGGAATCACTTCTAAAGACGTGGCTCAAATGATTGGCGGCCCCTTAAAAGTGTTGTTTTTTCTCCCGTATGTACTAGGTATTGCGTTAGCTACTGTGTATGTTGTTAGTTCTTCAAGATTCGAAATGTCCGTAGCTCTGGCACCATTTTGGTTTTGCTTGCTAGTAGGAGGGGCTTATCTTTTATTTCAACTCCTCTTTTATTATCTATATACTAAAATATATACTCGCAAGATGCTGGCTCATCTCCAACTACTCGAAGTTCCCTTAACAGAACAAGATTCGACACCCATTTACCTTGAAATATGATAGTGTATAACATACAAAACTGTAGGGGGATTCCATTTGAAAAAGATTTTATCCAGAATTGCAGTCGCATTAATGATCTTGACCCTTGTTGCGATAGTCACCTGCTTTTATATTGGTGAATTCACCTATGCGTATGGATTAATTTTGGTGCTGTTTTTCGTATTTGCGGGGATGGGGCAGCTCTATAAGCTTAAAAATGATGAGTATATGTACAAAAAATTAAATAACACCGATGAGTATAATGGATATACAAGATGATATAAATTTAACAGAAACTTCTTATGTATAATCAAAACACCCCACTTTAGGCGATGCCTAATCAGTGGGGTGTTTCTTTATGTGTCTATTCTTATTTCTTACCGTTACGCTCAAGAATCATATCAACGAACAGATCGATTTGTGCGGTAATTGCAATAGGATCATAGCGATAGAACGTATCAAAATCGTTGTAGAACAGATGGTCGTTCTTCGCAGCAGCAAGTCCGTTCCAAACAGGTGATTCCTTCAGCTCTTTCAGCTTATCGCCTTTTTTATCAGGATCATAAGTGGTTAGGAACATGTAGTCCGCTGCATATTCTGGCAATAGCTCCATGGACAGCTGCAGTGTTTGGTTGTCGTTGCTGTTCTTAGTAGGCATTTTCAGCTTAAGCGCATTATAAAGGGCTTGTCCACCACGACCAGCATTATTACCGAAGGTCCAAAGCTCACCTTTGTCAGTCAGCTCATAGATTCCGAAAGTATCATTTTCATTCACAATCCCTTTAAGCTTCTCACGGCCTTCAGCGGCCTTTTTCTCAAAGTCAGCTATGAATTGTTCAGCTTTGTCAGGTGCCCCTACAATATCACCGAACAGTTTTACGGTTTCATAGATATTCGTAGCAGTTCCGTAAGGGATATGAATGGTTGGCGCAATTTTGGATAAAGCATCGTAATTATCATCGTACATAACAACAATTAGATCAGGTGCAAGCTCTAAAGCTTTCTCAGCGTTGACTGGAGTACCGACATCTTGTGTGTTTTTGAGTAAATCTTTCAAGAAAGGGTTGTCAAAAGTACTAGGTTCAACTCCTATTACGTTAGCTCCAACGGAAAGCAATTCACCGCCATAATAATCGGTAACGATACGCTGAGGTTTAACTGGAATTTGCACAGTACCTTTAGCAGTTTCATAGCTGCGCATTTCAGCATTGGAAGCATCAGGAGCAGCGGTTGCCTCTGCACTCGGCGCAGTTGTTGCTTCGGTTGTAGCTGTTGGTGTATTAGATGAAGCATTGCTATTTCCTCCGCAGGCGGTCACAAATACGGACAATAACATTGTGAGTGCCAGGATGGGGAAGAGGGTCTTTCTTTTAAACATGGTAAACCTCCCTATGTATACGTGCTAATTAATAATAATGAGAATCATTATCATTAATATTTTCAATTTGAACTTTATCAAATCCAAGAATGCCTGTCAATGCAATAAATTAAATAGTAGCAATTAAATCTATCTATTGCCAAACCTAGGAAATGTAATTTACAATAGGCTAATGATAATGAGAATCAATTTCATAGAAATAGGGTGGCATTCATGAATCAACAGATAACTTCCAGGATAGGAGCCGATAAAGGAGCAGTTAAACGAGAATTTCGTTCACGACCTTGGGCGGCAACATTAATCCTGGTTGGCGGTCTGGCGCTATTATTATTAGGTATCGCTGTTTCCGTCTCCTTCGGCGCAGCAGATATTAAGCTGTCTGTAGTGTGGTCAGCTGTATTCCACTTTGATCCGGAGATCATGGATCATCAGATTATTAGAGAATTAAGATTACCTCGTGTACTTGGCGGGGCAATGATAGGGGCCAGCTTTGCAGTTGCAGGTGCCATTATGCAAGGAATGACGCGAAATCCATTGGCAGATTCAGGTCTGATGGGTATCAACTCAGGTGCAGGATTTGCGCTAGCATTGTGTTTTGCTTTTTTTCCAAATTTATCGTTTATGTATTTGATTCTATATTCATTCGTGGGTGCCGGCGTTGGCGCGGGTGTTGTATACGGAATTGGATCACTTGCAAAGGGCGGATTAACTCCTGCTCGGTTGGTACTGGCGGGTGCTGCTTTTAGTGCGCTATTATCGGCACTCAGCGAAGGGGTAGCTTTATATTTTCACATTGGGCAAGATTTGGCTTTCTGGTATGCGGGAGGCGTGGCTGGAACGAAGTGGATTCAGCTCAAAATCATGTTCCCTTGGATAGGGGCGGCATTAATTGGTGCGATGATAATCTCCCGATCGATCACAATGCTCAGCTTAGGTGACGATGTTGCGAAAGGTCTAGGCCAGCGCACAGGGCTTGTGAAGTTGGCAGGCGCGTTAATTGTATTGATTTTGGCCGGATCATCGGTTGCCGTAGTCGGTGCAGTTGGTTTCATTGGACTTATTATTCCGCATTTAACACGATTTTTTGTGGGTGTCGATTACAGATGGATCATTCCTTGTTCGGCGATTCTTGGCAGTTTGCTTGCAGTATTTGCCGATCTAACAGCACGGATGATTAATCCGCCTAATGAAACGCCACTTGGCGCCATTATAGCACTGATAGGTGTACCTTTCTTCCTTTATCTTGCACGTAAAGAAAGGAGGGAGCTGTAATGATGGAGAAGACGACATTCGGTTCCTTCGAAGCCGCCAAAAACAAACGGGGCTTAATTATCATGATTTCGTTGGCTGTACTAATTGTGATTGCTTTTATTATTAGTATGAATACAGGATACATACGTTTGACTCCTATGGAGCTGATTAATACATTGTTCGGTAGGGGCACTGATAAGCAGGAATTAATCTTGTTTCAGTTTCGGCTTCCACGTATTGTGATCTCCGTTCTGATTGGTGCAGGTCTGGCAGTGTCTGGAGCTGTGATGCAAGGCGTCTTCCGTAATGCCTTGGCGGATCCTGGAATTCTAGGGATTAATGCCGGCGCAGGAATTATGGTGATGCTGTTAATTTCTTTTTACCCGACGGCGACCGCGGCTCCAGTGTATCTGCTGCCAATGGTAGCGTTCGTCGGTGCGGGGCTAACAGCTGCCTTAATCTATGCTCTAGCTTATAAGCGGCACCAAGGAATATCGCCTATGCGCTTACTGTTGACTGGTGTAGCTGTCGCAGCTGGGATGAGTGCAGCTATGATCGTGCTGACGCTCCGCTTAGATCCAGAGAAGTACCAGTTCGTGGCTACCTGGCTTGCGGGCAGCATTTGGGGAACAAGCTGGAAGTTTGTACTTTCTCTCCTGCCGTGGATTCTTATTCTGGTGCCTTATGTAATCTATAAGGCAAGAGTGATGAACGTACTGAATCTAGGGGAGCAGACTGCTGTGGGACTTGGTGCCGCAGTAACGAAGGAACAATTTCGACTTCTTGCGGCTGCAGTTGGGTTAGCAGCGGCGAGTGTCGCTGTCAGCGGTGGAATTGGTTTTGTGGGATTGGTCGGACCCCATTTGGCGAGACGGCTGGTTGGACCGAAGCATCAACTCATGCTTCCAACCTCGGCACTGCTTGGGTCACTGCTCGTTATTACAGCGGATGCCATTGGACGCTGGATCCTTCAGCCGTCTGAGATTCCTACGGGTATCGTTGTAGCAGTAATTGGAGCACCATACTTTTTGTATTTGTTAGCCCGTACGAAATCTTGATGAAAGTAGGCTGATCTCTCACCAGAAGGAGCGAATTCTTACCATGTTGCGTCGTTTTTTTGCTTACTATAGGCCCTATAAGGGATTGTTTATTCTTGATTTTTCTTGTGCTATTGCTGCTGCACTACTAGAACTAGTCTTTCCATTAGCTGTTAACCGGGTAGTAGATGATCTGCTGCCAACAGGCAATTGGAGATGGATCCTCTATTCCTGCCTCGGCTTGCTGGGGATATATATTGTCAGCGCCTTTATGCATTTTGTCGTCACTTACTGGGGGCATAAGCTGGGGATTAATATCGAATCGGATATGAGAAAGAAGCTGTTTGATCGAGTACAAAAGCTGTCTTTCAACTTTTTTGACAATAACAAGACGGGTCATCTGGTATCCCGTATGACAAATGATCTGATGGATATCGGTGAGATTGCCCACCATGGACCGGAGGATCTCTTTATAGCAGTCATGACGCTGCTCGGTGTATTCGGCATCATGCTGAGTATCAATTGGCAATTAGCTATTCTGACGTTTGTGATCGTTCCGCTTATGATTTATTTATCCATGTACTTCAGCCGAAAAATGTCTAAAGCCTTTCACATCATGTTTGCGGACATTGCCGACTATAACGCTCGCGTAGAGAACAATGTGAGCGGGATCCGCGTTGTGCAAGCTTTTGCTAACGAGAATCATGAAATTTCCCGCTTTGCGGTGAATAATGAGCGCTTCCGTATTACGAAGCTGATGACCTATCGGATTATGGCATGGAACTCCTCTTTTAGCTTTGTATTGATGAAACTAGTCTCTTTATTTGTCCTACTGTGCGGAACCTATTTTGTGATTCAGAAGCAAATGACTTACGGTGAATTCATTGCATTTGTGATGTTGTCCAATGTTTTCTTAGGACCGTTGCAACAGATTAACTCAGTCATTGAGACGTATCCCAAAGGGATTGCAGGCTTCAAACGTTATCTCGAACTGCTGGAGACGGAGCCGGATGTTGCTGATGCACAAGATGCGAAGCCAGTTCATCATCTTACGGGGAATATAGCCTTCCATGATGTGGCTTTTGCCTATAGCGATAAAGAAAAGGTACTCGAGCATGTGAATCTATCAATTCCAGCAGGAGAGACCGTTGCTCTGGTTGGTCCATCGGGTGCGGGTAAGACAACGTTGTGTAGTTTGCTACCTCGCTTCTATGATGTAACTGAAGGCAACATTACTATTGATGGAATGGACATTTGCTCCATGACGCTTGAATCTCTCCGTTCCCATATTGGGATTGTACAGCAAGATGTGTTTCTGTTTGACGGAACGATCCGTGAGAATATTGCTTACGGGCGGTTGGGTGCCTCCGATGAAGAAATCTGGGAGGCAGCGCGGCGCGCTCAACTGGAAGAACTGATCAAATCCCAGCCTGCTGGGCTGGATACGATGATCGGGGAGCGGGGCGTGAAGCTCTCTGGAGGTCAGAAGCAGCGGCTGTCCATTGCCCGGATGTTCCTGAAGAATCCAACGATTCTCATTCTAGACGAAGCTACATCAGCACTGGATACTGAGACGGAGTCCGCTATTCAGGAGGCGCTTGCGGAGTTGTCACAAGGGCGTACGACGCTTGTTATTGCTCATCGGCTGGCAACGATCAAGAATGCCGACCGTATCGTTGTTGTTGCGGAAGGCGGTATCGCAGAACAAGGCAGACATGAAGAACTGTTACAGACAACCGGAATTTACAGCCGATTACACGAGGCTCAGTTTGGGGCGTAAGCAGCTCAGAACATCGATAGAATATACTATTGGAGGGACATAATGAACAATCAACTGGAATTATACGATGTAACGATTATTGGCGGCGGACCTGCTGGGATGTATACAGCTTTTTATAGTGGAATGAGAGACCTAAAGACGAAATTGATTGAAGCGAAGGATGAGCTCGGGGGGAGAATGCTCGTATATCCTGAGAAAATGATTTGGGATGTAGGTGGGGTAACACCTGTACTATGTCGTCAATTGATAGATCAGCTTGCTCAACAGGCACAGACCTTTGACCCTACGATTATTTTTGGACAGCAGATCACGCATCATGAGTGTCTGGAAGATGGAACTTATATTCTGACCTCGGCTACAGGTGAGCAGCATTGGACTCGTACGGTCATCCTGGCTATTGGTTACGGGATTTTACAAATGGCTAAGCTCGAAATTGAAGGTGCGGACCGTTATGAGGTGACGAATCTTCATTATACCGTTCAGGAGCTAGAGCCATTCCGTGGTAAAAGAGTACTGATCTCCGGCGGAGGAGACTCCGCAGTAGACTGGGCGAATGAACTGGAGTCCATCGCAGCAAGTGTAACGATTGTACACCGTCGCGAACAGTTTGGTGGTCATGAGAAAAATATTGTGCGAATGAAGGAATCCTCAGTTAATGTTCGCGTGCCCTACGCAGTAAGCCAATTACACAGCAGTAATGGTGAGACCATTGATCAGGTTACGATTAGCCATATCGAAACAGGTGAGAGTGAGCAGTATGAGGTAGATGCTGTTATTGTTAATCATGGCCTGAAAAGCGATTTTGGTCCGTTACGGGAATGGGGCATTGATATGGGCGAGTGGTGTGCGAATGTGAGCGGAAAGCTGGAGACGAATCTTCCGGGTATTTTTGCAGCAGGTGACTTTGTGGATTATAGCAGTAAGGTCCGGTTAATCGCCGGAACCTTTACCGATGCAGTGCTTGCGCTGAACAGCGCCAAACTGTATATGGACCCCTCTGCACCTAAGGCTGCATATGTTTCTTCTCACAATGAGCGGTTCAAAGAGAAGAATAAGGCGCTTGGCGTCGTTGATGACCATTAATACCGGTAACTTCTCAAGGAATAGAGTTGGAGTTTAGTGTTGAGCGTATAGGGTTTCTTATCCATTTCGAGCGGATAGAAGCCTTATGCTCCTTCTTTATATTTCAAGGTTCAAAGCCGGATGTTCTGGAAGGGAGAAGAAATGAAGCCACACAATCATAACGTGATTCATAGAAATTATAAGTTAGAAGAGGCTGGAATACGCAAGTGTGGAGACATGCATACATATAATCCTCTTATTGTCAGATCGCCGCTCTTTCTGGCTCCGCTGGACGGAACTGTTCATATTATTGTAGAAGGCGAGGTCGTGATTCTAAAAATAGGTGAAATTCTTTTCTTAAACCTAGGCACGACTTATCAAATGAAAGGAACATCCTGATCTTGTACAAGATGTCGCTTTTAAAGAAGGCTGGGCGTCTCTCTCACACGAAGCCATCCCAGAGTATCTAGGGGAAGCTAATTACGATGTCAAAACCTATTACTTCTCGGATGCTTATGCATTGGACAAGCAGCTTGATGAGATTGTAGCAGTGCTGAAATCTTTTCAATAAGTTTAAATTCTAATTATGAGATAAGATCTCTTCAGAATGTAATGAGATCTTTGTAGGAATTATAAAAAAATAAAGGGATGTCCGCTAAGCCTCTATGGCTTGAACTGCACCCCGTCAAGTAGACAGTACAAAAAATAAAAGTAGTTTAAGCGGCCTTAGTCCTAAATTCAATGGGACTGAGGCCGTTTAATTTTGCCTGTAACCGTTCGTTATTGTAAAAGTGAATGTAGGTATCAATATCTGTTTGGAGTTCTTCAAAGGTCTGGTAGGTATGTAAGTGGTACTTCTCACATTTCATTGTTCCCCAGAAGGATTCCATCGGCCCATTGTCAATGCAACAGCCTACTCGGGACATGCTTTGCTTCAGTTGTGAATCGTCCAGCATCTTCTTAAAATGCAGAGAGGTATACTGGAAACCGCGGTCGCTATGGAGTAAGGTTCGGCTCTCCGGCGCTGCCTGTAATGCTAATTCCAGCGTGTTAAAAACTAGCGAATTATTATTGGAATGGCCCAGAACGTAAGCAACAATGGAATTGTCATACAGATCTTTTATTGCACTTAAATACGCCTTCTTACCCTTGCCGTATTTGAATTCAGTTACATCCGTTACCCATTTTTGGTTTGGAGCTTCCGCCTCAAAATTACGGTTTAGCACATTCTCCGCGACCTGCTGAGGCGTGGAGCCTACATACTTCTTTCTCTTTCTGCGGATGACAGACTGGATACCTTGGCGTCTCATGAGTCGGTATACTCGTTTTGCGTTAATAGATTTGTTCATTTGTCTGCGCAAATGCAGGGTCAATTGACGATACCCAAAGGTTCGTTCCACCTTCTCATACAAGAGAAGCATAGCCTCTGTCAGTTTCTCGTTTTCGGTCTCTCGGGAACTAGGTTTGCGATTCAACCATTTATAGTAACTTGACCGTGAAATCCCTACGATGTCACACATAAGTCGAATGGAGCAAGACTGTTCCTGTTGAACGGCTTGAATGGCCAGGTAGATGTTCTCCTGGCGAATGGTTCTTAACGTCTCCTCCTTTCGAGTTCCTCTAACTTTTTTAGAAAAGCATTCTCCGCACGCAGGCGTGCATTCTCGTACTCCAGCTTTTGCATCGCGAGTTTGTGGCGAGCTGCTTCCGTAAGTTCTTCGGGCGCTTTAGTACGTCCTCTGCCGTCACGTAACGCCTCTTCACCGCCTGCTTCGTACTTCTTTACCCAGCTATATATTTGTTGGTAAGACACGTGGAAATGGCTTGCCGCCTTCGTGTAGTCTTCTCCGTTCGAAAGGCAGTACAGCACGATATCTATCCGTTCCTGCCAAGTGGTTACGCGTCCTTTGGTCATAGCTTTAGATCCTCCTGAATGAGCTGTTAAGCTGTTGCTATGACCATTATACTTCCTAATCCAGTTGGCGAGTTGGGTTGAACTTGCAATCTTATACTTGCAGATGATTTGGTTTTGTGACAATCCTCCCTCGAGATAATCCTTAACGGCATGGAGTTTAAGTTCTGCGGAATACGTACGGTTGTGGCTTCGAACTTCCAGCCCTTCGTACCCATACAATTGATAACGTTGCCGCCACTTCACTATAGAGTTTTTGGATAATCCATACTTTCGGGCCGCAGCTTTCAAACCAATGTCGCCCCGTTCAATTTCTTGGAGAACCGTTAATTTTTCGAGTGCCGTATACTTCTTTTGTTCCATAAAAATACTCCCCATACAGCAGCAGGTTTTTATTATTTCGCCTGTCTACTATATGGGGAGCATATCATCTATGGCTTCGGACATCCCTTTTTACTCATGCATTATTTATTATTTATTAGCCAATCGGCGAGGTCTTCGGTCTGGGTTAATACCGCGATAGGGTCATAGTACCAGGAACGTTCTTCTTTCCATACATAGAGGTGTCCATTTTTGACAGCAGGAAGGTTGCCCCAGAATGAATCTGCCTTGTAATCCGCTTCAGTAAGGTTGTTGGAGGTTAAGATAATATAATCTCCGGCATACTTAGCAAGCGCTTCTTTTGAGATTTCCGCCCATTGCTTCTCCATAATCTCTGCTGCCACAGCTGTAGGCGGCTTGCGACCTAACGCCTGATAGATGGGTTGTCCACCTCTACCAAAGTTATCACCATAGACCCAGATGGATTTCCCACCGTCTTCCATGATGGAGAAGGTTGCATCTGCCGGGAGGACCTTGTCCACTTTTGCTTTAGCTTCGGCTATCCGTTTGTCATAATCTGCAAGCCAAGTCTTTGCTTCTTGTTCCTTTCCAAGGAGCTCTCCGAAATAGGTTAATTCTGCATGAGCATCTTTTAGATCCCCGTAAGGCACAATGATGGTAGGGGCAATTTTGCTAAGCGTTTCATAGCTTTCTGCTTGTCCCGAAATAATCAAGTCAGGATTTAGTGCGATGATTTTTTCTGGTGACATTTTACCGTACGCTCCTGTGTCTGCAACACCGGTAAGAGCCTCCTTATAATACATATTTTCTAGGGTCAAACCTGGAGCTCCGATTGGAATAGTATCAAGTGCTATTAGACTTCCCAAGTATTCCTCAGCGACAATTCGTTTAGGATGAACAGGGATTTCAACATCACCTTTTACGGTATTTACTGTTTTGACAGTAGGGGTTTCAGCACTTTCTGCTTCTTGATTCTTTTCGGTTGGTGTTTGGGTTGCTGCTGAATTACTTGTGTTGCTGGTACCGCCTGTATTCTCCACCGAAGTATTGGAATTTCCACAAGCTGAGATGATTAGAATTAACGTCAGCATGAGGGGAAATAGAAGCCAATGATTCCGTTTGGTAGTGTTCTTTTGTAGATTATGCAATTTGTTGTTCCTCCTATGGTAATTGATTATCATTCTCAATAAAAACTTTACAATCTTCTTTGGGTATTTACTATGGACGAATATGATCTTTGCTTGTGCATATTTATGATGTCATCACACGTAGCAATTCTTGAAGCTGTGCTTGAGAAGACAATGGATCAAATCCATAGAACATGTCCGCTTGGTTCAGAATGTATACCCGGTTGTTACGAACTGCATCTAATTGCTTCCAAGTACGGGAATGCAGAAGGCGAGTGAGGCGATTTCTTCCCTCTGATGATGATGGGATGCTAGTGATAATAATATAGTCTGCAGGATAGTTTCCGATTTCCTCAATAGATGAAACAAGATACCCGGAATCCATTATTCCGTTCTCCATAATGATGGATGGTGGTTTGAATCCAAGATCTCCGTATAAAATCTGGCAACCCCTTCCGTAACTGCTACTGAAACAATACGCTGCTCGGGAACTAAGCTCCCAAACGATGGCTGTCCCTCTTTCCGATCCTATCGAATGGTTCAGTTTCTTATTGGCAGCATGGCAGAGCCCATCGTAATGACCTAACCATTTTTCTGCTCGCTCCCGCCGATTGACTACATCGGCGATCAAACCAAATTGCTCTCGCCAGCTCATTTGCATAAAGGGGAGTTCAATAACCGGAGCAACAGGAGTCAGGAGCTTATTCTCAGGAATACTGTAGCTGATAATGACATCTGGCTCTGCTGAGGCTACTGAATCGAATAGGAGGGAAGAACTACCTTCGCTCATTATTAGTTGTTTGGAAGGTGGAACTTGCTCTAAGCTCCGTTGCCAATCGGAATAAACGCCGAGTTGAGGCATAATTTCCAGTACCCGTAGGATAGCCGTGTGATTGTAGTTCAAGGCTACAATTTTTTTGTTCATGTGCTGATAAGCTGTAGGTGAAATACCGACAAGTTGCTTGAATTTACGGCTCAGATAAGTCCCTTCTTCATAACCAACCTCGTGGGCTAGAGTTGTTAGATTTGGGGAACTTGTGAGGATTCGTTGCTGCGCTTTACGGATTCTTAATAGAGTAATATAAGCACTAAAAGTTTGACCCATGATTTTACGAAAGGTACGAGAGAAGTGTTCGGGGCTTACTCCAGCTAACGTAGCCATCTGCTCCCGTGTGATATCTTCGTTGTAATGAGCTTCTATGTATTCAAATACAATTTCAAGCCAGCTTCCTGATCTCTCCTTTTTTGTAGCCAGTTCCTGATAAAGCTCCGCAATGAATTGAGTGAACAGCTGCTGAACCTTAAACGGTTTCCGATCATCTGGTTCTATCCAAGCACTGTAAAGCTCACCGGACAGTGCCGACAATTGTGTGGAAGCGGGGTCTAATGAGGAGCTGACAGTTAGAAAATAATCCTTATGCCTACGGTTGGCCATGGTGGTGTACTCTATCCATATTCCATGTAACTGTAGCTCTGTTTCCAGCTTCAAATCTGAAGATACGCCAAAAGTAAGGATGCTTCCGGGTTTGACGCTGTGAAGCTCACCATCTATCTCAAGCTGACCTATGCCTTCCGAGACAATCATAATAATAGAGTTAGCTGCTGGGATGTTATCGGTTAGGAAGTGTGAGAGGCCTGTTAGACTACTAATCTTGACTGGCATATAAAAAGAATGGGAATGATGTGGCATCCCGCCGGAATGGATAGGCATGTTTGATATCGCTCCCTTTTTTCAGTGATAATCATTCTCAATTATAGTATACCAGTCTTTCTTTCTATTGACTATAATGGCGCTTATGATAGTGTTTAGAATAATCCGCTAACAGAATTATGTTAACGAATAAGAAAGTAAATATTGGACCCCCGCAAAGTACCTGAGTATGCATCGAAGCTAAGCCTCACTTTGTGGGTATATTTTAGGCATGAAAGGAATGGGGATTTCATGACAACTTGGAATTTACAAGGAACCGTAAGTCATTTATTGATATGTAATGGTAGCAGCTGCAAGAAACACAAAGGTGAGGAAGTAGCTGAAGCGATAGAAGATGAGATTGAGAAGCAAGGTGCACAGAGTCTTATTCATACGACGGTAACTCGTTGTAATGGTAGATGTTCAGATTCCTGCGTTGTGATTGCATACCCTGAAGGGGTTTGGTATAAAGAGATCACTCCCAAATTAGCGAAGTCGTTAGTACGGAAGCATTTACAGGGTGAGAAACTTGAAGATCATCTACTGTATACATATGATGGTCAGCTGATTGCAGTGGATGACAAGGGAGCTAAAGGGAAGAAGAAAAAATAGCCGTCCATAAATGAAGCTTGGAAGCAAGGGGAATTCGTAGGATATAAGGTTGGAACACCGCCAAAGCGCTGGCGGTTTTTTTATCTTTTCAGAAGGGCAATAGCGTTCCTTTTTGTTCAGCCCGGGATTATGATTGAATGAAAGGAAGATCTAGGGGGAATAGACATGTTTAAGAGGTCTACTGTGAATAATCATGTTCTGGATCTTACAGGATATGGGACTGGAACAGATAAGAGATCTGATACAGAAGCTAGTCGAGTATGTGAAGGATCATGACTTTCCAGGCGTGTCAGGTGAGCCAGAAACGGCACAGTTATTTGCGGAAGCTTTTTGTGAATTTCATGAGAAATTTTTTCATACATATATGATGCTTGAGGCTTATCACTGCCTAGTGGTAAAGAAGCCCGCAAATGTTGAAGGATACTTACGACTTGCGACTGAAGAATACAGTATTACGATTGCAGAATTCATGGCAAGCTTCTCAGAGGATGCTTTTGGCAAACCTGTTCAGCCTAAATTGATGTTTCCAATGGCTAAAGAGGCTGCTAGCTCAGGGAGGTTGTATCTATGGGTTGTAGATGATATCCCAGTCTCTATGGCTAACATCGCTCACCAGACTTCGAGACATGCTCGAATAAATGATGAATATACGCCTCGCGCTCATCGAAAAAAAGGGTATGCTAGCGCAATCGTGGCAGAAATATGTTCACAATTGCTCCATGAAGAGGTAACACCAATACTTTATGCGGATGCCAAAAACCCGGATTCCAACAAAGTATATCAATCGATTGGTTTTGTGGAGGCGGGCAGAATCGCGGACATCAAATTTGACTTGCGCCCCTAACGTTGACTATGCTATTAAAAAGTGAATAAAATAACACTTCATATAAGGTGGCGCATGGGGGAGAGGGTACGATGGAGAGGCTGCAGGTGTGGCCGGAGAAGTTTAAAAAGTTTTTTCTGAACAATAAATTTGTGGTAAGCTTACTTATTTTATTGTTAACTGGGTTAACTATCCTAGTGTTCTCAAAGATACCGTTTATTTTCACTCCTATATCTGTATTGCTGCACACAGTGGCTGCACCATTGTTACTATCGGGTATCGCTTATTACTTGCTGAATCCGCTAGTAGACCGAATGGAAAAAAGATTCAGGATGAAACGTGTATATGCAATCATCATTCTTTATTTGATAATTGCGGGCATCATCACGCTGATTCTGGTTATGGTGATTCCAATTCTTCGAACGCAATTATCTGGTTTGATCGACGATTTTCCAAGGTATAGTGACTTGATTCAGGAACGGTTTATGAACCTGACAGGCAGTGAATTCTTTGGTCAAGTTCAAGATAGTATAGGAACCAACCTAAGTGAAATTACCAGTAAAATTACGGCTTGGGGCACTTCTTTTCTGAATAATGCACTAACAGGTGTAGGGAGCTTCGTCGGAGCCGTTACGGAGATTGTTCTGGCGGTGGTAACAACACCGTTTATTCTATTCTACTTGCTTCGTGATGGAAAAAGATTGCCGGATTACATTTTGAAATTTGTACCTACCGCGCTGCAGCCGCAAACTCGGATGGTAATGTCGGAAATGAACGCCCAGGTATCTTCCTATATTCGAGGACAAATTATAGTAAGCTGCTGCATTGGTGCGCTGCTCTATATTGGCTATTTGATTATTGGTCTGGAGTATTCACTTGTTCTTGCCATTGCCGCTGCTTGTACAGCAGTTGTTCCTTATTTGGGTCCGGCAATTGCTATTACACCGGCATTAATTGTGGCTATGGTCACTTCACCATTTATGCTGCTGAAGATGATCATCGTCTGGACGGCTGTACAGCTGATTGAAGGAAAGTTTATCTCTCCGCAAATTATGGGCAAGACTCTGAAGATTCATCCGATCACGATCATTTTTGTGATTATTTTTGCCGGAAAAATGTTCGGCATTCTTGGTATTATCCTTGCAGTTCCTGGTTACGCGGTACTCAAGGTCGTATTTACACATATTTTTCAATGGTTCCGGTTCCAGTCCGGATTGTATAAGCAGATTGAAGAGAATAAGGAATAACGTGGAAGGGTGAAATGTAATGGTAGGACCGATAGCAGTAACCTCTTACGGTAAGCTTCAAGGACGAGAGGAGGGTGGCGTGAACGTTTGGCGTGGAATCCCTTTTGCCGCTCCGCCAGTTGGAGGGCTTCGATTTCGTGCGCCGCAGCCACCAGAAGCTTGGAGCGGAATTAGAGATGCTTCTGAATTTGGTCCAGTTAGCCATCAGCCAGCGGATAAGAAAGGTACGCGTTTCGGCGGCTTAACGCCTCGTCATGCTGAGGATTGTTTATACTTAAATGTATGGTCACCTGCGTCCCAAGTCGAGGCACTTCCTGTAATGGTCTGGATTCACGGGGGGACATTTGTGACTGGTGCGGGTAGTCAGCCACAGTTTGACGGCACTAGCTTCGCGGAGCACGGGAATGTGGTCTTGGTGACGATTAATTATCGATTGGGACCGTTTGGCTTTATGCATCTGTCTTCACTTGGTGACGGATTTGCTTCAAATCAAGGCTTGCTGGATCAAATTGCCGCACTGGAATGGGTAAAGCTTAATATTGCCGCCTTTGGAGGCGACCCGCAGCGAGTCACGGTATTCGGAGAATCAGCTGGCAGTATGAGTATCGCCGCACTATTGGCTATGCCTGCTGCGAAGGGATTATTTGCAGGGGCGATTATGCAAAGTGGAGCTGCTCAAACGTTGCCAAATCGGCAAGGAAAAGATATTGCAATAGCACTACTTACTGAACTAGGTATTTCTCCTAAGGGAGATACTAGCTTACTTAATACATTCTCAGCGGAACAAATTATTGAAGCAGCCACAAGAATGACCATTAAATTAACGGGTGGTTCAATAGGCATGTTATTTCAGCCTGTTATTGATGGGGATACGCTTCCCCAAGATCCTGCGCAGGCTGTAGCGTTAGGATCGGCGCAGGGTATCCCATTGTTGATAGGAACCAATCGAGATGAGGGTAATTTATTTTTCAGGGGAGAAACACCTGGTGCAGATTTTGATGAATCGCTCAAGGCGCTGGAGCAGATGATGGGAACTGGAAGCTTAGCGGAGGTTGCCAGTCACTATTCTTCTACATGGGAGGGCCAGGCAGAGATTCTAACGGATCTTTATTTCTGGGGAACCTCCATATCCTTAGCAGAGAATCAATTGGCCCAAGCGCCTGTCTGGATGTATCGTTTTGATGGGACAGTTCCTGGTCATCCACTGTTAAATAAGGCAGTACATGGTGCGGAAATTGCCTATGCTTTTAACAATCTGTCTCATGTAACTCGCTTGGGTGCGGAAATTACACCGGCGATGCAAAAATTGGCTGACAGTATGCATGCGGCATGGATTGCCTTTGCTCATCGAGGAAACCCAGCTACAGCTGAGCTATCATGGCCTGAGTATACGCTGGAAGAACGTGCAACTTTGATCTTTGATGAAGAGATGCGAGTAACTAAAGATCCCGATTCAGAGAAACGCAAGAGAATTGCCTCTATCTTGGTGTGAGAAGTTTGAGGGGATGAATGAGGATGAAGGTCCAAGGATTTAATCATGTGACGGTAAATGTGAGTGATTTATCACGTTCGTTGAATTTCTATACAGGTATTTTGGGTCTTCAGCTAATCCACAAGGGAAATACAGATGCCTATCTGGAATGGGGAAGCGCGTGGATTTGCCTCATCGAAAACCCTGAATTCACCAAATCCATAGATAGTGTAATTGGGATAGACCATATTGCCTTTAGCATAGCGGAGGAACATTTCGAGGAAGCTGTTCATATATTGCAAGCCCACGAAGTGCGATTGATCAGGGGACCTGTTAAACGGGGAGTTGGCTGGACGGTTAACTTTCTCGACCCAGACGGTATACAGCTGGAGCTGCATACCTCCAATCTAAGAGAACGAATGAGCGTTTGGAAATAACAAACAAGAATAAACAGACAGGGGAGCTTCTCAGCCAAGAATGGCTAATGGGCTCCCCTTTTTTTATCGACCTAAATATTCCTTGATCCCTGAAACTACGGCACTCGCTACTTTGTTCTGAAAGTCTGCGGTGTAGAGTAGGGCTTCATCCTTGGTATTACTTAAGTAACCACATTCTAAAAGAATGGCAGGCATTTTAGTTTCTCTTGTTACATGATAATTCGCTTGACGAACCCCTCGATCCTGAAGACCGGTAGCGACTGAGAGATATTTATGAACAGTTTGAGCGAATAACAAGCTATCATTACGCGTGTAGTAGGTCTCTGTGCCGCTAGGATTGCTCTTACCACCCACTGGGATACTATTGGCATGAACAGAGATGAACAGATCAGCCTTTACCTTATTGGCCAGGTTAGATCTATCCTGCAGAGTCGGGTATGTATCATCACTTCGAGTGAGGACAACCTCGATATTTGGCTCTTTCTTTAGTAATTCTGCAATTTTCAATGCTGTTGGTAAGGTGAAATCTTTCTCTTTAAGCTTGTTAACACTTGAACTCCCTGGATCTTTCCCACCATGCCCTGCATCAATGACGATTACCTTCTTATCTGTGTTGCCGGTAGCTGGCGGAGGCGTTGTAACCGGCACTTCAGGTAAGGTGGTTTCAGGAGTTGTAACGCTAGTCCCATTTAGATCCACTATAATAAGTCCATCGTTAGCATTTATCAAGCTATAGCTGTTAGGGCTGTTCAGATCAATAACGATCCGGATCGTAGATGGAGAACTACTGAATAATGAATAACGAATGGTTGAGACATTAGGATATTCGGCAATCGTCAACTGTCCACTTTGGTTTTTTCCGACGGAAAGGTTCTGATGAAAGCTGTCGCCAAAGCTGGTGTTTGGTAAATCTACGACAATCCGGTCCTTATCTGTCATAGTGAATACACTAGGTGTTACACTACCGTTCACCGCGAGGATTAGTTTGTTATCGACGAAGCTAAGATTAGTGAGTGCTGTAGTCGATGTATCTCCGTCAGTTGCTGTGTTACCATTGGATCCGTTATTGGAGGGTGGGGTTACAGATGTATCTGGAACTGTAGTTTCTGCATCGCCTCCGCCAATCTCGGGTGCTGGAGAAGTTAAATATACCGTTTTGGTAACATTATCCCAACCGACAGTGGTTCCTGTCTGCTCTCCAACGAATCTTAAAGGTACGAGGGTTGTGCTACCGCTAAGAAACGGAGGGTTGTCCAATTTTACTTGTTTCCCTGAAGCTTCTGCCATCGCATTATTCACAATAAGCTTTAATGTAGTTCCTTTTTGCTCAATGATTGCAGTCTTGGTCACGTTATCCCATTTCACGGTATAACCAAGCTGCTCCGCAACGAGGCGAAGTGGAACCATCACGCTTCCATTTACAATTTGAACCTGTGCGTCTTTTGAAATCTTAAGATCATTGCCGTCTAGATTGATGTGTGTCTCTGCAGAGCCGGCATAACCAGTTCCTGGATGAACTAGCACCAACAAAAGCAGCAGTAACGCCAAAAAACCAAACTTCTTCATCTGCAATCCCTACCATCCCCGTTTCTTGGTTTCTAGCAATTCTTACTTTTTCTTCCTTTGATGCAGTTTGGGCTTATATAAATCTTAAACGACAATAGTTTCCAAAAGTTGCGCTCTTTTAGAGTGAAAAAGGAAAAATTTCGGTATAAAATGCAAAAAGAGAGCTTTCCCAAACATTTGGGCTAGCTCTCTTCCCCTAAGAATATTTTATTTTATAGAGGTATAACCAGTTTTCTCTACCAATTCCTGACCCTCAGCAGATTGAATCCAATCTAGAAAGGGCTGGATATTTGGGTTATTACTTCCAGCTGTTACAGCATAAAACTCTGTAGCCAAAGGGTATTGTCCATTGCGAATACTCTGCTTGTCGGGCGTTACACCATCTACGGCCAGTAGTGTAATTTCCCCGCTTTGATTCATTTCTGAGGCATAGAATAAGAAGCTATAACCGAGTGCATTTTTATAATTGCGATAGCTGGAGGTTTGTTGAATGATTCCGCTCATAATATCCGCCACATCTTCCTTAGGTGGTGTCATAAGCGGAGTGTCCCCCATAAACTTTTGCAGCATCGTCTGGCTCCCACTATCCTCTGGTCGTTGAAAAGCGCGAATTCGGTTATTGGCGCCCCCTACATCTTTCCAATTGGTGATCTCACCCGCGTAAATATCTTTGAGCTGAGCGGTGGAAAGTCCAGTTACGTCATTTCGTTTATTCACAAAAAATACGAATGCCTCACGGCCGATCGGTGTGAGGTTCAGCTCGACACCTTTTAGTTTTGCTTGTTTCTGCTGTGCGAGAGAAGGAGCCGCAACAAAAATGATATCCGTCTCACCTTCAATTAGTCTTTTGTAAGCTTCGGGCGTGCTGCTGCAAATCACTTGGCTTTTTTGAAAATCATATGCATTATAGCTGCCCTCAGGATAAGCAGATTGCACAAAAGCTGAATAGAGTGGGTAAAGTGCGGTTGCGCCATCCAATTTTGGTAGGTTGCTATCGATACGATATGTAGAAGGTTTATCCAAATTGACTGCTTTAGTATTCTCGGCAAAAGGTTCGTATTGTACCAAATTAACTTCTCGATCATCGACCGTGGCAATACTGTTGATATATGCTTGTTTGATCTCATATCCTGCGGTTACGAGCACACTAAGTCCGAGGATGGATAACAATACAATTTTGCTTGTTCTTCGGGATAACACATTAAATATAAGGAGTACAACATAAATAGCTATCACCACAGATAAAATCGCCACAAGTGGAGTATAAAACATTAGTCCCCCGTAAAGTGCGGTAATTATCGAACCTATGAATCCTAAAAAAGCTATGACTCCGACAGCAAAAAAGGAGAACAATAACTTCGTCCAGAATGACTCCTTCATCCAAAATGATTCTTTCATAACAACCTCCCTGTACTTATTGTTAAAGTATGGAAAAATAACATAATTTCATTATACAGTAGCTTTTTGGATGAAACAGTAGAATAATATCGAAAGAATATGTAATAAAAAGCTGTAACACATGAAAGATTTATGTATATTTTCATAAAGTACTGGACGAATGGCAAGAAGAGGTTTATTCTGAGATTGTGAAAAAAACAACGGAATACAAGATTCTCGGGGTAGGGTGAAATTCCCAACCGGCGGTAATGTTCAAAGCGAACTGAGCCCGCGACTCACTTGTTCTGCTTGCAGAGAAGTGACTGATCTGGTGTAACTCCAGAGCCGACGGTAAAGTCCGGATGGGAGAGGATCATAAGATAAAGGCGCTAGGAGTCTATCCTGTACGTCTTTATTGATAATGCCCCCGAGTCGACCTTTTATGGTGATTCGGGGGTTTTTGGTCTCTTATCGAGGGTTTGTATCGACAAGGAGAATGGAATTATGAGTAATGTAACAGCTTCATCATCAGCTAATAAGGTAAGCAGCACGTCGCCATTACGCAGTGGGTTTTGGCTCGTTGTGTTCGGTGCAGCACTATGGGGCGTTGATCCGCTCTTTCGTATTATCCTCTTAAAATCTTTGACCTCATCGCAAATTGTTCTTTTGGAGCATGTGGTGCTTTTCTTGGCTGCTTCCCCTGTTCTTTGGCGTCACCGGGCGGAGTTAAAAGGCATTGGATTTCGCCAGATTGGAGCTTTGCTAATTGTTTCCTGGGGAGGTTCTGCCGGGGCAACCATTCTATTTACAATGGCTCTTTCCAGTGGGGACTTGAATGCAGTACTGTTGCTGCAAAAGCTTCAGCCGATATTCGCTATCGGTCTTGCAGCCTTAATTCTTAAAGAACGTCTGCCTAAAAATTTCGGAATCCTCATAACTGTGGCACTGGTAGGAACCTATCTGTTAACCTTTGGCTGGAGTATCCCATTTGGACATGTGAATAACTTTATCGGTGTTAGCAGTTTGATGGCTTTAGGAGCCGCTGCACTGTGGGGTGGATCTACAGTAATGGGTCGTTACCTGCTTGGGTCTATGAAATATGAGACAGTGACTTCCCTGAGATTTATATTGGCGCTGCCTTTGCTCTTCGTGATTACCACACTAGAAGGAGCTCCTTGGCAGATTAATGGCGGGTTTGGCGCATCTGCTGCTATTGCTATTAATTTGCTGCTACAGGCCTTGCTGCCAGGACTACTCAGTATGCTTATGTATTACAAAGGACTTAGCACTACCAAAGCTTCCTTCGCTACATTGGCTGAATTAAGCTTTCCTATGACGGGAGTAATCATTAACTGGATCGTATTCCAGCAGCTCGTCACCCTACCGCAAATTATCGGATTTGCGTTGATCTGGACCGCTTTATTCTTTATATCGAGTCAACAAACTAAACCGCAAACACTCTGAACAAACTCTCAATGAACAGATTGTACTATATAAAGGGATGACTGGAATGCCTAGAGGCTTTCAGATCATCCCTTTTTGTATGTCTTCACCTTACATTCGACTGCAAAAACTGCAGAAATGTTTCTTACGTAGCATATAGCGTAATAATTTAAGCCTTTACAATAGAGAGGACGATAACAGTACTTAAACAGGAACTTGCCTGTCTACCTCATTTTTTAGGGAGAAATTGATCTATGCGTTCAGGAAGATTATTTGTACAATAGAGGCTATGACATTTGAGTCGGAGTGTGAAGGAAAGTGTATAGATATAATTTATTTACCAAAATCGTGAGTATCATGGTCATCATGCTAATTCCAATTACGATTCTCTACTTTTATTCCAATAAGACGACCACGGATGTGCTACGTACGGAGTTAAATACTTCGAACAGCAATCAGCTGAGTTTTTTTCAGAATCAAGTAGAGAGCAACATGGAACTATTGTCCTCTTGGCCGATCCTGCTAATTCATGATCCTGATATTTTGAGTCTAAAGGATACTTATTTGAAGGGAACGCATTTGAACCTGGATGCGATAAACCTGATCAAGCGGATTCAGACCAAAATCAGTATCCAAGAAAGCTCCTCCAACTGGAAGAGTAAATTGTATCTATATTCACCGTCCATCCATCGAATGGTTTCAGAGAATGATGCAATACCGTATTCGGATGAGGATCTAAAGCGGGAAGTAAAGTCAGGCTGGCATGTAGAGAAGATCGCTGAGCAGGATGGCGACCATTTTGTATTCTCTTGGTTTTCTTTTACACCCTTTATGTCAGAGTTCTCTCCTAAAAAGGTCAATACGATTATGAAGGTGGAGTTCGACAGCCGTAACATCGAAGATATGCTGGATAAATTCAAAAGTGATGGCAGGAGAGATCCCTTTTATTATAAACAGGGTACTGGACTTATCTTTAACCGCAGTGCCGACAAGCTGCTAGCAGAAGAGTTGGTAGAAAGGCTGGAACAAGAGCAGCTGAGGGAGAGCGAGAATCGTACTGTGAACATAAAAGGTGGGTCCTACAGTGTGAACATCGTCTATTCGGATAAAATGGGCTGGTATTTAATCGACTATATGCCGTTGTCAGAAATACTGCATCCGATTCAGACCTCCAACCGCTTATTCTATTTTGCTATTGGTGCATTGTTATTAATGAGCTGTCTCGTAGCCTATCTATTATATGTCCAGGTGCAAGTGCCCGTTAGGTTGTTGGTTGGAGGTTTCCAGAGGCTGAAGCAAGGGGACTACTCAACGCGGGTGGAAATCAAAGGGAAGAATGAGTTCAGCTTCCTATCCGGACGGTTTAACAGTATGGTAGAACAGATTCAGATGCTGATAGAGAACGTGTTAATGGAAAAAATCCATGTTCGAGAAGCTAGATTAAAGCAGCTTCAATCTCAGATTAATCCGCATTTCTTCTATAATTGCTTCTCATTTATTACAAGTATGGCGAAGCTCGATAATATGGGTGCTGTCGTTGGGATGTCGCATAATTTATCCCGTTATTACAGATATACGACTCGCCAGGAACGTGATTTAGTCGCTTTATCCGAAGAAACGGAGTTTGTGACTCACTATCTGGAGATCCAAAAAATGAGGATGAGCAGACTTCAGTATGAAGTTCATATCCCGCAGCAAATGCGGAAAAGAGATCTTCCACCGCTGGTGCTTCAACCTTTGGTTGAGAATGCAGTGATTCATGGGATAGAGCCTGTCTCTAAAGAGGGGCTAGTGCGAATTACGGGCTCATGTAACGGAAGAGTCATGGTACTAACGGTTGATGATGACGGAAAAGGCATGACCCCAGAGGAAATTATCGAATTAGAAAACAAGCTAGGCAAGGCAATGGATGAAGAAATGGGCTGCGGGCTTTGGAATGTGCATCAGAGAATGCGGCTGCGTTTTGGTGAGGATGCAGGGTTGACTATTGCACCATCACCACTCGGTGGATTACAGGTTAAACTTCAGTGGTTATTACCCCTAACTGACAATAATACGGATGACATCTAGGAGGGAATATGATGATAGAGATATTGTTAGTCGATGATGAGCCCTATGTAACGGAAAGTCTGGCCCGCACGATTCCATGGGACGAGATTGGTGTAAAGCAGGTACATCAGGCGGCGTCAGGTGCTGAGGCACTGGATATCTTGGAGCAGCAGGACATAGATATCATGGTTACAGATATTTCTATGCCGGGGATGTCCGGGTTGCAATTAATTGAAACGGTAAGCGAGAGATGGCCGGATATCCGGTCAATTCTGCTGACAGGTTATTCTGATTTTCAGTACGCTAAGAAGGCGATTCAGCTACAGGCCTTTGATTATATTTTGAAGCCAGTCAGTGATGAGGAGTTTATTAAAAGTATCTCCGGAGCGATTGAATCTCTAAAAGACGAATGGGAGGCACATGATAAATATCATTTGCTACTCTATAATCGCAAGGCCGATTACAGTGTCTTGCGGGCGAATTTGATGCATGAATTACTTCTTGGCAGAGTGCTGTCTGAGCGGACACTTGCCTTAAAGCTTAAAGAATATGAAATCTCATTCGAATCGGATGTTGAAGCGTCGATGTTATTGATTCAGCTGGGTAAACACTATGCTGCAATGGATCATCATTCAGTCTCCTTAATGGAATATGCCATCGGCAATATTGCCGAGGAGCTCTTCAAGGAGCAGTTCCATGTCTGGTTCTGCAAAGCACCACATGATTGTTTGATTTTGCTTGTGGAACTGAAGCCAGTTATCCAGCGGGAGTTAGAGAAGTCGAATAATTACGATGCAGCGAGACAACAAATCCTTAAGTCAGCGATAGCTAATTTCAGAACTAGTGTTAGCAATTATCTAAAGGGTGAGATTTCACTTATCGTAACGGAGTGGTTTGCTTTCCCCGAAGGGATGACGGCTGCCTATCGAAGTGGCCTAAGTTCTATGTATTTGACAACACATAATGAAACAGGCTCGGTACTTTATCTGGAGGACCGTCATCTTCAGGAAATGATGAGTATTAAATCGCTCGAAAGCCTTTATCGTCCGCCAACGCTCATTCATTTGCTGGAATCTAAACAATGGGATACAGCCCGGCAGAAGATAGCGGATGTGTTCCGAGATATGGAGAATGCACGCTTTTCAAGTGAGCATCTGTATGAGGTCTTTTTGTCCATTACCAATGCGTTCATGTACATTGCTCATAAAGGGGGGCAATTCATCTCGCAAATCGACCAGTATGCGTTCGACCCAATGCTGACACAGAGCATTATTGTTTCTTTTGACAAGCTGAAGGACTGGGCGTTTGATATGCTTAACAAGCTTCAAAAGGAACTCTCAGAAAGTGATCAGAATACGAAAAGTTACATTATTAAGCAGGTACATGAGCTGGTGGGAAACCATTCTGGGCATGATCTGTCGGTCAAGACGATAGCGGATCATGTATATCTGCACCCTGTATACTTATCTAAAATATATAAAGCAGAGACAGGAGAAGGACTCGGAGACTATATTATCCGCATGCGGATGGAACGTGCACTATATCTGCTTAAGAACACTAACAAAAAAATCTATGAAATCACTACTGAACTTGGATATCAGAATCCGCAATATTTCAGCAAAATGTTCAAAAAGCACTACAATATGACACCAAATGAATTTCGTGACGGATAGAGAGGTTGAGAAAGGTGCAGAAACCTTGTTTAAATGACGTATTCGACATCATCTCCGTTCCCTATAATTAAGTCATAACCAACACTTAAGGAATCTAAGGGGGAACAAAATGAGCGCGATGAAGAAAAAGAGATGGCTACCGCTCCTGTGTATGAGTATGCTTTTGGTAGGTAGCCTTGCAGGTTGCTCGAGCAATAATGCTGCTGATGGAAAGAATACAGCTGGTGATACGACCACAAATACAACTTCAAATTCTGAAAACGCCTACAAGGATAAATATGATCCTGAGGTAACTATTACAACAGTATGGGGTGTTGACCCTGAGCTTAAATTCAAGAACGGGGAAAGCATTGAGAATAACGTAGCTACAAAGTGGACAAAAGAAAAGTTCGGCATCAACATTAAATCACTTTGGTCCATCACTGATACGAATGGTGCATTTGGAACTAAGCTGCGCCTGTCGATGTCATCAGGTCAGGAAATGCCTGATGTTGTAACCATTGGTACAGGTGATAGCACGATTGCTCAGGATTTGATCGATTCCGGTATGTATGCTGAAGTGGGAACGTTGTTCGATAAATACGCTTCAGCTACTTGGAAAGAAGCCATGGCACAGGATCCTAACGTATGGAACCAATACAGCCGCGATGGCAAAAGAATGGGTCTACCTGTACTCGATTACGCGTACAACCATGATTACATTCTTTGGATCCGCCAAGATTGGCTGGACAAGCTGAATATGCAAGCACCTAAAACGATCGATGAGCTAGAAAAAGTTATGGATGCATTCAAGAATCAGAACCCTGATGGCTTGGCACCAGATAAGGTAACACCGCTCAGTATCGGCTTTAAGACATCAATGAACACTTGGATGGGCGATCCTTCCTGGATCTTCGGTGCTTACGGAACGCTTCCACAGCAATGGAATCTTGATGCTGATGGTAAACTGGAATACGGCTCTGTAAACGCGGGAATGAAGCAAGGGCTGGAAAAAATGAAGGAATGGCTCGCAAAGGGATATATTCCTCAAGAAGCAGCACTATGGGATGAGAACAAAACAGCTGAACCAGCAGTGGCAGGTACGGCAGGTATTCTCCCAGGACCTTACTGGATGAGCGGTTGGCCGCTTCAGGATACTGTGAAGAACGCTCCTGATGCTGTGTGGGCTCCAATTGAAATTCCAGCGGGACCAGATGGTAAAGTTATGCGTCACGGTACACAGTTCACCAACGGTGTAACGCTGATCAGCACTAAGATGAAAAATCCAGAAGCATTCTTTACCTATCAAAACTATCTGTTCGATAACTTCGCTGATCCAAAGCCTGGTAGCGAGCTGGATAACGGTCTCTTCGCAGGCTATGACTATGAACTGGATGCAAACGGTAAGATGATTGACAATGATAAAATTGCTGGTGGTTATGTGAACAGCGTTCGTTATATGCTGGTTCGTGACGGTGCCCGGATTCCGGATGCCCAAATGAAAGCCCTGCTGAACCTCGCAGATGGCGGAGAACCAACCACTCGTTTGGAGAAAGATGTAGCTGTAAACTATGGTAAGGATACTCCTGCAGCTGCAAAGGTTCTGTTGGCGCAAGAGGATAAATCCTTCAAGAATATGTTCACAGGTCCTACTACTGAAACTATGAAATCGAAGATGGATTATCTGAACAAGATCGAGAACCAGACGTTTAATGAAATCATCTATGGCAATAAACCACTAGAAGCTTTTGATACCTTCGTAGCGACCTGGAAATCAGGCGGTGGAGACCAAATCACCAAAGAAGTAAACGATTGGTATGACAGTGTAAAATAATGCTCTGATAAGGGTATAAATAGCACCATTCGGGACTGTTTCCTCGGCTTTTTATTAAGCTGTAGGAACGGTCCCTTTTTGCGTTAGCGGCTAATTGAAAAGGTGTACATTAGCATCAATTTCTAAGTGGTAAAGAGATTGGTTTTGTACCATATATATTGGTTTTGCTCGCTATTTGGTGAATCCTGTCGTTGCTATAATTTGAGTATGGTTACAGAAGAACTTGACACGATATGGGGGACCAAGGATGAGAACACTTAAAAAAACATGGCCATTTCACTTAATGTTACTGCCGGCGATGATCTTCCTGATCATCTTCAGCTTTATACCGATGGGCGGAATTGTGATGGCATTTCAGGATTATAAGCCATGGCTAAAAATTTCGGGATCAGCGTGGGTTGGATTAGATAATTTCCGCTATCTATTTGAACGTAATGACAGTATGCAGGTCATTTGGAATACTTTGATTATCGCCGTTCTGAAGATGATCTTCAATCTGGCTGTGCCGTTTGTGTTCGCCATTCTATTGAATGAGATTCGCAAGGTTTATATCCAACGTACGATTCAGACATTGGTATATTTACCTCACTTCTTGTCTTGGGTCATCCTTGGCGGGATATTGCTAGATTTGCTTGCTACAGATGGTTTCGTCAATCAGATCCTCGGTAGTATGGGGATTAAGCCTATCTTTTTCTTAGGAGATAATAACTGGTTCAGGTTCACGGTCATTCTCACGGATGTATGGAAGGAATTTGGTTATAACACGATCGTCTTCCTAGCTGCTCTAGCAGGAATTAATCCTTCATTATATGAAGCTGCTGAAATAGATGGTGCAACGCGCTGGAAGCAGACACGTTTTATCACAATGCCTTCTCTACTGCCGATGGTTGTTGTTGTAGGTACTCTGGCGCTTGGAAATGTATTGAATGCAGGGTTTGACCAGATCTTTAACCTCTACAATCCGCTGGTCTATCAGAAAGGCGATATTATCGACACCTTCGTATACCGTACAGCGATTCTGAATGGTGAGATGGGCTTTGGCACAGCAATCGGACTGTTCAAGTCAGCCATTAGTATGGTATTGATCCTTGTTTCGTACAGCCTGGCTAAGAAATGGGCAGGATATCGCATTTTCTAAACTACCTAAGGAAGAGGGAGACCTATGTATTACAAAACTAGAGGTTATCGTATTTTCAACATATTCAATACTTGTTTTCTAATTCTACTCGCACTCATGTGTATTGTTCCTCTGATTCACGTATTAGCTGTATCTTTCAGTGCCAAGTCTGCGGCTGACGCCAACCTGGTGGGCCTATGGCCAAAGCAGTTCTCTCTGGAAGCTTATAAAAAGACAATGAATAATCCGATATTCCTACACTCCATATGGGTATCCGTACAAAGAACTGTACTCGGAACCGGACTTACACTACTGATTACTTTTCTGGCAGCGTATCCGCTATCAAAGGAAAACTCGGCCTTCAAAGGTCGGAATGTATATTCCTGGTTGTTCGTTTTCAGTATGGTGTTCAATGGCGGTCTGATTCCATTCTATATTGTTATTCAAAAGATTGGCTTAATGGATTCCTTCTGGGTACTCGTTCTGCCAGGTGCGGTGAATACATTCTTAGTCATTCTGATGCTGAACTTCTTCCGAGGCATTCCTAAAGATCTGGAGGAAGCTTCGCTAATTGACGGCGCAGGACATTTCCGTACCTTGTTCAGCATTTACTTACCGATTTCATTACCATCGATTGCGACGATTGCACTGTTTAGTATGGTGTTCCACTGGAACTCCTGGTTCGATGGACTATTATACTTGAACAATTCCAAGCAGTTTCCGTTGGCGACCTTTCTGCAGACCGTTATCATTCAACGGGATATGAGCTCCATGAGCATTAATCCGAAGGAAATGGAATTGATCTCGCAGACAACGGTTAGAGCCGCGCAAATCTTTATCGGGGCTGCTCCAATTCTAATCGTATATCCATTCTTGCAGAAGTATTTTGTTAAAGGGATGACACTTGGTTCTGTAAAGGAGTAGGGATGATGATAACGACATTTATCAATGGAATGGACATCTCGTTTCTGGATGAAATAGAGCAGGGTGGAGGCAAGTTCCACAGTAGCTCTGTTCGGACGGCTGAGGAGGGCGAGGATTTACTCCATATCCTTAAGGACAATGGAGTAAATGCCATCCGCCTGCGGATTTGGAATGACCCTCCTGGGGGCTTTTGCAATTTGGAACGTACGCTGGTTATGGCTAAGCGAATCAAGGACGCAGGGCTTAACTTTCTTCTGGATTTTCATTATTCAGATAAATGGGCCGACCCCGCTAATCAATGGAAACCAAAAGCTTGGGAGTTACTTGATTTTAGTGGTTTGACATCTGCTGTGTACGAATATACTCGTGAAGTTCTTGAGGCGTTGCAGTCTCAAGGTACCCTTCCCGATATGGTGCAGATTGGGAATGAGATTACGCCAGGCATGTTATGGGGAGAGGGCAAGGTAGATGGAGATAGTGATACTCCGGAACAGTGGGAGCAATTCACTACGCTAGTTAAAGCGGGTATAGCGGGTGCGAAATCCGTCGATTCTGACTTGTCCATCATGATCCACATTGACCGCGGGGCTGATCATCCGACTAGCCGTAACTTTTATGATAGGTTCTTGGAGCATGGCGTTAATTTTGATGTTATCGGATTATCATTTTACTCCTGGTGGCATGGTACTTTGGACGACTTGCAGCATAACCTGAACGAATTAGCGATGCGTTATAACAAGGATATCATTGTGGTGGAAACAGCCTATCCTTGGACGCTGAATGCACCTGAGGGTTTCTCTGTAATTGTTAATGAGGAATCCCAGCTACATGAAGCTTATCCAGCCACAGTAGAGGGTCAAGCTAACTATATGAAGGATTTCATTAGCGTAATTGAGAATACACCTAACGGAAAAGGCATCGGCTTTTATTACTGGGAGCCCGCCTGGATCCCTTCGCAAAAGGAATGGTCTGTCGGTCATGAGAATGGATGGTCCAATTTAGCTCTGTTTGATTTTGAAGGTAAGAAACTGGATTCTCTTCAATTCTAGAGAGATCATAAGGAATAACAAAAAAGACAGCTTGAGGGAAATCACCTTGAGCTGTCTTTTTGTTGATTATCAAACTCATACCTTTGAGAGGTCAGTTTCCATTCATGGAAATTGATTTCAGCCTAAAGAGTAAAATTAAGGCTTTTCTCCCATACTACCGTTATCTTGCACCGGAGCTACTTGACCACAACCTTTAGGAGGAATGCGGATGAAACAACATTCTGCTCCCGCCATCTATATACAGCTTAAGAATCGGGTGACGGTGCCCAAAGGTAAAGGTGTCACATTGGGTGATATTGCATTTCTGATTGCGGAGCCTGAGCTGAAAGAGTCGCTGGAATCTATTCTGCTAATGAAGCCAGAGCAAAGTGACGGCAATCTAATTTTGATTGATCTCTTGATGGTGATTCCCCGCATTTATGAACTGGTGCCAGAAGCGGATATTGAGCCGATAGGTGAAGGCAGAACGATTGTGCAGATTGAGAGTCCGGTGGAGAGACGTAAGCCTTCAATAGCGATGTTTGTTTTAGTGTGGCTACTGCTGTTCTTCGGGTCTGCGCTGACAATCATGAATTTCCATGCGGATGTAAACATGCAGGAGGTCCAAATCCGAATTGTGGAGATGATCACCGGTCATCGGGATGAACATCCGGTTGTTTTTCAGATTGCATATTCTGTAGGCATCGGCTTTGGGATGGTCATTTTTTTCAACCATTTATTTAAGAAAAAGTGGAATGAGGAGCCTACACCGTTAGAAGTGGAAATGTACCTGTATCAGAAAAATATCGACCAATACGTCATCAATGAGGAGTACGGTAAAATGAGGCGCCGTGTAGAAACTCAACCAGAGAACACGGAGGAAGGAAGATGACGGCACCTATAACACTGGGATTGAATTTGCTGCTGGGTATTGCAGGTGGAATCGCTGTAGGCGGCGGTGTGATCGCTTTATTTGTGGTGCTTGACATGGTGCCCCGTCTGGCTCAATTAACCTCTTCTTACGATAAAGTACATTGGTACGAGGGTGCGATGGTAGTCGGGTCATTGGTAGGTACCGTGAGTGATTTTTGGAATTGGAAAATATCTTCAGGTCCTTTAGTTGAACTGGGTATAGGCCTATTTGACGGGATTTTTGTCGGGATGCTCGCTGCAGCATTGACCGAGGTATTAAATGTGCTGCCGATACTCGCTAAACGCTTGAATATGACACATTATCTGTTCGGGCTGTTGATGGCGATGGTAAGCGGGAAGGTCGCGGGTTCTTTGTTCGACTGGTTTGTATACCGACAGTAAACAGGGGGTTATGGAATGAGCAAGTTTATTCACAGCGGTGATTCAGTGCCGGATGATGATCATCAGGAGGAAAATGCTGCGGCTGCCGCAGCAATGAAGAATACTGCATCCGAGCTAGTTGCTGATCACACTGAAGCAGATACTGCTTCTATGGCCAGTGACATCGCAGCTGCTGATCCGAGTCAAGGCCAGCAAGATGCCGAAGCATCAGATGAGCTCGGGACAGAAGAGCAAGGTGCAGAAGCGTCAGCGCAGCCACAGTCTGGGCAGCAGGATGCGGAGGCGTCAGATGAGCTCGGGACAGAAGAGCAAGGTGCAGAAGCGTCAGCGCAGCCGGATTCTGGGCAGCAAGATGCGGAGGCGTCAGATGAGCTCGGAACAGAAGAGCAAAGTGCAGAAGCGTCAGCGCAGCCGGATTCTGGGCAGCAAGATGCGGAGGCGTCAGATGAGCTCGGAACAGAAGAGCAAAGTGCAGAAGCATCAGCGCAGCCGGATTCTGGGCAGCAAGATGCGGAGGCGTCAGATGAGCTCGGAACAGAAGAGCAAAGTGCAGAAGCATCAGCGCAGCCGGATTCCGGACAGCAGGATGCGGAGGTGTCAGATGAGCTCGGGACAGAAGAGCAAAGTGCAGAAGCGTCAACGCAGCCAGAGTCTGGGCAGCAGGATGCGGAGGCGTCAGATGAGCTCGGCAATCAGGAGCAGAATGAGCCTAGTAAAGGATTTTTTGCCAGATTATTCGGCTTAGATTCAGACTCGGAATCCGAAGATGAGGCACAAGATCAGAATGCCCAACAAGCACCAAAACCCAAGCCGACTAAAAAGCAAGCACGGCAAGAGTCACAAGACAGCACCAACCAAAAGGGAATCAGTAAACTGCAAAAGAAACGAGATAGCGAGCACTCTAACTCGTTAAAAGAGTCCGTCATTTACTGGCAAGGAAATGATGAAATTTCAACTTCCTTACAAGATACAAAACATACACTTACTGAGGTAATCGGGCTCGGAACTAGCTTTGATGTAACGTTTAGAGAGATGTCCTTTGGCGGTCATAAGACAGCTCTTCTCTGTTTAAGTGGATTTACTAATGCAGATGTAACGGATGAGATCCTAAAACGTCTGACCTATCTCACCTCTGAGAATCTGTCTACGGGTGTACTGTCTAGCTTTATGAATGAATATGTCCCTCACATCCAGGTGGAGGAGGGTAATTCGTTAAGTGAAAGTATCGAGAAGGTACTAGAAGGTTTGAGCGTACTATTCATCGAAGGTGAGAACAAGGTTATCGTCATGGATACTCGTTCTTACCCTAGTCGCAGTCCCGACGAACCTTCGATTGATCGGGTGGTACGCGGTGCACGCGATGGATTCACAGAGACTCTACTGAGTAATATTTCGCTTGTCAGAAGACGGATTCGTGATCCGGGGTTGAAATATGAGATATTTCAGGTTGGACGACGAACACAGACGGATGTCTGTGTGGCTTATATTGATGATATCGTTGATAAAACACAGGTTAGTTCTGTTATCGAAAAAATCAACAGTATTGATATCGACGGCATTCCTCTGGCAGATAAGCAATTGGAGGAGGCAATTATCGGGGGCGGTTGGAATCCATATCCTATGGTGCGTTATTCTGAACGCCCTGACGTAGTGGCCTCTAATTTATTAGAGGGACGGGTTGTAGTTTTCGTGGATACGTCACCAATCGTTATAGTTTTTCCGACTACATTTTTTGATCTCTGCCAGCATGCGGAGGAGAATCGTCAGACGCCTTTTATGGGAACGTACTTGCGGTGGGTTCGTTTCATCGGAATATTTGCTTCCATGTTCCTGCTACCGCTATGGATGTTGCTTGTCATTCATCCTGAGCTTAAGCCGCCTGTACTGGATTTTATTGGTCCCCAAAAGACGGCAAGAATTCCTCTAATTGCCCAGTTTCTTATTGTGGAGCTTGGGGTTGATTTACTGCGGATGGCCGCAGTACACACACCGACACCTTTAGGATCAGCGATGGGTCTGATAGCGGCGATATTGATTGGTGATATAGCTGTCCAGAGCGGATTGTTTGTCAACGAGGTAGTTCTATATATGGCGGTGGCTTCCATAGGTATGTTTGCGACCCCAAGTTATGAACTGGGTCTTGCGAATCGAATAGTCAGGCTTGGGTTATTGTTAGCCGTGGCGGCATTCCAGGTGCCAGGATTTATGATTGGCACGACGCTACTGACTATTTTCCTAACTACCCAACGGTCCTATAACTCCTCTTATATGTGGCCGTTTATACCTTTTAATGCAAAGGCGATGAGTGAAATTCTATTGCGAAAGCCAGTTCTAAGCTCGAAGACAAGGCCGTCTTTCAATAAAACAAGAGACAATACAAGAATGCCGCCTAATCAAAAGAATGATTAACAATCGTAGGAAAATACAAAACTACTGCAAATTAGTCCATTCAATGGAGTTCCCACTGTCTGTTATACTGAATACACTAAAGACAGGGTGGAACCTTGATATTCCACAGAAATTGGAGGACTAAAGAATGTTTCTACACGGTACTAGCCGAATTAATGATGCTGGGCATCTGGAAATCGGCGGATGTGATGTAACTGAATTGAAAGCGGAATATGGAACCCCGCTATATATACTGGACGAGCAATTGGTTAGACAACGTTGCCGGGAATATATGGATGCTTTTAAATCCTCTGGACTTGGGTTCCAAGTAGCTTACGCAAGCAAGGCGTTCTCAGTAATGGCTATGGTTCGTTTGGCTGATGAAGAAGGCTTGTCGCTTGATGTTGTATCTGATGGCGAGCTTTATACTGCTTTGCAAGCAGGCTTTCCTGCAGAACGCATTCATTTTCACGGCAACAATAAGACATCTGAAGAGATCGAAATGGCGATTGATGCCGGGATCGGTTGCTTTGTAGTTGATAATTTGGTGGAGCTTAGCCTTTTGCAGTCGATTGCATCACGTAAAGAAGTTGAGGTTAACATCTTATTACGTGTGACACCAGGTGTCGAAGCACATACGCATGAGTACATTACAACAGGTCAGACCGATTCCAAATTCGGTTTTGATATTGGAAACGGTTCTGCTTATGAAGCAGTTAAAGCGGCAGTCAGCAAAAAGAATTTAATATTGCTGGGCGTACATTCCCATATTGGTTCTCAAATTTTTGAAACGGATGGATTCCAGCTTGCTGTTGAACGTGTAGCGAGTTTTGCTCGTAGTGTTAAAGAAGGTTTGGATGTGGACTTCCGTGTAGTAAACCTAGGTGGAGGTTTCGGTATTCGTTATGTAGAGGGTGATACCCCGTTACATGTTTCTGAATATGTAGCTGCAATTACGGATGCGGTGAAGACTCATTTTGCTGGAATTTATAATGCTTTGCCTGAAATCTGGGTCGAACCGGGCCGCAGTATCGTTGGAGATGCAGGTACTACACTTTACACTGTAGGTACGAATAAGGATATTCCAGGTGTGCGTAAGTACGTTGCCGTTGACGGTGGGATGACTGATAATCCACGTCCTGCATTGTATCAATCTAAATATGAGGCATTACTTGCGAATCGTGCGAATGAAGAGGCTACAGAAACTGTATCCATCGCTGGTAAATGCTGCGAGAGCGGAGATATGCTGATCTGGGATGTAGAACTGCCTAAGGCAGAAAGTGGCGATCTGTTGGCTGTAGCCTGCACGGGTGCTTACAATTACTCCATGGCGAGCAACTACAACCGGCTTCGTCGTCCGGCTTTAGTGTTCGTTCAGAACGGACACAGCGATCTTGTAGTGCGTCGTGAAAGCTACAATGATCTTATTGCCAACGATATTGTTCCTGAGCGTATCGCTAAACAAGCCGCTGTTGCTAAGTAACAGGGACTAATGTTAGGTGGGCAAAATTGGGAAGGCAAAAAGAGCAAGCAGGAATTACTCCTGCTTGCTTTGCTTTGTGCGTGGTTTCATAGTAATATAATTGAGGTATTCTAATTTTGTTAATTTTGAAAGGGGTCATTTACATATGGCAAAGCAAGCGAAAATTACTCTTGAAACAGGCGGCGTAGTGCTGATCGACTTGTTCGATCAAGATGCACCAAACACTGTAGCTAACTTTGAAAAGCTAGCAAAAGATGGTTTCTACAACGGATTGACATTCCACCGCGTTATTCCTGGTTTTGTTGCTCAAGGCGGATGTCCTAACGGAACTGGATCCGGCGGTCCAGGATATACCATCAACTGCGAAATCAATCCAAACAAACACGAGCGTGGCACACTTGCTATGGCGCATGCGGGTAAGAACACAGGCGGAAGCCAGTTCTACATCTGCTACGCTCCACAACCTCACTTGGATGGAGTACACACTGTATTCGGTAAAGTAGTTGAAGGTATGGATCTTGTTGATGCTTTCAAAGGACGCGACAAAATGACTTCGGTAGAAATCATCGAAGCTTAAGAATATTTAATTTAAAAAGGCCAGCCTTTGGATTATCGGAGGCTGGCCTTTTTCGCATTTAATTAGGAAGCCGACCAATTCGTTTACGCCTCGAATTACGCCGCTCTGGCACCCAGAAAAACACTAAATACATAAGCAGAAATACAATGAAGGCAAATAGCTCCTCAACTAGCAGGTAATAAGGATAAGGTCCAAAATAATCCATTACAGAATAAGTACTGGGCTTATGAGATAGGAACATGTAATTAGATCCTAGGATATAATTGGCGATCCAGACACACACAGCCACGACGTTAAGGCCAAGCATAGTGAACCAAAGTGATTTCCAGGTTGGTTTATAGCCCTCAATCCAGGTCATATAAAGAGAAGCAAGAATGATACCACCATGAGCTACAAAGAACAGTAAAAATCGAAAATGAGGGAACGGATAGACCAGATTCGGTGTGAGTAAAGCAATGAATGCTCCACCTATTCCGGCAAAATACAGAAAGGAGTAAAGTCTTCGGCTGCGTGTAATCAGCATGATAATGGATAGTAGTAAAGTAATTCCGCATAGTTCGAGCGGTAATGATGAGCTGGATTGCCATACCTGCTGAGAGAGATACCATATTTGAAGTCCCGCTTCTGAGAACATAAGAATAACAATCAACAGCAAGCGAACACTTTGCCGAAGTCTCACGTCCGTGCGAATTTCGAATCTGAAACCGTAAAGTAGTAGACACACCAATGCAATGATAGACAGAGCAATCCAATGTGAAAGGGAGAACATAATAAAATCCTCTGTACGCTGTCGATCAAAGTAAGATGAAAGATGCATGAACCAACCTCCTTTGGACATAAAAATACTCTGAAAATTTACTTGGTATTTTGAATTTTTTCATTTCTGTAAATCCATAAAATGGATAAAGATATGTACATATATATTCTGTCAACTCCGCCACAAAAGGAAGACTTTTCATTATTTTAACATAAGATTGGGCGATGGGCGTGGAATTACATAAGAAGCATTCGGCATAGAGTAGTGACAGAGATTAAGTTTTAAGAGGGGATCCAAAGACAAAAAAACAAATTGGAAAAGGAATTGGAGGCTTTATTTCATCAACGAATCAACTCGTAAGTGAAAGATCTGAGATCATTCGAATTTGAAATGAAAAAAGCATCCGACATCTAAATGCCGGGTGCTTTTTTACGTATGTCCAAAAATGTTGGGAGGAAGTTGAAATGTACCGCGTTATTCTATGAATTAAGAAGGTAGCGTAGCCAATCACCTTCTCGTTCAACAGAAACGTTCCATCCAAGATGCTCTGCAACAAAAGCAACGGGAACTAACACTTTTCCTCCTGCAAGTAGTGGAGCGGTATCCATTGCGAGAGTCTGTCCATTTACTAACGCCTCAGTATTACCAATAGTCATAGTAACGTTATTCCCACCCGAAGTAAGTGATACAGTTTTGGTAGCTGCGTCCCAATCTATTGAAGCGTTCAGGGCTGTTCCGATTTCTTTGGCAGGTAACCATAACTCTTCATTCCCTTGGACTAGACGGGTGGTAAATGCCAGAGGTTCACCGTTTACTTGTACACTGCTACGATAGACATTGCCGTTTCTATCGATGACAGCACTTTCCGCTTGTTCTTCCAGAAGTGTGTTAAATGCTTCTATGTTGCTAGACGTTACACGATATTCCGAACTATCCTCTCCTATAGCTTCAGCGATCCAGGTATTCACCTCACCATTATGATGACTTAAATCTTTATACAGATCCAGATTAAACGTCCACTCGGATGCTGTCTGGAAATCATAGAGCTTCACATTGGGGTATTGCTCAAATTGCTCAAACATCCATTGCCGCATAACTAACTGATTGTTGAAACGAACGGGATTGCTGGAGTACCAAGCAACCTGCCGCATTACGCTGTAAGGGGGATAGTAAAAATAGAACTGAACATCTGGATATTCCTCTAATAGAGATCGAATATACGTATTGAAATAAACCTTTACTTGATCAAGGCTTTCCTCATTCGTACCGTAATCGATCTCTTTGTCACAAGCTTTAAAATAAGACTCAGCAACGTATTGCTTGCCGAATACTACCTTATCATTCCAATTGTACAAAGTTTCTAAATCCTGTTTCGTTTGACCACTCAGCGTACTTTTGATACTTCGAAAAAATTGTTTATATACGGATGAATTAAACCAATATTTATAGTCAGTCCATAGCTTACCGTCATACAGATAGTCAGGGAAATCTTCTTCTTCCTCTGCGGTAGCGAGCTTCAATGAGAAATAGTCCAACCCCCAAAGCACTTGTTGTACTTTCCCTGTCTCTAAGGCGAGTTTAGCGATTTTATAATGCTCGTCAACGGTTGAACCCTCCATAGACAACTTTAAGGTTGTTCCACCTAAGCTTGCGTCTACTTGAGACGGAAGAAAGTTTTCAGTCATGGATGTACCGATGATGATATTGTCGTAATCGTAATTTTTGGCTAAGCCTGGATTCTGGTAACGTTCTTGTTCCGACAGAAGCGGCGTATACCACGAGGGGCGATGATAGAATTGCAGCGGGTCGATAAATGCGGTTATCAGCGCTGTTACAAAAGCTAACAGAATGAAAAAAAGCATAAAATAACTTACGAATCGTTTCGATTTTGTATGAATCCCAGGAGATGTACGCATAATCAGTCCTCCATAATATTTTTAAAAGTTAAAGTATAAAAAGGTCGTAATTCTGTTGAAGAACAGCAGCGAGAATACGATGATAAATGCCATTATAAAAGCCGTTTTCCGGCTATACTGTAAATTGCATTTGTTCCAGATATGACGCGGATTCCAGAGTATAATTGTCAATAAGATGAGAATCAGAAGGATTGCCCATTTCAGCGTGCCTATAGACGGTAAAGATATCCCGTTAAGACCACTCATCCCTTTTAATAAACGAATCGCTTGAGACAGTTGCTCAGATCGGAACAATACCCATGTGATATTCACGAAGATGAAGGTGAGTAGCCATGAGAACCACTTGGGAAGGGGGAAGCCCCAGCGACCCCAAATTTTCTCCACAGCTTGTCCGACACCATGCAGAAGCCCCCAGAGAATGAACATCCAACCTGCACCATGCCAAAAGCCACCAATCAGAAACGTGATCACCACATTTCGAATTGAAATCCAAAATCCTTTCCGGTTGCCCCCTAGTGGAATGTAAATATAATCTCTAAGAAAATGGCTGAGTGTAATATGCCAGCGTCTCCAGAAATCGCGAATACTTAGCGCACGGTAAGGGGCGTTGAAATTTTGAGGCAAGCGGATGTTGAACAACAATGCGATTCCGATCGCCATATCCGTGTAACCGCTGAAGTCGTAGTAGAGCTGTAAAGTATAAGAGAGGACAGCTACCCAAGAATCTATAAAATGAGCCGCGGTAGCAAATCCATTGTCAGCATAACCGGCCAGAGTATCTGCTAGGATCACTTTTTTTCCAAGACCAATACTAAATAATAAAATACCTTTTCGTACGTTGTTCCAGTTCCAGACCTTATTTCGCAGCTTATCAAACTGAGGCATCATGTCCTTGTGATGGAGGATGGGACCGGAGATCAAGTGCGGGAAAAAGGTCACAAACAGCGTGTAGTTCACAAGACTGTATTCACGCGCCTGATTTCGGTAAGCGTCAACAAGATAAGCGATTTGTGTAAATGTGAAGAAGCTTATGCCTAATGGCAAAATAAGATGGTGAAGAGGAAGATTACTTCCTGTAAGTCCGTTCCAATTCTCTATAAAAAAATCAGTGTATTTGTAATAGCCAAGTAGTAGAATATTTGCAATTAAGCTAAAGATTAGAAGAGGTCGACGTCTGCCGGCAGATGCGGTATGAATGAAATGACCCATAGCGTAGTTAAACAAGATGGATAGCAGAATTAAAGGCACGTACTTTAAGTTCCAGTATCCGTAGAACACCAAAGAGGCAAGGGTCAGCCATACTTTTGCGTAGAACAAGAGACGAAAACGATTTAGAATGAAATATCCTCCTAGCACAACAGGCAGAAAACCAAACATAAAGAGATATGAATTAAATAACATAACTAACAATCCTCACTTATAGCAGATTTGGTATGGAATCACTATAAGTCACAGATCTTAAGCCTTTATGTTATGAATTCTTATCTTTTTCTTAATGGATGAGATTGTAAAAAAAATCCCCGCAAGCATCATTCGCTCGCAGGGAAGGAAGTCTCAAATTCAGTTTGTTTACGTGAGCTTTTAGCAGAAATCGTTCCACCGTGAAGTTCTGTGATGCTCTTGGCAATCGCGAGTCCTAGACCACTTCCGCCAGTCTCTCTGGAACGTGACTTATCTACGCGATAAAATCGTTTAAATAAGTGTGGAAGGTCCGTAGCAGGGATTGGATTGCCGTAATTCGTGCATGTAGCAATCACTCTATCGTCTTTTCTATAGACAGAAATATCTAGAATCTTACCTTCTTTACCGTATCTAACCGCATTGGTAAATAGGTTTTCATATAATCGTACTAACTCATCCGCATCACCATGGATAATTAAAGGGCTCTTATCTGTATGAATACGGTAGGTCATATCCGCTTGCTCTAGTACGGGAGCGAATTCCTCGACAAGCTGTTCGAGCAGCTTTCCGAGATCTACAGGCTCTATATTAAGAGGGAGACCGCTGCTGCTAACCCGTGTATATTCGAATAAATCGTCGATTAGTTTTTTTAGAGTCAGCGATTTCTCATAGGCAATATTCACATAATAACGCAGCTCAACCTCGCTCTTATAACGATCCTTCTCCACATACTCAAGGAATCCGAGCACAGAGGTTAGCGGGGTCCGGAGATCATGGGATACACCAGTGATTAGGTCGTTTTTGGCTTTCGCAGCTGCTCGTTCTTCCTCTATAGCGGATTTTAGTTTGCCAGCCATGAGATTCATATTTTCGGCGAGTTTACCGAGTTCATCCGTACCTGTTACTGTTACCTTAAAAGATAAATTGCCGTCGGCAATCGCTTGAACCCCGCTCGTAATGTTATGAAGCTTGTTTGTGGTACTTCTGGATAGCTTTAGGATAAAAAAGATAAACAAAGGAATCCCAATAAGAATCACTATTGGCGTAGAACCGATGTTATTGATTACCCAGAGGATGAGTTTAACCCCAAAAAAGGAACGCGAAGGATTTAGCCATATTAAAAGGGATGTCCCATAATAACCCATCAATAAAATTGCTGCTGTAAGTGCTAAACTTGTTAAGCTGAAGCCAACTATTTTCCAGGAGAGGGTATCGAATCGTTTGAAATTCAACTAGAAGAACCTCCCTTTTCCAGTTTGTAGCCAACGCCCCATACCGTTTTCAAATATTGTGGTTTTCTCGGATTAGCTTCAATTTTTTCTCTGATTTTTCGAATGTGTACCATGAGCGTATTATTGCTCTCGAGAAATTGCTCTTTCCATACTTTGGCGTAGATTTGCTCCATGCTTAGTACTTGTCCCCTGTTACGGGCGAGCAGCTCCAGAATTGCGAACTCTCTCGGAGTAAGTTTAACGGGCTGATCATCCACGCTAACTTCATGCGTCACCGAGTTAATAACTAAGCCATCAATGATGATTTCATCCTGTTTGGCACTTAGATCGACCATGTAATTTCGGGTTCTGCGCAGCTGGGATTTAATTCGGGCAACGAGCTCCAGCGGACTAAACGGCTTCGTAACATAATCATCCGCACCTACACTGAGTCCTGTGATTTTATCTAATTCCTGACCCTTTGCTGATAACATAATAATCGGGAATTTTTGTGTTTCTCGAATTTTTATACAAGCCTCTATACCGTCCATGTTGGGCATCATAATATCTAGTACCATTAGGTCTATCGTTTCTTTTTTGATAATTTCAAGTGCTTCCAGTCCGTCTCGGGCAGTTAACAGGCGATATCCTTCGTTCTCCAGATAGATCTGCATGAGCTTGATAATCTCGGCTTCATCGTCAACCAAAAGCAGTGTTGCGTTGTGCATGATTCAGCGTCCTTTCTTGCTTGTAAAGCAATCGTTCTACAAGAAGTATACAATATATTCACGTTCAAAAGACTTATTTGAAGGCTGGCGATGAGCGATGTGAAGTCGTATGTGATCCTTCTTTTTTGTTCTGTGATACATTTCCGAAAAGCACCCAGGCAAACGGCAAATAACGTGCTAAAAGACTAACGGCGATCCAAGAAAAGCCTAGAGCTATAATAAAGCCGCCGACATACCAGAGATGCAGAAGCCACGAAGTACTGATTGTTGGAGAAAGTTGTCTGTATAGCAGTAAGAATAGCGGATGTATCAGATATACACCAAATGAAAACGATCCTAACCGCTCAAGTGGTTGGTATAAGAATGAAAGTGATGATTTTCTCAACAGAAACCGTGCAACAGACATTAAAACTAACAGGCTTGTAAATGCAAAAGTACTGTATAGCAGTTCATAAATCAACGAGTTGAACGAAGTGCCATATCGTCGATTTTGGTAATATAACATCGTGTGAGAAATCCCTGAGGTTAACCAAATCGCCCAAATTCCTCGAAACACCATTCCAGGCGGATTATTCTTTTTAGTTTGCTCTGATCGATGCGCCTCAATCCATGTTTTAATCTGTGGATAATACATTCCGAGCCATGCCCCTAACATGTAATAGGAGAAATAGGTGAGGCACCAGCTGCCTCTGTTTGCGACTTGAAAATGATATTTATTAGCAAGGATGAAACCCCATTGGATGAGAATTCCTGCGACAATAGAGTATTTACGAATCTGCGGATAACGTTTGAACAAGAGCAGAAGAAAAGGGAATAACAGATAGAATTGCATGTTGATGAATACGAAATAGAGATGAGTATAGGCTTTACCAGTGAAAAGCTTAACAAAAAAATTCCGAATCAACTCTCCATTGAAAGGTGAACCGACTGCAAGCTGCGTTAACGCGAAATAAAACAATGAGAACATGAAGTATGGAAGCAGGATGTAAAGGAATCTTTTTTTGTAGAATGAGGTCAGAAGCGCTTTATTCACAGGTCTCTCATTATAATTATAGAAAAGCACAAAGGCACTCATCGCGATAAAGGTCGGAGTACCATATTTCATAAAAATATTCAGGAAATTGTAGATAACAAAATAACGCGAACCTGTCATTTGTAAAGTTGCATATGAGGTGGCATGAACAGTGACTACAGCTATAATACAAAGAGCACGAACGAGCTGAAGCTCTGGAATTTTTTCTTTTTTCAGAGTTGTCATGATAGAAATCTTCCTTTCTTGTAGTTCGTAATCCTTATTTAACAAGAGATTTCTTAACAACGGCGGCAGGTAAAAGTAAAGGTAAACTTAATAGTTTCTTAACAAGTCTTAAGATTTGGGAAGCTACTATGCTATAATAATTTCAAATTCGATAGGTTGGAGGGAAATTGGAAGATGTGGAAAGAGTTTAAAGCTTTTGCCCTGAAAGGAAATGTATTAGATTTAGCCATTGCTGTCGTTATCGGAGCAGCTTTTGGTAAAATTGTGACATCATTAGTGTCAGACATCATAATGCCGATCGTTGGCTTAATAACAGGTGGTATAGATCTCAAGGATCGGGCTCTGAATGTTATGGTGATGGAGAATAAATTATCTATCCCGTACGGTCTGTTTTTACAGGCAGTGGTTGATTTCTTTATTATTTCCTTCTCAATCTTTATGGTGATCAAGCTAGCAAACAAATTTCAACGTAAAGAAGCGGTTAAAGTCGAAGTAGTGGAGACTCCTGCACCTGCCGAGGATATCGTACTGTTGACTGAAATTCGTGATTTGTTGAAACAACAAGAACGTGGTTTGTAATTGGAAAAAGAAAGCAAGGAGCGCTTGGAGATATTAGTCCTGGCGCTTTTTTTGCTTTCTTTTTTATTCGTAAATTTGTTTATAAAAAACAATGTCGTTTCTTCTTGTAATCACCGTACATCTTAGAATTAAGTTACAAATTTTAAGTAAATATATTAAACGCACTTGCATTTCGATGGTGTAAGTGATAATTTTGTTAGTAAGGAAAACTTGAACCTCAATTAAATAAAGGATCAATCCTTCAGGGCAGGGTGTAATTCCCTACCGGCGGTGATGCTGTTGTAGAGTGCTTAATTATTAAGTTTATCTACCGCGCTTAGTCCGCTACCCGGCTCGCGTTGTTGACGCGAACGGTGGACCCGGTGAAATTCCGGGACCGACAGTATAGTCTGGATGGAAGAAGGAGAGGTTAACCGCTTGTCTGTATAGACAGGTGGACTGCAGTGTTTTCATTTATTATGTGCGATATTTCACAATTGCCGTCGATTGACGGTTATTTACGCACACTTTTATTTGGACTGCCGATAAACTCTCACATAACCCATCTTGAACTCCTCCTGGAGAATGAGATGGGTTTTTCTGTTTTTTAAATCAGATAGACAGTAAGGGGATAGGAGGACGAGATGGACAACATGAATGACGAGTTTTATATGTCGCTGGCGCTGGATATGGCAGAACGGGCCCAAGGGCAGACGGGAATTAACCCGGTTGTTGGCTGCGTTGTTGTAAAGAATGGAGCTATGATTGGGCTTGGAACTCATTTGCAGCGCGGAACAGGTCATGCTGAGGTGCATGCCTTGAATATGGCGGCAGGTCAAGCTAAGGGTAGCACTGCCTATGTCACACTGGAACCGTGCAGTCACTATGGCAAGACTCCTCCTTGCAGCCAAAGGCTAATCGATGAGGACGTAGCCAGAGTGGTAGTCGCTTGTGAAGACCCTAACCCTCAAGTGGCAGGCCGCGGGGTTCAAATGCTGCGCGAGCATGGCATTGAAGTAGAAGTAGGGTTGCTGCGTGATCGTGCGCTGCGGCTGAATGAGCGGTTCATCAAGTATATTTTGACCAAACAGCCGTTTGTGACGCTCAAGAGTGCCAGTACGTTGGATGGCAACCTGGCTACCAAATCAGGTGATAGTAAGTGGATTTCGAACGGAGAAGCGCGGGAGATTGTACATACACTGCGGCATCGGCATCAGGGGATCATGGTCGGTGTGAACACAGTGATTGCAGATAATCCTTCACTGACGACAAGAACGGAAGTGCCTGGGATTAACCCGGTGCGGATCGTGATTGATTCTGGACTACGTACTCCATTGGATTCAGCAGTAGTAAGTGACGGTCTAGCGCCTACTATTATCGTGACAACAGAAGCTGCAGATGCTGCCAAGAAAGCTGCTCTGCTTGAGGCAGGGGTACAAATCGTTATTAGCGGTGCAGGACCACGGGTGGATTTGAAGGCTGCTATGGTAACGCTCGGCGAGATGGAAATTGGATCAATTTTACTTGAAGGCGGAGGTACGCTAAACGGTGCGATGCTTGAGAGTGGGTTGGTTGATCGAGTGATCCTCTTTTTTGCTCCAAAGATTGTCGGCGGTGGTACTAATGCGAAAGGGACCTTCGTATTTCCAGGTGTAGAGCTGATGAAGGATGCGATTTCTCTGGAGGGATTGGAAGTAAAAGTGCTCGGAGATAATGTATGTATCAGCGGTACTCCGGTACGCTAAAGCGAATGCTTCCGATGTAAGTTAAGAACGAAGTGTTTTCTTTAAAGTAATGCTTACAAAACTTTTAGGAGGGAAAGCATGTTCACTGGATTAGTCGAAGAAGTTGGCACTTTGAGAAGTGTCTCCACCGGTGGAGAAATGATGGTGCTGAACATTGCCGCTTCGGTCATCATGGATGATCTGAAGATTGGTGACAGTGTATCGGTTAATGGCGTCTGTCTTACAGCGACAACTTTAGGCGAGAACTATTTTACAGTGGATGTCATGCCTCAGACCTATCGAAACAGTAACCTGAAGGAGCTGCGTCCTGGCAGTCGGATGAATCTGGAACGAGCAATGGCAGCCGGAGGCCGATTTGGAGGGCATATTGTTCAGGGTCATGTGGACGGCACAGGTGTTATCAAAAGTGTGAAACGTGATCAAAACGCAGTAGTATATGAGATCACGCCAGATCGCAAATCACTGTTCAAATACATCATTCCTAAAGGGTCGATCACGATCGATGGCATTAGCTTAACTGTAGTAAAGACGACCGCTTCATCGCTGACTGTATCCATTATTCCGCATACGTTGGGGGAAACTGTGTTAACTTACAAGCGGGCAGGAGACAGTGTAAATATAGAGTGTGATGTCCTTGGTAAATATGTCGATCATCTTCTGCATTATGGATCGACTGGACAGGATGAAGAAAGTGACAGCAGCTCTGGGATTAGCCATGATTTCTTGGCTGCGAACGGATTTGCTTAAATAAAGAGTAAGCTTACGAGGACGGAAACAATCCTTCGTAAAGCTATTAGGAGGATAGAATCATGAGCGAACAATCGAAGAAGGAAAGTGTCTTGGACCCGATTGAAGAAGCTATTTATGATTTAATGCGCGGCAAAGTCATCATCGTAGTGGATGATGAAGATCGTGAGAATGAAGGGGATTTTATAGCTCTTGCTGAACGGGCGACACCAGAAGTCATCAATTTTATGATCACTGAGGGACGTGGTTTGGTCTGCATGCCAATTACCGCAGAACGTGCGGAAGAACTTGAACTGCAGGCCATGGTCAGCCACAATACAGATAATCATGGCACAGCGTTTACCGTATCCGTAGACCATATCGATACAACAACTGGTATTTCTGCTGGGGAAAGATCCTTGACTGTAAAGGCCATGATTGACCCTAAAGCGAAGCCGTCTGATTTCCGTAGACCTGGCCATATGTTCCCGCTGATTGCGAAAAAAGGCGGCGTGTTGCGACGTTCCGGACATACAGAGGCTGCTGTTGATTTAGCCCGTATGTGTGGTGCATATCCAGCCAGTGTGATTTGTGAAATCATCAAGGAAGATGGCTCGATGGCTCGGTTGCCTGATCTAGTTGAGATTGCTAAGAAGCATGATCTTAAATTAATCAGCATCAAAGATCTCATTCACTATCGGAATGAGAAGGAACAGCTCGTCAATCGCGAGGTGTCGGTGCGTCTGCCTACCGATTTCGGTGAGTTTCAGACCATTGCTTATACAAATGAAGTGGATGATAAAGAACATGTAGCATTGGTGAAGGGCGATATTTCAGGGGATGAGCCAGTGTTAGTACGTGTACATTCCGAATGCTTGACGGGGGATGTATTTCACTCCCATCGCTGCGATTGCGGTCCGCAATTTGAAGCAGCGCTTCGGCAGATCGAAGCTGCCGGTAGAGGGGTATTGCTCTATATGCGCCAAGAAGGTAGAGGTATTGGTCTTATTAATAAGCTTAAAGCCTACAAGCTGCAAGAAGAAGGACTAGATACCGTAGATGCGAATCTTAAGCTTGGTTTTCCAGCAGATTTACGTGATTACGGGATTGGAGCACAAATTCTGAAGGATCTAGGTATAAGTCAAATTCGTCTCTTAACGAACAATCCTCGAAAGATCAAAGGATTGGAAGGCTATGGATTGGAAGTTGTTGAACGCGTGCCAATACAAATGCCGGAGAATAAAGATAATACTAATTATCTCCATACGAAGCAGGCGAAGCTTGGACACTTGTTGTCTTTTGACGACATTGAACAAAATGAGGATTCGAAAGTATAACCATACATTATAAAAAACGAAGGGTAGATGATTGATATGCCGAAATATTTAGAAGGACATTTAGTTTCTGAGGGGTTAAAATACGGAGTCGTAGTAGGACGGTTTAATGAATTTATTACCAGTAAGCTTTTATCCGGTGCACTAGATGCATTTAAACGCCACGGTGTTGGTGATGATGAGGTAGATGTGGCTTGGGTTCCAGGTGTGTTTGAAATTCCGTTGATTGCTCAAAAAATGGCGGAAAGCGGTAAGTACGACGCTGTAATCACTTTAGGAACAGTTATCCGCGGTTCTACAACGCACTATGATTATGTATGTAATGAAGTCGCTAAAGGCGTAGCCGCGATTAATCTTAAAACCGGCGTGCCGACGATTTTCGGGGTAGTTACTACTGAAAACATTGAACAAGCCATTGAGCGTTCAGGAACTAAAGCAGGGAATAAAGGCTGGGATGCTGCGACTGCTGCGATTGAAATGGCGAATCTTAACAAACTGTTTAAGTAAGACAGCTATTGACGAATCAGTTGAATTCGTGCTTATTTATAGTATAAGAAGAAAGCATGGATTATAAAGCCCTTTCTACTTGTGTAGCGTCCTTTGGGCGCTGCACTTTACTTTTTTTGGCGGGAGGATGCTTCGTGACTGTATTGTACAAGCTGGAAACGTTTGAAGGTCCGCTGGATCTGCTTTTGCATTTAATTGATAAGGCGGAAATCGACATCCAGGACATTCCGGTCGCCGAGATCACCGAACAGTATATGGAATACCTGCGAAGTATGCAGGAGCTTGAACTGGATATTACGAGTGAATTTCTCGTGATGGCTGCAACCCTATTATCTATAAAGAGCAAGCTATTGCTGCCCAAACCACCGGTCATTGAGATCGATGATTTTGAATATTACGAGGAAGATGAATTTGATCCACGAGCTGAGCTCGTTCAGCGACTGATTGAGTATCGTAAATTCAAGAGTATTGCTGTTCATTTAATGGATATGGAGAGCGAGCGGAGCTTGATTTTTACGAAGGAACCGGAGGATCTGGGTCCATTCGTGCCTGAAGAGATCGACCATACGCTAAAAGGACTACATACTTCCGACCTTATAGCTGCTTTCCGTAAAGCACTAAGTAAGGCGGCAAGAAGGTCTTCTTACCAGCGGATCACCCGGGACGAAATATCGGTAAAAGATCGTATACGTGATGTATCGGATGCGCTGCAGCGCAGAGGAAAGGGCGGAAGGCTCCATTTCTCAGCACTGCTTCACGATGAAATGGCGCGACACGAAATCGTAGTTACTTTTCTTGCGATTCTGGAACTAATGAAAATGAAGGCGATTTTTTGCTACCAAGAGAAATTGTTTGAAGACATCGTAATGGAGTGGAGAGGAGGAGAACACTTCAATGGATTACAAAACGCTGAAATCGATTATTGAAGGCCTGTTGTTTCTATCAGGTGATGAAGGAATCTCCGTACGGCAAGTCGCCGAGATTACGGAGCAGCGGCCAGAGCTTGCGGCTGGAGCATTAGAAGAACTGAAAGAGGATTATGTGACTCAGGAGCGGGGGTTACAGGTAGTCCAAATTGCCGGGAATTACCGGCTGGCTACATTGCCTGAACATGCCCATTATTTTGAGCGTTTGGCTTATTCCCCATCTAGATCCACTTTGTCTCAAGCCGCATTAGAGACATTGGCGATTGTGGCTTATCGTCAGCCGATTACACGGGTGGAGATCGAAGAAATTCGAGGTGTGAAATCTGAACGTGCAATTCATACGCTGAATAATAAGGATTTGATCCATGAGGTAGGTCGTGCGGAAGCGGTAGGACGTCCAATCTTGTATGGCACGACTAAATCATTCTTGGAAAGTTTTGGCCTTGCAAGTCTGAATGAATTGCCAGAACCATCAAACTTCGAATCCACGGATAATTTGGAAGAGGAAACGCAGCTATTGTTCAATAAGCTGGATACTCAAATGACGTTCGAGGATATAGAGGAACCTTAGTTTTTTTGTAATTCCGCAATTATTTATATTGCTGGGACAGCCCATAAACCATTCATATGGTTTATGGGCTGTCCCTATTTTTTTGAAGAGGCACTTTTTTATCCAAACCCCGAATTTTTTCCAGCTTAAATTGCCATACTAAACCAAAGGTTCCCATTATTTCGGTTTCTTGGAGGTAAATACGTGACGTTATGGCTTGGAATTCCCCTCGGATTGCTGGTGTTGGCAATGATCCTGGTTCTGTCTTCATCTATCGATTTCCGCATCCGGTGCTATAAACATGACAAAAATGATCTGCTCGAGTTAGATGTTAAGACTCTTTTTGGTCTAATCAAACTCCACTATGAACTGCCCCGATTGGTCTTTAAAGGATTGGAGCAAGGTGTGATCGGGAAGTTTAAAGAGACGGGATCCGCGACTACAGGTGTTGATACTGTAAAGGAAGAACAATTCGATAAAAAAAGATTTGAGCACTGGCGGGACAATATACAACTAGCTGTGAAGTCTACACGCGGATTGAAAAAATGGTTTAAGGAAACTGTATCTCATGTCAAAATATCAAAGCTCGACTGGTCCACGGATTTCTCACTTGGTGATGCAGCTGACACTGCCATAGTATCAGGGGCCGTATGGGGATTGAAGTGGAGCATCGTTGGATTTATTTCACAGTGGGTCAAATTGAAATACAATCCACGAGTGTTTGTGAAGCCTGTTTTTCAAGATGAGCATTCTTTTTCAATGGAGTTAGTATGTGAGGGGAAAATGTCCGTTTCCTATGCCGTATACGCATCAATGAAGCTCCTTTCACGTGTCTTGAGAGAGACAGGGGGAATCAGTAAATGGAGAAAGTTACTAAAACGAATGCGCAGGGAGCCTCATGGGCAAAGTTTAGAATGAAAGTTACATACAAATGTGTGGATGTGGGGATGATAAGCGCTGTAGAAGCATGAGAAATCGTACTCAATCAAAGGAGGAAACAATATGAGCGACCATCCTATTCAGGGCCTAATGCAAACAGCGATGGAAAATATCAAGGGTATGGTAGATGTTAATACGATTGTTGGAGATCCGGTACAAACACCTGACGGTAGTATTATTCTCCCGATTAGTAAAGTGGCCTTTGGATTTGCTGCAGGGGGTAGTGATTATCGAGTAGAGGATTCTATAAGTGGATCCAGCTCCCAAGGCGGTGTCAAAATGCTTCCTTTTGGTGGCGGTAGTGGGGGCGGTGTCTCCATCAGACCAATTGCTTTTCTAGTGGTTGGTAAGGATGGGGTAAACATTGTGCCACTCGACAATCAAACGCATTTGTTCGAAAAAATTATCGATGCCACGCCTGGGCTCATCGACAAAATCCAGACCATGTTCCAAAGCAGCAGTTCTTCAGGTCAAGCTGGGTCAACTGCTACACAGACACCACAAGCACAAGCATCACAAGCACCTGCTAAACCCGATCCAAGTACATCCCAATCTTCAACACATTAGGTACACATAATTGTTCAAATAGCCTCGGGGATATCGCCTTACATCAGGCGGTGTCCCTTTTTGTGTGGAGAGGACATACCCTAAGGCTGGTCCGCATACACTTGTACAACATAAGCATGAAATGAATGACTTTACTTAAGAACCGATAAGAATCCGGAGGATAAATATGAAGACAATAACCCGTAAATTTCCAATCGCCTTATTACTGAGCATTGTGTTGTTTCTTCTGACACCGCTAACCTTGATCCATGCGGAGAACAGCTCCATATCTACGCATGCAAGGGCAGCAGCGCTGATTGATGTGGAATCCGGGCGTATTCTGTATAGCAGTCGAGGAGATGAGCCTATGCTTATTGCCAGCCTGACTAAAATAATGACCGCCCTTGTCGCTATTGAGAATGGTGATTTAGCATCCAAAGTCAAAGTTGGCAAAAATGCCTTCGCCAAAGAAGGCTCCTCAATTTATTTACAGCAAGGAGAAGAGATGACGCTGGAAAATATGTTGTATGGTCTAATGCTGCGCTCAGGGAATGATGCGGCAACAGCGATTGCTGAACATATTGGCGGATCTGAAGAAGGGTTTGTATACCTGATGAACAATAAGGCTGAAGAGCTAGGATTGAAAAATACTCATTTTGCTAATCCGCATGGTCTTGATGCTGAAGGCCATTATTCGAGTGCTAACGACTTAGCCGTTCTAACGGCTTATGCTCTTCATAATCCTGTATTTAAGCAAATAGTGAAGACGCAGGAGAAAACTGCAGACAATCCAAATGAGAAATGGGATTACAAATGGAGAAACAAGAATAAAATGCTGTATTTATATGAGGGAGCGGACGGTGTAAAGACAGGGTATACCAAAAAAGCGCTACGCTGCCTTGTCAGCTCGGCGACTAGAAACGGTCAGCAGCTTGTCGCAGTGACAATAAATGATGGCGACGACTGGAATGATCATGCTTCACTACTAAACTTCGGGTTTAATCACTATCCGCTAAGGACATTGATCGAACGTGAGGATCCCGTAAGCGGTTATGACTTCGTGACAGCTAAAAAATTTGCCTATCCTCTCGGACAAGGCGAACAGGATAGAGTGACCACCAAACTTGTCCTAAATCAGATGCCTGCAGCATCAGCTAAAACTGTAAGATCAAACTTTGGACTGCAAGGGGTTCTCGTTCTAAATCTAGGTGACAAAGAAATAGGTCGGGTTCCGGTGTATACACGAGAGTCCTTACCACCTGAGGAATCCGCTTATACTAAAAAATATAGTGCAACCCAAGCACACACTTATCCTGCGGATAATTGGTTTCAGGCTTTAGGAAGTGCACTGAAGGCGTTATTTAAATTGGGGGAAAGCTCCAAGTAAGCTGATAGGCTGAATAATGAAGAGGGAGGCGTATCCATGATTAACGGGATTTGGCTAGGAATGATCATCATCGGTTTTCTGTTCGCCGCCGTTAACGGCAGAATGGATGAATTTACAGCCGCCGTATTCGACGGAGCTAAGAGTGGGGTTACAGTAAGTTTCGGTTTAATAAGTGTGCTTGTATTCTGGCTTGGAATTATGCGGATCGCAGAGGATGCTGGTTTGCTTAAAAAAATAGCCAAGATACTTGGTCCAATTGTATCCTTCCTCTTTCCAGATGTACCAAAGGGTCATCCTGCGATCGGTTATATCCTCTCCAACATGAGCGCTAACTTGCTTGGACTAGGCAATGCGGCTACACCTATGGGGATCAAGGCGATGCAGGAGCTACAAAAGCTCAATCCCGATAAAGATACGGCCACGCCAGCTATGTGTACCTTGCTTGCGCTTAACACGGCAAGCATTACGCTTATTCCCGCGACATTAATTGCGATTCGATTGAATTACAATTCGGCAGATCCTGCGGGAATAGTAGGCACAACCCTCGCCGCAACAGCTGTGGCGACCCTTGCGGCGATAGCGGCTGACCGCTTCTTCCGAAGGATGACATTGCTGCGCAAACCTCCAAAGCCGCCATCAGCAAAGTCTGGTTCTGCCTCATTGGCGAAGACGTCGCTGCCTAATTCTTCTTTGAAAGGGTGAGCATGACTTGTACCAGTTAATCAGTCTCATATCGGCATGGGCGATTCCGGTCATGATTACGTTCATCCCGCTCTATGCTTATACGCGTAAAGTCCCAGTGTATGAGTCGTTTGTTGAAGGGGCAAAGGATGGGTTTGGTACGGCAATCGCGATTATTCCCCATCTCGTGGGGATGCTTGTAGCGATCAGCGTTTTTCGTGCATCGGGTGCACTCGACTTCCTCATGGGATTTATATCTCCTGCTCTGCAAGGGCTTGGCGTCCCTCCAGAAGTACTGCCACTTGGCCTTCTGCGGCCCCTCACAGGGACAGGCTCGCTAGCTTATACCACAGATCTGATTCGCGTTCATGGTCCAGATTCTCTAATCGGCATGATTGCCTCTACCATACAGGGCAGTACGGATACAACACTCTATGTATTAACAGTTTATTTTGGCGCCGTAGGCGTGCGTAACGGCCGCTACGCACTTAAGGTAGGTCTATTCTCCGATGTCGTTGGCTTCGTTGCAGCGATCGCGGTCTGTCTACTACTTTTTGGGTAGGCGGCGTCACCCCCTATCCTTCCTCGACATATGCTAATTCAGCAATGTGGAGGGAGGCAATCCGCTATGATTTATAAAGGTTTTATTCTGCACCAGTCTCGCTGTACTTCCATTAACGGCAAAGGTTTTGATTTCTGGGTTGGAGTGGACGGAGCCATTTACGCGGCACCGCTGCTGACCGATCCGGAGTATATTCACATCTGCTTGGAAGGTGATTTCAGCAGGGAAGATGGAATTCCTCCATTATCTGGCAGGAAGGAACAGCTATTTGCAACGGGTAAACTCATTCTAGAATTGGTAGAGCGCTACCAAATCTCCCCTTTAATCATCGAACCCCACAATAAATACTGCCCAGGAGCATTTTTTCCATGGAATGAACTTGTGATTTATCCCTCTGATGGTTATCATTAATCTGAGGTGACTAGTCGAAAATGGAAAGATTACAGAAAATTTTGGCGCAGGCCGGTGTGGCGTCCAGACGTAAGTGTGAAGAAATGATTTTGGCCGGTAAAGTGGAAGTCAACGGGGAACTCGTAACTACGCTTGGCACGAAGGTGGACCCCGCAACAGATATTATTAAAGTCTCCGGTAGACTGATCCGGGGCGAGAACAAAATCTACATTATGTTCAACAAACCTAAAGGAGTAATTACAAGTGCTTCCGATCCAAAGGGTCGTAAGGTTGTAACGGACTACCTTAAAGGAATTACAGAACGGGTTTACCCTGTAGGCCGTCTGGACTACGATACGGAAGGTTTGCTGCTGTTAACAAACGATGGGGATTTCGCTAACTTGCTTACCCATCCTAAGCATCACGTACCTAAGACGTATCATGCTACGGTCAAGGGTATACCACACGGAACTGCACTGGACAAGCTAAAGGCAGGGATCAAGCTGGAAGATGGTATGACAGCGCCTGCCGAAGTGGAGTACAAAGATATCGATGAAGTGAATAAAGAAGCGGTAATCAGCATTACGATTCACGAGGGACGTAACCGTCAGGTACGACGCATGTTTGATGCGATTTCACACCCCGTCATCCGTCTGAAACGGATTTCTTTCGGGGATATTATGCTGCAAAATCTTAAACGCGGATCCTACCGTCATTTGACCAAAGATGAAATTAACCATCTGCAGCAAATTGCTAAAGCAGGATTGCTAAAAGAAAGAACTCCACGTAAAGAGTCATAAAGACACAGAATATTCACAATTGAGCCCCCTAATACTGTGACTAAATTCGCTATAATGTTCATAGGATGTTCACACCTTACAACATAAGTATGAGTTGCGTCACAGAAGGGGGCTTTACATGTGGGTAAAGCGAGAAAACCAATTCAAATCGTAATTCTGTTTCTAATCGTTCTAGTGGGTGGTTATGCAATTGGCTCCTCTGTATTTGGTGGAAGTGGTAAGCCAGAGGAAGGTAGTAAAGCGCCTGCCATTGATTTGCTAGGTCTAGATGGAGTTGGGCATACATTAGACGAGTATAAGGGTAAGGCTATTGTGCTGAATTTCTGGGGCTCATGGTGCACACCATGTGTAAAAGAAATGCCGGCGCTCCAAGCACAATGGGAGAAATGGAAGGATAAGGATGTAGTCGTTATAGGAATCAATGTAGGTGAAGATCAGATGACTGTCGAGAATTTTGTGAAGCAGGTCGACATTGATTTTCCGATTCTGATGGACACGGGACGAGATGCTGTGCGAAGTTATGGTATTTCTCCACTTCCAACGACTTTCTTTATTAATCCAAAGGGTAAAATTGACAGCATTCATATCGGCCAGCTTGATTTAGATTCACTAGATGATCAAATTGGGAAGCTGGTGGATTGATGAGTGAACGCGAGGCTTTTATAACCAATACCAAATGTGAATGCGGCCACCAGAATCCTGTAGGTACTGTTCTGTGCGAAGCATGCGGAAAACCGCTTGGCAAAGAATCGGACTGGGGCGAGAATCTGGAAATGCGTTATGACGGTGTAGCCCGTCGTTCGCAGCGTGTTAATCCAGGCATGATTGATCGCGTATGGAACTTTTTTTCATCCGTCAAAATAGCGATTTATCTAATCGTATTGACACTGTTAGGCTCTATGCTGGGCACGATATTTCCTCAGGAGAGTACTTTTCTTAATATTGATGCATCTAGTTATTATAAGCAGGAGTATGGAACAGCAGGGGACATCTACTATAAGCTTGGACTTTCACATACATACGAATCCTGGTGGTTTGTAACTCTACTCGTAATGATTGGTGCTTCACTTGTCATTTGTAGTTTGGACAGAGTACTTCCGCTATATAAGGCATTAACTAGACAGAAGATTCGAAAGCATCGTCAGTTCTTAACTCGGCAAAAGGCCGTGCTAGTCACTGAAGTGCAAGAAGAACCAGAAGCTTGGGTTGCTAGGGTGGTTCAACCTATGCGTAAAAAGGGCTACCGAGTCAAAACAGATGGAGGAGCTCTGCTAGCAGAGAAGCACCGTTTCAGCCGCTGGGGACCTTACGTAATACATATTGGTTTGATTATTTTTTTACTTGCTGTATTGGCAAGAGGATTGCCGGGTCTCAACATGGATCAGCATCTAGCTTTCCCGCAAGGGGAGATTACACAGATTCCGGATACGACCTACTATTTAAAAAACGAGAAATTCACCGTAGAGTTCTATACAGATGAAGAGATGCCTGAGGAGTTTCGAGGCAAAAAAATCCTTCCAAAATTATTCCAAACTAAAGCAGTGCTATATAAATGTACCGCAGATTGCGGAGATCCTACTAAGGAACCGCAGCTTGCCGAGGTGACAACACATGATATCCAAGTAAACTCACCTTTGGATTATAAAGGATTGAAAGCGTATCAGTTTGATTATGATTTAACGCCTGTGCTGCGTTCCGTACAGCCTGTACTTAAGAACTCCACCACAGGGGAGTCGTACGGTAAATTCAAACTGGATATGAAGAATCCGCAGCGTACGATAACAGCGGGACCTTATACGATGACTTTAAAAGAGAAATATATGGATTTTGGACTAAATGAGGATGGGCAGCCGATATCTAAGTCGCCGTATCCGAATGCACCAGCATTCTTGTTCTTGATTCAAGGACCGAATTTGCCAGCGGAAGGTCAGCAGTACTTCTATTTTCCTAAGCAGGTAGATAAGTCTCAGTTTCAGCAGGTTGCTATTAATGATAAGCTTGGCGGCAGCAATAGATTTCTTGAGCTTGAAGTGGACAACATGAGCGATGTTGATTTTTCGGAATCGACTACATACTTGAATATACGTATTGATCGTGCAATGCCTTTTGTATGGTTAGGTGCAGCAATTGTGATGCTGGGTTTAATCCTTGGATTCTACTGGCAGCATAGACGCATCTGGCTTACCGTTGTAAACGGAGAGCTAATACTCGGAGGACATACGAACAAGAATTGGTTCGGTTTCCGCCGTGAGATCGTTTCTATTTTAGAAAAAGTAGATATGGTAGTCGATGAAAAATCAATAGATAATGGAGGAGGCCTTACATGAGCTTGCTCGATATCAGCAGTGCTGTCTTTATTGCCGCATTCTTATTATACAGCGGGTCGTTTATGTTATTCACTATCGCTATCATGGGTCGCAAGTGGTCGGGCCGCAAGCCAGAGGAGCATACTGCTCGATGGGGTAAAATAGCTTTTATTGTATCTTCTATAGGTCTTATCTTTCATCTTATTTATTTCTTTACACGCTGGGCTGGTTCAGGGCATATTCCAGTCAGCAATATGTATGAGTTCATGACTTTCTTATCTATGATGGTTATGGTAGCCTTTACAGTGATGTATGCGATCTATCGTAAGGTTATTCTCGGGCTGTTTGCAGTTCCAATTAGTATTATTGTGATGGCATACGCAGCTGTTTTTCCACAGGAGGTTCAGCCGTTAATTCCATCCCTGCAATCGAACTATCTCAAGATTCACGTAACCTTGGCAGCGCTGGGTGAGTCCTTTTTCGCAGTAGGATTTGCGGCAGGGCTGATGTATCTGCTGCGGACTGTTAATTTTTCCAGTAAAGAAAAGGTGGATCGTAAACAACAAAGGCTGATTGAATTTACTCTCTTTTCAATCATTGTTATAATTGGGTTTCTGGGTTCAGTTTTTGCTTTCCGCGGAGCAGGCTATGAGACTGTTTTTGTCCGTCCCAACGTTACGATTGACAGCGCAGGGCAGGAAAATAGTACAATAGAGAAAGTGAGTTATCGAATGCCGCCGATTGTGGCCCCTCACAATAGCGAAATTGAAAGCTTCCAGTCGTTTCTTGGCATGAAAGAACCTCTCTTTGAAGCTCCTTCATGGATGAATGGTGTGAATGCTGGCCGGAAGTTTAATACTGTAATCTGGTCGATTCTTTCAGGATTACTCCTTTACGGAATTCTTCGCTTGATCGTACGTAAGCCACTAGGCGCAGCGATTCACCCGGTAATGGAGGGAATTGATGAAGGCGATCTAGATGAGATTACGTATAGGGCGATAGCCATTGGCTTTCCTATTTTCACATTAGGCGCTTTGATTTTTGCAATGATATGGGCGCAAATTGCCTGGGGAAGATTCTGGGGATGGGACCCCAAAGAAGTCTGGGCACTCGTTACTTGGCTCTTCTACAGTGCTTATCTTCATTTACGATTAGCTCGTGGATGGCAAGGGCGAAAATCTGCCTGGCTTGCTGTTCTAGGCTTTTTAGTCGTAATGTTTACCTTAGTTGGCGTTAATCTAGTCATCGCCGGACTTCATTCTTATGCGGGGACGGACTGAGCATAGTTTACCTGCTAACACAGCACAATGGATTTAAGGTTACGTTCTACTGTATTTGATGAAGGGGTTGTTGTGAAATGGCAGATCATTTAAACAGAATTCTGGTAGTGGATGATGAAGAACGCATTCGCCGCCTGCTTAAGATGTATCTTGAAAAAGAAGGCTATGAAATCGATGAAGCAGAAGATGGAGAAATCGCTCTTCGTAAAGCAACTGCAAATGACTACGGTCTGATTTTGCTGGATGTTATGCTGCCTGGCATTGATGGAATGGAAGTGTTGACCCGACTCAGAGGGGTCAAGTCAACACCAGTCTTAATGCTTACAGCTAAAGGCGAAGAGATTAATCGTGTACAGGGCTTTGAGATGGGTGCTGATGACTATGTCGTGAAGCCATTTAGCCCTCGCGAAGTGATTTATCGCGTGAAGGCCATTATGCGCCGTTCTTCGGCAACTGCATTTTTGTCCAAAGAGAGCAACTCCAGTAATAACATTGTATTTACTCATCTTATTATTGAGCATGACGCACACCGGGTTACTGCTGGCGGTGAAGAAGTGAGTCTGACACCGAAAGAATACGAACTGCTGCATTATTTGGCGATTTCGCCGGATAAAGTATTCTCTCGTGAAGAATTGCTTAAAGATGTTTGGAATTATGAGTTTTTCGGAGATTTACGTACTGTAGATACCCATGTTAAACGTCTTCGTGAAAAACTGAATAAGGTATCACCGGAATCTGCGGCGATGATTACTACCGTATGGGGTGTAGGCTACAAACTTGAGGTACCTAAATAAGTGAACTTCTGGAGAAGTCTTGTCGGTAAGCTGTGGGTTACGATCATCTGCCTGGTCGCTGTCGTACTGATTACACTCGGGTTGTTTCTACTTCCCTATATCGACAGTAACTTTGCCAATTCTGGTGATATCAAACGTTTATTTATGTATACCTGCATGATCGGATTTTCTTTGACGACATTCTTCGCGTTGTTCTTGTTCACCAAGATCACTCAACCGATGCAACGTGTCATCGAGGCTGCAAACAATATTCGACGTGGTGAATACGGAACAAGGCTGACGCTTGTCACGAGCGACGAAATCGGTCAATTGGCGACTTCCTTCAACCATATGGCTGAGGAGTTGGAAGAGAATATCCGCAGTCTGCACCATGAGAAGGGTCATCTATCCAGTGTATTACGCAGCATGAGTGATGCTGTAATCACCTTTGACACCCTAGGCCAGATAATTCTGACCAATCCGCATGGTCAATCGCTTCTTGAGAGTTGGAGCGATTTAGAGTGGGAACAAGAGAGTGATATTGAACCTCATTCGGAATCGGCTGAGAGTAATGTTCCACCTCCCCTTCGTCCTTTATTTTTGAGCACGTTGAAACAAGGCGGCGATGAGCGTTCTAATGTACATGTCCGGCAGGGCGTGTGGTCCGTCCATATGGCTCCTTTATATTCTGAGGGTAGCATTCGTGGAGTGGTTGCTGTTCTGCGTGATGTGACTGAAGAAGTACGACTCGAAAAAATGCGCCGTGACTTCGTGGCGAACGTCTCTCATGAGATTCGGACGCCATTATCGATGATGCAAGGTTATAGTGAGGCTTTACTTGACGGCATGGCTACTTCACCAGAGGAAAGCAGTGAACTGATTCAGGTCATTCATGATGAATCACTCCGTATGGGACGTCTTGTAAAGGATTTACTCGACCTTGCGCGAATGGAAGCCGGACACACGGATATGTTGAAGGCAGAGGTAGATATGAATGAACTGCTTGAACGTGTGTACCGTAAATTTTCCGTACGTGCTAAAGAGCGTGATATTCATCTGCAGCTAAACAAAGAGAGCGATGTCCTTGTTCTTAAGGCTGCGGATGAAGATAAGCTGGAGCAGGTCTTAACGAACTTGCTCGATAATGCTTTTCGTCATACACAGGGCGGTAAGAAGATCACAGTTCATACAGGAACTTGTGTCTTAGAAGGACGTCGCTATTTTGAAATTAAAATTCAGGATGAAGGCGTCGGTATTCCTCAGGAAGACCTGCCGTATATATTTGACCGTTTCTACAAAGCCGACAAGGCACGTGTACGTGGAGAGTCAGGTGGAACGGGACTTGGGCTTGCGATTGTTAAAAATATTGTTGAGTCGCATCATGGAACCATTACAGCTTCCAGTAAATTGGGTGAGAGTACTACCTTTACCCTAAGACTTCCTGTCGAAAAACAGTAATTCCAAACACAATGTGTGATAGCGCCTCTGACAGCAGAGGTGCTTTTTGTTGAAACGAACACATTAATCTTGTTCATCGTGGAACATATCTCATTGTTTATGCTTGGGAGGCCATCAAATGATTTTATCTTTAGACCAAGGGACTACCAGTTCACGAGCCATATTGTTCGATAAGGACGCTAGAATGGTCTCACAAGGACAATATGAGGTTGAACAATCTTTCCCCCGCCCTGGCTGGGTGGAGCATGACCCAGAGCAAATTTGGGCGTCACAGCTTGCAGCTGCAAGAGAGGCGATTACTCGGAGCGGGATTGCGCCTCAGGAAATATTTTCTATCGGTATTACGAATCAGAGGGAAACGGCCCTAATCTGGGATAGAGCAACAGGTAAGCCGATTTATCCTGCGATTGTATGGCAGGACAGACGTACTGCAGAGGTATGTGAAGAGATCAAGAGTAAGGGGTTAGAGGGACTTATTGCTAGCAAGACGGGACTCGTTGTGGATGCTTATTTTTCTGCAACCAAATTCTCCTGGATTCTTGATCATGTGGAAGGCGCCCGAGAGCGTGCGAATAATGGCGAGTTATTAGCTGGGACGGTGGACAGTTGGTTAATCTGGAAGCTTACTGGCGGAGCTATACATGCCACTGACGTAACTAACGCATCACGTACGATGCTATATAATCTCCATAAACGCTGCTGGGATGAAGAGCTAATGGATGAGCTTCGAGTACCACACTCCATCCTGCCAGAAGTGAGAATGTCCGGTAGTGAATTTGGTGCAGCAGATGCACAGTGGTTCGGTGCAGAAATCCCTATTCACTCTGTATTGGGAGATCAACAGGCTGCTTTGTTTGGGCATACTTGTCTTGAACCCGGCAGTGCCAAAAACACCTATGGAACTGGATGCTTTATTCTGATGAATACAGGCACGGAAGCCGTTGTCTCCAGTCATGGTCTGTTGACCACTGTGGCCTGGGGAATGGGAGAGGAACTCTATTATGCGCTCGAGGGCAGTGTATTTGTAGCCGGAGCGGCTGTACAATGGCTTCAGGAGGGGCTGGGACTCATAACGGAGCCGGCAGGCTCAGAAGACAAAGCACGGGAAGTTGAGGACAGTGAAGGGGTTGTCGTCGTACCAGCTTTCACTGGACTCGGTGCACCTTATTGGGATATGTACGCACGTGGAGCCGTATTCGGTCTAACTAGAGGCACAACCTCGGGACATTTGGTACGGGCAACGTTAGAGTCATTAGCATTTCAGTCTAGAGACGTAATAGGGGCTATGGAAAAAGATGCGGGCATGCCATTAACCGGCCTTCGTGTAGATGGTGGAGCTGTTCGTAATGATTTGCTGATGCAGTTCCAGTCTGATATCCTCGGTAGTGAAGTTACTCGAACTACATATGCGGAGACGACTGCGCTGGGAGCAGCGCTTTTGGCTGGATTAACCTATGGGGTCTGGACAAGAGAACAGCTGGAAAGCTTCAATAAAGCGGAGAGGGTCTTTTCACCTGTAATGGGTATGGATGAGCGTGAACGTCGTTACAGCGCGTGGAAAGACGCTGTAGCGCGGACCATGGGCTGGGAGAAACATGAAGGATATCAGTGATCAGGGAGATGCATATGTCTAAGAACAGAAATATAGAAACTGATCCTGCAGGAATGCTTGGCGGATCAGAATCAGATCTTCCGACTGGATTGGCCAAGCCTGCGCTTCGAGCACTCCATGGTGCTGGGTATACAGAGATTCACCAAATCAGTAAGCTCACTGAGTCAGAGCTTCTGCAGTTACACGGGATGGGACCTAAGGCACTTAATCAATTACGGCGTGCGCTCACGGAGAAAGGTTTGTCCTTTGCCAGTGAGTCCTAAAGTCCCCATCACAGATTAACACAAAAAGCGGCAAGCTAAGGATTATCCTTGGCCTGCCGCTTTTTGTGTTGCAATATTTAATATTCAATAACAAATGCTGCATTTTTCCATCCGGCATATAGTTACTTTATTTCTTCAATCGTTTCGAGAAGGATATTAAAAGCGGTAATGATTCTAGGTGCCCCTATTGCGGGTACTAAGTGTAATAGAATCCCTTTGAGTTGTTCTACAGTAACTCCCACACGAAGAGCCATGACATAATGAACACCCAATTGATCAAACTGACCCATCGAAATCAGGGCAGAGATAACTGCGATTTCCTTCCAGTCAGCTTCGATTGTGTTGCGTTGAAAAATATCGCCGTAGGCATTTCCCATAATAAATTCAGCCAAATCAGGGAAATGTTCTTTAATCGGAGCCAGTGCCTTAGCTCCGTAGTCTCCTGAGAGATTCGTGAAGTGGTTAAGACCACTGTTTACATTGTCTTTCATAAGTGACCTCCTAATTTAGGTTCAAAGTACGATGAGCAGTCGGAGGGACCTCATCACGGTCTGTTAGCAGTTCAATGACGGCAACACGGTTGATGGCAACAGCGTCCTTGATAGCTGTTTCGAACTCCTCAGCTGTCTCACATTTGTAACCCGTAGCACCAAGTGATTCTGCGAATTTCACAGCGTCCATAGGGACTTCGTAGATCGTTCCGTCAATACGTCCTGTAGTTTTTTCCATACCTTTTAGAGCCATATCTAGCTGTTTATTATTCACAACAATGAATATGACAGGAATATCCTTGCAGACAGCAGCGTTAATCTCTGCGCCTAGCATCATAAAGCAGCCGTCTCCTGTAATGCAGAAGATCGTTTCTTCTGGTGCAGCAACCTTTGCGCCAATTGCCATCCCGATGGAATTACCCATACAAGCAAAGTAAGCATCGAATACAAAACTGCCAGGTTTCTTAACCTTGTACCATTTCGCAGCATGGAAACCGTGACTTCCATCATCAACAAAGACTGTGCTGTTATAAGGAATCAAATCACTCATCGTACTCAAGACCGATGCAAGTGAAAGGTTTGGTAAAATCGGAGGCTCTTCGGTATAATCGGAATTTGTCGGTGCTTCGCGTTTTGTGATGTTGTTCGTGTCAATATTATTGAGATAGCAAACTAGATTGTCACGTAGATCTCCAGTCACTGGAATCGTTTTAGAGAACAATATTTTTCCGACAAAAGTCGGATCGCTATCAAACTGAATTAATGTTGCAGGATGATTTTCCTTTTTAAGATTACAAATAGTCATATCGCTTAAACGTGACCCGAGAACGATAAATAGATCACTTTGATTCAGCAAGTCATCCCCATGGGTACAACCGCCTACTCCAATTGGACCGTGATAGAGTGGATGATCCCAAGCTATAGCTCCTTTACCACCTGGAGATGTAACTACAGGAATATTAAATGTTTCTGCTAATTGAATTAGCTCACTATGTGCTCCTGAGCGGTTAACGCCTTTACCCGCGATAATTATTGGATTCTTTGAGTTATTTATTGCATCAAGTACACGGTCGATATTAGCATGGCTAACCAGTGATTCGCGTTCAGGGATTACAATATTACATTCCTCTAGCAATTCCGTTTGTACATCAAAGGGAATACAAAGGTGAACGGGACCACGATTACCGCTCAAAGCAATGGATATGGCATGATTAAAGATTGTGCTAAAGTGATCTCCACGTTCAATAAGCTTGCTATATAAGGTGGCAGGTCTAAACATATCAGCTAAATCAGCTAGAAAAGAGGTAGAGTCCTGACATTGGGGAATTCCAAGCTCTTTAATAGATTGATGGCCAGTAATAAATAGGACAGGTAGGTTGTTGGCCTTAGCATGTGCTGCTGCAGTTAGTAGGTTTGTTCCACCAGGACCCGAAGTGCCAAAAGCTACGCCTAGTTTTCCAGTTTTCAGCGCATAACCAGCTGCTTCGAAGCCGGAACTGCTTTCATGTCTTCCAGGAATAAATTCAATACCGTAATCTACCATTTTAAGAACGATAGGACAAATGGATTTACCGATGATACCAAAGGAATGGGTAACACCAAGGTTCCGTAGTGCTTCCGACATGTAATCTGCGACTGTCTTCAAAAAATACACCTCACAAGTTGATTGTTATTTTAAAACCAAACACTAGAAAACCTGTGCTCTAAAATAGGGCACAGGTTGGTAGCATAAATCGCCATAGAGACTGAACAAAAGTCCAGTCGTCTTGGTTTTCAGCAACCTGGCAGTCATGGCCTCAGATTAAAAATGAGGCTGTAGATCCATGGTTTTGCGTCATCCTCTTTCGAAGATTTTGCCAATATTAATTTAGAAATTTATAAGAAGAATTTTCCTTTACAATATATTCCTAGACACTCTTTGTCAATATATTATCGCAAATTAACTCGAATTTTGACGAAAGTCTTGTCGAACCTATGAAATAATAGATATAAAAAAACTGCTCCTAAGTCTAAGCTTAGGAGCAGTTTTTGAATTTGTTTATATGATTTGGACGTCACTTAAAACTTGAAAATATGGATCGTCTTCTGTAGATTAAATACAGCCTGAGTCATTTTCTCAGTTTCTTCTGCAACGGACTGCAGGGCATTAATTTGTTCATTCATAGCGGCTGATACTTCTTCGGTGCCGGCAGCGGTTTGCTGCGTGATCGCAGAGATATTCTCGATTGCACTTGAGATTTTCAATGCACTTTCCAACATAAGATCACTTTCGGCAGAGAAGGAGGAGATCTGCTCGGTAATATACTGTACACTTTGCACGATTTGAGCAAAGATATGAGCAGATTGAGTGATCATCTCATTCTGTACCTGTACGACTTCTTCGTTGATAGCGATATTATCAATCGCTTGTTTAATATCAGTTTCGATGCTCCGAACCAAGCCAAAGACTTCCTTCGTAGAAGCCGTTGATTCTTCAGCGAGCTTGCGAACCTCCTGTGCGACTACAGCAAATCCTCGACCATGTTCTCCTGCACGCGCTGCTTCGATGGAAGCATTTAGTGATAACAGGTTGGTCTGTTCAGCGATTTCAGTGATGGTCTTTGTGATCATCGTAATTCCGCGAGCATTTTGAGAAAGGGCTTCGATAGTGTCAGCTACTTTTTGAGTAGCCTGGATGTTTTTACGCATGCCTTCAGCTTGCGTATCAACGGATTGGCGTCCTTGTTCAACTAGCTCTAATGTATGTATTGAACGTCTGTTCATTTCTTTTGTTGAGTTCGTATAATTGGATACTTTATTCTCAATATCTTTAATGGATTCTGTCATTTCAGCGATATCCGTAGATATTTCATTTGCACCAAGAGCTAGCTCGTTAGACGAAGAGGCTACCTGTGCCATGACAATTTTCAAATTCTGATTCTTATCTTCGATTCCACGGCTTGCATCCATAACTTGACGAGTGATTTGTGATGCTTCTGTCAAAATCTTCTTGAGCTTGTCAATCATAGTATTAAAGGAACGGCTTACGTCCCCCATAGACCCGTTCTCGTCGGCTCTACTAGTAAAATCCCCTTTTGAAATACTATGAGATACATTCGCGATGTCATCAAAAGAAGATGTAAGCGTTCTCTCGATAAAGCGGGCCACTGGGAAGGTTAGAGCAGCAAGAACGACGATTAGAACAATACCCAAAATAATGTTGCCTAAGATCATAAAAGTAACTAAAACAGGAATGGCAAATAGTGCGGCAACGAGGTAACATCCGGCAACAATTCTTTGTTTTAACGGAAGTTTATGCATCCAGTTCATTGGTATAATGTCCTCCTTATTAATATTATGTATTGGTGTTATTATATGGGATTTAAAGGTGATTGGTCTATAGTAAGAACTGACATAAATCTTCTTTTCGGAGTAGTTCTTTAGATTTCGTGTCAAAAATCCTCATAAATAGCGGAAATTTTTGCGATAGCAGACTTTACCATCTCTAAAAGTTCTTGCGGTGAAAGTACAATAACCGAGGGACTAAAAGAAAGGATTATCCGGCAGGCCGACTCGATCGTATTAAATTCGGCTTCTACGTTCACCCACTCTGCATTGCTAGATGGCTCTATCATATGGATAGAAACGAATCTTTCACGTTGCAATTCTTTTAAGACAGATGTTCTAACCCTTAATTTTACCGGATATTTTGGCAGTGCTGCTTTGAAGGCTGTAGTGGACTCTTCCCAATAATGTTTTAAATCAAATTCATCAGGCCTGTTAAACCGCTCATTGGTCTCTTCTACGTTTATCAATCTGGACACACGAAAGGTTCGCAGTTCATCCCCTATATTGGCTACGACATACCAAACTCCTCGTTTTGCAACTAACCCAAGAGGTTCAATCATCCGGACTTTTGTCTCGTCGTTCCGGAGATAAGTGATTTTTACTTTACGGTCTTCCCAAAGAGCTCTCTGAAGTACAGAAAGGAACGGATAAGTCTCATCCGAAGGATGCCAACTGGCACCGTCAATATGGATCCGCTGGCTTAGATAATTTGCTGGGTTACTAGTTCGATGAGAGGAAGCAGCCTCCAGTTTGAGAACAGCGGAAGAGAAGTCGTCCTGTATCCCCAGATCTTTCATGATAGATGAGTCAGTGGACAGAAGCAGTGAACCAATCTCTTGTGGCTTCATACCTGTTAAGGAGGTTCGGTACCCTTCTGTAAGCATCCAACCTCCTTCACGCCCTCGTTCAGCTACAATCGGGATGCCTGAAGCACTCAATGCTTCCATATCTCTAAACACCGTTCGTTCTGACACTTCGAGTGTTTGGGCCAGCTCGCGAGAAGTCATTTTTCCACGTTTTTGCAATAGAAGCAATATAGATAACAAACGGTCGGCTCGCATTTATTATTTACTCCTCCTCGAATTAAATATTGGACGTGCTCCATTCAACCATTCTAAATTTTGATTATATTATATATGTCAGTGGATGTCATATATTAAGGCTATACTTATAAAACGTAGGGAATGATCACAGAATACTGAAATTGAAAACATACTGAAAGGGTTGAGGGGAATGACATTGAAAGGAAAAGTGGCACTGGTTACGGGGAGCAGCAGAGGCGCTGGTAGAGGGATCGCTTTAGAATTAGCAAGAAGAGGTGCTTTTGTCTATATTACAGGGAGAACCATAGATGTATCTGCCACTGAACCAATTAAGGGGAGCATAAATAGCGTACTTAGAGAGATAAAAGAGAGTGGAGGATCTGGTGCGGTAATCCAATGTGACCATACGAAGGATCAGGAAACAGAAGCAGTGATCCGTCAGATCGCTGAAGAGCAGGGGCGGCTCGATATTTTAGTGAATAACGTATGGGGAGGCAATGATCTAGCTATCGAGCAGAAGCCTTTTTGGGAGCTATCTACAGCTCATTGGGAGAATATGTTTAATGCAGGGGTGAGAGCACAGTTGATCACGAATTATTACGCAATTCCCCTCATGCGGAAGGCAAATACTGGCGGTCTAATTATTCATACAACCTTTTGGGATCATTATAAATATCTGGGCAACTTTTATTATGATCTTTCTAAAAATTCACTTTTACGTATGGCCTTCGGACTATCGAAGGAGTTAAAGGATGACAGTATTGCAGTTATTCCACTTTCACCCGGATGGATGAGAACAGAAGCAGTTTTAGAAGCTATGAACACAGATGAGGAACATTGGCAAGAGGTCGAGGAGCTGAAAATGAGTGAATCGACGACATATATTGGTCGAGCTGTGGCTGCACTGGCCGCTGATCCGGAAGTAATGTCCATGTCCGGTGAGCCGCAGCTGGTTGGAAAGCTAGCTGAAAAGTATGGATTTACCGATACTGATGGAAGGACCATCCCTGCATTCATAATATAGGAAGAAAAAGTTTCGTTAAATCAAAAAAAGGCCACTCCAGTACATACTGGAATGACCTTTTTATGTTATAGATTAAAGTAGGATGATTTCTTCAGCAGTGTTAATCTCTGGTAAACCAGCAAGTTTCACTAGGACATCCTTAGGAACGGCTTTGTCAACGGTCAGCAACATGATTGCAGCGCCCCCAATAATTTTACGTCCCACTTGCATGGATGCGATATTAACATCGTTCTCACCAAGCAATGTACCCACAAGTCCGATAATTCCTACTTTGTCGTTATGAGATACGAAGATTTGATGACCTTCAGGAGCAATATCAACCGGGAACTTATTTACTTGAACAATCCGTTCTCCATAACCTTGCAACAATGTGCCGGCAACAAGATACTCTTGGTCATGATCAGCTTTTAGAGTAACGGTAATTAGATTGGTAAAGCCCTTAGTTTTGGAAGCTTTAGTTATTACTACGTTCACGTCGCGTGTTTTCGCCAAATGCATCGAGTTTACGATATTAACGTCCTCTGCAAAGTGACGGGAGAGCACACCTTTTACGATGTAACGGGTTAGGGGTTGGGTATCTACATCTGAAAGATCCCCAGCGTATTCAACATGGATCTCACGGATAGCAGCAGCTGCGATTTGGGTAACAAAGCTGCCCAATTTTTCTCCAAGCGTGAAGTAAGGTTGAAGCTTGTTCATTACACTTGGAGCCACCGGAGGAATATTGACAGCGTTAATGAACGGTTCATTACGCAGAATATGCAATACTTGCTCCGAAACATCGATCGCCACATTTTCCTGAGCTTCAATTGTAGAAGCGCCCAAGTGAGGAGTCACGATGATTTTTGGATGCGACAAGAAGGGGTGATCTGCTTGAGGTGGCTCTTTTTCGAATACATCAAATGCAGCGCCTGCGACAATACCGCTATCAATTGCCTCTACTAACGCCATTTCATCAATAACACCACCACGGGCACAGTTGATGATACGCATTCCTTTTTTCATCACTTCGAATTGTGGGCGAGAAATCATATGGCGTGTTTCCGGAGTTAGTGGAGTGTGCACAGTAATGAAGTCTGCTCCGCGTACAACATCGTCTACGGAAGCTAATTTAACTTCCATCTTTTCAGCACGTTCAGCGGTTAGGAAAGGATCAAAAGCAAGAATTTCCATACCAAAAGCTTTGGCACGTTTAGCCACTTCGCTACCGATTCTGCCCATTCCGAGTACACCCAAGGTTTTTCCGCGAAGTTCTACACCTACGAAGGTTTTTCTATCCCAGGTTCCACCAATTGTTTTTGCATAAGCTTGTGGAATGTGACGGGCCAGAGCCATCATCATTGCGAAAGCATGCTCACAAGTCGTAATTGTATTTCCATCCGGAGCATTGATTACAACAATACCACGCTTTGTTGCAGCATCCAGTTTGATATTATCTACACCAACACCTGCACGACCAATTACTTTTAGATTTTTTCCTGCTTCGATGATTTTGTCTGTTACGGTAGTTTGACTGCGGACAAGTAAGCCATCGTATTCACCGATAATTGCAATGAGTTCGTCTTCGCTGAGGCCTGTTTTTTTGTCAACAACTACATCTTCTGCGTCCATCAATTGCTGAATTCCCAAATCACTGATTGGATCCGATACTAATACTTTAAACATGGTTTCTTATCCCCCTTAAAGTTGAAAAGCTTTATATGTCGAGGACGCCTATTGGCAATCCACAATACCTGAAGTTTCACAAACTAGTAGAGAAAAACATGCGATAATAGTAGATCAACGCGGTGTCGCATAAAAGAAATTGCGTGCAAAAGTGCCGCGGAATCGGTAACTTTGGGCAAAAGGGTAGTATAAATTAGGTGTTTAGGAACTAAAAAACTCCCGACCCCCATACTACTGCCGTAGTAAGGGACGAGAGTTATCTTCGTGGTACCACCCTAATTCACTGCAACTTGGAAGAAGCAGCCTCATTGGCCTGCAAAGGCCACACTGGTAACGGAGTTGATCCGATTGTACCTACTTTAAGGTTCGATACAATATCTCAGGAGCGCTAAAGACATCTGTTCGTCACCGGTTTGCACCAACCACCGGCTCTCTGAAGACTATCAGAATCTTTGTTCCATCATCGTTTTTGATTGATTAATTTTTTCATAATGTAACACGGTAATGTAAATGTGTCAATAGGCTTTGAAAGTAGGCTTTCTTGAAGTGAACTTCATTTTTCGTTATGATTCAATGACTGGCTCTACTCATAAAAAAACGGGAGCTGTGGAATCGTCTCCTTGCTATAGTACTGTTCTCGCCACTTCATAAAATCCTCTGTCTGTATAGCACCTGTGGAAATAAGCAGGGTAACAGAGGACTGGACATCTGTAAGATTTAATGAACTGGCAGTACCAGAATGAATCAAATCGTCTATTTTTGCAGTAATGTCCTGAGGATCATAGGCTGCAAAAATTCCGCGGTTCAACATGATATCAGCAATAGATGCGTTCTTTTGGAGAAGGGGCATTTTTTTCCACTGTATAAAGGACATTGTTTTTAGCTCACCAGCATCAGAAGGAATTTTCTGGTTTGTCTTAGAGCCCCATTTTAGCATAGAATCATAAAAGTTCTTTTGTGCGAGCAATCCGAATTTAACCGCACCGGCAGTATAAGGATCATTTTTTAGCAATTTTGCCGTCTCTGCACCAGATGCACTTGCACTTATTTCACCAGAAGCTTTGGAGAATAAAGTTAAGCTTTTGAGAATGTTTAGCTGTGATTGATGCAATAATGGAGAGTTGGAAAAAATAGAGTCCTGGTTAACTCTTTCATATTGCTTATCTGCTAGAAGGCTGAGATTCTTGATAGCTGCTGCGTTCATACGGGCATCTGTACTGCGTGCCAGCTTGTCCACTTGTGTGTTCCAATTCTGCTTGAATTCCCGATAAGGCAAAAATACGTTATGATAGAAAGTAACAAGATCCTTCTGTTGGTAAGAGCCCGTGAATTCTTCTAATCCATATCCATTGCTGTTCTTTTGTTGCTCATATTTAGCTTCCGTCTTGTCTGCGCCAACCTTGACGCCTGTAAAAAATGCCGCGAAGGCGCAAATAAGGAAAAACAAAAAAAATAGGGTGTATAACATTTGAGTACGGGAGTTACGTTGGCTCATAATTAGTGCTCCTTTTTCTGGGGGAATTATCCTATGTATTATGTATTGATAGCAACATTATGGACGGTTTCTCTTTCGGAGCTGCCCGAAAAAATTAAAGAACAGGCAGGTCACGATGAAAAAATTCAAATTTGGTGAGATTAAGATAAAAAAAGTAGAACCAGGCCAGTTAACAGACCGTCTTCTGCTCCTCAATCTCTACATTACTCAGGGGCTTACATTAATTATCGGTTTGATATGGATATTATTTCAGAAAAGAAATCCGTTTCAGCTATTAATTTTTCCAGAAAGCGTACATTTTGTGGCATGGGGTCTTGGACTGGCCGCTGTAATGCTGGTAGTTGATTATTTACTGACTCATATTGTACCTGAAGAAAGTATGGATGACGGTGGGATAAACGATCTTTTATTTCGAAATCGGCCTGTATGGCATATTGTTATAATTGCAGCAATGGTATCGATATGTGAGGAGCTTCTGTTCAGAGGAGCGATTCAATATTCCATAGGTCCTTATTGGACGAGTATTTTATTCGCACTTATTCATGTTCGTTATTTGCGTCACTTTGTACCTACCGGATGGGTATTCTTAAGCAGTTATGGTCTTGGATATATATACATTCAATCAGGTAGCCTGTGGGCACCTATACTATGTCATTTCTTCATCGACCTATTCTCTGGTCTGGTGATCCGCTACAGGAGGGAATCATGAGTGAGGAATTGAGCCGGTTGAAGTCTCGTCAGAAAAAGCGTGTTGGCGAAGGCAAAACACCAGGCAAAAGTAAAAAAGCGAATCCGCGATCGGAGGGCGCCCCTAAAAAGAGCAATCATTCGAGGACAACAACGGCAACTTTATCAAGGAAAGCGCGCCGCCGTCCGGCAGCTTCTACTAAGGGAACTAACGGTGGGAACAAAGAGCAAGAAGAAACTGTTCCATCACGTTCGGATACGTATTCTTCAGAACGTGTTCGACTTAGCAAAATGTTCGTAAACTCACTGATCTTCATTTTTGTTATATTGCTGGCAGCGCTCCTCTGGTGGGGAATCGAAGGGGCGCCGCCTTTGAGAACTTTATGGTGATCGTTTGGTTATGGGGATTGATCGGGTCTGTGCTTCTGATCGGGGTAATTATTGCAGTGATTATGGTGAGTAACGCCTTTAGAAACAGAATTATTACCGAGGAAATAATTCTAAAGTCTCTCCCTGATGTGTTTGATGGATTTCGGATCCTATTTATAACCGACATCCATCGCAGACGCCTTCCATCAGCGCTATTGAATCCGTTAAAGGGAAAAGTAGATGTTGTTTTACTAGGCGGTGATCTAACGGAAAAAAATAGTCCTCTAGATCGACTGGCCGATAATATGACGCTTGTCACCTCTATAGCTCCTACTTATGTAGTGCATGGAAATCATGATTATCGAGCTGATATTTCATGGGTTGATCAGATTATTAAAGGCAGTGGTGCAAAGCTGTTAATGGATGAAAATGTGCGTATTGAACGTGAGGGAGCATCTCTTTGGTTAACGGGAGTGGATTTTCCGAAAAAGGGTGGTAAGACCTCATATCGTCCATTTCCGCGTCTTACAATGCCTAATGCTTTAGATGTTACTTGTCGGATCAATCTGGTTCATGATCCGCTCTGGCTCTCCATACAGAAAAGTGTGCCGGCTGATCTGATATTGGCAGGACATACGCATGGAGGACAGGTTATACTTCCTTTTTTGGGTCGCAGGCATGTAGAAAATTTCTATCATAAATATGATGCGGGAATGTTTCAATGGCCCAGAAGGGATGGAACTGGAAGGGAAGCAAAGCTGTTGATCAGTAGAGGGTTTGGAACCTCTCACTTGCCAATCCGCTGGGGGAGTCCTGCCGAGATGCATGTATTAACCCTCCGAAAAGAGAAAGAGTAGTTAGTGATAAAAAAACAGGTAATCACCTCTTCGTAAGGTGATTACCTGTTTTTTTGTTCTATTCCAGAATTAACGCATCTTAAGCTCAATGCTGCGGGGATCTACAAAGCTATAGCCTTTGCCTTCAAGTGTAGTAAGCAACTTATCCAAGGCTTCGACTGTCCAAGGGAGTTCATGCATCAGAATATTACTCCCGGAGTGCAACTGGTCCGTTACATTTTTGATCAATTTATCCGTTTTTTCAGTTTCTTTCTCTTTCATCTCCCAGTCTAAAGATCCGTTGGACCAGGTCATATATAGCATCCCGTTCTCAGCGGCAATCTTTTTGCCGACATCACCGCCAGCACCATGTGGAGGGCGGAAAAAGTGAGGGGCTTCACCGATAGTCTCCTTAACAATGCTCTGAACATCTTCGATTTGCTTTTTAACCTCTGCATAAGACTTGTCTTTGAGAATAATATGATCCCAGCTATGGTTGCCAATAATTCCTCCGCGTTTATGAATTAACTCTAAAAGCTCGGGATGCGCTTTAACACGGTAACCGTTCACGAAGAAAATAGCTTTGGCTTGATGCTTGTCCAGAATATCCATTAATGGATTAATCATATTCGCATCTTTGGGACCGTCGTCGAAAGTAAGCAAAACGACCTTTTTATTTGTTGATTCTTCATTGGGGACGATATCATAATTTTTGTTCATATGGTACTGAAGTGGAACTTCAGCCCCAGTATTGGTGTTACTTCCTGCAGTTTCACCTTCTAATGTTGCTTGAGGTGTAGGGGTGACTGCAACTTCCGCTGTTGGTGCCTCTGTTTCTACGCTCTGTGTAGCTGCCGCTGTGGGCTGATTATTTGTTGTGGTTGTTTCCTTAGTATTGTTGCTATCTCCTCCGCTATTGCTACAGGAAGTCAGCAGCAAGGTAGCTAATAGCAGCACTGATGTCATTTTACCCACTTTTTTCATCTCGCTTTCTTGTGATTAGGTTGTATGAGCTGGAATCTTTACGCGAACACTAAACATGATTTTACCATACAAGGAGGCTGGGATTATGAATACTTCGTCATTTTTATGCGGGGTGCTGATGGGCGCCGCAGCCAGTATGATTATGTCCAAAAAGCGGAATTCTTTAATGTCTTCGCTGGGGCAATCAGGTGGTTCCATGAGCGGGGCCGCAGATAAAGCAAAAGAAAAAATAATTGGTATGGCTACGACAGGATTTGGTAACACTGCTGCTTCAAGCAGTAATGCAAGCAATAATGCGCAAAGTAATGGCTCGAACAATGGAACTTCTGAGCATAAAATGGAATCGCCGGCAAAATCAAAAGAATCCAATCTCAAATTACTAAAGGATTTCATTCGCAACAATCCTGAAGTGAAGAGCGAAGTGGAGCAGATTCTAAAAGATACGCATACAGCCATACCGGGATTGTAACCGTAAAGGTCTCCTTCAGAATCATTTTGAGGATGAAATATTCCTCAGGATGATTCTTTTTTATATTCAAGCTCTTGAAAATGGTTTATGAAGTAGAATAGGCTCTTCAGTAGTGGCAAGGTTTAGAGGATTTTATATATTTATTTTCGTGCATTTATCTCTGCAAAATGATAACATACATACATAGTAACCATTTTTGGCTCATTACTCGGGACTCATCATACATTATAATAAATGAGCTTGCAAAAGGAGGATCCTGTCATGAGAATAGAGCGATTAAGTCAAGATAAGATACGGATTTTCCTCACTTTTGACGACCTGAGCGAGCGGGGCATCCAGAAGGAAGACATGTGGCAGGAAGTTCCCAAGGTACATGACCTGTTTACGGAGATGATGGATCAAGCATATAGTGAACTAGGTTTTGATGCTACTGGTCCGCTTGCCGTAGAAGTTTTCGCATTGCCCGCGCAAGGCATGGTCGTTATAGTGACCCGAGGAAAATATGATCACCATCAGTACGGTGCGTCCGGGGAAGAAGAATTGCCAGAAGAGATTTACGAAATGGAAGTTACTCTTGAACAAAGCGACTCCATTGTATATGCATTCCGCGATTTCGAGGTTCTTGTTGAAGCGGCTCATGTGCTCATCGGTAATATTACTTCCCAGGGGAAACTGTATTCTTATAACAATAAATGGTATCTGTACTTCGATCCAAAGGAATTTGAAGAAACGGCGTTGTCAGGTCTTGTTGGCGTACTTGCCGAGTTTGGAGATTCCTCACCGGTTACAGAAGCTGTTCTCGACGAATACGGGAAGACAGTAATGTCGGAGAATGCAGTCCAGTTGTTGTGCACTCATTTTAAGCGTCAGGATTAATTAGCATGATAGGGCTGATGAGCATCTTTTTGAAATATAAGAAAGTATAAGTTTCACACTATACTCTATTCTTATATTTCTCGCATAAACGCTTACCGTCCTTATAAGGACGCCAAAGGCGTTTATGCTTGGCTGATTAGCCCTAGTCTTGTTCTTGATGGTATGGCGGTCATTCTTGAATTAAAGCTGTTATCTGCCTTGCTGTAAATCAGCAGTACTAGGCGCTAGGGGTATAGGGAGGTTATTCGGTGCTCGTGTTATCGGTTATTTCGTCGGCAGTAGCGCCGGGACTTGCTCTGCTGACCTTTTTTTATCTGAAAGACAAGTATGATCAAGAACCGCTTCATATCGTCATTAAGGTGTTCCTGCTAGGCCTACTGATTGTATTTCCTGTTATGATCATTCAGAGAGGGCTGATGCTGGGGCTGAATGGCGGTCCTTATGTGGAGTCGTTTCTTATATCCGCTGGCGTGGAAGAATGTCTAAAATGGTTTGTGCTTTACCATATGATTTACAATCACACCGAATTTGACGAGCCATATGATGGGATACTATACGCCGTAGCGATTTCGCTCGGCTTCGCAACAATAGAAAATGTAATGTACGCTTGGTATAGCAATGCTTCAATCGGTTCCATGTTTCTGAGAGCACTACTTCCGGTTTCTGGACACGCTATGTTTGGTGTGATCATGGGCTATCACTTAGGGAGAGCCAAGTTCTCAAAAGGGGCTAAAACAAAAGGGATTCTGTTGATCTCTATCTTGTTGCCATGGCTGTGGCATGGGATTTATGACTTTATTTTGAGTACGACAGCTAACTACTGGATATGGTTTATTGTTCCTCTGATGGCTATTCTATGGTACGGAGGAATGGGGAAAGTGGATAGGGCTAATAGCCGATCCCCTTTCCGCTTTCTGAAACGAGAAGAAGAGGTTAACCTATAATCGAGATGGACACACTTATATTCAAAGGATTGTTCCTTAGCGGGGAATTCCAGAGAGGAGAGAGGTGTCTTTTTTTGCGTATAAAAGTCCGTATACTTTGCAAACAATGCGGTGAGACCTACATATTAAGAGGGATAAAAGAGCAGGGTGTTATTCAGACCGGCTTTAAGCAATGCCTTTGCAGTAATAGCAGTGGCTTTGAGATTGAAGAGAGAGCTTAAGTGCTATGATATGAAATTTTGAAGGAATTAGCTTTGTTCATACACTTTAGTCACATTGTGTTACAGACGGGTGCATAAGACTCCCAGTTTATTGTCAAACTAACGCCAATAAGCTATCGAAAGGAGTCTTGTAGCCCTATGTACAAAAGATTAAGTGCTGTAATGTTCCCCCTGACTGCGCTGCTGTTAATTGGAGCGCTCGTGTGGGGTTATCAGGAGAATCAGGAGAAGAATGCGATTCTAATTAAGGCGGAGAACCAATATCAGCGTGCCTTTCATGATTTGTCTTACCATGTGGAACGTCTTCATGGAGAGCTCGGGAACACACTAGCTGTTAACTCCGCTTCTAACGGGATGCACCGCAAAGGACTTGTTAATGTGTGGCGGATGACCAGTGAAGCGCAAAATGAAATTAATCAGTTGCCGCTCACATTACTGCCATTTAGCAAAACGGAGGAGTTTCTGTCCAAAATCTCTAACTTTTCTTATAAAGCCGGGATTCGTGATTTCACTAAGAAGCCTTTGACAGATGGCGAATTGAGCAATTTAAAAGCATTGTATAAGAGTTCTGGAGAAATCTCTAAAGATTTGCAAGATGTTCAGAATAAAGTGATCGGTAGCCGCCTGCGCTGGATGGATGTCGAGACCGCACTGGCTACAGAGAAAAAGGCAGAGGATAATTCGATTATTGACGGCTTCAAGTCGGTGGACAAACGTGTCGAAGGTTACCCTGAACTGGATTGGGGTCCTTCAGTTGCAAGCATTTACGAAAAACGTTCTGTAAAAATGCTGGGGGGCACCCCTGTTTCAGTTGAAGATATCAAACGTAAAGCCATTAAGTTTGCAAATGCAGGCTCCAATGCTAAGGTAGATGTGAAAGAAAACGGCAAAAATACGGATTGGCCTTCCTATACGGCTACTGTCAGCGGTTCGAATAATAAGCAGATTATCAGTATGGATTTCACCAAAAATGGTGGTTTGCTGATCTCTTATTATGATAACCGTGAGATTGGTCCAGCTAAGGTATCTTTAGAAGAGGCGGTTACCAAGGCAGAGCAGTTTCTTAAGAAAAAGGGATATCCTCATATGACTGCGGTGAACGCTGACCGTTATGATAATATTGGGAATTTAACCTTTGTAACCAGCCAGAACGATGTGTTGATTTATCCTGAGAAAATGACGATTCGCATAGGACTTGATACTGGGACAACGGTTGGATTTGAGGCTAGCGAATATGTCAATGAACATAAGGACAATCGTAAGATTCCAAAGCCTAAGCTCTCCCTTGCGGAAGCAAAGAAATTCCTGAATTCGGATTTCAAGGAGAACTATCATCGCATGGCTTGGATTAAAAATGAGGACTCCGTAGAAGTCTTGACTTACGAATTTGGCGGAGAGGTAAATGGTACTCAGTATCGTATTTATCTTAATGCGGATGATGGCATTGAAGAGTCTGTGGAAGAAATCAGAGCTTCTTCGGGAGTTGAACAAAAGTGAAAGAACAGGGCTTATCCATATTATGGATGAGCCCTGTTTTATTTTTAAATTCAAATAATATTTATCTCATTGGGTGATATTCCCATGCTATAATCATTGTTAACTATACTGATTTGGCGGTGACATCTTTGTATCCTAAAATTAATGAATATCTATACATACAGGTTGCTTCCAGTGACGCTGCTGAAGCAGAAGTTGAATATAGATCGAGAATTGCAGAGACAGAAAACGACGCGTTTCTGATTGAAATCCCTATGCAGGAGAGTAACGGTCGTCTAAAACGACTTTTTATGGGGGACGAGCTTTCGGTTTACTTTATAACTGAGGGCGGCATTAAGAATTACTTTAATACTCATGTTCTCGGGTTTAAAGAAGATGTAATTCGTATGGTACGGATCCAAAAACCAGAGGCGGATTCAATTTTCAAAATTCAGAGACGGAGCTTTTTTCGAGTGAATGCAGATCTTGAATTAGCTGTGAAGGATAACCTTGGTAAAAGATTCCTTGTACGTACAGATGATATTGGTGGAGGAGGAACCTCTTTCTTGGTGGATAACCAGGTGAAGCTCGATGTGGGGGCGAAATTGTCCTGCTGGGTTCTAGTGCCGTATAGAAACGGTAGTATTGAGCATGTGGATTTTGAGGGTGAAGTGGTGCGAATTAAAAAGCTTGAAAATGGGCGTCAATTGGCCATGGTGAAATTTGTGGCTATTACAGATAATGAGCGTCAGAAAATAATACGTTATTGCTTTGAACGTCAGTTTGATTTCCGCAACCGATAGGCATTTTTCTAAGCTCTATTAAGCGTTCTGATTTTGCACTGACGTATAAACTGTGGTATAATTTTATAAGTCGCAGGCAATGCCTGCTTTTTTCTTGATAATATCATCAAGCATATCCAATTGTATGTGCTTCTTGATATTGCAGGAACGAACTTGACATCGCTAGATGCTTTTCTTATGAAAGAGTGTTTGAGGAGGAATGCCCCGTTGGATAGGCAGGGTACACATACTTACGACAGAATTAACGTCGCCATCGACGGACCTGCCGGGGCAGGCAAGAGTACTGTAGCCCGATTGGTAGCCCAGAAGCTGTCTTATATTTATGTCGACACAGGCGCAATGTACCGGGCAATCACCTGGTATATGATCCGTGAAGGCATAGAGCCGGAAGATCAGAATCAAGTGAACCAGAAGGTTCGCGACATGGTTATTGAGCTTATACCGGAAAAAGACATCCAAAAGGTGCTGATTAATGGGGAAGACGTAACGCCGCATATTCGGAGTCTTCAGGTTAGCGGCCTTGTGTCGCAGTATTCGAAGATCGAAGGTGTAAGGTCCAGACTCAGTCATTTGCAGCGTCAGATGGCGCTTCGCAAAGGCGTTGTAATGGATGGCCGCGATATCGGTACAACCGTGCTGCCCGATGCCGAAGTAAAGATTTTTATGACGGCAAGTGTGGAAGAAAGAGCTCTCCGTCGTTATAAGGAATTGAGAGACGCGGAATCGGTGACACTTCAGCAGCTTGAACATGATATTGCACAGCGAGATCGTCTGGATGAAGGACGGGAGATTTCACCGCTGCGCCGTGCGGAAGATGCAATTCTTCTGGACACGACCTATATGGATATCAATCAAGTCGTTGAGGCCATTGTATCCCATTGCAGATCTCATGTTGACGGGGAGAGAAATCATTTATGATTTATGTATTTTGCCGAGGATTGCTTCGCTTGATTTACGCAATTGTTTTCCCGCTTAAGATTGTGGGGGAAGAGAATGTGCCAAAGGAAGGCGGGGTGCTGCTCTGTGCCAACCATATTAGTTTGCTAGATCCGATGACTATTGGGATTAAGCTAGACCGTCAGGTAAAGTATATGGCTAAGGCAGAACTGTTTGAGGTTCCTGTGCTTGGCTGGCTCATTAACAAATTGGGTGCTTTTCCGGTCAAACGTGGTGGCGTAAGCAAAGAATCCATTAAAACGGCCCTTAACACACTTCGTAGTGGTAATGTCATGGGTATCTTCCCGGAGGGTACGCGTAACTCTGACGCCGGAGTTGCCAAGAAAGGGGCTGCAAGCTTCGCACTTCGAAGCGGTGCTGCAGTTGTTCCAGCTGCTATTGTCGGTGAGTACAAACCCTTTCGACGGATGGTTGTTGTCTATGGGGCTCCTATAGATCTCAGTCAATTTGTCGGTGCAGGAAGTGAATCTCTCGAGGCTGTTACCGATGTCATTATGGAACGCATCAACGAGATGAAGAAGTCGGGTATACCAACTGTTAGTTAAGGGATAAACGAAATAATAAATTTCGTCCAGTACTACGATTAAATAACGGCATAGTCGCTATTTTTTGGAACATACTATCTTCAAGTGTAATTTGTAATGCCAAGCAGTGCTTGTTTTGAACTCTGCTATACGCAGGTTTAAATAAATGGGGTTTTGAATCGAGGAGGCTAATCACATGTCTGAAGAAATTAAAAATCAGGAAGCTACGGAGAGTAATGAAACCGTAGAAGCGGTGGAATCCGCTGTGACAGAAAATAACGGAGCTGTAGAAGAAGTTGCTGCCGTTAACGAAGAAGAAGTGACTAACCAAGCTGACTTGGAAATCATTTCTTTGAAAAAAGGCGATACCGTGAAAGGAACAATCGTCAAAATCGAAGATAACCAAGCTTATGTAAGCATTGGATATAAATACGACGGCGTGATTCCGATTCGCGAATTGTCCGCAGTACAACTGGACAACGCTGCAGCAGCAGTAGAAGTTGGACAGGAAGTAGAATGTAAAGTTGTTAGCATCAACGACAACAAAGAAAGCCTTGTTCTTTCCAAACGTGCTGTTGATAGCGAAAAATCATGGGAAGATCTTGAGAAATACTTTGCTTCCCAAGAAGCTTTCGAAGTTACTGTAGCTGACGTTGTTAAAGGCGGTCTAGTTGCTGATGTTGGAGCACGTGGATTTATCCCTGCTTCTATGGTTGAGCGTCACTTCGTTGAAGATTTCAGTGATTACAAAGGCCGTACCCTGCGCGTTAAAGTGAAAGAACTTGACCGTGAGAACAGCAAAGTAATCCTGTCCGCTAAAGAAGTCCTTGAAGAAGAGTTCGAAGCCAACAAGCTCAAAATTATGGCTGAACTGTCTGAAGGTCAAATCATTGAAGGTACTGTACAACGTCTAACTCAATTCGGCGCATTTGTTGATGTTGGTGGAGTTGATGGTCTTGTACACGTATCCGAAATCGCTTGGAATCACGTAGAGAAACCTTCTGATGTAGTTTCCGAAGGTGATAAAGTACGTGTTAAAGTACTTAAGGTTGATCCTGAAAAAGGAAAAATCAGCTTGAGTATCAAAGCTGCTGCTCCAGGTCCTTGGGACTCTGCTGCTGGCGAAATTAACATCGGTGATGTTGTAACAGGCGTTGTAAAACGTCTTGTGAACTTCGGAGCATTCGTTGAATTGCTTCCAGGGGTGGAAGGTCTTGTGCACATTTCGCAAATCTCCCACAAACACATTGCTACTCCACACGAAGTATTGAAAGAAGGACAAGAAGTTCAAGTGAAAGTACTCGACTTCAACCCATCCGAGAAACGTGTTAGCCTAAGCATCAAAGAAACAGAAGAAGCTCCAGCACCTACTGCTAGACCTGAACGCAGCAACAGCAGAGACAGAGCTCCTAAAGAAGTATTGAACAACCCTAACGTTTCTCTAAGCAACGAAGGCCTTAGCTTTACGCTTGCTGAACGTTTTGGTGACAAGTTGGACAAATTCAAAGGTAATAACTAATCCTGCTTTTTGAATATACGGGTAAAGTAATCGGCGAGCCCTCGATACGGGGGTTCGCCGATTCTCTTTTTCCGGTAACAGAAAGATTTATTAAAGCTAACATGAGTGTTAGCCAATTTTAATGTTTTTTGCTATGATGAGTATCGTAAGGATGACAGGAGGAATGAATATGGCAAGACCCGTTGTGGCAATCGTTGGGAGGCCTAACGTCGGGAAATCGACGATTTTTAATCGGCTGATTGGCGATAGAATGGCCATTGTAGAAGATAAACCGGGGATTACACGTGACCGGATTTATGGTATTTCAGATTGGAACGGTAAGTCGTTCAGTGTGATTGATACCGGTGGTATTGAAATTGATGGAGATGACACGATTCTAAAATCAATCCGCGTACAAGCGGAGCTGGCGATTGAAGAAGCGGATGTTATTGTATTTATGTGTGAGGCGAAGAGCGGTGTGACGAATTCAGATGAAGAGGTAGCTCAGATTCTGTTCCGTTCAGGTAAACCAATCGTTCTTGCCATCAATAAAGTGGACAATATGAAGCGTGCAGATGATATTTATGAGTTCTATAGCCTAGGCTTTGGAGATCCGATCGGGATTTCCGGTAGTCATGGTACAGGACTCGGTGATTTGTTGGACGCTGTAGTAGAACGTCTGCCAGAGAAAATAGATGATGAATACGATGATGATGTCATTCGTGTTGCATTGATTGGCCGTCCGAATGTAGGTAAATCATCTCTAGTTAATGCGATTCTGGGTGAAGAACGCGTTATCGTTAGTGATATTGCAGGCACTACTCGAGATGCTATTGATACACCATTTGAACGTGATGGACAACGTTATGTACTTATCGATACTGCGGGTATGCGCAAAAAAGGTAAAGTATATGAGAACATTGAGAAATACAGTGTTATGCGTGCTATGCGTGCGATTGAACGGGCTGATGTGGTCCTCGTTGTTATTAACGGTGAAGAGGGTATCATCGATCAGGACAAGCATATTGCTGGTTATGCACATGAAGCAGGTAAGGCATCAATTTTTGTTGTGAACAAATGGGATGCTATTGAGAAAGACGACAAGACTATGCAAAACTTCGAGACTAAGATTCGTGACCATTTCTTGTTTATGAGTTACGCACCGGTTGTCTTCTTGTCGGCTTTGACTAAACAACGACTGCAAAAACTGCTACCTGTGGTGCAGCATGTATCACAACAGCACGCACTGCGCATTACTACGCATCTGGTGAACGATGTTGTATCGGATGCCATTGCGATTAATCCTCCTCCAACTGACAAAGGCCGTCGCTTGCGTATTAACTACGTAACGCAGGTTGCGGTGAAGCCACCGACGATCGTGGTGTTCGTAAATGACCCATCGCTGATGCACTTCTCCTATGAACGTTACTTGGAGAATAAAATCCGTGCGGCGTTTAATTTCGAGGGAACGCCAATCCGTCTCTTTACACGGCGCAAATCCGAAAACGAAGGTTAGGGGAGAAGAAGTGTGGCGCTTGAACTTCTGGTTATCGTTGTAAGCTATTTGCTTGGTTCTGTCAGCTTTAGTGTGCTGTTTGCCAAGCTGCTAAAGGGAATTGATATCCGACAATATGGAAGCGGCAATGCGGGGGCTACCAATACACTACGTGTATTGGGGAAAGGTCCTGCGATATCTGTGCTAGTGCTGGATGTGCTAAAGGGTGTTGCCGCTGTTTGGTTAGGAACTTGGGTAGGTGGCTGGGGAACCTGGGTTGCTGCTCTTTGCGGAATCGCTGCCATTGTTGGACATAACTGGCCGCTTTACTTTCGTTTCCGTGGGGGGAAGGGCATCGCTACTACGATTGGCGTTATGGCTACATTGTGTTTATGGCCAGCGCTGCTCGCCGGTGTCATCGCCATAGGATCTATCTTTATCACTCGTTACGTATCACTTGGCTCGTTAATTTTTGTCGCGCTGACACCGGTCTTTCTATTGTTGACAGGATTTACCCAGCCAGTGCTCTGGACCAGTATTATTATCGCGGTTTTTGCCTTCTGGCGGCACCGGACGAATATTGTTAAGATTGTGGAGGGCCGTGAGAATAAGATAGGCTCAAAAGTAAAAGGAGGGAATCGTGTTGTCTGATAAAGTAACCGTACTAGTAGCGGGGAGCTGGGGAACTGCGCTGGCAAGTGTGCTGGCTGCTAATCACTCGGAAGTTTATCTGTGGACACGTAACTCTGATCAAGCTGCCGAGATCAATGGCTCTCATATGAATAATAAGTATTTACCGGGGATTTCCCTGCCCGCAAACATCATTGCAACCACTGATATGGAGACCGCAGTTTCCGGTTCTAAAGCGGTTGTTATTGTGGCCCCATCTTCAGGTATGCGGCAGGTTGCTCGCAGTCTGAAGCCGTTCTGGAAGGATGATATGCTATGCGTTCATGCTACGAAGGGCTTTGAGACTGAAAGCAAGAAACGGATGTCCATCGTTATTGCTGAGGAGCTCGGCTGTAACGAAGGGCAGATTGTCGTTCTCTCCGGACCGAGTCATGCAGAGGAAGTAGTGCGCCTATGTCCTACTACGGTTGTTGTGGCTTCACCTGATGATAAGCGTACCGCAGAAGCACAGGAATTGTTCATTAACAATGATTTTCGTGTATATACGAACCGCGATCAGGTAGGGGTAGAGCTTGCTGGTGCACTAAAGAATATTATTGCACTCGGTGCAGGTCTATCCGATGGTCTTGGATTTGGGGATAACGCTAAGGCGGCGCTTCTGACACGTGGACTGGCCGAGATTTCTCGGGTGGGCGTTGAGCTTGGAGCGAATCCTTTGACCTTTGCAGGGCTTGCAGGTATCGGGGATCTTGTAGTGACTGCTACCAGCCAGCACAGCCGTAACTGGCGTGCAGGCTTTATGCTCGGGCAAGGGAAACCATTGGATGAGGTGCTGGAGTCAATGGGGATGGTAGTCGAAGGTATTCGTACCACAGAGGCTGCTTATGCCATTTCCATCAAGCTAGGTGTCCAAATGCCCATTACAGATCAAATTTATCATGTGCTTTTTAAAGGCAGAAGTCCACGTAGTGCTGTCGAAGCTCTGATGGGCCGTGATCGTAAACCTGAGCTTGAGGCGATATCTCAGGAAACTTGGGAGCAGTGGCATTCCTGATCCTGTTCACCTTTTTCCGCGAATTCTCATATGTTGTATTGGGGATTGACGGAGGAGGGATGAAAAGTGAGCAGAGATTTTTCCAAGGATGCATTGAACGCCATTAATAAAAAGGCGGGCAAGAACATTACGGAAAGTGCCGTCAAAAAGCTAGCCAGTACGGTCAAACCAGGAACTACGCAGAATGAAGCCCAGCTCCGCCAGTTAATTAAGCAGGTGTCATCGATGGCTAAAGTGCCGGTCAGTGAAGCTACTGTGCAGGAAATTATCAATGCCGTCAAAAAAGGCGGCGCAGGTACCGGCACAATGGAGTCTTTAATGAAAATGATGCTTAAAAAATAGCTTTAGGTTGGGTGAGCAAAAGATTCGGAATCCATACAGATTCTGTTATCTTTTGCTCTTTTTTTGTATTGATTGGAAAACTATCACAAACAAAATTATCTAAATAATAATATATAAAAAATGATGTTTTTTTACAGAATAGGATAAGGTCATGATATAATAGTCCCTAATATATTACAGGCGAATGGGGGGCTTTGACCTTGGATCCGATGACAAAAATGTGGTTGTCCCTGATTGCAATGCTGATTATGGGACTGTCTGTGTTTCTAATAACGTTTGCTCGGAGCAAAACAAAGGGGCTGCTTAAAGCACTGCTATCTATCCTAGCGTTTGTCATCATGTTAGTTGGCCTCTTGGGCGGAGTTGTTTCGATTATGTAAGCAGTTACATAGCGATAAGGAAGGAAGTAACATCATGAAACCGCAAAATGGCGTCACCGTCGTATTTCAACCTGAAGGTCGTAAAGCTGTCGTGAATCGCGGTATCTCCGTACTGGAGGCAGCTCGTAAAGCCGGAGTAACGATAACCACTCGCTGTGGAGGCAAAGCAGGCTGCCTGATGTGCAAAGTTAATATTGCAGATGAAGAGGCCTCAGCGGTTAGACCACCTGGAGATGTTGAACGGCGTAAGCTTGGAACTGCGTTAGAAGAAGGAATGCGTCTGGCCTGTCAGGCTGCCGTATGGGGCGATGTGACCGTTCAGGTACCAGAAGATCCACTTAAGGCTGCTGTGCGCCGTAAGCTTGAAGCAGCGCGGCGTGGGGAAGAAGATGAGCTGTGGTAGTGTCAGATTTTCACCGTGGGAGGGACTCGGTTGGAGTTTATACGAAGAAAGAAGAAACTAAAGGCAGGAGCAAGACTTTGTCTAGTAGTGATGTCGATTACTCTTACTCTTTCGGGTTGTCTGTATCCAGGAGAAGAGAAACGAGCTAGTGTTAATTATCGAGAAAGTGTTAAGCGGATACAAGCAGCCGTGGATGATTATCAGCAGGAGGAAGGTGTGCTTCCGATTCTTAATGCGGATGAAACTACTCCAAGATATGAGAAGTTCCGTATAGACCTGGGCAAGCTTAACAATAAGGGATATTTGGATGATATTCCTGCAACGGCTTTTGAACAGGGAGGAAGTGCTTATTTTCTAATTTTAAATGAGGAAATTGATCCAGTAGTTAAGGTAATGGACCTTGTTACCGTTCAAAAGGTTAATGATGTGCAGCGACAGATTAATCGTTATAAATCAGCTCATGACGGCTCTCTACCTATGCTTGATGAGCTTTATCCTGGACTGTACACCATTGATCATAAGAAGGCAGGAACGAGCTCCATATCATTAACTAGTGTCTATTCCGGCCAGGTTCTTGAATTCATCATGGATAAGACTGGTACGGTCTACGTAGATTATGTTTTTGATATAATGGCTGCCATCGATAAGAATGGTGGAGAACATGACGAGAAAAAAGATTTGCGACTAGATCTGGAGGAGGCATCCTATTACGTGCCCGTGAAGTCTTTGCCGTATTTATGGATTAACAATCAGCCGATTCCGCAGCCTCCTAGTTAAGTGTACATAAAATACTGCCATTTAGAAGAAGAGCTTCCCCAAACATCGGTTTCTGGCCGAGGGGGAAGTTCTTTTTTTATATAAAAAGTATAAGTTTCACGTATACATTATCCTTATAATTCTCCCATAAACGCTTAGCGTCCTTTCGGGACATCGAAGGTGTTTTCGCTTGCTTAAAATAGCTGTTCTATCAATGAATCCTATCTCATATGATGGATGAGAAAGCTTCCGGGCGTCAGACGCCTTGCGGCGCGCACAACTAATTTTTTTAGAAATTACATTGCAAAATGCGCGATTATGGGTCATAAATTCGTTCCGGATACATATGATGATACTAGTCCAAATGCATGTCCGAGCATTCGGAGTTTAGCGCGGGGCAAGTACGTCCCGGTCGAAAGCAGCTAGGCTTCGGGCGGGCATACGATAAGTCCGGTTGATGTCCTGCAAGGGTCAGATTACCGGCGGAACGCGAAGTCGATGCTCTTCAGGCATTTTTTCTTCGGAGTAATATGAGGAGGGGATCTCTTTTGGAAAAAGTGGATATTTTCAAGGACATTGCCGAGCGTACCGGCGGAGACATTTATCTTGGCGTCGTCGGCGCGGTTCGCACGGGGAAATCGACATTTATCAAGCGCTTCATGGAAACAATCGTCCTGCCGAACATCACGAATGAGGCAGATCGGGTAAGAGCTGTGGATGAGCTTCCGCAAAGCGCAGCAGGCAAAACAATTATGACCACTGAACCTAAGTTCGTGCCTAACAACGCAGTCCAAATCAAGGTTGCGGAAGGACTTGAGGTTAACGTTCGACTGGTAGACTGTGTGGGCTACGCTGTAGAAGGCGCTAAGGGCTATGAGGATGAGAATGGACCACGAATGATCTCTACTCCTTGGTTTGAGGAGCCAATTCCTTTTCAGGAAGCGGCAGAGATCGGAACACGTAAGGTCATCCAGGAGCATTCAACGCTTGGTGTTGTAGTAACAACAGATGGTACGATTGCAGAAATTCCGCGGAACTCGTACGTGGACTCTGAAGAGCGTGTCATTGCAGAGCTGAAGGAAGTGGGTAAGCCATTTGTACTGGTCATAAACTCCACTCGGCCACGCAGTGAGGAAGCGCAGCAGCTCCGCAGCGAGCTAGCCATCAAATACGATATCCCTGTTATGACGCTTAGCGCGGCAAACATGACTGAAGAGGATGTAACCGGTGTACTTCGTGAGGTGTTGTACGAATTCCCAGTACATGAAGTGAACGTAAACTTGCCAAGCTGGGTTATGGTGCTTGGAGAGAATCACTGGCTGCGTAGTAGCTATGAGAACTCCGTTCGCGATACGGTAAAAGATATTCGCCGTTTGCGGGATGTTGACCGCCTAGTATCTCAGTTCACTGAGTATGATTTTATCGATAAAGCTGGCCTAAGTGGTATGAACATGGGTCAGGGTGTAGCAGAGATCGACCTGTATGCCCCAGAAGAGCTGTACGACCAAGTTCTGATGGAGGTAGTGGGGGTTGAAATCCGCGGCAAGGATCACTTACTCCAGCTGATGCAGGAATTCTCTCATGCAAAAAGGGAGTACGACCGCTTCTCGGAAGCTTTAGAAATGGTCAAAACTACCGGATATGGTATCGCTGCTCCTTCGTTAGCTGAAATGGCTCTTGATGAACCTGAGCTGATTCGTCAAGGCTCTCGCTTTGGGGTTCGTTTAAAGGCTACTGCACCATCTATTCATATGATTCGTGTTGATGTTGAATCTGAGTTCTCACCAATCATTGGAACAGAGAAGCAGAGCGAAGAGTTGGTTCGTTATCTGATGCAGGATTTCGAGAACGACCCGATCAAGATTTGGGAATCCGATATTTTTGGGCGCTCCTTGCATTCCATTGTAAGGGAAGGTATTCAAGGCAAAATTGCAATGATGCCGGATAATGCGCGCTACAAATTGCAAGAAACGCTTGGTCGGATCATCAATGAGGGCTCAGGCGGACTTATTGCAATTATTCTCTAACCTGAATTTAAGCGGATTGGAAGAGTGGGAGAGATCCCACTCTTTTTATGTGTAAAAATAACGAAACTTGATTCCTAGTTCCTATAATAACGGTGAATCTGACTCAATTTTTATGCGGAAAAGCAGAATTATCCTGGTCTTATAGGTCTATAAAAATAGATAGAAATTAGATAATTACGCAAGCATAGATGATAATTTCTACTCCTTTTTTGTCTTACTGCTTGAATTTATGGATGGGCTGTATTACTATAAGTTTGTTGCGCTTCAAGGTCTATGGGCGCCAGTGATCAGTAATAAACGGGATTATCACGTATATTTTACGTTGAAACGGAAACAGTGTATGATACCGGAAATTTACTCAGGGAGGTGAGAAAACATGAATAAATCTGATTTGATCAATGTAGTTACAGAAGCAACTGAACTTCCCAAGAAGGATGCTACTAAAGCTGTAGATGCGGTTTTCGAAGCAATTACAGAAGCACTGCAAAGCGGTGACAAAGTACAACTGGTTGGATTCGGAAACTTTGAAGTGCGCGAACGTTCCGCACGTAAAGGCCGTAACCCACAAACTGGTGAAGAAATCGAAATTCCTGCAAGCAAGGTGCCAGCTTTCAAACCTGGTAAGGCGCTGAAAGACGGAATCAAATAAAGATTTCTACATATCAATCCCATAGTCTTTTTAAGTAACAACTATGCCGCCCTCCAAGGCGGCATTTGTTTTTTCGGATATCATGGGCTGTACATTAGGCTTAGAGGAGGATCAGCAATGACGGATAAAAAGACGAACGAAAATCCGCTTCCGACAGGCAGCGACTATATTGTGGTTAAGGCTAAAGAGAACGGCGTTCAAGTGATTGGTCTAACTAGAGGTACGGATACACGCTTTCATCATACAGAGAAGCTAGACAAGGGTGAGGTGTTGATTGCCCAATTTACCGATCATACCTCAGCTATGAAAATCCGCGGTAAAGCTGAAATTTTAACGAAACATGGACAATTGGAAAGTGAAAGCTGAAAAGCAGGCATAGCCTGCTTTTTTTCAAAATATAGTAAGGGTGAATGATCATATCCGCATAAAAGTGGGTACTATGGATAAGGGGGCGTGTCCATGAACAAAGCCTGGTTGGTCGGTGCTGTATTACTCTTGACTGCGACCTCTGCTATTATTTTGCCGAAACTGGCAGACTTAGACTCATCCGTACAGCAGAGAAATGGAACAGTGGAGACTTTTACTGGCAGCCATAACACAGTGCTGGGCAATGACAATCTTGTTGATATTATGGGCGCTCTTCCGTTGACCTTATCCATAGATAGCGTAGGCTGGGAAGATCATGTTCTGTCACTGGATCTAAAAGTGAGCGGGAACGATCATGAACCTGAGGAACTCTATCAAAATATGGCTCAGGCCATTTCCTTTGCTATTCAAGAAACTTCGAATGTGAATCAGCTTTTACTTCGCATTGTCGTAGAGGATAAATGGCTTGGTAGCCGACGACTGTTGTTAGCTGGAGATATCAGACGTTCGGAGTGGTCTTATGCGCTGCAAGATGAACTCCAGTCTAGGGGGAATCTTCCTATATCGGATCGTCTCAAAACGGGCTTCCGCATTAGTGAAACCGAGCTCTGGAAGAAACAGTTCATTTATCCATGAATGGATTAAAAGAAACTCAGACGTATCACAGTGCGTGACAAAAAAACATGTGATATAATAGACAAGATTGTGAACAAACGAATTATTATTATGTCAATGGCTTCGGAGGCTGAAATGAAACCGTACTGCATACCGCAACTGGCTAAACCCTACACAGACTACGACATGATTCAGAAGCATACGGAATTGCCGCCGTTTTCTGATGGCCGGGGTCATTTGTTATATATTTTTCTGAATCACGCTTCTTCTGCAAAAGGGAGTGCCGGAGAGTTGTACACGCTTGTGACAGCGCTTGTTCAACTGGGACTGGACACTCATGAGGTAATTGACCGTTCAAATGATAGACGGGGGGGAGATCCTATGCGTTCCCGTCAATTGAAGGTGCTAGCTGGTGATTACTTCAGTAGCTGGTTTTACCATTTGCTTGCAAAGAGTGATCAGATCGAGATGATTGGAATCTTGAGTAAGGCAATTGCAGATTTCAATGTCTTGAAAGCGAATCTCTATGTGAAAATGAGAGGCATACGCCTTTCGGCTGAACAATACTTGCGGCATATGGTACAGCTGAATATGCGGCTGTTCCTTTCTTTTACGCCTTTGATTGAGAACTCTGTAGTGGAGCTGTGGGAGAAACTGCTGGCAGAATTCAGTCAATGCGAGACCGTTGCTCTCGAGCTTTCACGTAGTGATGATCCTGCAAATGCAGGGAATGGCTATTGCTATTGGAAGATGATGGAGACTGCAACGGAGGAAGAATGCAAGCAGCTTCAAGACCGGAACCTTGATCAGAAGGAATGGAAGATGCTGAAAATGAAATATAAATGTGATTCTCAACTGACAGACAAGCTGCATCAATCGCTTCAGTCTATTCAGGGACTATTGCAAAGTGTTAAAGACGAGAGTTTGCTTAGAGAGCTAGAGATCGCGCTGGATCGTTTTCTTCTGCAGATGAAGGTCACAGGACAAGCAGCCGTGGAGGGTTAATGGATGACTATGGAAAAGACGACAACTGCTGTGGGTGACAACAGCAAACCAAAAGAGCAGTTTGTGCATTCCGTGTTTGAGAGTATTGCTGGAAAATACGATTTAATGAATGACATCCTAAGCTTTCGCCGCCACAAGGCTTGGCGTAAATTCACGATGAAGAAGATGGGGATGAAGCGTGGGGATTCCGCCGTTGACCTATGTTGCGGAACCTGTGATTGGAGCATCGCTTTGGCGGAAGCCTCGCAGACTGGCAATGTAATCGGACTGGATTTTAGTGCCGGCATGCTTGAAGTCGGACGCCGTAAGGTTGAAGAGCGCAAGCTTCAGAACCGTATTTCGCTGGTGCAAGGCAATGCTATGGAGTTACCTTTTGAAGATAATGCATTTGATTATGCAACGATTGGATTCGGTCTACGCAATGTGCCAGATCCTGTTCAAGTGCTTAACGAAATGAAGCGGGTAGTAAAACCTGGTGGAATGGTTGTGTGTTTGGAGCTATCGAAGCCGATGAAACAGCCGTTTAAAGGCGTATATTTCTTCTATTTCCAGCGTGTACTCCCACTGCTTGGTAAGCTATTCGCGAAAAGGTACGAGCAATACAAATGGCTGCCAGAGTCACTGGCATTGTTCCCTGACCGGGAGCAGCTAGCCACTATTTTCCGTGAAACCGGACTTCAAAAAGTGGAATCCTTCCCCTTGACCGGAGGCATCGCGGCATTACATATTGGGCTCAAGGAGAACGGAAATGTTTAAGAAAATCGGTATCTTTTTGCAAATGATTAAGTTTGAACATACGGTATTTGCTTTACCATTTGCCTTTATGGGGGCTTTACTGGGATCTGTTGTCATGAATGATAGTCTCCCGTCCTGGAGCCAAATAGGCTGGATTATAATCGCCATGTTTGGAGCACGTAGTGCAGCTATGGGGTTGAATCGATTGATTGACCGAATTAGTGATGCCAAGAATCCGCGGACAGCCGGAAGAGCGATTCCTGCAGGGCTACTCAAGATCGGTGAAGTTGTCATTTTTATCGGCATTTCGTTTTTCTTACTCTTTTGGGCAGCCTTTAAGTTGAACCCTTTGTCAGCTAAGCTTTTACCTATCGCTGTATTCTTTCTTGTCATTTATTCATTCACTAAGCGCTTTACATGGGCATGCCATCTTATCCTCGGCCTCACCATTGCGCTTGCACCTCTGGGCGGATGGGTAGCAGTGACCGGAAGTGTGAATTGGACTTCAATGGTATTTTACTTCACAATTGTATTTTGGACTGCTGGTTTTGATGTTATATACTCTTGTCAGGATGTTGAGTTTGATATTAAAGAGGGCTTAAACTCCATTCCAGTGCGGTTTGGGGTTCAAGGTGCGCTCGTTATTGCTCGCGTATTTCACATTCTCACGGCGATTGGATTCGTATCGCTGTTGTTTTTGACGGATTTAAGCTGGTGGTATGTGGCAGGTATGATTCTTGCTTATATTATTCTTTTTTATGAGCATTATATTGTATCCCCTAGTGATCTTAGTCGTTTGCAAACCGCTTTTTTCACTATGAACGGCGTGCTGAGCATCGTGGTGTTCTCTTTCACTTTGATTGACTTGGTGGTGCATTTCAAAAAATGACGCTTACTAAACCGAAAAACTTCGTGGTAGGAATTACAGGGGCAAGCGGTGCTATTTATGGTATTCGTCTGATCGAAACGTTGTTATCGCTAGGCTACTCCGTGCATTTGGTAGTAAGCAATGCGGGCTGGCGCGTATTTAAAGAAGAACTAGGTTATATCGCATCAGACCGGGAAGGCTTTTTGAACGAAAAGTTCAAGGGCTATCCCGGTTCTCTACTTTATCATCCTGTCGCTGATATCGGCGCAACGATCGCAAGTGGTTCCTTTCGTGTAGAAGGGATGATTATAATGCCTTGTTCCATGGGAACATTGTCAGCAGTTGCTAATGGGACTTCAGATAATCTGATGACTCGTGCTGCTGATGTTATGCTTAAGGAAGGACGTCCGCTGGTCCTTGTACCTCGTGAGACACCTCTGCATGCTATTCATCTAGAGAATATGTTGAAGCTGTCCCGTCTGGGGGTTCGGATCATTCCGGCAATGCCGGCTTTTTACTTTGGACCGCAAAGTATGGATGATCTGATTAATTTCATGGTGGGTAAAGTGCTTGACAGCTTTAATATTGAACATCAATTATTTCGCAGATGGGGGGATTGAAAGAATGGAGAATAACAGCCACACCATCATCGGCAAAATCAGCTATACCAACTCATGGCCGGTATTTCACAATTTTCATCCCTCTGCATTGAAATATCCTGCAGAGATGGTGAGTGAAGTACCTGCCATTCTTAATCAGGGGATGAGTCGCGGAACGATTCATGTAGGTGCGTTATCCTCTTTTGCTTATGCTGAAGCCAGTGAGAAGTTATTGCTGTTACCTGATTTATCGGTAAGTGCGGACGGTCCGGTGAGGTCAATATTTCTTTTTTCTCGGGTGCCTCTTGCACAGATAGGTTCAGGTACGATTGCTGTTACGAACACTTCTGCAACATCGGTTAACTTGCTGAAAATTTTAATGGAAAAAGCTTTTGGCAATAAACCAGAATATATTAGTGCTAATCCTGATTTGGATGCCATGATGCATCAAGCAGATGCCTGTTTACTCATTGGTGATCATGCGATTAAAGCCTCTTGGCAGGATCAAGGTTATATCGTAACGGATTTAGCAGAGCTCTGGAAAGAATGGACGGGCTTAGGGATGACCTTTGCGGTCTGGGCGGTGAATCGAAAGGCAGCGAAGGACAAACCGGAAGCCATAGCTGAGATTGCAGAAGCTTTTGCTGAGAGTAAGCTCCGGGGATTAAGTGATTTAGATCCTATTGTACTTGCAGCCTGTACGACAATTGGAGGTACTAAGTCTTATTGGGAAGGGTACTTTCGCAATTTATGCTATGATTTTGGAGAAAGGCAGCAGAAAGGTCTGAACCTCTATTTCCGCTATGCCTATGAGATGGGTCTGCTGCCGCAGGCAGTGAAGATGGAGATTTGGAGTCATAAACTGTTGACACGGGTGAAGGAATGAAACGACTGCAAATATTCGGATTACTGAACAGAGACATGGATCAGATTGAAAAAGAGTTGTATCGTAGCGTACAGGGTGATGACGACCTGCTAACCGAGACTTCCCTGCATTTATTAAAAGCTGGCGGTAAAAGATTGCGCCCTGTATTTGTCTTAATGGGAGGAAAGTTTGGCAAGTATGATCTAGAGAAGCTGAAGCGTGTGGCGATTCCGCTGGAACTAATTCATAGTGCATCACTTGTTCACGATGATGTCATTGACGATGCAGAACTTCGCCGAGGTGAACTTACTGTTAAGGCCAAATGGGGCGATAAAATTGCCATGTACACCGGTGACTACATATATGCGAAAGCACTGGTGATGACGACGGAGCTGAAGAATCCGCGAATTCATCAGATTTTGTCCAAGGCTATGATTGAAATGTCGATCGGTGAGATGGAGCAGATTCGTGACTTCTTTAACAGTGAGCAAAGTGTGCGTCATTATCTACGCCGAATTCGCCGCAAAACAGCCTTGTTGATTGCTGTTAGCTGCCAACTTGGAGCACTTGCTGCTGATGCAGATCCAGAGGTGGCACGTCTACTTTATAATTATGGATATAATGTAGGGATGGCCTTCCAAATCCGTGATGATTTACTCGACCTTTCAGGCACCGAGAAGCAAATCGGTAAACCCCCGGGCAGTGATATGCGGCAAGGAAATATTACCCTTCCTGTCATTTATAGCTTGGAAGATGATAGGTTGCGAGCCCCGCTTCTTGAGGAGTTGAAGTCTATTCGCGAAGGCAACAGCACAGTAGGACGTGCTATTGATCTTATTCTTTCTGGAGACGGAATCGCCCGTTCCGAGGAGCTGGCTTCGCGTTATATCGCGAAGGCACTTGCCGCACTAGATCAGTTGCCTAACAACAAGACTAAGCGTAATCTGCGTGATATTGCCTTTTTTGTAACAGGTAGAGCTTATTGAGGTTTTGGTGATTACAAATTAAACGTTTCCAGAAAGCGCGGTTTCTGTTAAGATAGCGTCAAAACAACCCAACTTATGGGGAATTGGAGAGTGCCTCTATGGAAAAGACGTATCTGATGGTCAAGCCGGATGGAGTACAACGTGGATTAATCGGGCGTATTGTTTCACGTTTTGAAGATAAGGGCTTTAAGCTGGTCGCTGCAAAGCTGATTACAGTTAGTGAAGACCAAGCTAAAAGACATTATGCGGAGCATGCTGGCAAGGACTTTTTTTCAGAGCTGGTCTCTTTTATAACCTCAGGTCCAGTGTTTGCAATGGTATGGGAAGGTGATGATGTTGTAACATTGTCCCGTACACTCATTGGTAAAACGAAGGTAGGAGAAGCTATGCCGGGTACAATTCGCGGTGACTTTGCCAGTCATACACCGCTTAATTTGATTCATGGATCAGACTCGCCTGAAAGTGCAGAACGAGAAATTGCAAATTTCTTTACGCCAGATGAACTGAATCTGTATAACAAAGAGATCGCACTCTGGATTTAGGAGCCAAGCGGGAGGCAGGGGATTAACATGTCTGATCGTAATGTTGCAGCATTAACAGCAGATTCAGATTACATTGGGTTTATTCATCATGTTAAGCAAAGCACCGGAATTGATCTAGCTCAGTATAAAGAAGCGCAGATGAAGCGGCGTTTAACGACTCTTCGTGTGAAGAATGGATATCATACCTTTAGTGATTTTTTTGCCGCAATGATGAAGGACAAGGAATTATTTTATGAATTTTTGGACCGAATGACGATTAACGTCTCCGAGTTTTGGCGGAATCCGAATCGATGGGAAGTATTGCGAGATATCATTCTTCCTGACATACAACAATCTGGTCGCAGATTAAAGCTGTGGAGCGCTGCGTGTTCCACTGGAGAAGAACCTTATACGCTGGCTATGATTTTATCGGATAAGAATTTATTGGGACAGACTGGCATTCTGGCTACGGATATTGACGACGGTGCGCTTTCCAAAGCAAAGCAGGGCTTGTATCTGGAACGTTCTTTAAAGGATGTGCCTAAGGATGTTGCTGCTCGTTATTTCAAACCCGAGGGTCCTTTATTCAAAGTTAGTGATACGCTTAAGAAAAACATAGATTTCCGCAAACAGAACCTACTGCTGGACAAGTTCGACGAGGGCTTTGATCTTATCATTTGTCGCAATGTAATGATCTATTTTACTGAAGAGGCGAAGAATAAGCTCTACCATAAGTTCTCGGCAAGTTTACGTCCCGGTGGATATTTGTTTGTAGGCAGCACAGAGCAAATCTTTACTCCAGCACAATATGGCTTTGAATCGACGGAAACCTTTTTCTATCGTAAAAAATAAATACTTCTTGCTCCTTCGTCCGTGTACTTTTTAACGTATACTTTCGCTATAGTTCAGTGATACTGGGTAGTAGAATCTGTAAGCTAAGTGAAAGGATCGTTAAACCGATGGACAAAAGCAAGGTCATTGCCGCGTACAAACGAGGCTTTATCACCGTTCGTGAGTGCGGGCAAATTCTCGGTGTAGAAGAAATGCAATTGAAGCGCCTTCTGCAGCTGGAAGAGCGTAAGTCTACATTTCCTTCAACGAGTCAGCGGATCGGCAGCTAACAAGCGCCGGACTGAGCCGAGGAGCGCCATTTATACTCTTTAGAGTATGAATGGCGCTTTTTCTTTAAAAATATAAGGAAATAGAAGTTCCGCACTTCCTCAACAGTAACGCTCATAATGTGAATTAGGGAAAATGTACCTAATTATTCTGATAAATACACGGAAATAAGGTTTTTTAGGGAAAACCTCCCTAATCATCCATCGAAAAGATAGACAAAGAGGTGATTTCACGGAAAATTAGGGAGAATTTCCTCAATTCATAGATAATGGATCAATATCTGCTTATAATCAGGGAGATTTTCCCTAATCATCAACATCTTAAAGATACCAGGCTCACTGAAGCACCGAATCTTTTCACCCTCAGCCACAGTATTTCACCAGAGGGGTTACAAGCCACTAGCTCATGTGCAAACGGACTCAGATGCAGTTAATTGTACGTTTTGGATCTTTTTAAGCATGTTTCGGACACATTATTTTGTCGGGAAGGGTGCCTTTTTAGGAAGATCCCTTTCTTGTCAAAGAGGATTGCCTATACTATAATGAGCAAAGATCATTAGGATTTTAGCGGTTTACAGTTTAAAAGTATAAAAGGGGGAACGCAGCATGAGTTTGCGCTATTTAACAGCGGGGGAAACGCACGGCCCCCAGCTCACGGCCATTATTGAGGGATTGCCTAGTAATTTGACCTTGGATTTTGAAGAGCTTAATTTTCAATTGCAACGTCGACAAAAGGGATATGGACGTGGACGTCGCATGCAGATTGAGAAAGATACGGCACAAATCGTAGGTGGAGTGCGTCATGGCTATACTACAGGTGCTCCAGTAGCCTTGGTAGTAGAGAATAAAGACTGGACCCACTGGAAGAACATTATGAATATTGAGCCTATTCCTGGCAGTGATGAAGAAAAACGGCGCGTAAACCGGCCGCGTCCTGGCCATGCAGACCTGAACGGCGGATTGAAGTACAACCATACGGATCTTCGTAATGTTCTGGAGCGCTCCAGTGCTCGTGAAACAGCAGCTAGAGTCGCATGTGGCGCTGTAGCCAGACAGCTATTGGCGGTTTTTGGCGTGAAAGTAGCAGGACAAGTCATCCGTATCGGTGAGATTGAAGCGCCTGCGAACGATCTGCCTATCGATGAGTTGATTGAACGGACAGAACAATCCTCTGTCAGAGTTGTTGATAAAGAAACGGAACAGAAGATGGAGGCTTACATAGATCAGATCAAGGAAGAAGGCGACTCCATCGGTGGAATCGTTGAATGTATCGTCGAAGGACTTCCTATTGGACTTGGCAGCTATGTACAGTCAGACCGGAAGCTTGACGGAGCAATCGCTGGAGCGGTAATGTCAATTAATGCCTTTAAAGGTGTAGAGATTGGCATTGGGTTTGAAGCTGGTAAATTGCGTGGATCGCAAGTCCATGATGAAATTATGTATGAAGCTTCTAAAGGATACTACCGTGCAAGCAATCGCTTAGGCGGTTTTGAAGGTGGTATGACTAACGGAATGCCTGTTGTAGTTCGCGGCGTCATGAAGCCGATTCCTACCCTTTATAAACCGCTTCAAAGTGTAGATATCGACACGAAAGAACCATTTACAGCGCAAGTTGAACGCTCCGACGCTTGTGCAGTTCCAGCGGCTTGTGTTGTACTGGAAAGTGTAGTGGCATGGGAAATTGCAAAAGCCTTTCTTGATAAATTCGGTGGAGATTCACTGGAAGAAATTAAAGCGAACTATGAAAATTACCTATCACAGCTGGAGAGCTACTAATTATGCGTACAATTAATGTAGACTTAGGCGATCGATCGTACCCTATCCTTATCGGTAGTGGAGTACTTAAGGACATCGCCCGTTATTGTGCTGAAGCAGGATTTTCGGAGCGTAGTCCACTGTTAGTGGTGAGTGATAGTGAAGTAGCGCCAAGGTATTTGCCGGCACTTGAAGAAGCTTTGCGTTCTCATGGCTATACTGTGGTTAGCCACATTATGCCAGCAGGTGAAGCTTCTAAATCATTAACCGTGTATGAAGAGGTCATGACAACTGCGATTCAAGCAGGGCTAGACCGTAATTCAGCGGTTTTGGCTTTAGGTGGCGGTGTAGTTGGAGATTTAGCTGGATTTGTAGCAGCGACCTATATGCGTGGGATCGGATTTCTACAAATTCCGACGACGATATTAGCTCACGATAGCAGTGTAGGTGGTAAAGTGGCAGTCAATCATCCATTAGCTAAAAATATGATTGGGGCTTTCTATCAACCGTCGATGGTACTCTACGATTTGGATACGTTACGTACTCTTCCAGCACGGCAAGTCGCATCGGGTCTGGCTGAAGTGGTAAAGCACGGTCTCCTGGTGGACAAAGAGTTCGCATATTGGTGTCGTGATCATGCCGAAGAGCTGCTAAGTCTGAATGTCGAAGCTTTAGGTTATGCTTTAGAGCGTGGCTGTGCGATCAAGGCAGAGGTAGTAGGAAATGATGAGCGTGAGCATGGACTTCGAGCGATTTTGAACCTTGGACATACGATCGGACATGCGATTGAAGCCGTTGGTGGGTACGGTGTGTTCCTGCATGGGGAAGCGATTGCGATTGGCATGGCGGGTTCAGCGCTATTGGCTGTGAAGCTTGGACGGGATGCTTCCATTTATGAGGATACTGTATCCATGCTGTCCGCGTTATCGCTGCCGGTACGCCTTCCTTCCGAGTATGATGAAGATGAACTGATGGAAGCTATGATGCATGATAAGAAATTCAAAGAAGGCAAGATGACCTTTATCGTGCCTGATTCCATAGGCTCTGTAAGCATTGTGAATGATGTGCAGGAGTCACTTGTGCGAAAGGTTCTCGCAGAGCTTAAGAAGGAGGAAAGACCGTGGTAAACCGAGGAATTCGCGGAGCAACGACCGTGACAAAGAACGAAGAGGCAGAGATTTTACGAGAGACAGTTATACTGCTGCGTGAAATCGTAGAACGTAATGATGTTGTAGCTGAGAATATAAGCAATGTATGGATTACGATGACCAATGATTTGGATGCAACTTTTCCGGCAAGGGCTATTCGTGAGATTGAGGGCTGGGAAATGGTTCCACTTATGTGTTCAACAGAAATCCCGGTTAAAGGCAGCTTACCGAAGTGTATTCGGTTGATGGTACAGATTAATACGGATAAATCGCAGCGTGAGATTCGCCATGTTTATCTGAATGAAGCTCAGAAGCTACGTCCGGATTTATCAGAGAGCAAGTCTTAAATTATAGTTGTGGGTTGTCAATGACCCTTGTCATCATGTATAGTGTAGTTAGCCGAGTATAGAAGAGTTTAGTTTAGTTGAGATGAGTATAGTTGAGCAGAGTGCAAGAAGTTTTTTAGATTAGCATGTATTGTGTAAGCAGAGTCTTTATTTTGATATGCACTGAAGTGTTATTTTCACATCAGTGGTGTATCTTATTTAGGGATAAGTCTGTAAACACTACATCAGTATGCTGATCCATGCTCAAAAACATATACTTACTTACACAAACCCTCTACTTCGGTAGAGGGTTTTTTTGTATTTCGGAACCATTCATATATCTAAGGGGGCATCTAACAATGACGAATCCAAGTGTTCAAGAGGTGGTAAAGCTGTCGCGGGATTATAATCTGATTCCTGTTGTAAAGCGACTGCTCGCGGATATGGAAACACCTATCCGATTATTCCAACGTTTCGCTGAACGTGATCGCGCGTTCTTACTTGAAAGTGTAGAGGGCGGGAAACAATGGGCACGGTATTCTTTCATCGGTAGCGATCCCTTTTTGATGATATCCGGTAAAAAGGGTGCAATTAACGTAGAGGTCGGAGGAGAGCAGAAGCGACTATACGGAAAGCCGATTGAGGAGCTTAAAGCGTTACTCCGTTCATACCGTAGTCCTAAGCTTGACGAAATGCCTCCGTTTACCGGAGGGGCTATAGGATTTTTTGGATATGATCTGCTGCAATATTATGAGAAGCTGCCTCAGCATCCAGTGGATGATCTCCAAATGGATGATATAAGATTTATGTTTTGTGATCGGATCATTGTTTTTGACCATGTGAAGCAGCAGATTCTACTTGTTGGTAACCTGCATGTAAAAGACGGAGATACAGATTCGGATATCAGATCCAATTATGAAATCCTGAGTCGTAAGCTGGAGGACATGGCCGAAGATCTACAAAAAGAAGGTCCTAAGGAAAATGTGAATCGTCGCAGCATACCTCAGGATATCGAGCTTGGTGAGATTCATTCAAATCTTACTAAAGAACAGTACATCAACAATGTTGAACAAGCGAAGGAATACATTCGTGCAGGCGATATTTTTCAGGTGGTCTTGTCACAGCGATTGCATATTGAAACGGAGGTTTCTCCGCTGCATGTATATCGAATGCTGAGAACACTTAACCCCTCCCCATATATGTACTATTTAAAAATGGATGAGGAGATTATTGTTGGTACTTCACCGGAAGCGCTAGTAAAGGTGGATGGAAATCGGGTGGAGACACGGCCAATTGCTGGAACAAGGCCAAGGGGGGACAGTGAAGCAGCGGATCGGGCGTTTGCTGCGGAGCTCTTGGAGGATGAAAAAGAACGTGCAGAGCATCTGATGCTTGTTGATCTGGGTCGTAATGACCTAGGCAGAGTATCCAAATTTGGTTCAGTGAAATGCGATTCCTTTATGGAAATTGAAAGATATTCTCATGTCATGCACATGGTATCGAATGTGTCAGGCACACTCAGTGAGGATAAAGATTTCTTTGATGCATTCCTCTCTTGTCTGCCGGCCGGAACGGTTTCCGGGGCGCCTAAGCTACGGGCCATGGAGATTATAGCTGAGTTGGAAAAAGAAGCGCGAGGAGCATATGCCGGAGCCATTGGATATCTAGGGTTCTCTGGAAACATGGATTCCTGTATCACCATTCGTACGATCATCTTCCGGAAAGGTCGCGCATATGTGCAGGCCGGAGCAGGTATCGTTTGGGATTCGGTTCCTGAGAAAGAGTATGAGGAAACCGTGAATAAAGCGAAGGGCATGCTGAAGGCTATTCGTATGGCAGAAGCTATGTTTCCATCTGAAGTGAAAGAGAAGCAAGTCATCAACCAAGATTATATGTACGAATATACCCCTGAACAAGTGGTTTGATTTATATAGTAACTCATTAAGGCTGGGAGGAAGATTATTATGGATGCAACGAAATTAATTCAATCAGGAATCGCCGGACTGATCGAAGGCAAAAATCTGACACGTACTGAAGCACGGGATATAATGGGTGCTATAATGCTTGGAGATGCTTCACAAGCACAAATCGGTTCATTGCTGACTGCTTTACGAATTAAAGGAGAAACCGTGGAGGAGATTACGGGTTTTGCGGAAGCTATGAGAGGTTTCGGCACATCCGTACTGACTGACCGCGCACGTTTGTTAGATACCTGTGGTACGGGCGGTTCCGGCATCCATAAATTTAATATTTCAACCGCCTCAGCGATTATTTCATCTGCGGCTTCGGTTAGAGTTGCAAAGCATGGCAATCGTTCGGCTTCAGGCAGAGCGGGAAGTGCTGATGTACTTGAAGCCTTAGGTGTTAACATTCATCTGAATGCAGAGCAGGCTCGAGAATGTCTGGATCGCATTGGCATTTGCTTTTTATTCGCACAAATTTACCATCCTTCGATGCGACATGCAGCAGCACCTCGTAAAGAGCTTGGTGTACGAACGATCTTTAATATGCTGGGTCCTCTTACAAATCCAGCAGGTGCTGACCGTCAGCTGCTGGGGATTTATGACCGGGATAAGACGGAGACGGTGGCTAATGTACTGAAGGAGCTAGGTTCCAAGCGTGCAATGGTTGTAAGCAGTTCGGATGGTCTAGACGAAATCAGCATTTCTGCCTCTACATTAGTGTCTGAGCTAAAAGAGGGTATAGTGACCACTTATGAAATTACTCCGGAGGGATTAGGTCTTAACAGACATCCGCTTGAAGCCGTTCTGGGTGGAGACGCAGCTGAGAACGCAGCAATTATTACCTCCGTGCTCCAAGGTGAGATCAATCCCTATCGCGATATCGTGTTAGCTAATGCGGGAGCATGTATATATGTTGCAGGTCTGGCAGATACCTTGGCCGGAGGCGTCGAGAAAGCAAAAGAAGTAGTGGATTCGGGTAAGGCATTATCCAAGCTGGATCAGCTTGTTGTGATGACGGAGGAGCTTAATTATGTATCTTGATAAAATTGTCGCTACAAAGATCAAAGAGGTGGAGGCGCTCAGTGAACGCTTTTCTATAGCTCAAGCCGAACGTGATATAGCAGCACTCCCTCAGACTAGGGGCTTTCGTAAGGCGCTGACCCAAGGGAAGAACAGAGAGATGGGATTGATTGCTGAGGTGAAGAAGGCTTCCCCTTCTAAAGGTTTGATCCGTGAAGATTTCGATCCTGTTTCTATTGCAAAAGGCTATGAAGCGGGAGGCGCTGATTGTTTATCTGTTTTGACGGATAGGGATTATTTTCAGGGCAGCGCTGCCTACTTGCAGCAAGTGAAGGATAGCGTTAATCTTCCGCTGCTCCGCAAAGATTTTATTATTGATGAGAAACAGATTTATGAAGCGCGTATTCTTGGAGCAGATGCGGTGTTGTTAATCGTCGCAATTTTGACACCGGATAAACTGTCTCATTTTGTAGATATAGCCACAGGACTTGGAATGGATGTATTGATCGAAGTTCATGATCGAAATGAGCTTGCGGTGGTATTAAGTACACACAAAATAACTCATCCTAATATACTGCTGGGCATTAATAATCGTAATCTGCGTACGTTTGAGACTTCCTTAGAGACAACGGCAGAACTTGCAGCATTAGTACCTCAAGGCGTCCCTGTGATCAGTGAAAGCGGAATTGCAGGTCCAAGTGATATTGACTACCTAAGAACGACTGGCGCTCATGGTGTACTCGTTGGGGAACATCTAATGCGTCAAGCTAATGTAGAAGATGCGGTAAATGGATTGTTAGGTATGCTCCCAAATGGAAAGGACCGTGTCCGGCATGGCTGAGACATTGGTAAAAATCTGTGGACTTCAGGACGTTGAAGTGCTAAAATCTATGGTACACTTACCACTAGATTATATTGGATTTGTATTCGCACCTAGTCGTCGCAGGATTACTCTGGAGCGTGCTTCCGAACTGATTGCTGAGCTTCCACAATGGAAGACTAGTGACAAGCCTAAAGCTGCTGGGGTTTTTGTTAATCCGGAGCTGGATGAGCTGAGCGAACTGCTCTCCGTTGTGTCACTAGATGTTATTCAGTTACATGGGGAGGAAAGTCCAGCCTTTTGTCAAAAGGTTCAGCAAGCTTTCCCACAAGTTCAGGTGTGGAAGGCATTGTCTGTTGCTGATAAAGAGCGTGATGACGCCGAAAACAAATATACATTGGAACAATACGCAGGCTTCGTTGATGCTGTATTGTTAGATACTTATGATCCTCAGCAGAGCGGCGGCTCTGGGCGCACTTTCGCTTGGGAGAGGTTGCCTGATTATCAGGAAATCGCGCTACGAAATGGTTTGCCGTTATTTGTAGCTGGAGGACTTCATCCTAATAACGTAGGAGAGTTGCTAGATACTTATGCTCCGTACGGAGTAGACGTATCTAGTGGAGTAGAGAGTGAAGGCGTTAAAGATATTATTAAAATGACAGCTTTTGTGGAAAGGGTGAAGCAATCATGACACAAGTACCGGACCAGCATGGACGTTTCGGTTCATTCGGAGGGCGCTTCGTGCCCGAAACTTTGATGACTGCATTGATTGAGCTGGAGGAAGCCTATCAGAAGTATTCGGCGGACCCGGCTTTTCAAGAAGAAATAGATTATCTATTAAAGCAATATTCCGGACGGGAGACCCCACTGTATTATGCAGAACGTCTAAGTAAACATCTGGGAGAAGCTAAAATATATTTGAAGCGTGAAGATTTGAATCATACGGGCGCTCATAAGATTAACAATGCGATTGGTCAGGGAATTCTGGCTAAAATGATGGGTAAAACCAAGGTGATCGCTGAGACTGGAGCTGGTCAGCATGGTGTTGCTACTGCTACGGTTGCAGCCCTACTTGGTATGGAATGTAAGGTGTTTATGGGGGAAGAGGATACTCGTCGCCAGGCACTCAATGTATTCCGTATGAAGCTGCTTGGAGCTGAGGTGATTCCCGTTACTTCAGGATCGCGTACTTTAAAAGATGCCGGCAACGAAGCGCTTCGCTACTGGGTTAGCAATGTGGAAGATACTTTTTACATTCTCGGTTCTGCCGTAGGCCCACATCCTTATCCGATGATGGTTCGTAACTTTCAGCGGGTGATTGGTGATGAAACGCGGCGCCAGATTCTGAAGGCTGAAGGAAGACTGCCGGATGTGCTTGTTGCTGCAGTAGGCGGCGGTAGTAATGCCATCGGCATGTTCTATCCGTTTGTAGAGGATGAAGGTGTCGGTATGATTGGTGTGGAGGCAGCAGGCAAAGGAATTGACACACCATTTCATGCGGCGACGATGAGTAAGGGGACTCATGGCGTATTCCAGGGTTCGATGAGTTACCTTCTGCAGGATGAACATGGTCAAGTAACAGAGGCTCATTCTATCTCCGCAGGTCTGGATTATCCTGGTGTAGGTCCTGAGCACTCCTATTTAAAAGATATCGAACGCGCAAAATATGTCCCGATTACAGATGCAGAGGCGTTAGATGCACTGAAGCTGCTATGCGTGACGGAAGGCATTATTCCAGCGTTAGAGTCAGCACATGCGATAGCCCATGTAGTAAAGATGGGTCCAACCCTTACCAAGGACGATATTGTTGTTATCTGTCTGTCAGGCCGGGGAGACAAAGATGTGGAATCGATCATGGCGTACACAGAAGGGAAGGGAAACGAATGACAACCGAAACTACAAACCGAATGGATTTGGTATTCCGGAAGCTTAAAGCTGAAGAAAAGACGGCATTAATTCCTTTTCTAACTGTGGGAGATCCTGATCTAGAGACTACGCTTGCCATCATCGCCGAGCTTGATCTAGCAGGTGCAGATATTCTCGAGCTAGGGGTTCCTTACTCTGATCCGCTTGCAGACGGCCCTGTCATTCAGCGAGCGTCTGCGCGTGCTCTGCGGGGTGAGGTTCACCTGCGTACTTGCATGGAGACTGCGTTAAAGGCTCGTCAATCTGGAAGTGAATTGCCATTTATTTTGTTTTCCTATTACAACCCTATTCTGCAAATGGGACTGGATACATTTTTTGCAGAACTGAATGCTCATGAGATTAGTGGTCTTATTATTCCAGATCTTCCTGTCGAGGAATCAGAGGAGATGCGTCGCCGCAGTAGTGAGGTTGGCGTTAATCTGATTCCACTGGTTGCACCGACCTCAAGTGAACGGATTGCGAAGATTGTCTCAGGTGCGAGTGGGTTTATCTATTGTGTATCCTCGTTAGGTGTGACAGGAGAACGATCCACTTTTCATGCTGATGTAGAAGCGTTTATTGATTCTGTACGTCAAGCAACAGACCTACCAGTAGCTGTTGGATTTGGTATTTCAACGGGTGAACAGGTTGCCCGCTTTGCTCAGATTTGCGATGGGGTTGTAGTAGGCAGTGCCATTGTCCGCAAAATAGAAGATGTCATTCCGCTGCTCGACAATCCTGTCACACGGAATGAGGGGCTGTTGCAAATTCGAGAATTTGTGGCACAATTAAAAAGACCATAACAGGGTCATTTAGACCTGTGTATAGTGGAATAATCAACTATGGAGAGCGAGGACTATTCATGAATCCAAAACCGAATATAGTTAATCTCCCTGTCTACAAACCAGGGAAACCTATAGACGAAGTTAAGAAGGAGCTCGGCTTAAGTGAGGTTATTAAGCTTGCATCCAATGAGAACCCGTATGGAGCTTCCCCGAGTGCTAAAGAGGCTATTCTAGCAGAGCTTGAGAATCTTTATCTATATCCAGACGGATCGGCCGTTGAGTTGACGGCAGCACTTGCCAGCCGGCTTGGTGTAAATAGCGATAATATTATTTTTGGTTGTGGTTCTGATGAGATTATTGCTCTTATTGCTCGTGCTTTCTTCTTGCCAGGTGATGAGACAATCATGGCTGACCAGACCTTTTCTGTCTATAAGAGTAACGCAGATATCGAAGGCGCTGTATCCATCGAGGTACCCCTTGTAAAGGGTACACATGATCTGGATGGGATGCTGGCCCGTATTACGGACCGCACGAAGGTTGTCTGGATTTGTAATCCGAATAACCCAACAGGAACGATTGTACCAGAGGAAGCCTTGGTTTCTTTCCTTGATGCTGTTCCTTCGAATGTAATGGTTGTCCTTGATGAAGCATACTGCGAGTACGTAACAGATCTTTCTTACTCCAACGGTATCCAATTATTAAATCGTTATACGAATCTGGTTGTGCTTCGCACATTCTCCAAAATTTATGGTTTAGCCGCATTGCGTATTGGTTATGGCGTTGCTAGTCCTGAGATTATTTCATTGATCAACAAGGTACGTGAGCCTTTCAATACTTCTCGTCTTGCGCAGGCGGCGGCTCTTGCTGCCTTGAATGACCAAGATTACGTGGAGCAATGCCGTCGTCTTAATAGCGCGGGTATTGTCCAATTACAAGGTGAATTCAAACGTCTGGGACTAGAATCTTTCCCTGCACACGGGAACTTCATTATGGTAGATGTTCGTAAACCTGCAACCGAGGTTTTCGATGCTTTGATGCGTAAAGGCATCATAGTAAGAGCAGGTCATCAAGTTTACCCTACTTATATTCGTGTTACTGTGGGCTCTGCTGAACAGAACAAAGCGTTTATAACTGCGCTGGAACAAACGCTTATAGAGTATGGTGTGCGCGCTTAGTAATAAACAGCAAGACTAGACTAAAAAAGGCAGGTAGTTCAAAGAACATGACGACAAAAATAGCTATATTCGGTGTCGGTCTGATCGGAGGCTCACTGGCCCTTTGCTTTAAAGGCAAGGAGGGCCTGACCGTCGTAGGACATGCCCACCGTCCTGAATCCGCGAGTAAATATATAAGCAGAGGTGTGGTTGATCAAGCCACGCTTTCTGTTGAAGAAGCGGCACTTGATGCTGATTTCATTTTTTTATGTGTACCGGTAGGGATGTTAGAGGATTATCTGCAACAATTAAGTAAATTGCCTCTAAAACCCGGCTGCATTATTACAGATGTTGGAAGCACGAAAGCTAGTATTGCCGCATGTGCGGTCTCCTTAGATATTCCTGGAGTACATTTTATCGGCGGACACCCAATGGCAGGATCGGAGCGCTCAGGTGTTGAGGCGGCTTCATCACTGCTATTTGAGAATGCGTATTATGTGTTGACGCCTCCTCCAGGCGTACCAGACGAGGCTTATCATGCGTTGGAGTCTCTACTACACCACACAAGAGCGCAGATTGTACGCCTTGATCCAGAACGTCATGATGAGATTGTAGGCGCCATTAGTCATTTACCGCATATTATTGCCGTTGCTCTGGTGAATCAGATTCGTGCCTATGATGATACTGACTCCTTATATAGCACATTAGCTGCTGGGGGCTTTCGGGATATTACACGGATTGCTTCCAGTGATCCTATAATTTGGCGAGACATTTTACTGAACAATCGTTTTGTAATGCTTCGTTTATTGAAGGATTGGAACGAGGAAGTTTCTTCTTTTGTTCGTCTACTGGAAAGTGAAGATGGTGTGGGGATTGAAGAGGCCTTCCAGGAAGCAAATGGCTTCCGCAGTCAGTTACCTGAACGGCGTAAAGGCATGATAGCACCTTTATTTGACCTACATATTGATGTACCGGATCATCCGGGGATTATCGGTCGTATTGCTACTGAGCTGGGGGACCAAGGCATTAACCTTAGTAACGTACAAATCATCGAGAGTCGTGAAGATGTGCCGGGTATTATGCGCCTATCATTTCGACAGGAGAACGATATGGAACGTGCGAAGGTGCTTCTGCAGCAGCACGATTATACCGTATATGTGTAGTTAGTTGCCCTTCCAATATGGAGGGGCTTTTATTTATTATGGGCTCTAAAAAAGTATAACGCTGTGAACAGCAACTGCTTCAAGTGGATGCAGAAGAGGGTATTGATAATGAGCGGGGCTAACCTGGCTGATTTGTTTTAGTGATGGTAGCTTATATTTTTATAAGTTAGATACAGCGCTTACAAGGCAAAAAAAGACCGCTTACAAAGTAAGCGGCTACAGTTCACAATAAATTGGAACCGTGTAGTATTTGGATAGGAGTGGAGAGAAACCATACTGTACTTTTATTATATGTATACGTTTACATTTTGTCAACAGTTTATTAAAAAGAGATTAAAGTCATTTTACAGTGACCAAAGTCTTATTGCTGAAGCTAATGTTTATTTATAATCTGATGTCAGGTCGTGCTGACGAGATTACTGCTCTGAAGTCTATTAATGTCATCCTATGAGAATCTGTGATACAATAGATCTGGTATATTTCTAGATTCGTTATAAAATTTATATGCTTTTATAAGTATGCCATTTTTCTTTTTATATTCATCACAATCATCATGCCATAAATATTGGGTGGTTGAATATACATAGGTGTATTTCAAAATTTAAGATCATGTAAGTCTTATGTTATACATTATCTTTAAATTTCGACGAGAAAAGGTTGTCCTACATAAAATGACGACAATATCGTTTCTTCTTGGTAATAAACTAAAAAATTGCAGTTAGCACCGCAACTTTTAAAGCCCAAACCGGTATAATAAGTACGGACCGGACGGGAAAAGACGTGCAAGGGCGAGGAGGGCCAATCTCACCATGACGGATTCCCAGTTGATCCAGCAAATCAAACAAGGAAATACAGAATTATATTCAGAATTAATGCGTCGTTATCAGCGAAAAATATTGGCATTTGTATATCATATGCTAAGAAACTCACAAATGGAGCTAATTGCAGAGGACCTTTGTTCGGAGACTTTCTACAAGGCATTCCGTAGCTTGCATTCCTTTCGAGAGGTAGATGCTTCCTTTTCAACTTGGTTGTACACTATTGCTCGTAATACTGTACTAAGTGAGCTTCGTAAGAATCGTGCCGGAAATGTATCTCTAGAAGAGAGCGGATATACTCCCGTTGCACCGTTTGAGGTAGCACCTGAGCAGGCTGCATTGCGTAAAGAACGGATGAATTTAGTCCGCGAGGCAATTAATAATCTTCCGGAGAAACAACGCTCTGCGCTAATCCTGCGTGAATATGATCAAATGGACTATCAAGAAATTGCAGAAATTTTGGATCAAAGTGTAAGCTCCGTGAAATCATTGTTGTTTCGTGCCAGAAGTAGTGTGAAGCTTCAACTCGAATCCTATTTCAATGAGCCTGAAGTTGAAGAGCAGGTTGAGAGGGTGTAAGGCGAATGAATTGCAGGGAAGCGCAAGAATGTATTCCGCTCTTGTGGGACGCTCCCCCCACACATCCTAGGCGGATTTTACTAGAAAGACATATTGAAACTTGTCCTTACTGCGCTGCTGAATGGTCTTTGTGGCAAGAAAGTAGTCAGCTTATGCATGATTTGAAGGAAGAGATTAGCGAAGAGAGTGCAGAGCTCATAAATGTTAAAGTTATGGAACGGATTTATCTAGAGAGTCCTTGGTTGATGCCAGGGGATGGGAAATCCGCGGGGACATCTGCTATTGTCCGCCATCGGCTTAGCCTCTGGATCGCTTGCTTTCTGGCAGTATTTTTATCCAGTGTTCTTTACTTCACTATGTTTAGAACACCTGCTGATATCACAGCGGCTCAGAGTGGAATTGTAGAGACGGGTATTGCAGGTTCTATGGAATGGACATCGACTTATCCGATTTTAGGGTCTGAAGGTGGGATTATTGAACCGCTTGTAGTGAATATGGGACCTACTCATCCTCAATATTGGATGATGTTATCCATGCTTGGTGTGGGTTTTGCAGTGTTTTCGCTAACCCGGCTGAATCGCTATCGCAGATCTTAAAGGGTCTATTGACGTATGACTTAGCTGTTACAGTATATAATAGTGTTAATAACGTTGTAGGAGTCCCTTTACTTAAAGTTAAGAGGGGCTTTTTTTGTATTCTAATATGCATAAAAGAAGACTTTTTATTGCATCCATGTTACATTAAGAGACAAATACTTGGATGAAAAGGGGGAGGCAATATGCTAATCGGCTTGATACGCCATGGATTGACGGACTGGAACGCAATTGGGAAGATTCAGGGACAAAGTGATATTCCGCTTAATGATGAAGGACGGATGCAAGCTGCTATGCTTGCTGACCGCTTACTACAAGAACCGTATCGCTGGGATTATTGCATTACAAGTAACCTTTCCCGTGCCGCAGAGACAGGCAAGATTATTGCCGATAAATTAGGCATACCGCTGCTAGATCCTGATCATCGGATCCGGGAACGTGCTTACGGCCAGGTAGAAGGGCTTACTGCCGCTGAACGCGAAGAGAAGTGGGGCAAGGAATGGAGTCAGCTCTCGCTAGGTCAAGAAACTGACGAGCAGCTTCAGGCTCGTGCACTCGCTTTTATGGAGGATATTTCTGCGCAGCATCCCGATCGGAACATATTAGTTATTTCTCATGGGGGGTTCCTCGCTCAGCTGTATACTGCACTTTACAAGGATAAGTATTCTGAACGAATTGGAAATTTATCCCTAACCATCTTGGAGAAGAAAGAGCGGGAATGGAACCCTATTTTATACAATTGTACTCGCCATATCCTGCAAAATCAGCGTTAACCCGTGCATCGGGTTATTTTTTTTGCGCTAAGGGGAATAAAATGGGCTGTATTTCCCATAATGGTAGTAAAACGGTGAGGCGATAAAACATGAATCTGGCGGATATGCTTACTTATGCAGATATTGGACAGCTGACCGCCATAGCGGGACGCTACCGGTGTGAATGCAAGCAGAATTCTAAACATGACTTGATCCAGAGTATTTTGATTATGCTGGGTAGCAGAAGTTTTATGGAGTCTCATATCCGGGAATGTGCTCCGGAGGATCTGCGGTTTTTGAATACATTACTTTTTGATGAACGCAGCTACTTTAGTCTAGAAGATTTGTTGGCTGTGGCTAGGCAGGCTTCGTTTGACGCTCCTGAAGGAAAGACCGGAGGTTTCCGGGAGATGGTTTCTCGTTTCAAAAGCGGAGGCTGGCTCTTTAGTGGCTCCTCCCAGCAAACCAGATACTTGTTCCAAGTGCCTAAAGATTTGAAAGAGCGCTTTCGTGAGACGATGAGCGCATATATCAAGGATAAGGTTACGGTTAGCTCTGAACCAGCCATGTATCGAAATGAAGGCGAATTGTTATTAGGTGATCTGGTTATGCTTCTGAGATATATTAAAGAAAATGAGCCGGAGCTGAATCAGGAAGGGGCAATGTATAGGCGGTATCAGCAAGGGGTGATGAATGCACTTCATATTCCGGAAGATCTTCTTAGCAAAGGCGGCTGGAGATTTGGTTATGGTAGGGCATGCGAGCATTATCCACCTAGATTAGCGCTCCTGTATGATTATGTTCGTCATCGCCGCTGGATCACTGAAGAAGGGTTTCGGTTAAGGCTTACAGCGACAGGAGAGGCAGTGTTGGCTGATGGAAAATGCGACTCGTTGATGCAGATATTCTCTTTTTGGTTAAAACTATATAAGGGGGCTATACCAAACCTGCCTTCACTTGTGTATTGGGTAAGCATTAGTGCAAGGAATTGGGTGAGTGTACCTTCATTAGTGGATGGGGTAGGGTGGTTAATTAAACCGTTCTATTATGACAGTGCTGCTTCTATCCTGGAGCAACGAATTATTCGGATGATGGTGCACCTTGGGATGCTTAAATTAGGGGAGAACGCTGTTGGACTCGCTGTGATGATGACGCCGTGGGGGATGGAGATAGCCGTGCCTAAACATCTATAGTAGTATGGAGGCATACAAGCAAATGCTTATGGGGATTACATATGTAGATTGAGGACTTCGCCTTGGTTGCTGATAGGAACAATAGATGAAGTATTGATCAGAATGGGTAAATATGTAGAACGTAGACAGGATTGTTGAATATGATTTAGTAGGTGCCGTCACTTTTGAAACCGAAAACAAATCATCTTGATGGATATCAAAATATTAAAGCAATAAGGATCTCTTAAACAGCGGAGGTGTATCGAATGGACAAAATGAAGGCTACGTACGAAGTGATGCTAGGACTTGCGGCAGAAATGGTGTGGGATGAAGCGCTGCGAAAGCGTCGCTCCGACATCTTGCACCGTGAGATTGACACGGCGCTGGCTACAGGAGATAAATTGGCTTTTCGAAATCTTACAGAAGAACTTAAAAGTCTGGCATAAAGAAATGCGCTTAGCGCATTTCTTTTTTTATTAATTTGTTGTGATCTTGCTAATGGAGCAATGAAGCTCACTTTATGTATAAGTAAAAATCTAAATCTAGACGTTTGTACCCCTCTTTCAATATAATGGGATTTATAACTTCGGGCAAATTTGTGAACAGTGGAAACGACGAAGGATTGTATTATAGGGAGATGGACATAAATGAAATTCAGTGATTTTGAAGTTGAGCAATGGGAAGACAATCGAAATTTCTATGATACATGTCTCATACCTTTTACAGGATTAAGCGGTTCTGAGAGTCCCCCTGAGACGGTTCAAGCATTAGAAAGATTACGTGATTTCATGGATTTGGTGGAAATACCATTCAAGGGACGTATCGTAACTTATCCAGCGATTCAGTATGGAGGGGGAGGATATATCGACCTAATTAATGAGGTTTGCCAAAAAGTCAAATCCAGTGGTTTCCAGTATGCTGTAGTATTGACAGCGGATAAAGCCCTTCTGAAGGAAGAAATCTTTGAAAGCGATTTAGTGCTCTCTCTGCCTATTATTGAGTCCTCTCTGGAAGGCAAGATTAATAGTGATATTGGTATGAAAATTCAAGAAATGTGGCGACGGTGAGCCTCTTTTAAATGTGACAGAAAATCAACAATTGTAGGCGAAAATCACTTTTTGGCCTGTCACAAATTAGACAATATTCTTGACGGGTTTTGGTGCCTAAGCTATTATTAGGTTGAATCGAAATGGTATGTGATGTATTTCATTGAAAAGATTTGAAAACGGATTATTTATAGTAAGGCATCTCTGATCGGACACCATAGATACTTTCTTATATCTTGTGAAGGGGGTTATATAACAGTATGAGCAGCCATAATGATCAACAGGATATTTGGCCTGAACAACCACCCAGCCGTAAAGAGATGTCGCGCAGGCAATTTTTGACCTACACGCTAGGTGGCGCTACTGCTTTTATGGGGGCAGGCACAATTCTCCCAATGGTCCGTTTTGTCGTGGACCCAATATTACATAAGAAGGGCGCAGGTGAATTTATAAAGGTTGCTGAAATAAGTAAAATCACCGAAGAGCCCCAAGAATTTACGTTTGAATTGAAGCAGAAGGACGGATGGTACGATAGCACAGCGACGCTGACTGCGTGGATCCGTAAAGACGCAAAGGGTGATATTTATGCGCTTTCACCCATATGTAAACATTTAGGATGTACGGTCGGATGGAATAACGATAAGGCTCATCCCGACGAATATCACTGCCCTTGCCACGGTGCGCGTTACACTAAACTCGGCAAAAATCTCGAGGTTGCTCCAAAGCCGCTTGACCAGTATAAAACGAAATTTGATAACGGCTGGGTTCTTTTGGGTGATATTGTGCCTAATACAGTAGCTAGTGGGGAGGCGTAGGTTCTAATGTTTAAAAATGTCTATAACTGGATTGACGAACGTTTGGATGTTACGCCAATTTGGAGGGACGTGGCCGATCACGAGGTTCCTGAGCATGTTAACCCGGCCCATCATTTCTCTGCGTTTGTGTATTGTTTTGGCGGACTGACCTTTTTTATTACAGTGATTCAGATCTTATCGGGTATGTTCTTAACGATGTATTATGTTCCAGATATTATCAATGCTTATGCAAGTGTTGAATATTTACAGTCTAGTGTTGCTTTTGGACAAATTGTCCGCGGAATGCATCACTGGGGTGCCAGTCTAGTTATTGTTATGATGTTCCTTCATACGATGCGTGTCTTCTTTACAGGCTCTTACAAAGCTCCGCGTGAGATGAACTGGGTAGTGGGTATGCTTATCTTCTTCGTAATGTTGGGTCTCGGTTTAACGGGTTACTTATTGCCTTGGGATAATAAAGCTTATTTTGCAACAAAAGTAACCCTTGAAATTGCTAACTCTGTTCCTGTGATGGGGCCCGTACTAAAAGAGCTTATGCAAGGTGGTACGATTGTTGGTGCAGAAACATTGACTCGGTTTTTCGCACTACATGTATTCTTCCTCCCAGCGGTGCTTCTTAGTCTGCTCGTAGGACACTTTATTATGATCCGCAGACAAGGGATTTCTGGACCGTTGTAAGTTAATCTGAGAGAGGAGGAATACGGATGGCACATGGAAACAATTCTAAGGAAAAGGTTGTATACGTCGGTGATACCAGAGTTCGTAAAGGCAATGGATTTATCACACCTCCAGACTATTCAGCCTATCCTGGTAAATCGGAAGCCTTCATCCCTAACTTTCTACTGAAAGAATGGATGGTTGGCGTCGTTGTACTTGTAGGAATATTAGTGCTTACTATTTCAGAGCCTGCGCCGCTAGGGTTTCCAGCGAATGCGAGTGCTACGGTTATCCCAATTCCTGACTGGTACTTCTTGTTTCTCTATCAGTATTTAAAGCTTCCATATGCTTCTGGTGATTATATCGTACTGGGTACATTAGGAGTAACCGGTGTAGCTTTTGGTTCACTTCTTTTAGCTCCATTTCTGGATACAGGCAGAGAACGCCGCTTCTATCGTAGACCGATCGCTTCATCTTTGATGTTCTTATCACTTGCAGCGATTGTGTACTTGACGAATACGGCTTGGACTGAATACAAACATGAAATGGCTGAAACCGGTCAAATTCCTGAAGATGTTCAACGGGAAGAGAAGGCGGCGGAGAATAGGGCGAAGGGCCTCCCAACCTCGAATGCAGTTAAAGCAAAGGAAGTAGCGATTGTAGACAAGGATGATCCAGCCATGGGACTCTTTAAGCAAGCTACCTGCATTTCTTGTCATGCCGCCGATTTGAAAGGGGCTGGTGGACCCTCTCTTCGTGGCGTAGGGGACACCCATGATAAAGAAGCAATCCTTACTATTATAAAAGAGGGTCAAGGGCAGATGCCGAAGATGTATGATACTGCTCTGGGAGCGGGGCTTTCGGATCAAGACATTGATGCCTTGGCAGACTGGCTTGCCAAACAAAAAAGCGAACAGTAAAATAATAATAACGCAAAACCTGATCGAAACTGCGGTCAGGTTTTTGTATGTCAATCGTAAAGTTGCCACTACTTGGGAGGTTAATGATCTGTATGTCAGTTCATGGTTTTGATAGACTGTTTAAACACCGAGGAATCATTTGGTTGTTATTTATTGTGAATCTTCTCGGTACCATTTATGGCTACATATGGTATGGCAATCAATTGGAGTTCACGGCAGCTAACTTTCCGCTTTGGTTGCTGCCGTTTGTTCCAGATAGTCCAACCGCGAGCTTGTTCTTTACCTTGGCACTGTTGCTAATGCTCTTTCCTCCAAAAAGCTATACGGGAAATAACGTTAGGGAGCTTATTGAAGCATTAGCGGTAGTGACGTCCGTGAAGTATGGGATTTGGGCGGTAAGTATGATTTTTGCTGGAGGGTATCAAGGAGATATTCTAGTGTGGAAAGATTGGATGCTGGTAATCTCCCATTTGGGGATGGCAGTGGAAGCCTTGATCTATGCACGATTCTTTTCTTTCCGCAAAATGATACCGCTAGCGCTGTTCTGGACCCTTGCTAACGATTTGCTGGACTATTCCTATGGAATATACCCATGGTTACCTTCTGTACTGAATGATGATGTTACTCAGGTACAATACTTTACAATGGCGCTTACGGTGTTTAGCGTAATTGTTGCTTGGTTGTTTAGTAGTAGACAAAGATCAGTTGAGTCTATCTATCAGTTTAAGAATAGGTTCTAGCAAGCAGTTCTAACCCTTGTCCCTTTGCCATACATTTAGAATTATAAGAAGTATTAGTTTTATACTATACTTTATCCTTATAATTTTACGAGAAATGAATATCGTCTTTAAAAGACGACAACGTCGTTTCTTCTTAAGGTAGAAGGGGGATGTCTCATGCTCCGCGGGAGATATTATGTGTTTGTTATTCTAGTATTTTGCTGGTTACTGACCAGCATGAATGTTGAAAAAGCTTCAGCAGCGCAAGCGAATGCTGGTGAAGGCTATGGCAATGATACGAAGCAAAGCGCCGATGTTAGTTCGGGCAATGGTTTGGTTGTGATGAGTGGGAAAACTGGAGCACAGCAGCTAGAACAAGCCGCTGAGGCATTGTATGGGTATGTCTTGGAAGGCGATGTGATGAAGGTCCGACAAGAAACCGAAGAGCTCTCTAGGATCTTAGTGTCCTCTTCCTTTGAAGGAATGACTTCTGTAGAGGGCATTAATGCGCTGTCAGGGGTAATTATGGACCTGAAGGCTGCAGTGGCAAGTGCAAAAATATCTCAGCAGCAATTGGAGACTACAGCAACCAAGTTACGGTTAGCCGCCAACAGTCTAAATCAACCTGGACAGCCCATTTGGCTGCAGTATTATAAGCTAATCCGCGAGGATCTGAATGCGATGGAACGAAGCGGTGCTGCAAATGATCTGGCTGGATGGAAAGCGGCTGTAGAGAGGCTACAGAGCAGGTACGAGAATATTCGGCCAGCAGTGATCGTCTCCCGTCAGGCTGAAGTTGTAAATGCTTTTGATTCTTGGCTCTCTTATGCAGCAGGCATTCCTTCTTCTTCACAAAAAATCGAACGGGCCCGGTTGCTTGAAATAGTGTCTTACGGCCAGGATGCGGTGCGGGTAATGTTCGGAAAATCGAAGGATGAGCCGGCTTTGTCATTACCCCTGGCCTCACAAGAATTTGGGATTTGGGGAGGGCTAGCCGCAAGCTTTATTATTGCAGCATTAGCTTATGTGGGCTATCGTAAGTATCGTGGAGAAAATCAAAAATTCAAGCCGATTTAGTGAAATTGGCTTAATGAATAACAAAAAGGAGCGGGAAGAGTCCTCGCTCCTTTTTCTTTATGTTTCTCTGAATCCCTCGCCTTGAACATCATGCACATCACTTATAATTACGAACGCGTGCGGATCAATTGATTTGACTAATAAACTAAGACGGCGAATTTCCTGCCTTGAGACCACACAATACACCATATGCTTGGCTTGCTTAGAATACGCACCGATGGCGGGGATGAGCGTTACTCCTCGTTCTAATTCAGCAGTTATTAGATCGGCAATTTGGGGTGCCTCGTCACTAATGATAGTAAAAGCTTTGGCGGCATAAGCGCCTTCCTGGATGAAATCAATAACACGTGAAGCGATAAACACTGCGACGAGTGTGTATAGAATTTTTTCTTTGGGAATATAGAAGATGGAAGAACCGATAATGAAAATGTCGATAGCCAGAATAATCTGTCCCATGCTCCAGCCGAAATTCCGTCCCAGAATTCTTGCTACAATGTCTACGCCACCTGTTGTGCCACCAAAACGGAACACAATCCCAAGCCCTGTTCCAAGTGTCACCCCTGCGTATAGTGCAGCAAGAATAAAGTCATGTTCGGTGCTGAACGGCACGATCCATCCGGCAGAGATCAATCTTTCGAAGATCCACAAGAAAAGGGATAAAGACCCGATCCCTACACCTGTGTATACAATTTGGCGGCCGCCTAGGACTTTCCAACCCAGCAGAAACAATGGAAGATTGATTAGCAGCGTTGTTAAAAAGATTGGGATGTCAAAGGCATAATTAAGCAACAGTGTGATACCTGTTACGCCGCCTTCCATTAGCTGACTGGGAATGATGAAATACAGTAGACCGAATGCATATACGGCAGTGCCGAGCATGATGGGAGCAACTGTTTTACTGATTGTGATTACCTTGTTTGAATTCATGGAATCCCTCGTTAGGCCTTGTTAAGGCAGTTTTTCTTTTCCTATAATAAGTATACCTTTTCTTGCAGGTGTTAAAATATTCAAAAAAGATTTGTCTTCAAAACGTCTTTACGATAACATAGGGGCAAACAGAAGGCAAGATATACAGAGGGGGCAAAGATACATTTTATGGACAAAAGTCTTGGTGACATTCAGCGTGAAGTAGACGCTTATATATCGCAATTTAAAGAAGGGTACTTCAGTCCGCTGTCTATGTTAGCCCGCATGTCCGAGGAAGTCGGAGAGTTGGCGCGGGAAGTTAATCATGAATTCGGTGAAAAGCCGAAGAAGTCTGATGAAGCAGAGAATTCTATTGAGCTTGAACTGGGAGATATTCTGTTTATTACCGTTTGTTTTGCGAATTCTCTTGGGATAGATCTGACTGAAGCGCATAATAAGGTTATGCATAAGTTTAATACCCGAGACGCTGGGCGTTGGACACCAAAAGACACCGATTAGGCCTCTATAACATATGCTGTACCAAACGAACGGGATTTAGCCGTGAGGATGGTGTGTATATGGATCAAAGAGATTATGTAAGAGAAGCCTACCGATCTATATTGCGAAGTGACTTTGCGGAAGCTATTGTTTGCTTTGAGGCTGCGATTGCGGCAAGTCCGGCAGATGCAGAAGTCAGATATCGTTGTTCCATAACGTATGCCCGCAGTGGTATGCTAGATAAAGCTTTAGTTCATGCTCAGGCCGCTATGAAGTTAGACGGTAGCAAACCTGAGTATAGTCTACATCTACAGCATCTTCAGGCTATGATGCATGTACAGGAAGCTAAGCGGTTGATAGAAGATGAAGATAACAAAACTCGCAACCCGTATCATCCGATTACGCTGCTTAAAGAGGCCATCACTCTTGACCCCTTATATGGGGATGCTTATGTATGGCTTGCCATTGCGCATAGTCGGGTAAATGAGCATATTCAGGCTATAGCTGCCCTGAAAGAAGTGATTTCTTTACATCCGGATGATTCTGGCTTGCGAGAATTGATGGTAGACCTTCAGAAATCCATACAATCGTATATGCAGTAACTATATAACCAGTGAAGGCGAGGATGAAAAGATATGAGCAACAAGATCAGAGTTATCGTATCCGGCGCAGGCGGGAGAATGGGTAAAGAGGTTATTAAACTTGTGCTGCAGGACGAAGAGTTAGAGCTGGCAGCTGCGGTAGATCGTTCAACGATGGATATAGACGCAGGCCGTCTTGTAGGTCTAGAAGACTCGGGAGTTATTGTAACTTCAGATCTTGAGGCTGCCCTCGCGGGAAGCAATGGAGATGTTGTAGTTGATTTCACTACACCACAATCAGCGTATACGAATACAGCACTAGCCATTAAATACGGAGTGCGTCCGGTTATTGGTACAACCGGATTCACACCGGAGCAAATTGTGGAACTGGACAAGCAGTGTCAAGACCAGGGGATAGGCGGACTCATTGCTCCTAATTTCTCCATAGGGGCTATTCTGTTGATGAAATTTGCGGCTCAAGCTTCAAAATACTTCCCGCATCTGGAGATTATCGAGTATCATGGTGACCAGAAACTGGATGCTCCATCCGGAACTGCAATTAAAACGGCAGAGATGATTTCAGAGGTTCGGGAAGAGCTTCGTCAAGGGAATCCTAAAGAAGAAGAAACGATTGAAGGTGCCCGCGGGGGTTATTATAACGGATTCCGGATACATAGTGTCCGTCTTCCTGGTGTGTTTGCCCAAGAAGAAGTGATTTTTGGCGGGTTCGGACAATCCTTAAAAATCCGGCATGATTCTTATGAGCGAGCAGGATATATGCCAGGCGTTAAGATGGGGATTCAGAAGGTTATGGAATACACTGGCTTGATCTATGGATTTGAGCACTTTATAGAATAGACAGGGGAGAACACCATGTTAAAAATCGCATTTATTGCACATGATCGTAAAAAAGATGAGATCGTAAATTTTGTATTAGCCTATGAGCATGTTTTTGTAGGTCATGAATTATTTTCCACGGGGACTACTGGCCAACGAATCATGGATGTGACTAGCTTGAAAATTCATCGCTATATGTCCGGCCCATTAGGTGGAGATCAGCAAATTGGCGCAATGGTAGCGCAGGATGAATTGGACCTTATTATTTTCTTGCGTGATCCATTAATGGCACAGCCACATGAGCCAGATATTACAGCTTTACTTCGTCTATGCGACGTATACGGTATACCTGTAGCTACGAATATTGCGACAGCTGAAGTGCTTGTGAAGGCGATTGATCGCGGTGACTTTGCTTGGCGTGAACTAGTTCATAAATACAAACCAGGTGTCGATGAATGAAGCTGGACATTCTTGTATTTGGAGCTCATGCGGATGACGCGGAGATCGGTATGGCAGGTACGATTGCGAAACATACCGCTGCAGGCCTTAAAGTGGGCTTGTGCGATTTAACGGCTGCAGAGATGTCCTCGAACGGTACTGTAGAGTTACGCAAGGAAGAGGCGCAGCAAGCTGCTGATCTACTTGGTGTATCGGTGCGGACGAATTTAGGTTTATCAGACAGAGGGCTTTTTATAACGGAAGAGCATGTAGCAGCTGTTACAGCAGAAATTCGCCGTTTTGCGCCTGCGATAGTTTTTGCTCCTTATTGGGAAGATCGTCATCCTGATCATATAGCATGCAGTAAGCTGGTAGAAGAGGCGGTCTTTAATGCCAAACTACGTAAATATATGCCGGACAAGCCGGCAGTTTCAGCACCACAATTGTTTTTTTATTTTATAAATGATCTTGGACGTACGGATCTTATTGTAGATGTTACTGAACAATATGGGTTAAAGGAGCAGGCATTGTCCTGTTATCGCTCTCAGTTCACCAAACCGCTGGGTGCCGATGCTGTATCCACACCGTTAACGGAGGGTTACATTGAGCGGGTCCGCTCTAGAGATATGTTGCTTGGACAGCGCAGACTCATTCCTTATGCGGAAGGGTTTGCTACAAAAGTTCCTTATGCGGTAAATTTGTTTACTGCGGGGGACCATACTTTATAAAGTATAGAAGGGGACGGAACATGGATCGTTTGAAAATAGGTATTACCTGTTATCCGTCTCTTGGCGGCTCAGGCGTAGTAGCGACTGAATTAGGAAAACTCTTGGCCGAAAAGGGGCACGAAGTTCATTTTATTACACACAGTATTCCGTTTCGGTTAGGGAAGTTTCAGAAAAATATATTTTATCATGAGGTAGAAGTTAACGATTATTACGTATTTAAATATCCTCCTTATGACTTAGCGCTTGCTACGAAGATGGCTCAGGTTGCTAAAATGCAGAATCTGGATCTGTTCCATGTTCATTATGCCGTTCCACACGCTGTTTGTGCTTTTCTTGCCAAGCAAATGCTTGGTAATGATATAAAGGTTGTAACGACCTTGCATGGTACTGACATTACGGTACTTGGACAGGACGAATCTCTAAAAGATCTAATCCGTCTTGGAATTAATGAAAGTGACGCTGTAACGGCTGTATCGAAGGATCTCATTAGAGAAACACGAGAAGTGCTGGATATCACTCGCGAGATTGACCTCACTTATAATTTCGTTGATCATCGTGTCTATTACCCGCGGGATGTATCGAATCTTCGGGAAGATTTTGCTTCACCTGAAGAGAAGATCCTGATGCACATCAGTAACTTCCGTCCAGTTAAAAGGGTAAGCGATGTTGTAGATATCTTTGCTAAAGTGAATCGTGAAATCCCTTCACGACTGCTGCTTGTTGGTGAAGGGCCTGATCTTCCCAAGATTCAAGCTAAGATCAGTGAAATGGGTCTGGAAGATAAAGTCCGCTTCTTAGGAAGACAGGATGAGATCGCTCAAGTCATTTCGTTAGCTGATTTGCTGCTGTTACCATCAGAGAAGGAAAGCTTTGGTCTGGTTGCGCTAGAAGCGATGGCCTGTGGAGTACCGACTATAGGTTCTCAAACCGGAGGGATTCCAGAGCTAATTGAGCATGGCAAGACGGGATTTATTGCTCCGATTGGTGATACGGACACTATGGCGAAATATGCAATTAAACTCCTTTCGGATGATCGCATGGTGCAGCAATTCAGACAAGCCTGCCTGGAAACAGCCTGCAAAGATTTCTGTAAGGATTCGATTACAAGTCAGTATGAAGATATATATTACCGTGTGCTCGGGCGCAAGGTACCTAGACTGGATACAGTCAGGGGGTAAGGGGTTCGTAATGAAATGGAAAATGGCGCCATCCGCTATGGCTCTTGCGGCGGAAAATGTAATTTCTGAGCTAACTCAGAACGGCCATGAGGCTTTTTGGGTCGGAGGCTGCATTCGCGATGAGCTGTTGGGTAGGCCAGTACATGATATGGATATTACAACTTCAGCAGTGCCGGAGGAAGTGATAGCCATCTTCGCACGCAGTATTCCGACAGGGCTAGCACATGGGACGGTCACCGTGCTTCAGGATGGGCATGGGTTTGAAGTGACGACATACCGAACTGAAAGTGGGTATGTCGATCATCGTCGTCCGGAACATGTTGAATTTGTTAGTGATGTGAAGGAAGATTTGCGTCGTCGCGATTTTACGATTAACGCAATATGCTGCGGGCTGGACGGAGATTTGATTGATCCCTTCGGAGGCGAGAAGGATCTAGCTCTCCGTGTGATCCGCTGTGTGGGGGATGCGGAGGAACGGTTCGATGAGGATGCGCTACGCATGCTTCGCTGCGTTCGTTTCGCATCGGTGTTAGATTTCTCCATCGCCAAGAATACGTGGAGGGGACTGTTGCGCCAGCGAGATAAGCTGGCGCATATTGCTGTGGAGCGCGTCCGCGCGGAGCTGGACCGCATCGTAGAGGGGCCGCATCCTCGGCGCGGACTTGCAATGCTAGCGCGCTGTGAACTGCTCGCGCGCGGCAAAGCCCCGTTCCCCTGGACCGGAACCGATCTGGCAGCTGCTGCCGCCTTGACGGCCGGGATAGGGGAACTGGAGAGCGCCCACCTGCGGTGGGCGCTTCTCCTCCATGCCCTGAAGCAGTCGGCCCAGGAGGCCGATGAGCTGCTGCGGGCATGGACGTTCTCTGGGACGACGCGTACCAGCGTCGTCCAGGTGCTGCGGGTCCGCGAAGCTTGGACCGCTGCCCTGGTGGCAGTGCCGCCGGGGGAACCGGACGGCACGGATCTATTGCGGCGGCGCTTCCTCGCCGCCGTGCTGACCTTCGGCGTGGAAGCCGCCGAAGGGTGGCTCTCGCTGCTGGCGATCTTGCCAGCAGGTGGCCTTCCCGCTGCGAACCCGCCAGCGGGTTCAGAGATTTCACCCGCTGTCACCCCAGCGGCGCCAGAGCTTGTAAATGGCTTGATCTATTTGCAAGCTGCAAGAGACTGGATCTCACAGATGCCGCTTAAGAGCTTATCGGAGCTTGCTGTTACAGGTAATGAGCTGGCGGAAGCGCTTGGGAAACGTCCGGGTCCTTGGCTCGGCAATATGCTGAGTGCACTTCTGCAAGCGACTGCTTCGGGAGATCTACTAAACAATAAACAAGTATTGCTGCTTGAAGCAAAAAGGATGGATGGACATGAGCTATGATAAGGCGCTGTCGCTAACCGAATTGAAGCAGGAAGCTTCCGATTCGAATTGGATAGACAGAGTTCAGCTCCTAGAGTCTGTCGTATCTACTCAGGAGGAAGCCAAACGATTGGCAGAAAGCGGCGCACCAGAAGGAACAACCGTAATCGCTGAAGAACAAACCGGCGCTAGGGGGAGAATGGGCAGAAATTGGTTTTCTCCTCGTGGCAAAGGGATTTGGATGAGTATAGTATTGCGGCCGAATTTACCTTTGTTACAGACTCCGCAGTTAACACTGCTTGCTGGGGTTGCCGTTTGTAAAGCAATACGTCGTGTGACCGGAGTCGATGCCGGTATTAAATGGCCGAATGATTTGCTTGCGGGCGGTCGTAAGATATGCGGAATTTTGCTTGAGTCTTCGCTAAGAGAAGGGGAGCTTCATTATTGCATCGCCGGAATTGGAATTTCTGCGAACTTGACTGAAGACGATTATCCTGATCATCTGAAAGAAGTGGCAACTTCACTTCGGATACAGCGGAGCGGTGTTCCTATTGACCGTTCGGAGCTGGTTAGGGCTGTGCTCGATGAGTTGGAATTGCATTACAATCTGTATATGAATCAAGGTTTTAAACCCATCAAAGAGCTATGGGAGTCGATGTCAGTTACATTGGGTCGCCAAATCGCCCTGAATAGCCCTCAGGGGCGTTCTGAAGGCGTCGTAGTAGGTCTGGATAACTTAGGCGGACTACTCCTTAAAAATAGCTCAGGGGACATTTCAAATGTATGCTCAGGTGAAATTGAGCTTTTATAAGTCTTTTCAATATGGCAGGGGTGTCATCCCTTGTCATATTTTTTTCGTGTAATTCCGAGTCCTTTTTGATATACTATGGGTCGGAGGCGGTATCGTTTTACGAACTGTACTCTTGATCTGATGGATTTATAATGTTTTTATTATTGGAATTACCTTCATAACTGCGTTAGACGGTTACGTTGGATTCTGCTCTGAGCCGTAAGGACCGAGACAGAAGGGACGATCGCGAGTGACTCTTTTTTGCCCTTCGGACCTTTTTAGCAAATGATTGCTAAAGGGTTTTTTTGTTGCGATTTTTACGGGGATGTTATTTCAAAAAGGAGGACGAAGAGAGAAATGGCAAACAAACAAGCACTTAATATTGTGAAAATGAAAAAAATGAAAGCAGATGGTGAACGGTTGAGTATGTTGACCGCTTATGATTACCCATCGGCTCTACTTGCTGAAGAAGCCGGTATCGACCTTATCCTGGTGGGTGACTCCCTGGGAAACGTGGTACTTGGATATGATACAACTTTACCCGTTACGATTGACGATATGGTCTACCATACTCGTTCCGTAACTCGAGGCGCACAAAATACGTTCATTGTGGCAGATATGCCGTTTATGACCTATCACGGAAGTGTAGATGAGACCCTGCGGGGTGTGCGCAGACTGATGCAGGAAGGGCGGGCTCATGCCGTCAAAATGGAAGGCGGCCTCGAAATTTGTGAGACAGTCGCTGCAGTTGTAGCTGCGGGAGTCCCTGTGCTTGGGCATATTGGACTTACACCACAATCGGTAAATATGATTGGGGGCTACCGTATTCAAGGTAAGGACGCCAGAGACGCAAAACGCCTGATGGATGAGGCCAAGGCGCTTGAAGCAGCCGGTGCATTTGCAGTCGTACTGGAGCTGGTGACAGAAGAAGTCGCACAAGCGATTTCTGAGGCACTGAGCATTCCGACCATTGGGATTGGTGCAGGTCGTTATTGTGACGGTCAGGTATTGGTTTTCCATGATTTGCTGCGGTATGCCTCACCCTATCGTGAGAAACGTTTTGTCAAAACCTATGCGGATGTGGGTAATGTAATTCGTGAGGGGATTAGCCAATATGTGCAAGAAGTGAAGGATCGCTCGTTCCCAGATGAAGGCCATGTTTTTAAGGCAGATGAAACCGTTCTGGAATCTTTATACGGCGGTGCCGGAAAGGATGGGGAATAAGATGAGAGTTGTCAGAAGCATTGAGCAGCTGCGCGAAGCTTTGGAGTATATGAGACAAGGTGGGCATACCCCCATTGGTTTTGTTCCAACCATGGGATATCTTCACGAAGGACATGCCAGTCTGCTTCGGCGGGCAGGAGAAATGAGCAACACGGTGGTTATGAGCATATTTGTGAACCCGCTGCAGTTTGGACCGAATGAGGATTATGATTCCTATCCGCGCGATGAAGAGCGTGATTTGGAGCTGGCGGAACGCGAAGGCGTCGATATTGTATTTATCCCCAGTGTAGAAGAAATGTATCCGCAGCCTACCCGGACTACAGTCTCAGTATCTGAGCTTACTACTCGACTTTGCGGAGCTTCGCGCCCAGGGCATTTTAATGGCGTAACTACGGTTGTGAATAAACTATTTAATATCGTGCAGCCGGATTATGCTTTCTTTGGACTAAAGGATGCCCAGCAAGTAGCAGTGCTCCGCCGAATGGTATCCGATTTGAATATGAATGTTGAAATTGTACCTTGCCCTATCATTCGTGAAGGGGATGGACTTGCGCTTAGCTCACGAAACGTATTCTTATCTTCGGAGGAACGTAGTCAGGCATTAGTGCTATCTCGATCTTTACGTGAAGTACGTCAGTCCATTGAAGAAGGAAAAGTAAGAACCGTTGCTGAAGTGCGGGAATTGTTGACATCGGTTATTTCCAGCTCTCCTTTGGCGGTCATTGATTATGCGGAAATACTGACATTCCCTAATCTGGAAAGTTTAGACCACGAAGCTTTAATAACGGATGTAGAAGGGGAAATTATTATAGCGCTTGCTGTGAAGTTTGGCAGAACACGCTTAATTGACAATAATGTATTTATTCCAAAGGAGGTTGCCGCTCTTGTTTAGACATATGATGAAATCCAAAATTCACCGCGCTACGGTGACAGAAGCGAACTTGAATTATGTGGGTAGTATTACCATTGATGAGAACTTAATGGAAGCGGCAGATATTCTTGAAAATGAAAAAGTACAGATCGTGGATAACAATAATGGTTCACGGTTAGAAACGTATGTTATTCCTGGACCTCGCGGAAGTGGTGTGATCTGTCTGAATGGTGCAGCCGCCCGTCTTGTTCAACCAGGAGACACAGTAATTATTATTTCATATGCGATGTTGTCTTCGGAAGAACTGGAGTCGCATAAGCCAACAGTGGTATTCGTGGATGAGAACAACAGACCCGTCAAGCTGGCTGATCATGAATTGCATGCTACAATCGCTTAATTAATGGACTTACGCCATGTAATGAATGGCAGGGATGAAAGACCCCGTTCTCGCAGAAAATGAAGTCAGGCAAGCTGAACTGATTTCATCTTCAGTAAAGGGGGATAGCCCATGTTTCAACATTTGTTTGCTGAAATGAACAAGGTGCTTCAGGAGATCGTTACAGATTACCCTACAGCGGAGGGTGCCCGCCGGAATGAGCTTTTATGCAATTATAATATGCTGCACCGACTAAGCGATAAAGTAATGGATGAATGGCTGGCCTTTGCAGAGAAGCTAAGTCACTTTCGTGAAAGTGTAGATTTTACGACTGTGGCTGAAGAGGACATGCCAGAGCAGGAAGCACCCGAGCTCTGCATGGATACTTTTGTTAGAGGCCAGGGGTATTATAAGCTGCTGATGTATGGAAAATGTATTGAGCAGTTTAAGGAAGTTATTGCGCAATATCCGGATAGTTTGGCTGCTCGCTTATATTTAGCCATCTCTTACCTTCAGGAAGGGGATGGGGAAGCAGCGTGGAGTCATTTGAACCATATGCTCGGTTTGATACGGGAAACCAAGCTGAAAGCAATGGTTTATAATGCTTTAGGCTGCATCCGGGCTTCACAGGAACGCTTCAATGAAGCGCAGGAGCTGTTTGGCCTCTCGTTGCAGCTTGACCCTGCACTTCCTGAACCAACGGTTAATTTGGAGGTTTGCCGCCGCCGTGGAGGAAAGCTTCATTTCGGAAATCAGCTTGTTTCATTATTGTAAATTATTACGTTTACGGTTTATTATTCCGCATTTTCATTCAAGCGATGCATCCCCTGAACCAGTGGTGTGCATCGCCTTTTTTCGCAACTTCTGTTATGCTGATTAAGAGTCTCAATTGAAAGGGAATAGAATTATAATGAAATTTGCCGTGCTTGATTTTGAAACAACGGGAACCCAATCCGTGGGTGAAATTATCCAGGTTGGCCTTGCAATTATAGAAGAAGACCGGTCCATCTCCCGGGTATATGGTTCCTACGTCAAGCCCGGAACGCCGATACCTCCTTTTATAACTGGTCTGACGGGGATTACCGACGATGATGTAAAGGATGCGCCTGAGCTGGATGAGATGATGATGGAGCTTGTTCCACTCTTGGATGATGTTGTGCTTGTAGGGCATAATGTCGCATTTGACTTCCATTTTTTGCAAAATGCTTTAGACAGATGTGGGTATTTACCATTTCAAGGGCGGATTTTAGATACGATTGATTTTCTAAAAATCTGCTTTCCTTCCCTAACATCCTATCAACTAGGGTCAGTTAGTGCACATTTTGGAGTGACACATGATCGTCCGCATCAGGCAGATAGTGATGCACTAGCGACAGCTCTTGTGCTGTTGAAATGTCTGGAGGAGCTTTATAGTTTGCCGTTACTCACCATCCAGCGACTATGTGAGCTGTTTACCGAAGAGGATAGTGATTTAGGTTGGTATTTTGATGGTCTGCTGCGTGAGCGGGAAGCGGAGACGCTTCAACCCGAAGGTGATCTGACTTTCTATCGTCAATTAGCGCTTGCAGTAGGGGATTGGAATGAACTAGCTCCACCTCGTGACGAGCATGCTGAGAATCCGCTACAGAATTTATCATTTACAGATTATATGGATGAAGTAACGAAACGGCTTAAAGACACTTTGCCACAGTATGAAAGCCGAGAAGCTCAGGATATTATGATCAATGAGGTGATTACGGCACTTGCCGAAGACAAACATCTATTGATCGAAGCAGGGACAGGAACTGGCAAATCGCTTGGTTATTTGTTGCCTGCCATATACCAAAGTGTTCGTACTAATGAGAAAGTTATGGTCAGCACTCATACCATTAATCTGCAGGATCAATTGCGTGAGCGTGATATTCCTTTGTTAACGCAGGTAGTTCCGTTTCCATTTAAAGCTGCGATTTTTAAAGGCAGAGGGCATTATTTGTGTCTTCGTAAGTTTGAACATAAAATTAATAAAAAAGACTTTATAAGTCCAAGGGAAGATGCACTTACTGCGGCTCAGATGATCGTTTGGCTGACACAAAGTGAATCAGGGGATGACGAAGAGCTCAATTTAAGCGGTCGTGGCGGAGATTTCTGGGAGACGGTAGCAAGCGATACCGATTCTTGTCTCGGTCGCTCCTGTCCTTGGTTCCGCAAATGTTATTACCATCGGGCAAAACATGAAGCGGGTATTGCTGACGTGGTTATTACGAACCACTCTAAGCTTTTCGCAGATGTTAAGGCTGGGCACCAGCTACTCCCGGCTTATGAACATCTTGTTATTGATGAGGCCCATCATCTGGAGGACGTGGCTGGCAAGCATTTAGGTATGCATATGAAGCATTTCACGGTGGCTCACACGCTGTCCCGATTATACAAGGATAGTCGTAACGGCCAACTCCCAACGCTTCGTCAAATGCTTCAGTCATCAGGCAGTGAGGAAGCTTCTGAATGGAGCGGAGTTATCGATAGAATCTATCCAGATCTACTTACTGTAAAAGAAACCTGGGATCTACTTAGTGACAAGCTATTTAGTCTCTTGCCGGAACGTAGCGATGCAGCGGCGGGAGAAGCTGGACAGCTAGTCATGCGGTTACTTCCTACCCGTAAACCGAAAGATTGGGATGAATTGGTTGCTTTGGAGAATACTATGAATCTGACATTAAGCGAAATTATCCGTAAGGGTGATAAGATGCTTAATGAGATGCGTGATCAAGAAGGTCAATCTTCTTCAGATAGTTTAGTAACCGATATTAGCGGCTTATTTAAGGATTTAGCTTCTATACGTGAGCAAGTACGGTTTTTTATGGGATTAAACGACGAGAATGTAGTATATTGGCTGGAGGCGAATGGAAATTATCGCAGCAAATCGCTACAGCTATATGCCGTCCCTGTTGATGTTAGTACCCAGCTTAAAGAGCTGTTCTTCGACAAAAAGAAAAGTATTGTGTTAACCTCGGCGACGCTTTCTGTCGATAAATCGTTCCAGTTTATGATTGATAATCTCGGACTTAATGAAGCTGCGGAAGAGGGGCGTCTAATGACATCTCTCCTTCCTTCTCCCTTTAAGTATCGGGAGCAGGCACTATTAGTAATTCCACGGGATTTCCCTAGTGTGAAGGGCAGTGTGGGCGATGCCCGATTTGTCGATACGCTCGTACAGTCACTAGCAGAAGCGGCTATTACGACACGCGGACGGATGCTTGTTCTGTTTACTTCTTACAAGATGCTGCGCCAAGTTTACGATCCTCTGAAAGAGGCTCTAGCCTCACAAGAAATCACGGTGCTAGGTCAAGGCGTGGAAGGTGGAAGCCGCAGTAAGCTGATTCGACGCTTTCAGGACAGTGCTGCTTCAGTTCTGCTTGGAACTAGCAGCTTCTGGGAGGGAGTAGATATTCCGGGCGAGGCATTGACATGCTTAGCCATCGTGAGGCTTCCATTTCAACCGCCTAATCACCCTCTAGCGGAAGCGAAGTCTGAGTTATTACAAGCCCAGAAGAAGAATCCGTTTATGAAATTGTCGGTGCCTCAGGCAGTTATCCGCTTCAAGCAAGGATTTGGAAGACTGGTACGGACAGCGCAGGATCGGGGTATTGTTATAGTGTATGACACTAGGGTTATCGAATCTCATTATGGAAAGTATTTCCTTTATTCGTTGCCTGGCCCGAAAATGGAACATATGCTTACGGATCAAATGGTTCCTCGTATAGCAGAGTGGTTGGAAGACGGAGGCGTTTCTTAAGAAGGACATCTTCTGTTTAATTAATCACTCCACAATGAAGGGCGGTATAAGAGAATACCGCTCTTCATTGAGACGAGGTACAGAAATTTTAATAGGATTCAAACAGAATAGTACTTAAATTAGGAGGTAAATTATGAAATCGGATAAAATATCAGAAGCCGTTGTTCGCAGACTTCCTGTGTACTTACGTTTCTTGAATGATCTTCAGAAACGTGAAATATTAACCGTTTCCTCGCAAGAATTAGGACAAAAACTTGATCTGAATCCCGCTCAAATCCGTAAAGATTTAGCGTATTTTGGAGACTTCGGCAGAAAAGGTATTGGGTATGACGTAACTTATCTTATTGAGAAAATCCGTCATATTTTGAAGCTGGACCAACAGCTGAATGTGGCATTAGTAGGTGCCGGTAACCTTGGACATGCATTATCTAATTATAATGCTTATCTGAAAGATACTATGAAGATTACCGCTATATTTGATTCTTATGCACCTAAGGTAGGGCGGAAAATCAACTCTCTTACGGTTCAACCCATGGAGGAGCTAGGTCAGACAGTTCGTGAGCAAGGCATTCGAATTGGGATTATTACAGTACCTGACTCAGAAGCGCAGAATGTAGCAGATATTCTTATTGAATCTGGCATTGAGGCGATTTTGAATTTTGCACCAGTGATTCTAAAAACACCACCGAATATCCGGGTTCATGCAGCCGATTTTACAACGGATTTGCAAAGCCTTGCTTATTATTTGAAAGACGGAAAGGAAGAAAGCGGAAATGAAGAGTAGTAAAACGATTATCAAAGGCGGGCGTTTTCTTATTCCGGGAACGGATGAGCCTGTTCTTAGTGGATATATGACTATTGAAGATGATTTGATCACTTACATAGGAAAAGAAGAGCCTTTGATGGAAGAAGGTGTGCAAGTTGTTGATGGCAGTCGTCTGTTGTTTATGCCTGGTCTGGTAAACACACACGGCCATGCTGCAATGTCATTGCTTCGTGGTTATGGAGATGATTTAGCGCTTCAAGTGTGGCTTCAGGAAAAAATGTGGCCGATGGAAGAGAAGTTCACCGGAGAAGATGTATACTGGGGAACCTCCTTGTCTGTTCTGGAAATGCTGAAAGGTGGCACTACAACCTTCCTGGATATGTATGATCATATGGATCGAGTAGCTGAGGTGGTCGAATTATCAGGCATCCGTTCCGTATTGATGAGAGGCGTAATCGGTCTTTGTCCAGAGGAAGTACAGAATCACAAGCTTGCGGAAGCGATTTCTTTTGCACGGAACTGGCATGGAAAGGCTGACGGTAGAATTACAACGATGATCTCGCCACACGCTCCATATACTTGCCCACCGGATTTCTTTGTTAAGTTTGTACAGGCGGCGCATGATTTGGATTTACCGATGCATACACATATGTCCGAAACGAAACGCGAAGTGGAGCAGAATGTAGTGGATTACGGCCTGCGGCCTGTAGCGCATTTAGAGAAGCTTGGAATGTTCACACGTCCGTCTATTGTTGCTCATGGCGTTCAATTGAATGATGAAGAGATCGAGATTCTGGCTCGTCATAATGTAGGGGTATCTCATAACCCGGGAAGTAATCTAAAACTGGCTAGTGGAGTTGCTCGTGTTACGGATCTTCTAAAGGCCGGTGTGAAGGTGTCGCTGGGTACAGATGGCGCGGCAAGTAATAATAACTTGGATATGTTTGAAGAGATGCGTCTTGCAGCACTTATCCATAAAGGTGTAAGTGGTGATCCTACGGCTGTACCGGCTCCGGAAGCTCTGAGTATGGCTACAGAGTATGGCGCGAAGTCTATCTTTTTAAATGATGTGGGCAGGCTCGCTGTAGGCATGAAAGCTGACTTTATCGCGATTGATATAGACCAGCCGCATTTACTACCGCACACAGATTTGCTGTCTCATGCTGTATACTCTGCCAGTGCCAAGGATGTTGAGCATGTATGGGTGAATGGTAAACAGGTTGTAAAACATGGACAATGTGTAACGTTAGATGAGGAAGCTATCCGTCGTAAGGCGCAAGAATCCTTTGAGGGGCTACTCAAGCGCTAGTCTAAGATCATAAATTAACTGAAAGGCTGTGACTTTCTGCGTTTGCAAAAGTTACGGCCTTTTCTGTAAATATAAGAATTTATATGAATGAATATGAAACTTTGGATAAACACACGGGTGTGTTATATAATCAAAAAAGATATATTACTAGAAAGGGAGCTGTACCTTGAAGAAAAGGAAAAAATGGATCCTCCTGGGGTCAGTTCTGATTCTGCTCCTTCTGTTTGGACTTATCCAGTTCTATGCCTATATTATGAAAGATCAATGGAACGAGCGAGATATTGCTAAGGATATCGCCAAAACCAGCGCTGGTCTGACAGAGGTAACTAAAGCACAGAAATCCGTTTGGGATGAAAATGCAGTGTACTGGGTCTTAACAGGGAAGAATCAATCCGGGACCGAGTTGATGGTATGGGTACGCTTTACTGTAGACGGGAAGTTTGCAGAAGGCAACGACGCAGTATATGCTGAGGAACTGAGTAAAGGGACCTCTGAAGCGAAAATACGCAGCATAATTAAAGCTGATCTTCCGGACGTTAGTATCGAGCGGTTGTTGCCGGGGGTATATAACGGAGAGTATGCATGGCAGCTTTTTTATAAACAAAGCGGTCGGTATTATTATCAATTTTATCGGTTCTCAGATGGAGCTCGAATGGGTGAAGGATATAGTTTACCCAGCCGCTAAAATAAACAAAAGTACTATACTATAAACAAGCGGACCATTTATGGTTCGCTTGTTTTCGTTAATGTGATGGATTATTTTGATATACTCGTAATGTGCTATTTGTGATATACTAAGTAGGTAGTTTTTATATATTCTATTTAAAAAACACATGTGAAAATAAACCTGTTAATGACAAGTAACGGCTCTTTTTCTCGTTGAAATAAATCAATATATTTAATGAATTGGAAAAAAATAAAAAATAAAATTTTAAATATCTTCACACTTTTTTTTATTTTCGTATATACACATGTGATATACTACTGTTTGTAATTAGAACAGTATTAAGAGAACGTTAGGCTCTGATGAGCGCTTAACAGCTTTGATTTATTGATCATTCTGTTTACATTTTGTCATCTTTGAGAGGAGGACGTTTCTTGAAATTACGTCTTGTACCTGTACTGATAACGTCTCTACTGTCGGCTACTCTATTGTTCGGAGGATTCTTTTTATATCGTCAGTTTGCTTTACAGGAACCGCTCCAAAAGATTGTATCCGGTTATGAGGGAGTAAATAATTCACATATTAGTATTAACCGCGATGAGGTCACTTTGAAACTTGATTTGCAGCCGGGCACGAATTTACGTGATCTAGTATCGTATGTATCCAAAGAAGGAAAGTCAGTGATTGAAGGACGTAAACTTAAACTCGATGTGGATCAAAATTCAAATGAATTATTAGATGATTACTGGGATAAAGCGTTGTTCTCTGTAGCTGAAGCGATGGAGAGCCGTAAATATACTCTTATACCTACTGAACTTGATAGATTAAAAGAGCAACATTCGGAATATAAAGATGTGATAGCATCTACTGAAATCGACGACAACAATGTGTATGTTAGTTTAAGCAATGGAAAAGAAAGTAAATTTATTATTTTGCCGCGAAAACCTGCGACCTTGGGGGTATGGAATAATGCCTAAGTATCTAAAAGAAATTTTACTCGGATTTATTCCTGTACTGTTTATTTTCATGGCTTTTTTAGGTATAAATATATTCCCAATTGTTATAGCAGCTGGAATGCTTACTGCACTGCTTATAATTGCTCATTTGCGCGGCGGGCTTACGGTGAATGCTGGTGCTGGGAAAAAACGCAAGAAGGAAGGACCTTCAAAGCTAACTTTTGAAGAAATTGGCGGGCAAGACAATGCGAAGCAAGAGCTTCGTGAAGCACTCGATTTTTTGATCCGTCATGAGGAAATCAGCAAATTTGGGATTCGTCCCTTAAAAGGGATTCTGCTCACTGGTCCTCCAGGAACAGGTAAGACCCTTATGGCCAGAGCGGCTGCACATTATACAAACTCCGTATTCGTAGCTGCATCAGGTAGTGAATTTGTTGAAATGTATGTGGGTGTCGGGGCCGGCCGGATTCGTGATTTGTTCAAGGATGCCCGTAGCCGCGCTGTTAAGGAGAACAAGCAGAGTGCCATTATTTTCATTGATGAAATTGACGTAATTGGCGGTAAACGTGAAGGCGGGCAGCAGCGTGAATATGATCAGACCTTGAATCAGCTGTTGACTGAGATGGACGGTATTTATAATAACGAAACACCACGTATTCTGCTGGTAGCTGCAACAAACCGGAAAGAAATGCTTGATTCCGCTTTGCTACGTCCTGGACGGTTCGACCGTCATATTCAAGTGGACATGCCTGACAAGAAGGGCCGGAAATCGATTCTCGAATTACATGCGAAGAATAAACCTCTTCATCCAGAAGTGAGTCTCGACAAAATTGCTGAAGAAGCCTATGGCTTCTCCGGTGCTCAGCTGGAAAGTGTCATGAATGAGGCTGCGATTTATATGATGCGTGAGGACTTGACGGAAGTTGAGCAGCGGCATTTGTCGATGGCGATTGACAAGGTAATGATGGGTGAAAAAACGGATCGAGAAACCAATCACGAAGAGAAAAAGAGGGTCGCTATTCATGAACTGGGACATGCCATTATGGCAGAGCTCCTTCGTCCTGGAAGCGTCAGTCAGGTTACACTGACTCCGCGTGGGCAAGCCCTTGGATATGTACGGCACAATCCTCAGCAAGAGCAGTATTTGTACACCAAAGATTATTTGGAAGATCAGATTATGATCGCACTTGGTGGAGCGGCGGCTGAAGAAATGTATTATGGCGGACGAAGCACAGGTTCACGCGCTGATTTCGATCAGGCGCTGAATATTGTGGAAACGATGATGAAGTCAGGATTAACTTCGCTGGGCATTGCTAATCTGGAAATGGTTACCACTGAAGAGCTTATGAAGGAAAATAGTAAGATATTGGATGAACTGATGACGCGCACTCGTGAGCACCTTGAAAAGCAACGAAATGTATTTGATTACTCTCTTGACATTTTAATGAAGGAAGAAGTACTCTCTGGAGAGCAATTTCGATGTCAATTTCGTGACAGCGTCCTTTTACCAGCATAAATTTTTATGCTGGTTATTTTTTTTTACTTTTCAGGCATGCTAAGATATCATTATATGTCGGGCTTTATAAATTTTTGCGACAGACAAGGTACAATACAAAAGTATAGATACCTGAAAGGATGGAGACTTTTTTATGAATTTCAAAAAAATAGGTGTCATCGGCGGTGGCACAATGGGACAAGGTATTGCTGAAATGTTAGCAGCCAAAGGCCTGGATGTATTGCTGGTGGAGAAAACCGCAGAAAAACTGGACTACTCTTACGAAATGATCGAGACAAGTCTAGATAAGCAATTGGAGAAATGGGCGATCACTCAAGCAGAAAAGAAGCTGATTCTTAGCCGCATTCAAAAAGTGACACATTTCGCAGAGCTCAGCTCTTGTGATATGGTCATCGAAACCATTGTTGAGGATTTGGAAGAAAAGAAAAAGATTCTAAATCAATTGGATCAAGTATGTCCAAATCACATTATTCTTGCCAGCAATACGTCAACACTTAGCTTGACTGAACTTGCAAGTTCTACAATGTATCCGGAACGCGTGATCGGAATGCATTTCATATATCCTGTTGCTAAAGTGGATCTTGTTGAAATCGTACGCGGTCTGAAAACTTCAGATGCTACTTTTGAAGACACAAAATCCTTTGTTGATGAGATTGTTGAGAAAAAAGGTGTAATGATTTATGAATCCCCAGGATTTGTAACATCACGCCTCATTTGCTTGTTTATCAATGAAGCTATGCATGTGTTGCAAGAGGGCGTTGCCTCCGCACAGGATATTGACGATGCTATGCGTATCGGTTATCAATTCCAATATGGACCGCTTGAAATGGCTGACAGATTCGGCTTGGATTCGGTTCTTGCTGCGCTTGAAAATATGTTCCGTGAATACGGTGAGTTGAAATACCGCCCTTCTACAATTCTCAAGAAGATGGTACGTGCAGGACAACTGGGTATGAAATCAGGAGAAGGCTTCTTCAAGTACGACAAGGATGGTGACCGTGTATGAATATTCTAGTTATTAACTCAGGTAGTTCTTCTTTGAAATATCAGCTCTATAACATGAACGATGAATCGGTTTTGGCTAAAGGTTTGGTTGAACGTATTGGAATGGACTCCTCTATTCTGAACCATAAACCGACTGGCAAAGCGGAAGTGACAGAAGTAAGCGAAATCCTGGAACATAATACTGCGATTCGTAAAGTCCTTGCTTGTCTTACAGACAAGGAGCATGGTGTAATTGAATCCATTAAAGAAATTGATGCTGTAGGTCATCGCGTAGTGCATGGTGGTGAATTCTTCAAAGCCTCCGCACTTGTGGATGCTGACGCAAAAACGAAAATTCGTCAATTGTTTGACCTTGCACCACTGCATAACCCAGCAGCAATGATGGGGATTACGGCTTCTGAAGTAAATATGCCGGGTGTACCGCAGGTCGTTGTATTCGATACAGCCTTCCACCAAACGATGCCTGAGAAAGCTTATATGTACGCTATTCCTAGAGTACTGTACAATAAATATAAAGTTCGTCGTTACGGCGCACACGGTACATCACATGACTTCGTAAGCAAGGCTGCTGCGGAGTACTTGGAGCGTCCGCTGGAAGATCTGAAGATCATTACTTGTCATATCGGTAACGGTGGTAGTGTAACTGCAGTTCAGGGCGGAGTGTCCGTGGATACTTCGATGGGTATGACACCTCTGGAAGGTTTGATGATGGGTACACGCAGTGGTGACCTTGACCCAGCAATTGTTCCTTACGTAATGAACAAGGAAGAATTGTCTGTAGGTGAAGTGAACTCCATGTTGAATAAACATAGTGGTCTCTTAGCAATTTCGGGCGTAAGCAGTGACATGCGTGATATTATTGAGGGTATGGAAAAAGGTGAGCCTAATTCCACGCTAGCTTTTGAAATGTATGAGTACCGCTTGCGCAAGTATATCGGTTCATATACGGCTGCCATGAACGGTGTAGATGCGATCGTATTTACTGCCGGTGTTGGTGAAAATGCTTCATTGCTTCGTGAGAAACTGCTAAATAACCTTACTTTCCTGGGTATTGAGTTGGATGCTGAAGCTAACAAAGTTCGTTCCGGCGATCCACGTCGTATCTCTACGGTAGATTCCAAGGTACAAGTGCTAGTAGTTCCGACAAACGAAGAACTTGTCATTGCACGCGATACACACCGTATTGTGCAAGGAATTAACGGCTAAATTAGAGGAGAGATTGAAGGCATGGCTAACAAGAGTGTAATCAAGAACGTGAATGAACATGTTGGAGAGAGCGTTGTTATCGGTTGTTGGGTAAACAACAAGCGCTCCAGTGGTAAAATTCAGTTCCTGCAGCTTCGCGATGGTACAGGTTATATTCAGGGAGTTGTAGTGAAATCAGAAGTACCTGAAGAGGTATGGGATGCTGCTAAGAGCCTCACGCAGGAGAGCTCTTTGTATGTGACCGGAATTATTCGCGAGGAGCCTCGCAGTCAGTCCGGGTTTGAAATGACTGTAACTGGAATTGAAGTCCTGCATCTTACAGAGAATTATCCTATTACTCCGAAAGAGCATGGCGTAGATTTCTTGATGGATCACCGTCATCTCTGGCTTCGTGCCTCGAAGCAGCGTGCTGTTCTGGTAATTCGTGCGGAAATTATTCGCGCAATCCAACAGTTCTTTAACGAGAGTGGATTTACAAAGGTAGATCCTCCGATTCTGACACCAACGTCGGCAGAGGGAACTACTAACTTGTTCCACACGAAGTACTTCGATGAGGATGCCTATCTGACCCAAAGTGGACAGTTGTACATGGAAGCTGCTGCAATGGCACTGGGCCGTGTATATTCCTTTGGACCAACTTTCCGTGCGGAGAAATCCAAGACTCGTCGCCACTTAATCGAGTTCTGGATGATCGAGCCAGAAATGGCCTTTACAGATCACGAAGAAAGCTTGAAGGTACAAGAAGAGTTTATTAGCTTCGTTGTGCAATCCGTATTGAAGAATTGCCGTGCGGAGTTGGAAGCAGTAGGTCGCGATATTTCCAAACTGGAGAATATCAAAGCGCCATTCCCACGGATTACTTATGACGATGCAATCAAGTTCTTAAACGATAAAGGCTTTGAAGATATTGCTTGGGGTGATGATTTCGGTGCACCTCATGAAACAGCAATCGCAGAAGCATACGATAAACCTGTATTTATTACTCATTACCCTGCTTCTTTCAAAGCGTTCTACATGAAGCCGGATCCAAATCGTCCAGAAGTCGTGCTGTGTGCGGATATGATCGCTCCAGAAGGCTACGGAGAGATTATTGGTGGCTCACAGCGGATCGACGATCCTGCACTGCTTGAAGAGCGTTACAAAGAGCATAATCTTTCGATGGACTCTTACAAGTGGTACATGGATCTGCGTACTTACGGATCTGTACCTCACTCTGGTTTTGGACTTGGACTTGAGCGTACTGTAGCTTGGATCTGTGGCCTTGACCATGTACGTGAGACTATTCCATTCCCACGTACGCTGTACCGTCTCTACCCATAAGTTCTTATATTTGAAGGGGGACGTTCATGGACGGCAAAGGATGGAGTACCTGGGGCGAAGGCGTCTCCTTCGGTCTGGAGAACGGAATGGCCGTCATACCTTATGCATTACTGAAGTATTACCGGAAGCTGAATTTAAGCGGAAGTGAGGCCATGCTGCTGATCCATCTGCTTTCTTTCAGGCAGGTGGAAGGGATTGACTTCCCTTCGCTTGAGGAGCTTCAGGTCGTAACAGGCCGTAGCATATCTGTTCTAGCAGGAGAATTGCAGAAGCTTATGAAGGAAGGTTTCATTAGTATCGATGGAGACAACGATGAACTAAGAGACATCCATTATGAACGCTACAACTTCTCAGGTTTATACGGAAAGCTTGGTGCTTATCTAGCGACAGTTGTGCAAGAGCATGAGCAAGATAAGCACGCAGGGGGCTATGCAACCTCGGCACCGCGGGCTGCTTCAGGGGGTGGATTCGGCGGAAAGCCCCCCTCATCTCCTTCTCAACTTGGAGCTGAAGAGGAAAGCCGAAATCTGTTCAGTATTTTCGAAAAGGAATTCGGACGTCCGCTATCTCCAATGGAATGTGAGACGATATCTAGTTGGGTGGATCAAGACCGGTATCCCGAGGAGCTGATTCTGTTAGCACTGAAGGAATCTGTATTTGCAGGAAAGGTTCATTTCCGTTATATTGATCGAATATTGCTGGAATGGGCCCGCAACCGGGTCAAGAACGCTCAGGATGTTAAGAACTATACGCAAAAATTCCGCAATGGCGGAAGATAGCTTGCTCAGGAGAGAACCGCATTGCTTTAGCCCATCGCTAAAGTCAGTGCGGTTTTTTTAATATTTTTATAAAAAAATGCAGGGGTAGTTGTAATCGATGGCGTCTATTGCTGTGGGAAGGAGGGGAGAGTCATTGAAGAAGAGGTATTAATTCGGCAGATTTGCCAAGGTGACGAAGATGCGTTCCGCCAATTTGTAAATACATACAGTCAGCAAATTTACAAAATTACTTATTCTGTATTACGCGATGCCAAGATGGCGGAAGATGCTGCTCAGGAAGCTTTTTTACAAATGTACAAATCTCTCCCTGACTACCGTTTTCAAGGCTTGAAATCATGGATTACACGGATCGCCTTAAATAAGGCAATCGATGCTAAGCGTAAGCGTGAGCGTGAGCGACTTAGGGAACTGCCTGTTGACTATGAGCTTGTACTAAGCCAGACTGCTTCCAACGAGGAGGATGTGTTGTCAGGTGTTGTACGCCGTGATCGGATGGATCGGCTGCTCAGTGAAATTAATAGCCTGCCAGAAACTCATCGTGGAATTATGGTGGCTTATTATCTGGAACATAAAAAATATGATCAGATTGCTGCAGAGCAGGGAATTTCACTGAAGACGGTAGAATCCAGATTATATAGGGCGAGACAATGGATTCGAAACCATTGGAAGGAGGACGAATGGCTATGATGAAGCGTGGAGAAGATCCAAACCAACGTGAACAAGCAAAAGCGTATGTTGAAGGTCACATGGAAGAAACGATCAGAGAAGATTGGGAACGATTGCTGTTGGAAGATGAAGAAACGTTTACTTCCTATATGGAAATGCTGGATGAGCTACAGGAGGATCTGCCTTCATTGGAGAATTCGTCTGTTTTTACAGAGAGAATTATGGCTGATTGGGCAAAAATGACCGAATCTTCAGCAGCATTGGATCAAGTGACAGTTGAACAGGGGGGGCGGCGATATCGCTGGTACGAAAAGACAATTTTTCATTATGCGGTTGCCGCGTCACTTACACTGTTGATTATGTCATCAGGTATGTTTGATAAGCTGCACACAGGTCAAATGGAGCTAATGATCCCTAAAAAAGATAATTCCCTATCATTTAGCGAGCAAGTCATACAGGCAACTAGCGGATGGTTGGATCAGCTAATGGGCAGCAGAAAGTGATGAGAGGAGAAATGAAACATGCAACAGCAGCGTAGTAAATTAAAAGCTTTTTTTCTTAATTTGATTCCTGGAGCAGGTCATTATTATATGGGAAAACGTCCACAGGGAATTGCTTATCTTCTGTTAAGCTTTGGCATCTTATTTATGTCGTTCTTAATAGCTGTGGCTGAAGGTGCCGAGGATATTCTAATAATGGGTGTGATGGGGTTCCTGCTCATCGGGACGGTTTCGATGGTGCATCTGGTGGTTAAAATGCTGCAGATGCCTACTCCGGTAATGACTCCAGATGGATCGAATTTTGATTATTCTTCAATGCCCGTTAAGACAGACGATAATGAGCGTGTACATGTAATTTTATTATCGTTCATTCCAGGATTGGGTCATTTTCATATGGGGTTGATGCAGCGAGGATTGTCTTTCCTTATTTCTTTCTTCGGTTTCATGACCGTGATGTTATTCCTGGCAGGGATTACGTCAAGTGATGTTTTCCTTCTCCTGTTTGGCGTATTACCAGTGATTTGGTTATATTGTATGTTTGATGCGGTTCAGTTAATCCATCGCAAGCAAGCTGGAGAAGAAATGGTAGATCGTACCTTATTCGAAGAGATGGAGGCTGGTCGTGAGGAGGGGCGCCGTAGCAAAGTTTTGGCTACACTGCTTTCTGCTTTTCCGGGTGCCGGACAAATGTATCTAGGGCTGCAAAAAAGAGGATTACAGCTCATGTTACTATTCCTCGGGAGTATTTATGTCATGGACCTACTGCGTTTAACGCTGCTATTCTTCCTCATTCCAGTCATTTGGTTTTACAGTTTATTCGATGGTTTACAGCTTGTCAGCCGACATGGACGTGAGCCTTTACAGGATAAGCCAGTCATAGAAGGATTTTTAAATCATCAAGGATGGCTTGGAGCTGCTCTGATGTGTCTAGGGCTGTATTACATTGTAGTGAATGTCGCAGTTCCCGCACTTGATATCAGATTTCCTGAATGGCGTTTGGAGTATAGAGTCAATGAATATTTCAGGACCATTATTGTATCCGTGCTATTGATTGGCGGTGGTTTGAAGCTGATGGCGGGAAGTAAAAATAATAAAGGAAGAAAAGGGACGGGTGGTCACTCTTGAATAATCCGATAGAAATACAGCAGGGAGTCATTGTTCCAAATGAGCGTCCAGTCACGGAAGATAAAACAAGGCGCTGGCGTGTAGGAACGTTGTCGATGGGACTGAGTCTTTTATTTCTGGGAGCACTAATTATGGTCTCGCAGTGGAGAGGCGCGGAGGTGTTCGAGACGACGTTAGCTTGGTGGCCGATTATTTTTATATTATTAGGCTTAGAAATTGTAATATACACTTTATGGTTTCGTGGAAAAGGAAAAATGTATTATGACGTGCTAAGTGTTCTGTTCGTTGGTTTTATAGCAGTATGTTGTCTAGTTTTTGCAGCATTTAGTTCTTTAGGATTAACACAGGAATTTCGCCGTACCGTTTCAGCTGTGCAAGAAAGTTACGCATTGCCAGATTGGAAAGGAGCCGTTCCAGATGGCGTTAGTACCATCATTATTCAAGCTGCCGAGCCTTATGGAATTAAAGTGGATCAAACGGGTGGAAACGAGCTAAATGTATTTGGAAGTTATTTTTCAAATAAAGGAAAGCTACAAGAAGCACAAGAGCAGCAGCTGCTTCAAACTAAGCATGTTGGGAATACGCTATACATCATTTTAGGGGAAACTCCTAGAGACCTGCTATTCGATAATTCTCGGAACACACTGGACGTGACTGTTGGGGCTCCGGCTAATGTTAAAGTGATTGTTCGAGATACTTATGGAAATGTTGTGACCAGTTAATCTAAGTTTAATTTGAAAAAAGATCGCTTCCTGACCAATGTGGTCTGGGAGCGATCTTTTTAGTTAGGAATGCAGCTCTTTCTCAAGCGCAGCGCCCATTTCACGGGAACGTTCGGCACATCGATTTACTGCTGCAATGACAGTTTCAAAGAATTCTCCTTGCTCTAGTACTTCTATTGCTGCTTGTGTAGAACCATTCGGGGAAGTGACCTTCTTGCGAAGTGCAGCTGGATCTTCACCCGTTTGCTGTACCATTCTGGCAGCACCTAGAACCGTTTGGACGGTTAACTGCGTGCTTTGATCAAGCGGCAGTCCGCCTCGTATACCAGCAGCGATCATTGCCTCCATCATATAATAAATATAGGCAGGTCCACTGCCGGAAATACCCGTCAAGGTTTCCATGCGTTCTTCGTCTATGACTGTTGTAAGTCCGACAGCTTCAAAGATGTTGAGTGCAAGGCGTCGACCTTTCTCATCTACTTCCTTGGAAAAGGCAATGCCGGTGGCACCAAGACCAATAGAACTAGAAGTATTCGGCATTGTGCGGACGATGGGTTGCTCTTTACCAAGCAGACCTTGCATCGTTCGAATGGACAGCCCAGCGATTACAGAAACTATGATCTGATCTGGAGAAAGAAGAGGACTTAATCCGCGTAGCGCTTCGGCAGCATCTTTTGGCTTCATTGCTAACACAATTACTGGTGAGTTCCGTAGATAATCTGTTTTTTGTTCAGGATCATTTGTACCGATTACGCCGTAACGACTTCTTAGCTCTGCCAGACGTTCACTACTGCTGCGGTTAAGCATAATAACATTATCGGATTTCACGATACTGCGGCTAATCATCCCGCGAACGATGGCTTCTGCCATGGAGCCAGCGCCATAAAATACAATATTATGATTCATTAGTGGAATGGAAGGTTGCTGACACATGGCTAAAATCCTCCTAAAGTGGTGTAATTGAAAACAGATACGTGGACACTAGCCTCGTATTTGACCTGTTCCATAAATCTTATATTTGGTTGAAGTAAGGGCAGGTAGACCCATTGGTCCACGAGCATGGAGTTTCTGTGTACTAATGCCGATCTCTGCACCAAATCCAAATTCAAAGCCGTCTGTGAAGCGGGTGGAAGCATTGTGGTAAACAGCTGCAGCATCTACTTCCTGTAAGAAGCGTGAAGCGTTATCCGGATCTTCTGTTACGATACATTCCGAGTGCTTCGTTCCATACTGGGCGATATGCTGCATAGCTTCATCTAAATCGCTGACGATTTTGATATTCAAGATATAATCGTTATATTCTGTAGCATAGTCCTCTAATGTTGCAGGTAATGCCCATGGGACATAAGATATTGTTTCCTGACAGCCTCTCAATTCAACCTTAACCTCACGGAAAGCTTCGGCTAATGAAAGCAAATACTCTTTTGCGAAATCCCGATGAACGAGCAGCGTCTCCATGGCATTGCAGACCGAAGGGCGTTGTGCTTTGGCATTCAAGCTAATGTTCTGTGCCATTTCTGGCAAGGCGCTTGCGTCGAGATAAGTATGGCAGATGCCTGCACCTGTTTCAATAACAGGCACGGTTGCGTTAAGCACAACATTTTGAATCAGAGAACTACCTCCACGGGGGATAATTACATCAAGTAGTCCGTTGAGCTTAAGCATTTCATCAACGGAGGAACGGTTGGGATCCTCGATCAGCTGAAGTGCATTTTTCGGCATTGAAGTCCCTGCTAGCGCTTGGTGAAGCACCTCGACAATTTTTCGGTTAGAGGACAGAGCGGAGGAGCCACCGCGCAGCACAACAGCGTTACCCGTCTTAAGACACAGACCAGCAGCATCAACAGTTACGTTTGGGCGTGCTTCATAGATGATCCCGATGACACCGAGTGGAACACGGAGTTTCTGGATGCCCAGACCATTTGGACGCTCAATGGTTTCTAGCGTGTCACCAATCGGATCAGGTAATACAGCGATTTGTTGAAGTCCTTCAGCGATACTGTTTATTCTGCCTACATCTAAGGCTAGTCGATCAAGCATAGACTCAGGAGTGCCGCTTAGGCGCCCGCGTTCCAAATCTTCCTTGTTGGCAGCAATAATGGCTGGAGCTTCACGGCGTAGCGCTTCTGCCATCACTAAGAGAGCTTCATTTTTTTGACCGGTTGTTAGACTAGCTAATACTCCAGTGGTTTCCTTGGCTAATTTTGTTTTATTGACAACTTCACTCATGACGATTCCTCCTTAAATTTTGTATGGACAAGTTTCCTTACCTTAAAGTAATCCATTCGTCACGGTGAATGACCTCTAGCCGGTGTACTTCTCCCAGCTTCGGAACAATCTGACGGCTTGGTAAGCCTTGAATACTGCGCAGCTGGGCGTCATCGTAATTCACAATCCCGCGTCCCAGCAATTTGGAGTCAGGTCCAAGGACCTCTACAACATCACCTGCATGAAAATTCCCTTCTACATGTTTGACGCCGACAGGCAGCAGACTATGACCGCCATGGAGCAACGCTTCAACGGCTCCTTCGTCAATGTAAAGGGAGCCGAGCGGGGTGGACATGAAGCCAAGCCATTGCTTTTTAACAGGCAAGGAAGATAACTTGGTTGCAAAATAAGTACCTCGACCCGTTCCTGACGCTGCGAGTTGTAAATCTCCAGGCTCGGTAGCTCTTCCAACAAAGACAGGTACACCACCTCGTGTGGCAATCTTGGCAGCATCGATTTTTGAACGCATACCACCCGTTCCCACACTAGAGCCGGCTCCACCGGCAATAGCATAAATCTCTGGCGTAATATCATCAACGAACTGATAGCGAACAGCGTCGGGATGTTTCCGCGGATCTCCGCTATATAAGCCATCCATGTCGGTTAAGACGAGCAATCTGCTGGCTTTCAGCAGGTTGGCTACGAGCGCAGATAAAGTATCATTATCGCCGAATTTCAACTCATCTACGGAGACGGTGTCATTCTCGTTAAATACAGGCACCGCTCCTTGGCGAAGCAGCTCATCTACCGTCATCATAGCGTTATTCATGGCTCTGCGACTACAAAAGTCGGTACGGGTTAGTAAAATTTGTGCTGTGGTAATTCCATGCTCAGCAAAAGCTTCTTGATATGCCTGCATGAGCAGCACTTGGCCTACAGCTGCCGCTGCTTGCTTCTCATGCAGTAGCTTTGGACGTGTTGGGTAACCGATACTGCGAAAGCCTGCAGCTACAGCACCGGAGGTTACCAATAACACCTCGCAGCCGTTTCTCTTCAATTCGGCAATCTCTGAAGCGAAGAAGGAGACGGCTTCGCGATTCAAACCGCCCTCTGTTCCAGTCAGCGAGCTGCTGCCTATTTTGACTACGATTCGTGTCGTCATTTCTGTTCACTTCCTTAGTATTATATAGATCCTGAAAACGACAAAAAGCCCCCATCCTTAGACTTAGCAAAGGACGAAAGCTATTAACTTCCGCGGTACCACCTTCATTGATGAGGGATCATCCGACTTCATTCTCGTAACGGGAGGATCCGTCCTGTTTAGCACAGGCCGCTCGGGGGTAGGATTCGGAACGAAAACCGCGGTAAATTCTTTCAGCCTGTCGGAATTTACTCTCTAGGCGCGGTTAGACTCATTCTTACTGGTCCCGTCTGCACGTTTCACTTATTTTCAATAGAATACCATGGAGATGGTTGCATTGCAAAGGAAAAACGAAGGAACTATTTCTCGCATGAGAGAGCTTTAAATATTATGTTTAGCCTCTAAGCGAGGGGGTAAAGTACTTATAATCTGTTACTAGGAGGTGGATTGAAGTGACTAAAGGCAAGAATGCTGAGCAGGCACAGAACCAAGATCCAAACGAAATAGCAGAGTTTCAAAATAGTGTGACTCGTGAATTTGTGGAGGAACATACCGGAGCATTTATTGTTAAAGGATCTGTTAATGAAAGTACGGCTCGGGTGTCAGATGATCAGAACCGCCTGATTACAAAGCGTAATATGCGTAAATAAAACAGAAAATTTTATAAGGCAAACTTAAAAAAACGCCCTGACAACCATACGATTGGTTATCAGGGCATTTCATATGTTTTGGAAGTAGGTTATGAAAGGCTAAGTATCTATTCCTCGGTTAGTTCAGCTACCGTAGATTTAAATGTTTCTACAAAAGCCTTTGCGGCCTTGGATAAATAACGTCCACGTCGATAGGCTACGACTAATGTTCGGCTAGGGGCTGGATCAGCTAGAGGCAAGTAGACAGGCACGAATTCACTCCGTGGTGCACGGGCGATAAAATGAGGTACAAGAGTTACCCCCATGCCAGTAGCCACCAGTGACTGAACTGTCTCCATGTTATTGCTCTCAAAAACAATTTTTGGCTCGAAGCCAGCGTTTCGGCACAGATCCATAGTCATTTTGCGGAAGCCTTGACCTTCTTTAAGTACAATAAATAGCTCGTCCTTTAGTTCTTCCAAAGAGGTCTTAGTTCCATCTAAGCTACGTTTAGCTAGTGGGTGTTCGGGTGGGACTGCAAGATCGATCCTTTCCTCACCCAGTTCTTCGTAAGCAAGAGCCGGAATTTCGAGCGGCAATGAGAGCAGGCTTAAATCAGTCTGACCACTCGCAGTAAGCTTCTCTAGGTTCATGGAGGAGTCTTCAAGCAGAGTGATTTCTACATCCGGATAATTTTGTTTAAAAACCGGAAGCACATGCGGTAGTAAATGTGCACCAGTGATCGGCATACTGCCTACAACGACTCGACCGGTACGCAGTTCAGAAATATCAGACATTTCTTGCCGCAGCAGTTCTACGCCATCAATGATGATTTGGGCTTGCTCTACGAATTTAGATCCAGCATAGGTCAGTTCAACAGAACTGGTATTTCGCTGGAACAGCATTACACCGAGCTCTTTTTCCAGCTTGGAAAGCTGCTGACTGAGTGATGGTTGGGCAATGTGCAGCTTGTCCGCTGCTCGGGAGAAGTTTTTTTCGGCTGCGATTTGCAGTACATATTGTAGTTGTCTCAGTTCCATGTATAAACTCCTTTGGGAGATTGTTTTTACTTATAAGTATAACCTATGAAGTTGAAGTTTTATATAGGTTCGCATGTGAGTTCGTGCACGAACGCTCTGACCGGCAAATAGGAAGGTGTGGTTTACCAGTAATCGCTGGAGTCCTTTATGTTTGCCGGTCTAATTTCTATGCTATCTTATTACGTCTTACTATACTATACTTTGCGGGCTGGAGAGATGCTTTGAGGGTTGTTAAATATATTTCCCGGGTCATATTTAGCTTTGACTCTCCGTAATCTAGGATAGTTCGCTCCATAATATACTGTTCCGGAATTTTTAATTCCCTGGTCTGGAACGTTGATGTAGCTCCCCACGATAAATGGCTGCAGCTTCCGACGTGTATTTCGTACTACGAATATATTTCTGGCAGCTTCCGATTTCTTGATCCATGAGCTATTCCACTCTACATAGAATTTCGCTTTACGCCAGTAGAAGGCTGTAGATTTGGGTGACTTACGGCTCACAGCTCCACCCCAGTTGAGGAAAAAGAAACCTGCGAACTCTCCCTCCACTTTCTCTAAGAATTCACGCATGGACTTAATTGCCTTGTCCGGGAAGGGTTTTCTTACGAAACCGCTGGAGAACTGGTTGCTGACTCTTTGAGTTAGCACTGGATCGGGCGCTAACATAAAACTCACTACTTTTGTATAGGGCAAAGAACGGATAATTTGATTCGTAGGCGTTCCTACGCTCGTAACGGGCTTTAAGAGGCGAGAAGCCTCAGCTTTTGATCCGAGGAACAGCCCCGTCATAGTGACATTACCGCCTTTTTTCGGACCAATGGATAATTCACTGCCCAACTTGGTATTAACGGAAGGAGCCCAGAGTTGCCAAGCTTTGAATACCTTCTCGAACTGATCCCAAGGCCAGGTGATACGAAAAACGGTAGCCGAAGCTGGAGCTGGACGTACTTTGAATTTGTAACTGGTGTAAACTCCGAAATTCCCCCCGCCACCTCCGCGTGAAGCCCAGAGGAGATCAGAGTTACTATTCTTATTGGCACGAATAATTTTCCCTTTGGCATCAACCATTTCGAGTTCGATTAGATTATCACTAACAAGGCCCACGGTTCGCTGGAGCGGCCCGATACCCCCGCCTAGGGTGATGCCTCCGATTCCAACCGTAGGGCTATCGCCGAATGGAGCCATATATCCTTGCCCAGCAAGCGTGTGTGCAATTCTCCCCACTGTATTTCCGGTACCCACAACAACAGTTCCTGATTTTTTATTTAGTTTGATTTTCTTCATTTCACTTACATCGATGACAATTCCTCCGGTGACCTGTGAAAGATTAACTTCCAGAGAATGTCTACCGCTTCTTGCACGGATGGGGACTTTATTCTCGTTAGCCCATTTTATGGCGTTCGCAACATCTTGTGTTTTTTGTGCGAAAACAAACACTTTCGGGAATTTGTCAGTATGCGGATCCCAATTCTTACGTGCCGTTTCATACCCTTGATCACCTTTGAAAATAACTCGCCCGGTAAGTCTCGTTCCTGACTTCAATTGTTCCAACTCCTTCTGAGCTAACAAATGCATTGCATTTCAACAACTAGGACCCGATATAGTATGAAGGGCATTCGTCTAAGGAGTGGGCTTACTAGGGTCTCAGAAAAAAACGTCTTCAATCTTATAGGTTGAACCTATCACTTCTATAGATATCATATCTTGGAATTATAAAGATGGTGATGTTATATTTAGATCATTCAAGAGAGACTCCACGCTCTCTTCCAATGAACGATTCTATTAATGAGGTGAAATTATGAGCAACAAGACAATGTTTGAGAAGATTTGGGATAATCATGTTATTCATCAAGAGGAAGGTAAGCCTAGCATTATTTATATCGATCTTCATTTGGTTCATGAAGTAACTTCTCCACAAGCGTTTGAAGGACTTCGCCTCAGTAACCGCAAGGTTCGCCGTCCTGAACTGACTTTCGCTACAATGGATCACAACGTTCCTACCAAGGACCGTTTTAACATTAAAGATCCAATTTCCAAGCAACAAATCGATACACTTTCTAAAAACTGTGCTGATTTTGGTGTGAGATTGTTCGACCTAAATGATATTGATCAAGGTGTTGTTCACGTAATGGGTCCTGAGATCGGCTTGACTCACCCTGGTAAAACTATCGTTTGTGGTGATAGCCATACCTCTACACATGGTGCATTCGGTGCGCTGGCCTTTGGTATCGGAACAAGCGAAGTTGAACATGTAATGGCTACCCAATGTTTGCAGCAATCCAAAGCTAAAACAATGGAAGTACGCTTTACTGGTAAAAGAAATCCTGGTGTAACAGCAAAGGATATGATCCTTGGTGTTATTGCTAAATATGGTACTGATTTTGCAACAGGTTATGTAATTGAATACACAGGTGAAGCTATTCGTGAGTTGTCGATGGAAGAACGTATGACCGTCTGCAACATGTCGATCGAAGGCGGAGCAAGAGCCGGCTTGATCGCTCCTGACGAAACTACTTTTAACTATCTGCGTGGACGTCAATATGTGCCGCAAGGCGAAGCTTATGACGCTGCTGTTGAAGGATGGAAGAGTCTTGTTAGTGACGAAGGTGCTCAGTATGATACGGTTGTTGAATTCGATGTGGAGACATTGATTCCACAAGTGACTTGGGGTACTAGCCCGGGCATGGGTACAGATATCAACTCTAGCGTGCCAAATCCGGCTGACTTTACCACTGAAAATGAACGCAAAGCTGCTGAAAAAGCGCTTGAATATATGGATTTGACTCCTGGAACTCCTATTTCTGAAATTCCAATTGATTATGTATTTATCGGTTCTTGTACTAACGGACGGATCGAAGATTTGAGAGCAGCTGCCGTGGTAGCAAAAGGCCATAAGGTATCTGACAAGGTTACTGCCATTGTTGTTCCTGGTTCTGGTCGTGTTAAAATGCAGGCTGAGAAGGAAGGGCTTGATAAAATCTTTACTGACGCGGGCTTTGAATGGCGCGAAGCGGGATGCAGCATGTGCCTTGCGATGAACCCTGATGTACTGCAACCTGGGCAACGCTGTGCATCTACCTCGAACCGTAACTTTGAAGGACGTCAAGGTCGCGGTGGACGCACGCATCTGGTATCCCCAGCTATGGCTGCTGCAGCTGCGATAAAGGGTCGTTTCACTGATGTACGTGATTGGAACTATAAGACGGAAGCTGTCAGCTCATAGAACTAGAGAGAACACGGGAGGATAAAACTATGGATGCTTTTAAAAAATTAACAGGAATTGTTGCACCAGTAGATCGGGTGAATGTAGATACGGATGCTATTATCCCAAAGCAGTTCTTGAAACGGATTGAACGGACTGGATTTGGACAATTTTTGTTCTACGAATGGCGTTTTGATGAGGCTGGTAACGATAATCCTGCCTTTGAAATGAATAAACCACGCTATAAAGATGCTTCTGTCTTGATCTCACGTGCTAACTTTGGCTGTGGTTCGTCACGGGAACATGCACCTTGGGCGATTATGGATTATGGTTTCAGAGTTGTTATTGCACCTTCTTATGCAGATATCTTCTACAACAACTGCTTTAAGAATGGCATTCTGCCGATCAAGCTTTCGGAAGAGCAAGTGGATGAGCTGTTTAAGCGGACAGCCGAGCATGATGGCTACCAGTTGACCGTGGACCTTGAAAGCAATACACTTCATGATGAATTTGGACTAAGCATCAGCTTTGATCTGGATGAGCACCGCCGTCAGTTCTTGCTGCAAGGTCTGGATGATATCGGCTTGACCCTTCAACATGCGGATGAAATTGCTGCGTATGAAGAGCGTCATGCGGCTAAGTTATTCTCTTAATAGTAGGGTATGACTGGTTTCATTCTTAATTTTTACAAAAATTACGCAAAACTTCTATTTCCGGGTCACGGAAATAGAAGTTTTTTTGCTATAATCAAAATATTCATTGGTTATTAAGGAAACATTTGGTGATTTCTGTCGTCTAAGTATTTATCTAGAACTATCACTTGCAGAAGGAGCGGGAAAATGAGAAGAGTTGGGTATCGAACGTTGCTGCTATTGTTGCTGCCATTATTATTACTATCATTCACTGGACGTGAAGCTGCCGCAGCTAGTAGTAGCTCAGGCAGAATTATTATGGATAATCAAGAGCTTACTTTACCAAAAGGAATTAAACTTGAGAACGTCAATGGCAGTGTTATGATCCCTGTCAGAGTGGTAGTGGAGAATCTTGGATTTGAGGTTTTATGGGAGCAGCAGGCCCGCAAAGTAACGGTTCACCAAGATGGAAAAAGCATTGAGCTGGCTGTAGGACGAAAAACAGCTGATGCGGATGGAGTAACGTTTGATTTAAACGCAGCACCCAAGCAAAGCGGTGGTACAGTTCTCGTTCCGATTCGCTTCGTAAGTGAGCAGTTCGGGCTCAAGGTTGGCTGGGATAATAGCGATAAAACGGTCTATTTGACAGGTGGACAAGCTTCGGTGGCTACACCTGAGGGAACCGTTACTAGTCCTACAGCAACAAGTACGCCTTCTCCAACTCAGATTACTACACTCGGCATGGATAATGGCACAAGCGCTGGAAGTGTTGTGCCCTCACCGACACCACAATCATCTTCCGTACCAGGAAGCACTGGTGTGAATGCAGCAGGTCCGCTTGTAAATGGGGCAGCCTTCACTGAGAATCGATTAATCATCGCTGTTTCTGGGGCTGCTAAACCTAGCATCACAAAAATGAGCAGTCCAGATCGAATCGTCGTAGATTTTCCCGGTGCGGCTTTTGCTCCTGATTTCGTAGGAGGCCTACCGAGTATTACGACAAACGGAAGTCCGCAAGGGAAGCTGGATGTTACTGGTTACCCTCTAGTTTCTGAGATCCGGTATGCGTTGTTCAGTGTAAGTCCTTCTACTGTTAGGTTCGTGATTCAAACGGTCGGGAGCCAGCCTTATCAATTAAGTACGGATGAAAGTACTGGACTGGTGACACTAGATTTGAATGTTACAGGCAGTGAAGGGAATACCTCAGGTGGTAGTGGAATGACAGGAAAGCCAGTTGTAGTTCTCGACGCGGGTCATGGAGGGTCACAATCAGGAGCAGTCAGCCTCACAGGTAAACTGGAAAAAGACTTCAATTTAGCTGTTATCCGTAAAGTACAAGCACTGTTGATGCAAGAAGCTTTGGTTGACGTCGTATTTACTAGGACTGAAGATATTACGTTAGGTCTTCAGGACCGTGTGAATATCGCAGAAGCTGCAAAGGCTAATCTATTTATTTCAGTTCATGGGAATTCACTGGAGCAGGGTTATCCGAATAGAGATAAAATAAATGGCAGCGAAACGTACTATTCGCGTAGTGGGAGTCTGCCGCTTGCACAGATTATGCACAAACATCTGATAGCTGGTACTGGATTCAAGGACAACGGAGTAAGAACGAAAAGTCTGCATGTTACAAGAGAAACAAGTATGCCGGCAGTACTTCTAGAAGTGGGGTATCTTACTAATTCAGGAAATGAATCAGGGATGTATAGTGAGCAGCTTCAAGACAAATTAGCGAGGGAAATTGTAGCTGGTATTAAGGAATATTTAGGACTTTAATGCTTAATGTTGGTGAGATTTCTCAATTTTTATGGAATATATTCGCAACCTTTATAGATTATTAGCGTCTAATAGAGGTCTGAGGTTGACGTAGACAGGCCATCACGATCGCCATTCACAGGCGAATACTAGATTTAGAGGTGAAGAATGAAGAAATTCAGTTTGATGTTGTTTTTGTTGCTCTTAGTTTTTGTTTTGCCTGAGAACGGACATGCTGCTGCCGGGAATAGCAAGATTTATCTGGACGGCAAGGAGCTGACCGCAGGGCAAAATGTCCCGGTTGAGAATGTGAATGATACAATCATGGTGCCGTTAAGGTTGATCTCTGAAAGCCTTGGATATAACGTGGGATGGGATCAGAAGAGCAAGACGGTAACGATTGAACAGCAAGGAAAGGTCATCAAACTGGTTGTGAATCAAAAGACAGCCTCAGTTGATGACAAGACATTAACGCTTACCACGGCACCAATCCTTCGTAGTAATACGACACTTGTACCGATTCGATTCATAAGTGAACAGTTTGGATTGAATGTCTCGTGGGACAACGTGAAGAAGAGTGTATATCTTATTACCCCAGGATCCTCAAATGATAACGGTAGTTCTGGTGGAAATACTGAAAATGGTGGATCTGAGGTTGTACCCCCAGTAGATCCTTCTAAGAATTTAACGATGGTAAATGGTGTGAGTTTTAGTGAAAATCGTTTGAGTATTGCGATAGAGGGTAATTCAGCACCGAAAGTGACGGCGATGACTGGACCGGATCGGTTAGTGGTTGATTTTCCTAATGCTACTTTCTCCGATCTGTTCGGAACTGGACAAGTTCTTGACCCTGACCTGAATGGTAAACTGGAAGTAACGGATTATCCTGATGTTTCTGGAGTTCGTTATTCTCTTTACAACACTAACCCTTATACAGTACGTTTTGTTATTGATTTGAATCATCCTAAAAATTATAACGTAAGCGTTTCTGGCACCGATTCTAAGCTGGTCATCATTGATCTGAATGCAGAAGATACGGGAGATACTTCAACACAGCCAGGTAAGGACGGTAAGAAGCTTGTAGTACTGGATGCAGGGCACGGAGCTAAGGATTCTGGAGCAGTTGGAGTCACTGGCAAATACGAGAAGAATTTTAATTTAGCTATAGTGCTTAAGGCAGCTGCTTTGCTTAAAAAAGAGAGTAATATCGACGTTGTGTTGACGCGTAGTGACGATACTTTCTTGGAACTTAAGGATCGTGCGGCAATGGCTAATAATTTAAAGGCAGACCTATTTATTTCTGTACATGCCAATAGTTCAGGATCCTCGGCGGCAAGTGGAACAGAAACTTATTATCAACGGGAAGCCAGTAAGGCATTGGCGAACGTGATGCATAAATATCTTGTTCAAGCTACAGGACTTAGCGATCGCGGTGTACGTTACGGTAATTTCCATGTAATTCGTGAAACGAAAATGCCTGCAGTTTTACTTGAAGTAGGGTACCTGAGTAACAAAAAAGATGAGGCGTTGCTCTTTACAGATGCACTTCAAAATAAAGTTGCTGCTTCAATGGTGAGTGGAATTAAGGAATATTTGGGTATAAAATAACAGACCAGTGGCAGACGAGCGCCGCAAAGTCAGCTTTCTGCTTTTGTTTTTAAAAGGCAAGAAGTGGTTTTGCGGTACCTGTCTGCCCGTATTCATCTAGAGGAGGCGTTTATTAATGATGAAACAAAAATGGACTATGGTTGGGGTTGCCGCGCTGCTCCTGCTTGTGATCGCTGGCTGTGGAGACAAGCCTACAGCAGCTCCAGCAAACGGTGTAGAGACAGATAGTACTAATGTTGTAAGCGGTGCTGGAGAAAGTACTCCGGCTCCAAGTGAAGATCCAGGAAACGAAGTGGCTAGCACTCCGCAACCGACAGCAGACAATACTAGTGCAGAAACCCAGCCTACTGCGAAGCCAGTAGCAGATGAGAAGCAAAAACAGAGTCTGAGTATAGAAGCTTATTATACGAATTCACAAGTTATGGATCTGATTCCTGCTAAGACTAGCATTAGCTTCTCTGACGATGTTGAGAAATATACAGAGACATTCAAAGCACTGCAAAGTAACGAGAATACTGAGCTTGTATCGTTATGGGGTAAGATTGAGCTGAAATCGTTAAAGTTTGTGGATGGTCAAATTGTGATGGATATTCATAAACCGGATGAAGCACAGCTGGGTGCTGGTGGGGAGTCCTTAGCGATTTCTTCACTTGCCAAAACCTATTTTCAATTTGATGAAGTGAAAAGTATCGAAGTTTTGGTAGACGGTGAAAAGGTTGAAAGCTTGATGGGTCATGTGGACCTAATGCATCCTATGACTAGAGATAATAGCTAATTGTTATTACAACAAAGGAATACAGCATCTAACTGACGAACTTTAAGGTATACTATTTATTTGTGTCACAGAGAGGGGAATAATCTATTGTCCGCGCAAAAAAGGTCAAAACGTCCATTGAAGACTTATTCTACTAAAGCAGTATCGGCTGTTATGGCTGGTGCCATGATTTTTGGCGGCACAAGCGCAGTGTTTGCAGATACAGCAACGACAGCAGCAACAACCACAACACAATCGGTAGGCATTTTTAGCGATGTGAAAACAGGCTTCTGGGCTGAAAAGCATATTTATAAACTTGCATCACAGGGAATTGTGGTTGGTAATAATGGTTTGTTCCGCCCTGGCGATTCTGTAACTCAACAAGAAGCTGTGCTTATGGCATTACGTTTTATGAAGTTGCAGGATAAAGTGGATACTTCTTCAACAGTTGCCTTACCTAATGATTTTAAGGTTACGAATTATTACAAGGATTATGTAGTGTTGGCCTTTCAACAAGGCCTGCTTGATAAGGCAACCGAAATGGCTCCAGATAATCTGAAGACTTCTTGGGGAGAGCGTAAAGCGTCCCGCGAATGGATTGCTGAACTCCTAATTCGTGCACTAGGAAAAACTGCAGATGCAGCCGTAGCAGCTAGTGAGCCGACAGGTTTTGCGGATGATGCTAAAGTGTCTGCAAACAAAAGAGGCTACATCAACGTTGCTGTTGATCTGAAACTAGCCAATGGTCTTGATGGTAATCGCTTTGATCCACAAGGGGCTGTGACCCGTGCTCAATTGGCAACCTTTTTCAGCCGTGCGGAAGCTCACAATACGGTTGAATATGACAACACGGTATCAGGAACAATCAGTCAATTAGCAGATGGAAAACTATCCGTTTATAACAATGGAAAGACTTCTACATATAACCTGGGAGCGAGCACCGCTTATTACACAAGCGCTTCTGAAAGTAGAATAAATCTAAGTGATATCCAACCTTACACAAAGGTTACTGTAATTGGAGCGACATATAACGCAGCTTATGTTGAAGTGACAGACCCTACACAACAAGTGGAGAGCCTTTCCGGAAACTTCGCAATGGTAGCACCTGGTAATAAGCTATGGCTGAAATCAGCTACTGGGTTCACTGAATATTACTACGATGAAACGACTACCTTTGTAGATGCGAATGGGACTTCAATTGAACCTGCTTCGCTGGTAGCAGACAGCATAGTTACGTTACAGCGTGAAACTTATAGCGGTTCACATAAAGTGGTCAACGTTCAAGTGACTTCAGGCGTTGTTAACAAAACGACGACAGGTACCGTTCAAAGCATAGATCTTACTGGGAAAAGCATTACGTTTAAAAATGCTGCTGGTACGGTGGAAACCTTTAAATGGGAAGATGGCACTTCATTATTCAGCTCGCAATCATCAGTACTGCAGCCAGCAGATTTAAAGACAGGTGCTGCTGTTAAATATACGATTAAGGAAAACGTGATACGTACTGTAGAAGTGACAGAGGGTGTTGAACGGACAGTTCAAGGTGTACTTACGGAACTGAGCAATTCAACAGTTGTTTATAAAAAAACGGACGGAACACTTGAAGTTAAACTGTTAGGCACGAAGCCGGTGATTGTTATTCCGAATATGAATAGCGCCGTGGCTGATGATCTTATAGCTGATAAAGTAGGTGGGGACAAAATTCAGCTTACGCTAAACAGCAGTGACCAGGTCACAAAAATTGAAGTGTTAAGTCGTCAAATTGAGCAGTATAGTGGAGCGACGGTTATTGACTATAATACAAAAACACAGCTGTTGACAGTTCTGGATGTTGATAAAAAGGCACATGTTGTTCAGTTGGATGAAAAAACAAAATTGTTGATTGAAGGCGTACTTCCTAATTTAACGAATGCCGGTACGAAACTTGTTGAGAACCGTAAAGTAAATTTAACGGCAATAGGTCAACGGGCTTTGTCTTTGGAAATTGTCACAAAGTACGAAGGAACTTTGTCTGCTGTTAATACTACTTCTAGAACAATTGTATTGAAGCTTAAAGATGGCGGGCAAACTATAACACTGCCATATCCACAGTTAGTTGATCTTTTTGGGAAGACTAATCCATCCTTAAGTGATGTCCCTGTTGGTAGTAATGTGACAGCCTCACTGACAACTAGTCAGGATCTCATTGCAGTATTGAAAGTAAAGACCATTCTTCAGGTTGAAGCAGCAACTGTTAATTCTGGAACCAACCGTGTAAGCATTAAATGGAACGGGGGGACCAGTGAAATTAATACTGCGGCGCTTCCAATAACTAATGAAGCCGGTGAGAGCATTAAGATAACCGCTTTGAAATCAGGAGATTATCTGAATGTCACTTTTGATGGAAGCGCACCGCTCTCTATTCAGGCCGTCAAGCTTACAACAGGTCAGATTAGTTCAGTAGGAGCAGCAACCAACAGCTTAATTGTGAAGGAGTATGCTGGAGCAGCACAAAACTTTACTGTAGGTGGAGTTAGAATCATACGTGATGGTGCGACAACAACGGCTCTTAGTAACTTAACAACAGCGGACAGAGTGGAGATTCGGAAAGATACGGATGGAGTGACAGTCATTCGAGTGTTACCACAGTTAACTCGTTCATTCTCTCGCTTTGACAGTACGACGAACTCATTGGTGACGAAGAGAGCAAATCTGAACGATAAGTATCAGTTCACTCTTGCTTCAAATGTATATATTCATCAAGGAGATACGACATTGTCCGTGCAATCTCTGAAAGAAAATGATAATATTATAATGTATTTCAATAATGATATCGTGGTTGAAATTGTGAAACAATAGTAGCAATGGTGGATTTCCGAGTGAATCACCGTCTTGACACAGGAGCTTTGCCTGCGTCAAGACGTTTTTTTTGAAATATAAGAAAGTTTAAGAGTTGTATTTTCTTGAAATGTATGAAACCATACGTTATAATACAGACTTTGCTTATATTTCTTTACATTAGAGGACACGCTCGTGTAAGTTTTACTGAGCGTAATCGCTCCGTGGAGGGGACACTATGAAAGTTGCAGAGGTCCGCCACATCTTGGATACGATTGGAGACTTGTTCCCTGATGCACATTGCGAGCTCAATCACAGTAATGCTTTTGAATTAACGATAGCGGTACTGTTGTCAGCCCAATGTACGGATGCAACGGTGAACAAAGTGACCGAGGACCTGTTCCAAAAGTACAAAGCCCCCATCGATTATATTTCTGTACCGCTGGAGGAATTGGAGGGGGATATCCGGCGCATCGGCTTATATCGTAACAAAGCTAAGCATATCCAAAGCCTATGCTCTATACTCATAGAACGGTATGGTGGCGAGGTGCCTGAGGCTCATGACTTGCTTGTAACGTTGCCCGGTGTAGGTCGTAAAACCGCAAACGTAGTAGTATCCAACGCTTTTGGAGTTCCTGCCATTGCAGTGGACACGCATGTGGAGAGGGTTGCAAAACGACTTGCGCTAGCAGGCTGGAAAGATTCTGTGCTGGAAGTGGAAAAGAAGCTGATGAAGGCTGTGCCACGTGACGAATGGACGATCACTCATCACCGGCTTATCTTTTTCGGACGATATCACTGCAAGGCACAGAACCCAAAATGTCAAGTTTGTCCGCTCCTTGATGTATGTCGAGAGGGCAAAAAACGTATGAAAACAGCAGTTGTCAGGAAAGCTAAAGATCATACGTCAAAAAGTTAGAGTTGAAGAAGAGGATGGGATAGAGATGAAATGCATTTCTGTATACACAGATAATTTTGAAGTGTTCTCTGATATTTTTGATCGCGTAGTGGAAAGCCCACTCGAAGAGAACGAAGAGCAAGAAGTAGAAGGTATCACGATCAGTCATTCCGGTGACGTTCCTGAACACTATTTTGAGCGTATGTCAGTGAAACCTGAGGTTGTCGTAATGAGAGATAAATCTCGTGGGTTGACTATTCTGCAGCACGGAAAAGTATTCGAAATTCTGTTACCTGTTTCGGAAACTGCATAAGTTAAAAAATGTTAAAAGGAGTCAGCCCTCAGGTTGGCTCCTTTTTTGTTGCTTACTTTTTAGCGATAATAGCAGAAAGATGTTTTAATAACCTCATTTCGTAAGAGATGATAGGTTATTTTGTAAGTAGTGTGTATTTAATTTGTGTCAAACTGGTGATAAACTGTAATTATTATTTATAAAAAAGGTTTCGCATGACATCTCAGAAATTACACCGTTATAAACATTGTATAAATTTAAATGCCTTCAGCGTCCTTATAAGGACGGCAAGCGTTTAAGCGAGAAATATAAGGATAATGAATAGTGTGAAACATATACTTTCTTATATTTTAAAAATGAGTCTGATTTCGTATTCTTGAATGGGTAATATTCAAAGCATGATTAGATGGTAACAGTGGAGGTGGAGAGTCAGTGAGAGCGGAACAGGTTAGCATTCAGAAAGAGACATTAAATGAAACAGCATCGCTGCTTTTCCAGTTGCGTAGATTAATGCATCGCTGGGGCGATGAAGGATCTGAACGTATATATGAAGATTTACAGCATAAAGAGGGTGGGAATGAACTGACCCTTGCTTTTTGCGGGCATTTTTCGGCAGGGAAATCCAGTATGATCAATCTCCTATGCGGCAGTTCAGTGCTGCCTTCGGGACCTGTGCCGACTAGTGCCAATATTGTCTCTATTCGCAGTGGAGTTCCGCGAGTGCTTATTTATCCTAGGGTTGAAGGAAGTGAAAATGAACCTTCACCTATAGAGACAACTCCAGAAAGATTACAGGAATACTGTCGAAACGGTGGCGAATATTCCGCGATTGAGGTATGGAATGAGATACCGCTGCTAGGTAAGGATGGCGTTTTATTGGATACACCTGGTGTAGATTCGACGGATGATGGTCATCAGGCGGCGACTCGTTCCGCGCTGCATTTAGCGGATGTTGTATTTTATGTAATGGATTATAACCATGTACAGTCAGAGAATAATTTGGCCTTTGCCAAAAATCTTAGCGACTGGGGTAAACCGTTGTATCTGATCGTTAATCAGATCGACAAGCACAGGGAACAAGAAATTTCTATTGAGGAATATAAACGTCAACTTGAAAATGCTTTTGAACAATGGGGGATTCATTGTGCTGGAATTCTGTTCACCTCTCTCAAAAAGAAAGAGCATCCACTTAATCATTGGGATCATCTACTCATCCTAATAACAGAACTATTGGAACAAAAGGAGCAACTACTTCAATATAGCCTATCTCGTTCCATCCATCATACAGCGGACGCTTCTTTAACTGCATTCCGTGAAGATCAGCAGGAGGAGAAAGCAGCTCTCCTTGAAGAATTGGAAGGTACGAATGCAGAGACGGTGAAGAAGGAACTGAAGTCGCTAGAAGAAGAGCAGAAACAACTCGAGGAGTTGCCTCAGCAGTCGCGATCGAGCTTGCGAACGGGTCTCGACACCTTACTGAATAATGCTAATCTAATGCCTGCGGATGTAAGAGAGGCATCAGGAAACTATATCGAGAGTGCCAGCCCTACGTTTCGGTTAGGGTTTTTCTCTACGGCTGCGCGGCGGGAGAAGGAACAAAGTAAACGACTGGCAGTCTGGCAAGGGCTGTTGACCCGAGAGATTTCCGCTCAGCTGGAATGGCATTTGATTCAGCTGGTTCGTGATTGGGCGGAGATTCTCGGGCTGTGGGAGGAGGAGGCGGAGACGACTCTGAAGCAAGGGTTCCCGGCGGTGAGCCAGGAGTGGTTGGCGGCTGCAGTTAAGCCGGGAACGGGGTATAGCGGCGAGGCGCTGCTCAATTTCTGCCGCACACTAGCGGCTGATATTAAGAGCCAGTTCCGCCGAGCCGCGTTAGCGGTGAGCGATGAGCTGTTAGCGAAGCTGCCACCGCTCATGGATGAGCGGCGCGCGGAACTCCAGCGCCGAGAACAAGCTCTTGCGCGGCAGTCGCGCGCCGTAGCCGCGCTAGCCGCCCTGGACCGCGCGGCTGACGCCCGCGCGAACGAGCTCGCGGCGCTGCTGCCGCCGCGCCGGCCCCTCACCCCCGGCATCCTGCCGGAGGTGAGGGTCACCCCGCGTGCGGCCGCGCAAAGCGCCGCACCGCGGGAGGTCCAGCCGCCGCAAAGCGTAGCGGCTGGAAGTGCCGCCGCCGCAAGCTGGGCGGCGGGAACGGCTTCGCCGGCGGGCGGGCGCCGCCGGCTATCGGCAGCCGCTGACGCGCTGGCGGCTGCGGCAGAGCTGCTGCGCCGCGAGCCTGCGATGGCATCAGCGGCGCGGAGTCTGGCCGCACGGGCGGAGGATCTCGCCGGCGGCCGCTTTACCCTCGCGCTGTTCGGTGCGTTCAGCGCGGGTAAGTCTTCCTTCGCCAACGCTTTGCTCGGCGAAGAAGTACTGCCCGTGTCTCCACATCCCGCCACGGCTGCGGTCAACCGCATATTGGCGCCGGAAGGTGACTTCCGTCATGCCAGCGCGGTTGTAACGATGAAGACCATGGCAGATTTCTGGGATGACATCTGCCATTCGTTCAATGTGCTGCAGCTGGGTGAACCACAGCAGAACTCATGGACAACAGTTCTTGCAAGCTTGCCTGCAAGAGGAATTCATCCCTCTGCATTGCCCCATGCTGGATTTCTACGGGCAGCAGCGGCTGGCTGGGCAGAAGCCGAGCCTTTGCTTGGAACAGTTCGAACTGTGGATCTGGAAGAATACCGAAGCCTTGTAGCCGAGGAAACTCGGGCCTGCTTTGTACAGGGGATTGATTTGTATTATGCCTGTCCCTTGACCGAAAGCGGGATTGTACTCGTGGATACACCAGGAGCCGATTCGTTGCATGCCCGTCATACCGGCGTAACCTTTAATTACATGAAAAATGCGGACGCAATATGTTTTGTTACCTACTACAACCACGCCTTTTCAAAAGCAGATCGAGGTTTGCTAGCACAGCTGGGCCGTATTAAAGATAGCTTTGCACTTGATAAAATGTTCTTTATTATCAATGCTTCCGATCTTGCTTCTGGAGAAGATGAATTGGAAGAGGTACGAGAGCATGTCGCTCAAAATTTACGTGCAGGTGGCTTACGTTCGCCGAGAATTTATGCGCTCTCTAGCTTGCTGGCTCTGGAAGGTAAAACTCAGCATAATTATGAACGCTATGAGGCTTCCCGTTTCCATCATTTCGAGCAAGCCTTATCCAGCTTTGCGGGAGATGAACTTCCTCAGCTTTCACTTAATGCAGCTGCAGAGAGTATTGCATCTGTTCGCCGCAGGGCGGAAGAGTGGCAGAATCTCGCTTCCATGGCGGCAAACGAGCGCGAAGCAGGATTAAAAGAAATGCAAGAACGTCGTCAATTAGCATTGAAACGGCTATCCCTATTGGAGACAGAAGAACGTCCTGGTAGAGATCTAGTACATGAAGGAGAGGAGCTGATCTATCATGTGTGTCAGCGGATTAGCTTCTCCTTCACCAGAAATTTTCAGGAGTCTTTCCACCCCTCCTTGCTGCGTGAGGACGCTGGAAATTTAAAAGCTATCTTCGCTGCATGTGGTGCAGAGCTGATGCGTACCACTCAGCGTGAATTGGAGCAAGAGCTATGGGCGACAACGCTGCGACTGGAGAATACTGGGCGCAGACTTGTTCATGAAGCTACCGAAGCGGCTGCTGCTGAGCTGCGCTTCTCTACGCAGGAGTTTCAGCTGATGGAGAATGAAGAAACGGCATGGCCATCTCCTAGTGAGCTGGAATGTCAGCTTCAGTCCGTGGAATGGTCAACCTTATGGGGACATTTTAAATCTCCCCGCTACTTCTTTGAAGGCGCTGGCCGGGAGCAAGTCAAAGGTGCGGCTGAGCCTCTTGTGAAAGAAGCTGTTAATGTTGCGGCGGCAGAGCAGAAGAAAAAATTACTTGCACATTATGTCGAATGCATTGCCAATGAATTAAAGGCCGCTTCAGAGCATCTTCAAGAAGGGATGGCGGAGCAAGAGAAAGCGATGCTGGATCTCCTTAAAGGAGGTGAGTCCGCAGATCATTGGGGCCAGTTAGGTCACCAATTATCTCTCTTAGAACAATCTTTTGTTGATAGATTGGACAAAAATCTTTGAAATTTGTAGGAAATTGTCGAAGAACACTTGCAATCTGGCGTATGATGGATGAAAATAAAGAAGCCTGAAAATATACAAAGAAACTGTTCCGTTTTCAGAAATTTATGGAAACGAGATAGTCAATTTGCCGAAAGAGGTTGAAATCGACAATGTGGGGAGCTCCTTTTTCAGCTCAAAGCCGCAAGCTGCTGCTGCTGGGCAGCGGGGAACTGGGTAAGGAAGTCATAATCGAAGCTCAACGTCTTGGCGTAGAGACCGTAGCTGTAGACCGTTATAGCGATGCACCAGCGATGGGTGTAGCTCATCGTTCGCATGTTATTGATATGCTGGATGCAGAGGCGCTTAAAACGCTTATTCGCTCAGAAAAACCGGATGTTATTGTTCCGGAAATTGAAGCAATTGCCACTCATGCTCTTCAAGAGCTTGAAGAGGAAGGTTTCTTCGTTGTTCCGACCGCACGAGCGGCTCGTCTGACCATGGACAGAGAAGGCATTCGCCGACTTGCTGCTGAAGAACTTGGATTGCCAACAGCGGATTATCGTTTTGCAGATAGTCTGGAAGAGCTGCATCAAGCCGTTGCAGAACTAGGCACTCCTTGTGTCATCAAGCCAATTATGAGTTCTTCTGGCAAAGGGCAAAGTGTTTGTAAAAGTCCAGAGGATGCGGAAGAGTGCTGGAACACTGCTTTGGATGGAGCTAGAGCCAAAGGAACACGTGTGATCGTGGAAGCCTTTGTTACCTTTGAGAGCGAGATTACACTCTTGACGGTAAGGTCCGTGTCTGGCACGATATTTTGTCCGCCTATTGGGCATATTCAGAAGGATGGAGATTATGTCGAATCATGGCAGCCTCACTTTATGAAGCCGGAACTACTAGATGAAGCTCAGTCTATTGCCAAAGCAGTTACGGATCAGCTCGGAGGATTCGGTATTTTTGGAGTGGAACTTTTCTTGAAGGATCAAGGCGTATTGTTTAGTGAAGTGTCACCCAGACCTCATGATACAGGGATGGTGACGATGGCGACGCAGGATTTATCTCAATTTGCAGTGCATGTCAGAGCTATTCTTGGATTTCCAGTCCAATCAGTTCAATTACTGACACCAGGTGCCTCAGCAACGCTGAAGGCTGAAGGAGAAGGACGAGCTTTTGTTGTGACTGGAATTGGTGAAGCTTTGGAGTTACCTAGGACTCAGGTTCGGGTATTTGGTAAACCAGAAGTCCGTCCTGGGCGGCGGATGGCAGTGGCGTTAAGTGCGGCGGAAGATGTGGAAATCGCGCGGACGGTAGCCAAGCAGGCAGCGTCTATGCTAAAAGTGGAGGTAAATGAGGATGAACAGTAGTACCATGGCACCTGTACTGGAAATTCGCAAATGCGGCTTGAATGATCTGGAGAGAGTTACAGCGCTTCTGCGGGAATTCGGCTATCCAACAACGCTTAGCGTGATGAAAGAGAGACTCGAAAGCATGGAGAATAACCATCTTGAGTGCACGCTTGTTGCAGAACTAAACAATGAAGTTGTGGGAATGGTCGGTCTTAGACAGGTAATCTCGTATTACAAACAAACAGATTGTATCACTGAGATTACTGCACTTATCGTATCAGAAGAACTCAGAGGAAACGGACTTGGTAAAAGACTTGTGGCCGCAGCAGAAGAATGGGCACGTGAGCAAGGTTGCTGTCAGCTCTTCTTGAGAAGTGGTAACCGTGTAGAGCGCGCACCGGCACATGCTTTTTATCGTCATTTAGGTTTCGAAAAGACAGCAGGTTATCGCTTTAACAAAGCGTTGCTATAATACTTATAGGTTCCGATCATCCCCATCCCAGCTACGGCGGGATGGTTTTTTTTTACGTAAATACAAGGATCGATCAAGGATATAAACCTGCAAAAAGAACACTTTTTTATAATACGGAGATCGCTAAAGCAGTAATTACTGAGAATCTGAAGTAGTTCTTGCTATGAAGTAGCTTTCAAGTCACATCATCCCCTCATATCTTTTATATCCCTCTGACTCCGTGTTTCATATCCCCGGCTATATCTTTCATATCTCTCCAACTAGCACATTGTAGTCATTAGACAGACTCTTTTAGTTTTTAATAAATCGATTTAAATAACTAACCATAGATGGAATAGTTTGAATCATATAGAATGAATTTTATGACAGTTAAATAAATCGTTTCCAAAGAGGGATGAGAAATGTACAAGTTAATTCTAGCTGAGGATGAAGAAGATGTTAGAGAAGGGGTCATCGGGCAGATTGATTGGGAGCACTATGGTTTCGAAATTGTAGAACAGGCGGAGAATGGACGGGAGGCAGCGGATGCGATTGATCGTTTGCTCCCGGATGTGGTTGTGACGGATATTCAAATGCCTTTTATGAACGGGCTGCAGCTGGCGGAATGGATTCGCGAACGGCATCCCAATACCAAGATCATTATTCTGACAGGGTATGATGAATTTGAATATGCGCAGAAGGCGATTAAACTGCAAATCGATGAGTATATTTTGAAACCGTTTTCTTCACAGGAGTTGATTGATGTTCTGCTAAAGGTCAGAGCCACTATAGAGGCTGAAATTGCAGAGAAGGAGAATGTTTTTGTACTCAGTGAGCATTATCGAAAAAGTCTGCCTGTGCTGCGTGAGCAGTTTTTATCTTCACTAGTTTCACGCAAGTTACGAATGAATGAAATAGACGAAAAAAGTTCGGAATACGGAATAGATCTACATGGGAAATGGTTCCAAGCCTCGGTAATTAGTGTGGATTATATTCGTCCAGATCGGGAAACGGTTAGCCTTACCGCAGGTAAGCTAATTTCTTTGCGAGATACGGGAGAGAGAAATTTACAGCTCTTCGCTGTGCTCAATATTGCAGAAGAATTATGTAATAAGCATAATTTTGGCAGGGTATTTATCCATCGTGATGAGGTGGTGCTTCTTTCCATTTGTGATGCAGGAGAAGAAACTGAAATTACGGGGAAAACTTTTGAAATTCTAGAAGAAATCCGCCACAATGTGCAGCGGTTTCTTAAGCTAACGGTAACCGCTGGTTCTGGAACGGTTTGTCCTTCGCCTGCTATGCTATTTAATTCCTTTGGTGATGCCATGCAAGCGTTAGATTATCGTCTCATTCTTGGCAATAACAGAGTCATTTGGATCGAGGATGTGGAATCACGTTCGAATACACTCTTGGCCTATGATGAATTGACCCAGCAGTCCTTAATCCGAACGATTAAGATGGGAACCGTCCAGGAGCTTAAAGAGGTTGTGGAGGAGTTATTTGGCGGATTGAATGCTGAGCAGGTATCTACTCAGGATTATCAGATTTTTTTGCTGGAGATTATTACATCTATCCTGCGTGTAGCTAAAGAGTCCGGTAGTGATGCTGCTAAGTTCGTTGGATCTGGCATTTCCTCATTAACTGAAATGAATAAATTTAATAGTATGAGTGAAGCCAAACAATGGATTATTACGATCTGCAGCCGGCTAATGGACTCCATTGCCTTAGAACGCCAATCTAGCTATAAGCTGCTCATTGATGAAGCTAAAGAATACATCCGTAGCCATTATGAGGAATCGGATATTTCTATCGGAAAGGTCTGTCAGCATTTACATATCAGTACGGGTTATTTTAGCAGTATTTTTAAGAAGGAAATGAAGATGACTTTCGTTAGTTATCTCTTGCAAATCCGATTAGAGGCAGCAAAGGAACTTTTACGCTCCACGGAACTGAAGGCTTTTGAAATCGCCGAGAAAATTGGCTTTGCTGATCCTAACTATTTCAGTTTTTGCTTTCGTAAAAAATATGGCCAGTCTCCCAAAGAGTATAAAAACAGCTCCAGAGGAGGGTAGCCATGCGGCAAGAAAAGTCCTATTCTTTTCGACTGCGGCCGCAGCATCCAAAAGGGGGGAAACGTCGATTGTCCTCCAAGCTGAGGAGCATTCAAGTGACGATTACGCTCACTTTTACATCTGTCGCCGTACTTGTAGCCGTCGTTGTCAGCCTTATGCTGTATAACAAGTTTGCTAAGACAGCAGAAGAGAATGCCAATATGAATATGCAGCAGATTATTGAGCAAGTGAACTACAATCTGGAGCTTTATGTTAAAGGGATGCGGAATATTTTTGAAACCGCAGAAGATCAAATAACGAATAGTCCCTCCGTGGACTCCGCTTTACTGATGGAAAGAATGGCTATGTTAATGGGAAGTAGAGAGGATCTTGTTTCTGCAGCAGTTTTTACCCCACAGGGGAAATACGTTGTGGGCACAGCAGGACAGAAGTTACGCAGCAACACACAGTTAGAAACTCAGAGTTGGTTTACTACGGCCAAAAGAACGTCTGAGATCTCTTATTCAGCGCCCCATATTCAGAACTTGTTTAAAGGTCAGTACATATGGGTCGTGTCGATCAGTAAACTCATTCAATATCAGGAAAAGGGAGTATTAAAAACGGGTATCCTGCTGATGGATTTTAACTTTCGCACCATAGATGAGCTGAGCAAGCAGGTTAAGCTTGGTAAAAGAGGATACGCTTACATCCTCGATCAATTAGGCAACATTGTGTATCATCCGCAGCAGCAGCTTATTTATGCTGGCTTAAAGTATGAGAATGTGGAGCCGGTATTGGAATATGCTTACCGTAGCTATTTGGATGAGTCTACAGGTGAAAAACGTTTTATCACAGTGCGTACGCTGGAGCAGACCGGATGGAAAATAGTCGGAGTTGCTTATTATGACGAGATAGTAACCACCAAGCGAGATCTGAACACCTTTTTATCCTGGTTCCTAGCGGTTGTTATTTTATGTGTAATTATCGTATCTGTCTTTTTATCTGCACGAATTGCCCGCCCGATCCGTAAGCTGGAACGGACACTTCAGCAGGTAGGCGAAGGGGATCTTAATACTCGAATCGATGTGAGCGGTGCATATGAGGTAGAGCAGTTGTCCAAACGGTTTAACCTCATGCTGCAGCGAATCCGTCAATTGATGGATCAAATTATTTATGAACAAGAAACGAAACGCAAGGGTGAGCTTGAAGTCCTGCAATCCCAGATTAATCCACACTTCTTGTACAATACCTTGAACTCTGTGATCCGGCTTGCTGAGCGTGGTAAGACGGAGGAGGTCGTCACAATGATTCAGTCCTTATCGAAGTTTTTCCGTATAAGCCTAAGCAAAGGCAATAATATGATTACCGTGCAGGAAGAGCTGGATCATATTCGTCATTATCTCGTCATACAAAGCTTCCGTTTCAAAAATAAATTCCGCTATGAGATCATCGCGCAGGATGAAGTGCTGCAGTGTCAGACGATTAAGCTGATTTTGCAGCCGATTGTAGAGAATGCCTTGTATCACGGAATAGAAATGATGCCTGATGAAGGTTTTATCTCTATCCAAGCGGAACTGAAGGACAATCTTGTCATCATACGGATTAGTGATAATGGACTAGGAATGTCCAAGGAGACTATGAAGGTTATTTTGACAGGTGGCAGTAAAAGTATGAGCGGTTCCGGGGTAGGCGTAAGAAATGTGAACGAGCGGATTGAGCTGTACTATGGCCGAGAATATGGTCTTTCTTTTGAAAGTGAAATTGAAGAAGGTACTACGGTTACCCTTATCTTTCCGGCACTCGCAAAAGGCGAAGGCAATGAAGGGCTTAAGGAGGATGAGACATCGTCATGAAAACCTTTCGTTTTTGGCTAACCTTGTTAATGTGTGTGGTGTTATGGACTACGGTTTCTTCTTGTTTTAATTCAGCGCCCAATTACATCAATACAAATAAGACCCGTAATATTCATCTCATTGTGAAAATGAACAGGGGTGACTACTGGAATACGGTTAAATTGGGGGCAGAAGCTGCAGCGCAGGAATTTAACGTGAAATTAACCTTCAAAGCTCCGGACTCTGAGAGTGATATCACAGAACAGGTGAAAATGGTGCAGGATTCTATTAATGAAAAAGCAGATGTGATTATTTTAGCTGCAAGTAGTTATATGGGGCTTGCACAGGTTGTAGATCAGGCGGCTTATTCCAAAATCCCTGTCATATCCGTAGATGCGGAAGTAGGTTCAGCAAGAGTAAGGACATATATTGGCTCGAACGGCTATGAAGCGGGTCAAAAATCTGCAGAAAGATTGATCAAGCTGTTGAAAGGATACGGCGAGGTGGGCATTATTAATTTCACCAATTCAACTCAGAGTGAGAAACAGGATTCTTCCAGCGGAATTGAATATGGTGCTAGAGACGCAGAGGAACGGGAGAAGGGATTCTTAAATTATACGGCCCGTTATCCAAACATACAGGTGGTTGAGATTTCATACACGACCTCCAGCATTAAGGATGCAGAAGAACTTACGCAGCTAATGCTGCTGAAGCACCCGAATTTGCGGGGAATTGCGAGTCTGAATGAAACTGCTTCACAGGGTGCGGCAATGGCGATCCAAAGCCGGGGGCTGCAAAATATTAAAATGGTTGCCTTTGATAGCTCCCCCTCCATGATGGAATTGCTGCAGGATGGTACTGTTCAAGCAACCGTCATCCAAAACCCTTTTAGTAACGGGTATTTAGCTGTAAAACATGCCGTTGAAGTGATCGAAGGAATCGATGTTCCAGAACGTGTAGATACAGGAACAAAACTAATTGATTTGGACAATATGTTGTGGCCTGAGAATCAAAAGCTGTTATTTCCGTTCGTTAGATAGGAGCTATTTTGAGCGTATACGATTCGTGAAACGGATACCATCCTTAAATGGGGCGGTATTCGTTTTTCTAGAATATAAGAAAGTATAAATTTTTAATGAAAATCATCCTTATATTTCTTTACGGGTTCATTAGAATTTTTATATTAATGAGTAGGATTTTATATTCGCAAGCGTTTTCAGGTGAGGCATAATATGGATGTACCCGAGACGATCAGGGGTAAACAAAAAAGAAGTATAAATAGGAGGTCAATGAATAATGAAAAAAATCACTTCCGTGCTATTAGCTAGTGCTTTACTGGGTGCTGCTCTGACAGGCTGTGGTGGCAACAACAATACTACTAATAGTGCTGCAGGCAATGATAAGGCTACTAATGCTCCAAAGACTGAGAACTCAGGTACTACAACAGAAACTCCTAAAGTTGGGGTCGCCATTTACAAATTTGACGATACCTTTATGACAGGTGTTCGTAACGCCATCGATAGTGCTGCTAAAGGCATTGCTACAGTAGATATCGTAGATAGCCAAAATTCACAGCCAACACAAAATGACAAGGTTGACTTATTCATCACTAAAAAATATAACGGGATGCTGATTAACCCAGTTGACCGTACAGCTGCTGGCGTCATTATCGAAAAAGCTAAAACAGCTAACATTCCGGTAGTATTCCTGAACCGTGAACCGCTTCCTGAAGATATGAAGAAATGGGATAAAGTTTATTATGTAGGTGCTAAAGCAGAAGAATCCGGCACAATGTCCGGCCAACTGATTGTTGACTACTGGAAAGCACATCCTGAAGCTGATAAGAACGGCGACGGTGTTCTCCAATATGTAATGCTAAAAGGTGAACCAGGACACCAAGATGCTGAGCTTCGTACTACTTACTCTATCCAAGCTATCGAAGATGCAGGAATCAAGGTGGAGAAACTGGCTGAAGATACAGCAATGTGGGATCGCGTAAAAGGACAAGAAAAAATGGCTGCATTCCTTGGCTCCCACGGCGATAAAATCGAAGCTGTTCTTGCTAATAACGACGATATGGCCCTCGGTGCAATCGAAGCTCTAAAAGCTTCAGGCTACTTCACGGGTGACAAATTTATGCCGGTAGTAGGTGTAGACGCAACTGCTCCTGCGATTCAAGCGCTGGAAGATGGAACAATGCTCGGTACGGTGCTGAACGATGCGAATAACCAAGGTAAAGCTGCTATCACAGTTGCTGCTTTGCTTGCTAAAGGTGAAACACCTACGAAAGACAATGTAGGTTTTGATATCACTGACAACCAATACGTATGGATTTCCTACAAAAAGATTACGAAAGACAACATAGCTGACGCTAAGTAATTACCTCGGCTACAGCGTTATTCATGATTATATGACAGCACGGGGAGCGGATAACCGCTCCTCGGTATTTCTTTTAGGCAGGGAACAGGATGGAACCGCTGTGCCTCTCATAAAAAAGAAAAAAAGCGTAGGGGGCGTAACAACATGGAAAAAGCTGAGTTTTTGCTGGAAATGAACAACATTACAAAAGAATTCCCCGGCGTCAAAGCGCTGGATGATGTTAGTTTAAAGGTCAGACCGGGTTCGGTTCATGCACTTATGGGCGAGAACGGTGCAGGTAAGTCCACACTCATGAAATGCCTTTTTGGTATTTATTCACCGGATGCCGGTGAGATTTTTTTGGATGGTGAGAAGGCTTCCATCAGCAGTTCCAATGATGCGTTAAAAAGCGGTATCTCAATGATTCACCAGGAGCTGCACCCCGTGCCGTTCCGAAGTGTTATGGAGAATATCTGGTTAGGACGTTTTCCTACGAAGGGAATCGGACCGATACAGTTTATCGACCATAAGAAAATGTACACTGACACGGAAAATTTGTTTAAAGATCTGGATATCGATCTGAATCCTGAGACTTTAGTGGGTAAGCTGTCTGTATCCAAAATCCAATCCATTGAAATTGCGAAGGCTGTCTCTTTTCACTCCCGAGTTATTGTAATGGATGAACCCACTTCTTCCTTAACCAGTGTGGAGGTGGAACATTTATTCCGGATCATACGGGACCTCAGAAGCAGAGGCGTAGCTATTATCTATATATCTCACAAAATGGAAGAGATTCTTGCAATCTCTGACGAAGTTACTATTATGCGTGACGGTAAAAAAATTGGTACTTGGCCAGCGGAGGAATTAACTACAGATCTAATCATTTCCAAAATGGTGGGTCGCGATTTAACGAATCGATTCCCAGAACGTTCTAACGTACCTGGCGAAGTATACATGAAGGTGGAAGGGTTAACCTCTCCGGAGGAAAGATCCTTTAAAGATGTATCTTTTGAATTAAGACGAGGTGAGGTCCTAGGGATTGGTGGTCTAGTAGGTGCCCAGAGAACCGAGGTTATTGAGGCATTGTTCGGTCTGCGAGCCTTGAAATCCGGAACGATCTCTATTAAAGGCAAGAAGGTTAATATCAATTCTCCGAAGGATGCGAAGAAACACGGAATGGCTCTGCTTACCGAAGAGCGTCGTGTAACAGGCATATTTCCAGTTTTGTCTGTTCATGAGAATGGTGCCATCGCTAATCTACATCGTTACCAGAAGCTTCTTCTTCTACTAGATGGAAAAAAGAAGAAAGTGGAAGTCGATAAAATGATTGAAAAATTACGTACTAAAACACCAACAACCAAAACGCTAATCATGAATCTTTCCGGTGGGAATCAGCAAAAGGTGTTACTTGCCAGATGGCTGCTGACTGAGCCCGAAATCCTGCTTCTGGACGAGCCGACTCGTGGTATCGACGTAGGGGCTAAATTCGAGATTTACTCCATTATTACCGACCTGGCCCAGCAAGGGAAGAGTATCATTATGATCTCCTCTGAAATGCCGGAGCTGCTCGGAATGTCTGACCGCGTAATGGTCATGTCGGAAGGTAGACTCACCGGTATACTAGAAGGCGAGCAAGCTACGGAAACCGAAGTTATGCGTCTCGCTGCACAGCATTAGGATAGGAATGTACTGATAGTTTTGCTAGGCGAAACTAGATTTGGTTTACGAAGAGAACTACTCTTCGCGTAACTTTAAGGAGGAACACTACTAATGAACGTTAAAAGAACTCAAACCTTTATTACGCAAAATGCCATTTATATTGTATTGGTACTTCTGATTATGGGTATTGCTTTATACGAACCGGCCTTTATCTCTGTAAATACTTTACGAGACATATTAATCCAATCGTCCACGCGAATTATTATCGCGCTTGGTGTTGCCTTTATCCTTATTACGGCAGGTACTGACTTGTCCGCTGGGCGTGTGGTTGGTTTCACGGCAGTTATCTCTGCCTCCATGCTGCAAATTCCGGACTATTCCCGGCGCTTTTTCCCTGATCTGCCGCAGGTTCAAGTATGGCTTCCAATCCTTATAGCTATTATAGCTGGTCTTCTCTGCGGACTCATAAACGGTATTGTCGTTTCCAAACTGCATGTTCCGCCGTTTATAGCAACACTGGGCACGATGGTTATTGTTTATGGTTTAAACTCACTGTACTTCGATATGGATCCTAACCAATCTCAGCCGATTGGCGGTCTGCGTCCTGATTTCACCAAAATTGGTTCTGGCTTTATAGGAAGCGGCCAATACTCAATTCCGTATATCGTGCTGATAGCCTTGGGTGTCGCCGCCATTGTGTGGGTGGTATTCAATAAAACCAAGCTGGGTAAGAACATGTATGCGATTGGCGGAAACATGCAGGCAGCTAAAGTATCCGGTATCGATGTTTCCAAGAATCTGATTTATATCTATGCAATTGCTGGTGCCCTTTATGGTCTGGCAGGTGTTCTGGAAGCTGCTAGAACAGGTGGAGCAACAAATAACTACGGTAACATGTATGAGCTTGATGCCATTGCAGCTTGCGTAGTGGGGGGTGTATCTACAACCGGGGGTATCGGTACTGTACCGGGTGTTCTAGTGGGGGTTATCATCTTTACTCTCATTAACTACGGTCTGACCTTTATCGGTATTAGCCCGTACTATCAATTGATTATCAAAGGTTTGATCATCATAGCCGCGGTCGCATTTGATATGCGGAAGTACTCTTCGAAGAAGTAGCTTGGTTTGATGATCGTGTAGAAGTCTGTGAACTAAATCGATCATTTCATTACTCTTATAAAGGGCTGAAGAAGCGTTTGCTAGTAATAGGCAAATGCTTTTTGGCATGTCTATTTCGTTGCTAACTAGTGCTAGTATTCTCCATGACTCAGAACCTCAATCGCGCTTCTATACTAACCTAATGTCTCTTACATTACTACAAAGCCCGCCCCATACTAGTCTCGCAACTTGATCATCCGGTACCCCGCATCACCCCACCTTGGCGAACCAGTCTCGCACACTCACCCCATATCACCAATATCAAAAGCACATAAACCAACATTCTCCCATATTCTATAGGCAAATGCCTTTGTTAAAGGGGAGCGACTGGATGTTAAGAATAAGGTTGAATGAGCTGGGGAAAGGGAATGAAAATGGACCGTTACAGGCGGATGTATGGAGATGGGACGGTATTGGCTGGAACGAATATATTACACAGCAAGATGAAGATTTCATACGCACGGAAGAGGAGCTATTCGTCACAATCCCAGCAGAGGCGGGATTATATCGTGTTGACTACTCCAATAAGCCATATGAGACGCCTTACGTATTACCAGAGTGGGTTGACGACGATTTAAGGAATACTGGGCTACATCCGGCGCCTTTTAATCTTAAAGAGGGTACGCTCTGGGGATATATTAATGACGAAGGTCGCGCCCAGATTGAACCTAGATACGAATATGCTGAGGAGTTTCAGAAGAATGGGTTAGCAATTGTGCAGCGAAAAAACAGTAGCGGACTAATTGATAGCTCTGGACGGGAGCGGGTAAAGCCCATTTACTCGTTTATAGCCCCTTTTTCGGAAGGACGCGCAGTGGTGTCTGATGCGAAAGGGTACACATTTATCGATGAAAAAGGTAAAGAAGTGACTTCAGCACGTTATGATTATCTGAACTCATTGCATGAGGGATTGGCATTATTTTCAAAACAAAATACAACCGGCGGTCAATCGCTATATGGGTACGTAGATGCGCAAGGCAAAGAGGTATTGCCTGCCATTTATGTGGACGCCAATGATTTTATGAATGGTATGGCTTTGGTTAAGATAAAAGAGGGGGAGTATGCACTTATCGACCCTGAAGGCAATATTTTGCATACGTACAATCATCCTTTCGTAGGGAGTCCTGGTGAGGGGCTACTCGCTTATCAAGCAACTGTGAACGGTAAGTACGGATATTTGAACACGGATGGTACGGTAGCAATTCAGCCACAATTCACTTCCGCTTTACCTTTCTCGGAGGGGCGTGCAGTGGTGAATACCGCTGAGAATTATGGTAACGCCTACGGGTTGATTGATAAACAAGGAAGAATGATCATCCCCGCGAAATATTATGAAGTCCTGCAGCTTGGTGAAGGCAGAGCAGCCATTGGAACACCAATGTTCCCTAGTCAACCTTATCGAGGCTCACGTTACATTATCGCCGATGCAGAGACAGGAGCGATTCTGAGCAATCATACCCTGCTTGGGGTGAATAATTATCAGGACGGATTGGCGTCTGTGTATGATGCTAAGGAGACTTTTTTTATAGATCGAACCGGAAAAAGAGCAGCTCAGCCTCCAGTCATCCAAGGAACCGGAACGCTTACCCTTAGCGGCCGCTTAATTAAAGCAGATATAGATCAACGTACAGCTTATTATGACCGTCAAGGCAAGCAAATTTGGAGGCAAAATGGCGTCATTCCACTGAGACCTCCTTATTCCGTTGTGGAGAAGAAATACAAACCGAACAGAGATTATCTGGTCTACTATCCGGTTGTTGAGGGAATTGCCAGTGCGGAAGTTTCAAGAGAGGTAAATGATAAGCTGCGCAAGCTGTCACTTGCTGAAGATGCTGGTAATGGTGGAGCAGCACAGGATTTCAGTTATAATGGTGATTTTTCAGTATCCTTTTTCCGCAAAAACCTACTAGTGCTGGAGTTAACGGGTTACCGTTATCCTTTTGGAGCAGCCCATGGCATGCCTACCAAAATCTATACACATACTAATCTACGTAACGGAAGGTTCTATAAGCTGGGTGATCTGTTCAAGCCAGGAAGTAGATACGTGGAGAAGCTAAGTAAAATCGTAGGGAAGCAGATTGAAAACGATCCTCAGTACTCTTATGTTTTTCCGGATACGTATAAAGGAATTACCTCAGATCAGCCTTTCTTTGTAGATAATGAGGCGTTGTATCTTTACTTCGCACCATATGAGATTGCTCCTTATTCTGCAGGTTTTCCTACTTTCCGAATTCCATATGCAGAAATTATGGGACTTATCTCTACGGAGGGAGAATTTTGGCAATCGTTTCACTAGTTACTTGATACACTTAAGCATACAGAAGTCGCTATTCTCTCGAGAATGGCGACTTTTTTTGCTTTTTAACGCCAATATCAAATGAATTCAGTCTCGGAAAACTTACAAACAAGACTATTAAATGTTAAAAATTAGAAGAGCACAGCTGATAGATTTATGCTACAATGACTGAGGAACAAATTACAACTTTGTAACATTTGTAGCTGGTCACTCTAAGCAGGAACATATATTACACACAAGAAAGAGGAGATGGCAGAATGAAGAATAAGAGATTAAGAGCAATTATTGGTGGTAGTGTAGCAGCTGTTATGGCACTTAGTATTTCTCTTCCACTCGAAGCGAATGCAGCCTCAACTGAAGTAACAGTCATTAAATCAGGAACTAGCTATGAGCAAGTTTTGCAATATTTAAAACAAGCTAACCTACAGGGACTCCCTATTTTTAATAGCACAATCGTGGTGTCCAAGCCTCAAACTGGAACGGTTCCAAATAAAGATACATCCACCGGAACTCCGGTTACTAAGCCTTCGGATACAACTACTGTGACTAAGCCTGTAACTAAGCCTTCGGATACAACTACTGTAACTAAACCTGTGACTAAACCCACAGAGACTACACCAAGTACCGGTTCTGTGAGCAATAAAGAAACTTATGTTCAGCAGATCGTAACGTTGGTAAATAAAGAACGTGCGGCAGCTGGTCTGAAGCCCGTTTCTGGATTGGACAGCCTTCATAAAGTAGCTGCTACAAAAGCTACGGATATGCGCACGAACAACTATTTCTCACACACTTCACCTACGTATGGTTCACCTTTTGACATGATGAAATCCTTTGGGATCACTTATAACGCTGCAGGCGAGAACATCGCTATGGGTCAAAAAACACCAGAAGAAGTAATGAAAGCATGGATGAATAGTCCGGGTCACCGCGCTAATATTTTGAATGCTAACTTCAATTATATCGGTGTAGGTTATGACAATAACTACTGGGTTCAAGAATTTATCGGTAAATAAGTAAATTAACCATTACTGTAATCAAACGTTCTCCGAAGAAAATCGGGGAACGTTTTTTTGTGTCGGAGCTCTAATCACCAAATTTTTTTTGAGGATTTTCATGTCTTTATTTGGATTAAAAATGCAGAGCAGCAGGATTAATTTCTATTTTAGACATTTGCAAAAGCGGTATGGAAGATTTATGTTTATGTACATAGTTAAGATCTTTGTAAAATGTGGAACAATACATAATAGAACGGCACACGGAGGGATGGCTTTGAATGATTCAAAGTGGACATGGCGCACAATCAGCCTGATTTCCATAATAACAACAATAATTCTAATTGTAGGTTTAGTTTATGCGGTCAAAGACATCATTTATCCGGTTGGAGAAGCGTCAGAGACAAACTTGCCACAGCAAACAGCCGCTCCAGTGACGGAGACGACTAAGAAGCTAAAAGTTGTTGCTCTCGGTGATTCGCTAGCCAAGGGAACTGGTGATAACACCGGAGAAGGATTTGTTAAGCGCACGGTTAGTGGTTTATCCGCTAAAGGTATCGAAGTTGATTTTTTAGGGAACATGGGGATCAATGGTTTGACTACTGCAGGACTGCAAAGCAAGCTGGAAGAAGATGGAGTGGATTACGCACTGCACATGGCAAATGTCATTCTGCTCTCGATCGGAGGGAATGATTTATTCAAGGACTCGAACATTTTGCAGAATAGCGGCGCGCTTCAGAGTGAATCCACAACGGATCAAGAGCTAACGCCAGAGTCATTGCTCGCAGCTCTTCCCGAAGCAGCAGCCAGATTGGGTAAGGTTCTTGAGAAGATCATGGAGATCAATCCGAACGCTCAAATTTATTATATGGGGTTATATAACCCCTTTGGAGATATCCCAGATCTACTTGTACCAGGTAATCAGGCGGTTACGAAGTGGAATAATGCAGCTATGGAAATTATCAACAAGCACAGCAATATGACCTTGGTTCCTACCTTTGATTTGTTTAACAAGCACTTGGACAAATATTTATCAACGGATCATTTTCATCCGAATGGGGATGGATATCAGCGAATCGGAGAGCGATTCATTCAGGCTATACACTAAATCATAAGATGGCTGTGTTAGATAACATATCCTTTGAACAAGTACTAGTCGAGGAAATGACAGTAACAAGGAGATAAGCAGAATATGACAAAAGCGAACAGTGGAGAATCCAGCCCGGTCGTCTTGTCTGTGGACGGGGTACGGAAAAAAATAGGACGAAAGTGGATTATTGATGATGTTACGTTTGATGTGAGAGAAGGAGAAATATTTGGCTTCCTAGGACCCAATGGTGCTGGGAAGACGACTACAATTCGAATGCTTGTCGATTTGATTCGTCCTAGCGAGGGCAAGATTACGGTATGTGGTTACAATGTGAATCGAAATCCGGAAAAAGCGTTGCAATTTGTTGGCTCTATCGTTGAGAACCCTGAGGTATATACCTATTTGACCGGATGGGAGAATTTACAGCATTTTGCCCGCATGCAGCCTGGTATTGATAATGCTCGTATTAGCGAAGTCGTAGATATCGTTCGGCTGGATCAACGAATCCATGATAAGGTAAGTACATATTCACTTGGGATGAGACAGCGTTTAGGTATAGCGCAAGCGCTGCTGGGACGTCCGCGTCTGCTTATTCTGGACGAGCCTACAAATGGCTTAGATCCAAAGGGAATTAAGGAGTTACGAGAATTTATACGCAAGCTGGCTGATGAGGGCCTAGCGGTATTTGTATCGAGTCATTTACTCAGCGAAATTCAGCTTCTTTGTGACCGTGTTGCGATTATTAGCAAAGGACGTGTGCTGGCGGTAGGTGCGGTAGATGAGCTGATCGCTCGAAATTCGCCTTACGTTCTTTGGGAGCTGGAGCCTTTTGCTGAAGCTCGGGCACTGCTGGCTGATCGCCCGGACATTCAGATTCAGAAGCTGGAAGACGTTACCTTGGATGATTCTATTATTGCAGGGATGGGTCCGAATTCTTTAATCACTATTATGGAGCAGGATTTAATCCCCGAGATTGTGGCCGTAATGGTGACTTCTGAAATCGAAGTTAGGGCTGTGCATAAAATCAATCCGACACTGGAACAGCTATTCTTGAAACTAACGGAGGGTGAGAACGTTGAATAATATGCTTCCGTTAATCCGTAATGAGTGTTTAAAAATCATTAAAAAGAAACGGTTTTATGTTATACTGCTGATTCTGATTGTATTGGTGCCTATGTTTACCTACGCTCAGATGCGATCAGCGGAGCGTAGCCGAGATAAATTCAATTCCGATTGGCGTCTGGAGATCCAGCAGCAGATCATTGATAATCAAAATTCTTTGGGCAGTGATCGAATTCCAGAGGAATGGAAGACTTATCGGCGAATATTTGTACAGCAGCTTCAATATTACCTACATCATGATGTGAATCCGAACGAGCCAAGTGGCGTTACGTTTACCCGAGAGTTTTTGGATAATTCGGTTACTTTATTTATTCCACTGCTCATAATGGCGGTAGCATCGGATTTAGTCTCTGCGGAGCGAACCACAGGAACGATCAAAATGCTGCTGACAAGGCCAGTTAAGCGCTGGAAAGTCTTATTTAGTAAAATGGCGGCGCTGCTTATGTTTGTCTCGCTTATCGTACTCTCCACATTTGTGATCAGCTACCTAATCTCCGGTCTGGCTTTTGGATACAAGGGTTTTAATATCCCTGTATTTACAGGCTTTAAGATCAGTGGGGACTCGGTGGATATGTCTACCGTACATGCAGTGCCACAGTGGAAGTATATGCTTATGCAAGGTGGATTGGTCTGGTTCGTTAGCGTCGTAGTTGCCTTGCTTGCTTTTATGATTTCTGTACTTGTAAGGAGCACTGCTGCTAGTATAGTGGTCATGATGGCAGCGCTGATCGCCGGGAATATTTTGACCAATATGGCTTCAGCGTGGACAACAGCGAAATATTTATTTATGGTAAATCTTGGACTGACCGGTTATTTGTCAGGTACGCCTGCACCCATAGAGGGGATGTCCTTGTCATTTTCCATGGCTGTACTGGCTGTATGGGGGGCCGCTTCGGTGATCATTTCATTCGCCGTCTTTACGAAAAGGGATATTTTGAATTAGAATGTACAAAGTGACCAAAACGTTTGTTTGCATTTCTTGAAATATAAGAAGTATAAGATTTGTATCTATATTTAATATCTTATATTTCTCGCTTAAAGGCTTACCGTCTTTAAAAGGACGCCGAAGGCGCTAATGCTTGAGTATAGAGAAAAGAAGGAGGAGCATGAATGCTCGAACAGATCGATATGTTTGCTGAAGTTTCTAATAACGGCGAGAATGGCCGTACTGGATACGATGCTGACGACATTCAAGTGCTCGAAGGTCTAGTTGCAGTTCGCAAACGACCTGGCATGTATATCGGCAGTACAAGTTCTTCGGGACTACATCATCTAGTATGGGAAATTGTAGATAACGCTGTGGATGAGCATTTAGCCAAGTATTGTACGAAGATTGATTTACTACTTCGCAAAGATGGCTCTGTAACAGTAACTGACAACGGTCGTGGAATTCCTACTGGAATGCATAAGACAGGAGTGCCAACGCCGCAGGTTGTATTTACAATTTTGCATGCAGGCGGTAAATTCGGTGGATCTGGTTACAAGAAATCAGGCGGTTTGCATGGCGTCGGAGCCTCAGTGACGAATGCATTGTCTGAATGGCTTGAAGTAGAGATCTATCGTGAAGGCAAAATCCATCGTCAACGTTTTGAATATTGGGTGGACAAGAAGGGGAAAGAGCATGTTGGCGAACCTGTAACAGGCCTTGAAATTCTGGGCAACACCAACAAAACCGGTTCGAAGATCACTTTTAAACCGGACATTCGCGTCTTTCCAAATGGAATAGCCCTGAATTATGACACACTGGCAGAGCGGGTGCAGGAGATTGCCTTTCTAAATTCCGGTCTGCGTATTACGCTGCATGATGAGCGCAGTAATCGTCAGGACGAGTTCTTTTACGAGGGTGGAGCAAGCCAATTTGTTCAATTCCTGAACGAGGGTAAGGATGTTCTGCATGATGTCATTCACTTCAGCGCAGAAAAAGATGATATCGAAGTGGAAGTAGCCCTTCAGTACAATGGAGGCTATACAGAAACCTTGGCTTCCTTCGTTAACTCCATTCCTACTCGTAGCGGGGGTACTCATGAGACTGGCTTTAAGACTGCGTATACTCGTGTGCTAAATGACTATGCCCGGCGTACACAGTTGCTTAAGGAAAAGGATAAGAATTTAGAAGGAAATGACTTGCGCGAAGGTATGATGGCTGTCATTAGTGTCAAAATGTCCGAGGTTGAATTTGTTGGACAGACGAAGGATCAGCTCGGTAGTGCTTCTGCCCGTAGTGCAGTAGACTATATCGTATCTGAGAATATGGCTCGTTTCCTGGAAGAAAACCCACAGGTTGCACAAAGTCTTCTGAAAAAGTCGATTCAAGCTTCGAAGGCTCGGGAAGCGGCTCGCAAAGCCCGTGATGAGATTCGTACAGGTAAGAAACGCAGCGAGAGCTCGAATCTTGGCGGTAAATTATCACCTGCGCAGTCTAAGGACGTTACACGAACCGAGCTGTTCATCGTAGAAGGTGATTCGGCCGGAGGCTCGGCGAAGCAAGGGCGTGATTCTAAGATTCAGGCGATCCTGCCGCTAAAAGGAAAACCGATGAATCCGGAAAAAGCCAAGCTGTTGGATATCCTGAAGAACGATGAATATAAAGCGATCATTTCCACGATTGGTGCAGGAATTGGTCCAGACTTTACCGTCGAAGACAGCAATTATTCCAAAATTATTATTATGACCGATGCGGATACAGATGGAGCGCATATTCAGGTGCTGCTGCTGACATTTTTCTATCGTTATATGAAGCCGTTACTAGATGCTGGAAAGGTCTTTATCGCTCAGCCTCCGCTATATAAGCTGACCCGTAAAACGGGCAAGCTGGAGACCGTAAGATATGCTTGGAGTGATGAAGAACTGCAAAATTACTTAAAGGAATTCGGCAAAAACTTCGAGCTTCAGCGTTATAAAGGATTGGGTGAGATGAACCCGGATCAGTTGTGGGAAACGACGATGAATCCAGAGTCGCGTACACTGCTTCAGGTGCAGATTGAGGATGCTGCTAAAGCGGAGCGCCGCGTTTCTACACTAATGGGTGATAAAGTCGATCCTCGTAAACGCTGGATTGTTGAAAATGTCGATTTCACTGAAATTGTAGAGTAGTTGCAGCTAGTATTGCTGCAAGTGACGAATACTTCCACTGTTTTTAATTTTTTGGTGATAGGCAACGGAGTGGCGGAATCGTTCTGGAGGAGCGTTAGCGTTCGCCTTTGTTTCCGGATTTTATCCGCTAATAGCGGTATAATCGAAAAATCTGGAAACAACAGCGACCGGAAGAATGATCCGCAAAGCGAAGTTAAAGAATATCACCAATCTTTAAGAAAGTGGACAGATTGAGGAACAGAAGGTGAGCAAAGTGAGTAGTTTATCAGAACAATTTTTGCCGGCTTTTCTGGAAGAGGTCGTCGGTGACCGCTTTGGTCGGTATTCCAAATACATTATTCAGGACCGGGCTATTCCCGATGTCCGCGATGGACTTAAGCCTGTACAGCGTCGGATTCTTTATGCGATGTACGATTCTGGCAATACGCCTGACAAGCCGTATCGCAAGTCCGCCAAAACCGTCGGGGATGTAATGGGTAATTACCATCCACACGGTGACTCCTCGATTTATGATGGTATGGTTCGTATGGCACAGCCATGGAAGATGGGGCATGTACTTGTTGATGGTCACGGCAACTGGGGCTCGATGGATGATGACCCAGCTGCAGCGATGCGTTATACGGAAGCACGGTTATCTCCGATTGCAATGGAGATGATGCGTGATATCGAGAAGCGGACAGTATTGTTTAAGGATAACTTTGACAATACAGCTAAAGAGCCTGTTGTTGTTCCCTCTCGGTATCCGAACTTACTCGTGAATGGTACGAGTGGGATTTCCGCAGGTTTTGCCACTGAAATTCCGCCGCATAATCTGCGTGAGGTTATTGATGCTTGCATCGCAGTGATGCAAAAGCCGGATATTGAACTTGAAGATATCATGACCTTCATGAAAGGTCCGGATTTTCCTACTGGCGGCACTATCATGGGTGGCGATGGCATCATGGATGCATACCGCACAGGTAAAGGTCGTATTTACTTGCGCTCCAAGACTGAGATTGAGAATATGCGTGGCGGTAGGCAACAAATCGTGATTACTGAAGTTCCCTTCCAGATTGTAAAATCACGACTAGTTACCTCCATGGAGAACATTCGGTTAGAGAAGAAGATCGATGGCATTGCCGAGGTTCGTGATGAGAGTGGACGAGAAGGTCTTCGGATTGTAGTTGAACTCAAAAAAGAGGCTGATGCCCAAAGCGTTTTGGCGTATCTGCTCAAAAAAACCGATCTTCAAATCACTTATAACTTCAATATGGTAGCTATAGTTAACAAAGCTCCGCAACAGCTTGGTCTTAAAGCCATCCTGGAGGCTTATATTGCTCATCAGCGTGAAGTTGTGACTCATCGCACCCAGTTTGATCTGGAACGCGCAGAAGACCGTGCTCATGTCTTAGAGGGCTTGGTTAAAGCACTGAATATTCTAGATGAGGTTATCGCTGCCATCAAGGCATCGAAGAACCGACAGGATGCTCAGAACAATCTCGTGTGGATGTTCGGGTTCAGTGAACGTCAAGCGGACTCCATTCTTACCTTGCAATTGTATCGTCTGACTAATCTGGAGATTACTTCACTCCAAAAAGAATTGGACGAAATGATGGCAAAGATTACACATCTGCGCGGCATATTGGAAAGTGACAAGAAGCTCGTAGCTGTAATCCGTAAGGAATTACTGGAGATCCGCGACAAGTACGGGATCGATCGCCGTTCTCTGATCCAAGGCGAGGTTGAGGAGATTAAGGTTAGCCTTGAAGCGTTGGTCAACGCAGAGGATGTGTTAGTAGCACTTTCCGCAGACGGTTATATTAAGCGTACAAGTATGCTTTCCTTTACCCGTTCTGGTGGTGAACGCCATACATCGGGTGTTAAAGAAGGCGATCATATCGTCAAGCTGCTCGATGTGAATACCCGTGACAGTTTGCTGGTATTTACGCGAAAAGGACAATACTTCTTGCTTCCAGTTCACCAGATACCGGAGTTTAAATGGAAAGAACCTGGCACAGCGATCGTTAACGTTATCGGATTGTCTAAAGGGGATGGAATCATAAGTGTGATTCCGGTCAATAATCTTGATGATCCGCAGCAAAGTCTTGTGTTTATCACCCGTAGAGGTCAGGTTAAGCGTACAGAGCTCAAGGAATACTCTACAAGCCGTTCCGGAGCTGTAGCAGCCTGTAAGGTAGCAGACGGTGATGAGATCATTACAGTGGCTACTAGTACGAATGACAAGGATATTGTACTCGTGACTCGTGAAGGAATGAGTATTAGATTCCATGAGAATGAAGTTAATCCTATGGGCCGTGTTGCATCCGGTGTAAGAGGGATTCAGCTTCGTGAGGGCGATGAGGTGATTTCTTGCTTCTGGGTCAGCGAAGATGAAGGTGAGATTCTCTCCATCTCTGATATTGGATATGCAAAACGTTCATTACTAGTAGATTATCCATCTCAAAGCCGTGGTGGAAAAGGGATGCCAACCTTTGAATTTAAGGAAGGCAAACGAGTACGACCAAATGGCAGTAGATTGGCAGGGGCTTTCTATTGCAGAGAACCGCTGGAACTGAATGCTATTACAAAGGAGAATGCACATCACACATTCTCTTCTGAATCTGCACCACTTGGAGAGCGTCGTTCTACGGGTAAACAGATTGTCCCTGTAGAGAAAAAAGATGAGATTGTTAATCTTTTTCCGGCAGTTAAGTAAAACTAATCAGTAATTAACAGATTAAGGTGTTTAGTCAATTCTTTTTGAGAACTGACTAAACGCCTTTTTTTAATGTTCTTGCTCAACCGTGCAGAAGATTTATTTTTCTTCACTTGCAGGAAATGGAATTTGTTTCGCGAAAATGTAGTTATACCGGATAGAACCGCGAGGAAAGGAAGGAATAAGTGTGCACGCTTCTGAATTCAGTAAAATATGGCATAAAATTTTGAAAGATTACAAACTACATATGGACAGTAATCTTGCCCCATCGCTAACGGATGCCCAGCTCACAGTACTTGAACTGCTTCAGGAACGTGATGCCATGAAGCCTTCTGATCTGGCTCCACATCTGGCGACCAGTCCTGCAGCGGTTACTATGTTACTTGATCGGATGGAGAAAAATGGGCTTATCATTCGGGAGAGAGATGCTGCGGACCGCCGTATTGTATGGGTGAGTATAACCGAGATTGGAACGCAAGAGACTGTACGTGGTTTGAAGATCCGCAGTGATTTTTTTGCAGAAGCGCTTGATCCGATTTCCTCTCATAACCAACAGTTACTACTTTATTTAATGGGCAAAATGGTAGTTACAGCTACGCCGGAAGGTTCTACGCCGTGAATAAGCTAGCTTTGTTGTATCATTATTACGATAAAGCTACGGGTCCATTTCAGAATTTATCTGATTTACCACCACAAGAAGCAGAACAAATTCTGAATGATCTACGACACCAGAATAGAAGCTTTGCAAGTAAACGTTCGCAAGATTATCTTGAAATTCGACGGAGCCTTGAAGCAAAAGCCAGAGAATTATTTATTCAAAAAGGTGGAAAGCCATCGCGAGCTTACCCACATTATATGACACTAGGAGAGTGTCCGTGGTTATTAGACTGGTATCCAGAAGCTAAAAGCCTGCAGCTTTCCGTTGATCAATTTAATGCTGAGGGTATCAGCTTCACCTACGGGGATTTATTTCCTACAATGAGATATAAAGATGGTAAACCTTATCGCAATCAAGTGTATACCAAGGACGAGATCGTCCGTGTAATAGAACAATTTGGTATGCCGCAGGAATGGAATACCAGCGGTGACAAGGGACCTGAACGATATATTGAGGCCCAGATATGGGATGACAAACCTATAAATATCTTATTAGAGTATTTAGAGAAATGAAGGAAGTAGTGTTTAGAGGCACGAAGTAGGCATTTAGAAATACTTAGTTGTATTTCGTACAGCTACAAGTTGCTATTCACTCTGCCAAATAGATATAACTGTATTTTATACACCTAAACGCAGGGTTATCTTTACTTTTGAGAGGTTTAGCCAGTTTTTAATTGTAGAGAATGCACTTGAAATCCGATTGACTGCTTTTTTATTGTGAATAAGTGTACAGAATGCAGCTACTGGGTTCAATCAACCCACCGTAGATCTAAAAAAACAGGCAGCGATTCTCCGGTTAATGGACAATCACTGCCTGTTTTAAATTGCAAGAAAGGGCTGTTTTAAGAAAGCTCTTTTTTTAGTATTTCCCGCGACCACAGATCCCAAGGATAGGTTTGTGGCGGAAGAGAAATGAGTTCTACTTCTTCTTTAGTAACAGGGTGGGGAAAGCCTACAAGTGCAGACCACAGTGCAATTTGCTGTCCAGGTCTGTTCACCGAAGCCCCATACTTCTGATCACCGTATAAGGGGCAGCCGATGGAGCTAAGCTGCACTCGAATTTGATGTGAACGACCGGTAAGTAAATCGATCTTGAGCAGACTGTAACCCTCAGCGCTGCCAAGTACCGTGTAATCCAGAATGGCTTCCTTACCGCCGGGTGTTCCTTTCCGGACTACGGTGACGGTATTGCTCTTGGCGTCTTTAAGCAGCGTATCGGTAAGACGGCCATGAGATGCTGGTGGTTTACCGTGCACGACCGTTAAGTACACCTTATGAAAGCTGTGAGTTCTGACACACTCGGATAGTCTTGATGCTGCTTTTGATGTCTTGGCAAAGATCATTGCACCTCCAACCGGACGATCCAGGCGGTGGACTAGCCCCATATAGACATTGCCAGGTTTGTTAAAGCGTTCCTTCACATCTTCTTTGAGCAGGTTGAGCAGATCAGGATCTCCAGTAGCATCCTCCTGAACAGGAATATTCACGGGCTTCACAATGCCTAGAAGATGATTATCTTCGTATAACACTTCAAAGCGCTTCGACATTCCGTCCAACGGCTCATTGCTGCCAGATAAATGCTGTGTCATGGCTTACGCCTCCCAGCGTCCCAGAATACCGCATGGCAGGTTCATGCCGGAGGAAGTGATCGGAAGACCGATTTCGCCGGAGGTGAGCTTCCCACCATAACGTTTACCCATGGTCATCGACAACATATTACGTAGGACAGTTGGAGAAATCCCTGTGGTGTATGAATTGATTAGCATAAACAAAGGTTTGTCGCTCATAATTTGCATACAGCTCTCAAGGAAAGGATATAAGCTGGATTCCAGCTTCCACATTTCTCCGCCAGGTCCTCTTCCATACGAAGGAGGGTCCATTATAATCGCATCATACTTACTACCACGACGTTGTTCACGTTGTACGAATTTGAATACGTCATCCGTGATGTAGCGAACTGGACGATCACCCAGGCCGGACAGCTGGACATTTTCTTTGGCCCATTGCACCATTCCTTTAGCTGCATCCACGTGAACAACAGAAGCGCCGGCACTTGCTGCGGCTACAGTAGCTCCACCAGTGTAAGCAAATAGATTCAGTACTGAGATCGGACGGTTAGCAGCCGCAATCTTGTCCATCATCCAGCTCCAGTTGGCCGCTTGTTCAGGGAATAGCCCTGTATGCTTGAAATTCGTAGGACGGAGGTGGAATTTTAATTTTCCGTAACTAATCTTCCAATCGTCCGGAATCGTTTTTTTCATTTCCCATTGTCCACCACCAGCCGAGGAACGGTGATAATGACCATGTACATCACGCCATTTCGCGGTCTCATTGGAGAGTGGCCAAATAATTTGCGGATCAGGACGGCGCAGGATAATGTCACCCCAACGTTCAAGCTTCTCTCCACCGCCAGTGTCAATTACTTCATAGTCTTTCCAGTCGCTAGCTATATACATTTTTTAATCCATCCTTCAAAAATTCATTTAGCCTTTATTGTACATCATTTCACCATATAGCTACAAACAAAATACGCACAGGTCTAATGCACTGTTTATTTTATTGAATGAAGATAATGTGTATAATATTTCCATGCTGACTGCTGTTATTCTGGCAGATCAAGCAGCGATTGTGTATGATCAGAATCCAGAGTGCTTACAATTTTACCGATCGGAGAACAGCAGCTTATGTTCAATCTCGCACCTCTATATTTCCCGATAACTGCAAATCCAGCCCAAACCAGTGAATATCTACCCAACCAAGCTTTGCAGCCGTATATTCGCTGTTTCTGGGGCTCTGTTGCACCACGTATTCGTACGGATGTATCAGTTCCCTTAATGGACAAGATATCTTGTTATGAACCTCGAAATGAAACGATTATTCCGGATACATGCATGGACATTATTTGGGATTTAGATGAATCAACAGGGATAACAACATCCGTTTTTTCTGGCATCAATGATGCTCCATTTGAGGTGCCTTCAGACAGGGGGGAAGGGTTGATTTCACGATTCGGTATCCGATTTCATTTCTGGGCTGTTCATTTTTTTGCGGATGACCATCTGCGGGATGTCTTGAATGCATTTGTGGATGTAGACCATTACTTTAGTACGTTTAAAAGTGAGCTTGGACTATTGCTGGAACAAGCAAACTCTATGGATGAAAGAATAGCGGTAGCTGAGGCTTATCTGTTTCAGCGTCTTGACCGTGGAGGCCGGACTAACGATCGGATGATGAATGCCGTTTATACCCTAATTAAACAAAAGGGTGTCGTAACCGCTGAGGATTTGGAAGCCAGCTCTAATCTAAGCAGACGTCAACTCGAAAGACTGTTTCAAGAATACATAGGTGTATCACCTAAAAAAACAGCTGATCTTGTGCGATTTCAGAATGTATGGCGGGAAATGTATCATCAGCCTGTGCAGACGAAGAATATGCAGGATCTTATTTTTTCGTATGGATTCAGCCATCAGCCGCATTTCATAAATAGTTTCAAGAAATATGCAGGAAGAACACCACTTGAAGCTTTAGTCTATGCTGGCAGATAAAATGTCGCAATTTTGCAATACAAAGGCTGTTAGCCTTGTTAAACTAAATTCAAGTTAAAATTGACACTATGATGCTGAGAATGAAAGGGGACAAATTATGATTTCGTCTTTTGAAGGTACTAACATTTACACCAAGGACACAGCAGCGCTGGCTGCATTTTACTCGGAGGTGCTGGGTATTCCTATCCCGTTCGAAGGTTATGGCAATTTTGATGGCGCAAAGATTGGCTTTGACAAGAAGCAGCCTGGAATTATCATTTGGGATGCGACAAAATGGGACAAGCTCACGACAGGCTTTGTTAATTTAGTGTTCGGCTGCGATAATCTCGATGAGACGTATGAGCAATTAAAAGCTAAGGGACTGGATTGTCAGCCGCCGGTTACGATGGAGTATGGCGGGAAGGAAATGAACTTCCGCGATCCTGAGGGGAACCACATTACCTTACTCGAAGGAGCATACTAATTCAGTATTGAGCAAAAATAAGGATCGAACGCAAGCTTAACCGTGTGAATAACCGGGAGTTTGCGTTTTTTTATTTTTATCATTTGACAATGATAATCATTATCAAATAGAATGAGGGGGAAGCACACATCATTTAAATTTTATGTTTAGTAATGGGAGGAACAGATAGATGACTAAAGTGCTAGTGGCGTATGCCAGTTTAACTGGGAACACTGAGGAAATGGCTGAATTGATTGTAGAGGGAATACGCCAAGCAGGCGGTGAAGCCGTTTTGAAATCGGTCACTGAATGTAATGCGATTGAGATAAATTCATATGAAGGCGTTCTGTTAGGAGCATACACTTGGGGAGATGGAGAGCTGCCGGATGAAGCTCTTGATTTCTATGAGGAGATGGATGAGCTTGATTTGACCGCTATGAAATCAGCAGTTTTCGGTAGTGGAGATACAGGTTACGCCATTTATTGTGGAGCGGTGGACTTATTTGTGGAGAAGTTAAAGGAACGCGGGGCTTTTATATTACAGGATAGCCTAAAGATTGAATATGGACCGAACGCTGCTGAAAAAGAAGCTTGCCGCCAATTCGGTCGTCAATTTATCGAAGCTTGTACGGTGGTTTCATAGGATGGGCGGGCCAGCGGGAAGTTGGATGAAGAAATCAGTGAGTTTACATACGCCATCGTATAAACGGTTGCATGATTATCGAGTGGAGCACATTATGCTTGGTGGAGCCGAGAATTTATCAAGCGGTGCTCCAGCGACCGGGCTCCCACGCTGGCGCCAGCAGGTTCAATATGCTGTAGGGCATACACTTAACGACTTCTACAGTTTGTTGCCTGAAGTTCGAAGGGAAACACCTATACAATTTCTGTTAGAGCGTCGATGGCCTCCTAGAGGGGACGCATTTCCTTCATTACTTCAATATTGGGATATCAAGACGAGTATAGCTGATGAACTTATGCGTATCGTTTCGACCAATCATCTAGAGGAAATTCCGGTAATGCTATACGAGCAGTGGTATGTGCCCGTGCCGGAGTTGAATCTGGAGCTATCTATGATTACTCAATTGGCTTGGAATTCTTCTCAGCATGGTCGAAGTCTGAACATTCAGAAATTTATGGTGAATGGCAATGAGGATACCGTTGCAGGCTTTTTGCATATGACTAATGTCTTTTGTTATGCGGCCTACGGAGAGCCTGCAGAGACCGTGGAAATTTACTCTTTACTAGAGGGGCATAAATACACTTACAAGGGAAATGCAGTCCCGTATAAGGAGTCTTTGGATTACGTGCGATTGTTATCTGTATTTCTGGATCAGGAAGTGCTCGCTGACGGCTCGTTAAGCTGCAGTAACCGTAGAAGTGATAGAGGCGAAGCTAATGTTGGAGGCTTTGGACTCATGTGATAATAAGAAAGCCTCCTGCTCTACAGGCGAGAACGCCATTAGACAGGAGGCTTTAATTCTATGGATTAGCCGATATAGCGGTAATAATCCTGTTTATTCTGAATGACAAAGCCACAGCTTTCATATAGCTTAAGCGCATTAGGATTATCTAGAGCGACCTCCAGATTAATGCCATTATAGTTTTTACGTTCTCGTTCGATCGTTTGAAGAAGTGCGCTTCGACCAATACCAAGTCCTCGTAGCTTCTTGTTGACGGTAAACCCATAAATCCAAGTTTCATTATCTTCGGTCCACAGTCGCATTTTACCAACAGGTTGTCCGTCCATTTCGATCATAATATGCTCTTGCAGATCTTCTTGCTTCTGCAGGTCATAAAGTTCGGCGGCATCTGCTGTCTTCATGTCAAAGCCTCCACAATCCAGCTCTACGAGGATAGGTGCTTCGTCTGCACGAGCAGGTCGTAAGATCACAGTTCCTGTCGCTGAGCTTGCTTCAGAAGAAGCAACCGAATCTCCGCTCCATTTCATTTGATATTCCGCGTGGTTGAACTGAAGAGGTAGTGTTTGCAGGAACGCAGCTCCGGAAGCTGAGGAGGCGGGAGCATTTAGAAGCAGGCTATCAACATTGCCCCGTTTGATAATCGTCTGTGCCCGGTTCCACAGGGAGGTGAAGATTCCACGTCGACGGTAACCTGGTCGAACCATACCGCAAACTTCCATTTCACTTCCGAATCCATACAAACCTAGGAATCCGACCAGTAGTTCATCATCATAGGTCACAAGCCATTCTGTATCACCAACATTTGATGGGCCGCGAAGCATATCCCAATTCAACTTTAGTGAAATTCCGTCATATTGCTCACAGCGTTCTTGTAACTCCTCTATATTTCTCAAAGTATCAGTAGTAGTCAAACCCGTTTCCTCCTAAAGTGTATTTGAACTAAGTGAATAAGTTCGAATAGGTTGATAAAGCTTTACGGAAACGGGAAGAGAGATCAGTCTCGTCCGCCTGTGTTCCCGCTCAGCACGTCCTTATACTCCGGATGCTTCTCGAATTGATGAGCTGCATAGGAGCACACAGGAACAATTTTTAAATTTTCATTTCGGGCTTTATCTACAACAGCCCGTACAAGTTCTTCACCGGTACCTTGCCCGCGCAGTTCTTCAGAGACACGGGTGTGGTCAATGACCAATTCCCCAGCCTCTTTATCCAAACTGTATGTGATCTCGGCAAGGTCCTTACCGTCATTCGCAACAAAAAAACGATCTGTCCCATTTTGAATTTGCATCTTATGGCTTCACTCCTAAATTGTTATTGCCTATATTTTACTACTGCGATTTGTAAAAAGCGAGGCACTAAGCAGATTGATTGCTCACCCTGGACGTTTGATGGCGTTCCATAGATGGATTTATCGAGGAAGTTAGGATTATTGGTGTGAATGATGCGCTCATGTTACTAAAGGCAGTTGCTTTGTAATGTTTGTTCTGCAAGTAGTCTGGCTTTGCGGAATGGGGATAGGAGGCAGACGTGATCGAGTGACTTTTGGCGAGCCGAGAAGGCGGAAGGGGTTGAATTTCTGGACAACCTAGTGTGCTGGATACGCAAGCCGGCCCAGACATTCCCAGCACTCTGAGGTAGGAATATCCAGGACAGCCGGACTCATGGGAATCCTTGAGACCTCAGCGTGCCCAAAATTCCTGTTATCATAATCATCCACTGGAGCTTTCGGACTTAGATGACGTTATTTGCAAATTTTTAGCCGTTTGAGTAAAGTTTCAGACTCCATTTCAGCTATTCCTTAGGAAAAAGCACAAATTAGGCGATTTCTATGCCAATAGCGCCTATGGAGTCCGATAGAACCCCAAATTGGGGGGAATACTGCTTATAAGGTCCACTGTGCCCGATAGCAACTTCGTGAGGGTATGTGTTCACCGATGGAGCCGAACTGTAATGTCCTGCTGCATATTAGTAGCAATTCCCTTTTAGACTCTCGCAATCTCAAAATCAAAGTGAGATGCAAATAAATTCTTCATTCAAACAGTAGTCAAGCAGCAGTCAATGAATTTTTATACACTCCCGTTTATAAAGTAGCTTGCGTATTCTCAGGATAATACAATAAGATTAAGAGAATATCTCACTACTGAAAAGAACCGCTAGCAGGAGGAATCATTGTGGAATACAAAGTTGAGGTTGAATTTGGATCGATTTACGAGTTATTGAATAGCTTACATACTTATCTCTGCAAAAAATCCTATAAGAAGATTGACCTAGGGGTAGCGTGGGTTACTGAAATTGAAAGCACCCTAAGTGAGGAACTATTATCCCGTCTGAAGGAAACTGAACTAAACAATGAATGGAAAATGTTGAATCTGCTCATTTACTGTTGTCCATTCAAGGATGATGTAGACAGTGTGCTGAACTGGATTGAAGGGTTAACAGTTGGCGAGTTATATGAGACCTTATCAAAATATGTAAAGGTATTTCCAAGCCATATGGAGGATTACCGTAATCGCGTAGTATTTTTACTCTCCGAATGGAACCGCCAGTACTTTAGTCAATGCAATCCTGCGATTCTAAGCAAATTACAGCAGCATACGGATTTGAAGAACAAGGAGCTTAATGAACTGGATACTGCTGATTTTGTGAACAAAACGACCAACGGATTCTATTTCATGCCTACTGATGGGCTTAAGAAGCTTGTATTAATTCCACAGTATCATTTTCAGCCTGCTAATATCATCTATTGCTACGGTGAATTAACAATCTGTCATTATGCGGCCTGGATTTCGATGGAGAACGAGGAAATTTCACCTTTTATGTATAGAGCCATTCGTAGTCTGGGTGAAAAAAGCCGCCTGAAAATTCTCCATGCTCTTAGCGGTGGTCGCAAAACATTCACCGAAATTGTTAAGCATGCGGGAATCTCGAAGGGGATTGTGCATGATCATATTTTTAATCTTCGTTGTGCAGGTTTGCTTCATGCCTATATTGAAGGGGAGAATGTCACCGGGTACAGTCTGCGTCTGGAAGGCATTCATCGGATGAATGAGCAGCTATTTGATTATTTAAAATAATCATTTCACAAAAAAATATAACGATCTAAAAGTCAGAATTCTCTTATGCAGAGAGGGTTTTGGCTTTTTTTAGTTGTCTTAATTTTCATTTGATTCTGTTTATAGAGAATTTTTTTAAAGTTCTCTCTTTACAGAACTCGAAAACCTTTCTATAATGAACATCAGAAGTTATTCATACTTAACAGGTAGGAATTATAGTTATTATTCTATTAGAGAGAAAAGGGAGATAGGTACATGAGAAAAAATGCGATTGTAATCACTTCATTACTGCTTACGGGTTCACTGTTACTTTCTGCTTGCGTTAACAACAGTAATAACGAATCCTCGTCTGGTAACAACGCGGCTGCAGGGTCCAATTCAACCAATGTGGAAGCAACAACTCCGGCAGAGACTGTTCCTGCGGGTGCGCTAAGCGAGCCTTTTACCGCAACCGATTTGTCCAAACTTCCAGCAGTTGCACAGAAACGTACAGACACCATTATCGTAGGGTTAACGGACCCAAGCGGAGCTTTTACTCCGTATTTTCAGCAAAGTGGTTATGATGGCAATGTATCTTCACTGCTATACGCTTCTCTCGTAACTGTAGACGATAAAGGCGTTCCAACACCGGAGCTTGCAGAGAGCTGGGATGTTTCGGATGATCAGCTTACATACACGTTCCACTTGAGAAAAGATCTGAAATTCAGCGACGGTTCACCATTGACAGCGGATGACGTAGCGTTTACTTGGACGATACAATACGACAAATCGTATGACGGTAGCTCACAGCTCCCATCACTAAATGTTAAAGGCGGCAAAGCCTATAAAGATGGTTCTTCTACAGCAATAGAAGGGATTAAAGTGATTGATCCACAGACGATCTCAGTGACGCTTGAGCAACCAAACGCAACAGCGCTGGTACAGCTCGGCTCGAATGTTCTGTCGAAAGCTTACTATGGCAAGGACTATAAATTTGGAGATCTTGAATACATCAAGAAGCTGCATGAGAAGCCACTTGGAGATGGACCTTACAAGCTGGAGAAATTTATTCCGGGGCAAGAAGTACGTTTTGTGGCGAATGAGAATTATTTCAAAGGTAAACCCAAAACCGAACATTTCATTTATAAAACTACGGAAGGCGATGTATGGCAGTTCGTAGAAACAGGTGAGGTAGACTACGCTTCTTTTAGTGCGACAGACGAGAATATCGAGAAGCTGAAAGCGCTCGGTTTTGTGAATATTATTCCTTACACTCCAAGTACCTATGGTTATTTGCAAGTCAATCTGAAGCATGAACAGCTCAAGGATAAGCTTGTACGTCAAGCCATTGTGTACGGTCTGGATCGTCAGAGTATTTATGTAGATGCAGCGCAAGGTGCAGGCTCAATTGCCAACATCCCGGCATCCCCTATCTCTTGGTCTTACACGGAGGAAGGCATTAATGCTTACAAATATGATCCGGAAAAAGCAAAACAATTGCTGGATGAAGCAGGCTGGACAGTAGGCGCGGGTGGTATCCGTGAAAAAGATGGCAAACCGCTTACCATTCACTACCTCGGCTCTAAGAGCAAAAATACAGATATTTTCATTGCTGTAGCTAAAGAGAATTTTGAAGCACTGGGTATCGATTTCCAGCCTGAGGTTTTTGCAGACTTTAACTCTTTGGTATCTAAGGTAGAAGGCGGGGACTACGATCTCGTATCCTTCTCCACTAGTATGTTGACTGATCCGGCTGACGGGTTTATGCAATTCTTCGATGGAGAAATCACGGATTATGACAATCCGAAATTCCTGGAGCTATACAATAAAGCCTTAGCTACTACTGATATTGAAGCACGCAAAGCGGTATACAAAGAGCTGTACCAGCTCTTCAATGATGAACTGCCTATTATTTTCACAAGTTACAAAAAGACTGTATACGCCTATAACGGACGTATTGAGAATCTATCGGTCAGCCCGTTCATCGGTCTTGCTGGCAGTCTGCCAACTTGGAGCCTGAAATAAATAAAACAGTGTCTCCTGCTCTGATGAGCAGGGGACAAATCATAAGGAGTCTGTCATGAGCGCTTATTTATCGAAAAGACTGTTGTACATGGTCATTATCTTATTTGCGGCATCATTATTGATCTTCTGCCTGTATGCATCAACCCCCGGCGATTTCATAACTGGAAATATCAAATTGACTGCAGAACGTAAAGCTGAGCTGCGTGAGATCTACGGCTTGAACAAGCCGATGCTTGAGCGGTATGGAATCTGGATGAAGAATGCGCTGCATGGCGATTTCGGTTATTCCTTAGCCCAACAGAAGCCTGTGCTGCAGCTTTTTAATGATTATATTTGGAATTCCTTTCTACTGGCTGCCGTTTCCACGTTTCTGACGTGGGTGATTGCAGTTATTATTGGTGTGATTTCAGCTTATAAGCAATATTCATGGTTCGATACTCTCGTGATGATCGCTATATTCGCAGCAATGTCACTGCCGTCATTTTTTATAGGCTTATTCCTGATCAAAATTCTGGCCGTCGATCTGAAGTGGCTGCCTCCGGGTGGAATAATCACTACGGGCAGTAATGCTACGGGTCTGGCGTATTTTAAGGAGATTGTAACGCATATGACCCTTCCGGTTGTTGTTATGACCCTCCTTGGATTAGGATCGCTTACCCGTTATTTTCGAAGCAATATGATCGATGTCTTAAAGCAGGATTATATTCGTACCGCCCGTGCCAAAGGCTTAAAAGAACGCAAGGTGCTATTTACACACGCCTTACGTAATGCCTTGCTGCCCGCAATTACACTGGTTGGTTTCGAGCTTCCAGCACTATTTGGCGGATCACTTATTATTGAAAAAATATTCAATTGGCCTGGGATTGGCCAGCTGTATATGCAGTCCTTCGGACTTAGGGATTATCCTTTGCTGATGGGCTTTACGATGTTTATTGCCATACTTACCGTCATAGGAACGTTGCTTTCGGATGTTTTGTACCGGATTGCCGATCCTAGAGTTCGGCTATAGAGAGGAGGAAGCTGACGTGGCAGTTCAAAGTAATGTAGAGGGTATCTCGAAACCCCAGACCACCAAAGGAAAATCCTCTTTATTCCGGCAATCCCTTCGGAGGTTGCTGAAGAACAAGCTGGCGGTATCCGGGTTTGTGGTAGTGATCTTTATGTTTGCGCTTTGTTTTATTGGCCCGCTGTTCTCACCCTATACGGATAACAAAATTAATATGGCATTGATGAACAAGGCACCTAATATGAAGCATTGGCTTGGCACTGACGCGCTGGGCAGAGATATTTTGACCCGGGTGATGCAGGCAGGACGCATTTCACTAACAGTAGGACTGGCATCAATGGTTCTTTCGGTGTTTATCGGGGCTCTTTTGGGAGCCATAGCTGGGTATTACCGCGGAATCGCCGATCAAATCATAATGCGGATTGCGGATCTTTTATTGACGGTTCCGAGTTTGCCGCTGCTCTTTATTATTGGAGCATTATTATCAGAGTGGAAGATTCCAACGGACTACCGGATGTATATCGTTATGCTTATGCTCAGCATTGTGAGCTGGCCAGGTATGGCGCGTATGGTACGGGGGCAAATGCTTAGTCTGCGAGAACGTGAGTTTATGCAAGCAGCTGTAGTATTAGGCCTTCGGGATCGGCGTAAATTGTTTAACCATTTGCTGCCGAACATTGTCCCGCTGCTGATCGTTATGGCAACGCTCAACATCGGTGGCGCTATTCTGAGTGAATCGGTTCTTAGCTTTTTTGGGCTAGGTGTTATGCCGCCAACCCCAACCTGGGGCAATATGATTGACGCAGCGAATAATATGATCGACTTCAAGGATCGGCCGTGGCTGTGGATTCCGCCTGGGCTATCCATTTTCGCGACAGTAATCGCGATCAATATTTTTGGTGACGGACTCCGGGACGTACTTGATCCTAAACAGAAGAGGTAGGTGACCCTCACATGAGTGATTTAATGAATATAGACGGTCTAAGTACATACTTCTTCACGGAAGAAGGAAAAGTGAAGGCCGTTGATGATGTAAGCTTCCGTGTCCGTGAAGGAGAGACGGTCTGTATCGTCGGAGAATCGGGCTGCGGCAAAAGTGTAACTGCGATGTCCATCATGGGTCTTGTTGAAGAGCCAGGGGGCAAGGTTGCCCATGGAAAAATTGATTTTCAGGGTGAAGATTTGTTGCAAATGGACAAAAACACACTGCGAGCTATCCGTGGCAACGAGATCGCGATGATCTTCCAGGAACCCATGTCCTCCCTTAATCCTGTAATCAAGATCGGTGAACAAATTATGGAGCCGCTGATTGTACATTTGAAGATGAATAAGAAGCAGGCGCGTATCCGGGCGATTGAACTAATAAAACAGGTAGGCATATCACGACCTGAGCAAATTGCTGATAGTTATCCACATGAATTAAGTGGAGGGATGCTGCAGCGGATAATGATCGCTATTGCTATCGCCTGCAGTCCCAAGTTATTGATTGCAGATGAACCGACAACGGCGCTGGATGTAACGATTCAAGCACAAATTCTGGATATGCTTCGTGAAATTAAAGACAACTCAGGCATGTCTATTCTATTAATCACCCATGATCTGGGTGTAGTCGCGGAGATGGCTGACTACGTGATTGTTATGTACTCCGGAAAGATTGTGGAGGAGGGGGAGGTTGTTGAATTGTTCAACAACCCCAAACACCCGTATACGAAAGGGCTGCTCAAATCGAAGCCAGTTATCAATCAGCGGCAGGATGAGCTGTATTCCATACCAGGCCAAGTACCAAATCCGCTTGAGCTTGTACCTTCTTGCTATTTTCATGACCGCTGTGAGCACTGCATGCCTGTTTGTGTCAGCCAGCAGCCCCAGCTTAAAGAAGTGGCCAGCAGACAAAAGGTAGCTTGCTGGTTGTATGAGGAGGCGGTTGTTCATGCCTGAGGCATTGCTTGAGGTCAATCATCTGAAGAAATATTTCCCTGTCACTAAGGGATTGCTTAACCGAACGGTTGGGCATGTAAAGGCTGTTGATGATATTAGCATCACGCTTCAGCCAGGGGAGACGTTTGGGCTTGTAGGAGAATCCGGGAGCGGAAAGAGTACGGTCGGACGGACGATTTTACGGCTAACGGATAAAACGGCAGGCGAGATCAAATTCAAAGGAATAGACATTCATTCTTTGTCCCCCGCTGAATTGCGAAATATCAGACCCCAAATGCAGCTAATCTTTCAAGACCCGTATAGCTCACTTAACCCTCGGGTCCGCATAGGTGATGCTATCGGAGAAGCTTTACTGGATCATGGCTTATGCTCAAAATCAGAGGTTCGTGATCGTGTACTTGAGGCGCTTGAGGCATGTGGTTTATCCTCTTATCATATTGATCGCTTTCCGCATGAATTCTCAGGAGGACAGCGACAACGGATCGGAATCGCGCGTGCGCTTGTGCTGAATCCTGAGCTAATCATTGCAGACGAGCCAGTCTCGGCCTTGGATGTGTCCATCCAAGCACAGATTATTAATTTATTCAGTAAGCTGCAGCAGAGCCGTGGGCTCACCTATTTGTTTATCTCCCATGATTTGAGTGTGGTTGAGCATTTATGTTCAAGAATCGGTGTTATGTATCTGGGATCTATGATGGAGACGGCTTCTAGAGATGAATTATTTAAGAACCCGCTCCACCCGTATACCAAGGCATTGCTATCAGCTGTTCCAATACCTATTCCCAAGCTGAAAAGGGAAAGAATTGTCCTTAAGGGGGATATTCCAAGTCCGGTGAACCCTCCTTCTGGCTGTAAATTCCATACCCGTTGTCCCTATGCTCAAGAGGTTTGCAGATCTGAAATCCCGGAATTCCGGGATGCTGGCAATAACCACTTTGTAGCTTGTCATTTGGTCTGATAGCTGTCAAAGATATAATGACGATTCGCTCCTAAGTCTTGAATAATTAAAGTTGAATTGTATAATAATACAATTTGACCTTATTTTTGCCTGTGCTCAAAAATTTATTAAGGGTTTCGAAGCCAGGTTAATGGGGTAATAGAGAGTGGTTAGGTTAGACGTACATATCTAATCGGTCTAGTATAAAATCCCTACTTAGGAGGAATCATCGTGAATACAACAGTACGTTTGACAGAAAGATCCGGCTCGACTTCTTCACAGCGCAGAAAAGGCTTTGTACCGGTAGTCGTGTACGGTGCAGGTTCAGATAGCCAGTCCTTTACAGCGGATGCTAAGACAATTACCGGGATTTTGGCTAATAACCCTCGGGCAGTATTAACCTTGGAATTACCAGACTCGGGTAAAAAGAACGTTGTCATCCAAGAAATTCAGCGCCAGCCAGTATCCAAACAACTGCTGCATATTGATTTTCAACAAATTGATATGAAAGCTAAATTGGATACAAAAGTGGCATTCCACTTTACAGGTGATCCAGTAGGTGTGAAGAGTGGCGGCGTGCAGCAAATTGAATTGCATGAGCTGGATATTCGCACACTTCCAGATAAATTAACGGCATCCTTTGAGGTGGATATCAGTGGACTTGATATTGGTGACCAATTGCTGGTATCTGATCTGCCTAAGCATGAAGGCTGGGAAGTGTTGACACCTGAGGACACTTTGATTGTCCGGATCGCACCTCCAGCAGCTCAAGAGCCAACCGATGAAGATGCTGCTGAACCAGCTGCAGTCGAAGCTTCTGAAGCTTCTAATGAAGATAAAGCAGAATAGAATAGTGATTAAATCATAAAGAGCAGATAGAATCCTACCCAAGGAGCTGTCTGCTCTTTTTGTTTTGTCTTCGTGAACACGAATTAATAAAATAAGTGCGGTCTTTCGTATAGTTTCTTAAATGGGATTTATGGTTGTTTCGCCTCATTTAGTTAAAATTTTACAGAAAATCGTTGACTAATAGGCCCCAAAGGCTGAAAATGAGGACAATTACCATGGTAAAGATTTCAAAAGTTCCTGTTGTCGCTGTTTGAAAACGCTTTAGTATTATGCTTCAAAGAACTCTCATTGCCCAGTTCATTATGAATATGAGGAGGAAAGTTATGAAGATGAGGAAGCTGTTTTCGATCTTAATGACAAGTCTGCTGGTTATTGGAGTAGCTCTACCTATGGGTGGAAAAGTGAGTGCAGATCCTGCAAGTGACGCTTCAAATCGTGCTTTAATCTGGTTGAAGGTCCAGCAGGATGCAACAGCGGGGTATGCTTTTGAGGGATTGGTAGATAGCTTTGAAGATTTCTGGGGACCAAACAACCCCAAACAGATTGTATACACGTATGATCAAGCGGTTGCAGCTATCGCCTTTATTATAAAGGGTGAACGGACGCGGGCAGAGCAGGTCTTGAACAAAATGCGGGACATTCAAGATCCTTCAGGCTTCTGGCTGAATTCTTATTGGTATAACAACGGCTACGGAGAAGAAATTCGTAAACATGTGGGGCCGGTTGTATGGATGGCAATGGCTGCTATGGCTTATGAGAAGGAATATAATGACACGCGGTATCGTCCAATGGCGCTCAAAGCGCTCGATTGGAGCTTGCAGTATAAAAAAGCAAATGGCAGTATCGCAGGAGGCTGGAGTGCTTGGAGTAACTCCGATGAGCCATGGAGCTCTACCGAGCACAATATCGATATTTACCGGGTGCTGCAGTATTATGCTTCGGTGGATTCCTCCAAGGCAGCCACTTATAATAGTGCAGCTTCTGGAGTTAAATCCTTCTTGGATAATTATGTGTGGGATGACAGTGTCAAACGCTTCAAGGGAGGTTGGAAAAACGATACGAATCTAATTGATCCTAAAATTCCTTTAGACGTGAATCCATGGGGAGTACTGGCCTTAGGAGTATCCGGCACCCATAACTACGGTGCAAGTTTAACTTATGTGGAAATTGCTTCCGGCACTCCAGGTACACTTGCGAATCCGCGTTACAAGCAGACGCTAACTTACAATGATGCTGGGAATACACTCACCGGCTATGATTTTGACTGGACGGACGAAGTTTTGCCAGCTTATGACGATAACGGGAATCAAATCGGTAATACGGGTGCTGATGTATGGTTTGAAGGAAGCGCATTTATGTCGCTCGCCTACTTTATGCAAGGCAATGTATCCAAAGCAGATGCCATTAACACTGAAATTATTAAAAAGCAAGGCACAAGCGGCGCTTCGCTTGGGGGAATCCCCTACTCGCTGAAAGGGACCAGCAACAGCTATTGGGTTATGGCACAGCAAAACTGCGTGTCCAGCACGGGTTGGTTAATTCTATCACTACACCGGTTTAATCCATTCACAGGTCAATACTTGACGGGTGGAGGTAATACTGGAGATACAACAGCACCCACTGCACCCACTAATCTGACAGTAACCAGCAAGACGGATACAGCAGTTAACCTGAGCTGGTCTGCTTCAACTGATAATGTTGGTGTTACGGGATATCTCGTTTATCGCGGAACACAGCAAGTAGCCTCTGTGGCAGATACTACGGCTACTGTTACTGGACTAACTCCAAACACAGCCTATACGTTTACAGTAAAAGCTACGGATGCAGCGGGTAATCTATCATCCGCCAGTAATGCCGCAACGGATACTACTAATCCATCTGGAGGCAGCGGAGGCGGTGATCATGTGACGGCTGACTTTACAGCAGGGGTAACGAGACTTTCTTCAACAGAAGCGAGCATTTATATTACACCTGTAACCAGTGCTCTTTATGTAGATGTGCATTATAAGGTTAACGGGGGGCCACAGCTTAATTACCGGATGATCAATAGCTCAGGTACATGGAAACAGACGGTGAGTGGGTTAAGTGCTGGCAGCAGCATTGAGTATTGGTTCACTTATGAGAAATCCGGGCCACAATATGATTCAGCTCATTATACTTTTGTTCAGTAGTGAGATTATGAAAGACTTGAACAATAAAATTCGTAGATAGAGCAAGTAAAATAAAGAAGGCTTTCCAAGATGCCATAGTATTGGCTAGGGAGGGCTTTCTTTTTCTTTTCTTTGTTTTAAATGAAGAGTGAAGCAACAGCCTAGCTTAAATCAAAGAATACAGTGCGGGTAAAAGAGTGGAAATCCTTCTCTAGACGGAGGTTTACTTTTTGCCTGTGTCGTAAAATCTTGGAGGGACTTTAATGCAATGATTTGTTGCGGTAGAGAAGTTAAGGGGGAGTGTTTTGTTTACAACGTAACAGTGTTATGTTACGATGCTTTCAAGGAGTGATCGCATATGGAAGATGATTTGATTTCGAAGAAGCAACTGCTGGATTTAACCGGTATTTCATATGGGCAATTGTACCGCTGGAAAAGGAAGCAGTTAATTCCCGAGGAATGGTTTATCCGTAAATCTACCTTCACTGGGCAAGAGACTTTTTTTCCTAAAGAGATGATCTTGTCGCGGATTCACAACATTGTGAATATGAAAGATGGGCTGTCCTTGGATGAAATGGCTGATAAGCTATCGGATAAGGCATCCTTTGAAAAGGTGAGTATAACTGCTAAGGAAATTGTAGAACGTAACATTGTTTCGACAACAACGCTGAGGAAATTTGGAGACAATCTCAGTGATGAAAGCAAATATACTTTTGAGGGGCTCGTTCATTTATTCGCTGTAGACCGCCTGCTTAGTGCTGGAGAGATGAGTATGGAGGAGGCAGAGCTTCTGTTTCGCACTTTAGAGGAAAAAGTTTCAAGGGTCGACAGTGGAAGCTGGGAGTTGTTTTTTGTCCGTAAAATGGGGGTTTCATCCTTCATAATCGCTCAAGCACCTGCGGAGTTATGGTTTGATGAAGGGGTTAGATTGGTCAGTAAAATGACATATGCAGATTTGATCGAACAATTGAAAGGTAAGCTTGCCTACAAGCTTGTTGAATAGGAGGAAGAGTAATGGACAAACATCAGCTGCCTGATTTGATTATAAACGGGGTTAGTGGTGGGGCCGGAGGTACTTACAACAACGTAAACATGGATGGTGTAGGTAAAGTAGTGGGGCCGGTTGTGGCACGAATGTTTAAAGGAAATGGGCATATGAATTTGAATGATGATCTCACAGCAGAAGAAGCAGAATGCAACGGGGTCATTAAAGTGATAGGCAATTTGCAATTTGGCACCCTAAAGGTGGATGGGGTTCTTACTGTAGGTAAGAGTTTTCGAGGTGAAAGCTGCACCCTTAACGGAATGATGACAGTCAAGGGGGATTGTGATCTTGAGGATTTCGTAGGTGAAGGAAGCTTTAATGTTGGTGGTTTACTCAGTGCCGGTCATGTGGACTTCAAACTGCAGAGTCAGGCGAAGGCTAATGAAATTGGTGTGGAGAGCCTAGTGATACGGCAAGTAAATAATGGGTTTTGGAGTAAGATGTTCAGTGGAATCATCCCTAAACTTCGACCGGAGCTATGTACTCGAACGATCGAGGGAGATTTTATAGATATAGAATATACAACTGCGGATATCATCAGAGGGAATATTGTTATTATTGGCCCAGGCTGTACACTCGGACGGGTAGAGTATCGCGAACAAATTACGGTGCATCCTGAAGCGAAAGTTGGAAAGGTGGAGAAGGTCGGTGAATGATAATCTGAAAATAATTGGAACGACGTCTTCAGCCGGGGGTTCTTTCAAAGATGTTAAGATCACTGGAGAATGCAAATTCGCCGGAGATGTGAATTGCGAGAAGATGAGTCTGACTGGAAATGCCAATATTGCTGGAAATCTGCATATGAAGCAAATGAAAATCACTGGTGAAATTGCGCTAGAGGGTGGTCTTGAAGGAGATTCCTTGCGTGGACAGGGGGAAATAAAAGCAGCCTCTGTAAAAATCGATAAGCTTCATCTCTACGGAAATCTGGATGTGAAGGGTGATTGTGAAGGGGAAAAATTGCAAATTTCCGGTGCCTTAAGCGTAGCTGGATTACTTAGTGCTGAGCATTTGGAGATTAAATTGTTTGGTCCAAGTAGTGCGAAGGAGGTTGGGGGCAGTATCTTAACCATTAAGAAGAGTAAAACTGGGAGACTGCTTCATATGATGAAGCCAACTTCGAAAATACTGTTTGAAGCAGGGCTAATCGAGGGCGATGCTATTGATCTGGTCAATACAAAGGCTAGTATGGTAAGGGGAGAACGTGTAATCATTGGCCCGGACTGTGAAATAGAAATGGTGGAGTTCCGTGATACACTAGAAGTTCATAAGCACGCAACAGTGAAGCATCAAGTGAAGATTTAAAGATAAATTTATAGTTATTTTTTGAGAAAAAGAGGAGTGGAACATATGAGTGCTGCCAAATCGCCCAATCTGGGCATTGTTATCGCAGGTCTCCTATTAGGAATTCTGATGGCTTCCATGGACAGCACTATTGTTGCTACAGCGATGGGGAATATTGTTGGAGAGCTTGGCGGAATGGACAAATTTGTCTGGGTCACATCAGCCTATCTCGTAGCCGAGATGGCGGGTATGCCCATTTTCGGCAAGCTCTCTGATATGTATGGACGCAAGAAGTTTTTTATTTTTGGAATTATCGTATTTATGGTAGGTTCGGCTCTTTGTGGAACGGCTGATACAATTACTCAGTTAGCTGCGTACCGGGCTATTCAGGGAATTGGCGGGGGCGCGCTGGTGCCGATTGCCTTTGCAATCATGTTTGATGCTGTACCTCTGGAGACCCGGGGGAAGCTGGGCGGGGCCTTCGGTGCAGTATTTGGATTGTCGAGTATATTTGGTCCATTGCTGGGTGCATATATTACCGATCATATTGCTTGGCAGTGGGTATTTTATATTAACTTGCCCCTTGGCCTGTTGGCTTTTGCGATGGTTGTATTCTTTTATAAAGAATCCCATGAGCATTCTAAACAGCCTATTGACTGGTTGGGAGCAGGTACGCTGCTAGGTTCAGTTATTTGCTTAATGTTTGCGCTGGAACTAGGCGGGAAAGAGTATGCTTGGAATTCGTCCATGATTCTTGGTTTATTTGCAGCCTTTGTGATCCTTGCAGCGCTGTTTCTTTTTGTGGAGACTAGAGCGAAAGAACCGATCATTTCCTTTGCTTTGTTCAAAAAAAGATTATACGCAGTGAGCATTATCTGTGCTCTGTTTAGCGGTGCAGCTTTTATTGTGGCTTCCGTATATATTCCGATCTTTATTCAAGGGGTATTAGGTGGATCAGCTACAAATTCGGGACTGGTGCTGCTGCCAATGATGGTTGGCTCCGTGGTTACAGCTACGATTGGCGGATTTCTGATGTCAAAAACCAGTTACCGCAGCCTGCTCATTCCTACATTCGCACTTCTGGTGATCGGTACTGGTCTTGTAGCGACACTTACGCCGGAGGCTTCGCGATTGCTGGTTACATTGTATATGATCTTAATTGGACTAGGGATTGGTGCTTCATTCTCAGTGCTAAGTACGGCATCCATTCATGGATTAACCGCACAGCAACGTGGCTCGGCCAGCGCAACGCTGAATTTCATTCGTTCATTGGGCATGACCATAGGCATTACCACCTTCGGTATAATTCAAAGTCATTATTTCTCCGGCAGTCTTATCAAGCTACTCTCGGCTAGTGGAGGAGGAGCGGCTCCTGCGGGAGCTATGGATTTTAAAGACCCGCATGCCTTGCTTTCACCGGAGACTAGGGCGCTAATTCCACCTGAGATTCTGGGTAAGATTACTGCAGGGTTATCGTCTTCCATAGTAAATACTTTTGCTTGGGCGGTGATTCCCGCAGCGTTAGCATTATTGGCTTCGTTTTATATGGGACGTCAGAAGATGGATGCCTCTGCGGAGGGGGATGTCCGGGCGTCTGGGCATTAGGCTATCGTGATGCAGTACGGACTTCAGTATGCGTACAGTGGGTATTTGGTGTTAACAAACTAGGGTTTTTAAAGTAATGCAGCAGCAACCTATCGGGGGCTGCTTTTTTTGTTGACACGGAGAGCGAACATGGTGGAAATGCTGAATGAGCGGGAGTCTGAGGCAAGGGAAGGTGCTGATGAAATCACGATATGGCTCTTATTGGTATGAATTGGCTCGTATTTTGTCCCACAGGGCAGGTAGAAAATGGTCGATTGTGCTGCGAATTTGGTTCACTAGCATCTGACGGTTCTCCAGAGAGGACGTTCTGTGCTCTATCTCGCCAGAAGCTCAGGTTCTGATATTCTGAAAGCGTAATCAAAATCTGGATATAGGAGATTCCGATATGGGGGTACCTGCTGGCGAACTGCTTCCCAGCGTAGATCCGGTTCATCGATCCCGCTGGAAGATGAAGAACAAACATAAATTGTTCTTCATGGCTTTTCCATTTCTTGTTGTCACCTTTATTTTCTATTATCTGCCGATCAGCGGATGGATTTATGCCTTTTATGATTTCATTCCCGGAATACCTTTGTCAGATACGCCGTATGTCGGGCTGAAATGGTTTAAGACGATTGTATCCAATCCGACACAAACCGCAGAGGTTCTACGCGTGCTGAAGAACACACTTGCCATGAGTTCACTTGGATTAATTACGTCCATATTTCCAGTGTTCTTTGCCATTATGTTGACCGAGATTAAGTCAGGCTGGTATCGCAAGATGGTGCAGACGCTAACCACGATCCCGAACTTTATCAGCTGGATTCTGGTATATGCATTGGCATTCTCGTTGTTCTCAGTAGATAACGGTGTCATCACTCACATTCTGGTGCAGCTTGGAATAGTGGATGAAGGCTATAATTTACTAGCTTCCAGCTCAAATATCTGGGTCACGATGATCCTTTGGTACTGGTGGAAATCGTTAGGCTGGGGAGCCATTCTTTATCTTGCTGCAATTGCTGGCATTGATCAGGAATTGTATGAAGCTGTTGAGGTGGATGGTGCAAGTCGGTTCCGCAAAATCTGGCATATTACCATTCCAGGTCTGATCCCAACCTTTTTTGTACTGCTGCTGTTATCCATAGGTAACCTAGTCAATAACGGTATGGAGCAATATTTTGCCTTTCAAAATGCTATGAATAAAGATTCCATTGAGGTGCTGGATCTTTATGTATACAATATCGCGTTTGCTAACAACTTTCCTTTTGCCACAGCCGTCAGCATGTTGAAATCGGTTGTCAGTGTAATTCTACTGTTCGCAGCCAACACATTATCTAAGATGGTGCGTGACGAATCTATCATTTAAGTCAGGGGTGATCCCATTTGAGAAAGAAAAAACTAACGACTGGAGAACTTATCTTCCAGATAATTATCTATACGCTCTTTGGATTGTTCACCCTGTCATGCATCTATCCATTCTACTACTTGTTTATCAACACGATCAGCTCGAACGATCTTAGCGCAGCAGGGTATATCAAATTTTATCCAAGACAGATTCATTTCGATAACTATAGCAAGGTTCTAAAAATCAGCGGTCTAGGACATGCGGCAACAGTCTCTGTATATAGAACGGTCGTCGGGACGCTACTTACTGTAGGGTCGTCAGCTTTTTTAGGTTACTTGTTCACTAAAAAGGAAATGTGGGGCCGGAGTATTTGGTACCGCAGTGTTGTAGTTACGATGTATTTTAGCGCAGGTCTAATTCCTTGGTACATCACAATGCACAATTTGCATCTGACCAATAATTATCTGGCTTATATTTTGCCTACGATTATTACGCCTTTCAATATTATTCTAGTCAAAACCTTCGTTGAAGCCATTCCACCTTCGCTTGAGGAGTCGGCATCTATGGATGGTGCGGGTTACATGCGAGTGTTCTGGAGTATTATTGTACCGCTTACGACGCCAATTCTAGCTACGATTACGATTTTCTCCGCAGTGAATCAGTGGAACTCCTTCATTGATACGGCGTTTTTGATGACAGATACGAAGTACTATACGCTCCAGTTCTTGTTATGGCGTTATTTGAACGAGTCCAGCTCGCTCGCTGCTCTAATCCGCAGTTCACCTGATATGGCCGCTGGTGTAGCGAATATGCAGACTCCAACCTCGGTACGGATGACCGTGACCATGATCGTCGTATTGCCGATTTTAATCGTGTATCCGTTCTTCCAACGCTTTTTCGTCAAAGGAATTATGATCGGTGCGGTTAAGGGCTAATGAGTTACCGGATCGGTAATGAAATGGGGTTTTCCTCTGCTACAAGCAGAGTTGAACTATAAGTGAAGATACGAAAGGGAGGGTATAAAGCAATGAGACTAAGAAGAGCATCGCTTGTCATGCTATCCGTAATCCTGGTCTTCGTTCTGGCAGCATGTGGCGGGGGGAATAATACGGCTAACTCGGGCAAAAACACTAGTACAGAGAAGCCCACGTCCGCTGCCACAAATGCGCCGGCGGAAGAAACAGCAGCACCAGATGACGGAGCACTTGATCATTCCAAGCCGCTGAAGCTGACCGTATTCTCTACAACGGCTAACTATGCGGGGCCACAAACTGGATGGTTCGCCAAAATCATCAAAGATAAGTTCAACATTGAGATGGACATTGTAGCTTCAAATCTTACAGGTGGAGATACCAAAATTTCTGCAATGATGGCATCTGGTGATCTTGGAGATATCATCATTTTCGGTGATGACAAGAACCATTATCCAAATGCGATCAAAGGAAAGCTGCTCTTAGACTGGACACAAGACGGACTTCTGGACAAATACGGAAAAGATATTTCTAGCACTTTTCCAAAAGCTATTGAGAAAGCAAAGGTAGCTTTTGGCGGTGGATCATCAGTCTTTGGCATGGGAAACAACGTAGCTTCTAACCCATCCGGACCTTCTGAAGGAAAAGATATGACTTGGGGTCCAGACCTACGCTGGGATCTTTATCAACAAATCGGAGCACCTGAAATTTCAAAGATTGAAGATTATCTTCCAGTCCTGAAAAAAATGCAAGAGCTTGAGCCAAAGAATGAGCAAGGTAAGAAAACCTATGCCTTCTCGATGTGGTCTGACTGGGATGGCAACTATAAAATGACACTGGCTAAACAGTTTGCAAACATGATGGGCTATGATGAAATTCCTGACACTGCTGTGTATGTTAAAGCAGATGAAGAAAAGTATTATGACTTCTTATCCGAAGATAGCTGGTATATGAAATCGCTCAAGCTGTATTTTGAAGCTAACCAAATGGGTCTGGTGGATCCAGATTCTATGACTCAAAAATTCGACGATGTTGTAGCGAAATACAAAGATGGCCGTCTGTTGTTCTCCTGGTTCCCATGGCTTGGAGCCGCTAACTACAATACACCGGAAAGAACAGCTGAAGGTAAAGGTTTTGCATTAGTTCCATTTAAGGATGAGCTGATGTACTCTACAGGCTTCAATGTTTACGGTGGTAACGGTATTATAGCAATCGGCGCAAAAGCTAAGGAACCAGCAAGAATTATGGAATTCATTAACTGGATGTACACCCCGGAAGGTGCAATGATCTCTGCAGGAAGCGGGACTGCGGTACCAAACGGACCTAAGGGGCTGACTTGGGATATAGATGGAAGCGGTAAACCTGTCGTGACTGATTTTGGTTGGAAGGCTTACGCGGATCAACAGAATACGCAAGTGCCTGCAGAATATGGCGGCGGTGACTACTACTACGGCTCCAATCAAATGAACTTCTCTTTTGTGGTACCAGCGATGGTGAATCCAGAGAACAAAGAGCCATATGATCACAATCTATGGACGACAACCCTGCAACGTAATCCGTCTAAGCTTGATAGTGATTGGAGAGCGAAGATGGGCGTTCTGACACCTAAGGAGTATTTTGAGAAAAATAATCTGCTGGCTGTAGCTCCACAAGGCTTCACTGGCAAAGAGCCATTGATGATGGATAAAACACTGGAGCAAAAGAACAAACAAATCGGTACGGTCATTCAACAAATTTCTTGGAAAATGGTTTTTGCTAAAGATCAAGCTGAATATGACAAATTGAATAAAGAGATGCATGATAAGGTGAATGGTCTTGGCTATTCCGAGGTGATGGATTTCTCTATTAAAAAAGCTGAGGAACTATTTGAGGCTCGCAAAAGCGTGAAATAAGGTTCGATTATAAATAGGGCGGGGCGGCGTGGAGGCTGTTCTGCCCTATTCTATTCAATTAAGGATAAATGTGGTATTCTCACATTAATATATAAAACGCTTACAGGAAGAAAGAAGAGGATCATTCGGATGGTAAGAGTACTCCAGCGTAATCATACCCCAGCTGTCAAATCCTTACGTAATACTCTATTCATCTATCTAGTAATCGGAACGCTACTTCCGCTTCTCTTAGTAGGATTCGTAACCTACACCTCTATTTACTCTATCCTTTCAGGGAAAATTGGCAATGGTATAAGTGCAAGCCTGAAACAGGAAGCCTCAAGTTTGGAGAATGCCATCGACAATATGGATTTTGCTTCTAAACAGTTTGCGCTGGATGGTCAGATTGTGGAGGAAATGTCCTCTTTTATTCAAGAAAAGCAAATTTATCGCAAATCGCAAATGATGAACTCCATCAATCAGAAAATCAACCTCGTCAATTTTACGAATCCCTATATTGGACTTACAGCTTACATTATGCCTAGCAGTGATGATCCGGTTCTGTTCACCAATATGAGTGCGCGCAGAAATTTCGATATCAGTACTTTACCTTCTTTTATGCGGTATAACGGGGCTGATTACTATGGGCCGCATTCTACGATGTATGCCGTCGGAGATAATCTCGTATTCTCGGAGCAGCGCATTGTACGCGTACCAGGTGAACATAAGCTATATATTTATTTAGAGACGAATTACAGTCTGCTTCGCAAAATATTTAATCAGGAATCTTACGGGATGAAGGTAAATCATATCCTTGTGAATCAACAGGGCACTAACACCTATGAAATTGACGGAAAATTGCCCCAAGGAATTATCAAAGCTGCAGGAAGCAGCTCCAATCTCTCACATGAGACGCTTACCGGATATCATCTGTTTCGATATGCTAGTCCGCAGGGCTGGAAGCTTATTGCCGTAGTTAAAAAGTCTGAATTCAACAGTGAAATTTATTCTTGGTTCTATAAAATGATCCTGCTTGCGTTCTCGACGCTACTCTTTGCCGGAGTTCTGGCTTGGATGATTTGGAAAAAGATTTATGGCCCATTGCGCAAGGTTAACCTTGAAATTAATCGAATGGCAGAAAATGTTACCTCTCCGGTTGCCTACACGAACGTGGAAGAGTTTGATTTCGTACTTAGTAACTTCCAGCAGATGAAGAAACAGGTGAATGAGCTGATTGTTGCAGTAGCCCATAATGAGAAGCAGAAAAGCCAATTCGAGATTGAAAAGCTGCTTAGCCAGATCAATCCGCACTTTTTGCACAACACATTGAATACGGTGCAGTGGATGGCAAGACTCAACGGTCAAAAGGAGATCGACAAGCTGGTTACTCTCCTTGTAAAGGTGCTGCATTATAATCTGGGCAAGCAAAGCATCATTGTTACCCTTGGAGAGGAAATTGAAGCGATCCGAAATTATATGGAGCTGCAGCGCATCCGTTATGACTATGAATTCGAATTTAACGTGGAGGCAGATGAGGATGTATTGTCTGTGGCAGTCCCCAGATTCTTACTTCAACCTCTCGTAGAGAACTCGATTTATCATGGACTAAGCGATAATGGCAGGGTAGATGTCTTAATTACAGAGCATGGCGAAGGAGAAGTTAAGCTATGTGTAAGAGACAACGGAGCTGGTATGGATGCGGATACGTTAGACCAGCTGCTGTCAGAGGACGGAGCCAAGAAACGGGGACTCGGAATCGGATTCTCGTACGTGAACCGGATGCTTAGAACCTACTATGGAGAGCAGATGAAGCTAGAGATGTACAGCAAGCTAGGGGAAGGTACGGTTGTATCTATCGTGATTCCGAGAAAAGGTAAGGAGGACTTCGATGATTAAGGCTGTAGTGGTTGATGACGAGAGACTTGTGCGGAAAGGCTTCATATCTCTAATCGATTGGTCGTCCTTAGGGGTTGTTATTGTTGGTGAGGCGGGAGATGGAAAATCTGCCCTGGAGCTACTTCAGCAGCAGGATGTGGATCTGCTTTTTGTAGATTTGACTATGCCTGGTATTTCTGGGTTCGAGCTAATTAAACTAGTGAGGCAGCGTTTCGCAGGCATTCGCTGTGTTGTGCTTACTTGCCATCATGAGTTTGACTATGTGCAGGAGGCCATGCGTTTAGGAGCTGTTGATTATATTGTCAAAACTCTGTTAGAGATGGAAAATGCGGATGAGACTATACGTCGGCTCGTTGATCGGATCAAATGGGAGGACAACACACGGGATGCCTTGGTTCATGGTGAAGGTAAACGGATGGCCGCTGACAAGGCGCTGCTCTATTTACCATTAAACAATCACTGTAATGAAGAAGAGTTATTTCACCTATCCTTTGTGAAGAATAATCCGTTGATCACCTTTCATGAGATGTGGATGTCACCTCTGCTTCAACGTTTCTCAGAAGAAGAAAGTAAGCGGGAGCTTAAAAGCCAGCTTTCTGGGAGATGGCAGATCGCGCTTATCAGTGGGATAAGAGATCAGTCGTTACAGGAATTGGAGGAGCAACTCACAACGAAGCTACGGCATATGCTATTTTATCATTCTGGAGCTGAGGAACTGACCTCTCTGAATTATGAGGAACTAAAGAAGGAAATATCGGGCACCAATTTAATACATGATGAAGCGGATCTATTCGAGCAAGCTCAAAATCTCAAGTGGACGATTGATGGAAACGAATGGGACCATTTTGTATCGAACATACGCTTGCAGAAGCCGCGATCTGATAGATATCTAACGTTCGCACATTCTCTATTGCAAAGATGGAGTGCTTTACTCTTGAAGCCTGAAGATGCTGTTCAATTGGAACGGGACATTTCACTTAACTTGAACTGGTGCCATTGGAAGACCTGGCTGCGCAGATTCTCTGATCATGTGGGACGGAGAATGCTCGAGCTAGGATTGACTAAAGAGGTGATGTCCTGCCTAATTCGCGCAGTTCGTTATATGCAGAGCCATGCAGGTGACAAAATCAATCAGAGCGATGTAGCGGCTGAAATTAATATGAGTCGTGGTTATTTCAGTCAATGTTTCGCTCGTTTTGCCGGAGAGACATTTGGTGAATGTTTACGGGGAATGCGGCTTGAGTTGGCTAAATCATTGCTGCTGGAGACCTCGCTACCCGTCTGTGAGGTTGCTTCAAGGTCTGGCTTTGAAGATGACCGTTATTTCAGTAGGCTGTTCAGGGAACGCATTGGTAAACTACCGAGCGAATATCGTGCGGAGGGGAAAGGCCAATGATGAGATTTTGGAGATCCATCCTCCTTCTTATAGTGATCATCGGACTGACATCCTGCCGTGACCAGAGCATACCAGTGGATTCTGGCAGAAGTCCTCAGGGAGAGGTCGAAGATACTTCTATCGCATATAGCAAATATGAAGATCCGATCGTGATCCGGGTAGGATTTAAGGTTCCAGATTCCAGGTTAAATACAGGTGACAGCAACGATAACAATCCAATCACCCGTTATTTGGAGAGTATTACGAATATCAAGGTAGTTCACTCTTGGGAGGCAAAGGGTGAAGATGCTTTTAATCAAAAAGCACAGCTTGCGATCGATAGCAATGATTTGCCAGATGCGATGGTTGTAGATCGAGATCAATTGAAGAAGCTCATTGATAATGACATGATAGAGGACCTTACAGAGACCTACAAAGTATACGGCTCTGAGTTAATTAAAGATATGTACAATTCTACGAAGGGAGAAGCATTAGAAGATGCTTCACGTGATGGTAAATTATACGGATTACCGAATGTAGCGATTGATGCGGATTCTCCTGTTCTGCTCTGGGTACGTCAGGATTGGCTGGAGAAGCTGGAGCTGCAACCCCCTCAGACCTTTGAAGACATCGAGAAAATTGCTCAGGCTTTTATTGAAAAAGATCCTGACGGGAACGGGAAAAGAGATACTGTAGGATTAAGCGGCTACAAAAATATCGTATATGGAACTAAGCCATTAGTTAATGGTCTGGATGCTGTTTTTAGTGCATTTCATGCTTACCCGACGAATTGGATCAAGGATAGCAACGGTAAAATTGTGTACGGCTCTATTACACCAGAGACCAAACAAGCACTTGCTAAACTGGCGGATTGGTATAAACGTGGGTTGCTGGACCCGGATTTTGCTCTGTATAAAGAAACTCAGGAGCCTATAATCACTGGGAAATCAGGCATGTTTTTTGGCCCATGGTGGATGCCTTATTATCCATTGTCAGAGGCTGTAGCTTTGGACACGAAGGCAGAATGGAGAGCGTATGCAGCTCCACTAGATGATTCCGGCAAGTTTGTTGCTCACTTGGCTCCAGTTACGGATCGTTATCTAGTTGTACGTAAAGGATTTGAACACCCAGAAGCCATTATGAAGCAGTTGAATGTGTTTACAAGACTTGAGAGAAGGCAAGACCCAAATACAGAAGAAGTTAAGAAGCTGGATGATTTCTCTGCACAAACAGGAATTCAGCTGCGTGCTTATTATCCGTTTGACCTTCTAATTGATTATTCGGATGCGATAGAAAAACATTATGCAGATATTCAGCAAGCTCTACATGGAAAAATAGACCCGGATACATTAAATCCAGATACCCGACTCATCTATGATCAATGGGTGGAGGACACTGAACAACCTAAAAAAGATCTAGAAGGCTGGAAAGCAGCGAACGCGTATAAATACGGAGTTGCCGTCTTAACCTCAACTGCTATTGAGGGAGTGCGAGGGGTCTTTTATGGAAACACACAACTAATGAAAAGCAAATGGGCGGAACTTCAAAATCTAGAAAGTGAGACATTTTTGAATATCATTGTGGGCGATTCACCCCTTAGTGACTTTGATGTTTTTGTAGAGAAATGGAAGAGCCTCGGTGGGGAAGAGATTACGAAAGAAGTTGCTGAGACTGTAAAGGTGAAGTGAGTACGGAAAAAGAAGCAGCTATCCCATTAGTAGCATTCACTACTTTTGTGACAGCTGCTTTTTTGTTCCTACTCTTCGTCAGTGCTGATCTTTTGAAGTAAGTAACGAAGCTGTTCTACTTCCTCATTTGTTAATTTGCCAACGAGACTTTTATTGTAATCATCTAAAATAGACTGAAGGATAGGTGAGAAATTAATTGCCTTAGGAGTTGGATATAATAGGTGAGAGCGTCGATCATTAGGATCTGGTTTACGTTCAATGTATCCCGAATTCTCTAATTGCTTTACGGAACGAGCGGTGGTTGCTTTATCGAATTTCAATTCAGAAGTTAATTGATCTTGTGTAATCCCTGGTTTGGCAAGAATCAATTTGAGAAAGCTGTGTTGCCCGCCGCTACCTATTCCATAGGGCATGAATTTTTTTACCAATTGCTTTTGATTTTGACGATGAAAATAGGAAATTAATTTACCTATAGGCTCTTTTTCCAAGATATAGACACCTCTTTGGGTTTAGTTCGCGTATTTACTACTCTGAGACAAAGTGTACAATAAAGTCGTTGCGTGCGCAACTAATTTGATGTACACTGGGTATGCAAGTTTTGTTGCGTGCGCAACTAAACGTTGATTATACATTCAATGAGGTGTTAGTTATGAGTTCTATTAGCGCAACCTATCAGGAAGACAAGGAAATTCAGAAGAAACGCTGGATAATATTAATTGTCCTGAATATTTTCACCTTTATGTCCACGCTTGATGGTAGTATTGTCAACATCGCTTTACCTGAATTATCGAAACAATTGAAGCTGCCTATGGCACAAATCGAATGGGTAACCACAGGTTATTTGATGGCGATCTGTGCAGCGATTCTTTTCTTCGGGAAGCTTGGAGATATTGTTGGGAAGATTCGAATCTTTAAGATTGGGACGGTTGTTTTTGTTATTGGTTCTATGCTGTGTGGATTCAGTTTAAGTTTACCTGCTTTGCTTGCTTCGCGCGTTATTCAGGCTATCGGAGCTTCGATGACAATGGCGAACAGCCAAGGAATAGTTACGGATATTTTTCCTGCTAATGAGCGGGGGAAAGCCCTTGGTTTCATAGGTACATTCGTGTCACTGGGAAGTATAGCTGGCCCTAGTTTAGGTGGGATTATGGTCTCGACATTAGGGTGGGAGTATATCTTTTGGGTGAACATTCCAATTGGAGTGATTGCTATCCTGTTAGGATGGAAGGTACTGCCTAAGGATTTAACTAGAACGAAATCTACAATTGACGTTCCTGGCAGTTTGCTCTTCGCAATTTTTATTATAAGTTTGTTTGCGGGATTATTATTGGGACAGCAGCTCGGTTATGGCGACAGTTTAATTGTGACTTCACTAATCGTAGCTGTAATCAGCTTTATTGCGTTCTTGTGGACGGAGCTTCGAAGAAAAGAACCGCTGCTGCAACTGTCATTATTTAAGAATCCATTGTTTTCATTAAGTATTTTGTGTGGGTTTCTCGTATTTACAGCGAACTTTTGCTTTAACATTATCGCACCATTTTATGCACAGAATATGCTGAATCTATCGCCCTTTGAAGCGGGATTCCTGTTGATGCTGTTACCGATATGTATGGTAGTCGTTGCACCAATAAGCGGTGCTTTATCGGATAAAATCGGCTCTGAATTTCTAACTTTTGCAGGGCTGGTGGTCATGGTTATTGCTCAGTTTGGATTAGCAGCGCTTCATGAAGGAAGCTCTGTTGTGCTGGTAGGCGTGTGGATCGCTATGCTAGGAATAGGCAGTGGTCTATTTCAATCGCCGAATAATTCACTTGTTATGTCTAAGGTGCCTAGAACTCAGCTTGGTTCCGCGGGCAGCGTCAATTCGTTGGTTCGTAATGTGGGTATGGTTGTCGGTATTACGATCGCTACGACGATACTCTTTCATGTGATGAGCAGTGAAGCAGGTTATCGGGTAACAGGTCTAGTTCCGGGTCGACCAGAGTTGTTTATCAGTGGCATGCATGTGGTGTTCATGACTTCAGCATCCATATGCTTTGTGGCTGCATTGCTAACGGGGTGGAGAATGATAAGTGCAAGAAGCGCCAGAATGCAGACTTCGGAAAGATAATAAGGAATAAAGAAGAAGATCCTTCAGACGCTACGGCGTGGAAGGATCTTCTTTGTGATGATATTGAAGAGCATTCTTAACGGCTTGTAAGTATTGATACCGGTAATGATCATCCGGCTCTAAATAGGCACCCTCAGCCCACTCGTTCCAGGCGTTTATATAAATAAAATCACTTTTGAACATCTTTTTGGTCCTCTCAATTTGTCGTGACAGGTATTGGCCGAATTTGTGAGGATTTGCACCCAAAGTACTTTGTCCGGCGGCACCTTTGCGTGGTGTATTATCCCAGTTCACAAATGCTCCCGGATATATAATTTCTCCGTCTCTATGAGGTGTCCGCTCTAACATGGATTCCCATAATTCATCGTAATCAATGACGATATGCTTCTGGTCCTCCACCTGCTTGGAGCTCCACAAATGCTTTACACCGCCATGTGCGAATGTGTAGTGAGGTTCAAATTCTAGACTGGCATCGAACCCGTGCTCTGTCTTTAGAGGGAATCCGCCCAGTGTCCTGATCAGATGAAGACCCTTAAGACCGTTTTGCTGAGCTAAATCACGCCAGCATTGAAGCATTTCATCACAGCGAGGGATGCTGGAGGATCTGTAGATAATAAATACCGGTTTGCCATCTACGCAAATATATCGTTCATCTTTGAAAGCCTCGAGCAGAGCATAAAAATGCATCCGCCAATCCCGTTCTTCTCCATATTCCTGTGGCATCAAGACATCTTCTTCGGTACCATCCCAGCTTCGCGTCCAAGGTTCGTTAGCCCAAGACAGGCAAAAGGGGAAGTCTGGCTCTTTGCTGGTAAGAATCTGCTGAACCGGTTGTTCCAGTAGTCGCCTCCCATTGAACCAATAGTGATAATAACAAAAACCGTAAATGCCATGAGCCCTTGCAGTCTCAGCCTGCCATTGTTTCACTTTAGGGTCCGTTAAATCGTAGTAGTTATTATTTAAAGGTTTTTTCGGCTGATGATGTTCAGGATAAAGGGCTGTAGCCTTCCTGACATTTGTCCATTCTGTAAATCCCTCCCCCCACCAGGAATCGTTCTCTGATATCTGATGAAACTGAGGTAATACAAAAGCAATGCATTTCAAGTCAGGTCACCCCCTATGGTTCCGTGAATATTTTTTTGAGCAGCAGCTTTCCTTGTTGAAGATAAGAATAGTTGTACTTCACTTCCTTTAGCGCACGTGACGCAGAAATTCTTCTTTCATCGCTATGAGTAATATAGTAATTGAAGCTCTCAGAGAGCTCTTTAAAGCTCTGGAAACGAATGAGATCTTCTTCTGTGATTTGGTAACCCTGAAGATGGGGATGATCTTCCACTAACTGAAATACACCGCAAGCAGAAACCTCCATAATCTTCTGTACAGAACCTGTGCAATTGATGATGATCCGTGCGCCATTATAATAGTTAGACATATCTTTCTCATGGCTAATGTCTATGAAATTTTTGATGGGCTCCCACCCGCTACCGACGGTTAATACCTTGAGGCCATGAAATAGTTCAGAATGAGCTAAGGTATGCAGAACACTATTCATTTGAAAATGGCCGAGGATGAGTACGTCACTGTGGTATTGGTTCTCCACACGTCTTGGATAATAGAGATCCGTGTCTGGAGCATAAGGGAGATAGCTCGAATGTTTTTCACGTAAACCCTGATAATAGATTAGATTAGCTATGTTCTGTGTAAAAATATAATCGAATAACAGTGCCAGATTACGTTCTGTTCGGGTAAGGCAGGACGCGTCTGCCATCCATACGGCCTTTGGAGCTTTAGAAGCCTTAAGGGCAGGGATGTTCTCCTCAGGGAACAGGGTCTCTGATCCCAAGGCAAGTATCAGATCAGGCTGATATTGGGTTAAATATTCTTCTAGATTGTGATGTAACTTAATGGCAAGCACTTCTTTAACCAGGTGCCTTAGCTGATCTTTAAAAAGTCGTACATTAGGCATTTTATTACTTATCTCTGAAGGGACCAGAAGCAATACTCTTAATTGCTTTAGTTCCCGTTTTAGGGGTTCCGCTCTATAAGAGTTCATCTCAAGAATGAGATTAGGCGGTTGCGATGGATGAACATGGCTGATGGTGACGTTGTGAGTTGAGGGCCTTTGAGGAGTGAGCCTATTAGCTGTCTTCTTCATAATTCCTCCTGTATTCCTTGGAGCCAGTTATTCGCTCTAGCACCTAGTCTTGCTAAACATTATATGTGTAGGGGGATCATTTGACTTTAGGTATAAGACCATTAATAAGAATCTCGTAGGAAAAAGCGGATTTAGTGAAAGATGTATATCTATCTATGACTGAGTTGGCTTGTTTAACATAAGATATACTATATAACCTGAAAGGGATGATCGCCTTGCCAACCTTTGATAATGTTCTAGTTACAGGAAGTCAGACCATTCAAAATGATCTGCATGTTAACGGAAATGAAACTATCGATTCAAATCTGCATTTGAATGGTAGTCAGACTATAATGGGTAGCCTTAATGTGAACGGTAGTGAGTCTATACTTGGTCATTTGGGGGTAACCGGTGAAATTAGCGGTGCTGGCACCATTAAAACTGCTACACGTTTGATTGCTGTGAATCAGGCGTTGACACCAGTAGCAGCACCTACAAGCCTTCAACAGGTCAGATATTTCGCTGTGGGAGTTGCAGGACAGACAGGACTTGTGCTGAAAGGCACGGATGGAAATGACTATGTATTATTTATCGATCTAACCGGTGGAACACCTAATATTGGGATCCAGCGAGCATAAATCTGATCACATGAATATCTTCAAGCTCTGAACAATAAAAAAACAGCAAGTCGCCTAGGTGCAAATAGGGACTTGCTGTTTGATGTTTCTATTAGTTCTTAAAGCTGTGAATTGGAGCAGGAATCCGTCCGCCCCGGTTAATGAAGTTGGTGCAATTGAAGCCGTTAACTGCCATAACAGGCGCATATCCAAGGAGACCGCCAAATTCTACGATTTCACCTACATCCTTGCCGATGACAGGAATGACGCGAACAGCGGTTGTTTTGTTATTGACCATTCCGATAGCAGCTTCATCGGCGATGATACCAGAGATCGTCTCTTTGGTGGTACTTCCCGGTATAGCAATCATGTCCAAGCCTACTGAACATACACAGGTCATGGCTTCTAGCTTTTCAAGGGTAAGAGCACCACGTTGAACGGCTTGAATCATTCCATGGTCTTCGCTGACCGGAATGAAGGCGCCACTGAGTCCACCGACATAGGAGGAGGCCATAACGCCACCTTTTTTAACATTGTCATTTAGAATGGCCAGAGCGGCTGTTGTGCCAGGTGCGCCGGCTTCTTCCAGACCCATGACTTGAAAGATCTCTGCAATGGAGTCCCCAATTTCTGGTGTTGGAGCCAGAGATAGATTGATAATCCCAAAAGGTACGTTCAACCGTTTGGAAGCTTCCTGAGCAACTAGTTGTCCCACACGCGTAACTTTAAACGCAGTTCGTTTAATCGTTTCACACAAGGTTTCAAAGTCCTGACCTTTAACTTCTTCTAACGCACGCTTAATTACACCTGGTCCGCTGACACCTACATTGATGACACATTCCCGTTCTCCAACACCATGGAAGGCTCCCGCCATAAAAGGATTGTCCTCGACGGCATTGCAGAAGACCACCAGCTTAGCACAGCCGATGGAATCCCGATCCTTGGTGCGTTCCGCTGTTTGAATGATGATATCACCCATTAATTTCACAGCGTCCATATTGATTCCACTTCTAGAGGACCCAACGTTAACGGAGGAGCAGACTCTTTCAGTGACTGCCAGTGCTTCTGGGATGCTGTCGATCAGAATGCGATCACCTTTGGTGCAGCCTTTTTGCACAAGCGCAGAGAAGCCGCCAATAAAGTTAACGCCAACTTCTTTTGCAGCCTTGTCTAAAATTTCAGCTACAGGCACATACGTATCCGTCTTCACAGCTCCAGCAGCGATAGCGATAGGAGTGACAGAAATCCGCTTATTAACAATGGGTACACCGAATTGTCTTTCTAAATCTTCCCCTGTTTTGACGAGCTTCTCGGCGGATCTAGTAATCTTGTCGTATACATTTTGGTTAAAAGTTCTCATATCTGTATGAGCACAATCCATGAGACTGATCCCCATTGTTATGGTACGCACATCCAGATTCATTTCACGGATCATCTTATTCGTCTCTTGTACTTCCACTAATGATATCATGGTCATCCTCCTAGATGCGGTGCATAATATTAAAAATATCCTCATGCTGAAGCTTGATTTCCACGCCGATTGATTCTCCGATTGAATGTAAATCCTCAACAATATCCTCAAATGCTTTGTTCGCGCTAGAAATGTCTACAATCATCATCATGTTAAAATAATCTTGTACAATCGTCTGGGAAATATCCAGAATGTTCAAATTGTGCTCGGCAAGATATGTACATACCTTAGCAATAATCCCTACTTTGTCTTTCCCTAATACAGTAATAATCCCCTTCATGCTTACAGCCTCCCTTTGTATATGGTGATTACGCCGTGTAAACGGAATGAACCATTCCAATCATTATTACAAATGCTGAAGCAAGCTTCAACCAAAGGTTTTTTGTCAGTTTGATCATTTTTTTATGTAGACCTATGAATTTAAAGAAAATTCGATTGACAGTATATGAAAAATATGATGAAGTGAGAGATTGATACGATACTCTGAAGGAGTAAATATGACTACACAAAAATATAAAGATATGGTTGAAGAGCGGACCAAACAAACCCTCCAGGAATGGTCTGACCTGCCGGAAGTTAAAGAGAAGGACATTTATCGTTTTTTGCATAATTTGAAGGGTACGGCTGGTACTGTTGGGTTAAAAGAAGTTGAACAATTTGCCGATGCAACATTGCCCTATTTCATGGAAAGCAGTCTAAAGTGCTGGTCTATTGAAGAGTGGGGGGATTATTTGTATCCGCTTATTTCTCTGTTTGACCAAGATGAATCGGTTTCTCTAAGTTCAGTTAAGCAGCTAGACAAAAGAGGGAATGATGAAATACTCCCGCATAATGATATTTTGCTTATTGATGATGATGTTGAATTAGTTGCTTATTTAAAAGAATCATTGGAGAAGCAGAACTATTATGTAAGCATTGCCTTATCTGCTGAACGGGGTCTTAAGATTTTTTATGAAACCAAACCCGATCTGATCCTGCTGGATATTCTTTTACCAGATATCAGTGGAATTGAGGTCTTGAATCAAATTATCGGCAAAGCCAAAAAGGAACGTATTCCAATCATCATTATAAGCGGGGAATACTCCAAAGCGACGCAATTGCATGCCTATAAGCTTGGCGTGATGGACTTTTTATCGAAGCCTGTAGATATTGATATATTCATGGCTCTGATCAAAAACCGTTTTGAGCTGAAAAGGGAATGGCAGGACTCCATCATTGTGGATGAATTAACGGGTGCATTCAATCGAAAACACTTTAATCAAGTGATGAAGCAGCTAATTTGCGATTTTAAGCGTACGGAGCGAGTATTTTCTTTAGCACTGATTGATCTGGACTATTTCAAAAAGATTAATGATACATATGGTCATCTAATCGGAGACGAGGTATTACAGTCCTTATCTGAGCTTGTACAAAGTTCGATCCGTATGGAAGATACCTTTTGCCGTTTTGGTGGAGAAGAGTTTGCTGTGTTCCTGCCAAATACGGATGCGAGCTCTGCATTGACAGTGATACAACGTATACAGGAGCGATTTGCTGCCACCGATTTTTTTGCGAAGAATGAAATCTTTCATGTGACCTTTTCTAGCGGGATATCTGAGGTAACAGAAGCTGAGAATATTGCCGATAAAATTGTAGAGGAAGCAGATCAGGCGCTCTATGCCAGCAAGGATGCTGGAAGGAATCAGACGACGCTTTATAACGACCATTTATTGTCGACTAAAAAGCATTCAGTTCTAAATGTAATTATTGTGGATGATGATGCGTTAATTCGTAGAATCGTGACTCATCAGATTGACACTTGGGAGCCGGAGGATATTGCTGAGGTCAATATCAGCAGTTTTGCGAATGGACTGGATTTTTTACAATCGGATTGGTATTCCATGGATGAAAAGTATATTATCCTGCTGGACGGTGTGATGCCGGATCTTGATGGTGTTGAGGTGCTGGAAAGAATTCGCAAGACATATCCGGAAGTGAATATATTAGTGATTATGCTGACAGGCAGAAATAATCAGGCGGATATTGTACATGCCCTGCAGATGGGCGCCGATGATTATGTAGTAAAGCCAGTCCATATGCCTGAGCTGTTGTCTCGGATGGAACGCTTGGCTCATAGATTCTTGTTCTAAAACGAAGGGGATTGTACCAATATGCAAAAGATAATGGTAGTGGATGATGAAGAAGTATTACGGATGTTAATCGAGGATACACTGGAAGATTTAGAGAATGTTGAGATTCACACGGCGGAGAATGGATTGGAAGCACTGAATAAGCTGTCCGCGGATCATTTTGATTTGGTGATTCTGGATTATATGATGCCGGAAATGACAGGGATTGAAGTGCTCCAGCAGCTGGACGAGGAGAAAAAGAAAACTACAGCGATATTAATGTTAACGGCCAAAGCTCAAGATGTAGATCGACTTCGAGCAGTGGAAGCAGGAGCACGTTATTTTATGCCCAAACCCTTTAGTCCAATGGAACTCTTGCAGATTGTGGAGGGGATCCTAAGTGACGAAGAGAAGTAACGCTAATCACAGTATCAAAAATAGGTATTTTCGTATCATTGCACTGGTCTTTGCTTTAATTATCATTATGGGATCGATATTTTTCTTTTTCATCAATGATGAACAGAACAAATTAAGCAGAGACCGGGAAATTCTGCAAAATAAGGCGGACACCGTAACTGATTTGGCGAGAGCCTTAAATGAGGTGTTTTTCCGTGCCAGGGGATTTAGCGCTCTTAAGAGTGATAATGAATTAAAGCTTCTAAATTTAGGACTAGTTAACTTTGATAAGATTCTGGATACCTATTCCAATCTCAATTTATCTCCCGAAGAGGCTCTTTTCAGGGATGGCTTAAAGGCCTTTTATGTTCAGTATAAAAATAAAACGCTGCCCGAAGCGATTCGGCTGGTCGAGGCTGATGATTATGTAGCTTTGCGTGCGCTGTCCGCAGATGGTACCACTAAATCTGTAAATGATTTTCTCTCCTATACGGAAGAGTACAAAAAACGCTCTGATGAAGCATTAAATACTATGGCTATGGATTATATCAAACAGGCAAATGAATTTACATTTATCGCATTTTTTATTAGTGCCATCATTCTGTTGTTCTTTACCTTTATGATCTGGCGGATTCTGAAGAACCTGATTGACCCTATTTTGAAGCTGGAAGGAGCAACGCATTCACTGGCTGCCGGTGAGGAAATTCTTCTGGGCAAGCTTAAGCATCAAGATGAAATTGGCCGGCTTTATAATGCATTTCTAAATATGGCCAGAAGTATTCAAGATAAAGAAGAAGAATTGATGATGCAGAATGAAGAGTTGCACGCTCAGCAGGATGAGCTTCAGGATCAGCAGTATAGGCTGCAACGGTCGCTTAGTGAAATTGAGAGCATGATGAAAGCGCTCGATCAGTCATCTGCCGTCGGTATCCTTACCGCTAAAGGTGTGTTTACTTACGCAAATGAGAACTTGAGTGAATATACCCGCTATAAAAAGTCGGAGATTATCGGCTACACATACAGACTATTTGAACTTTATAATGTGTCTCATGATGAATTCCAAAAAATCATCAACAAATTAAGTACAGGTGGAGTATGGAGCAATGAGCTTCAGATTATAGCCAAAGACGGATTGCCGGTCTGGCTGCATCTGACGATTGTGCCTTATCTGAATGAAGAGGGTGTAATTTATCAGTACATCCTTATTGCGAACGATATCAACTCTATGAAGAGCGTGCAGCAAGAGCTTGCGGAGACGCTGAAAAATACGGAACAGACCAAAAAGATGCTTGAGCTAAATAATCAGCTGAATCATGATATTACCTACACGTTAGATAAACATGAATTTGCAGATAAGTTCATTCAATTTATGCATCATCTGTATTCATTTGATTCAAGTTTCTTCCTGCTAGTAAAAGATAAGATCGCTGCTGTTAAAGGGATTCCTCAGGAAAATGTAGAGCGTTACCTCGATAATGAGAACAATGAAATGTTATATCGTCTGAAGACAGAAAAAACCTATCTAATTAAGCGTCTAGCTACGCAATCGGAACAAGGAATCTCTTCGAATGAAGTCTACTGTTATGACTTCTATACTACTGTTGTGAATGCAGAAGATGAGATTTTAGCTGTATTCTGCGGGACCCGGATTGGACATTCCTTCAGCAAAGAAGAGATTAATGAGGTTCAAGGGATGATGAACCGTGTAGCTCTGGCGATTGAGCGTTTATTCATGTATGAAGAGATTGAACATGGCCGAAAGCTGAACCGCGATATCGTGAATAACGTTAACGAAGGCATTCAGTTCGTGAATACAGAAGGCAAGATGCTTCAGATGAATAAGGCACTGTGCAACATTGTGAACTATGAATGGACAGAAGGTACATTGATTCCTAGAAAAGAATGGATGGATTATTTCATCGAACGCTCGAATGAGAATGATGAACTACGGTTGTTCTTTGAGAAGGCAATCGCCGAGCATGCTCTGGAGTCCAGCAGTATGCAATATTCTATCGGAACTGAATCCAAAAAGCATATTGATGTTTATGCGATTCCCGTTTTCCGACGAGAGCTTAGAATCGGTACACTTTTCGTTTATAGAGATATTACTAGGGAGTACGAGCTGGATCTTATGAAATCTGATCTTGTCAGTACGGTAAGTCATGAGCTGAGAACGCCATTGTCGAGTGTTCTAGGATTCACGGAATTGCTATTGTCCAAAACCATGAAGCCTGAGAAGCAGCTGAAGTATTTGGAGACGATTCATAAGGAAGCGAAGCGGTTGACTGAGCTGATTAATGATTTCCTAGATCTGCAAAGAATGGAATCAGGTAAGCAGCAGTATATCACGGAGCATGTGAATCTCAGCGAAATTGTGCTTGGCGTTATCGATCAATATAAACTTAGCAGCACACATCATGTGCTGCTCGTGGATGAGGCTCTTAATGCAGACGTTGATGTGGACAAGGATAAGATCGTCCAAGTTCTAACGAATCTGTTAAGTAACGCGATCAAGTTCTCACCTTCTACCAATGAAGTGAAGGTGCTGCTACACAATGAGCCGGGTCAAGTTATTGTTCGCATCCAGGATAATGGTCTCGGTATTCCTAAGGATCAGATAGGACAGTTGTTCCAAAAGTTCAGAAGAGTGGATAACAGCGCTTCTAAAAGAATTGGCGGAACCGGACTTGGTCTTGCCATCTGTAAAGAAATTATTGAGAAACAAAAAGGAACCATAGGGATCGAATCGGTAGAGGGAGAAGGGACTACTGTTTGGTTTAGCCTCCCAATCCTCCATGAGGATACAATCCAACAGCAAGATGAGCTAAATAAATGGAATGCAGAGAAAGAGAGTAAGCCAAATGTAATGATTGTTGAAGATGACTATAGTCTTTCGTTGCTCTTATCAGAAGAGCTTAAAGGAAAGGGCTTCCGTGTCACCCATCACTATCATCCACAGCAAGCCTTTGATCAAGCTTTAAAAACACCATTTGTTGCGATCGTGGTTGATTTGATGCTTGGGGAAGATTTGGACGGTTGGGATTTGATCCGAATGCTGAAAGATGATTCGAGAACAGAGAATATTCCTATAGTTATATCCTCTGCGCTAGATCAATCGGATAAGAACCAATTGAATGATGTGATTCAGAAGTATTTAACGAAACCTTATCCACCTGGCGAGTTATCGAATACGCTTGAAGAGATTGTGAAGATAAAGCTGGGGGTAGGCGAGGTATTATTTCCCGAAAGTAAGAAGGATTTATAGTTTTTATTTATCACAATATTTTATAAATAGTATCACTTTTTATAATGAAACCGATCAAATCAGAGTAAATCATACTGTTTTGATCGGTTTTTCCGTACTTTATTGATATTTTTTCAATAAATAACATTTTTTATGTAAAAACGACTTCATTGATCGTTTACAATTATTGTGATAGCCTGATTTTATGAGGTTCTAAAAAAGGCTCAGATCGATTCAAATGAGGTACGGATCATAACCAGATTTCATGTTTAGGAGAGGTGGATATTGTTGCAACTACAGGTAACGAACAGTCCTTTTAACGAGAACCAAGTCGAGCTTCTCAATCGTCTTCTACCATCCTTAACGGAGACACAGCAAATATGGCTAAGCGGATATTTGTCTGCGATTGGCCGTACTGCGGCAGCGGCGCCGGCGGGTGCCGAACTTCAAGTGCAATCGAATTCGATTGGGAACGCGGAGGTTGGCGCGGCTGTGACGAGTCAACCAGCAGCATCACGGGAGGTAACCATATTATTTGGTTCGCAAACTGGGAATTGCCAGAGACTGGCAGGGAGCTTGTCCCGCAAGCTGGAAGAGCAAGGATTTCAGGTCACACTCTCCGCGATGAACAGCTTTAAACCTACTGCGCTTAAAAAGGTTGAGAATCTGCTTCTACTGGTGAGTACTCATGGAGAAGGTGAACCACCAGATAATGCACGGATTTTTCATGAATTTCTTTATAGTAAAAGAGCTCCTCAATTAGAGAACCTGCGGTTTTCTGTTCTGGCTTTGGGAGATACCTCCTATGAATTTTTCTGTCAAACCGGTAAGGATTTTGATCAGCGCTTAGAGGAACTTGGCGGTCAGCGGTTAAGTCCGCGAGTAGATTGTGATCTCGATTATGATGATTCCGTAGCTCAATGGTTTGAAGGTGTAATTGGTGCATTAAATGCTAATTTGAATGCTCCGGGTATTGCTGCAAAAGCGGTTCAAGCCGCTGAGGATGCAGAATCGCAAGAACCTTTATATACCCGGAATCACCCATTTAAGGCAGAGGTGTTGGAGAATTTAAATTTGAACGGGCGTGGTTCTGATCGGGAGACTCGTCATCTGGAGCTATCGCTTGAAGGGTCTAATATACAGTTTGAACCAGGGGATGCATTGGGCGTATATCCTGAGAATCATCCTGAATTGGTGGATGCCATTATTCATACTATGGGTTGGAATCCTAGCGATAAGGTTCCGTTTAATAAGAAAGGTGATGAAGGAGCCTTACGTGAGGCCCTTCTGCATCATTATGAAATCACCGTATTGACAAAACCATTACTTGAGCAAGCAGCAAAGCTATCTGCCTCAAGCAAGCTGAGTGAGTTAGTTGCTCCAGACCGTGCTTCGGAGCTTAAAGAGTATATTCAAGGACGCGATCTGCTCGATTTGATCCAGGACTTCTCACCATGGGAAGGCTCAGCTAGCAGTTTTGTGACTATTTTACGGAAGCTTCCTGCACGTCTATATTCTATTGCTAGCAGTTACAAGGCTAACCCGGATGAGGTTCATCTCACCGTCAGAGCTGTACGTTATGAGGCTCACGGCCGGGAACGCTACGGTGTCTGCTCAGTGCATTGCGCCGAAAGAGTAGAGCCGGGAGATACATTGCCTATTTACATTCAACATAATCCTAACTTTAAGCTTCCGACTAATCCGGATGCACCGATCATTATGATCGGACCGGGCACAGGCGTTGCCCCATTCCGTTCTTTCCTGGAAGAACGAGGAGAGCTTGGAGCGGAAGGGAAATCATGGCTGTTCTATGGGGATCGGCATTTCGTTACAGATTTCCTGTATCAGACAGATTGGCAGAGAATGCTAAAGGATGGCGTTCTAAGCAAGCTGGATGTGGCCTTCTCACGTGATACCGAAGAGAAAGTATACGTACAGCATCGTATCTTGCAAAAGAGTCGTGAGGTTTATGAATGGCTGCAAGAAGGTGCTCATGTCTACGTTTGCGGAGACGAGAAGTATATGGCACATGATGTTCATACTGCTTTGCTTACTGTGATTCAGAGTGAGGGCGGACTCAGCCCTGAAGCGGCAGCGGCTTATCTGGAAGATATGCAACAGACACAGCGTTACCAGCGTGATGTCTACTAATGGATAGATGGGAAGTTATCGAATGACTTCGGGGGGAGATAACAACAATGGCAAACAATGAGAAGGTTAAGCCGATCGGCGGGCCTCCAAGTGATGTTGAGCATATTAAGTCGGAGAGTAACTACCTGCGCGGTGCGTTAGTTGAGACACTAAGCAATCCGATTACGGGCGGTCTGCCTGAAGATGATAATCGTCTGCTGAAATTTCATGGAAGCTATATGCAGGATGACAGAGATCTTCGCAATGAACGGGAACGTCAGAAGCTGGAGCCTGCATTCCAGTTTATGCTTCGCGTAGTAGCCCCAGGTGGAGTAGCTACACCGGAGCAATGGCTGGTGATGGACGATCTGGCACAGAAGTATGGTAACGGAACCTTACGTCTGACTACAAGACAGGCATTTCAAATGCATGGTGTACTTAAATGGAACTTAAAGAAGACCATCCGAAGTATCAATGATACGCTAATGACGACTCTTGCAGCCTGTGGGGATGTCAACCGTAACGTAATGAGCAATCCGAATCCTTATCAGTCTGAGGTGCACGCAGAAGTCTATGAATGGGCGCGAAAAGTCAGCGATCATCTATCACCTCGTACTCCTGCTTACCATGAAATTTGGTTAGACGGTGAAAAGGTAGTAGATAGTTTAGGTGATCGGGCAGAAGTTGAGCCGATCTATGGTCCGGTATATTTACCACGTAAATTCAAAATTGGTCTTGCGGTTCCCCCTTCAAATGACGTAGATGTATTCTCGCAGGATTTGGGCTTCATTGCTATTCTTGAGAACGATAAGCTGGTAGGGTTCAACGTATCGGCAGGCGGCGGTATGGGGATGACACATGGCGATACAAGTACGTATCCTCAGCTTGGCCGTATCATAGGATTTTGCCGTCCTGATCAATTAATTGATGTAGCAGAGAAGACAGTAACGATTCAGCGGGACTATGGAAATCGTTCTGTCCGCAAAAATGCACGGTTCAAGTATACGATCGACCGCCACGGTCTGGAATGGTTCGTCGATGAGCTGCATGAAAGACTAGGATGGCAGCTTGAGGCGGCGCGGGAGTACCATTTCGATCATAATGGAGACCGTTACGGCTGGGTGAAGGGTACCAATGGAAAATGGAATCTAACGCTTTATATCCAAAGCGGACGGATTCATGACCAAGAAGGGTACACATTGATGACCGGACTGCGGGAAATCGCCAAAATTCATACCGGAGATTTCCGGCTTACTCCGAATCAGAATCTAACAATTGCTAACGTAACCTCTGCCAAAAAACGAAAAGTTACTGAGCTGGCTAAACAGCATGGACTTACGGATGGAGCACATCTTTCTGCACTACGACGCAGCTCAATGTCCTGTGTGGCGCTGCCAACCTGTGGGCTTGCGATGGCGGAAGCGGAACGTTATTTGCCTTCATTGATTGATAAGCTTGAGCTTGTCATTGACGAAGCAGGCCTGCGTGATGAGGAAATTGTGATCCGGATGACGGGCTGTCCTAATGGATGTGCAAGACCGGCACTGGGTGAAATCTCGTTTATTGGTAAAGGACCAGGCAGATATAATATGTACTTGGGAGCAGGTTTTACGGGAGATCGCTTAAACAAGATATATAAAGAAAACATAGATGAAAAAGAAATTTTGGAGACGCTGGAGCCTATTCTTCATCGTTACGCCAAAGAACGTCTGCATCGTGAGCATTTTGGAGATTTCGTGATCCGAGCAGGTTATGTCAAAGCGGTTACGTCAGGCCTTAATTTTCACGACTAATTCATTCTAGATTGAAGGGGTGTCCCGGAGCCTGCATTATGGCTGCTGGGATGCCTCTTTGTTAGTTGTCATTACTCAAACCCATACCATATCTAACATTCACGTAAAAAGGGAGTCTTTTTTTAGAATTATTAATGAATTTATATTTTTTTTGCTTAATGATTTGGATTTCTCGTGTTTTTCTTTCATAATATAAAGGGGAAACTAAATACAAAAGAAGAGCCATTGCCCGAGAGTGATGTGTTCTGTACAGAAGAGGCGATATTATGATTATCATGAAAACGATGGAAGAAATCGAAAAAATGCGTGCGGCGGGAAAAATTCTGGCTGAATGTCATCGTCAAATTGCGCAAATCTTACAGCCTGGAATTACTACCTGGGAGATTGATGAATTTGCTGAAAAATTTATATTGTCTCAAGGAGCGACTCCTGAGCAAAAGGGATATAACGGTTATCCATATGCAACCTGTGCATCTGTAAATGATGTAATCTGCCACGGATTTCCGAAAAAAGAGCCGCTTAAAGATGGGGATATAGTAACAATAGACATGGTAGTGAATTTAGATGGCTGGTTGGCAGATTCCGCTTGGTCGTACGGGATTGGAAATATCAGTGAACAGGCGACGAAATTATTAGACACCACAAAAGAATCTTTATTCCGCGGTATCGAGCAGGCAGTTGCAGGCAACCGGATCGGGGATGTCGCTCATGCTATTCAAGTTTACGCAGAGTCTAACGGTTTTTCTGTTGTGCGTGATTTTATTGGCCACGGAATTGGTTCAGAAATGCATGAAGCTCCAGAGGTACCACACTATGGTCCGGCTGGCAGAGGGCCTCGACTTAAAGAGGGGATGGTATTTACCATTGAACCGATGCTGAACACAGGCAGCTACAGAACAAAGATTGATGCGGATGGTTGGACTGCGCGTACCATCGACGGCGGTCTGTCAGCACAATATGAACATACGTTAGCTATCACCCCACAAGGGACCATTATCCTGACTGAATTATAATTTTGAGTTAACAAAAAGACCTGATTAGTATCATCTTCACAGGATGGGACTGACCCCATAACGTGAGACAAATCAAAACACCTTCAAGAGAATGGAACCTTGTCGTAAGATAAGGAGATCATCTTGGAGGTGTTTTTGCATTGGCAACCAGAGTAAGTTATCCCGTGGAAATAAAGATGAAAGCTATAGAAATGAGATTAGCAGGAGTACCTGTGAAAGAGGTTATGGAGCAGCTCGGAATACGGAATAAGACACAGCTAAAGACATGGATGAGATGGAATCGAAATGGTGAACGACATCGTTTGGAGCAGCCGGTGGGTAAACAGTACAGCTATGGCAAAGGTCCGGAGGACTCTTCGGAACTCGAAAAAGTAAAGGCAGAGAACCGATTCTTAAAACAACAATTAGATCTGCTAAAAAAGTACGAGGAGTTGGAGAGGAGGTGGAACCAGAGGCCGTTATTGCCTGGATTGAATCCATTCGAAACGAAGTGACGGTGTCTGAGGCTTGTAGATGGCTCGGAATCGCAAGAACGACTTACTACCGCTGGAAAGCAGCTGTGAGGACAAAGCATACAGACAGACTGGTGGAGAAAATCCGGGAGCTTTGCATCCGTCATAAATTCCGCTATGGGTACCGGAAAATCACGGCGCTCCTTCGGATAGAGCAGAGTATAAATCATAAGCGAGTCCAGCGGATCATGCAGTGTGAGGGGCTTCAGTGCCGCGTGAGGATGAAAAAACGAAAGGTGACTGGGCAATCTGTACACTCCTTTGAAAATCTGCTCAAGCGACAGTTTCATGCAGAAGCACCTCTGCAAAAACTCGTCACGGACATTACCTATTTGCCATTTGGCGGGAAGATGTTGTACTTCTCCAGCATTCTAGACTTGTACAATGGTGAGATTGTGGCTTACAGTATAGCAGATAAACAAGATACCTCTTTGGTGTTGGATACATTAAATCAACTTCCAAAGCAGAAAAAGATGTTGTTGCATAGCGACCAGGGCAGCGTGTATACGTCCTTTGCGTACCAGGAAGCTGTAAAAGGAAAAGGCATTACCATGAGCATGTCCCGTAAAGGAACGCCCGCTGATAATGCCCCCATTGAATCGTTTCATTCCACTCTAAAGTCTGAAACGTTCTACCTCGAAGATCTCACATCTACAACGACTGCAATCGTTGTAAAGACCATTCGAGACTACATCATTTACTATAACTCAATTCGAATTCAAGCGAAACTAAATAACCAGTCACCGATGGATTTCCGGCGACTGGCTACTTAAACTTGTAAGGTGTTTTGATCCCTGTCTCACAAACGGGGGTCAGTCCCGATGCTACTGATCAGGTCTTTTTGTTGTTGTTCAATTAATCTGTAATGTTACGAGTATAATATTCAATGATATCTTTTCGACGAATAATTCCGATAAACACGCCCTCATTATCAATAACAGGGACGAAATTCTGATCTGCAGCGAGCGTTAGCATATCCTCCATTTCGGCATGAATGAGGACGCTTTCGTTATGGACATGCTTCTGGATTGTGCTTACTGGAACTTCCCCTATATTGTCAAAGGTTAGACCGGCTGTGTTTTTCAACTTCCACAATAGATCACCTTCCGAAAGTGTTCCTACATATTTTCCTTCATTATCAATAATAGGGATAGCCGTATAATGGTGCTGCTCTAATTGTTCTAAGGCTTCCAGCATGGATATTGAATTAGTGATATAGGCAACTTGATCTTTAGGCAACAAAAAAGAGGATATTTCCATCGGCATGAACTCCTTTGTATTGAGATTTTTTAGTTAAGCTCCTTTTATTTAAACATACTTTTTGAAAAGATATGCATTTTAAATTTTTATCACTAAAATTATAGGAAATAAGACCTATTTAGGGTTAGTCGCATTTTGTCGATTAAAGATAAGGTATATTATCCTAGAGTGGAGTTGTTTAGATGGCATTATATCGAAGGCTTTCTTTAACGGTTAAATTTGTTCTGGTAGTAAGTTTAGTTATCATCGTGATCTTTTTCTTTAGTTTGGTTGCAAATTTGCTGAATTTGCGAAGTGTGAGCATATCGAACGGTGAACTAGAGGCGGAAGTTGCTGGGCGAAGTTATGCGGAAACTATTCAGAATACTCTGATAGACATAGAGTCGGCAGCCAAGGTATTCACAGAAGTACTGGTTGAATCAAGAGAAGGTCAAAGCTTGAGTCGTGAAGAAGTTGTTTCTACAATGAAATCGATGCTTGAGAATAGACCTGAGCTTTTTGCAATTAGTACACTGTGGGAACCCAATGCCTTCGATCAAAACGATCAGGCTAATATTAATAAGACACCATATGATGATGCTTCGGGGCGTTTTATTCCTTATGTTCTTAGAAATCAAGGTTCAATAACGGTTGAAGCCTTAAAGAATTACGATGTAGAAGGGGCGGGTGATTATTACCTTTTACCTAAAAAAGAGAAAAGACCGATCTACATTGAACCCTATTCCTATGATACGAGCGGTGGGGCTATAGAGATGATTTCGGTAATGCTGCCCATTTTAGACAAATCGGGTACTTTTCTTGGGACGGTAGGGTTTGATGTATCGTTATCAAAGCTCCAGGAGGATGCTGATAAATATAAACCTATGGGAGGATACGTTTCTCTAATCACGGGTAACGGTAAATATGCAGCTAATCCAAATGATCCAGCAAGTGTACTTAAAGATTTTGGTGATACGGAGCAGAAAGCGGCACTCTGGAAACAAGTGAAGAATGGAGAGACGGTTCAGGGGTACACGCATAATTCCAAAGGAGAAAATGTACTCCGAATTTTTGTTCCAATTCCTATGCCGGAAAGTGATCAGGTATGGTATACGCAGACAGCGATTCCTAAAACTACAATCATGGCTGACTACGAACAAGCTAAAACAGAATCTTTTATTATCATGCTTGTTGGGATGTCGATTCTAGGAATAGTTATAGTCGTTCAATTATGGTTTATGGTGATCAAACCACTTCGAGTGTTATCTGAGAAATTGCAGCTTATGGCTCAAGGCGATTTAACACAAACCTTGCAGATTCGGAATAATGATGAATTCGGTAAGATGTCCACACACTTTAATCAGATGACACATAAGCTTCGAGAAATGTTTGGACTTGTGGCTGATTTATCGATGTCAGTGGGAGCTACTTCCGAAGAATTAACAGCTAACGCTGAACAGACAGGGAAAGCTGCTGAACAGATCGCTGTGTCTATTGGGCGAGTAGCCGAGGGAGCGCAGTTACAGAATGATTATGCGGGAGAATCTTCTCTGGCCATGAGCGATCTTAGCGTTGGAGTGCAACGTATTGCTGACTCTTCATCAGCGGTGTCTGCATCAGCAGATGAAGTAACCGATCAAACGCAGAGAGGCAGTGCGCAGCTGCAAATGGCGGTGAGCCAGATGACAGAGCTCAAGCAATCTGTTGACGAGACCAGTCTGGCGATCGAACGATTAGGTGAAAGATCTGTCCAGATTAGCGGGATTATTGGTTTGATCTCGAGCATTAGTAAACAAACTAATCTATTGGCATTAAACGCAGCGATTGAAGCCTCCAGAGTGGGTGAGCATGGTCGTGGATTTGCTGTAGTGGCATCGGAAATACGGATGTTGGCGGATCAGACGAAACAAGCTGCCGAACAAGTTACTGAATTAGTCGAACATGTGGTCAAAGATACAAATCAAGCCTCACAGGCTATGGCCGTTGGTAATGAGCAAGTACGTATTGGTGTGCAGAGTGTGTCTGATAGTGATCTTTTGTTTACATCGATTCTTGCTGAAATGACACAGGTTACAGATCAAATTCAGGAGGTATCTGCAGCCGCACAGCAGATGACTGCTGGTACAGAGCAAATTTCAGCTAGTGTCAAAGTATTAGCCGAACTTGCCTCAGAAGCGTCCGCGGATTCACAAAGTGTAGCCGCAGCCTCTGAGGAGCAGCTTGCTTCTATGGAAGAGATCTCTGCTTCGACGGAATCCCTCAGCTCGATGGTGCAAGATTTGCTGGACAAATTGTCTTATTTTAAAATTTAGAATGCATGTGATGTCGTGATTACAAGCGGGAAACCCTGTCCTTTTCTAAAGGATCAGGGTTCTTCCATTTATTACATCATGCAAAAGTGTATCTACATGACTTCAGATGTGCTATAATCAATTTATCGAAAGCAGTTACCTAGCGAATTCACATAGCGTAGAGGGTTATTCTTTAGATGACAATAACCTTGTACCATATGTGAATTTTTATTTTTTTAGAGATTTTGTAAGAGATTTTTTTGGGATAAGAATAACATGTAAATTAAAAAAAGGTGGTAATTATATTATGCAAACAGGAACAGTGAAATGGTTTAACGCAGACAAAGGCTTTGGTTTTATTGAGGTTGAAGGCGGAGAAGACGTATTCGTACATTTCAGCGCAATCACTGGCGACGGATTCAAATCTTTGGATGAAGGACAACGTGTAGAATTTAACGTAGTTCAAGGCAATCGTGGTCAACAAGCTGAGAATGTTGTAAAACTCTAAAGTTGTGAAAAAAATCCCCAAACTTCTAGTTTGGGGATTTTTTTATATATAAGAAATTATAAGTTTCACACAATACTTTATGTCTTATATTTCTCGCTTAGTAGAAAGGTGGCGGATGTAAATGCAAGTGTTTGAAGACTGGAATTTAAAAGTGAAGAAGACCTTTAACGCTACAAGTAACAAGGAAGTATTGACGGTGTCTGAAGCCGGTAACTTGCTCGGTCTGTCTAAAGATCAAATGAAAAGCTATGTTGATCAGCATAAGTTAACTAAAGTTCCGATCATGAGAAGTGTTGTCAGGTATCTTTTACTGAAAAGTGAGATCGATACGATTCTGAACAAAATCTAGTAACCTCAATAAACATGGTAGACCCATCCTTGTTAGGATGAGGTCTTTTTTTTGCCTTAAAAATTTCTTATAAAAAGAAACTTATCGATCCAAAGATCGTCTATAATAATGGGATATTTAGGTAATGGAGGGTAGGCACAAGTAAAAAGTGATGTTCATTAATGGTGAGAAGTCGCATGTACAGAAAGGGTAATTCATCCAATGAAAAATAATCAGAGTACGCCTCCACCTGCTTCATATGCTTTAAGTAGAATCGAGAAAAAGAAGGTAAAGAAGAATAAAATCAGCAAGAAAATGAAGATCTGGTATTTTTCGCTTGCGATCGTACTTATTGTTGGGTTGGGAAGTTTTATTTTCCGTAAAGAATTAATGATTTTTGGGTTTGATAATGTTGTAGTACCAACTATAGAGCACACTCTTGATGAATCTTATGTACCGTTAAAAGAAACAGAAGACGATGGAATTCAGGCAATGACAGAAAATAAAAATCGTCCTTTTTCTATCCTGCTGCTAGGCACCGATCAGAGTGGTAAAGAGAATGGACTTTCTGACTCCATTATTTATACTGTCATTCGACCTGAGAACCATAAAGCACTGCTCGTCTCTATTCCCCGTGATTCATATGCAGAAATAATTGGAGCGGAAAATATCAAAGGTGCAAGAAAAGAAACCAAGATTAATGCGGCACATTCCTACGGTGGTCCTCAGATGAGTGTAGATACTGTTAAGAATCTGTTGAATGCGCCAATTGATTACTATGCTACTATTAATTTTAACGGGCTTGTTGGCGTGACGGATGCGCTAGGGGGCGTGGTGCTTCCAATCACCAAGGTGATCGAGAATAAGAGCCCTGATCATGAGAAATTAAGAATTGAGCCGAACAAACCGATCTATTCCGGTAAGGAAGCTTTAATGTATGTAAGATATCGAGAAGACTCTGACTTTAAGCGAACAGAGCGACAACGGATTTTCCTAAAAGCAGCGCTTGATCGGATGAAGAGAATCGATAATATTCTTAATATCCAGAACATTATCGAAATTGCTGGCAGTAATTTTAAAACCAATATGAAGTCAGATTTTATTCTGGATTTGGCTAAGAAGGTAATTCTTGAAGGTGGAACCCCTGAAATAACGAGTCATATGCTGCAAGGGGAAGGAAAACATACGGATCAATGGTATTATATACTCGATGAAAATGATGTAAAGCGTACCCATGAGATGATTGAGATTTGGCTGAATCCAGAATCTACTGAGGCTGATCTCATAACTGCTTCCAAGGATGAAGCTGCATAATCTTTTTGTCAGACTATTTTATATTCACATGGAGGTTAGCTTCTATGGCAGTAAGAACAAAAGAGCAGATGCTATTCGAATTTAAATCCCTTATTCCATTCGTAGAATCTTTAGAAGAGGTGCCAGATAAACATTGGAATATGCCTATAGCGACTGGGAAATGGACCGTAAAGGATATTTTATGTCATCTTATGCTTTGGGATAAGTATTTCTATGAAGGTGCTATAAAGAAGATTCTTTTGAAGGAACCGTTAACAACGAAACATCTGGATTTTAACGAGTTTAATGCTAACGCTGTGGAGTATGCCAAATTGTTATCTAAACAAACATTGATTGAACAATTTCTGCTCTACAGAACTAGGATTTTAGATGCAGTATCAGGATTAACTGATGAAGAATGCGATGTGGAATATAAGGATGCAGACCGGAAAAAATTCAGTATTCGTAAGTATTTGAGAAGTTTTATTCCACACGATAAGCATCATAAAAAACAGATTGAACAATTCCTTAAATACATACAGCAAGGTTGAACGCTTGTCATACATGGCTTAAGCTTTAGCACGGTTTCGAACGATTTTCATGGATTGGCGAATGAGCATAGGGCCGAACATGCTGCCAGCGTATGCGGCTATGAAAGAATGGAAAGGGAATTTAATCGCAAAGTAAAAGACCGATCCGGCGACAAAATCAAAAATGATATATTTCTTGATATCAGATAATGGAATCGTTACGATTATAACAGATTGCTTGTTTCTCAAGTGGTGATCTCCTATTGATAATGCAGCTTATAAATCCACTGTTCATTCTATTTTGAGAACAAGATGTCCCATTCGAAAAATTTAGAGCGGGATTTGAAATGTGAATATTTGGGGATGGAGATGTGATGTGAGGGATGGAGCAGAAGAAAATCATTGTTTTTTTGGATAGTGGAGATACGATCGTGGATGAATCCACGGAGATTAGAGACGAGGACGGAATCGTGCTTACAGCGGAGCTTATTCCAGGTGCGGATGTCATGATCAGATCTTTGCATGAGAAGGGCTATACATTGGCGTTGGTCGCTGACGGGGACACGCAATCATTCAAAAACGTATTTAATCAGCATGGGCTTAATGAATATTTTACGGCCATGATTATCTCAGAGAATATTAAGGCGGTTAAGCCTAGCTCTCGAATGTTCAAAGCCGCTATCGGCGCTCTTGATTTATCTGAAGCAGACTTTTCACGCACTGTCATGGTAGGAAATAACTTAAGTCGTGATATGAAGGGGGCGAACGCGCTCGGCATTACGAGTATTTTTCAAAGCTGGACGACGCGTTATCCACACACCCCTGCCGATGAATCCGAACAACCAGACTATACGATCAGTGAGCCGATTGAATTGATAGAGCTAATCGACAAGCTCAATGAGGAACTACATACAGTAATAACGGTATAGAAGCGTAAAGGGTGAAGGCTCGAATGGACAATCAGGATCATCAAAAAGAGCGGAAACCGCTATTGTATATACAGACTGCAAATCATGTGATGGAAGAAATCCGGAAGAGAAAGCTTCAGCCACATGATCTCGTCCCATCTGAAGGGGAGATTGCCAAGTTGTACGGGGTCAGCCGCATGACAGCGAAGCTTGCTCTGCAGATCTTGGAGAAAAAAGGGATCGTTTATCGCCATGCCCGTCGCGGCACATTCGTATCTGCTGATTATCAAGCACATTCTGAGGAACTGGTGCTAAAGGCAATAGAGGAGAAGAAACCGATGCGAAGGATTGCATTGGTAATTCCTAACATAGACGATTATATCGGGAGAATCATTGCTTCCGTTGAAAAAGAAGCGCGTGAAGCGGATTGTCATTTACTCATTCGAATGACTGCGGATAAGGAAGACGAAAGTATATGCTTGCAAGAACTGTACGACGATCAAGTAGAGGGTATTATTTTTTATCCGCGTGGGAGTACGCAGTGCAGTGAGAAAGTGTTAGAGCTGAGTCTACTTAACTACCCTCTAGTGATTATCGATCGTATCTTTCGAGAGGTACAGCTTGATTGTGTTTACCATGATCATTACCATGGGGCTTATAAGACCACCCAGTATTTGATTGAAAAAGGTCATCAGGAAATCGGATATATTTCAATGCCATTTGACGGTGTGACGAGTAGAGAAGATCGGTATAGAGGTTATCTTCAAGCGATGCTGGATCATGATCTGCCGGTAAACAGCCGTAATTTATATTTGAATTACTTAGAAGATTATATGCATCAGTTGAATGCACCAAATGTACAGTTAGCGTCGTTCTTAGGTAATAATTCGATGCTATCGGCAGTGGTATGCGCAGACGACTATATCGCTACATCGTGCTTGTACACGGCAATTTCCATGCAATTATGGGTTCCGGATCAATTATCCATCATAGGATTCACAGATATTCAATTGGCGAGCTTGCTGCCAGTTCCATTAACTACTGCGAGACAAGCGACAGAGAAACTCGGACAAGCTGCTGTACAACGAGTTGTTAAACGGATGGAGAATTCACGTGAAGGTGCGCTAACGATTAAAATCGATACCACCATCGTCGAGCGGAGCTCCGTTCGACCCTACGGCGTTGATAGATTTAGGTGTTAATTACCATTGAAGCTCTTTCCTCCACTATTTTGGTAGAGGAAAGAGCTTTTTCGTATCAGTGATATAGATGTTTTTTCAATGAAATTATCATATTATTCTAGATTATTCGATTGTATAGATCAGTGACATATATTAGTCTGAAAATAGATTATTCCGAATTTCAGTTTTCAATAAGCGATAACCTAACGGAGGCAGGGTGGGAAAATGAATAACACTAAGAAGGTCCATGTTGTATTTAAAACACATTTGGATATCGGATTCACGAATATGGCTGCACATGTGTTAAGACAATACATGGAGGAATATATACCGAAAGCGATTGCTTTGGCTGATACACTTGAAGCTGAAGGGGGCCGCGCACAATTTGTATGGACAACCGGCTCCTGGCTGATTCGTTATTATTTAGATCATGCACCTGCTTCGGAAAAAGAAGCGATGGAGCAGGCGATCCGTAAGGGACATATTGTGTGGCATGGATTACCGTTCACAACCCATACTGAACTGATGGATATGGAGCTTTTCCGATATGGACTATCGATCAGCCAAGCGCTTGACCAACAATTTGGAAAACAAACGATAGCCGCCAAAATGACAGATGTGCCTGGTCACACACTTTCCATGGTTCCATACATGTACAAAGCAGGTATTCAGTATATGCATCTCGGAGTAAATCCAGCTTCTATGCGTCCTGATGTACCCAAGCTGTTTCGATGGCAGGCGGAGGATGGCAGTGAACTGATTGTGAACTATGCTGGAAGCTACGGTGAGCCGGTAGAGGTTGAAGGGATTGACGATATATTGCTATTTGCGCATACGGGTGACAATTGTGGGCCGCCAAGCGCTGAGGAAATCGAGGAGCAATTCCGTGAAATCCAAGAACGATACCCTGACGCTGAGATTATAGCATCTTCACTGGATGAATTCGCGAGAAGTCTTTTGAAGGTTCGCGAACAACTTCCTGTAGTATGTGAAGAAATCGGTGATACTTGGATTCATGGTGCAGGTACGGATCCGTTAAAGCTTGCCAAGCTTCGGGAGCTTCAGCGCTTGAGAAGTAAATGGCTGTCCGAAGGAAGCTTAGACGAGCATAGTGATGCCTATAAAGGGATGAGCGATGCTATGTTGTTGGTAGTAGAGCATACATGGGGATTAGACGTAAAGAAGTGGCTTCCTGACTTTCGGAACTATGCGAAAACAGATTTTAATGCGGCTAGAATCAAAGACTTAATTAATGTAGATGAGATCCCGGCGAAATTCAATTATATAGGTGCCTTTGCTATGGATGAATTCGATAAGCATTCTAGTGGCCTATTTGCATCTGAGCAGAGCGTCCGAACATATTCGATGATCGAACGTTCTTGGGCTGAGCAACGGGGCTATCTGGATCAGGCCGTCGCTTGCCTGGATGAAGATAAACAAGCGGAGGCAAAGGAAGCATTCGGTAGATTAGAACCTGCTAGGAGAGATATATCCGCTGATGCTAAGCAGGCTGGTGTCCAAGAAGTATATGCGGTTGAAGGTTATAAATTGTCCTTTGGTGTGAACGGCGCACTTATTCATTTATCGGATGCCAATGGAAAAGTATGGATTGATGAAAGCCATCCCTTCGGCGTTTATACCTATGAGACGTTTGGAACGGAGGACTACGCCAGATACTTCCGCACCTATATGCAAAATTTAGGCTTGACCCACCCATGGTCCGATGCTGACTTTAACAAGCCTGGCTTTGAATTCGTTCGACCATTGCCTAGTCATCAACTTTATGAGCCCTTCGTGACTGATATGAAGCGAATAAACAGTAACCAATTCGTGCTTCGTTTACGCATGCCAACACAAGCGCATGAAGGGTATGGCGCTCCGAAGGAACTCGAAATAATGTATGATTTTGAGCATGAAGGTACGGTTGACGTATCACTGCAATGGTTTGGGAAAGATGCCAACCGTCTTCCGGAAGCAAGTTGGTTCGGATGTGCATTGAATGTCGATAATCCTAATCTTTGGATGATGGAGAAGATGGGCTTGCCAGTCTCACCTTTGCGTGTAGTGAAGGACGGGAATCGTAATCTTCATGCCATTGGACGTGGCGTTAGTTATCAGGGTGCAGATGGGAGCGCCTTTATCGAAACTATGGATGCTGCTTTGGCTGCACCGGGTCAAAAAAGACTGCTGCAATTCGATAATTCTTTTGTCTCCTTAGATAAAGGATGGCATTTTAATTTGCACAACAATATCTGGGGCACGAATTTCCCTATGTGGTACGGTGAAGATGCAGTATTTCGTTTTCGTCTAAATTTGCAATCGAACCGTAAGTAAAATAATAGAAGTATACTTGTGACTAAAATGCACCCCTTAGAATAAACATTGGAAAACCCTCTGGGTCCGATATCTTTCTATGAGGTGCATTTTTGCTCCGTTTCTGCAACTGATAAGACCTCAATGTTAAAGAGACAAATTTCCACTTGGAAAATATGGTTTTCATAGGTGATATCCCATATTCCGCCGGTTTCCTCAACCGCCTTTTTTACGCTTTGCAGACCGATACCATGAAAATGCTTGTCTCGTTTTGTTGTGGCTAGTTCTCCGAAATGATTGGTACGTATTGAATGTTGATATGGATTCTGTATTCTAATAAATAACGTACCCTTATGATAATGTAGTTGGAAATTAATATAGGGCTGAGTCACAGCTGGATGTCTGCACGCTTCGATGGCATTATCGAGAATGTTCCCTAGAATAATGCTAAATGCATAAGTATCCAGGTTAAGCTGAGGTGGAATCTTAATGTCTGTTTGAAAGGAAATCCCCAGCTTTTTAGCGAATTGCTGCTTGTCATTAATGATGGAGTCGATAAGGATAGAGCCGGTATTACAACCCCCTGATGAGAGTTCGAGTACTCCAAGCAGCTTATCCACATCGTTCAGTCCTGCTTCTTTCTCCCCGGCTTGTAATTGTGACCTCAGACCCAGCAAGATATTCCTGAAATCATGTTGAAACGTAAAGACTTCTTGCTGCCTTTCCTTTGTGAGCAAATACTGGTTCATATAGTAGGTGTTTTGTTGTTCCAGCAAGTGGTTTTTATTCTGTGCCGAATGTATGGTTAGTACGCGATCGCATAAAAGAATGATCAGGAAGTTGATCAACAGCATTCCACCGGACAAAATCGGATACAAGATCGGATATTCCCGTAAGGATAGCTCGCCCGATAATTTTGCAATACTGAAAATGCTGATAAATGGAAAACAGAACAGCCCGATCCAATACCAGCTCCCTAAATTCCCCTCGCCAAAGGCCTTAGTGAAACGAAGTGTGATCTTCACCAGTAAAAACATCAAAAGCTTAGACAAAAACAAGGTAAAGATGTATCCGCTGGTCGTATACACAGGCGCAGTAGCTGCATCTGATAGCATAATGAGTGCGACGATGAATAAAGCGGCGCCAAAACGCCATTGTATTTTCCCCTTGTACAAAAAGGACAAAAGTACGACTCCCGCTATATTGAGCCCAAGCATCCATAATCCAGGGAGTGGACTATAATGCAGTAGGAGTACGAAAATATAATAGGCAGTGTAAACGGTATAAAGGATCATTTTGGATTCCAAAAGTCGTGAGAAACAATGATTATAGAAATAATGGATGATAAATGGGAGAGCAGTTAGCGTAAGAGCGTAGAACAACTCATCCAGAACAATATTATTCAAGTAGACTCCCCCTGAATTGCAAATAACTCTTTTTCACTACAATGCTTTGCTTATCACTGATCGGAAGTTCTTCCCCGCTCGTTAACACAATTCTTTTTCCCTGAATTTGTTTGATGTAATCGAAATTCACAAGATAGGATTGATGAATCCGCACAAACTGCTTCGAAGGGAGCTTTTCTTCTTCTATTGACAGAGTACTGTAATATTCCGTTTGATCTTCCGTTGTTTGCAGAATAATTTTTCGACGGTCACTTGCCAAGTACATAATATTACGGATTGGAATAAGTATTTTAGTTCCACTTTGGTGTACAGGCAGTAATTTTGGTTGGTTTTGTTGACGCTTAACCTTTATTTGCTGAATCATGGAGAATAGTTTTTTTTCAAAAGATTCGTTATGTATAGGTTTCTTTATAAATCCCGAAGGCTGAACATCAAATAGCTGAACATGATACTCTTCGTGGCTCGAAACATAAATCAGCCGAACCCAATCGTTATCATAATCCCCCCGTAGCACATGGCCCGCTGTTATTCCGCTTATTCCTTTCATTTCTATATCCATAAAAACAAGATCAAATGGACAGCCAAGCTGAATGGCTTTCGTGAAGCTTTCACCAGAATAGAATATGGATACCTCTATGTTTTCAGATCGATAAACTGGATGGTTAATGATCAATCTCTCAATACATTCAGTTGTCTTGAAATCATCATCACAAATGGCAATATGTATCATGCGATTTTCCCCTCCTGTACATAAAGCAATAATACATTATATGGGATTAGAATCAACTGTTATCCTTTTAGGAATCACTTGGAAGTGTTGAAAGTTACATTTATTTCAGTGTTTTTTACGAACCTAATTATTAATTCTAGTAAACGTGCTAATTTGATATCAATTAGTAGGAGTAAATATGCTATGGAGGAGTTGAACAATGAATACAATAATCTTTGAAGCTGAGGGATTAAGTAAACAGTATGGTAGGGCAGCTGCGCTTCAAAATATAAATATGCAGATTCAAAAGGGAGATATCTATGGCCTAGTAGGAGAGAATGGGGCAGGCAAAACCACACTCATGAAAATAATCAGTGGATTAGTGTATCCAACAAAAGGGACCTTTCAATTGCTGGGCAAAAGTAGTGAGAAGGACATCGCAAGGGTTAGGAGAAAAATGGGGATTTTAATAGAGCACCCTGCTCTCTACCCCCATATGAATGCTGCTGAGAGTTTAAGTTTTTATTGCAAGATTTATGGGATTACGGATTCCGACAGAATTAAAAATGTACTGAATCTGGTGGGACTTACGGATGCTGAGCACAAAAACACATCGGATTATTCTCTGGGCATGCGTCAACGCTTAGGACTGGCAATTGCCCTTCTCAACGAACCGGAATTTATAGTTTTGGATGAACCGATTAATGGACTTGATCCTACGGGAATTGTAGAGATGAGAAAATTATTGACTAAGCTGGTGCATGAAAAAGGGGTTACCATCTTGATTTCCAGCCATATTTTGAGTGAACTCCAATTGCTCGCTACCAAATTCGGGTTTATTCATAAAGGGCAGTTCATTAAGGAAGTCTCTGTGGAAGAACTCATGCAATCAGCCGAAACGCAAATTTGTATTAAAACGGTTGAAGTAGAAGCAGCCATAAACGTACTTAAGAACGATCTTAATATTCATTCGAGCACATTATCAGCTTCCGGAGAAATATTGATTCCCAAGGATTTGATCGATCTTGAACAGTTAATGTCAACGTTAATTAGAGAGGGTATCCCGCTTGAAGGAATCAGCCTGTCTACTGCGAATCTTGAGCACTATTACATGGATCTGATAGGAGAATGAGCGATGAGGAATTTACTGAGAGCTGAGTCTTACTTTATAAAAAGGGATACCATGTTTAAGGGGATATCTCTGCTGTTTCTTATAGCGAGTCTGGTATTAGCGTTCTGGATTGGCAGTAAAGGTGGTTTTGAAGTCGCTAATCTCGCGGAACCCTTAACGATTGTAATGCCTTTATCCATATTTTTTTATTTTATTATTCCAATATACATATGTTTTTTTTCAACCGAAGGATTTGAATATGGGTCTATCAAAGTTATCCTTGCTTCAGGACAAAGTAGATTTATTTACATCACAGGGAAATATCTTTCTGCCTTAAAAATTATAGTATGGTGGATGTTGCAATTTACAGGAGTATTTTATCTCACGTATATGATAGCTGCCTTGATAATTGGGAATGACATCGGTAATCGGAATTTAAATGCTGACTTGATTCAGGTTTCTCGTGTACTGGGATTAAATATCCTTTATTTATCAGCTTATGCCACTCTAATTATTATGGTGGGCCTTATTATTAAAAGAACAGCCTCTGCGGTAGTTGCAACCTTTCTAATTATATTCGGAGACTTCATGATATCCGGTTATTTCCGTGATGCTTCCTCAACATGGCTAAGGGCGGTTTCAGACCATGCTTTAACGACGCAGGTTATGAAGTTTTCTGGAATCTACGTCGTTAACTCACAACATATAGTCTTGACCGGAGCAAAGGATTTTATGGAAGTGTTGCTGATCCCTGTGATTATCATAGCTATCAGTTTGTCTGTCACCTATATTTCGTTTGGAAAAAGAGATATTCATGCGTAGATTCGCAAGAGTACTGAAAGTCACAGAGGATTACTGAAATTATCGATATAATGTAAGCGTTATCTTTTATGGCAGTTCACTTAAATTAAAAGGAGATACGCTATGAGGGTGAGCAAAGTTTCTTTTAACCAGCTAGTGTTTATTTGTTTGGGGATTCAATACACGTTAATGCATTTGTTCTCTGCAGGCGAGGCGATTGTCATCACATCCATAGAGCTTGCTATATATATGATTTTTACAGTCGTTGGCCTAGTAGGATTTTTTATGAAGAGTAGAAAAGTGGACAGTGAGGCTATTTCCGGATTGGTCGCGTTATTCTTCAGTGTATTATGGATGGTGTCTTTGTTCTCACAATTTAAGAAAGAAAGCTACCCAGATGCCTTAACTGTAATTAATTCGCTTGGGGTAACTACCGCATTACTTGTTCTTCTCGCTGAGTTTATCATGATAGCCAAGGCCTAGCATGAACATGAACCTGAGTCTTTATTACTTATAAAAAGAAAAACAAGACATGTCTAATTAAGACTTGTCTTGTTTTTTACGCATCCCCAGGAATGAAAGCTCACCTTGAGCATTTCGTTTAAATTCATATTCGGTATCATGCTTGGTATGATGGAATCTTGTTTCCGAGATCGGATAAAACGGAGTGACTTCTACATCATTCCAGATAAAATAGTAGTCTTGGCCACTACGCTCTACACTTGCTTTGCAGCCAAAACCCTCGTAGGTTCCCATATATTCTGCATAAAGGCTATCCTCAAGCGGAAAGGCTTGCGGAGAGGTCGGCACCCATACAGGTTCGCCAAATACTAATCCAGCTAGCGATTCCGTTAACTTAGTGACAGGGACGCAATCATAATTGGTCAACATGATGACGCTCGTTTGATCTTCCGGGTATCGATGCAGTTCACTTCGAAAGCCGCGGTAGGCACCGCCGTGATACATTCTTTTTCGATCAAGGCGTTCGTCCAAGAACCAACCAAATCGATATTTAAGATTACTGGAATGAAAGGCCATTTCCAAGGTGTCATGAGATACTAATTGATCGGAGTACAAGGCTTGATCCCACAGAAAAAGATCTGCAGCCGTCGAATACATCGCACCAGCAGACTGGATAGAGCTCATATCTATGTATTCTCCTTGAGTGTACTCTCCCCAAGAGGAATGATAAGGTGAGGCTAATTTTGAAATGATTTGATAATTGTTATAAATTCCTGTATTTACCATACCCAAAGGCTGTAATATAAAAGTAGTGATATAATCTTCAAAGGTCATCCCTGTAATCTTCTCAATAATCATCCCAAGTAAATAATAACCTGAGTTGTTATAGGCAAATGATGTGCCAGGCATAAAGGCAGGCGGCTGACTCACAAATAGCTGTAACATTTCCTGTGGAGTTAGCTTTAGCTTATTTAATTTTTGATTATATTCGGGTATGGAAGTGTAGTTGGCTATACCAGAGGTATGTCCCAGCAGATGAAGAATGGTGATCCCCTCTAGTGCATGGTGCTCAGGAAGATACTTTAGGATGGGATCATCCAGTCTCAGACGTTTTTGTTCTTTTAACATCAGGATAGCCATGCCAGTAAAAGATTTGGTAAGTGACCAGATCCGGAATTTGGTATCTAATGTGTTCGGGACCTGATGTTCAAGATTTGCATATCCGTAGGCTTTATGTAGCTTGATTTCTCCACGCTGAGCTATTAAGACTGTGCCGCTTAATGGCCAGCTTTGTTCGTATTTATCTAAATAGTGCTCCAGACGCTGGAATTGTATATCCACAGGTAACCCCTCCTTAAAGGCATATTCTAACATAATAATAAATTCTGTTGAAGCGGAGAGAAATCCATGAAATATGATTGTTTGATTATTGATGATGAAATTGAGCTTGCGGAGACCACCTGCGAATATTTTAATTTGTTTGATGTTCAAACCGCGTTTGTTACAAGCGCTGATGCTTGTCGGAGATTTTTAAGTGAGCATCAGGTGTCGATGTTACTCCTAGATATTAATCTAGGTGGTGAATCCGGCTTCCAGTTATGCAAAGAGCTACGTCAAACGACTGGAATCCCCATTCTATTTATTAGTGCCCGCTCCAGTGAGGATGATGTATTGATTGCGCTGGATATTGGGGGAGATGATTATATTCATAAGCCGTATACCCTTAGAGTGCTGCTCGCTAAAGTGAAGGCGGTGCTAAAGCGGTACAACAACGGCGTTGTAGCGGAGGTTTCTCTTCTTGAATCCGGACCCGTTCAAATTGATCCTGAACTCCGAAGGGCTACACTTAACGGTGTACCCCTCAAGCTGAAAACAATGGAATATAAATTACTTAAGTATTTGATTCAGCATAAAAATCGGGTAATCCCCAAAGAGGAGTTATTTACAGGGGTTTGGGGAGATGTTTTTGCGGGAGATGGCACCTTAAATGTACACATACGTCATCTTCGTGAGAAGATCGAGGAGAATCCTAATGACCCACAGTTCATCCGTACCGTATGGGGTATCGGTTATGCTTTCGAGGGTAAATAGCTATGACTAAAAAATTGCTGATAACGCTACTCCTCATTATTCTCGCTGCAAGTATAACTCTCTTATTCCTGATTGTTAACTTGAAGGTGGAGACATCAACGGATCGAGTAGCTATCAATACCATCGTTAAGATTACGGAGCAGAATTGGGACAAGCTTGAACCGAAACTGTACAAGGAAAGTCCTTATGATTTCGCCATCATCGATACTTCAGGAGCACTTAAATATCAAACTGAAAATGCGGTTTCCGTTACGATTAACGAAGCTATCAATAATCGGGACACCGTAGTCGATGTTGTTGAGCAGGATAAGATAGTGGGTAAAGTGATTGTTAATAATGATTATCGTACGGTTTTTATACATATGAAACAACAATTTATACAAGTTTCTGTTGTGATGTTGCTTCTGCTTACAATTCTAGGCATCCTCTATATTTGGTTCCTGAATCGATCCATTCTTCGTCCGTTTCGTAAAATGCAGCTATTCGCGAAGCATATTGCAAGAGGTGATCTTGAAGTTCCGCTTGCGATGGATCGTAATCATCTATTTGGTGCTTTTACCGAAAGCTTCGATATGATGCGGGAAGAGCTTGCGGCGGCTAGGCACAGCGAATATCTGGCGAACAAGAGTAAGAAGGAACTGGTTGCTAGCCTAAGTCATGATATTAAGACACCTGTCGCTTCGCTAAAGGCGATTACGGAACTGATGCTATTAAGTGCTAGGGATGAGAAGACAAGCAGACAATTGAACACCTTATATTCCAAAGCAGATCAGATTGATCGTCTGGTCACAGATATGTTCCATTCCACCTTGGAAGAATTGAATGAACTAAAAGTCAGCTTAACGGAGGAGCATAGTCACCTACTGACCCAAATTATAAATAATGTAAATTTCTATGAGCGGATTTCAGCAGCAGCAGTGCCAGACTGTATCCTGACGGTGGATCCCCTGCGTCTGCAGCAGGTTATAGATAATGTGGTGAACAATTCCTATAAATACGCCAATTCCGAGACCCCCATCGATATTAAATTCGAGATTAGGGATCATTATCTGGAGGTTGATATTCAGGATTATGGTCCGGGTGTTCCTGAGGAGGAGCTGCCTTTAATATTCAATAAATTTTTTCGGGGCAGTTTGGCAATGAGCCAGAACGGTGCAGGTCTAGGTCTGTACATTTCTCGTTATATGATGCAAAAAATGCAAGGCGAAATTGTGTGTTCCAACCGGCAGAATGGATTTACTGTAAAGCTGTTGATTCCTTTAGCTGGATAGAATTAAGAATTCGCTAAGGATTGCACAAAGACATGTTAAGAACATTTAACGTACGATAAGGTTGCAATTACGAATGAGCCTGTGATTGCAGCCATTAAATTTCGCTTAGGTCTTTAATTTCTGTTATTAGTCAGCGTAATTAATGAGCATGAATGTAAATGGAGTGTTCAAGATGAGCGAAGTGAATCATAAAGTGCTGATGCAGACCCATAAGCTTGGAAAAACCTTTTCCCATGGAGGGACTCAGCAGCATGTTCTAAAAAATCTAGATCTGACCTTATATCATGGTGATTTCACGATTATTATGGGCAGCTCTGGATCTGGTAAATCAACACTGTTGTATGCCATTTCAGGAATGGATAAGCCGACACTCGGAGAGGTTTTGTTTGAAGGTCAAGAGATAACAGCGATGAGTAATGATCAGCTGGCGATATTCCGGCGAAAGAATTGTGGATTTGTGTTTCAGCAGATCCATCTGCTTGATTCGATGAGTGTCCTCGACAATGTATTATCAAGTGCTTTTCTTGTGCAAAAGGATAGGGTGGGGGCGGTGAAGAAAGCCAAAAAACTTCTCTCTGATGTGGGTCTGGATGATTCAGTTTGGGGCAAGTTTCCTGCTCAAATTTCTGGGGGCGAAGCTCAGCGGGCGGGAATTATCCGGGCCCTGATCAATAGCCCAAAGGCGGTATTCGCTGATGAGCCGACTGGAGCGCTTAATAGCTCAGCAGGAATAGGGGTACTGCGCGTCCTGACAGAGGTGAATAAGCAGGGGCAGAGCATAATTATGGTAACTCATGATCTCAAGACTGCACTGCGTGGTAATCGGATCTTGTACCTGCGGGATGGAATAATTGTTGGAGATTTACGTCTTTCCCCTTATAGCGAAGATAGTGGACCAGAACGGCAGCAGCAATTACAGTCCTTTCTAACCGAATTGGGGTGGTAGGGATGAGAAGCCTAATAGGAAAGCTTGCTTGGTCCAATATTCGCAAAAGAAAGAGTGCAACGATTACGCTCTTCCTTCTGATTATGATAGCTGTGCTGCTGCTGAATATTGGCCTAACGGTCAGTTTGAAGCTTAATTCTTTTCAGCAAGAGAAAATCTCCAAGCTAAATACACCTGATATCACCGCTTACTTTCCTGTAAACGAGCATGTGAAGGAATATGAGTCTCTGGTGGAAAGTTATCCTTATACTGAAGCATGGGAGAATGAGTCGGCTCTTCTACTACCTGACGTAAAGATAAACTACGGGGGAGACAATACAGCTATCGCGTTCTTGATTCTTAATATGGATTCGCAGCGATCCATGGGACTTTTTAATACAACCTCTCGGTTGGAAACTGAAGATCAAAGTACAATTTACCTACCGTATATTTTCCACGGGGGCTCAGGGTATAACCTTGGGGATACGTTTTCGTTTGAATACGACAACAACAAATTCACTTACACCATCGGTGGCTTTACGGAGGAACCCCTGTTTGGGACATTGACGAATGGGGCTTTAAAAATATTTTTAAACGATGAAGGTTATAAGCAATTGGAGGCACGGCTTGGGAAAGAGGTTCAATTTAATTTTTTGTCTGTGCAACTTAACGAACGGGCGAAAGAGGTCAAGCTAGAGCAAAAGCTAAGTGAACAGATATTTGGCTCTGGAACCTCTAGTTCATTTTTAGTCATGCGTACCGATGTGGGTCTGGAGGGCAACCGTGTTTTTGTGAATATTTTAGCCGCCATCCTGATTGTGTTTGCACTGATTATGGTTGTCATCTCACTGATTGTGATCAGGTTTCAAATCTTCGGAAATATTGAGGATAACCTAACTAACATCGGGGTTTTGAAAGCGAACGGTTATACGTCAAGGCAGATCATATCCTCATTTCTGTTACAGTTCGTCTCAGTGTCTATAATGGCTTCCATACCGGGGAGTTTGATTTCCGTTCTAGTTATGCCCTTAGTAGGCAATATGATCTCGTCTTCGGTTGGACTGTTGTGGCCGACAACCTTTGAAGTATTTAGTGCTTTGTATAGTTTGCTTATCGTTACGGTACTAATTCTATTTGTTGCCTACCTGTCCAGTAGAAAGATTCGTAGGATTACTCCGATAGCAGCGCTTCAGAGCGGACTTCTTACCCACAATTTCAAGAAAAATCATTTTCCATTAGCAAGTACTTCATTGAATTTGCAATTTGCCTTAAGTCTGAAATCTTTATTTAGACAGACCAAACAGAATTTTATGATTGTGCTGATCGTTGCAGGCTTGACCTTTTCTAGTATATTTTGCTCCATCCTTAATTTTAACTTTAAAGGGGATACTTCAGCCGTTTTAGATTTAGTGGGTTTAGAACGTACCAATTTGCAACTTGATCTAAAAAAAACTGACCATGCTCCGGGAATAATTGCTGAAGTTGAAGCTATGTCTGAGGTTCAAAAGATTTCCATATTGGAAGGTAGAGTAGCCTCTACAGATGATTCCAGCTTTATGCTCCGTGTATCAGATGATTATGCCAAGCTGGAAACACAGACGGTCTACAAAGGTAGACAGCCCATTTATGATAATGAAATTGCGATATCCGGCGTAATTGCAAAAATGAAAAATAAATCGATTGGGGACGAGATTCCAGTTACGTTTAATGGGGTAACCAAAAATTATTTGGTAACTGGTCTTAGCCAGCAGATTAATCAGTTAGGTATGGTTGCTACCATAACAGAAGATGGAATGAGGAAATTACAGCCGAATTATTCCGTTCAGTCCATTAATGTGTATTTAAAGGAAGGGGAAGATCCTCAAGCGTTCATTCAAAAGCTCGAAGAACGTTTCCCTGGACAATGGAACGTAACGAACATTTTAGACATGTTAGAAAGCACACTCAGTACATTCACAGCAGCAGTATCTTCTATGACAGCAGTCATTTCGGCAGTCACAATTATAGTAGTCAGCTTAATCTTGTACTTGGTGATTAAGACTTTGATTATGAAGCGCAAGCGAGAGTTCGGTATTCTTAAGGGTATCGGATACACCACCTTTAATCTGATGACACAAATTACGTTCAGTCTTTTTCCGGTGATTGTAGTTGGAGTAGTATTGGGGAGTTTAGCGGGTTATTTTTACTCGGATTCAGCATTTGTGTTATTGCTTTCAAGTCTTGGCATTTATAATGTTCAATTGGCGGTTAGTTTGCCTCAAGTGCTTCTACTGTGTGCGGTCATTCTAGTGGTTGCTTATGTGGTCTCTATGCTAGTTGCAAGGCGAATTCGAAAGGTCAGTGTATATGATTTGATTATGGACTAAGTATTTGAACAAGAAAACAACGAGTTGGAGATTGTCCATACTCGTTGTTTTTTTATTACATATTCATTCGTCCGTCATCATAATTGAATTGCCAATCGATGCCAAACTTATCTTTTAGACTACCATAACAGGAGCTCCAGAAGGTTTCTTGTAATTCCATACCTACTTTACCGCCTTCTTTTAGCTTATGAAAATAGTTCTTTATACCATCCAAATCCTTACTAACTACCGAAAGACTAATGTTGTTTCCTTCTACAAAAGGCATTCCCGGAAAAACATCAGAGAACATTACATTACTGCCTTCGATATTTAAGCGAGTGTGCATAACTAAATCTTTGGCTTCTTCAGGAAGAGTGAAATTGGGATCGGGTGGTGTTTCACCAAAGGTCATGATTTGTGGACGTTCAGTGCCAAAGACCTCTGCGTAAAACTCTGCTGCCTCACGACAATTTCCATTGAAATTAAGATAAACATCAATAGACATTTTTTCACTCCTTAAAAGTTTTATTGGCATCGAAAGCATAGATTAAAGTTAAAATTCAAGATATCTCGCGACTTCCATATTGTATCATTTACCAGTCTATAAACAAATATACTTATAGTCTCATTTGGTATGAAGTTAAATATGACTAATCAAAAAAAAGGCGCTGGAATATGATCCAGCGTCACTTTCCCTATGATTTAATTCGTTTACCGAGCAGAATTTGCAGCCATATGATACCGGCTCCTACTATAGTATGACCGAGACCGGCGATATGCGGTAAGAAGCTAATATCAGTCCCGTTAATTTGCAGCATCCCACGAGTAGCCATAGCACCGATTGTGATCAGGAGACCAATGTTATAGACAATATACCATGCATTAAATGATTTGGCCTCATGGATATTAAATAACTTGGCTAGAATCAAAGCAATAATAAAGAAAAAGAAGCCCAGTACAAGGATATGAGTATGAAGTGCAACTAAGATGGTGTTTCCTTCGAAATCATTCATTTTGGTAATTTCACGATAAGCAACACCTGCTATCAACCCAAGAATTGCATAGAAAAATGACGTGTAATACAATTTTTTCATGATCATGACTCCTTTGTGTTTATTGTTATATCGAAATAATATCATGGAAATAAGAACGCAATATGAACGAATGATGACATAGTGAATAATTTCACGGAATTGTCAAAAATGAATTTCTAACATGACCCACATAGTTTCTACACAATATTTATCTATAATAATTAATATGATTGAACCCACTGTTCATTGGAGTCAGGGTGTTCGATAGCACGGGAGGATGAATATGAGAAAAGCGGATTGGATCATAGCCATTCTAGTTATGGGAATGGGTCTGATGTGCATGTTGGTCTCAGCAAATTTTTTTCGTATTGATTTTTTCCGTATTATTAAGTAGGAGATGATTTTTTTGAAAAGAGGAGTATTTTCAGTAATCTGTGTAGCTATTCTGTCATTTGGAATTGGGACAGCGGTGTATGCTGCCGGAGTAGGTCCTAGCACTTTTAAAGAAATGTTGCCATTTATGAAAGAAAGACACCCTAACTTAGGTGATTCCGAGCTAGAGCAAATGTATAAGAGCTGCCATCAACAAGAGGGCGTTTATAATACTCGTGGAATGATGTGAGGCAATGTTGATGTAAATCAACTATAATGAACGTTTTTTTAACAAGAACCCTTTGTTGCATACAACAAAGGGTTCTTGTTTATCTTAAGTTACGGGGTTTAATGCCCCTTGATATTCATACATTAAATTATCGATAATCTGCTGTACGGACAATATCTCTTTAATCTCGTGAACCCTGGACCCGGCAAAAACCAATCCGTTCTTAACATCTCCTCTAAGGGAAGTTAAGAGGGATTCCATGGTACAGAAGCGGTGCGAACATACCTTTAGACAATTAGAGCATTTGGCTATTTTTAATTTGGCATCATCACTGATACGATCTGTGAATTCATTGCGAATCGCTCTGCCATCTAGCCCCACTGTAGACTTAATTAGAATAGTATCACCTTGTCGAGCATCTACATACTTTTGCTTAAATGACAAAGGAGCATCACATTCATGGCTTGCTACGAAACGAGTCCCCATCTGAACGCCGGAAGCGCCCATTCGAAGGGCTTTTGCGATATCATCTCCGGTCAGAATCCCGCCTGCAGCAATAACCGGTATGGAAACGGCTTCTACAACTTCTGGGAGGATATCAAACATGGATCGTTCAGTGCCTAAATGGCCCCCAGCTTCAAATCCTTCCACGACGACTGCAGAGGCACCAAGTCTTTCGGATATTCTGGCCAATTTGGCGGAAGAAACAATAGACACCACAGGGGTGCCATATTCTTTCCCCCAAGCATAAATATCTCTGGAAATTCCGGCTCCGGAAATAATAAAGTCCACTTTTTCTTCCAAAGCAACCTTCATTTTATCGGCAAAATCCTTCATTGCGAATAGTACGTTCACACCGATATATCCAATCCCTTTAGAGAGCTCTCTTGTTTTGCGAATATGCATTCTCAGTTCATCAGTGGTGATTCCTGTACCGGAAATGGTGCCGATCCCGCCTGCATTGGCTACAGCAGCAGCTAATCCACTTAAGGATATACCTACGCCCATACCACCTTGAATCACAGGAACCTTGGATTTAATATGCCCAAATTGGATTGTTGGCAGCTTCATATACGCACCTCTTTCACAAGTTGTAGATCGTTATACAATGTCTACTGGAGTAACAGCTATAAAGGTATCACAGTTAAATCATTGCAGATGTGACTGTGCGCATGCTCAAACTATGTTAAATATCATGTCCACCTTATTGGAAGGAGAAATATAGAAACCCGTTTATGATACAATAAATAGCAATATCATAAGGAGAGAAGGACAATGTATGGAGTTTGAATATTTACTTCGTGTAGTTGGAGCTGGAATTTGTGGAGTATTAGTAGGATTTGAACGTAAAAGCCGAATGAAAGAAGCGGGAGTTAGGACGCATTTTATTGTAGCTTTAGGTGCTGCACTTATGATGATCATCTCCAAATATGGATTTCAGGATCAAGCTTCTTGGTCCTATGTTAAACTCGATCCCGCACGTATTGCAGCGCAGGTAGTAAGTGGAGTGGGATTCCTTGGCGCAGGAATGATTTTCATGCACAGACACACCGTTAAGGGGCTGACAACTGCTGCGGGGATTTGGGCAACGGCGGGGCTAGGTCTGGCGATTGGTTCAGGGCTTTATATCCTTGGCGGAGGAGCAACGGTTATTATCTTACTCGGGCAAAAGATTTTGCACGGTCGATACAGTTGGCTGGCCTCACCGAAAACCCAACAGATTGTGATCTGTCTGTCTAATACAGAAGGAGCCGTCAGTCGAATCCAAAAGATACTCGAAGAAAAGAACATTACTATACTAAGCTTTCACGCTGAAAATAATAGTCTTGCCTCTGAGTTGAATTTAGAAATTATCGTAAAATATCCTGAATCCTTTAATTCTGTGAATTTGTTATCCCTAATACAAGAAGATGCATCTGTTAAGGCAGTAGATTTTCAATAACGGCTCAAGATGCTCCGTATCAAAGGTTGGTTGCTATAAAAAACTTACTTTTGATGCGGGGCAATTTCCATTTCACTATCAATCCGCGCATGATCCTACCCCTTTTTTTATATTCATATATACAAACCATCTGCTTTGATTGTTTATCTCAAACCTCTTGCTATTCTAATTTATTTTCCCTTTGAAATCAGGTTCTTCCTATTTATAGTTTTCGCACGGTCTATTACGAGATAAGATTTGGTTTTTCGTGTTATGTTTATGTTATGCATTGAATGATATTGTTAAATATTTCACATATTAACCGCTTTCATTTATTTCGAATAAAAAAATATGTCATTTATATTGACATACATTCAATGAGCCTTTATTATTAATCCCATCACTGGAGAAACTAAACTAAAATTAAATCAAATAATACATTATCGTAGCTTAATTGGCAAATTTTTTCTTATTTTTATAGTTTTATCAGCTTGATTAATGCACTGGAGAAAATAATTAGGAGAATGTCTGTGAAAAAGCACGATCAGGATTTTATGAAGCGACAAAACCGATTAACGGTCTTCGAAATCATTAAAAATCAACAGCCGATTTCTCGGGCTTCCATCGCCAAACAAACGGGTATGAGTCCTACGACTGTAAGTCGAATTGTTGGGGAATTAACTGAACAAGGATTTCTACTCGACTCGGATCAGGTATCGTCAGGATTAGGTCGAAAATCAACGTTGCTAGCTATGGTTGACGCTTCTGTGTTGTCAGTTGGGGTTGAATTGGATCGTAGTCTTATGATTGTAGGGATCGTAGATTTGCAAGGCAAGCTGCTCTGCAGCAGGCAATACCCGCGTACACCGGATGAGAGTCCTGACAAGACGCTGGAACGAATTAATGAAGCGATTGAACATCTGACACAGCAGCATGTGATTGACAGAACACGTATCGTCGGTATTGGAGTTGGACTTCCTGGCATTGTAAATAACGAAGAAGGTATCGTCGTCTTCTCGGTTCAGCTTGGATGGAAGAATGTGCCCTTAGCTAAACGTCTAAAGGAACTTACCGGTTTTGAAATTGCTGTAGATAATGAGCTGAAAGTAAGAGCTCTTGCAGAACACCTTAAAGGTGCTGCAGTTGGTTCCATCCGTACCGCACTATTGGGCTTCGGTCAAGGTGTTGGCTCGGCGATGATCCTCGAGGGAGAGATCTACCGCGGGGTGATGAACAGTGCTGGTGAAATTGGGCATACAACAGTGGATCCTAACGGAATGATGTGCGAGTGCGGGAAAGCGGGTTGCTTACAGACCTATATAAATATTAGCTCATTGTTGTCAGAAGCCAATCGGATTCGTCCGATTCGCACGATCGAGGAGTTATTTGAAGCAAAGGATGCAGGAGAGCATTGGGCGGTTCATTTGATCGAACGTGCACTCATGTATATGGCGATTACGATCAACAATGTCGTATGCATGTATAACCCGGATAGTGTGATCTTGAGTGGAGAACTCGTCGACAAATTCCCAGACGTTTATGAAGAAGTCGAGAAGCTCTATCTTTCACGCTTCACTTGGGAACCGCTTCGTGGATCTTTCTCCATTCATCGTTCGATGTTGAATGAGAACGGTGTAATTATCGGATCGGGCCTACTATCGCAGAATCGTTTTTTCGCATTGGATTAATAGAATTACATCGAGGGAGGTTGTACAGATGGGATTTACAACACTGGTAGAAGAATATCGCGGTGGCTTACTAGAGAATGTGCATTATGGTGCAGTTAGCGTAGTCGATGAGAAAGGTAACATCTTGTACAAAACAGGAAACCCGGAGCATATGACCTATCTTCGGTCAGCTGCTAAGCCGTTCCAAGCTTTACCGGTTATGAAGCGACGGATCGACGAAGTGTATGGTTTGACAAGTAAGGAAGCCTCACTCTTTACTGCTTCGCATCGGGGAGAGGCCTTCCACATTGAAGCGCTTGAATCTCTTTTTCAAAAAATGGGATTAAAAGAAGAGGGACTTCATTGCTGTTCTACATATCCATTGAATGAGGAAGCCAAGGCGGAGCGTCATCGGGCGAATGAGCCTACTCGCAAAATCTTTCATAATTGCTCGGGTAAGCATGCCGGGTTAATGGGTCTCAGCAAATATATGGGTTGGGATATAGATACTTATTATGAACCTAACCATCCTGTACAACAGGAGATCCTTGAGACCATGGCCTATATAGCTGAAGTACCGAAGGAATCCATTCCTCAAGGAATTGATGGTTGTGGTCTACCCATTTTCGCACTTCCGCTGCACAAAATCGCTTATTCATATTTAAAGCTAGCCTGTCCTGATTTGATCGAGGATATTGAAATACGCAACGCAGCTGCTGTGACTGCAAAGCTTATGAATGATAATCCGGTGATGATAGCAGATACGAAATTCGTCTGCTCAGAGCTTTTAAAGGATGATAATCTGACGGCCAAGGGCGGGGCTAAAGGTGTATATGGTATTGGTCTTCGTAAGGAACGAATCGGTATATCACTAAAAGTATCCGATGGCTCTGAGCAAGTCTGGCCTTGTATCATCGCATCGATTCTGGAACGTTTAGGCTATAGCAATCAAGCTACAATTGATCGTTTATATGCGCTCGTACCAAATACCATCGTTAATGATGGCGGTACTATTGTAGGCGAACGCCGAGCTGTATTCCAATGGGAAGTTTGATTATCAGGATCGAGAATAATCTTCAAGTCTCATGAATAATCGGACTGGGAGCTTTTCTAATACATCGTTTCTAAAGGGGAGTGTATAACATGAAAGTAAAAGGAAAAGTATGGTCAATGTTCATGCTGCTGCTTATTACAGTAGTAGTGACTGCAGGGTGCGGCAACAAAGCGAACAACGAGGGACAAGGTGGCAATACAGCTGGCGGCACGGAAACTAGCACCCCAACTACAAAAAATGATAAAGACATTGTAATTGCCATCAATTCTAACTTTATTACGCTGGACCCTCATAACGCTAGCGATACACATTCAATAAGCGCTGCCAGAACGATGTACGAAGGTCTAATGGGTTTTGATGAGAATATGAATGTAGTTCCTGTTCTTGCCACAAGCCATTCCATAAGTGATGACGGTTTGGTCTACACGTTCAACTTGCAAGAGAATGTTAAATTCCAAGACGGCACTGACTTTAATGCTGAAGCGGTTAAAGTAAACATCGCCCGTATTCAAGATGAGAAGAATAATCTGAGACTGCGCAAAAGCTTCGCAAAGGTAGCTAAAGTGGAGACTCCTGATGCTAAAACCGTGGTTATTACACTGAGTGAGCCGTACAACGCCTTTTTAAATAAGGTTGCCATGGCGCCGATCATTAGCCCGAAAGCTCTGACAGAAAACGGTGCCGATATTTCAAAAATGCCTGTAGGTACTGGTCCATTTAAGTTCAAAGAGTGGGTACAAGGTGATCGTCTAGTTGTTGAGAAGAATCCGGATTACTGGCAAAAAGACTTGCCGAAAGTGGATAGCATAACCTTCAGACCCGTACCAGAGAATGGATCGCGGATTGCGATGCTAAAAACTGGTGAGGCTGACTTCATTTATCCTATGCCAACCGAGCAAGTATCCGAGGTTGAAGGTCTTGAAGGAATTACTGTAGATACGATCGATTCAACCATTGTTCGTTATGTAACTTTGAATACGATGAAGAAACCTTTCGATGATGTTAAAGTACGTCAAGCCATTAACTATGCTATCAACAAAGATGCTTATATCAAGGTTGTGAAATCGGGTCTCGGCGCTAAGCTTGATTCCACAATGTCCTCCAAAACACAATATTACTCCCAACAAACAGGTTATGACTATGACATTGAAAAAGCTAAACAATTGCTTGCTGAAGCGGGATATCCTGACGGATTCGAAACCGAAATCTGGGGAGAAAACGAATCCGAAACGATGAAGGGTATGCAATTTATTCAACAACAGCTAGCGCTTGTAGGCATTAAGGTAGAAGTGAAGTCTATGGAGGGCGGTACATTGTCCGACCAAATTAACTCTGCGAAAACGCCTGAAGAAGCAAAAATTCAAATGTGGTATGTCAGCTGGTCTCCATCCTCCGGTGATGCAGATGGCGCAACTAGAGGTTTGTTCAGTAGTGAAATGTTCCCACCTGCAGGCTCGAATACAGCTTATTACAAAAATGAAAATGTAGATAAATGGATTGCTGAGGCGAATAAAGCGGTTGATCCTGAAGCGGCTAAATCCATTTATGCCAATATTCAAAAAACAGTATGGGAAGATGCTCCGTGGGCCTTCATGGGCGTTGACCAAATTATTTCTGGCAAAAGATCTTATTTGGAAGGTGTAAAAGTCTTCCCGGACGGTTCCATAAATGTCCTCAATGCAGAAGTAAAATAATGATGTAAAACAAAAGTAAGATTAATATCCCAAGAATTGAACGAGGCCGCTTCTATAGAATGGTAGGAAGCGGCCTCACTAAATCATTTGTCGATACTGAAGGGGGCTTATGAGTTGGGTAGATATGCTTTACAAAGACTCCTCGGGGTTATTCCGCTGTTGTTCATTGTATCGGTACTAGTCTTTTTGTTTATTCACTTAATTCCGGGTGATCCGGCCCGACTTATTGCGGGTAAGGACGCCACACTTGAAGAGATTCATGGTATTCAAGAGCAACTGGGTCTCAATCTGCCCTTGTGGAAACAATACATAAACTACATGGGTGATCTACTAAGTGGTAATCTAGGTAATTCGATCCGTTCAGGGATTCCGGTCACTGATATGCTGGAGAGCAGAATAATGCCTACTTTATGGCTAACATTTCTAAGTATGGCTTGGGCGCTTGTCATTGGTCTTCTAATCGGTGTTATTTCGGCGGTTTACCGCAATAAATGGCCGGATCATTTAGGTACATTGACAGCTATTTCAGGGATGTCTGTTCCTGGATTCTGGTTAGGTTTAGTACTCATTCAAATTTTCTCGGTAGAGCTGGGCTGGTTTCCGACCGGCGGTGTAGATTCCTGGAAATCCTATATTCTTCCTTCCATTACACTTGGAATGGGGATTATGTCGATGTTGGCCCGTTACTCACGGTCATCGATGCTAGAAACGTTACGGGAGGATTATATCCGTACTGGACGTGCGAAAGGCTTACGCGAGTATGTTGTTATTAGCAGGCATGCGCTGCGCAATTCTCTTATACAGGTCGTTACTGTAGCTGGACTTCAATTTGGGTTCTTGCTTGGTGGATCGGTAATGGTTGAGACAGTGTTCAGTATTCCTGGCCTTGGTAGACTGCTGGTGGATTCCATTTTGTTCCGGGATTATACAGTTATTCAAGCTTTGCTGCTGCTGTTTTCAACACAATTTATCCTTATCAATTTAATTGTAGATTTATTGTATGGCGTACTCAATCCGAAAATCAGGTTTTCTCAGTAGCTAGATTGCTACAGAGAAACAATACGATAGTTTTATTTAGGGAGAATTTAGGATTAGGAGGGATATCATGAGCGACAATTCTGCAGTTATGGGAACTAATTCTCCTATACCCGGAGAGGTAATAGCCCCGGAGAAAACGAAAGGCCGCGCGGGTGTTTTTATTCGCAAGTTCAGCAAACAAAAGATGCCTCTATTGGCTGCATTTTTTGTCATATTGCTTTTTTTGATTGCAATATTCGGGCCTTTTCTGACCCCGTATAATCCTGAAGCTACGAATTACGATGCACTAATGGAGGGACCCTCTGCCGCGCACTGGGCAGGAACGGATGAATATGGCCGTGATATTCTAAGCCGTTTAATTGACGGAACAAGGTTGACTTTAGCGGTCAGTCTAAGTTCCGTATTAATTGCGGGTGTACTTGGAACCATTCTTGGTCTTGTCAGTGGATATTATGGCGGTTGGCTGGATCGGATTATTATGCGGGGGAGTGATGTACTGTTCTCATTCCCGGATTTACTGCTTGCCATTGGGATTGTCGCCATACTCGGGCCTGGTTTATCTAACGTTGTCATTGCCGTTGCAGTCTTCGGCACACCATCGTTTGCCCGAATTATTAGGAGCGTTACATTGTCTGCGAAGGAAACATTGTTTGTTGAAGCCGCCCGTTCTATGGGTGCGAAGAATCGCCGAATTATTTGGAGACATATTTTTCCGGAAACAGTTCCTAGCATTATTGTTAATCTATCCATGAAGATTGGCGGGGCAATCTTGGCCGCTGCGTCACTGAGCTTTCTAGGCATGGGCGCGAAGCCAACAGAGCCCGATTGGGGCGCGATGCTAAGTATGGGCCGTGATTATTTAAGTATCGCTCCGCATATCGTGTATTTTCCGGGGATCGCTATCTTTTTGACTGTACTTGCATTTAACCTGGTCGGGGACGGACTGCGCGATGCTCTTGATCCCAAAATGAAAAACTAAGGAGGGACAAGACATGACTCAAAATTTGCTGGAAGTACAAGGGCTGAAAACGGAGTTCAAACGCGGCGATGGAAGTATAACGGCCGTTGCAGGTGTTGACTTTGTGATTAAGAAAGGTGAAGTGCTGGGTCTAGTTGGAGAATCCGGCTGTGGCAAAAGTGTAACCTCACTGTCCATTATGCGGCTGCTTAAGGATACGCCAGGTAGAATCTCCGGTGGCTCTGTTCGCTTTGAGGGGACTGATCTGACGAAAGTAACGGATAAAGAGATGCGTCAGATCCGTGGAAATGATATGGCGATGATTTTTCAGGAGCCGATGACTTCGCTTAATCCTGTGCTAAAGATTGGTTTGCAATTGATGGAGCCGATCATGCTGCATTTGGGCTATGGCCGGAAGAAAGCTCGTGAGCATGCCATTCATATGTTGCGTCTTGTGGGTATCCCACGTGCGGAAGAATTGGTGGATGATTATCCGCATCAGCTCTCTGGTGGTATGAGGCAGCGTGTCATGATTGCGATGGCGATGTCTTGTCACCCGAAGCTGCTGATTGCAGATGAACCGACAACGGCGCTGGATGTAACGATTCAAGCACAGATCCTTGATCTAATGAAGCATCTGAAAGAAGAACAGGATATGGGAATGCTGCTCATTACCCATGACCTTGGGGTAGTAGCCGAACTATGCGACCGTGTAGTTGTTATGTATGCTGGTCGTGTAGTAGAAGAAGCTTCCGTACAAGAACTCTTTGCAAGACCGCAGCATCCATATACGAAGGGATTAATTCAATCCGTTCCGAAGCTGCGCCAGAATGTACGCCGTTTGGACTCTATTAAAGGAAATGTACCTGACCTTTCACAAATGCCAGCAGGTTGTAAATTTGCCCCACGCTGCGAGTTTGTCACAGAGCGTTGTCTCACGCAGGAGCCTGAGTTACTTCCGATTGAGGGACTTGAGCGAAAGAGTCGTTGTTGGCTTACACAGCAGGAGAACATGGAAGGAGGGGAACGTTTGTGAAGGAGACTCCACTAATTGAAGTTAAAAGCCTGAAGAAGTTTTTTTCAGTGAAGAAGGGCTTTTTCGGAACTACAAGATATTTGCACGCAGTTGATGGGATCTCATTCGCTATACGTAAAGGAGAAACGTTCAGCCTTGTGGGTGAGAGTGGCTGTGGTAAATCCACTACAGGTAGACTTGTGACTCGCTTGCTGGAACCAAATGACGGTGAAGTGTGGTTTAAGGGTCAAAATATTAGCCATATTTCAGACAATCAAATGCGGCCTATTCGTAAAGATATGCAGATGGTGTTCCAAGATCCCTATGCTTCACTTAATCCACGGATGAAGGTGAAGGATCTTGTCGCTGAACCGCTGCTCATTCATACAAAGCTATCCTCCAAAGAACGGGATAAACTAGCATGTGAGCTGCTAGAGACAGTAGGACTGAACAGTTTCCATGCCGAGCGCTTCGCTTTTGAATTCAGCGGTGGACAGCGCCAACGGATTGGAATCGCCCGAGCATTGTCTGTTCGACCAAGCTTAATCGTGGCGGATGAGCCCGTGTCTGCACTGGATGTATCGATTCAGTCACAAGTGCTGAATCTATTGCAGGATCTGCAGGAAGAGTATGGTCTGACCTATTTATTCATTTCTCATGATCTAAGTGTTGTTGAACATATCAGTGATCGAATCGGTGTCATGTATCTTGGTTCCCTCGTAGAGACGGCGGATAAAGATACTTTGTATGATCGTCCAATGCATCCTTACACGCAAGCGTTGCTATCTTCTGTACCTGTACCCGATCCTACCTTAAAGAAGGAACGCATTATTCTGAAGGGAGATCTCCCAAGTCCGGTTGATCCACCGTCGGGATGCCGTTTTCATACAAGATGTCCTTCCTGTATGGAAATCTGTAAGCAGCATGTACCAATATTCCGAGAAGTTGAACCAGGTCATGAGGTTGCGTGCCATTTATTTGATGAAGAAATGCTGAAATTAGAGCGATAACGGAAATTGTGAGATAACTTTACGGAAAAGAAGGGACAGCGATGAATATCTTATTCGATTCCGCTAACGTGGCGGATACTATTGTCTATTTAGCTTATGACGAGGAGTCATTTCCTTTTAAACTGGGAGCGGCTCACAAACAGTGCAGCAGTGTGACTTGGTTACATGCCCGCACTGAGGAAGAGTCTGACGTATTAGCGGTAGGCATGGGAAAGCGCAAGGATATTACGCTTGAGAAGATTCGCCGAGCAGGAGGAGCTGCTGCTCGTTCTATCTTGAAAGAAAGACGCAGCAGTGCTTCACTAGTGAGATTAGCCTCTGAGGCTGTAAATAGGAACAGTGATATTTCTGCTGCTGATGAATTACAAGCTTGGATGGAAGGCTGGATTCTCGGGTTGTACCGTTTCCAAACTTATCGCGGAACGACCAAGGTTGAAGGCTCTGTTGATTTACAGCTTCAATCCTTAGATTGGCCTGAACTGTCTTCTGTTGAAATAGAAGCTGTACGGGTTTCTGCACAGATACGTGCTGAAGGAGCAATCGTTGCTCGTGATCTTGTGAATGAAGTGCCCGGGACACTAAACCCTGATCGTTTCGCGGAATGGATGGCTGAATTTTTTGACCGTGATGATGCTGCATTAAAAGTTCATATCTATCGAGGGCAGGAGCTTGTGGATCTTCAGATGAATGGACTGATCTCTGTTGGAGCAGGGAGCAAGCATTCTCCAGCTCTGGTTGAAATTCGTTACGAGAGCAACCCTGAATTACCGATGTTAGCACTGGTAGGTAAAGGTGTAACCTTTGACTTAGGTGGCATGAACGTGAAGACAGCCAGTGATATTAGCGATGCACGCATGGATATGGGCGGTGCGGCTGCTGTAATTGGGGCTATGGATATTTTGATACGGAAGCGTGCCAATGTAAATGTGACTGCACTTATTCCGGTTGTTGATAATGTGCCGGATGCTGAGGCGATGTTGCCTTCATCTGTTATCCGCTACCCTAACGGGTTAACCGTTCAGGTTGCAAATACAGATGGTGAGGGTCGACTTATCATAGCGGATGCGCTTATTCATGCCGCGAATATCGGAGCGAACCAAGCGATCGATATCGCTACCCTAACTGGAAATGTCGGTGCGGCGCTGGGATTAGGTATCGCAGGTATATGGGGCGATGCTGATATAACGCAGAGCCTGGTAGAGATTGGTGAGCGAAATGGGGAACGCTTGTGGCCCATGCCGCTAATGGATGAATATGAAGCAGATTTGCGGAGTAATTACGCTGATCTGCGCAATGTTAGTACGTCCCCATTTGCAGGTGCGATAACAGCAGCCCTATTTATTCGGCGCTTTGTAGCAGAGTCGATGAGCTGGGTTCATATTGATATGGCAGGGACGGTACAGTACAAGCAGGATGTGGGGTATTCAGAAGCTGGAGCGACGGGATATGGTGCACGCCTGCTCGCCGATTATGTCATGAAGCAAATACATCAATAACAACTGGAAGAGTGGGGGGAAGTTATGAGATTGGAAGTCATCGCTACTTGTATGGATGATGCTCTGACGGCTGAGGCGAATGGGGCAGATCGCCTTGAGCTCATTACTGCTATTACAGAAGGTGGATTAACACCGGGAATAGGATTGGTGGAGCAAGTAGTCAAATCGGTTCGTATTCCTGTCTTTGTTATGGTCCGTCCACACAGTAGATCATTTAACTATTCCAAGTATGATATTTTGACTATGGCCTCAGAAATCAGACAGATTGCAGCCAGCGGTGCGTCGGGTGTTGTTCTCGGCGCACTAACAGCGGAAGGAACGATCGATGAGCGAGCGCTTGAAACATTATTGCCGTTGACAGATGGCTTACAAGTAACCTTCCATCGTGCTTTTGATGAGCTGGGGGATCAAATTGCAGGTTATCGAACGCTTTGTAATTATCCGCAAATCACACGTATTCTTACCTCTGCTGGACCTGGTCCAGCACCTGATGCCATTCCCGCTATGCGTAGGCTAGTAGAGGAATCTAGAGGTAGTTCGATTAATATATTGGCTGGAAGCGGTCTGAAGCCAGAAGGTATTACATCCTTTATTCAACAGACAGGAGTCACGGAAGTACATTTTGGATCGGCTGTTCGTTATGGCAAAGACGCTTTGTCTCCAATCGATCCAGTAGCCCTGCGGGCGTTAGCTGAGAATATTCATTCTAACGGCTAATATTTGATGGTGAAAAGGTGAATGGTTATGCATAAGGTAGATAGTTACGTAGTGGGAATTGATTTAGGTGGGACAAAAATTGCCGCAGCATTATTCGATTCAAAAGGTGTTTTGTTGAATCGAGAGTTGATGGAGACGGCCGGGGCAAGCACTGCGGAAGAGGTAGTACAGCGAATGATCGGAATGATACGTTCCGTATCCGAAGGACGACCGCTAATGGGGGTCGGACTTGCTTCTCCCGGAGCAGTGAACAGCCAGGATGGAATTGTTATTCACGGTACCAATCTTCCTGAATGGGACAATGTTCCACTGAAGCGTTGGATGGAGTCAGAACTTGGTGTTGAAGTGAAAGTGGTAAACGATGCGAATGCTGCAGCTTGGGGTGAGTATGTAAGAGGAGCTGGCAAAGGTTCAAACAACATGGTATATGTTACCTTCAGCACAGGAATTGGAGCTGGCATTGTCATGGATGGTGAGCTATTGCTCGGCACGAACTCATTTGCAGGAGAACTCGGTCATAATATTATTGACCCGAGCGGAACGGAATGTAGCTGTGGAAGATATGGATGCTGGGAAGTATTTGCTTCGGGTACAGCGATTCGGGACATGGCACTGCGGAAGATGGAGAGCAGAACGTCGATGATTACAGAGCTTGCTAGTAGAAGTGGTGAAAAGATTAATTCTCGACACGTCTTCGAAGCGATGGCACTAAAAGATCCGGTAGCTGTCGAGGTGATTGAGCGAACAATTCATTATATGGCGATTGGATTAGCTAACGCGGTACATACGTTTAATCCAGATCGCATTGTAATTGGTGGAGGCGTAAGCAAAGCTGGTGAACTACTGTTTCCGGCGCTGAGAGAGAAAACAGAGGAACTTGTCATGAAGCCGTATAAAGGAACTTATACTATTGAGTCAGCAGGTCTGAGGGATGATGTAGGTCTTATAGGCGCTGCAGCATTATTTCATACCGTCTAGATGATGGTAACTGTTTATCAAAGCTATCGAAAACGGAGGGGCTGAAGAGAGATGGGTACAAGAGAAGAAAGAACGAGATGGTTCTTGCAGGATAGATTCGGCATGTTCATTCATTGGGGATTATATTCAATTCCTGCACGCGGTGAGTGGATACGTGGGAACGAGCGAATGAGTAGAGAGCACTACATGACGTATTTCGATGAATTTGACGCATCTCGATATGACCCGAAGAAGTGGGCCAGCGCAGCCAAAGCAGCGGGGCAGAAGTATGCGGTTCTTACGACCAAGCATCACGACGGATTCTGCTTGTTTGATAGTAAGCTAACAGATTTCAAGGCGACTAACACGCCCGCTGGACGTGATCTTGTACGAGAATATGTAGACGCTTTCCGGGCAGAGGGTATTGCTGTAGGTTTGTACTACTCTATTATTGATTGGCATCATGATGATTACCCTGGATATGGTGATAAAGCGCATCCGGATCGGGACAATGAAGCGGCTAAAGACAAGCCGATTGATTTTGATAAATATTTGGAGTATATGCATGGACAAGTGAAGGAACTGTTGACGAATTACGGCAAAATCGACATCATGTGGTTTGACTTCTCCTACGATAATATGACCGGAGAGAAATGGAAAGCAACGGAGCTAATCCGTATGATTCGCTCTATCCAGCCGGATATTATTATCGACAATCGTTTGGGTGGGAATATCCGCGCGGCCGAGCCAGAAGAATATGCTGGAGATTTCTTCTCTCCAGAGCAAATCATTCCTCCAGGCGGCATCGTTGACGTGAATGGTCAATCAATCCCTTGGGAAGCATGTATTACGCTAAACGATAACTGGGGTTATCATTCCGAAGATAAAAATTATAAATCAACCCAGCAGGTCATTCGCTCGATGGTCGAATGTATCAGTAAGAACGGTAACCTGCTCCTTAACATTGGTCCAGATGCCAAAGGTGAAATGACAAGAGAATCGCTTGTCATCCTTGATGAGGTGGGCGAATGGATGCGTTTGAATGGTGATAGTATTTATGGCTGCGGTAGTTCTTTGCTTGCTAAGCCGGAGTGGGGCCGTTATACGCAAAAAGGGAATAAGTTGTATGCACATGTCTACGATCGTGGAATTGGTCCGATCTATTTCCAAGGCTTGAAGGGGAAGATTAAGAAGGCTAGATTACTACGAGATGGCACAGAATTGAAGGTAGAAGCACCTTGGATGGCTGAAGAATATTCAGATGTTAACGGTGGAGCGTTTATTACATTAAAAGGGGCCAAACTGCCCGACGAAATGGATACGGTTATTGAGCTAGAACTTTTTAATTAATACAGATAGAGTGTCCCAAAAGTCATGAATGGCTGCTGGGGCACTCTATTGTTTTTCGTTAACGGACCTGATAAACCCCAATAACGTTATTTAAGTCCAAAACTATTAGTGGAGGATGATACTGTTAAAAAAGGAGTCTAATCTCTACAATCACCGATCAGTGATATTGCATTAATAAATAAAATATTAAATTCTAGCCTTACGGAAGCCTTCGTATATATTGAGAGCTGCAACTAAAATGAACAAGGAAATTCCACCGCCGACTAGCCCGGTTTTAAATTGATTCGTCGTAATGTTAAATAGATCAGACATATACGTTATGAATTCTTGGTTGAATACATTTGGATTCCGTAGGATGATAGCGAATACAATGATCACAAGGAGCTCGAGAGCTGTAGCACATAATGCCAGTCCCTTTGTCCATTGTTTCTTAATTAATTTATAAATAGCTAATGCTGCTTCAAATCCGATCACTACAAGAACAATAGGCCAATACTGAAGCAATACATCCTGATTAAAAACGGGTGCGACAAAATCAAGTACACCTGTCCCCCCTTTATATACACCGATCAAATGCTCAGCATTAAAATATAAGGTAGCCCATATCGCAATCCAGAAAAAACTACTGAATACTTCAAAATTCTTAATCGCTTTTTTCTTATGAATAGGAGTGATGTCCTTCAAATCATCAGGTGTCCATTTGCTCATTTTTGTTGTGAAGGGGTGTTTCTCTTTTCCGTTATCCGTTCGTTCGATGATAGCAAAAACTATAGTTATCCAAAAAAAGACTTGGATTCCTACCTCAAGGATACTAGCAATACCTTTGCTTATAACAGTCGTAACAATCCCCGCCACTGATTGATCGCCGCTATACCCGATCAAATATTCGGCAGTCATCGCGATTAAAGAAACCACTACAGCAATCGGTATTATCATTTTTAATAAGGTAAGATATAACTCATAATAACGTGGTCCGATGAGATGCATGGGCTGGTCTCGATATTCACTGGCTAATACTGCAGGATTCCCCAACTTAGCAAGTACAGCCTTGACCTCTTGTTCATCAGGATCATCCGGTAACATATCCTCTATGGTTGATCGTAATTCGAGAGCGATATCCTCCCGAGTTTGTTCTGGTAGCCTCCGAGTCACTTCATGGATGTAAATCTCAATCAGCTTCATGGTCATCCTCCCCTTGTAATAGGCCGTAGAGTTCTTTCGAATTCTTAAGCCATTCTTCCTTTAGCTGCAAAAAAATTTCTACACCATAGTCACTTAAGACATAATACTTACGGGGTCTGCTCTCGGATGTGTCCCAGCTACTCGTCACTAGTTCCTGTTTCTCTAATCGGCGAAGCAATGGATACAAGGTGCTTTGATCAATAGCGATGCTGGATTCCTCCAGTAATTGAACGAGCGAGTATCCATACTGTGGTGTTCGTAATTGACTTAAAACAGCTAGTGTTAACGTACCTCTCCTAAGCTCTGTAATTAAGGAGTTTAATAAAGTACTCATTCACCCACCTCATTATATTTCTCATTTAAATACTTGCCGCCATTGTATGGATACTAAAAATGATATTAATGTATGTCATACAGTATATGTTTTATACTATGTATCATACACTATTGTTGCTTCAGTATCAATTGAATTAGAATATTCTTCTAGGAAATAACAAGGAAATTTTACTAATCAATCAAAAAAAGTAAAAGGAGGGTGAAATGAAATGGATTCTTTCTATAAAGACATACCGGAAGCCGCTACATGGGTAAGTGTTGAGCCTGTTCATAAAGGTTGGTCAAAGGATAAGAAATACTACATAAAGACCATTAGTGGCAGCGAACTTTTGCTGAGAACATCAGATATTTCTCAATATGATCAGAAAAAGCGGGAATACGAAGCAATTCTACGGCTGGTTGATCAAGATATTTTGATGTCAAGGCCGCTACAGTTTGGGGTATGCAATGGTGGTCAGAGTGTATATTCCTTATTGACTTGGATTGATGGGGAGGATGCGGAAAAGATTATCCCTACGCTAAGTGTAGAAGAGCAATATCAATTGGGTGTGAAAGCGGGACAATACTTACAATCTATACATCAAATGCCTGCGGGGAAAGATCAAGTGCCGTGGGCTGATTATTATAATCGGAAGATCGATAAATACATTACCAACTATAAAGCATGCGGCATTGTTCTAAAGGGAGAAGATCAAGTCATTCAATTTATAGAGGCGAATCGATACTTACTTGACGGACGCCCTCAAACTTTTCAGCATGGTGACTACCATGTGGGAAACATGATCGTTACGAAGTCGGGTGATTTGGGGATTATTGATTTCAACAGGTTTGATGATGGTGATCCGTGGGAGGAATTTAATCGAATTACATTTTGTGCGATGATAAGTGCAGAGTTCGCTTCGGGTCGTATTCATGGATATTTTAATAACAATGTCCCGGACTTGTTCTTTAAAATGATGGCTTTATATATTGCTAGCAACCAGTTATCAAGCATTTATTGGGCCATTCCATTTGGGAAAGAGGACGTTGCTGATATGCTGAGCAGGGCGGAAAGTGTTCTGAAGTGGTATGATGATTTTCAAACCTATATTCCAAATTGGTATTTGGCAAGCAAGTAGGATTCCTGCTATGCTTGACTCCTTGTCAGTTTACTAGTATACTCATATTAACAAATCAAATCACAAACAAAATAAACAAATGATGGGCGTGACCAAATGAGGAATAATGGATTCACTGAAGATAACCAGTTAAGCTTATTGATCTGGTTACGGCTGGTAAGGATATATGAGAATAGTAACGATCTTTCTAATGAGTTCTTGAAACAATTTGGCTTAACTGTCAATCAGTTCGATACATTGGTACAAATATTAATACATCAACCTGTGACACAGATGGAAATCGCCGAGCATCTAACCATTACTAAAGGCGGAGTATCACATATGTTAGGCCGATTAGAGAAGGAAGAGTTCATTGAACGCAAACAGGATTGGAAAGTGAAGTACATTACTTTAACGGAAAAGGGTCAAACACTTATCGAGAAGGTGTTGCCTTTGCAATCAGACTTCCAAGCTTCGTTATTCGATCCATTGACTGACGAGGAGAAGAAAGTATTTTACAGCATGCTTAAGAAAATTCATCGGCATAGTCAAGATGTGAATCGGCTCCCGCGAGGGGTCCAGTAGTAATGACAAGCTTTATTAATCATAAAGCTTACTTTTTTCTCCGTCAGTATACTAGTAAACTTAAATTCAATACAATTCAACTAGGAGGTTTTTAAAATGAAACAACAATCCATAAACGGACAACATCATGTGTCCATGATTACTAAAGACGCTAAACAAAACTTGTGGTTTTATACAGAGGTACTGGGCCTCAGACTTGTAAAGAAAACAGTCAATCAGGACGATCCTTCCATGTACCATCTATTTTACGGCAATCGCAATGGCGCTCCAGGCACCGAGGTATCTTTCTTTGAAATGCCAAATGCAGGTCGGACTCGCAAAGGGACGAACAGTATTAGTTCTTTCTCCCTTCTTGTTCCTAGTGATGAAGCCTTGTCATATTGGGCTAGTCGATTAGATTCTTTTGAAGTACCTCATGAAGCTATTGTAAGTATAGGGGAGCGCAAGTCGCTTACTTTTTATGATAGGGATGAATTGATGGTCCATCTAGTATCTGCTGAAAAAGATAACGGAATCGAGCTCGTTGAACCGTGGATTACAGAAGATATCCCTCCAAAGTATGCCATCGTGGGGTTAGGACCCGTTGAATTGACTGTACGTGAGGCTAGCCGAACAAAAGCGGTTTTGGAAGATATTTTAGGCTATACACAAGTTCGGACAGTGCCTTCCATGGGTGATTCGAAGGCTATGGTGGATATTTTTGAAACAGATAAGGGTGGTTTGTACACTGAACTTCAGCTCAAAGAAATAAATGACAAAGATCGGGAGAGACCAGGTAGGGGCAGTATTCATCATGTGGCTATTAGAGTGAAGGATGTTGAAGAATTAACCGAATGGGCCGCCAAAATCACTGCTGCAGGGTTTAAAAACACGGGGGTCATTGATCGTTATTACTTCCATTCCTTGTATTTCCGGGATCCGAACCATATTCTCTTTGAGCTTGCTACAGATGGCCCAGGATTTGAGATTGATGAAGCTTTTGATGCACTAGGAGAGAATTTGACCTTACCTTCATTTCTGGAAGAACAACGTGAAGAGATTGAATCGAAGCTTCATCCTATCCGCTAAACCTAATATAGCTATGAAAGGAGGACATTATCATGATGGAACAATATAGAAACGACGAGAGAAAAGGGTTGGAGCTAGGTTTATACACGTTAGGTGATCACACCACAGACGCCTTAACAGGTAAAGCAATTAGTGAACGACAACGGATTCAAGAGATCGTATCTGCTGCCAAATTAGCTGAGGATGCTGGATTAGATGTATTTGGAGTAGGTGAGAGTCATCAACCGAAATTCATTACCTCTGCAGCCTCGGTTGTCCTTGGAGCCATAGCAAATGCTACCGAGCGTATAAAGCTTGTAAGTTCAGCCACTGTGCTAAGCACTGCAGATCCTGTACGTGTATATGAGGACTTCGCAACTTTGGATTTATTATCCGGCGGTAGAGCAGAGATTGTTGCTGGACGCGGATCGCGTCTTGGTGCTTATGAACTCTTTGGTTATGACGTAAGAGATTACGAAGAATTATTCGAAGAGAAAATTGAATTACTTATGAAAATAAATGAGTCTGATCGTATCACGTGGGAAGGGAAATACCGCCCTGCTTTAAATGATATGGAAATCTTCCCTAAACCTTTGAATGGCAAATTGCCAATCTGGCGAGCCGTTGGAGGACCCCCAGCAAGTGCAATTAAAGCAGGAAGAATGGGGATTCCGATGATGCTGACCACCCTTGGCGGCCCGTCATCTGCTTTTAAGGGTTCGGTAGACGCGTATCGTATGGTTGCAGCGCAATCAGGATTTAATCCAGCAGAGCTTCCAGTCAGCACTACTTCATTAATGTATATTGATCCGGACTCACAAAAAGCATTCCGCAATTACTATCCTTATCTCAATCACTTGATGAAAGAGCTTCGCGGATCGAGCTATCCGAAGGAACAATTTGCGGAAGCGATAAGTGTGAGAAATGCACTGCTTGTGGGTAGTCCTCAACAAATTGTAGAGAAGATCCTCTATCAGCATGAGATGTACGGACATAACCGTTTTCTAGCTCAAATTGATGTTGGTGGGTTACCTTATCCTCAAGTGGAACAAATTATTGACTTGTTCGCATCTGAAGTAGCACCAGCCGTAAGACGCGCTACAGCTAAGAAATAAGAAGGAGGGGTTATGTTGAAGATCATTGGGATATCAGGGTCTATTGTTGGATCGAAGACTAGAATCGCTGTACAGCAAGCACTTAATAATATTATAGACAAGCATCCGGATTTCCAAGTAGAACTCATCGATCTAGGCGATTATAAGCTTGAGTTTAGCGATGGACGAAGCTACATGGACTATACAGGTGATACAAAAGTCGTTTTGGAGAAAATGATGGAGGCAGATGCGTATATCATCGGAACCCCTGTTTTTCAAGCTTCGATCCCGGGAACACTTAAGAACTTATTTGATTTACTCCCGGTTAATGGGTTCAAGGATAAAGTTATCGGAATTGTGGTAACAGCCGGTTCTTCCAAACATTATTTAGTAGCAGAACAGCAGTTGAAACCGATTCTTTCTTATATGAGAGCGGTGGTGGTTCCTAAGTATGTTTTTATTGAAGAGAAGCAATATGATCGGAAAAAAATTGTGGATGATGATATTCTTTTTAGACTGAATCGACTAGCTAACGAATTGGTGAATACTACTAAAGCGATGCAGGTTGTGAAGAAAGAAGAAGAAGCAGCGTTTTTCTTTTAAAAATGTGTAATATAAAAGAGCAATTTAACCTTTACGTTGTACTTCGTGCAACAGAATGGATCCGAAAAAAAGCGGATCAGAATTCTGTTGCATTTTTTACAAATAAATGTAGCTTGAAACTCTTTTTAATCTCGTCATTCAATGGAATCAATAGTAATATCGAACATAGGCATGAGGCATGAACTTAACTATTTTGTTAGATAACTGGAAGTATATAATTAAGGGTTCATTTCTGAACAGGAGGAACGATGTGACGAATAACCGTATTGCTAATAGCAGGTTGTATAATCAAATGATTTCAGGGTCTTTACATCACACACCAGAGCAGGTTGTGAAAAAAATGGGAGCTATGCAAGCGCAAGATTATATGCAGGCGGTTTGGGCTATCGGATTACGTTCTCCAGCTTCGAAATTAGCAGATGTTGAGCGTGCAATTGCTGAGCGGAAGATTATTCTTACTTGGACGCTGCGGGGTACGCTTCATTTCGTCCCAGCAGAAGATGTGAAGTGGATGCTTCAGCTATCCGCACCGCGTTTAGCATCACAGACAAAGCGGCGAATGGTGGAGCTCGGACTTGATGATCAAACACTTGAGAGCTGTAGGAAAATTATTGTCGATGCTTTAAAGGGCGGGAAGCAAATGGATCGTTCGGTCCTACTTCAGCTAATAGAAGAGGAAGGTATCCACACTGGGAATCAACGAGGTTATCATATGCTCTGGAATTGCGCCTATCAAGGGTTAATTTGTTTTGGACCGATGAATGGTAAACAGCAAACGATTGTGTTATTAGAGGAGTGGGTGCCGGGTTGCCGAGAGCTATCCTACGAAGGAGCATTGCAAGAACTCGCCTTACGGTATTTTACTGCCCGTGAATTGGCGACCGTTCAAGACTTCGCTTGGTGGGCAGGTATAACTCTTACAGATGCTAGACGTGGGTTAGAATCTGTGAATAATGAACTTCAATCAGAGGATATAAACGGCAGCGAGTATTGGATGACTTCCCATCGACCAGCTCCTGCGGATGAAGATTCTGGAGTTTATTTACTACCGGGTTTTGATGAGTACATCCTTGGATATAAAGACCGGAGCGCTGTACTTGAGCCAGAGACGGCTCCTTTGATTGTCCCTGGAAATAACGGTGTTTTCCTCCCGATGATTGTTGTAGGTGGCCAAGTTGTAGGTACATGGAAACGAACAATTAAGAAAAAAGGGGTTGAGATTGTCATCCATCCTTTTGGAGAGCTTGGGAATGCTAAAGAAGCGGTGTTTAAAGCTGCTGAAAAATATGCTATATTTATTGACCTACCGATACTCAATATAAGTGTGTACTCTCCATTGACATGAGGACAATTGTTCTATGGAGTAAACTTGAGCAAATTCAAATATCGTTCAGGGATGAATATCATGTTCATGAATGAGGACGAGTTAATAAGCTTTATTGATCAAGTGAAGACGAATACATATGCTATAAGGGACCGTCGCATCACAGAAATGAACAATTAATAATGTAACCCGGCGGGCGCGGCCTGCCGGGTTTATTTTACATACATTTATTTGATCATATAAACTAGATTCGTCTAGCTAATTCTGCACCCTCCCAAATCGCATTAAGCGCTCTGCGAGCTTGCACAGCGTCACCAATTACATGATAAGGAATGGAATTTCCCTCCAAGAAGTCCTGGAGGGTTTGCTTGTTGAGGGCACGTGAACCTACTGCAATTACTACATAATCGGCTGGCAAGCTGTGAAGCTCCCCATCTTTTTCAACCAGTACACTATCCTTGTGGATCGCCATACACTTACTGTTAGTCATTAATGTAACGCCATGGCCATAGAGACTTTCCATTACACAGATTTTACGAAGGATTCCCAGATCATTTGCTACATCGGCTTGCATTTCAACAACAGTGATTTGATTTCCACGTTCAACCAGCAGCTCAGCGACTTCAAGACCGACTAATCCCCCTCCAATAATAACGACTCGACCTTCAGGATGGGCTGTTCCCCATAATACATCATGTGAATTCACAACATGACCACTCAGAACGCCTTCTACTGGAGGAATAACAGGGGCGGATCCGATTGCAAGAATGACTTCATCCGGACTAATTTCTTGGATAAGTGCTGGAGTAACCTCTGTATTCATTCGAATTTCCACACCTTCACGTTTAGCGGCTTCTCCCATATTTAGAGCGGCGGCGGCCATTTCTTCTTTACGCGGTGCGGCACCGGCGATATAAAGCTGTCCGCCAAGAATGTCATTCTTTTCGCATAATATCGGAGAATGCCCACGCCGTTTCAAGGTGACTGCTGCTTCTAATCCGGCTGGTCCACCACCGGCAATAAGCACTTTCTTAGGCGTGCTCGTTGGTTGCAATTCATATTCACTTTCCCGTCCGGTTGCAGGATTAAATACACAGCTGATGAAAGGCACTTTCGGATTCACGAATCCATCGAAGCAGCCTTGATCACAGCCCACACATTTAACAATCGTGTCCGCACGTCCAGCTAATGCTTTATTACAGAATTCAGGATCTGCCAATTGAGCGCGGCCTATGGCTACGAAATCAGCTAGTCCTTCGGCAATAATCCGATCCGCAATCGCTGGATCATTAATACGTCCTACAGCGATAACTGGGATGCTAACCACGGATTTAATTTGTGCGGCATTATCTACATTGAAGCCTACGGGTAGATCAATTGGAGGTACTTCATATTTAATAGCTGTGCCTGCTGGAACGCCGCGCGATACATTAATCGCATCAATACCAGCTTCCTCAGCCAGCTTCGAGAAGAGCTTCATATCTTCCAGTGTTAGTCCGCCCGGTAGATCCTCGATCGCTGAGATTCTCATCAAGATAGGGAACCCGGGTCCAACCGCTTCTCGAATGGCACGGATACACGCGAGCGGAAAGCGACAGCGATTCTCCCAAGAACCCCCGTACTCATCCTGACGGAAGTTCATAGCTGGGCTTAGAAATTGTTGCGGCAAATAACCATGACCGGCATGGAATTCCACACTGTCAAAACCAGCTTTTTTCGCACGTGAAGCAGCCTCTGCGTAAGCTTGAACCATCTCGCTAACTTCGTGAAGCTCCAGCTCTCGGGGAATATGAGTGACACCCTCGAAAGGAACAGGAGACGAGGAGACTTGAATCAGGTTAGGAGTTACTTTCCCTCCATGCCATAACTGAAGACAGCTTTTGCCGCCTGCATCACGAATAGCTTGAGCTAATAGGGTCATGCCAGGAATGAATTTATCATCATAAATGGCTGGAGCATCATCAGAAGCAGCCGTTGGGTGAATAGTTGTTACTTCAACTGTATTTAAGCCGTTACCGCCTTTTGCGCGTGCAACATGGTAATCAATCAAGCGTTCGCTGACATAACCACCCGGAGCGTTCATTTTTGTTCCCATGGCAGGTAAAATGACCCGGTTCTTGAGCTCCATATTTCCGATCGTACCTTTGCTGAACAAATGTGCGAATTCCATGAAATAACTTCCTCTCTACACTTAGGTTAAAAAAAACTAGGTTATTTTAACCTATATTATCGAATGGGGTGATAAAAGTATGTGCATAAAATCACGAAGTATTTGGCACAAATGCAGTCCTTGAGGTAAGATAAGAAAATGACCGGAAATGAAGTCCGGTAGTTCGGAGGATGAACATGGATATTGAAGTCTTGATTCTGGCTCAATTAATGAAAGGGTCAAAGCATGGTTATGAGATTAAAAAAAATATTATTTTCGTAATGGGTAACGATAAAATCGTTAATAATAATTCGCTGTATCCGAAGCTGAAATTGTTTGAAAAGCGAGGTTGGGTAATTAAAAAAACGGAAATGCAGGAAAACCGGCCTAAACGGCATGTGTATTCGATCACAGCCGAGGGTGAGGAGCGGTTTCATATCTGCTTGAACGAATTTACGCTGGAGACTATTCGTATTGATAATGAATGGTCTATTCGTCTTGCTTATTATGAGCTACTGGATCAGGAGGCCCGCCGAAGATTACTTGATTACAGAGAGACTTACATGAAAGAGAAGCTGGAACATTTACAACAGCTATCCCTAGTGCTTGGGAACGGTGAAGATTTGGTTTACTCTGAAGAGCTATATTTTTATACCCGTAGTATGGTATTACATGAGCTAGAGTTAATTCATATGCTTTCCCATAAACTTGACTCCTTGGATAAGCATTGATCCGTATGACAGATATCTTACATACACACCTCGATAACATTGTGAATGAATGGTACATTTGATATTGGGATAGAAGGGGGCTTTCCATGAGAAAAGTATACTTATTAACCCTTAGTCTTGTGCTTCTGTTTATTTTCCCAGATTGCGATCGAGAACAGGCCAGCGATACTGTAATTAAGGAAGTAACGGTTACATCTAAAGGGAGAGTAATTCAATCTATCGTGATGCCACTTGACAAGAACACTGATTTAGAAGAAGTTAGTGCATCTTTCCAAAGCCTTACGGCTGACCCGGATGTTTTAATTCCCTATGTGAAGTTTGGAGAAATCATACAAATCGAATTTAGCGATACAGCTCCAGACAGCTACAATTTGACAGAATATATTTTGAGAGATGATGGCACTTTTAAGTATAAAAAAGAAACAGCAGCGCCGGTAAATGTTGAATTAGAGGATAAGACAGCTACTTTTAAGCTCGATTCAAATATGGCGTCTTTTCTTAGTTCAGATAGTAAGGATTATGAAGCAGGGGCAACTATAAGGGGATTTCGACTGACAGGTGAGTGGGTAGACCAGACCAAGGAAATCACGTTTGTTGTTCGGACAGATGCTAAGTAGTTGTGGAGATCATAGAGTGTAAGGGAAAACCCAGGATTGTGGTTCATCAATGAAAAAAGACTAACCAGAAAGTCTGGCTAGTCTTTTTTTCTGTCCGATCTTATTATTTCACTTTAAGGCCCATGGCTTGGGCGACCTTAGTAAATACTTCAGTGTTTTCGTAGATTCCAGTAAACAACTGAGCATTTTTACCCATGGCTGTAATAGGAATATCTACTGCTGTATGACCCGAGGTCGTCCAGTCCACCACAAAATTCTGTTTGGAATTAGCGATGGCAAACGGACCATCCTCTTTAGAAATACCGTCGCCTGACTCATCTTCAGCATCCACAGCTTCAATAGAGAACCCACCTGTTTCATGGTCAGCGAGAACTAAGACAAGGGTATCGGGATTTTTTTTAGCAAAATTTTTGGCGACCTGTACGGATTTATCCAACTCTTGCCCCGCTTTAATTGTCATCTTGGCGTTGTTTTGGTGTGCAAATTCGTCAGTACCTTCTTCTTCAACCATCAGGAAAAATCCATTTTTATTTGCTGCAAGCGTGTCTATCGCTTTTTTCGTCATTTCAGGCAAGGATACAACCGGGTTGTAGATATCTCCTTCACCCTCTGGTTTTTGCTGGAACATTTCCTCATTTGCAAATAACCCGAGAAGCTTGCCGCTTTTCGCCTTTTGCATATCGGTTTTGTTCGTTACGTAGGAGTATCCAAGCTGTTTAGCTTTTTCTACAAGATTCCCTTGCGTTCCTTTGCTCTTCTCTGAAGGATCTTCAGCTGGCTCATCTGCGAACTTACCTGGATTTCCAGCAGGATACCAGAAGTCTTCGCCTCCACCGAGAAGAACGTCAACTTTGCTCTTGGTCAGAAGCTGCAGAGCAATATCACTTTGTTTGGAACGATCTTCAACATGAGCACCGAAGGCAGCGCCTGTAGCGTCTGTAATTTGACTGGTAGTTACAACACCTGTAGATTTTCCTGCTGATTTTGCATATTCCATAATGGTTTGGACGGACTTTTTATCTGCATCCATCCCGATGGCTCCGTTATAAGTCTTGACTCCGCTGGCATAAGCTGTGGCTGAAGCAGCTGAATCTGTAATAGGGACAGTGGAGCTTGTATGAATGAGTCCGGCATATGGCATAGAATCCATCGCTAGATTTCCTTTTTCACCTACTGTAGCTAGGCGGATGGCATTGCGCTGGGCAGTTCCCATCCCGTCTCCGACAAACAGAATCACATTTCGTGTGTTTGATGAAGCTGCATTCGCTTGATTAGGGGCATGCGTAATGACTACGTTGGAAACGAAGAGAGCAGTTGCTGCAGTTGCTACAATGGCCGTCTTAACGCCGTACTTTTTCGGTGATTTCATAATTTCCCTCCTAATGTATGTTTACAACCTCATACTATAGTAATTACATTAAGAGAATGTTTTCGTTACTTGTAAAAAATGTAAAACGCGCTTGAACATTTGATTTTGCAGTAGGTATGGTTTCAAAATAAAATATATCTAGGTGTACGATTACAATATTTAATATATTCAGCTCCGAATACGGACTTTAAGTGCTGTTCTTCCTGAAGTATAAGTAAATGTATGGCGACAATGTTAAGTAGGAATATAATTAGTGTTAATAGATTTGGGTACATAAGATATAATCCCAGAAACATGAGATCAAAACCGACAAATGCGGCGTTTCTGCTAAATTTATATATACCATGCGTGATGAGTTTTGTTACAGTAGTCTTATCTATCCCAACTCTCCATGAAGTGCGCATAGCAATCATTGCTTGAATAAAAATGAAACATCCGAGGGCCGCTACCCCAACCCCGAAAAAGTGAATGACGGGATTATCAAACTGCTCACCGACTAGTGTAACTATGTATGACTCAGCTAAGGAGAACGCAAACCACGTTGCACCCCATACAAAAGTGGTAATCTTAACGAATAGCTCGGTATAATGAATCTTGGCTAGTTTTTTACCTTTTGCTAATACATTTCCTTTAATATGGTTCTTCTTGTATAGGATAACGAGCTTCATAAGGTAAGAAATAAGGAAAATGCAAAAAAGAATGAGAGATAGGATATTTTTTAGATTATTCAATGTATTTCCTCCTCACTAATACATATGAATGATTGCTCATATGTTTATCTATATCTTATTTCTTCATGCTGTGCGTGTCAACCCAATATTACTTCAGGAGGATAACGTGTTAAGAACAGTGTATAAGAAATGGTGGTTATGTGTGTTGGTTATAGCGGTTATTGCATTAGGAAGTACTGGAATCGGAATGCTTGTCAAGCGAGCGGGGGTTTCAACATATACTTCAAAAGAGTATAAGGTCACTTTGAAGTATCCTTCCGATTGGGTAAAGAATCCAGAATATGATGAAAAATATCAGGGGGAAAACGGATTCTTTCAATTATCCGCTTTTTCTGGTGAGAGGTTATCCATTGATGATGTAGCAAACATGGATGCATTTCATCAACTGAAGCCTTATGGCTCCGATCCACAAATCATTGAGATGAAAATGCAGGGGCAGAAAGAAAAGGAAATAGAGGCGCGTTTGATTGTGCCTTCTGCTGATCAGGTAGAGGAATGGAACCATCAGGCCGCTATTATCATGAAATATCCAGAAGCTGTGAATATAGGAGACGCCTTGTATAACTATTTTATTTTATGGGCCGATATAAAGCATGTGGAGGATATAGGTCAGACTGTACGATTTTCTGGGAAACCGTAAAGCATTTGCGTACGAAGAAAGTCCAGTGGCTTATCTGCTGGGATCTCTAAGAAATATTCCAACTGCCATTTTTGTGTCTTTTGAGCCTGACGACTTGTGGGAGTATCCCATGGCGGGTACACACGTATTGCTCTTTTTCCACCTTCGCCTTTATTAGATAATATATCTTGGTTAGCTAGGGCTGCTTTTGGAAATACAAATTGACCAAAGTGATTTTCCTTGCGTGTACTTATAACGAAGAGATCGGCAGGATCAGATATGTCATAAGGTTGAATCGGCCCATCTCCAGTTCTCTCCCATAACGTCACAAACTGCCCGATCTTTGTAGGTGTGATTTTTGCAACACGGAATCTAATGGATAGCGCGTTTAAATTAAACATATACGCACCATATTCAGCATTGTGTGGTTCATGAATGAGATCAGAGCAATCAAGATTGCAAGGGTTATATACAAGTTCCTGGGTAGCAAGTAGATCACTATGAATAATATCTGAAGAGCTTTGTTTCTTAAGTCTCATCTGTTCAAATCTCCCGGTTGAGTCCCATTGAAACTCCTAATGCTCACTATCTTAATGCAAGAATAGCGAGTTCACAAGCGTGAACAGGGCAGATGTTCCGGAGTCGTTTATTTTTGAAGTATACTCAGATAATTGTAGAGGTATTGCAGAGAGTGAGTTTTTTTAATATAAAGAGCGCTATTTAAATGATCTATGGGGGAGTATAGGCTTTGGATATAAAGAATAAACAAGTTGAACAACGGTATTGTCCATTATGTAAAGAATTAAATTATTGTGGTGCTGACAGTGGTGGTTGTTGGTGTTTTCATACGGAAATTCCTGCAGAACTACTAGAACAGGTACCTTTAGAACTGAGAGGCAAAGCCTGTATTTGTCAAAGATGCGTAGAGGCGTTTAAAAAACATCAACCGGAAATTTAACTAACTCAAGACGAAAACAGTAATTATATTGTGTATACTTAAATAGTAATATAAAAAACATATGGGGGACACAGATGAGAAAGCCTATAATTGCAGTTGATATGGATGACACGATATGCCATCTAGTCAAACGAGCTATATACCATAACAACAATGATTTCCCCACTCATGTACTGAAGTACGAGGAGATGCTTGATTGGAATACGGACCATTTACGTCATCCAGATTGTACACAAGAGGTATTCTATGGGCGGCCTGGTTTATATGAGGAGCTTGAATTGTTCGACGAACATGTTGTAGGTGAAATGGAGAAGCTTCACAACGCTTATGATGTTATTATCGTTACGGCGGCCCAGCCCCAGGCAGTTGTTGAAAAATGGAACTGGCTGCAGAAGCATATGCCGTTTATTCCCCTAGAAAATTTCTTCCCTTGTAAGCGAAAGAATCTTATTAATTATGATCTTCTGATTGATGATGGGGTTCACAATTTGGTTCCTGCATTGCAGGACGGAAGGAAAGTACTTTGTATTCCACATCCATGGAATTTGAGAGCTCGTGAACAATACGGATTTCCGTTATTGACCTCATGGGAAGGTGCAAAAGAGAAGATTGATGAAATATTGGGAACTCAAGAGAATCGTTGAGCTGTGGAGAGTTGTTCACTTAGAACAATTCTCTTTTTTTATGTTGTTATTCAAGAAAAGCAGTATTGACACGATAAATTAATTGTATATAATTGGAATAGACCGACGGTCGGTCTACGAAGAGGAGGACTCGAAATATATGAGGATTTCAAAAGAACCGGAAGAACGCAGAAATGAAATATTAGATATAGCAGAAATGCTTTTTTTTACTAAAGGCTATGCGAGAACTACAGTGAACGACATCTTGCAGGAGATCGGGATTGCCAAAGGTACGTTCTATTATTATTTCAAGTCGAAGGAGGAGGTTATGGATGCGGTGGTCATGCGATTCATCGATGCTGGAGTGGACGCTGCCAAGATCATTGCTGCTGATTCAAAGCTCTCCGTACATGAAAAGCTGCTTCAAATCATAATGGCGCAGAAGCCTGATTCGGAGAGAAAAGGTCAGATGATTGAACAGTTTCATCAAGCTGAGAATGCACTAATCCATCAGAAAAGCTTGGCTGAAACTATTTTGAAGCTAACGCCTGTATTAACAGAGGTGATTGAGCAGGGAATCGAGGAAAACTTGTTCCACTGTCCCTATCCTAAAGAAACGATGGAATTTCTGTTGGTCGCCTCACAATTTCTGTTTGACGAAGGGATATTCAAATGGGAACCGGAAGAGATCATTCTCAAAATTCAGAGCTTTATTTATATTATGGAGACTACATTAGGCGCTGAAAAAGGAAGCTTTTCTTACGTAACGCAAATGTTTGAGTAAGGTTCGAACAAGGAGGATGAATGTGACGCAGGGGAGAGATCGTCAATGCTGCTACAAATTGTGAAAAAAGATTTTCAAAGAAATAAAATCATAACGATCGTCTTATTTATTTTTATGATGTTATCGGCGTTGCTTGCTGCCTGTGCTTCTCAAGTCATTATGGAATTGTCCGGTTCTTTAAGTCATTTGCTGGATAAATCAAAAGCTCCCCATTTTGTTCAAATGCATGCAGGACCTATAGATAACGCAGTTATTCAACAATTCACCTCTACAAATCCACTTGTTAAGAATCAACAGACAGTAGAAATGCTAAGGATAGATGGCTCGAAGATTGTCTTGGGTAACAGCAATAAGTCGGAAGAGAACAGCGTAATGGATATAGGTTTTGTTAAGCAGAACCCATCATTTGATTTGCTGCTGAATTTAGAGAATCAAGTGATTAGGGTGTCTGAAGGAGAAATCGCAGTTCCTATTTATTATAAAAAGCAGAATGATCTGAACATTGGTGATCAGGTTACCCTTTCCAATGGACAGTTAGATCAAAAATTTATTGTTACGGATTTTGTCCGTGACATTCAAATGAATCCAGCAATTGTTAGCTCTAAGCGCTTTGTTGTAAATGACACGGATTATTATGCACTTAAGAAGAATCATGGAGAAGTTGAATATCTAATTGAATTTCAAATCACCGATTTAAGTAGACTTAGCGAGTTCCGGAATACCTATCAATCCTCAGATATGCCCGGTAAAGGACCAATGATAGACTATCCTTTGTTTAAGACGCTGAATGCGCTGACAGATGGGATTATTGCAGTTGTCATTATTTTAGTAAGCATCCTTCTTATGATGATTGCCACCCTATGTTTAAGGTTTACGATGATCGCGACTTTAGAGGAGGATTACAGAGAGATTGGCGTCATGAAAGCAATAGGAATCTCGCAGCGAGATATTAGAAGGATCTATTTAGCAAAATATATGGTGATGGCAGCATGCGCCTCACTACTAGGATATTTATTATCTTTGGGTGTGGTGCGATTGTTTACAGCGAATATCACCTTGTACTTGGGGACTGCTCCGAAAACGATCCTTCAGCCTATTGTTCCCGTCTTAGCGGTCGGTTTGATCTTCGGGATGATTGTGTTCTTTTGCAGAGTTATTCTTAGAAGGTTTAATCGTATAACAGTAGTAGAAGCTTTAAGGTCAGGGACTGTGGGAGAGATGAAAGGCAATACACGTAGATTGGATCTGAGTAAGCGCAAGCATCTAAATGTGAATCTTTTTCTTGGCCTAAAGGATGTTTATGGACGCTTCACCATGTTCGGATTGTTATTCTTCGTATTTGTGATCTGTTTATTTATCATTCTTGTGCCAGTGAATATATTGAATACTCTTCAGTCCCCACGGTTTATTTCTTATATGGGTGTAGGTCAGAGTGACATGAGAATAGATTTGCAGCCATCTGATCAAATAGAGAAGCGATTTAATGAACTGATAACGACGCTACATAAGGATCCAGACATACTTAAGTTCTCACCATTAATTACTTCTCGATTTAAAGTGCTAGGCAGTGATGGGGTATGGGAGAACATCAATGTTGAAACAGGAGATTTCTCTATTTTTCCGCTCACCTATGTTAACGGAGGAACCCCTGAAAGTGGAGATGAGATTGCTCTTTCTGATCTGAATGCCAAGGAATGGAACAAAACGGTAGGGGATAGCGTTATTCTGGAGGTGGATGGCGCTTCGAAAAAATTGACGGTTAGCGGGATCTACCAAGATATAACGAACGGTGGTCGAACTGCAAAAGCCCGATTACCTTATAACCCGAAGTCCGTGCTATGGTATATCGTAGCTTTAGATGTGAATCCGAATGTTTCCGTTCAGGAGAAAATGGATCAATATGCAAAGTTATTTTATCCAGCCAAAGTTACTCATCTAGAAAGCTATTTATCTCAGACGCTTGGGAATACGATTCGCCAATTAAAGCTGGTCACTGGCTTATCCATAGCCATCTCGATATCAATTTCAGTATTGATTACAGCTTTATTTCTAAAAATGCTGCTAGCGAAGGACGCCTCACAAATTGCGATTTTGAGAAGCGTTGGCTTTACGTTGGAAGATATTCGAAAGCAATATCAGGTAAGGCTACTATTGGTTTCAGGTCTTGGGATCATTCTTGGAACCTTTGCAGCTAATACCATCGGTCAAAAATTCGTTCAATTACTCGGATCTTTTATGGGAGCATCCAAAATACAGTTTGTAGTTAATCCGGTTGTAGCTTATCTTGTACTCCCTCTTTTTTTCATGCTCATTGTAGCACTCACAACCGTAGTAAGCACGATATCGATGAAGAAATCCAATTTATCTAAACTGATTGTCGAATGAGGGTGAGGTGGTAGTATGTTCATATTAGAGACGAAGGGTTTAAATAAAACTTTTGTAACCGGGCAAGGAACCCCGCAAACGGTATTAAAAGATGTTCATCTACAGGTATCGAAGGGAGAATTCGTAGCTATAATGGGGCCTTCTGGCTCAGGAAAATCAACATTGCTCTATACGATCAGCGGTATGGATCGGATGACTTCAGGAAGTGTTGTTTTTAAAGGGCAGGACATCAGTGGTCTTTCTGAGCGTGAATTAGCTGAACTGCGTTTAAATCAAATGGGATTTATTTTTCAGCAGATGCATCTTTTAAAAAACCTGACTATTCGCGACAATATCATCTTATCCGCTTATCGAGCTAAAATTGTTAGTCGTAGAACCATCAATAACAGAGCCGCTGAGTTAATGAGAAAAACCGGGATCTCCGCACTCGCTGAGCGTGATATTACACAAGTGTCGGGTGGACAACTGCAAAGAGCGGCGATCTGCAGGTCAATCATCAATGAGCCTGATATTCTATTTGGTGATGAGCCGACAGGTGCACTGAACTCTAAAGCTGCTAGTGAAATTATGGAGATATTAATAGATATTAATCAGACAGGTACAACGATTCTACTGGCTACGCATGATGCGAAAGTCGCTGCTCAGGCAGAGCGTGTCCTATATATGCTGGATGGCAGTATAGCTTCTGAGCACAGGCTTGGAAAATTTAATCGATTAAATGGTGACTTAAAAGAACGGGAAGAGAAGCTGGCTGCCTGGTTGTTTAAATTAGGATTCTGATTGTTCTAGGATCATACCTATAATGCTTTTCATACACTATCCAAAAAGGAGTTATGCTCTTTATGGATAGAAACCCTAAACTAAGCAACGTGACCCAAGCTTATCTGAATGAATTCTGCAAGATACTCCAAACCATGATTAGAAGGATGACAAGTGTCCCCCTCTTATGTAGCATTTCCAATACCTTTATTCGGCAGATGATTCCACATCATCTAGCAGCCATTGAGATGTCTCGGAATATTCTTAGGTACACGACAAATCTGGAGCTGCAGAGCATCGCTACAAATATCATTTCAGCACAAACTAAAAGTATCTCCAATATGCAAGCTATTCAGTGTAAATGCAGAATGCTGACAAATACAGATTTCGAACGATCTCAGTATATGAAGAGGTTCGAGAAAATAGCGCAAACTATGTTCGCGGAAATGGGATCTGCAGCTGTAACCAACGGAGTGAATGCTAATTTTGTACGAGAGATGATTCCTCATCATGAAGGTGCTGTGCGAATGTCAAATAACGTTCTTCAGTTCAATATTTGCCCAGAGCTCAAACCAATTCTGTATGCCATTATAACAACCCAATGCGAAGGTATTAAGCAATTAAAAAATCTATTAAATCAACTCGATCATTGCTAATATAGCCTTATCCATTAAAGCGATTGCTTACCCCGGATCTCCGGATCAAAGCAATTGCTTCTTTAGTTTACGGCTCAGAGTTATAGAGATATACTTTATATGTTTTACTCTATCAGGAAAGGAATACATAACATGGGAGATCTGAATTATAACTTAAATTTTGAAATGCTATGTGCAAAATACAAGTTAGGTAATCTGAAAAATGAACCTGAACAGGTAACAGGCGGCCTTCTTCACAGAATGTATCGTCTACAAACGGACAAAGCGCTTTATGCAGTGAAAGCTCTAAACCCTCAAATTATGCAGCGAGATACTGCTATGTACAACTATACTCTTTCTGAAAAAGTTGCGAATATGGCTTATCAAAATGGAATAAATGCGGTACCGGCGATTGTAACCAATGATTGTTTTATGCATGAAATTGAGGGTCAATTCTATTTATTGTTTCCATGGGTCGAAGGTAAAGCTTTGTCATCAGGAGAAATTGATATGGAGTGCTGCAAAGTGATTGGCGAACTCATTGCAAAACTTCATAAGATCGATTTCTCTACACTTCTTGATCATCATCCTAATGTGAATCTTGAGCCAGTAAATACATCCACCGTTCTTTGGAATAAGTATGCTCTACAAGCAAAACAGGAGGGTGTGGAATGGTCTGCCTTGCTATTAGATCACTTGAGCCAAATAAATCATTGGGAACAACTAGTAGATTCTTCAGCGGAACAATTATCGAATCATATGATAATCAGCCATAGAGATTTAGATCAAAAAAATGTACTATGGGATGAGCATCGCGTACCCATTATTATTGACTGGGAAGCAGCAGGGCCTATCCATCCAACACAAGAGTTAATTGATGTAGCTCTTTATTGGTCAGGTTTTGAATCGGGAAGTGTAAGCAAAGATGCCTTCTGCACACTTATTAGTACCTACCTGGGTCATGGTGGCGGGATTTATGCTAACTGGTCCGATGTTCTCAACTATGGTTTTCATGGGAAGCTAGAATGGTTAGCTTATAATATCAGACGATCACTTGGAATAGAGAGTACGGATGATACGGAGCGAGAACTTGGAACCCTTGAAGTAACCAGAAGTATATTAGGGTTAAAGGACTACGCTGATTTTATTCCAGAGTGTATTGAATGGTGTAATCAAGTCTACTAAAGGAGAACTTATATATGAATGTAGTAAACGCTACCATGGAAGATATAAAAGGGTGGCTGGAGCTGGCGGCAGAGGTGGAGTCTCTTTTTGGACCCATGGTAGATGATCCGAATTTCACGCTAGCCTTAGAGAAAAATATCAGTCGACAAAGTGCTTTTTGCATACGAGAGAATAGTGGTTCATCAGGTTCTCGATTACTGGGTGGAGTGTTATTTTCTTTGTCCAACGCCCCGAATTATAAGATTGGTTGGTTGTCAGTTTCAAAGCAAGCAAGAAATAGAGGAGTAGCGACAGCCCTACTTAACCATATTCTACAAAGTGTTGAAGCTCCCTCAGAGATATTGGTTACTACTTTTGGCGAGGATCATCCAGAAGGTCAACCTGCTAGAAGATTTTATCAGAAGTTTGGTTTCGTTCCTATGCAGAATAGAGTTCCAAATGGCCCCGAAGGCGGTTCAAGACAAAATTTCAAGCTGACGATCGCTCACGAGGATTCATTATGAAGAAAATAATGTATTTATCGACGATTTCATTTTTCTTGTTAGCGATTTCTTTTAGCCCGTTGTTCAACTATATCCGTGAGTATATAATTTCAGATCAGATCCAACAGCGTTATAAGATAGACCATGCTGAAAAAGGGTATAACACTTTAAACGTTCAAGAACTAGTGGTTGACGATAAGCATATTAAAATTGAAGAAGAAAATACAGGCAGGATTGCAGAATTGACGCTCTGGGATAAAGAGGAGAATGTCCCGCCTGGTGATATTGTCAAAGTGCAGTTTCTATTAAATGATCAAAAAATCTCAACCCCTGATGAAATATGGCTGTCTAATCGGGAAAGAGGAAGCAGATATTTCTCATGGATAGATATCCTTACTGTAAAGGATCGAAAGACTGGCGAAAAAGAAATCAATATAGTCCAAAGGCTTACAGATGATAGTCAGCCGATGGAAAAGCAAAAATGGAAAATAATCACGATTTCGCATGATGGCAGCATAGAAGAAAAATCACTGAGTTATGCTCAAAGAAGTGATAATCCTCTAGGTGTCAAGCTTATCGAATTTTCGGGTACTGCACTAATGGGTATGGGTTACTATTCAGATATTGCTAAAAGTTATCCAAGTGTAATTTTTCCTCTGATTTATCCATTTTTAACAGGTGTGTTGGGAATTTTCTTATTGATCATTACAGTTGTTCAATTACTGATTGAGCTTCAACATAGGCGCGTAATAAGGAAAAATGGGCGCTAATGTTCATAAGAGGTTGTGAATTTACCTGTAATCACGAATCACCTTTAACTTAGTCAACGTCGATAAAGCAAACAGTAGTAGCAATACACCGATGGAACCCATGACAGGGGCTGGACTGAAATGATCAGACAAGGCTGAGACGGCTGTAAGGCCAATAGAGGGCGCTACACTCATAATGGAGCCAAGTACACCGAAAACTCTGCCTTGTATGTCCTCCGAAACTTCCAGTCTGAGAATGGTATTGATCAGCAATGTACAGAATGAGAACATGAAGCCAATCAGTAGAATGATGGGAATGGCTAACGCAGCGGTAGTGACGAACGATAACAGGAGGTACATGGGACCCAGACATAACAGTCCAGTCATAATGAGGAAGCCTCGATTCTTTAATTTGGAGCCGAGAAACAAGATCATGCTCGAGCCAATCATATAACCTAGTGGAATACAGGCTTCCATCAGACCAAACTGAAAGGGGCTAGAATTCCATACTTTGACGGCCATGACTTGCGTTAGCATCAGGGAAGGCATAAAGAACAAAGTGAGCGTGGGGAGCATGATGATAATTGCTCGTGCGAAGGGGTATTTCCAAATATAACGAACGCCATCCGCAAGATCCTGCGTGAATTTTCTTTCTTCCTTAGGTCCGTTATTCACTCGGTTTGGCAGTGGAAGGGAGCGGACAGCAAGAACCAGTAGAAAGGAAACAAAAAATGTAGCTCCATCAAATAGGATGGCATCGGCCGCACCAAAACTTGCTACAAAAATACCTCCAGCTGAAAACCCAATCGTTCGACAGATGTTCTCCGACAAGTTCAGAATCCCGACTGCTTTTTGAACATGCTCCTTGCCAACAACAGTGGTGATAGAAGCTTGATAAGCAGGGGATTGGAATAATGCAGAGACAGTTGTAAGTCCCGTCAATATGGCCACGATAACGAATGATGTTGAAGACATAGATATAGCTAAAGCAAGCGTAACTACTAAACCACAGCTTATCAGATCTGTGACCAACATAATGGTTCTGCGGTTGATCCTGTCTGCCAGTGTACCTCCTATCGATCCGAGGAATGAACTGAGCAATAAATTGATGATCGTAATAATAGCTATCATTTTAGCGCTACCGGTTGTCTGAAGCACCCATAAACTTAAAGCAATGCTGTGAAAGGTATTTCCAAACAGGGAAATGGAATAAGAACTGAGTAGTAGCATAAATCTCCGGTTTCCCCAAAGGGTAGGATGGGATTGAACGGCGGTGGATGCATGTTTTGCTAAAGCGGGCTCTGTCATTGGTTACTCTCCTCTCAACTTAAGCGCTTAAGTCAATATCCAAAAAAAATTAATCCACAAAATAACGATTATTCTCTTGTGCGGGGTAGTCAGAGCGATCTAATAACTCTTGCATCAGTTCAAAAGCGGTGGCTGCCTTATCCCCTGTGAATACAAATTTCTGCACATTTTCACCAAGCATTTCTGGGCAATTACAGGTACAAAGAACAGAAAGACGTGAGAATACCCCGGATTTTTCAACATAACTCCCAATAAACTCATTAATAACGATGGCTTCTTTGAAGATCCCCTTGGATAAAATTGTATTCAATTCCTCCAGATTTTGAACTTTGAATATAGCTTTTTCAGATAAAGGAAGACTGTCTTGAATAAAGCGAGTGAGGAGGGAGTTATTGAAGCTCTCCATAATTAAACACACCTCTGAAGGATCCTCCGGCATTACCTTTTGTAGCGCTAAACGATAATTGAAAAGAACTTGCTTAAACAGCTTATCTTCAACCATACTGTCGATCAAAATCAAGGGAATACCTTCTACAAAATGCTTGGAAATCGAGTAGAAGGATTCATCTTGGACATCGATCAGAAAGACGGCTTCGAGTTTTCTTTCGACGATGATATCGAGTGAAGGGTGATCAGTACCAAGAGAGTATAAAAGTGTATGATATCCGGCATCTGTTAATCGCTGTTCCAAAGCACGAATAAATGTGAATTGCGCGTAGAGCTTCCAAGGAGGTAACTGGGTAGAATTATTGACAAGCACGCCTATCAATCCCGTTTTTTTATTGGCAAGTGAACGGGCTGCTAGATTAGGAATGTAATGAAGTTCTTCCGCGAGGAGTAGAATTTGATTACGGGTTTTCTCAGGAATGGTTTGGTTATCGACGCGGTTCAGAACATAGCTCACAGTTGCAACGGAGACATTAGCTCGTAGCGCGATGTCCTTCATTGTAGTCTTTTTCACCAGTAAACGACTCCCTTTTTGTATGATATTTCTAAAGATTAACATTCCGATTCCAAAGCGTCAATCCCTGGAAGGAGCCGAGACTAAAGTATCAAATTTCTCTATATTGAAATAATTGGGAAATTATTGTAGGATTGGCTTAATCGATTAAGCTTATCGGTTTTTTGTCCATCAGAATCTAATAGGGGAGGCGGTTGCGAATGGAGAATGTAGTGTTATATCCCTTTAACAAGATCACTCAAGGGATATTCAGATTCAGAGATTTGACGGATTTTAATGTGACGGCAGTGGTTGATTTTGTCCTTCATAAGGGTTGCGATGTAGGAGAGTTAATCGAAGGCGCAGCTGCGGGTATCCCAATCACGGACAATATCGAAGAAGCGTTTCGGTCAGCGAATACGCTGATCCTCAATGACCCGGGAACCTCGTTTGGTAACAACGAAGGCGTATACGGAGAATTTAATCTTAAAGAGCTTTGGAGAGTGCTAGTACTCGCGGCGCATGAGCATAACATACGAATAATTAGTGTCCACGAGATTTTAGATCAAAACACACTTCAATGGTTGGAAGAGAACCAAATTACAATCGATATTGATGAGCAAATCCCAGATCGATTGGTGAGTAGAATGGTTGATGAGTATGCATTTCCATCTCCTACTGATGAAATAACTACCTATTTAAATTATTTTGAATTGGATACCAAAATCAAAACTTATAATCAAAGGATTTGCAAGGTGGGCATATTTGCGACACGTGGATGTCTAGGTAAATTTACGGCACAAATGTCTTTGTTTAGAGAGCTGAAGAAAGCAGGAGAGAAGGTAAGGACGATTATCACCGAGCCTACCGCATCTCTGTTTAATCAGCCAGGCGGAGATATTATGAAGTTCATCGCTCGTAGACCTCTAAATCAATACCCGTACTATATTAATGCTGCTGTTCGGGATGCGGAGAATGACGGCTGTGATTTTATTATTTTGTCAGGGCAAGGTTCTTTGCTTCCGAATGAGAATTTCATTATTGCTGCTACAAAAATTTCTTATTTGCGGGCTTTCAGTCCTGATTTGACAGTGCTCATAGCTGGGTACGACGATGATGAGCAAATCAGAGATAGTCTTGATATTCTAAGAATTTATGGAAATGGAAGTCGCTCTTTTGCAATCCTTATTCCAGATAAATATGAGGTTGATTTTGGACAATACGAATTCAAAACACCTGAAGAAATGGAGCGGCGAAAACAAGAAATCCGAAGTCGTTTTGACGTAGACCATGTGGAATGCGTACTGGATATCGGCAAATTAACCAGTGAACTGATTAAGCATAGGAAATCCATCAGTCAATAAACTGCGGGGGGCTGTGAATATGAAGAAGGTAGCTCTTTATCCATTCAATAAAATTACACAGGGTCTTATCCGTTTTCGCGATCTGCTGGATGTAGAAATTGTTTCAGTCATTGACTTCGTTTTTCAGGCAGGCTGTGATGCCGGTGAACTTGTTGATGGGACTCTATCTGATATCTTTATTTATGCTTCCCAAGAAGAGGGTCTAGCGGGTGTAGATACGTTAATCTTAAATGATCCAGGTACCTCCTTCGGTGGAAATAAGGGCATTTTTGACGAAAATGATTTGTCTGGATTGTGGCGGAAATTAGTAACCTATGCAGTTTTGAGAGGTATACGTGTTATCAGCGTTCATGATATCTATGAGCAGGATACGCTGAGCTGGATGAAAGAGAATCAGATTAAGATCGAGGTAATCCACGGCTCTCGTGACAATCTGTTTAAAGACATGGACGCACGTTATGGTACGGAAGGTTCTAACACGGAACGCTACCTAAAGCAATTTGAGAATGAAGCCCTCATGTTCTCTATCCCCAAAAAAATTAAAAGAATCGGAATCTTCGCCACTCGAGGCTGCATCGGCAAGTTTACCTTACAAATGAAGCTATTCAAAGAATTCAAAAAGAATGACATTCCAGTAACGGCGTTCATCACTGAACCTACAGGCTTTCTGTTTGGTCAACCGGAAGGCGATATCTTCAAATTTCTGGCACAACGGCCGTTGGAACAATATCCTTATTATATCGATACTGTTGTTGACCATTCTGAACGTAACGGAAATGAATGGATTATCATGGCCGGGCAAAGCTCCATCCTTCCTACCTCTAATATTGCATTCAATTCACTCCGCTTTGCTATGTTAAAGTCTTTTAATCCGGATTATGTGTTATTAATTGTTGGATTTAATGATGATGAGCAAATTCGTGATGCTATAGAAATATTGCGAATCTATTCCAAGCGTCCAATCTCGCTGCTGTTACCTGATAAAATAGAGTCCTCCTATGGACAGTACGAAGCTTATCCCTATGAGCGGCGCATAGCCCGTAAAGTAGAGTTACAACAAAAGTTTCTAATTCATGTAGACCTAATCGAAGAAGCAGCAGATGTGATGAACTTGTTATTGGAAACAGAAAATGCCTCCTCTATTGCCGGTAGAGGAAAGTGATATGTTAAATCCCGGACACTCTGTTTATCAGATTATTACGGATCGTTTCTTTGAAGGTGATCCCGGAATTCGCCCCTCAGCAGAACTGTTTAGCTCAGATCAATCCAATCTCCGAAAGTACTTAGGTGGGGACTGGGAAGGGATAATTCGCAAAATTAAGGACGGTTATATCACGGAAATGGGGTTCAAGGCGATCCTGATTTCTCAGCCAGTAGAGAATGTCCACACTTGTATGGGGGATGAAGGAGGTACGACATCGTATCACGGTTATTGGCCTCGAGACTTCCTAAAGGCGAATGCTTACTTTGGATTACTGGATAAATTCAAGGAGCTGCTAGACGTCGCTCATGAGAAGGGGCTAAAGGTGATTATTGATTTCACACCTAATCATACTTCTCCGGCGCTGGAGCTTAATCCCGGTTATATGGAGAACGGTGCTTTGTACCGCAGAGGTCAGTTTATCGCATCTTACTCGGGAGATATGGAGAGGGTCTTTCTCCATAATGGCGGAACGGATTTTTTGGATGCAGAAGACTCTCTCTACCGTAATTTGTATGATCTAGCTGGATTGGATCAAATGAATCCGCAAGTGGATGCTATTTTACGTGAAGGTATTGGATTCTGGCTGGAGTATGGGGTTGACGGAGTACGAATTGATGCGGCTAAACATATTCCGCCAGGCTGGCTGAAATCATTTTCAGGATGTATTCATGCCTACAAGCCAGCATTTGTATTCGGCGAGTGGTTTCTGCATGCCCATGAAAGCCCGAGTGATAATGCCGCCTTAGCCAATGATAGCGGAATAAGCCTGCTTCATTTTATGTTCAGCCATACTTTACGGAGTATTTTTCATGGGGGAGGTGGATTTGAACAGTTCATCGATATGTTAAGCGGATCTGCCAATAGCTACGAACATTTATATGATCAACTTATATTTTTGGATAATCATGATATGACTCGTTTTACTGTTCATGAGAATCCCTCACTTACGGATCTAGCGTTGTCTTTGCTTCTCACTTCAATTGGAATTCCCTTGGTATACTATGGAACCGAACAGTATATGTGCGGTGGGGATGATCCAAATAATCGCGCTATGATGAGTGCATTCAACAGAGAAACTTCAGCGTATCGAATACTGTCTCAGCTTAATCGTTTAAGAGAACGGAACTTCGCCATTGCTTACGGGGGAATAAAGGTACTTTACATGACTAATAGAGTGCTGGTGTTTGAACGGAGCTATAAGCGAGATGTGGCTTTAATCATGCTGAATGTAGAAGAATCTACACATGAGATCCCTGAGATGGTGACTTCACTACCAAAAGGGGAGTACTCCAGCTTGTTGGAACAAGTATTTGCAGGCAATGATATCTGTATTAATAGTGGAGGAAGATTGTCTTATAAGGTACTGGCGCCACAATCTGCTTATGTGTACGCATATGAATCTGAGCAAGAAGAGCCAGTAGCCGTACATTATTATCCTAAAGCAGGCGTACCAGGCAATGAGATTATTATTCATGGAAGACATCTGGGCGATAGAGGAAGTTTATTTGTTGGCGGTCAGTGTGCAAACGTTATTTCTTGGAAAGCTGATGAGATTGTTGCACGTATTCCGTATTTGTCGGCAGGTAGCCACAAGATTATGGGGACAACGGGTCAAGAAAGTGAATTTCTGTTGCCCGGCCGTTTAACAGTCTGGACAGCTCCATTAGTAACAGTGCGCTTCGTAGTAACGAATGCGTTCACAGATTATGCTTCGCAGATATATGTGTCAGGAAATGTGTATGAGCTTGGAGAGTGGGAGATAGATCGCGCGAGGGGTCCGTTTTATAACCATATCGTATACCGCTATCCTTCCTGGTACTGTGATATCAGCTTGCCGGCAGACTGTACTGTGGAATTTATACTTTTTAAGAAAAATAAATCCGGATCGGTGGACAGGGAAAAGGGATTGCCACATAAGTTTACGACCCCGCGAGAAGGTGTATCTGAAATTACGGTAGAATGGCAGAGTTAATGTAAATGTTCGACTGGAGGTATCTAATCTGTATTAGGAGATGCCAAGTATGGAAGAAAGATTGCAGTATGATGGGGAACGATTGACATTTCAGACAGCTCTGGACGAAGGCATGAGAAATCTTATTTCTAGGCATTTTAATGCATCATGGTATGAATTACAGCAGGCGGTTCGTTTAACTACACTTTCAGTAGATAATAAATTCTCACGTTTTCTCTTTCCGGTGAAACAGTCTCTTGGAGAAACAATAGAAATGCGACTCCCCCGTGTGGAAAACCGTTATTTTTATGCCGATTTAGGGATTATTAAAAAAGCGCAAACGTTTGTATCCATTTCGAGATCTAAAGTTTTGCATGTTCTGGAGGATGGTGAAACGCATTATTCGGATTGGCTCTCCTTTCAAAGAGATCATGCCTCTCCTCCGTTGTTGGAACAGAACACATGGTGGGAATATTTTACGGGTTATTCTCTATCTAAAAACTGAGAGATTGGGAGGAAGCATGTATGCCAAAACCCGTGTCCGTCTTAATTTTGTCATGGGAATATCCCCCTCTGATTATTGGAGGGATCGCACCACATGTTTATGAATTGTCCAGGCACTTGAAGGATGAGTGGACAGAGATTCATGTAGTGACCAATTCCGCGCCCCAAAGTCCTATTTTCGAGACGGAAAAAGGTGTGTTCATACATCGGGTGAATTCGTACGAGAACCTGACTGATTTTGAAGATTGGGTCCTCCAATTTAATCTGGCGATTGTGGATTATGTGAAGACCCAGCTTCTTGGTAATGTCAGATTTGACTTCATTCATGCGCATGATTGGCTGGTAGGGTATGCAGCTATTCTTTTACGACATCAGCTTAACCTACCATTAGTTACGACGATTCATGCCACGGAATATGGTAGGAATCAAGGGTTATTCACGCCACAGCAGCAGGGTATCCATTCTATTGAGAATGAACTCGTATCTCTTTCAGACAAGGTTATTGTTTGCAGTTCCTATATGAAGCACGAGGTTTGCAATGTGCATGCGATTGATGAACAGAAAATGGAAGTGATTCCTAATGGCATTGACCTTAGCTCGCTGCAACTTAAGGAGCCTCACACTTTTCAAAGAGAACTTTATGCACAGGCAGAAGAAAGGATTGTGCTGTTTATTGGAAGATTAGTGAAAGAAAAGGGGGTTCAGGTGCTCTTAGAAAGTGCCCGAGAGGTCCTCTTAGTGATTCCAGATTGTAAATTTATCATTGCTGGGCGTGGTCCAATGTTATCCGAGCTGGAAAGTATAGCTTCCGATATTAACTCCCAGGTGCTCTTTACTGGATTCATCAAGAATCAGGAGAAGAATTTCTTGCTTGAAATTGCGGACTTGTGTGTGTTTCCGAGTTTATATGAGCCTTTTGGTATTGTGGCAATTGAAGCGATGGGGAGTGGAACACCTATAGTTGTTTCTGACGTTGGAGGTTTAGCGGAGATTGTAGAGGATGGACGAACTGGGCTGACTAGCGTGCCAGGGGACTCATATATACTTGCCGAAAATATCCTGCGGATTCTTCAAGATTATTCCCTGGCCAGCCGTATTGCTGAAGCCGGCAGAACGGAAACTGAGTTGCACTATGACTGGAGAAGCATAGCTTTGCGGACAAAGGAAGTCTATTCCAAGCTCAGCGGCGTTAAACTGTGACGGGGATATTTCCAAGACAATGGATTCAGTGAGGAACTTTAAGGTCGAATTTTCCAAACTCTATAGAAAAGAGGGCACCGTTATGACGTCTTTTAACACCTTGAAGGAAGAGATTCTTGATCATAATCTCTGCACATCCTGTGGTTTATGTGCCGCCGTATGTCCTAAGGGTCTTCTATCGATGAGTAGTGACTCGGTTCCTCTGCCTATATTTCAAGGTATCGAGGAGCTAGCCATGGATAGCTGCGGAAGCTGTACGCTTTGTACCGAGGTCTGTCCGGGTTATGATACCGGCGTTATGGAATCTGAGCTCCGAATCTTTGGTCGTAACCGCTCCGAGTCGGAACGCTGGACAGGTGTATATATTTCTACTCATCAGTTATCGGCAGCAGATCCGGATATTCTCGGAAGAGCAGCAGCAGGGGGAGCGGGCACTATTTTGGCTATCACGGCCCTGGAAGAGAAAGTCGCGGATGCGGTTATCGTTGTAGGTAGAGATGAAGAAAAGCCTTGGGTTCCGAAGGCGTTTATTGCAGATTCAGTGGATAAAATTATCGAATGTGCGCAAACGAGTTATTGCATCACCCCCAATCTTCACTTGTTGAATGATTCCCGGTATGAGCGAATTGGAATTATCGGTGTTCCCTGTCAAATTCAAGGCATTAATAAATTACTCAACTTACCAAAGGACACACCTACCTCTTTCCTGGCTAGTAAGGTAGCCTTTACGATTGAACTGGGTTGCGCTTCGAATACATCTTTGGCTGGAACCGAACATCTGATTGCTGAAATTCTGGGAGTTCAGCTAGAGGACGTTCTCTTTATGCGCTACCGAGAAGGAGAATATCCGGGACAGTTTGTGGTCAGAACACGGGATGGCAAAGAACATTCGCTGCCGTTTTACAGGTTGGTAGAAGAGTTCAAGAAATTCAAGACATTCCGCTGCTTATCCTGCCCCGATTGGTGGTCTGGAATAGCTGATATTTCCATTTCAGATGGGGACCCGAATATTTTTGATTCCAGCAAAACTGGAGTGTCAGTAAAAGCCTCCTCTACGGTGATGGTAAGAACTGCGATGGGGGCAAGGCTGATTGAACTAGCGAGGCGCAGGAATGCGATCGAGCTGGTTGATTACACATTCGATAACAACCTTGGCTTAGAGCGTAAGCGCCAGCGTTACCGTAGCTACGCTGCGCAAGGTGACCGAAAAATCCCGCTTGCTCCTGGAAGAGATATGAAATATTCGCAAATACTCTCGGATGACGAGGTGATTAGGAATGGAATTGGTACGGAACAAAACCGAACTGCCAACAAAATTTGACTTGAGGGTAAGCGCGAAGTTGGACGAGCATTCATTCAAATATGCATCGGTTCCTGGGGATAAATCTATTTCTCAGAGGGCAATTATGATGAACGCCATTGCGGAAGGGAAGGGAGTTATTCATAATGTACTGCGATCTCGTGACATTGAGAGTTGTATCGCTATTTTGCGCCAATTAGGTGTAACGTTTGCATGGAATGGTAATGCATTAACTGTCTATGGATTGGGGCTACAATCATTAAGAATTCCTGATGCCAGACTTGAAATCGGGAATACTGCTACATCTGCGAGACTTATCATGTCTGTTCTGGCAGGTCATCCATTTGCAGTCGAGCTAGCCGGCAATCGACTTCTATCTACTAGGCCTATGGATTGGGTGGCACAACCGCTGATAGAAATGGGAGCGTCGATCACCTATCTCGAAAGCGAAGGCTACCTTCCGCTTGTGATTAACGGTAGGTTCCCATTGAGCCCTATCAATATCGAGGCAACAGTAGCTAGCGCACAGGAGAAATCAGCCTTTCTATTTGCGGGTCTCTATGCAGATGGAACAAGTAGCTATCGACAAATGTGCCAGAGTCGCGATCACACGGAACGATTGATGAAATATTTTGGAATTGATATTGAAATCCAGAATAACGTTACCTCTATCCGAGGTGGTTATAACTTTGCAGCCAAAGATGTGATTGTTCCAGGCGATTTGTCTTCCGCTGCATTTTTGCTAGCAGCTTTTACGATTCGTAGTATGGATCGTAAAAAGGAACTTTGGATCAGAGATGTAGGTGTGAATCCAACTAGGTTTGGATTCGTCAGCGTGCTACGAGAGATGGGGGTGGATCTGAAGCTACATCGGGAAAGGCAGCTAATATCCGGTGAGCCAATAGCGGATCTCTACTGCACTACAGGAAAAACGCTAACTCCCGTACATGTGGAAGGCAACGAAAAAGTACAGAGTCTGATCGATGAGGTTCCATTGTTAGCTGTAGTATCAGCATTCGCTGAGGGGACTACCGTCATTAGGAACTGTAGGGAACTGAAGGATAAGGATACAAACCGATTGGAGACAACTGCCAAGCTATTAGCGGCGTTTGGACTCGAGACTTCTTATGACGAAGATGAACTTATTATCTTTGGTGGTCGTAGTCCTTCGCCTGCAGTCGTGAATAGTTATGGTGATCACCGAATTGCTATGACTGCCGCCGTTCTAGCTAGTAGTATGGAAAAGCCTTCTATTATTCGGAATTGTGGTTGTATCGCTGTTTCTTATCCTGAGTTTCTGAATGATCTGTCTCAATTTGCTGAGATTGAAATTTTGCAGTGACGAGATTTAAGACAACGTATTTAAGGTGGAGCTACCAAGCTAGAGCGGAGCGCTGTGTGTGCTCTAGCTTTTTTTATTTCATTTAACTAGTTGATAAACTGTTAACTTTTCTATGAACATACTCTTCCTTGTGATGTTTTTTATATTTTGGGTAAATAGATTTAAGAACCTAAATAAGTCAGCGAGAAGAGGTGTTCTCATGAAAACAAATTTTAATCCAGACGAGACAGAACAATGAAATCGCTTTATATACTGACACAAATTTGTGAAACCATTCACTTAATTATTAAGAATTTTAATATATAATTAATTTATAATCAAAATTAGGGGGAAGCGAAATGAAACTATTTAAAATGATTTTGGTGGCCGGGGTTTCGGTAGCGGTATTGGCTGGTTGTGGAGCAAACGAGGATAAAGCAACTAACTCGGCGGCAACTTCAGCTCCGGCTGCTGAGCAGACAGATGCAGTCACTACTGCCTCGATTGTGAATCAAGCAGATGCATTTACTAAAGCTGTAAGCAAAGATGGAAACTGGATTGTAGCTATTCTAAATGATGTAACGATTCCTGAAGAGATTGTTGTAGCTGGAGAATTCCATGATAAAGGAGCCGCTGATGGCGACATCTATCGTAAGATTGCCCTTTACTCACAAGACGCTGATCATAAGATCACTGCAAGTTATACACTTACCGTACCTAAGTTTACTGTACAAAGTGAAAATTTGAAAGTTGAAGGCGGAACGATTAAAGGCGATGTTTATGTAGAAGCGAAAGGTTTTACTCTGCCTGAAACCGCAACAATTGACGGTAACCTATACTTCACAAGCGAGGATCTGAAAGCATCTGCAAAGATTGACGGAAAAGTGACTGGAACAACAGAAGTTAAATAATTTTGTAATCATCTCATACGTAGAAGCCAACCCATAGACTATGGGTCGGTTTTTTCTTATTGAGGTGATGAGATGTATCCCGGTTTAGACGGTTGTGGATAATGATTATGTGATCTTTGGTTGATTTTCTTAATATTGATCTTATAATATTACTACCACTACTAGGAGGAACACATATGTCTAAGGAATATTCACGTACGTATATTGAGAGTGTAAAGCTTGAAATGTTAAATAGATTGGGATTGAAGCAAGTGTTCTTTAAGGAGCAAATAGGTGACGCTTTGATTTTTGAAGCGGTGGGATTTGATAAAGGAAGCAAGCATCGTTTTTGTGTTAGACCGAAGACGAAAACGATTGACGAATTCATTTCAGGAAAATGGATGAAGGTCCGTAGCTTTGTAATCAAAAGCGTAGAGATGTAATTTTGAACTCTAAAATGGTAGTTCCGTTTATATCGGAGTTACCTTTTTTTGCAGTTACCTAATACTGTGAACGTTTCGTGGGGCTTTTTTTCAAAGATAATGTGAAGTATCGCCGTAGAGATCAATGGTAGTATGATGGTCAGTTAGCGTTACTTTACATAAGGCTGTGGAGAGAATATCCGGCATTTCCCCTAACTCTTGCAATGATTTATTGAGAAAATGAGCCATTATAACTTTTAACGTTATCCGATGAGTGACAATAAGCACCTCAAGTCCTTCGTTATCGTTAATGATACGCTCTATAGTCGGCGTTACTCTTTGTTCAAGCTGACTGTAGGTTTCACCTGAAGCTAGAGGGAGATATAGATCAGGTCTGGTGAAAAAATGAGAGTATTGTAAAGGATAATCTTGTTCAATCTGATCCGTGTTCATTCCTTCCCAAATGCCCATGTTAATTTCCATTAAAGAAGCATCCTGTTGAATGGATAAACTCCGCTTTCCCCGTAAAATCTGCGCAGTATGCAATGCTCTTGGGCTAGTACTAGAATAAATTGCACTTAAATTTTCGCCTTCCAAACGATCTCTCAACCATTCAGCCTGCTGCTCACCTAACGCTGTAAGTGCCGAATTTTGATGCCCCTGCATCCGTTGTTGCAAATTCCATTCGGTTTGTCCATGCCGGGTTAAGAATAATACTGTCTCCTTCATTAACGAAACCTCCCTTATGAATAGTTGTAAGTATAGGATAAAAAAATATAAATAAACAATATATAATAGTTAGGATCCATAATGTATGGTTATAGTAAGAAACGAAGCTTCTTGAATAATGATTTTATTTTATATGGTTAGGAAGATATCACGATGAACTTTCATGTATTAAAATTGTTTTACTACGTGGCGATAACAGGCAGTGTGACCAAAGCTTCTGAACGTTTACATATCAGTCAACCCGCTATATCTGCGCAGATCCGTAAGTTTGAACGGGAGAATCAAATTTTATTATTAGAGGTCAAAGGAAAGAGGATGGTACTTACACCGATTGGAAAAAGACTGATCGATCCCCTTGAGAAGTTATTTGCCATGGGTGAACAAGTACAGCAGATCATTGAGAATCATCATAAATTTCCTGAGGGTCAAATTCGGATCGCAGGTAATTATCTGGCTACAAGTATCCTCATTCCCAGGTGGGCGTCATTATTCAAACAATCTTTTCCGGAAGTGAAAATTCAAATCACTACTACTAATTCTCAGGAAGTGATGGAACAATTAAAAAACTTTGAAGCGGACGTGGCGATATTCAGTGATATGGAGTTCCCTTCGCATCATACAGACATATTTGAATATCGGGAGTTATACAAGGACGAGTATGTGTTCGTGGTCGCTGCTAAGCACCCTTTTGCTAAGCAGCAGGTTAAATTTGAAGAAGTGATGTCTGAAGCATTTATTATGAGAGAGGAAGGCAGTGCAGCTAGAGAGAGACTTGTTCGAATATGTGAAGAAAAAAAGGTACAACAGCCAAGAGTTGAGCTTCAATTTAATGGAGTGAATGAGGTTATTCAAGCTGTGATTGCCGGGTATGGGGTTAGTTTTGTATCCGCTTTGTTAGCTAAGCCTTATCTTGAACAGGGGACGTTAGCCAAGGTTGATGTGGAAAATGTAGTCTCTAATCATTCGATATGGATGGGCTACAGAAAGAAGGAGCTTAAGGTGAGTTATATTCAGTCATTTATTAAGCTCGTCATGAAGCAAATATCAATAAATATATAATCATTTTTAGGAAATTGAAGATAATCTTATGGTAAACTATGGATGAAAAATGGGGAGGGGTTATGATGGATACAATCGTGTTCAAACAAATTGAATTTGTGCGTAGTGTTACTGTTCGTGCAGTTGAAGAGCTTTCCGAGGAAACGCTAGATATCATTCCAGAAGGTTTCAATAACAACATCAGATGGAACTTGGGACATATTTATTTGGTGCAAGAGAAGTTTGCTTTTCATTCCGCTAGGGAGCTTATGCAATTGCCGGAAAGCTTTGAACGATTATTTGCGAAAGGGACAAAACCTGCAGAGTGGAGCGAGAAGCCACCAACACTTGAAGTGTTAATCGAGATGCTTTCGGAGCAACCCAAACGTATCAGGGAAGCTATGAACAATCGCTTAAGTGAGCAAGTGACCCCTCTTACAACCGGTAGTGGATTAACATTAAATACTATCGGAGAATTCATAAATTTCACGCTTTACCATGAAGGGATGCATTTCAATACTATAAAACTATTAAATCGATTTGCAGATTGAAGTCATTAAATCGGATCAGCAACTTGGGGGGGGATTCAATGGAAGTAGGAAGAATCCTAGGGATTGCTTATAATGTGATTCCTGTAGAAGATTTAGAGAAGTCTGCAGCTTGGTTTGTGAAACATTTTGGCTTTAATATAAGGGATCGGAGAGAAGGCAACTTAAGCTTATTTAGGGATAATAGACCGATCCTATATTTAACTCAAAGTGATCATGATTCGAGAGCTGTCTTCGAGGTAAGGGATAAAAAAAGATGGGTGATCACTTTCTTTACAAATGATGTCTTAACCCTTCATCAGTATTTAGTTTCAGAAGATGTGAAAGTCGGAAACATTAGCGATGAAGGAGAATATGGGAAGTTTTTTGTCTTTGAAGATTTGGATGGTAATTTATTTGATGTATGGGAACACCATGATTGTGAGCTGGTTTATTAGCTTTTTAAGGATATCGATGTCTTGTCGATATCTTTTGTTATATATTGGAACAGAAAAAGATTTGTAATGAAAACGGTTTTATGATAATCTAATTTATGTAATACATGTAACCGGTTACACATTGGGGGATGAAATGAATGATGACGATTAAAGATGTTGCAAAAATAGCTGGGGTGTCGGTAGCAACCGTTTCAAGGGTTATAAATGAATCTGGTTATGTTAATATCGATACTCGAAAAAAGGTTGAAGCAGCGATCAAAGAAATGAATTATACCCCTAATGAGGTTGCAAGATCTTTGTATAAACGGAAATCCAAATTAATCGGACTTCTATTACCTGACATTACGAACCCATTCTTCCCGCAATTAGCACGTGGGATAGAAGATCGGATGCAGGAGCATGGTTATCGCATTATCTTTGGGAATAGCGATGAGAACGAAGAAAAGGAATTGGATTATATTCAAACCTTTATCCAAAATAATGTCATTGGCATGATCTCATCCACTAATTTTCCTGAAAAAGATATCTACTCTAACTTGAAAATCCCGGTTGTATTTCTTGACCGTACTTCTAATGACAGTCCCTCCGTATACGCAGATGGCAGAAAGGGCGGACGCCTTGCTGCTCAAGAAATCATTGCACGGGGAAGCACTAAGATTACAGTGATGCAAGGACCGGCACATATTAAACCGGCGCAGGATCGATTTCAAGGTGCGATAGAAGTGCTTGATGAAATGGGAATCACTTATCATGTGATCCAGACATCATCGTTCTCCCACACAGAAGCAGAACAATGGGCTGTAGAGTTATTTGATAAATATATTGATACAGACGGTGTAATTGCCAGTAATGACATCGTAGCGACGGCAGTGATTCATGAAGCACATCGCTTAGGTAAAAGAGTGCCACAGGATCTCCAAATTATTGGATTTGATGATATCCCGCTTAGCAGTCTTTTGTCACCTTCGTTATCCACTATTCGTCAGCCAGCACATGACATGGGCCGAGAAGCGGCGGGTTTACTTATTAAGTTAATTGAGCAAGATAAGGTAGAAGATAAAATCATTCAATTACCCGTCAGCTTTGTGGAGCGGGAAACAACAAGAAGTAAAGCATAGATGACGACATAAGAAAGGTTGATGAACATGGCTAAGATTTGTGTCATTGGAAGCTGTTCAATGGATTTGGTGGTGACTTCATCCAAGCGGCCTCATGCAGGGGAGACCGTTCTAGGTGAGAGCTTCGCTACCGTTCCAGGAGGTAAGGGGGCGAATCAGGCTGTGGCAGCTTCGCGTCTAGGGGCCGAAGTTACGATGGTTGGTTGTGTAGGTGAAGATTTCTATGGTAAGGAGATCATGGATAATCTAAAGAGAAATCGGGTTCTTATCACAAATGTGGAACCGGTTACACATACCGAAAGCGGGACAGCCCACATCATTTTAGCAGAAGGTGATAATAGCATTATCGTTGTAAAGGGAGCAAATGATTTAGTTACTCCTGCTTTAGTTGAGCGAGCGCTTGATGTTATTAAAGGCTCTGATATGGTGCTAATCCAACAAGAAATACCTGAAGAAACAGTATCTTATGTAAGTGAGCTTTGCCATAAATTTAATGTACCTATGCTGCTTAATCCGGCACCTGCTCGTCCTATCAGTGACACGATTATAGAAAATGCTGCTTATCTAACACCTAACGAACATGAATGTACAATTTTATTCCCTGAGATGAGTACTGCTGATGCCTTACGGAAATATCCCAACAAGCTGTTTATCACAGAGGGAAGCAATGGCGTGCGATTTTATGATGGTGAACAAGAAGTTCTGGTTCCTACTTACAAAGTGAATGCTATAGATACGACTGGAGCTGGAGATACTTTTAATGCGGCATTTGCAGTTGCGTTAGCTGAAGGCAGCTCCATTCTGGATAGTGTAAAGTTTGCCAATCGAGCGGCATCTTTATCCGTTACTAAATTTGGTGCTCAAGGTGGTATGCCAACAAGAGCAGAGGTGGAGGCGAATATGTAGCTATGAAGAAACACGGGATATTAAACAGCCATATTTCCAAAGTGCTTACGGATTTAGGTCACACCGATACAATTGTCATCGCAGACGTTGGGCTTCCGGTTCCACCTGGTGTTCCGAAGATTGATCTCGCGATTAAACTAGGGGTTCCTAGTTTCCAAGATATCGTTGATATCATTTCAGAGGATATGGTCATCGAAAAAGTAATTGTGGCAGAAGAATTAGCTACGGACAATAAAGCTACTTCTCAATACTTAAATAATAAATTTAAGGAAATACCCATAGAAGCGTATTCACATGAGCAATTTAAACAACTAACCCAGCAAGCTAAGGTTATTATTCGCACGGGTGAAGCTAAGCCGTATGCAAACTGCATTCTGCAAGCCGGGGTCTATTTTGGATAAAAAGGGGGTTCGAAGTGTATGCACATTACGATGAAAGATATTCATAAGTCTTTTGGCGCTAACCGAGTATTGACCGGTGTGGATTTTGAACTCAAGGACGGTGAAGTTCATGCCCTGATGGGTGAGAATGGCGCAGGTAAGTCTACACTCATGAATATTCTGATTGGTCTGCACCAACGTGACCAAGGAACGATTCATATAGATGATCAGGAGAAATACTTTACGAATCCCAAAGAGGCAGAACAATATGGAATTGCATTTATCCATCAGGAGCTAAATGTGTGGCCGGATATGACGGTTCTGGATAATCTGTTTATTGGCAAGGAACGAACATCCAAATTCGGCCTGTTAAATAGGAAAGAGATGAAAGCGTTAGCAAATGAACAGTTTGCTAAGCTCTCTGTGACCATTCCTTTGAACCAAGAGGCGGGGGAATGTTCGGTAGGTGAAAAACAAATGATTGAGATAGCTAAAGCGCTTATGACACATGCAAAAGTTATTGTCATGGACGAGCCCACCGCTGCATTAACCGAGAGAGAAATACAGAAACTATTCGAAGTCATTGCCTCACTGAAGAAAGAAGGCGTCTCTATCGTCTATATTTCGCACCGGATGGAAGAGATTTTTACGATATGTGATCGAATCACCGTTATGCGGGACGGGAAAACCGTAGACACGAAGCCCATTCCTGAGACTAATTTTGACGATGTAGTTCGGAAGATGGTAGGTCGTGAATTAACAGATCGGTTCCCTGAGCGAACTTCTAAACCTGGAGAAGTTGTTCTTGAAGTTAAGAATGCTTCAAAGAAAGGCCAATTTAAAAATGCTAATTTCTCAGTACGAGCTGGTGAAATCATAGGATTCTCCGGATTAATGGGATCAGGACGTACAGAAATGATGAGAACCTTATTCGGATTGGAATCACTAGATCAGGGTGAAATCTGGGTGAAGGGACAGAAGGTTACCATTCGAAATCCCAATGATGCTATGCAGGCTGGAATCGGCTTCGTTACAGAGGACCGCAAAGATGAGGGGTTAGTCCTTGATTTCTCGATTCGAGATAATATGGTGCTGACGAATTTATATAGCTTTGCCCCCAAGGGCGTAATCATTGATAAGAAAGAACAAGAATTTGTGGACATGCTCATTAAGCGGCTACACATCAAGACGCAGTCCTCATCGACTTTGGTGCGAAATTTATCTGGAGGTAATCAACAAAAAGTAGTTATCGCCAAATGGATTGGTATTGGCCTCAGTGTTCTTATCCTCGATGAACCTACACGCGGTGTCGACGTAGGAGCAAAACGGGAGATTTATCAGTTAATGAACGAATTAACCGAACGTGGCGTCGCCATAATTATGGTATCCTCAGAACTCCCTGAAGTCCTAGGGATGAGTGACCGCATCGTAGTTGTTCATGAAGGGGAAATCAGTGGAGAACTTACACAACAAGAAGCTACGCAAGAAAAAATCATGACGTTAGCTACAGGGGGGCAATAGTAATGACTACTATCAAAGATGAGAGTGTAAAGAAAGGTTTCCAAATCGGGCAAATCACACAGAAATTAGGGCCATTACTAGGGCTAATCATTCTAATAATTATCGTAACCGTGTTGAACCCAAGCTTTATGGAACCTCTTAATATACTGAACTTGCTTAGACAAGTCGCAATTAATGCGCTTATCGCTTTTGGGATGACCTTTGTTATTCTAACGGGTGGCATTGATTTATCAGTAGGTTCTATTCTAGCCTTATCCAGTGCTTTCACAGCCAACTTGATGTTGTCAGGTTGGGATCCGATCTTAGCTATTATTGTAGGCTGTTTAGCGGGTGGACTGATGGGGATGGTCAACGGTCTAATGATAACGAAAGGCAGAATGGCACCCTTTATCGCTACGCTGGCGACCATGACTATTTTCCGCGGGCTAACGCTTGTATACACAGACGGTAATCCGATCACTGGTCTAGGTGACAGCATGACGTTTCAATTGTTTGGCCGTGGATATTTACTAGGAATACCTGTACCTGCTATCACGATGATTATCGTATTCGCTGTCCTGTGGATTGTACTTCATAAAACGCCATTTGGCCGTAAAACGTATGCCATTGGGGGGAATGAGAAAGCATCCATTATTTCAGGGATTAAAGTAGACCGCATCAAAATAATGATCTATTCCTTAACCGGTATGTTATCCGCATTGGCAGGGGCTATCTTGACCTCTAGATTGAACTCAGCACAACCAACAGCAGGAACATCCTATGAGTTAGATGCGATCGCGGCTGTAGTATTAGGGGGGACGAGCTTAACGGGTGGTCGTGGACGTATTGTTGGTACATTGATTGGTGCCCTTATTATCGGGATTCTGAACAATGGCTTGAACTTGCTCGGCGTATCATCATTTTACCAAATGGTAGTTAAAGGGATCGTTATTGCGATTGCTGTGCTCATAGACCGTAAGAAAGCCGTATAAGGGGGATTCGACATGAAAAAGCTCACATTAATTTTTACTTCCTTACTATTGATTCTTATGACGGGTTGTTCCTTAGAGCCTCCAGAGTGGGCTAAGCCTAGCAGCGGTGGGGGTCCGGGGAATATGAAGATTGGATTATCCATATCTACCCTGAATAATCCGTTCTTTGTATCCGTTAAAGATGGAGTTTTGGCAGAAGCTAAGAAGTTAGGCATGGAAGTTCTCGTTATCGATGCGCAGAATGATTCGGCCAAGCAAAGTAATGACGTTGAAGATTTAATGCAAAAAGGTGTAAATGCGCTGTTAATCAATCCAGTTGACTCTTCAGCGATCTCGACGGTTGTTCAAACGGCGAACAGTTTAAGTATTCCAGTCATTACGTTGGACCGTTCTGCAGATAAGGGAGATATAAAAGCCCTTGTTGCCTCTGATAATGTAAAAGGTGGATCAATGGCGGCAGAATATATTGTTGAGCAGCTTGGAAAAGGTGCAAAGGTTATTGAGCTTGAGGGATCACCAGGAGCTTCAGCCACTCGTGAACGTGGGAAAGGATTCCATGAAATCGCCGACACTGAGCTTGATGTGATTGCGAAGCAAACCGCAGACTTTGACCGTACAAAAGGGTTGACTGTTATGGAGAACCTGCTCCAAGGAAACCCAGATGTACAAGCGGTCTTCGCTCATAATGATGAAATGGCTCTGGGAGCTATTGAAGCGATTCAAAGTTCAGGTAAGAATATCCCTGTCATTGGTTTTGATGGTAATGAAGATGCACTCAAATCCATAGAGGCGGGTAAACTGACAGGTACTGTTGCTCAACAGCCTGCATTAATTGGACAGTTAGCGATTCAAGCAGCGAAAGATGTGTTAGATGGCAAGACGGTTGAACAACTGATAGCCGCACCTCTTAAACTGGTTGTAAAAGAATAAATAAACGGTTATAGAAAAACACTGCATTCGCCAATTTGGTGAGTGCAGTGTTTTTGGTATACATAAGCTTATTTTTCCTCAATTACTCTATCCGGTAGCTGTGTCACATAACTATCTGACAGATGGAGAAGCTTTAAAGCACGTTCGAACTCATCCTCTGTAGTTTGTTGCGTGTGGTTACCATCCCCAGATAAGGTATAATGCTGACCGTCCTCGAAGCCACTGCCAGATAGGAAGAGCTCTTCATTATTTACGAAAGAGCCTGTTGGCAGATAATATCGCTGAGGTAGTAGGTTGTAAGTCGATTGATTTAGTAAATCTTGACCAAAATGAATATGATCCGCTAGAGATACACCCAATAAATTAGATACAGTAGGCAAAATATCCACTTGTCCGCCTAGCTGTTCTTTTACACTTGGCGTTGTAATTCCTGTCGCAGATAGGATAAATGGAATATTAATTAATTCGCGTTCTGTATATTCATGACCCAGGATCTCCTGTAGTAGGACGTGATCATCCTCTTTCAAAGAGAAGATAGGAAGTCCGCGGTGATCTCCGTACAATGCAATCAAGCTGTTATCCCAAACCCCATTTTGTTTGAGTTCGTCAATAAAAAGTCCAAGCGCATAGTCAGCATAATTCTGAGCACGAATATAATCTCCGACTAACGTTCCTTCGAACCGTTCTGGTAGGGTCATTTTGTATTTATCCTCAGGGATTGAGAATGGATTATGCGCTGACATTGAAATGACATGAGAGTAGAAAGGCTGATCATTCTGATCCATCCTTGCTAGCTCTGCAGCAGTTTTCTCATACAATACTTCATCAGATGCTCCGTAAAATACCGTGTCCTCTTCACCATAGTATTCCTTATCGTAATATCGATTAAATCCTAAGGCACTATAAAGCTCTCCACGGTTCCAAAAATCGACTTCATTCGTATGAAAGGTTGCCGTATCATAACCTTGCGCTTGAAGTAACTTAGGCAAGCTTGGAAGTTCTTTTGGTGCATACATTTGAGTGGCTGGACCATCAGGTGGAACATAGAAAGAAGTATTTACAATGAATTCGGCGTCAGAAGTATTTCCTTGTCCTACCTGCTGGTAGAAACGTGGAAAGTAGTAGCTGCTAGCCGCAAGCTTGTTCATATTCGGTGTGATTTCTACCCCGTCAATCTTAAGATTGATTAAGAAGTTCTGGAAAGATTCCATCTGCAGAATGATCAGGTTCTTTCCTTTGGCGGCTCCAAATAAAACTGGATCAGTGGAAGCTTGAATTCCTTTAGTTTCGTCAATTGCTGCTTGTGTAATCTTAGAGACGTCGATTTGTTCTTCCTCTTGATTGGCTAACAGAGAGTAAGCTTCATAATTGAGAATGCCCATCTGCTCTGCTTTTACAGTTTCGTTCATACTGGCCCGGTTAGGGAAAATATTCATTGCGCAAATGATGATGGAAATACAGAATAAGATCGCAACCGCTTTCCGATTACTTTTACGCGACATGGCTTTTTTCCAATCAAGTGCCTTTTGTTTTCTAAACATGACCAAGCTAATGACAATGATATCCACGAAAATAAGCATATATTGCGGACGCAGAACCGAAAAAATACTTTTCTTAACAGCTCCAACTTGTTTGACTTGATCTAATACTTGCGAAGTAGCAATGATGCCAAAATGATTATGATATACAATGAGTGAGAAAAATAGTGTAGTGATCAACACATTGACCAGCATGTAAATGGCAATTTTCCGTTTTGTTGCGAACCATTCAATCAAGCAAAAGACTAGAAGCACAAAAGGGATTTCTTTAAGCCATGTGGTCCAAGTTGGCCCATCTTCGAATAAAAAATACCAAGCAAAATAACTTTTAACCAGCATAATGAGAGAGAAAAATAATAGAGATCTTTTACTAAGTGTACGAGGTTCTTTAAACGGCATCTCTTATGCCCATCCTTTTCTTTTAGATTAGTTCATTCTATTACATTGAAGTGTTTAAAATCAACTAGATTGGGGTATGGGAGAGACTTATTTTCCTTAATATTACATTTGGGTGAATGAAACCGTACATATTATATAAAAAATTATTTTTATGCGAAATGAACTTTTTAAGGTACTCCTAACTCTTATAAAGGAGAGAGGTGAAGGTATGGATGTCGCACGTTGGGTGAAAAAAGCCAAAAAGGGGAATAAAGAAGCGTTGCTCCACTTAATCATGTCTGAAAAAGACGTTTATTATAGGCTAGCGTTCAGCTATATGAGGAATACACATGATGCCATGGATGCCATGGAGGAAATGATCGTCACACTATACGAAAAGATCGATCAACTAAAGAAAGAAGAAGCTTTTTATAGCTGGAGTAAGACGATTTTGGTGAATGTGTGTAAAAAACTACTTCATAAGCGCGGGAAACAGGTGCTGTTAGAGGATTGGAGTACCGTTGACGATAGGGATTTAGTTCAAGCTGTGAGTAGTGATCCTTTTCGCAGAAGTGAGCAGCAAATGGATATTGAGACCTTGTTGCTACAAGTAAATGAGCATCAAAGAGAAGCGATTCAATTAAAGTATTTTCATGATCTCGATTATCAAACGATAGCTGACCTTACAAAGGTTTCGATAGGAACTGTTAAATCAAGAATTTACCATGGAATACAAACGCTCAGAAATCATTTCGGAGGTGATGTTAATGAATAACGTCGAGCAACGATTAGCTGATGAGAAGACGCGCATAGCGTCCATTACCGCACCTGAAGAATTAGAAATGAGATTAAGAAAGGCATTGAATTCGGCTCCCGCAAAAAGAACGAAAAGAATAGCACCGATTTGGAAGGTCGCGGCGGTTGTTGTATTAGTGACAGTGATATCTGGACAGAATTACAATGCTTTTGCTTATTATGGGAAGCAGCTTTTTGGTTTTGATGAATTGCTTCAAGGCACAACGTTACAACAGCTAAATGAAAAAGGGATGGGACAAAACATCAACAAGAAGACAATGTTAGTAGATGGGACGGAGCTTACCATTAACGGAATTATGGCGGACGCCAATCAATTCATTATGTATTACACGTTAACTAACCCAAATGGATTAGAGGATATGTCTGTTGACGCTTTTAGACCTTCTAAAATAAGTGGTTTTTTAACTGATTCTAACGTAGTAAGTGGGACCTCATTAATCAATGAAGAACATACGGAGATTAAAGGAACGATGTCGTTTGAGAGCGTAAATCCATTTTCGAAAAAATTAACACTACACTTTTGGCAGCAGCTAGAAGTGAACGGTCAGATGAGCGAAGGGACTGTTACGTTTCCTTATAACCCGAACGAGGCCATGCAAGCTCAGATTAAACAATCGATCAACAAGAAGGTTAAAGTGGACAAAGGTACGATTACGTTTAAATCGATAACAGCTACACCAACGATGACTGTAATTAAAGGGAAGCTGGATGTCGAGAATTTTGATCGGGTGAATTTAGCATTACATGGGATACAATTAATTGTGAATGGAGCGCCTGTAGAGATCTTGGGGAGTGGCAGTCAATCTTCTTTAGGTGGAAGAAACTTTGATATTCGCTTCGATACGTTGCCAAAAGAGCTGCATTCCATGCAGATAATCGTTAAAGACTTTGCTGGATATCAGAAGCTGGACGAAAAGTATGTCCTCCAGACTTCCATAAGTGACAAGCCATTAAAGCTGGGTGATAAAGAACTATGGTTAAAGGATGTATCCAAAACCTCTCAAGGCATTGAAATAACGATTGCTTCTGATGAGGATGTAATGCTGGACGGAGTATCTATAGAAACGAACAACGAGAGTACGCCTTTAAAAACAACAATCAATCAAAAAGAGATCAAGCAAGCGGACGGTAAACTAATGAAAGAACGAACTTTATTATTTGATACACAAACGGAGCCTGAATCACTTCTTATAGAAGGAATGCACTACTTAAAGGCATACAATAAAGAGATTGAGATACCTGTAAAGTGAAAAGAAGTGCGATATCCATTTTTTATAACATATGGTAATCTATATGGACGTGAGAAAAGGAGGAGCACATGGATAATACAGGAGTTTATGAGGTGAGTCGTCCTTCTTTAATGTCACTTCTGCTATCAATGATTATTTCAAGTGGCTTACTATTGACAAGCGTCATAAAAAATTCGAACGGTAAAGTACTTTCGTATATCGGATATTTTTGGGTAATCTTTTGTCTGATAGTTGTAATCGTATTGCTCTATAGGATCATTACGATTAGAAGGTTCATTGAAATCAAGATTCTTCCGGACTCGATAATAGTTGGAAATAAAGAAATTGAAGCAAACCGAATTGAGAATATTTATGTAAAGGGCTATTTCAAGCCGGTAATAGGGATTAAACCTGTTGATCATAAATTTGCTCCCTATAGATTATGTTTTAGTTTTCTTGAACAGGAATACAGGGGAATGAAAGAACTAACCAAATGGGCTGAACGTAATCAAGTTAAACTGTCTCCCAAAAGATTTATGAGATGGCTCTAAGGGGCTTTGGCAATACAAGGGGTGTTCCAAGAGCCTTGAAATGGCTGATGGGGCGCCCTGTATTTTTTCTCCAAGCACCAAGATGTAATATCCATTTTTTATAACATATGGTAATCTATATGGACGTGAGAAAAGGAGGGGCACATGGATCATATAGGGGTTTATAGAGTAAGGCGTCCGTCGTTAATACCATTGCTGATAAGCATCAGTGTGCTATTGGGTATTCAATTATTTCAAATTTATAACCTGAACCATCGCTATACAGCTAGCGACGATTTAGTGCTTTCTAGTTTACTTTATGGTCAGGCTATTTTTTGTCTGATAGTCGAAATCGTGTTAGTCTACAGAATATTTACCATCAGAAGGGTTGTTGAAATTCAGATTCAACCGGAATCTATATTAATAGAAGATCTAAGAATAGAAGCGGATCGGATTAATGATATTTATATAAAAGGATATTTTAGTCCTGTAGTTGGGATTAGACCTAAAGTGAATAAATTTGTTCCTTATAAATTATGTTTTAATTTTCTGTCACAAAAAGATGAAGATGAAGTGATGAAACAGTTAAAAGCTTGGGCCGAACGAAATCAGATCAATGTGTCTCATAAGAGTTTTTCGAGATGGCTATAATCTCTTCTAATCTAATAGGTGAAATGAAAGACACTGACTCCTTGTTGGTGTCTTTTTATGTTTAACTGACACGTCATATGACATGTAACAAAGCTAATTGGTGACAGAACGTTTCTAGCTGGAATGACATTCCCTTTGTGATACTCATAACAGGTTAACCATTCACAAATAACATTTTAGAGGAGAATAGATTATGAAGAAAAAGACACGCAAGCTCAGCGTCATCGCACTATTATTATCAACAGCAGTATTTACAGCATGTTCAGTACCAGTCTCCAACAACGCAACAAGTTCGAAAGGATCTTTTAATGGAAAAGAAATCGAAGCTTTCGTGGACCCTATATTTGCTCAAAAAATGAAGGAATACAACGTGAACGGATCCAATTTTGTAGTGGTTAAAGATGGAAAGGTCCTCGTGAATAAAGGGTACGGATATGCGGATAAAGAAAAGAAAACACTTGTCGATAAGAATACCGTCTTTCAGATCGCATCCGTGTCGAAGACATTTACTGCTTTAGCAGCTTTGCAGCTAGTGGAACAAGGAAAGATGGATCTTGATCACGATATCAATGCGTATCTTGGAGGAATGAAAGTACCTAATGAAACGGAAACTCCGTTAACCTTAAGAAGTATGTTGTCATACACTACGGGCTTTGATTACCCGGATAAAGCTAACTTTGTTGCACCGGAATATGTAGATCAAGACATCCCCATGAAAAAGTTTATGACGGAGCATATGCCGACGGTCGTTCGGACGCCTGGTGAAGCGTATACCTATGATAATTTTGCCTTTTTACTTGCGGGCTATGCGATTGAGAACGTAAGTGGTACCCCGTTTTATAAGTATATGGAGAACCATGTGTTCAAACCGTTAGGAATGAATTCTACTAGTGCACGTTTTACCCCAGAACTATTAAATAGAATGGCCACACATTATGGTCCAGATGGCAAACCTCATCCAACTTATGGGCATGCTCCTACTGATGGGCCACAGGGCAGCATCCTTTCAACTGGTGAAGATATGGCTAAGTATTTAACTCTTTTTCAACAACAAGGTAGTGTGAATGGAAAGCAAATCATTAGTAAAGAAACCACAAAGATGATGCAAACGTACTCCGTTTTTGCGAATGAATTGCTTCCGATGACAACGATTGGTGGATTTGAAGGGTATCGTAATGATCTGATGAATGGCTATCATGTGGTTCTCAAAGGTGGAAATATGCCTGGTCATCAATCCCTAATCGTATTATTGCCAGAGGAGAATACCGCTTTCTACATGTCCTATAACAATGACACGATGATGAGTTTAGATATCTATGAAGCCTTGATGGATCACTATTTTCCTGAAAAGAAAGCTCCAGAGACACCAACGTATCTCCCATTGGATGCATCTGATGCCGCTAAATATACTGGAACTTATTTAAATACGAGATTCTATTTCTTGAAATCGAACTTCACCTATGCTGATGGTAATCTGATTATGGAAACTGGAACTAGCGGTACACATACGTTACGAATGATTAATCCGTTATTGTTCGAAGATGAATTAGGTAACAAATTGGCCTTTAAAAAAGATCATAAAGATCAGATCGAATACTTTTATTATACGAATCCTAATAGCCCAGATTTTGTTTCAGATGCTCGTAAGGTTCACACGAAGCCAGCATTTGCTGATGTATCTGAGGACAACGCTTATAAATCTTACATCTACAACCTGTATTCGCTTGATGTGATAAGTGCTAAATCTGGCAACCATTTCGAACCACAGGGAACCATGACACAAGGTGAGTTTATGGATGCTTTAATTCTTGCCCATGGATGGTACGGGTTTCCTCATTTAATTGAGGGGAATAAAGAATTAACGAAAAAAGGTATTCCTAGTATTGATCGTAATGCTGTCATCACAAGACAAGAAGCGGCCGTTATGATCCAAAATCTAAAACAAGCTAAGCAAGCTTCAGAAATTACGCTTAAAGGTGATACAGACTCATGGGCCACTGATTCGATCAAAGCATTAGTGTCACAAGGCATTGTAGATCCTGATACAAAAGTGAATGATGATGGGTCTGTCGATTTTCGTTCTAAAAAGCCCTTGCTTCGCCAAGAAGCGAGTGCATTACTTGATCTTGCTTTTGGATATTATACGTTGCCAATCAAACACTAAAAATTGGACACCTCAGAGAGACTCTTTGGGGTGTTTTTTTAAATGATAGGTTTAAGAGCAAATGAAATTATCGGTAGTATAAGGTTGTTTTAAATGCTAAAATTACCCAAAAGTATACTCTATACAGCAAGGAGGTATTTTTTTGGATTACAAAGGGTCATCGGTGTATGACAATGTGGATTTTTTCTATAACTATTTATTGAGAAGAAACAGAGCGGATAGCCCAAATAACATTATTGAAAAGCCGGTTATATATGATCTTATGGGCGATGTACTTGGGAAGAAGTTACTCGATTTAGGATGCGGGGATGCTAAGTTCGGATATGAGTTGCTTGAGCAGGGATGTAACTTTTACGAAGGTGTGGAAGGTTCAAGTAATATGGTCAAAGCGGCAAAAGAACTGTTAAATACATCTAAAAGTGAGATTCACCATGCTACTATGGAGAGTTGGAATTACCCAAAAGAGAAATTTGATTTGGTAATCTCTCGGTTAGCTATTCATTATTTACAAGACCTAGAACCAATCTTTGATAGTATCCGTAGTGCGCTTATCCCTAATGGTCAGTTTATTTTTAGTGTACAGCATCCGGTTCTAACATCATCCATGAAAAGTGCAACAACTTCAGAAAGAAAGTCGGACTGGATCGTCGATAATTATTTTGAAATGGGTAAGAGAATGGAGCCTTGGATTGGAGAAAGTGTAGTTAAGTACCATAGAACTTTTGAAGAGTATTTTCAGTCACTGAAAAATGTAGGATTTAAAATAGAGGATATTAGAGAATGTACACCAAATCCTCAGTTTTTTGATAGTGAAGACGAGTATATGTGAAGGATGAGAATCCCACTTTTTCTCGTGTTTAAATGTATAAAATAGTTTGTTGAAGTAACGCTAGTCTAATGAGCATATGAATGAAAAGAATTGCAATGAGGAGGTCTACGATGAAACGAATGCCATATATACGCCCCACTGAGCATTATGATCAACAAATTATTGAGATCGATGAGCAGATTTGTGCATTGATAAAACAACGTAAAGAATGCTCGGATAAAAATCCAGGATTTCCACCATTTGAGTATATTTCTGATTGGGCGGGCAAGTTTGAACTTTACGAGGATTTTTTGAAATCGGTATTTGGGACATTATTTAATGAAGAACATTTTAAGCCGATGGTCGAGCCAACTGATTTTAGAAAACATGTTGCTGTTCTACAATCTATTGAGGCAGATGAGTTCTTCTATACACTGACCTCTATACGACAATACAGTAATGCAAGTGTTATCACACTTAGTATGGATTGGGATATTACCTCTGAATTATATGCTAATAAGCCTAACCACTTTGAGTTATATATAGATAAATCGTATGATAGTCGAATGACGAATGGTGGAAGTTCATCAGGACATGCAGCCTATAACTACGTAGTATCTCCACCTCTCCCAGATGATATCTCTGGTATTACATTAGTGTTCAAGGAATTTAGTGTACCCATAAAGAAGGATGGGACAGGCACTGAGATTGTTTTTAAGCTAGAGTAACTATACAAGGGATTTTTAACAATAGAATTAAGCAGGAAGAGGTACGTAATTAATGAATCAAATGATATGGCTGACTGGGTTATCGGGTTCAGGTAAATCAACACTTGCTGAGGAACTGAAAAAGCACATTGAGAACTGCTACATTCTGGATGGTGATACATTGAGGAAAGGAATTAATCAGGATTTACAATTCAGCGAAGAGGATCGATTGGAAGTCGGAAGGAGAATTGGTGAGATTGGAAAAATTCTGCTTGATGCGAACCTGAATGTGATCGTTGCCTCGATCTCTCCTTACCGCTCCACACGTGAAAAGGTCCGTTCTCTCATTGGGAATTGCTACACGGAAGTCTATGTGCAATGCCCTCTGGAAGTATGTGAGGAGAGAGATCCGAAAGGTCTATATAAACAAGCAAGAGCCGGACAAATCAAGCATTTTACAGGTATTGACTCTCCATATGAAGAGCCTATTTGCCCGGATGTGATCGTAGAGACAGACAAGATTTCTTTAGAGGAATGCGTGTCGAAGATCCTTCAATACACATCAGCTATGCGAAGGAAATAAAACATTTATTAAATTTGATAAAAAAGACGAGCGAACCAATCAAGGGTTGCTCGTCTTTTTTACGTTCCACTGTCAGTAACAACGCTGGAAAATAGTTCTACTAATATTATTGTAAATGATAATCATTATCATATATGATGGGGGTATAAATCTCTCAACATGGAGTGATAGAGAAGGGGGAGCGCAAGACTGTGACATTGAATGATCAAGCTTTGCTATGGAATCAGGCATTCATCAAGATCATAGATATACGGCATACAAGAATGGAACAAGGCGAGGAGCTGCATGCGTACAGAATGCCCTCAAGCGTCTTCTTATATGTAACTCGAGGTAGCGCACATCTCCAATTGGACGGCATAGCACACCGCGTCAGCCGGTTTTCCTTACTCCATGGGGGCAAGGGGCTCTACCTTGATATTACTGCAGATGAGCTGCTGGAATACTATATTATTTTGTATAAAGCGGTACTAGCACTACCATCCCGTCAAGAAACGATCAAGCTGATGGAGAAGCACAATCCGTTTCAAATGCAATATGTTTTTAAGCCCCATTATCCGATTTCCGTTTTCCATCATGTCACCTCCATGAGCAAGGAGTGGCATCGTTCAGATCTACTAAATAAGCTTCAAGTTAAAGCGATATTTTATCAAATGGTTTATGAAATTCTAGAGCAGATGGAACGCCAGAATATCATAGCCGTTAAGCCTGACTTGGTGGCCCAAGCAGTTCGTTATATTCATGAACGCTATCGGGAGCCGATAACGCTTGAGACGCTGCTTGAACACCTTAGTTGCAGCTCCAGACAGCTACTGCACGCCTTTAAGAAGCAAGTGAGAACGAGCCCGATCGATTATTTGATTCAATTGCGGATGAGCAAAGCGAAGAATCTGCTTCTTTCCACAGATTTCACGCTGAAGGAAATTGCCGAGAGTGTAGGCTATACCGACAGCTATTATTTCAGCCGTATCTTCAAGAAATACGAGGGTGTTTCTCCCACTAGCTTTAAAGAAGCTGCGTTACAACAGGAGCAACGTCGAAATAATCCATCCTTCGTGTTCAGATCTCCCATTGTTGCTAGAAGGCAGCAACGTTATATTGGTAATGAGTTTGAGAATCATTATCAATATAAAAGAGAAGGGGAAATACTGATGTATCGTAAGTCAAGAACAACAATGGCAGCAACCTTATTATTTTGTTTCGTTCTCTTTTTGAGTGCATGCTCGACAGGGGGAACGAATGTCACACCAACAAGTAACAGCACGTCTACTAATAATGTTGCAACTTCCGCAAGTCCAGCTGCAAGTCCTTCGACAGATGTAAGCAATGACACAAGAGTGATTAAGCATGCGATGGGGGAAGAAACGCTTACCGGCGCCCCTGAACGTGTTGTCATATTGACCAATGAAGGAACAGAGGCACTTTTGGCACTTGGCATCAAACCGGTCGGAGCCGTTCAGTCTTGGATTGGTGACCCTTGGTACGACCATATCAAGAAAGACATGGAAGGTGTTACGGTTGTGGGAGACGAGCTTCAGCCGAATATTGAATTGATCGCGAGCCTCAAGCCGGATCTGATTATCGGTAATAAGGTTAGACAAGAGAAAATCTACGACCAATTAAAGCAGATAGCTCCGACGATATTCTCCGATGACCTGGCGGGAGATTGGAAAATCAATTTCAAACTCTACTCCGAAGCTTTAAACAAGCAGGAAGAAGGAGAGCAGGCGATGGCGGACTTCGATAAAAGAGTTGCAGAAGTCAAGGCGAAGCTTGGTAGCAAAGCAGACACGAAAGTATCTGTAGTCCGCTTCTCTGCGAAACAAGTGCGTATCTATCAGAAGCAAACGTTCTCCGGCGTGCTCTTGAGCCAATTAGGAATTGCACGGCCTGAGTCGCAGGATAAAGATTCCTTTATCGAAGTTATGACCAAAGAGACGATCCCTAGCATGGATGGTGATGTGCTCTTCTATTTCGTGTCGGAGACTCCGGGCAAGGACGATGCATCGAAGGTCGTAGAGGAATGGAAAAAAGATCCGTTGTTCCAAAATTTGAGCGTTTCAAAGAACAACAAGGTGATTCAAGTCGATGAAGCGATCTGGAACTCAGCAGGCGGATATGAGGCAGCCAATCTGTTGCTGGACGAACTCGTTAAATACTTTGATGTGAAATAATAAAGGCGTATCGAATCAATAAGCTGACGCTGTATTCGCGTCAGCTTGTTGACGATTGCGGCAGTTAAGTTGTTAAGACTGCCAATGAATAGGAGGCTCGGTGTAGACGTGAATGGTTCTTTCCTAAGCAAGCGAAAGCTCGCCGGCCTGGTTGTCGGCACGATTTTGCTTCTAATTAGTATGTTATGCAGTGTATTGTACGGTCTTCATCAATTCAGCTTGAAAGATCTATGGCTGGCTTACAGTCAATTCAATGGTTCCAATGAACATCTTATTCTGACGAGGGTTCGTGTTCCCCGAACACTGATTGCGGCACTGGTGGGGGCAAGTTTAGCAGTAGCCGGGGCGATTATGCAGGTTCTGACCAAAAATCCGCTGGCTTCGCCCTCTGTTTTCGGTGTAAATGCGGGCGCTGTGCTATTTATTGTCATCGGGCTACTCGTATTCGGTTCCTCGTTAACGATGAGCGGCATGGTCTGGCTTGCTTTTGCAGGTGCGGTCGCAACCTCGGTGGTCGTCTATACGCTTGGATTGCAAGGAGGCGGTTTCGAGCCGATAAAGCTGACCTTGGCCGGCGCTTGTATGGCAGCTTTCGCTTCCTCTATTACATCCGGCATTATTTTAATTAATAAGCAGTCGTTGGAATCCGCTCTATTCTGGATGATCGGCTCTGTAGAAGGAAGAAATCTGGAGCATTTACTGATGGTTCTACCTTATATGGCAATAGGAATGACGATCTCATTATTACTATCGGGCTCATTAAATATTATGGCGATTGGAGACGATAGCGCGAAGAGCTTGGGACAGCGTCTAACGCTGGTCCGCGTGCTTTCGGCTACGGCCATTGTACTATTGGCGGGAAGCTCGGTAGCAGCAGCTGGTCCGATTGCTTTCATAGGACTGATTGTCCCTCACTTATGCAGATACATCGTTGGGCATGATTTCAGATGGCTGCTTCCTTATACCGCATTAGTTGGGGCGATTCTTTTGGTGACTGCGGATTTAGCATCGCGCTTTATTCTGGAATCAAGAGAAGTTCCGGTTGGTGTCGCAACGGCGATTATCGGCGTTCCTTTTCTGATCCATGTGGCTAGGAGGAAACAGCATGCTTAAATCGCGTATAGCAAAGCATTCGTTCTTGTTGTTTTTAGGTTTAACTTGTCTCGTTGCCGCCTTGTCGCTCCTTAGTTTATCCGTTGGGGGAGTTAGCGTACCATTAAAAGAGGTACTTGCTTCTCTTACGGGGCGAAACGCAGAAGCCAGTAACCTGATCATTATGCAGTTCCGACTGCCTCGAATAGCAGCCGCAATACTCATTGGCGCAGCATTGGCTGTAGCAGGTGCGCTGTTACAGGGTGTCATTCGCAATCCGCTCGCTTCACCTGATCTTCTGGGTGTAACCGGGGGAGCGTCGGTAGCTGTGGTTGCCTTTATGACTTTCGTGACCGGCTACAGTATCCACTGGGTACCGTTCATTGCCATCGGCGGCGCGTTGGTTGCGACCACCATTAATTATGTATTTGCCTGGAAAAAAGGTGTGTCACCGTTTCGGCTGGTGCTGATCGGCATTGGCATTTCTACAGCAATGGGTGCGCTCACTACATTCCTGCTAATTAGCGGGCCGGCTTATTTGGCCGCTCAAGTGCTGAATTGGATGACGGGAAGCATCTACGGTACCAATTGGAGTTACATTGAAGTGCTGTGGCCGTGGGTAGCAGTATTCATTCCTTTATCGTTTCTGCTTGCAAAGGAATTAAATGTGCAATCCTTAGGTGAGGATGTCGCTATTGGGCTTGGAAGCAGGGTTCAGCTAAGCCGGATGATTCTCTTGTTTTATAGTGTTGCACTTGCCGGAGCTGCAGTTGGCGTAGCCGGGACGATATCGTTTATCGGATTGATGGCACCGCATATAGCCAGAATGCTTGTCGGAAATTCTTACAAGCTGATCATCCCGGTATCCGCGTTGATAGGTGCGATCATTCTACTGTTGGCGGATTTGGCAGGAAGAATGCTTTTTCAGCCGCTAGATGTTCCGGCCGGCGTATTCACAGCAGGCATTGGTGCTCCTTTTTTCATGTATCTGCTGTTTAAGCGCAAGAAGATCTAGATCCCCTTTCGTGGGGATTGAGAACAGAGGGAGGCAAAGAATGACTCGGGGATTGGAGCTTTTTGACGTAACCATTATCGGTGGAGGGCCGGCGGGCTTGTATGCTACCTTTTACAGCGGCATGCGCGACATGAAGACGAAGCTGATTGAGGCGAGAGAGGAGCTCGGAGGAAGGACGTTAATATATCCGGAAAAGATCGTCTGGGATGTCGGTGGCATGGGGCCTACTCGTGGCGCTCAACTTACAAAGCTCATGATTCAGCAAGCTCAAACCTTTGATCCGACCATTGTGCTAGGGCAACAAATTACAGGGTTGGAGAGATTGGTTGATGGCACGATACGCATAACGTCTGCAACCGGAGAACAGCATTGGAGCCGGACGCTGATCTTGGCCGTAGGTCATGGTGCGTTAAAGCTTGCTAAGCTTAGCCTGCCTGGAGCGGAGAATTACGAGAAGGAAAATCTCCATTATACCGTTACGGAATTGGCAAGCTTTCGCGGTAAAAAAGTGTTAATCTCCGGAGGCGGTGATTCAGCTGTTGATTGGGCTAATGAACTAGTGGGTATCGCTTCATCGGTTACGCTCGTGCACCGCCGGGACCGCTTCAGCGGTCTGGAGCGGAATGTGAGGCGGATGATGGCATCTGGTGTTCAAGTCCTCACGCCTTATTCCATTACGTGTTTATACGGGGATGGCACGCTCCTTGATGCTGTTTCGATTGCGCCATTAACTGAAGACGGGGAGTGGACGGATGAAACAGAACAGGAGCGTATCGAGGTGGACGCCGTCTTAATTAATCATGGGCTCAGCGGTAATCTCGGTCCGATGTTACATTGGGGGTTAGCGAGAACGGATTGGAATTTTAATGCGGATGAGAAGCTGGCAACCAATCTTCCGGGTGTATTTGTGGCTGGTGATATTGCAAATTACAGCAGTAAGCTGTATCTTATTGCTGGAGCTTTCACGGACGCGGCTTTAGCCGTGAATAGTGCTAAGATGTATATCGAGCCTGATGCGCCAACAAGAGTGCAGGTTTCCTCGCATAACGGCAAGTTTGATGAAAAGAACAGAGCGTTTGAACTTGTAGAGGAACGAAGCTGAAATGATCGGAGGTGTTATAGCTGAACTCATTAAAAAATAAAATAGCAATCGTTACTGGAGCAAGCAGATCCACAGGGATCGGTACAGCCATATGCCGTTCACTTGCAAGCCAGGGGGTGGATATTTTCTTTACGCATTGGCATCCCTTTGATGAAACAGAAGGGAATGGTGGAGAAAAAGAATGGCCGGATCAACTATGTGCAGAACTGAAAAGTTTGGGAGTCAGGGCAAGCCATATGGAAGCAGATTTTGCCAATCCTGAAATCTCGATAAAGATTATGGATCAGGTGGAAGAGTCATTAGGAAAGGCTTCGATTTTGATTAATAATGCGGCTTACTGTGTGCCGACGAATTATCAGAACCTGAATATCACTTCATTAGATCAACATTATGTAGTGAACAATCGAGGCACGGTTTTACTCAGCACTGAGTTTGCCAAGAGATTCGAAAAGAATCATCCAAAGGGGACTCCAGGTAGAATTATCTTTATGGTTTCAAAAGGCCCTGATCCTAATAACCTGGCGTATATACTGACAAAGGGTGCATTAATAGGGTTGATCGAACCTCTTTCGGTTGGTTTAGCCCCACTACATATCACAGTCAATGGTTTTGATCCGGGTCCTACGGATTCCGGCTGGATAACAGATGAGATGAAAGCTCATTTTTTGCCTATGTTTCCTATGGGGAGAATTGGGTTGCCAGAAGATGCAGCTAGAGGGATTAGTTTCTTAGCGAGTGATGATTCGCAATGGATTACGGGGCAAGTGATAAAATCTGAAGGTGGATTTCTAGGGAAATAAAAAGACATGCTTTACAATGGCAAATTTCCATAAGGTCTGAGATCAAATAAATACTTTAACTTGGCTGCCGATTAATGGGTAGCCTTTTTCGGCTAGTAGGCAGAATATCGCTACAATACATGGAAAATGATGATATAATATCCAAGCCTAATTATTCATTTAATGAAGGGGGAAGACCAGCATGATTACTCTCAGAAAGATTACACTAGAAAACCGACGTGCCATTTTTAACCTGGAAGTTTCAGATGATCAACGTCGCTTCGTTGCGTCCAATTTATCAAGTATGGCTTCGTGTTATGTCCTTGTAACCAATGGTGGTCATCCAATTCCGTTTGCGATTTACGCGGATGAAGAGCCGGTTGGTTTTGTGATGTTGACTTATGGGATCACTGGATATGAAGTTCCATCATTCGTGAACGATAGCTATTGTATCCTGCGACTAATGATTGATAAACGATACCAGAATCAGGGCTACGGTCGAGAAGCTATGACAAGAATTTTGGAATTTATCCGCACCTTACCAGCAGGCCCCGCACAATATTGCTGGATTTCTTACAAGGCTGATAACTTGCCCGCTAAAAGACTCTATGAAAGCTTCGGCTTCCGTGACAGCGGCGAAATTATTGAAGGCGAGCTAACGACCCTATTGCGACTTTGATTTTGAACCGGCGAATTATGTATTATAAGAAAACTACACCTGATATGAATATAAAAACAAGAAGTCAGGTAAATGAATTCATTGAACGGCTAGAGAAAATAAAAATGCTTGATGTAGAAAGCCCGAGGTGAGATATGGACAGAGTAGCGAATATTAGGGTGGAAGAGAAGAAATATCATGACTTGTGTTACGATCGTTATAATTTGTTCGAGCCAGGTTCATGGCTACATAAACCCGTACAATCGGTAATCGATCTTTTGGAAGATTACATCGATCAAGAATATTTAAGTGTATTAGATTTAGGATCCGGGATTGGCAGGAATAGTATACCCATAGCGGAATCTATGAAAAATAGAAACGGTAAGGTAGTTTGTGTTGATTTATTGGAGTCGGCCATTGATAAATTGCAGAGTTATAGTAAAAAGTTTGGGGTCGAGCCCTTTATTGTGACACGATTGTCAGACATTGAGCATTTCATTATCGATCAAGAGGAGTATGACATTATTTTAGCAGTTTCTTCCTTGGAACATGTAAGCTCGGAAAAGGCACTGGAAAAAAAACTTAATGAAATGATCTGCGGGACAAAAATAAATGGAGTTAATTGTATTATTATCGGATCGAACATACAAGAGGTAAACCTTGAAAATGGACAAGAACTAGATCCAATGTTTGAAGTGAATATCTCTACAGAAAGAATGATGGAATTATTAGTTGATCAGTACGCGGGATGGGAAGTTCAACAACGATTTGTAAAATCATTAGAATATAAAATTGATAGAAACGGACAGCCCGTAAAACTAACAACAGATTGTATAACCTTTGTGGCTAAAAAATTATAATTAACAATAGGAGATGGTTATGCCTTTTACTTTTGCTCATCCTATTTTTGGCCTTCCTTTTAAATATTTGAAACCAAAATACTTTAGTGCTACCGGCCTAATATTAGGAAGTATGTCGCCTGATTTTGAATATTTTATTATGCTTGAGCCTTATCAAAGTATAGGGCATTCTATAAAAGGATTAATATTGCAGGCGATTCCTCTTTGTGTGATCCTTGCAGTGATTTTCCATAGAATAGTTAAGGAGAGTTTAGTATTGCATCTTCCTTCATACTATAATATTGATCAACGAGCATACAATATCTTGAGCAAGCGGGGATTGAATTCTACAGGCTGGACAGCGTTTATCTTATCTGTGATTATCGGTTTTTTAACTCATGTGTTCATCGATGGATTTACACATTTCAATGGTTACTTTGTAGGTCAATATCCCCCACTAAGAGATCTAACGATTTTTAACTTCCCTCTTTATAAAATACTGCAGCATTCTTTTTCGTTATTCGGATTACTCATGTTAACCTGGATGATAATTAGTTCTTTGTATCGACACTATGAAACGGTAAAGACAATCCCAGAGGTATCTACGAAACAAAAGATTATTTTCTGGGCATTAGTAGTTGTTGTAGCGATAGCAGTAACCAGTATGAAGTTACTTTTTAGTTCGAGCAGGAATATAATTGGTATTCTTGTGGTTTCGCCTATTACAGGGGGATGCTTAGGAATATTGCTTGTATCGATCATAATAAGAGGTTTACAAAAGACAAAATAATCATAATTCGATTCGTTAAATAAATTACGAGTAAGAATATCATCGCATCATTAAAGCATCCATTGAATTTTTTTTGCAATAAAAGAATTTGTAAAATTTTGAGACTGCGGAGAAATGTGAAACAAATTCAATGGATGGTCCTATATTCAACTGCTGGCCATGGGGAGCTCTATTTTTTATTAAGCACACGCCTCTTTGGGATGTAGAACGGACCGAGTGGACCTTATATCCTCCGAAATGCATGTTTTAGTCGAGCTTACGGACAAATGTATGCGAAAAATCGAATACAATGTGCCGACAGTATCGTAACGAGCTAAATGTATGCGAAAAATCGAATACAATGTGCCGACAGTATCGTAAACGAGCCAAATGTATGCGAAAAACCGAATACAATGTGCCGCCGGTAACGTAAACGAACCAAATGTATGCGAAAAACCGAATACAATGTGCTGCCGGTAACGTAATGAGCTAAATGTATGCGAAAAACCGAATACAATGAGCCGCCGGTAACGTAACGAGCTAAATGTATGCGAAAAATCGAATACAATGAGCCGACAGTATCGTAACGAGCTAAATGTATGCGAAAAATCGAATACAATGTGTCGACAGTATCGTAAACGAGCTAAATGTATGCGAAAAATCGAATACAATGAGCCGCCGGTAACGTAACGAGCTAAAGGTATGCGAAAAACCGAATACAATGTGCCACCGGTAACGTAAACGAGCCAGCGCCCTGATTCATCCGGAATGGGCTTGTTATTAGGGAATAAGTGCAATGTGGTCCGTCCCTAATATATGTGCTTTTTTCATCGAAATAAAGGCTATACGGTTGGTAAGCAGAACCTCACACGGATACGAGTATGGAATTACGGATGTACTCAGCTTGTAACTTTACCTCTAAGGACGCCGTCAGGTGTTTTTTTTTTATTATTTTAAAAATGGTTGAGAAATACATAGTTAATAGGAGGAACTTTAACTTATAATATTACTTTAGCGTATTTTTCCAGCACGCTGTCCAATCCTTTATTTTAAGCAACACTAGCCTGAAAGGAAGTTATCCTTTGTTTGAGACTTTGCTTTTGAATTTCTTGTTTTTATTGTTTCCAATCTTAATGTTTCTAATTTTCTTTGAGAATCGAGCTTTTGCTTATAATAGTAAGATTCTAGTTCTATTGTCGGCAGTGACCATGTGTCTTTGTATTGCTAAACCGTTTAAACTCGATATTGGCTTTATTTTTGATTTGAGATATGTCCCATTTATTATTGTGGCTCTTTTTGGCGGGTACAAGAACGTTCTGCCGCTATATATCCTTTTAAATATCTATCGATTCTATGTGGGGGGAGAGGGGACGTTACAATCCTTTCTTTTTGCCACCTCAATCCTGATCCTGGTCCCACTATATAGTAAAAGGTTCTTAAAATTAGAGTCGAAAGGTCGCATCATCGCGGCAACGAGCATCTCTTTTCTGACGATGGGATTTTACCTAATTACATTAGGTTTAACACAGGGAAGTTTAAATAGGGAATTCTGGATTCTCACCTTAAATGCCTTTACGACGCATGCCGGGGTGATGAGTATCAATATGATTCTAATAGAAAAGATAATTACTAATATTAAGAATCGCGACCGAATTATGCATTCTGAAAGATTAAATGTCGTCAGCGAGCTAGCGGCTAGTGTATCACATGAAATAAGAAATCCACTTACAGTGACCAGCGGTTTTTTACAACTATTGAATAAATCTAATTCGATCACCCGAGAGGAAAAACAATACGTAGAACTATCTCTGCTAGAACTACAGAGGGCTGAAAAAATTGTGAGTGATTATCTCTCTTTTGCCAAGCCACAGTCCGAAAATATGGTTTATTCTAATATGAAGGCGGAGTCTGAATATACTAAAAATATCATCATGCCTTATGCCACTATGCACAAAGTAGAGGTCAAATTTAGTTTTAATAATTCGTTAAAAAAAAGCTATGATCGAAACCAAATACAGCAATGTTTAATTAATCTTTATAAAAACGGAATTGAAGCCATGAAAGAAAAAGAAGGCGGCACCCTGTTCATTGATATTTCGGAAAAAAAACAAAATATTATCATCAGTATTCGAGATACTGGCATTGGAATGACTAAGGAAGAAATATCACGTCTAGGTAAGCCGTATTATTCTACCAAAGCAGAAGGAACAGGACTGGGAATGCTAATGGTCTACAGTACCATTGATAAGGTAAAAGGAAATATTGAAGTCGATAGCGAAAAAGGCAAAGGAACAACGTTTCTTATCACTATCCCAACTTAATCGGACTGTTTATCCTTTATTAGGAAAGTGTAATACCTCTCATGAATGGATTTTGTGTAAAAAGGCTACGAGCCTGTATTAATCCATCAGGAGGTGCGGCTATGGAGGTTTTTATAACTATAGGTGTCAAACTGATCATCAGCTTCTTTGGTTTGTGGATTATTACCTTTATTACTGGCCGCAAGACGCTTAGCCAATTGACACCACTCGATTTCCTGTCATCATTGATTTTAAGTGAGATTGTAGGTAATACGATATACGATGATGAGGTGAAGATCTGGCAGCTGCTGTTTGCTCTATTCGTCTGGACCGCTTTGTCTTATTTGTTTGAAAAGGCGACTACCCATTTTGTGAAGTTCGGGAACATGGCGGAAGGTCGGACAGTGTTGCTAATCGACGATGGTAAAGTAAATCAGGATTTGATGGAGAAATATGATATCGAGTTTACCCAACTGCTGTTTATGCTGCGGCAGCAAAATATATTTTCTCTAAGTGAAGTAAAGTATGCATTGCTTGAAACGAACGGTTCTTTGTCGGTTATGCGCAAGTCTGAAGATGGGCAGCCGGAGCAGTCTTCTGATTTTTCCATTACAATTATAGATAAGGGCAGGCTACTGGAAGATTCCATGCGTGGCAGACCGATGAATAAGATACTGATCCACGAATGGATCGAGGAGCAAGGTTATAAACGCATTGAGGATATTGCTTATGCTGAATACAAGGAAGACGGGTCGCTCTATATCATACCTAAAAACAAACGATAAACCTTGTTGTTAATAATATTGTAACGGAGGTTATCATGCTTGTGTTAGTTACGGTAATGTTTCACGCAGGAGCATTATTAGATTTTATCCGACCTAGTGTGCTACAAACTCAACTTTTTGGCCTTCACACCACATTATTTGGAGCAGTTGTGATATTAGCCTATGAGGACGGTCGCGGGATAGGAATGTTTATTGGTATAATTGGACTTTTTACGGGCATTTCGGGCTCTTTTAGAGATTCCTCTAAATCGGGTGATAAAAAGAATATCTGATGGTCTTTATATTAGGAAATATTTGAAGGGGACAAATTTCATGGGAATTTCTTTATGTAAAGCAGGCGTAAGTGATGCAGAATTTATTCATCAAATGCAAGTCAAAGCCTTTATGCCATTGCTGGAGAAATATAAGGATTATGAAACGAGCCCAGCCAATGAGTCTGTAGAACAAATGAGAAACCGAATTAATCAGTCTTTTACAGATTATTATATGATTAAGAATTCTGATATTGCTGTGGGTGGGGTCCGAATCGTTAAAAAGGAGAATAGAACTTATCGTGTCAGCCCCATATTTATTATGCCAGAATACCAGGGAATGGGGATTGCCCAGCAGGTTTTTGCAATCATTGAACAGAGATATAGCGATGCAAAAAAGTGGGCCCTGGATAGTATTGAACAAGAGCAGAGGAACTGCTATTTATATGAAAAGGTAGGGTATAAACGAACGGAAGAAACAAAGGTAATAAACCATAAATTAACTTTAGTATTTTATGAGAAACTTATGGATTAAAAAAAGACAGCGGACATCTCATGTCCACTGTCTTTTTTGATTACAATTAGTAAACTCTAATACGCTTCACAAAAAACGATAAAATCAATCCAATACCTGCAATTGCTGCGATAAATAAGTAAGCATGTGTAATTCCAGCGGTTAAAATTTCAGGCTGTGCTGCTGTTGGATTTGTGTTTGCAAACCGCGTTTGTCCGCTAGACATTAGCGTAACAGCAAACGTTGTACCGAGGGCTCCTGCGATTTGCTGAAGTGTATTCATAACCGCAGCCCCATCCGGATAGTATTTTACAGGCAATTGATTTAAGCCATTGGTTTGAGCGGGCATTATGACCATGGCTAATCCGATAAACATTGCGCAGTGAATGAGAATAAAGGCTAGGCTACTAGTTTCAGTAGAGTTGCCTGTAAATAGAAAACCAGCAATTGTTGCAATGGAAAACCCAAGCGGCAGCAATAATTTCGGACCGAACTTATCAAATACTCTTCCAGTAACTGGAGCCATAGCTCCGTTAATCACACTGCCCGGAAGGAGTAGAACTCCTGCAGCTGTAGCTGATAACAATAAACCTCCTTTTAAATATAAGGGCAATAAAATGGCAGAGGATAAAATGATCATCATTCCTAAAAAGACCATCACCAGACCTATTGTAAACATTGGATATTTAAAAACTCGTAAATTCAGCATCGGCGTTTCTAACTTAAACTGCCTTAATACAAACAGGATTAAGCTGATGACACCAACGATAAGAGGCAGATAGACAATGATTTCACTTAAAGCATGATCAGCGATGTTGCTAAATCCAAATACGATGCCTCCAAATCCAAAAGTAGAAAGCAGGATGGATAAACTATCTATTTTTGGCTTAGTAATGTTGGCTACATTCTTGATAAAGGTTAATCCAAATCCAAATGTAAATAATAATAAAGGTAAGCTTATCCAAAAGATAAACGACCAACCCAAATGATCCACAATCAAACCGGATAAAGTTGGGCCGATGGCTGGTGCACACATAATCACTAGTCCCATCATCCCCATGACGGTTCCGCGTTTATGTGCAGGGAAAATAATTAAAATAATGTTCGTCATTAGGGGGAGTAATAAACCAGTTCCCAAGGCTTGCACTAAACGCGCAATTAATAACGAGGTGAAATTTGGGGAGAGGGCAGCAATTAATGTACCTACGATAGATAATAGCAAAGAAGCTGTGAATAATTGTCTAGTGGTAAACCACTGCATTAATAGGGCGGATATTGGAACGAGGATTCCCAATACAAGTAAATATCCGGTGGTTAGCCATTGAACCGTTGAGGCACTGATTGAGAACTCATCCATTAAGTTGGTAAAAGCCATATTTAAGGCGGTTTCACTAAATAGCCCGACGAATGCACCTAGCATAAGTGAGAAGGCCATAAGGGCGGGACGTTTAACTTGAACAGCTGCTGTTGATTCCATGATAGGAAGAAACCTCTTTTCAGAAATAGATTCATTTTTTATATAGAATAGATGATATGTCAACTATAGGACAGCGAAAATCATTTATGCATCTCTTACATTATTCTGTACACGCGTTAATAAAGTTTTTAGTGTTGAATATTCCGCAGGAGATAATCCTGTTGCAATAATTTCGTTTAATTGGATAGTCACCTCATTTATCTTAGTTTCTAATTGTCTACCTTCGTCTGTTACAAAAACATTTACCGAACGACGATCTTGCGTACTTGTTACTTTATGAATGTAACCCTTGTTCTCTAAGCTAGCGATCATTCGGGCAACACTGGCTTTGTCCTTCCCAAGTTTATAAGCAATCTCGTTCTGAGATAAACCTTCTTTCTCCAGCAGCAAAGCCATAAGTAAATGTTGTTCAGGAGCAAGTCGAACAGGGGCAAGCAATCTGGTCAAATAATTGGCTATTTCTAAATGCAAATCTCGAATAGCTAAACCAAGCGGGTCTTTGGAATCCATATGATCTCTCCTAATTCAAATATAGATGATATATCAACGTTATGGTTTTGTTTATATTAACATAAAGTATCTAATACATGTCAAGTAAATTTATAGTAGTATTATAGACTTAAGTACAAGCGTGAAAACCTCTTCCACAATATATTGTTATAAATACATTGCTGGAGGGGAAATTATGAGAAAAAGAATATCATCAATAAGAAGAGTGAAAAGTTCTATTTCTAAAGGGTCAACAGTGAAACGTACTTCGAGTAAAACAACGAAAAGAGTAGGGCAGTCAAGAATTCATATCAGACAAGCCAATGCATTCGAACTTCAAGTCTTTCGATTAGTTAACGAAGAACGGACGAGTAGAGGAATTGCTGCATTAACTCTTAATTCTCGGCTCACCGATCTTGCAGTTTTGAAATCAAGAGATATGAGGGATAATAATTATTTTAGTCATACTTCTCCAACATACGGTACTCCTTCTCAGATGTTAGATCGATTTGGAGTGGCTTGGCGTGCATATGGAGAAAATATTGCGGAGGGACAAGCAACACCTGAAGCAGTAATGAGATCGTGGATGAATAGTGCTGGTCATAGAGCAAATATTTTAGATCCTCGCTTTACGGATATTGGGGTTGGTTATGTAGGGGGAACAGCTACTAGCCAATATCAACATTATTGGACACAATTGTTTATCCAGAAACCATAAGGATTGTTCTGAGAATCCGCTCTTTAATGAAATGCGCCTCGAACGGTGTTCTACTTTAGAGGTGAAGTTCAATTACAGGGTGGGTTCTTTTATGTGTAGGACCTTAGTAAAACTCTTTTTTGCGATTTCTAGAACTAAATAATACAATGATTAAAGTGGGTTACTCCAAGACGATACATATGGGGGATTTTATGAATCTAAGTAATCTTTTTTTTCACATTCTGTATTGTAATTATAGATACTTCAATGACCCCAAGAGAAATTGGAGCAAGCTTGTCAGAACCCTTCAGCATCATGAACTTCTCTTAGTGACTGGAGGGAAGGGCAGCTTTATGATCGAACACAAAAGGTATTCGTTTAAAGCGGGTATGTTATTCTACATTTCTCCAGGGGTTAGGCATTCAATAGAGATCGATGCTGAAGATCCCTTATGCTTTCTGTCCGTTCATTTCAACTATGCGAAGGTGAGCATGAACGAAGAGGAATGGGGAATTAATGGTCATGTAGGAACGCTCCATCTTCAACCGGTAAATGAATTGAAGGATTATTATCAAGTAGAAGATATCTTCGGAACAATGATTCAAAGCTGGAATACCAAGCTGCCTGGATATGAATTTGTAGCGAAGACTTTGTTACAGCAGCTTATCATCGCGATTGCTCAAAATACACAAAAGCAAAGTCAAAATTATTCCACTTCCTTAAAGGTGGAAAAAATCATTAACTATATGCATCAAAAGCTCAATCATAAAGTGAGCTTGAGTGAATTGTCAGAATTAGTACAGCTGTCACCTGCTTATTTGTCGAGAGCGTTCAAAGAAATCACAGGTTATTCGATCATAGAGTTCTTTAATAAAATGAAAATTGATAAAGCGAAAGAGCTGATTCTCGAAGGAGACATGAAAATCAAAGAGGTTGCGCAAACCCTTGGTTTTACGGATGAATTTTATTTCAGCAGAATTTTCAAAAGAATGACAGGCATCAGCCCCTCGGAATTTCACAGCAAAAATGTCCATGGAGTTTAGAATAATGCATGGTATATAGCCAATCTGACTGTTAATATGAGGTTGTTATTGTTAGCAGAAAGAAGGCTTTTTTTTATGCCCATGTGGAAAAGGAATTTAATTGTTTGCTGGTTCGGTATGTTTGTAACAGGTGTGGGAATGAGTCAGATTGCGCCAGTCTTGCCACTTTACATTAAGCATCTTGGCGTAGATAATGCTGATTCCATTGCTCAGCTTTCTGGCCTTGCGTTTGGGATTACCTTTATTGTTTCAGCTATTTTCTCACCCATTTGGGGGCAGGCGGCAGATAGGTTCGGGCGTAAACCAATGCTTTTACGTGCGAGTCTTGGGATGGCGATCGTTATAAGCTGTATGGGTTTTGCGCCTAATGTGTATGTATTAATTGCTCTTCGATTACTTCAGGGCACAATTACAGGGTATAGTACGGCTTGTACTACATTAATCGCTACTCAGACGGATAAGGAACATGCAGGTTATGCTTTAGGAACACTTTCAACGGCTAGTATTGCAGGTGCTTTGCTAGGTCCTACGATTGGCGGTTTTATTGCAGAGAACATGGGTTTACAAAGTTCATTTTTTGTTACGGGTGGACTGATGCTCGTTGCCTTCATTACAACTGCTTTATTTGTGAAGGAGTCTTTTCATCGTGAAGATAAAAAAACGCTTAGTATCAAAGAAGTCTGGAGCAGTGTTCCAGAGAAGAGTCTAACGCTCACTTTGTTCGTAACCTTCTTTATTCTAACGGTTGCTTTATACTCTGTAGAGCCGATTATTACGGTATATGTGAGTCAGCTATCCAAGAGTGCTAACCATGTGGCTCTGCTTGCAGGGATGACCTTCTCCGCTTCAGGGCTGGCTAACATCATAGCTGCTCCAAAACTTGGTAAGCTGTCTGATCGAATAGGTGCTCAAAAGGTCATTCTAGTAGCGCTTATAGCCGCTGGGCTTCTGTTCATTCCACAAGCGTTTGTGCAGAATCCTTGGCAGTTAATGGGTCTTCGTTTTCTACTAGGTTTAGCAGCAGGTGGTTTAGTGCCTTCTGTTAATATCCTTGTTAAGAAAATTACGCCGGATGCTCTTACAGGCAGAGTATTTGGACTTAACATGTCGGCAGGTTATCTAGGCACATTTGCGGGCTCGGTATTAGGTGGGCAAGTGGCAGCCTGGTTTGAGATCCGGGATGTATTCTTTATTACGAGTGCGTTGTTGTTGATAAATGCAGGTTGGGTATATTTTAATGTGTATAAAAAACTTAGTATAAATAGGAGAGAAAACAATGGAAGAATTAAAGAGCCCAGAAACTGAATGTATAGATGCAAAAAAAACGGCGCTGGTCGTAATCGATTTGCAAAATGGAATTGTTAACATGCCTAATAAGGCACCGCATACAGGTGAGCAGGTGGTTCAGAAAGGCAGTAGTTTAGTTCAAGCCTTCACTGAAAAAGGGGCATTTGTTGTACTTGTTAGAGTATCATCGTTAGATGGATATGATATGTTAAGACCTCAAACAGATTTGAAGATGAGTGCAGCAGCTTTTCCGGAAGGCTGGGATACTCTTGTGCCTGAATTAGCCAGTTTCAAAAATGCACATGTGATATCTAAACGTCAGTGGGGTGCATTCTTCGGAACAGATCTTGATTTGCAGTTACGTCGCCGCGGTATAGATACGATCGTATTGTGTGGTATATCTACATCCATCGGTGTGGATACGACAGCTAGAGAAGCTTATCAGCTTGGTTACAACCAATTTTTTGTGGAAGATGCCATGACTGCCTCTACTAAAGAGGAGCATGATTATGTGTGTAAAACTATTTTTCCCCGCATAGGTAAGATTCGGTCGAGTGATGAAGTAATTTCCATGTTGAAATAGTATAAAAAACCCTCATGACAATCTCTGCGATAACAGAGTAATCATGAGGGTTTTTTTGTGGGAATTGTATCCTTACATAAAGATGAGGAGTAGGATTCCCGCCAAGAAGCAGTAATAAGAAAAATACTTCAAATTACCTTTAGCCATAATCCCCATAAACCAGCGCATAGAGAAATAGGTGACGATTAGTGTAGTAATAAACGCAATCAAGTATGGAATCGCCAGCTGCGAGCGGTTAGGATCGTGGGCAATATCAGATACGCCCATGACAAGTCCGCCCAAACTGACAGGAATATAAAGCATAAAAGAAAAGCGTAAAGCAGTTTCTTGTTTCATTCCCACAGCGATGGAAGAGATGACAGTTGCACCAGAGCGACTTATTCCGGGAATAAGAGCGACTGCTTGGGCAAGTCCGACGATAACTGCATCCTTCGCCTTTAAGTCACCATCTTGTTTACGGCCACGCAGGTTACGGATCAACCATAAAGCTACCCCTGTAACAAGCAAGGCAATGGATACGGTATGAACTGACGAGAAGATATCCTCAATCTGATCCTTAAAGAGTAGTGCAACAATTACAGCAGGCAAGGTGCCAATGATGATGTACAAAGAGAATAGAAAATCTGACTTATATTCCTCTTTGCGGGTCAAAATAAATTGAATGAATCCAGTGATCAATCTTCCAATATCTTTTCGGAAAATAAAACAAATCGCAATTAGTGAAGCCGTATTTGTTAAGATTTCAAAGGATAGCCCATTCTGTTTTAAACCTAGCAATTTCTGTGCAATGATCAAATGGCCGCTCGAGGAGACGGGGATTGGCTCAGTTGCCCCTTGAACAAACCCTAGTAACAAGTATTTAAGCCACAGTATAATATCTTCCATTTTACCTCCCAGTATTTTTGTAATCTTACTCATCATATCGCATTCTAAAAAGAAATGACAATAGAACCATCGTGCCATATTCAGTTGAAGGAGTTATACTAATTCATAAGACTATTAAATGAGGTGGAATTATTTGTAGTACATTACTCAAAATTCATCGGCAGGACATTCCGAAAGCCGCCAGTGTGCTGGCAGAAGCCTTCGCAAAGGATGATCCATTGTATCAGCATATTTTGCCAGATGAAACAACCAGGCTCCGCGTATTAAATATTTTTTTTCATCGTTATATTGAAATGCTGTATCCATATTCGGATTTATTAACGACGTCAACTAATTATGAAGCTGTCGCCTTAGTGTTTCATTCGGAGCGTCAAACGGGGACGTTGATTGCGAACCTTAACTATACGAAACAAATTGGGCTTGCGATTATTAAGTGTTTACCGATTTGCCGAATGATTGGTGTGCGAGGATTTTTTCGAGGGTTATCCATATTGCGCAGTATGAGTTCCTTATGGTTATCCATGTTTGGGGATCAGAAGTATTTGCATTTAGATATGCTTGCAGTGCAAGAACGTTACCGTGGACAAGGCTATGTATCAAAGATCATGAAGCCGCTGCTCGCCGAATGCCGTGAGAAGAACGCATTATGTACGTTAGAGACACAGACACCAAGCAATTTACCCATTTATGAGCACTATCAATTCCGCACGGTTAAGGTTATCCCCTTACCCAACAGTACACTAGAGCAGTATTGTATGGCATGTGCTCCAAGCGTTACTGAGTAGTTATTAAAACGGGGCGTCCCATTCAGCCATTTCATGGCTTTTGGGGCAGCCCTTTTTTTGCGTACTCTACAAGGGGAAGAGGGAAAACCTCCCTATAATTTAGCTGACTTTTTTTGATCATGAACTATATTTCGCAGCAGGGATGATTATTTTTATGGCTGTGCCATAACCTGGCTCGCTTTCAATGTGGATACCATAAGGTGATCCAAAGAGCAGCTGAATTCGATCATGAACATTCTGGATGCCAATCCCTGATAAATGATGTTTTTTGCTTACATTCACCTGCTCAAGAGCGTTCGGCATCCCTATACCATCGTCCATAATTTCGATGATTAAATGCTCATCCCGCTGGGAGATGAAGATTTGAATATTGCCGCTGACGTATCCAGGGAAAGCATGGAAAAACGCGTTTTCCACAAAAGGCTGGATGATCAGCTTGGGGATTAACAGCTCCGTACTGTCTTCAGAAATCTCAAAGTGGACACCGATTTGATCACCGTATCTGATCTGATTGATAAATACATAATGCTTTAAAGTCTCTATCTCCTGTTTTACAGTAATCATATCCTCAGTAGATCCTAAGGTATTCTGAAGCATGGAGATGAGACTATCGATCGTTTGATCCACCTGTTGGGTCCGATGCATGTTGGCTAAATATTTGATCGAACTCAGCGTATTATACAGGAAGTGAGGGTTGATTTGCATTTGCAGAGCATTGAGATCTGCCTTCCGGCGTTCCTGCTGTTCGTAGACAACTCTTTCGGTATACCGGTCAATTTCTCTAATCAGATGATTGTAGGCTTTGGTTAATACATTAGTCTCGTAGCTGCCATCTTCCTGCAAGGGATGCAATTTCAGACTGTCCCCTTTGGACGTTTTCATCGTATTGACTAACTGATTCAGGGGCTGAATGATTCGTTTACTAAGCCAATAGACAAACAACATGCTAATCACCAGTACAATGCTAACTACTTTGATGATTTCGTTTGAGATTGTATATAGCGGCGCAAATGCAGTTAATTGATCAACCTCCTCCATAATGTAGGCATTAAACTCCGGAAGGAAATACGAAATATAGGTTTGTTTATTTTCTGAATTTGTGACGATACCTCCTTGCTCCACAGCGTTCATGGCATTCAATAGAAGAATGGAATTATACGTGCTTATGGAATCCTTATTGCTGCTGGAGAGAATCGTACCCTCTGCTGAGATAAGCGAGATATGAATGCCTTCCGAAATGTAGGGGCTGTATTTAAGATAGATGTTAAGCTCGTCCATAACAACGGCTGTATATCCGTACATTGAACCGGAAGCACTATCTACCAAAGGTTTCGTAGCAAAAATATAGTTTTTATAGGGTACAGTTTCTTTGAAAAGATCTGAACTGCTATGATATTGAATTCGATTGGGGATAACTCCATTAATCGTCATATAATCCGATACGATTTCATCCGGTATTTTATCCCATTTCAAGTTATTGCTTGAATAATGGCGCCCTCCTTTTCCTGGCATTGCCGAAACAATGATATGGGAGTTGTCGGGACTGAGGTAATCTTTGTAGATATCAATATATCTTCCAAGACTCATGACCAGATTGGTATGCTCAAGTGAGGTCAGAGCCGGCTTGGTAATATAATTTTTAAATTCAACACTACTGTTTATCTGCAGCATCGTATTCACAACCTGGTCATTGTATCGCAGTAAATCATTCTTTACCAAATTCATATTGGCGGATGAATTCTGCACGACTTGATTTAGTAGAATCCGCTCTGAAATTTTCGAGGAGGCCATGGTAAGGATGAAGGAGATTACAAGAATCCCCATTAACATAAGGGTTAGAATTTTGATAAAGATACTATTCTTACGAAGCAAGCCGTTCACCTGTCTTTACTGGGAGATTTGAGTACGGAACTCCACAGGAGTCTTTCCAGTCATTTTTTTGAATACCTTCGAGAAATAATTATGTTCTGAGAATCCGGTTAAACGGCTGATTTCTGATACGGTTAAATTAGGGTCCAGCAGCAGTTCTTTTGCTTTATCTATTCGCACCCTGCTGATATAAGTAGTTAAATTCTCTTGCGTTCGCTGTTTGAAATAAGAGGAGAGGTAACTATAGTTAAGATGCAAGGTATTTGCCATTTCTGATAATGAGATTTCATTAGCATAATGTTTATTGACGTATTCATAAATCTGGTGCAGAATCATCGATTGTTGATCTGATTGTTTCATACTGGATTTCAGTGCATCTAGGAATTGTATCAAAATACTCTCTAATTCATTGATGCTATAGGCTAAATCAATGGTTTTAAATAACTTTAGCCTGGACGAACCAAACTCAGAAATGGGCTGCTTAATATGCTCAAGTGTACTCATTGCCGTATAGATGAGATTTTGACATAAACGTTTCAAGCTATATTCGTCATAGTCCTGTGTAGATAAGATTTTCAGGAAAAACGCTTTCAATTGTTCTCTGGCGTCATCTATAGCCAAAATCCGTAACAATGAAGTAAACTGGTTCAGGTCGAAAGATACCTTTTCGCTAGGAATGAGAATTGCATTTTCCGGAACTACTACTTGTGTTGGGAAATAGATCAGTTTGCCAAGGTATGGTGTTAATCGCAAATGGGCTTCCTTAATCTGTTCTAAACCGGAAAATGGATTGGAAAGAATAAATGAGATATACAGAAGCTTTTCTTTCACGGCCTCAGCTAATGATTGAATGGATGTCGTTATATTTTGAGCTGCAGTCTCTTCATAGTTTAAGAGAATTAGAAATTCAGTCTTAAGGAATATAAAAGAATAGGTTAAGTTGTTAGATAAATGTTGCTTCGCCAATGAAAGAAGGAGCTCCTCCATTTGGTTTTGACTCCACTCTGTTCTGGACAGAAGTAAGCTGTTGCTGGCTTTTGCCAGCATAAAGCAATTTCCTCGGAAATATTTTGTGAGCAAGTCTTTAGATTCTTCATTTGGTAACGCATCATGTTCAAAGCATTGGGCAAGGATCAACGAAATGTCCAGATTAGGACGAATATTACCGGATGTATGTAAGTTCACTGAACCACACAATGTCTGGATTAAAGTTATAAGCTCAGCAGAAGAGACTTTCGGTTTGAGTAAATAATCAGTAACGCCGTATTTAAAGACTTCCCGAACATAATCGTATTCACTGTAGCTGCTTAATACGATAATTTTAATTTCCGGATATTTCACTTTCATAATTTTTGAGAATTCTATTCCATCCATAACTGGCATCACAATATCGGTGATGACGACATGTGGACGAGTGGATTCGATATGGTCGAGCGCTTCTTGGCCATTTGAGACCTGGGAAACGATTTCAATTCCATAATTGCTCCAGTTACATAAATGCATAATCCCCGTTCGAAGGATGGCTTCATCGTCTACGATCATCACCCGATAGGTTGAAACGTTATTGTTCATAGTAGGACACCCCGTTATTTCTCTTGTTGTATTTTTCTCATCATATAACAATCTTTCATATTACGGTAGGGATCTGGTTTGAAAAGCTATATACAAATAAAAAGTGCTATCGACCATAATTTTTACTAGGAAAAAAATAACATTTATTAAATAAACAATAATTAATACTAAGAAAGAACGAATGATTATTATACTTATCATTTTGAATTCTCTAAAATTAGGTTCAAGCGTTAAAGAATGAACCGCTTACATTCAAAGTCAAAAGGGGTTGCAGAAATTGAAAAAATGGTTATCAGTATTGCTCTTAGTATCATTGACAGCAACAGTACTCGCTGCTTGCGGGTCATCAAATTCAGCGGAGAAAAATGAAAGCGGTACTACTAAGAAAAAAGTGATCGCTTGGGCCTGGGACCCTTCCTTTAATGGTGCAGCTTTAAAGATCGCTGAAGATCTTTACAAAAAAGAAAATCCTGATTTTGAGCTAGAGGTTGTTGAAATGGCCAAAACGGACTTGGAACAAAAGCTGAATACTAATCTGGCAGCAGATGTTAAAGACGGTCTTCCAGATATTATTCTGGTAAATGATCCTAATATTCAAAAATATGTAAACTCATATCCAAATACCTTCGCAGATTTTGGTGACAAGATTGATTACACTCAATTCTCTCCATACAAGGTCGATGCACTTAAGGTAGACGGTAAAATGTATGGTGTTCCTTTTGATATTGGTTCAACAGGTATGTTCTACCGCTCGGATTATCTGGAGGAAGCAGGTTTTACGGATGCAGACTTACAGAATATCACTTGGGATCGTTATATTGAAATCGGTAAAATTGTAAAAGAAAAGACGGGCAAATACATGGCGACCATTAATCCAAATGATGAAGCCTTAACCTCCATTCTTCTGCAATCGGGTGGATCGTGGTACATTACACCTGACAATAAAGGAAACTTTGTCAATAACCCTGTAATGACAGAGACCCTTCGTGTATACAAAGCGATTTCTGATTCCGGGATTGCTAAGCCTGTTACAGGCTGGAGTGAATTTGTAGGCAGCTTTAATGCTGGTGATGTAGCTACAGTAGTATCGGGAGTGTGGCAGGTATCATCTATCATGGACGCTAAAGATCAAAGTGGTAAATGGAAAGTAGCGCCAACGCCAAGATTGGGAATTGATGGTGGTGTTAATGCATCGAATGAAGGCGGTTCCAGCTGGTTCGTGCTTGATGGCTCAGCTAATAAAGATCTTGCGATTGACTTCCTGTCCAAAACAGTGGGCTCCAGCAGTGAATTCTACGAGCGATTCTTGACGGAAAATGGCGGTGTGGGTTCCTTTATTCCGGCATTCTCCAGTGAGGCTTATGGTCAAACCTCAGAGTTCTTTGGTGGTCAAGCTATCTACAGCGATTTCACGAAATGGTCTACAGAAGTTCCGGGGATTTCTCTGGGAATGTATACACAGGAAGCAAAAGATGCACTTAAAAATGAATTGCCAAACATTCTGAATGGCGCGGATTTGACGCAAAGCTTAGCTAACATCCAAAAATTGTTCGAACAACAGGTGCAATAAATATAAAGTTAGCAGGTGGGGATAGGATATGGAGAAAAAGTGGAATAAATCTACTATCGCGGGATGGCAGTTCGTATTATGGCCTTCACTGATCATAATGCTGTTTAGCTTCTATCCCATGATTCAATCATTACTGTTATCATTTCAATCAGGGAAAGGGACTGTGTACAGTTTTGTAGGGCTCAAAAACTATGTGCGTCTATTCTCTGACCCTATGTTTAGACAAGCGGTCTCGAATACTTTATTATACCTGGTTATTCAGGTGCCGATTATGTTGTTCTTGGGCTTAATCATTGCTTATTTTCTTAATATGCCTGGTTTGCGCTTTAAGGGGTTTTATCGTACGGCGATTTTTCTCCCGTGTGTAACCTCATTGGTGTCTTATGCAGTCTTGTTCAAAAGCATATTCTCTGTAGACGGTATTCTCAACCGTATGCTTATGTCCATTCATTTAGTGAGTGAGCCTGTTGGATGGCTCACTGATCCCCTTTGGGCACGTATTGTTATTATTCTAGCAATCACATGGCGTTGGACGGGTTACAACATGATTTTCTATTTATCTGCTATGCAAAATATTGATCCTAGTGTGTATGAGGCGGCTTCTATTGATGGAGCTTCTAAGACTCGGCAGTTCTTCAGTATCACTACACCAATGTTGAAACCAATTATTTTGTTTACAGCAATTATCTCAACGAATGGTACGCTGCAATTATTTGATGAGGTCGTTAATATTACCAATGGTGGGCCGGGTAACTCGACAATGACGATATCGAATTATATCTATAACCTATCGTTCGTATATACTCCTAACTTTGGTTATGCGGCTACAGTCTCCTATGCCATTGTAATCATGGTAGCTGTGTTGGCATTTCTTCAACTTAAGGTGGGAGGCGAAAAAGATTGAGCAAGTTAAATAAATCAATCATTCATTTCTTTTTAATCATAGCGTCTGTCATTTCTCTATTTCCTTTTGTATGGATGCTTATTGGGATGACGAATACTTCTTCGGATATAGTAAAAGGAAAATTCTCGTTTGGCTCAAGCCTTTCCGATAATGTAAATCATTTATTCGGCTCGACCAACCTTGGCCAGGCGTTCTGGAATTCTGCTCTGATCGCGGTCGTGGGTACCCTCCTAACATTGCTGCTTAGCTCGATCGCAGGGTATGGATTTGAGATTTATCGGACGAAAGGTAAAGATCGCCTGTTTGGTATTCTAATGCTCTCCATGATGATGCCGTTTGCAGCGATCATGATTCCACTGTTCCGGATGTTCAGTAAATTTGGAATTTTAAACACGCCTGTAGCAGTTATTCTGCCTACCATTACAACCGCGTTTATGATTTTCTTTTTTATGCAGAATACCAAATCCTTCCCGCGAGAATTGCTGCAAGCAGGTCGTGTGGATGGGCTGGGTGAATTGAGATTATTCACAAAAGTGTATATGCCAACCATGAAACCAACCTATGCGGCAGCAGCGATTATTACATTCATGAGTAATTGGAATAACTTCCTGTGGCCGTTGATTGCACTCCAAAGTCAGGATAAGAAAACACTGCCTTTGATCGTGTCATCGTTAGCCTCGTCTTATAATCCAGATTATGGCATGATTATGGTTTCCATAGTTATCACTACATTGCCGACAGTATTAATCTTCTTCTTGCTGCAGAAACAATTTGTACAGGGGATGCTCGGATCTGTGAAGTAGCAACAAAATGATATAGTAGGAACGGGGGCATTTAATTGTCTCCGTCCTTATAAGATTTTGTTTAACATTAAATAGCACAACCTTCGATGAATTGATATAATAGAAACATATATTCGCGTACTTCAGAACCCTATACGGATGTATACGGGTTTTATTTTTGTTTAGTAGCAAACTAGAACTGATGGCGAGGTTGGCAGAAAGATGAATTGGTCGGATTTTGGCGAACGAAACAAACGATTAAATCCCCTATGGAATCTGGGGGCTGGGATGAACCTTGGCGAAATCCAACCTTACAAAGAAATGGTGTCTTTAAGCATCTTGTTGCAGGTCTATTATTTGGAGCTAGAGTCCAATGAGAGAAGATCCAAGGAAGATATTATAGCGCTGGCTTGGACTGCACTGGAACGCTTTAATATTGCGAATCTCGGGACTACCGAATCCGTAGAACGTTTAGTGGACGGCCTGCTCTGGAGTGGAAATGGCGGAGATTTCGAATCCTACTATTATGATGATGCCGCTCGGCAAATGGCTGTGCAGAAATATAAGTATTTTATGGTGGACGAGGATGCGACCCGCAGTAGCTGGGAAGAGAACGGCAGAACAATCTATCGACTCTCCGAATACGCAATGGAGCTTATTTTTATGAGTCATGAGATTATTGAAGAGTTCCAGATCAGTATCAAGCTGCTTGAGATTCAAATGCATATTAAGCATGGACGTGTAACAAGGGCACTTCAGGATGTGAATGAGCTTATCTCCCGGGTCCGGAGGATGACCCATGAGCAGCAGGAATACAGGAATGCATTGCGCCGTAACCCGAAGCATATTTTCAGTGAATTTGGAGTGGCTCGGCATCAGCGACTCGAAGAAATTCATCAGCAGTTCGAGGAAGAACGCAAGCATTTTGATAATATTCATCGTTCTCTGGCCCGGCTTGCCAATGACGAGAAAGATGTGATCGACTTTAACGAGATTCGAATTCTTTCAGAACGAGTGGAGCTCTCTAGGCGAGTACACGATGAACTGGCCGAGATAGTCTTGAACATTTTTGAGGTGGAGACTAATTTAAGATTGAACTTCCCTGAATTATTCTGGGGAGCAGCCGGATTTAACTTCCGTACTCATATCTGGGAGGAATGGGTTAAAGAAGAGGGGCTGCCTAGCGGCGACAGCCTTGAACTGCTTCTTGGCGGTTTGTTTGCTCCGAATCAGGATTTTGTTTATCCGCTTCCCTGGGCTTGGGAGGAGCAAGAGGTTGGTTTTATTCCCGAATTTGTGATGGATGAACTTGATGATGAGATAGATGCGGAGACCGTTCAATATATTCCTAAGGGTATTCCTTGGACGGATGTCGTTGAACTGTGGAAGCCTGTGTTCAATGCTCTAGCCGAGTGTGGAAGCTTTACGTTTACTGAGGAAGCTTTTACCTCGGAGGAATTAACACGTTGGGCACGCACACCGGATGCTATAGATCTATGGGTGCAGTTTTTTCATTCTGAAATTACAGTACAAGAACAAGCTCCAGAGAACAGCAACGGATCCGATGAATGCCAGTTGCTAATCCGGTATGTACTAGAGGATGATCCTCAACTGGAGAGCTTGCGCGGCAAGCTGCTGCGGACGAGCATTGTTCCAGAACCATACCCAAGGGTAAGCTGGTCTGGTCTGGACATGAGTCCATATATTATTAAGATCGTGGAGAGGTGAGAGGTTACAAGCATGAGTTATACATTAGAACAGGTACAGCAAGCTTCACGGCTATTTTTTGAATTACTTCGTAAAAAAGTAATTCCTCTCGATGATCCTGCGGCGGCAGAATGCCTGCAGGACGCTGGAACATATGATGCGCTTCAATATGTTGCCAAGGAGGCAGGCTGCCGAGTGATGAATTCCGGACAACGTCTCCATCTGCTCGTCAATCCACTCGGGTCAGTGTTCGCCACCAACTTTACCCAGTTGAAGAATAAATATTCACGAATTGAGCGCAAAACTCATTTACATATCATTAATATTATCATCCTTGTTTTTCTGGCCGAGATGGACCAGGATGAGACTCATTTTAAGTCCGGACAGGACAGCATGTCCTATATACAGATATCCGATCAGGTGTCTTCACTTTTTCAAGCTTGGATACAGATGGATGATGAAGGTCAGTTTAGCCAGCAGTGGCGGTTGGATATCCAAGCGATGTCGAAGGTGTGGACTAACCTCTATATGCAAACTAAGAGTCAGGAAGAGAGCGATCTTCTGACAAGAGGCGCAGGTTCACGAATTGGGCTGATTCATGAAGGCATGAAGCTCCTGGAAGAGGAGAAGCTCGTGTTCATCTCAGAGTCAGAGAAGCGCATATTCCCGCGGGAAGAGCTCTATGAGAGAATGCGGTATTTATATCATGATGTTGACCGGTATCAGGAATTAAAGAAACTCATTGGACGAACTTTAGCTGAGAAAGACGGTGCTACTAATGCCGCGGATTGAACGCATACGGATTACAGGACTTAAATACGAGAAAATGCTCAAGAAATATGATGATATGATTCTGGACCTCTGCAACGAAGAGGGGCCGGCCAATACCCTTATAACGCTTATGAATGGCGGCGGGAAGGGCGTACTGCTGCAATCCATATTTCAGTTATTAATGCCCAAAACCCCATGGGGAAAAGACAGTGAGAACCAGGTTGAAGCATTTTTTCATAACCATAAAAAACAACTTAAACCTTATACCTTTCACGTAGCTATCGAATGGCATCTCGACAACAGTGAGCGTAATGAGTACATGACGACTGGTATTGCTATGACAGCACATAATTCGCTGGATCAGCAGGACATAAAAGTAGATTACTTACTGTATGCACTTACAGATTACGGTGAAGCGTCTGAACTTACCCTTTCTACATTGCCGCTCTTTGATGAAGAGTCTGCTGAACCTACGAGTTTTGAAACGATACAGCAATTTATAAGAGATCGGCGGGGAGAAATTGTACCTTTCGGTAGCCATAGCTCGGATTTAAAAAGATATTATGATTTCCTGGCTACTCGGGATATTCATATCGCCGAGTGGCGTAATATGCGGCGAATCAATGGGGAAGAGGGCGGTATTAAAGGTTATTTTAAAAAGAATGATGCCTTTACCAACCATAACTTATTCGAAAAGCTAATTATCCCTGAGATCGGCTCCAGTCTGAATGAGGGACCAAAAGAAGAAGACAATACGCTGCAGCGGATGTTTATTGATACGGCGACAGTAGCTCAACGCCTACCGATGCTTGAACAACGGGAACAAGTCTACACAGAGTTTCTTGGAATGGCTGCGCCATTATATGAGCTGGTGAAGCTAGGAGTTGAAGCAGAGAGCGCCGTTCAAGAAACTGAACTGCGTGGACGTCAGATCTATACGGTTATCTATGAAGAGCAGAAAAATGCAGAAGAAGAGCGAAGTAAGGTTGCTAATGAACTGGCTGGGCGTTATCAGGAAGCGAAGCAATTGCGATTTGAGACAGACAATCTCAAGTATTTGCGCAGCAAGGAAGAACTGGAGCTAAAACAGGAAGAGTTCAAAAAGTTCAGTGATGATCAGGGACGTGCACGTGGGCGGCTAGACAATTCCAAGGCTCAGGAGAAAAAGCTAGAAGTGGCTCATTTCTTGGCCAAACGTATGCTCCACACACGACAAATAGAGCAGTGGCAGAAAGAAATTCAAGCCATCGAAGGTTCCTTAGAGATGAAAGAACGTCAAGAGGTCATTCTGGCGGCTAAAGAAAAGCTTCGGAAACAGTGGGATGTGGTGATTAACCTCTGGCAACAAACGATCAGTGGGTTTGGAACCGCGGAGCGGGCTCTGACGAGTGAAGAAAAAGGTCTGCGCAAGGAGCGGGAGAGCTTTCTGCTGGAGTTAGCAGGTCTGGGTATTCAGATTAATGAATTGACGATATCTATCCGGCAATATACAGAAGAGCTTGGCACATTCGCAGCCCAGCATGGTCAAGAAGCTGCCCATACTCCGGTGGCGGCGCTGCAACGTACGATTTCTGCTGCCAAAACGATACTTCTCGATATGGAAGCGTTAGAGGAACAGCATAAAGAGGCTGAGAACCGAAAGCTGGTGCTGCATAAGAATCATGCCGAGCTCAGTGAGAAACATCGCTCTTATGAACGAGAGATTGATGGGCTTGGGGTACAGCTCGATTCTCAGACCTATAAAGAATCACAGTTATGGTCACAAATCGTTGTACTGCTGGAAATGTTTGATGAACATAATCGTTTGGGAGCTACCGGTCTTTTTGAAGAGAAGGATACGATTCAACTACGATTTATCCGCAAAATAGATGAGGTGGAGCAGCAGACTAAACGTTCAAGACGGGATTACTACAATCAGCTCATGGATGTGGAACTTCAAAATCAATCCTACTGGCTGCCGAATTCAGATATTTTGGCGGTTGAGGATACACTCGATTCGCTTAAAATTCAATCCACACCGGGCAGTTCCTATTTAAACGATCGTCCATATCTTGAACGTGAGGAAGAGCTAGAGCGTCATCCGCTTTTACCTTATAGTCTGATTGTAACCCGGCGTGAAGCTGATAAAATTAAACCAGATTTGCTGAAGGACACACTGCTAAAATCAGCGGTGCCTATCTTTATTCGTGAAGAAATGGCAGTTCTAGATCAAGTTTCTTTTAAGCTTTTAGCTAACCAAGGACCACAGATGGTACTGGAGCCAGATCGTTTCTTAAACTTTAAGAGCGGGATCCAGGCGAAGCTTAAGGAACAAGAACAGGTGCTTCAGGACGCAGAGGCTTATTTATCGAAGTTGAAATCTGTGCGTCAGGAATACGAGCGGTTATACCAAACAGAGAACACCGTGACGATTACAGTTAAACGCAATGCCCTTTTGAAACTGCAGAGTGAACTTCAGCAGCGCATTATCAGTCTGAGCAACGAGATGGATGAGAACGAGGGCACGCTTACTCGGATCGGTCGGGAAATCTCCGAGTATAAGTCACTTAGTGCAGAGCATGAGCAGAGGGCTATAGCGTTACAAGCCTGGATTGAACGTACGAAGAAGCATGAGCAGGCTCAAAAAGAGAAGAAAAATTATACAGATCGTAAGGGTCTGGTTAGCAAGGAAATGGCGAATAAAGACCAGCAGCTCGAGCATCTTGAAGCGCAAATGGTAAGCCTTGGCGGAGAGCGCGAGAAGTGGATGGGAGATGCCAAGTATGCTCTATTTCCTAGACTGCAGCATTGGTTTCCTGAGATTGTATTTCCGGCATATCACCAGCTTTCAGATGATATCGAAACCACACCAATTGATCCAGTAGAACAGAATCTTCTGTTGCAGCAGCTCAGTACCGTTGAAAGTCTGCAGCAATCGTTGACGGAGAATGAGCTTGAAATTCGAACAAGAGCCGCCCAGATCAAAGCGGCCAGCGAGAATCTAACGGAGCTTGAAGTCAGCCTGAATCAAGTTGATGTGGATTGGCGGAAGGTGGCAGAACCTGCTGAATCTACCGAATCCATTATGGCTGCAAGAAACCGTCAAAAGTCGGAAACCTCTTCGTTAGAAGAAGACTATCAGATGGTTCACGACTCTTTCATCCGTTGCCAGACCGAGTTGGACAATTTGCAGAAGGAACTGCGCAAGGTAGAAAAAGGAATCAAAGAGAAACACGAGCGTGCCGTGGAGATTTGGAATGAGCCACTCGAGCAAAAAGAGACTGACATTCAAGAGCGTTTCCAAGAGAATGAGCACATGCTTAATCAGTGTAAGCGATCTTTGGAACGAATGGATGCATTCATTCAGACGTTATCCAATCAAATCAAAATCATGAATGCACATATTGAGGAGCGGGTTAATTTACGGACTGTGCCAGAAGAATTAATGCTGAGTGTAAGAGAAAGCTGCGAGTCTCTCGTTGCTGACTGGCTTCTTCGGATTAAGGATAGCCGGGTTAGACGGGATGAGGTCTCCAGGAAAGTGAAGGAAGAGAAAAACTCATTAACCGGAAAACTTGCCAAGAATGAACGGAATTCTGAACTGGAGACCAAGATTCTGGATCGTTTAAATACGGTACATTGGGATAACTTCGCTATTGCTCAGCAAGTCCTAGATTCGATGTTACGTAGTTCGCGTGATCAGATTGAGAGCATTCAAAACGATAAGGAAGATATGGATCATTCCCGTAAGATGTGGGTAGCTCGGGCTTCTTATCGTGTAGTACAAATCATTGATATTATGAAGCGAATGGAACGACGGATGATTATTCATAATGAGAATAATTATGCCTTCCCGCTGGTACGACTGAATTATAAGAATATCAATGTACCGAGAGCAAGCGATGAAGTAGAGCCGATGGTGAGCGACTATTTCAATCGATGTATCCAGGAACTGCTTGCAAAATATCCAAAGATTGAACAAGTGCCAGCGGTGGTAATCAAAGAGGTTATTAATGATGGACGAATCGTCTATGCGGCACTTCAGAATCGCTTCCCGATTCTTCAGGTATATAAACCGGTAACGGAGAATTACTTCCTCTATGCCGCTCCGGAAGACTATCATTATTCCGACTGGGAGATTATCAATCGCGGTGCGTTGGATGAGGCTGTCGGCAGTGGTGGACAGCGTCAATCTGTACAGCTGCTGGTAGCCATGATGATCATGACGCATAAACGAGTGAATCGTGAGAACAAAGGATGGACGGTCTTTTTATATGACAATCCTTTTGGAGAAATGGTCTCTAATAACGTACTTGATCCCGTGTTTGAAATTTCTAAGGCTCTCAAATTTCAGTGGCTGATTGTTACGCCGCCGGAGCTAGTGAAGAATGACGTCAGCGTTCGCTTTGGTGTATACTGGCAGCTCTATTTCGGAGGTGTGAAAGGGGACATGCTAGAATCCACTCTAGTCAAGGGAGGAAGAAAGCTCATTCCTGTTTCGCTTTTTTGATCAGCAGCGTTTACCAGCGTCCATAATGAAAGGGGCGTACCGAAGTGGCATTAAGCTACTCCGGTACGCCCTTTTTTCGCGTTTAAGATGAATTAGGGAAATTGTCCCTAAAATTAGCCAATTACCAGCTCAATGTGTGACTTTTTAGGGAAATCCTCCCTAATAAATTCGTGAATACCCGCCTTACGAAGGAATTACCCTGATAATTAGGGGTATTTTCCCTAATTGTCGCTTGAAGCACGATAAATCTCACATAATTAGGGAGGTTTTCCCTAATTAGTTTTAGATCCACTCCATATATTAGATTCTTATTTTAATTCTAGGAGATGAATGATCATTTAGGTTTGCGTTCAGAAATATAAGAGCCAGTTAGCGTCAAAAAGGTTCCCAGCAAGGTGGCCCAGGTAATCTTTTCATTCAGGATAAGGGCAGAGGCTGCCACAGTAACTACAGGCACAATATAAATGTATACACTCGTTTTTACGGCGCCTAAGATACCTACAGCTCGATTCCAAGTAACAAAACATAAAGCTGAGGCTCCCAATCCTAAGAAGAGGATATTGGTCATATTTTGGGTGTCTTTGAATCTGCTAAGATCCAGATGAAAGTCAAAGATAAACAAAGCCGGCAGCATAAAAAGGATTCCATAAAAAAATACTTTGCGGGTAGCTCCAATTGTATGAACCTGTAAGCCGCTAATCTTGCGCATTAATACAGAGTAAATGGCCCAAACCATAGGGGCTATGAAAGCCAACAGGTCTCCGATCGGGTTCAGTTTTAGAAGAAAACTCCCATTCAGCCCGATTAAAATAATTCCTGACAGCGCAATTACAAAGCCAATTATAAACTGACGATGGAATTTCTCCTCCTCTAAAAAGAAGTGAGCTATAACTGCCGTGAAGAAAGGAGCGATCGAGACAATCACGCCTACATTGGAAGCGAGGGTGTAGACTAGGGCAATATTCTCTAGAAGAAAATATAACGTAATTCCACATAAGCCTGCTGAAACAAAGAGCAGCTCTTCCTTAAACGACTTCGTTCGCACTGGACGTGAATAGATCAGTAACAATACAAAGTAACCCAATAGAAAGCGGAAGAACAGAATTTCAACAGGAGTAAAGTCAGTTAACAGTATTTTGGAAGAGATAAAGGTTGTTCCCCAGATTAAAATAGTAATTAGAGCCAGTAAATGTCCCGTATTAGTTTTACGTTGATCCATCATATCGTGCGATCCGTTGTTTGCCTCTGATTCGGCTGCTGACTAAAAATACGCATATATTGTTTAGGGGTTAAGCCGATCAATTTTTTGAAGAAATTTGTGAAATGGCTCTGATCACTAAACCCGGTTAGCGAGGCCACTTCTATAGGAAGTATTCCTTCTTCTAATAGTCGTTTAGCTTGGTTAATCCGAATGGTCTCCAAGTATCGATAAGGTGATATCCCTTTTTGTTTCGTAAATAAACGCAGCAAATGATATTTGCTTAAGCTTGTCAATTCACTTAATTGATTAAGGGTAATATTCTGCGCATAGTGTGTCTCTATGTATTCGCAAATCGTTTTGATTTCAGAGGTATGGTCCTGTGAAGAATAGAAGGGTTCCGCATCGGAATATTCTCTCAGAAGCTGCTCTAGGAGAAACAGAAACAATTCCTCTTTTTGAAAATCAGTTTGATCCTCTACTATCATTTGATGTAGATCATGTAATGAGCCCGTCAGTTCACTTTGGTAAAGAGCATTAGGTGTAAACCGAGGCAAGTAGTCTATGCCGGTTATTTCAAGCACATACTTACGCATAATCTCTGGCTGAATATTGAAGGCGCGATAGTCAAAGGAACTCCCGTCCAACGGTTCACAAGAGTGGGTATCCTGCGGATTAAAGAGGATCACGTCTCCGCTGTTAAGGATATGCTCTTCATTGTTACAAATCATAAGTCTCTTGCCTTGTTCAATAAAACCTATAACGTAATAGTCATGGAAATGGTTGGGGAATTTCTGCATGATCCCTTCAAAGCGATACGCCTCAAAATTCAAGTCGCTATCGAAGACGATGGTTCGAACTTCACGAGTCACTGCTGCACCTTCTTTTCCAGTTATGTAACCCCATTATAATGTTTAAATTAGGAGCATTCTTGCACGATGTTGCGATTGTGGTTCATCAAATGCTAGATCGCAGCTTCCTCAGGCTCTAATATCATTGGAAGGGTTACTGTAAAAGTGGTACCTTGCTCAGGAATACTTTCTACTGTTATAGCTCCGCCATGATTATGTACAATATTTTGTGTGATCATAAACCCAAGGCCAGTTCCTGATTCTTTTGTCGTATAAAATGGTTTGCCAAGTGCTTTGATCTGTTCCTCTGACATCCCGCAACCTTCATCCTGTACACTAATTCGGGATTCACTTTCAGTTGTATGCACATGAATATATATGTTTCCTCCATTATTCATTGCTTCCATCGCATTTTTAAGTAAATTAATAAACACCTGCTTAAGCTGATAAGCCTCTCCATGAATCCAAATGGGTTGATCTGCACAGACAGGGAGAATCTTAAGGTTTCTTAGTGCAGCTTGACCATTCATTAATGTAGTAACTTGCTCGAGCAAAGATAATAAATCGACAGGTTTACTGATATGCGTCGTTTGTGGTTTGGATAAGACGAGCAGTTCGTTGACGATAAACTCGATGCGTTTCAATTCGGACTCTATAATGAAAAAATATTTATCATTCATGCGCTCGGAAGAGCGAAGCAGCTTCATAAAGCCGTTAATGGCTGTAAGCGGATTTCTGATTTCATGAGCAATTCCAGCTGCTAATTGCCCTGCGGTGGATAATTTCTCGGATTGGATTAGCCGTTCTTCTTCCAGCATTTGCTGTGAGATATCTTTGAAAATTCCAATAAATGCTTTGCTTCCATTGAAGATTATCGGTAGCGTGAACCCATCCACATATTTCTGCTGACCATTTAAGCAATTAATTAAGTAGCAAACGGAGCCTGACGTATTACCGCTGTGATATCTTTCCCTTCGTTCTTGAAGAATTTGATAATTGGAAAGGTCTACAATACTAGTAGTAGATGAACCTAATACTTGATCAAGGCTTTCCGCATGGATTAATTGCAAACCCGCTGAATTCGCATACTGAACAATCCCGTTTATTGTAATCACCACGGTCAGAGGTAATTCCTCTAGCAGCTGTAAGAAAGAATCATCTTTCTCCAACAGATTAGTTTCTACTTCCTGCAGCTGCGTTTCTATCTGCTTGATGATCGTCTTATTTTCGAATTGAATGAAATAATATTGGGGGGCACCATTGGTATCTGAAATGATAGAGATGGAGATCTCTAGGCATAATAGTTGTCCAGTTGGTTTGTAGTAATCCTGTTGGTAACGATGCGGATGGATGTTAAACGAGGAAAAAGACTCTTCAAGCTCAGCAATTTCACGGATCTGACTTAGAAGCGTACGAACAGATGAAGAGGATGTTAGTAACTCGCTATGATCATATCCCAAAAGGGCACTTAAGGCGGAATTCCATTTCAAGAGCGTTCCATCAAACGAAACAAGCGCCATTCCAATTACAGCATGTGTAAAAGCAAAATCAAAACTGTGCAATTCATAAGGCCGCACTGCTATTCACCTCTCATATTCTTTCCACCATATGTAATAGTCTTAGTATAAAACATATATTCTATTAAAATATATAAATTTTTATGTAAACAAGAACCATTCGAAGCTATGTGTTGTTGTGAAAATAAGGGTGCAAGAGTCAAGCGGTTTCAGGTAATATTAGAGAATACGTGCATTTATAGAAAGTGGAGGGGTTGTACTGTGCAATCAATCGTTGGTGAAATCCGAGAAATTAACCGCTATCCAGTCAAGTCATTCGCAGGTGAACGATTGGAAACCTGTATGATAGAACCATATGGAATGCTTGGGGATCGTTTCTGTGCCTTTTATGATGAGTCAAAAGAGGGATGGTGGCGTTATTTTACGGCTAGAAATAATCCTAAAATGCTTACCTATCAAGCCCAATTTATCAATGGAGAAATTCATGTAAGAGCTTCGGATGGTCGAACCTTTGGGTGGGACGAGCGTTTGTTGGAAGAAATTCAAAGCCAAACTAAAACACAAATCTCCATGTCTACTATAAAAGCTTCGCATCCACAACCGGAGCATCCGCAACTGTTATCAGTGGATGGCGCTAGTATCTTACTCATTACGGATGCCAGCTTAAAGAAGCTTGAGGCATCATGGGGTAATTCCTTAGATCAGCGACGTTTTCGTGGGAACTTTGTTATCGCTTTAAATGATGAATCGCTTTTTGAAGGGGATTGGATCGGTCGGCAGCTCTCCATTGGAGAAGTGCAGCTACAGGTAGATAGTTTTTGTGAGAGATGTATGGTTATCACGATGGACCCGGATAGTCTGGAAAGAGACCCTAAACTATTGAAAAAACTGAACCAGGAGTTTGAACTCCACTTCGGAGTATATGCTTCTGTAGTTAAGACAGGGGAAATCAGAATCGGAGACAAAGTAGAATTAATGGATTAGCGTATGATATAAACTTACTTTACATTCTCATATGGATAAATTACCCTTGAAAGGAATGGAAAATTCATAGAGGGAGGGAATGTATGAAGAAGAAAATAATATCCCTGTTGATGGTATCTCTGCTTTTAGTGGTGTATATTCCTACGAATGCTTTTGCAGCGGATAGTGGAAAAACGCAAACGTACGTGAACACTCAGAAGGTGGCGGCTGAGAAGGCAGCATTCTTAACGGAAAAGATAGGAACGACGAGTCTCCAATATGCTCTGATGGATGGGGATACAATCGTTGTGAGCGGCCAAGCAGGATACAGCCATGTGGAGAGCAAGACGGCACCAAGCGTTACAACGATGTATGGAATTGGCTCGACGAGTAAGGTGTATACGGCAGCTTCTATTATGAAGCTCGTAGAACAAGGGAAAGTTGATTTAGAGGCTCCCATTGTAACTTATTTGAATAATTTTACGATGGAAGATTCACGTTATAAGCAAATCACCGTACGTATGCTGTTGAATCACTCATCAGGTCTTGGGGGTTCGAACTTATCAAATTCTTTCTTATTTAATGATTCTGATTCTATCGCCAAAGATAATTTGCTAGCGACTTTGTCAACACAACGCCTAAAGGCAGATCCAGGAGCGTACTCTGTATATTGTAATGATGGATTTACGCTGGCGGAGTTGATTGTTGAGAAAGTCAGTGGCATGGACTTCACTACATTCATTCATCAAAATTTTACAGGTCCTTTAGGGCTTCAGCATACGAAAACGCCAGTAGATTCTGTGGATTCCAGCCAGCTGGCAAGTGTATACAATGCTACCTACCCAGCCGCTTTACCCAAAGAGACCATTAACGTAATTGGAACAGGGGGCATCTATTCCACGGCTGAAGATTTGGTGCGCTTTGCAACTATTTTCACTGGAGGATCGAAAGGGATTCTGTCAGAGAAATCAGTAAAAGCGATGGAGCAAGAGGAATATAAACGTGGAATGTGGCCAAAAGGAATCGATAATTCGTTCGCATATGGATTGGGCTGGGACAGTGTGAATTTATATCCATTCAATCAATACGAGATCAAAGCTCTGACTAAGGGCGGGGATACAAGTCTGTATCATACTTCACTTGTCGTGTTGCCAGAACAGCGGATGGCAGCAGCTGTGGTATCTTCTGGAGGATCGAGCACAACCGATCAGATGCTTGCTAACGAAATTTTGCTCAGTGCTCTACAAGAAAAGGGAGTTATCAAGGAACTGAAAGCTACGCCTACATTTAAAGCCACGAACAAAGAGAAGATGCCAGAGGATTTGTTAAGTTATGCAGGTGTTTATGCTGATTCTACGCAGCTAATGAAGATAGAAATTAGTAAAGCTGGGGAATTGAGTATCTCTTCGATCATGGCACCTACAATGCCAGCTCAGAAATTTTCGTATCATACGAACGGTGAATTCTTAGATGCAGTGGGTACGAGTAAAGTTAGCTTTGTGAAGGAGAACAATGGTCGTATCTATCTTTGGAGTCAAGGGTACGGAGTTATTCCAGGGCTTGGTGAGACTGCCAGTACTCAATATGCAGCAGAAAAGCTAGAGGCGAATTCTTTATCCAATGAGGTTTTGTCAGCATGGCAGCAGCGTCAAGGAAAAATGTATTTTGATGTCAGCGAGAAGTATAGCTCACAATTTTACATGAGTATGCCAGTAGCTGGAATTGCTATGTTCCCTGATGCACCGGGCTATATGGGCTCGAATAAAATAACTGGCCCGAATAAAGCTGAAATGACTGTGCAAATTCCAACTTTAGGTGGGCGCGATCTTGCGGATCTTGTTTTTGAAAATAAAGAGGGTGTGGAGTACCTTAAGGTTGGAAACCAATATTTTATATCACAGGATGCCATTAAACCTATCTATGCCGGCCCGCAATCATTGGTAACCATCCAAGCAGATGGATATGCGAGATGGTATGAAATACCTGAGACAGCATCAGGAAAGTTGATGACAGTAGAGCTACCAGCTAAAGGTTCCTTTGCTGTTTATGATGAGAATGGTAGGTGTGTAAATTTCTCTACGATCAGCGGTCTTACGCAAGTTAAACTTCCGAGTAACGGGAAAATTGTATTTGTAAGCGATGTGGGTGCGAAGTTTGAATTGACAATCAAGTAGTAATAATCAATTTAATTTTTTTATAAAAAAAGAATCCTGTTATCCAGATTATTTTATCTTGGTAACAGGATTTTTTATATTATTCTTCTATTTCTCGCTTAAACGTTTACCGTCCTTATAGGGACGCAGAGGGCAATTATGCTAGTTGAAATTCTATCTTCCTATCTGAAATTCTTTGAAAACTCTTTTATTTTATCTACAAAAATCCCCTTAAGCTGATCCGTTCCTTCCTTAGGAGCTTTATAGGCTTTGTAACCGCCAAAGGATTCGATGCATATTGCAGATTTTTTTAGATCATCCGGAAAATTCTTCTCTATTAATTCCTCAGTTGTTTTCGGTTTCTCGTTACAAATATAGTAGCCCATCTTCTTATTTAGTAACTCATCTTTATTTTTTTTGATAAAATCACGAATCGCTTTGTATATTTTCTCATCTCTTACTCCGGCACCTAAAATAATGCTATCAAATTCTTCAAGATTTGGTTTCTCTATTTCAATATTACAGATCTTACTCTGAGGAATCTCTTCTGATAATACCTTTGCGCATTGCTCTGTTGCTCCTGATTTTGTTGCATATAGAATAAGTACTGCCATTGTGGTTCCTCTTTTCAGCTTAAATTATTCAGGGGTTCCAAAAGACTCTTGTAATTCAATTATCTTGATTATCGAGATAATATATATATTATCGAAAATAGCGATCTTTTGTCAAGTTAACAGCAAGTTCTTATGTACTAATTCTACATCCTTATTATGGTATCATAGGAATAATTGATCTATCGTTAGCTATATCTTTAAAGAAATTACAATAAAAAGGGGTGTGGAGATAAGTTGAGTATCATCGTAATGCTAGTCATCTATTTTTTGCTTGGAGTAACCGTGATTAAATTAGGCATCGATAACTCTAGAAGTACGCAAATATCAAAGGAAATATTAAATGAGTTAAGAGAAATCAAAGAACTAATGATAAGAAATAAATACGAATAACTGCTTAGAAGGAGGGCAACAGGATTGGCCATTCCATTTTTAGTATTAATTCTTGCTTTTTCTGGTTTTTTTCTAAGGGTATGGATTGTTGGTCCGGATAAAGAAAAAATCTCTGACGACGGTAATGAGCTAAATATAAAAGGTAAATTAATACTCGGACTTATTGGATTAATTTCGGCAATTGTCATAATGATAGCTGATGGCGTACAGGGGATAGGAATGAAGTGGTTTTGGATTGTATTCATAATTATTGCCGTAGGATTTCAGTCATATATTGATTGGAAATTTTTAAAGCATACGAAACAACATATCGTTTCAATGATTTTGTTAGTCGAAGGTGTGGTGTTAGTTTATTTCTTTTTCTAATAGGTTGAACGATTAAAGCCTAATCCCCTGTCAGCATACATAAGGGATTAGGCTTTTTAATTTCACGACCTTTTTGGTACATGAGGTTCAGCTGGTGGAATGGATGCGCTTATGACGGGGTTATTTACAACTGGACAGAATCCTGGGTTTGTTAAACATATCTGCTCGGAGTACCGTGGTTGGAGCTTTGAAAGTTCAGTAAAATAGTTGCCGATCATATGATTGCCACTTGCAGATCCATTCTGGAAAGAAAGTGATACGAAGGTATGGACATGACTGTAATAGTACTTCGTTTTCCGTTTAGGCAGCTTATATACATGTGGAGGAGCGTACGTAACAATATCAAAAAGATTGGCATAACGGTAACTCTTCCGGACATATGGTTTAAAAACATTAACAAAGTTCGGATCGCCTACACGTGGTGAACCATAGGTGAACAGATTAGGTGAGATGTGCGAGGTGTTGGCCGCAATATCTATAGCACATAAAGTGGCGAGTGCTCCACCTAGGCTGTGACCAGTAATGTATAAGGTTTTATCGGGAGATAGCTTATCAAGTGTAGAGATAATCCCATCGCGAGCTGATGCGTAGATATTCGTGAAACCACGGTGGGTAAGGGTATCTTCTTTAATGTATTTGAATCTCTCCTGTGAGGCCATAACGTTAGACATCCAATCGGTTGTGGAGCTGGTTCCCCGGAAGGCCACAATAATCTCTTGTGGAGATTCCAGAATAAATCCGAAGCGTTCCCATACCTCGCTGATGGATCTTGCTTCAATTGTATCCACGATCTGATAATCTAATGGAACGACGAACAAACCTTCTGTATTTGAGAACTGCGCATAGGTCTGTCCGCAGATGGCAGCTAGAAAGATAGCCCTTTGCTCTTGATCATTTTTGGTACCCATGTGCATCCCGCCCTCCTTCCTAAACTATATTAGGGGGACGAGAGAGAGATTCCTATATCATAGGAGGCCTTGTACCAATTAGAAATATCTAAATTTTACACAGTTAAATTGTTACTTCAAGTGATTTTATTTCGAAAGTCGAAGGTTCAGCGGCGCTTAATGATTTCATTTCTTCTTTTTGCTATGATTCCACTTTGTGCCTTCGGTTTTCTAGCTTACCATAAATCAAATGAAGCGATCGAAGCTAAGTGCTCCCTAAATCACTTCTGGTGTTACTGCCCACCCATAAGGATTCCTTCGGAAACTTAACTTGCGACAAGGAAATCCATACAGTACACTTTCTTTAACTAGTACAAACCTAAGATAGCTTGGGAAAGAACTTTGAAAAAGGAAGTGTTAAATAGTGGATTTAGAGATGGTCATGCAGGAGCTGGAAGCGCTCGGCAAGGAACGAACCAAGAAAATATATATGTCCAATGGAGCAAAGGAACCACTATTTGGCGTGGCTACCGGAGCAATGAAGCCAATCTTCAAGAAAACAAAAATAAATCAGCCATTGGCTGAGGAGCTTTACGCGACAGGAACTACGACGCCATGTATTTTGCCGGCATCATTGCTGATCCCAATGCAATGACGGAAGCGGATTATGACCGATGGATGGATGCGGCTTATTTTTATATGCTGTCCGACTTTGTAGTGGCAGTAACCTTGGCAGAAGCGGATATTGCACAACAAGTGGCCGATAAATGGATCGCGAGCGGTGAAGAGCTGAGAATGTCAGCGGGCTGGAGCTGTTATTGCTGGCTGCTTGGCAGTCGGCCGGATGTTGAGTTTTCCGAAAGCAAGCTTGCTGGTATGCTTGAGATGGTGGAAAATACGATTCATGATTCTCCAGAACGTACCCAATATTCAATGAATAACTTTTTATACACAGTAGCCGTATCTTATTCGCCACTACATGATAAGGCTAGCGAGACTGCAAGGACTGTAGGTCCAGTTGAAGTTGATAAGGATAAGGCAAAAAGTAAATTGATTCACGCGTACGCAAATATTCAAAAAGCAGTCGACAAAGCTCGGCTTGGTTTTAAACGCAAGCATGTAAGATGTTGATCTAGCAGAAGCTTCTTGAGAAGAAAAAGGATTCCCTGAAACTTCACTCTGCGTTACTATATAGAAATGACTCCAAGTGGGAGAGAAGGGGGAAAAGCATACATGGGCAACTTATTGGAAATTTTGCACAAGGAAGTCGTACCGGCAGAAGGCTGCACAGAGCCGATCGCAGTTGCGTATGCCGTCTCCTTGGCGGCAGAGCTTCTCGAAGAAGAAATAACGGGGATTCAGCTGCATCTCAGCGGTAATATTATTAAAAATGCAATGGGAGTGGGCATCCCTGGGACAGGCCAGACAGGTCTTCCTATCGCAGCAGCCCTTGGTGCGGTGGTCGGACGTTCGCACAAGGAGCTGGAAATCCTATCAGGCCTGACTCAGGATGAGCTAAAGCTGGCAAATGACCTGCTTGATCGAAAGCTGCTAAAAGTGGAGATAATGGACACTCCTGAGAAGTTATATATTGAGGCACAGGTGAAGACAGAGAATCATACGGCGATTGCCATCCTTGCTAAGGAACACACTAATATTGAATACCTAGCTCTAGACGGAAAAAAAGTGACACCTAAGAAGTCTAAAGCTGACTGTGGAAAGCCCGGTCTGTCCGATACTGAAGCTTATGAAGGCTCTGTAGATCGGATTTTCGAGTTTATAAGTACGGCTCCATTTTCAGACCTTAGCTTCCTCTTGGAAGGTGCTCGGATGAACAAAGCGATCTCCGATGAGGGACTCCGAGGCGATTATGGCTTGCAAGTAGGAAAGAAGATGAACCAGCAATCTGCGATGAATTTATTCGGCAATGATGTGGCGAACAAAATTATAGCGGCCACTGCCGCGGCTTCAGATGCTCGCATGGATGGCAGTGCAATGCCTGTGATGACAACAGCGGGCAGCGGTAATCAAGGCATCGCCTGTACGCTTCCTGTTATATCATTGGCGGAATTGCTCGGCAAGGATGAAGAGACACTGGCTCGGGCGCTTGCACTAAGCAATCTGGTCACTGTGCATATCAAGCATTATATCGGGCGGTTGTCGCCTTTATGCGGTTCAGGGATTGCTGGCGGGGTAGGAGCGAATAGCGGGATCATTTATCTCATGGGCGGTAGTCTTGAGCAAATTAAGCATGGGATACAGAATACAATAGCTTCTTTGTCAGGCATGATCTGCGACGGTGCGAATTCAACCTGTGCACTGAAGATTTCCACCTCCACCAATACAGCGATTCAGGCAGCCACATTGGCGATGAATAATATTGCTCCTACGACCAAGGATGGAGTTATTTTCGAAGAGGTGGAAGACACTATTCGCAACATGGAGCGACTGGTTCAAGAAGGTCTGGCGGATACTGACAAGACCATTCTAAATATCATGCTCTCCAAAGGTGGAGCGAAGTAACCTTATAGTAACTTAGATACAAAATAAGAGATCATGAATTATGACCGCCCGGTTCCCTGCTTAAAATGGCAGGAGGCCGGGCGGTCTTTGTAATTCTGCGGCAAGGTCATAGGTTTATAAGAGGATTTGCATTAAATTTTAACATAACTTATTCTGAGATCATAAAGGCATAGACTGATGGTATAAAAAGGAGATATTATGACGGAGAAGATAGATATAGGATGGAACTTTGAGAACAGTTATGCTCATCTGCCGGAATCCATGTTTACAAGGATCAAACCTACTCCTGTGCGAAAGCCGGAGTTAGTTATTTTAAATGAACCGTTGGCTGCTACTTTAGGGCTGAATAGCACAGCACTACATAGTAAGGATGGTGTACAGATTTTTGCGGGCAATGAAGTTCCTAAAGGTACTGAGTCGCTTGCTCAAGCCTATGCTGGGCATCAATTTGGACATTTTACCATGTTAGGTGACGGCCGAGCTGTGCTGCTGGGTGAACAGGTCACTCCCCAAGGTGAACGCGTAGACATTCAGCTTAAAGGCGCGGGAAGAACGCCATATTCTCGTGGTGGGGATGGCCGAGCCGGACTTGGCCCGATGCTGCGTGAATATATCATCAGTGAAGCCATGCATGGCCTTGGTATTCCTACCACTCGCAGCTTGTCGGTGGTCACTACAGGAGAAACGATCATTCGAGAAACAGAGCAGCCCGGTGCTGTTCTTACCCGTGTTGCAGCCAGTCATCTACGGGTGGGTACTTTTCAATATGTTGCAGCATGGGGGAATGCAGATGATCTCCGTATTCTGGCTGATTACACGCTGCAAAGACACTATCCCGAAGTGCCTATGGAAGAGAACCGATATCTTTTCCTGCTTCGGGAAGTGATTGGACGTCAGGCTGAACTGATTGCCAAATGGCAGCTTGTAGGATTTATTCATGGAGTGATGAATACGGACAACATGGCACTTAGCGGAGAAACGATTGATTATGGTCCATGCGCATTCATGGATATGTATAATCCGGAGACCGTATTCAGTTCCATAGACCAGCAGGGTCGATATGCCTATGGCAATCAGCCGGGGATTGCCTCTTGGAATCTCGCAAGATTCGCGGAGACTCTCCTGCCATTGGTGGCTGATGATCAAGAACAGGCGATTCAGCTCGCTGAAGAGGAGATTGCAGATTTTAAAGAGCGGTCTTATCATCATTGGCTCTCAGGAATGAGAGCGAAGCTCGGAATCTTCAACGAAGAGGTAGAGGATGTTGCGCTAATTGAAGACCTGCTAGATTTGATGCAGAAATACCGGGCGGACTATACCAATACCTTCCGTGCCCTAACTTTGGAGAAGCTGGAAGAAACCGTTCTGTTTAGTGCAGCGGAATTTACCAAGTGGCATGAGTTATGGCAGGCTAGACTTAGCAGACAGCAGCAATCGAAAGAGGTTTCACAGCAGCTAATGCGCAATAGTAATCCTGCGATCATTCCGCGAAACCACAGGGTAGAGGAAGCACTCCAAGCGGCAGTGCAACAGGGAGATTACAGTGTGATGGAGCGGTTGCTTGAAGCTCTTTCCAATCCTTACGCGTATACCCCTGAACAAGATGAATATTCGACACTTCCTGAGGAATCAGCAAGACCCTATCGAACCTTCTGCGGCACTTGATTTGCAAATAATGATCTAAATAATGAGGTGAAGTAAGAATGTTTCATGCATATGATGTTCTGGCTAACCAGTTGCTAGCGAATGCGAATGATCCAAGTTGGTATGTGCCCTTTGAGGTAGCCGTAAAAGACTTAAGCGAAGAGGAAGCATCTTGGAAAGTAACAGAAGAAAGCAATAGTATTATTGAGATTGCGCAGCATCTGCTCTACTGGAATGAGGCTTGGCAAACAAGGTATAAAGAAAAGAGCGTCCATGCGGTTCCTTCTGTAGATAACAATGATACCTTTGTTGTTGCAGAAGGAGTAACGTTCCAAGAGCTTCAACAACAACTTTTAGAAGTTCTTCTACGTTGGCAGGAACTGATTACGAAGGACGAATTGGAAGCTGATGTTCAAGGGTTCCAAGACAGTCAGTGGTGGGAAGTATTAGGTAATGTGACGACACATAATGCTTATCACGTGGGGCAGATTGTTTTTATTCGGAAGATCCAAAAGAGTTGGAATCGTAATGTGAAGTGAATTGAAGGACGTTAACGGATGTATAGCCATCTGGATAACGTCTTTTTTTGTGAATATCAATGAGGATAAGTTATAGAGTATTACTTATAAATACTTACATAATTATATTTAATGCTTGTAAATGCTTATTGAATGACTTATGATGACTTTAGGAGGTGCATACAAGATGTTTCAAGAGGAGAGATTGTTGAAGATACTCGAATATTTGAAACAACACCAATCGATGAGTGTTCAAGAGATCTGTACTCAATTTGATGTATCCAGAGATACCGCACGTAGGGATATTGTTAGATTAGTACAGGAAGGTGTTGTGATCCGAACGCATGGAGGGGTATCGTTACCTGAGTTACAAAAAGAATTGTTATCTTATCAGGATCGATTGATCGATAAATCTGAGAGTAAGCAGAGAATAGGGAAGACTGCAGCTCAGCTTATTCAAGATCATGAGACTGTGATTTTAGATGTATCCACCACTGTACAGTTTGTTGCAGAACAAATCACCGCGAAGGATATTACGGTTGTTACACACTCGATTGATAATGTAGGGATCTTGTCCAAACGGGAAGATCTGCAAATTTATGTTCTTGGCGGTTACTTGAATGTGAAAAACCGCTTGTTATATGGTCCTTCCATTATCGATAAACTTAGTGAAATCCGTGCAGATAAAGCCTTTATTGGAGCATCCGCGATCGGTGCTGATGGACTCTACTATCCTTATGAAGAAGATGCGAGGGTAAAAAGAGAAATGGCGCGAAGATCGGATCAAGTGATTTTAGTGGCGGATCACAGCAAATTTAATGCCAAATCCTTTTATCGGCTAGACTTTGATTTCGTTGATATTTTAATTACCAATCGAGAACTCCCAAGTCAGATTAGAGAAGTTCTAGATCAGAAGAACATCACAGTTATTGAGTGTTCAGAAGAGACGGAAGAGGTTCAATCACAAGACTGATGACATAAAGGAGAAGGATATTTATGAATTGTATTTTACAAAATGTGCAATTGGTGCTTCAGGATCGTATTGTTCCAGCAGCTAATGTGTGGATTTTTGAAGGGGAAATCATAAAGATAGATGCAGAGGCCCTTTCGATTCCAGAGGGAGATTATGAACGGATAGATGGCGGTGGCCATTTGTTAGTACCCGGAATGATAGATGTTCATATTCATGGCGCTAATGGTTTTGATATGATGGATGGTACGGAAGAGAGCATTCAAGAAGTATCAAAGGCTTGTGCTGCGTCTGGTTGCACCTCATTTCTGGCTACATCTGTCAGTTCTACGCTAGAAGATCTTTTAGAAATGATTCGTAGTGTCAAGCGTGTGATAGGACATGAAGTGGGTGCAAAGATCGCAGGCATTCATTTAGAGGGACCTTACCTGAACCCGAAGCGAAAAGGTATGCAGAACGAAAAGTTTCTGCGTCATCCCAACTTAGAGGAAATGAACCTAATTTTTGAAGAAGCGGGTTCACTCATTAAGATGGTTACAATTGCTCCGGAGTTGCCGGGCGGGATGGAGCTTATTTCCTTTTTGAAAGAAAAGGGCGTAGTAATAGCCATCGCTCATTCGGATGCCACTTATGAAGAGGCTAAACAAGCCTTTGCGTCGGGGGCAAGTCATGTTACGCATTGTTTTAATGGCATGCGGCCTATTCATCATCGAGATCCAGGGGTAATTGTGGCTGCTTTTGAAGAGAAGCATGTAAGCCTTCAAGCGATTGTGGACAATGTCCATCTGCATCCTGCAATTATTCGATTAATGCATACCTTGAAAGGACCGGAAGGAATGGTCTTGATTACAGATGCACTGCAAGCTATGGGATTAGGTGATGGGAATTATATGTTTGGAGGCCATCATGTTACGGTATCCGAGGGGGTAGCGAGACTGAAGGATGGAACATTAGCTTCAAGCACCGTGACTATGAATGAAGCCTTACGTTATACTGTTGAAACTGGAATTCCATTGATCGATGCTGTACAGATGGCTTCAACTACGCCGGCCAATATTCTGGAGCTTCAACAGAAGGGGACGATAACAGCTGGTTTTGATGCTGACCTGGTCCTCTTGGATGATGAATTTAAAGTGCTCTGGACAATGGTGGATGGTCAAATTTTATAAATCACGATGAATACAGGTTACTTCTGCTCAATGCAGCTGTAACCTGTATTCATGTGCGGTTATGCCAAACACGCTTTTAAAATGCCGGTTCAAATGAGTTAGATCCACAAATCCGCACTCTGCCACAGCTGCATAGATATCCTTGGTTTTCTCAATGGACTGTTTGGCATGCTCTACTTTGCAATTTAAGAAGAATTGATAAGGGGATATTCCTGTGTGCATTTTAAACGCTCGGATAAATTGATATTTGGATAGATCAAATTCTTTGCAGAGGTCGTCTAGCTTCAGCACGTGGTCTAAACTGCAGTACATCATTTCCTTCGCTTTTTTGACGAGGTTACTATTTGTTCTGCGGTCGGTATCTATTTCAGTATGGGATACTAAATCGAGCAGAGTTAACAATAGCTCACTGCACAAGGACTCCTCTTTGCCATGCTGTATGGCATGACTTAGCGCCAATATGCACTGTGCCAATTTGTTGTCGTATAGGATAGGAGAGGTGAACCGCAGTTCTTTTTTTCCTAGTATATCTTGTATAATGGTGGGCTTGATATAAAGCATGACATAATCAATGCCTGCTTTGTCAAACGATCTGCCGTCATGTGTCTGCTCTGGATTGAACAGCATAACCCCATTTTTATGGGAGGATTGCAAGCTACCGTCGAGGTTATATTGCTGAATGCCGCGAAGCGTTACACCGAGTGCATATTCCTCGTGGCAATGTTTTTTATAAGTGAAATCAGTCATGCTAGCTGACAAGGTTAGGATATCTGCCGATTTTTTATAGTTGAATGTTTCCACGTTCTTATCCTCCATGCCTTTATAGGATTCCCGATATCAAAATGGCCGAGTATACTAAAAAGAGTGCCATCAGGGTATTTAGAACTTTTTGATGATGTTGCAGAAAGCTTCTGAAGATCGCGCCAAAAATAATCCATGTTATGAAGCCAAGAAATCCGATTACAGTTACAATTATAACAAATAGGGTCAAGGTAATGGATGAAGTGTAGAATGGCATAACGTAGCTGGGAATGACGGTTAGTGTAAATAAGAGCACTTTCGGATTTACTAGCTGCATAAGAAAGCCTGGCCAAAAATCGGCATTTGAGTTAGACTGTTCTTCCATTGAACCCATTTTAAAGATTTTATAAGCAAGATAAAGCATATATAAGCTCCCAATGATTTGCATAAAGATCAGAATATTTGGGATGACCTCAACAAGAACACGGTTAAGCAAGGTTGAAAGGATAAGCAGTAGTCCAAAAGCCACCGTAGCTCCATATACATAGTTCATAGTTTTTTTGGCCCCTGAACGCTGCACAGATGAAAGAATAACAATATTGGTTGGGCCAGGTGTAAATGTAACGACGATGCAGTAGATTAAAAAGGAAATTATATTCATGATGACCTCCAGTAAAAGTAGTCTCATGAATATAAACCTCCTAGCTAGAATGGTTATAGTATATTATTGCAGAGGTGATCAATAGAATGAACGAGACAAATCAATGTACCATAGCTGTTCTCACCATGGCTGATTATGAAACTACATGCCAGATGTTTGAAGAATCGATATCAGATGCTTTTAATAAAGAGGGAATAGGTCACTTACAAGAGGATATACAAAGTGAAATTGACGATAAAAAGAAAAAGGCACTTTCCTCCCTGGATCAGGCAAACTCGGATACGTGTTTCTTTATCGCTAAAATCAATGGGACGGTTGTGGGTACGATTTCCTATGGTCTCTGCGGTGAGGCAATTCAAATCTGTGCAGAGCATCAGTTGGATCATTTGGGGGAACTGGGTAGTTTATACGTGGTACCACGCTTTCAGGGTCAAGGGATTGGCTCAGCATTAATTAAGGAAATGATGACATTTCTAAACGAACAAGGAATTGAGCAATTTTGCTTGGACAGTGGATATCAACGCGCACAAATCAAGTGGCAGCGTAAATTTGGGAAGCCTTATAAGGTGGTAAAAGACTATTGGGGACCCGATTCCGCTCATATGGTTTGGTTGTGTAATGTGAGTGATCATTTGAACTAAGCTTTTAAAAATTGAAGCCTTTAGCTTTTATAGTAGAGGTTTCTTTTTTATGAATGAGCACTCCAGTGATAAAATGGAAATTGTATGTCATATGGAATGAATGTGTCGTAATATTATATATTAGATGTCGCATTTACCTACTAATAAAGCGCTTTATAATATGCTATTTTATTAATAGATGTCAGAATAACATATATACGGGAGGCACAAGCAAATGACGATTAGAATAGGTAAGATTAGCTATTGGCATGTTCATGCTTGGGACTATACGAAGCAAGCTCAAGAGCATGAGGATACTGTATTAGCTGCGGTTTGGGATGAAGATGCTGAGCGAGGGAAAAAAGCTGCCGAAAGCTTGAATGTTCCTTTTTTCGAATCACTGGATGACCTGCTTGCGCAGGAGGATATAGATGCCGTCATTGTGGATGCACCTACCAATGTGCATAGAGATGTAATCATTGCTGCGGCTAAAGCGGGTAAACATATATTTACGGAAAAAGTAATTGCCCCAACTCATAAAGAAGTCGAAGAAATCATTAGCGCAGTTGAAGAGAATGAGGTGAAGTTGACCGTCTCTTTGCCACGTCTAAATGATGGATATACATTAACGATCCAAGAGGTTCTGAGTCAAGAGCTGCTCGGAGAGATCACTTACGTTAGAGTTCGTTTATCCCATAATGGAGCTACAGAAAACTGGCTTCCTGCGCATTTCTTCAGTTTGGAACAATGCGGTGGCGGTGCTTTGATTGATCTTGGCTGTCATCCGATGTATTTGACGAAGCTTTTCTTAGGTCAAGACGTGACCGGTGTAAGTGCTAATTTTGGTTATGTTACGGGCAAGGAAGTAGAAGATAATGCAGTGGTGACGTTATATACGAATTCCGGAGCTATTGGTGTGGTCGAGGCTGGGTTTGTGAATAGTCATTCGCCGTTTACGATCGAGGTGCATGGAACCGAAGGTACGCTTCTTTACGGAACACCAGAGGATAAGCTTCTACTTAAAAGTAACAAATCTGCTGACAAAGAGGAAGGATGGAAAGAAGTAGCGTTGCACGCTAATCGTGAAAGCGCATTCCATCAATGGGTTAATCATATCCAAAAGGATACTTTCGCCACACAGAATGTTCAAACCGCTGTGGAGCTTACGAGATTAATGGAAGCGGCGAATCGTTCTGCTAAAGAAGCTCGTATGATTCGGTTAGCAGATTTGGACGCTTAATTGCTCTCCACCTGTTAGGAGGATTTAACATTGAGTAACTTTCCCTATGAGATGATGTTTGAGAAGCATGATATGCTCGAGAGATTGGATATTTCTATTCAATGGGGACATTACGAGATTACAGTGCTTAGATTTCATTTGATCTCTTTTCCGCCGGGAAGAGTCATAGATTTCCATAATCATTCTGAATTCGAATTTCATTTTATCCCACGAGGAAAAGGAGAAGTTATTCTAGGCGATCTAAAATACCCCTTGTCTGAGGGAATGCTCTATTTAACCGGACCGGGTGTGATGCATCGCCAAGAGGCGGACCCAGAAGAATCCATGGAGGAACTGTGTCTGCATGTGGACATCAAAGAGAAGTTCAGAGAGGATGCAGATCCTTGGGAGGTTGCGGAGGCAGAGACCTGTGTTCAGAAGCTAAAGGAGCTGCCACTAGTTCCGGCACAAGATTATCACGGCGCTATGAAATGTTTTCTCGAAGCCTATGAAGCTTGTGAAGGTAAACTGACGGGATATTATACTTCCATTAAACATCTTGTTATCAGCATTTTATTAAAAGCAGTAAGAACGTATGATTCAGGTGGAATTCGAACAGAAGCGCCTGTTAGGGATATGTTAACTTATCGGTATCACTATGCCATTCAATATATGGAAGCTAATTATTCAGGAGCCGTTACCTTGGAGAATGTTGCAGAAAAATTGAATATTAGCGCTAGGCAGCTGCAACGAGTGTTTAAGCAAGTGGATGCTGACAAATCTTTTAGTCGATCGCTTGAGGATATTCGATTACAAGCGGTCTGCCGAAAGCTTGAAGAAAGCAATTATCCGATAGAACAAATTGCTAAGTCGGAAGGATTTACGAATGCAACGTATTTGCATATCGTATTCCGCAAGCGTTTAGGCATAACTCCGGCAACTTATCGAAATGCAAAACAAACCAATTAGAAGTGAGGGTGAAAGATATGAGTAAAGTGTTTCGCGTAGGAATTATTGGATGTGGTGGAATTGCAAATGGCAAGCATCTTCCAAGTTTGAGCAGACAAAGTAAGGTTGAGATCGTTGCCTTCTGTGACATTATAAAAGAACGTGCTGAAGAAGCGGCGGAGAAATACGGAAGTGCTGAAGCTGTTGTCTATACGGATTATACAGAATTGTTGAAAGATCAATCTATCGATATTATTCATGTACTTACGCCGAATGATGCTCATGCAGAGATCTCAATTGCGGCTTTAGAAGCAGGAAAACACGTCATGTGTGAAAAGCCAATGGCTAAGACGGCGGCAGATGCCAAACGAATGGTTGAAGCAGCAAAACGTACAGGTAAAAAGCTAACCATTGGATATGACAACCGCTACAGAGAAGATAGCCTGTATTTGAAAAAAGCATGTGAGTCCGGGGAGCTTGGTCATATTTATTTTGCAAAAGCACATGCCATCAGACGGAGAGCCGTACCGACATGGGGAGTTTTCCTCGATGAAGAGAAGCAAGGGGGCGGGCCACTGATCGATATCGGAACCCATGCGCTGGACCTAACGCTGTGGATGATGGATAACTATAAACCGAAAGTCGTGCTGGGTACCAAATATCATGAACTGTCTCAAAAAGAAGAAGCTGCAAACGCTTGGGGACCATGGGATCCGAAGAAATTCACTGTAGAAGATTCAGCCTTTGGAATGATCGTGATGGAGAACGGCGCTACGATTATGTTGGAAGCGAGCTGGGCACTTAATTCACTGGACGTACATGAAGCGAAGTGCAGCTTAAGCGGGACGGAAGCTGGCGCCGATATGAAGGACGGACTTAGAATTAATGGAGAGAAATTCAGTAAGCTGTACACCAATGAAATCGAGCTTGGTGCAGGCGGTGTAGCCTACTATGAAGGTAAAGCAGAAAGTGCGCCTGACATCGAATTAAGAAAGTGGATCGAAGCTATTGAACAGGATAAAGACCCGGTTGTAACACCTGAACAAGCTTATGTTGTTTCGCAAATATTAGAAGCAATATATGAATCTGCACAAACAGGCAAGGCCGTGTATTTAGATTAGATTTTGACAAGCACAACGATTTAGAGTAATATCCACTTGTGATTTAATGATAAGGATTTGAGACAAGACTCTCTCTTTACAGGGAGAGTCTTTTTGCTTTTTTTTCTTGTTGAGTATGGAGGAATAGGGGGATAATCATGGATACTGAAGAACGCAATCATGTGCTTATTGTGGAAGATGACGATAATATTAGACGGTTTATATCTATTAATCTAACGAATAATGGGTTTGTGGTTAGTGAGGCTGCTTTTGGTGAACAAGCATTGCAGAGCTTTAATGCGAACCGGCCAGACGTTATTGTTCTGGACATCATGCTGCCGGATTCGAATGGGTTTGAGATTTGTCGCAAGATCAGAGAGCAGGACCCCGGGGTCATCATCATTTTTTTAACCGCACGTGGACAGGACTTGGATAAAATCAATGGCCTTGAAATTGGTGCCGACGATTACATTGTGAAGCCTTTTAATCCATTAGAACTGGTGGCACGGATTAAAGCGATATTGCGTCGTACAGAAACAGCTCTAAAACCGCAAAGAACTATACTTCAATCTGGACCGATTCGCCTGGATCTGAACTCGAACAAGATGTTTAAGCAGGATGATATTATTGAATTAACTCCGAAGGAGTTTCAATTGATGAAGACCTTTCTGGAGCATCCGGATACAGCACTCTCTAGGAATGAATTAATGAATTTGGTTTGGGGTGAGGATTATATTGGCGATCCAAAGACGGTGGATGTTCACGTGCGTAAGCTAAGAGAGAAGATTGAAGAGGATGCTTCAAACCCGCATTGGATTGAGACTGTATGGGGGCTCGGATACCGCTTTAGAAAGGATGGTTGAAGAATGGGGATTCAGAAAAGATTAGTGGGAAGCTATTTTGTAGTGATCTGTCTTACTGTGCTCATTCTTGAAGTTATTCTTAATATTTCTGTACGATATTATTATTTCCATAATATTGAGCAAACCCTGATGAATCAAGCAAAGCTGTCGGCTTCTTTTTATCAGCAATATTTTGGCGACGAGGATTTAGAGGAACAATCGGATAGATTGTTAAAGGGTTTTGCCAGCCATTCCGATGCACAGGTACAGATTATTAATGCTGAAGGTCGGCTGTTGCAGGATTCAAATGGAATCCAAGGCGATTTTACCATGACAGATTACATGGATGTGCAAGAAGCGATGAAAGGGCAGCCTGGCAGTTGGAAGGGGGAGGACCCTGTAACTGAGGAAGCTATTTTTGCGGTATCCTATCCTTTACAAGCCAAAGGGAATATTGTAGGGGAAGTCAGATTTATTACATCCTTAACGGAAACGATACATACAGTTAATCAAATTGCAGTTTTGCTGATCGGGGTAGGTTTGCTAGTGATTGGTATTGTCACCCTGCTTGGATTATTACTGTCGTGGACTATAACGAGATCTATTAAAGATCTAAAACTGGCAGCAGACCAAATGTCCGAAGGAGATTTCAGCATAAGAGTACAAAAGCGATACCAAGACGAGCTTGGTTCCTTGGCGGATACGTTAAATATGATGGCCAGTCGAATCTCGAAAAGTGAGCAACTTAAGAATGACTTTATCACATCCGTATCCCATGAACTGCGTACGCCTCTGACCTCGATCAAAGGCTGGGTAATAACTTTAAAGGCGGCTGGAGGAAGTAATCAAGCTCTGTTTCATGATGGGTTAGATATCATTGAATCTGAAAGTGACAGATTAACTCATATGGTGGATGAACTGCTCGATTTCTCCAAATTGGATAACGGAAGAATCGCTATTCATCTCACATCTGTGGATCTAACGGAGCTGTTGCAGCATATTGGCAGACAACTCACGCCTAGAGCAACCCGGCAAGGCATTTCACTCGAAGTGAAAATAGAAGAGAATCTGCCGGTCATTCAAGCTGACGAGAATCGTGTGAAGCAAGTCATGATTAATCTCATCGATAATTCGCTTAAATTTACTAGTTCCTCAGGTCGAATCCTTATCAGCGCCCATACGGTTCCAGGGAAAGTTGTAATTACGGTTGAGGATACTGGTTCAGGCATCGCAGAAACGGATTTAGAGAATGTGCGGCAAAAATTCTACAAAGGGGATCAACAAGCGTCAGGTAGCGGTTTGGGCTTGTCCATCTCCGAACAAATCATTACATTGCATCAAGGTGAGCTGCGAATAAGCAGTACTTTAGGCAAGGGAACGATTGTCCAATTTGACTTACCGAGAAAATAAGAACTCAAATTTAACTATTTCATAACCACTTTCATCTCTTTCACAGATAAAATACTATATATGCGGATAAGCAAGGAGTCGATGATCCAAATGCCGAGCAAATTCATAAAAATAGGTGCTATGTTAACAACGTTATTTTTGCTCGGAGGATGCGGAGTCCCAGCGACACCCGGAGAGCTGATTAAGCCTCCATCATCGGAAGCAAGCCTGCAGCGAGACAAAACGAGCCAGGAATTTATCAAATGGCTTCCCGACAAAGCTCAATTGATAACTCCGTTGGATGGACAAGAGGATAATGCGATCTCCTTTGGGGATATGGATGGTGACGGTATCGACGAAGCTGTAGTTGTATATGAGTACAGCAAAAACAAAGGTTCTTCTATAAAAGCAATGCTGCTTAGACAGGAAAATGAAGCGTGGCAAAAGATTTCGGAGGTTGAGGGGTTTGGGTATGGCCTGGATTATGCCGGATTCTATGATGTCGATGATGATGGGCATAACGAGCTCGCGCTGGGCTGGTCATTGGGTGAGGCAGGGAACGGCCTGGATATTTATACGCTGAGTGAAGATCAATTAAAGCTGTTATCGAAGAAGGCGTATCAGGGCAAATTTGATCTGAGATAATCATTCAACCAAATAATCCGTAGCACTTCAGCTTCATCTTCAAAGAAGGTGTATATGTGCTCAGCGGATTATTTATGCTGCTCATTTTCATGCATGTTTCCCGTACACAACAAGAAAAATACAGAAATTAAATAGAGGTTGGTTCATGATTATCTCCACCAAAATTGCAAAGCTGGACAGATCCGTACTTTTTCTCGTAACATGCCTAGTTGGTATTGGTACTGTTGCTATTTATGGAGCGACTACGGATACACGGTTAGACGGTCTTTATATTAGTTCTTTGTATTTATTTGCTATATTTTGCATACCCATGTTATTCATTGCGTTGGTAGATTATCAGATTCTATTGGGTAGGTTAGCGTATCTCTTATATGGTGTGGGTGTAGGTCTACTCGTGCTGGTTAAGTTGGTTGGAGAAAACCTCAACGGTGCCGTACGCTGGTTAAGTATTGGAAGCTTTCAGCTTCAACCCTCGGAGCTGGCTAAAATATGTACAGTGCTGCTCATTGCTCATCTATTGGGTAAACGAGAGGGGCAGCAGCTTCGTTTTTTTCAAGATTTAGTGCCGGTTTGTTTCGTTTTTTGTATTCCTTTTATTTTGATCATGGACCAACCTGACCTGGGTACAGCACTCGTTTTTGCTGGTATATTGCTAAGCATGCTTTGGATTGGTAACATCCGTGCGCTTTATATGCTCCTGATCCTCGGTGTTGTGATTATTTCGATCGGCACGATACTATGGCTGTATTATGCCAACTTCGACTTGTTATCCAAGATTGTCGAGCCCCATCAACTGTCACGAATCCAAGCTTTTTTAGACCCGCAGAGTGATCCTGATAAATCTTGGCATGTTAAAAACGCGATGATAGCCATAGGTTCCGGAGGATTATCGGGCAGTGAAGGTATTTTTTTGCGAAAAGGATATATTCCTTACGCGTATTCCGATTCGATCTATGTAGTTATCGGTGCAAAATACGGTTTTATAGGTTCATCCGTGTTGCTAATGCTTTATTTATTGCTCGTGTATCGCATGATCTTTATTGCGCTCGAAAGCAGGGATCGTGCGGGGGCATACGTTGTCACCGGATTTATCGCCATGATCATCTTTCAAGTTTCTGTTAACCTTGGAATGCATATGGGGTTGCTGCCCCTGACGGGGATATCATTGCCTTTTATTAGCTATGGAGGCAGCTCATTGCTCACTAATATGATTGCGATTGGCATAGTGCTAAGTGTCAAAGTTCATAAAGATGAAAGCTTGGATTGAAAAAGCTACTGGAACTGAGTGGAGGAAATTATGTCTAACAAACGCAAGTGGACAACAACCCGTAAAATTCTGATTAGCATTGGTCTTGTCATAGGAGCGACTATAATAGGGATTGGGGGGTATGCAGGGTATTTGTACAAAAAGACGGATGATGCGATTCAGCGTATGGCTGCTCCAGTCACCGTCCAGCCAACAGCTGCTCCAGCGGAAAAAAAAGAACCGGTATCGGTTGAACCTATGATTGTTCTGCTTGCCGGGGTAGATAGTCGGGACGGCGGTGGCGGGGTAATGAATACCGATGTGCTGATGCTTGTCAGCTTCAATCCGGATACCAAGTCGACGAGTTTCTTATCTATACCGCGGGATTTGTTGTTAAAACCTAAATCGTTACCTTCCCGCAAAGCCAATTATTATTATGCTTACCATTACATAAAAGACAAAACAGAGGCTATTCCTAATACAAAAGAGTTTTTCAGTAATTTACTGGGTCTGCCGATTGATCACATGGTTGTGGTGAATTTTGATGTGTTGCAGGAGACGGTGGACTTGCTTGGCGGACTAACCATTGATGTCGATATGGATATGAAATATACCGATTCGGCAGATGGGACGAACATCGACTTAAAGAAGGGCTTGCAGAAGCTGGACGGCAAACAAGTACTTGATTTTGTGCGTTACCGGAAATCGAATCAAGGAACGGCTGAATCCTCTGATTTTCAGCGCAATGATCGACAGCAGCAAGTAATTAAACAAATTCTGGATAAGCTGGGGAATTTCCAAGGTGTGTCCCAGTGGGGAAATGTATTGGATATCATTGGTGATAATGTGAAGACAGATATTCCTCAAGCGGATCTCCAGCAATGGTTATTGAACTTTCCGAAACTAAAACCAGACCATATTAATTCCTTACATGTGGAATCGCTTTGGAAGAGTCCATACGTGTATGTGAATAAAGAGGATCTTAAACAAGCGCTTACTACTCTGAGTACGGAAGCGGGCGTTAGCACCGAAAGCTCATTACATTTGGAGAATATTGGGACGGTAGATTAACATCAAGTTTGCAGAGAGTCTTCCCATTCCCATTCCTATTCGAAAATTGTTTCAATAAAATGTTGTTCTATAAACTGCTCTTAGGAGCAGTTTTTTGCGTGCTCTTCTATTAATCCCGATAACCGTTAAAGTTATCCGCTAAGGGGTAGAGGCCCGGCTTCCAGACATAGTACCATGAACACAGCGATTATGAATCGTATATTGTTTTGGTTTTGTTGGGAGGAGAAGGGGATTTCATGAAATACAGATTGAGTATTATGTTTCTAATCGTACTTACAGGGATGATATCAATAGCTGCATTTAATCCGATTATCGGTCCGCTTGCTCGAAATCTGGGACTTAGTGATTTTCAATCAGGATGTTTGGTATCAGTTGCGGGACTTTGCTGGCTGCTTGGAGGTTATTTCTGGGAAAAACAAACGTTCATGAGCCGAAAATGGCTGCTCTCTTCGATTATGTTCGTCTATATGACAACACTAGTCATTTTTGCACTGTTGGCTGATTATGCAGTACATGCTGAGAGTAAAACTAGCCTATTTTGGAGTTTCTTTATACTTCGTGCAATCGCCGGCTTTTTCTTTGGAGGTATTCCGGCATTAGCACAAGCTTATGTTATGGGCTGGAGTACAAAAGAGACCCGTACACAGGGAATGGCATTATTCGGTGCAGCCAATGGACTTGGCTTCGTAGTAGGACCTGCAATGAGCGGAGGAATGGCTTCGCTGGGACTCACCTCACCAATGTACGCCGCAGCGATATGTTTATTCACCTTGGCTATTTTATTTCTAGTGTTTATTCCTAAAGAAAAGAATATCGAGATCGAACGGCAGGCGATTTCACTTTCACCCAACGACAAACGGATACGCCTCTATTTATGGATTGGACTATTGCTATCGTTTGCTCTGAATATCGTGCAGGTTACTATCGGATTTTTTGTGCAGGATAGCCTTGGATATAGTACCCAGCAAGCTACTCAGTTAATTGGAACAGGTCTGGCTATCTCGGGAATAATGGTGGTACTCTCGCAAATTGTGATCAGTAAATATCTCAAATGGCATCCTAAAAAGGTGCTGCTAGTAGGGCTATTATTTGTGGCTTTGGGGCTGCTAGGCTTGTTATTGTTTATCAGATTTGCTTATGTAGACTTTACATTTTTGGGAATTGGCATCGGCTTTACATTGCTTGGCTACAGTGCGGGTGCTTCAATGGCGGTTCAAGATCACGAGCAAAGAAGCGTTGCTTCCTTTATTGCGGCCCTGCAAGGGGGCGGATCATTCATAGGTCCAGTTATAGGAACAGCTTTATACACCGCAAATATGGCACTTCCGTATGCTCTCTGCGTGCTATTGATTAGTATTGTAGGTATCGCGAATTTGAAAAAAAGATCAGCGGATCGTGTGGAGAGTTGTTAAAAAGAAATGCTGCTCATAGAGTAGATTCGAAGCTGTCGAGGAAGTCTCGACAGCTTTTTATTCTGCAGCTTTCTGCTGGCAGTGGCTTTATGTAGAGAATAAGGAGAAAGAGTTTTTTACCTCGTAACTGCCTTCCAATTAATAGTATAATAAGAACTCGTAGGAGTTATTTGAAAAAAGTTGTATACATACTCATAATTGAGGAATAAGGAGATGAGAGCATGACTGTAAAGACTACAGCGGAACAAATCCGCATTATCGAATATGATCCTTCTTATGCTAGGGCGGTAGCAGAAATGTGGAACCGTAGCAATGAAAGCTGGGGTGGAGGCACCAATCAGAGAACAGAGGATACAGTGCGCCGCGAGATGGAGATCTCGTCCAATCTAAATGTGTTTCTCGCCGTTGATGGCGAGGAAGTGGTAGGCTTCTGTAGTTTTGCCCATTACCGTCAAGACGAAGGGGCTTTGTATGTACCGCTGTTGAATGTGAGACCTGATTATCACGGATACAAGGTAGGTCGTAACCTGATTTTGAACGCTGTTCGCAAAACAATTGAAGCGGGCTGGCCGCGTCTTGATCTGTTTACTTGGGCAGGCAATACGAAGGCTGTACCGATGTATAAGAAATGTGGATTCTTTTGGGAAAAAAATGAGGATTACGTACATCTAATGAACTTTATTCCAACGGTTCTGCAAACGGAAGCACTTGCTCCTTATTTTGAGCAGCTGGATTGGTATGCAGATAGTACCCGTGAACTGCCCATTCAGCCAGATGGTCGCCGGGAGCGTGGTTTTGATTTCTTCGATTACACTTGGCAAAAGGGAGAACTCTCCTTACGCGCAGAATTCGAGAAGACCGGTCGCGGCCTGACGGCTCTGGATACACCTGACTATGAAATCTCCACGGAGATTGACGATCACGATCTTGTCTTCGGTTCCACATATAAGATTCGTTATCACATCAAGAATCGTTCGGCGTCTGATCTGGCCATTGAGATCAAAGGCCAAAATGACAAAAATATTCGGTTTGCCTTGTCTGCTGCACCAACACTCGCACCAGGAGAAACAGTTATCGTAGAAGGTGAGTTCGAGCTTGATCCGATTCGTGAAGAGCAAAACGACAAGAAGACTCACCCTGTGGTTATGAGCAAATGGATCATCGGTGGCAAGCGCGCTGAGTTTCGTATAGGTATTGCTCCTAAATTCCCACTGAAAATGAGGATGGAGTTGCCAACACGTGAGCTGTATCCGGGTCTTCCCGCTGAGCTATACTTAAATGTTGAGAATAATTTTGCAGCGGAAGCGGAATTTTCTTTTAATTTGCCAGAGGAAGAGTTTTTGACGTGGGCGGATCGGGCAGTAAGCTTCTCGGTTCCAGCTAAAAGTAAGGCTTCCGTCCGAGTACCCTTTACCCTAAATTCATATGGCCTTTATTCACAGGATATTGAGGTGACAGCCGTTCCGGCTGGAGAGAAGGCAGTGTCCTTCATCAGCAAATTATCTGTGCTAATGAAAGGAACACATGGCCGCTTTGGCGGGGAAAACGGGGATCAGTGGGTGGCTGTAAACGGCGCCTACTCCGTACATCTTAATAATAACGACAATGGGATGTGGATTGAATATCCCGGCTCGAGCCATAATTTCTGGTTGACCCATCCGAAGTTAGGTAAACCATTCGCCGAAGAATTCTCGAAGAAACAGGCTAAAACAGTAAAGATCTATTCCGAAGGAGAGGGCCAAGTTCTAGAGACCCTTTATGAATCAGATGAATTCCCGGGTCTGGAGATAAAAAGAGTGGCTAAGCTCTTTGGGAACGGAATCGCTGAGTTTTATAGCGAGGTACGCAATACTAGTAACCAAACGTTGGAAGAGGATATGTATCTACTAACGAATTTCGGATTTTTTGGTAAACGCCTCATCCTGCCCTATCAGGGTCGTTACGTAGATATGGGCGATGCTTACTCAGGCGATCCGGGTAATTGGGACAGCGCTCAAATTACGGAAAATTGGTTGTTCAGCAAGGAAGAAAACGTCACATGCGGCGTTTGCTGGGACCCTTCGTTGAAGCTGCTTCGTCCGGAGTATCCACTTGGACTGGAGCATAATCTTGGTCAAATCCCTGCTGGAGATGTCGTACGAACAAAGACGCTGGTGTTCGCTTTAAACACCTTCCTGAAGTGGTCGGATTTCCGCACCTTTGCACGGAAGCAGCCGGATCCGATCACACCGGTGATGGATGATCATCTTGAATTAACGCTTGGCGGTGGAAACCTGTTTGCGGCGGGGGCGCTTCATGCGGAGTTACTCGAACGAAAGATGACTTCACTTAATGGGAGCCTCGAGCTGTATGTACAAACGGATAGAGGAGAGGAGCAGAAAGTCGCTGAGATGGAACTGAAAAGAGAGCAGAATCTTCACTCCGCGGGCTTTGAGCTCTCATCTGAGGAAGCGGAGACTTCTTCAGAACACAGCCAATCAGGACAGAAGGTTCGAGTCGTCTATCGTGGAGAGGATCGTATTCAAGAGCGAACAGGCCTCTGGTTCCCTCAAACGGAAACAGCAGCCGTTGTCTGTGACACAGAAGAGGGACCAGCGGGTACTATATACACTGTGAGCAACGGAGTTCTTTCTATTGCAGCTGCTCCTGAGTTCGGCAGTGTTGTACATTCCCTGAAGCATCATGGAGAAGAATGGCTGGATAGCTCCTATCCGGAAGCAGCACCACGTTCCTGGTGGAATCCTTGGCACGGTGGACTCGGTGTGGGTATTTCAGGCATAGGTGGATTTAGTCGGTTGGAGGAGCCAAGGAGCGCAGCTTGGACCGAGCAAATGGATGCTCAGGGTAATGTATGGAAAGGATTACGTATCACTACTTCGATCGAGAAGCAGGAAAAGAACCGAGGAATTGTTGTTAATCAGCATTACCTTATGCTCCCAGGTGTCTCTGTGCTCTGTGTGTTGCATTCGGTGACCAATGACAGCGGAATGACCCTGCCGAATTATTCGTTGTCGGAGGAAAATTATATCCAACCTTCGCCAGTCTATGCCGAAGGATGGATGGAATTCTCCAAGGAGGGTAAGTTCTTATTAGGAACGGTTGAAACCTATCTGGAGGCCAAGGGACTATTGCGAATTGGTGCATCTTCGCGTAAGGATATGCTGCATTTGGTGAGCAATCATCCGAATCAGAGTGCCTCGGCGTATGTGAACAATAAAGTATTTAATCACGGGGTGCATCATCACCTTCCACTTCTGAATGGAGAAACTGTTTGGACACAGCCGACCTTCCTGATCATGGGAGAACTCGCTCTGAACTCAGAGGATGTCCGCAGTCTTTTGAAGCTGACCTTTGCTAGACCTACTGACGAAAAGGAGATCTCAAATGCCGATCATTGATATTCACATTCATCTGTCGGACATCGACAGCTTTCATCAAACAGCACTGGATCTCTCCAAAGTCGATTACACTGCTGCCGGGCTCAAAGCAGAGTTTGATAAGAACGATGTTGTTCTTGGTATTGGAATGGGGGTCACGGAGCAGACGAAGGGAGCTTTCCCTGACTCCACTTCCCCTAATCCGATGGGCCTTGACTTGGAAGACACTGTGCCGCCTTTCTTAATGGAATGCGTGGGGATCAATCCGAACATGCTCGGAGGTAAGGATGCTCAAGAGGAGCTGGACCGAATTGAGGCACGGCTGCAAGCGCCCGAGGTAGCAGGCATTAAGCTCTATGCCGGGTACTATCATCATTACGTTTACGACAAAATTTATTCGCCGATTTATGAGTTGGCGGCTAAGTATGGTACGCCTGTCGTCATTCATACCGGTGATACGTACTCGATGAATGGATTGCTTAAGTATGCTCATCCTCTTACCGTGGATGAATTAGCGTTCCAACGGCGTGATGTGAATTTTATGATCTGCCATCTTGGCGATCCCTGGGTGATGGACGCCGCCGAAGTGGTGGCCAAAAATCCAAACGTCTATGCCGATTTGTCCGGCCTTGTGGTCGGTGACCGGCCTCATTTTGAACGGTTCATGAATGAACCACTGTTCATGGATCATTTTCGACGGGCGCTGGTGTACTCCGATCATTATGAGAAAATGTTGTTCGGCACGGATTGGCCACTCGCGCCTATTGACCTGTATGCGGAATTTGTCCGCCGACTCGTCCCTGAGCAGCACCATGAGAAAGTATTTTACGAGAACGCCTTCGCCTTATTTCCACGCATTCAGCAGCGGATTGCGGCGCTCTAAGCATTACGAACAAGCCATCCCTTAGGATATCTAAAGGATGGCTTTTTTTGTTTTTATTTTTTGAATTAGAGATGAATAATTCAATCGTGCTTAACAAAAACTTTATTCGATTCGTCATTACTTTACCAAATCAGGAGGGGGCGTTATTAAACCATTTATCGTAATAGTTGCGTTGTTACTCGTTACAGCTTGTTCGGGTAATCACTCAGCCAACAATCAAATGACTACTCAACAAACGAAGGTTGGACATCCTGCTGGCAAAATGGCTGCAACGTCAACCTTAACGCAAGCGTCTTCTATTTCCACAGAGAATGCAGGAAATTCAACGATTAAGGCTAAACAAGTACCTGGCGGAGATGTATCAAAATGGCTGGATGGGTTTATTCGTACTTCACCACCTACAGGTAGCACAGCGGATCAGACGACTTATCCGCAACCGTCCGCGAAACCACAATATTCGGCTTATCCACAACAATCTGCCAATCCACAACCGTCCGTCAATCCGCAGCAGCCTGCCAATACATCTGATTCCGTTCAGCAAGTGTTGAATTTGGTGAATAAGGAACGTACAAATGCAGGCTTGAAAGCACTAAGTCTGAATAGTGAGCTTTCAAAAATGGCTATGGCAAAAGCAAAGGATATGTATGACAACAATTATTTTGATCATCAGTCACCGACTTATGGTTCTCCGTTTGATATGATGAAGGCATTCGGAATTAGCTATAGCTCAGCAGGAGAAAACATTGCCAAAGGCCAGAAGAGCGCGGAGGAAGTAATGAATCAATGGATGAACAGTCCTGGTCATCGCGCGAACATTCTGAATAGCAGCTTCACTGAAATTGGGATTGCTTCATATAACACTGAATGGGTTCAAGAATTTATTGGTTTGTAAAAAATCAATAAAGCAATAAGGTTGATAAACAGCTAATATCAAGCCCATGTCATCTGACATGGGTTTTTATTATGATTAGATACAATGAAGTCAGCTTACATGCTTATCTACCGAATCAAGTCATCTTTTACTACTAAAGCTTGTGATATTGATGTATTGTGGATTGTGGATAGATATGGTTGCTTTTCTATTTGTTATTGGTCATTTTGTGTGAAAGTAAGTTGCAAGGGAGGTATGGAGTAATTTGAAATTTGGTATTAAGAATTTGAGTATGCATTTTTATTTCATGTAGATTAATAATCGTATAAGGGAGATACAGTATGCTACCATCACTCACATTTCTTAAACTTCAATTGGAAGGGATTCTGCGTAATAAATTTGAGCAGGGACATCAAACCTCCGGTTATTTAGCCAAGCTGGAACAGCTTCCCGCAAGCTATGATGCCTATCTTGAATTCGCCCATAGCTTGGCTGTCATTCCAATGAGGGATAATTGGCCTTACTATGAGCCGAACGATTTAGATGAGATATGGCGGGAAAGCGATCCGGCTCGACCTCTCGGGCAGATCGGAATTTTGAATCTGAAGGATAGCTCCAAGCGTGTGGAGGCTGGTTTTCTCGCTTCAGTCTGCGGTTCTATGCTGGGCAAAACAATAGAGGTAAACCCCAGCTTGTCGGAATTACGTCAAGCGTTAACTTCTGTAGGGGAATGGCCACTGAATGATTATATTTCTGAAGAAATTCTCCATGCGCTGGATCGTCGTCATTGGTCTTGGTTTGAGACTACACGAGGGCGAATTCGTTATGTAGCACCTGATGATGATATCAATTACACATTAATGGGAATGATGGTGCTAGAACAATTCGGTGAAGGTTTTACGAAAAGAGATTTAAGGGATTTATGGTTAAATCACCTTCCGATAAGTACAACTTGGGGTCCGGAAAGGGCAATTTTACTACGATCAGGGATTAGCTATTTGGAACATGATAAGGAATTATTCAATCATTCTGAAATAGAGGCTTGGCCTGATTTTATGGTACAGGGTACAGAGCTATGCGGGGCGGCGATTCGTGCAGATGCCTACGGCTATGCCTGTCCTGGTCAGCCTGCTCTGGCTGCTGAGCTAGCTTGGCGGGATGCAAGCTTTACACATCGCCGGACCGGCATTTACGCCACGATGTTCATTGCTGCTGCGATTGCTGCTGCTCACGTGCTGCGTGATCCCATTGAAATAATCAAAACTGCACTGCAATTCATCCCTAAAAGAAGCCGGTTCTATGAGATTACTCAGGATTGTCTTGAAATGGTAGCGAATGCAGATGACTGGCTGGAAGCATATCAGAGTATTAACCAAAAGTATGAGACTTATTGCCACTGTCAGGTTTATCAAGAAGTAGGAACCTTAATTAATACCCTGCGGTTTGCAGACAATGTTGGTGATGGGATATGCAAGCAGGTAATGCAAGGCAACGATACGGATAGCTTCGGGGCAACGGCTGGCTCACTGCTCGGGGTTTATTTCGGTCCAGATAGTTTGGAATCTAGATGGCTTGAGCCTTTTCAAGACCGGATTCATACGGGACTATCTAATTTTCATGAGCAAAAGCTTTCTACTTTAGCGGAGCGGATGGGGCGTTTACCAAAGCTGCTGAAAACCGGTCAACATCGAGTTCTACCTAGTGAACTCTATGTGAACAAGAATACCGGCCTTGGCCTTTAATATCAATCAATAAACCTGAGCAAATACAACATACATAATAAGCCTACAAAAAGTCCACAGCAACAATGTTGCAAGTGGATTTTTTGCTTTGCTTATACTACTGTTAGTGGGCTGGATTCAAGAGAAGAAGAAGCTGAAATCTGCACATTGAGAAGCTTGCTTTCTCTTTTGAAGCGTATAGAAGGGCTGGCTTATCCAACCCATTGGAGCCATCGCGTTACAGCATGCCGAGGAAGGCGAAATAGCTACTCTCCGAATTGCGAAAAGGGTAAGCTGAAGCAGATATAATATTTGACTGTGACTTAAAATTGGATTAGAACTGTTGATTCTTATGCTTTTTCATGTGGTATCGAATAAAAGTGACCAATCTTGATGACAATTCCTGCGACATTCCAAAACAAAACACAAGTTTTTATCTTCTCCCTGATTTAGGAATTTATTCAGCGGGGATTGAGTGTATGAAATCTATGAAATTTATTTTGCGGCATGTTCATTCTTTTGATTTTATTATTAAGTAGAGGATAAATATAGAAGAAATCTGTAAATATATGATAAGATAGGGGTATCTTATGAATGAGGTGGATAATATGATACACGAGATCAGCGGCGGTACATCATCTCTTGAACTATACGAGGATTACCTAGTAATTAAGCCTAGTAATGTTCAAAAATTGGGAGGACAGACTCAAACGATTCCGTTGGATTCTGTCATTACGATCAGCATAGTTAAGCCCTTTTTAAAAGTTCCTTATTTACAAGTAATTACAGCCAACCTTCAAACATCGAAAAAGGATAATTTAAAAGGAGCGAGTGCTAACGTTGTTCTTATTCAACCGGGAAAAATGAAAATCGCCGAAAAAATTCGTGATTACATAGCAGTATATAAATCAGAAAAACACAATCGTCCTAATCCTCCAGCTCCTGTTGGGTCGATCGATGATTTGAGACAGCTAGCAGAACTTAAGGATTCTGGTATCATAACTCCAGAAGAATTTGAAGCCAAGAAAAAGCAAATCCTTGGATTATAAAATGGACTTTTTTTCATTCAATGCATGATCCGAAATACGAAGCCGCTTGTTCTCCAATTACGGAGAATAAGCGGCTTCATTGTCTTTTTAGAACTAATAAGATAACAGGCCCCCTCTCTATCCCATCTTTATGGGATTGTCCTTGTAAGGGATCTACTTATAATTGTTAGTAATTCTTAGACAATGATGAGTGGGGGCGGGATCAGCATGAGTATTGCAAAAAATACAGAGCTAACAGGTACGCGCAGGCAGCGGTTGGGTATGATGGCGGCTATTTGTATGGGGGCTTTTATTTCTCACTTTACTGCCGGAATTATGAATGTATCGCTTCCTTTTTTTATAAGTCATTTTCAAACTGAGCTTGCAAAAGGATTATGGATCACAACGGGGTATCTACTTGTGATTACTGCGCTTCTCCCTGTGATGGGGAAATTGGGTGATCGTTATGGTTTTCGCCGTATTCACAATCTCGGATATGTGATTTTTACGGTTGGTTCGATCATGGTCGCTTTTTCACCTAATCTGCCAATATTACTTGTACTTAGAGTTGTGCAGGGGATAGGAGCTGCGATGTTTCAAGCAACGAATATTGCGCTTATCAGCGTTCATATGCCGAAAGAACAGAGGGGACGGGCACTCGGAATTCTAAGTACGGCTGTCGCACTGGGCGGGATGACCGGCCCTATTGCAGGAGGTCTGATTGCGGAGTGGCTCAGTTGGCAATGGCTATTTTTGATCCATGTTCCTGTGGCAATTGTGGCTACAGTTATGGCCTATCGGTACATTCCGAGCCGTGTGCATGAGCGCAAGTCGGGAACTGTAAGTATCGCGGGCGCGGGCTTGTTCATGGCGTGGTTTACCTTGCTACTTCTCGTTATTACAAATGGGAGCAAATGGGGTTGGGTGTCCACGCGTACGATGGCTAGTTTGATGGGATTTTTCCTGCTGTTGATTACGTATCTATTATGGGAACGGAGGCAAAAGACACCTTTTCTACCTCTTCGGGCGTTGAAAATTCCTGCTGTAGCGGGTGGCTTGATCGTTAGCTGTGCCTCTTTTATCCTTTCTAATACCGTGCTCGTCCTTATTCCATTTTATTTAATGGGAACAGCGGCTGGCTTCACTTCATCTAAGACAGGCTACATTATGGCAGCTTATCCCATTGCATTAGCATTTTCAGGTCCTCTTGCCGGTTACTGGTCCGATCGTTATGGTTCTCGTCGGCTGATGTTAATGGGGCTGAGCTGCATGGGAAGCGGGTTCATCCTGTTGCTAATATTTTTGGAGAATATACCGGTGTATGGAATCGCTGCGATTCTATGTCTTATTGGACTCGGGATGGGGCTTATTGCTTCACCGAATAATAGTTATATTATGAAGCAGACGCCCAGGGAACACGTAGGTTCAATTGGAGGATTAATTGCCTTAACACGAAATGCGGGTATGGTCTTTGGCTCAGCGCTTGGGCTAGGGCTAGGGATGGTGAGCGGGGAGATAGGGCAGAGGAATTCGATTCAGGCGTTCAAAATGGTTTTTGGGATTAATATTGTTATTTGTATAGGCGTTATTATATTGATGATTGTTATTAATAGACGGACATTAAAATCTCTTTGATATAAAAAAATGTGTGTGTAATCACAACTCAAGGTTTGGTGTTCTGTTACGTTGTGAGTAACGAAAGATTATCTCGATATGGAGGATAACGATATGTTTTGTTACCAATGTGAACAGACACCAACTGGCGGTTGCACCGTTGTGGGAGTATGCGGCAAAAATGAAACCATCGCGAGTTTGCAGGATACGATGATTTTTGCTCTAAAAGGAATTGCAGCCTATGCGACACATGCTCGGCAGCTAGGATATAGTGATCCCGAGGTGGACCGTATTACCCACGAAGCTTTGTATATGACCTTGACCAATTCTAACTTTAATACGCAGGAGCATTTGGAGATGGCGATGAAGGTCGGGGATGCGGCGGTTCGCGTCATGGATCTATTAGATCGTGCGCATACGGATCGCTTTGGGATTCCACAACCCATTACAGTCAGCCAGAACAAAATAGAAGGTCAATGTATTGTGGTGACAGGGCATAATTTGTATGCACTGGAGGAATTGCTGCGGCAGACAGAAGGAAAGGGCATCAACATCTATACTCACTCGGAAATGTTACCTGCCCATGGTTATCCGGCGCTTAAGAAGTATAAACATCTGAAAGGCAATATCGGCAAAGCATGGTACGATCAACGCAGACTTTTCGAGCAGTTTCCCGGTGCGATTCTTGCAACTACAAACTGCGTGATGCCGATTAAAGGCACGTATGCAGACCGCTTTTTCTCATATGAGGTGGCGGGGCTGGAAGGTGTTGCAAAAATCACGAATGACGATTTCTCTCCTCTGATTAATCGTGCGTTGTCATTACCTGCGGCTGATGTAGAATCAGACTTGGTACTCACGACAGGATACCATCACGAAACAGTAATCGGGTTGGCACCAGAGATCATTCAGGCTGTTAAAGACGGGCATATTCGCCGGTTCTTCGTTATTGCAGGCTGTGACGCGCCAGGTAAAGGTGGGAATTACTACCGCGAGTTGGCGACTTCCTTACCGAACGATACCGTCATTTTAACCACTTCCTGCGGGAAATTCCGCTTTAATGATGTGGATTATGGAACCGTTGGAGATACGGGCATTCCGCGTTACATTGACCTTGGACAATGCAATAATTCCGGTTCTACGGTGAAGATTGCCTTGGCTTTGGCTGAAGCATTTGATTGTACGGTGAACGAGCTGCCTGTAAGCATCGTGCTGTCATGGTTCGAGCAAAAAGCGGTAGCCATTCTGCTGGGCTTATTCAGCCTAGGTATTCAAGACATTCGCATCGGGCCGAAGCCGCCGGAGTTCATCTCGGATGGTGTGTTGGATGTCCTAGTTGAACTTTTTGGATTGAAGCTGATTACCACTGCCGAGGAAGATATGAACGCGATGTTGGCTTTGTCGTAAGGTAATAAGGGCATTACATTTAATATTGCAAGACTAAGCTCAAGCTGAGGATAAAGCTTGGGCTTTTCTTGTGTCTTGTCGCTTATATAGGGTTATTTTCTACAGATATGAATTGTGTATTTTTATATTGTTGCGAAGTTGATCTAAAAATTTATTTGCTGCATTAGAAAACACCTGATGTTTTTTCCAGATAATATTTAAATTAGCCTCTAATTTGGGGGTTAAAGGTTTAAAGCAAAGCTTGCTATCTCCTGATGTATTAATAAGTTTATCCAAGCATAATGCATATCCAATATTTTCTTCGACCATTCGTGCAGCATTGTACAGCAGATTGTAGGTTGCGACAATATTGAGATCCTCAATATTCGCTTCAAACCATCCTGTGAATTCGTTACTGACAGCAGTTTGACGTGAAATCAATAGTGGTTTATCTATTAAATCTATTGGCTGAATGAACTGCTTGTACGCTAAAGGACTATCTTTGCGCATTAAAACACCCCAAACATCAGTAGCGGGTAATTTTATGTAATCATATTTTTGTTTATCTGTGGGTTCTATGACAATGCCAAAGTCCAATAATCCACTGTCTAGCTTGCTAGTAATATCGTCAGCATTACCACTGTATAAATCAAATCGAATACTTGGATACTGTTCAAGTAATTCTTTTGATGCTCTGGCAATAAAATTCATAGCTTCAGTTTCACCACCGCCTATGTAAATTTCTCCGCTAATCAATTCTTTTGATTCTTTAAAATTTGCTTCAGTTTTATCTACTAGCTCAACGATTTCCTTCGCTTTTTTAAATAAGTATTTCCCTTCATCTGTTAAAGTGATTTTTCGATTTCCTCTTTCAAATAGAATGGCTCCTAATTCCGTTTCAAGGTCTTTTAATTGTCTTGATAATGTAGGTTGAGACAAATGCAGCTGTTTTGAAGCCGACGATATATTCTCTTCATTCGCTACAGCAATGAAATAGCGTAATACTCGAATTTCCATAACAGTCTCCTTATTTATCTATGCTTAAAAGGCATGAGAGAGTATTTAATATAAGTATTAGTTATTCGAATCATATCAACTTATGATGTGAAAGAAAAGGTTTAACTTTAAAGGAGGGTTTATAGATAGCTATAAAAGATAAAGTGATTATTATTATGGGCGCATCAAGTGGAATCGGTGAAGCAACTGCAAAGGTACTTGCAAAAAGTGATGCGAAGTTGCTCTTAGCTGCACGCCGCTTGGATCGTCTCGAAGCTATTAAAGAAGAATTTCCTAAATCAAATATTCTCATTCAACAAGCGGATGTGACAAACTATGATGATGTGAACAAGGTCGCTAGACTCGCATTAGACACATATGGCAGTATCGATGTTCTCTATAACAATGCGGGTATAATGCCAACAGCACCAATCGTGGAAGGGCGTCGTGAAGAGTGGAAGCAAATGATTGATATCAATATCATGGGTGTTTTGAACGGAATCGCTGCGGTGTTGCCAATTATGGAAAAACAAAAATCAGGGCATATTATTGCAACAGATTCTGTGGCAGGACATGTAGTATACCCTAATTCAGCCGTGTACTGTGGAACATAGTTTGCAGTTCGTGCCATTATGGAAGGATTAAGACAAGACATATGAATCGAATTATCAGAAGTATAAATAAATTTGGGTGGTGATTTTTAAAATGGATATGAATGATTTTATGGATTTTTGTAAGAAAGGAAATCCAATTTCGGGTGAGGATAAAGAATTACATGAATTATTAACTCAATGCAGTTATCAAGCCCAAAAGGTCACGATGGAATTGAATTCATCCTATCATTCAAAAGAAGAAATAGTGGAGATTTTTAGTGAACTTACGGGCACTGAAGTTGATTCGTCTTTTATGTGTTTTCCGCCGTTTTATACAGACTTTGGAAAAAATATTACTATAGGAAAGAATGTGTTTTTCAACACAGGCTGTTCCTTCCAAGATCGAGGAGGAATCAGAATAGGGGACGGTACAATGATTGGTATGAATGTCACGATTGCTACACTTAATCATGGATTACCTTTAGAAACGAGAAATGTAACCTACCCCTCTCCAGTTATCATTGGAAAAAATGTATGGATTGGGTCAAACGCAACCATACTGCCCGGGGTGACGATTGGAGATAACTCTGTTATTGCGGCAGGAGCAGTTGTCACTAAAGATGTTCAAGAGAATTCTGTCGTTGCAGGAGTACCAGCAAAAGAGCTCAAAAAAATTTAATAAATTTGGAAAACTGAATTTGTAGAGAGGGACGCATTGATAGAAAGATAAAAAGACCCCGTCAGTGATTATACTGGCGGGGTTTTGTTAAAGGATCATCCCCATTTCACGGAGTCTATCTTTAATTTTCTTTAAACGAGCTTCTTTTTCGGCAGCTTTAGTCAATAACTCCACTGATGTTTCGTTATACTTCTTAATAATCTTTTTTAAAGTTAATTCTTTCATTTCCTTTTTACTGTGGATTGTTACACGAGGGACGATGTTGTAGTTTTCTATGGTCTTGGGATCTGCAGAAATTCGTTCTAGTAAACGAAGCAGAAGCTTCAGTCTATTGTAGCCCAACCCACGAACCTGGTATAGTTCTTTCCATGTGGAATTTAGTAAATGATCCAGGTTTGTATATCCCTTGGCGTATAGAGCATTTATGAGGCCCGTTAAATTTGCTCCCTGTTCTTCTACATAAGCCACAGCTACAAGACAAGCAATATCCTTACTATAAAGATGCGGTGGAATCGGGAAGAATTGTATTAATTCCCCGTTTCCTTTGATGATGTCATTCATGATGATTTACCCCCAATAAAAAATATGGTCACTATAACACTTCTAGTATTCTGATGAAGGAGTAGTTAGAGGATGCAGCCTAATTGGAGTCATCCTATTCCTCCTTTAGAGGGTCTGAAGCCCTTAAACATTATTAAACCCCATGCTACTGATCATTTTCTGAACACCAGCAAAGTCCATAGCATAAGCTCGTGGAATATGTAACAGAAATGTTATGATGGAGGCATCAATTTTGCGGGGGACACTGATATGGATATCCGAATTAAAGAACTAGTTAATGCTGCACAGGAAACGTACGGATTGGACAACTACTACTTACATACACATGAACTTTATCGCGAAGTTTCGATACTGGGAAAGACCGACTATTTGCTTAGTATGGAATGGTTTCCTTCACATATTACAGAGTGGAAGGAGGATTACAATCCGGAAGGAACGGCTGTCATCACTATAGACCTGCAATCCCGCAACTATAAAAGTGTGATTTTTGTGGGTGGGAAATCATATGCGAATGGGGCACCATTTCAAAATATTGATTTAAACGGCGTTATCCAGTGGATGGAAGCCGAGGCGGGGATCGTGTACGGTAAAGGATTCCACCTAATAAAGGAACAGGTAGGTGAATATCATTTTGCCGAATCTATAGACGGCGTGCCGGTCTCCCCCGGTGGGCGGATGGAGCTCCGCTTTGATGCAGAGGGGAGGCTTATTTTTTACAGTGTGTATGTCCAGTTTCCTTCTAGATCCCTTGTGCAAAAAGAGAACTATTCACTCACACTTCAAGCGGTAGAGCCGCAAGCCAAAAAACAGCTACAACTTATAGAATATCCGGTTTACGAGATGAAGCAATTCCTGCCGATCTATGGGATTGAAGAAATCTACATTACAAATGATGGAACCACCATCCCATTTGAGATTATTTCAGGCACGAAAGCACAACTGAATATAGATCAAGTAATCCATTGGGAGCAAGCGAATACGGAACCGTTTGTAAGGACGGAGATACGTCTGCAAGAAGTGGTTACAATCGAACAGGCAATAGCTCGTGAACCGCACCCAGACTCATTTCCTATCACAGACGCAGAATTATTCAAGTGTATAGCCGGAGTCGAAGCTGGTCTAAGCCAGCTCTATCCGGATGAATCCGGACAATGGATACTGAAGACGTTACATCGGGAAAGAGGACATATTCAAGCGACATTGAGGATGAATGCACCAAGTAATCGTATATTCCAGCGTAAGCTCCTCCTGTTCATCGATGCGAACCTTTATAAGGTTATAAACTATATGGATAACAAATCTCTGCTCGATACGTTTGATGAGTTCCAGAGCGAAGGTGAGATTGCTGTAAGTCATAACGAAGCCTATACCAAGCTCAAAGGGTGGCTCGAATTAACACCCGTCTATGTGTATGATTCTGGGCAGAAGAAGTATGTGCTGTGCGGGAAGCTGGATTGTAATTATGCCGTGAAGGCCACTAGCGGAGATGTGGTGGAGTTGGGTAGTTTGGAATGATAGTGAAAGCTATCTTATAGCTATATGATTAGATAAAGAGTCTAAGTGATAAGGGAGATATCCGTATCACTCAGACTCTTTTTTTTGCTTTTTATACTCAGAGGTATAAGACTTAAGCAATTCTCCAACCCTATGAAGCTTTGTTTTTATCTTTTTGCTCCATGCTTTGTTCCATAGGTCATCAATCGCCAGACCTTTTCTAAAGGTCCCATGGAAAAGAACTTGAACCAGATGGTGCTAAAAATGATTTGAATCATATAAATCAGAACTGCGATGTAGAGAATATCTTTTGGTGAAACGACTTCGAGACCTATAATCGAAATGATTGCCGTCCCAATAATGCTTTGAGCTACATAATTTGTAAATGCCATTTGACCCACCCGGGATATAGGCGTCAGGAATTTCACCATTTGTTTGTTTTCTAATAGTAGAAATAATATTGTTAAGTAAAACAAAGTGGTTGGAAGTGATCCTAAGCCCGTAACTGAATCTACATTGCTGCTCCCGCTTTGAGAAGTGTTCCAAATCCATAATGAGAAACCAACGAACAAAAGAAATGATGCCATTTGAATCCATCTAATTGGTTTTGATAATTCCTGTATATGTGTCAGCCAACCTGACTTTGCAGTTAAAAAACCAGCTAAAAACATAATAAAGATTAGCATAGCGTCATTAGAAAAAATATCAAGGATAGATGAGATTGTCCCTAGCGATGGTGAAAATATTTTTACCGTCAAGGAAATGATGTAAATGGATGTCATACCAATAAGCCACTTATTAAGTGTAGAAACCGTTGTGTGATAAAAAGGGATCAGAAACAATCCGATGACGGCATATACGGGTAGAATGGTTCCCCAAAAGATAAACACATGCACGATTCCCAGCAGTAAGAGGGTTAGTAATCGTCTAGCCGTACGCCATCTTGGTTTATCTCCCCGGCTTTCGGCTCTTGAGGCAAAGATGAATAGACCTACTCCAAACAGGAATGAAAAAATAGAAAAGAACTTTTTCTGTACGAAGATGATTATCAAACTATTGATGATTCCATTAATGCCGCTATAGTCTGGTAAGGGATCTCCTTCAATAATAACTTTAAAGGCCCCGACATTTATAAGCAGTATGCCAAAAAGAGCAAATCCGCGAATGATATCGAGTGAAATAATTCTTTCTTTTTGTGAAATGGAGGGATTCATGTATGGTTCTCCTTTGAATAAAAATTTAATTATCTAGGAGTCAGTATAAGTTGCGAACCTTACATTAATTTGATGCCAACATTACAGAATCCTTAAATATGATAAAATGTTCCATTTCCAGTTGAATTAGAATCCGTTATATGGTTAATATAAATACTAAATCATTTTGGGGTGTGAACTAGAAATGTCAGCATATACTCAGCCAATCTTTGTGGCTGCAATCTTTTTTGTTCTTTTAGCATTTGCTTTATTTATTCCATGGCTCATTTATACGTATAGAAAATACAATTACCTGCCATTTTCTACTACTTTAATTTCATCTTCGTTTATCTTTTACTTTCTAGCAGCGTTATTTTTAGTATTGTTACCGTTGCCAGAGGTACGCAACACTTGTTCTCTTCAAAAACCGGGTACACAGCATTATTCACTTATGCCATTTCAATTTATTGTGAGCACCTTTGGGAATAGTGGTATCGTGTTATCACAGCCTTCAACTTATAGACTGTTATTTAGCCAACCTTCATTCTATCAAGCATTTTTTAATTTCTTGCTATTATTACCTTTTGGTGTTTATTTGCGATATTTTTTTCAAGAGAAGAAATACTGGAAAAAAGCGCTAGCAATCACGTTCTTATTAACATTATTTTATGAGGTAACACAGGTAACCGGCATTTATGGGATTTATAATTGCCCTTATCGCATTTTTGATGTGGATGATTTATTGTTGAATACTGCCGGCGGGGTGCTGGGCTTCTTTATTGCTCCAGCTGTATTAGCGTTATTCCCATCAAAAAAGAAAATTAATGAGAAAGCAGAAAGATTATTAGCTCTTGATGAAGTAAGAGGGATGTCTGTGTTGTTGGCAGTTATTATTGATCTATTGATCAGCAACATGGTAGTTAAAATTGTGTTGAGTATGACCAACGTTAATATGGTTAGTGAATTTATTGCGAGTACAATTACGCTTTTTGTAACCTTCTTTATTATTCCATGGATTTGGAACGGATCGACAATCGGTACGAAAATAATGCGTTATCGCTATGACAGTAATATAAGTCGAGGGGAAACTAACAAGCGATTATTTAAACGTTTTGGTGCGATTTACGCGATGTACTTCATAACGGTCATTGCGAAAACCTTGAATAACGTGGAGCTATCAATGGACTCACCATTTTATAAGGCATCTATATTCTTAACACTAGGTGCTGGATTGACCTCTATCATTTTAACGATCGTGTTGTTCATCCATGTGATCTTAGTCGTGTTTGGCAAACAAAAACGCCGCTTTTACTTTGATGAAGCTTCTGATTTGTATACAACCAGAAGAGAATAAATTCTTTTCAATAGCAAAGGGATACTCCGTAGTCTTAAATGGCTACAGGGTATCCCTTTTTTAAATATAAGAATTTATATGTTCCATGTTATAAATTATCCTTATATTTCTTCGAGAAACATTGTCTTCTTTAAAGGAAGACAACTCGTTTCTTCTTGGTAGATTTAAGCTTGTTGTAAGGTTGGCATGAATTTGCTGTAAGGTTCGCAGCCTATAGTAAAAGTATCAGCAAATTATGAGGTGAAATGTATGGAAGCATTATTAAAAGTAGAAAACATAAAAAAAGTGTACGGGAAGTTAAGCGCTGCTTACACAGCGTTAGAAAACGTGTCTTTTGACATTCAAGCAGGTGAGTTTGTAGGGATTATGGGACCTTCCGGCGCTGGAAAATCAACCTTGCTAAATTTGTTAGCAACCATTGATTCTCCAACTGAAGGGAAAATTTATATGAAGAACAAGAGTATTCATGATATGAAGGAAGCAGCTTTGTCAGACTTCCGACGTGAAAATCTCGGTTTCATCTTCCAAGATTACAATTTACTCGATTCCTTAACTGTAAAGGAGAACATATTGCTTCCTCTGGCGATTGCTAAAATTCCAGCGAAGAAAATCAATCACCTCGTGACTCAGATCTCCAAAGTATTTGGTATTGAAGATTTACTGACCAAATATCCGTACCAAATCTCTGGTGGTCAAAAGCAAAGAACCGCTGCGGCTAGAGCGCTTGTGACAGAGCCTGCGCTGATATTGGCTGATGAACCAACTGGTGCCCTTGACTCCAAATCAGCAACAGATTTATTGGAAAGCTTAAGTTCTTTAAATGAAAATAATAATTCGACCATTATGATGGTGACCCATGATGCCTTTGCCGCAAGCTTCTGCCGCCGGATTATTTTCATCAAGGATGGTTCATTCTCAACAGAAATCTATCGTCGTGATCAGACACGCAAAGCCTTCTTCCAAGAGATCTTAGATGTTCATGCGGCCATTGGGGGTGAGGTTGATGACGTTATTTAGTCTAGCAAGAAAAAATATAGCACGAAACTTCTCTCAATATTTCTTATACATTGCATCGATGGTGTTTAGTATCATCATTTACTTTACATTTGTGACCTTAAAATATAGCGATACGATAGCAGAACAGACAGCTTCATCCCAAAAACTTGGTTCACTAATGAGTGGAGCGGCAGTCATTCTTATCTTTTTCGTATTCATATTTATAGCTTATTCCAATTCGTTTTTTATGAAAAAACGTAAAAAAGAAGTCGCACTGTATGCGTTGCTAGGGGTACGTAATCGACAAATAGGTTTTATGCTCTTTTTTGAAAATCTCTTATTAGGATTATTCTCTTTAGTAGTTGGGATTGTACTTGGGTTCCTATGTTCTAAAGGATTTATGACGATTCTGATTCATTTAATGGGTTATGACGTTGTAGCACCCTTTACATTTTCAGCGGCGGCAGCGATGAACACGGCTATCGTATTTCTAGTTATTTTCTTAGTGACATCGTTTCAGGGCTATCGCTTGATCTATCAATTTAAGCTGATTGATTTATTTCATGCTTCCAAAAAGGGAGAAGTGGCACCTAAACCATCTATGATAGTAGCTGTTCTTGGAGTGTTGCTCATTGTCTTGGGCTTTTGGCTCGCGATGCAGGACCTTTTCACTTCTAAGATATGGGAAAAAATCGGATTTCTCATGACTGTATTAATTATTTTAACAACGGTTATTATGGGTACATTTTTATTGTTCCATAGTGTGACTGGCTTTGTGTTAGCAATGATTAAGAAGAATGAAAAGTGGCTGTGGAAAGGCCTTCATGTAATTACCATTTCGCAATTGCTTTATCGTATCCGTGGAAATGCACGTACATTAACTGTGATTGCTGTGTTAAGTGCTACGACAGTAACTGCCGGTGGAGCGGTGTATGGCCTTTATTACAATACGACTGACTCGGCGAAAACAATTAATCCGAATACCTTTATGTATCAATCAACAGATGCAGAAATGGATAAACAAGTGAGTGCTGTGTTACCAGATACAAAATACGATAAAAATATTGAAGCACTATCCATTACATTTCATACGAAAGAGTTAAACTCGCCATCAACGTTCGATAGCACTGATAAAAGAGAATATACAGTTATCGATGAAAAAACATACAACCAATTAGCAAGTGTACAGCATAAAGAAAAATTAGATGTAAAGGACGGCTACGCGGTTATTTTAGATATCGGATATGACAAAAGGTTCTCACCAATATATACAGGGAAAACGATAACAACAGGCATCGGCCATCCTCTCACATTCCAAAGCTTTAAAACGCAAAGCGTATTGAATGCAGGCACAGCAGGTATAACCGTGGTAGTCTCGGAGGACCAGTATAAAGTGTTGCATAATGATGGGGAAGTGCTGCACTATCGTGTTCTTGGGGTAGATGATGCGTCTGTGGATTTATCTAAAAAAATTGCAAACCAATTACCTGAAGAAGCGATATTTTCAAGTGGTCCACAAGATTACCAAACAAGTTTGGAAGGTGTGGGTTCTCTACTGTTTATCGGAAGTTTCCTTGGTCTAGTATTTCTGGCTGCTACAGGCAGTATCATTTATTTTAAGGTTTTAACAGAGGCAGAAGAGGATAAATCACAGTACAATATGCTGCATAAAATGGGTGTCAGTGCAAAAGAAATGCGAAAATCCATTGCGTCACAGGTATTCGTTATCTTTGTTGTACCGCTTATAGTAGGGTTGTTGCATAGTGTAGTGGCTTTAAAAGCATTTTCTAGTCTAATGATGATAGATTTAGCAAAACCTGTGTTGCTCTGGATGATTGCTTATACCGTAATTTACGGGTTGTATTATTTCTTAACCGTAGCTTCTTACAATCGTATTATTACACTAAATAATAGAACAGAAGGATGATTGAGATGAAAAAATTTCTAATTACTATTGGTATTTTGTTTGTTATTGGAGTTGTAGGGGTCTTTGCTATAGCGAAGATTGATTTCAATCGCTTCAATGCCGAAAATTACTACTTACAAATCACAGAGGATGGGGAACCCCATGAATATAAACTGAGCGATGGTTCAGTCATGACCTCTTATTCTTATACACTAGAGGCTACAAATGCCAAAGGTAATACCATTCCATTGGAATTTAATACACAGAAAAACCTTCGTAAAGGCGCCTACTTGAAAATGTATGTAAAAAAAGGCGATCAAGTCTCCTCATATGATGAAGTGAAATTAGAGGATATTCCGCTAAAAGCAATAAAAAACTAATAAATTGAAGAAGGGCTGTCTCAAAAAAGTAAATGGAGCACAGCCCTTTTCTCTGTCTAATGAGTAAGTAAGGTAATTATATTATAAAAGAATAGTAATGGTGGTTCCGGTATTTTCAACGCTTGTCAAATCGAGTTTCCCCTCATGAGCCCAAATAATGTCTCTTGCGATGGCCATTCCTAACCCAGTTCCATGCTTGCTTGTTGTGTTTGTACCCCGATAGTAGCGTTCGAAAACCTGTTCCAGATCTTTAGCTGGAATACCCTGGCCATTATCAGAAATTGTAATTTGGGTATGCGGATTAATGGTCTCCACTCGAATCTTCACCACGACATTTTCATCGTTGTGCACCAGCGCATTGTAAATAAAGTTAAGGATTGCACGTTTTAGTAATTTTTTATCCACTTTATGTACGGCTTTAACCTCATCTGCCTCAAATTCGATCTGCCTTTCACCAAAGGTTGGGTCATTTAAAAGTTCAATTGTTATTTCTCGTAGAAACTGAACGAGATTCACCTCTTCAAATTGCAGGGATAGCTGGTGATTACGCAAACGCGTCGTTAAATTGAGGTCATCTAACAAATCTTTCATATACATCGATTTACTCTTGATAATTGCTGTGTATTCCTGTAATTCTTGGGCTGTTAAATCTGTGGCACTGTCATTTATAAATTCTGCATAACCTTGAATAGAAGCCAGTGGTGTTTTCATGTCATGCGAAACATTGCTAATCCATTCCTCACGCATTTGATCTAGGTGTTTACGTTCCTCTTCGTGCCGATCAAGCTTTTCAGATAGTTCATTCATATTACGAAAAACATCTTCATAAACGCCTTTGGGAGCAGGCATTTTCTTAAACCGTCGTTCCCTGAGTTGTTGAATACCATCTATTAAGGTATGAAGGGGTGCAGTTAACTTTTTCCCAAATAGAAATCCAATGATAATTACAATAAGCACATCCACGATTAAAAAAATGGAAAGAAAAACATTAACATCTTTGAAAATTTTAGCGTAATCATAGGTCAATACGTAGCGGCCTATTTTAGGATTTTGAATCCCTAAAAAGTAGCTGAAATTTTGAGCTGTGCTGACAAAAATTGTCGTGCTAGCATCTAATTCTTTATATTTATACATTTGTACAATCTCAATCGGGGAATACTCTGTTTGCAACTCTTCAGGGGTATTAAATGCTGATACTTGCTCCCCATGTTCATTCAGAAATTGTACCCAGGCGCTCATTTCTTGTAGTTTTTTGAGGCCTTCTTCGTTTACAACAGGTTTGCCAGATTGTAGTTCTACATATTGTGAAAAGGTCCGGCTAAAGGTTTCTGCAGACGCTTCTTCAGTACCGAAATTATTATTCTTTAGCTGTATAAAGAAGAGGGAAAGGAACAAAATAGCGTTTACGATACCAACGATTACAACAATAGTCATAACCGATCTTAAAAATCGGAGTGTTAATTTCCATTTCAACTTGTCTCACCCCTTGGTATGTAATTTATAACCTAACCCTTTAACCGTTAATATAAAGTCAGGCTTTGAAGGGTCTACCTCAATTTTTTCGCGTAAGCGCCGAATATGTACCATCACTGTATTATCGGAACCAAAAAAATCTTCACCCCATACCTGTTCAAACAAGGTCTCTTTACTTATGATCTGATTCGGATGATGCATGAAACAGCTCATTAAACCGACTTCTTTGGCGGTAAGCACAAGGAGTTCGCCATCCTTTTTTAATTCTGTCTCATTGGCACTAAGCTCAAAAGGGCCAACCTGCAAGCTTTTCGGAGCCTTTTTTTCCTCTGTAAAGCCAGCTCTTCTTAGTTGTGCCTTTACCCGATAAGCGACTTCTTTTGGACTGAATGGTTTAGTAATATAATCATCGCCACCTATCGCCAGCCCTAAAAGCTTGTTAATTTCCTCGTCCTTTGCAGACATAAATAAGATCGGAGCATTTGATGTTTCCCGAATTTTTCTGCATAAGTCATAGCCTTCTCCATCTGGCAGCATAATATCTAGCAAGATCAGTTCAGGATTATACTCCTGAAACTTGTCCCATCCCTCTGCAACTGTCCCGGCAGTTACAACGTCCGGAATACCTTCTTTATGTAAAACTGCCTTCATTAGACGCGCTAAATCATCTTCATCGTCTATGATTAATACCCATTTATGACTTGCCATTTGTTTCCCTCCATCACACAACATTATCTACATTATAAAGTACTTTAATTCTTTCGCAAAAAAGCAAAATAAAGGCTTGCATGAAGATGGGTATTACTTAGACGAACATAGCAAAGCAATATTCGGTGAATGATTATATTCCGCTCTCCGGTTATTCCAGTAATATCACTTCTGACGGTAGGGAGATCCTATTTTGGTATCCATGTGAATTTATTGGAAATAAATGATAAGTATGAATCTAAACAAGGACAAGCAAGTAGAGCTTACGTTAAATGGCAGCGATTTGCCAGGGGTGCAAGCAGACTTAACAGGAACAACAGCAACCAATGTTGATTTGCAGAATATTTCACAGGATGACTTTGTACGTACAGCCGTGATTATGCTGGTCGGAATCATAATTGTGCTAATAGTCATTACGCGCTCTGTGTCCAGTTCTCTGTTCATTATTGCTTTCTTGGTGCTAGTGTACTTACTTCTTTTGGAATCAGTGAAATCTTGAGTTGGATCGTTCCATTTTCAGCTTCATTATGGTTGCAGCCCTAGGCGTTGATTACAGCATATTCCCGATGATGCGGTATAACGAGCTTGAAGGGGATGTTGGATCAAGAATGGAGTGGCATCGCGTTATATGGTTGGTGTAGTATTGTCTACTGCCTTTATGGTGCTACATCAAAGAATGTAGTTGACAAATCGAGTCATATTTAGACGGCAGTAAAATTTAAAAATACATGTGTATTACGTATGCTTTGAACAATAGAAAGAATCTTCGGGGACCTTTGTGGTCCCTTGTTTCACCATATCAGAAAGTATGTAATTATCGACTATACCTTACAACTTTATTACGCTATAATCAACGTAAAGTCACCAGATGACCTAAGAGTAGGATGATTTTAATAGATTAATTAATATTAGCTTTAGGTATGCGGAAACGTATTTTGTTATTGAAATAGGTTGTTTATATTGTTTATGATAATATTAAAGGTGTTAATTAAATCTAGAGTAGGTAGATTATGAGTCTAAATGACAACGTATTAATTAAAATTCGTGATATGCGAGAGAGTTTTACACCAGTTGAACGATTGGTCGGAGATTACATTTTAGAAAATACGGAAGAGATCCCTCATTTGTCGATTAAGGAATTGGCTCAATCAAGTAAGACAAGCGATGCATCTGTCCTTCGTTTCTGTAAGACGATGGGTTACAGCGGATACCGCAATTTTATTGTGAGTATATCGGCATCTTTGGGTTCTCGTGATGAGGATTCAAAGGCTCAATATACAGATATTCAGCCAGGTGATGATCTCTCGACAATTATATCAAATATTTCATTGAATAATTGCAAGTCCATTGAGGATACGCTTAGTGTTATTGATCGAAAAGAAATTACAAGAGCTGTAGAATTACTATGTCATAGTAAGCGAATTGTTTTCTTTGGAATAGGTGCTTCGGGACTCGTTTGTATGGACGGGGAACAGAAGTTTTCGCGAATTAATAAGATGTGTCATGCCTATACAGATGGTCATAGTCAGCTCACGGCAGCAACTTTACTTGAGAAAGATGATGTTGCCATTTTCATTTCTAACTCTGGAGCAACTAGTGATATTATTGATGCACTGGAAATTGCCCAAAAGAATAGAGCGAAATGTATTGCGATTACGAAGTACAATAAAAGTGAGCTTGCGGAGCGGGCGGATATTGTACTGAGCATATCCACACCTGAAATAACAATCCGCAGTGGGGCTATGGGCTCGCGTATTGCGATGCTTACGATCATCGACATATTATTTGCTGGTGTGGCAAGTGCAGAATATGAAGAAGTAAAAACCTACTTAACAAAAACGCATAATATATTAAAGAAAAAACTTAGAAATTAGGTTCTGATAGAATGAATGTGGAGGAAAGCATTGATCATGGATCAATGCTTTCTTTTTTTTTGTATTTCATTCACTTATTCGTGTACTAAAATGTACTACTTATCAATCCATGTCAGATTATCTACATGATGAATACGTTGATCTAATGAATATAATAAGTAGTTTAATTCAATAATTAATAGCTTGGCACACAATTATGAGGAAGAAAATGAATGGAATTGAAGATGAAACATCATCCGGTTGAACACGGATGATGTAACTTTATGTTTCGTTTGGAGCGATAATCAGCAAATAATACATTTTTTTTAAATCGCTTTAACCTTAGAGCCATAGCGATCAAAGCAATTTGTAAAAATTTAAATTGTATCTTGTAAGCGCTTTATAAATGTGGTATAACATAGTGTGTAAGGAATGAAATAAAACATCAGAATATAATTTCTTTATGAAATTATATTTCAAAATCTATTGACGAAGCGATGGTGTTGTATTAGTATAAGAACATAATAATTGTAAGTTAATCTAACGCGTTTTGTTAATTTCATGACAGATTAAGGCTAGGAAGAAGGAGGATGGCTATGAATGACTACCTTGCGGGATTGACAACAGAGGCTGTGAATCCAGACACATTAATGATTGATGAATGTACTACGGAAGAAATGATCCAGTTAATGAATCAACAAGATGCACTGGTCCCCAGAGCTATAGCTGAGGAGATTCCGCAGATTGCAAAGGCGGTAGATATTCTACATCATAGGTTGTCTAATGGTGGAAGAATGTTTTACATAGGAGCTGGCTCATCAGGAAGATTAGGTGTTCTGGATGCTTCCGAATGTCCTCCTACCTTTGGTACAGATCCTTCCTTGGTGCAGGGCTATATTGCTGGTGGTGATATTGCTTTGCGTACTGCGGTTGAAGGCTGTGAAGACGATATGGATGAAGGGATCGCATTAATCGAAAGCATTGGTGTAACAAACAAAGATGTACTTATTGGGATTTCGGCAAGCGGTAGTGCAAACTACGTTATTGCAGCTTTAGCGAAAGCAAAGGAACTTGGAGTAGCCACTATCGGTGTTTGTAACAACAGAGGCTCAAAGTTCGAACCCATTGTAGATGTTTGTATAACACCTGTTGTAGGACCTGAGGTCATTAGCGGTTCGACTCGATTAAAGGCGGGAACTGCTCAGAAGTTGGTGCTTAATATGCTGACAACATGCACAATGGTCAAGTTAGGAAAAACGTACAACAACTTGATGGTTGATCTGAAGGCTAGTAATTTTAAGCTCGTAGATCGCTCGATTCGTATCATCATGAACACGACTGGTGTAGATACATCAACCGCCGCAGAAACACTTGAAAAAGCATCTATGAACTGTAAGCTGGCAATTATGATGATTAAATCGGGGTTAGATGCAAAAGAAGCAGATCAAGTACTTAACACAAACGGAGGACGCTTGAAACAGGCAATCGCATCATTGGTTTAGGTGTGAAAAGTGGAATAACAGGATGGATGCTATTAATAATTGAGGAGGCTGTTTTCGATGAAAAAAAGATCACGTGGATTAACTCTGTTTTTGTCAGGAATCATGATGGTATCACTATTATCGGCTTGCGGAGGAAACGGAAATAACGCTCCAGCTTCTACAGATTCCGGTAACACAGGAACTAGTAACGGTGGTTCTGAGCCTAAAAAGGATACGATTACAGCACTTTTACCTCCGATATCAGCGAACTATCAAACACGTTTTGCTGATATGGAAAAAGAATTTAATACACTACATCCTAACTTGACTTTGAAAATCGAGCCAGCGAGCTGGGAAGATATGACGCAAAAACTTGATACTCAAGTAAATGCAGGTTCTCCTCCAGATATTGCTTTTATCGGTGCTTCAGGAATTTCGAAATATGCAGCACTTAATGTATTAATCGACCTTAACGGTGCCCTTTCTGATGAAGCCAAGGCAGATTATGACGAAGTTCCATTGAAATATTTCCAACTAGGTGACGCTCAATACGGTCTACCAGCATATATGGAAATCCACACTATCGGTGGTAACAAACAATTCCTTGAAGAAGCCGGAATTGATTGGAAAAGCGTTCAACAAAACGGTTGGACTTATGAAGAGTTTCGTAATGCAATTTCTAAAGGTGTAGTGAAAAATGATAAAGGTGAAACTACTCGTTATGGTTTCGTGTTCGCAACATCTGGTGTAGCATCTAAAGACTATCTGGCTATTCTTGCTAAAACTGCAGGTTTACCAGATTACTTCGATAAAGATCTTAAATATACGTATACAAGCAAAAACTTCTTGGGGCTACTTACATCTATTCGCGAAATGATCAACGATGGTTCTATGCCTAAAGAGCTAAGCTCTATCGATGCTGGTAAACGGTGGAACATGTTCCTAACGGGTCAAACGATGATCACAGGTAAAGGATTATCTGCATTTGAAAACTCTGCTCGTCTAAACAATGAGAAGATTAAAGCGAACGATGGTTCAGCTGTTGCAGATTCTATTGAAGTTGATTATATTTCACTTCCAGTCCCAACATTCAACGGTGCCGATTATGTCCCTACTTCAATCGTTGATGGTTATATCGCACTTCGTGGTAAAAAAGCTCCATCTGAAGAGCACATCAAAAATATTGCCCTAGCAACGAATTTCTTGTCTTCTGGTTCAATTGCTGCTAACTACAGTAATGAGCTGTTCTTATCACCAATTACTGAATCTGCACGTAATGCAGAAGTACTTGAAAAATTCCCTCGTAACGAAGATAACGTTGCTGCAGGTAAAGCTATGATGGCAAAAGCGCTTCCGGCTCGTACAGATATTCCTACTGATCTGGCTGCTGAAGCATTAAAAATTGAAACAGAAGTTATTATTCCTAAACTACAAGCCTTACTTGCAAATGAGATTGCTCCACAAGAAATGTATGATGCAGTTAAAGCAGCTGCAATTAAATCTTTCGGTAAAGATGGTATTGTAGTTGACTAGTCTGTCGTAGGCTGACATGTGAAAGCTGTGCGTAGCTAGAACGTACAGCTTTCCTTCTAAATTAGCTAGAGCTTGTACTGTTTTTAGAAGAGAGGTGCGACCCAATGAATCAATCGTTGACTAAAAGAAAAAAATTGAAACTCGAGAGTGACTCAGGTTGGGGATACGCGTTTATCGCAGTAGCACTTATTGCGTTTTCTTTATTTACCGCATATCCAGTCATCAATGCTTTTATTATCAGCTTACAAAAATATGGTCCATTAGGATCCACTTTTGTCGGCATGGATAACTTCGTTAACTCGTTTTCAGATGAACTTTTCTGGAAAGCGCTGAAAAACACGTTAGTATATACGCTATTAACTGTTCCATTTAATATTCTTCTATCATTTTTAATTTCAATTTTGATTATTCCTTTCAAGAAAAAAACACAAACGATCTTTAAAGCACTATATTACTTGCCAGCCGTAGCATCTGGTGTAGCGCTTTCTGTTGTGTGGCTGTGGATCTTCGATCCGTTAAAATCAGGTATTGCCAATAAGCTCGTGAGTTTTTTAGGTATTGAAAATCAAAACTGGCTTGGTTCCAGTGCAACTGCAATGTTCTCACTTGTGTTAATGTCATGGTTATCAAGTCATGGTACAGCAATTATTATTTATATAGCCGCATTACTCGCTATTGATAACAGCTATTATGAAGCAGCTGAAATTGATGGCGCGTCTTTCCTGCAAAAGCTTTGGTTTATCGTTGTCCCTTTCCTTAAGCCAACAACGCTATTCCTACTTGTTACTGGTGTTATCGGTTCCTTCCAAGTATTCCAAAACGCTTATCTTATGACAGGCGGTGGACCAGACCATGCAACAACAATGGTAGGTTTGTTAATCTTTAACAATGCGTTCACATATTTTGAGTTTGGTGAGGCAGCGGCACAATCATTACTACTAGCAGCGATTATCGGATTTATATCATTCCTTCAATTCAAATTTTTAGGTAAAGATGTAGAATACTAGGAAAAGGAGCAGAATACTATGGGTTTGTACAATAACAGCTTAAGAAGCAAAGGGTATCTGTTCATACGTAATAGCGCGAACATTACGTTCCTTATCCTATTTGCCGCAGCTACCATATTCCCGATATACTTTATGGTCATCTCCTCGTTCGGTGATCCGGTAGAAGCTGGTGCAATGAGCTATTCTATCTTACCATCGAAGATTTCATTTGATTCCTATAAATTCTTCTTTAACTTCAGCCCACATACATGGGACTGGTTATTGAACTCCTTTATAGTGGCAGCGTGTATTACGGTATCTAACGTATTTTTTGCTACACTCGCTGGATATGCTTTTGCAAAAATGAAATTTAAAGGAAAAAACATTTTGTTCGCTATTTTGCTGGGATCTATGATGATTCCTGTTCAAGTCACACAGGTTCCACTATATATTTTGATCGTAAATATTTTTGAATTACAAAATACGTACACGGCGTTGATTATGCCGAGCATAGTAACGGTATACAACATCTTCTTGGTTAAGCAGTTCATGTCCTCCATTCCAGTTGAAATTATTGAATCTGCTAAAATCGAAGGTTGTTCCCAGCCTAAAATTTTCTGGTATATCATTATGCCTTTATCTAAAACAATTATGGCAGTACTAGCAATCCTAACGTTTATGGCGGCATGGAATGACTTTTTCTGGCCTTTCCTAGTAACGAATACAATGGATATGCAAACCATTCAGGTTGGCTTGAAAAACTTTCGCTTTGCGAATACAACTTACTTTGCACCGATGATGGCGGGGGCAACCATTTCAGCAGTGCCAATGTTTATTTTGTTCTTCAGTTTACAAAAATACTTCCTTGAAGGGGTAACAGTTGGAGCGGTGAAAGGTTAATGGACAAACAATCAAAAGTTGATGCAACATACTTAGTTGGCTTGATGTCCGGTACATCAGTAGATGGTATTGATGCAGCAGTAGTTAAGCTTTTTCCATCAGCCGAAAAAGAGCGTGGAGTAGAGATTGAATTACTGGCTTTTGAAAACACACCTTTTGAGGTGCAAGTTAGAAACTCCATATTTGAGCTTTTTGATCCCGCTAGCGCTACGATTGATAAGGTTGGCGCAATGAATATGTGGCTTGGCGAATTATACGCCCAAGCCACATTATCCGTTATAGGGAAATGTGGCCTTTCGCCTTCGCAAATATTCGCAGTAGGATCGCATGGTCAAACGATATACCATGCTCCGGAAGAGAAGGTTATGGGCGGCTATAATCTGCATTGTACCGTTCAGATAGGGGATGGTGCAGTTATAGCGAATCGAACAGGAATTCCTTGCATATCAGACTTTCGAGTTGCTGACATGGCAATGGGTGGACAAGGAGCTCCGTTAGTACCATTTACCGAATACTTATTGTTTAACAATCCAGAGAAAACACTTCTGATGCAAAATATTGGCGGAATAGGCAATGTGACTGTTTTGCCTGTAAATGCCTCACCGGATGAGGTATTTGCTTTTGATACGGGTCCTGGAAATATGATTATCGATGGCCTTGTATCGCAATTATTTGCACCAATGACAATAGATGTTGATGGCGAAATTGGTGCGGGCGGTCAAGTGATTGATGAGCTATTGAAATGGATGCAGCAGGATAAATATTATACGATGCCGTTACCAAAATCGACAGGCAGAGAACGGTTTGGCCAACAATACGTGGCACAAATCATTGAATTGATGAATGTTAATCACTGGAAAGCAGAAGATGTTGTTGCGACAGCTACGTTTTTAACTGCCTGGAGCATCGTCGATAGCTATGAACGGTATATTGCACCACAGCATCAGGCTGAGCAATTGTTAATTGGCGGCGGTGGAAGCTATAACAAGACGCTTTTGCGTGATTTACAGCACTTATTTGCACCGCATAACGTGCAGGTGCTGACGCAGGAGGATATCGGTGGTAATAGTGATGCTAAGGAAGCAATTGCTTTTGCTCTGCTAGCGTATTACACGATGGAGCGCTTACCAAACAATATCCCGCTAGTAACTGGAGCTTCACAGCCAGTAGTAATGGGCAAAATTTCCTGGCCCTATATTGGACGTTCACAGGAGGCTTAAATGATGCAAATCAGAACCTTTTCAATTGAAGATCACTCTGCAGTTGTAGAGCTTTGGAATCGTGAGGCTACAAAATATGATTATAAGCCATTTACAGAGCGAGAGTTTCAAGATACATTCATCGACCATCCTTATTTTGACGCTGACTGTATATGGGTAGGCTGTGACGAAAAAGGGATTGTTGGTTTTGCAGCTGGCTGCTGCGGTGACGATCTCCCTCTTGGAGATGTGGCTGGTTATATTACGAGTGTTATTATAGATACCCATGTGGCTTCTCTGGAGCTTTACGATGCTTTTCTATTGCGTTTAGAAAAAAGATTCCAAGAACTTGGGAAAAGACAAGCGGATGTATTGTTTTTCAACCCTGTTAAGCTGAAGTGGAGTATACCAAGTGCACCTCAGCATGAGCATAATAATGCCCCGGGCATCAGTAAGGACCAGCCATTATATGAAGCTTTAATGGCTAGAGGCTACGAAGATCGAGCGACGCAATGCGGCATGTATTTAAAACTCGGAAGCTTTATAGTTCCCGAAGATATTTTAGATAAGGAAACCAATGCAAATAGCAAAGACTATTACATTACGTCCTATGTCCCTGATTTACATACAGGGCTTGAAGTAACGCTTGCTGCCCTGCAAAATCCGCAGTGGAAGAAGGATATTGTTACTTATGTGAAGGTTGGCGCACCACTTGTAGTAGCTGTGTACGGCAACGAGGTTGTGGGCTTTGCAGGTCCAATTATTTCGCAGCCTGATGGAAGAGCATTTTTTTGCGGTATCGGAGTGCACCCAGAGCATGAGGGTCATGGCCTTGGCAGTGTATTATTTTTCAGAATGGTTGAAGCATTTCAAAATGTGGGCTGTCAATATATCTCTCTATTCACTGGAAATAATAATCCGGCTCTTCGAATCTATCAAAAAGCGGGCTTTACTATTGAAAAACAATTTTCTATATTGCGGAGGGAACTTTAAAGATGAGCGAAAAATTCACAGTATTAGCAATTGGAGCGCATGTTGGTGATGTGGAACTAGCTTCTGGTGGTGTGCTCGCTAGTCATAGTTTAAAGGGAGATCGCATTGTGACACTAGCGTTAACTGCGGGTGAACGAGGGGTTCCGGCAGGACAGGATATGAAGGATTATCGTCAGCAAAAAGTGAAAGAGGCACAGGTTTTTGCGGATATGCTAGGCGGTGAAGCCATTGTATTCGATGATTATTGTGACGGAGAGTTGCCTGACAATCAAGAAATTCGTATGGAGGTTTGTGATGTAATTCGTCGCGTGAAGCCTAACATTATTATTACACACTGGAAAAACAGTATGCATAAGGACCATGCGCTAACGCATCATATCGTAAATGATGCCCGTTTCTTCGCAAGTCTATCATCCTTTGAACGAGCGCTCCCCGCGCACTTTGCAGCAAGATTATATTACTCCGAAAACTGGGAGGATGCGGTTGATTATGTCCCTTACGTATATGTGGATTTCGATCAAGCGGCATTTGATCTATGGATAGATGCTTTAAGCAAGCATTGGTTTGTGACGAATAGCAAATCTTTCAAATACATGGATTACTATAAAGCACTAGCAGTTGTTCGCGGCTGTGAAGCAAGAAAGACATATGCAGAAGCATTTATGGTGCCTGCTGAAACGGTGAAGGTTAGGCAGTCTAGTCTTTGGTAACTATTCAACTAGCTAAGAGGGAGTGTTTCTATGTATAGCAGGAAACATTCCCTTGTTCTATCCATTTATGCAAAAAAGCAGCTAGGAGGCAGCTTCATATGGTGTTAAATGGGATTGATTCTATAACGAATTATCGTTATTTGTTCGAAGGTAAGCGCGTAGGATTGATTACAGCGCCGACAGGTCTTACGAAGGATTTTGCATCAACGATTACTATATTACATGAAAATTTTAATCTTGCTGCGATGTTTTCACCTGAGCATGGCGTTCGCGGAGATTTGGATGCAGGGGCAGTAGTAGACACTTACATGGATCCTTTTACGAATGTTCCAGTCTATAGCTTGTACCGTAAAGACTCCAAGCGTTTAACAAAAGAAATGCTGAATGAAGTAGACATCATTGTATACGATATTCAAGATGTTGGTGTACGCTATTACACATTTATTTATACGATGCTGTATGCACTTGAAGATTGTGCAAATGCAGGTGTAGAATTTGTTGTTCTTGATCGTGTTAATCCGCTTAACGGGGTAACGGTAGAAGGGAATGTCTTGAAGCCCGGCTTCAAATCATTTGTTGGAAATTACGAGCTAGCCGTGCGATACGGCTTAACAGCAGGTGAGGTAGCAACGATGGCAAATGATCAAATGAATTGGAATGCATCGCTGCATGTCGTTCGTTTGGAAGGCTGGGAACGGAGCATGTCCTTCCCGGATACAGGATTAACTTGGGTTCATCCTTCACTTGGAATGCCACGATATGAAACAGCGTTATTATATACAGGAACATGTTTATTTGAAGGCACGAACTGCTCGGAAGGAAGAGGCACAACGTTCCCATTTGAAATGATTGGTGCTCCGTTCATTCAAGCGCAGCAATTGGCAGATGAGATGAATGCAAAAGGTATCCCAGGTGTGCTTTTTCGTCCAGTTCATTTCAAGCCAACGTCATCTAAACATTGTGGCGAGCTATGCGGCGGGGTACAAATTTACATTACAGATCTCCAAGTGCTGAGGCCTTTAGAAGTTGGGGTAACCTTATTATTTACGATAAGAGATTTGTACGAGCAATTTTCATTCCTGCCTCCTGTGAAGGAGGGCTCTCGTCCATTTATCGATTTACTGGGGGGAGACAACATGTATCGTACGGAAAATATGCAAGCAAAGCAGCTGCTTGAACAGTTTGCAGCGGAAAGCAAGCAATTTGCAGAAATAACACAGCAGTATCATTTATATCGCTAGAGGAAGGTGAATAATTGATGAGAACAATAGAACATATGAGCTTGCGTGAAAAGATTGGACAAATGTTCGTAACAGGCTTCCCTTCAACCGAGATCACTCCTGAGCTGAAGGAAGTTATTGAGCATTATAAAGTCGGCAATATTATTTTATTCTCACATAATATCGAAAATAAATATCAATTAGGCGAGCTTGTTACTGAGCTGCAGCAATGGTACACGACACATACTGGTATCCCGGGTTTTATTACGATCGACCAAGAAGGCGGTCGAGTCACTCGTATGCCTAAAGACGCGACCAATGTTGCTGGAGCCATGGCAATTGCTTCTTCAGGACGACCTGAAAATGCGTATGCAGCAGGCAGAATGACTGCCAGAGAATTGAAAGCATTAGGTATTAATTTTAATCTAGCTCCAGTTATGGACGTTAACAATAATGCATTGAATCCAGTCATAAATGTTCGTTCCTATGGTGATTCTGTTGCAACAGTATCCCAGTATGGAATTCAAATGATGAAGGGATTGCTCGATGGAGGCGTCATGTCCTCGCTTAAGCATTTTCCAGGTCATGGTGATACAAATGTCGATTCACATATTGGCTTGCCTACCATTGAAAAAACACTTGAGGAATTAGAGCAGCTTGAGCTGCTGCCGTTTAAAACCGCAATTGAGCAAGGCGCTCAAGCGATTATGAGTGCACATATTTTATTTCCGAAAATTGAAAAATCCGGTGTGCCCGGAACTATGTCTCATACCATTATTACAGAGATATTAAAAGGAAAATTAGGATATAAAGGGTTAGTTGTATCGGATTGTTTAGAAATGGACGCGATCAAACGATACTATGGTACGGCAAAAGGAGCGTTAGGAGCTGTTAAAGCAGGTATTGATTTGGTATTCATTAGTCATACTCCTGAGACAGTGAAGGAAGCAGTTCATTTGATCGAAGAAGCTGTAGCAATCGGTGATTTGGATGAAGCGCTAATTGATGCGGCTGTTACAAAAATTTTAGCTTATAAAGCACAATATGCGACAACTGAGGAGCTAGATTATGAACTAGTTGGCTGCGATGTACATCGCCGAGCAAATGAGCTAATGCGTACGGAAACGATCTGCCTCATTAAAGGTGAGCTCCAGCCCATTCATACCGGTGACGAGCAAGTGTTATTTATGGGTTCCTATTCATACCGCACCGATCTTGCGTCCAGCAGCTTGAATCAAGCTCTTAGCTTTCCGCAATATATGGGGGAGCATTTTAATACAGCTTATGAGATTATCGACATTGACCCGAGCGAGGAGCAAATCAACGCTGCGCTGCCAAAGGTACAAGGCTACAAGCATATTGTTATCGGCTTGTTCAATGCGCGTGAAAACAAAGGTCAGCTTGCGCTTGTGCAGAAGCTGCTGGCAGCAGGTTGCAAAGTAACGGCCATTACATTAGGTCGCCCGTATGATTTACCGTTAATCGAAGGCGAGTTCTGCGGAATTGCGGCATTTGAGTATACACTTGATGCATTCAAATCACTCCTTCCAATCCTAAATGGTGAGGTTGTACCCACCGCCAATATTACGATACAGATGTAGACAAGCATAAAAGCCTTCGGCGTCCTTTCAAGGACGGCAAGCGTTTCTGCGAGAAAAATAAGGATAATATATCGCGTTAAACATATAAATTCTTATCTTTGAAAAAAGTACAACAAGGGGACATAGGTATGGCATTTATCGTTGGAATTGATGGGGGTGGCACGAAAACAGCTGTCACCATTACGCATGACCAGGAAGACGCTTTATTCACCTTTACTGTAGGGCCTATTAATTATAACGGTGGTGATGCTGATGCTATTGCCGCCTCCTTTGAGGAAATTTTTAGTCAAATGAAGCTCTACTGCGGTAATTTACAAGAAATTGCTCATATATGTATAGGTGCGGCAGGAATAAGTAATCCGCTGGTCATTAATTTTTTGGAGCAGCATGTGAGAAATAACGGTTATATCGGGCCATTAACGATTACAGGCGATCAAGAAACCGCATTATACGGGGCACAAAATGCGATGCAAGGCATCATTCTCATTGCCGGTACAGGATCGATTTGCTTTGGGGTCAATGAAAAAGGAGAGCAGCATCGCACAGGAGGCTTTGGTCATCTGATTGATGACGAGGGAAGCGGTTATAGCATTGGGCGCGATCTATTATCCGTATTAGTTCAAGTGGAGGACGGAAGAATAACCGATACGGTCATCCCAGCGATGGTATATGAGCAGCTTGGATTAAGCACTGTGAAAGAGATTATTGGCTTTGTTTATGATAAAAATACGACGAAAAAAGATATTGCGCAGCTCGCACCGATTATGACGACCGCATGCGAGAAGGGCGATGAACATGCAATAGCGTTAGCGGAGAAATGTGCAGCCAATCTATATGCGCTTGTTGTGCCTGTTATTGAATGGCTTAAGCTATATGAAAGTCCGATTGCGATTGCAGGAAGTGTGCTGCAAATGTCTCGCTTTGTGAAAGAAGCCTTGGAGCGAAAGCTTGTACAGAGCTACCCGCAAACAAAGCTGATTTTGCCGATTAAGGATGCAGCCTACGGTGCTGTCCTGTTAGGAAGATCAAAAATGAACAACGACTAGTTTTTGTCGCTAAGCAAAAATAAGGGTGTGTCATAAGTCCGAGCAGTTGGACTTGCGACACACCCTTATTTTAAAATGGTAGGAATCAAAAATGGCTTAAAATTTATCTGTCAAATAAAACACGGCTTGTTGTTTCGGAAATAGAGCTTGAAGGATGTTAGCGTGCTCAGTACTGTCCTTTGCTGCGCCTGCTTCATTATAGCCGAACATGATATAAGTCATTAGCTCGCGTTCATCTACTTCTATTGAAGTATAGGGATTGGTATGATTACTAGCATCGGAAACAGAAAGCTGCTTTTGCTTATAATCCAAGTAGATACAGTCCTTATTGCTGCGAAGTGCAATATGCAGCTCCTGGTCTGCAATTATGTTGCTACGGTTTAGGCGATCTTCTAATTCAGGCTGAAGCTTATGGAAAGTTGAACTGAGATTGATCATTTTCCACATCGCCATATTGATTTCAATTGAATTTGCTTGATGCTGTTGGTAATAGGAATATAGCTTATGGTCCTCTGGGAGCATCGCTAATATTTGCTTTGCATTTTGGCGCAGCTGACATAAGGCATGAAAAAGAGCTTCAACGCCGTTTTCGGCTTCGTTCAAATACAATAATTCATTAATAAATACTTGTTCAGTATCTTTCTTTTCAATGATGCCATAAGCGACGATTTTTCCATTTCTGCGAAGGAGCAAGCAGTCAACTTTCTTCCATTCCGGCCAGGTCAATAAATCATTCCAATACGTTCTACTTCGGATCACGGTGTAGGTACGATTCTTATTGAATTGTTCATAAATGAAACGGATATCATCGAGATAACATGCTTCAAAAGGAATGATTTCATCACTGCTTTGCTGCTGCTCCAAACTTGCTGGTTTTTCAATTGCGAAAGCAGTCTCGGGAATAAGTCTCCAGCCAGCCTTTTCATAAAACGCATGCTTGCTAGCCAAAAGCAAGCTTATATCATAATCGGTTTCTTTCATATAGTTGGTCTGCGCATGAAGAATTTTGTGAGCAAGCCCCAGCCCGCGGTAATTTAGATCTGTACCGACACTCCCCATTGCACCCGTTTTCAAGATCGCTTGACCGACTCTAATATGAAACGGAAAAATTTGTACATTAGATGCAATCTTATCGTCAACCATCGCAAACCATGTTGTATCTGGATCATATGTGGTGTCTAGGTCTAATCTTTCTTGGAAAAAGGCTCGGCCTACGGAAAAGCATTCATCTAAAATATCGTAAATATTTTCAAGCTGCTCTCTAGTTGGATGGTTCATTACGATGATGTTTGGTGTCGTCGTCATCTTCATTTCCTCCTGCGCCGTAATGTTGGGATAAATTTATTAAATGAAAAAACGGTTTTTTGGAATTTAATTTCTTACTTATAGTTTAATGTTGAAAAAAAAATTCGTCAATAATGGAACGTATGGAATCATAGAAGTGATACAAATCAGGTACCTTAGTCGAGAATCGAAATTGGACCTATAGACTCTATGAAGAAGTGGCCTCTGGTGAAAAGATAGAGTCCCGTAAGGAAATGCAGAAGTTACTTCGGCATGTTGAAGACCAGCTCTATGATGGAGTAGTGGTCATGGATATTGACCGTTTAGGGCGTGGAGAAAACAAGGATTGGGCACTTATTAAAGATACATTCTTAAACTCAGAAACGGTCATTATCACACCAAACAAGATATACGATCTGGAAATAGACAATGACGATGTATCATTTGATTTCATGTCCATTTTTGCCAGAATAGAATACAAAACGATTAAGCGAAGAATGAAGCAGGGCAAAGAGGATGGAGCGAAGAAAGGCATGTGGACAAACGGAAAGCCACCGTTTCCATACTATTATGATAAAAACACAAGGTCGGTACTGGTCGATGAAACGAAGCGTCCGATTTATCGAGCAATTGTAGAGAAATATATTAATGGAACAAACCTTGGTCATATTGCCATTTGGTTGACGGATAACAAGATACCTACGCCATACAACATTAAGCCCGATGGAAAGAACAAGGGATGGTCAAATATTACGGTTCAAAGATTGCTGGCAAGTGAGATCCATTTGGGTTATATCACTTATGGCAAAACCCGTTCCAAGCGTGGTCAGGTGGAACTTGTACCTGAAGAAGAGCGGATTAAAGTTATGGGAACACATGAAAAGCTGAAAACGCCTGAAGAACATGAAGTCATTATGGAGCGGCTGCTTAAGAATCGCATGCTGAACCCCAATTCAAGGCGTAACATTTTTCCTTTGTCAGGCTTGCTGTATTGTGAGAAATGCGGTTCTCGGATGAGATTTAGAGTAGGTGAGAACAAGAAGCAGGGACAGCATTGGAGTGCATTATGCTATCACCAGTACAAAGACGGAAGCAAATGTGAGTAGCGTGGCAAGGTAATGGATGCTGATTTTTTCAATGCGCTATATGACCGGATTATTCATGTAGACCCAAACATTTTACGGGAGATTGAATTGCATGGAAGTAGGTACAATGATACACAGGTCATTATCGAGGTCAAAGAGCAGGAATTGAAAAAGCAGAAGCGGGCATTGGACAAGCTGCATGAATCGTATGAAGAAGATATGCTAACGAAGCAAGTATTTTTAGAGCGTAAAGCTATTCGGTCAAGGCAGATACAGAAGCTGGAGGAAGAGTTGAAGGATTTACGAAAGGTTGTAGTAGATGAAGGGAATTATCCGACTGTTGATCAGATATATGAGCGGGTAGGGCAGTTTAGGGAGTTGTGGAGCGCTGCGGTGACGAGTGAAGAGAAGAATCGGGCGTTGAAGAAGCTAGTGGAGCGGATTGTGTATGATCGGGAAGGGAATCGGGTGGAGTTGACGGTTTGTTATAGGTAAAGCTTGATATAATTTTTTTTCACCGTATCTACATATGTGGAGTCGGTAATATTTATGGTTCGCAAGGAATAGAAGAGATGTGACAGGATCGTCGAAACCTTCAAAGTGTGTATTTCTGCTTTTTCTATCGGTTGCGATACTATATTTTTTGATACTTTTTTGGAAGTCTCACTTTCCTCAAACATCTCTACTGTACTGACTTTTAGTAAGACCAATTCAGAGGCGCTTGGGAGGTTACTTAAATTTGTGCTGATATTTGCTTTGACGCTAGTTGTTTTCTTGAGGAAGAAAAAAGGGAAATATTAGGTAAGAGGACACGGAGGTATAAATAGTATGTGTTCAATATAGGAAATAATCTGAAATAGAGACGCCAATCTAACGGCAGACTTTTCGCGTGTCCAGAATTATAGTGATAAAGTTAACCGAACCAGAAGTGTTGGCAACGAATTGTTAAAAAGGGTATTTTCAAGTATGACATTATCCGATCATTTTGTTGATTTTTTGTGATAGAATTGTGCTGTTGCTGTTTTTAATTTTCGTAAGCAGTATTAATATATAGAAATATAATAATAATGCCAGTATTATAAGTTCATTACATACGGAGGATTTTATGGGAGATTTATTTGAGTTGTTATTTGGTCAACCTAATGATGAGTTTTACATGTCAAGTAGAGGTTTTCAAATGAGCGAGAGAGCATTTTTTGATACCTGGAAGAAGCATGGTTCTCCAAGTGAACTTTATGGAAATGAAGTTTCCTACTCTTTTCTTAAAGACTTGCACGAAAACACAGGGGGATTATTTATTGTAGACCACTTTTCACTATATAATTACGATAATATTTTTAACATTGAGCATAGTGGTGATTACATTCAATTTATTTGGAAGGATTTTGAGAAAGAGCCTCCACCAAGAGGATTTGAAGATATGACTATGGAGATTTATAATGCTCATTATATTTTCTCACTGTGTAATATTCAAAAAATCAGTTTTTTTGATTTAAACGGTCATATTTATGTTTTAGTTATGCCAATTACTGCAGAAATTAAAGAAGTTAAGAAGTATTTGGGCATAGATAAGTTAGACTCCAATAAAGTTCAGATTGACGAAAATCTAGATAAACTTTTCACAACCATTAGATATATAAAAGATAACAAAATTCATGAATGTATACTTCATAATTTACCATTTTTCAGTTTTTTACTTCAACCTAAAGAGAAAGAAAGAGATGCAGGTTTTTCCCAAACTATTCTAATGTACGCTACACTTGATTATGTGAATGACCGTCTTCAAAAAGTAAAGTCAAAAATCGAACTAGTTGATCAGTATGACTTTGATGAGATTCGAGCATCAGGTAATGTTATCAGAACGATCATGGAATCATTAGTGAAGTATTACAGTATTTATTATGGTTACTCTCTTCCTGAAGACCATTATGGTAATAATCTTTTAGGTAAGTTGAAGAAAAATCTAAGGGGTGATGAGTTAATGGTTCAATATTTAAAACAAGAGATGATCAACCTTGCAAATGATTTTTCGCATGATACTGGTAAGGTCTGTAACAAAGCAGATGTGATTAAATTAAGTGATAATGCGGCAGAACTGCTAGATGCAATCCAAGACAGAATGAAACTTAATGACGACAACGATATTGATCAGGAGATATTGTAAATTAAAGATATCAGCCAACTTGATGGATATGTATTGATATAAAGCATAGTTTTAATTGAATAGAATAGAAAGACTCTTATCCAATCTTGATATATATTACATAGCAACAACTGCACCGAGGGACGCTCACTTCAGGAGAATATATTTAATATTAGAAGAACGCTAATTAACGCATAAATTCCAAAACAGCTTTTATTTTGGGAAAGACATTCTGAGACGAGGTAGTAAACTACAGTGAGTCGTTATTGTTTGATTCTTTTTTTGGGGGGGAATTGAAGTTGATTTTATGTGTTTTTTTTCCTCCAAGCTGCGGCGGTGAACCATACCACAAATATGATAAAGCAAAAATGTGAATTGAAGATAGAGGAGACAATACTAGTTCTGTGAATGATGGATAAATAATACTTGCTCAATAATTATGATAGGAGATTATTGTAATGATAATTCTAAACAGCGAAATCATTAATGAAAAAAACAGAGGGCTTGGATGTAAAATCCAAGCCCTCTGTTTTTAGGGATAAAATTAAATTAAATAGTAGGGTTGATAGTCTGAATAGGAACAAGCTCTCGAATTTTAGTTGAGATGATTTCATAGACATCTATATCAAGCTTTTCACATACTTCTTCGGCTAGTTCAAAAGATACTAATAAGGCATACTCAATCTCTGGTATTTTACTTTCGGCATCGTCCCGGCAGTTAACTTTTATTTTTATTGAGTCAGTAGGATTCCAAGTTGTGGCCTTATCACCATAAAATGACTCATGCTGTATTGTTCCTCTTTGAACTACATTGTGATCTGTGTTAACACGCTGAGGAACGAGATTATTATTTTCTATATTGAACCATAAATGAGCAGAACGATATTTTTGCTTCGAAGATATAACTGGTGAAAAGTAAGATAGTGTTACAGTGAGTTTTCTAAAAAACCTCTCTGAAGTAAAGTTAAATGGAATCGGCAATTCGTATACATGCGCAGCTCCTTTCTGTAATGTTCCATATCCAATTAAAGTCATTCTATTCTGGGCGCATTCCATGACGCGAGAAATATCGGGAATTCCATTTCCCAACCACCTGAATATTCTATTTTCTGGAATCTCCATTGCATTCGCAATAATATTGTTATTACTCCATGAAGCCCCATGAACAAGCATTGCCTTAATTAATAGTGCAGAGTACTTATCTGGCACATGTTCACCAGTTTGAGTAAGGAAAATCTCATCTATAACTGAGTGGCACTTTACGCCATTATGAGAAACCTGTGCTGCTGCATCGCTTGTCCCGAAGGAGTATGCTACTTCATTGATCTCATTATTTTGACCTGGTGTAGCTACGCAGCATCCAGGTGGTCTCGTAGGTGCTGGAATCCAACCCATTATCGTAGAACCAATTAATTCTCTAATAAACTTTCTTCCTCCATTAAAAAAAATGTCTGGCTTAATTGATCTGTTATATCCCAGACCGATAGCTGAAACGGGGCTAGGTAATGATTGGTTGTAAGGCAGAATAAATCTTTCGTTCTCAACTACATTAGAGAAGTCATTAAATAAGGCACCTACAGTTAAATTATTTATACTTTCTGCAGGGGATAGTAATCTAGTATTTCTGCTATTGTCATTTAGACTTTTTAATACTAACTCTTCTTTAATATCGGGAGTAAGTTTCTTAAACTCATCAAAGGAGACCCCGACATCGATGCCGTGCTGATTATGGTTACCTGCACTGATAATAAATAATATCTTATAGGTATAGCTTAGCCAATCAAGCAAACGTGCGAGAGGGCTTATCATATTGATAAACACTCTGGAAGGATCACCGAAAGACAAATTTATTATTTTTACAGATGAAAGGGCTTTACTATGTTCGTCTCCTACAACAATTCTTCTGACAGCAGTATGTATCAAATCAATCAGTAATACATCATCCGGAGCGCATTCTGATAATTTATCGTTAAAATCTCTTACGGGTTTTAAGATAGGTCTAACATAAACCTTGCTATTTATAGGAGAATTGTTACTGTTTATGTCTCCATGAATCACTAGCGATGTCATTGCTGTACCGTGTACTCTATCTCTTACAACATAATCACTTGCCCAATTATCGGGATCATCAATGATCAGTCGGTCAGATAAAAGAGAATGGTTCTGCATAGGGAAACCATCAAGAACTGCCACAATAGGGGCTTCGCTTATTTTATGTATTTCGGGTGTTTTGTGAGGGATCATAGGTGTGATTTCTTGATCAGTATCTGGAAGATGGAAAGGAAATGCTATTTGTCCAACAGGTCTAAAAAACATAATGTCATCTACCCGCGTAAGTGCAACTTGTTCATAATTATTAACTAGCGATTCAATTTGTTTTCTAGGAAGAGTAACAAGAAGAGCATGGTACATAATTTCTGGAATGGTACATTGAGAAAGTACTCGCCCACCCATATTATTAATTGCCTCAGATACAATAGAATAAGAATTAATTCGATGTTGAATAGTGTTTCTAAAGAAAAGCTCGATTTCAAAATTAACTTCCTTATCTCCATCCAACTCAAGATTTTCTTTCCAGTAGTCCACAACTCTTGTTTCATCAATACGATCTTGAGCATTCCAATATCTAATTTCTTTGAGTTGATTAAACAATTCTTTAACTCCGTTGAGACCGAGATCGAATTTGATTTTAGGATTCTGAGCGTACTGTTTCCATAAAGAGATCAACTGATTTAAGGCAGTTTTATTTGTCATCACGCAGTATAACTTGCCAGATAGATCTCCTTCTTTGAAATTCCCGTCATCGTCAATCAGATAAAAGTCTTCATCTATTGGGATACCATCAATAGTGATATCCAACATTAACTCCAATTCTTTAATGTTCTTTATCACACTATAAAAACTATCGACAGTGCCTACTGTTTCAAGAACTAAAGCACTGTCTGGATTAATACCTGAAGGGGAGTTTTGAACAGCTATATTCTTTTTATCCAACGCATCTTGTAATTGCTTAAATCTTGGAGAAAGTTTAGACATTTGTTTTTCTATTGATGGTTGTGAAAATTTTGAGCCTCGTCCACTTCTTTTAGCTTTTGTAGCTTCTTCAAATTTTTTAAACAGTATTAATGGTCTTTCAGCCATTATCAATCACCTCTGAGTTATTAGACACTTGTTTTACTTTCTTCTGTGCATCCCATAATCTGAGTGTACTTGATGTTACTCCTTTTGAATCTTGGTTAGGAAGTTGTAGGATGTATTTTCTATAAATAGATGTTGCGAATTCTTCTGCTTCTGCGTAACTACAACCTAATGTTTTCTTAGCTAAGGTGCTCGGCTCAAGACCAAACTTGAAACCTGTACGTTTTTCAAAATAAGAGAACCACAGTTCAAGATTTGACCTGCTTGGATATGGTAGCTCCAAATGTAGTTGAAACCTTCGCCACGCTGCCTTGTCCAATAAACCTTCATGGTTCGTAGCTCCAATAACTATTACATAGCTCGGTAAGGAGTCAATATGTAAAAGGAGAGAGCTAACTACTCTTTTTATTTCTCCGGTTTCATGAACATCTCCACGTTCTTTGCCTAAGGTCTCAAATTCATCAAAAAACAAAACGCATTGTCTGGTTTTTGCGTAATCAAATAATTTTGCCAATTTTATTGCTGTCTCACCCAAGTAGGCTCCAACTATACTTTCATACTTTACCGTTAAAAGAGGGACCATTAAAGACTCCGCAATGGCTTCTGCTAAAGAGGTCTTTCCATTTCCAGGAGGGCCAACAAATAGCAATCTGTTTCGTGGTTCTAAGCCATAAGAACGTAACAGGTCAGCACGATTGTGTTCTTCAATTACTTCTCTGCATGACTGCAAAACCGTATCTGGAAGTATTAAATGTTCAAGTCTTCTTTTAGGAACTATCTCAGAATAAAAATTTTGCTCGTTTGGAACTTGTCTAACAAGAGGAAAGCCATTTTGCTGATTTCTCATATCAGGTTTGCTGCTTTTCAATAATTCTTCTATTCGGTTAGCAACAATAGTATGTTGTTTTGCTCTTTCTTCTGCACAAATAGCTTCGACTGCTCGCCTAAAATGAGGACCGTCTCCTGATAGCCCATGTTTTATTACTTCAAAAAGCAAATCAGCTCTTGCCAATGTTTCCACCTACCAATAAATTATTTTGTAAGTTCTGTAATTATTTCTGAGGATATTAATTTATTTTCGCAGAAAGTGCATAGTCGATCCTTGGCGAGACGACTTGGATTAGTCTTATTATTCTCCCAGCGATTAATTGTTGAGAAACTTATATTTAATTCTCGTGCTAGCTGTTCTTGGCTTATTTTAAGTTCTTCCCGAATTTTCTTTATAGTAAAACCCAGTGACATGTTGTTCACCTCCGAACAGGTATGATATGAGTATAGCATTTGCTATAGCAGGAAATATACCCATACTTAAAAAACAACTATGAGTATTTTTTGAAAGTTATTCAATTGATGACTATATTTCAAACATGAAGTGAGACATGCGAATCTGCCAGTTCTCTGTTCAATCTTGAATTTGACGATACACAGACGGAGATGCACTTCTCCATCGTCAGGCGCCAGTGCAAACAATATTCTCTAATATGGGAAAACATTAATATTGTGTCGTCGCGAAATCATAAAAGTATTTGGAGCTTGCGTTTGACAAGACATCATCTTGTCGAGTATTTGAGTACATACTTAAAAAGGACTCTTGTTTCATGAACATGTGGTCTAGTCCTAAATCTAATGGGATATCCACTTATTGACCTACACGTACCTGTCATTGATGAGATGTTCGCGTGAATCAATTTATAAAACTCCTGCTAATATAAATATTGGTGGGATTTTTTTGTTTTAAAGTATAGTTAGCAATCTTAATAATCTTCCAATTGATGCAATAAAACATGCATGGAAGAACTTATTTATACTCTGACGCAGCAATCCGCACCATTCAGATCCGAGGCGAGCATTTCGCCCAATTTTGATACTGCTGGTTATCCCACCCTTCATCCGAAAACCTGTCCATTACCTTCTCACAGAATTTCAAACAGATGTACTTGCCATAATTCAGTTGTCAGATGAGTAGCTCTGCATAGCAAAAAAACTGGATAAATTGTTAATTTAAGCCCTATAATCACTAAAATCGATTATAATTAAATTTATGTTCAAGTCGATTAACTATCCTAAGTTAATAGGATATGCTATAGAGTTTTCAAATAGTTTTCAAATACATACTTATGCATAAGAGGGGGCGAATGATATGACGATAATGCCTGTTATAGTAATGATCTTTGTATTTGTACCTGCCATTGTACTCATGGTAAGCATGCCTTATTTATCAAGAGAGACGATTAGTTTTGGGGTCACCGTCAGCCCTGTACAATTCCATAGTGAGCCTCTGCGCCAGATGCGGAAGTCATATGCTTGGATTAGTGCTATCTTACATACTATCCTATTCATTGTTTGTATCATCTGTCTAATATACGGTGACGAACATTCCATGCAACAAAGTTGGATCATTGTCACTTATTCACTCGCCATGGTCGTAATCTCCCTAGTCATAAACATTAGCTATCATTTGAAAATGAAAAGTTTACTACCTATGCTGCCTATTGCTCTGGAACCATCGATCATGGCAGTGGACACTGAATTTCGGAAAAGAAACATTGGCTTGTCTAGTAATTGGTTCCTCATTCATGTTTTAATTATTGGTGTTACTATTGTAACTGTGCTACGTAACTACGATCTGATTCCTGATCAGATTCCGATCCATTACAACAGCAGTTGGAACGTAGACGGCTATGTAGCTAAATCTTATAGTACTGTGTTTATGCCTACGATAATGCAAGTGTTGGTAACACTTTTGTTTATATTTGAGAATTGGAGTATTCGCAGAGTGAAGCAGCAGGTTCAACCCACTGATCCTAATCGTTCCATCAGACAAGACGTAACTTACCGCCGTACTTGGTCATATTTTATGATTACAGCAAGCTTCTTAATAGTTATCCTGTTTTCCGTCGTGCAACTAAACATGATATCTCTGCTTAACATGAATTTCGCTATCCCTATTATCCTAATCATAATAGCCCTTATCATCCTATACGCCTTCGCCTTAACGTTCTGGGCTGGTCAGAGCGAAAGCCGCTTGGAGAGATCTGCCGATAGCTCCAATGTCAGACCTGTCCATGATGATGATAAATGGTTATTAGGTATGATTTATTTCAATAGCAAAGATCCAAACCTAATCGTCAAGAAAAAGCTCGGAGTCGGCTGGGGATTGAATTTCGGTCACCCAGTAAGCTGGCTGTTTTGGCTCGGAATTATTGTACTGTTAGTTGTGGTGCGGTAACAAGGCAAACTCTTATTGAGCAATTGATTTAAATCAGCAAGTTTGATCAAATTAACAACCGGGATATTCCGCGACCAGCTTATGTGGTATATCCTATATATTTATCACCTTAATGTTCATCATACTTTAGCGAGTAGACCGCTATTAATTATTGGACATAATATAATATTTCTAGAATTATTGTCTATTTTGATAATTAGTCATAAAGGAGGAGAACGACGATGATAAGAGGATTAACAACAGCAGGCTTGGGTGAACTCAGTTCTAATGAAGAATATATCAGACTTGCGAGCCAATTCGGCTTTCAGTCGATAGACGCAAATCCATTGGATTTAGTGCAGCAGTATGGTAAGGATGGGGCTGTTCAATTGCTAGAAAGCCATGGAATCATGCTAGGATCATTTGGTTTAGTGGTAGATTGGCGCACAACAGAGGAAAGCTTTAGAGAAGGGTTGAAATCGCTTACCCAAATGGCTGAGGCCGCTGAAGCATTAAATTGTACGACATGTTGTACATATATTTTACCTTCGACAGATCTTCCAGTCGCAGCTTTTATGATTGCAGCCACAAGACGTTTAAGACTATGCGCGGAAATATTAGGCGCTTATGGAATTACATTAGCATTAGAGTTCGTAGGCCCTCATCACTTACGTACACAATGGGCAAATCCACTGATCTGGACGATGCAAGATACGTTGAGCTGGATGGAAACGATGCAAGTAAGGAATGTTGGGTTGTTACTGGATTCCTACCATTGGCATACGAACGGATTAACGAGCGAGGATCTGCTGAAATTACAACCGCATCAAATTGCATATGTCCATATTAATGATGCTAAACTTCTACCGATAGAGGAATTGTTAGATTTCGATCGATTGTATCCAGGAGAAGGTTCTATTGATCTCACAGGATTCTTGGTAAGCCTGAAAAAGATCGGGTATACCGGTGTGATCGCCCAAGAAGTTCTGGCGCCAGCTTCCGCGCAAAGTTCATCTGAATTATTTTCTCGTTCTAAAGCAGGCTTCGATAAAGTATTCTCTTCGCTGGAAAACGTATTAATATAGATTAAACTTGAAATATTCAAAAAAAAGGATAAGTGCTAAAATTCCAAACATTCTCTGGAGTCACGGCCAACCCGAAATAGGAAAATCATCAGATCAATCTATATAGCATTTGATGATCTCGCGTAAATTAAATTCTATAAAAACTTCTGCCGGAGTGTTGGTAGAAGTTTTTTTCTGTTAGCAAACGTTCTCCCCATGTGATAGTATTTCACTAAAATATGGAGATGATTATTTAGCGGCTCCATTGTTAGTGAGAGGGGAGAAGTCGTGTCAATTCGGATAAAATTACTGTTATCTTATACGGGAATGCTAGTCGTTAGTTTACTTATGATCGTAATGACGGCAGCTTTATTTACAATTGCTTCTACAGGAGATGTTCACAGTCTTCGGGATTTTTATAAAGTGCACTATCAATTAAATCCGTTGTCAGAGCAAGAAGAATCGATTTTTTTAGAATTAAAGTATTTAGCAAAGCATGACCCCGATGAATTGCAGAACAAGGATTTGTTACTGGAGTATGATTTTAAGCTAAAGACCGAGAAAGCAGGACTATTTGTAAGGCGAGTGAATGACCCCGTTTTTGAATCACGCACCTTCAATCAACCTGAGTTAAAGGATGCTTTACCACCTTACGATCTGAATAACTATCAGATTCGTAACACATTTAATATTAAAGAAAGATTTTATGGCTATGCCAAATTTGACTTTAAATATTCAGATGGGGCGAAAGGCAGTGTTTTCGTCATCAAAGAGCATAGTCCATTTGCGGAACTCACACGGAGGCTGCTACCAATCTTTTCATTGATATTAATTGGCGTTCTTGTAGTTGCGAATCTGCTATTATATCGCTGGATTACACGAAGTGTTATTAAGCCACTGAACAAGTTAAGGGACTCCGCAGAACGAATTCAAGAGGGTGACCTTCAATTTGAGCTTAACCTGCAATCCAAAGATGAGATAGGGGAGTTAAATAAAGCGTTCGAAATGATGAGACAGAGGTTACAAGAGTCAGTGAACCTTCGTCTGCAATATGAGGAGAATCGAAAAGAGTTAATCTCAAATATTTCACATGATTTGCGGACTCCGATTACAAATATTAAAGGCTTTATTGAGGGCATAAGAGATGGCGTCGCCAATACACCTGAGAAGATGGACATGTACGTTGACATTATTTATAACAAGACTATTGGAATGGATAAATTGGTCGATGAATTGTTCTTATATTCCAAACTGGATTTGAATCAGGTTCCATTTTCGTTCGAAGCTGTTGATATTATTGCATTCCTTGAGGACTGTATCGAAGAGATGCGCTACAATAACGAAAATAAAGGAGTTTCATTTCAGCTAGACAATCACACCTCCGAACGTATTGAGGTTCTTGCAGATTTGGATAAATTAAAACGGGTGTTACTGAACGTAATTGGAAATGCGCTAAAGTATATGGACAAACCTCAGCCTTTAATCCGTTTTTCTCTGCAAGTTGATAGTGAATGGGTGACGGTTGAAGTGAAGGATAATGGAATGGGGATTGATGCTGAAGCTCTTCCACATATCTTTGAACGGTTTTATCGTGCGGAGCCTTCTCGAAGCTTATCGACAGGCGGCAGTGGACTTGGTCTTGCGATCGCTCGTCAGATTATTGAAGGACATGGTGGAGCGATATGTATGGAAAGTGAACCAGGTGTGGGATCAAGCCTGTTCTTTACTTTAAAGCGAACGACCAACGAAGGAGGATTTCAGTCGCATGACACGGATTCTGATTATTGAAGATGAGGCAACGATAGCGCAATTGGAAAAAGATTATTTTGAACTGAACGGTTTTGCCGTTGATATATGTCATACAGGTTCTGAAGGGCTTGGGCAGGCTCTGGAAGGGGATTACAATCTTATTATCGTAGATTTGCAGTTACCTGGCATCGATGGTTTTGAATTATGCCGCCGTATCAGGGAGGCGAAGGAAGTGCCGATCTTTATCGTATCTGCGAAAAAAGAAGAAATCGATAAGCTTCGGGCGTTTAATCTCGGAGCGGATGATTATATAACGAAGCCCTTTAGTCCAAGTGAATTAGTAGCAAGAGCGAAGGCGCACCTAACAAGATATGAACGCATGCTTAGTAAGCTGGAACCTATGGAGAAGCATGAGATTCAAATTCGCGGAGTCCATATCGATAAAAATTCCCGCAGGGTGTTTGTGCGTAATCAAGAGGTTTTGTTTACAGCGCGGGAGTTCGATGTACTGGTCTTTTTAGCGAGTCATCCGAATCGGGTGTTTAGCAAAGATGATCTATTCGAACGGGTTTGGGGGATGGATTCCAGCGGGGATATCGCAACAGTGACGGTTCATATTCGCAAAATTCGAGAAAAGCTGGAATCAGATCCCTCGAATCCACAATATATTGAAACGGTGTGGGGTGCGGGATACCGATTTACGGTGTAATGGCGCTATCCTTGACGATTTTCGATATTATTAATATCCAGTTAATACTTTATTAATAAATCGTTTCTGGAGAGTTTATTTCTTTCCTTTATCATTTGGTTATAGACATGAGCAACTATTAACTTAATGATACTTGAGGGGGAAATACAGTGAAAATAGTTTCTAAAAAAGCAGCAGCATTAATGGTCGCAGCAGCACTAGGCACAACCTCTTTACCCTTTGCGGTGTTAAATGTACAAGCAGCACCTGCATCAAGCAACATAGGGATATCCGCAGTAGCATCGAAGGTATCCGACAAAGAAATTCAAGAAGCCGTTGAAGCACTTGTAGGACTGGGTGTGTTGCAGGGGTATGCAGATCAATCGATGGGTGTACACAATCCAATCACTCGTGCAGAATTAGCGAAAATGGTAGCATTGACCTTTAAATTACAAGGCTCCGACGAGAATGATGCTTCATTCACCGATGTGAATTCAAACGTATGGTATTACCAATATGCATCAGCACTTGTTGGTTTAGGGATAATGGAGACGGAAGAAGGTAAATTCAACCCTAAAGAAACGGTAACGGATGCAGAGCTTGTACAAATAGTATCAAAGGCGTTGAAGCGTGATGTCTTATCGGTTAACTACTGGGCAAATCAATTGAATTCCACTCCTGAACCCGCAACACGCGGAGAAGTCGCAGCCTTACTGAATACAGCTCGTAAAGCAGTGCCTTCCGATAAAGCTCAAATTACAAGTATAAAATCGATCAATGAAATTACATTAATCGTGACATTGGATGCGCCATTGACTGCTGAGAATGAAGTGTTTGCTAAAGCGAAAGAAGATTTTGTATTCAATGATGGTCTAACCTTGACGAATATGCCTCGTCTGAAAACGGGCTCCATTGCAACGTACATCGTTCCTACATCGGTACAAAAAGCTGGAACAAATTATAATTTAACGTACAAAGGTAAGAATGCAGGATCATTTGTAGGAAATTCAGCGAAGGTGGATATGACGACAACCACTCAGGTAACCAACGATACCTTCGAGATTGAAGCACTGAAAACAAATGGCGTTATTGATTATGGATATGTCATCTCTGCATACAGTGGTGGTCGCGGTGCTAACGCATTTGTTTTAGATGAGAATAATAAAGCAAACGGCATCACGTATCAAATCATTTCTTCCATGCAAGGCAGACAAGTAACGATAACTCCGGAAGGTGGAGAATCTATCGTTGCCAAGTATGTCCCATTCACACAATCAACAGATGGTAAGATTGAGCCGAAATTCCGGCTGCCTGAAGGACAAGTCTTGAAACCGGGTGTAAAATATACCGTAACGTCCGACTGGGCCAATATAGCAAATCCATCATTCGAAGCGAAAGAAATAGCGCCACTGCAAATCTCCGGTGCGGAAGCTGTCAGCGAAACATCCATTAATGTAACTTTGGCTCAAGATCCTGGGGATGAATTATTTTCGGGTCGTAGTGTACAACTAACTGCTCCAAACGGAGACACATTGGCTGCGACGTATAAATTCTCCAGTCGTAAAGGTGCGGTAGGTGTATTCGATATTACGAATAATGGTAAATTGGCTGCAGGCACAGTGTATACTGTAACACCGTTGGGTGCATGGGCAACATCCCAAGCAACATTAACTTCGAATTAAGGATAATTCACAGGAAAGGTGTTGGTTGCCATGCGCTTTCTCGTGTTAACACTCATCCTCTTGATTACTGGATGTCAGACCGATGATTTCAAGGTGTTAAACAACCAAGGGCAGCAATCAACTCAGGAGGTGAACAATGAAATGGATAAATTGAACCAAGCACTGTTAACTGCTGCTCGTCAAGGAGATAAGGATCTTATAGCCAAACTATTAGCAGACGGTGCAGATATTGATGCTACGGACAAAGATGGTAGAACGTCCGCTATGATCGCTGTACACACGAATCAACTGGATGTATTCAAATTTTTGCTTGAAAAAGGTGCCGATATCAATATGCGTGACAACCGCTCGGATAATCCACTTCTTTATGCTGGAGCTGAGGGCATGCTTGATTTTGTGAAGGTATCTGTTGCTGCAGGTGCTGATACATCAATCCTGAACAGGTTTGGGGGAACGGCACTCATCCCTGCTGCAGACCGTGGTCATGTGGACATTGTGGAAGAGCTTCTTACCACTTCTGACGTCAATATTGATCATGTCAATAATCTGGGTTGGACTGCATTACTAGAAGCTATAATACTGGGTGATGGGGGCAAAGAACATCAGGCTATAGTTCAACTCTTAATTCAGCACGGTGCTGACATCTATCTTGCAGATTCCGATGGAATTAGTCCCTTAGAGCATGCTCAAAATCGGGGATATAAAGAAATGGTTGAAATGTTAATGAAAAAGAGTAGCGAGTCGTTATAATGTATGAAGAAAAAAAGGAAACTTCGATCAATTTGGAGTTTTTTTTTGTTCTTTGATCCTTGGATTCCTTACGTCAACAGATCTCATAATATAGTATAATCAGACTATAATGTTCAATAGTGGAAGATGGGTATATAGGACTATTAAATTTTGTCGAAGAATGAGGCGTGCATGAGAACTTCGGAGAATAAAATTAAGTTAAGTCATATGTTATACATAGTAGTATTTATAGGTCTTTTGCTTGTGGTGCGCTGGGGTTGGCATAATCATTTTTCGTTGTCCAATCCACCAACTGTGAAGCAAGGTGTGCTAGATTTACGCGGGGTGGACATTGAATCAATTAGATCCTTTCCGCTGGATGGAGAATGGGAGTTTTATCCTGAACAATGGGTGAATAACGCCAACATTGATAGTGTTTCTGGGGGACAGAGGCTACAAGTTCCGGGTAACTGGAATGCTATATTCAAGCCTGAAGAACAAAAAAAAGCATATGGATACGGAACGTATCATTTGCGAATTCTGCTGGATCGACCCTTATCTGAGCCACTTAGCTTTTGGTTCCAATCCATCTATACGGCTTCTGAAGTGGAGATTAATGGAACAGTTCTCTCACGGTTTGGTGTGTTATCTAATGATAAGGAAGGCCATGTGTCTGTGAAGAAGTCATTCCTGATTAGTTATGCACCTACAGATCAGCACGAAGTGGATCTGTTTGTTCGGGCTTCAAATTTTGAGTCTCCGTTAAAAGGAGGCATTGTACGATCCGTGGAGTTTGGCATTCAACATGAAGTGGACACCGTTTACTGGAATTCCATTGGCTTGCAGCTAATCGTAGGGGTACTGCTTCTATTACATGGATTGTATTTATTGATCATTTATTTGATGGATGTGCGAAAAACAGAATTGATTATTTTCTTCTCCATGATGGTTGCAGCGGCTGTATCCATTGGAGTTGAACATAACGGATTATTGTTCCGGTTTCTTCAGGTTGATTTTATCTGGACGTTGAAGCTAAAGGTGCTTTCGTATATAGGGTTCTGCTTGTTCCTATTCCTGATGGGTAGAGAGCTCTATGGGAATCTGCGAAAAGGTAAGGCCTTTTATAGTTATATCCTCTCACTTCTAGGATTTACCCTATTTATAATCTTTGGTCCAGATGATACCGTGCTATATTCGATCGAAAAAGGGGTCTATATGATCCTGTATTACGTTCCAGTATGTTGGACGGCTTATTATTTTATGAAGATGGTATTCTTTCGAGCTGAGGGTGCATTATTTTTACTATGTTCAGTGCTTGCTGTGATGAACAATATATTATGGGCTTCTGTTTATTACGCAGGAACCTCACAATTTATGTTTTATCCGGTAGATTTAATTGCTGCACTAGCCACTTTTTCAGCTTATTGGTTTAGAAGATACTTTCATCAATCCCATCAAAATGTGTTATTAAACGCTCAATTAGCAGAGACAAATAAATTAAAGGACCGTTTTCTGGCGAATACGTCACATGAACTACGGACTCCCCTGCATGGGATTATGAATATTGCCCAGAGCGTGTTAACGAGGAAAAAACATGTGCTGGATGAAGAAAGTCAACGTGACATGGAACTGCTAATTATGGTCAGTCGGCGGATGTCGCTCATGTTGAATGATTTGCTTGATGTGGTGAGATTGCAGGATAAACGGATTGTGATGAATATAAAAGCCGTGCAAGTAAGGTCCTTGGCGGAGGGTGTGCTGGATATGTTACGCTTCCTTACCGGTGGAACAAAGGTGGAGCTTAGCATGGATATCGATGAGAATTTGCCGTGTGTGTATGCTGATGAGGAGCGATTAGTTCAGATTCTGATAAATCTAGTTCATAATGCACTTAAGTATACTGAACAGGGGAAGGTTGAACTAGTCGCAGTGCAAGTGGGAGGGCACGTATGGATCCATGTCACAGATACAGGAATTGGTATGGATGAGTCACTGAAAAAGCGTGTTTTTATGCGTTATGAACAAGGGGCTTATGGCGAGGGTGGTATCGGTCTGGGACTTAGTATCTGTAAGGAGCTGGTCGAACTACACGGTAGTGAATTATTGTTGCAATCGCAGCCGAGTCAGGGTAGTAAGTTCAGCTTCAAATTACCTGTAGTAGATGAGAGTGTTCAATCATCCGTTTCGAATGCACAACTAGAGAAGGATACGGAAACATTGTCACCATTCAGCGCATGGATAACTGCTGAGACGTCTGCTATGGTAGCTGCCACATATTCCACGAAGGAAGAAGAGCCACTCACAAAGCTTGATCCAGACTCTGATGTTATACGTGTTCTGGCGGTTGACGATGATTCGGTTAATCTAAAAGTTTTGCAAAATATTTTGTCAGATGGAACCTATCAGATGGTTACTGCGACTTCTGCACGTGAAGCGCTGGATAAATTAAACCATGATCGATTTGATTTGATCATCACGGATGTGATGATGCCGGGTATGTCAGGTTATGAATTGACAAGATTGATTCGTGAGCGGTTCACGATGTATGAATTACCTATTATTCTACTGACCGCTCGTAGTGAGCGGGAGGATGTTTATGCGGGTTTCTTGGCTGGAGCAAATGATTATGTCACCAAGCCGGTAGATGCTATGGAGTTGAAGTATCGCGCCTTGTCCCTTTCATCTATGAAGAGGGCGGTTAATGATCGGTTGAGGATGGAGGGTGCTTATTTACAAGCGCAGATTCATCCGCACTTTCTTTTCAATACACTGAATTCGATCATGTCTTTAAGCGACTTTGACACTGCCAAAATGAGAGAGTTATCAGATGCGTTCACAACTTATCTGCGCATTAGTTTTGACTTCTTAAATGCAGGCAAGCTCGTTACGCTGTCACAGGAGCTTGAACTGGTTGAAAATTACGTATATATCCAGCAGCAGCGTTTCGAGGAGAGGCTCCATGTGGAATGGGAAGTAGATGCGAATCTGGAAATGTTAATTCCTCCGCTTACGATTCAACCACTAGTTGAGAATGCTGTTCGACATGGCGTTTTGAGTCGGGCTAAAGGTGGAACACTGCGTATTCACATTGAGACACGTGCGGATGCTGTCCATTTTAACGTTGTAGATACAGGGATGGGAATGGACGAAGCACAAGTCAGCAAGCTATTAAATCCAAAAAGCTATAAGAACCAAGGCATTGGGCTGCTTAATACGGATAGAAGATTGATTCAATTATATGGAATTGGCTTACAAATAAAAAGTATTCCTGGTGTGGGGACTACGGTGTCTTTTATCATTCCTGATGAGGGTTAACTGTGATCATAGGGTAACTCCTTGGAGTTATCCTTTTTGGTATTTTATTTAGAAAATTATGTGATTATTTCACTATTATCCCTTAGGAGATTGTAAAAATAAAAACGATCTGGCATGATTACAAAGAAAGGAAAAATTGTAGGCGAGAGGAAATAGGCATGGGGAATGTCAGAAAATCATTGACGATAGGAGAAGAAGAATGACTTTAAACTTATTTGTAAATGAAACAAGAAACCAACTGAGCTGGATGAATCGTCCTGAGCGCTGGGAGTTTACAGACTTAGATGAGCTTACAATAATTGCACCTCCTGAATCAGATTTTTTTCAAGACCCGGCAGGTAAACATATCGCAAGCTCAGCACCATTCTTATCCATACCTGTGGGAGCTTCCTTCGAAATGACAACCAGAATTAGTGTCGATATGAGGCATAAATATGATTCAGGCTGCCTAATGTTTATGATGGACCATTATAACTGGGCCAAGATTTGCTTTGAATTCGACGGACAGTGTCCCATAATCGTGTCTGTGGTGACAAGAGAAGGGATGTCAGATGATTGTAACTCCGTACAAGTTGCTGTAGACAATCCTTATTTGCGTATGACCAAGCAAAATCAGTGTGTCACCTTTTCTTATTCAGAGGACGGTGCGGATTGGAAACTTATCCGATATTTTGGAATGAATAAAGGTGCTGAATGCGTAGCAGGTGTAGTCGCGCAATCCCCGCAAGGTGAAGGTTGTTCAGTGAAGTTTGATTATTTGAGCTTGTCGGAATCGAAGGCTGAAAGCCGCTTCTAATGAATCAATGTTTAATAAATAATCCTTTTCGGTCTAACTTTAATTGTTTTGAAGTGAATTGGATGATGAGTTCCTCCACGGCGGATATGGTAGCAATGATACATACAAAGACATTCCAAATGGAGTGATCGATGTGGAGAAGCCATAGAGGAGTTATAAATAAGAGGAGCCCGGTCAGTTTATTGCCATAGGTGTGAAGGCTTGCGTAAGTTTTGAATCTTCGGAGGGCAATCCCTATCGATGTTATACGGATGACAGCGATCATGAAGATCCAGAAGATGATTACATGTGTAAGTCCGAGAAACGGATACAATGTAAATAAAGTGACAGCTATCAGTATTGTGTCGGCTGCAGAATCTAGCTTTGCACCAAGACTACTTGTTGTGTTTGTCATTCTTGCAATAGGTCCATCGATCAGATCGGTGATTCCGCAAAGGACATAAATAATAAGGAAGACCGAACTTAACGGCTTGAAGAATAACAGCATTATTGCCAAAATGATTCTGCTAAGCGTGATATAGTTAGGCACAAGCTTCAATCTCACCCCCACCTTTGTTGACATATTATGGGAAGACTTAAGGAACCGAGGAGTACTCATTATGCCACGAACACTCAATCAATCCCGGTTGATTTTGATGGAGGGGCTTCCTTCAACAGGCAAATCAACTAATGCAGGAATATTATTTCAACAATTAGAGCAAAATGGCGAGCAGGCTAGATGGATTCACGAAGTAGCGAGACCTCATCCAACTTTATTTTTTTATGAAGCATATATGGAGAACAAAGAGTATCTAGAATTTATCGCTAGTTATCCCCATACAGTTCCGATATTGGAGCAGCTTCTCATTAAACGAAAGCGTGGCATTGGAATTGATCTGCTAGAAGTAGAGTGGAATTATCAAGAATACTTAGGTAGTGATGCGTTTACGGAATTAAAAAGATATGATGTATGGAACTTCGACTTGGAACGTTATAAACAAGTGGCCATTGAAAAGTGGGAGCATTTCGTAAAGAAACAACTCCACTCCAATCAAATTGTAATCTTGGACAGTTGTATTTTTCAATTCCAAATATACACCTTTATCTTAGCTGACGCACCATTCATCCAGCTTCAGTCATTTATCGAAGCGATTTATAAGATTATATCCCCGCTTCAACCCTCATTGATTTACATGTACAGGAATAATACGGATGACACGATTGATTATCTTGCAAAGAGTCGAGGAACTGCATTTTTGGAGCGAATTTGGGAAAGAGACAATCATCAACCATACTATAGAAATCGTCCTCCAGGGGCGGAAGGCTATAAGATGTTCTTAAGAGATTACGGTAGATATGCAAGAAAGCTTTTCGACTCAGCTCCTATAAGTAAACTTTCGTTGGAAATTTCAGAGAGTAGGTGGGAAGACTATGTTGATTCGCAACTAAATTTTCTGGGTATCAATTATTTACCTTTTTGCGGCTTTACAATGCCATATGGTACTTACAGATGTGAGGAAATAAATGAGCAGCTTCAATTGGTTGAGGGGCATATTATTACTCCAGATGGTTCTAAAAAGAAGTTAGTGCCCAAATCAGGCTCGGAATTTTATATCCATGACTTGCCAGTAATTATTAGGCTTGATGGGGAATGCCTTATTATTAAGGGAGAACAGTTATGTGACAGATGGACGACAAATGGGGTAATCTATCAAAAGGAACCATGAAGTGTTCTTCCAAAAGGGAGCGGCAATCTGGCTATTTTACCAGAGGCGTGCGAATTATATAAAAAAACAAGCAGGAGCGAATGAACGCTCCTGCTTGTTGCTATGCTTGTGAAAGCTTATTGCGCGGATACAGACTTGAACCATTCGTTAACTTCTTTGGTGATTTGGTCACCGCCATTGGATTTCCAATTGGCAACGAATTGGTCAAAAGAGTCTACTGGCAGTTTGCCATAAATAATTTTGTTGAAAGTTTCCATTTCGGACTGACGAAGCAGGTTCCATTTAGAAACCATTGTTGGTGTAGCAGCACCAGTAAAGTAGTTTTGTTTACGGACGTCTAACTGCGACATAACAACTTTTCCTGCCGCCCAGTTTTCTGGTTTACGGAACTCTGCCATTTGTTTTTCATAAGGTGTTACAGGTGTCTCGCCATCAGCAAGTTTAACCAAAGTCTTCATAAACAGATCAGGAATACGGGCCGGACCTGTTAAGAATGGGAATTCATTGGAGAAGTCTTTAATCTTGTCTTTATCACTTGTAGGTTGTCCATCAATCATATCCCAGTCGTAACCTTTAGCAAAGCCATATTCATATTGACTGCCTGCAGCCGGGTTAGCTAGGTTATCAAGCAAGTAGTTATAGTACAAGAAAATCGCTTCAGGGTGCTTAGCATCCTTGTTAATCATGATACTAGCGTTTACACCGGAATTCTGCCATTTGGTTCCAATCAAACCATCGGGTCCTGCTGGAACCGGATAACCTTTAATCTTCGCACCAGGTACATTCTTCATAAGGTCGGGAGCGGGCCAGTCTGGAACCCAGTTGGCGCCTGGCAGAATACCAGCTGCACCTTTCGTGAAGCTCTCAGCAGATTTACCTTCATCCCAAAGAGCGGAGTCCGTGTGAATATAGCCTTTATCCATCCATTCGCTAAGCTTCGCGAGTGCTTGCTTAGCACCTGGGTTAATGGAACCGTATTCTAGATTGCCGTCTTTGTCTTTGTTCCATTGTTCCTCAATCGTACCGTATGCCCCGAATAACCAGTCGAGTTGGCCCATCCAGGTATTTGTATTGTTTTTCAAAGAAATTGCAAGCGGGTACACATCTTTAGGTGCTAAGCCATCAGGGTTTTCGTTTTTGAATTTGTCCATGATGTTCTCAAGATCAGCGATGGTCTTAGGCGCTTCAAGGTTCAGCTTTTCCATCCAGTCTTCACGCAACCACAAGAGCGTATCATCATTGTCGGTATATTCAAGGATCGGCAGATTATACTTCTTGCCGTCTTTAGTGAATGGGTACCAAAGTTCTGGATGTGCTGCAACGTGATCTTTCAGAATTTTGTTGGCATACTTATCAAATAACTCATCAATAGCGATGAACTGACCGGAATCAATAAGCTGATTGGTCAATACTGCGTTAGTTGGTGCAAAAACGAAATCAGGAAGCTTTTCGCCGGAAGCAATGGCAAGTTGAAGCTTTTGTCTGTATTGATCGTCATTTGCAGGATACCAAGTATCTTTATGCTTCATACCCAATGTTTCAAGCATCCAGCGATCGTGAACGTTGTTTTCTTTGGTATCACCTTGAACATACTTCTTAGGCATCAATACGGCACTGAACTCGATTGGTGGATCGTATTTGCCTTTTGCGAAAGCAGCATCTGCTTCGGATTGGGTATTATTGGTAGCGTTACCATTTTTGGCGTTCTCATTAGATGTGCCGCTACTGCCACATGCTGTGAGAGTGATAAGTGCTGTGACCGTGAGAAGCGACCACATTTTCTTGAACTTGATCATTCTTCAATTCCCCCTACTGTGTATGATCTTTACAAGTGTAACTTTAACAACTTGTCGGGGATGTCATCTATATGAGATTTTTAGTTTTGATAGGACTCTATCATGCTCTTTATTTTGTGTCTCTATATTCCTGCGGTGTTACCCCAAACTGCCGTTTGAATACTTTGATAAAATAAGCAGGGTCCATATATCCAATCTCCATGCTGATTTCATAGACTTTTTTAGTGGTGGTCTTCAGCTTATGACAGGCACGATCCATCCGCAAGCGCGAGATATAATCGCTGATTCCTTCACCCGTTTCAATCTTATAGATTTTTGATAAATGTGTCGGATGGAGATTTACATGGTCAGCTAGAACACGTAACGATACATCATCATGCAAGTTCTTATCCGTATAATCTTGAATTTTCTTTACATATTCGGAACGAATGTCTTTAATTTCGTTGGATGTTCCTTCTTTTAGCTGGGCCAGAACACTTAGAGACCATTTTCTTAGTTTACTAATGCTGGAAAAAGCATCCCCGCTCTGCAACGCTTCGATATCGGTCCCCATTAAGTTTGCCAATGTATGACCATTACGATGTGCGAGATTCGTGAAAGAGGCAGTAATTAAAAAACCAGCCTCCATGCAATGCTCCCAGGATTCAGACCATTTCTCATCTAGCTCGGCACAGACGGCAAGCAATTTTTCTTCAGCCGCATCCCAATGTCCACTCTCCAGTAGATGAATCAAAGTGGGAGGGGTATAAAGAGCATCTAAGGGGCCATGCACTGAAGGAAGCTCCAAGTCACTGACGCGCATAATGAATTCACGCTCATCCCCGACAATTTGACGGAAAGAAGATGAAGCTTGCTGGAAACGAGTCGACAGCTGCTCAGGGAATTTGAACCACTCCGTGATTACAATGGATAGTGAACCTTTCAGAAATTGCTTAACCTTATACTGAAGTTGTAAAGAAAGCTTCTCTAATATGGATTCTTTTTCAAGGTCGGTTCCTTGATCTTTAAGCTGAAGCAGAAACACAAGGTAACCATGTTCTTCCTTAACCCCCCAGACCTCCATAAATTCTCCCATAATTTCTTCAGCCATATTAATGATCGCATATTCGATCAAGGTTTGATCTGTGTTATCAAATTCTCCGAATTCTTCTTCCATTCGTACAAGCATCAAAGCGGCTTCTCCGGATTGGAAGGGCAGATCGTAACTCACAAGCTTCCGTTCCCATTCACCGGCTTGAAATCGATGTCCTTGTAAGGCATCCAGGAGTAATCGCCCCCGTAAAACCGGAAGATTCTCCCGAAGGGTAAACTGGGTCCGCTTAAGTGAACTTATGAGCTCCCATTCTGCGTTTAATTGATTGATCGCATTTTTAACTGCTCCGAGCAATTCATCATCAGTAGGCGGTTTAAGCAAGTAATCCACGGTCTTATTTTGTAGTGCTTTTTTGGCATAATCAAATTCTGAATGACCGGATAATATAATACACTTTATTTTTTTATTGTGTTTTCTTATTCGTTCAATCAATTCAATTCCTGTCATTTCTGGCATTTGGATATCTGAGATCACTATATCAATGGGATGCGTATCGATAATTTGCAGCGCTTCACGTGCGGAATAAGCTTTATGCACCTGTTCAATTCCTAGCGTATGCCAGGGTTTAGTCATGGAAAGATTATCTACCCAGTGTGCTTCGTCGTCTACTATGATCATCTGCATGTTGTTAGTCTCCTTGATGTTCCTTTAATTTATAACTATCATCCTCAGTTGGGATTTCCCAGACAATTTCTGTTCGGAATCCACCGAGAGGGGATGGCTTGAAGGTAAGACTTGAATGATTGCCGAACAGGTGCATGATCCGCTGATTCGTATTCCAAAGACCACAACCCATTTCCTCCTGTAAAGGCTCTTGCATTTTACGGTTTAATGCTTCTAGCTGATCCGGATTCAAGCCGGGGCCGTCGTCATCAATATAAATTCTACAGAAACCGTTTGATTTCTCACCACTAATCTTGATCTCGCCTGATGAATAGGACTTCGCTACTCCATGAATCACAGAATTCTCCACCATAGGTTGGAGCATTAGGCGAGGTACAGATTGGCTAAGCATATCCTCAGGAATATCAATATGATAATCAATTCTGCCGTTGCGCAGTTTTTGGATATCTAAATAGTTGACCAAGAGCTTGATTTCTTCCTCCAAAGAAGCCGTCTCCCGTTCCATACGGGTGGTATAACGGTAGTAAGCACTTAAATTATATGCCATTGATACGACAGCGTCTTCATCCTTCATCTGGGCCATATTGATAATATAACCAAGACAGTTATAGAGGAAATGTGGATTTATTTGCGCTTGAAGCTGCTTGAGAGTAGCTTCTCGAGCTCGGATCTTTTCATTAAATACATTTTCTATCAGGTCTTGAATTTGATGGGACATATCATTAAAACGACGGAACAGAAACGAAAACTCATTTTGCTCATTGCTATGAAGCCGTACGGAGTAATCTCCTTGCTGTACGCGCTGTAAACCGCTGACTAGCTTTTTAATTGGATATTGAACGTTTCTATATAGCAGAATGGAAGAGGATACTCCCACAACAAATAGCAGAATCATTGTGATATAGAATAAATCCCGACTAAGAGAAATTGGTTTGAGAATTTGATAAAGCGGGACAACATCTACTAAATGCCAATCCAAAGAGGCTGATTTCACAGAACTGACCAAATAGTTCTTCCCATTTAGTTTCACTACATCCTGAGTTGTATTCTCTGGAGAGTGATTATCCAGGTAATTAACTAGTTCGTCGGATAGCTGCTTGTCCGCGCTACGGTTGAGGATCGGTTTCTCCCCTTTGTGATAGAAGAACGGATCGCCTTGTCCACCTGCTTTGTACGAATCGAGCATGTTCTGAATGTTCGTATAACTAAAACTAGCTTCAATGACTAGGCTACTTCCCGTTAATGTCCCCGGCTGAGCTAAGGAATCCGTTAAGAACCAGTAAAAGGATTTTAGATCGCCTTGAGATTCCACACCATGATCACCGTACGTCCATCTTCCGCTCATATTTGCTTTTAAATAATCCTCGTCATACCCGATGGGTCTGTCGTAATTGGCGATGACATCTTTATTTTGCTGTGAATGAACGGCGTATCTGGTCGGCCAAATATCTGTAACCCCAGCTTGAAGCACCATCTTTTCCTGGAGAATATATCTGGTCTGCATCTGATCATATCGATCTTCCCATACATTTAGTCCATTGAATGCCCTGACGTTGGGATCTCTTGACAGAATAAGAGTGAAGTCCATCATCTGATTAATTCGCGAATCGATCTGATTGGATAAAAAAGTAAGTTGTTTCGTATTGGACGTCTGCAACTCTTTGCCTACAACCTCGAAGGTGACGTTATTTGAAAAGGTATACATGATAATGATGGGAATGAATAGGATTATGATCAAGCTGTTTATTTTGGCAAACAGACTAAATCGAGATTGTAAGTTTCCTCTAAGTATTGTAAAGCGCTTCCATAAATTCATAAATGCCCCTCCAGATGTTGTCCTAATAAAACCCTATCAAGCCTAACAATGTTATATAGTCAAACCTGAGAAACGCCTGATACTATTTATAGCAGAGATCCCCATCACACACAAAATATTTTTTTTGGGAACAGGAGAGAGCTATGGAGGCTAATATGGAGGTTAACTCGATACCACAGGCGAGCCTAGAAAGTCAGCCGAGTAAAAAAAGAAAAAAAGGCTTTAATCAACCATGGATTCTCCATTTTATGGTGTTGCCAGCGGCAATCATGGTTTTTATTTTTTCTTATATTCCGATGTCCGGAATTCTTATGGCATTTCAAGACTATAAACCTGCACTAGGTTTTTTTGATTCCGAGTGGGTCGGACTTAAGCATTTCAGGTACATGTGGGAGAATGATTATTTCCTGTCCATTACGTGGAATACGTTATTTTTTGCTTGTTCCAAAATTGTTTTGAACTTGATTATTCCGTTTATCTTCGCCTTATTGCTTAATGAGGTAAGAAGAATGGGCCTTAAAAGAACTATTCAAACACTCGTTTATCTTCCGCACTTTCTGTCTTGGGTTACACTTTCAGGGATACTTATTGATATCCTTGCTCAGACAGGTATTGTCAATCAATTCCTCACATCTGTATTTGGCATCAAACCGATTTTCTTCCTAGGAGACGGCAACTGGTTCAGGTTCACTATCATTGCTAGTGATGTTTGGAAAGAGTTTGGTTTCAATACGATTATCTTTTTAGCGGCACTTTCGGGTATCAATCCATCACTTTATGAAGCTGCTGAAGTGGATGGGGCGGGGCGTTGGAAACAAACGATGTATATCACAATCCCAGCGTTAATCCCAATCGCTATCGTAATCGCCACCTTGGCACTGGGTAATGTGCTCAACGCAAACTTTGACCAGATCTTTAACTTGTACAGTCCATTAATCTATCAGCAGGGAGATATCATTGATACCTTCGTGTATAGAGAAGGTCTACTAAGCGGACAGTTCAGTTTCGCAACCGCAGTTAATCTATTTAAATCGTTTATTAGCTTAATCTTAATCGTAGTCTCTTACCGACTTGCTTATAGATTTGCAGGGTACAGAATTTTCTAGAAAGGATGACAACTGATGTACCATAAAACAATTCCATATCGAATATTCAGTATAATCAATAATGTGTGTTTGACAATCCTTTCCGTGCTCTGCCTGCTACCTTTGTACCACTTACTCATGGTATCTCTTAGTGCATCCGCACCTGCTAATGCTGGATTAGTCACATTCTGGCCGATTGGCTTTACCTTTGAAGCCTATGCAAAGACGTTTAATAATGTCAATTTCCTTAACTCCTTGTGGGTGTCTGTGGAACGGACAGTACTCGGAACAGGACTAGCGCTGGTGGTAAATACGGTTGCAGCTTATGCGCTGTCTAAGGAAACAAGAGTCTTTCGTGCAAGAAACGTCTATCTTTGGTATTTTGTTGTCACCATGCTGTTCAGCGGTGGTCTGATACCGGGTTATATTCTAATTCTGAAGCTTGGTCTTATGAATTCATTGATGGCACTTATTCTTCCTGGATTAGTGGCTGTATTTAACATCATTTTGCTTCTGAATTTCTTCCGTACCGTACCTAAAGACCTTGAGGAAGCAGCTTTTATTGATGGGGCAGGACACTTTCAGACCTTTGTCAAAATATATTTACCGGTCTCCTTACCTGTTATTGCGACCGTTTCTCTATTCCTTATGGTAGGACACTGGAACGCTTATTTTGACGGTATTATTTATATCAGAGATGCAGACAAGCTTCCGCTAGCAACGTTTATGCAGACGATTATCGTTCAGGCAGATATGTCTAAGCTTGATCCGGCCGCCGTTGCTAATTTATCACAACGAACCATCCGGGCCTCGCAGATTTTCATTAGTGCTTTGCCAATTCTATTGGTTTATCCTTTCCTGCAACGTTTCTTTGTAACTGGGATTGTGGTAGGGGCTGTAAAAGAATAATTTCTTTTTAGAAAAAGAATTTGAAGAAGGAGCTACGGTTCTAGTCCAAGACTAGGGCATGTAGCTCCTTTTTTTGCGATGAATTTCATGTCTAATTTGGATAATTATTGAAAACGATATAAATATTCAGAAAATTTTCATATGACGATCATGCTAAGATAGGCTATAATGAGGTCTAAAAAAAGAAAAAAAGAAAACGGGGCATAAGAATGAATCAATTTAAAGGTGAAAAAAATCTTCTCTCGGAGAAGAAGGAGCGATTCTCTTCCGCCGGCTTTATTTTCGCAGCTATCGGAAGCTCAGTAGGGCTGGGGAATATGTGGAAGTTCCCCTATATTACTGGGGAAAATGGAGGAGCGGCTTTTTTCCTTCTCTTCATTGTATGTCTAGTGTTGATCGGTTTACCGGTGTTGCTGGCAGAGCTGGCCATCGGTCGCAGCGGACGTGGAAGCGCGGCTACTGCATTTGTACGTGCCGGAGGCGGGAAGAGCTGGATGGCGGTCGGATTTCTGCAAGTCCTTGCACCATTTTTAATTCTATCCTTCTATATCATTGTTGCAGGATGGACGCTGAACTACGCAATGATCGCATTTAATGGACAACTGTTTAGTTCTAGTAATTATGCAGGTGAATTCAACTCCTTTATCTCTGGACCTATGCCGATTGTTTGGCAGGGGATAGCAATCCTTATAACAGCGGGTGTAGTTATTCTTGGAGTATCAGGCGGGATTGAGAAATTTAATAAAGTATTAATCCCTGGTCTGGTCGTTCTTCTTTTTGTATTGATGATTCGCGCAGTAACCTTACCGGGTGCAGAAGAAGGGGTATCCTTTTTCCTAAAACCGGACTTCTCGGTATTAACGGCGGAATCTGCGCTAGTCGCATTGGGACATGCTTTCTTTTCATTGTCGCTAGGGATGGGAATACTCCTGACCTACGGCTCTTATGTGGATAAAAAACAATCGCTAGGAACTGCTGCGCTCGCAGTCGGGGCGGGAGATTTGTTATATGCGTTTATCGCAGGATTAATCATTTTTCCGACGACTTTCTCATTTGGCATTGCTCCTGATCAAGGACCTTCGCTAATTTTCATTGCTTTGCCGGCAGCTTTCTCAGCTATGCCGTTTGGTGCATTCTTTGGCGGTCTGTTCTTTATTTTGCTGGCGATTGCGGCTTTAACCTCTGCTGTTTCCCTGCTTGAGGTACCTGTATCTTTCGCGATGGAGCGCTGGAATTGGAGCCGGAAACGTTCAGTTTGGATTTTGTCGCTAGTATGTTTCCTACTCAGTGTTCCTTCGGCGATGTCTCTGGGAATGTTCCCTGAGCTATCGTTTGGCGGCAAAGCGCTATTCGATTGGGTGGATTTTGTAACCTCTAACATTATGTTGCCACTAGGCGGTTTGCTGGTTACCATCTTTGCCGGTTATTTCTGGAAAGGGGCAGCAGAAGCGGCTGGGCTTAAGGCAGGTTGGTTCCGCGTTTGGTTGTTTATGCTCCGGTATGTTGCGCCGATTCTGGTATTTTTGGTATTGCTTCATACCTCAGGGATTATTAAATTTTAATTTAATTCAATGTCTAAAAAATCATCAAAAAAAGCTCTACGACCCTTGTGGTTGTAGAGCTTTTTTTGATATTGAAGATAAATACATTATTCCTCTAAATCCTACTTGACTAGGTGGATTAATTGGAATATAGTATAAAAAAGATTGAACGAATCCATTCAAAACTAATAATTGTATACAATTATACAAATATATTGTTGAGGCTCTCTTGCCTGACAGATTATCGATGAGGAGCTACATAGATATGGCGATTCGAACACGAAGGCTGTCAAAGGATAATACCTACGATGCATTAAAACAAAAAATTATTGATAGTGAATTAGAGCCGGATCAACCTGTACATGAAGAAAATTTGGCGGCGTTATTAGGAGTTAGTCGTACGCCACTAAGAGAGGCCATACAGAGATTGGAGAACGAGGATTTTCTCATTCGACAGCCAAATGGAAGACTGCGGGTAGCTTCTGTGACACTCAAAGAGGTTGAAGAAATATTTCATATTCGCAGCATGCTGGAGGGTTATATTGCAAGAAGTGCAGCTAAGCATGCTACAGAGAAAGATATTGTTAATTTAACGACAATGATTACCAAAATGAAACACTCCTTCCAGCTTGGCGACAATCAGAATTTCGTTACCTATGGATTTGAGTTCCATGATTATTTATCAGAAATCAGTGAGCTTAGAACGTTCGAAAAAGTTCTGAATCAATTAAGAGATCATTCCCTTCGTTATTGTCGTTTCGTCTCCATGCATGGAGATTGGAATACACAGGCAGATGAAGAACATGATCTGATCTTGCAAATGATTGCTGACCACAATGAAGATGGCGCTGAAAAAGCAATGCGAGATCATATTTTAAGCAGTCTAGCTACTGCACTTGACCGGATTAAAGGTATTGAAGAAAAGTTGGAAGCATAAAGAAAGGGGAGCACTTTACTATGAATTTACTTAATGAAGTTGATCAAGCTTTAGCAAATCAATTAATAGATGTTCGAAGAAACCTGCACAGAGAGCCTGAATTAGCTTATGAAGAATTTAAGACCACTGAGAAATTACGAGAATGGCTGACTAACGCCAATATTCATATTTTAGACCTTCCATTACAAACCGGACTTATTGCAGAGATCGGGCAAGGTAACGGACCTGTTGTAGCCATTCGCTGTGATATTGATGCACTTCCGATAGAGGAACAGACTGGATTATCTTTTGCTTCTGAGATTCCTGGGAAAATGCATGCTTGTGGGCACGATTTTCATACGGCTACGATTCTAGGAGCTGCCTTATTGTTAAAGGCACGTGAAAGTGAATTGCCTGGCAAGGTTAGAGTATTGTTCCAACCAGCAGAAGAAACAGGGCATGGGGCGGAAAGTGTCTTAGCATCAGGAGGACTCAAGGGTGTAGATGCAATATTTGGTCTACATAATTCACCAGACCTGCCAACTGGAGCATTTGGAACTAGAACGGGAGCTTTAACAGCAGGTGTTGATCGGTTTGAAATCACAGTAAAAGGTGTCGGCGCTCATGCGGCTACTCCGGAAAAAGGTGTAGATTCCATTGTCACTGCGGCTCAGATCATTACGTCGCTACAAACCATTGTTAGCCGCCAAAATAGCACCACTGAACCAGTTGTGTTAAGTGTCACCAGAATTAATGGGGGCTTCACATGGAATGTATTGCCGGAAAAAGTGGAATTAGAAGGTACGGTGCGAACTTATAATGAAGAAATTCGTGGCCAAATTCCAATCCAAATGACTCGAATTATTGAAGGGATTGCTGCAGCTGCAGGGGCAGAAGCACAGCTACATTGGTATCCTGGTCCGCCAGCAACGATAAACGATGGGGAATGGGCTGACTTTACCAAAGAGATCGCCTCACATGTCGGATACGAAGTACATGATATTCCTCCACAGATGGGTGGAGAAGATTTCTCCTTCTATTTACAACAGATCCCGGGTGCTTTTGTAAATATAGGTTCAGGTCCAGCGTATGCTTTACATCACCCTCGTTTCGATGTCGATGAGGCTGCGATCTTACCTGCTGCGAAGTACTTCGCTATATTGGCAGAACAAGCGCTAGTGAAGCTACAGGTTAAAGCTTAATTAATCTCCTTGACCTAAATCCTAAAGATGATTGAGAGGAATGTATATGATTGAACTAAAGCAGGTCTCCAAAACGTTCACACGGAAAGGGATCACGATTGATGCTCTTAAAGGGATCGATCTAAAGGTCGATAAAGGTGATATTTTTGGGGTTATTGGCTATAGTGGTGCGGGGAAAAGTACATTAATTCGTTTAGTCAATTATTTGGAAAGACCGACAGAAGGACAAGTATTTGTTGCCGGGCGTGATTTAGGAACCTATAACGATAAAGAGTTGCGTGCGGCTAAGAAGAATATCGGCATGATTTTTCAACATTTTAATCTATTAGAATCTAAAAAAGTATTTGATAATGTAGCGATTCCTCTGGTTCTTCTAAAAAAGAATAAGAATGAAATCCGCCAGCGTGTACAAGAGTTGCTAGAGTTTGTTGGATTAAGTGACAAAGCGGGGAGTTATCCCAGTGAATTGTCAGGTGGGCAGAAGCAGCGTGTCGGGATTGCTAGAGCACTTGCCTCGAATCCATCTATCCTTTTATGTGATGAAGCGACTTCTGCCTTAGATCCACAGACAACCCATTCTATTTTACAGCTATTAAAAAAAATCAATGCAGAGTACAACATTACTGTGATGATCATTACACATGAAATGTCTGTCATTCAAGAGATTTGTAATAAGGTAGCAGTCATGGAAGAAGGCCGGATTATAGAGCAAGGAAGCGTACTAGATGTATTCGGTAGCCCCAAGCATAAGACCACTCAAAATTTTGTGAAGACAGTTATTCAGAACAGCATTACACCGAGCGTGCAAAAAAACATTAAAACGGCGCCTGGCAGTGTGCTTCATAAGCTTAATTTTGTTGGTGAAAGTGCATCTGAGCCTATTCTGTTCGAAATGATTCGTTCCTTTGATGTGATGGTCAATATTTTATTTGCGAATACGACGGAGATTCAGGAAACGACACTGGGCACAGTAATTATTCAATGCAGTGGAGATACAGCTGAAATTAACAATGCGTTATCTTTCTTAAAACGTCATGGAGTCGGTGTAGAGGAGGTAGAATCTAATGTTTTCGACCACATTAACAGGTGATCAATTTCTGCAGGCGATTATTGAAACGATTCAGATGGTTGGCGTCTCCTTGTTTGTTGGCTCTTTGATTGGGATTCCTTTTGGGATATTGCTTGTAATCACTCGTCCTGGTGGTGTTTTGGAGAACAAAGCGCTTTACGCCATACTTAATCCAATTATTAACATCATACGTTCTCTGCCTTTTATTATTTTACTTGTGGCAATCGTACCTTTCACACGTTTGATTGTTCATACTTCGATTGGGACAAGCGCAGCGATCGTACCATTAATTATCTATATTGCTCCTTACATTGGACGTTTGGTAGAGAACTCCTTGCTTGAAGTGAACCCGGGAATTCTTGAAGCCGCCGAAGCGATGGGGGCTACGCCATTTCAAGTAATATGGTACTTTTTATTGCCAGAGGCGGTTGGATCATTAATTCTGTCTTTGACGACGGCAACGATCGGGTTGATCGGTGCAACTGCAATGGCTGGTACGGTTGGAGGCGGCGGTGTCGGAGACTTGGCGATTGTATATGGATACCAACGTTTTGATACGGTTGTCGTGGTAGCTACCGTGATCATTCTCATTATTTTAGTGCAAGGCATTCAATCCTTAGGTAACACGCTAGCGAGAAAAATTCGCCGTTATTAGTCATTACATATTCCGGGAGGGAGTTTGGCAGATGAGTGAATGGAGTAAGCAAGATCGATTTAAAGCAATATTATCCGGTGAACAGGCAGATCGTCCAATTGTAAGTGGGTGGCGTCATTTTATCGACAAAGAACAAACAGCAGATGACCTAGCACAAACTACGATTTCTTTCACGAAACAATATGATTGGGACTGGGTCAAGATTAATCCTAGAGCGACTTATTTGGCGGAAGCTTGGGGCAATCAATATGATTTTACGGACTATCAGACTGTATTTCCTAGGCAGCAAACGACTGCGATTCCATCAGCGGCTAATCTATGGGATATTGAAGTCAAAAAGGCTGTGCATACAGCTTCCTTGGCAGAACACTTAGACGGGGTTAGAAAAATTCGTCAAGGACTACCTGATACCCCACTAATCCAAACGGTATTCTCTCCATTGACTGTGTTGCTATTTATTGTAGGGCGTTCTGCTTATGTTACAAAAACAGTGTTTGGCATTGAGCATCCGGTAACTTTGGAGTCGTTATTTAAGGAGCATCGTGCGGCAGCACACCATGCGTTACATGCAATTTCATTAACCTTAGCCGATTATGTACAAGAGCTGCAGCATGTGGGTTCTGACGGTTTGTTCTACGCTGTGACAGGCACCGCTCATCCAGGATTATTTAATGAAGCCATGTTTGATGAGTTCTCCAGACCCTATGATTCTATAGTCTTAGAAGCTGCAAGCTATGGCAAAAACATTCTCCATACTTGTGGAGCCTATGCACAGCCTGAGAAATTTAATGATTATCGAATTGATGGGATCAGCTGGGATACTGTAGCCGAGGGGAACCCAGGTTTAGTGGCGGATCTCAAAGCTACTAAAGTAGGTGGCGTCGATCATGGGTTGTTCGCTGTAAACGATATCGCACAAATTAAGCAGCAGGCTAAAGAAGCATTGACATTAATGAAAGACCAGCCTTTTATTCTTTCTCCAAATTGCGCTATCCCGCTTAATGTGACGGATGAGGCGTTAGCACAACTAAAACAATCTATATTTGAATAGGAGATGAAGTTATGAAAAAGTTGATAGTAGTGTTGATGATTGGGGTTCTAGCGGTGTTGACGGCTTGCGGGAATAGTCAATCCGATAATTCCGGAGATAAGAAGAAGCTTACCATTGGATTTGGTGTGGGAACTTATGAGGAGCAATTCCGCCAATCGATTCTACCCATCCTAGAGAAACAAGGCTATACCGTTGAAATTAAGTCCTTTTCACAAAATATGCAGGTCAATCCAGCGATGAAGGAAGGCTCTATTGACGCAAGTATCTTCCAAAGCACAGCATATATGGAGGCAATCAACAAAGAAATCAAAGCAGACATGGTAGGAATTGCTTATGCGCCTGGTGCACCACAAGGTCTTTATTCCGTAAATCATACAACACTTGACGATGTTAAAGATGGTACAACCGTAGCTGTTCCGAATGATCCGGTTAACCAAGAGCGTGCACTGCGTATCCTTGAAGAATTGGGTTGGATCAAGATTAAAGATGGCGCGGGCGTAGCTGATTTTAACATCAATAGTATGGAGCCGGATAAATATAACATTGATATTAAAATATTGGATCCTGCTCAAATCCTTGTTTCACTGCAAGATGTTGATTACGGCGTTGTAAACGGGAATTATATTGCTAATTCGGACAGAAAGATTACGGATGCCTTGAAAATAGAAAATACACCTATGGAACACAGGATTATCGTATCGGTTAATAAAAAGGATGAAAATACACAGTGGGCGAAAGACTTGAAAGCCGCTTATGAATCTAAAGAGTTCGAAGAATATATTCGTGGAATAGAGAAATATGATGGTTTCATTCTGCCTGAAGCATGGGACAACAATTAATGAGGGATGTGAATGTTGTGACACAAGAGAAGATCCATTTTATTGGTGGAGGACAGATGGCGGAAGCGATCATTCGTGCATCTATATCCAATAACACCCTGTCTGTAGATCAAATTAGTGTATCAGACATTAATGAGACCCGTCTTCAGTTTTTGAATACCAAATACGGAGTAGATACGAAAAGCTCGCAAGAGCAAAGCCTAGCTACAGCAGATCTGATTGTGGTTGCGGTGCGGCCACAGGATGATTTGACTACACTTGGACAAATTGTACAGCAATTTGCTACATCCACTGCCGCAATCGTATCGATAGTAGCGGGTGTGACGAATGAACAATTAGCCGGGTATTTTGGAGCTGATCGTTCCATAATCCGAGTTATTCCCAATACTTTGACGGATACAGGCTACGGATATAGCGGTGTTGCGTTAAATGCTCACGCTACGCGCGATCAAGTGGAGCATTTCTTACTCGGATTTGGTAAGGTGCAATATCTGGATGAGGCATTGATGGATATTTTCACTGGATTTGGTGTGGCTGGCCCCAACTATATTTATTATTTCATTGAATCTTTTGTAGATGCAGGTGTACTTGCCGGACTGCCGCGTGAGCAAGCCTGGAAGGTAGCGCTGGAGAACGTTATGGGATCGGTTGCTATGCTGCAGCAGACAGGACTGCATCCAAGACAACTGCTTGATATTAATAATTCACCAGGCGGTGTCGGAATGCATGGCTTGTTCGAATTAAATAACAGTGATTTCGCAGCAGGTCTGCAAAGAAGTGTTCTGGCAGCTGTGAAGCGTACTACTGAGCTGGGAGTGAAGTAATCATGGCAACGGTGAAATGGGATCATTTAGTACACTACGTCAATGATCTGGCCAAACCGGTTGAGATTTTTGGAGATCATGGATTGATTGCTTTTAAGGGAGGCTCTCATAAAGATTGGGGCACATATAATTCATTAAGTTATTTCGGGCTGACCTATCTCGAATTTCTGGGTATTGAGAATCTTGAGCTAGCAAAGGCGACGGAACATAATCTAGTGGTGCAAGACGCGGTAAAACTTCTGCCTGAGCATGAAGTCTTAAGCAGAGTAGTCATCCGGACAGATGATATTGAAGAAGTAGCGTCTTCCCTGAAAGCAGCGGGTTTATCATTATCTCCAATTATCGATGGGAAGCGTCTAGATAATGAGGGAAGATTAATCGAGTGGCGCATGATGACTATCGGTGGTGACTTTCAAGGCCTAGTCTATCCGTTCATCATTCAATGGAGCGGAACAGAAGCAGAGAGGTTAGAAAGATTAACTTCGTCTGGAGTCATCCGGCCTCATACTGCTGGTCATGTCGAAATCGTGCGCGCTGTATTCCATGTCTCTGACCCTGCAGCTACTGCTAACCATTGGGGAACGTTATTCGGATTGCCTGTAACAGAGTCAGACGACAGTACTTTTATCCTTACGATTGAAGATAAGTCTTTTGCTTTCGTGCAAGGGGATGAGAACCAGTTCAAACAGGTGGTTTTTGAAACGGATTCGTTAGCGCTGAAAGGGAAGACGATTCAGATCGGTGACGGGGAGTATGTTTTTGTATAAGGCATTAGTCTCTTTATAATGTAAGATAAAAAGACTTGCTCGAAGGTATTGATACCTCGAGTAAGTCTTTTTGCTATCCATAGACTTATACTGAATAGCTATGTTTGTGTGGTATAAACATGTTTGCCCACATCATTCAACAAGTGCTTTAGCTTGATTGATAGTTTGCTAAATAGGATATGATAACTTTTTCAAGTACAGATAATCGGCAGTCATCGAAATATCGTTGTTGTCACAAAACGACTCCTTATCTCGTTTTATATGCAGACGGAATAAGGAGTGGTTGCAATGAAAGAATTGACATGCATCGTTATTGGCGGAGGATATGCAGGTATAAATGCAATTAAAGCGATTCGGAAAACATTTAAGGGGCAAGCAAGTAAACGAACACTCCGACTTATTTTAATCGATAAGAACCCTTATCACTTTCGCAAAGTATTGCTTTTTAAGCCCGCGGTCAGAGATGAAGAGATTACTATCCCTCTGACTAGGTTATTTCCCGAGGGGGTTGAATTCGTTCAGGCTACTGTAACGAAAATCGAATCAGAGGAAAGAAGGCTACTCTGTCAGGATGCTGTAGGAAATAAGAATTCGATAAAATATGACTTCCTCGTTCTGGCGGTGGGCAGCGTCGTGCGGCAACCCGACCCTGATCAAGGAGGTATGGCATTAGCGAGTTTAGACGCTGCGTGGAAGATCCGAGAGGCATGGCGCGCGAATATAAAGAAAGCTGTAAAGGAAAAAAGCTCGAAAGAACGTCAGAGATTAATGACCATTGCCGTTGTTGGAGCGGGCATAAGCGGCATCGAGACATCTGCCGAACTAGCTTATTTTTTTCGTGATGATGCGATATCATTGGGACTTGACCCGAATGCTGTAAGGATAAATTTATTTAACGCGAATAAGAGACTTTTCCCAGAAGGCCCGGCAAAAGTAGGGCTTAAACTGGAACGTTCACTTGACGCTATCGGAGTAACTACCTTACATGGAAGTAGGGTGTTACAGGAGAAAGAGGGAGTGCTAACCTTATCTAACGGCGAGACGATGTCCGCTGGCCTATGTGTCTGGACGCTGGGGCTGTTACCCAACCCAATGCTGCAAAGCATCGGGTTACCGATCACTCCGGAAGGATACGTGATCGTAGATGCAAGTTATCGAGTTCAAGGGGCCCAGGGTGTATACAGTATCGGCGACTGCGCGCGAATCGTAGACCCTGCTAGCGGACGGGTGGACGGGAAGACGTGTAAGGAAGCGACCGCCCAAGCAGCAAGGCTTGGAAAGATTTTATCGGCGGATATTGCAGGGCGTCCGGCACCCATGCATAAGGAATTTATTTACTTTTTTTGTTTTGCCTTAGGTCCGGAGCAGGGAATGGTATGGACACATCAATGGGGGTTAGATATTATTTTTTCAGGAAAGCTGGGTTGGCGAATAAGGAAATTCACATGGGATTCGGCAAGTCTGTTAAAATAATGTAAACAGAGGGTTAGTGGAAAAGGGTGGAATTTTAAGATGCAAGAGTTATATGAGCATTATAAAGGGCTGCTTTTTACGCTTGCCTACCAACTGACTGGATCGGTCTCCGATGCGGAGGACGCTGTGCAGGACGTATTCCTGAAGTTGTATGATGTAGAGCTGGATCGATTGGTTGAACCTAAAGCATATTTGTGCAAAATGGTAACTAATCGCTGTCGGGATTTATTCAATTCGGCGCGTAAGCGGCGGGAACAGTATTTTGGGCAATGGCTTCCTGAGCCCCTTCTTACTCCGAATGATGAATCGTTTGAATCGGTTGTTCAAGGCGAGCTGCTGTCTTATGCTATGCTCGTATTGCTTGAAAGGCTGTCCCTTACGGAACGGGCAGTGTTCGTGCTTCGTGAGGCGCTCGGCTTTGAATATGCTAATATTGCTGAACTCGTTGGCAAAAGCGAAGCGAATTGCCGCAAGCTGATCAGCCGTGCGAGAGGAAAAATGGGGATTACCCCCGATGAACCAGTCAATCCCGAAGCTGCAAGCGAAGAGTGGGTCCGTCGACTCTTAGCGGCTCTCGAACAGGGTGACGTGGATAGGGTTATATCCATGCTCGCCAAAGATGTCGTGTTGGTCTCAGATGGAGGGGGTAAAGCCTCTGCCGCCGTCCATCCTATTGAATCGCGCGATCTCGTCGCCCGTTTCCTTCTCGGCTTAACTCGTAAGGCTCCTCATTACGAAGGAGGCATGCATGTAGAAATGAGGGATATAAATGGCCAAACAGGACTCGTTGTCCGTTCAGGAGATGGCATCGTTACTGTTGCGCTAATGCATGTCGAGAGAAATTCGATTCGCAACTTATACTTTGTTAGGAACCCAGATAAGCTGAGGCATTTATTGAAATGAACAGAGGATTTGAAAAAATCGCCGTTAGAACCGTTATGGAGATGTGGGGGAGCGAGCCTAAATAGGCTACGCTCCTTGTCCTTAACTCCGGTAACACTAACGGAGTTGATTAGTAATAACAAGGAGTTATGTTATGCCAAAAAATGATAATATGCTAACAATTCTATGGATGTTGAATTCGGGAGAGAAATTGACTGCAAAGCAAATATCGGAAAAGTTAGAGATAAATATAAGAACAGTTTATCGGTATATTGATGCACTATGTGTCAGTGGCGTCCCTATCATATCCGACACAGGGCACAATGGCGGGTATAGCTTGCTGCACAATTTTATCAAATCTCCTCTGCTATTTAGTATTGATGAAAAAAAGACACTGCTTCATGCTGCCCAATTTGCAAAAGAAGCCGGATATCCTTTGAGTGAGGCATTAGAGAATGCAACATCCAAGTTGAAAATGTATTCGAATCAGGAGCAGGAAAGTAGACTAAGCCATCATTTAGCCGGATTTGAAGTAATAAACCGCAGGGGATACCCCGCTGTTCAGCCGGTATTGCAGGAATTGGAGCACGCTGTTGCAAATGAATGGTCTGTAGAAATTTCTTATCGTAACAGTCATGAAGAGCAGTCCCAAAATAGGGTAATAGACCCCTATGGCGTGGTTAATTGGAACAATAAGTGGTACACAATTGCATTTTGCCACCTGCGGAATGAGATCCGCAGCTTTCGGGTAGAACGAATTCTGAACATCACACGCACGCCATTCTCATTTAGGCGTCCCAATGATTTTTCAGCGCGTACTTTTTTTATGAAAAATCTGTTACCAGATGTAGTAGGTAAGTCCGAATTAATTTCTTTAATTATTGGTGGCAGGGCAGAGGCGTTGGATGATTTATGCATACATTGGTTTATGGAGCATCATTTGCAGGAGCGGACATCAACGCAAGCATTTTTTTTACTTGAGGAAGAATCACTGTATGCATATGTTCCGTATATAATTCTTCCCTATGGGAAATCCATTCAAGTTATAGAGCCACAGAATCTAAAGAATAAACTTGTGGCGGTTGCTTCAGAGTTAATGGAATATTATCAAGTTTAACAACTTCACTGACAGTAGATGTCAGTGAAGTTGTTTTATTATAATGATAACCACTCATTAAAGATGAATGGTTGCTGTTACCTAATAAACTTTATGAGGAGCACTTAGAAATGAATAATACAGTATATCTTTATGTGTTTGATACCATGTCCGATTGGGAAATAGGTTATTTAGCCGCCGAGCTGAACTCTGGAAGACACTTCAGACAGGGGCTGGCTCCAGCAAAAATAGTCACCGTTGGGATAGAAAAGACTCCAGTAACTACAATGGGCGGATTGAAAATAATGCCTGACATTAAAGTGGATGAGTGCAGCATTAAAAGCGTAGATGCACTGATTTTACCTGGTGGAAATACATGGACAGAAGCTATTCACGTGCCCATATTAAAAATTGCCGAGATGTGTTTAAAGGAAGGGATAGTAGTTGGAGCAATTTGCGGTGCTACCTTAGGACTTGCTCAAGCAGGATTGTTAGATTCACGTTGGCACACAAGCAATGATTTGGCCTACCTTAAAATGATTTGCCATTCTTACACGGGCGAAGAATATTACAAAATGGAATCTGCTGTCACCGATGGGAAATTGATTACCGCGTCCGGAGTAGCTCCATTAGAATTTTCTGTTCATGTTTTAAAAGCTCTAGATGTATTCTCTCCAAAAACATTAGACGCTTGGTATCGTCTTAATAAAACTCATGAACCTAAATATTTCTACGAGTTAATGAATTCAATCCAATGACAGTATAGGAATATAAGGGATGTGAAGTGCTGTGTGTTGTTGATTCACGAATAATGTCTGAAGGCCACAAATTAATGGAGGATATAACAAAAGTCCATCATATCTTATCGGATAGGTCTTTACTGGGGTGACTGTTGCAATTCCGCCGTTTATTCTACCTCACTAAGAATCTTTTCGATTTTTTCGAAGCGGGTTCGAATTTGCGACAATTCCTTATCATCTACTTGGGAGACATTAGCGCTAAATGTTGGGACCAATTTCGCTATTATTTCCAGCGTGAGTAGGATATTAAAATCCGTCAGCTCATGTTAATTAGGTGATAGTCCATACTTTTAGAATAGTGGTGCATATGATGTTTTAGGAAGTAAAAGGGAGGGATAATCAATGAGCTGTGGAGTTGGAGGCAGATTCACTTCTACTGGAGAAATTTTGGTTCTTTATATCTTATTGGTAATTATATTATCTGCTTGTTTCTTTGTATAATAGCAGGCTATCAGAATGAACAATAGCCACTGTTCCAAGGCTATTGTTCTTTTTTTGCAAATGTTGATGGACATGCCAATCCTTTATTTCGTTCCAATAACGAGAATAAATCCGATGTATTCATGATAACGGTCCATTATACTGTTGTACTTACTGATCACTTCCCAAATCGTGTGGTCAAGAAAAGGAATCAGCATCCATTTGTTGATAATGGTCTGGATGCTCTATAAGATCCTCACTTGATTTAGGAAACAAGAAGGGACCATCGATCTGGGAATGATTGAATCCTGTTGCATTTACTAATGCTGACCAATCACTAATATTCCATAGCTTTTCAATATGATAAAAAGTAGTGATCTCTTGATTGATTTCTGTGGGTATAGGTTTATATTGGACCATTTCTCTGTCAAAAAGCTTGCCCCCAGTCCGTAAAACCCTATAATATTCCGAAAATGCTGTATCCCTATCAGTGAATATAGATACAGACTCAACAAGAATCACATCAAATGACTCGTCAGGAAAAGGCAGCGAGCTTGCATCCCCTACTAAGAATTCAATGGAAGCATTTTCTTTTTCAGCCCGTATTTTTGCTTTTGAGATCATATCCGGTTGAATATCTACACCTGTTACATCATGACCCTGTGCAGCTAAATAACAAGAGCTTCTGCCGGTTCCACATCCAACTTCAAGAATTTGGGAGGCAGTGGGTAGAGGATATTGTTCAAATTGCTTTAAAGTTGCAGTAAACCCTCCAGGGTGAGCATTCCCAACCCCTAATTTAGCCAGCATATTCAAATATTCCATGAGTTTAAATTCCTTTCACTGCGGGTTATATTTTATAATATGAATGGAAATCAACATTGTACCGCAATGTTGATTATTACTGACTTAAGGACATACATAAAAAACCTTTTAGGATTCGAAAGCGCTGAATGGAAAGAATTTAAGAACGGGGAGCATAAAACTTTTGATTTGTGTACAAAACTCAATAGCCAGATCGTCAAGCAATGTATGTAATTGCTCGGTGGTCTGGCTTTTTTTGCGTGAAAGGATATGATTACGCTGCCTAAGATCATTGACAATTAATGTTAAATTGGTGTATTGTAAATGATAAGTAGTAAGTAGTAAGTAGTAAGTAGTAAGTAGTAAGTGAATCACACGCTCGACATTCGGAATAAATATCATCATCCAGTAAATACGAATTTATGGATAGGGGTGGATGGTTATGATGGATTTAAAATTAGCGCCGAGTTTCTCATTGATTGCGCTAAATGCACAGAGAAGTCTTCATATGACTACTGTCAAGAAAGTGTCTTTACGCTGTATGGCGGCTGCGGTTATCTTGGAGCTTTACTTAGAGGAAAGTATTACGCAATCTGAGTACAACTTAATTTTGCATAAGGAAGCTCTTGAGCAATCTCATTCAACTCTTTATAGAGAAACTGTTCTACAACCCTTATTTCATAATAGTGCTGAGGTGAAGGGTGACCTGAATTGGTGGTTAAAAAAGGCATCCATGCCGTCTAACAATCAATTGAAAAAGTTTGAAACCGCGATTTCAGATTATCTTAAAGCAATGAATTTGCTTGAAGATATCCCAAGTCTGTTAGGGAGCGACATGTTTTTTGACTCTGCTGAAGTTGAAGTTAGAGCTTATCGCAGTAATATGCAGGCATACACAAGCATTACAGAGAACATTCGGGCAGAAATTTTGGAAGAGGGTCCTGTAACGGATGAGGTCATTTGTATGTTATGGCTACTTCGTGAAAGTGGATGTATGCATGCTTTTTTCTCGCTGAATGAATTAGAAAAGGTAAATATCAAACTACATGAACTATACCAAAGTAATTTATGGGCAAAGGCTTTATTTTCTATACAAATTCGCCATGGAATTGAGTTAGGTCTTAAACGTTTCTTAGAATTGAAGACAAAGTTTGCGAAGACATTTATCGGTAGCAGTATCAACCTAATCTTCCCTGCCCTAGAGCGTTCACGAGCTGTCTTTATTGAAACAGAGTCTTGGTTTGATAATTCTAATCAAAGACTAGACGCAGTTATTACAAGATTAGAGTCCTATGGACATGAAGTTAAGGTGATGGAGAGAGGATCGATTGCGACTCTTAAAATTGATAATTTGTTATATGATGCGATCCCGCATTTTGTAATGATGAAAGTGCCAATTCAAGGTGTGCGTATTGTTCCGAAACGCCCGCTGTAAAGGAGTTGGTAATCAATGTCTAGACAACGTACCATGGAGAATATTTTGGCGTCAGAGTATGTATCTATAGGTGAATTGGTAAGAATCACAAATGCCCGTTACAGTACACTCAAACATTACACAGAGGAAGGCATGCTGCCCTTTGAACAGGCGGAGGAGAATTTAACACGCAGATATAAAAGAGAGGAAACCGTCGCACGCATTCTTTGGATCAAAGAGATGAAAGCCAACGGTTTATCTATCCCACAAATGAAAGAAGCTTTAGGAATGAAATAAACACTGGGAATTCCGGTGTTTTTTTCTTTTTTTAGTCAAAGAATTTAACATTCTCTGATAACTACGTACCAATCATCCGAACGAAATGCTCAGCCGCAACAGATAGCTTTCTATCCCGTCGTACTGCAAAACCTATACTGCGAGGTAAAAGCGGATCGTCTAGCTTCAGCTCATAAAGTTTTCGACTATGAATATCCTCTTGCACGAAAGAACGGCTAATAAAAGCAGCCCCGTACCCTAATCTAGCGAACTCTGCTAGCAGTTCTATACTCCCCAACTCAATATCTGGAATTACCGACAGTCCCTTAGCTGCAAACCATTGCTCTACAAATACTCTTGTACTGCTCCCCTGTGAAAATAGGATTAACGGCAGCTCTGACACTTCTTTCATGGTTAATGAACGATTCGCTATTTCTTTATAGGCTTCACCAACTACAAAACAATCCTCCAACACCGCGAGTGTCTGGATGTTTAGCAGTGGATCTTGAAGAGGCATATGTACAAAGGCGCAGTCGATCTCACCATCTTTTAAACGCTTAGTGATATCGGGTGTCTTCCCATGTGAAAGCCGAATTCGTATACCTGGGTATGTGCTATGAAAGGTGTTCAACTGCGGCAACAAAAGATGCTTGATCAGATAATCGCTAGCTCCGATGCGTATTTCTCCTTCATTTAATTGCTTCAAGTTCTTCAGATGTTTTTGTGCAGAATCCAGCATAGTAAAGGATTGCTCTACATATTCGAAAAGAGCTCGCCCTTCTTCTGTAAGTTCTACACCTTTGGATAACCTGTGAAACAGCTTCAGCCCCAAGGCCTCTTCCATCTGTTTAATGGCATAACTCACAGAGGGCTGTGTAATATGCAGTTCCGCTGCTGCTTTTGTTAAATTTCGATGACGTGCCGTTTGCCAGAAAATTCGATACCATTCTAAGTTGAACATGGTGGTATAGATCACCTCTATATCATTATAGTGAAAATACGATTTCATTTATTTCATTTCATTTATTATAATCAGTCTAGAGGAATAATTCAAAGGGGTGGATGTAATGGAATCCAATCAACCGGACTTAGAAGCGCGTTCTCCTTGGTCAACAAATAGCGATAAACAAGTAGTGAAGGTTAGTCCAGCGGAAGCGGCAATCAATGGGACGATAATTATATCAGGGAGCAAAAGTCTGACGAATCGGGCCTTGATAATCGCTGCTTTAGCTGAAGGACGTTCAGAAATAAAGGGAATATTAAGAAGTGACGACTCTTATTGGTGTATTGAATCCTTAAAGAAACTTGGAATTTCCGTTGTGATAGATGAAGAGACAGCAGTTGTCGAGGGATGTGGAGGCAATTGGCCGAATCCGACTGGGGAACTATATGTAGGAGCGGCAGGCACAGTTGCGAGATTCTTACCCGCTGCACTCGCGGCAGGGAATGGCACTTGGACAATGAATGGAAGTAAACGACTGTGTGAGCGACCTCTGGCGCCATTACTCGACGCATTAACGAACCTTGGCGCACAGTTTGAGTATAAGCAAGCCGAACGCTGTTTACCTTTTACATTAGAGACACAAGGTCTGCAAGGAGGAAAGGCAACACTACCCGGCTCTACTTCAAGTCAATTTATTAGCGGATTGCTGCTAGCTGCACCGTATGCCAAAGAACCGGTAACCGTGTTTATTGATGGTGAAGTTGTGCAAAGAGACTATGTCGAGATGACTCTTGCTATGATGGCTTCATTTGGTGTAACACCAGAAGCCTCTCAGGATGGTCACTCGATAACAGTTCCAACGGGAAAGTATCAAGGTCACACGATTACTTTAGAGCCTGATGTATCCACATGCTGTTACTTTTGGGCGGTAGCTGCGCTTACGGCAGGGCGTGTACGAATTGAAGGGATCAATGCTAGCAATACAAGTCAACCTGATATCGAGTTCTTAGACGTTCTGGAGTTAATGGGCTGTACCGTTCTTCATGGGGAGAACTATGTTGAAGTACAAGGTGTCCCACAGATTAAGGGTGGATTCACAGTGAGTATGAAGAAATGGTCGGATCAAACACTAACTGTGGCTGCTATGGCTATTTTTGCCGACGCTCCAATCACTTTGAAAGATGCTACGCATATCAGACATCATGAATGTGATCGGATATCCGCGATATGTGAGGAAATTAGTAAGCTCGGAATCCGTGTGGATGAGTTTGAGGATGGCCTAACGGTATATCCGGGTCAGCCTATTCCCGCTTTGCTAGATTCTCACGACGATCATCGCATGGCTATGGCGCTTTCTTTAATCGGCTTGAAGATTGAGAATATTCAGATAATTGACCCCGGTTGTGTCTCCAAGACCTGTCCAGATTATTTTGACAGATTGTCAGCGTTAGGTGTACAGATCCAATATTAAATAAGGGGTGCATATATAATGGCAGGAAATACATTCGGTGAAGTGTTCAAAATTACAACCTTCGGTGAGTCACATGGTGTGTCGGTAGGTGTCATAGTGGATGGTGTAACACCTGGCGTTGAGATTAACGAAGCTTATATTCAGAAGCAAATGGATCGGAGAAAACCGGGTCAATCTTCAGTGACTACGCCTCGTAAAGAATATGATGTTGTCCACATACAATCAGGAGTATTTGAGGGTAAAACAACAGGGACACCACTCTTTGTAGTTCTACAAAACCACGATATGAGGCCAGAAGCGTATAGTGAGATACAGGATGCTTTTCGGCCGGGCCATGCCGATTTTACTTATTTAGAGAAATACGGCATCCGGGATCATCGCGGTAGCGGACGTGCTTCAGGCAGAGAAACTGCGGCAAGAGTGGCTGGAGGTGCAATAGCCCGTAAGCTGTTAGAGAGAAGAGGCGTGCAGGTAGTAGCATACTCACAAGAAATCGGTGGTATAAAGTGTGAATCCTTCGATGAGGAGATTATTGAACAAAATGCTGTCCGCGCCTGTGATCCGATTGCAGCTGCCAAGATGATTCAAAAGATTGAGCGGTTAGCTGAGGTTGGAGATAGCTGTGGAGGTATCGTGGAATGCCGCATTCGTGGCGTAATTCCGGGTCTTGGAGAGCCGGTTTTCGATAAATTGGATGCAGAACTGGCGAAAGCCATGCTGTCCATTGGCGCAGTTAAAGGGATAGAATTCGGAGCTGGCTTCGAAGCGGCAACGATGCTGGGGAGTGAGCATAATGATGCGATGAATAGCGATGGTTTCCTTACCAATCATTCCGGAGGAATCATCGGGGGAATTAGCACCGGACAAGAAATCGTATTTCGGATTAGCGTAAAACCGACGTCTTCCATCTCTGTACCACAGCAAACGACTAACATCAGAGGCGAAGAACAAGAGATACGCACTGAAGGTAGACATGATCCATGTATTTGCCCGAGAATTGTCCCTGTTGTAGAGGCTATGGTCTGTTTAGTGCTGGAGGATCAGTATAAACGACAAGCTGCTATGCTTGGATAAATCAAGAGTGGCATAATGTTAATGTTTGATTTGATATCACTTCCATAAAACCCCTTATATATAAATATTGGGGATATCTAATAAAAGTTTCACACGTACCTGTCATTGATGAGATGTTGGTGAAAATCAATTTTTCAAAGAAGCTTCTGTTGATGTTATGACGGGAGTTTTTTTGTTTGGAAGTATGGATTTAGTGATCCTATTCTTACATTTAATGGTATGATAAAAGTGAGCTTTAAAAGGGCTGTTTAAACACGATGGGTTTGAATTGTTGTTCTTATTTTTACGGACTTCGTAAATATTACGTTATGTGCAATTGCCAAAAAAAATTGGAGTGAATATCAATGGAGTTTAGACCTTCTAATTATTTGCTAGATAATTTTATCTCTGCGGATCTATCCAGCTTAACTGAAAATAATACTATTCCATATAGTAATGAAGTACAGTGGGTCAATGTTTTTTTGTTAAATGCTACTCTAAGATATCAATATGAAGAAAAGCAAAGAATATATTTGATGAATCTTTTAAGAAGAATAGAATCTACATTCCATCAGTATAATACTGGAAGTTATTTACTAGATGATTTTCTATGTCACGATAAAGTAAGTATATCTACATATTTATCAGCAGTTGTTTGTATTGAGACTTCGATTTCCCATCTGTATCAGGCATATATGCTAGGTAATAAAATGGTTGATGAAGTTAATAAGTTGTTTATAAAAAATGAGGGTTCTTCTATTGATAGACTTAATACACTTTATAATGTATCGAAACACTATGACAGCACTATAAGTAGTGGCATCATAGAGGAATTAAATAGTATACCTATTTGGATAACGAATCAAGGAATTAAATCCAATAAGGTCTTTCTAGATTTTAAGGAATTACATGCAATGATGGGTGAAATGGAGTTTATAGCAAATGAATTAATAAAATAATTAAGATTGCATATTCAAGGAGTTGGAAACCAACAAATAGTAACGTATTTACGAATTAATCTTCGCCCTTGTTCGCGAGAAGTGGAAGGTAAGGATGTTTTCAGCTCATAACCCTGTGAATTTAAATCTGTCTGACCCGGCACAGTGCATTTTTAAGCTTTCGGGTTCGTGAATATAAGAACGTTACGTGGAAGATTGTGATAAATAACTAGTAGTAGGTGAGGCTATGAAGACAGATCCATGGAATAATTTTTTGAATCCTGAAATTCTCAAAGGAAATTTGATCAAGTCTTCAATGTTTATTACTGCATTTGAGCTATTAAAAGACAGTATAATTGCTCACCCCGAAACTTTCTTTACAGATGGGTTTGACTCAAATGGCTGGATAATTAATGAAAACTATCGAACTAAAGTTTTATCGAGGAATAAGAGTCCTCTATATGCTTCTCTAGATTGGTTTAAAGAAATGGAGGTCATTAAACAAGAAGATATAGAAAATTTCAATAAATTGAAAGACTATCGTAATAAACTCTCTCATGAAATGGGAAATAGTATTTTTCATGGAATTAATGATGAGGAGCACTATAAATTATTTATTGATTTGATTAATTTGTATGAACATATTGATAAGTGGTGGATACTCAACTTTGAACTAGCTATTGATACGGACATAGATATTGAACAAGTGGATGAAGTGCATTCGGGACCTGTTTTGATGTTGAGGGTAATGTTAGATATTGTTTTATCAAATGAAGAGGAATCTTGGAAATACTATAATGATTATCTGAAGGGATTTAAAGATTTGTAGTTTGTCTATGATTCGAGGTCACAATCCATCACACAACAACGCATTCACGCATCGGGCCATACGACCCTTGGAACTCCAGAAGTGAAGAAGCTAGGAAGCGGAATCAGACGTGTGAAGTTCTTGTTTATTGGTGAACGCAAGATTTAATTATGATAACAAAGAAGTTTTTAGTGTTGAAGGTGATCCTGATTTATTCGCAGTTTCAAGCCGTGAAAGCTCAAATTTCATTTCGGTCAGTTATTGGTATATTCATAATGATGTGCTTAAGATGATGAAGAGCCCAGAAGGGTATGAGGGCTATACATCCTGAAGGAGAATATTAAATCTGTTGGAACCAATAAATATCAATCGGTAGCTTATTATAACGCAGGCGATGTTTCATGGGTGTTTGATAACTGGATTTTGGATGTATCACATGAAAAAGCACTGACGTTTACTTAGCAACGTTCTAAGGAAGGCCAAAATCACTTTGATTGATTCCAGAAAGAGAAAAGAATATATTGTAATAAAATAATGAAGCGTGCAAAAGGAGTTGATGAAAGAAATGGCAGTACCAGGTTATCAAGATTTTATGTATCCATTTTTAAATCAGTTAAAGGATGGAAACGAATATAAGTTGCAAGAAATATATGTGTTGCTATCTAAATACTTTCACTTAACGAATGAAGATGTAGCAGAACTTTTACCAAGTGGAAAGCAAACATTGTTACATAATCGTATTGGATGGTCCAGAACATATCTATCAAAAGCAGGTCTAATTAAAGTGGTGAGAAGAGCTGTATTCAAAATTACAGATGATGGATTGAAAGTATTGGCAGATACCTCTGTCACTAGGATCGATAATAAGTTTTTAAGTAGATATCAGAGTTTCAATCAGTTTGTAAATAATGTGGATAAACCAAATATTGATGTAGTGGAGAATGACAGAACTCCTTGGGAAATTATTGATCACAATTATAATATTTTAAAAAATGAACTACAAGATATGATTTTAGAAAAGATAATGGAATGCTCACCTGCTTTTTTTGAACGATTAGTGGTTGATTTGATTGTAGCTATGGGTTATGGCGGTTCTGTAAAGGAAGCAGGTAAAGCAATAGGCAAATCAGGTGATGAAGGAATAGACGGGATTATTAAAGAAGATGTGTTAGGTTTGGACATGATCTACTTGCAAGCAAAACGATGGGGCATAGAATCTAAAGTTTCTCGTCCTGAAATTCAGAAATTTGTAGGGAGTTTGGTAGGTAAGAAAGCATCTAAAGGCATTTTTATTACAACAACTAAGTTTTCAAAAGATGCTCGAAACTATGTAGACTCAATTGATAAGCGAGTAATACTAATTGATGGGCTAGAACTCACGGATTTAATGTTCACCTACAACATTGGTGTATCGAATGAAGAAGTATATATAACTAAAAAACTTGATTTAGACTTCTTTGAGGAGTAAACAGTGTTTTTAGAAATCGATCATTGCGTGGAATAACACTTTTACAATTACTTTGAGGTGATAGAATGATTGAGAGTATTTGGAAGAGGATTAGTGAAAATGAAGGTGAAGTTTTTAAGCAGAAAAGAGGTGCTGAGTTTACGTACGAGGTTAAGGGGAATTCTATAAAACTAAGCAGAACGAATAGAATAGTCTCTAAAAACACTTTTATCGAAGCATTGAAACATATACCGCTTGATAACACTGTGCCACTACAACATCTTCAGGGTCCATCATATTTGTTTGCGATACTTATGGACAGTAGAATACGTAAAGATAATTGGTAATGTTTTGATAGTGGGAATTTAAAATGTCATTTTGGACACAGCCTCTCGTTAGTGTCTTTTTATCGTACAATGGGTAATAATAACAATGGCATATTTAGTACAAGGAGGCTATATTAATGGCACTCAAAGAAGGTAAATAATCTAACCGATTAATTAATGGAAATCCCCCTATTTACTGCAACACGCTTTTAATCCTGTAGATTGGTATCCATGGAGAAATGAGGCTTTTGAAAAAGCACGCTCTAAAAATAAGCAGATTTTCCTCTCTATTGGATATAGTTGTTGTCATTGGTGTCACGTCGGTGAATTCCACTTAGTAATTTCAGCAAGTCCATTCGTTCATCTCCTCTTGAATATGCCTTCCTCCTTCCTGCTAATCTTTTATACAGTTAACCCTCATAGGCAATGTGAGAAATGGTTTTATTATGTCGCTTCTTAAGCTGATATCGTTCAATATTATCTAACAGGGGTAAAACTATCAAATTTATTTAGTGGATATGGTATTATATACCTATAGTTTCTAAGGAGGGATGATCCGTGGGAGGATACTCAGAAGAATGGGAGAGAGAAATTGTCAGACTTAGAAATTTGGAGATAAAAGACGGAAGGTTGAAATGGGAGGAATACATAAGGCATCTGTTTCCGATTGAAATTCCAAGTAAGTTCGAATGGATTAATTTGGAGTCAATTTTAAAAGTACTCGCATATGTCCCCTTATATAATATCCCTGCACATATTTTTCTTCCAACTGGTGGTGGGTTAGAACTTTTTTCTGTAGAGCGGGTTGCTGAAGAGGGATGTATTGGCTTGAGTCAGCAAGGTGGCTGCGTGACAATTATGAAACCTAAAAATCTCACTTTTTATTCTTTTGGAGAAGAACTGCAATGGGCTTACTTTCGTTTAGAATCGGATCCCCTTAAACCAGCGGGCATTTATGAGAAGGATTTACACAGTCAAAGCGAAGAACTAACCGAGCTAGGGCGAGGTGTTTATGAAGACAGATCTTACTGGGAGGAGGGGAATATGGGCTGGGATCAAGATGGAGAAATACCCCTTCCTCAAGAATCAAGACTAGTTTCGAGAAGATTTAGTGGGAGTTATGTGATCTTTGGTAAGTATTCTGATTATAATCTTGATAACTCAACTTATGATGCAAGGCATAACAGAATGACTCCTGAGAAATTTCGAGAGTATATAGACAGACAATATATTAGATAATAGCCAGCTTTTAATAAAGTGGACGAAGAAGAAAGATTTGAGAAAATCTAAAACCCTAAGATTACAGATTTAAGTTTCATTAGTAGAAATTGTTAAACTGGTAAAAAACTATTTATTTTTTAGAGAGGGTATCATTCATTAGTCAGAGATACTTGTGTGAAGACCATTGATTCTATTGATGAATTTCCTTAATGTGTGCGTGACTAAAATAAACGAGATTTTCTTATGTTTATTTTCAAAAGAAAGGTCAGATGAGTGTGGGAGATTTTAGATTGCTGTATTTTAAAACAGTTGATGACTATGGAAATAAGCTAGAAGTAGATTTACTAGATGATAAAAAGAAATATGAAGGATTGTTAACTACTTTAATAATAGGACCAAATGGTACACGGAAAAGTACTCTTCTCTCATTAATGACGGATGTTTTTCGTGAATTAGATGATCTTAAAGCTCTAAGAAGAGATCGTACTCCAAAAGTTTATTTTGAAATGGTGTATAAAATAAATGATAACGAATATTCTGTGGAAAATAACATTAAAGGAATCTATTTCTTTTGTAACAAAAAGCAAATATATATAGAAAAGCTTGAACTTCCTCAACGAGTACTTGCGGTATCGTATATGGTTAATGATAAATTCGTGTTTAATAAATTGGATGATAAGGAAAACGGTGGGAAAGAAATATATAGATATTTGGGTGTTAGACAAGCTTCTAATATAACATTCATAAATACAATAGTAAGAAATATAATTGATCGAATTATTAAGAATTCTTCAGATCAACTATTTTTAAAGAGACTTAAAATAATTCTTGAATTTCTGGATATAAAGGGGGATTTAGAGATTTGTTTTGAGCCTAAAAGAAGAAAAAATCTTTTCGAAAGTGGAATCACAAATAAAGACATAAAAATTTTGACAAACAGAATGTCTAATCAAGCATCATTTAGATCAGATAAAATAAAGAATTTTAGTGAGAATGATTTATTAGAAATCTCCAATTTTATAAATACAACTTCTAATCAGCGTAACCTAATTGCAACAAAGAATAGTGTATCCCTTTGTTACAATATTAATTTACATCACTTTAATGAGAATACCAATTTAATTCACGATTATCCTATAATACAAAAACTAATTTCATTAGATTACATTCTAACACCAACTCTCAGATTTAAATCTGAAAATCAAATCTTTGACTTTGAAGGCACAAGTTCAGGTGAAAAACATTTTTTATTTACTATGCTAAGTATCGCTTCAGAAATTAAAAATTCGTCCGTGATATTTATGGATGAACCAGAATTAAGTCTCCATCCAAATTGGCAAATTAAATATATAAGTTGTCTTAAAAAAATATTCAAAGATTATTCCTCTTGCCATGTAATTATTGCGACTCACTCACATTTCATGTTATCAGATTTAGAAGCTTTTTCTTCATCTATTGTATCTTTAAGAAAAAAAACAGATAATTCTATTGACTCAATACTTCATGATGAGAATACATTTGGTTGGTCTGTTGAAGATATTTTATATAACATTTTTGGTGTTATTACCACTAGGAATTTATTTGTAGCAAAAGAAGTTGATGCTATTTTAGAAAAAATTAGTAAAGGCGAAGATTTGATTGAAGATGATATAAAAAAACTTATATATATAAAAAAAAATATGAATGAGAACGATCCATTGAACGGTGTGCTTAAAATCATTTTAGGCAGGTTTGACAAATGACAATTCCATATGAATACACAACTATTGAGCAGAATATGATTGCTGAACATTTTAACGTTCTTGACTCAGAAGATTGGAATAAAAATATTTTTTTTCAGTTGAAAAAAAGAATGAGAAATTATCTAATTAATTTGAATGATAAGAAGTGTTATTATTGCAAGACGAAACTAAAACTAGGAACGAGTTTAATCCCAATAGAACATATACTTGATAAATCAAATAATCCTAGATTCACATTTGAACCTAAAAACTTGACAATCTCCTGTCAAGCATGTAATACAAATAAAGGTAAAACAAATACCCTTCACGTCCACTTAAATGTTAATGAAGAATATCCAGATTGTGGTGAAAGTTTTAATATAGTACACGCATATTTTGATACCTATTCTCAACATATTGACATTGAATCAGGTGTTTTTTTTGTTGCTCTTAATGAGAAAGGTATGAAAACAATAGAGATATGCAAATTATATAGAAGTAAGCTAACTGAAGAGAAATTTTTAGATTTACAGACAGAGCAGTTAACTCTTTGTTCGGATTTTGCAAGAGCAACTTTTGATCAGAGTTTGAGTCAACAACTTGAAGAAGAAGTTCTTCGAATTTTAGGTGATTATGATAAAGCCCGAAAACTTAACGAGTTATCTCAGATATTAGGAGAGGGTGAAGTATATAATCTTATTATTCGAGGATTCTATGGTAATAAAGAGATTTTGGACTGCTTACAATTAGTTCAAGTTGATGAACTAATTAATTATAAGAACTTAATTTGTAACACAATAATAATACAAAAAATAAAACATTGCACTGATAGCAAAAGAATTCGATTACAAATTAAGGAGTTAGTTCAGTTTGTCCAAACTGGTACCTTAAAATCGGATGAATATATACATGAAATTAAAAAAATAATTACAATAACTGATGACACAACAGATTTGGAACTAGGTTTTCTAGTAACTATACCGCAAAAAATAATAACGTTGATTAGTATATTAAGTAGAGCAAATGGGAAATTAAAACGATTAATACTAGCCATAGAAAGAGTGACCGTCTTGAGATTACAAGGTATACTTGATTCCATTCTAGAGGAAGGAGAATTTACCTTGCAATTAAGAAAAATATTAATTTTGAAGGAAATCTTAGAAATTGAAAATGTTAAAGACTATAATAATATATTCAAAGATATTATTATAAGTTAGGAAAATAAAGTAACTGATTGATCATTACAATTTAGTTGTAGTTGAGTTATATATAGGATTTCTCGAAATTTGTTGAAGAGTAAAAAAGAAAATCAATGGCAGTGTAGGCCATTATTACACGGGTACCCATAGACTGGACACTTAGAAAAAAGGAGTGCGGGCTGTGGGTACCTTTTTATATACTGGAGTAAACGAGGGGATTACATCATGAGCAAGAAACGCTTTACGGAAGAAGAACGTGAACAGATGAACAGATATCTTCTAGATATTCAGATATGGAAGATACATGGAAATTAATTGATGTTTGTGTTGAAACATCGAACAAGGGGTTAAACTTCAGAAAATGCCTTAATACTTTCAGGAAGTATTAAAAAAAAAGTTAGGTGATTTTGCGACTTATAATATTACCGAATTGTTAGAGTCAGAAATGGATACTTTTATTTCTGAGAGAATAGAAGAGTATGAATCAGAATATTCGGAGGATTATACATAAGAAATTGTTTATGAAATGGAGAATGAGTTTGCCTTAGAAATCTTAGAGAGGGTAAAATCAACTTTTCAACTTGAGGCAGAGAAGAAATTAATTTATACAACATTGATTTTGATAGTATTGAGTATAATATTATTGATGACGATGGCTACCTCTACGAGGTAGCGGAAAATAAGCTAAACGAACATCTTTCAAATATTTAGTCAGCTCAAATTAATAGTTGGATGATATTTTCGCGATTCCTTATCGAAAAAATTAGTTTAAATGATTTTTTATTAAATTCTTGACAGACGCAGTTTTTACTATGTTTTGGAGTGAATGATAAGTCATATATATGCCAAAAGTCAAAGCTGTGATGCCCCTAACAATTCAATAAGTAAGATCAAGTTTCCGTACTTACTGCAACACGCACATAAGCTGATGAACTGGTTCCCTGATCGGACTAGGCTTTGATATTGCCAAACACGAAAACAAGCCTGTATTCTTATCAATTGGTTATAGCTGCTTATTGACCCACACGTTATTGGTGTCACGTTATCGAGAGAGTATCCTTTATGGGTGAAGAAGTATCAGATTAGTATTTATACATAAAAGCTCATTAACGCATATTGCGCTAATAGGCTTTTTATGGTTCATACAAAATGTACTTTCACACACTAAGGCAGTCTTCTTCCGTACATTCCTATTAACACTAATGGGAATCTTTAGTTCTACAAAAGGAATGGGAAACTTCGATTTCTCCCCATATAGAAACCTCATTTAGTATATTATGGAATTAAACGACCGCAAAAGAACTCTAACAAATACTAAATAAAGGAGGGCCGTTAATAGACAACAATAAGAACAGCAATGAGACATCCAAAAAGAAACAAAGAATGAGTTAAAAAAGGGGGTTTTATGAGAATATTCACGTTAGGTATTGTAGTGTTGATGTTATTTGTTTTAAACCCTACCACAATGAATGACAATTCCATTGAATCGATATCAAAGATAGAAGCATCTGTTGAACCGTCAGAGAAATCAGAAACAGAACTATTAAGTGAGTTGGCTAATCGACAATTTTTCATTAAAGAAGATCAGATCAGTGAAGATGATTATGTTTCCATTGAGGCTTTTGGAAAAGCTTTCGTTAATCTTTATACCGGAGCTGTTACAAAACAAGAAATTGTATCATTTGAGAACTACATCTCGAATGCAAATCTTCTTAAATTCACAGATAAAATGTTGGAATTAACACAAAAGCAGGAATTGAATGGTGCCAGTAGTGTGAATTTCGGCTTCGATAATGAGTTTAAGGAAGTAGAGTTTAATAAACTTGATAAGAATCTTTACTATTTAAGCTTACCTTTTTCAAACGAAGGGTCTGGAATGACTTGCGAATTACTAGTTCAATCTTCAAATAAGTCTTTAGAATTAGTTGATTTGTACTTTGGATACAAAGATGGTGTAGATACTATCACAACGGGTCACCCTGCGGTTAGAAAGCTTAACAATCCCAAGCTATGGGACGACCAAGAATGGGTGAATGGTGTTTTTGAAAAGCTTGAACAATATGAATCCGAACTCAAGTGACCACTTGCTTTCAGTGTTCACCGATAACAATAAAGCAGCGGTGCTAAGGCTTTGGTTTCTAGCACTAGCACCGCTGCTTATTTATTAGGGAGTTCTAGTTCAAATCTGTAATTATTTCACGGCTTTACCCAGGACTCGTTCAGATCCATTTCCCGAATACATTCAGCCGAGTCATTTCTGTTGTTGTTAATCATTGGTGTGACCGGGTACACCTGCATTTCATCTGCTGAATAAGGCCGCAGAATCGGATTCAGTGCTTCAAGATCATTGGTCTCCTCATCAAGCCATCGAGTGATATCCTGGGGGGACAAAATCGCCGGCATCCGGCTCTCAAATTCACTAATCAGCGGGTTAGCTTCTGTCATGACCAGAGAGCAGGTGCGAAGAGGTTCCCCGCGTGTATCACGCCAAATTTCGTATAGACCAGCTACTCCGAACATACTGCGATTATTCATGACTACCCGAACTGGATAAGTCTTCTTGCCTTCTTTTTTCCAATAGTAAAATCCATTGCACGGAATAATACAACGATGCTTGTCCACCATCTTGCGATAGGTTGGATTCTGATGCACATTTCGGAGATCTGCATTGATTGCATCTTTTCCCCAATAAGGAACGAAACCCCAACGGAACTCATCTAGAATTCGCTCGCCATCCTGTTGTAAAACTACCGGCATATCCTGCGTGGGACTAATGTTATAGCGGTCTTTATAGTAGTACATCACCCGGTTAATTTCAAAATGATCCCTAATTTCCTGCAGTTCGGCCGCCAGGGAAAAACGTTGACACATGAAACATCAGCCTCCTTTTGTTTCGTAGTGTTTGTAAAAGAAGGTAAATTATTCATGGCTTTCGTAGTCATTCGAAGTGAGGATGAATTAAGTTTTCAATCAATCCTTGATAGCAAAAGAGAAGCCGTTAGGTAACGGCTCCTCGAATTATTAAGCTTACTATATAACCTGGAGTTTTTTTGCAGATAAGTCATTGCAGACTAACACTATCTACATAAATAGCTGATTGGCCACTACTGTTTGAGGAGGCGCGGAATTCTACCCCAATTTCTTTGACTGTGGACAAATTCGAAATGCCGCTGAGGGATAGTGTCAAAATGGTACCGCCGTTTGACTGAATCAGATTCTCTCTGGAATCGTACCATGTCCACCCGGACCCGGTCTTTACGTATAGTTTTGCATAAATCCCGTTGCCGATATTGCCCCAGTTCGCATGCTTAACCGTTGCTTTCAGACTGCTTTTTCCAGACAGATTTTGATTAGAGGTTATATATAGACTATGCGTGGAATTGGATTGTAAGGAGACATCGGCTTTGAGAGTTTGCGCTCCCGTTGCTTTCCATTCATTGGTGACCCATGGGCCTCCCGAAATATTGTTTCCCGACCAACCTTGAGTTCCTGATTCGAAATCATATAAGATTGTCCCGTTATTCCCCGGACTCGGGGTCGGACTTGGCGTAGGAGTAGGAGTAGAGGTTGGCGTAGATGTAGGTGTAGAAGTAGGGCTTGAGGTTGGAGTTACACCCCCGAAAATGCCGGATAAAACAGAAGTTGCTTTAATGCCGTTACTGCCATTCACTACGGTATTACCGAACGAGGTGAGGGAGTTACCAGCCCAATCATTCGTCATATCGAGATAAGCCAAATCACTGCTATTTCCCTTCCAGGACCAAGCCAACCAGCCGACTCCCTTCTCTTGGGAATAACTCATAATGGTGGCTTCATCCACATCACCGTTTGTATGTTGTCCACCAAATTCGCCGATAATCAGCGCAAGATTCTTGTTCAGCACACCGTCAATATTGGATTTGACGGTACTTGCATTGCCCCCAGCATATTCATACATATGGATAGAGAATACTGTATTTTTTAACGGGTCTGCATTCAGTACTTCTGTCCCATAATTTTTGACGGAATCTGGATATTGTCCCCATCCAGCGGAGTCAACAATCAGCGTATGAGTTAGACCAGCGTTACGCAGTTTGGGTATGGCTTGCTTATAACCATTAGCCCAGGCGACTCCATCCCATGTTCCGTACCACTCGTTAGCTATATTAATGATTACACGGTCTTCCTTACCGATCAATGCGCTTTTAATACCAATCCAGTAATTAACGGCGTTGTCCAAATCGGATAGACTATCGCTTCCTGTAGCGTCATGTACTTCCAAAACGGCAATTAGTTTGTTTTGTTCACAGAGGGTGAGAATATTGTTGACGGTGTTTACATCATCAAGCGTCCATTTGTGTCCATTCGCCAGTACAATACGTATCGTGTTGGCACCTGTTTTGGCAATGGCTGGTATTGCGGTGGATAGTTGATCTTTATACCATGTGTGCGCATGATTGACTCCTCGCATCACAAATGGTTGTCCTGTAGCATCCAATAATTTGGTACCGCTTACATAAAATCCGCTTGCAGCATGTGCTTTGTTCGTAAGTTGTCCAGTCCACGAGAACATCAGTAAAAATGCGACAAAAGCAATCAACCACTTGCGTAAAATCACTAAAAACCACCCCATGAATTTTATTTATGTAAACCCTCATTAGGTTAATACCGGTAGCGTGCGTTCACCTCCTAGTGTTGAATAATGAGGGTGACATATTTAACTATGCTTTCGAGGAATTGCTAACTTCATAGGAATTGTCGTTATTATATTAGCATTATGTTATTTAAGGGACGTATAATTATTTTATGCAGTTGACCATTTTTTTCTTGGAAAATTTGTTTTTAATTGTTAATTAGTGATTTTGAATAAAAAAACTTAATAAACCGCTAGAATATTCGAAAAATATGTGTTTTTGTTATCTTTTTGTTATTGTATTTACTCCTAGCTCCGCGGAAGCTTTCCTCCATACTGCGCTCTTAGCTGCTGCAAATTGTCCAGCTTGCTCAGACTACTATCCCTATTTGCTAAACCTACGCCAAGAATCAGATTCTCGATGATATAAGTGGGACCGACCATAGAGTGAAATTCCCATACCTCACCTCTCCCGGCATACAGTACAATATCTGCATCTTGGGATCGAGGATATACGAGTCTGTCGGTGATCAAGATGACCTGATATTTTACTTCCCGTGAATGGTCCAGAATTACTTCGATTTCCGGTAACAGTTGAACGAATCCAAAGACAAGCACTAAATCTTGTTTATCAGCATGCATCAAGGACTCTAACAACTCGTGTCCGCTGGGAGCCATTTTTTTCATTTGTAATCCAAAACGTGCCATACGATAGATCATCAGCTCCGCCAATCCAGCACATGGACCGGGGCTATATACATATACAATGCGAGCTGTAGATAATGCTTCTATTGCACGTTGCAGTGCCTCGTCGCTCAAATAGCGGCGTGTTTCCTGGAGATGATGTGAGCAATTGTCCAGCAGTACTTGAGGGAGTGAACTATCATCCGATCTTTGCATGGCATCACGCATTTTTATGGAAGGTGTGGACTCGAAACGGAAACGAAGTCGGTTCTTGAAATCCTTGGCATGGTTGTATCCAGCCGCTTTCCAGAAACGAGAGACGGAAGCGATGCTCAATTTAAGCTCATCGGCCATTTCCTGTTCGGTCATATAGACCACACGTTGCTCATTTTTCTGGATAAAGTCAGCAATAATTCGTTGATTTGGTGAGAAAGCGCGGCGATTCCAATCTTTATACAATTTTTCATTCCTCCTAATATGAAGCGATAAATAGAATATATCGTGCGAAGATGTTGTAAATATTTTTACAACGTTAAAAATATTGAAAAAAATATTACTCTCATTTAACAATTGGTAAAAGTTGTGCTGACATGACCTTCTTATAATGAAGATAAATTCCTGTAGGGAGGCCAAATATTCATGAGTACGATAAAAACGCGCTACACGCTGACACAGTCACAAAAAATGATGATTTTTGTACTATCGATGTCGCTTTACGGTTTGTCCAATATGTTCACGGAGCTAGTGCCTGGGATCAAACTAGGCCCCATTGAATTATCGATTGAATATTTTGCTTTCATTCCTTTGACCTTATGTATGCTGTTTCATCCTTTATATGCGGCCATTGGGGCAGCTGTAGGTGAAGTGATTTTCGGGGAACTGATGTTAGGTCAATTTGGTGGGTTAGGTGAACTGGAGAAATTCATTACCTTCTCACTAGCGATGTATACTGCAGGTCGTATGGTATCCGATCCGAAGAATCGCAGACAGGTTGGAGTGGCGGCGATTACTGGTGTAGTGATTCATCAGTTCTTCAGCTCTGTTGTGGATATAGTGAAGGTATGGGTGGGTGTGGAAGAGCTTGAAGCTGTTAAAGGTCTAGCAGAGAGTATCGTAGTCATTGAGGGAGTTGGCTTTTTGAATGATGTACTCTTCTCTGGTATCTTGTTCGCCTTGATTCCTACCATGTATCTGGTTCCACGCTTATATGGAAAGATCGAACCTTTACTTGGCATGAAGCCGCGTGAACGGAATATGAAATATGCAACAGGGGCTTGGTTATCTCCTAAGCTCGTCATTTCTGGAACAATTCTGGTAATGGTTGCGCTTGGATCGGAATTGCTGTCCGAATCCGGATGGAATTTTGGTGATTTTGAGTTTGCTTGGGCAGAGTCCAATGAAGAGAGCTTGATTTGGCTGAGTATGCTGGTAGCAGCGGTTGTTGCAGCAACAGCGATTATATCCCTCATTCGGCGGTCAGTACGTAAAAGACAGGAAGCAGGTCAAGTAGATGCGTAAATCAATACTCGAACTGAATGGGGTCACCTTTACTTATCCGGGAGCCGAACAACCAGTACTGCGAGATGTATCTCTGCAGTTAGATGAAGGAGATTTCATTGCCATTATAGGTAGTAACGGTTCGGGAAAATCCACGCTCTGTAAATGCTTTAACGGCTTAATTCCTCATTATTACACAGGTGATTTCGCGGGTGAGGTGACGATCTGCGGTCAACCGGCGGATGGGAAAAGTGTAGCGGAGCTTTCCAAACATATAGGATATGTATATCAGGATTTTGAGAATCAGTTGGTACGCCCGACGGTACTTGACGATGTGTCGTTTACACCGCTCAATTATGGATTTGCCGATTATAAGGAACGGGGAGAACGGGCACTGGCGCTAACCGGACTTAGCGATTTAAGAAATGAATTTATCTGGCAATTGAGTGGCGGACAAAAGCACTTGCTCGCTCTTGCCGGAGCACTAGCGATGGATCCGGAAATTCTGGTTATTGATGAACCAGTAGCTCAGCTGGATCCACAGCATGCCCGCCATATTTATGATATTTTGCGCCGATTGAACGAGGAGCAGGGGAAGACCATTGTAGTAATCGAACACCATGCGGAATTTATTGCAGACTATTGTAAGAATGTCGTCCTGATGGATAAGGGGGAGGTTCGATGGCAGAAGCCTGTAAGGGAGGCTCTTTCATCTGTAAAAGAACTGTTGGAGCTTGGCATCTATCCACCGGATGTCACCCGTGCAGCTTGGCTGTTGCAATCTGATGCACCGCGAACCCACTTACTTCCCTTAAATGCTGTGGAAGCGAGCGCCCACATGGTGCTTCGCCAGGATGCGATCGTGAGAACGGAATCATCTGAACCTAATTACGAGCAATCCCTTACTATTACTGGGGAAGTGAAGCACGTCGTTCAGATGGAGAATGTTCACCTATCTTATCGCACGATTCATAAGACGATGCATCCTGTTTTGAATGGTGTTCAGTTAGAGCTGCGGCAAGGTGAATCTATTGCTCTTATTGGAAACAACGGAGCGGGCAAATCTTCTTTAATGAAGCTGATTGCTGGAATTGTCAGACCTACAGCAGGAACGGTAAATGTGAAGGGGATGGTTGTGAACGGTCTGCCACCCGAGCGTCTTTCCGGTACCGTAGCTTACGTATTTCAGAACCCAGAGGAAATGTTTATTGAGGATTCTGTACGTAAAGAAATTGCTTATTATTTAAAAGCGCGAAAGCTAGTCGACGCAGAAGAGAGAGTAGAAGAAATGCTCACAGCATTCCGGCTCAGTGAATTAGCAGAACGTGACGCTCGTCTTCTGAGTGGAGGTCAGCAGCGCCGTGTATCACTGGCTATTGGAGCAGCGGTTCGTCCTGCTGTTATGCTGCTCGATGAACCAACGGCGAATCTGGATATTTCGACGAAACAGGAAATGGTACATGTACTAGATACGCTTCGCAGCCATGTTGAGACGGTTGTGATAGCGACTCATGATATGCAGCTTGTATCAGAATGGGCGACTAGGATTATCGTTATGCATCAAGGTCAAATTATTGCTGACGGAACGAAAGATGAAATCTTCGCGGACGGACTTCTATTACGGCGTGCGGGTCTGGCTCAGACACAATTGATGGAAATGAGTCGGTTGCTCGGTCTGCCCCGCATTTGCAGCAGCTTGGAGGACTTCGTAAGTCTAGTGGAAGTACAGAAGGAGGTGGCAGCAATTCATGGAAGCCGTTAAACGGGCACTTGACCGTATATCTGTAGAACAAATCAAACTGGAACTCTTAGGGACGGCTTATAACAGCAGCAGCACTTTTCTAGGGAGACTCGACCCGCGAACTCTGCTGCTCTGGTATTTGTTCTTTGCCATAGTACCTTGGTTCGTACATAACCGTACGGTCCTGTTAGGGATGTTCGTACTTATGGTCTTAACGACAGTCCTCTCCCGCGTCAGTCCATATATTATTTTCATATTGTGTTTGGGATTAATCAGCCAAATTGGGTGGATGTTCATCCTGTCGCTCTTTTTCGGCGGAGGAATTGAATCGTTGCTGCCCATGTTGACGCTGACACTTAAGCTCTCAGTGATTTCACTAGCGAGTATTACAGTGTTCTCCAGTCTCGATCCGGAAAGGCTTAGTGACGGCCTGCTATCTTTAGGAATACCTGATACGTTTGCATTTAGCTTATCTTATGGTTATCGTATTTTACCTACGTTACTGGAGGAATTTCATCAGATTTTGTTGTCTTTCAGACTGAGAGGGCAAAGACCCCTGCAACATGGACTGTTGTATTGGAGAACGGCAACGTATTATTTACGAATTGTAATTTTGGCCTTTTACCCACTTATGCTGAACACAGCTAAACGTTCTCGGACCACGATCGAGGCGCTTGAAACTCGGGGATTTAGCTACGGTTTGAACAATAAGAAAGTGAAGAAGATCAAGCTATCTTACTTGAAAATGAAGCGGTCCGACTGGTATTTTTTATCCGGTTCCACGGCTTATATCATTTTGCTATTCTGGATCGGTTATCTCTACCCTAAACTGGTGTATTAACATAACTTACAAGCTCAAAGGAGACGAATTAGTCATGAATATTGATCTGCATACTCACGGTAAATTATCTAAGAAATCAACGTTTTCCCCAGAATATTTTGCTGAAATGATGTTTGAGGCAAAAGCGAACGGATTACAGGCAGTGGCTTTGACTGAGCATTTTAACACTTCGAATTTCTTTGCAATGTATGAAGAACTGGATCAGACTTATCCCTATAACGGGCATTATTATGATGTAAATGGGCTAAAACTGTTTCCGGGTATGGAAGTAGATATTGCGGAGACAGGTCATATCCTGCTGATCGGACTTAAGGAGAATGTGCTAGCGGTCCGAGCTTTACTGGATGAGCATACTCAGGAGGGCAATTTTATTGCTTTTAAGAGATTGCTTGATATGGCGGACGAACATAACCTTTGGAAAATCGGAGCACATCCCTTCCGCACTTCTACGCCATTACATCAACTGGACCCGGAGCTGCTTCGGAGATTAGATGCTTTTGATTTCAATGCAAAAGATATTTACATGCAGGGAGCAGAGACCTATAAGAACCTGATTACACCCTTTGCGAAGACGTTGGGTGTACCCGTGATCGCCGGCAGTGATAGTCATCAATGTCTGCAATATGGGAGCGTATTGAATCGGTTGAATACCAACTGCTCCACTGTTGAGGAATTGAAAGAAACGATTAAGCAAGGCAACTACGAAATTGAGCTCTCACCTTGTCTTCATACTAAAGTGAAGGCCTCGGTCATGATGAAGAAACTATTGAAGCAGCTGATCGGTGAAGCTCCCTCCAGAGATGAAGCAGAGGTTGGCTATAGGGTCTAGTCGGTTCCAAACATTCCTGTTATACTTTTTTCGTGAATGTATTTGGAGGTGATACTGTGCTAATGCTGGTTTGCCCATTAGCTAGAAGTTCCTCACGCAAAGCCTAAATTAGGGCGATACTTTGCGTGAGGTGCGATAGATGGATGATCGCCCAAACTAAACATATCGTTTCTAATAATGGGCTTTGCACCTTATGGAATTTCCATAATAAATAAGGGGCTGAAAAGCAATGAACACACCATTTATTAGAAACCATCAATATAATTTTATTAAGAAGCAAACAGATTTTCTTCTGAAAACACTGCGAACTGTAGCAGATCGAAGAGTCTTGGAGACAGTGAGATATCGTTCATCGTTGAACGTTATAGAAGCTTTTCCAACACTTAATGATACTCAGCAGCAGATGCTGCAACAAATATCTACCTTTGAGACGGCAGATGATTTTCAGAAGTATCTAAGTGGATTAGAAGTTTATTTAGAACCTTTTCCACAGATTTCGCCGAAACAAGTTCAGAAGTTATTTCCTAAGAATAAGAAGCTGAAGGTACCGGATTTATCAGTGATTGACTTTCGATATATGACATATCTGAGCTGGATAGATATTGCTACCAACAAATTATTTATCGTATATCCGTTCGAAGGGCAGTTTATCGGTATCGAGGGAAGAATGACACCTATGAACAAGAAGGGGTATTGCTTGTTCTGTAATCGGCAGCAACAGCTTGCTTTTTTTACGGTTAAGACCAAGCTTGCGAAATCCTCGCCGGATGATTACTCTTCTATTGGCCAATATATATGCATAGAAAGCCAAGAATGTAATCATAGGATTACGGATACAGCAGCACTTGAGAGATTCATTCTCTCCACACGTGCATGAGGTTTAGATTAGCAAAGGCTGCCCTTGAGGGCAGCCTTTTTTTAACGTTATTGTTTATCTTTGGAATCTTTATTGATGACCCGCGTTGGACGAGTTACCCAGTTTGTACGATTCATCGGTTTAACTGTATCAATTCTAGAATTTGATAGTTCATTCGATGCTTCATTGGTCTCTGTTTCAGTAGATGCTGTTACTTCTTGATCTACACTTTTTTTCCTTGATAGTCCTGTTCCATCATGCTTGCCTCTATTCCATACTCTTCCCTTACTCATACATACACTCCATTTCTATACGCTTATTCATAAACCATATCATATTAGGACAAGTTAAGGAAGAATGACATAAGCACAAATCGAAGGATTTTTCAAGTTATAAAGGTTACTGGAGATTTCATTTTATGCTAGCTATAATAGTACTGATATTGAAAGGAGAGTACTTATATTATGGCAATCAAGATCATAACAGACAGCGGTTCTGACCTACCCCTTGACTACATGGAGAAGTATAATGTTTCCGTCATCCATCTACCGGTTCACTTTGGGCATGAGCTTATGCCTGAGGATACGGATACGAAAACCTTTTATGCTAAAATGGCTGAATCCAAGGAGCTGCCCACTACGGCAAGTCCAAGTCCAAACCAATTCCTTGAGGCATTCAGGCAAGTAGAGGAAGGCACTGACATTATGGTCATATGTATGTCCTCTAATATTAGTAGCACTTATCAGACTGCTATGATCGCTATGGAAATGTATCAAGAAGAAGGGCACTCCAATGCGATAGAGGTTATAGATTCTAAGACCTTCTCAGGAGGTTTGTCACTGATTGTGGGTCTCGCAGCCAAGTGGTCATTGACTTGTACGAGTCTGCAAGAACTGAAGGGAAAGGTGCTTCAGCAAATTGACGAAGTTCGCGCTTATTTCACACTGGATACACTTGAGAACGTGATGAAAGGCGGACGTCTAAGTCGGATATCGGGGGCAGTTGCTTCCGTGCTAAATATTAAATTACTGCTCAAAATCAGCGAAGAGGGCACCGTTGAGGTAGTAGAGAAGACCCGGGGTCTTCCAAAGGCATTAAACCGTCTGCTTGCACATTTGGATGAGAAGCAGCATGATTACGAGAAGGCTGTTATCGCTATAGTGCACAGTAACTGTGAGAAACTTGCGCTTGAGATTAAAGAGCGTATTTTACAAAAGCACCCCTTCAAAGAGGTTTTACTCTCAAGTATGGGGCCCGTAATGGGAACCTATGCCGGTGAAGGTGGAATTGGGGTAGCTTTTTAAGACCTGATATTTTGATTTTTGGGATTTTACGATCGTACATGGGATGAGTTCCTGTGTGCGATTTTTATTTAAATATATGAATTAATATGACTTGGTTGATGGACGTGATAATTTAGCTTTTCTTTAGATTGCATTTAGGTGGGTTTAATAATCGAAGCTTATAGTTAGATGGGGTGATTACTATGTATACAATTCTGATCGCAGATGATGAAGCAGAAATTGTAGAATTGTTGAGATTATATTTAGAGAAAGAGTACAACATTGTGGAAGCGAACAGTGGTACCGAAGCGTTAATGCAAGTTCAGAACCATAAAATTGATTTAGCGATCCTTGATATTATGATGCCTGGTTTAGACGGATTGCAATTATTGAAAAAGATTCGTGAGGTTCATCATTTTCCGGTGTTGTTTTTATCTGCAAAAAGCGAACATTACGATAAAATCCTAGGACTTGAACTCGGTGCCGATGATTATATTTCTAAACCGTTTAATCCATTGGAAATTGTAGCTCGTGCGGGAGCTTTGCTGCGGAGGGTGCATCATTTTGACGCACAAATCATTGAAGAAAAGGCTGCTGAACAGATTGTATTGGGAGAATTGAGGCTGGATCAAAGCCAGTGTCTGCTCTATCGTTCAGGGGAGCCCGTCGTCCTAACCTCTACCGAGTACAAAATTCTGGAATTAATGATGAAGCAACCGGGACGGGTCTTTACACGGAAAAAAATATATGAGGCTGTATGGGAAGATTTCTATGTGTACGAAGATAATAGTATCATGGTACATATCAGTAATATTCGTGAAAAGATCGAGCAAGATTCCAAAAAGCCGGTTTATTTAAAGACTATTAGAGGGCTGGGATACAAAATTGAAGCGCCTATGGAGCAATAGAGATCAACGACCTTTACAATCATCGCTAACGCTGGATTTTTTGTTGTTCATCTGCATTTTGTTTTTTCTTGTGATTGTTTATTATTTGTTCATTAATCTTGATGTGACCCATATGTTCGAAAAAAATAAAATCGCTGATCCGGATTTAAAGGTTGAAGCAAGTGCCTATCGAGATAATCTGGAGCATGGGATAGAAACCAAACGCCTTCTGCGTAGCAGTGGATGGATAGAGGTCTTGGATCAAGACAAGATGGTTATTGAGGTTGTTGGGGAGAAGAAAGATAATGTGACACAATATACCGATGACCAGCTCTTGAAAAGTCTGGAAAACGGAGAAGACCAGGAGTACTACTACTCATTGGCTACACGTAATACTCAGAATGAATCAGAATGGCTGCTTCTAAAGGTTCCTAGAGAAGTGATTGATATTTCAATTAATAGTGACCCACTGGTTGCTTACTTCAACCACTCGATTTCATACTATGTCTTTTTTGGAGTCGGCATGGTTCTCATGCTTATTATCGTGTATAGCTATTGGGTGGCACGAAGAATCAGGAAGCCGCTGCGGATCATTACGCTTGGTTTGAAGCAGATGATTGAAGGGAACTATGATACTCGTATCTCGTTATATGCAGAGAAAGAATTTTCTCAAATTGGGGAGACTTTTAATTATATGGCGGACGTAATTGAGAAGACGACCAAAGAGAAACGCCAAGCAGAGGAAAGTAAGAAACGTATGATGGTCGATCTTTCCCATGATCTGAAGACGCCTATTACGAGTATACAGGGTTTTGCACAGGCATTGGTTGAGGGTCGTGGTGAGGATGAAGAACGCCAAAAACGGTATTTAACCTATATCTATAATAAATCCTCGCAAGTGACTAAGCTGATTCAAAATATGGTGGAGCTGCTCAAAATAGATTCCCCGGATTTTTTGTTACGTATGGAACGTCAAGAACTGGGTGAATTTATTCGTGAAATCGTTGCAGACTCTTATGGTGAGATAGAACAAAAGAACTTTATCCTGCAGCTGAATGTTCCGGAACAGGAAGTATTCGCAAGTTTTGATGCGGAGCTGCTCTCGAGTGTAGTTCATAATTTGATCTCCAATGCTTTGACCTATAATCCGCCAGGCACTCATTTACGCGTGGAGGTTATACCCGCAGAGAGTGAGGTTGCTATTGAAATTGCGGATACCGGAGTAGGCATTCCTGAAGAGCTTTGGTCAACGCTTTTTGATCCGTTTGTTCGTGGAGATAAAGCGCGGTCAACTACAGGTGGAACGGGACTTGGCTTATCCATTGCTATGAAAAATACAGAGAAAATGGGTGGCACGCTTCATCTCAGTCGCGGAAAGAAGGAACCAACGGTATTCACCATACGTATTCCCAAATAGCGAGATGAAAGACACCCAAAAATAGAAGATGGGAGAGAACTATGGCTAAACTGAACACATTCATTCGAGTTTGTATAGCGATCCTTTTGGTGTTAGGCATCGTATTTTTAGGCTCGCAAGTTAATTTTATTTTCAGTCCAATCTTGTCTTTGTTCAATGTTATTATCGTGCCCTTAATGTTGGCAGGATTTTTCTATTATTTACTCCGACCTCTAATCAATACTTTGGAGAGATATAAACTTAATCGCTCTGTTGCGATCATCATCGTATATGTGGTCATTGCATTGCTTTTGTTTGGTTTTAGTATTGGAGTATGGCCTTCACTTCGAACACAGCTCATTAATTTTGTCGATAATATGCCAAATCTGATCGCAGCCGTGAATCAGCAGCTATTGAGGCTCGAGGACAGTGGATTTTTGGCTTCTATTATCCCAGCAGATATGGACCTTGCTTCCCAATTGACTGAATATTTGAATAAAGGATTTAATCTGATTTCGAATTACGTTACGGGTCTATTCTCCTTTGTTTCAAATTTCGCGATTATTTTATTTACCTTTCCTATCATGTTGTTTTACATGCTTAAGGAAGGTGGGAAATTTGGTCGTAAGATTGTAAGTTTCTTTCCAAAGAAGTATCGTGGAGAAGGGACTTCAATGATGAGTGAAATTGACAGTGCGTTAAGTGGATTCATCGTTGGGCGGGTATTAGTCAATCTGGCGCTTGGTGTTCTGATGTATATTGGTTTCCTTATTATTGGACTACAGTATGCATTGTTGCTGACAGTGATTGCCGTAGTGATGAATTTTGTACCTTTCATTGGTGCAATTCTCTCCAGTATCCCAATCTTTATTATAGGATTCATCCAATCGCCGTCCATTGCAGTATGGTCCATCATCATCGTTCTTGTAGCTCAGCAAATTCAGGATAATCTGATCGCTCCCTACATTTTTGGGAAAAAGCTTGATATTCATCCGCTGACAACGATCATCTTAGTGTTGGTTGGTGGAGATATAGGCGGGATTATTGCGATATTGCTGATTATTCCACTGTATATGATTGTGAAAATCCTCTTGACCAAAGTGTATAAATCGTTTGTTAAGAACCACAGGGCAGAGGTAGAAGTAGAGGTAGAGGAGAGCCTTTAATATCTCTTAAATTATCAAATATGATGGAGGTTGTTTATATGAATGAAGGAACGGAGCAAGGATTAATTCATATCTCAGATGATGTAGTCACATCGATCGTTGGACAGGTGGTTCTGGAAACGCCAGGTATCGCTGGAATGTCAGGAAGCAATATTTCGGACAACTGGGCCAAACGTTTGGGCGGTAAAAATGTGAAAAAAGGATTGTCTGTAGAAGTAAAAGAAGTAGACGTTGCCATCGACCTGCGGGTTATTGTTAATTACGGATGTGTAATTCAAGAGGTCTGTTATATGTTGCAGAAAAATGTACGAAATGCAGTGGAAAATATGATGGGTCTGTCCCTTGTCTCGGTAAATGTGAAAGTTGAGAAAGTAGCCCTCCCAGTATAATGATGTCTCTCAAATAGGCACCGTGATATAGGCTTCTGCATAGAATGGAGCAAATCCATTTACGGAGGTCAGAGCATCCATGTCGACATATAACACTGGGCAAGAGCAGAATGTGATTCATCAGGCCGATCCTGCGGTGATCCGGCACCTGCACGGTGTTCGTGATTCCCTGCATCAATCTTGCAAGCCCTACTTAAACCATAGGGTGAATGTACAGACTTTAGATGGCTTAGTGCACGAAGGTACTATTGCCGGAGTAGATAATAAACATTTGTATTTGAACGTTGCGGTGAATGGGCAAATGTCACGCGGATATTATAATCCATACCAGCCTTATCATCCGCATCCGGGTCCTGGCCCATATCCAGGTCCATACCCAGGTCCTCCTAATAATAATGTGATCTTGCCGCTTGTGTTGTTTGAGCTACTTGCTATTTCTTTACTCTAAAGTGTACATTATATTGAATAAGGACATGTGCTGAAATCGCGATTGCACGTTGACGCGACTAGCCATGTTCTTTTTTTGTGTAAATGATGTGTACTCTTGATATAATTGCTATAAACTGGAGGTGTCATATGATTAGATATCCTATTTTGAACAAGAATGCGACAGTAGGGGTAACAGCACCTTCATCTGGTGTAGGCGCTCAAAATGCGGACTTAATTAAGTTGGCTACAAGTCGTTTGGAGTCTAAAGGATTTGAAGTGATTTGTGGCGAGACCGTATGGACGCAAGAGAAGGCCAAGTCCGCACCCGCTAAAGTTCGTGCTCAGGAGTTTAACGAGATGATGGGCAGTGAGCATGTTGATATAATTATTCCGCCTTGGGGCGGGGAGTTGTTGATTGAGATTCTTGAATTTATTGATTTTGATACCATGAAGAATAAGTGGATCTTAGGGTATTCGGACATTAGTGTGCTGCTCCTTGCAGTTACGTTAAGAACAGGGATTGCAACGGCTCATGGGACAAACCTTGTTGATTTAAGAGGGGAGTATTCGGATGATACCACAGCGATGTGGGAAGCGGTACTTACGACGCAAGTAGGCGATTCTATTGTCCAGCGTTCATCCGATAAATATCAAGGGGAATGGCAGCATGATGCTCCAACGCCTTATGTATTCCACTTGACAGAAGTTACCAGTTGGAAGACTGTAACATCTGTCCCTGTAACTATGAAAGGGCGTCTACTAGGGGGCTGCATAGATGTAATTAGGCATCTAATAGGCACACCATTTGGCAATCTGCGGCATTTTCAAGAAAAAATGATTAACAATGAACCAATCCTATGGTACTTAGAGAATTGCGAACTGAATACGGTTGATGTACGCAGGTCATTAGTTCAGATGAAGCTGGCAGGTTGGTTCGAGAATTGTTCTGGCATTATGTTTGGCAGAAGTCCGGCTAATCGGCCAGTAGAGAACTATACGGCCGAAGACATCTACGCTGAGCTTTCTGAGGAGCTTCAAGTGCCCATAGTGTATGATATTGATTGTGGTCATATTCCACCGCAAATTACGCTGATTAACGGAGCGTACGCTGAAGTTGATGTGGCGAACGGAGTAGGAACGGTAAAGCAATTTTTCTATGAATAGGTGCATACAAAAAAAGGGACAACCACTTGGGCTGTCCCTTTTCTTATATTTGTCGCTAAAAGGCTTAATTCTGTGTAGTTACAATTGCGGTGATTTCCTCATCTAGGTCTAGCCTTACATCTTCGCGATAGGCACGAATGCCATATTCACTAAGCATGTAACGCAGGATCGCCTCGATCATGTTGGACTCCACTAGATATTGACTACGGCCCTGTACCCAAACCTCAGCAGAGTAGCCAGTGTCTTCTTCCCAGCTCAGTTCTACCTGAACATCTTCAGGGCGTACCGCTTTACGTTCAGCCATGTGTAAACATAGGGCGTTGATGATCTCATCCATGCTTAGAACCATTGTTGACATTAGTAACGACCACCTTGATCTTCTAAGCGGCGACGTTCTTTTCTACGACGGAAGAAGGACATCACAAGCATTACGAGCACATAGATAGCAAGCATATTAATGGCGAGTCCTAGAATGTTACCGAAGGCACCCATACCGGCGAACATACCGCCGAACATTAACCCAGCCAAACCGCCGATCATCATACCTTTCATTAAGCCGCCACCGCTGAAAAATCCGCGTTTCGTATTTGCAGCAGTAGATCCTGCTGTGGAGCTTTTTGTGCTATCGCTTTTTCTTACGTTATCGGTTGTTGATTTTTTTGGAGTTGTTGAATAGCTGCGAGTGCCGGATTTAAATCCACCACCACCTCGCTTCGCATCCACAAAGTTCGGGGTAGCTACGGCGAAAAATAGAGTAAAGGCCATTACAATCATCATTACGCGTTTCATTGGTTTCATTTAGTACGAAAACCCTCCTGTGAGTATGAATTTGTGTGCATATTCGTTAATACGCAGCACGTCCCATGAGGTTTCAATTTTTATTTAAAATATAAGAAAATTTATGCTTGTCATAACTTATACTTTTTTAATCGAAAAAAGCGTGGATCCAGGATCCACGCAATCAACTGTTATAAGGTTGTTACTTAAATCATTTATACCCGTCAGCGACTAGCTCAAGCGCTCCAGTGGCGGGATCAATGATCATGCCATGAACAGGTACATCAGAAGGAAGCAGTGGATGACGTTTAATCAAGTCTACGGTCTGAATGACCCCTTGTTCTATGTTGTCAAAACCGCGGAGCCATTTGGTTAGCTTGATTCCGGAATTCTCCAGCGTGTTCAGCACCTCTTCGGATACTCCACGTTCTTTAATGGAATTGATCATATGGTCTGCGTTGAGGGAAGCCATACCACATTCATAGTGTCCAACGACAATAACTTCTTCAGCATCAAGCTCATACAGTGCAACCATTACACTACGCATAACACTACCAAAAGGTTGAGAAATAACCGCTCCGGCATTTTTGATGATTTTGACATCACCGTTCTTAAAGTTCATAGCTTTTGGTAATAGTTCAACCAGACGGGTATCCATACAAGTGATAATCAACATTTTTTTATCTGGATAACGACTAGTTAAATATGCTTCATACTCTTTATTCTCTACAAAACTCTTATTAAAGTTAATAATATCGGATACATGGCTCATGGCTGTTTTTCCTCCCTAAAATTACTGAATTGTACTTACATTACGCATATCTCTGACCAGGATATTTTTTCCGTAAATCTGTGAATCACTGTCTAGCTTAAAGGAAGAGAATCGTTCCTCGGCATCTAGACGCATCTTGTCTTCATAAAAAATTTCTTGCTGGCGGCTTACGATAAAGGGAAGGGAATCACTTTCAATCCTAGAATCGCCGTCCTCCATTTCTGAAACAATTAGTAATACATTAATTCCGTCACACCCGCAGCCTTCCGTATCATAAAAGAGCTTGAAAAATCCTGGCCGATCTTCAAGCCTTTCCTTTAACTTCCTTTCTGCGAGAGGTGTAACTTGAATCATCATAGCCTGTTCACGCTCCTTCGAATTTTGTGCGAAGCAGGTCCTGCTTCTTATGTAACCCATTGAATATTTTAAATTAGAGATGTAATCTCTGAAGTTGATTATACTCATTCAAAAAAGTATCATCAAGAGGAGTCGGCAAAACAGAGAAAGCAGGTGTAATAAAATGGAACAGCAAGTGAAGGAACAGTGGGAGAAATTTAGCGAGTTATTATCAAAAATAAGTGGATATTCAGAGGCCATTGAATTACTTCACTGGGATTTGCGCACCGGTGCGCCGCGTAAGGGAGTAGAGGTTCGTTCGGGTACGATAGGGATGCTGAGTGGAGAACTGTTCAGACTCGGAATTTCGGAGGAAATGGGAGATTTTACAGCATTTTTTACCCGTCCTGAAGTGATTACCCAGCTATCGCATGATCAGAAGAAGATCGTTACCGATTGCCGTAAAGAATATGAGCGCAGCAAGAGCATCCCTTCCAAAAGATTTGAGGAGTATGCTGTTCTGTCCGCACATTCCCAAACGATCTGGGAAGAAGCTAAGGAAAACGATGATTTTGCCACTTTTGAGCCTTACCTAAGCAAGATAGTTGCTCTGAAACAAGAATTTATCGATTATTGGGGTGTAAAAGGAACGCGGTACGATACGCTTCTGGATATGTATGAGCCCGATCTTACGGTAGAAAAAGTGGATGAAGTATTCAGCCGGCTGCGTAGCCGTTTGGTTCCACTCGTAGAAGCTATCGCAGCTTCGCCTAATAAGCCGGACACAAGCTTCTTACAGCAGATCTTCCCTAAAGAGCAGCAGGAAAAGTTCGGCAACTTTATTTTAGAGCAAATGGGCTACGATTTTGACGCAGGTCGTTTAGATGAGAGTGTGCATCCTTTTGCTACAGGATTGAATCCAGGCGACGTTCGTATTACGACCGCTTACTTGCTTGATAATGTGACTAGTGCCATATTCAGCTCACTACATGAAGGTGGACATGCGCTTTATGAGCAAAATATCAGCAAGGATTTTGTTGGAACACCACTCGCACAAGGTGCATCGATGGGAATTCATGAATCTCAGTCGAGACTATGGGAGAACATGATCGGACGCAGCCGGGCCTTCTGGCAACGTTATTACGGGGATCTTCAACAACAATTCCCAGAGCAGCTTGCAAATGTGGATTTGGAAGATTTCTACCGGGCGATCAATAGCGTGGAGAACTCATTTATCCGGATCGAAGCAGATGAGCTTACATACAATCTGCACATTATCGTGCGTTATGAGATCGAGAAGCTTATTTTTAATGAAGGACTTTCTGTAAAAGACTTGCCTCAAGTATGGAATGCTAAGTATCAAGAGTATTTGGGTATTACTCCACCTTCTAACGCACTTGGTGTGCTGCAAGATGTCCACTGGTCTGGTGGGGATTTCGGATACTTTGCTTCCTACTCCTTAGGTAATATGTACGCTGCACAAATTTTGAATACACTTCGCAAAGAGTTACCGGAGTTTGATGAATTGATTGCAGCAGGAAACCTACTCCCTATTAAAGAATGGCTAACGGAAAAGATCTATCGTTTCGGAAATAGCTTAACGCCATCCCAAATCATTGAACAAGTAACAGGTGAACCGCTAAGCCCAGATTATTTGGCTGATTATTTAGAAGCGAAGTATACGGAGATTTACAAACTGTAATCAAGTAGGGTACGCGTGGTATAATAGAAAGAAAGCTTAGACGGAAGGATATGGATATGGCAAATACTCACACCTACAGCCGGAGAGAAGAAGTCGCGAATGCGATAACGCACGGGATCGGAACAGTATTAAGCGTGGCTGCACTTGTCCTGCTTGTTGTTTTTGCAAGTCTAAAAGGAACGACATGGCATGTGGTCAGCTTCTCCATTTATGGAACGACAATGCTGCTTCTATATCTAAATTCAACACTAGTGCATAGTCTCAAAGTGGGTAAGGCGAAGGATTTGTTCGAATTTTTCGATCATTCCGCTATTTATCTGTTTATTGCAGGCACGTATACACCCTTTTTGTTAGTCGCCATTCGGGGCACGCTTGGTTGGAGTTTATTCGGAGTTATTTGGGGGATCGCAGTGTTTGGCGTTTTCTTCAAAGCATTTTTTGTTAAAAAGTTTCTGTTCATGTCTACCATATTCTACATCGCGATGGGGTGGCTGATTGTAATCGCCTGGAACCCTCTTTCGGCTGTTGTAGCAGACGGTGGTATGATCCTGCTGATGGCTGGTGGGGTGCTCTATACATTAGGTACGGTGTTTTATGTATGGAGAGGGTTTCCGTACCATCATGCGATTTGGCATGTATTTGTCCTTGCAGGTAGTGTCACACACTTCTTCGCCGTATTGATTTATGTACTGCCGATCCAATAATTTCAAGCGAATAAATTGCATGAAAAAGGATTTTTAATAAAGAAAGAGATGACAAGCAAAAATGCTTGACATCTCTCTTTCTTTTAGGTATCATAAGGGACGTTGTGAAGGTGTAAAGTGTTTTTCCTTGACGAAGGGAGTGCCCTTAATGAGTCAGGAGAATAGACTCGAGAAAACGAATCGTATCAATTTGCTTTTTGCCTTCTATGAACGACTGCTTACAGATAAGCAGCAAACGTTTCTTAAATATTATTTTCACGATGATTTTTCCTTGGGAGAGATCGCCGCTGAATTTGAAATCAGTCGCCAAGCCGTTTATGAGCATATTAAACGGGCGGAGCAAGTCTTAGAGAATTATGAAGAAAAACTTGGTTTATTAGAGAAACATGAGAGTCGTACCAAATATTTAGATGAACTGCGCAGACTGCCGGAGAATGGGATGCTGCCTGAGCAATATAAACTTCGGTTCGCGGAGATCGTGGATCGCTTGCAGAGGTTAGAGTAGCATGAAGGGAGAAATCTGCATATGGCGTTTGAAGGATTAACCGGAAGATTGCAGAATGTGTTCAGCAAGCTGCGCGGTAAAGGTAAAGTATCCGAAGATGACGTAAACGAAGCTATGCGCGAAGTACGGCTGGCCCTTCTGGAAGCCGATGTAAACTTCAAGGTAGTTAAAGAATTCGTGGCCAAGGTGAAAGAAAAGTCTATTGGTAAAGAAGTTATGGACAGCTTTACACCAGGTATGGTCATTATCGACATCGTTAACAAGGAACTAACCGAGCTGATGGGCGGAAGCCAAGCGAAGCTGGCCAAGTCGAACAAGCCACCGACTGTCATTATGATGGCGGGTCTACAAGGGGCAGGTAAGACAACCACTTCGGGTAAGTTGGCCAAGCTGTTACAGAAGGGCAATCATCGTCCATTACTCGTTGCGGGAGATATTTACCGTCCTGCTGCGATCAAACAGCTTCAGGTGCTGGGAGAACAAATTAAAGTTCCGGTATTTTCGCTAGGTGATCAGACTAGTCCGGTAGAGATTGCCAGACAAGCTGTACAACATGCCAAGGATAACGGACTTGATTACGTCATTATCGATACTGCAGGCCGCCTGCATATTGATGAAGAATTGATGGAAGAACTGAAGCAGATTCACAATGTTGTAAATCCAGATGAAGTTCTTTTAGTAGTAGATGCAATGACCGGTCAAGACGCTGTGAACGTGGCTGAGAGCTTCAATAAGCAGCTTGAGCTTACAGGGGTTGTATTGACAAAGCTCGACGGCGATAGCCGTGGTGGTGCTGCACTATCCGTCAAAGCTGTTACTGGTTGTCCGATCAAATTCGCTGCGTTAGGTGAGAAAATCGATGCGCTGGAGCCGTTCCATCCGGAACGTATGGCTTCACGGATTTTAGGTATGGGTGACATGCTGTCGCTGATTGAGAAAGCCCAAGCGAATATAGACACAGATAAAGCTAAGGAAATGGAACGTAAGATGCGTAATGCAGAATTTACGTTTGATGATTTCCTTGAGCAAATGGATCAGGTGAAAAAGCTGGGTCCGATCGATCAAATACTTGATATGCTGCCTGGCATGAACAAAGCCAAGGGCATTAAAGATTTAAAAGTTGATGATAAGCAAATGGGTCGCGTTGAAGCCATAGTTCATTCTATGACGAAGACGGAGAAACGCCAGCCTGAGATCATTAACCATAACCGCCGTAAGCGTATTGCTGCCGGTAGCGGAACCTCGGTCGCTGAGGTCAACCGCCTCATCAAGCAATTTGATGAGATGCGTAAGATGATGAAGCAATTCTCCGGCATGATGGGCGGAGGCGGCAAGGCCTCCAAGAAGAATGCCATGAAGCAGCTTAAAGGACTAGGCGGAAAAGGGATGAAGTTCCCTTTTAAATGATCTTGCTGTTCTAATATCCCGAAACTATTATAAGGAGGTGATTTTTCGTGGCAGTACGTATTCGTCTAAAAAGAATGGGAGCGCATAAAGCGCCCTTCTATCGTGTAGTGGTTTCCGATTCCCGGTCCCCTCGTGACGGTCGTTTTATCGAGGAAATCGGTTATTATAATCCGATTGAACAACCGGCAGTAGTTAAGATCGATGAGGAAAAAGCTCTTAAATGGCTTCAAACAGGTGCGCAAGCATCTGATACAGTACGCAACTTGCTTTCCAAAGCAGGCGTAATGAAGAAGTTTCATGAGCTTAAGCAACAGAAATAATGACTGATTGCGAGGGTCCTCTATGGAAGAATTAGTTGGAGTAATTGCTAAGGCTTTAGTGGATCATCCAGAAGATGTGACGGTACGAGCGGTGGAGAAGGATCACCTAATTGTCTATGAACTGTCCGTGCATCCTGATGATGTAGGAAAGGTCATTGGCAAACAAGGAAGGATCGCTAAGGCGCTCCGTACAGTAGTCACATCTGCAGCAGTCAAGAGCGATAAACGCGTAACTGTAGATATTTTATCTTAAATGATGCGTACAATGAGGGGCTAGGGATAGTATATCCCGGCTCCTTTTTGTTCAAATATAAGAAAGTATAAGTTTCACACCATACTTTATGTCTTATATTTCTCGCATTAACGCTTGCCGTCCTTATAAGGACGCCGAAGGCGTTTATGCTTGAAATATAGATTAGATGAAGCTTGTAAAGGAGAGGGTTGTATGACAGAAGAGTTAACCGTAGGCAGACTTGTGAATACGCATGGTATTCGCGGGGAGATTAAAGTATTATCACATACCGATTTCCCTGAAGTTCGTTTTGCTGCAGGCAAGAAGCTGCTAGTGATCCCTGCAGATGGCGGTGCGAAATTCGAAGTAACTGTAGAATCCGCTCGTGAGCACAAGGGGATGTTCATCGTTAAGCTCAAGGGGTATACGAACATCAACGAAGTGGAAAAGTATAAAGGAAGCCTCCTGAAGGTTCCAAGTAATGATCTGGTTGATCTGCCTGAGAACGAATACTACTTCCACCAAATCGTCGGTTGTGAGGTATACACGGATGAAGATGAAAACACACCACTTGGTACGATAACGGAAATCTTACAGCCAGGCGCGAATGATGTGTGGGTTGTTAAGCCTGCAAAAGGACAAGACATCCTTATTCCTGTAATCAATGATGTAGTGCTGAATGTAGACATAGAAGCCAAAAGAATTACTGTTCATTTGATGGAAGGGCTATTGCCATGATGAGAATTGATGTGCTTACGCTGTTTCCGGAAATGTGCGAAGGCGTATTCAGCACAAGTATTCTTGGTAAAGCGCGTGAAAAAGGAATCGTATCCTTAAATGCTGTGAACTTCCGCGAGTTCTCAGGGAATAAACACAATAGTGTGGATGATACTCCGTATGGAGGCGGCGGGGGCATGGTGCTCAAGCCTGATCCGATTTTTAATGCAGTCGAGCATGTGCTCGGTATTACATCGAATGAGAAAGATAACCGTCGATCTGATGAAGAGGTTTCTGTAAAACCACGTATCATCCTTATGTGTCCACAAGGGAAAACCTACAATCAGAAGATTGCTGAGGAACTGGCACAAGAGCAGCATTTAATCTTCATTTGTGGGCATTATGAGGGGTATGATGAACGGATTCGTGAGCATTTGGTAACAGATGAGCTTTCAATCGGTGATTATGTGCTAACTGGCGGAGAGTTGCCTGCTTTGACGGTTATAGATTCCGTAGTCCGGCTTCAGCCAGGAGCACTGGGAAATGAAACCTCTGCGATATCTGACTCGTTCAGCACTGGACTGCTAGAATATCCACACTACACACGTCCTGCCGAGTTTCGTGGCTGGAAGGTGCCAGATATTTTACTGAGTGGTCATCATGCAAACATCGATATATGGCGGAGAGAGCAGGCACTGCTGCGCACGTTGGAACGCAGACCGGACCTGCTTGAGACTGCAGAACTTACGTTGAAAGACAAGAAGACACTGGAACGTCTAAGAAATGTGGACAAGCCGGAGTGATAATTTAATGAAACAGGTATATCTGACGTCTTTTTAACGTATCTTACGTTAAGGAGGCGTTTTTGTTATGTGAACCTGAGAACAAATAAAATAATAGTTTTCAAATTAATATGCTTATTGGTGCGTTGAAAGCTTCCTTTTAGGGTAATGAATAGAGGTGCCGCACTAATATATGCAGCTGATGATGCAGCAAGCTTAACTATTGAAAGGAATGAACTGAAGTGACTACGAAGACGCATGAAGAATTCAAGCCTAACGTGGACACGATCCACAAGGAAGCGGAGCCGCTCCGCACCGTGAATGATATTATCGATTTTTATACAAATCGCAATTCCCATTCGCCATATAAAGAGTGAACATATAAGATCGAACGTTAGGGATTGATTGTTAGGCTGAATAAAACCATTAGATACAGTGAATTTTGTATTCGCTGTCGCTAATGGTTTTATTGTTTAGAAGGTAACATGGTTTGAACTCTGTTACCCCGATTAAACTGTAAATAACCACTTTCCTTCGAGATCTAGGATCTAGAGAGAAAGTGGTTATTTTTTGAAATTATAAGAAAGTACACGATTCACGATATACTTTATTCTTATAATTCTCGCACAAACGCTTACCGTCCTTAAAAGGACGCTTAAGGCGTTTTAGCTTGCTATAAGAGTTCGTGGAGGCACATGTTATTCTTTGCGTAAGATTTTGTGTACTCCAGTAAGGAGGGAGTACAGCGCAACACATACGAGAACAGTAACAGCCCATGCATAGTTGCGAACGGTGTAAGTAAGCGATGCTAAAATAACGAAAATGGTAATACGCAGTACGCCTTCCTTAATAAACTGTTTTCTTTCTACATTCATGAGATTGGCCTCCTCGAATGGATGGAATAAGACGAACTACAGGTGAAAGAGGAATACGAAAGATACAGGGGACGAAAAAGTAAATATTGACCCAAACTCCGACCTATGTAACTTCGCCGTTACCGACCTGTACTCCTACACATAGAGTATATCATTACTGACAAGGAGGAGTACACTAGTGGAAGCATATTATAACTGTTTGCGTTGTAAGGATAAAAGGGTGCGGATTCTGACTAGAGATGGTAGACAGCACGAAGGCGTTATAACAGATGTAGACAGATACAATGTTTACTTAAGAACTGACAATGGCTCTGTGCATACTTCTGCTTTTTGGGGAAATCCTTTTGCCGCAAATCAGATTTTAACTTTGAGTTTATTCACTTTGCTGGCCATCGCATTAATCTAATCATGGAATCAAAAACAGACCGCCTGGTTATCCCGGCGGTCTGTTTATTGTCTATTTACTGTACTGTAATTGCACCTATATCTGAGCTGAGTGATACCAAAGGACCGCCTCCATTGATATCGGTCTTTCCGCCTTCTACCCCTTTGATTTGTCCGAGATCACTTTTGGCTTCCAAGCTGCATTTCATTCCATCGGCTAGGACAGCGCTAAGGCTGCCAACCTCTGTTTTAGCTTGTAGGCTGCTGTCACCCTTCATCCCTGCTATATCCATACGTATGCTACCCGTATCGGACTTTACAGTAGATTTTCCAGTAAATTTAGCCCCTTCAATATTGATCGCTCCAACGTTGCTGACGATTTGATAATTCCCCTCCAGGTTACGAAGACGAATTTGTCCTACGTTATTTGTAATGATATATTTATTCATGCTGGCAGGGAGCTCTATATTATAGCTTATGCTAAAATCGGAATAACCATATTTGTCTTGCGCCCATGTCCATAAATCCTTCTTAGGATTTGATTTAGAATGCGTAGACACCTTTAATGTATCGCCACTCACCTTAACTGAAACTTCAGCATCATCCATAATCTTTTGACGGTCAGAGGTATGGAAGGAACTATTGTGTGAGGAGATGGTTGCACTTACATGGATCAGATCTCCTGTAACAGCTGCAACTTCTATTTCTCCTACTGCGTTGTCCATGCTGAGTACGGATGCTGTACCGATCGCTTGTGATACTGAGAGTTCTTTGCTAATGCTATCTGCTTTAATTTCGTCAACTACCGTAGTAGCAGTTTCCTCAACGGCTTGCTGTACAGTTGCAGCTGCTTTACCTAGCTCTTGCTTGACAACTTCACCAAAGTTCTGGTGTGCATCCTCAGAAATACTCTTTTCCACCTCATTTTTCGCAGATTGTCTGCCTGGTAATTCTGTACAACCTGCCAAAAGTACGATAGATAATACGGCTACTGCTGCTAATACGCTATTGCTATTTCTTTTCCTCATGAAACGAACTCCTCCTCATATATGGGTGTATGTGATCTTACCAATGTGACTTCGTTATGTACTTCTGTAAGTATAGCTTATGGAATTTTTCAGTAAAAACGGCTGGAGGCGGGTTATTATACTGGACCAAAGACTAGGTCACTAAAGTGTCCACTACACTTCGATTTTTAATTGTGCTAAAATAAACGAAAGATCTCTTATTGAAATACGGTATAGGTACATATAAAAAGGGCGTGGAAGCCAGCCCTCATATAGAACCTTCAGCAGCTTCTGGAAACCGCTTTTTTTCGGATAGAAGTGCTTAGGTGTGCTAAGGCTACTTTGTATACAGATATAGACCGTTACCTCACTTGAAGTACAGGGCGGTCTTTTTACTTTCATTTAATAAATCCTGAAGGGTGGAGGGAGCCAAATGAAATATGTAGCCATTTTGCTTGCCTTAGTAGTTTTGGCAGTCGTGTATTTTTTAGTCAAGAAGCAGAAAATAAATACGACAAGCAATCATTCGCACACCACACGGAGTAACGTGATCTCAATGGACAGTCATCGAAAAGCTAAACAGAGCCCAGGGGAGCAGCCTTGTTCTTCTTGTAAGAAGAAGAATGGAAAATTAATCTTCTACGCTCAAGATAATGGAACTGTAGTTGGCCTGTGTAAGGATTGCCAATCGAAGGCGAAAAAAAGAGATATGTTGCCGCTTTAAATAGACAAAAATAAGAAAAATATGTTGTATTAGCCCGTCCTTTATGGTATTATTATTTCTGTTGTGTGGAATACGGTGGTCCGCTGCGGATAATGAGGGAGAGAAAGATCTCTCCGGAAGAGGCAAGAACACCTGTACGGAAGGAGGAAGTCCTTAATGAATATCCTACAAGCTATTACGCAAGAGCAACTTCGTAAAGATATCCCGAGTTTTCGCCCGGGTGACACTTTGAAGGTGCATGTAAAAGTTATCGAGGGAACTCGTGAGCGTATCCAGTTGTTCGAAGGCGTTGTAATCAAACGTCGTGGCGGTGGAATCAGTGAGACTTTTACGGTTCGTAAAATTTCTTACGGTGTTGGTGTGGAAAGAACATTCCCAATCAACTCGCCTAAAATCGAGAAAATCGAAGTGGCTCGTCGTGGTAAAGTGCGTCGTGCTAAACTTTATTACCTTCGTGAACTACGTGGTAAAGCAGCGAGAATTAAAGAAATTCGTCGCTAGAATAGTGACAAAGGAAAGGGGCTTGAGTTCAAGCCCCTTTCGTTTTATTATTTTTTTTGAAAATATAAGAAAGTATAAGTTTCACGTTATACATTATTCTTATATTTCTCGCATAAACGCTTACTGTCCTTAAAGGACGCAAAGGCGTTTTAACTTGGTATACAATGCGTACGACATATACGCTTGGGGATCAGCTTCTCCGAAAAGGCCTCCTGAAGGAGTATCTGTGGAGGGGTTTTTGGCAGGAGTTTTTTTGTGTTGTATAGTAAGAGTAGTATTTTAGAGAGGACGGTGAACTATGCAGCAGGAACAAAGTGAAACTTTGGAATCAAGCGCGCAGAACCCACGTAAACCCAAAAATGAAGTTTTGGAATGGATTAAAGCCATTGCGATTGCTTTAGTATTGGTTTTTCTGATCCGCTGGCTTTTGTTCAAGCCTTTTATTGTAGATGGACCTTCCATGCAGCCTAATTTCCATACGGGTGAACGTGTTATCGTAAATGAGATTTTGTACGATATTAGATCTCCGCAACGGGGCGAGGTTATAGTATTCCACGTGCCTTCTGAGGGTAGAGATTTTATTAAACGTGTAATTGGTGTAGCTGGAGATACCGTGAAAGTAGAAGGGGATGTAGTTACAGTTAACGGAGAGGTTGTTAACGAGACATATATCCAAGGCGCTATTGATGCTGCGCATAGTAACAACGCTCTGTATAATAATAAAGACTTCCCTAATGAAAAGTTTACGGATGGTACCGTACCTGAAGGACATGTATTTGTTATGGGGGATAATCGCTCGGATAGTACGGATAGCCGAATGATCGGTTATGTACCACTGGGGGATATAGTGGGTCGTGCAGATTTAATCTTCTGGCCGCTAAAGGATATTACACTGATTAACCATTAAGTTGACAGAAGTCAAAGGAGGTGACGGCAATGGCCATTCAATGGTTTCCTGGTCATATGACGAAGGCTAGGCGGCAAATCGAGGATAAGCTGAAGCTGATTGATGTTGTAATAGAATTGCTCGATTCCCGTCTGCCGCTTTCCAGCCGCAATCCGATGATTGACGATATTTTGCGGGACAAGCCAAGATTGATTATTTTGAACAAGGCGGATCTGGCAGATCCGGAGATTACACGGAAGTGGCTGGCGTACTTCAAGGGACAAGGGCATGTTGCTTATCCTGTTGATGCATCTACTGGAACGGGTATTAAGGAAATACCAGAGCAGGTCAAACTGCTGCTAAAAGAAAAGATTGACCGGCAGATCGCAAGAGGAATGAATCCGCGAGCTATGCGTGCATTGATTGTCGGTATTCCTAACGTTGGTAAATCAACACTCATTAACCGGATGGCTGGTAAGAGTATCGCTGCTACTGGTGACCGCCCTGGGGTAACCAAGGGTCAACAGTGGATTAAGACAGCCGGTAATTTGGAGCTTCTGGACACTCCGGGTATTCTTTGGCCGAAGTTTGAGGACCAAGATGTAGGTTATCGCCTAGCGGTAACGGGTGCAATAAAAGAAGAAATTCTGAATGTTGAGGACATCGCCTTTTACGCGGTGAAATATTTGGTGAAAGACTACGGATCTAGATTTCAAGAACGCTTTGGCATTGAGAAGCTTCCTGAGGATCTGGAGAATCCAGATGAGATCGTAGCTGTTATGGAAGCTGTGGGTCGTAAGCGCGGTTGTCTGATTAGCGGTGGACGTGTAGATCTGGAAAAAGCTTCCCGAGCCTTGTTGCATGAGCTGCGGGCAGGTAAGCTTGGACGTTTTACGCTGGAAACGCCTTAAGTGCATTGAATTCAGTGTTTAATGACTAGGTATGGAAGAGCCATCCGAAATTTCGGAGGCTCTTTTTTTATGGAATGGATCAAATTGGAACGTCTATTTTAAGATGACCATGTAAGCTTTACTGTGATAAGCTGACTTATATAGATCATTGAATAATTCATAATTGGCGGTGACAAAATAGTGAGTTCGTTAGATATGTTAGCCTATGAAAAAGAGGGCTGGGAACAGTCTTATCGCCGTATAGCAGGCGTAGATGAAGTGGGAAGAGGCTGCTTGTTTGGGGACGTCGTTGCAGCAGCAGTGATTTTGCCAGAGGGGCTTATTATTGATGGTGTAAATGATTCCAAAAAGCTTACAGCTAAAAAGAGAGACGCTTTATACGAGATTATTATGGAGCAAGCGCTGGCGGTAGGTGTGGGATATGTGGATTCTACTGTCATTGACGAAATTAATATCAAGCAAGCTTCACGCTTAGCCATGAAAAAAGCGGTAGAGAGTCTGGAACACATTCCTGACTATATGCTGATCGATGCTGAAAAGGTAGACCTCCCTTTGCCACAACGGGCAATTATTAAGGGGGATGCAAATAGTCAGTCTATTGCAGCAGCTTCGATTATTGCGAAAGTGACACGAGACAGGCTGTGTGAAGGTCTGTGGGAGGAATTATACCCTGAGTATGGGATTGCGATACATAAAGGTTACGCGACCAAGCTTCACCGGGAACAAATTACGGCTCTAGGTCCAACACCTATGCATCGGCGCAGTTTTATTGGGCGGATTCTCGCGGAGCAGCAAACGTTTTTCTAGAAGCCATGCTTAAAAAAGTAGGATGAATACCGATATAGTAAGAAGAGAGAAAATGGAGGGAGGAGAAACGGTATGAATATCGGAACATTGATCCGTGGATTACTTGGAGATCAAAAACCGGGCGCGGCCAAGTCTTTAGAGTTAAAAGAAGGGCAAGTTGTTCGTGGTGTTGTTCTCTCTGTATCGGATTCAGGAAAAGAAGCGGTTGTACAAATCCAAGGTACACCTGTTCGTGCGGAATTAGAAACACCGCTGCTGCCTGGAGAAACCATGAATTTACAGGTCGGACCACCCGGAGAAGGCGGATTACCCGTATTGAAGCCGGTCTCCCTCGGTGAAACGGCGTTAGTCACCCCTCAAAGCATGGGGGAAGCCTTGGAATCACTAGGGCTAGCTGATTCCAAAGCAGGTAGAGAAATCGTATTAGCGATGCAATCAGGGGGCGTCCCGCTGACCAAAGAGACAGCGGCTGCGCTGAATGCGGTAATGAGTGCCAAGCCAGCTGGTGTGCCTACATCAGAGTGGCTTGACGCGGCAGTCATTTCTGTAAAGCGGGGACTCCCTGTTACAGCTGAGAGTGTGAAAGGATTGCAGCAGGCTGTATTTGGTCCGCAGCTGCATCAGCTTTTGTCAGCACTAGAAGACCAGATTACGATATGGGCAGGGCAAATTGCTAGTGAAGAAACAATAACCGCGGAACCTAAAGCTGGAATGGGCACCAGTACTGGAAAGCTCGATCCTTCTGTAAATACTAGTGCAACAAGTGGGAATAACGTGGGTGTTGCTGAGAGTGACACTACAGAGGCGGATGCCATCCAATTGGCAGCCAGAGGAAATGGACAAGCTGTGAGTAAAGCTACTGATGGTACTGTCGCAAGCGGAAGTACTTCTCTTTCGGGAGGAGCCGCTGTAGATGCCTCCGGCCTTACGGCTACTATGACATCGGATGAACAAGGTGCACCAGTCAAAGCAGCTCTTAACATTACTTCTGATAATGAAACGGGTATTGCAACTGGTAAACCAGTAGCTCTTGATGAAACGGCTGAAGGTGCACAGATTTCCAAGGGTGCACTGGTTACGGAACCTGCGGCTGGTAAAACGACAGCTGCTACGCCTTCTAGCGCTCTGAATAATGCTTTAAGCGCTCAAGCTGATGTTGCGACGAGCAATCTTATCAGCTCCAGTCAAGGTGAGATTCAAGGTAATACCTTAAATTTGAATAAGGATGGAGCACTGGATAGTGCTATTCTTGCAGATAAGAGCTTGGCAATGAATATTGATAAGAGCGGGGCAGGGGTTGGTGGCGCGAGTGTGAGCGCCGAAGGCACTGCTGCTGGTGCTGCGCCCCAGGCAGCTGCACCTAGCGGTGCCGCCCTGCTCGCGAAGCTGCAGGGCGTGCTCACCGAGCTGCGCGGTTCCCTGCCGCAGCTCGCCATGCTCCCGCTCGCTGATGCGGCGGGAGCAAGCCCTGCCCCCGCGGCTGCTGCGCCGCGCGGGGAGACCCCGGCTGTGACGGCTTCGCCGATACAGCCGGACACCGCCCCACCCGCGGACGCGGAGTCGTGGGTGGGGCGGGTGCTGAAGCTGCTCGGTGCGGAGCACGAGCAGCAGGCAGTGCGCGGCGGCGCAGTAGCCGCCGCTGAGACGGCCCGCGCGGCGGCAGGTACGGCCGCGCTTGGCAGTGCAGGTGTCGGCAGCGATCAAGCTGCCGACACCCTGAAAGGCGTGCTGCTGCAGATCATGAGCAGCAGTGAGGTGCCGCCCGCGGTCAAAGAAGCCGCGAGCGGACTAGTGCAGCAGCTGACAGGACAACAGCTGTTGCTCAATACAGATCGAACGGCTCCTTTCGCGCAAGTGACTTTATTTTTGCCGCTGCAAGGTCCAGATGGGCAGGAGACAGCTTCCGTTCATATTCAGTCGCGTCGGGGACGCAAGGGTGAATTGGATGCAGCTAATTGCCGTCTCTGGTTTGATTTGGACATGAAGCAGATCGGTCAGACGCTGGTTGATGTACAGGTTGTTGATCGAATCGTTAGTCTTAAGCTGCATAATGATCATCCTTGGGTGCTTGAGCTGCTGGAACAGCGGCGTGATGATATTAAAACGGCAGTGGAATCTATTGGTTATCAGTTGTCGGGATTAAGAACTGAACCTTTACCGGAACTAAAACTATCTACAGAACTTGCCAATCCCCATAGCAAGCTTGTTGATTATGTTCCTGATGCTTATAAAGGAGTGGATTACCGTATATGAACGAAAATGAGCCTGTACCTCCAATTTCACAAGGGCTCAAAAAAGCGGTCGCTCTCAAATATAGCCCAGGACAAAGCGAGGCGCCTGTCGTTGTTGCCAAAGGACAAGGGGCGATAGCGGATCTGATTCTGCAAAAAGCTAAAGAGAGTGGGGTTGCTGTCCAAGAGGACGCAGCTCTCGTAGAAGTTCTTTCAAAGCTCGATCTAGATCAACAGATTCCATCTGAACTTTATCAGCTAGTGGCTGAAATCCTCAGCTTTGTGTATCAGAGCGACCGTTCCGCCGGTGAACGGAGACCGGAATGAAAGAGCGATACACAAGAGAGCGCTATAACCGCAAACAGAAGGGGGCCGCTGCTGAAGACGGGGCTGTGCAGTACTTATCTACTTGTGGATACAAGATCTTAGAACGAAATTGGCGTTGTCGAACTGGAGAACTTGATATTATTGCGGAGAACGAAGGCTGTATTATTATTGTTGAAGTTCGCAGTCGTAGTGGAGAGCTATATCAGGGGACTCCGGAGGAATCAGTGAATACTCGAAAAATACATCAAGTGCGAAATACAGCACAGGTTTATTTGCATATGAAAGGTTATGGTGATCGAAGAGTAACTTTTGACGTCATTAGCATTTTACTGAATGAAGATTTAAGCATCGCTTCTTTGGGGCATATACGTGAGGCTTTTTAAGCTGCACCCCATATTCTCGCTCCATTCATTATGGGCACTAGCATTCTTGTAAAAAAGTCTTTACATAGCCTCCGCGCAGTGGGTCATTTCTCAAAAGAAATGGGTAAACATTAGAGTAACTTTTTAATGTCATCATGAGGAGGGCTGTTTAAGTGAAGAATAAACCTTTTGAAATGCAGGTTAGTTTTGCTTGCCAATATTGCCAGCAGAAGATTGAAGTGAAATTTACCGCAGAACCAGTATCCGTTGTCTGTTGTGCAAATTGCAATAAGAACTTCACGGTTATGCGGCCCACTATAGCTGAGGAAATATTAATCGATTGGAAAAATGAGGCGCTATTTCAAAAAATCCGTGCTGATAAATCACAAAACAGCAATAGCAGTCTCTTAGCGCTTGTTATAAAAGTCATAGAGCTTCTTACATGGCGTGATAAAGGAAATGGACAGGTAGAAGCGATTAAAGAGATGCGTGGCTGGCTCATTGAGAATGAAGAGACTCCTCCTCTAGCTGAACTGATCCAGAGCGATAATAAAAAAAGATCACATAAGCGGCGTGACTGGAGATAATCATACAAACTATGATCAAAAAAGAAAGAAGGGTGAACATGGCTAACGTTTTTTTTACATCCGACCATCATTTTGGACATAAGTTGATTATTGATTTTGAATCCAGACCCTTTATAGATGTTGAGCAAATGAATGAAGCCATGATTGAGAGTTGGAATTCAGTAGTGGGTCCGGATGATAAAGTGTTTCATTTGGGTGACTTTTCGTTTCTTAACAAGGAAGCGACACGTGCTATTGTGCGGAGGTTACATGGTTATAAGACTCTGATTCTCGGCAATCATGATCGCGGGCGCAGTCGTAGGTGGTGGCTTGAAGCAGGCTTTGACGAGGTAAGTGAATATCCGCTGATTTACAAGGACTTCTTTTTTCTCTCCCATGAACCAATGTATATGAATAAGCATATGCCTTACGTAAATGTGCACGGTCATATTCACGGTCAAAAATATGAGGGGAATAATTATTTTAATATTTGTGTGGAGCATTGGAACTATAAACCGTTGACCTTTGAACAGATCAGAGACTCTGTAGTAGTCAGTGAAGAAGGATGATTTAGGTCTAAAGGGTTACGGATGCGCATTTATGCAATATAGTTTTTTGCTGATAATTATTGAATAATTGTTGATTACGATAAGTTTCTCTCTATATAATAAGATATAATAGCTATTTTATAGTCGGAAAATAAGGAAGCACCTTTTTTCTTGAAGATTTGACGCCCAATCAGGGGTGTATTTCAGGAGATGAGGTGTTTTTATGTATGGAAAAATGCATAGTGCGTGCTTGTATGGAATTGAAGGGGTAATGATTGGTGTTGAAATTGATCTTGCGAATGGATTACCGCAGACAAATATCATTGGCTTACCGGATTCAGCGATTCGTGAGGCGGTAGAACGAGTAAGAGCCGCCGTTAAGAACTGCGGTTATCGCTATCCACAGCAGCGCATCACGATAAATCTAGCTCCAGCCGACCTACGAAAAGAAGGCTCCGCCTTTGATCTTGCGATTGCTCTGGGAATACTGATTACTAGTGGTCAAGTGGTTATGCCCTCAGCTAAAGAGGTACTCTTCATTGGAGAGCTTGCGCTCGATGGCAGTCTGCGGCCAGTATCAGGAGTACTGCCGATGGTGGAAGCTGCCCGGAAGAATGGATTTAAGGCTGTTCTGCTCCCGGAAGGCAATGCAGTCGAGGCAGCTTTGATCAGTGGCATTAACATTTACGCAATCGACCATTTGCGAGCTTTAGCGAACCCAGAAGAACAGCAGTCCAACTCAGCAATGGATATAAAAGGGAGCAACGAGCAGTATCAATTGAATGGGAGAGATTCGGTAGAAAAACCGTCTATATCAACTCTTCCTTTTCCTGTATCTGTAAGCAAGGGGATGGATCTAAATGAACGACCTCCGGTACTTGTCCTTTCTTTGGAACATCTTAAATATACCCCGATTTACGGTACTTCTGAGGTCTCCTCGTGTGCAATGAATGAGATGATGGATGATTACAGTGATGTGCTTGGTCAACAGCATGTAAAAAGAGCCCTAACCATTGCGGCAGCGGGCATGCATAATATTTTGCTCATGGGTCCACCCGGTACAGGGAAGACGATGCTGATTAAACGACTCCCGAGCATACTTCCAAAATTGACTGAGAGTGAGGCACTTGAGGTAACCAAAATTTTTAGCGCAGCAGGAACTTTAAAAGATGCCCACAACGGCTTGCTGCGTAGTCGTCCTTTTCGCTCTCCGCATCATACGATATCAGCCGCAGGCCTTATTGGGGGTGGGGGAATTCCGAAGCCGGGTGAAGTCAGTCTCGCCCATCGAGGTATTCTCTTTCTAGATGAATTGCCCGAATTTTCTCGGAATGTACTAGAAGTGTTGCGTCAACCGCTCGAAGATGGGGTTGTTACTATAAGTCGTGCTCGTGCTTCCTTTACCTATCCTGCAAAATTCATGCTCGCTGCATCGATGAATCCATGTAGCTGTGGTTATTTTGGGAGTGGGCTTTCCCAACAACATTGTACTTGCAGTCCCGCTAGGATTGCTCAATATCGCGCAAAGATATCAGGCCCCTTATTGGATCGTATTGATTTACAAGTGGATGTTCCTCGCCCCAAGGAATGGGGTCGACAGGGGCATGCTTTATCTTCGGCTGAGATGTATGCAGCGGTGATGGCGGCACAGGCGATACAAGCTAAACGGTTTAAACGCTTGCCTATTTCTTGGAACAGTGAACTTTCTGGCGCTTCACTTCGGCGCTATGCAAGTCTTAGCCGTGAAGGTGCCGAATTGCTGTATGATATTCTGGAGAATTTAGGTCTAAGTATGCGAGCGCATGATCGAATAATTAAGCTATCCCGTACAATAGCTGATCTGGAAGGCGTACAGGATATTACTTCTGCTCATCTTGCGGAGGCTGTACAGTACCGTAATTTAGACCGGCAAGTGATGACAGAAGAATAAATAAAATAGAGCAGCGATTCCCGATAATGGCGAATGGCTGCTCTGGAATTTTGGGCCAATGATTCCGCCCGAGGATGTTTTTATAGCTGCTTACAGTACATTCAATTCAACAGCGATATTGCCACGAGTTGCGCGGGAGTAAGGGCACGCGCCATGAGCTGCTTCTACTAAAGAAGTTGCAGTTTCTCTGTCAACACCTTTAACCAGCACATCAAGCTTAACTGCGATGCCGAAACCTCCATCTTCAACTTTACCGAAGCTGACCGTAGCCGTTACTTCACTACCTTCAATTTTCACCTTTCCGAGTCGAGCAACCATGTTTAGCGCGCTATCGAAACAAGCGGAATATCCCGCTGCAAATAGTTGTTCAGGGTTTGTACCTTCGCCGCCGGCACCTCCCATTTCGCGTGGTGTACTGATTGTAAGATTGAGCTTAGGGCTTTCTGATTCGATATAACCGTTTCTTCCTCCTACGGCTTTAACAGTTGTTTCATACATTTTTTGCTGAATAGTCATCATATTGTATCTCTCCAATTCCAAATTAGTTTGTGTACAATCTAATTTAACACAATTAATGTAAAAGTCAAATTGATTTTTCGCTATTAACATGATGTTATGAGTGAATTATGATAAAATAAAGGAATAAGGCAGGTGAATAAGATATGAAAATGAATGAAGAAGATACGCAAAAGATGACGACCACACCTGAGCTGCTGATTGAGAATCAACTTTGTTTTACCATTTATGCTTGCTCTCGTGAGATGACAAAGCTGTATCAACCTTATTTGGATAAGATCGGTTTAACATACTCGCAATATCTAGTAATGCTTGTATTATGGGAACGGCAGCAATGTACAGTTAAGGAAATCGGTGAGGCGCTATTTTTGGATTCGGGTACGCTGACGCCTCTTTTGAAACGTCTGCAGGCTGCAGGTTTAATCGTGCGTGAGCGTTCGACACAAGATGAGCGAAAAGTTCTGATATCATTAACGGAACAGGGCTGGGCTCTTCAAAGTAATGCGGCTTGCATTCCAGGTAAGATGATGGAAGAAACTACGATGTCCAGTGTTGAGACTTTAGAGCTGCTTGAACAGTTCAAAAGCTTGCTGAACCGTGTTCATGAGGCGAACACTCAGGTTAGTAAAAAGTAAGTGTCTTCCGCAGTCAATGCGATCGTTCGCATTCCGGCATGAAACCAAGCGAAAAAATGTGTACAAATCATGAATATATTTAAGGAAAGCGTTTTAAAAACATGTTACACTATTCTGGGTTCCTTTATATGGCATATAGGTAAGTATAAGCTTAGTCTTATAGATTTACTCAATGTCTCTCACAGAAACAAGGCCATTCTTATAGGAGTGGTAGAACAGTTTCTGCTGGTTCCGGAATAGTGCTGCATGTTTAGCATGAGCCTATCCCTAACCCCGCGGCAATCAAAACGGAAGGCGAGATGACAACAGGCTGCCTGTTAGGTCACCACGCTACTTTAGGAGGCTACCGCTATGAATATCCACGAGTATCAGGGAAAAGAAGTGCTTAAGAAGTACGGTGTGGCCGTACCGAATGGAAAAGTAGCTTATACAGTGGAGGAAGCGGTAGAAGCCGCAGAGTCACTGAGTACACCGGTTGTTGTAGTCAAAGCTCAGATTCACGCAGGTGGACGCGGTAAAGCTGGAGGCGTAAAGGTTGCTAAGAATATCGATGAAGTGCGTACTTACGCAACCGAGATTCTAGGCAAGACCTTGGTTACTCACCAGACTGGTCCGGAGGGTAAGGTAGTAAAGCGGCTTCTCATAGAAGAGGGCTGTCAAATTGTTAAAGAGTATTACATCGGTATCGTTGTTGATCGAGGAACGGGTCGAGTGGTCATGATGGCTTCTGAAGAAGGAGGCACAGAGATTGAAGAGGTTGCAGCAACACATCCGGAGAAGATTTTTAAAGAAATCATTGATCCGGCAGTAGGTTTGCAGACTTTCCAAGCTCGTAAGCTAGCTTACAGCATCTCTATTCCGAATGAATTGGTAGGCAAGACTGTAAAGTTTATGCAAGCGCTATATCTAGCTTTTGTGGATAAAGATTGCTCTATTGCCGAAATTAACCCATTGGTAGTTACAGCGGATGGTAATGTGATGGCTCTAGACGCTAAGTTAAATTTTGATCCCAATGCTTTGTTCCGCCACAAGGATATTCAAGAGCTTCGGGATCTAGATGAAGAAGATTTGAAAGAAATCGAAGCCTCGAAGTATGACCTAAGCTATATTGCGCTTGATGGCAATATTGGTTGTATGGTGAACGGTGCAGGCCTAGCGATGGCAACGATGGATATTATTAAATATTACGGAGGCGAACCCGCCAACTTCCTCGATGTAGGGGGCGGTGCAACAACCGAGAAAGTTACTGAAGCTTTTAAAATCATTCTATCGGATGAAAAGGTAAATGGAATTTTCGTTAACATATTCGGCGGTATTATGCGCTGTGATGTTATTGCTAACGGTGTTGTGGAAGCGGCCAGTCAATTGGGATTGACCAAACCGCTTGTTGTGCGTCTAGAAGGAACAAATGTTGGATTGGGCAAGCAAATTTTGGCTGGATCGGGACTTAACATTGTAGCTGCTGATTCTATGGCGGACGGTGCCCGTAAGATTGTATCTCTTGTGCAATAATGGCTTGGAAGTAGGAGCCAGTTATCGTATTTGACAATATAAGTAGGGATGTGACTTAAGGCATGAGCATTCTTGTAGATAAAAATACGAAAGTTATCACGCAAGGTATTACGGGAGCAACGGGCTTGTTCCATACTAAGGGTGCGCTGGATTATGGGACACAAATGGTTGGAGGAGTAACGCCGGGCAAAGGTGGAACGACAGTTAATATCACCCTTGAAAATGGCAGTGAAGTTAGTCTTCCGGTATTTGATACTGTTGCAGCCGCTAAGGCAGCTACTGGAGCAACTGCTAGTGTAATTTATGTACCACCAGCATTCGCAGCAGACTCCATCATGGAGGCTGTTGATGCAGAGCTGGATTTGGTTATTTGTATTACCGAAGGTATTCCCGTACTTGATATGGTAAAAGTCTCACGTTATATGGAAGGCCGTTCTACAGTGTTGATCGGTCCGAACTGTCCGGGTGTTATCACTCCTGGAGAGTGTAAGATTGGAATCATGCCTGGTTATATTCATATGCCTGGTTATGTTGGAGTAGTCTCACGTAGCGGAACGCTAACCTATGAGGCTGTTCATCAGCTAACCACACGTGGAATTGGGCAATCTTCTGCTGTAGGTATTGGCGGGGACCCGGTTAAAGGCTCTGAGTTTATTGATATTTTGAAGCTGTTTAATGAGGATCCGGGTACGAAGGCAGTTATCATGATTGGAGAGATCGGTGGTACTGCAGAGGAAGAAGCGGCAGAGTGGATTCGTGAACATATGACCAAACCGGTTGTAGGTTTCATTGGAGGAGCAACTGCTCCTCCAGGCAAACGCATGGGGCATGCTGGCGCTATCATTTCTGGAGGTAAGGGTACGGCTAGTGAAAAAATTGCCGTACTGGAAGCTTGCGGAATTAAGGTAGCCCCTACACCTGCTGAAATGGGCTCAACGCTCGTAAGTGTGCTAGAAGAACGTGGTATTCTCAATGCTTTTACATCGCACTAATGATTGACGTTATGACATGTAAATCACTCCACGTAGTGAGGTTATTTCGTGTATAATTAATTTAAGAGGTAAGCAACCTTTTGTTCCTATCCAGGGATGAAAGGTTGCTTTTTTTATTTTAAATAGAAATTTATAGAATTTAAAGAAATGCTTGCGTTTTCAGAATGTGTAACACAAAATAGGGAAGGCTAGGCCTTCCATGTTAAGGAGCGAAAAATGATATGGAAGAACGGGAACTACTATTCGGCTTTAATGAAGTGGAAGGTATTGGCTGGAAAACAATCGACAAGATTCGCAGAGCCGGGCTTTTGTCAGAAAAAGCATTTTCTTGTAGCGCAGAAGACTGGGAAAAGATTGGGTTGACCGAGAAAATGTCGATTCATCTTGCTTCCATATACACATTGGAGTGGATAGCAAACCGCCGCTTACTAATGAAAGAAAGTGCTGTGAACATGGTTACGGTTTTTGATGCAGGCTATCCAAATTTATTGAAGGAGACAGTTCAGCCGCCATGGATTCTTTATTATCGTGGGCGTTTGGAACTGTTATCGACACCCAGTGTGGCGATGGTCGGTACTCGTGTGCCAACAGCTTATGGACGGAAGGTAGGGGAGATCCTCGCGGAAGAGCTTTGTACAGCTGGTCTAACAGTGGTTAGCGGATTAGCTAGGGGGATTGATAGTGTGTGTCATGAAGCTGCACTAAGACGCGGTGGAGGCACTATAGCGGTAGTAGCTACAGGACTTGATCGGGTCTACCCTCCCGAGAATAAGGAGCTTGAGCGATTGATTTCCCGTGATGGGCTAGTGCTCACAGAGTATCCCCTTGGAACCAAAAGTCATCCTGGGTTATTTCCGCAGCGCAATCGTATTATTGCAGGTCTCACATACGGAACAGTAGTTGTTGAGGCGGATAGTAGAAGTGGGTCACTCATTACCGCTGATGCTGCCTTGGAAGCAGGACGTGATGTTTTTGCTGTCCCTGGACCGATAACATCCCCTAAAAGTAGAGGTGCTCTTGATCTAATTAAACAGGGGGCAAAACTGGTAACCAGTGCATTAGATATTTTAGAAGAATATACTTCTTATCTCCCGATAAACCGTTCAAAAGCGGATGAAAGCTGTCCCCCAAAACAGGTGATTGATGACTTATTAATTGAAAAGAAATTGACAAATGAGGAGTCACACCTATACCATATACTGCATCAAGGCCCCTTTATTTTGGACGATCTGCTTGTGAAGACTGGATGGGATTTTGGACATTTGCATTCAGTTCTGTTATCTTTAATCATAAAAAAAGCGGTAGTACAATTACCAGGAGCTATTTATAAGGTAATTTAATATAGAGGTACGAGTGTTAACGAGGAGGAAGAGTCTATGGCAGATGCATTAGTAATTGTCGAATCGCCCGCAAAAGCGAAGACAATTGGCAAATATCTAGGTAGTAAGTATATTGTGAAGGCATCTATGGGACACATCAGAGATCTACCGAAGAGCCAAACGGGTGTCGAAGTGGAGAATAATTTTAATCCTAAATATATTACTATTCGTGGTAAAGGTTCTATATTGAAGGAATTGAAAGACGCCAGTAAAAAAGTGAAAAAAGTATATCTCGCAGCTGACCCTGACCGCGAAGGGGAAGCGATCGCCTGGCACTTGGCGCATGCACTAAATTTGGATCAAACACAGGAATGTCGAGTTGTATTTAATGAGATCACCAAACAAGCGGTGAAGGATGCTTTTAAGACGCCACGCAAGATTAACATGGATCTTGTGAATGCGCAGCAAGCAAGACGTATACTGGATCGGCTGGTAGGTTACAAGATTAGCCCCCTATTATGGAAGAAAGTCAAAAAAGGGTTATCGGCTGGACGTGTTCAATCAGTAGCTGTAAAGATCATAATGGATCGTGAGAATGAAATCTCCGCTTTTGTACCTACTGAATATTGGAGCATTACGGCAAAGCTAGGGATTCGAGATTCCGTCTTTGAAGCTAAGTTTCATAAGCTGAACGGTGTGAAGAAAGAACTTAATCAAGAGAGCGATGTTCAAGAGGTCCTTGAGGCAATCAAAAACGCAGCTTTTAAGGTGAGTAATGTGAAAGAGAAGGAAAGACAACGGCATCCTTCGGCTCCTTTTACAACAAGTTCCCTTCAACAAGAAGCCGCACGTAAACTTGGGTTCCGAGCAGCTAAGACAATGTCTGTTGCCCAGCAACTATACGAAGGTGTGGAACTAGGCAAAGAGGGAACCGTAGGTTTGATCACTTATATGCGTACGGACTCGACTCGCTTATCTGTCACAGCACAGGATGAAGCTAAAGAGCTGATTACTGCTAAATATGGTGAAAAGTTCTTACCAGAGGCGCCGCGCCAGTATTCAAAGAAAGCAGCTGGAGCCCAAGAAGCGCATGAAGCGATTCGACCAACTTCAGCACTTCGTGAACCTGAGATGGTTAAAGAGTTCTTGAGCCGCGATCAATTCCGTCTTTACAAGCTGGTTTGGGAGCGGTTCGTATCCAGTCAAATGGCTTCAGCTCTTCTTGATACACTCTCAGTTGATATAGAAGCGGGTACGGCAACATTCAGAGCCGTAGGTTCGAAGGTTTCATTCCCAGGGTTCATGAAGGTTTATGTGGAAGGCAACGATGATGGGACTACAGATGAAGATAAGTATTTACCGCCTCTTCAAGCGGGAGATGCTTTAAATAAGCAAGAGATCGAGCCGAAGCAGCATTTTACACAGCCGCCGCCGCGTTATACAGAAGCAAGGCTTGTAAAGACTCTTGAGGAATTAGGAATAGGACGCCCAAGTACGTATGCACCAACACTTGAAACTATTCAGAAGCGTGGTTATGTAGCTATTGAAGAGAAAAAATTCATGCCTACAGAGCTTGGAGAACTAGTCATCGAGCAGATGGAACAATTTTTTCCGGAAATATTGAACGTAGAGTTTACGGCGAATATGGAAGGGGATCTTGACCATGTGGAAGAAGGATCAGAAGATTGGGTAAAGGTTCTTTCCGAATTCTATGAGTCTTTCGAGAAGCGCTTAGTGTTTGCCGAAGAAGAGATGAAAGAAATTGAGATTGAAGATGAAGTCTCTGATGAGATCTGCGAGAAATGTGGTAAACCACTAGTATATAAATTAGGGCGTTTCGGGAAATTTCTAGCATGCTCTGGCTTTCCAGATTGCCGGAATACGAAGCCGATCATCAAAGATATCGGTGTAACTTGTCCTAAGTGTCATGAAGGTAAAGTTGTAGAGCGTCGTAGCAAAAAAGGACGTGTCTTCTATGGCTGCGATCAATATCCCGGCTGTGATTTCGTCTCTTGGGATAGACCTTCCACTAAGCCATGTCCATCTTGCGGGGCTTGGATGATTGAGAAACGCAATAAGCAAGGCACCAAGCTGCAATGTACGTCTTGTGATCATACAGAGGCAGTTTTAGACAACGAAGAAGAGTTAGCAGAATAATAGTCTCCACAGGAGGAAAGAAGACAGTGACAGATACAGCAAAGGTAACAGTAATTGGAGCAGGTCTAGCAGGAAGTGAAGCGGCCTGGCAAATAGCTTCTCAAGGCGTACCGGTAAGATTGTATGAAATGAGACCAGTGGTGAAGACACCGGCACACCACACGAATCAATTCGCAGAGCTAGTGTGCAGTAACTCTTTGCGTGCAAATGGTCTAGGCAATGCGGTAGGTGTATTAAAGGAAGAAATGCGACGTTTGAATTCCCTTGTATTAGGTGCAGCTGATCGCCACGCTGTACCTGCTGGCGGCGCACTTGCCGTAGATAGGGACGGTTTTTCGGGAGAAATTACGAGTACATTGCATAATCATCCGCTCGTGGAAGTCATAAATGAAGAACTTACGCATATACCGGAGGAAGGGATTGTTGTTATTGCAACAGGTCCGCTTACCTCACCCGCTTTATCTGCAGAAATTAAGGGACTGTTAGGTGAAGAGTATTTCTATTTTTATGATGCTGCTGCACCGATTGTTGAGAAAGACAGTATTGATATGAATAAAGTATATCTGGCTTCCCGTTATGACAAAGGAGAAGCGGCATATCTGAACTGTCCAATGACTGAAGAGGAGTTTGACGTGTTTTATGATGCGTTGATTTCTGCGGAGACGGCAGCGCTCAAGGATTTTGAGAAAGAGATATACTTCGAGGGCTGTATGCCTATTGAAATCATGATGAAGCGCGGTAAGCAAACAGCATTATTTGGACCGATGAAACCTGTAGGACTTATTAATCCGCACACAGGTAAGCTTCCATATGCGGTAGTTCAGCTTCGCCAGGATAACGCTGCTGGAACGCTTTACAATCTTGTTGGCTTTCAAACGCATTTGAAATGGGGCGAACAGAAGCGTGTATTCTCGCTGATTCCGGGTCTTGAGAACGCTGAGTACGTTCGGTATGGCGTAATGCATAGAAATACCTTTATTAATTCCCCTAAACTCTTGCATCCTACTTATCAAATGAAGGGCAAGGAAAGGCTGTACTTTGCTGGACAGATGACAGGTGTAGAAGGTTATGTAGAATCAGCGGCCTCAGGCTTGATTGCCGGCATTAATGCTGCTAGAGCCGCACTCGGTCAAGAAGGACTGATCTTCCCTCAGGACACGGTGCTTGGCAGTATGCCTGCTTATATCACTTCTGCTGATCCGGAGCATTTTCAGCCTATGAATGCCAATTTTGGCCTTTTGCCGAAGGTAGAGAAGAAAATCCGTAATAAAAAAGAAAAGAATGAGATGCTAGCGCATCGTGCACTTGACAGTCTTGCCGAGTATGCTAATCGTACGGGCATCGCTTATACTGAGCCGGAGGCTGTCGATAACGAAAGTCCATCATCTTAAGGAGGTAACTACAATCATGGTACCCAGCTTTCATGCGACTACAATTTGTGCTGTAAGACATAACGGACAGGCAGCTATAGCAGGTGATGGTCAGGTTACATTCGGAGAGAGTGTAATTATGAAGACGACGGCTAGAAAAGTTCGTCGCTTATACCGGGGACAAGTAATAGCGGGGTTTGCAGGTTCTGTGGCGGATGCGATCACCTTGTTCGAAAAATTTGAAGGCAAGCTGGAGGAGCATCATGGAAACCTGCAGCGCGCAGCCGTAGAATTAGCGAAAGACTGGCGTCAAGATCGTATTCTTCGAAAACTTGAGGCATTGATGATTGTTATGGACAAGGAAGGCATGCTATTGATCTCCGGAAACGGTGAAATTATCGAGCCGGATGATGATGTGCTTGCTATTGGTTCAGGTGGTAATTTTGCACTTGCTTCCGGTCGTGCGCTTAAACGTCATGCTCCAGCACTTGCTGCTGCGGATATAGCTCGAGAGGCTCTTCAGATTGCATCTGAAATATGTGTGTACACTAACTCCAATATTATTGTTGAGCAATTATAGGCTCAGTGCCATAGAGACAAGGAGGAATTCACGATGGTGAATCAATCGCTAACACCCCGTCAAATTGTAGCCGAATTGGATAAATATATTGTAGGTCAGAAACAAGCTAAGAAATCGGTAGCTGTCGCGCTTCGTAATCGTTATCGGCGCAGTCTACTCGCTGAGGAACTGCGTGATGAAGTTGTTCCTAAGAACATCTTGATGATCGGACCTACTGGTGTAGGGAAAACCGAGATTGCCCGGCGTCTTGCTAAGCTTGTTAATGCTCCGTTCATCAAGGTGGAGGCAACCAAATTCACAGAGGTGGGTTATGTAGGGCGAGATGTGGAGTCTATGGTACGTGATCTGGTAGAGACCTCTATTCGTATGGTGAAGCTAGAACGTACGGAAAAGGTCAAGGACCGTGCAGAAGAACTGGCTAACGAGCGGATTGTCTCTATTTTAGTGCCTTCGTCTTCAAAAAATAAATCTCAGAAGAATCCTTTTGAGATGATTTTTGGCGGGAACTCTTCGCAAGAGGATTCTAAAGAAGATTCCGAACCGGATGGAAGCTTAAGTGAACGCCGTCGCGGGGTTAGATTTAAGCTGCTAGCTGGTCAATTGGAAGACGATATCATTGAAATAGACGTTGAGGATACAGCGCCATCTATGCTGGATATGTTTGCAGGGCAAGGGAACGACCAGATGGGGATGAATATGCAAGAAATGTTTGGTAGTTTACTTCCGAAGCGGACGAAGAAGCGCAAGCTTCCTATCCGTGAGGCTCGTAAAGTACTGATTCAGGATGAAGCGACCAAACTGATTGATATGGACGATGTTATTCAGGAATCTGTGACACGCGCTGAACAATCGGGTATTATTTTTATCGATGAGATTGATAAGGTTGCAAGTCAAGGCAAGGGTTCCGGTCCCGATGTATCACGTGAGGGTGTGCAAAGAGATATTCTTCCAATTGTAGAGGGTTCTACAATCATGACAAAATACGGTCCTGTAAAGACGGATTATGTGCTCTTCATGGCTGCCGGGGCATTTCATGTTGCTAAACCTTCTGATTTGATTCCTGAGCTTCAGGGTCGTTTTCCGATCCGCGTAGAACTGAGCAGTCTGACGCTGGAGGATTTTGTATCCATTTTAACAGAGCCAGAGAATGCTTTGACAAAACAATATGTTAATTTGTTAAAGACTGAGGACATTGAAGTGGAGTTCCAGAAGGATGCTATTTATGAAATCGCCAAAATAGCGGCTTCAGTGAACCAAAATATGGAGAACATAGGTGCTCGGCGACTTCATACCATTTTGGAGAAGTTATTAGAGGATTTATCGTTTGAAGCACCAGAGTTGACTTTGGACACAATGGTAATTACACCTGAGTATGTGCGTGAGAAATTGGCAAGTATTGCACAGGATCGTGATTTAAGTCAGTATATTCTCTAAAGCGACAAAATTTATTCATTGGAATTTGGGCATAAGGAATTAGAAAATTACAATATAGTGTCAGTTATAGGGAAAAAAATGTAAAAATATGCAATTAAAAAGATATTATTGAATGAAAAAAGGAATAAAATAGCAATAAAGTGCTTAAAGCCCTGTCTTTTTTTAAAAGATAGGGCTTATTTCTTATTGTAATAATATACAAATTAAATGAAAATCAATGTATGTGAAAATACTAATAAGTTATACTTTGCGACAAGGTTCGACGTGAAAGCTGATAAATAGAGGACTTTTATACTTTATTTGTCGAAATTAAGCAGGTTTTTTGAGGAAAGTTGTGGAATTCATTTCATTATGATAGCTTTGAAAGGAGGAATTATCTTGGGATTGCTGAATAGTGTCAGTTTTCAACGATTGCAGGGAGGCATTGATGCTGCCTATAAACGACAAAATGTTCTAGCAAATAACGTGGCTAACGAAGATACGCCAAATTTCAAACGTTCTGATGTTTCATTCGAAAGTTTCCTTCAGCAACAGGAAAGTGGAATAAAACCTACACTTAACGCGAAGGTAACGGACTCCCGACATTTTCAATTTGGTACCAACACCATTGTACCGGCTGCTGTCGTTAGTACGGATGAGACTACCTCTATGAATAATAACGAGAACAATGTGGATGTAGAACGAGAAATGGCGTTAAGCGCTGAGAACCAACTCAGGTATAGTTCTTATGTCGAACAGATTAACAGTCAGATTTCGATGATGCGAGCTGTAATTCAAGGAGGATAAGATTGCATGAACTTTGGGAGTAGTTTTGGAATAAGTGCATCAGCGTTAACAGCTCAACGATTACGGATGGACGTAATCTCCTCCAACGTGGCCAATGCGGAAACTACCAGAGCATCGGTGGTTGATGGCAAAGCCGTTCCTTACCGGCGTAAGCTTGTTGTTATGGAGGCTACAGAAAGTAATAAGTTCTCGAATATACTAAATTCGAAAATGAACGGTAGTAGCAGTGAAGGCGTAAAGGTTCAATCCATTATAGAAGATGATTCTCCGTTAAAGCCGGTATACAATCCAAGTCATCCTGATGCGGATGCCGAAGGTTATGTTTATATGCCAAATGTGGATATTACCAAAGAAATGGTAGATATGTTATCTGCATCACGTTCATATGAAGCCAATGTAACGATGCTGAATGCATCTAAAGCTATGGTAAGTAAAGCGCTAGAAATTGGTCGCTAAACGTAATTCACAAGGAACGCTTCCAAAGTGAGTTTTGTACGAAGTGAATTTAGGAAGCATAGGCTTACAAAACTTTTAGGAGGGAAACAGTTGATACAGAATATCACTAATGGAGTTCAAGCTGTACAGCAGCTTGCCATGAAACCAACATCTACCGAAGCTTCGTCCACTCCTGCTAATTCTATGGAGAGCTTTGGTTCTTATCTTGAGAATGCACTCAATCAAGTAGCAGATCAGGAACAACAAGCAAAGGATATGAGTAATAAATTTGTATTGGGAGAAGTGAATATAGACGAAGTAATGATTTCTTCCCAACAGGCTTTACTGAGTTTGCAGTTGACTACACAAGTCCGGAACAAAGTGATTGAAGCCTATCAAGAAATTATGAGAACTCAAATTTAATTAAATCCTAGCTTAGTTCCGGATGGGGTGACACTGTGAATGAAAGATTTGCCCAATATCGGGAGAAGGTTACCCTGTATTGGAACAGATTTAGTGGTAAACAGAAGATTTTATTCTTTTCAACATTGTTTATCATTCTAATAATAATCGTAGTATTAACCATGCAGCTTTCAAAGACAGAATATGAAGTGGCGTTTCAAGATTTGGACAGCACAGATTCAGCGGGAGTAATGAACTACTTGGATACAGCAGGTGTTTCATACCGATTAAGCCAAGATGGAAAGAGCATCTCAGTGCCAAGCACAGAAGCGGCTCGAATAAAGGTGGATATCGGTTCTCAGGGGATTGTTCAGGGGGGCTCTATCGGTTATAAGGTCTTTAATGAAAATTCGTCAATGATAGGAACGACAGATAGTGAGTTTAATGTGAAGTATAATAATGCATTAAACGGTGAAGTAGAACAGCTAATGAGACGCATGCAAGGAATTAAGGATGCTAAAGTACTGATTAATCTGCCTAAAGAGACAGTATTTGCATCTCAGGCGGATCAAGAACAAGCATCTGCATCCGTTGTGCTTTCATTTAATCCGGGATTCAGACCCAGTCAAGATAATATCGATGGGTATTTCAACCTTGTAAAGACTGCGGTTCCAAATCTACCAATTGATAACATTACGATTGCTAATAATGAAGTTGAGTTAATGCCAACGGCCAAAGGTGGACAAGCAGGAGTTTCTAACCAGGTCGAAGAGAACTTCGCTCTACAGAAGAAATTCGAAGAAGAAGTCAAGAAAGATGTGAAACAATTCCTTAGCACTCTTACGGGTCCAGATAAAGTTGATGTACTTGTATTTTCGAAGCTGAACTTTGACAAGGAAAACCGGAAGGAAAATCTTGTAACCCCTGTGGATACAGAGAACATGAAGGGGATTGAGATCAGTTCACAAATTATCAGTAATTCGTATTCGGGTCAGGGAAATACAACTGGCGGAGTGGCAGGCACTGGTTCACAAGATGTAACGGGCTACCCTTCACAAGCCGGCACGGATACTTCTACTTCAGAGGAATCTTCTGAGACGAGGAACTATGAAGTTAACCGAATTACAAAGGATGTTATTGCTAGTCCCTTTACTGTAAAAGATTTAACCATAAATGTTGCGGTTGAACCACCTACAGGACAAAATACTTTGGATGCTGCTACATCGGCAGCGATTCAAAACATTTTGGTAAATATTGTTCGTGCTTCTCTTGCAGATTCAGGTACTACATATACAGACGCTGATTTAACCAAAAAGGTTTCGGTGTATTCTCAACAATTTGGTGGTAATGCTGCTAATACCGCACCAGGTGGTCTTGCCACATGGATGTTATGGGCTATCGGAGCAGCTGCATTACTGGTTGGAGCAGGTGGAGGATATCTAATCTATCGGAGTCGTAAGAAGACTGTGGAAGAGGAAGATGAAGACATTCCATTGCAGGTTCCTACCGAATTTCCATCTATTAATTTGGAAAGTGTGACGAATGACAGTCAAGTTCGTAAGCAATTGGAAAGTTTGGCGAAGAAGAAGCCAGACGAATTCGTGAATTTGCTGCGTACATGGCTTGCAGACGAACAGAGGTGAACTAATGGCAAAGGCTAGTCAGCAGGGGCTTAGTGGTCGTCAAAAGGCCGCGATCCTGCTTATCACACTAGGGCCCGAGGTATCGGCGCAAATATTCAAACATTTAAGAGACGAGGAGATTGAACAACTCACTCTTGAAATCGCCAATGTCCGTAAAGTGGACAGCAGTGAGAAAGAGTCAATCATGTCTGAGTTTCATCAGATATGCCTCGCTCAGGAATATATTTCACAAGGCGGTATTAACTACGCCAAAGAGATTTTGGAGAAAGCACTTGGCTCAGCAAAAGCGATGGAGGTCATTAACCGTCTAACTGCAACTTTACAGGTAAGACCCTTCGATTTTGCACGCAAAGCTGATCCAAATCAGATCTTGAACTTTATCCAGAATGAGAATGTTCAGACTATCGCACTTGTATTGTCTTATCTGCAATTCGAACAAGCAGCAGCCATTCTCTCCTCGTTACCTCAAGAGAAGCAGGCAGAGGTAGCTAGAAGAATTGCTGTAATGGACAGCACCTCTCCAGAGGTCATTACACAAATTGAACGAGTGCTGGAGCAGAAGCTTTCTGCTACTGTAACTCAGGATTATACAAATGCTGGCGGTATCGAATCAATCGTACAAATCTTGAATGGAGTTGACCGGGGGACAGAGCGCACAATTCTGGATTCTCTCGAAATTCAAGATCCAGAGCTCGCCGAGGAAATCAAGAAGCGGATGTTCGTATTCGAGGATATCGTCAATGTGGACAATCGTTCGATTCAGCGTATTATTCGTGATATTGATAATGCGGACCTGCAGCTTGCCCTTAAGGTTGCAAGCGAAGAAGTACGAGATGTCATTTTCCGGAATATGTCCAAACGTATGGCAGAGACATTCCGAGAAGAAATGGAGTACATGGGCCCGGTGCGGTTGCGTGATGTAGAAGAAGCACAAACGCGCATTGTAGGTACGATTCGCAGACTCGAAGAGTCTGGAGAAATTATCATCGCTCGTGGCGGAGGAGATGACATCATTGTCTAAGCTGATTAAGCATTCTCAGTATGTTCCAGTTGATGTACTGAAAAGATTGGAGCAGGCCCGGCACTATGCGGGCCTAACTGAGGAGCCCGTTCCAGAGGAGGCTGTAAGCGAGACTCACTATCATGATCCCGCTCGTGAAGAGGCAGAAGTAGCACGTAAGCAAATGCTTAAAGACGCCCAAGAATTTGCTGAAGAGCAGGTTCGAAATGCCTCTCTAGAAGCGGAACAGATTGTTGAATCCTCAAAAGCGGAGGCTGAAGAGTGGTGGAAGAAGCGGCGTGAGCAGGATGAACATCTGGTAGAGGCTGTCAAAGCCGAGGCTTATCAGCTAGGGTATCAGGAGGGTGTCTCTCAAGCTGAACAAGAGATGAAGCTCAAGGTTGCAGCGATGATGGATGAAGCACGTGCTGTTTTAGCTGAGGCATATAAGGCAAGAGATGTCATTATTCAGGAAGCTGAACCTTTCTTAGTAGAGTTAAGCTGTGATATTGCCGAGAAAATTGTGGACAAGCAGTTAACGGTAGAGCCGCAGTTTGCAATGGATTTGATTCGGAAGAATCTGGCTCGTAAACGTGAACAGGGGTTGATCTCGCTGTGCGTATCACCTGCGCAGTTCGCTTTCGTAAACGCAGCAAGGGAAGAACTGTCATTAGCGGTTGACTCACAGGCTGAATTACAGATCTTGCCTGACTCGACTGTGAAAGATCAAGGTTGTGTAATCCGCTCTTCCTTTGGCAGCATAGATGCCCGAATTGATACTCAGCTTACAGAAATCAAGAAAGAGCTGGTTAGAATCGCGCTGGACACCGATGAGCAGAGAAATGGGGAAGAAGATGCTTGATAGTAACCGTTATAAGGAGCAACTTCGTAATCTCGATCCGGTGAGGATCAATGGGAAAGTGACGCAGGTTATCGGTCTTATGGTTGAATCGGAAGGACCTGATGCTAGCATTGGAGATGTCTGCTACATCTATCCTTCTAAAGGAAATAAGCCGCTGCAAGCTGAAGTCGTTGGTTTCCGTGACAACAAGGTGCTATTAATGCCACTTGGAGAACTGCAAGCTATTGGACCTGGCTGTGATGTAGTGGGTACTGGCAAGCCGCTTAGTGTGCAAGTGGGTTCAGAATTGTTGGGCAAGGTACTGGATGGACTTGGACAACCGCTTGATGGTTCTCTAATCCCAGCTCGAATGCCACATAGTTCTACCTTTAACATTCCGTCCAATCCACTCAATAGACCACGAGTCCAAGAACCTATTAGCATCGGAGTAAGAGCGATAGATGGCTTGCTAACGATCGGTAAAGGTCAGCGGGTGGGGATTTTCGCTGGTTCAGGGGTCGGCAAAAGTACGCTCATGGGAATGATTGCGCGTAATACATCGGCAGACGTAAATGTTATCGCTTTGATAGGAGAACGTGGCAGGGAAGTGCTGGATTTTATAGAACGCGATCTGGGACCTGAGGGTTTGCAGCGGTCAGTCGTTATCGTTGCTACATCTGATCAGCCTGCATTAATTCGAATTAAGGGAGCTCTTATTGCTACAACGATTGCTGAGTATTTTCGGGATCGAGGACTTAATGTGATGCTGATGATGGATTCGGTGACTAGGTATGCTATGGCTCAACGTGAAGTTGGACTTGCAGTAGGGGAACCGCCAGCTATGAGGGGTTACACACCATCGGTGTTTGCAAGCTTGCCCAAACTACTAGAACGTGCTGGAACTGGACCTACGGGGTCTATAACAGCCTTTTACACTGTACTGGTTGATGGCGATGACATGAATGAACCGATCGCTGATGCTGTTAGAGGGATACTCGATGGTCATATCGTCCTTAATCGAAGTATTGCGAACAAAGGACATTTTCCAGCAATAGATGTGCTTTCCAGCATTAGTCGTGTAATGAAGGATATTGCGCCAGAAGAACAGATCGCTGCAGCAGAGAATGTGAAGCGACTAATGGCTGTATACAAGGATTCAGAGGATTTAATTAATATCGGAGCGTATCAAAGAGGCTCGAATGCTCAAATCGATGAGTCGATGGAGTATATAGACAGTATATGGGAATTCACCAAACAAAGGGTGAATGAAAAAGTTACGCTGGCTGAAGTTCAACAGTCTTTAATTTCACACTTCTCGAGGAGTTGATTCAGTATTATGAGATTTCATTATACTTTTCAAAAAGTCGTTGACTTGAAGGGCAATGAGAAGACACAGGCAGAATGGATGCTCTCAAGCGCGCTTGGAGAATTGCAGGCACAAGAAAGAAGCCTGGATGAACTCACCTTTCAGCGGAGCGCTATCATGTTATCCTTACAAAATGCCGCAGAACAAAAGACACCTATGGCGAAGATTCGTGAAATGCAAGAGTATGTAGAATACCTGGATATATGCATTGCCCGTAAGCATACGGACATTAGAAGTGCACATCAGGAAGTCTTGAAGAAGCAAGACCAGTTAAGCACAAAGGTATTAGACGAAAAAGTATGGTTAAAGGCAAAAGATAAGGCTGAGACACAGTTTCAGCAAAGTATGATTTTACGGGAACAAAACGAACTGGATGAGATGGCAACCGTCCGCTTCGCGATGAAATCCCTCTAACCCGGGAGGTTTCCGCTAGTGGCTAACAATGATATGGAACTTGAAAATGAAGGGTCAGCGGGGAAATTTGAGCGGTTCTTATTTTTAATGATACCGATTATCTTCACGCTAGTACTGCTTGGAGTACTGTTGACGCTTTTTAATATGGACATTCGTAATAATGTGCTTGAGGTTGCGAATAAAATTCCTATCCTGGAAAAATGGGTTCCTGATCCGCCTGGAGATCCTTCTAAACCGAAGGAAGAAAGCAAAAAGCAGGAAGTGAGCTCAGCGACTACGATTAAGGAGCTTAAAGCTCAGCTCGCCCAACAGGAAGAGAACCTGAAGAAGGTTACAGATGAAAAAACAGCCCAGGATACCAAGGTTCAGGCGCTAGAGTCGCAGATCGATGGAATGAAGACAGAAGCTGCTGCAGCAGCTGAGGTAAACGCGGGGGAAACAGAAGACCCATATCAAAAGCAGGTTGCTGATCTGGCAAAGCTCTACGCGGGTATGAAAGCTTCCAAAGCTGCGCCGATTATGGAAAATTTGACTACAGAAGAAATGGTGCAAATATTCAGCGTAATGAATAAAGCAAGTAAGACTGCGATTCTGGAAAAAATGGATCCTCAAAAAGCGGCCGATGTCACGATTAAGTTGAAAGAAACAACCTCTTCGAGTGATATGGCTATTGCCGCTCTTCAATCTAGATTGAAAAAAGAAGCAGGCACTGCTCCAACGACTAAAACTAGTACAAATCTGGATAAGGAAAAGTTGAACCAAACCTTTAGTTCAATGACGCCTGCCAATGCAGCTTCTCTACTAGGAGAAATGTACAAGATTAGTCCTGATAAAGTAGTAACGATTATGAATACCGTAAGTGATAGTGTTCGTTCTTCGATTTTGGGGGAAATGACTAAAAATGATAGTGCACAAACTGCGAAGATTGTTAATCGTTTGATGGGCGCTAAATAAATATTGAAAGGAGGTGAAAATAACATGAGTTTAGTTGTTCAATCGCTTGTGAGTGCAAATACAACTGCTGCAAGTGGTAGCTCATCAACATCTACTGGAACATCAACTGCTGTACCTTTCGCTCAGACATTAGTGCAAACAATGGGAGGAACTACAGCGAACAACACAACGGTGCCCACTGATCCTTTACTGGGAAACATAGCCTCTTTATTGCAAGGTCTTCTAAAGGAAGTTCAAACGACTGGAGAAGATCAAGGGGGACAAGATACTCAGAATTCTGATCTCATCGAGAAGCTTACTGCTGATGTTGAAAATCTGGATGATACCATCCATAGCGATCCTGCTATTTTGGTAGCTTTGCAAGCTTGGCTACTTCAGGTCTCTGCTCTTCTATCAGGAAGTCAAGCGACAGAGGGCGATGCTGCATCAGAGACGGAGTCGGCAGGAAGTTTGTCACCGTTAGCACAGAATGCAGATACGCTGAGGTTTGCTGTTCAAGATGATTTGCAGAGTTTAGTTACTATGATTCAGGAAGCTGCAGTAAGTGGTAACGATGAAGTTGCAAGTAAGGGAGTAAGTCTGTTAAATAACTTCACGGCACTGCTAGAACAGACCTCGGCTAACAGTAATAAGGGTAAGGGGAAGGTCTCCAGTTTGAATGATAGTTCTGGTGTATCTGTACAACAACCTATTGTATCTGAAAGCAACGGTAAAACAGTGGACAAGACCATTCAAAATCTAAGTAACCGTGCTGTAGAAGCTGCTGTAAGTAAGAATGAGGGAGTCCTAACTTCGACTGTGACCTCAGGGACTATTCAAGATTCTGAAGCAGAGCCTGCGAATACTCCAGTGATGAAGAGCAGTACAGCCGGAGAAACGAAGCTGGTCGAATCAGCACAAGACTCCACATCAGGGACTACCACCATTGAAGGGGATCATGAGGTTGTAACTGCCGGTCAACTAGCTCTTCGGGGAGGGATTACAGCTCCACTGAAGGCTGAGGTTCCAGTAGCACCTGTACCCGTTCATCAATTTGCACAGGAAATGACTGGTTTTATTACAGGTAAATTGGAGATTGTGCAAAAAGGCGGAGTAGCTGAGGCTACGATATCACTCTTTCCAGATAATCTCGGACAAGTAGATGTTAAGATTACTATGCAAAACGGCCATCTGGTTGCTCAGTTTATGACTGAACATTCTGGAGCAAAGGATATGTTGGAACAGCAAATGAACCAGCTTCGAGCGGCATTGCAGTCCCAGGGCCTCCAAGTAGAAAAGTTGGAAGTCACACAAAATAATACCCCTCTCAATTCACAATGGGGCCAAGAAGGACGCCAACCGGGTTCTGGAAGTGGCCAGCAGGGAAGACGCTCCAAAGAAAGTCGAGAGGAAGCTAATGATGCCCTTCTAGCCGCAGAGCTAAATGGTGAATGGAAAGATTGGGTTTCAAACGCAGGGCAAGAGAATGAGTCTCAAGGCAATTCATTTTCTGCCAAAGCTTAAAATTATCACAAGTGAAAGAGAGGTGAACGGTTATGACAACAACTCCTCCGGTTTCTACCAAAGACCAGTGGAATTATACAACTCCTGAATCTACTACAACTACAGGGAATTCTGTCTTGGGTAAGGATCAGTTTTTGAAAATATTGATCACCCAGCTGCAGAATCAAGATCCGATGCAGCCGATGCAAGATAAAGAATTTATTGCTCAAATGGCACAGTTTACATCTGTTGAGCAGCTGATGAATATCTCGACACAGCTTACATCCATGAATCAGTCTCTTGGCTCAGTATCCGGCTTGATTGGTAAAGATATCACATGGACGGATACCGCCACAAATCTACCTAAGACAGGGAATGTTGAATCAATCGTTGTCAGCAAGGGGATTCAATATGCGGTTGTGGGGAAAGACAGAATTGCTTTAACCGATATTACACAAATTCAGAATCCCTCAACAACAGAGAATGGTTCTGGCACAGATAGTAATACTCCGGAGAATAACGGAGGAAGCGGGGAGACAGTATGAGTGACAGGCTAACTATTGGCCAAATGTATCCTGCGTCCCTTCATTCCGCCACATTACAGCGATCTTCATTACCGAAGCAGACTGTGACTGGAGAAGCAACCTTTGAGAGTGTTCTGCAACAAAAGCTTCTAAAATTCAGCAATCATGCCGCTAAGCGACTTGAACAAAGAGGAATTGAGCTTGGAAGCAGACAACTGGATGAGATTTCTTCTGCTGTAGATAAAGCTGCTGCCAAAGGCAGTAAAGAATCCTTGATATTAATGAAGGACTTGGCATTTATCGTAAGTGTTCCAAATCGCACGGTTGTAACAGCTATGGATGGAAATTCGATAAAAGATAATGTATTTACACAAATAGACAGTGCCATTGTGATTTCATAAACGGCTGGTCCTAACGGAAAGCCGAGGTGGCCGCTGACCGACTGACGCGGTCCCAATCCACTTAGTAAGTTATTAGGACTCTATAATCTGGGAGGACAACAAACATGTTAAGATCTATGTATTCAGGGGTTTCAGGGATGAGAGGCTTTCAGACTAAGCTCGATGTAATCGGTAATAACATTGCCAATGTCAATACAATTGGCTTTAAATCCGGACGCGTTATGTTTAAGGACATTATGAGTCAAACGGTTTCTGGAGTAACAGCTCCAAGTGATGATGGCGCTGGTGGTGTGAATGCTAAACAAGTCGGACTGGGTGTAAGCATCGCTTCTATTGATACACTCCATTTGGCTGGTAGTGCTCAAACTACTAATAATCCGACAGATTTGCGTATTGACGGCGATGGTTTTTTCCTAGTGAAGCTATCAGAAGACCAAGAAACACCATTCTTGACTCGTGCAGGAGATTTCCACATTGATGCTGCGCGTAACCTTGTTACTTCTGACGGATTACATGTGCTAGATTCCGGAGGTGGACTGATTCAACTGGGTGATGATGTAACAGCATTCTCCATTTCCAATGATGGAACAATTGTTCAGACTATGGCAGATGGAACGACTGAAGCAGGTGTACAGATTGGAGTAGCCAAGGTTACTAATCCATCTGGTCTAGAGAAAATCGGTGGTAATCTGTACCGTATGACGCTTAATGCGAATGCAGAAGGCGAACTTGTACCGACTACAGCGAATAATACAGAAGATGGTACTGGGTCGATCATATCTGGTCAACTCGAAATGTCCAATGTGGATCTTACGAATGAATTTACAGAAATGATCGTATCGCAACGTGGATTCCAGGCGAACTCTCGTATCATTACGACTTCTGATGAAGTGCTGCAGGAAGTAGTTAACCTGAAGCGTTAATTTTATCAATAATTTAATATTTAATTAATGGTTAACGCGAAGTCGTGGGGGAGATACTCCTCCCCCTATTTTTGTTAGGAGGCCTGTTATGATATCGGTAACGAGATTAAATGGAACACCGATGTGGATCAATGCCCTACTGGTAGAAATGGTAGAAGAAAGCCCGGATACATATATTACGCTCGTAACCGGAAAAAGACTGATCGTGCTTGAAAAAGCGGATGAAGTTATTACGAAGATCCGGGATTATAACAGGGACATAGGCACATATGCTGCCACCATTAAAGTCCAGTCAATGGAGGAGCTAACATGAAGAAGATGCTGCCGTGGTTACTTACGATTTTGCTTGCGATTACACTTATTGTGATAGCCGCATTTTTATTAATGGACAAGATCTTTCCGAAAGATACGAATGATGTAAATGCTGCGGTACAAAGTGTGGAAACCAAACATTTAACTGCAGATGAAATCGTCGAACTAACGGCAGAGATCAAAGACATCAAAACAAATCTTGCTGATCCCGATTATATCGTTCAAATAGATTTCGCTTTCCAATTGAATTCTGCGAAATCAAAGGAAGCATTCGAGAAAATAAAAGAGATCAAAATCAAGCCGATTATTATCAAAACGCTTGCAGATACCAAACCTGAGGAGCTTAACGGAGCAAATGGCAAAGATCAGCTTAGCAGCAAGCTTGTTAATTTGATCAATAAGACATTGACCGAAGGCAAAATCACTCAGATCGAAGTCACCAAATACCTTTTGGCTTCTATGTAGCTTCAGGCCTGATAATTCTTTGATGGGGGGGTGATTGAATTGGTTGATGTACTATCACAAAACGAAATAGATGCTCTACTTGCTGCACTTTCTTCAGGTGAGATGGATGCCGATGAACTTAAAAAGGAAGAAACTCAGAAGAAGATCCGATCTTATGACTTTAAACGGGCTGTTCGCTTTTCTAAAGATCATATCCGTAGTCTTACAAGGATTCATGACAATTTCGCCCGCTATCTTACAACGTACTTTTCAGCCCAATTACGCACCTTTGTGCAGATTAATGTCGTTCAAGTAGAGCAGCTCCCTTATGATGAATTCATACGTTCCATTCCAAAAATGACAATACTGAACATTTTTGAAGCTGAACCTTTAGAAGGTCGAATGGTAATGGAGGTTCATCCAAACATTGCTTTCGCTATGCTGGACAGATTGCTGGGAGGTTTTGGGACAGCGCCTTCTAAAATTAATGCTTTAACTGAGATTGAAACAACGATCATGGAGCGTATCTTCAGCAGATGCTTTGAGAGCTTGCAGGAAGCATGGAAGACTGTACTGGATATTCATCCGCGCATGGAAGCGCTCGAAACGAATCCGCAGTTCATGCAAATTGTATCGCCCAATGAGACCATTGCATTAATCTCGTTAAGCACCAAAATTGGAGATACAACAGGCATGATCAATCTTTGCATACCGCACGTCGTCCTGGAACCAATCATGTCTAGACTATCTGTTCACCAATGGTTTGTAACAGAGAAGAAGACGCGGGATGCAGATGAACTTGAAGCCATTAAGGCTAGAGTTCATAAGGCGAAATTGCCGATTGTCGCTGAACTTGGAGAATCACGTTTATCAATATCTGAGTTTCTTGGGCTTAGCGTCGGTGACGTGATCTCTCTTAACAGGAATGTAGATTCCGGACTCTCGATTAAGGTAGGGGAGAAGCTTAAGTTCATCGGAAGTCCTGGAATGGTGAAAGACCGGGTAGCCGTGCAAATAGACGAGATTGTCAGTGAAGGAGTTGAAGAATTTGACGAGTAAAGATTATTTATCCCAAGAAGAAATCGACGCCCTTCTGAGACAATCTGCGGAAGGCTCATTGGCTCCTACAGAGAAAACGGTAAATGACTATTTAACACCGTTTGAACAGGATGCTTTGGGTGAAATCGGTAATATAACATTCGGTAGTGCTGCAACAGCACTTTCCACTTTACTTGGGAAAAAGGTTGATATTACAACCCCTCAAGTTTCCATCATTACACGCGGGGAGTTTGAAGTGGCTTTTCCAAAACCACATGTAGCTGTACACGTGGAATATGTAGACGGATTTCAAGGTATTAATTCACTTGTAATTAAGATTAGAGATGCACAGGTCATCGCCGATTTAATGCTAGGCGGGGAAGGTGAACCCAAGGATGAAGAATTGAATGAAATTCACATTAGTGCTGTGCAGGAAGCTATGAACCAAATGATGGGTTCTTCTGCCACATCAATGTCTACCATTTTCAATCGCTTTGTTAATATTTCACCTCCCGGTATAGACATCCTGAATATGTCCAGCGGTGAAGGCGTAGGAAGCTTGCCGAATGACGAAACCTTAATTCGTATTTCGTTCCGTCTTAAAATAGGAGATTTAATAGACTCTACCATTATGCAGCTCTTACCTGTCCAGTTTGCTAAGGATATGGTAACGATGCTTCTGGGTGATGTAAGCCCTGCAGCACAGGAGGCTGCAGTTACGTCAACAGAGACTCCTGCTAAGCCAGCGCATGAGACGCCACCTGTGGCTCCTCCAGTGCAGCAGGCACCTTCACAGCCCGCAGGAGAAACGCCTCCGCCATATACACCGCAGGGGATGCCTGGTTATCCTGGAATGCCGGAAGGCGGATATTATTATCCTCCAGCAGGCATGCCGGCGTATGGCATGCCGGGGATGCCGCCATACGGAATGCCGCCACAAGGCATGCCTTATGGGCAGACACCACCGCTTAGTCCTGAAGCTAATCGCAATGTAAATGTACAGCCTGTACAATTTGCTAACCTTAACGGTGGAGCTTTTGGTCATATTGATGAAAATAATTTAAATTTATTGATGGACATACCGCTTAGAGTAACCGTAGAATTAGGAAGGACCCAGAAGCAGATAAAAGATATTTTGGAAATGTCTCAAGGCTCGATCATTGAGCTGGACAAGCTCGCCGGTGAGCCTGTAGATATTTTGGTTAACAACAAGCTTATTGCCAAAGGCGAAGTCGTAGTTATCGACGAAAACTTCGGTGTACGCGTTACGGATATCGTCAGCCAGTGGGACCGAATTCAGAAATTACAATAAGCATACTTAGGGAGGATTTTGTAAAAATGGCTAACCGAATTCTAATCGTGGACGATGCAGCATTTATGAGAATGATGATCCGTGACATTTTGTCGAAAAACGGATTTGAAGTAGTGGGCGAAGCTCAGGACGGTTCTCAAGCTATAGAGAAATTTAAAGAACTGCGTCCGGACCTCATCACGATGGATATTACTATGCCTGAGATGGACGGAATCGCCGCCCTGAAAGAAATCAAGAAAGTAGATCCGGCTGCTAAGGTTATCATGTGTTCAGCCATGGGCCAGCAGGCTATGGTTATCGATGCTATTCAAGCGGGAGCAAAAGACTTTATTGTGAAGCCTTTCCAAGCAGACCGTGTTATCGAAGCTATCAACAAAACGTTGGGTGTGTAGGAAAGAGACATGCCCGTCAATTCAGAACCGCTCGGTAGCAATAACACCCTGCTGAATTTGCTTAACGTTATTATTGTCCTTGCGGTAATCATTGTACTTATTGTGCTGCTGATCCGTTTTCTTGGACGTCGTAATCAGACCTTTATGAGCGGGCGTTCCATTCGGACGCTTGGTGCTGTAGGGTTGGGACCTAACAAGTCGATGCAGGTTATTGAACTGGGAAGCAGCCTTTACTTAATCGGGATTGGTGAGAACATATCCATCTTGGATAAAGTCACTGATCCAGATGAGGTGGCTTTGATCATTGCAGCATTTGAGGATCAATCCTCTAACCAGAATAATTTTCTCGCACCGCTTATTGCCAAGGTTAAGGTTAAGCTGCGTGGGGAGGTTCCATCAGAGGAAATCGAGCTTAGTGAAACATCATCTTTTTACGAGACACTGCAATCCAAGCTTCGTTCTGCACCAGAGCGTAAAGAGAAAATGGAAGAGTTGTTCCGGGATGATGCTACTAAGGATGAGTCGAGGAATTTATGAAAAAAAAGCTAATTCTTGCTATTCTGCTGTTCGGGTTCATTAGTATAGTTATGATGCGGCCGATACATGCTGATCCTATACCTAATGTTAATATTCAGGTCGGTAATGATGGTTCAAGTGGTGGTACCAGTTCCATATCAATTCTTCTTCTCGTTACGGTTCTGAGTATTGCTCCGGCGTTTCTAGTTCTTATGACCAGTTTTACTAGAATTGTAATCGTGCTCGGCTTTGTCAGAACCTCACTTGGTACTCAGTCCATGCCTCCGAATCAGGTGCTGGTAGGGCTTGCTCTATTTTTGACCCTGTTCGTTATGTCGCCAACTTTGGCACAAGTCAATGAAACGGCGTTACAGCCGTATTTGAAGGGGACAATTACACAGACTGAGGCTTTTGATAAAGCTGCTGATCCGATGAAAGAGTTTATGTTTAAACAGACCAATTCCAAAGACCTTTTGTTATTTATGAAGTATACCGGTTATACGGGATCGGCTAAACCTGCTACATACAGTGATATTCCACTGACGGTGATGGTGCCTGCTTTCGCAATTGGGGAATTGAAAAAAGCTTTTACAATGGGCTTCTTAATTTTCATTCCATTTTTGATTATTGATATTGTTGTGGCGAGTACGCTGATGGCCATGGGGATGATGATGCTTCCCCCGGTCATGATTTCATTACCTTTTAAAATAATGCTCTTTGTACTGGTAGACGGCTGGTACTTAGTCATTAAATCACTACTTCTTAGTTTTAACACCTGACCTTAAGAGGAGGCATGAGGATTGAGTACGGAGTTTATAATCGGTCTAGCAAGCCAAGCCGTATATTTAGTGCTGGAAGTCAGCGCTCCCATGCTGATTCTTGGTCTGGTGGTAGGGCTAATAATCAGTATTTTTCAAGCTACGACACAGATTCAGGAACAGACGCTAGCGTTTGTTCCCAAAATCGTCGCAGTACTGCTGGCTTTATTGCTATTTGGTCCGTGGATCATCACGAAGCTAATTGACTTTACTAGCCAAATTCTAGGAAATCTTTATATGTATATTGGTTAAGCAATGAACATGGATACCCTATTGCAAAGTTTACCCGTCTTTTTGCTTATTTTTTGTCGAATTACCGCTTTTTTTGTTGTCGTTCCAGTGTTTTCTTCTCAAGGGGTACCGACAACTTTTAAGATTGGCATTTCTTTTTTTGTAGCTTTGGTAGTCTTTAGTGCTAGTGGAACCGGAATTACGATTCCGCAGGATTTTAGTTATATTTTGCTGATTATGAGAGAGGTATTAATAGGTCTTTTACTAGGTTTCATTGGATATTTGATGTTTATGGCGATTCAGACAGCGGGTTCTTTTATTGATATTCAGATTGGCTTCGGTATCGCGAACGTCATTGATCCTATGACTGGAACGTCAGCACCTATTCTCGGTAATTTCAAATATATGATAGCCCTGCTAATGTTTCTGAGTATGAATGGACATCACCATTTGCTAGATGCCATTGTATACAGCTATAAATGGATTCCTATGAATAATGATTTATTTCTACGCATGGTAGATGGTAGTTTATCAGAGTTTCTGGTCCGAACATTTGCGCAGTCGTTTGTATTAGCTTTTCAAATGTCTGCACCATTAGTAACCGCACTGTTTCTGACTGATGTTGGCCTTGCCTTTTTGGCGAGAACGGCTCCGCAATATAATGTATTCGTTATAGGGGTTCCTCTCAAAATCATTATAGGTCTTGCACTTCTTTTAGTGCTGATGCCAGGTCTGGCTGTGCTGTTTCAGAATCTCTTCGAAATCATGTTCGAATCCATGGAGAATTTACTGGGTCTCATGGGGAAGAAGCCGTAGGTGACCGTAAGGGGAGAGTATTATGCCTAAGACGAAGCGTTATAGACTAGATCTTCAACTCTTCGCCGGTGAAAAGACGGAAAAAGCAACCCCGAAGAAACGGCAGGATGCTCGTAAAAAAGGCCAAGTAGCCAAAAGTGCTGAGCTGTCTGGTGCGGTTGTATTGTTAGCTGCGGTAGTTAGCTTGATGATGTTTGGCGGTTTTATGAAAGAGCGTTTTATGAAGCTATACACGGACGTATTTCAGAATCGAATGATGCTGGACGTTACGCCTGAGAATATAACGCTGCTATTTAATCAGTATGGCTTGCAAATCTTGATTTTGCTAGCTCCATTACTTGGAATTACGTTTGTTATGGCGCTTGTCTCCAACTTGGCGCAGGTAGGCTTTATGGCTACGGGAGAGGGGATTACTCCTAAATTCAGTAAGATTAATCCTATAAAAGGTTTCAAAAATATTTTCTCTATGCGTTCTTTTGTAGAATTCCTGAAATCAATATTCAAGCTTCTAATTATTTCTTATCTGGTATATAGCACATTATGGGGAGAAAAGAAGAACTTTGCATCCCTGTCGCATATCAGTGCGGAGGGGATTTTTAAGTTTGCGGCCAAGCTGACGATGAGTCTTGGTTTGAAAATCGGGGTTGCTCTGCTAGTTATGGCTTTTCTTGACTTTATGTATCAGAAGTACGAACACGAAAAGAGTCTGAAAATGTCTAAACAGGATATTAAGGATGAATACAAAAAAATGGAGGGTGACCCTCTAATCAAAGGCAAGATCAGGGAACGCCAACGTAGAATGGCCATGCAGCGCATGATGCAGGAGGTTCCTAACGCGGATGTAATTATTACAAATCCAACGCACTTTGCTGTTGCACTAAAGTATGACGGTTCCAAGATGGAAGCGCCTCAGATTATTGCAAAAGGGCAGGATTATGTAGCACTTCGTATTCGGGAGCTGGCTAAAGAACATGGCGTCGTGACTATGGAAAACAAACCGCTGGCACGGGCATTATTCCAAAGAGCAGAAATTGGAGATGTCGTTCCAAATGATCTGTTTCAGGCTGTGGCTGAAGTGCTGGCATATGTATATAAGCTAAAAGGTAAGAGGAAATAAGGCGGGGGGGTTAGGACATTGAAAGCTAAAGATTTAACAGTTTTGCTAGGCATCATCGGTATCGTGCTTATGATGATTCTGCCTATCCCGTCCTGGCTTTTGGACGTTTTGCTTGTCATTAATATCTCTATAGCATTAATTATCATATTAGTGGCTATGAACACAAAGAATGCACTCGAGTTTTCAATTTTCCCTTCATTATTGCTGGTTACGACATTGTTTCGTCTGTCACTAAACATTTCGACAACAAAACTGATCCTGACCTACGCAGATGCCGGTTCGGTGGTATCGACTTTCGGTAGCTGGATCGCCGGCGGACAAATTGCCGTTGGATTTATCGTGTTTCTAATTTTGGTAGTGGTTCAGTTTATTGTTATTACCAAAGGATCAGAGCGTGTAGCTGAGGTAGGGGCGAGATTTACCTTGGATGCGATGCCCGGCAAGCAGATGAGTATTGATGCCGATCTTAATGCAGGCATGATTAACGAAACTCAGGCACGTGAGCGGCGCCGCAATGTTGAGCGGGAAGCGGATTTTTTCGGAGCCATGGATGGTGCGAGTAAATTCGTTAAAGGAGACGCGATTGCGAGTATCATTATCCTGTTGATCAATCTTATTGGTGGATTTATTATCGGTATGGTTGTACACGGAATGGATTTTTCCACTGCGTTATCTACTTATTCCGTATTGACGATCGGGGACGGTCTAGTCAGCCAAATTCCTGCTTTGCTCATTTCGACTGCAGCGGGTCTTATCGTTACTAGAGCTTCATCGGAAGGAAATCTGGCAGAAGAACTAACTGGGCAATTGCTGTCCTATCCAAAGCTGTTATACATTGTTGCAGTTACTGTTGCTTTTCTAGGTCTCTTCACACCTATACATATGATTACTACGCTCCCTCTAGCAGGTTTGCTGGCTTTTGCAGCCTATAGTATGGGACAAAATTTAAATCGAAAACAGATTGCTGAAGAGCAGCTTGTTGAAGAGAAGCAGATTGAAGAGGTACGAAGTCCGGAAAGTGTAATCAATTTACTCTCTGTGGATCCAATTGAATTCGAGTTCGGTTATGGTCTTATACCTTTGGCAGATACAGGTCAGGGTGGCGATTTGCTAGATCGTATCATCATGATTCGACGGCAATGTGCCCTTGAAATGGGTCTTGTAGTGCCTGTTATTCGCATTCGCGACAATATTCAACTAAAACCGAATGAATATGTCATAAAAATTAAAGGAAATACTGTCGGCGGCGGTGAATTATTACTTAATCACTACTTGGCTATGAGTCCAGGTTATGATGATGAATCTATAAACGGTATTGAGACCATTGAACCATCGTTTGGACTTCCTGCGCTATGGATTGACGAGTCGGTTAAAGAGCGGGCTGAATTGTCCGGGTATACCGTCGTAGATCCACCATCCGTTGTTGCAACACATTTGACGGAGCTCATTAAGCGGCATGGACATGAACTGATAGGACGACAAGAAACTAAGATGCTGGTGGATAACCTAAGAGATAATTATCCAGTGCTTGTTGACGATCTAATTCCTTCCGTATTGGCGATTGGGGATGTGCAGAAGGTACTTGCCAAGTTGCTGCGCGAGAAGATATCGATCAGGGATTTGGTCACTATCTTTGAGACGTTAGCAGACTATGGGACGTACACCAAGGATCCTGATATTCTTACCGAATATGTTCGTCAGTCCTTGTCCAGACAGATTACTCAGCAATTCTCGCAAGTAGGAGAGACTCTGAAAGTTATCACGGTGGGACCTAATCTGGAGAAGAAAATTTCTGAGAGTGTACAGCAATCAGAACAGGGCAGTTATTTGGCACTGGATCCAGCTTCGACTCAAACGATCTATCAGCGGTTAAGCGAACAGATCAATCGACTGCTACAGTCTGGACAACAGCCCATTGTACTCACATCACCAACCATTCGTATGTATTTGCGACAGGTGATTGAACGGACAATGCAGGATATTCCTGTGCTGTCTTATAGCGAACTAGAGCCTAACATTGAAATACAGAGCGTCGGAGTGGTGAATTTATGAGAGTGAAGCGTTATGTTGTCGATACGATGCCTGACGCCATGCATTCCATTCGCAGTGAGCTTGGAAGCGAGGCCGTCATTTTAAGTACGAAAGAAATCAAGATTGGCGGATTTTTAGGATTGTTTAAAAAGAAAAAAATAGAGGTTGTAGCGGCTGTTGAAAAAGCTCAACAGGGGAGTATTCCTGAAAAGCCTGTCAAGCCTGCGATGAACATTCCGCGCAGCGCTGTCCCGCAGGCTTACCAAAAAGCATCATCTACAACATCTACAGCTACTGTTACGTTGGAAAAGCCCGAAGAACCTAGGTCCTTTGCTGAGATCGCCGCAGCCTTGTCCGAAGCAATTGATGTAGAGCAATCGACGATAAAGCATCCAGAGCCCTTACAAGAATCTCGGAATGTTAGCAAGGATCATCTCAAAGTGTCTGAAACAAATCAGGAGGATATGACATCTGTATCTGCACTTTATGAGTCTCTTGGTCTGGAACAGACACCCGCCGTTGCTTCGGCTATTGATAATGATGTCCTTCGTGAGATTAGAGATATGAAGCAGTGGATGGAACGAATCGCTAGACAATCTTCGGGGGCTAGGGAGTTGCCGGACAGTCTTCAGCAGCTTAGAGATCTTTTGATTGAGCAGGAGATGGATACTGTACTTGTTGAAGAATGGATTAGTAATATCTCAGAACGTTGGGCAGATGAAGGACGTACTTGGGGGCCAGAGAAATTTCAGGAGTCCTTGAAAGAACAACTCGATGGATTTCTGTCAGGTCGAATCGCTGATGGAATTGCACAGGATACCCAAATTGTATATATTGCAGGTCCCACCGGAGTAGGGAAAACAACTACTATAGCCAAGCTTGCGGCTGAACAGCTTTTCAAATACGGACGCAAGGTTGGTTTTATCACCTCTGATACGTATCGTATTTCAGCTGTGGAGCAGTTGCGTACATACGCATCTATTCTAAATGTTCCGTTAGAGGTGGTTCAGTCGCCAGGTGATTTACAAAGAGCACTTTTTCGATTAGAGAGTTGTGATCTTGTAATTATGGATACAGCTGGACGGAATTATCGCAATGATATGCTTGTAGCAGAACTGCAAAGCTTGTTAGCGAAGGAATTAAGAAGTGAGACCTATCTTGTGCTCAGCTTGACCTCGAAAAGCCGTGATATGAAATTGATTGCAGAGCATTTCGGCAGGTACAGGCTGGATAAAGTTATTTTTACCAAGCTAGATGAGACGGGAAGTTATGGACCACTCTTTAACGTCCTGAATGATTTCCCTCTCACATTATCTTATATGACCAATGGTCAAAATGTACCCGACGATTTATTGATGGCTTCCAAAGAACAACTTAGTGAAATGCTTCTTGGAACAGGTGAATCATGATGGATCAGGCACAATCCTTGAGACAGCTTGTATCCAGTCAGGAGCCGAAACTAGCTGAAAAAGGGGAAACATCCGCCCGTATCATTACTGTTTGTAGTGGTAAAGGTGGCGTAGGTAAATCGAATTTTACGCTTAATTTCGCTTTAACCTTAAAAGCAATGGGAAAGAGAGTATTGCTGTTCGATGCAGATATTGGCATGGCTAACATAGACGTGTTAATGGGCGTGTCGGCGAAGTATAACTTATATCATCTGTTAAAAAGAGAAGCGGATATTGAGCAGATCATTCAGTTAGGACCGAACGGCCTTCCTTTTATAGCTGGTGGATCGGGCATGGATGAGTTGTTCTCCCTTTCGGAATCGGATCTTAATTATTTCACAGCCCAGATAGCTCATATAGCGGACAGCATGGATTATATTTTGTTTGATACAGGTGCTGGATTATCTAAGGAAACGATGAAATTTATAACCTCTGCGGACGATTGCCTAGTAGTTACTACGCCAGAACCGACTGCTATTACAGACGCCTATGCTTTAATGAAGGTTGTGAATCGGACGCATCCGGAAGTTTCATTTAAACTGATCGTGAATCAAGCAGGTGATGAAAGAGAAGCGTCAGTGACAAGTGATAAGATTCGTATGGCTGCCAGTCGTTTTTTACAATTAGATGTTTCCTATCTTGGTCATATAAGCTCAGATGCCCATGTAGTGCAGGCCGTCAAAAGGCAAACGCCATTCTCATTGGCTTTTCCAAACAGCGTTGCTGCAAGAGATATACATCGGCTAGCCCTAAGTTATTTGACCATAGATGGTAAAAAGGATACAAAAGTTCAAGGTATTAAAGGCTTTATCCATAAATGGTTAAAGCGAAGTAAATAATTGTTCTGAATCTGGAACAGAGGTGGAAATGATATGAAGCCATATAAAGTTTTGGTTGTTGATGATTCTGCATTTATGCGCAAGATCATTTCCGATTTAATTGAAAATGACGCTGACTTTCAGGTGACGGCAACAGCCACAAACGGGCGTGAAGCTATCGAGAAAATTAACAAGCTGCGTCCGGATCTAGTTACCATGGATGTGGAAATGCCGGAGATGAACGGCCTGGAAGCGCTGAAAATAATAATGGCGTCAGATCCGCTGCCAGTGATTATGCTGTCAGGTATCAATGAAGAGGGTATGAAGGAAACCATTCTTGCACTGGAATGGGGCGCTTTTGATTTCATTCGTAAACCTTCGATATCAAACTCTCAGGATATAACGGGAGTAGGGGAATCCCTAAGAGAACAAATGAAAGAAGCTATGTTGGCTCGGGAGCAGCGAGAAGCGCGAGCATCTGCATTTAGGATGCCTGACATTGCACCTTTAGAGCCATTACTGCCGACTGCTACAAGATCGATACCAGACAAACCCAAGGCTACGCTTAAATCTTCTCTCAAAAATGAAGGGGTAAGGAAACCTCGGGGAAAACAGCCATTAGATAGTACTATCCCTAAAGTAGCAACTAAACCAATAATCTCTGCTAAAACACCGATATCTGAAAAGACCAAACCAAAGTCTAAAGTAGAGAATAAACCAACTCCCCGCAAACCGGTGATAGAATCTTTAGTGGAGGTATCCTCTGATCCTCCGGTACTTCCTCCGGATCGAATGGTTGGTAGCAAGAATTTGCAAAAATTAGTTGCTGTCGGTTGTTCTACAGGCGGCCCCCGTGCACTAAAGGTGCTTCTGGAGAAGATTCCCGCAGATTTTCCGGCTCCGATAGTCATTGTGCAGCATATGCCGCCTAACTTCACGAAATCACTGGCCCAGCGACTGAATACATTCAGTCAGCTAGAAGTGTTAGAGGCAGAGCAGGGGATGATATTACGAAAAGGGACTGCTTACATTGCGCCTGGAGGTTATCATTTACAAGTTACCCCATCAGCTAAAGGGCAATATGCAGTTGTACTCACGAAGGAGGAGGCACGAAATGGCCACCGACCTTCAGTGGATGTTTTATTCGAATCATTGCTTCCACTCACATCGCTAGATCGGCATGTGTTGCTGATGACAGGGATGGGCAGTGATGGTGCAAGGATGATGAAATCTCTCTATGACTCAGGCGTAACCTCAACTTCTGCTGAAAGTGAAGAGACCTGTGTCGTATACGGGATGCCGCGATCTGCGGTGGAATTGCAGTGCGTCAAATATGTACTACCTTTGCAAGAAATTGCTCCAAGGCTAGTGCAAGCCGTTAAATAACGGAAAAGCGAACTCGAAGGGGAGGTGCTCTACTATGGACATGAACCAATATTTATCCATGTTTATTGATGAGTCGAATGATCATCTGCAGTCATTGAACGAGAGCATGATGGGGTTAGAAGCGAATCCTGAGGATCTTAGTATCGTACAGGTAATATTCCGCTCTGCGCACACCTTAAAAGGTATGGCAGCAACTATGGGTTTTGAAGATTTGGCTTCACTTACACACCAAATGGAAAATGTGTTAGATCTTGTACGTAATAACAAGCTGCGCATGCAGGATTTTATTTTTGATACGTTATTCAAAAGTTTGGATGCCTTAGAGTCTATGGTTGAGGACATTACTGGCGGTGGCGAAGGTAAAGCAGATGTATCAGCCATTGTTTCATCCCTACAGGCTATTGTTCGAGGAGAGATTCCTGTTGAAGGCGGCGGAGCATCTGCTGCTGCAACTCCTACTGCACAAGCAGGTGAAACTCCGATTCATTTGGACGAGTTCCAATTTTCTGTTCTAGAGCAATCGATTCAGGAAGGGCATCATGCATTGTATGTGGACGTAACAATCCGTAAGGATTGTCAACTTAAGGCTGTCCGTGCATACATGGTGTTCGATCTACTCGAACGTTCGGGTGAAGTGGTTAAATCCTTCCCATCCGTTCAAGATATAGAACAAGAGAAATTTGACCAAAGCTTCTCACTCTATTACATAACCCAAAAAACCGCGGATCAAATTCAGGCGATGATTATGAATTTGTCTGAAATTGATAAAGTAACGGCAGTAGCACTAGATCAAGAATCCTTGAAAATGCTTGGTCAAGAATCTGCATCCGCTGTGTCAGAGGTGGCCGCAACAGCCGTCGAGGTGGAAGCAGCTCCTGCTCCAGTAGCATCGGCTAAACCATCACCTACCAAAGATGAAAGTAATAAGCCGGTAGCAGCCAAAACAGGAGGGGCACCTTCCCGTACAATTCGTGTAGATATCGAACGTTTAGACGTGCTCATGAATCTATTTAGTGAGCTTCTGATTGACCGAGTTCGTTTGGAGCAGCTGGCTTCAGAGGTCCAGAATAGTGATCTTACGGAAACCGTAGAGCATATGGGCAGAGTAAGTGGTGATCTACAGAATATCGTAATGAAGCTTCGAATGGTTCCAGTAGATACCGTATTTAACCGGTTCCCACGTATGGTTCGTGATCTAGCTAAGTCGCTGGACAAGAAAGTAGATCTAATCGTAACGGGTGCCGAAACTGAGCTTGACCGGACGGTAATCGATGAAATTGGTGATCCGCTAGTGCATTTATTGCGTAACGCGGTGGATCACGGGATTGAATCCATTGCTGACCGCATTGCTGCAGGTAAACCGGAGACTGGAACCGTTCATCTTCGAGCTTTCCACAGTGGAAATCATGTTTTCATTGAAATCGAGGAAGATGGAACAGGTATTTATCCAGAGAAGGTCCTGAAGTCTGCTGTGAAAAAAGGCGTGATTACGCAAGAGCAAGCAGCGAATATGACGGATGAGGAAGCTTATCAATTGTTATTTGCACCAGGTTTCAGTACAGCAGAAGTTATTTCTGATGTCTCTGGTCGTGGCGTAGGGCTGGATGTTGTAAAAGCTAAGATTTCTTCTCTGGGTGGTAATGTAACCATCTATTCTTCTCCAGGAAAAGGAACGAATTTCTCAGTTCAGCTGCCACTTACTTTATCCATTATTGCGGCCATGCTTATTCGATTAGGCTCTGAGAAGTATGCCATTCCATTATCCTCTATTGTGGAAACTGGAATCGTGAAGAACACTCAGATTCGTACGATTCATGGCAACAAAATGTTAGAATTCCGGAATTCTCATATTCCACTGGTTTCGCTTAGTCGTCTATTTTCGGTACCTGATTACGACGAAAGTACTGAAGAAGAGACAGAGATCGTAGTTGTTCGTAAGGGAGAACGTCTTGTGGCTTTAGCTGTACAGGATTTTATTGGTCAGAACGAAATAGTTATCAAGAATTTGGGTAAATATTTACCTGAAATTCAAGGGATATCTGGTGCAACGATACTTGGAGATGGTCAAGTAGCACTTATTATCGATCCGAACGCTTTTATTAAATAACTAGGATAGAACAGGGAGGTTCATTCCATGGCTGAAGATATTAAAGTGATAGTGTTCAAATTAGGCTCAGAGGAATACGGTATCGAAGTTGAGAAGGTACAGACTATTGAGCGTATGATGCCAATTACACGCGTACCTAAAACGTATTCTTTTATCAAAGGTGTAATTAATTTACGTGGAGTTGTTATTCCCGTGATTGACCTTCGGGGCCGCTTTGGGATTGAAGAGGCGGAGCACACGGATCAGACTCGTGTAATTATCGTATCTGTTAATGAAATGGAAGTAGGTTTCATTGTAGATTCAGCAAATGATGTAATAGATTTGAACAGAGATTCTATCGATACACCTCCAGATGTTGTTGGCGGCATCAAAGCAAAGTATTTAGATGGGGTGGCCAAGATAGGCGAAGAGCGCTTGCTGATCATGCTTAATTTGTCAGAAGTGCTTAACAAAGGCGAAATCGTTCAATTAGAAAGCCTAGAGGGCTAACCTGTGGAATTATTTAAGCACTATAAGGATTTCAAAATGGATGTGCTTAAGGAAGTCGGGAATATTGGAGCTGGAAATGCAGCCACCGCATTATCACAGCTTTTGAATAAGCCGATTGATATGGCAGTTCCCAAGGTACAGCTTCTCAACTTTGAAGAGATTACGGACAAAGTTGGTGGAGCTGAAGAATTTGTATATGCAGTTTTCTTACGTGTAGAGGGTGAAGCTCCGGGCAACCTGTTTTTTATTCTTTCACCGGAAGCGGCTTTGAACTTACTTAGTCGCATCGCAGGTATCGAGATTTTGAGTGACCAAGAGCTTGGAGAAATGGAGCTTTCTGCGCTGAGTGAAATTGGAAATATTTTGGCCGGGTCGTACCTATCTTCTCTTGCAGACTTCACCTCACTTTCTATGTATCCAACAGTTCCTGCACTTGCCATGGATATGGCTGGAGCCATCCTAAGCTACGGTTTGCTGCAATTTGGGCAAATGGGCGACGATGCATTGTTGATCGATACTACCTTTTTTGAGGGGAAAAACGAAATTGAAGGGCAATTTTTCCTTATTCCCGATCCGGAATCATTCCCGAAAATCTTCAAATCGCTAGGAGTCCCGTTTGAAAATGATTGAAGAACAAAGCATCATTAAAGTAGGGATGGCAGATCTTAACATTGGAAGCCAGGATAGTTTGATTCGTACAACGGGTCTTGGCTCCTGCGTAGGATTGACATTGTTTGACCCTGGTAAAAAACTCGCAGGTATGGCGCATGTAATGCTCCCTACTTCTGAGATTGCTAGGGAAGGGCAATTAAACATCGCTAAGTTTGCAGATACTGCAGTGCCGGAGCTCTTATCCCGTTTGTTGGAACTTGGTGCGGTTCGAAGTCGGATCGTGGCCAAGATGGCAGGAGGATCACAAATGTTTGCCTTTGCCGGGGGGAGCGACACCATGAGGATCGGGCCTCGTAATGTTGAATCTTGTAAACTTGCTCTTGAGCTCTTGAAAATTCCGTTAATTGCGGAAGATACGGGCGGTAATTATGGCCGTACGATAGAAATTGCCTGCAACACTGGTGTATTGTTCATCCGCAGTGTGCAAAAAGGCGCTAAGGAAATATAAATATGAAGATGATAGGAAACATTTTAATAAACTTGCTGTTTGGTTTGATAGGTTTTGTATTCACATTTTTTGTAACCTATAGTAATAATGTTCTCGGCACTAGTTTATTACGAAGCCTATTAGGATTTATCATATGGTTTCTGCTTGCATTCCTCCTAAGATGGGTATTGGGTTTTATTATGTATCAATCTTCGCCTCCAGTTGAACAGGATGTGGACGGAGAAGAACTTGGTGCGAAACTAGACATCAGTACCCCTGATGAGGATGAAGAGTTAATCAACCTGCTCAAACCGAAGCCAGGACAAGGAAGCGGGAACAGTGAGGGGTTCAAGCCTCTTACACCCCCAAAACTAGTCTCTATGAAAGATCCTGAAGAATTGGCCAAGGCCGTTCGTCACCTGAAAGAAGAATAAGCGAGCGCTGTGGCGGAATCGGTTATCTTAAAATATAAGGATATATAAGCTTCCACTATACATTATCCTTACATTTCTCGCTTAAACGCTGCCGTCCATACGAGGACACCGAAGGCGTTTATGCTTGTGACAAGGCAGGTTTCGCCGCGACAAGCTCTCTGACTAAACTTTGGGAAGGGTGAAAGCTATTGAACGAGCGTAAAGCTTCTCAATTGGAAACTGACGAGCTATGGGAACAGTGGAAAGAACACAATAACCCTGAAGCCAAAAAGAAGCTGATAGAGAGTTACCTCCATATTGTTGATTATGTATCCAGCCGTTTGGCTGTGGGATTACCCAAGAATGTTTCTAAAGATGATCTAGCGAGCAATGGAGTAATGGGACTAATTGATGCGATTGAAAAATTCGACTACAAACGAGGATTACAGTTTCAGACATATGCTTCCTGGCGAGTACGCGGTGCAATTTTAGATTCCTTACGCCAAAGTGATTGGGTTCCTAGATCTGTGCGAGAAAAAGCTAAAAAAATCGAGGACGCTTATCAGCAACTGGAACAGAAGTATCTAAGATCCGTTAGTGATGAGGAAATGAGTCTATACCTGGATATAAGTGTAACAGAATTTCAAAATATGTTGCAGGATGTGGCTGTTATGTCACTATGTTCACTAGAAGACCCGATCCGTGAAGAGGAATCAGAGACCCGAATGTCCATACTGGTGGACGATAAAGCTAAGAATCCGGATAGCAAGGTAAATGAGTTCTACTTACGCGAAGCGCTCACCAAAGGTATTGAGAAATTAACGGTGAAAGAACGGACCGTCGTGTCCCTTTTATATTATGAAGATTTATCATTGAGCGAAATCGCAGAGGTCATGTCATTATCTCCTTCACGGATTTCGCAGCTTCATTCCAAGGCCATTTTACGGCTGAGGGGAACGCTTGAGAAAAATCGCGATCTACTTATGCAGAACGATTAACCGTTAGCGGTGACAAGGGGGAGCAAAATTGATCGGTCAAAATGCTTTGGATCAGTACTTAAGTATTACTTTTTCGGATGACAAAGGGATCGCGTATTTGCAGTTCTCCAAAAAAGATGAGAAATTTTCCTGCTCACCTACAGAATTGGAAAGCTTCCTGAACAGTCACAATATTCGCTACGGGATCCAGCGAGATGTTGTTGAACGTATTTGTAGTCATCCGGAGGAGTTTTTTTGGAGCAAAGTCGCTATTGCTACGGGTGAACCAGCAGTTAATGGAGTCGACGGAAGTATAATGCTCACTGTTGATCTGGAAGAGGATCGCAAGCCGCTTGAAAAAGCGGATGGTAAGGTAGATTATAAGGATTTAGTTCGGCTTCGTAACGTGCTCAAAGGAAAATTGATCGCTAGAATTATCCCTGCTCAGCCTGGTAAACATGGAAAGACTGTAACTGGGGATCAGCTTGCTTTCAGAGCTGGAAAGGAAGCTCATTTTAAAGTCGGAAAGAATGTACTTGTTGATAACAATGGAACATCGATGTATGCCGCAATTGACGGTCTTGTTACTTTAACCGATAGCGGTAAAATCAATGTTTTTCCTGTATATGAAGTGAATGGTGATGTGGATTACAGTACTGGGAACATAGATTTTGTAGGTACTGTTGTTATTCGAGGAAACGTACTTTCCGGCTTTTCTGTAAAGTCAGCTGGTGATATTCGTGTAGTTGGTGGAGTAGAGGGAGCAGAATTAATCTCTGGTGGATCCATTGAAATCACGGGTGGAATTATCGGCTATAACAAAGGACATGTAACCGCTGGGAAGAATGTAAAGGTCTCATTCATTCAAGATGGCAATGTTACCGCTGGTGAAGATGTCATTGTATCCCAGAGTATTATGCATTCCAATATACGTGCGGGCAGGGATGTGCTTTGTAACGGTGCTAAGGGTTTAATCGTAGGCGGAACTGTTCAGTCCGGGGAAAGAGTTGTGGCACGCACAATAGGCAATACCATGTCCACAGCGACTGCGATTGAGGTAGGTGTAGTGCCTGAACTCAGAAATGAGATTAACGAACTACGTCAATCGCTACGACAGTTGCTTGAAAATGAGGACAAAACTTCTAAAGCGCTGTATCTCTTAAATCAACTGGCAACTAACGGTCAACTACCTGCGGATAAAGTGGCGCTTCGTGTTAAATTGAATGCTACTAAACAATCTCATCAACGTGAGGAAAAAAGAATTAAAGAACGCGTGCTGGAGATTGAAAGAATGCTAGAAGATACAGGTAGAGCTAGAGTTGAAGTGATCAAGACAATTTATGGTGGATCCAAGATTATGATCGGCAGATATACCCGATTTGTAAAGGACCCTACCGAACGAGTTGTGTTTGCCTATAGTGAAGGTGATATATCCTTAACGCCATACAATTAATTAGGCGGGCAGCATTAGCGGCCGGCCATTCTTGAAATTTAAGAAAGTATAGGTTTCACGTTATACATTATCCTTATATTTTTACGAGAAACGGTTATCGTCTCTAAAAGACGACAACATCGTTTCTTCTTATGAGAAGAGGGTTATGATGAGCCTAAAACCAGTGGAACTGCAAATTGCGCTACCTCGGACTACGGAGGCGGGGAAGATTCAGAATGAATCTCAGCAGCGCCCCGCGATTGATCAGCATCAACTGGCCGGACAAAATGTGAAGCAAAGCCAGGAAATGACCATGCGAAGCTCTGAGGTGGATGAATCCTCTGAACCCGCTTTGCGTGATGGCGGAGATAAAGGCAATCATCATTCCGGAGGGAATCCATCCTCTGAGAAACGTTCGAAGCCAGGAACTCGTGATGCGGAACATCCTTACAAAGGACAACGCATTGATCTGAGTCTTTAATCAGTAATTATAAATTATATTTGATTTGTAAAAGGAGATAAGGCACTTGCAACCATGGGTGTATATTGTGCTAGTAGGTGTCGCCGCTATTCTTTATGCCCTTCTACTTCCAGCACGTATGAAGGAAGGAAAAGCCGAACAGCAGAGCCTCAAAGAAACGGAGGCTGCGCTTGAGCTATATATGGCTGACATAGAGCGCGAGAATGAAGAGCTAGTACAGCTAGTCAGCAGTATTAAACAGCAATCTCAAACTAATCATAATGCAATGCAAGGGCAGATTAGCGATTTGCAGCTTCAATTAAAAGAATTACAGCAAAGCTCTGTACTACTAGAAGGCCGGGTAACTGACGAAGAAAAAAGGTTAAGAGAGTTGGAAGTTTCGGTTGAGAAGGGCTCGTATATTAAGGTTACGGCGAGCGGGGATCCGTCTGTCGGGGCTGAAATGAGTTCAAAACAATCCGAGGTGAAAGCAAAACCTATTAGTTCTATTAAATTGCGATATCCACGATTGTTTGAACTGCATGAGCAGGGGAAATCGATAGACTCCATTGCCAAGACGGCTGGACTTCAGCGGGGAGAAGTGCAACTGATTCTGCAACTCGCCAAACAGGAGGAATCGGTATGATGAAGAACCGTTCTTTTTTGTTTGGACTTGGCACAGGGCTAATAGCAGGAGCATTACTGCTTCAATTAATGATATCCGGCGGGGCAGCTCCACTGACCAAGGAACAAGTATTACAAGGAGCCGAGAAATTGAACTTGAAGGTTATCGACGCAGTTACTGAATCCCCTTCAGATGAGGCTTCTTTGGAAGAGGCTGATCAAGATCAGGAGAATGTCGGACTAACTGATGGAAGTCAGGAGAATGTGACACCTTCTGAGCCTGCAGTAGCGGCTTCTCCCGCTCCTGTAGTAACTCCTACAGTATCTGATAACCCCAATAAGGTTATCCCTCCACAAGAGCCATCTACCCCTAAAGAAGGTACTGTTGAGACGCCAGGGGTCACTACAGCACCGTCTGCTGTTACACCTGTTGAGCCTAAAGTCACTGCGAATACAGGGGTATTTGTTCGTATACCTTCAGGAAGCACACTAACAAAAACAGCAGAAATTTTGGAGAAGGCTGAGGTCATTAAGGATAAGGCTGATTTTCTTAAAGCCGCCAATCAACGCGGGATCAACAAGAAAATACAATCGGGTTCTTACAACTTTAATAAAGACGAGACTCTAGACTCTATATTAGAAAAATTAATTAGTTTTCAATGATCGTTGCATACACTAATAAAATATGGTATAGTAATTGACGGTGTTAAAACACACGCCGGTTGATTTCGACAAGGGGTGCTTTCTTCTGAAGAAAGTCTTGCTGAAAGATGACGCACGGCGGAGGAGACACACAATAAACCAAACTTAGGAGGTGTGTGAAGATGGCAGTAATCTCCATGAAACAGCTTCTAGAAGCTGGGGTACACTTCGGTCACCAGACTCGTCGTTGGAACCCAAAGATGGATCGTTATATCTTCACTGAAAGAAACGGAATTTACATTATTGACTTGCAAAAAACAGTCAAGAAGGTAGAAGAAGCTTACAACTTTGTAAAAAGCGTCGCTGGTGACAACGGCACAATCCTATTCGTAGGAACAAAGAAACAAGCACAAGATTCCGTAAAAGAAGAAGCAGAACGTTCAGGTATGTTCTTCATTAACCAACGTTGGTTGGGCGGAACTCTTACTAACTTCCAAACTATCCAAAAACGTATTGATCGTTTGAAGAAATTGGAATCTTGGGAAGAAGACGGTACTTTCGAAGTTCTACCTAAGAAAGAAGTTATCCTTCTTCGCAAAGAGAAAGATCGTCTTGAGAAATTCTTGGGCGGTATCAAGAACATGAAAGGTCTACCGAGCGCGTTGTTCATCATTGACCCGCGTAAAGAGCGTATCGCAGTTGCAGAAGCTCGCAAATTGGGTATTCCAATCGTAGCTATCGTTGATACTAACTGTGATCCAGACGAAATCGACTACGTAATTCCAGGTAACGACGACGCTATCCGCGCCGTGAAATTGTTGACTGGTAAAATGGCAGACGCTGTTGTTGAAGCTCACCAAGGCGAAGACACAACTACTGCTTAAGTAGCGACTAACACATACAAGAACTTAAATGAAAAGGGTGGTTGGCAGGTGGATAACCTCTCACTGCCCTTTTTTTAGGATAAAGGCCTTAAATAATGTAAGAAAACGACAATTACCTGGAGGGAATAAACAATGGCAGTTGATGCAAAAGCAGTAAAAGAACTTCGTGAAAGAACAGGCGCTGGTATGCTTGATTGTAAAAAAGCGCTTGAAGAAGCTAATAACGATATCACTAAAGCAGCAGAATTGCTTCGTGAAAAAGGTCTGTCCGCAGCAGCAAACAAAGCAGGACGTATTGCTACTGAAGGCGTTGTAGAATCTTACATCCACGCTGGCGGCCGTATTGGTGTACTTGTAGAAATCAACTGCGAAACTGACTTTGTTGGTAAAACAGATTCCTTTAAGGAATTTGCTCGCGATATCGCTATGCAAATCGCTGCAGCAAATCCGCGTTATGTTCGTCGTGAAGAAGTTCCACAAGAAGATGTAGAAAAAGAAAAAGAAATCCTGAAAGCTCAAGCTTTGAACGAAGGTAAGCCTGAGAAAATCATTGAAAAAATGGTTGAAGGACGTATTGGAAAATATTACGAAGAATATTGCTTGCTTGAGCAAACCTTCGTTAAAGACCCTGACAAAACAATCTCCCAATTGCTGAACGAAAAAATCAGCACTATCGGAGAAAACATCTCGATCCGTCGTTTTGCTCGTTTTGAACTAGGCGAAGGTTTGGAAAAGAAAGTTGATAACTTTGTTGAAGAAGTTATGGCACAAGTTAATAATTAATAACAGCTTCATCATAAATGTGAAGAATTGAATAAAGGCAAGCATCAGAAGAGCGGAACACGTACACGTAGTGTTCCGTCTTTTGCAGAAAGTGAGGGTATACATTTGGAACAGCCGGTATTTAAGAGAGTAGTCCTTAAGGTAAGTGGAGAGTCTTTGGCAGGACAAAACGGATATGGTATTGATGCCGACATGATTATTTCCATCGCTGAACAGATCAAGGAAGTTGTAGAGCTTGGCGTTCAGGTTGCGATTGTTTGTGGCGGAGGTAACATTTGGCGTGGGATCGCCGGCAGCGCAAGCGGCATCGATCGCGCTACTGCAGATTATATGGGCATGCTGGCAACAGTAATGAATTCACTTGCTCTGCAGGATGCATTAGAGCAAATCGATGTACCTACTAGAGTGCAGACTTCGATCTCGATGCAGCAAATTGCTGAGCCGTACATTCGTCGTCGTGCGATTCGCCACTTGGAGAAGGGTCGCGTCGTTATTTTTGCAGCAGGCACAGGTAACCCGTTCTTCTCTACAGATACTACTGCAGCACTTAGAGCGGCAGAGATCGAAGCAGAAGTGATTCTGATGGCGAAGAATAAGGTTGATGGTGTATATTCAGCAGATCCGTTTAAAGACAGCACAGCCGAGAAATTTGAACAGCTCACTTACATGGATGTTCTGAACAAAAACCTTGGTGTTATGGATTCAACAGCATCATCTCTTTGCATGGATAATAATATACCGCTCATTGTATTTGCCATTACTGAACAAGGCAATATCAAACGTGTCGTTCTCGGTGAGAAGATCGGGACGATTGTTAAAGGGAGTGTAGATTAATGCCACAATCGGTCAAAAAAAATGCCGAAGAACGTATGGAAAAAGCGATTTCATCGCTGAAACGTGATTTGGCAACATTGCGTGCAGGACGCGCTACAACATCACTGCTGGATCGCATTCAAGTTGAATATTACGGTTCTCCTACCCCAATCAATCAGTTGGCGAATATTAGTACTCCGGATACCCGGACACTGTTAATCCAACCTTGGGACAAAACATCGATGTCTGACATAGAACGGGCGATCATGAAATCGGATATCGGTTTAACGCCAGCCAATGACGGTACAATTATTCGTCTTTCTATCCCACCGCTGACTGAAGAACGTCGGACGGATTTGGTGAAACTGACGAAGAAATTTGGTGAAGAAGCGAAAGTAGCGATCCGCAACATTCGCCGCGATGCTAACGATGATATCAAGAAGATGGAGAAAAACGGTATCTCAGAAGATGAGTCCCGTGGCCATCAGGAAGACATTCAAAAGACAACGGATAAGTTCATAGCCGAAGTCGACAAAGTGCTTGTATCCAAAGAAAAAGAGATTATGGAAGTATAAAGATATTCTAGAGACTTAAGGCCCCTCCGTTAATGGTGGGGTTTGTCTCTTTCTGATAAGAGCTTGGAGGAAACGGAAATGATCAAACGGGTTCAAGCGTGGCTGAGCCGTAAAGACAGGCAACAGCCAGTCGAGATTTCACCGGATAACATTCCCCGGCATGTGGCTGTTATTATGGACGGCAATGGGCGTTGGGCTAAGCGACGCGGGTTGCCGCGCGTTGTGGGTCATCAGAATGGCATGAAGGCTGTTAAACGTGCTACAATCGCTGCAGACGAACTGGGTGTTGAGTTTTTGACGATGTATGCGTTCTCGACAGAAAATTGGAAACGACCAAAGGAAGAAGTCGATTATCTGATGCGCTTGCCAGTGGAGTTTCTAGCCATTGAGCTTGATGAGCTGATTGAGAAGAATGTCCAAGTACGTATGATGGGGGATACTGATGCATTGCCTTCATACACCCGTAAAGCTATGGAAGAAGCGATTTCCCGGACACAGGGCAATACTGGACTTATATTGAATTTTGCTCTTAATTATGGGGGACGCAAAGAAATTGAGGACTGCATGCGCAGCATTGGTAAGGACATCCAATCAGGGGCCTTATCACCGGACGATATTACGACTGATCTAATCGATAGCCGGATGTTATCAGGTGGGTTACCAGATCCGGATTTGCTTATACGTACAAGCGGAGAAATACGACTTAGCAATTTCATGCTATGGCAACTTGCTTATTCTGAGCTGTGGTTTACTGATGTGTATTGGCCTGAATTTGATAAGGAGCATTTGCATCAGGCAGTTGCTGAATATCAACGCCGTACACGCCGTTATGGTGGACTGAAGTAGCTTGATAGGAGATGGAAACCTTTGAAGCAGCGATTGATTACCGGAATTGTTGCCGGAGCACTATTTTTAGGCTTATGCGTATTAGGAAATTGGCCATATCAGTTGTTACTTACTGCCATGGCTTTTATCGGGTTGTATGAATTTGTGAAAATGATAGGGATACCTGCGCTTTCCGGTTCTACCGTTCTTGGTTATGCAGCCATCCTAAGTTTCATGATCCCTTGGAATTTACTAGGAGTCTCTGCGCCGTTTTCGTGGGAACAAGGAATTTGGATTCTGCTGCTGTTGTTCCTTTTAGTTACAGTTTTTACTAAAAATAAATTAGATATTCGAGTAACAGCCTTGCTGTTTACTGGTATAGTATACATTGGAATGGGTTTTTCTTATATGGCCATGGCTCGTGCATCGGATGACGGACATGGTTTGTTCTGGACTTTTTTGCTACTTTTCTGCATTTGGGGTAGTGATGCCGGGGCTTACTTTGTTGGTAAAAGCATGGGGAAAAACAAGCTTTGGCCTGCCATCAGTCCTAACAAAACGGTGGAAGGTGCAGTAGGTGGAGTGCTGATCTCGATGCTGATCGCTATCATTTTTGCAATATTTGCTCCTGAGCATTTAGCGATAGGACGAGCGCTTCTTATAGGGCTTTCTTGTGCAGTAATGGGTCAGCTTGGTGATCTTGTGCAATCAGCCTATAAACGTGCGTATGGTATCAAAGATTCTGGCACACTTCTACCTGGTCACGGCGGTATTCTTGATCGATGTGACAGCTGGATTATCGTATTTCCATTCGTACATATCGTAACGCTAATGCCTTACTATTAACGGGAGGAGAGGGTATAACTATGAAAAAAATAAGTGTTCTTGGTTCCACCGGCTCTATCGGCACTCAGACTCTAGATGTCATCGCTATGCACCCGGACTCTTTTCAAGTAGATGGCTTGGCGGCTGGAACGAATACAGCATTATTGCTGGAACAAGTTCGTCTTTTTAAGCCACGTCGAGTTTCTGTTGCGACAAAAGAACTGGCAGATGAGATTAGATCCAGTCTGCCTACTGGCATACAGCTATTCAGCGGAAATGAAGGCCTAGTTGAGGTAGCAGCGGGTGGAGACGCCGAAATGGTCGTAACGGCTGTTATGGGTAGTGTAGGCCTCCAATCCACATTAGCTGCTATCGAAGCAGGAAAACATATTGGACTAGCCAATAAAGAGACTTTGGTTACCGCAGGACATCTCGTCACTGAACTGGCTAATCGTAAGGGCGTTAAGTTGCTACCTATTGATAGTGAGCATTCCGCTATTTTTCAGTGCTTAAATGGTGAGAATCTTTCTGATATTGCGTGTATCACTTTAACAGCTTCTGGTGGATCTTTCCGAGATTTCACTCGTGATCAACTCAAAAATGTAACCGTAGAAGATGCACTTCGTCATCCGAATTGGAGCATGGGCGCGAAAATCACGATTGATTCTGCTACAATGGTGAATAAGGGGCTTGAGGTAATTGAAGCGCATTGGCTATTCGGTCTACCTTATGAACAAGTAAATGTACTTTTGCATCCAGAGAGTATCATTCATTCTTATGTGGAGTTCCGCGATAGCAGCATTATTGCTCAGCTTGGGAATCCCGATATGCGTGTCCCAATTCAATATGCACTCACGTATCCCGAACGCTGGGAGTCACCGGCCCAGCGTTTATCGTTAGCTGAAATTGGGCGTTTGACTTTCCGAGAAATGGACTTTGAACGGTTCCCTGCACTTAAGCTAGCCATGGATTGTGGAAAAGCTGGAGGGACTGCAACTACTGCTTTTAATGCGGCAAATGAAATCGCTGTTGCTCGTTTCTTGAGCCATGAGATCCCATTTCTGCGCATTGAGGAGATCATTGGGGAAGTGCTGCATCGTCATATTAACGAGGACCATCCGAATTTGGAACAAATTGAATTCTGTGATAAACGTGTTCGTGAGCTGGCAGCATCGCTGTAGAACGTAGGAAACTCTCTTGTTAAAAATATAAGAAAGTATAAGTTTCACTTTATACATTATCCTTATATTTCTCGCGTAAACGCGTACTGTCTCCTTAAGGGACGCCGATGGCGTTATTGCTTGACTGGAAATACTTACTTTGCCCTAAAAATAGGTTGGGACAGTTGATTCTCTTGTGCCTGATCGGAGAATAATGATAAATTAAGAGGACATACTTCGGTCTTACACCTAAAGGGGGATGATACGTTTGGAAATGGTTCAAGTCGTTTTATTAACGGTGCTCATGTTTTTTGTCCTGGTGACTGTACATGAATGGGGTCACTATTATTTTGCCAAACGCGCCGGTATTCTCGTGAGGGAATTTGCTATCGGTTTCGGTCCGAAACTGTTTTCTTATAAACGGAATGAGACACAGTTCACTCTGCGTTTACTGCCTTTTGGCGGTTATGCCCGGATGGCTGGTGAAGATCCAGAGATTATTGAAATTGGCTCAGGACAGACCATTGCGGTAAGACTCGGCCAGGATAACAAAGTAAAAAATATTTATCTGGACGCACTGGATACACGTAAAAATGTTATCCGTGGTGAGGCCCTGCATACCGATCTCGAAAATGATCTGCAAATTCGCTTGGATGTGGATGGCGAAGTTACTACTTATGACGTTCATCCGCAAGCGATGATGATTAAAGGAACGCAACAGACTCAGATTGCACCTAAAGATCGTCAATTCGGCAGCAAAACCGTGGGTCAGCGTGCATTGGCTATTGTTGCGGGTCCTGTAATGAACTTCCTGTTAGCTTTTGTTCTGTTTGCCATCCATTTGCAAATGGTTGGTATTCCGGTCGAGAATCCAACTTATGTTAAGATTGGCGACGTTTCTGCAGGAATGCCAGCTCAAGAGGCGGGATTGCAGAAGGGTGACATTATTGTCTCCATTAACGGTGAGAAGATTGGTGCCGATTACCAAAAAATGATTGATTTAACCTCGGAGTCCAAAGGGAAAGAAATGAAATGGACGCTGCAACGTGGTGATGAGACCCTTAACGTGACTCTCGTTCCTCGCAGCATGGAGGGACAAGAAGGCGGGAAAATAGGGATTACACCTGAGCTGCCTACCCGTAAAGCAGGGGTTGGCGAGACGTTGACAGGTTCAGGTAAAGCGATGGTCGATACGACTGAAGCTATCTTTCTGGGCTTTAAACAATTGATCAATAAATTCAATATGGATGATATTGGAGGTCCGGTACGAACCTTTGAAGTAACCGGTCAAATTGCTCAACAAGGCATTCAGTATCTTACCTATTGGGCTGCTATCCTAAGTCTATATCTGGGGATTTTTAACCTACTACCGATTCCGGCACTTGATGGAAGCCGTTTGGCGTTCCTAGGCGTGGAAGCTTTACGTGGTAAACCTGTAGATCCGAGTCGTGAAGGCATGGTTCACTTTGTTGGATTTGCACTGTTATTCTTATTAATGATTGCTGTTACGTATAATGATATATTACGTTTGATCAGCGGCTAATTTTCTTCGGGAGGCATTCCATTACATGGCAAAAGATAAGCAATTCGTTACGGAAATCACGCCGCAAAGCGAGGATTTCTCACGCTGGTATATTGATGTTATTAAAAAAGGAGACTTGATGGATTACTCTCCTGTCCGTGGCTGTATCGTATTTAAGCCAGAGGGCTATGAAATATGGGAGCATATTCAGGAGGAAATGAACCGTCGCCTCAAGGAAACTGGGCATCGTAATGCTTATTTTCCAGTGTTCATTCCAGAGAGTTTCTTTCAAAAGGAAAAGGATCATATTGAAGGCTTTAATCCCGAGCTGCCATGGGTAACTGAGGCTGGTGGTGACGTGCTTGAGGAACGTTTGGCAGTCCGTCCTACTTCTGAGACCATGTTCGGGCATATGTATTCTAAATGGATCCAGTCCTATCGTGACCTTCCAGTTCTAATCAATCAATGGGCGAATGTGGTTCGTTGGGAGAAGCGTACTTTACCATTTATCCGTACTACTGAGTTTCTTTGGCAAGAAGGGCATACTGCGCATGAGAATGAAGCAGAAGCTCGTGAAGAAACTATGAAGATGCTGGATAACTACCGTGATTTTGCCGAGACTTTTCTTGCCATTCCGGTAATTACTGGACAGAAGACACCTTCCGAACGCTTTGCCGGTGCAGTAGATACGTATTCAATTGAAGCGATGATGAAAGATGGACGTGCTGTTCAGGCTGCTACCTCACATTACTTAGGTACCAAGTTTGCAACAGCTTTTGAAATCCAATATTTGAGTCGCGACAATAATCTGGAATATGTGCATACCACTTCATGGGGATCCACTACACGCTTGATTGGTTCGCTAATTATGGTGCATGGCGATGACCGTGGTCTTGTTCTGCCGCCTAAGGTAGCACCGACTCAAGTGATTATGATTCCTATTGGACCACCTAAAACTCGCGAAGCCGTGATTGGACGGACGGACGAGCTGTTCAAGGAGCTGAAGAACGCCGGCGTTCGTGTACGTGTGGACGACCGTTCAGATGTAACACCAGGCTGGAAGTTCAATGAATATGAAATGCGTGGTGTACCTGTTCGCTTGGAGCTTGGACCACGCGACATGGAGAATGGCGTTTGCGTTATAGTCTCACGTGTCACTGGTGAGAAGAAGATTATTCAGCAGGAGAACCTTGTTGAAGAGGTACAAGCAATGCTTGAGCAGGTTCATAATGAAATGTTCGAACGTGCACTGAAATTCCGCGAGGATCATTTCTATTCTGTTGATTCCTTGGAAGAAATGAAAGCTTCGATGGAAGAAAAACGCGGCTTTGCACTAGCTGGCTGGTGTGGTTCCGAAGAATGCGAGTCCAAAGTTAAGGAAGAGACAGGTGCGGGCAGCCGTAACATTCCTTTCGATCCGGCGGAGAAAAAGCAAGTCTGCATTTGCTGTGGTAAACCAGCTGAGCATACTGTAGTTTTTGCAAAGGCATATTAATCTTTTGGCACCGATTAACAGTCTTGTAGTATTTTAATCTAGCTTCTGGAGAGAGGAGTCAGCGGGCCGAAAGAACCCAATGCTTTTTGAATCCAGAAGCTTTTTAAAATATATGAATTTATAGGCTTACGCTATAAATTATCCTTCTATTTTTTACAGGAACCGTTATTGTCTTTAAAAGACGACAATGTCGTTTCTTCTTAAAATATTGTACTTTCACTGAATATCATTGATAGTGTTTTACGGAGTTATTAAAGGTGGGAGGAAAGCATGGAACAAAACCAGGAGAGAAGAAAAAGATTCGAGCTCTTGATGAAGCAAGGTGAAATTCCACCTGCAATCATGGATCCCTACTTTTTAGATGGATATATAGAACGTGTAGAGATCAGCCGCGGTAACCGAGACTGGCAAGTTGTGATTTCAAAAGAAAGTCTGGTTCCAGCACAGGTATACCGGACATTTTGCCTCAGAATGCGCGAAAAGCTGCAGCATATTGCCAAAGTTAGCTTTTTATTCGTATATGATGAAAAAGTCAGTCGGGCAGAGCTAATTCAAGAATATTGGGGATTGTTTCTGGAGTGGGTGACCCGCGAGATCCCTTCGGTTAACGGCTGGCTGACACGCTCTACCCAAGAGCTTAAAGATGACACTTTAATGTTGACAATGAGTGACTCCACTTCCATGGAGCTTGCTCGTAAAAAGGGCATCGATGGGGCAATTATTAAATTTTATGATAAGTATTTCGGACTCTCCCTAAAAGTTAAAGTGCTAATGGCGGAGAATGAAAATAACAATATTGAAGCTTACGAAGAATTTCAGCAAAAGCTTCAGCAGGAACAACGAGAGATCGTTGAGCAAATGATGACTGCAGTAGAAACAGAAGCACCTCCTGATGATAGTGATCCTAATGAAGTAATTAAGCTTCAGGTGGGGTATGAAATTAAGGAACAGGCTGTACCGATTCTTGAAATTCAAGATGAAGAGAAGAAAATTACGATTCAAGGTACCATTTTTGGTCTGGACCGTAAGGAGCTTCGCAATGGCAGTACCTTGTTCACCTTCAGCTTGACAGATTTCACCGATTCTTTGCAAATGAAGATGTTTGCTAAGACCAAGGAAGATCTTAAGGTGATGAGTCAGCTTGCTAATGGCAAATGGGTAAGAGCACGCGGGAAGGTAGAATATGACCGGTTCATGCAAGTTCCTGAGCTAGTGATGATCCCATCGGACTTAACAGAAGTTAAGGCACCACCTGCAAGGAAAGATACGGCGCCTAAGAAACGGGTGGAGTTCCACCTTCACACTACTATGAGTACGATGGATGCGGTCACTCCGATTACTAGCTATGTCAAAACAGCTGCCCAGTGGGGTCATCCAGCAATTGCTATTTCTGATCATGGCGGGGTTCAGGCTTTTCCAGATGCGAACCATGCAGCTCATAAGCATAAGATAAAAATGATTTATGGTGTGGAAGCCAATGTTGTGAATGACTCTGTGAATATTGTTGAGAATGCTCAGCCTTTGGACTTGAAGACAGCTACTTATGTAGTGTTTGATATAGAGACCACGGGGTTATCGATTACCCGCAATAATATTACGGAGCTCGCGGCCATTAAAATGTGCGAAGGCAAAGAAGTAGATCGTTATTCTACTTTTGTTAACCCGCATGAGAAGATCCCTTATCATATTCAGCAATTGACCAATATTACGGATGAAATGGTTAAGGACGCTCCTGATCTGGAGCCAGTGTTGCGTAAGTTTGTTGAGTTTGTGGGTGACAGTATCCTAGTCGCTCATAACGCCAGATTTGATATGGGTTTTATTCAGGCCTCATTACGTAAAATAGGTGAACCTGTGCTTCCAAATCCGTCTCTTGATACACTTGAGCTCGCACGGTTACTATTTCCAACCATGAAGAATCACAGGCTGAACACATTAGCCGATAAATATAAAGTTCTTCTGGAAAGCCATCACCGCGCGATAGACGATACCATAGCACTCGGTGGTATTTTAACAGGATTGCTTGCGGATGCTGAAAAGATGAAGGGCATGACTCGCCTTGATAGACTGAACGATTATGTGGGTAATGATCTTTCGAATACAAGACCGTTTCACTGTAATATCTATGCACTTAATCAGGTGGGCAAAAAAAATCTTTATAAGCTCATTTCCATGTCTCATACGGAATATTTCAAACGTGTACCTTGTATTCCTAAATCCAAGCTGGAAGAGCATAGAGATGGACTACTCGTAATTTCCGGTTGTGAACGTGGTGAGTTTTTTGAAGCAGTACTCAACAAAACGACTGAGGAAGCCATGGAGGTTGCTCATTTTTATGATGTGCTGGAGATTCAGCCATTGACCATGTACATGCATTTGGTGGACAAGGGCTTTGTAGCAGGTCCTGATGAGCTTCGCGATGTAGTCCTCAAGGTTTGCGAAATAGGTGAACAGTTAAATAAACCTGTTATAGCGACGGGGAATGTGCATTATCTTGAACCCCGGGACAAGCTGTATCGTGATATTACGATTAATGGGATCACAGGCTTTAGTCCGCTTAAAGACCAACGTAAACCGGATGCACACTTCCGCACAACGGATGAAATGCTGTCTGAATTCGAATTTCTCGGTGCTGAAAAAGCGATGGAAGTCGTGGTTACGAATACAGTTGAGCTGGCAGAACGTTTTGAAGAGCTGGAGTTATTTCCAGATAAGCTATTTACACCAATTCTTGAAGGGGCGGACGAAGAAATTCGCGAGACCTGTTATAACACTGCCAAATCCATTTACGGTGAAGAACTGCCTGAGGTAGTCATTGCCCGTTTGGAGAAAGAGCTTGCTCCGATTATTAAATTCGGGTTCTCTGCCAACTATTTGATTTCTGAACGTCTCGTTAAAAAATCAAATCGAGATGGATATCTCGTAGGCTCGCGGGGTTCTGTAGGCTCTTCTGTAGTAGCTACATTTCTTGGGATTTCAGAAGTTAATCCTTTGCCTGCGCATTATATTTGCCTAAACCCCGAGTGTCGCCATAGTGAATGGTTCCTGGACGGTAGTGTGCGAAGCGGGTTCGATTTACCAGACAAAGACTGTCCGGATTGCGGCGAGAAGCTCAAAGGTGAAGGCCAGGATATTCCGTTTGAGACCTTCCTTGGATTTAAAGGGGATAAGGTTCCCGATATCGACTTGAACTTCTCAGGGGAATATCAGCCGAATGCACATAACTTTACCAAAGAAATGTTTGGTGAGAAAAATGTATTCCGTGCTGGAACGATTGGTACGGTAGCTGAGAAGACTGCCTTCGGTTTTGCAAAAAAATACGAAGAATTGCACCAGAAACGTTGGCGCGGAGCTGAAGTTGGGCGTCTAGCGGCTGGCTGTACAGGTGTTAAACGCAGTACGGGACAGCATCCCGGCGGTATAGTCGTTGTTCCAGACTATATGGAGGTAGAAGACATTACACCAGTGCAATTCCCGGCGGATGATGTCAATGCCGAATGGAAGACCACACACTTTGACTATCACGCTTTTGATGCCAATTTGCTGAAGCTTGATATTCTGGGTCATGATGATCCGACGATGATGCGGATGCTGCAGGATTTGACAGGTGTAGATCCAACCTCAATTCCGATGAATGATCCGAAGGTAATGAGCATGTTTAACTCTACAGATGCACTTGGCGTAAGACCTGACGAAATCAGATCGCCGGTTGCGACATACGGAGTGCCCGAAATGGGTACCAAGTTTGTACGACAAATGCTTATTGAGTCAAAACCGTCCAGCTTTGCTGACTTACTACAAATATCTGGTTTGTCACATGGTACTGGGGTTTGGCTTGGGAATGCGCAAGAGCTTATAAAGAATAACACTTGTAACATTAAGACAGTTATCGGTTGTCGTGATGACATCATGCTCTTCTTAATTTATAAAGCGGGAATGGATGCGAGCTTGGCCTTTAAAATTACCGAGAGTGTTCGTAAAGGTAAAGGATTGTCTGACGAATGGATCGAGGAAATGAAAAAGTGCAAGGTTCCGCAATGGTATATTGATTCTTGTCTGAAGATTCAATACATGTTCCCGAAGGCGCATGCGGCTGCATACGTTATTTCTGCAGTACGTACCGCCTACTTCAAGCTGTATCATCCTATTGAGTATTATGCGACCTATTTCTCTGTACGCGCAGCGGATTTTGATATTGAACTGTGCTGTAAGGGATATGAAGCTATCAACCGTCAGATCGTAGAAATTGAGCAAAAAGGATTTCAAGCTTTGCCTAAGGAAAAGGCTATGTTGCCTGTCCTTGAGATGGCTTTGGAGATGACGGCACGTGGATTTACATTCAAAAATATTGATCTTTACCGTTCGGAAGCGAATAAGTTTATTGTGGATGGAACCAGTTTGATTCCTCCGTTTTCCGCATTAGCGGGAATTGGTGAGAATGCCGCTATCAATATAGCCGCTGCGAAAGATGCTGGGGAGTTCCTTTCTATTGAGGATTTCCAGCAGAAATCCAAGGCGAGTAAGACAGTTATTGAGTTGCTGACCAATATGGGCTGCTTCCGCGGCTTACCGGAAAGCAATCAACTTTCCCTATTTTAAAGGCTTTAACAACACTTATTTCATGGCTAGAGAAGAGAGCTCCAAAGGGGGAGTCAAGGGCTAGCACTTGTCAGTCCAGACTCACTATGGTATAATTTCTTTGGTAATAATGAGATAAGTCCGTTGTGTAAAGAGTGGGGAAACCCACTCTTTATCTTTGGTATATAGCAAAAGACAAGTTCGTGGAGGTAATTTTCTTTTGAGCACACCCAAATCTAAAATTAAACAAACGGTAGAGCAGATGCTCGGGCCCTATCTCGACGACAATGGTTTCGAACTGGTGGACGTTGAATACGTGAAGGAAGGCTCCAATTGGTTTCTGCGTATATTCGTAGATAAAGAAGGCGGCATTGATATTGATGACTGCGGCAGCATTAGCGAATATTTCAGTCAGCAGTTGGATGAGAATGATCCTATCCCTGAGGCATATTTCCTTGAGGTTTCCTCACCGGGAGCAGAGCGTCCTCTCAAAAAAGCTGCGGATGTAGCTAAAGCGGTAGGCAAGGACGTGTATGTGACTGTTTATGAGCCGATTCAAGGACTCAAAGAATTTGAAGGTCGTTTGCTCTCGTTCGAGAACGAGGAACTGCTCATCTCCGCGGGCAAAAAAGAACATGTAGTACCGTACGCCAAAGTCGCAAGCGCGAGATTGGCCATTATTTTTTAACGTCTTGAAAGGGGGGCCGGAAATTCATGAGTATGGAGTTTATTGAAGCAATGAATGAGCTGGAAAGGGAGAGAGGCATCAGTAAAGATGTGCTGTTTGAAGCCATCGAAGCGGCGCTGATCTCTAGTTATAAACGTAATTTCAATGCAGCACAGAACGTACGTGTTGACATGAACCGCAACACAGGCGTAATCAAAGTGTTTGCCCGCAAGCTAATTGTTGAGGAGGTCCTGGATACAAGGACTGAAATCTCATTGCCGGCAGCCAGAGAAATTAACCCGCATTTCCAGCTTGAAGATATTGCTGAGCTTGAAGTGACACCACGTGATTTCGGGCGTATTGCTGCACAGACTGCAAAGCAGGTTGTAACACAACGGATTCGCGAAGCAGAGCGTGGACTCATCTATAATGCCTTTATTGACAAAGAAGATGATATCGTAACAGGACTTGTACAACGTCAAGATATGCGGAACATCTACATTGATCTTGGTAAAATCGAAGCGGTCTTGCCGCTTAGTGAATTGATGCCAGGTGAGAAGTTTAAGCAAAGCGAGCGTATCAAGGCTTATATCACTAAAGTTGAGAACACCACTAAAGGACCGCAAATTATGCTGTCCCGCAGTCATCCCGGATTGCTGAAGCGTCTGTTCGAACTCGAAGTTCCGGAAATTTTTGATGGTGTAGTTGAAATTCGTTCCGTAGCTCGTGAAGCTGGCTTCCGTTCGAAGATTGCTGTGTATTCCCGCAATCCAGAAGTAGATCCAGTTGGCTCTTGCGTGGGCCCAAGAGGAACACGCGTTCAGACCATCGTCACTGAGCTTCGTGGCGAGAAGATCGACATCGTACGTTACTCTGATCTGGTGCAGGAATATGTGGCTAATGCACTCAGTCCTTCTAAGGTCCTTGAAGTTCAAGTCTTTGAAGCAGAGAAAATGGCACGGGTGATCGTTCCTGATTATCAATTATCACTGGCTATCGGTATTAAAGGGCAAAATGCACGTCTTGCCGCTAAACTTACCGGCTGGAAAATTGATATCAAGAGTGAAAGTCAAGCGGAGCAGGAATACGGTAGACCGAGATCTTCTATTGATGAAATGCATCAGGATTCCGTCTCTATTGATTAATTAACCTGCTTGACGGGAGGCGTATGTTATGAAACAAAAAAAGGTGCCGCTGCGCAAATGCGTTGCTACCCAAGAGATGATGCCGAAGAAAGAGCTGATTCGAGTGGTTAGGACGCCCGAGGGCGAAGTGCTGATTGATCTGACAGGTAAGAAGTCAGGCCGTGGTGCTTACATATGCGGCAAGCTTGAATGCTTTAAGCTGGCACAGAAGAATAAAGCACTTGATCGCGCTTTGAAATGTCAAGTGAGTCCTGAAATCTATGACCAGCTTGCCCGGCAGTTTACTTCCGTGGAAGAGCAGTTTCTAGCAGCAAAGGATAGTGAGGATAATGAGTAAGGCGCTTTCTTATTTAGGGCTTGCCATGAGAGCAGGCAAGATAGTCACCGGCGATGAGGCTGTACTCAAAGCTGTACGGTCTTCAGAGGCGAAGCTGGTCGTTCTGGCAGGTGACGCTTCAGATAATACCCAAAAAAAGTTCCGTGATAAATGCGGAACCTACGATATTCCACTAGTAATCGCATTTCACCGAGACAGCCTCGGTGCAAGTATTGGTAAAGACCAGCGTGTAGTACTGGCCATTACGGATAAAGGATTCGCGGAAATGATCTCCAAGCAACTCGGAGATACTGTCGGAGGTGGATTTATTGACTAAAGAAGAGAACAAAGATAAATTGCGCGTGTACGAATACGCCAAGTCACTAAACATGAGCAGTAAAGAAATTATTACAATTCTGAAGCGTTTGAATGTCCCTGTGAATAATCATATGAGTGTCATGGAGAACGGTTCCGTGAACAAAGTAGAACAATTCTTCAAGGATATCAAGTCGAACGCTGCAGCCAAGCGGGATACCAGCTCTAGCAGCCGTCCGGTGACAACCGGTGCGGTAACTGCCGAACCCCAAAGTGCTCAGAATGCCAACAAAAATCAACAGGAAAAGCAGGTAGGTATGAACAGTAACCAAAACAACAACCAATCGACGACGTCCCCAAGGCCCCAAAGCGGACAAGATTCCCGCAGAACACAAACAGGTTCAACGCAGAATGCACGTCCGCAACAAAGCGGAGCTCCACGTACTAACAGTACAAGCGGAAGCCGTCCGCAAGGAAGCAGCACAGGCGGTAATCGTCCACAAGGTAGCAATACCGGTGGCAGTCGCCCGCAAGGAAGTAATACTGGCAGCCGTCCACAAGGTAGCAGTACCGGTGGTAGCCGTCCGCAAGGAAGTAATACTGGTGGCAGCCGTCCGCAAGGTAGCAATACCGGTGGCAGCCGTCCACAAGGAAGTAATACTGGTAGCCGTCCGCAAGGACAAAGCAGTGCGCCTCGCACTGACAGCCGCCCACAAGGTCAATCTAACACCGGCGGAGGTTTCACACGCGGTGACGACAGAGGCCCTAAGAAGAACACAACGGGTGGTCGACCAAATACGAACAATAGACGTTTTGATGATGGTAAGGGCGGTAACTACCGTGGTCGTGGTGGTAAGAATGGCCGTGGTAAGAATCAGCCAATGGTTCACCGTGAGAAGATTGATAACACACCTAAGAAGATTATCGTTCGTGGCAGCATGACCGTTGGTGAAACAGCGAAATTGCTTCACAAAGACGCTTCTGAAGTAATCAAAAAGCTGATCTCTATGGGTGTTATGGCAACCATCAACCAAGAGCTGGATATCGACACCATCCTGCTGCTCGCTGCTGAATTCGGCGTAGAAGTAGAAGTGAAGATTCCTGTTGATGAGGATAGCTTCGAAACTGTGGAAGAGAATGATACTGAAGATGAACTTCAGTCCCGTCCTCCAGTAGTTACGATCATGGGTCACGTTGACCACGGTAAAACTACTTTGCTGGATGCCATTCGTTCGACAAGTGTGTCGCTAGGCGAAGCTGGCGGAATCACACAGCATATCGGTGCTTATCAAGTTGAAATTAATCAGAAGAAAATCACGTTCCTTGATACACCAGGTCACGAAGCATTTACTGCTATGCGTGCTCGTGGTGCACAGGTTACGGATATGACAATTATCGTAGTTGCTGCGGATGACGGTGTTATGCCTCAGACTGTTGAAGCTATTGCACATGCTAAAGCTGCTGGACTTCCGATCATTGTTGCTGTCAACAAAATCGATAAGCCGGGTGCAGATCCTGATAAGGTGAAGCAAGAGCTTACAAGCTATGAACTCGTTCCTGAAGAGTGGGGCGGAGATACCATCTTCGTTAACCTTTCTGCAAAACAACGTATTAACTTGGAAGAACTGCTGGAAATGATCTTGCTCGTTGCTGAAGTTAATGAGTACAAAGCTAACCCTGACAAACGGGCACGCGGTACAGTTATAGAAGCTGAGCTTGATAAGAACCGTGGTCCAGTTGCACGTGTTCTGGTACAGAACGGTACATTGAAAGTCGGCGATGCTTTTGTAGCAGGTAACTGCTTCGGACGTGTACGTGCGATGGTTAATGATAAAGGACGTAAGATCAAGGAAGCTGGACCTTCCACTCCAGTAGAAATTACTGGTTTGACTGAGGTGCCACAAGCTGGCGATCCGTTTATGGCTTTCGAAGACGAGCGTAAAGCCCGTGCGATTGCTGATAGACGTTCCACATCACAACGTCAATCTGAGCTGAATACGAACACCCGTGTAACATTGGATGATTTGTTCCAGCACATTAAAGATGGCGAGATCAAAGACCTTAACGTTATCATTAAAGCTGACGTACAAGGTTCAGTCGAGGCACTTAAAGGTTCCCTGGCTAAGATCGAAGTGGAAGGCGTCCGCGTGAAGATCATTCACAGCGGTGCTGGTGCCATTACGGAATCCGATATTACACTTGCAGCAGCATCTAATGCTATTGTTATTGGCTTTAACGTTCGTCCGGACGCTCAAACCAAGGCAGCTGCTGAACAAGAAAAAGTAGATGTTCGTCTCCATAACATCATCTACAATGTAATCGAGGAAATCGAAAGTGCAATGAAGGGTATGCTTGATCCTATCTATAAAGAGAACGTTATCGGACACGCTGAAGTACGTAGTGTCTTCAAAATCAGTAAAGTGGGTACCATTGCAGGTTGTATGGTTATTGATGGTAAAATTACCCGTAATGCTGAAATGCGCTTGATCCGTAGCGGAATCGTTGTATTTACAGGTAAAGTTGATACCTTGAAACGCTTTAAAGATGATGCCAAAGAAGTGGCGCAAGGTTATGAATGCGGCATAACTTTGGAACGCTATAATGACGTCCAAGAGGGCGACATTATCGAAGCGTTTCTTATGGAAACTGTAGAGCGCTAAGCGAAGAGGTGAATATAGATGTCTAAAATTAGAGCAGGACGAGTGGGCGAGCAGATCAAGAAAGAGCTTAGTCAACTTATCCAAAGCGGACTGAAAGACCCTCGAATCGGTTTTGTAACTGTAACTGGCGTAGACGTGACTAACGATCTGTCGCAAGCGAAAGTATACCTAAGCGTGTTCGGGGATGAAGAACAGAAGTCAGGCTCACTAAAAGCGATCGAAAAAGCAAATGGTTTTCTTCGCTCTGAGCTTGGCAAGGCGATTCGCCTACGGCACACACCGGAACTGATCTTCAAGATCGATGAATCTGTCGCTTACGGCAGTCACATTGAGAAACTTCTCGGAGAGCTTCACAAGAACGATTAGAAATCGGTACTAAAAGGAGTTCAAAATAGCCTAAGGCTATTTTGAACAACCTTTATAAAGGAGACGGCGAATGCAGAGCTATGAACAAAGTCTCCAGCAGACCCGTGAGTTTCTGCTGGAACACGACGATTACCTTGTAGTGTCGCATGTTCAGCCGGACGGAGATGCAGTCAGCTCCACCCTAGCGGTGGGCTGGCTTCTCTCATGTCTGGGCAAAAAATACACTATGCTGAATGAAGGACCGATACCGAAGCGGATGGAATACTTATGGCATTCGGATGAAATCATCAATATGGCCTCTAGTGAACCGCCCCGTCAATACAGCAATGTGATCTGTGTGGATTGTGCTGATTTTCAGCGAGTAGGGCTGACCCATCGCTATTTTGCGAATGATGCTCTAATCCTGAATATTGACCATCACCCAACTAATAACGGTTATGGACTTGTGAATTTAATCAAACCGGATGCTGCTGCGACTGCGGAAATTTTGTTCGATCTGCTAAAGACGTTCGAGATTACATGGGACATCGATATTGCTACAGCAATATACACAGGTCTCTTGACAGATACTGGTGGATTTCGATATACCAACACATCACCTAAAGTAATGGCGGCCGTATCCGAACTGCTTTCTTATGGTGTTAACGGTCCTGAACTGGCTGAGACCTTACTTGAAGAAATGACATTGCCACAAATTAAAATTCTAAATAAAGCATTAAATACTCTTCAATTATCACCCGAAGGGAATATTGCCTGGCTGTATGTTACACCTGAGGATATGATCGAATGTGCTGCTGCGAATGAAGATTTAGAAGGAATCGTGAACTACCCTCGTAATATTCGAGGTGTGGAAGTAGGAATTCTGTTCAAGGTCATTCATGAACATGCGGTTAAGGTTAGTTTGCGTTCTGCTGGTAAGGTGGACGTGGCTGATCTAGCGCAAACGTTTGGAGGTGGCGGTCATACCCGTGCTGCAGGTGCGCGTATAGAAGCTACACTTGAAGAGGCAATAGCTCAGGTGCTTGAGGAGGTTAGACGTCATTTATGAGTGAATTAGAAGGTGTACTGGCGGTTTACAAGCCGGCAGGCTTCACTTCACATGATGTTGTAGCCAAGGCGCGTCGTATTCTCGGTATGAAACGGATCGGACATACGGGAACGCTTGATCCTCAGGTGACAGGTGTACTGCCGCTTTGTCTGGGTCGTGCTACTCGTGTTGTGGAGTATATTCAGGAGTTGCCTAAAGAATATGTGGCTACACTGAGACTGGGGATGTCCAGTGATACCGAGGACTTAACAGGGACTATTACAGAAACTGTTGATGAGGTGCATGTAACTGAAGAAGAAATTCTATCAGTGCTTGCTTCATTTAAAGGTGTTATTTCTCAGGTTCCTCCGATGTATTCAGCGGTTAAAGTTGACGGGAAACGTCTTTATGAGCTGGCACGAGAAGGCAAAACCGTTGAACGTAAAAGCCGTGAAGTAGAGATTTATGAAATTGAAATGACGGATATGACTTGGGAAGGCAATCATCCAGATATCACCTTCCGGGTGCTGTGCTCAAAGGGCACGTACATTCGTACTCTCTGTGTCGATATCGGACGAGCACTTGGACTGCCGGGTGTGATGGTAAAGCTTGAGAGAACGATGTCGGCAGGGATTTCTGCTAGTCATTGTCTTACGCTAGAGGATATTGCGACTCACAAGGAAGCCGGAACATTGGAAGATCATTTAATCGCTGCAGACGAAGCCATTTCTCATATGCCAAAGCACACTGTAATGGATGAGAAAAAGAAGGCAGCTTTGCAGGGGCAGCGTTTGTCCTCGCGATTTATCGCTCCAGAGGTGAAGACGAACAGTCAATTTCGGCTATACGATCTTCAAGGTGGATTTCTTGGCATTTATGAATTGGAAGATACAGGTGCAATTGCTCCAGTGAAGGTGTTTGCACAAGCTTAAATCAATTTTACCAAGTGAATTGTAGGTGAGAAACAGCGTGAGAACCGTAACGTTAACCTATCCGATGTCTCCGGAGACTGCTGCAGAGTGGGCTCAGCCTCAAGTGGCTGCTCTAGGGCAGTTTGACGGATTGCATCGTGGACATGCCAGCGTCATTACATCCGCTGTGGCCTTAGCCCGTAAACAAGGTGTACCGGCCGCAGTCCTTACATTTCATCCCCATCCTAAAGATGTTATGGGTAAGGGTGATTATGAAGGGTATTTGACGCCACCCGTAGAAAAGCAGGAGATTCTAGCTAGTATGGGTGTCGATATCTTATATGTTATTGAATTTAATGAGCAGCTTTCCCGTGTAAGTCCACAAAATTTTGTCTCTGTTATGCTTTTGCCGCTACATATTGTAACTGCAGTTGTCGGCTTTGACTTTCGTTTTGGTTATCAAGGTGAAGGCGATGTTGAGATGCTTCGCAAGCTGGGTGAAGGTGTTATGAATGTAGAGGTTGCTCCCCCTTTTCTGCTTGAAGGAGAAAAGGTCAGTAGCTCAGGCATTCGCAAAAGTCTCCAAAACGGGGATTTAGAGCTGGCAAACTCCTGGTTCGGACGTTGTTATTATCTTCGTGGTGAAGTGGGTCATGGTGAGAAGAGAGGTCGCACAATTGGTTTTCCAACGGCGAATTTGAAGCTCAGTGCTCATTTTGTAATACCAACTAAAGGTGTTTATGCCGTCCGAGTCTTTTATAAGGATAAAGTTCTTTACGGGGTTATGAATGTGGGCGTTAAACCTACTTTTCATGATGGTGTATTGACTCCAAGCTTTGAGGTTCATCTGTTTGACTTCGAAGGAGACTTGTATGATCAAGAGCTCAAGGTAGAATTAGTATCTTACATTCGTCCTGAACGGAAATTCGAATCTATAGATGCGTTGATCACTCAAATTGGTGAGGATGCAGAAACCGCAAAGAAGATTTTGGGGTATAATCTATAGTCATCCCGGACAAGCCGTTTACTTTTGTTAATGGAGATGCTATACTAATAAACGTTGCTGGCTTACAGCATCATAACCTTAGCTTGGTTGCACGTTCTCACCGACGGTGACGAGGCTAGTGGCGATTATATTGAAGGAGGTGAACAGGATGGCATTGACTCAAGAACGTAAACATCAATTGATCGACGAGCACAAAACTCACGAATCCGATACTGGATCCCCTGAGGTGCAAGTTGCTATCCTAACGGAGAACATCGTTAATTTGACTGACCACTTGCGTACGCACAAGAAAGATCATCACTCCCGTCGCGGATTGTTGAAAATGGTTGGACAACGTCGTAAACTTCTGGCGTATTTGAAAAACAAAGACATCAGACGTTACAGCGCCCTGATCGAAAGACTGGGATTGCGTCGTTAATTTTCCATAAGATAACCCTTAAAGCAGCCTGGTTGTATACCGTATGTCCTTCTCGGAGCGACAGCGGGACAGCTGGGTTGCTTTTTGAAAATTTAGGGAAAACTTTATAGCAAGACTGATGAGATTATTCGTAAAAACGGCGACTGTACTTCATCTGTAAGACTTAGCCGTTTCTTCTTATATGCATACAGAACAGGCTACATACCTTTGGGACAAGCCTTTCCGATTCATTAGATCGATATGTGAACCTGCTATATTTGACTGCGGGTCTACTACTATTCAAGGAGGTATTTATGGAAAAACGTGTAGAAATGCAGCTAGGCGGAAGACGCCTTGTGCTGGAAACGGGCCGCCTAGCTAAACAAGCAAACGCAGCCGTTATGGTGCGTTACGGAGATACAGCAGTTCTGTGTACTGTTACCGCTTCAAGCGAGCCTAAAGATTTGGATTTTTTCCCGCTGACGGTCAACTATGAGGAAAGATTATATGCAGTAGGTAAGATCCCAGGTGGTTTTATTAAACGTGAAGGCAGACCGAGTGAAAAAGCGATTCTGTCCAGCCGTTTGACTGACCGCCCGATTCGCCCACTGTTCCCAGAAGGATTCCGTAATGATGTACAAGTTCTCAATCTGGTAATGAGTGTGGATCAAGATTGCACACCAGAAATTGCCGCTATGATTGGTACTTCTGCAGCACTTAGCATTTCCGATGTACCGTTTGACGGACCTATCGGTGGCGTCAATGTAGGCCGCATCAATGGCGAATTTATCATCAACCCTGATATTGCTCAGCAAGCAATTAGTGATATTTTCTTGACTGTTGCTGGTACGAAGGATGCTATCATGATGGTAGAAGCGGAAGCTAATGAAGTTCCGGAAGAAGTTATGCTCGAAGCGATTATGTTCGGACATGAAGAAATCCGTAATATCGTAGCTACAATTGAAGAATTGGTTGCAATCGCTGGTAAAGAAAAAATGGCAGTGAAGCTGCACGCAGTAAATGCTGAAGTGAACACTGAGGTTCGTGCGTTTGCACAAGCTCGTTTGGTTGATGCAGTTAAAATTGCTGAGAAGCATGCTCGTCAAGAAGCTATTGATGTGGTAAATAATGAAACAGTTACGTATTTCGCTGAGAAATACATAGAGACTCCAGAACTTCTGAAGGATGTTAAGGAAGTATTACATGACATCGTGAAGGAAGAAGTTAGACGTCTGATTACGCATGATAAGGTTCGTCCAGATGGACGTAAGCTGGATGAAATTCGTCCGATTGATTGTGATACTAACCTATTGCCGCGTACTCATGGTTCTGGATTGTTCACCCGTGGGCAAACGCAAGCACTTAGCGTATGTACGCTAGGCGCACTCGGCGATGTGCAAATTCTTGACGGTATTGATCTGACTGAAACTAAACGGTTCATGCACCACTATAATTTCCCTCCGTTCAGCGTAGGGGAAGCACGTCCGCTTAGAGCACCAGGTCGTCGTGAGATTGGTCATGGAGCATTAGGTGAACGCGCATTGTCTAAAGTGATCCCAAGTGAAACTGAATTCCCGTACACGATTCGTCTTGTATCTGAGGTTATCGAGTCTAATGGTTCTACTTCACAAGCTAGTATTTGTGCAAGTACGCTGGCTATGATGGATGCAGGCGTACCGATCAAAGCTCCAGTTGCTGGTGTAGCTATGGGTCTAATCAAGGATGGAGATCATGTGTCTATTTTGACAGATATTCAAGGTATGGAAGATCATCTTGGAGATATGGACTTTAAGGTAGCGGGTACTGCAGCAGGTGTAACTGCGATCCAAATGGACATTAAGATCGATGGTATTGACCGTCAAATTCTTCATGAAGCACTGCAACAGGCTAAGGAAGGCCGGATGCACATCTTAGGTAAAATGATGGAAGCCATCTCTGAGCCTAGAGCTAACCTGTCCAAATATGCTCCAAAAATCATTATCATCAACATTAATCCGGATAAAATCCGTGATGTTATTGGTGCGGGTGGTAAAATCATCAACAAAATTATCGAAGAAACCGGCGTGAAAATCGACATCGAACAAGATGGACGTGTCTTTATCGGATCTTCTGATGAAGAAATGATTCAAAAAGCCCGTTCGATCATCGAAGGTATTGTACGTGAAGTACAAGTCGGTGAAATTTATGTGGGTACAGTTAGACGTATTGAGAAATTCGGCGCATTTGTTGAACTCATTCCGGGTAAAGACGGATTGGTGCATATTTCCCAATTGTCTACTGAGCGTGTAGCGAAGGTAGAAGATGTTGTTGCTGTTGGCGACACCATTACAGTTAAAGTTACTGAAATCGATCAACAAGGCCGGGTTAACTTGTCTCGTAAAGCGGTATTGACTTCAGAAACTAGCGCTAAAGCATAAGTTTGATCTCAGTAATAGCCTTTACTAAAGGGATCTAATTTCATTATTAAAAGAGACAGAAGCGATTTGCGCTCTGGCTCTTTTTTTATATGACTGAAATTGGAAAGCGGGAACCAGTAATTCTATCTATTAGTCTTGTATCTGTTCATGACATAAATTCCTCCCTTGTCTCATAGATTGGGACAAAGTGTCTTTGTAATCGTGTGGAACGAACCTGAAATTCGTTTCTATCGGGGAGGAAGTCGTCATGAAGACGGAAAAGGTGGCATTAGTGGTTGCTTGTGTAGCAATCGTGATAGGAATTGGCAGCACACAGGGGCCGGTCAAGGACATGCTTGCACAATTGAAACCGCAGGATGATCTTGCAGTGTGGAAGGATATCCCTAAGGCGGCGAACAATGATCTTCGTCTGAGGATTGAAACCGCAGCGGCTAAGCTAAATGCGCCACCAGTGGATGCCGTGGTTGATCGGGTCTGGAAAGCCATTCCGGGCTATAACGGACTTGAGGTTGATGTAGAGAGTACCTATCGGAATGCTCTTTTGGCGCCAAAAGAACCCATTAAGTTTGTATATCGACAGATCGAACCAAAAGTATCGCTTAATGAACTGGGAGCAGAACCTATATATCGCGGAAACCCGGCGAAACCGATGGTTTCACTGATGATTAATGTGGCATGGGGAAATCAGTACATTGTGCCAATGCTGGATATTCTGGATGAAGAGAACGTAAAAGTTACGTTTTTTCTGGATGGAAGCTGGTTGAGTAAAAATCCGGAGCTTGCTGCAGAAATGCTAAAGCGTGGTCATGAGATGGAGAATCACGCGTATACCCACCCCAATATGAGTACCTTAAGTCGAGCGCGGGCTACCGTAGAAATTGAGAAGACACAAAAGCTGTTAAAGGAATCGCTTGGAGTCACTAATAAATGGTTCGCGCCTCCATCAGGTGATTTCGATCAAGAGACAGTAGACATTGCTAGCAGTTTGGGCTTAAAGACCGTGCTCTGGACTGTGGATACAGTGGATTGGCGCAATCCTGCTCCTGAATCCATTGTTGCCAAAATCACAAGTAAAGCTGAACCTGGCACACTTGTTCTAATGCATCCGACTGCCTCATCCTCCAAGGCGCTGAAGGCCATGATACGCGGGATAAAGGCAAAAGGGTTACAGCTAGGTACAGTTAGCCAAACACTCTCAGCGGAGCGTCTAATCCCCTCTGATGTTGAGTGAGTGATCTATTTCTGGTAGGATTATAGGCACGTGTATTAATTTAGATAGAACATGGCTATTGCCAGGAGGACTTGAAGTGGAAAAAATAGTATTATCCAATGGATTGCGAGTAGTAATGGAAAAAATTCCGACAGGCCGATCCGTTTCATTCGGCATCTGGGTAAAGACAGGTTCGCGGAATGAAAACCCTGGAAACAACGGGATATCCCATTTTGTAGAACATATGCTTTTTAAAGGTACAGACCGATATAGTGCTAAGGACATCGCCGAGCAGTTCGATGCTATTGGCGGCAATGTAAATGCATTTACCTCTAAGGAATACACTTGCTATTATGCAAAAGTACTGGATGAGCATCTGCCCATCGCAGTAGATGTGTTAGCAGATATGTTCTTCCGTTCACGTATGGATGCTGAAGAGCTGGAGAAAGAAAAGAATGTCATCCTTGAAGAAATTTCAATGTGCGAGGACACACCAGACGATCTTGTACATGATTTGATGTGTACTGCTGCTTACAAGGATCATCCGCTTGCGTATTCTATCCTTGGCTTAAAAGAACGGCTAATGGAGATGAAGCCAGATGATCTTCGTGCATACATGAAAGAGCAGTATACGATTGAGAATACGGTAATAAGTGTAGCGGGCAACATCAGCGATGGACTGATTGAGCTGCTGGAGAAGCATTTTGGTTCTTTTGCTAATCATGGCACATCTGCGCCGCTGACTCCACCGGATTATTATGGGGAAATGTTGTTCCACCGCAAGAAAACAGAACAGAATCATATTTGTCTTTCCTTACCAGGGGTCCGCTCTGGCGATCCATTACAATATGCTATGGTGCTTATTAATAATGCCATTGGTGGTGGGATGAGCTCACGGATGTTCCAAGAGATTCGTGAAAAACGAGGCCTAGCCTATTCCGTATATTCATACCATAGTTCTCAAGCGGATTCTGGATTGTTCACGGTCTATGCTGGAACTGCACCAAAGCAAACCAAGGATGTAATGGAGCTTATTAAAGAAATGATGTACGAACTCGCTACTAAGGGTCTCAGTGAAGATGAATTGAGAAAAGGCAAGGAGCAGCTTAAAGGTAGCCTCATTCTTAGCCTTGAAAGTACTAGTAGCCGGATGAATCGTATCGGAAAAAATGAACTTATGCTCGGAAAACATAACACATTAGACGATATGATCGCTAAGATTCAGTTAGTTACGATGGACAATATCAACAGTGTGCTTGATAATATGTTTGCTGAGCCGCTTTCTTTAGCGATGGTAGGCTCAACAGATAAAGCTATTGCAAATGTTAGGAGAGATGATCTTGTCTTATTACGTACAAATCAATAAACTAGCTGGAAACGAGGATGTTAATCTTCCTTGTAAAATGTCAGAACAGGCTTCCGGGTATGACCTTTATGCCGCTGTTGAAAACGAAGTTGTTCTTGCACCTGGAGAACGTGCATTAATTCCAACTGGCATATCATTAGCTATGCCAGATGGATTAGAAGCTCAGATTCGTCCAAGAAGTGGACTAGCCTTGAAGCATGGGATTACATGTTTGAACACACCAGGAACGATTGATGCTGATTATCGTGGAGAGATCAAAGTGTTGTTGATCAATCTAGGCCAGGAGCCGTTTGCGATTGCTCGTAATGAGCGTATTGCCCAAATGGTATTTCAAGCGGTACCAGTGGTAAATTTGGTTGAAGTTGATACTCTATCCGAAACTGAACGCGGCGCTGGAGGCTTCGGTCACACTGGAAAATAATACAAAACATTAAAAAGCTTGCGAATCTATGCCTAATCGGCGTGATTTGCGAGCTTTTTTTTGTTCAAATATGACAAATTATAAGTTTCACATTTAAGCCTGCATAGTAATTCTTCTCCGCTTTTCACCCATTAAGAATGCCCAGCATAAGATGCTCTATAGTCGATAGTGTATGTTGAAAGGAGCGTCATCCCTATGCTTACTGGCGTCAGGATCGTGTTCCTGGGCGGGGACGCGAGACAGCTTGAAGTGATTCGGAAATGTGTGGAATTGGATGCGACGGTAAGCGCTGCCGGGTTCGATAAGTGGGAAGCCCCTTGCCCGGGGGTTAGCCTGGAACAGATGTCGGTAGAGCTGCTTAGTAATGCAGATGTATTAGTGTTGCCTACAGTTGGTTGTGATGACGAAGGGAATATCAGTGCTCTATTTTCATCTGATCGCTTGATGCTCTTGGAGGAACATTTTACTGCTCTGCCACCCCATTGTTTGGTGTATAGCGGTATGGCCAAAAGCTACTTGCGCAGCATGTGCGCTAAGCATTCATTAAAGTTAATTGAATTGCTTAATCGTGATGATGTAGCCATTTATAACTCCATCCCAACAGCGGAAGGAGCACTGGTTATGGCCATACAGAACACGGATTTTACTATTCACAGTTCCAAATCGATGGTACTGGGCTTAGGCAGAACAGGTTTTACGATGGCAAGAAGTCTGCAAGGACTGGGTGCTAGTGTTAAAGCCGGAGTTAGAAAACAGGAACATTATGCACGAGCAGAGGAAATGGGCTGGAAGCCTTTTATGACCAGTGAACTGTTGCTTCATGTGCCGGATGTTGATCTGATATTTAATACAATTCCAAGTATGATCATCACCGCACAAGTACTCTCACGAATCTCACCGCATTGCTTAATTGTCGACCTGGCTTCCGCTCCAGGTGGATGTGACTTTCGTTATTCTGAGAAAAGAGGAATTAAAGCGATGCTGGCACCTGGACTCCCTGGCATTGTAGCTCCTAAAAGCGCTGGGATTATTATGGCAAATGCGCTGGTTCAGTCGATATCGGACGAGGCTTTAATCAAGGGGGACGAATAAAATGGATTGGCACGGAAAAACAGTAGGGTATGCGATTACCGGATCTCACTGCACGTTTGCTGAGGTAATGCCGCAAATTCAACGCTTCGTGGACGGGGGAGCAAATGTAGTGCCCATAGTTTCAGCATCCGTACTAGGGACCGACACCCGCTTTGGAACATCGCAAAATTGGCTAAAACAGTTGAAAGATATAACAGGTAATGATATCATTTCTACAATTGTTGAAGCGGAACCGCTGGGTCCTTCCAAGCTGCTGGATGTGCTTACAATAGCACCTTGCACTGGAAATACAACGAGTAAATTAGCAAATGCTATGACCGATAGTCCAGTGCTCATGGCTGCAAAATCGCAGATGCGCAATGGACGTCCACTTGTTCTGGCGATATCTACCAATGATGGCTTAGGTCTTAATGCAGCAAATATTGCTAAGCTTCTAGTGGCCAAACATATTTATTTTGTGCCATTCGGACAGGATAACCCTGAGGGCAAACCTAACTCGTTAGTAGCGCGTATGGATCTTATCCCAGAAGCTTGCTATGCCGCTTTGCAAGGGAAACAACTACAGCCGATGATTGTTGAAAAGTTTCACTCTGTCTAGATTAGGGCGGAATCGGTAGAATTAGTTGCGGTCAATAAAAGGGGAGATGTACCAAATGAGCAATGAGAAGTTACATGCCGCCGTGGTCAGAGTTACCTCTTAATCAAGAGACACGGCCGTTAACGCTCAAAGCCAAGATCTGCCATACCCATTGCTGAGATCATTGCTACCAAAACAATATAAGCACTACTGCTACCGTCCTCATTTCGAGGGCGGTACAACCATTTTTCAAAATATTAGAACTTTACTTAAGAAATAAGCTTACGTACTGTAATGGAATTTCTCGTTTAGAAACGATATTAGTTCTGTTTACGAATGATTAGTGTGTTTGCTTTAACAATAATGGAGGAATTATACATGGGTATTCTGGTACAAAAATTCGGAGGAACATCACTTTCAACACCACAAGCTAGAGAGCACGTAATTCGTAACGTCAAACGGGAGCTCGCAAGCGGCTATAGTTTGGTCATCGTAGTTTCGGCTATGGGCCGACGGGGAGAACCTTATGCAACAGACACTCTATTGGATTGGGCTGTGCAGAATGGAGATGCATTACCTGAGCGTGAGAAGGATCTCTTGATGTGCTGTGGTGAGATTATCTCTGCGACTACACTTTGTGGACTGCTGGAGAATGAAGGGATTGCTTCTACCGTATTAACGGGAGCTCAGGCTGGGTTTATGACAGATAGTAACTATGGCAATGCAAGAATCCTAGATGTGCGTCCTGAACGAATTCTCCGCGAACTGCGTGAAGACAAAGTGGTTATAGTGACGGGGTTCCAAGGACAGACTGAAGCTGGTGACTTGACGACTTTGGGCCGTGGAGGAAGTGATACCTCTGCTACTGCTTTGGGCGCTGCTCTTCATGCAGATATGGTTGATATCTATACAGATGTGAACGGAATTCTTACAGCAGATCCGCGGATCGTTGAAGATGCAAAACCGCTAACGTATGTTAGTTATACAGAAATTTGTAACATGGCTCATCAAGGAGCAAAAGTAATCCATCCACGTGCGGTTGAGATTGCTATGCAGGCACAAATTCCAGTGCGAGTTCGTTCAACCTTTTCAGAGGCTGAAGGTACACTGGTTACGAATCCAGAAGGGTTTAACGACATCCAGTCTGGTGGCATTGTAGATCGCTTCGTGACAGGGATTGCTTACGTTAGCAACGTTACCCAAATTTCAGTGGAGTGTCCAGACGGAAATGGTACGGGCGTTCAATTGCAAATTTTTAAAAGTATGGCGGACAACGGAATAAGTGTTGATTTTATTAATGTAACACCTACGGAAGCACTTTATACTGTGTTCGATGACAAATCAGAAAAGGCCATCTCGGTACTCCAGCAATTGGGTTTGCGCCCTAAGAGCTTATCAGGTTGCGCAAAAGTCTCCGTTATCGGGGGCGGAATTAACGGTGTGCCTGGTATTATGGCTCGCATTGTTGAGGCACTTAGCTCACAAAATATTCAGATTCTCCAATCCGCAGATTCGAATACAACGATTTGGGTGCTGGTGAAGAAAGAGGACATGGTGCAGTCCCTGCGTTCGCTGCATGCTATGTTTGAATTGCACCGCTGACAAGGAGGAATTCAAAGTGGATTTCGGAAGATTAATAACAGCCATGGTAACCCCCTTTGACGGGGATGGAGAAATCAACTGGGATGTAACTTCAGAGCTTGTCGATTATTTAATTGAGGAACAGAAAACAGAGGCGTTGGTTGTCTGCGGCACGACCGGAGAATCTCCAACGTTAAGTGATGAGGAGAAATTGCAGCTGTTTTCTTTTGTACTTGAGAAGGCGAATGGTCGCTGCAAAATCATCGCTGGGACAGGTAGCAATAATACGAAACATTCGATTCACCTCACGAAGGAAGCTGAGAAAATTGGTGTGGATGGCGTGTTATTGGTCGTCCCGTATTATAATAAGCCTAATCAGGAAGGGCTTTATCAGCATTTTTCTGCAATTGCTTCGGAGACTTCATTGCCAGTCATATTGTATAACGTTCCAGGTCGCACGGGTGTAAGTATGAGTGTAGACACAACCCTACGACTTGCTGAAATTCCGAATATTGTTGCGACAAAAGAATGTGCATCTGTCGATCAAATTACACTTATTGCTTCTTCGTGTTCCGATGACTTTCGCGTATATACTGGTGATGATTCAGCAGGATTAGCTAGTCTAGCCGTTGGAGGATACGGGATTATCAGTGTAGCTAGTCACGTCGTTGGTGCACAAATGTCAGAAATGATCTACGCATACACTTCAGGAAACGTTCAACGAGCAGGAGAGATTCATCGGCAATTGTTCCCAATTTTCAAAGGATTGTTCGAATGTCCTCAACCTCTACCGAATCCTTCTGCGGTTAAATATGCTTTAGGTCTGAAGGGGCTGCCTGTTGGAGGCGTCAGATTGCCGCTTATTTCACCTACAGAAGCTGAAGCAGCTTTTATTGAGGCATTATTTCAATAAGTGCGGATCAGTGATATTTTAGTATTTACACCGGCTTCTCCTTTGGAGAGCCGGTTTTTATTTTTATAATATTTTGCTGAAATATTGGGTCACATTTAAGGAAAGAATTTGGATACGCGACAGGGTGACTTGTCTTTTGCCAAAAAAATCATGTATAATGATCTTAAGTGACTGGGTGCGGTTAAAATTAAATATGCGGTAATCTTCCGTCAATGGTATACATTGTGAGACAGGATAGGTCCCAAGATGAGTCTGTGTAAATGATTGACATGTCTTCGCGCGAGGGGCGCGACGGTGAATTTTGACGGCATTTGTCCGCTTCAATATGAACTTTACTGCCCGGAATCGGGAGCTTTCGCATTGCGCATTTTACAGATTTCAGGAATATCCTTGTTAATTAAGGAAGCTATCAGCTGTTTGAAGAATGTGTTCAGCGCCGCTGAAATAATCGAAGTTCAATATTTACCAATAAAAGTATGACGTCCAACATCATAGGAGGGTTAGATTCATTTGTCCAAAAAAAACAACAACGATAAATTGATGATTTTCGCATTGGGCGGAGTCGGAGAAATCGGGAAAAACATGTATGTCATTCAATATGGAGCTGACATAGTAGTCGTGGATTCGGGACTGAAGTTCCCGGAAGAAGATATGCTCGGTATTGATATTGTAATTCCTGATATCTCTTATTTGACAGAGAACCGTGACAAGGTAAGAGGGATTGTGCTTACCCACGGACACGAGGATCACATCGGTGGTCTCCCATATGTCCTGAAGAACTTGAATGTTCCGGTTTATGGAACAAGACTTACATTAGGCCTTGTAGAGAACAAATTGAAGGAAGCAAACTTGCTGGGTGACACCAAACGAATTTTGATCAATGAAGATTCAGAAATTCAACTTGGAAGCTCGCTCAAAGTTACGTTCTTCAGAACAAACCACAGTATTCCGGATTCCGTCGGTGTGTGCATAGAAACACCAGAAGGTAACGTAGTTCATACGGGAGATTTCAAATTTGACCACACTCCAGTCAACGGTCAATTTGCAAATCTGCATCGTATGGCTGAAATTGGTCAAAAGGGTGTACTTGCGCTTTTGTCGGATAGTACGAATGCTGAGAAACCAGGCTTTACCCCATCTGAGAAGAATGTCGGTATCGTTCTGGAAGACATTTTCCGCAAGGCTGAACAACGTGTCGTTGTAGCAACTTTTGCTTCCAACGTGCACCGTATTCAACAAGTGGTTAATGCAGCAGAATCCACAGGCCGTAAGATTACAGTAATTGGCCGTAGTATGGTAAACGTTGTATCCATCGCTTCTGAGCTTGGATATTTGAACGTACCAGATGGTATGCTGATTGAGCCTGAAGAAATGAACAGAATGGCAGCGAACCGTGTCGTTGTTCTTTGCACAGGCAGCCAAGGCGAGCCAATGTCTGCATTGACCCGTATGGCACGTTCCAGTCATCGTAAAGTAGATATCTTGCCTGGTGATACTGTTATCATTGCGGCAACACCGGTTCCGGGTAACGAGAAATATGTAGGCCGTACCATTGATGAATTGTTCCGTCTTGGCGCTAACGTTATTTATAGCGGTTCCAATTCCGGGGTTCACGTATCCGGTCACGGTAGCCAGGAAGAGCTTAAACTTATGCTCAACCTGATGAAACCGAAATATTTCATTCCAATTCACGGTGAATATCGTATGCAGCGCAAACATGCCCTTTTGGCAGAATCTGTTGGCGTAGATTCTCAGAACATTTTCATTACTGAAATCGGTGAGATTGTGGAAATTCAAGGCGGTGCCGCTCGTAAAGCTGGTAAAGTAACGGCTGGTAACGTATTGATCGACGGTCTGGGTGTAGGTGATGTAGGTAATATTGTATTGCGTGACCGTAAACTGCTGTCTCAGGATGGTATTTTGGTTGTCGTGGTTACACTTAGCAAACAAAATGGTGCGATTGTCTCCGGACCTGACATCATTTCCCGTGGTTTCGTTTATGTTCGTGAGTCCGAAGGACTGCTCGACGAAGCGAACCGAATTGTTTCCAGTACATTGCAACGCCTGATGAGTGAGAAAGTAAATGAGTGGGCTTCGCTTAAAACAAGCGTAAAAGATTCGCTCGGTCGTTTCTTGTATGAGCAAACGCGTCGTAGACCGATGATTTTGCCAATTATCATGGAAGTGTAAGGAGAATTCTCCTTAAATAAATATATAGCTAGGGCAATGGCCCCTTTTCCCCGGAAATATTGGACGGTTTCTACGGGAAAAGGGGTTTTTGTATTGTTTATATTCACATCATAAGGAGAGGGTTGCATAATGCGGGGCCCTGAAATGTCATACTAATGAAAGTTAGTAAGGCTATAGCAGACCAGAGCTGCATAAGAAAAGGGAGAGCTGCGAAGATGAACTACATGGATGGATCAAATGGAGCAAAGAATGAGGAAGTTATACCACAAGAGGGAAATCCGAGTACAAATGAGAATATGCCGCCCACTACAATGGGTGCAATAAAAGAGCTTGGACAAACAGCGGTTCCTAGCGGTGAACCGGATATCTTTTGCATAACGATTATTGGTCAAATTGAGGGTCATATTGTTATGCCTCCTCAGAACAAAACAACAAAATATGAGCATATCATTCCGCAGCTGGTGGCAGCTGAACAAAATAAGAATATTAAAGGTCTGCTTATTATTTTAAATACTGTAGGTGGAGATGTGGAAGCTGGTCTAGCGATTGCCGAAATGATTTCTTCGCTCTCTAAACCGACAGTAACAGTTGTCATTGGAGGGGGACATAGTATTGGCGTTCCGATCGCTGTATCCTCTACGTATTCGATTATTGCGGAAAGTGCAACGATGACGATTCATCCGATTCGTATGAATGGTTTGGTAATCGGTGTACCACAAACGTTCGAATATATGGAGAAAATGCAGGAGCGCGTAGTAAAATTCGTTACTTCCCATTCTCGGATTTCTGAGGATCAGTTCCGTGACTTGATGTTTAAGACGGGTGAGCTCAATCGTGACATTGGAACCGCCGTTGGGGGACTCGATGCCGTTAAATATGGTCTCATGGATGAGGTGGGCGGGATCGGAGCGGCCTTAGCACATCTTAACCGCATGATCGGTGGAGATTTCTCTGCAGCGCCTACTGCAGCAATTTCGGGAGGGCTTACGCAATGACACTTTATACGATAATGTCGATGGAACAGGTGTGGGAAGGAGCATTTAATAATTACGTTACAACGCGAGAAGTTAGTGTTCAAGGGATGCTAATGCAGGTTGAGCCAATGGAGGAAGGACGTGCTCGCATAGTAAGATTGCTGGATTGTCCTTTGGAGCGTTATTTGGATCCATCGTTCTCTCCTGGAGCGATAATTACGTTAACATAAAGATTCATTTTCTGACAAAAGAGAACATAGGTACGCCACGCCATTATATGGTATAATGTTGTTCCGGGGGTGGCTGGCGTGGCTAAACGAAAAAAGAAGAAGAAAAAAGCGCTGCTCGGCAGCGTTTTAAAATATGAAATTTATGGAATTTTACTAATAACGATATCCGTTATTGCTCTGTCCGGTGAAGCGGCGGTAGGGCGATCACTTTCAAGTATGGCGGGTTATTTATTAGGGAGATTTTATTTTGTGTTGCCGCTTGTCGGTATTTTTTACGGTCTTATGGTTATGATCCACCGAAGATGGCCTTCATCTTGGAACAGTCGGCATACAGGCGTGCTTCTGCTTCTGCTATCCATGTGCCTTATGAGTACGATATCTGCAATGGAGCAGAAGCTTGGCCCGTTGTCACTGCTTCATCCTGGTAACGTGATGACACAAATACATAATGATCTTTCGGGATCTCTTTCGCCCGGTGTTAACAATAGTAATGTTTACATGCTGGGTAAGGATATTAGCGGTGGATATATCGGCGGTTTGGAGTATGCTGCACTCCTGTGGCTCTTTGGTAGTCTGGGAGCTAAGCTGCTAATGATCGTCATGCTTGCCATCAGTTTTATGTTAATTACAAATCTTTCTTATGTGGAGATTATTACTCTTTTGCGAGTGCGTACCGTTAAGTTTGTGGAAGGGATTCGTCTTCATGCGGCAAACCGTCCGAAGGCTGTCCCAGTAGCAGCGAGACCTTCCAAAGCAGCGGCACCCGCTAAGACACGGGCAGTGAAGCAGCCTGTCTATGAAGAGGATGATGAAGAGGAAGAGGATGATCGTTATTTGCCTAATCGCAAACAACCTGTCCTATTGAAAAAAATATCGGGCTGGTTCTCAGGATCAACACGTCCAGAGGTAGATGTAGATCCTGAGGATGATGATCAGGGGCCAATTGTAACAAGTGCTTCGCACGGTCCGATCATTTCGGGGCTTTCAGCAAATAGTCGTGTGACGCCACTTGAAGATATACATCATGATTTTGATGATGCTGATATGGATATGGAACCTGTGACTCCAATTATCCGAGACTTTTTTGAGCATATCCGCTCAGAAGGGCTGAATGAAGAAGATCGGGAGGAATGGAGTGAATTTTCTCCTGCGGCTCGTGGTGTTACCGGCAAAGCTCCTGTTACTGGGGTTAATGCAGTTAATCAACCACCTTCAGATGAGCCTGAGGAAAATGTGAACATAGACTTGGATGGATTGTTAACTGCAACTCCTGAAGGGGAGATCATTCCTGCTCCACCGGCACCGCCTCCACCCAAGCCTTATAAGCTGCCATCTTTCCGTCTTCTAGCCAAACCTAACAACAGTGGTAAAGCGGGGGATCAGAATGATTATATGCAGACTGCCCGTAAGCTAGAAGCTACACTTGAGAGCTTTGGTGTTCGGGCAAAGGTTCTTGAAGTAGTTAGAGGTCCAGCAGTTACACGGTATGAGATTCAGCCGGATATTGGTGTCAAGGTTAGTCGCATTGTTAATCTTACGGATGACATTGCACTTGCTCTTGCAGCCAAAGATATTCGTATGGAGGCGCCAATTCCAGGTAAATCAGCCATTGGGATAGAGGTACCGAATTCCGAAGTGTCTGTTGTAACTATGCGTGAAGTTATGGAAACACAGATTTTTCAGGAAGCTGAATCCAGACTATCTATTGCTTTTGGACGTGATATTTCAGGTCAGACGATTATCGGGAACTTAGCGAAGATGCCCCATCTATTGGTAGCTGGTGCAACGGGTTCGGGTAAATCGGTTTGTATTAATGGGATTATAACGAGTATTTTATATAAAGCTAAACCCAATGAAGTCAAATTCCTGATGGTAGATCCGAAGATGGTAGAGCTGAATGTCTATAATGGGATTCCCCATCTTTTGGCTCCAGTAGTTACTGATCCGAAGCGGGCGAGTTTAGCTTTGAAGAAGATCGTTGTGGAAATGGAGAAAAGGTATGAACTCTTCTCCAAATCAGGAACGCGTAACATGGAAGGTTATAATAAGCTGATGGCAGAGAATCCAGCTGCGATACTTCCGTATATTGTTGTTATTGTGGACGAGCTTGCGGATTTGATGATGGTTGCCGCTAACGATGTAGAGGATGCTATCTGTCGACTCGCACAGATGGCGCGTGCAGCAGGTATTCATCTAATCATCGCTACTCAGCGTCCTTCTGTTGATGTCATTACAGGTCTGATTAAAGCTAATATTCCATCTCGTATCGCTTTTGGTGTATCGTCCAATGTAGACTCGCGTACCATTCTGGATATGCCAGGTGCGGAGAAGCTGTTAGGTCGGGGAGACATGCTGTTCTTACCGATGGGGGCTTCTAAACCGATTCGTGTGCAGGGTGCCTTTATGAGCGATCAAGAGGTTGAGACAATCGTTCAATATGTCAGCAGTCAAGGTGAAGCAGAATATGACGAGTCCATTGTTCCAGAGGTTGATGACACAATTGCTGAAGACCAGGAGCCACAGGATGAATTATATGAGCAGGCCGTAACGATCGTGCTTGAAGCGAAGCAAGCTTCAGTCTCGCTACTACAGCGCCGGATGAGGGTTGGTTACACCCGTGCAGCCCGTTTGATTGACTCTATGGAGGCTCGTGGGGTAATAGGGCCTTACGAAGGCAGTAAGCCGCGTGAGGTGCTTGTATCACTAGAGCAGTATCAGCATAACAAGATCAGTTCTTAAGCTGGACAAGTCAGTTTAAGCCTTTAATAGAAAGTAAAAGGGGGGTCGACTCCAAGTAGTTCATACTACTTGGAGTCGACCCCTTACTCATGCTGAAGAAGTGTAAATGACACTTCAAATAAGTGCTTTAGTGAAGCTTCATTAAAATAATTAGGGAATTTCTCCCTGAAATTCTGAGATTATTAGTTTTCAGACTTACAATTAGGGAAAAGCTCCCTATAATTCATCTAGTTTGGTAAGAAATAAAGGAATTGGCCTTATTTTTAGGGAGGAATTCCCTGATTCCATTCATTATCAGAGAATATCCACTATTTTCAGGGAGTTTTTCCCTAAAAGTACGAACCTATTACTTGGACTATTGTGTATTCATAAAACTAAAATGTTGAGAAGTATGACGTATATCTATAATTTCTATTAATGCTTGGTTCCACAGTAAAATGTGGTCCCTTAAATTCATGATTCATATCAACTCCATTTTTTTCTTATTTTGATTATAGTTGATAATAATTCTCAATTACAATGAAAAGCTATTTCTTCTTTTTTAGTAATGCATAGGATGCACTGACAGTCGTCATAATAACTTTAGCCATCCATGCAGAACTTACAAAAGAAAGGTAGAGCGAACCCTATGAAGAAACAAAAGATGTGGATATTTGCTGCTTTAACTCTTGCACTTGCAGCCGCGCCGTTTGCAGGAACGTTTTTCAAGGGAAATGGCATTGTTCAGACCAAGCAAAGTGCTGCTGCGTCATTTGTCCACGAGTTAAATAATCCTGACGAAGAAGCCTTGCCGGCTTTCAGTACAACACCCATTAAACTTGGTTCAACAGGTCAGGATGTCTATGAATTGCAGGGACGATTAAAGCATTTAGGTTATTATGCCGGAAAAATAGACAGTCATTTTGGGCCGAAAACGAAGAATGCAGTAACCTGGTTTCAATGGAAATTCGGGATGAAGTCTGATGGCATTGTAGGAGCTAAAACTAAGCTGAAGTTGTATAACGCAACTAAGAATTGGAAGCCGACTGAACCTTCTTCAGGAACGGGAAATAAGACAGCACAGAATAACACTGGTAATAAAACAAATACGTCCAATAAAACGAATTCTCCAGGATTGTCTTCAGGTAATACGATGGGCTTATCGGAGAATGATCTCAAGATCATGGCCAATGCCGTGTATGGAGAAGCAAGAGGTGAGCCTTTCGAAGGTCAGGTTGCAGTAGCCGCGGTTATTTTAAACCGTGTGAAATCACCTAGTTTTCCCAATTCGCCGTCGGGAGTTATTTTTCAACCGGGAGCTTTTACAGCTGTAGCCGATGGACAAATCTATCTGGAGCCAAATGAACAAGCACGCAAGGCAGTGCAACAAGCGCTTAATGGTTGGGACCCTTCCGGAGGATGTTTGTATTACTTCAATCCTAAAACAGCGACCTCTAAATGGATTTGGACCCGTCCTCAGGTCAAGACGATTGGTCAGCATATTTTCTGTATGTAGATAAGAAGGATAGAAACTTCAGAGAGCAACCGGGAAGAGGCTTCCGGTTGCTTCCTTACTTTGGAATGGTTTAGAATGGTTAATAATTCATAAACATGATAATGAGCAACTATCCACGCCGTAAAGGAGTTTTGGACTTGACTAATAATGTATTTCAGCATGGCACCGTTGGAGGCTTGCGTATTCACGTTATGCCAACCAAGGCGTTCAAGACCTACGCGATCTCACTTTATGCGGGTATTCCTCTTGACGAGAATACAGTGACCTCTACTGCACTAGCTCCATTCGTGCTTCGCAGAGGTACCGCGACTTATCCGGAGACCACGCAATTCCGCGAGCGTTTGGAGGAACTGTATGGCGCTGGATTTGGGTTTGATATTTATAAAAGAGGCGATTACCAAATCGTTCAGTTCCGCATGGATACCATTAACGACTCTTTCGTACAAAACCAGGAGAACTTGCTTGAACAATCCTTCGCTTTCTTAGGAGAAGTTCTGACTCGTCCATTAGTTGAAGACGGAAGCTTCCGACCTTCGTATGTTGCAACGGAGCGTGAAACCGTTCGCAAAAAGCTGGAGTCCATCGTAAATGACAAGATACGTTACGCTGCTGAACGTTGTATTGAGGAAATGTGCCGCAACGAGCCATACCGTCTTCACCCTCTGGGGCAAAGAGCGGATCTAGATCGAATCACTCCGAAAAGTTTGTATGAATCCTACAATGCATGGCTGGATGAAGCCATCCTTGATCTCTATGTAGTGGGAGACACAACAGTTGACGAAGTTGAAAAACTTGTACAGCGTCATTTCGGTCGGATTCAGTCCGAGGTGGGCTTATATAGCTCTAAGTTCGTCCCTGTATCGGTTAATGAGGTACGGACAGTAGAAGAGAAGCTGGATGTCAGTCAGGGCAAGCTGAACCTGGGACTACGCACCTCTATTACTTATAAGGATGATTCCTACGCCTCCGCGCTTATGTACAATGGTATATTAGGAGGGTATCCACACTCTAAACTTTTCGTTAATGTACGTGAGAAGGCAAGTCTTGCTTACTATGCTTCGTCTCGTTACGACGGACATAAGGGCATTGGAACGATTCAATCCGGTATCGAAACGCAAAATTACGGCAAAGCCGTGGACATTATAGAGAAGCAATTGGAAGAAATGAAAGCTGGCAATATCAGTGATCTGGAGCTTAGCCAGACCAAAGCTATGATCCGCAATCAGCTTTCTGAGATTCCGGATTCAGCTTTTGAAATGATCTCTTACGACTTCAACCGCCAGTTGTCAGGAAAAGATCGAACAGCGGATCAGCTATTACAGCAGGTGGAACAAATCGGCGCAGAAGACGTAAAAGCCGCTGCCGAAACCTTTCAACTGGATACGATTTATTTCTTGACAGGAAAGGAGGAATAACGATGGAACAAATTCATTACGACAGACTACAAGAGACCATTTATCATGAGGTCATGGATAACGGACTTCAGGTATACGTGCTGCCGAAACCAACATTCAAAAAAACCTATGCTACATTTGCTACTAAGTACGGTTCTGTTGACAACCACTTTCATGTCGCAGGCGGAGAAGAGACTACTGTTCCTGATGGTATCGCTCACTTTTTAGAGCACAAGATGTTCGAAGAGCCAGAAGGCGATATTTTTGCTACCTTCGCTTCGAATGGAGCCTCGGCCAATGCTTTTACAAGCTTTGATCAGACAGTTTATCTTTTCTCAGCAACTGAGAATATAGAGACCAATCTTAGTACGCTCGTTGATTTTGTTCAACGACCTTATTTTACAGATGAGAATGTAGAAAAGGAAAAGGGAATTATTGGTCAAGAAATCAATATGTATGCTGATAACCCGGATTGGCGTGTGTATTTTGGCCTTATTGAAGCGATGTATTCAAAGCATCCGGTACGGATTGACATTGCAGGTACGATAGAATCGATTAGTACGATTACGAAAGAAACGCTGTACACTTGTTATAACGCTTTTTATCATCCAAGCAATATGCTGTTGTTTGTGGTTGGAGGCGTGGATCCGGAGAAAGTATTCTCCTTGATTCGCAGTAACCAAAAGGGTAAAACCTACGGCAATCAAGGTGAAATCAAGCGTATTTTTGAAGATGAACCAGTACAAGTGGCTACAAAACGTCTAGAAAGCAAGCTTGCCGTATCGATGCCCAAAATCATGTTTGGTTTCAAGGAAAAAGTAGACGGTCTAACGGGTGAAGCTTCTCTAAAACGTGATCTAATAACCAAGCTAATGCTTGATTTGTTGGTTGGTAGCAGCACAGCATTGTATCAAAAGCTATATGATGAGGAACTGATCTCGGACAGCTTTGGACATGAATTTAATAGTTCTCCGCAGTATGCTTTTTCTGCAATGGGTGGGGATACGAAGGATCCGGATTTGCTTTTAAAACGAATAAAAGAAGAAATTGATCTAATCTTAAAAACTGGCTTTGCGGAGAAGGATTTCGAGCGGGCACGGAAAAAGAAAATAGGCGGATATTTGCGCATGCTGAACTCCCCTGAAAATATTGCACATGAATTTACACGCTACCAGTTCCGCGGTGGTGACCTGTTTGAAGTTCTGCCTATTTACGAATCAATTACTTTGGCAGAAGTTAATAAGCGTCTGCAAGCCCATGTAAACTGGGATCAACTTGCCGTATCATTGGTGGTGAGTCCTTAGGTGAGCGTTTTGGGAGAGAGCAGCAAACCACTAGGGGAAATGACAGTGCTCGTTACAGGGGGCAGCGGAGGGATCGGCGGCGCCATTGCAGAACGGTTTGCTTCTGTCGGCATGAATATAGTTATTCATTACAAGCACTCACATGAGGCTGCGAATGATGTCGCTCGGCGTTGTATGGCCCTTGGAGCAAAGGTAATGACAGTAAACGCGGATATGAAGGACCGTAGTCAGATTGTACGTATGGCTGAAAAGCTGGAGAGTAATGGGATGCAGCCGGATATCCTCGTCAATAATGCCGGTAAATCGCATTACGGAATGCTAGCTGATGTGACCGAAGAAGAATGGGATGATATTATGTCCATTAACTTGAAGGGAACCTTTATGTGCAGTCAGATCTTTATGCCGTACATGGTGTCTCAGCGTTATGGTCGTATCATCAACGTTTCTTCCGTATGGGGAATCACTGGAGCTTCTTGTGAAGTAGCTTATTCGGCTAGCAAAGGTGGAGTGAATGCCTTTACAAAAGCTTTAGCTAAAGAGCTGGCTCCATCTGGTGTAACGGTTAACGCGGTAGCTCCAGGAGCGGTTAATACGAACATGTTATCCAATTTACAGGAGGATGAAGTCCGTATGTTGGAGGATGAGATTCCGGCAGGACGTTTGGCTACTCCTAATGAAATATCATCACTGATTTATTTTTTGGCTTTGCCTGAGTCCGGGTATATCACGGGTCAGATTATTAGTCCAAACGGTGGATGGATTACCTGATGCTTATGTTGGAGAAAACCACCAGCATAAGAACTTAGCGTCTGAGACATATTATAAGTGTTGTTTTTAAATCTCACGTAAGACGGCTTACAGCCTGTATGCAGGTGTTTGACCGTAAATATGAAGGAGGATTTAAGATGACACAAGGCGATAGCGTAATCAAAAATTTTGACACCTGGAAAAAATTTCTGGGAAAACGAGTTGTACAGGCGGAGAAACTTGGGATGAGTGAAGACACAATCTCAAAGCTGGCTTTTGAAATCGGGGAATTCCTCGATGAAAAAGTGGATCCAGCAAACACTCAAAACCGTGCAATCAAAGAGCTATGGGACGTCGGTAACGATGAAGAAAAGCAGACGATTGCAAAACTCATGGTCAAATTGGCGAAAAATCACGCCTAAGTTTGCGGAAAAGCTCCCCTTGTGGGAGCTTTTCTGCAATTATTACAGGACTGACCTTGCCTTTCATTTTTATTTTATATATCATTAACATGACCCGTGTTTCAGATCGCTTTGTCTGAACGGCATTTTTTTGATGGATATCAAAGTGCAGGGAAAAGGAATCTATGAGGTGTACAAGTGGAATATAAACAATGGTATATGGAGTACAAGATACACAAGAACAGACCCGGTCTGCTTGGTGATATCGCTTCAATGTTAGGGATGCTAGAAGTCAACATTCTAACGATTAATGGCGTTGAAGGAAAGACACGCGGAATGTTGCTGGAGACTAATGACGATGACAAAATAATGCTGATGGGCGAAATGCTCAAGAAAGTTGATAATATTACAGTTTCAGCTCTGCGGTCTCCAAGACTCGTAGACAAGCTGGCTGTGCGCCATGGGCGATATATTGAACGGGATTCAGATGATCGAAAGACGTTTCGTTTTACCCGCGATGAGCTCGGTCTTTTGGTCGATTTTCTCGGGGAGCTGTTTAAAAAAGATGGAAATCAGGTAATAGGACTTCGAGGTATGCCCCGTGTAGGAAAGACTGAATCGATTATTGCCGGCAGTGTCTGCGCGATGAAGCGGTGGACATTTGTCTCTTCGACACTTTTACGTCAGACGGTTCGAAGTCAATTAGCAGAAGATGAGATGAACCCACATAATGTATTTATTATTGATGGTATTGTTAGTACGATCCGCTCTAATGAGAAGCATTATAATTTATTACAAAATGTTATGAGTATGCCAAGTACGAAAGTGATCGAGCATCCAGATATTTTTGTGCGGGAATCTGAGTACACCTTTGATGATTTTGATATTATTATTGAGCTTCGCAATAATCCAAATGAAGAAATATTGTACGAGTCGTTCACGACGAGCTACAGTGATGATCTATAAAACACCAATGATGATTCATTGAAACTTACAGGAGGTGATGGTATGTCGGAACTGGGCCGGCAATTGAAAGAGGCGCGTCTGCAAAAAGGGATGAGTCTTGACGATGTCCAGGAAGTAACGAAAATTCGCAAAAAGTATTTGGAAGCCATCGAGTCTGGAGACTATAAGGTGCTTCCAGGAAGTTTTTATGTTAGGGCGTTTATCAAAACATACGCAGAGGCAGTAGGTATGAGCCCAGACGAGCTGCTAGAGGAGCATGGGAATGTACCTGCCCCTCCTGAAGACACAGCTATGGAAACGGTGATTCAAAAACGCAGTCGTAGACCAGAAACCGAACGGAATGCAAAATGGCTGCCAACAGTGCTAATGTGGACATTTCCAATATTGATTATTGTTGTGATTTACATTTATGCTTCCAGTTTGAACAAGCCGGACCCCGCTCAAATTGATCAGACGAATCTGACGAATGAACAGCAGGATCCTACGACAGCACAGACATCTCCACCGGCTTCAGGAGGAGGTGTTGTAGCGCCAACGGCTTCAGCAGGTACAGAAGCAACAACTGAACCTACGGCAGAGCCTACGCCAACACCTACGCCTTCCCCGCAATCCATTACAGTTACACCGGATGGGAAATCAGGAAAAACTACCAAGTTCAAGGTTTCAGCTCCGGCTGGAAGTGAAGTGAAGGTTGAGATTTCTGCTACTGGAGTAAGCTGGCTTGAGGTGTATAAAGGTGAGAACTCTAAAGGTGAGAAGCTCTCATTTGGTAACACAGCGGCAGGAGATCATATGAGCTTTGTTCTCGGAAGTGAAGGAATGTATATTAAATCTGGTTATTCACCAGCTACTGAGATTACTGTCAATGGACAAGTAATTACAGATGAAAAGACCTCATCTCGTCTGTTAATTAATCTGGATGATGGTACTGGAAGTCAAACGACCCAGAATGAAGGTACCACTGATACTACTGACCAGACTAATGAAACAGGCCAATAACAAAAACGATGCATAGACTTTGGCTGCGCGGGGAACATAAGATTGTTTCCAGTTCTTAGCCAAAGTGAGGTGACATTCTTATGATCGTTAGCTGGATTGTAGCTGGACTTGGGGTTATTGTCAGTCTCATCGGATACTATATGACGCCAAGTGCTTGGGGCTATGGAATTCTCGGTTTCGGTATTGCACATATTGTGCTTGGAATTCTGGATATGTTTCGAAGCCCGCTCCGAAGCAGATAGAAAACTTAGAAATGAGCGTCTCCGAGGGGATACTCCCCTGTGGAGACGTATTTCTACCATTGAACAGAACTCATTTCGAAGGAAAAGCTCCACTCTGTGGGGCTGTTTTCTGTGTCGGGTGGGGTACATATTATCCAAAATTAGACTTAAGGGTATCATTCTTTTATAATAGTAGCAGACTAAAAAGTACAAAGGACGTGGAGTTATGAGTTCAGAAAGTTCATTTGATATCGTATCTAAAATGGATATGCAGGAATTAACTAATGCGATCCACCAAACAGAGAAAGAAATTGATAACCGATTTGACTTTAAGAACAGTAAAAGCAGTCTGAAGCTTGAGAAAGACGCACTTATTATCGCCTCTGAGGACGAATATAAGTTAAATGCTGTTATCGATATTTTACAATCGAAGATGGTGAAGAGAGGTATCACGCTGAAGAACTTGGATTTTGGCAAAGTGGAGCCTGCTTCCCTGGGAAGTGTTCGTCAGCGCTTAGGTCTTAAGCAAGGGATAGATCAGGAGAACGCAAAAAAAATTAACATCCTGATTCGTGATTCGAAATTGAAGGTGAAGAGCCAGATTCAAGGAGATCAGATCCGCGTAACCGGTAAGAGTCGCGATGATTTACAGCAAATTATCCAGATTTTGCGTAAAGCTGATTTGCCACTGGACCTGCAGTTCAACAACTTAAAATAGAATTTTGTACCCCGCAGTGCTTATCAGCACCATGATGCGGGGTGCTTTGTATTTTTTTTGACACCTATATATAGCTATAATATACTTGCTTAAGTAGAAATAGATGAGCCTGACTCAGGTCATTTGTATGAACGATTTAGGGGAGGAACTTCAGTGAATTTGCCCAACCGCATCACGCTAGCACGTATTTGCCTGATCCCGATTATGATGTTTTTCTTACTGGTGGATTTTAGCTTTTACCCAGAACCAATACATTGGGGCTCTTTCCAGCTATCTGTTAATCATTTGGTAGCCGCTGTAATCTTTTTGCTTGCAGCCAGCACAGATGGAATAGACGGCTACATAGCTAGGAAATATAATATGGTGACCAACCTCGGTAAGCTCCTTGATCCGTTAGCGGACAAGCTGTTAGTTTCCGCTGTTCTGATTTCACTTGTCGAACTGGGCAGATGTGATTCATGGATTGCAATTGTTATCATAAGTCGTGAGTTTGCAGTAACCGGGCTTCGCCAGATCGCATTGTTAGAGGGGAAAGTGGTTGCCGCCAGCAAATGGGGCAAGATAAAGACGGTTGTACAAATTGTAGCGATCTCACTGCTGTTGTTGAACAATTTTCCATTTCAATTCGTCAGCATTCCTGTAGACGATATTGCCATTTGGGCTGCAGCTTTGATCACTATTTACTCTGGAATTGATTATTTTGTGAAGAATAAAGAGCTGCTACAGCTGCATAATGCTTAAGCATTTTAGGTAGCTACATATAGGAGAGGTAATAGGTAAAGTACCTATTACCTTTTTTAAACCCTAAAGGCAGTGTGTCTACATTATAACTAGGAGGCGAAAGCCAGGGATGAAAGCGGAGATTATTGCAGTAGGCACGGAGCTTTTGCTCGGTCAAATCGTAAATAGTAATGCCCAGTTTCTATCTATAGAGTTAGCTGCTATTGGGATTGATGTATATTTTCAAACCGTAGTTGGCGATAACAGCAGTCGCTTGCAGCAAGCTATTGAAATCGCTCAAAACAGAGCTGATGTTATCATTTTTACAGGTGGTATTGGTCCGACAGAAGATGATCTTACAAAAGATGCATTGGCTGCTTCTTTAGGTCGAACACTCCATATAGATCGTTTGGCAATGGATCATGTACAACGTTTCTTTGATGATCGTAAGATTGTAATGACAGAGAATAATCGTAAACAGGCACTTATAATTGAAGGAACCACACCTTTGCCAAATGAGATTGGTCTTGCTGTGGGTATTGCTTTTGAGCATGAAAAGAAATATTATATTGTGCTTCCTGGTCCGCCTCGCGAGATGAAACCAATGTTCGTAGATAAAGCAGTACCGTGGCTTCAGCAGCATGCTCTGACGTCAGAAATGCCACTTTATTCTAAAATGCTAAAATTTGCAGGTATCGGAGAATCACTGCTTGAGGATAAGCTCATAGATCTGATTCACAGCCAGACAGACCCAACCATAGCTCCATATGCAAAAGAGGGAGAAGTAACCGTTCGTATTTCGACAAAGGCGCCTTCCGAGCATGAAGCTTTCAAGAAGCTGGAGATTCTGGAGAAGCAGATCAAAGAGATTTTGCCAGAGCATTTATATGCGAATATTGATGTACCACTAGAACAGCTAATTGTAGATTGGATGGCGGATGCAGGTCTGACTTTAAGTGCGGCGGAGAGCTGTACCGGAGGCTTGCTGATGGAGAGTATAACCAACATACCAGGTAGCGCTTCGATGTTTGCGGGAGGAATCGTCTGTTACTCGAACGATCTAAAGAAAAAACTTCTGAATGTGCCAAGTGCTTATTTGGAGGGGCCTGATGCTCCAGGGGCGGTAAGTCGTGAAGTTGCCGAGGTGTTGGCCGATCAGGTGAGAATGATTGCGGACAGTGATTTCGGTTTATCTGTAACAGGCGTAGCAGGACCAGGCTATTCTGAACGTAAACCAGTCGGACTTGTATTTATTGGTTTAGCTGAACGCGGGCGTAAGACAGAGGTATATGAGCTTAATCTTAAAGGGACACGTGAGAATATACGACTGCGTACTGTTAAAGCTCTACTGTATCGACTATGGCGTAGACTTGAGGAACGCAAGGTGGAGACACCACTTGAGGGTTCAGACTTGTAATGGGAGATTAGCCCAGTTATAATTGGAACATACGGAAGAACCGTGGCACTGAGATTTCTTTGCTGCGGTTTTTTGTATATTTGCAGAGATTTTGATCAATGTTTTTGGTTATGATCATAAGTCGTTGATGTCCGGTGAAGTAGAGAAATCAGTTAACTTCTATATCCGGAAGGAGGCTTACAATAAAAGGGATAATTAACGCTTGAGACAAAAAAAACGAATGTATGTTCGAAAAAAAGCTTGGCAAGACCTCAAAAACACGTTATTATATTATTATAAACAGTGAAGGAAGTGGTCTGATTGTCAGATCGTCGTGCAGCGCTTGATATGGCGCTTCGTCAAATAGAAAAACAATTTGGTAAAGGTTCGATCATGAAACTGGGAGAATCCACTCATATGCAAGTGGAAGTTGTACCTAGCGGATCTTTGGCACTTGATATTGCGTTAGGTATAGGCGGACTTCCAAAGGGACGTATTATTGAAGTATACGGACCTGAATCCTCCGGTAAAACAACTGTTGCTCTTCATGCTATTGCAGAAGTGCAAAAACAAGGAGGACAAGCTGCATTTATCGATGCTGAGCATGCGCTCGATCCGAAGTATGCACGTAACTTGGGCGTAAACATTGATGAATTGTTACTATCTCAGCCAGATACGGGTGAACAGGCACTTGAGATTGCTGAAGCACTTGTACGAAGTGGCGCAGTAGACATTATTGTCGTTGACTCCGTAGCTGCTTTGGTTCCTAAAGCGGAAATTGAAGGCGATATGGGTGATTCACACGTCGGCCTACAGGCTCGTTTGATGTCTCAAGCGCTTCGGAAGCTTTCTGGTGCCATTAGTAAATCAAATACAATTGCTATCTTTATTAACCAGCTTCGTGAGAAAATTGGTGTTATGTTCGGTAACCCTGAGACAACTCCGGGTGGACGAGCACTGAAATTCTACTCTTCCGTACGGTTGGATGTTCGTCGTGTGGAAAGTATCAAAATGGGTAACGACGTTGTAGGTAACCGCACCAAGATCAAGATTGTGAAGAATAAGGTAGCACCTCCATTTAAACAAGCTGATGTTGATATCATGTATGGTGAAGGGATTTCCAGAGAAGGAAGTCTTGTAGACATCGGTACTGAAATGGACATCGTGAATAAGAGTGGTGCATGGTATTCCTATGAAGGCGAGCGTCTCGGCCAAGGACGTGAGAATGCCAAACAGTTCTTGAAGGAACATCAAGATATTTCGCTCATCATTGAGAACAAGATTCGTGAAGCAAGTAATCTCTCCACTATTGTTGCTGCACCAAATGAAGCGGAAATCATTGCAGAGCAAGAGGAAGAAGAAAAGCTACTTCTCGAAATCGAACAATAGAATTTATTAAGGAATAGGACGCCCTGTGATTCATTGTTGCAGGGTGTCTTTTCTTAACGCATCAGAAATATTTATTTGGGGGGTCCTCGCAAAGTACCTGAGTACGCATCGAATTTAAGCTACACTTTGTGGGGGATATTTTATTGCTATGAGGTGACAAGCAACTATGGTAATACAGCTGGATATGGATTTTGAATCGGATGAGCAGGACTTACAAGTTCTTGCAGATTTTCCTGATGGAGAACTTTTAGAAATCACTAAGGTAGAACGTCAGAAGAAATCGGATCACCGCTATATCATACATTTCGGAGCTTATAACATGACTGTACACGAAGACGTCATGATTAAATATCGGATGATTACTGGGAATTCTTTTATGAAAGCCGATTTGGAGGAAATTGTTGTTGCTGATGAGCGACAACGAGCTTATGTAGAAGGACTTCGTTATCTAGAACGAAAGCCACGAACCGCTATGGAAATGACTCGCCGTTTACGGCAGAAGGAAATAGGGGAGACTATTATTGCGGAAGTGGTGCAACGGCTACAGCAGGAAAGACTTCTTGATGACCCTTTGTATGCAAAGCAATGGGCAGAGCAACGCATTACGAACCAACGCAAAGGAAAGATGTGGATTCGCCAAGAGCTACGTGAGAAAGGAATCGACAAATCTTTAATCTCGGAGGCCTTGGAGAATATCAGCCCAGAACAAGAACTTGAGAGTGCACTTCAGACCGGACGTAAGAAATGGAATCTCATCCGAGGTGAAGCTGCAGATAAGAGAAGAAAGACTGGCGCCTTCTTAATGCGGCGTGGATTCTCAGGCGATATGGTGCGTCAAGTGATCAATACTTTACTTGAAGAAGACAATTATGAGGGTGAAGATGAGGAATTTTACTAGACTCACTGATTCTCTTGACATTAATGCGCATATCGACTCTCTTGACAATGTCTTTTTATAAATAATAAAATATAACATGAATCGGCATAAAGTAAGAATCCTTTTTCCTTCCCAAAAAGGGGACTTTTTAAAACGGTTCGCGTACAACTCATATGAAATGTAATCGCCGGATAAGGCGGGCAGTGTGCATGTGCAGCATGTGCAGTATGGCAATCGGTTGTTTACCGGTTTTTTGTATGGTGATGAACGGATAGTTTAACAACTGCACAATTCCCAGGGGGATACCTTGGAGAGGAACCAACGAGGAGGTGAACAGATGCAAGCATGGATCTGGGTCATTATCGTTCTCGTTGTAGCTGCATTATTCTTTGGGTTCGGTTATTTTATTCGTAAATCCCTTGCAGAAGCTAAAATTCAAAGCGCAGAAAGAGAAGCCGTAGTCATCGTGGAGAACGCGAAGAAGGACGCAGAGGCGCTGAAGAAAGAAACGGTATTGGAAGCTAAGGACGAAGTCCATAGAATCCGTACTGAAGCTGAGAAAGAAACTCGTGAACGTCGGAATGAAATCCAACGGCAAGAGAGACGTTTGCTGCAAAAGGAAGAATCTCTGGATAAAAAAATGGAATCGCTTGAAAGAAAAGAAGAACAAGTAGCTAACAAAGAGAAACGAATTGATGAAACCCAACAGCAAATTGATGTTATTTACAAAAACCAAGTCACTGAATTGGAGCGCATTTCCAATTTAAGCATCGAAGATGCAAGAAGTATTATTCTTAGCAATGTTGAGCAAGAAGTTCGCCATGAAACGGCTCAAATGATCAAAGAAATTGAACAGCAGGCGAAAGAGGAAGCGGATAAGAAATCCCGCGAAATCATCACACTCGCTATCCAACGCTGTGCAGCTGATCACGTAGCCGAGACAACAGTTTCAGTTGTTACCCTGCCGAACGAAGAGATGAAAGGTCGGATTATCGGTCGTGAAGGCCGTAACATTCGTGCACTCGAAACTCTTACAGGTATCGACCTCATTATTGATGATACTCCGGAAGCAGTTATTTTGTCGGGATTTGATCCAATCCGTCGCGAAGTGGCCCGTACGGCACTTGAGAAACTAGTGGCAGATGGACGTATCCACCCCGCTCGTATTGAAGAGATGGTGGAAAAATCCCGCAAAGAAGTGGACGAAAGAATTCGCGAATATGGTGAACAAGCTACTTTCGAAGTGGGTGTTCATGGATTGCATCCAGACTTGATCAAGATTCTGGGTCGTCTGAAATTCCGTACAAGCTATGGTCAAAATGTATTGAAGCACTCTATGGAGGTTGCTTATTTGACTGGACTGATGGCCGGTGAGCTTGGGGAAGACATCGTGCTTGCAAAACGTGCAGGATTGCTTCATGATATCGGCAAAGCGCTGGATCATGAAGTAGAAGGATCGCATGTTGAGATCGGCGTTGAACTAGCGAAGAAATATAAGGAACATCCGGTTGTTATCAACAGTATCGCGTCTCATCATGGAGATTGCGAAGCTACCTCGGTTATTGCTATGTTGGTTGGTGCCGCTGATGCATTGTCAGCAGCAAGACCTGGCGCTCGCCGTGAAACACTGGAAACGTATATTAAACGTCTAGAAAAACTGGAAGAAATCTCAGAGTCGTTCGAAGGCGTTGAGAAATCATTTGCTATTCAGGCGGGCCGTGAGGTACGCGTGATGGTACAGCCAGAGAAGATTGACGATGCAGAGGCATTCCGTCTTGCTCGCGATATTACGAAGATGATTGAAAGTGAACTGGATTATCCAGGACATATCAAAGTTACCGTTATTCGTGAGACACGGGCTGTTGAATACGCTAAATAGGTGGAATATAAGGTTAAGGGATAAGATGTAACTTATACTTTCTTATATTTGTTGAGAATTGGCCCCTAAGCGGGGCCTTTTTTCTTTTGAATATGAGCTCTTATCCATTAGATATAGCGTTTAAGATTAGGAGGAGAGAATCATTAAAGTACTATTCATTGGAGATATCGTTGGAAATGTTGGCAGAAAGGCTCTTCGTGAGATGTTACCCTCACTAAAAAGCAAATATCAGCCACATATCATTATTGTTAATGGCGAAAATTCTGCTGCCGGTAGAGGGATCACTAAGGCGATCGCTAATGAGTTTTTTAACTGGGGCGTTCACGGAATAACTATGGGGAATCACACATGGGACAACAAAGATATTTTTGAGTTCATCGATGATGAGGCTCGGATTATTCGTCCTGCTAATTTTCCGCCAGGAACACCGGGAAGAGGTTATACCGTTGTTAAAGGTAATGGTAAAGAACTGGCTATAGTAAATTTACAAGGCCGGACGTTTTTACCTGCTATTGATTGTCCTTTCCGTGTTGGGGAAGAAATTGTTGAAGAGCTTCGTAGAGATCATAAATGTATTCTCGTTGATTTCCATGCAGAGGTAACCTCTGAGAAAATCGCTATGGGGTATTTCATGGATGGCCGCGCATCGATTGTTGTTGGGACACATACGCATGTTCAGACTAACGATGATGTGATTTTGCCAGGAGGAACTGCGTATTTAACCGATGCGGGTATGGTTGGTTCAAGCGAAGGTATTCTGGGTATGGAAAGAGATGCAGTACTTTACAAGTTCACAACTCAGCTTCCAGCACGATTTGTTGTCGATGAAGGTAAGTGGCAGCTTCACGGTTTATTTGCAGAATTAGATGAAACTACTGGTGCGGCAACTCGTCTGGAGAAGATACGGTTGCGTGAAGATGAATGGGTTATGAGCTAAACGTAGAACAGAGTATCGTTTAATCCGGGGAATTTCGCTGAGTAAGGGTAAAGTGTGATATTTTTTATATCGTAAAAGAGTATCTTTTATACCGTTTTTGGAAGACGTGGTCCGTAAAAAGAAGGAATTATTTCTTCTCTCGCGAATAACATCTAAAGTAGTGGAAGAACACCATTATTTTCCCAGGGGAGGTACTTACTATGGATGTATTAAAAGTATCAGCTAAATCCAATCCAAATTCCGTCGCCGGCGCATTAGCGGGTGTTCTTCGTGAACGTGGATCGGCAGAATTACAAGCTATTGGAGCTGGAGCACTGAATCAAGCAGTCAAAGCAGTTGCCATTGCCCGGGGATTTGTTGCACCAAGCGGAGTTGATTTGATCTGCATTCCTGCCTTCACTGATATAGTGATTGATGGAGAAGATCGAACCGCGATTAAACTGATTGTTGAACCCAGATAATAGACCTATAGAATGAATGAACCTGTTTACTATTGTAAACAGGTTTTTTGCTTTTGATTTATAGTCAGGAGTTTTTCTGCATAATATCTGAAATAGGCACTTAGAAGTAAAATGTACGGCTGGAACTGTGAGGAGGTGGGGGTGCTAAATGAGAGCTGAAAAGTTTAAGGTAGCAGATTTTCATTGTGATGTGCTAAGCAAAATGCAAGCCTCTCCGGATATTAATTTCGACAATGACCCTCGATTAGATGTTACTGCAGAACGGTTGGCATCTGGCGGAGTGGAGTTGCAATGTTTTGCGATATATCTTTCAGCTACGAGAGGTAAACCTAGCTTTGAACATGTTTTAGGACAAATTGATCTCTTTAGGCAAAAGATAGTGAGCACAGATGGGCTTCAGTGGTTACGCTGGAAGGAGGAAGTGGAGAATCGATTAGTTGGAGCACCTCCTCAAGCAATGCTCTCTCTGGAGGGCGTAGACGGCTTAGAAGGGAACTTGTTTTATGCTCAGCTCTGTTTCGAACTTGGAGTGCGGTTTCTAGGTGTCACTTGGAATTATGCGAATTGGGCAGCAGATGGTGTGCTAGAGAAGCGTAATGGTGGATTTACGGAGAAAGGGAGAAAGCTGGTAGAATGGTGCAACCACAGTGGAATGCTGCTGGATGTGTCGCATTTGTCGCAAGCAGGGTTTTGGGAACTGGCAGATTTAAGCTCTCGTCCGTTTATAGCTTCTCATTCGAATGCCGCAGCCATTTGCGGTCACGTTAGAAATTTGAAAGATGAACAGATAAAAGCTCTAATTGCGATGGACGGGAGAATGGGGCTGACCTTTTATCCGTGGTTTGTATGTGATCATGGAAAGGCTCGTATGGATGATTTGTTAAAGCATATTGAACAGGTATGCAGTCTCGGCGGAGAGAAGCATCTGATGTTTGGCTCAGATTTTGATGGCATTGATACTTGGGTTGAGAAGTTGGAACATCCGGGAAAATACCCTGATCTTATAGAACAACTGCTTCGTTATTATCCTGAGGATACTGTAAAAGGCTGGATGTATGAGAATGCGACATCTTTTTTAAGCGTAAACTTGCCCTCTCAGGTGTCTAAACCATGACAATCTTGTCCAAAAAACATAAATTGTCGAAAAAAGGGCCTTCGTTATGATGCAGCCCTTTTTATTTTGGTGAAATAAGATGTATAATGGTTAATGGCTTGTACAGATACTAGAGAAAATACAAGGAGTGACTTTACAATGAGTAAGACTGTACCCGTAGGTGTGTCGGCTAGACATATTCACCTTACGCAAGAGCACGTGGAGGCTCTGTTTGGCCCAGGATATCAATTAACTGAGTTCAAACCACTTTCCCAACCAGGACAATTTGCAGCAAATGAACAAGTAGCAGTTATCGGTAGCAAAGGTAAATTTGAAAAAGTAAGAATCTTGGGACCTGCTCGTCCGGCTTCCCAATTGGAAATTTCCCGTACTGACTCCTTCGCACTTGGCGTGAAAGCTCCAGTTCGCGAATCTGGAAATATTGAAGGAACACCTGGTATTACGCTTAAAGGACCTGCTGGTGAAGTTGAATTAGAACAAGGCGTTATTATCGCAGCTCGTCACATTCACTTCCACACTTCCGAAGCTGAAGCTTGGGGCATTGCGGATAAGCAATTGCTTAAAGTTCGTCTCGGTGGCGACCGCGGTCTTGTATTGGAGAACGTAATTGCTCGTGTATCCGACAGCTTCAAACTTGATATGCATATTGATACTGACGAAGCTAATGCTGCTGGTGCCAACAATGGCGACACTGCTGAAATCGTAGACTAGTCTTCATAACAATCATAGGAAGCGGGGGAGAAATCCTCCGCTTTTTTTGTTGTGTGCTTAGAACCGTTATGTGGCTGATACGCTAGTTAAACTGGCAGATGTTTAAACTGTTTGAATAGCAAAGTGGATCGTATCCTGAAATGGATTTTTAATGAAAATTGGTGTGATGATAAAGAATATCTATTATTATGTGACTAATTATGTTATGATTATTGTTTATGACGTGAAAAATGGATTTAATGTAAAGAATATATGTATTAGAAATTAAGGAGACCCAATGACATTTAACGAACTGAATATTATGCCTGCGATTTTAAAGGCTTTAACCAAAGAAAACTATACATCACCTACACCTATACAGGAACAATCGATCCCAGCCGTATTAGCTGGCAGAGATTTACTTGGATGTGCTCAAACGGGAACAGGAAAGACAGCTGCATTTTCTGTACCTATTATTCAATTATTAAGCGAACAAACCAATTCCAACAAAACAAACAATGTGCGACGCATTCGCTCGCTGATCTTAACACCAACAAGAGAACTAGCGATCCAAATTGCTGATAACATAAAAGCGTATAGCCAATATACAGATATCCGCTCTGCTGCCATCGTTGGCGGTGTATCACAGAAAGTGCAAGAGCGTGCCCTGAATCAAGGTGCTGATATTCTAATAGCTACACCTGGTAGACTTATCGACCTGATCAATCAAAAACGTGTGGATTTGCAGCATGTCCAAATTCTTGTCTTGGATGAAGCTGACCGTATGCTAGATATGGGCTTTATCCATGATGTGAAACGAATCATCGCTAAAATGCCTACGAAGAAACAAACATTATTCTTCTCTGCAACGATGCCTACTGAGATCTCAAAATTGATCAAAACCTTGCTTGTGAACCCAGTGAAAGTAGAAATCACCCCCGTATCTTCTACTGCGGATAGAATCGAACAATCGATCTATTTATTAGAAAACGGAAATAAACAGAATCAATTGAATCTTTTGTTACAGGATAAATCGATTGTCTCTGCTCTAGTGTTTACTCGGACCAAACGTGGTGCTGACCGTGTTACACGTGACCTAGCGAAGGTGAACATTTCTGCACAAGCCATTCACGGCAATAAATCACAGAATGATCGTCAGAATGCATTGCGGAATTTTAAAAGTGGTGCAACCCGCGTTCTAGTCGCTACGGATATCGCCGCGCGCGGAATTGATATCGATGAGCTGTCTCATGTAATCAACTTCAACTTGCCGAATATTCCAGAAACTTATGTGCACCGAATCGGACGTACGGGCAGAGCGGGGCTGAGTGGAACTGCAATTTCTTTTTGCGAATCTGAAGAGCTTCCGTTCCTTAAAGATATCGAGAAATTGATCGGGAAATCGATTCCAGAAGTGAAGGATCACCCGTATCCGATGTCTCGTAAAACGCAGATGAAGACAGAACGATCTTCGAAACCGTCAGGTTCAAGACCAGCGAATTCCAGACCGTCATCTGGTAAACCGTCATCAGCTAAGCCAGCAGCTTCAAAACCAGCGGCATCTAAACCTGCCAAAGCAAAGCCAAAGTCTAACCCTCCATTAAAGCCAAAGTCCGAGTGGTTCACTAAAGGAAGACAAACGAGCAGCAGATAAGTTGTTTTGAAAGCTGGACGTTTATCATAATAAGATCTCAAAACCGTCAGAGTATATCTGATGGTTTTTTTGTTATTTGATGATAAGGTGAATTCAAGAGAGGGTATAGTTTTTGACACAGATAAAGATGTATTCGTCACCTTTAAAATGGAGAGAGGCAAAAAAACAGCCGCTAAACAGTTCCTCACTGTATAACGGCTGTTATATTCTCTTATGCGGTGGCTTCAATCGCGTTGTCCTGAACATAAGAACCAAGCTCTTGTTGAAGCGCTGTGCTGATGGAAGTCATAGGGAGGCGAAGCGTATCCGAATCGATTAGGCCATTCTGGTTAAGCATCCATTTGATTGGAGCGGGATTCGATTCCTTGAACAAGAGGCGGATGATCGGCAGCAGTTGTTCAAAGTTTTCTTTAGCTAAGTCTAATTGACCGGATTTGAAAGCTTCGTATATACGGATACATTCTGCTGGATAAACGTTCGCAGTAGCAAGCATACCTCCAGTTGCTCCGCAGCTAAGCATTTCGTAAAAGAGTGAATCGTCGCCGCCGAGCACCGGTTTGGTACCCGTACGAACTAGCTCAGTAACCAATTTGGTGCTGCCCGAACAGTCTTTTAATCCGACAACATTATTCATTTCTAGGATTGTACGTGCAGTATCTACGGTCATAGCAGTACCCGTACGACTTGGAATGTCATAAGCCATGATTGGAATGCCTACTTCTGCTGCTTTACGGAAATGGGCAATGATGCCTTCTTGCGAAGGACGACTATAATAAGGGACGACTACTAGCGCGCAATCAGCACCAAGGTTAGCTGCGATCTCTGTACGTGCTACCGTAGAAGCTGTGTCATTGGTTCCTGTACCGACTACTAAGGGGATAGATGTAGATTGTAAAAGCTCACGAGAAGTGTTTACTAGAAGCTGCATTTCATTTACGGTTACAGTTGGCGATTCACCGGTGGTTCCATTAACGACCAGACCTTGTATGCTGTTGTTAATAATGTTCTTTACATAACGCTGATACGAATCCAAATCGACTTCACCAGCAGCATTGAACGGGGTGACCACGGGGACATAAATTCCATAAATCTGTTGTTCTGTAAACATAAATTATCGGCCTCCATAATATTTTAATTCCTCTACATACACTTTACCATGGAATGTTGCATCGTCGTTAGCTATAATAAATGATGTGTATCATCAAAAATATTGATGTTAGGGTGAGGTTATGGATTTAACCTATTTACGAACATTCCGCGAGGTGGCTAAACGTCAGAGCTTTACACGGGCTGCTGAAGAGCTAGGTTACGCGCAGTCGAGTGTTACGATGCAAATACAGAAGATAGAGAAGGAATACGGAGTGCCTTTAATAGAAAGGCATGGTCGAGTGCTGCGTCTAACCCCGCCTGGTGAAGAGCTTTTGAAGCTATTCGTGGAGATTTTGGATCTGTATGACCGTTCAAAAGAAACCATTGCCCAGCAAATAGGAGGTACGCTAACGATTGGTACGATTGATTCTTTAGCTGCATTCTACTTGCCACCCTACTTACAGCAGTTGAGGACGAAATTCCCGAAACTTGATATCCATCTACAAACGATGCAGGAAGCTAACCTTGTGGCCAAAATAAAAGATGGGGAAGTAGACATCGGTCTGATGCTCGATCGTACCACAACGGATTCTTTGCTGGATCGTACGATCATTAGAGATGAACCGCTCGTCTTGATAGCCCCCGTTAATCATCCTCTTGCCCAGATGGAAACGGTAACGCTACAGGATCTAAATAACTGTGAATTAATTGTTTCTGAAGAGAGCTGTATTTACCGGAGTCTGTTCGAGAACTTGTTAAAAGAGCACGGGATTATATTCCGCATTGGTTTTGAGCTTTCGAATCTAGAAGCGATAAAACGATGTGTTATGAATGGTTTAGGGATTGCATTACTCCCGAAAATTGTTGCAGAGGAAGAAATTGAGCGGGGTAACTTGGCCGAGCTGTCCTTCGCGCATCCAGAAATTCACTTCGATCTGCAGCTTTTGATGCATCCTAAGAAGTGGAAGTCTCAGCCATTGCAATTTCTAACGCAAATGTTACTTGCAAATCATTAGTTTATTCCCATCAGGGTCTTTCACCACAAACCATTGTTGATCTTGAATTTCGGTTACTATCTCTACACCGAGCTCCTTCATATAGTTGAAAGAGGCTTGCAAATCATCGGTTATAAGCATAAGAGCAGGTGTTTGAATTGGAGGAGCCCCTTCAGGCTCTAAACCTCCCCACATGGGCATGGTGTCCAGAATGATCCCAGTGCTTCCTTGCATAGTTAACGGGCATAAATGACCGTTCATAATCGGATGATCTGCTTCCTGGAGTCCTAGGACATGGCAATACCAGCTACGGGCTTTTTCAATATCGTTTACGGGAATAAATACACTGCCAATAAGGTTTTTTACGGGGCTTTTTGCTATGGGATTTACAATGGACTGTGCTTGTTTATTCATTCGAATTCCTCCTAGGTCTGATAATGATAACCCTTTATTTGGAATTTATGCGTCTAGTCTATTTAAAACATAGAATCAGCCTACGCGCAAGTGGGTCATTAATGATCAATAAAATCTTAAATTTGTATGTAAAAGATAGCATTCTTTAAAGAAAGTCACTGTAAATATTGACATTCAAAATCAGTTTATGTTATATAAAAAGAAGAATTAGCACTCATCTAACAAGAGTGCTAATCACGAAATGTTGGACAAGATGTTTATTTTGAAAGGAGATCTATTTATTCATGGCCAAAAAAGAGTTTAAAGCCGAATCGAAAAGATTGCTGGAAATGATGATTAACTCCATTTATACACAACGGGAAATTTTCCTGCGCGAGCTAATTTCCAATGCAAGTGATGCGATTGATAAGATCTATTACAAAGCATTATCTGACGAAAGCCTGGTCTTCAATAAAGAAGATTATTATATTAAAGTGACTGCCGATAAGGCGAACAGAACTCTGACGATCTCCGATACTGGTATCGGTATGACGCAAGAGGAACTGGAGAATAACCTGGGAACGATCGCGAAGAGCGGATCTCTTGCTTTTAAGAAAGAGAATGAAGCTAAAGATGGTCATAATATCATCGGACAGTTCGGTGTTGGCTTCTATGCTGCTTTTATGGTGGCAGATGATGTAACGGTGATCAGTAAGGCTCTAGGCAGCGAGGAAGCCTTTAAATGGGAGTCTAAGGGCGCTGACGGCTATACTATCGAGTCTGTCGAGAAGGATTCTGTGGGTACTGATGTAATTTTGAAAATTAAAGACAATACTGAAGAAGATCAATATGATGAATATTTGGAAGAATACCGCCTGAAATCCATCATTAAAAAATACTCCGACTTCATCCGTTTCCCAATCAAAATGGACGTGAAGGAGTCAAAGCCAAAAGAAGGTACGGAGAACGAGTTCGAAGAAGTTATTCAAGAACAAACCGTGAACAGCATGGTGCCAATCTGGCGTAAGAACAAAAGCGAGCTGACTACGGAAGATTACGATAACTTCTATGCAGAGAAGCGTTACGGCTTCGACAAGCCGCTTAAACATATTCATATCAGTGCCGATGGTGCTGTAGTGTACAATGCGATTTTGTTCATCCCAGAAATTACACCGTTTGACTATTACACAAAGGAATATGAAAAAGGTCTTGAGCTGTATTCCAACGGTGTGTTGATCATGAACAAATGTGCGGATCTCTTGCCTGATTACTTCAGCTTTGTAAAAGGTATGGTGGATTCAGAGGATCTTTCCTTGAACATCTCCAGAGAGATGCTCCAGCATGACCGTCAGCTGACTCTGATTGCTAAGAACATTAAGAACAAAGTGAAGAGCCAACTGCAAAGCTTGCTGAAGGATGAAAGAGAGAAGTACGAGCAGTTCTATAATGCTTTTGGCAGACAGCTTAAGTTTGGTGTGTACAACGATTATGGTATGCACAAAGATACTCTTCAAGATCTGCTGATGTTCTACTCCTCCAAGGAGAAAAAGCTGGTAACGCTGGACGAATACGTGTCTAGAATGCCAGAAGATCAGAAGTACATCTACTATGCTTCCGGAGAGTCGATCGACAGAATCGAAAAACTCCCGCAAACTGAGCTTGTTTCGGATAAAGGATATGAAATTCTCTACTTCACTGATGATATTGATGAATTTGCAATCAAGATGATCATGTCTTATAAGGAAAAAGAATTTAAGTCTGTATCCAGCGGAGATCTTGGTATTGAAGCTGACGAAGCGGACAAGCCAACGGAAGCGGAAGAGAACGAAAACAAGGAGCTTTTTGAAGCGATGAAGGACATCCTGTCCGGCAAAGTGAAAAATGTTAAAGCTTCCAAACGTTTGAAGACTCATCCGGTATGTCTCTCTGCTGAAGGCGAACTGACCATCGAGATGGAAAAAATCTTGAAATCGATGCCGAATGGCCAAGAGGTTCAAGCGGACAAGGTACTCGAAATCAACATCCATCACGAAGTATTCCAGTCCTTGAAGGCGGCAGCAGAGAACGACAAAGAAAAGCTCGGTTTATACACGAACCTGCTGTACAACCAAGCCCTGTTGATTGAAGGTCTACAGGTTAGTGATCCTGTTCAATTCACCAATGATATTTGCAAAATCATGAAATAATATGAAGTACAGAGACCATCCAATTGTATTATGATTGGGTGGTCTTTTTTATTTCAGTATTTCATTTTGTTGTGCGAAAAAGGTAGTAATCAATTTCAGAGTCATTATTTGTACAACCGCTGATCGAATAGATAATTTCACCTTGTGTGCTTTTTTTACTCGTCACTTCGGAGCAGGTATCGGTTCTGACACCTGTGTTGCTCCCACCGAATGCATCATTAGAAGTATCATAGCTATAATTAATTATACTGCCATCAAACTTCAAATCCTTAAATATGGGATCACCCTCATCTGTGTAACTTGTAACGCGTATATTGTCTGCTTTTTTCCTGGAGAGATTAGTTATAAATTGCTCGAATTTATCTAGGTTGTACACTTTTTTAAATGAAACAATATCTCCCCTACTGATGGCTTCTTTGGAAGTATAGGGTTCACTTTTGGGAACAGAATTAACTTTATTATCGGAACAACCCCATACTCCTGCTAGTAAAAGAACAGAGAGTACAAGTAAATTTACTTTTTTCACTGAGGGACCTCCTTGTAACTTATTTATATAAAAGACGGAAATTAACTGGAAAAGTTACAGTGAGCTTGATGTTTCGCATTGACAATAAACAACAGATTGAGTATTATTTCCTGTAACTTGAATATGTAAAAGCAAAGAAGAGAAAGAGTACCACGGCAATTCTTTCTACAGAGAGCTCCGTTCGCTGAAAAGGAGTAAAGAAAAACCTTGGGAATATGGTCTCAGAGCTGCGCATCGAAACCTTTTGGGTTGTAGGCTGCGCCGGAACCTGCATCCGTTATAGTGCTAGGGTATAAACGTTTATTAACGTCGTACCTGAAGAGGTAAATGTCATGAGGCATTTATAAAATTAGGTGGTAACACGTGAGTAGAACTCTCGTCCTTTGTGGATGGGAGTTTTTTTGTTGTCTAAAAAAAGGAGGAGAAGGTTAATGAGTAATGTGTTTATAGGCGGAGCTTGGCCGTATGCGAATGGATCTTTACATCTTGGAAGATTATCAAGTGTGTTGCCTGGGGATGTGCTGGCACGCTATTTTCGCAGCAAGGGGGATAACGTTTTATATGTGTCAGGCAGCGATTGTCATGGCACACCTGTAGCGGTTCAGGCTGCTAATGAAGGGATCACACCCGAAGCTTTTGCAAGTCGATACCACGAAGAGTTTCTGAAGTGTTTTGAAGAGCTGGGATTTAGTTATGATCTATATACTCGAACGGATCAACAGCAGCATCATAAGGTCGTGCAAGAGTTGTTTGCGAAGCTGCTAGAGAATGGTCATTTATATAAAAAAACCATTGCGCAATGTTACTGCGAGGTAGACCAGCGATTTTTGCCAGACAGATATGTGGAAGGCACTTGTCCGGTATGTGGACAGCGGGCGCGTGGAGATCAATGCGATTATTGTTCTACGATTCTAGACCCTGCCGATTTATTGGACAGAGTCTGTAAATTATGTGGGAATACACCGACAGAACGGCCGACAGAACATTTTTATCTTAGCTTATCTAAATTTCAATCTGAATTAACTGATTATGTAGACGAAGCAGTACACTGGAGAGAAAATGCAATAAAACTGACCAAACGATATTTAAAGGAGGAGCTTCAGGATCGGGCAGTAACCAGAGACTTATCTTGGGGTGTAGATGTTCCTGTAGCTGGATTTGAAGATAAGAAGATTTATGTCTGGATTGAGGCGGTAAGTGGTTATTTATCAGCCAGCAAGCAGTGGGCCATACAATCTGGGGGGAGCTGGGAGGAATTTTGGTCAGAGAAAAATGAGGATATTACCGCTTATTATGTACATGGTAAAGACAATATTCCTTTTCATACCTTGATATGGCCAGCCGTCTTATTAGGAGCAAAAGAGTTACATTTACCGGACCGGATTATATCTAGCGAATATTTAACCCTTGAAGGGCAGAAGTTCTCCACTAGCCGTAATTGGGCGGTCTGGGTACCTGATATTCTAGAACGGTATCATCCTGACTCTATTCGTTATTTTTTAATTGCCAACGGGCCTGAGAAGCGGGATACGGATTTTTCCTGGAGAGAGTTTATTTATAGTCATAATGGTGAGCTGCTTGGAGCATTTGGTAACTTTGTGAATCGTTCATTGGCTTTTGTGGATAATTTTTATGAAGGGAAAGTGCCGAATGGAGGATTAGATAAGGGGTGGAGTGACAACATTGACCTCTTGTATCTGGAGTCAGGACGCCTAATTGAAGCGGGAGATTTAAAGGATGCGCTGGAGTATATTTTCTCTTATGTGCGTAAGGCAAATCAGTATTTTGATCGGCAAAAGCCTTGGATTCAGGTAAAAGAGGATCGGGAAGCCTGTGATTCTACAATATTTACTTGCGTGCAGATTATCGCTAATTTGGCGAATTTGCTGCATCCGTTTCTACCCTTTTCTTGTGAGAAGATCAGGGGGTTCTTATCGCTTGAACAACCGAATTGGCAGCCCTGCGCAGTTCCCCCGTATCAACAGATAACTGATTTACAATTGTTGTTTGAACGAATTGATATTAGTCGTATTAAAGAAGAAGAGGAAAGACTCATTCAACAACAAGTGAATAAATAGCGAAGATTCTTAAGCATTCTTGAAGCTCTCAATAAACTTAGATGCCAATGATGATAAGTATTTATCCTTGATCCAGACGGCGGCGACCCGTGTGCGAAGCGATTCACTACTGATTTCTTTATAGATCAAATTACGATTACTCGTTAATTCGAAAGCGGATTTGGGGATGATTCCAATGCCAAGACCAGCGTTTGCCCAGAGCAGTGTTGTTCGTGCATCATCATTCATGCAGAAAATTAGCGGATCAAAGCCGTTCTCAAGACAGGTTTCCCGGATAAGCTGCTCAAAACGGCGGTAGATAATGAGCGGCTTATCTTTTAACTCACCGATCTCAACGAAGTTTTCATCTGTTTTCCAGTCATACTCTGGAGTCATTACGGTCATCATAGGCTCAGCCTGTGTGTAAAGACATTCTAAATTTGTAGCATTAAAGGGTGTCCGGACAATGCCAATCTCGACAATACCCTTGTTCAAAAGGTCGATGATTCTGAAGGTATTCCCTTCATGGATTTCAAATTTAACGCCTTTATACGTTTTGTGGAACTCACAAAGTCGATCTTGGAGCAGTGTCGCTCCTGAGGAAGACACCGTACCAATGGCGAGCGTTCCTTTTAAGCCTTTGACAAAATCATTGAGCTCTCGGGCAGTGGAATCTGCCAGCTCCAGAATTTGTTGAGCCCGGTCACGCAAAATGGCTCCTGCTTCGGTAAGCTGCACACTGCGCGGACCTCGATCTACAAGCTTGACGCCTAGTTCTTCCTCAAGCAGCTTAAGCTGCTGACTGAGCGGAGGCTGGGCCATTTGCAGCTTTCTGGCCGCGGAAGTAATCTGCCCTTCCTCAGCGATAGCCATAAAATATTTAAGTTGTCTAATATCCATAAAAGAATCCTCCGAAATTGAGATATGTTTATCGTATGGGAGCGATACGAATCAAATATTATTAATATGTGAGTAGATATGCCATAATCATAACTGTTATTATACATATTTCAAATGCTTAAATACTTCTTATGTTGGGTGTGGATGACGTTGTTCAAAATTGCAGTTTATTTAAAACCGTACAAAAAAGAAGCCATCATCGGTCCAATCTTTAAGCTGATGGAAGCGATTCTGGAGCTGATTCTGCCAACCATTGTCGCATTAATCATCAATAATGGGGTAGGAAATCATGACAGTGCTTATGTATACCGCATGGGTGGCTTGATGGTGCTGATGTCTCTACTTGGCTTCGGCTGCTCTATGGTATGTCAATACTATGCGGCACGAGCATCTCAGGGATTCGGCACGACGCTTCGTAATAAAATGTTCAATCATATTACATCCTTATCGTACGCTGAGCTGGATACGTTCGGTACGCCTACGCTGATTAACCGGATTACTAATGATGTAAACCAGCTGCAGATTGCTGTTGCCATGCTGATTCGCCTGGTTATTCGTGCGCCGTTTATCTGCATCGGAGCTATCATAATGTCGATGATCTTGGATTTTAGGTTATCGCTGATCCTAATAGCGGCAACGCCGATTTTTGGGATTATTTTATATTTCATTATCACTCGAAGCGCTCCTTTGTATCGATTGTATCAACAGAAGCTGGATGCACTTGCACTCGTACTTAGTGAGAATTTGTCAGGAATTCGGGTCATTCGTGCTTTTGCCAAGAGACGTACGGAAAAAGAACGTTTTGATGCCTCGTCTGAGGATTTAACCACTACAGCGATCAGAGTCTCGCGGATTTCCGCTTTACTTGGACCGATGACGACACTTGTAGTAAACGCGGCGATCATAGCTATTTTATGGGTAGGTGGAATTCATATTGACGGGGGCCGGTTGTCACAGGGTGAGATCATTGCCTTCATCAATTATGTCACTCAAATCTTGCTGGCACTTATAGTGGTCTCTAACCTGGTTATTATTTTTACAAAAGCCTCATCCTCTGCCAATCGCGTGAATGAAGTGCTGAGTATCAAAGCATCCGTGTCCGAGGAAGGAAATGTTATGATGGCTGAACCAAATCATACCGCTCCTGCTATTTCATTCGAACGTGTATCGTTTGGTTATAATACAACTGGTGAGTTGGCATTAGAGGATATATCGGTAGTCATTAACCGCGGAGAGACTGTAGGGCTGATTGGCAGTACGGGCTCTGGTAAATCTACTTTTGTGAACCTGATTCCACGTTTTTATGATGCGGTGCAAGGTGAAGTTAAAGTGGATGGAGTGAATGTCAGAGATTATAAGCTGCATCAGCTTCGTGAGAAAATAGGGATTGTCCCGCAAAAAGCAGTGCTGTTCACAGGAACAATCGCTGAGAATATTCGTTGGGGGAAGGAAGACGCCACCGAGGAAGAAATCATGCAAGCTGCCTCTGTTGCTCAAGCAGAAGAGTTTATTCGTAAATTGCCGGAAGAGTTGAATACGCAGGTATCCCGTGGTGGACTTAATTTATCCGGGGGACAGAAGCAGCGTTTGACCATAGCTCGTGCAGTGGTAGGTAAGCCGTCGATTCTTATTCTGGATGACTCCTCCAGCGCGCTGGATTTTGCTACTGATGCGGCACTTCGTAAGGCGCTCAAAAATAGCAGTCAGGAAATGACCGTACTCGTTGTCTCGCAGAGGGTAAGCACTGTAAGGCAAGCAGATAAAATTATGGTATTTGAGGAAGGGCGGATTGCCGGTGTCGGAACCCATGAGGAGCTGATGCGTGGTTGTGAAGAGTATAAAGAAATCTGCCTGTCCCAGCTATCGAGTGAGGAGTCGGGCCAATGAACAAAAACAACATTTGGAAAAGACTAATTGTATATACAGGACATTATAGAAAAATAGCTATAGGGGCGGTTATATGCGCATTACTCAGTGTGATCGCCAGTTTAATCGGACCACTACTTATTGGTAAAGCCATTGATTTTATGATCGGACCTGGAAAGGTTGATTTTGACGCTGTACTTAGATTGCTTTTGATTCTGGCAGCGGTATATATTGTCGGCAGCTTTTTTGGATGGCTTCTTACTTATTTAACGAACCGAATTGCATACCGAACGGTATACGACTTACGGAGAGAGCTTTTTGATAAATTAAATGTTTTGCCTTTAAAGTTTCATGACAACCACCCGCAGGGAGACAGTATCAGCCGGTTTGTTAACGATATGGATGCCGTTTCTGATGGACTGCTGCAAGGTTTCTCCACACTGCTTACAGGGATCATCACCATTGTTGGGGCAATTGTGCTAATGCTGTACATAAGTCCTGTGATGACCTTGGTAGTTCTTCTGTCAGCACCTGTTACCTTTTTTGTAGCAAGATTTATTACGATGCGGTCTCAGAAGATGTTCAAAGAGCAAGCGAAGATTCTGGGTGGTCTCAATGGGTATGTGGAGGAAATGATAGGCGGACAAAAAGTGGTCACTGCTTATCATTATGAAGAACGTGCAATGACACAGTTTGAAAAACAAAACGAGACATTATATCAGACCGGTGTGAAGTCACAATTCTATGGTTCCTTGTCCAACCCGACAACACGGCTGGTCAATAATGTTACGTTCTCAGTCATTGCAATGATCGGTAGTGTTATGGTCATTCGGGGTCATTTCACGGTAGGGGATCTGTCTAGTTTCTTGATTTTCTCCAACTTGTTCGCTAAACCTTTCAATGAAATTACAGGTGTAATTACGCAGCTACAATCGGCAACTGCCTCTGCACAGCGGATCTTCGCCATTCTTGATTTGACTCCAGAACCGGCTGATTTAAAGGATGCCAAAATCATGAATACAAGTCAAGGAACTATTATCTTCGAGAAGGTATTCTTTGCATATAATCCAGAACGGCCTCTGATAAATGATTTCAGCTTGGAAGTGAAGCCAGGGACTCGAGTTGCGATTGTTGGGCAGACCGGAGCGGGGAAGACGACGCTGGTTAATCTGCTCATGCGTTTCTATGACGTAGACAGTGGATCCATTAAGATTGATGGTGTGGACATTAAGACCATTACTCGCGATAGCTTGCGACGTAATTTTGGGATGGTGCTGCAGGATACTTGGCTTTTTGGTGGCACGATTAGAGAAAATATTGCTTACGGCAAGCCTGATGCTACAGATGAAGAGGTCATAGCTGCTGCTAAAGCTGCTAATGCACATAGCTTCATTAAACGTCTGCCTGATGGATATGACACGAAGATCAGTGGTTCAGGAGATAATCTTTCGCAAGGACAAAAGCAGCTTCTTACCATAGCAAGAGTCATGCTCGTAGATCCACCTATGCTCATCTTAGACGAAGCTACGAGCAGTATTGACACGCTAACAGAGGTGCGGATTCAGAAAGCTTTCCTGACTATGATCGCGGGTCGAACCAGCTTTGTGATTGCCCATCGATTGTCGACGATTCGTGAATCGGATCTCATTCTATTCATGAAGGATGGCGATATTGTGGAAAGCGGTACGCATGATCAACTTCTAGCTAGTGGTGGATATTACGCCAGATTGTATAATAGTCAGTTCGCGACAGCGTAGACTTAGTGAGTAAAAAAGAAGCAATCGATCCCATTTTGGGTGAGGATGCTTCTTTTTTTGTTGTCCGTAGCAAGGCATTTACTGTTCCAAAATGAAATCTCAGATTGCTCCCCTCGTTTAAACGAATGATCGCGAGTGCTGGAATTGGAGCGGCCAAGGTAGATCTCATGCTCCATTAAGATGTTGTGAATGCAGATGATACGATCAGTGGTGGCGTCTGAATTCAGGGGGGGGCGTTGTAGATCAGCAGGTTGATGACGTTTATGCATTCGTTAAGACACGTTACTTGAAAAAGAGTTGAACGATATGAAGATGGAAGTGGAAACAACGGAGCACTCTTCGAAGCGGATTTGCAAGCATTTTACCGGACGCTTACAAGCTGTATTCGCTGGCAGCTTGACTGCTTGGTAGGACATACGAACGCTGTTTCTGGTTGAAATGTTTAATTAAGTCAAATGAAAGTGCAAATTATATATGAAAATACCTCTAATTTTACGGGTATCGGGCAAAGACAATCTACATTATAATAAGCCAGAGAAAACGTTTACAAGGAGGTTCTTACATGTCATCTACTAACTATCCATTCCAGAATACACAGCTTCCGCTTGATGAACGGGTCAATGATCTCGTATCTCGCTTCACACTAGAGGAAAAGGTTCAACAAATGGTGCAATATCAGGCAGCCGTTGAACGGCTTGGGGTAAAATCATATAAACATGGCACAGAAGCCGCACATGGTATGGCTTGGCTTGGTGAAGCCACAGGTTATCCGCAGCCAATCGGTCTTGGTTGTACTTGGGACACTGAACTGATGCAGCGAATTGGCGATGCTATTGGCGACGAGGCCAGAGGATTTTATAAACGCAATCCAGAGATAAACGGATTAACGTTATGGGCACCAACCGTTGATATGGAGCGTGATCCACGTTGGGGGCGTACTGAGGAAGCCTATGGCGAAGATCCAGTACTGACGGGCAAACTTTCAGCTGCACTTGTTAAAGGAATCCAAGGTGATCATCCAAAGTATTTGAAAGCGGTTGCTACACTGAAGCATTTTATTGGCAACAACAATGAGGTAGGCCGCGGTGATCAATCGGTCAGTATCGATCCCCGCAATATGCGAGAGTATTATTTGAAAGCATTTGAAATTCCGTTTAAGGAAGGCGGCGCCCAGTCGATGATGACGGCGTATAACGCCATTAACGGCGTACCGGCTAACCTGAGCCCAGATGTTAATGCCATCGTTAAGCAGGAGTGGGGGATGGACGGCTTTGTTGTCAGCGATGCGTTTGACGTATCCGGCACGGTGCGTGATCATGGCTATTTGGAAACACATAAGGAAGCTGTCGCTCGCTCTGTACGTGAGGGCGGAATTGACAGCCTTACCGACGATAATGAGCTGATGAAGCAGTCACTGCGCGAAGCGCTGGAAGAAGGCATGCTAACTGAAAGTGACTTGGATGTGGCACTTTGCAATACGTTCCGTGTCCGTTTTCGTCTTGGCGAGTTCGATCCCGATTCCGAAAATCCATATGCTGCGATTGACGAGTCAGCGATTCTACATCCAGAGCATGCGAAGCTGTCACGTGAAGCGGCGGGTAAAGCTATTGTCCTGCTGAAGAATGAAGACAACATGCTTCCGCTGCAAGCGGACAAGCTGAAGAAGGTTGCTGTTATCGGACCGCTGGGCGGAACGGTATATCGCGACTGGTACAGTGGTTCAATGCCTTATACGATTACACCTCTTCAGGGGATTCAAGAGAAGCTTGATGCACATGGTGGTAAAACTATGTTCGCCGGCGGCACAGACCGGATTAAACTGAAGTCCAAACGCACAGGCCGCTATGTGCAGCTGCTTGAAGGCGAACAAGCTGCGCTGGCTGTAATCGGCGAAGCTGCGGAGGATGCAGCAGTGTTTGAATCAACGGACTGGGGCTGGCACAACAAGACCCTGATCGCCGAAGACAATGGTCGTTACCTGACGACAGATGACCGCGTTGTGAAAGCTTCAGCGGACCAAATTTGGGAATGGTTTACGAAAGAAGTATTCCTAGTTCGCCCATCCGAAGAAGGCGAAGATCAGGTGACTTTCTCGACGTGGAATGATACACCGGTAACAGTGGGAAGCGAAAATGGTGAGCTGCTTGTCGGTACTGGTAGTGCTGAAGAGACGGCCAATGAGATCAATGTGAGTGGGGCTGCATCCGTCACTGGTGGGGAAGCAGAAGCGATTGCTGCCGATGTATTTGAAGTAGAGACGGTTACGGACAAATTCCAGGCTGCGAAGGAAATTGCCAGTGATGCGGATCTGGCGGTTGTCTTCGTCGGTAATCATCCGTTAATCAACGGCAAGGAAACGATGGACCGCCCAGACATCACTTTGCCGGAATCGCAGGAGCAACTAATTAAGGAAGTTATGTCGGTGAATCCGAACACGGTCGTAGTAGTTGTGGGGAGTTATCCTTTTGCCCTGAACTGGACAGATGCACATGTGCCGGCTATCGTGTACACTACGCATGCCGGTCAGGAGCTAGGAAATGCTGTTGCCGATGTATTGTTCGGTGACGTGAATCCAGCAGGACGCCTGAATATGACCTGGTACAAGTCGGTTGATCAATTGCCGGAATTTATGGACTATGACGTGATCCAGAGTGGTAGAACGTATCAGTATTTCACTGGCGAACCGCTCTATCCATTCGGACATGGCCTATCCTATAGCACATTCCGATTTGATGGCCTGACCCTCGACCAGCAGCTGGTTTCTGCAGCGAAGGATAATGAGATCAGCTTGACGGTTCGTGTCACCAATACGAGTCATCTTGCAGGAGATGAAGTGGTACAATTGTACGGACACGCGGAAGAATCACGAGTGAAACGTCCACTGAAGCAACTGCTTGCGTTCCGCCGGGTGCATGTGCAGCCAGGCGAGTCGGTTGACGTAAGCTTCAGATTGCCACTCTCCGAGTTGGCAATCTGGGATGTCACCCGTGAGCGCTTCTGTATTGAAAACGGCGTGTTCACCTTTATGGCAGGGGCTTCATCATCCAATCTGCCAGTAAGAGCAGCAATTGAGGTGCAAGGCGAAGTCATTCCACCTCGTGACCTGAAGCAATTGGTGAAGGCAATCAACTATGACGGATATGAAGGCGTATTGATTGGCGAGTGCCGTGAAGGCGGCAGCGCCGTAGAAGTGAAGGAGCAGTCCGGCTGGATATCCTTCAAGGATGCCGAGTTCGGAGTAGGTGCGCACAGCATCAAACTGCGTGCAGCAGGTCCGGGTGCTGCTACAGCAGAAATCCGACTGCAAAGCCCGGAAGGCCCACTGGCAGCACAGCTTACGCTGGCAGGCACCGGTGCTCATATATGGCATGATTTCACTGCTGAATTGAGCGGCGTTAGCGGATGTCAGGACGTGTACATTGTACTTAACGGTAAGGCTTCGCTTAGCACGCTTCAGTTTATGTAAGCCGGCTGAGGTAAATAGATGAGGAAGGACCTGATTCCCCGCGGGGGGCAGGTCCTTTTTCTCTTGCATCGAATTTAATAATAGATCGCAATGCCTCCTGAAACAAAGGCTTGGCATCGAACATTGTTCGAATAAGCCCGGTGGAGGATGCTAAAGATGATGTTTAAATGGACACAGAATTTTGAAAGAATCAGAGAGTCATTCGAAGTGAAACTGATTTAGATCGGGGCGAGTTTTTTTAAATTGACTAATTTCTATGAAGGAATGAACTAAATGGACAGGATAAACGTACTATAGTAAAACTATCCTAACAACGTATGAATCGGTACGCACGACAAGATGGAAATTACTTATAGGAACGGAAGGGAAGTGCCAAGATGTTGACAATAAAGCATTTTACGAAGAGCTATAAGGGTGGTAAGAAGGCAGTAAATGATTTGAATTTAGTGGTAGAGAAGGGCGATATTTACGGCTTTATCGGACATAACGGTGCGGGAAAAACAACGACGATTCGGGCAGTGGTGGGTGTTCTTGATTTTGAGGAGGGGGACATCGAGATTGGTGGATATTCAATTAAAAAAGATCCATTAGCCTGCAAAGCAATTACTGCGTATATACCGGATAATCCGGATCTATACGATCATCTGACAGGCATTCAGTACTTGAATTTTATTGGTGATCTTTTTAGCGTATCGAAAGCGGATCGTGAATTACTGATTAAGAAATATGGCGATGAATTTGAGATTACCTCTCATTTGGGAGATTTAATCTCCTCGTATTCTCATGGGATGAAACAGAAACTCGCGATCATCTCAGCACTCATACATAAACCGAAGCTGTTAGTGCTGGATGAGCCCTTTGTGGGACTAGATCCAAAAGCGGCACATACGCTTAAAAGAATCATGACGGAGATTTGCAGTCAAGGCAGTGCGATCTTTTTTTCGACGCATGTACTGGATGTAGCCGAGAAACTTTGCAACAAGATTGCCATTATCAAAGCTGGGGAATTGATTACGCATGGGAAAACAGAAGAGGTGAAGGGTGACAGCAGCCTTGAAGATGTGTTTTTGGAGTTGATTAAGCATGATTAATATCTGGAGATTGACAAAGATTCAGCTGATCTCATCCTTTGGGTTAAATAAAGCGTTGCACACACGTGGTGTGAAAGAAAGACGCAAAATGCTTTGGCTTAGCATCGGTATCTTAATAGGCATAGTCATGATGGCAGTCGTTTCATTTGGATATAGCTTTATTATTGCAGAGACCCTTGAACAGATAGGCCGGCCTGAGCTGTTGCTAGCGATTATGATGGCTGTTACTTGCTTAATCGGATTTTTTACAACGATCTATAAGGCAAGTGGTGTATTATTTGGCTCCAAAGACTACGATCTCGTAATGTCCTTACCCATCAAAACGAGTCATATTGTTGCAAGTCGAGTGGCTCAGCTCTATGTGTTAAACCTGTTTTTCTCATTGATGGTGATGGTACCAGCAGGCATAGTTTATGCTATAAAAGTGAATCCGGGAGCATTATATTATTTGTATTTCTTGATCACATTGTTATTTATTCCATTAGTGCCGATCATTGCTGCAACGATTATTGGTGCGCTGATCAGCTGGTTTTCCTCAAGATTTAAAGGAAGCCGTATAATAACTCTCATTCTAACTTTTATTGTGATTATCGGGATAATTGTTGGTTCCGGTCAAATCAATGGGAACAATCCACAATTGCTTGCGGATATGAGCACACAAATCGCTGATCAAATATACAACTTGTATCCTCTGACGCTTATGTATGTAAATGCGGTTTGCTCGTTTCAGATGGATTCCTTAGTATTGTTTGTTGCGATTTCACTGATTTCTTTTGTGCTGTTTACCATGTTGCTTGGGAATAAATATAAAGCGATACACACGGGTCTTACGACCTCTTTTTCCAGTAATAAGTATCAAATGAAGTCGCTTGAAGTATCGTCACCCTTGTATACACTGTATAAAAAAGAGCTTCGCCGCTATTTCAGTTCTACTTTATATGTGCTCAATACGAGTATTGGTATGGTGATGTTACTTGTGATGGCTGTCACCTTGCTATTCGTTAATGCAGAGCAACTAGGACAAATTCTTGAGGTCCCAGAGCTTTCAAATTATTTAAGCCGATTGGCACCGCTGTTTGTTTCTGTTTTTGTAACGTTAAGCTGCACAACATCCAGTTCCATTTCGCTCGAAGGTAATAATATTTGGATTTTAAAAAGCGCACCTGTGCCGACATTAACGATATTGCTAAGTAAAATCGCAGTGAATCTTACGATTACCGTGCCGATTGTAGTTGTCAGTAGTGTGCTCCTCATGATATCTCTTGGCACAGGGGGGATCGAAAGCTTGCTATTACTGGTTATTCCCGTCTTATATGCTTGTCTTACAGCAATGATTGGTGTAATCGTTAATTTGAAGCTACCTAAACTGGAGTGGACAAATGAAGTATCGGTAATCAAACAAAGCGCATCCGTCTTAGTGACGATGTTGATAGGCTTAATAAGCTTACTGATCCCATTTGGTTTGAGTCTGCTGCTATCTGATCTGAATGGTAATCTTGTATTGTTAGGTATTGGGTTACTAATATTAGTGGTATGTGGTGCGATGTATAAATATATTCAGTCCAAAGGTGAGCTTTTATTTAGGGCGCTTTAAATAAGTAAAGTACTATCTTCTGATTCAATCAGAACGTAACTTCATAAATATGAATTTCGAATATCATAACTGTTGTCAGACACTCCTTTAGGGGTGTCTTTTGTTATAAGTGGGGACTTATATTTTGAAAACATCAATATTACAACACCGATGGAAGGATATAAACTGATTGTTAACGAATTCAATTTGATAAAAATACGCTTTGCATGGTCGCCATCATACCGCACAAATTGCTTCGCTTAAAGAACGTACAGTCCGGTATGAGCTCGGGGCTCTTGATCCATACGATTACTAGTTATTCCGAGCGAAAATTGGATGAGATTCACAAAGTACATCTTTTCGCACTCTACCAATATTTTAGCAATGTTTATTGACTCTATCCTTGGTATAATTCGAAGATTATATCCGAGGAGGATCATCTCGTGAACAATAGATTTGGTAGGTTTGTTATTACTATACTTGTAGTATTGCTTGTAGCTGGGGTATTTATTCAACATATATGGGCTGATGATGGAGCCCCATTTAAAGATATAAGTAACAGTTATGCTAAAAAAGAAATCATAGATTTATATCATCGAAACATATTAACTGGCACATCGGAGACAAGCTTTTCACCTACTAAATCGATTACTAGAGCAGAATTCATAACGGTACTTGATCGTCTGCTAAAGCTAGATCCTGCAGTTAGTCCAGTATCTCCTTATACAGATGTAGCTAAAAAAGCTTGGTATTACGGCTGGATACAGGCAGCTGTTCAGCTTGAGCTGGCTAACGGCACATCGGCAACTACTTTCGCGCCAGTAAAAGCAGTTACTAGGCAGGAAGCGGCTGTATGGATGGCCAAAGCTTTAAAGCAAACAAACCATACTTCCGCTCTAACTTCGTTTAATGATCGAAATGAAATTGCTAGTTGGGCAAGATCAGCTGTTGCTACAGTAAATGTTCTAGGTTTAATGAAGGGGGATAAAAGCAGGAATTTCCGGCCTTCTGATCCTATAACTAGACAGGAAACAGCTGTCCTCATTGACCGGGTTCTGCAAAATGACAGCTGGGCAGCAGAGCTTGAGGAGAAGCCAGAGGATCAGATCGTTATAGGCTGGCAATATGGTCAGACGACGGCACAATATGAGAATACGGTTCTGAAGTCCAACGTGAATACCTTATCGCCACGATGGTATTATGTAGGAAAATCAGGTGCAGTAACGGATTCTACGGATGCTTCGCTGATCACATGGGCAAAGAAGAATAATAAGAAAATATGGGCAATGGTTGGCAATCGTTCAGATCAAGAAGCAACGCATCAAATGTTGTCGAGTGTTAGCACAAGGACTACGGCAGTAAATCAATTAGCTGCTGTAGTGAGTAAATATGGATTAGATGGACTAAATATTGATTTTGAAAATGTTGGGCCTGATGATCGTGCGTATTTGACCTCATTTATTACTTTATTAGCGGAGAAAATGCATTCACTTAACGCTAAGCTGTCGATAGACGTTTCTCCTGATCTTGGAACAGATTGGACAGATGCTTTTGACTATGCTGCACTAGGTAAGCAAGTGAACTATATAGTGATGATGGGTTATGACGAGCATTATGATGGGAGTAAGATTCCTGGGCCGAATGCCTCAATTCCTTTTGATCAACAGGCTGTGAATACTGTATTAAAAGTAGTACCCAGCCAGAAAGTTATATTGGCATTGCCTTTATATAATCGGGACTGGACGTTGAATCAGAATGGTACGGTTTCATCATCAAAGTACATGTCGCTTTCGGAGCAAAATCAGATTATTAGTAACTATGGGATGAAGCCCGTATGGAATGAGTCTTTGGGACAATATGTTGCCAATTATACGAAGCAGTCCATAAAGCACACCATCTGGATTGAGGATGGACGTTCACTAATAGCCAAATACAATTTAAGCGTTAAGAACAATTTAGCTGGGGTTGCCTATTGGTATATAGGTGGGGAAAGCTCTGATATATGGACTAGCCTAAGTAATGCAGAGAGATTTTATGATTATACGTTTTAAAAAAGAGACTGGATGCTCATAGCCACGAAGCTATGTTTTTATCCAGTCCTTTTTATTTGGTTATTACCGTACAAAGGGTAGTCCCCTCATTATTGAAAGGTTTTCCTGCTACATCAGCAAACAATTCGATCTGGCCAAAGCCTGCATTTCGTATTTCATTAATTAAGGTATGTTCTGTGAAACAATGCTCCCATATGTTATAGCATTGAGTCGAGTGTTCACTAACAACAATGGTTTGATTTAGAACTGTCAGATCTTCGTCATAACGATAAAAAGAGTTCAGGCATAAATGTGGATTCTCATCCCAAAAACCGCCGGAAATATTATTTTCCCATTCTTTCTGTTCATTCTTCCCTTCATGCTGTCTGGGTGTAAATACATCTAAAATAAGTTTTCCATTCGGTTTCAGCGCTTTATAAATCTTGTCTAATAATAGAGATCTGTCTCTAGTGGATAATACACCATAATCGCAATAAATAAGAGTAACTATATCAAAGCTTTCAGAGTAATTCATATCTAAGTAGTTTTGATAAAGATATTGAATATTGGAACGATTAAGAATAGATTGCTCTTGTGCATAGGCTATTGATCTCTGTGAAAAATCTATTCCTGTTACAGAATATCCAGCACTATGAAATTTCTCTGCGTATAACCCAGGGCCACAGCCTATATCAAGTAGATCTGGATAGCGGTTTGAGGGAAGCATTGTTGAAATCCAGTTCACGGATTCATTAATGAATTCTTCTTTACGACTAGCCGCGTCCCAATTTTTATCCAGATGCGCCTCTAGCATTCCTTTTGATATATGTGGATGATTCCAAAATTCGGTAGTGCTTGGCGTGTAGATGACGGGTCTGATCAGATATTGTAATAGAGTATTTAGCACATTAACACCTCATTTAGAGATTCTGAAGTCCTCACGTTTTACTCTACCCAATACATGTTTCCTGCACAATTTAAAGAATAGATATAATTATAAATTATTACTTCGTTGGATTAATTCAGCTTCGAGTGACGTATTTTTTGAAGTTTTTTACTTTTATAACTTTAACACTTTTGGATAAAAGCTTCTTATCGCTGACAATCCAGGTGTGATCTTTGGAGTTTTTTCTACGAATTGCAGCGAAGTTATACTTGTTTCCTGCGTAAATCTTAAAGCCATGTGCAGCACAATCAGAACAGAACTTGACGCATTCCCCTCGGTTCCGATCTGGAAAAGAAATTTGCTGGAATACATTACGTTTAATGAGCAGGGTCGCACCTTGAAGATTGGTTACATATTTATTTTCCATATGAGAGTAGCGTACCAAGAGTAATTTCTTGTCATTTAGATACATGAAGTGAGCCCGTTTTCCAACGATATCCGCCTTACTCTTATGAAGGGTTTCCATACTATCGGTTAAATAGTTGGTAGCGTAGTAGTCGTCATCATCAAATTTAGCGATATAACTATATTTCGCTAATTGCACACCAAAATTCAAACAAAATCCGAGAGAACGATGTTCCGGTATTTTATAAACCCGCACATTCTTATGTTTTTTTGCAGCAGTTATATAGTCATTGATCTTCAAATCATTATTATTTATGATCACGATAAGTTCTTTAGGATTGAAATTCTGTTGTCGATAGTTATCAAATAGTGTATTTATACAGTCAGCTCGTTTTGTACAGGTCAGGATAGATACAGCAGATCCATTAGAATCAGCAGCCCATTTCATAACTTGATCTTTGGACTGCGTCCAACAAAGGCCTTGTAGTTTTTAATATTACGGATGATCTTATGGTTTGCTATTAGAGTGCTGTCGCTGATAATCCATGTGTGCTTAGAAGAGTTTTTTCTTCGTATGGCTACGAAGTTATTCTTACTCGCAGAATACACCTTATAACCTTTCTTTCTACTTCTGCTGCAAAAAAGATCATCCTCACCCACGTTTCTATCAGGAAATTTCACATGATCGAATACTTTACGTTTGAAGACGAGTGTAGCGCCTGGTAGATGAGTAACTGTTCGATGTTCATCATGTGCGAAACGAAGGATCAAAGTCTTAGAACCACTTAAATACATGTAATGAGCTCGTTTTCCAAGAATATCAGCATTTGTTCTATTTAATGTCTGAATACTTTCTGTTAAATAATGAGGGGCATAATAATCGTCGTCGTCGAATTTGGCAATGGTATGATATTTACATTTCGTTACGGCATAGTTTAAGCATGAACCCAGAGTTTGATGTTCTGGTTTACGAAATATCTTTATGTTTTTGTGTTTTTTAGCTAATTGTTGGTAGGGGAATAGTGGAATTGCATTGTTATTGATAATAATGATGAGTTCTTTTTGGGCATATCGTTGTCTGTTGTAATTTTGAAGTAGGTTGTTTAAATAATTTGGACGATTTGTACAGGTAATAATGGAAACACCGTTCATTTAACCAACCCCTTAGATGCTTTTTATTTGGGAAAAGTCTCATAATACGATATGTCCAAGTTAGGATAGAGTAACGGCATATCAACCTCATGTATGCAAAAATGGATTTGTATGAAGAACACAAAACCCACAGTGATGACTGTGGGTTTTGTGATAAAGACAATGCATGTGGGGAGTTCTTGAATTTGCAGAGTACTACTGATGCTAAGAAAATGATGGTTTGCCAAACGAAGCAGTGAAGTCGCGTAGGGTACGTGATCTTATTTGTTCCCCTCTAAAAGTCTCTCCTTCATCACCCCAGGCGTACAGCCATAAGTATTTCGAAAAATCCGTATAAAATAATTCGTTTCCATGCCAAGCTGAAGCGCAATATCTTGAACGAGAATCTCATCATTCTCTGTCATTAACTGTACCGCACGTTCTAGTCGCAGATTCTGAAGATACTTATGCGGAGTTATGCCGTATTCATGTACGAATAGGCGCTGGAAGTGCTGGACGGAATAACCTACAGCAGCTGCTAGATTGGAGATAAGGAGCGGCTCAGTATAATGCTCGTTAATAAGTCCAACCGCTTTAGCCAACGCTCCATTACGCACAGACTCAAGTTCTAAACGACTGCCTGAGGTATGAGTGGATTCAGAACGACGCAACATCAGAAGTAATCGATATAGGGTTATAGATAGATCTTCCATCCCATGCGCGTCTTGTCGACTAGCCGTCTGATTGTTCACCGTATGCCAGATCTTTCCGATTTCCTCCCAACATTGTTCAAAACGAGCAGGGTGATAGGGTATAGAAGGGAGAAGCCCAATCCCCTCTAGTAAACCTTGCGACTGAATTCCTTCGATTCCGATGAAACCCACATGCCATGGTTCATGTGAGGTAGGATAATATTCGTGTCCTCGATCCGGTGGGAAGGCGAAAGCCACTCCAGGTTCTAGTATGATTTCAGTACCGTTCTCCAGATCACGAAACAACCCAGTTCCGGTACGAATCAGAAAAATCTGGTGCACAGGGAAGCCGGCAGGCCGCACATGATGAAATTGGATATGACGTCCGACAGAGTAAGGATATAAGGGAAGCGTCTCAGCGTCACGCGGTAACTCTATCAGAGAAAATGGAAGCAGGATGATTCACCTCATATTCATTTTGTACTATCACTTCGAGAGTATATTCCTACTATTCTAGGTAAGTTTTCTTTTATTATAAATAGTATAAATGATGATTCTTGATTTAGATAGCTTCGGCATCTAACGTCTCATCAGAGAATAGTCCCATTCCAAAAATGGGCAGAATTGAGAGGATGATCTTACACAATGAGTAAAAAACATTCCCCGATTAGTAGCAAAGCTCCAGTGATGCTGCACGGTGCTGATTATAATCCTGAACAATGGCTGAAGTATCCAGAAATTTTGCGTGAAGATATTCGTCTGATGAAGCTTGCAAACTGTAATGTGATGTCTGTCGGAATTTTTTCTTGGGTATCCCTAGAGCCTGAAGAAGGTGTATTCACTTTTGATTGGCTAGATAGTGTATTGGATTCTTTTGCTGAGAATGGGATTTACGCATTTCTGGCAACTCCTAGTGGAGCACGACCTGCTTGGATGTCTGAGAAGTACCCTGAAGTTCTAAGAGTGGAACGTAATCGTGTTCACAATTTACATGGCTTCCGTCATAATCATTGCTTCACCTCACCTGTATATCGGGAGAAAACTGCGATTTTAAATGCGAAGCTTGCGGAACGTTATAGCCAGCATCCGGCTGTTATCGGTTGGCATATCTCGAATGAGTTCGGTGGTGAATGCCACTGTGATCTTTGTCAGAATGCTTTTAGAGATTGGTTAAAGGTCAAATACAATAACAGTTTGGATGAGGTGAATCATGCTTGGTGGGCTACTTTTTGGAGTCATACCTACACTTCATGGACACAGATTGAATCCCCAGCGCCACATGGAGAAACACAAGTACACGGCTTGAACCTCGACTGGCGGCGTTTTGTCAGCGAACGGACGATTGATTTCTGTCAGCATGAGATTAATGTTGTACGCCCTTACAATCCAGCGCTACCAATTACAACGAATATGCATATGATCGATGGCATTGATTATCGCGAACTAGCCAAAATTCTGGATGTTGTCTCATGGGACGCTTATCCAGAATGGCATTATACTGAAGACGGTGACGATGCTAGACTGGCGGCATGGACGGCGATGCACTACGATTTAATGCGTTCTTTTAAAAAGAAACCATTCCTGCTCATGGAGAGCACACCATCACTTACGAACTGGCAATCGGTCAGTAAGCTGAAGCGTCCTGGCATGCACAAGCTGTCTTCACTTCAAGCGGTAGCGCATGGTTCGGATTCTGTACAATATTTCCAATGGCGTAAAAGCCGGGGCTCTAGTGAGAAGTTCCACGGTGCGGTTGTTGACCATAGCGGACATTCCGAGACTCGTGTGTTTAAAGACGTTACAGAGGTAGGAAAGACGCTGGCGGGAATGACAGAAGTAGTAGGTACATCAACTCCAGTGAGAACAGCGATTATTTTCGATTGGGACAACCGCTGGGCGATCAAAGATGCACAAGGTATTCGTAATTCAGGATTACGTTATGAGGAGACTGTACTCCAGCATTATCGTGCACTTTGGGAGCTGGGTATTCCGGTTGATATGATCGGATCGGGAGATGATCTGTCCTCCTACAGTCTGGTCATTGCACCTATGTTATATCTGATCAGCGAAGAAAATGGAAAGCGCATCGAGAAGTTTGTGGAGCAGGGCGGAAATTTCCTGGCAACCTATTGGTCTGGTGTCGTTAACGAAACGGATTTATGCCATTTGGGTGGATTCCCTGGACCACTGCGCAGAACGCTCGGTATTTGGGCGGAGGAGACAGAAGGACTGCATAGCCGTGATTTGAATGGTGTTGTCATGCAGGCGAGCAATGCACTTAATCTTAGTGGAGATTATGATGCGCATGAAATTGCTGAGCTGATACACTTGGAAGGTGCGGAAGCATTAGGCACTTATCGCAGTGATTTCTATGCTGGCCGTCCAGCACTTACGGTAAATCGTTTCGGTGAAGGAAATGCATATCACCTAGCTACTCGTGTGAAAGACGCTTCTTTCTACGTTGAATTGTATGCCGCGATCACTGCTAAAGCAGGAATTACGCGTGCACTTGATAGTGAGCTTCCAACTGGTGTGACAGCGCAGCTTCGTACCGATGGAGAAAGCGATTATATCTTTGTGCAAAACTACAGTGGCAGTCCGCAATCAGTCAAATTAGATGGTGTGGATTATACAGATTTGAGCTCAGGTACTACAGCTCCGGCTGTGTTGAATCTAGCGGTAAATGATCTCGTAATGTTGAAGCGTAAATCGCTAGTATAAAAAGAAGGCAGGACCTGGGGGATTCAGGTTCTGCCTTTTTACTATCAATTCATAAGTCGTCCCATCATAATCGTGTTATAGAATTTGCCATCCGAAAGGACCTTGTCGTTCTTTAATGTGCCTTCGATCTCAAAGCCGAGCTTTTGATAAAGTTTAATTGCTTTGTCGTTCGTTTCCAGGACATTTAAAGCGATTTTCTGGATACCGTTAGCGTCGGCCCAAGCAATAGATTCTGCTAAAAGATTCTTTCCAATTCCATAACCCCAATAATCCTGCAACACACATACTCCAAACTCTACTTTATGAGCGAATCTTTTTAAAGTAGGACCTTCACATCGGGAGAACCCAACGATTTGATCCTCAACTACCGCTACAAGAAACAAATTTCTGGGTTCCTTCGAATCAGATTGAATAAGCACCGTGAAGCCTAATTTGTCAATGAACGCTTCCCCTGGTTCTCTGTCTAAATTCTCGGTCTCACCATCAATTTGTACTCTTAATTTGGACAATGTCATAGCATCCGTAGGGATTGCAGATCGAATGATGTATTGGATTCCTCTCACACTAAATATTTGTTGATCAATAATCATTTGTCCTCCGTTACTTCTGATGATTTTAGAAATATTGCCTCGATGCCCTCAATAATACGAGAATAATAATCCGTATCGTGGGGTACAAAATGGGTCTTGTCTACATCCTGCTCAATGGCAATTCTATGTCCATGCGGATCGATTTGAAAACCGTTGACTTGTAGACTATGTATTTCTTCCTGCCAAAATCTGCAGAAATCAGAGAACTTAGCTTTGACAATGCCGGCGACCTCTTCTTGTTGTAACTGAAAATCTTCTAGTCGATAGGAATTGATATAAATAAAGACATGCGCTCGTTCATTATCGATAAAGTTTTCTTTTTTCAAACTGTAAGGAATTGTTCCTAGCGGGATCAGTTCTTCAAAAGAAATCTCCAGTCCCAGTTCTTCTTGAACCTCGCGTATTCCATCTTCTACAGTTTCATTTGCTAGCAAATGTCCGGCGGCCGTGATGTCCAGTAGTCCTGCATAATCTTGTTTCTGTTCACTCCGAAGTTGTAAATAGATATAGGGTATTTCCTGATCTTTGCTTATGAACCAGCAGTGGAAAGTCTCATGCCAATGACCTAACCGATGTACCTCTTCACGTGGAGCCGTACCTGTTCGGTTGCCTGCTTCATCAAAAATGGTAAGTATCTCTTTATGCATAGAAAAGCTCCTTTGTGATGATTTCTTCTTTCTAAAGCCTATCATAAAACCGTTCGAATTACCCTAAATGTTAGGGTGGTCCTTATTGACAACAGTTAGAATGATATGTATATTTTTGGATGTTAATCAAAGGAGGAGTTAAATGAATTTAGTAACCATGAAGCAGAAGGATTTGGACACTTTAAGTGATGAAAGACTAGGATGGGCCTGTATGGAGCCTACCTTTCAGCAGATTCGCGCAAAATCACCATCGATCAAATCCGAAGTGATCTCCAAGCTCACAGATGGACAGAAAGCTCTTTGTATGTTCAGAGTAATGCATGATCACAGCCGTAATTCCGAAGGGGAATATTATGCTTGGATTTCTTACATGCAAGACCTGCCGGGGTATTGGACAGGGGTGATGGGAGGCATACGATTTTTTGGCGATGATCCGATGATTCTTTTGCTTCAGGAAACAAAGGCATTTCTCGAAGAAAGAAACAATCGTCTTGGAATACAGTGGGTTGATGCTACCATCACGGATCTCGATCGTGACCCTGAGTTGTTGAGAGAGATGAGTGGTTTATTTGAACGATTTAAGAACATAGCCGAAGATAGCCACAGATTGATTGGCGAGTATATTCGGGCACATCCGGGAGAATTTGTGCAGATAGAAGGCTCAGATTAATGAAAAAAACTAATCCGTACATCGTGTTTCTTGTAGTATTCATTATTGGCTTTTGGAGCATTACGTTATATCACAGTTATAATTCATTTAAAAATATTATTTTAGATCGAATCGATACAGCCGAAATCACGTCCATCGAGATTCTTAAATCGTCAAATGATGAACAAGTAGAAGTTGAGGATCCGAAAGAAATTGAAAAGATAATACATGAGTTCTCTGATGTGAAACTGAGAAGAAGTAATACTGCTGATAAACCTACGGAAACCTATTGGATAAGTATACGTGTAAATAAAGCTTTGCGTTTTGGAATGACTCTCACAGACACTAATTTTCTGCATATCATTGATCTTGCTAGTAACAATAAGTATCACTCCGGGGGTTTTAAAATTACAAGTAAGTTTGATGGGGAATCTATTACAAGCTTGTTTAAGTAAAAATAACCCGCTGCCACAGGCAGCGGGTTAAATATTTCAGGTTATTTATCTAGCCATCCATCCGCCGTCAACATTAAGAATGTGGCCGTTCAAGTAGTCAGAAGCCGCGGAAGCCAAGAATACAGCAGGACCTTTAAGATCATCAGGCGTTCCCCAACGTGCAGCAGGGATACGATCTAAGATGGCATCCGAACGACTTTGGTCGGCACGGATTGGAGCTGTATTTTCAGTAGCCATGTAGCCTGGTGCAATCGCATTGATGTTCAGTCCGGAGCCTGCCCATTCGTTGGCAAAAGCTTTAGTAAGACCAGCAACCCCGTGCTTACTTGCGGTGTAACCAGGAACATTGATACCGCCTTGATAGGAGAGCATGGAGGCGATGTTAATGATTTTCCCGGATCCTCTTTCAAGGAAGTGGCGACCCGCGATCTGAGACAGAAGGAACACTGTGTTCAGGTTCAAGTTGATTACATCGAACCAGTCTTTTTCACTATGGTCTTTTGCCGGAGTACGGCGGATCATTCCTGCACAGTTCACGAGAATGTCAACATGACCGGTCAGTTCAAGGGCTTGGTCAAATGTGTTTTGCAGGTTGTTATGATCACTTAGGTCAGATTCGATGCTAACCGCTTTTACGCCAAAAGCTTTTGCAGCGTTTACGGTTTCTTCACTTGTATTAAGAGATACGGATGCGATATCTGCACCTGCTTCTGCGAAGGCAAGGGCAATCCCTTGTCCAAGACCTTGCGCTGCACCGGTTACAAGTGCTGTTTTACCTGCCAAGCTGAATAATGATGATGACATATAATTACGCCCCTTTGATTTAAATGGATATGATTCCGTTATTACTCACATTCAATGATAACGCCGGCATTGCGGAACTGTTTTGTCGTCTCGGGGGAGAGTCCATTATCTGTCAAGATAACGTCAACCTCCTGCAGAGAAGCAAATGTACGTAGCGCAGTTTGACCAAATTTATGGTGATCGACAACCGCGAACACCTTACGGGCTGTAGACACAAGGGCTTGCTTAAACTCAATTAAATCTCCTGTATATATGGAAAGTCCATGTTCAATATGAACAGCTGTAGAGGACACAAATGCTTTTTGAATATTAAGCTGTTGCACATAGGAGACGGCTTCAGGGCCGGCCAACATATTACGGACACGGTAACCCCCGGGAACGACCAGGCGAATATGATCTTTGGGAACCAGCTCGCTGATGATGTATACATCATTGGTGACTACCGTCAGAGGCATATTGTCCAGGCGTCGAGCAATTTCAAGCGTTGTGCTCCCACCGTCAAGAGCTATAATATCGTCCTGTTCAATATGAGCAAGCGCACGCAAGGCGATTTCCGTTTTCTCGTCGGAATACTTATCCAGGGGATCCTTGGAGGGTAAAATACCAAACTGGTCACTTTGTGCCAGCACAGCTCCGCCATGGACACGAACGATCAGTCCTTGTTCCTCCAGCTTGCTTAAATCCTCACGAATTGTTTTTCCGGTAACCTGCAGCTTATCGCTCAGTTCATTCACCGTTACATCTTTTTGGTTCAGCATAACTTCCATAATCATCTCGTGTCGTCGTATCGGGTTCATCCGCTTGCCTCAGCTTTCCGTAATTGATTAAAATTATAAGAAAGTTTAAGTTTCACGCTAGACTCTTCCTTATAATTCTCGCACAAACGCTTATCGTCCTTAAAAGGACGCCGAAGGCGTTTTAGCTTGTCTCTATTGTAGTTCTTTCATGGATACGGGGTCCATATCATCATATCTTTTATTATCACCAGCCATACTCCAGATAAAAGTATAGTTATGAGTGCCGACACCACTATGGATGGACCAGCTTGGAGAAATAACGGCTTGTTCGTTTTGCATTACGATATGGCGAGTTTCATTAGGCTCTCCCATCAAGTGGAACACAACGGAATCGTCTGGTAGATCGAAATAGAAATAAGCTTCCATCCGGCGTGGATGTGTATGTGCTGGCATCGTATTCCACATGCTACCTGGCTTCAGTTGAGTCATACCCATAACTAGCTGAGCACTTTGTACGCCATTTGTATGAATGAATCGGTGAATGGTACGCTCGTTGGAGTTCTCCAAACCGCCCATCGCACCGGATTCGGATTCGGCCAGTGTGGTTTTGGTAGTTGGATAGGACTGGTGAGCAGGTGCAGAATTCAAATAGAATTTGGCGGGCTTGGAAGCGTCTGCACTTTTGAAGATAACATCTTTAGAACCTTGACCGACATACAGACATTCTTTGAAATCCACTTCATATTCTGTACCATCGACAACAACCGTCCCTTTACCGCCAACGTTGATGATCCCCAGCTCACGGCGTTCGAGGAAGTAAGTAACCCCAAGCTCTTTAAGGTCTGTAGTAAGAACTACTTCTTCTTTAACAGGATTAGCACCACCAACGATCATACGATCTTCATGTGTAAGCACAAGCTTTAGCTCATCAGGTGCAAAAATGACAGGAATGTGGAATTCCTTACGGAGGCGCTCAGTGTCAAACTGCTTAACTTCATTAGGATGGGATGCGAAACGTCTTTCCATGGAATATTCAATCTCCTTAACAAGCATATTTTTCGTTCGTATAGGTACAATTTACTCCATTTAAGTTCATTTTACAAGTGTAATTTTTATTATTTATGTTCATTTTAGTTTATTATTAGGTTTTTATAATTGCAAAATGAACAAAAAGTGTGCACAATAGAGCTAAAATGCTTTGTTCTCATTCGTAGGGTTATTGTCATACTATTGAGAATTGAGATATGGGAGGTCGAACTTGAATGCTGGAGTCAAATGGTATTCAGAGTAGTTATAAGGAGCGTCAGCAAGAAATTATTTTTAAAATCGCATTGGAAGCGGAGCGGCGACCTCTCCTGGAGAGTGGACTCTGGTTCCACGATGATGTGCGAAATAACTTTTATTATGGCTCGTATCTTTTTGCAGCTGCAGTAGATGATTCTCTGGTGAGACCTTTCGATCGTGAACTAGCGAAGCAGAAGGCACAGGATGTGCTGCTGGAGACTTTATTGCTTCAGAATCGACAAGCCGGTACGGAGCTCTACGGGCACTGGCCACTTGGTTTGAATCCTATTCCACGTGAAGCATCGCCGCATGAGTTACCTGTGGAAATTATGGGGAGTCTGATGGCTTACTTTTGCAAAAAATATGGCGGATCACTAAATGCGCAACTCCGTATTGTCCTGAATACAGCATTTGGGCACATTTATCGGAGTGATTTCTTCCGTAAGCCGGTAGTAACCTTTGGACATCATGAAGCGAAATATACAGCAGCAAAGCTGATTTTTGGTACGATTTTCGCAGACGAAATATTGCTTGAAGATGGTCGGCAAAGTCTGAAGAGTACGCTAGCGTATATTCGCTCCAAAGGTATGCCTGAATACGGCAGTCTTCCGTGGTTCTGGCATTGGGTGCAAGCGTTTACCTGTGCTTTGGAGCTTATCTCAGCAGAGGATACGGATTTAATAATTACTCTTAAAGAAATGCTTGATTATCTTTGGAATGTCAGAGCAGCATTTTATTTGCGTGGAGCTTGGGTAGGGGCACATTCAAGAGGTTGGCCTCATGACATACCAGGTGACGCTAATGTGCTGCATGACTATGTTCAGTTCGGGGACTTCAAGCTTCCAGAGGCAATGCCACGCACGGAATATGCTGGACTCCTTTTCTATAAAGCACCCGAAGAGGCTTTAACAGCTGCAATGAATCACCAGACGCCAGTGGAAGCTACCAAGCTTACACGGAAAGTAGTTCCTGCAGATCCGAACGTTCAACCGCTGCTTCATTCCTACGCCTATATTACAGAGGAATTTGCCGCAGGCGGGATGTGGGAGCGAGTAGAGGAATTCGATAATGAGCAGCTCCGATGGGCGTTCTCCCTGCCTGTGAATGGAGAAGGAGGGTCCAACCAGTTATATTTCTTCCACCCAGGTCAAGGCTACAATGAGGGAGATCCTCGCCATCAGAGTCGTTATATGGAGGTCCTCTATCACAAGAATGTTGTTATTTCTTTATTCCCCATTCCTCAGGGTGATAAGAATACGATCATCGGTGTTCTTCCTCATGGGGAGTGGATGCAAGACCCGAACGCCTTGTTTGGTCAGGTTGGGGATGTCTTTTTCGCAATTTATTTATCACATTCATACCAACTGCAGGAACGGCCGGGATATATTGAGGTAACCGTTCAAGGAAAGCTGGGTGGGGTGATCGTTGAAGCGATAGGTGTTAAGGAGTCCGCGGAGCTTGGAATCATCGGACTAGATGCTTTCGTTATAGCTATGGCCCACAATGAACCGCAGTTCGAGATGGAAGACGGGTTGGCGGCTCATTATACGACCAGTAATGGCGATAGATTGCAATTGAGTATCGAGAGTGAGTTAGAGCGACCGCGAGCTGTATTGAATGATGTGAAGATTTCCTTGGAGAACTATACGGTTTAATAATAACTCAACATAGTTGTGAGTAAAGTTTGGATAGAGTCGACCTTAAGGTCGACTCTTTTTAATTTGTAAATATGTGATGAGATTTGATGGCATGAAGTGCAATAGAATTTAATTAGTGTACATACTATGCTATAGCTTCATTTGGAAAATTACTCCTAATAAAAACCACCTTTCCTTTAAGGGCAAGGCTTTCGTAAACTTATTTGAAATTAATTACATTAATCTCTAATTTTATGAGAGACATTTGTCACAATAAAGGTTAATATCTAAGTGAGACATATGAATGAATGCGCTTTCTTAAATCCGATCAAACCTAACTCAAAGAATGCGAGGGATTTACTGTGACAGGAACTGAATTTCGTGTAGAGAATGATTTTCTAGGCAGCAAACAAGTAGATAAGAACGCATACTATGGGATTCAGACATTACGCGCAGTAGAGAATTTTCCAATTACGGGTTATAGAGTGCACAATGAATTAATCAAAGCGATGGGGATCGTAAAGAAAGCCGCTGCGCTTGCAAATATGGAAATCGGCAGGCTCTATCGTGGGCTTGGAGAAGTGGTTGTGAAAGCAGCAGATGAGATCATCGAAGGTCAATGGCACGAACAATTTATTGTAGACCCTATACAGGGTGGTGCAGGTACCTCGTTAAATATGAATGCCAATGAAGTCATTGCTAACCGAGCCTTAGAGCTGCTTGGTCATGAAAAAGGAGACTATCGTCATTTAAGTCCCAACTCTCATGTGAACATGGCGCAGTCTACAAATGATGCATTCCCGACGGCTATTCATATTGCGACGCTTTCTCTTTTGGAACAACTACTTGTAACTATGCGCAGAATGCATGAGGTGTTTGCAGTTAAAGCCAAGGAATTCGATCCGGTTATAAAAATGGGACGCACGCATCTACAAGATGCAGTGCCGATTCGTCTGGGCCAAGAGTTCGAGGCTTATCGCAGAGTACTTGAGAGAGATATCAAACGTATTGAACATACACGTCATCATTTATATGAAGTGAATATGGGGGCAACGGCTGTAGGAACTGGATTAAATGCTGACCCTCGATATATCGAAGTGGTTGTAGAGCATTTGGCTGAAATAAGTGGGTTGCCGCTAGTTACTGCAGATCATCTTGTGGATGCTACGCAAAATACAGATGCATACACCGAAGTATCTGCTGCCCTAAAGGTCTGCATGATGAACATGTCCAAGATTGCTAATGATCTTCGACTCATGGCCTCTGGCCCGCGGACAGGGTTTAATGAAATTTCACTACCTGCTTGCCAGCCTGGTTCCTCCATTATGCCAGGTAAAGTCAATCCGGTTATGGCAGAGGTCATCAATCAGGTAGCTTTTCAAGTCATAGGGAATGATCATACGATCTGTCTGGCTTCCCAAGCGGGTCAACTGGAACTGAATGTTATGGAGCCAGTTCTAGTATTTAATCTCATTCAGTCCATCAGCATCATGAACAACTCCTTCCAAGTGTTCACAGACTTCTGTCTGGCTGGTATTGAAGCCAATAAAGAGAAGCTAGAGCGGGATGTGGAACGGAGTGTCGGAATCATTACTGCGGTTAACCCACATTTGGGCTACGAAGTGGTTTCTCGTATTGCTCGTGAGGCGATTTTGACAGGAGAATCTGTTCGTGAATTGTGCCTTAAGTATAATGTGTTATCCGAGGAAGAGCTAAATCTGATTCTGGACCCATACGAAATGACACATCCGGGAATCGCAGGCTCAGCTTTATTGCAGAAACAGTAGGGGATTGCCTAACCATTAGTCACTGCCTTTGTCATCCGTATTCTACGTTATTTAATAAGAACCTACTTCAACGATGGTTAGAAGTAGGTTCTTTTGCGTTGCGTTTCAGGCTTATAGGAAAAAGAATGAGCGTAATAGCCCGCGCTTTCTTGGCGGAGAGGGTAATCTTGAAGTGGTAACGGGATAGGATGCTTCATTAGGTGTGAAGGTTTTTCCTTTTGTAACTTGCATGGGTTCAAGGGATGCCGCTAATTGTTTAATCATTATACGCAGATCCTCAAGCTCTTCACGTTGCTGAAGCAGCTGTATCATGACTACTTCGTCGGCTTTTTGATCGAGTGTACGTTCGATATAATGAATCCGGGACAATATATCTTGCATAGGCTCAGCGTCAGTGGGATGAAGTGGGTCTTGCGGTGACGACGACAATTGATGCTCATTCGCGACAGTTAATTGAATACCCTCTAGTGCTTCTCCGTGATTAATGCAATCTTTAATATGATTGAGCAAGCTAATTTGCTGCTCTGAGAATGTATAGTGGCCAAATCGGTCCTTTGGAAAAAAGTCAGGGAACATAGCAGCCCAACGTTTGATCGTTGTTTGGCTAACAGACAACAGCTCTGCGGCATCCTTTGTTTTCAGAATTTCCATTTCGATTCCTCCAGTTCAGGTAGACTTGTTATGAGTAATTCGTTGTTCAATTGCTGCTCCCTGCACGGTTGACAAAGGAAGTGCGGATTCGATAAACAAAGTGTTATTACGAGCAATCTCACCACTTTTGTATTTCACTATCTTGCTTTTACATTCTAGAATGAGTACAGATAACCCTGAAGCAGGGTATACTTGGTTTAGAGGTAAAGCGTATGGATAGGAGTGGAGATGTGGAAAAGATGAACGAGGAGCAATGGCAGGCGATTTTGCAAAATGATGCAGCTTATAAAGATAAATTCTTTTATGCTGTGAAGACTACGGGAATCTTTTGCCGACCTTCCTGTAAGTCCAAAGCACCTAATCGAGAGAATACACGTATCTTTCAAAATGCAGAACAAGCGATAGAATCTGGATTTCGTCCCTGTAAAAGATGCAAACCGACGGGTGAGCGGCTGCCGGATAAGGAATGGGTGGCTGTAATGACTGAATATATCGACAAGCATTATCAGGAACCTCTTACTCTTGAAATGCTGGCAGAAGTCTGTCATGGAAGCCCTTATCATCTGCATCGAACCTTCAAGAAAGTAACGGGAATCACTCCTGTGGATTATATACAGCAAAAGAGAATCGATCAGGCATCTGAATATTTGGTTACCACGGATCGGGCTGTAGCTGATATTGGAACACATGTGGGTCTGCCAAATACGTCGTATTTTATTACCTTATTTAAGAAAAAGACGGGGCACACCCCAACGCAGTATCGACAGCTTAACAAAGTAGAATTAACGAATCATTCTGAATTAATCTTGGAGGTACAGAAAAATGGAGAGTAGACCAAATGCAATCATATACTGGACATTGCTAGCTTATAAGGAATGGAGCTTCTATATCGCAGCATCAGAGAAAGGATTAAGTTATGTGGGGTCGCAGCAGAAGCCATTCGAAGAAATGAGTGACTGGATCAGCCGAAAATTTCCTGGAAGTGAACTGGTGCAGGACGATGAGAAAATGGTTCCATTTGTACAGGAAATGATCGAATATTTGCAAGGGGAACGGCAGGCATTCAGCATTCCTTTTGACTATCGTGGGACTCCATTTCAACTTGCGGTGTGGAAAGCGTTATGTGAAATTCCATATGGACAAACGTGGTCTTATTCGGACATTGCCACATATATTCAAAAACCGGCTGCAGTACGAGCGGTAGGGACGGCGATTGGTGCGAATCCGATATTAATTACGGTGCCCTGTCACCGAGTCATTGGCAAGAATGGGACATTAACCGGATACCGCGGGGGATTAGAGATGAAGACGAGGCTGCTTCATTTGGAGAGCGGGAAGCTTGCTCAAGAACTATGAAGAATGAGATCCAGTACAAAACCCCAAAGACCTTACTTAATAAAGGGACGGGTTATCTGAATGGATACAGTCATTCTTTGAATCCATATACCGGATGTACTTATGGCTGTTCATATTGTTATGTGCGTCAAATGCCCGTTTCAATGTTCCGTAAAGAGGAATGGGGGATGTGGGTAGATGTAAAACAAGAAGCTGCAGCTATCCTACGCAAAGAACTCCAAAAAGCAAAGTCCAAAGGACCGGTCTCCATCTTTATGTCCTCTAGTACAGATCCTTACCAACCGATAGAGTACAAGGAACAAGTAACAAGAGCTTTATTGGAGGTTATGGTAGAGAATCCGCCTGATTTTTTATTCGTGCAGACGCGTAGTCCGCTCGTAAGCAGAGATATGGATTTGCTAATACCCTTAGGAGATAAGGTTCGTGTGAGTATGACTGTAGAGACGGATCGTGAAGATATTCGCAAAAAATTCACACCAAGTGCTCCGCCCATTTCTGCGAGATTAAAGACACTGAAATTACTGCGTAATGCGGGCATTCCTGTTCAAGCAACCATCGCTCCGGTATTGCCAAGCAGCACTTCTTTTCCTGAGATTCTTAGGGAACTCGTGGATAGAGTCTGTATTGACGATTATTTTATGGGAGATGGCAGTGGGGGAAAACGTACACGAAGATTAGGTATATATTCCCTTTATGAAGAGCTGCAACTGGAAGATTGGTATGATCCAGCGGCATATCGTAGGGTGTACGATGGACTCCGGAGTGTTTTTTCAGAAGATGAGCTGTTCTTGAGCCAGAAGGGGTTCGAGCCTTAAACTGAAACATGATATAATAAACGAGAGCATTCATACTTAGTATTTAAAAATATAAGAACGTATAAGATTCACGCAATACTTTATGTCTTATATTTCTCGTATATTCGCATGGTGTCCTTATAAGGACATCGAAGGCGTTTATGCTTGTATACTTAATACCCGTAATCGCTTATTGGAGGAGTAGAGTGGCAAAAGCAAAAGTGGCCAAACGGCCCACGAGAGATGAGTTTGTACTTGAGGAGCTAGGCAATCAGTTAGTTGAAGCCAAGCAAGAAGGTTCTGAGATCTTATTGACCGTATGGGGAAAAGAAGAACAGGTGCGCGGAACGATTGTAGAAATGGATTCGCGGACTGGAAAAGTACACGTCAGTAAAAACGAAGGTATCGAAAAAGTTCCGTTTATGGATATTATGCAAATTAATTATCCCAGAGATTAATGGGAACGCAGCAATAAGAGGTCCTGTGAGCCATGTTGGCTTTGGGGCCTCTTTGACCATATAGTATCGAATAGATTAAAGAGAGGTAGATCAGATATGGCAGTAACCAAAACCAACGCGATGCGAATGCTAGATGCGAAGAAAATTGGATATGAAGTGTTTGAGTATGACAATGAGGATGGACTAATCCATGGTACGGCAGTTGCGGAGAAGATTGGAAAGGCGGCAGAGACGGTTTTTAAAACTTTGGTCGCTCATAGCGGAGCCAATCTTTATGTATTTGTTATACCGGTTGCTGAGGAGCTGGATCTCAAAAAGGCGGCCAAGGCCGCCGGAGAGAAAAAGATTGAGATGCTGCCAGTCAAGGATTTGCAGAAGTGGACGGGTTATATCCGTGGTGGATGTTCACCAGTCGGTATGAAAAAGCTATATCCAACGTTCATTGATAGCAGCGCAGAAAGTCAGGAAACGATAGCCGTTAGCGCCGGAAAAATTGGTCAACAAATGGATGTATCACCGCAGCTTCTTGCAGGGGTAACCAATGCGAAATTCACAGATCTAATTAAATAGATGAGCAACAAGAAGACCTAAATACTCCTTCAAGGCTGTGCCTGTAGTGGAGATGGCTCCTGGAGAAGGAGTGAACTTTGAGGGTTGCAACGAAAATTCAGCGCTGGCGATATAATCTGTAGGAAAAGCTTGCGCTGTTAGCCCTGCGTTCTTAAAGTGCTGCATCGAGCGGGGCATATGAAACCCTGATGTGACTAGTACAGGACGCTTAAGTCCATTCTCTTGTAGGATTGCGGCGGTATTTTCAGCATTCTGCTCCGTGTTAAGAGATTGATTGTCGGTCAGGATATCCTCTTCGGGGACACCGAGTCCGAGGAGTTGTCTTTTGGCGATATCCGCTTCATTGCCGCTGTCGGAGAAGACTTGTCCACCAGAGAATAGGATGGGTAAACCACTCGCATTATGTAGTCGTACAGCTGTAATTAGCCGATTCGCTGCTGATCCATATAAGTTGCCCTCGCCATCAATATCCGGTGTCCCAGAGCTTGCACCTCCACCAAGCACAACGATGACATCTCCTTGCAATGTATCCGGTTGAGGATATTTTCGTTCTAACCCTCCGATTAACGCATCGCTGACTAAGGAAGTCATGGAGAAATACATAAGCAGTGTAACGCCAAGCAGGACAAGCGCAGGACGACGGTTCTTTTTCCATAACCAAATGACAATACCGAGCAGTAGTAAGATGAAAAGTCCTGGAGGAAGCACAAAGCTGTATACAAATTTGATGATGTAAATCAACAGTATCAACCGCCTTCGTAAAGTATGAGTTCAGGTTGTATTGTAACATGAGTTGGGGTGTTCGAAGTTGTTCAAAAGACCGAAACGGTCTTTTTTTATTTGATGAGAAGTCTAATCAACGCCTTCGAAAGAAGGCGTTTTTTGTTAGTCGATACCTTTCAATAAAATAGTTAAATATTAAAATACGCTCTTTTAGTCGGTATGGTATCTGCGGAATTAAATGATATATCAAGCGAAATTTTAAATAAACGGAGTGATTTAATGAGTTTTCATCTCTCTTACCCTATGATTTACTGAAATTATTTATTAAGTTAAAAGAGACAACTAATGAGTCTTTGAAGAAGGAACTGTTGCTTAAATTTCATAATGATATAGAGAAGGAAATCTATGCAGGACGAAAGTGTATGAGAGAACGTGCTGTATAAATGGTCTCCGCAATCTGCTTAATAACAACCATACAACTGATGAGAATTATGTTATGGTTCATTCACTGAGAGCTTGGAACAGATGTACCGCGGTGAAGATAAATCGGGGTGAACCTTATCATAAATAGGGCGAAATTTTTTTGAATTTTAGAAAGAATAAGAGCGCTACCTAAAAGGGCTAGCGCTCTTGCCATTAATCAAGGACATACTTCGAAAGAATCTCCCCTCTGACTACTCTTGCTTGTCGACTTGCGGTACCAGAATACATATAAGCATAATATTTACTGAAATCATTTTCCTCTCTACCCAAGTTGCGATTTTCCAAAACGTTGTTTTCGAATGTAACCAACTTATCATGAATTGTTTTCATATCATAACCTGTTAGATCTCGATTATATAACTCAACAAAAAGTGTGAAATAATTCGATTTGCGATACCAAATAGATTCTGACTTCAAACGTAATTTCTCGATATAAGAGAAAATCTCATTAAACCTATGTTTATAACTTTCGCTTGATTCAAACTTATCATTGTATTCTATAATATATTTCTCAATCTCTTTATCTCTGCTAAAATATCCACCGTGTATAATAGTAGCCAATAAACTCAAAATAAAGTATAAATCTTCCATTCTTGATATCATTGATTCGGTTAGGAATGGAAGATTGTCTGTGTTAACTTTATCCAAAATATCTTTTGCAGTTGTGATAAGTTTCCCATTATAAACAGCATTATGAAGCTCTATATCATTCAAGCCATATCTTGTTGAATTTATTCTTTTAAATACATCAATAATCGTCGCACTATCTATATCACCGAGGTCACGAATTACAATATTGTAATTCAAGAAATCCCTTTTATCTTGATCTTGAAGTACTTTAAACTTTGGAACGATGGTTCCAAAGACTATAGAATCATCGGGCTCATCTATGTATTGAATAATGGTACTTAGTCTCTGTTGGCCATCCACAACTACCTCTTGTGTCTCTAACTTTTCGAGGTCAATTCCTGATTGTGCTATGTACACTTCGGGTATTGGTAATCCGTTTAAAATAGTATCAATTAATCTCTCTTTGTGATCATCGCTCCAAACAAATCTCCTTTGAAAAGGTGGTTGTAAAATTAACGTAGGATTAGGTCCCGATAATCTTGTATATATATCAGAGACTTTTTTTGTGCTCGGTGTTGCTTGCATCTGTTTCGCCATACTATTATCCCCCAACTATTTCCATTTTTCTTTTATTATAGTATCCCTCAATACCATTCATATAATACTTCTCTAAATAGTAGTAACCCTTGTATAATCCCGCTTTAACTTCATAGTTGCCAACTTCGGATTTTCCATTAGAGATTGAATTGAAAAAGTTAAACCATTCTTTTTTTAGAATTTCAATTTGAAAGGAATACGGCAATAGATCTGGTCTCATCCAACCTTTGACTAAATATCTAAGGAATTTATTGTATTGTTTTTTCTCGTCCAAGGAAATTGTATGATGAAATCTATCCATCTGATATTGGTACTCTGATATTTTTTGATAAAAATGTTCAAATAGCTGTTCATTCACAAGTACTACATCAATATCTGATTCGTAACTAAATTCAGTTCCTTTAATATAACTAAATCCAAATTTCGCTGAGCCAACTATGAATACCTCTCCAAAGTTTAGATTAAATTGCCTAGCAATCTTACTTCTAAACTCAAAATATTGATCTTCCCTATCTTTAAATACAAACGGTATACCATGAAAGAAGTGCTTTCTTGCAAAGTGTATTCTTTCTTCCTGATTTGTTGTACTTAAAAGAGTCCTATTAAATAACTCATAATTCAAAAGCAAGTTCCCCCTCGCTTTAACGTCTTATCGGTAAATAGTACCAAATTATAATATAAATATCTATCAATATGTTAAATTGCTTTACTTATGAAAGGTTCACCATATCATTTACCTCGTGACTTAAGTATGTATTTAAAATTAGAACGCTCTTCTAATTTGTGGAAAATAATTATACAATATTGTTATTCGACAAAATGAGTAAGACCTTATTAGGTTGATCGGCCTATCTTACCGGTTCTGAATTAATACGTTTTATTTCAAAAAAACCTACAATTTGCAGGGGGCTTATGGATATTGAAAAGATAATCAGAGATTTTATAGAAAAATATGGTGAAGAAGAATATTTCCTAAAGGATATTGAAAATAAGTTTTATAAATGGATTGAGAATACTGATTTACCAGATGTTAAAGAAATATTAATACAGCTTTTTAGTGAATTTGAATTTTTCTCAAAGATAGAGGTCAAGGGGATACTAAAAAAGCAACTATCTGAATTATTACATAACAATAGTTTAGAAGACATTGCTATTTTTTCCCTTCCTTCTCAAAGTGGAAAAACAAATAGCTCAGATGAAATGACAATGTTAATAAGAGAAATAGTAAGAGAAGATGGAATTCAGATTTATGAAGATACTATAAAGAAAAACATTGAAGATCTGGGGTGCGATGAACATATAAAAATCGCTGTGTTTTTTGATGACATTTCTGGATCTGGAAAAACGATTACTGATTTTTTAAAAGAATATAAAGATAAGTTAATGGGAAAAAAGATTATTATTAATCTTTTAGCAGCGACAGATTCAGCATTGCAATCTATAGAACAATATCGAGCTGAAGAAGAATTAAGTGTACAGGTAAAGGTGGAAAGAATGTGTGGTAAAATATTTTCTGATCACCCAACTCTAAAAGACGATAAAAGAATTGTACTAAGTAAATTTGAAGAAACAATCTGGGGGAAAGGTCATAGAAATATTATGGGTTTTAAAGATAGCCAATTAATAATTGGATTTTACCATAATATACCGAACAATACTTTAAGCTCTTTCTGGTATCATCCTGAATTCGGGAAATTAAAACAATGGAATACTCTTTTTAAGAGGTTCACCTTACCAAAGAGAGGGAAACAAAAACAAAATTTTTCGGTTGGGAGAAGCAAGAGGGTAAATAATGAGTGATAATTATAAGGATTTAATAATGCTTGTTTATTTTAATACTGTCAAAGCAAGTTACTCATATATAGAGATAAGTCATAATTTCGGTTTTGATAAACAACAATTAGTGCATGTGATTGAAAGATTCCAAAAAGAAGGTTTACTAGTGTTAGAAAAATATTATAAACTTTCTGATAAATCCATAGAATATTTAAAAAAACATGATCTTTATGATATTGATTACTATGATAGCTTTGAGATTAAGAGTGTTATTGAAAATAAGCAGATGGATTTAAATGAAATATATATTCCGATTGGTTTTATGAAAAAAATAAAGTAAAATAATGATAGTCGGTAGTTTTCTAGATTCGGGTAGAGAGTCTCTACCCTTACTAATGTTTCTTAATTGATCTGGAGAGTTTAGAAGATCACTAAATTCTCCACTGCAAATAATTTTGCAGTATCATACAATAAATTGTCTGATAGATTGTTATAATATTGTTTATCTAATTTGTAATAATAGTTAATAAATTTATATTGGTAGAAACTACCGACTTTCTATGAGGGATACTATGGATTATATAAATAGACTTAGAGAAAAGCTAATAGAAGAAGGTTACGGAAGACGCTATCAAAAGGCATGTTTAAGTTATGCTGAAGAGTTAGTTAATAAAGATTTACCTGTAATATTTGACAAAAAACACTTATCTTTATTAATGGGTATAGATAATAAGAAGCTGAGTTATTATATAGTTAGTTCAGATGTTTTCTATACTGAGCATATAATACCTAAGTCAAATGGTAGGTATAGGGAAATCACAATGCCGAGCCTTCATTTAAAAGAAATACAACGTTGGATACTAGACAATATTTTATATAGATTTTGCATAAGCGGGGCTGCATATGGATTTGTGCGTAATAGGAGCATAAAAGATAATGCCGCTGTACATATTAATCAATCTTCTGTAATTAATTTAGATTTGAAAGACTTTTTCCCAAATATTAAATTTGAACAAGTTTTCCGTCTCTTTCACAATAGTGGATACACTAAAGAGATATCATATTCTCTAGCTAAATTATGTACCTATAATGGAGTACTTCCACAAGGAGCACCTTCAAGCCCTTATATAGCTAACATTTTGTGTAATAGTCTAGACAAAAGAATATTGAGTCTTGTGTCGGACTTCGGATATAGGTATTCGAGGTATGCTGATGACATCACTATTTCTGGAGATGAGAAAGTAAAGGGTCTCATTCCATCTATTATTAAGATAATAGAAAGTGAGAATTTCAATATAAATTTAAAAAAAATGAGAATTCAAGAGAATATTCCTTATAAAGAGATTACTGGTCTTATGGTTGGTGAGACTGTTAAAGTAAAGAGAAAATACAAAATGAAGTTAGAGCAGCATATTTATTATTGTGAAAGGTATGGAGTGTATAGTCATCTTAAAGAAATAAAAGCAGAAGAACGTTCATATTTTAAAGAGTACCTCTTTGGAATGGCTAATTTTATAAAAATGATTGAACCAAATGAAGGGCAAAATTATTTGGATAGATTGAATAAAATAAATTGGGGATATTAATTTTTATGAAACAAGAATCAACCAGCATCTTTAATGGTGTAGAAACATCAATAAATATCATACATAATTTTAAGATGATACTAGATTGTTGTTCAGATTTAGATTGAGTTATATGTAAATTATAAACGAAGGATATAGAGACACAGAAACTACTCAAGTTAAGGGTGGTTTTTTTATTACCTATAATCGACTTGGATTTTCTTTATACGTAGTCACGTTCCTGGAAAACGATTTGAATGGTAAAGTATTGAAAATATTGGTGAGAAAGATGATGATTACTATTGGTAGACTTGTTTGATTAACAAAGGGACATAAATTTGTTTGCGCCCTTAAACAAGTTTGGCATGTCTTCACAATAAGTTGATAATCATGCCAAATATCTTACTAGAAATAATATCAAATGATGTAAAGGAGTAATATATAATGTATCCTACAGTGGTCTCAATATTTTGTGGAGCTGGGGGGATGGACCTGGGCTTTATGAAAGCTGGATTTAAAATTATATGGGGAATAGATATCAACAAAGACAGTTGTATATCACATCGTGATTGGTCAAACGTAGAGATTATAAATGACGATATTCATAATATTGATAAAAATACAATTCCAAGTTCTGATGTGATTTTGGGATCGTTACTCTCGAATGGATTTTCAACAGGTATAAAATCAAATTGGTATACAGATGAGCAAAAATATATAGATATAGTTTTAGATATTATTAAATGTAAGAGGCCTAAAGTCTTTTTAGTTGATGGGCATAAAATCCATCTAAATATGAAGACTGGTATACTTAAAAATTATCTAAATAAGTTGAATGATACGGAATACGAGATATCTTATAAGGTGCTAAATACAAAAGATTATAGTATTGCACAAAATAAGGAGCGATTTGTTTTAGTTGGTCTTAGGAAAGATCTTAATTATAAATATCAATTTCCTTTAAAGCACTCTAATTTAATCTCAGTAAGAGAAGTTATAAAAGATTTAGGGGCAATTGATTATAAAGATAGAAAATGTGTAAGCCAAAAAAGTCTAGAAAGTAGTTCACCGAGATGGAATGGTATAAAATACATCAATCTAGATGGTTTATCACCTTCTATCAATACAAAGACTCAATTAATACGTGAAGATATATCCCCACAGTTTGGAAAATATTATACTATATCTTGGCAAGAGGCGGCTGCAATACAATCGTTTTCAAGAGACACTTACTTTCACGGTAGTCTCAAATCAAAATTCAATCAAATTGCGAATGCGTTTCCACCACAATTGGCATACCACTTAGCAAAAGAACTATTTTTTATTATAGAGAACATTAATTATAAAGAGGAAACAAGAGAATCAGGTGATCTTAATGAATATATCGAAAATAATGAGGAATATTATGAAATCAACACTCAATTATTAAAGAATGCAGACGAACCACTCGCAAGAAATTATGAATGTTTAGATAAAGAATCAGATTTGTTAGTCATGATAGATAAACTTGAAGTATCCAAGCAAGAGCTAACTGAAGCTGAGGAGCTTATATATCAAATTAAATCAATACCAACAGGGGGAGAATCAGCAAATGACTATCATAATTTAATTTTTTGTTGTTTACAATACATATTTGGTGATAGCCTCAAAAGGGGAAGAACGGAAGTCAAATTAAATAATAGTAGAAAGAGAATCGATATAGTATTTGATAACTATGCAGCATCAGGATTCTTTGCTCATATAAGAGATAGACACCATGTTTTTTGTCCTAGAATAATTATTGAATGCAAGAATTATACTTCTGATCCGTCGAATCCTGAAGTGGACCAATTACTCGGCAGATTAGGGGAGCATACAGGAAAGTTGGGTATTCTTATTTGCAGGGAAGTTCAGGACTATCAAAAATTATTGAATAGATGTAAAGATGTGCTTAATCAATTTGGTAGTTATATATTCTTTCTTACCGATAATGATATTAAGGAACTATTAAAACTAAAGCAAATTCCAGACGAGGAAGGAATCTTAGAATACTTATCATCGGTATGGGATCGGCTAACTATGAATAATTAGTATGAATAGTATAATATTTGTACCACTCTATTTTGATCTCACCCAACAGATGTTACGCCGAACCATGCCATAAATAATATAAATTACCACGACAGAAAACTTTGAAGAGCTTAGTAAAAAGAGATCTTCGAGGGTCTGTCAATAATTTTGTGTAAACTCTTTTAAGCACAGATTCCCCCGAGGGGGAAGTCGCGAATTTAACGCAAGTGTTGACCGACCCGATCGGGGAAAAAGACCGACAGCTGGAGCAGCATTTGCCCCCAGTTTTGGACACGTCCTGTCCATTTCCGAGTGACGTCGACGGTGGCCAGATAGAGCATTTTTAGTAGCGCCTCATCTGTGGGAAAGATGCTTTTTCCCTTCGTCACTTTACGAAGCTGACGGTGGTAACTCTCAATCATATTGGTGGTGTAAATCAGTTTGCGGATCTCAGGCGGGTACTTGAAAAAGGTAGCGAGTTCGTCCCAATTGGTCCGCCAGGAACGGATAATGAGGGGATATTTCGCTCCCCAAACTTCCTCGAAACGGTCGAGTTCAAGCAAGGCACCTTCCTCGGTAGCTGCCTTGTAAATAGGCTTTAAGTCGGCTGTTACCTTCTTAATATCCTTGTACGACACGTACCGTGTGGAGCTGCGGATTTGGTGAATAATACACTTCTGGATTTCCGTTTGAGGATAGCAGGCGGCAATCGCTTGAGAGAATCCGGACAGGTTATCCACGCAGATAATGAGAATGTCCTGAACCCCGCGATTCTTCAGTTCATTCAGCACACTCAGCCAGAACTTGGAGGACTCATTCTCACCAATCCACATCCCCAGCACGTCTTTGTTTCCGTCCAGATCAATGCCAATGACCATGTAGGCAGCCTTATTGATAATGGCCCCATCTTGCTTGACTTTGAAGTGGATCGCATCCAAATAGACGACGGCATAGACCCCTTGCAGAGGCCGGTTCTGCCATTCTTTAATGAGAGGCACAATCTTGTTCGTGACATTGGAAATGAGCGTTGGAGATACCTCAATACCATACATCTGCCCTAAATGGTCCTGAATTTCTCGGGTGCTAATCCCTTTCGCATACAGCGCAATAATTTGTTCTTCGATGCCCGTTACATTCGACTGATGCTTCTTGACGACCAAGGGCTCAAACTCGCCCAACCGATCCCGAGGAATAGCGATTTCCTGCTCACCATACTCACTGACTACGGTTTTACGGCTCTTTCCGTTACGGCTGTTTGGCGTGAGCTTCGCTTTCACCTCATGCTTTCCATAGCCCAAATGAGTATCCATTTCGGCTTCCAGCATCTCCTGAATCGTCTCCGCAAACAGCTCTTTTAGAGCATTCTGCGCATCCTGTGCGCTTACCAAATTGTTTTCCTTAATAAATTCCCGTAACTGCTGTTTTGTCCAAAGTCCCATGTGTTCTCCCCAACCTTTCTCTTACTTCCATTTTAATGGGTTTGAGAGTTTACACAATATATTTTACAGACTCATCTTCGAAGTTTTTTTCGCTATGATCTGGGACGATTGTTTTCAGAGCCTGCCCCAAGCCCTACGCTTGTGAACTACATCTACCACTTCGTTCTAGACGATTATCAGCATAAGCGTAATGTCTCCGCTATGCTTGAGGACAAAGGAGCGCCTCCGAGGGAGGAGATGACTCGCCTTCTGGACTCTATGAGCGAGAAGGATGCGGGACTGTTCGGAGGATGTTCACGAACGGGCTGTTCGAGCTGATGGGGACCGACGGAGCGTTTGAGTTCGGATTGAAGTGATTCTATTGGGGATTGAGCAGGTTATAAAGGAGCAGGAGAAGTAGAAAGTAAAACCTTTTATCCGCGCCAAAGTTCGCCCTACTTATGTTACGGTGAACCGTACCACAAGTAGAACGAAAAGACTTTTTTTCGGATTATGGAAAGACGGTCTCGTTTATAGCAGAAGTTCCCTCTGTAAGTCGTTTGTTCCTAGCGGGACTAGCGGTCTATGAGGCGTCAGATCTTACGGTTGGTAATCACACTATTACTGCAAGCTACAGTGGCGATAATCACTATAAAGATTCTACAAATAGTTGGCTACAAAACGTGAATAAAATATGGTCTCAAATCAGTATGAATATCTTACAATCTACTATGGTGGGGGCTCGGTCGATGTACAAGTCGGTACACTCGGCATGTCATCCCTACTCGATCTTACTCCATCCAGCGCCTAGAAAATTATTTGCTCATATAAACATTTTCATATTTATTTCCTCATTGAGTTCCTGGAGACATTTGAATATTCCTTCATGATCGTCATGCTCTGAGATTCCTTGACACTCACTCCCCGACCCGAAGATCGGTTTCATCCGTATGAATCAGCGGTTTTCGTAACAAAGTGGAGCGAATCTCCCGTTTTGGCCGCTAGCACCTTTATGATATATTGTTATACTCTATGCGCTGGAACGCAAAAGAAGACAACTTCTACTGAAGGTGCTCCTAGAGTGTCGATAAAGTCCAATGAAATAGTTAGGGGAAGATGAGCTGCACGGGAATGACGGCGTTCTTAGGTGAATAAATATTCTCTATCTGTTCAAGTAACAGCTTTACGGCTGTACGTGCCATTTCCTGTTCATCCTGCTGTACATAAGCTACAAATGAAAGATGTGGATTATCGAAAGATAGCAAATCGATATTTGAGTGATTGTTGAGACGGCTGATAGCGGCCGATGTAAGGCGTGCGGTTTCTTCGGTTAAGGAGAAAGCTGCCGAAATTCCACTATGCCCCTGCAAGAAGTCGCTTACATAGTCCAATGCTTGCTTACCGCGTAGAATGTCGAGAGGGATGTGACACCACAAGCTCTTGTCGATTGATATACCTCGATCTGTGTACGCCTTCTCGAAGCCGAGCGTGCGATCCTCGATGGCTGTATTGGCATTCTCAGGTGAGATGAGCGCAATCTGATGATGACCCTTGGATAGCAAATGAGAGACAGCCTTATACGCACCGCCGTAATTGTCTGATGTAATCGTGTATGTCTCAATGTTGCGCAGGTAGCGGTCGATGAACACACATGGGAATTTATCGAGCGACAGACGCAGTAGTGATTCGTTGTACTTCTCATCTTCTGTTGGAAAAACGATCAGTCCCTTCACACCGAGCCCCGTTAGTGTACGAATGGCGTTCGATTCGATAGAGGAGGACTCTCGCGTGATGCTTAGTACCATGCTGAGGCCAGCTTCAGACAGGAATTGTTCCGTGTAGTCGACGAGCTTCTGAATGACACGGGTTACCATCGTCGGAATAATGAAGCCGATGAGCGGCAAGGACGACGCGCTATGTGGAGATAATGGAGAATCAATGCTAGAAACATCAAGACTAGAAGAGACGAATGTGCCTTTGCCTTGTACGCGTATAATTAATCCTTCATCAGCTAGCTGGGTTAAGGCGTTTTTGACGGTTATTTTACTTACTTTGAATTCGTCCATTAATTCTTGTTCAGAAGGGACGCGGTCCGTTGGCCGAAGCTGCCCAGATTTAATTTTCTGTACAATATCTTCTTGAATTTGCTTGTAGAGCACCAGCTTTTTCAAATAAGTACATCTCCCTTAAAATTTAATGATTTTTATAATCAATTGGTTATATAAAATATATTACGTATATATTATAATGCAATTTATAAAGCGCTTACAATACAGAATTAGGAAATTTTTTACGAAGGGGTCTTTTCATTGAAAGGTTAGAATCATGTTAAGAAGGTTGGTAACGAGACGTATTGAAACCGCTTAAATTAACAGAAGTGACCAGTCACCCAGCATCTCAAATGAGTAACAAAAAAAGAGAGGATGACGAACAAATGAAAAAACGCATTACATTAATCTCCATCGTTACAATCCTTATGATGTCACTAGTTTTGTCGGCATGTAGTAAGTCTTCCAGTTCATCAACGGAAACACAGCAGTTAGGCGCTGATGCCGGTGAGAATGCAACAGAAATGTCATTTTGGACATTCGTAGATTTGCATGGCAAGCATTTGGATAAAATGCTGGGGTTATGGAACCAACAGAATCCAGACAAACAGATTAAGTTGAATGTAACGGTTATGCCTTACGATGATATGCACAACAAGCTCTTATTGGCAGTTACAAGCGGAAAAGGTGCTCCTGATATTGCGGATATCGAGCTTGGTCAATTCCCTAAATTCTTGGAAGGGGACAACGTTCCACTGGAATCTTTGAATGATGTATTTGCACCATACAAAGACGTTGTCGTTCCTTCACGTGTCGATATTTACACCAAAGCTGACCAGGTTTATGGCTTTGATTATCACGTAGGTGCTACGCTTGCTTTCTACAACACGGAAATTCTCGAACAAGCAGGTGTTGACTACAAGACAATCAAAACTTGGGAAGATTACAAACAAGCAGGTATCAAGGTTTATGAAAAGACTGGTAAGTACTTAGGTACTGCTGATACATCCGCTACGTGGCAAGCCTCGCTGTTACTTGCTCAGCAAAACGCTGATTTTACAGATGAAAATGGCAATCCAAAAGTTAACTCACCTGAGATGATTAAAGCGTTTGAAATGTTAGTTGACCTGCAGAAGAATAATGTTATTCATACGATCCCAGGCGGACAACCCGACACAGAAGAAGCAAAAGGCGAATACAACAAAGGCAACTACGCAAGCGCATTGATGCCTGAGTGGTACATGTCCCGCTTTGTAAACGAAATGAAGGACCTTAAAGGTAAGTATGCAATTGCTCCATTGCCTGTATTCGAAGAAGGTAATCCTCGTTCCGTTGGCTTAGGCGGTACTGGCACAGTTGTTACTAAGACTGGTAAAGACGTTCAGTTGGCAAAAGAGTTTGTAGCTTTTGCTAAGCTTTCGAAAGAAGCTACTACTGAAATCTGGAATACACTTGGATTTGACCCAATCAATATGGAAGTATGGAAAGATGAGGCTGTAACGAAAAACCCAGATAACGAATACGTCCAGTATTTTAAAACAAATGCATTTGATACTTTGAATGAAATCAAAGACGAAATTAGAGCTATCAAATCCGTAAAAGCTTCACCGACGATCGGCAATGTGCTCAATACGGTTACTCTGAATGCGATCTTTGAAGATGGCCAAGACGTGAAGGAAGCTCTCGATGAAGCACAGGCAGCAATTGAACAAGAATTGAAATAAAAATAATAAGTAAATGGTTATGATTAAGCCTGTCGGCAAGAATGGTGCTCGGCAGGTTTAGTCATAGTCAAGGGAGAGTGGGATTATGATAAAGAAATTTGTATACTCTCAAAAGGTTGCACCTTATGTATTTGTGTTGCCATTCATAATCATATTCTTGATATTCTGGTCTTATCCACTTGTAAATTCATTTGTAATGAGTTTTCAAGATAGGATGTTGGGACAGGATCCAAAATGGGTTGGTGAAGCGAATTATTCGAAGTTATTCACAGATAAAGTGTTTTTGACGGCTATTAAAAATAGCGTTATATACATGCTAGGAACCTTAGTGCTGTTAATCCCTTTCCCAATGTTATTTGCAGTTATGATAAACAGTAAGTTAATGCTGGGGAGGGAGTTTTTTAAATCTTCGTTCTTTCTTCCTGCATTGACATCTGTCGCAGTGGCGGGTACTATTTTTCGCCTAACATTCGGCGAAATGGATGGTTCATTAATGAACAGTTTTCTAGGTCTATTTGGTGTAGAGCCTACTAAATTCTTGAAAGATGCAGAATGGAGTATGGCTGCACTATTAATTCTTGCATGTTGGCGATGGACAGGTGTTAATATGCTGTACTATCTATCTGGTTTGAAAAACATTGACAATGATTATTATGAGGCTGCTTCAATTGACGGGGCATCTGCTTGGCAGAAGTTCAGATCGATTACAATGCCATTATTGAAGCCGACCACGATATATGTTACGACAATTAGTGTTTATGCAGGCTTGGCAATGTTTACCGAGAGCTTAATGATGTTTAACGGTAACAATTCACCGAAAAATATTGGCCTAACTATAGTGGGATATTTGTATAGACAAGGAATTGAGAAGAATAAGCTCGGTTACGCTGCAGCAGTTGGTATCGTTCTATTAGTCATTGCTATGATTATCAATTTAACGCAGTTGAAATTTAGTGGAATGTTCAAAAAGGAGGAGGATTAAAATGGACACTAGTCAGATGAAGAACAACTTAATTGCTAGAATAGTCATAATTAGTACCTTTATTATACTATTCGTTATAATTATGGTTCCATTCTATGCAGTGGCCCTCTCTTCCTTTAAACCAGGTGAAGCTTTAATAAGATATGGTCTTAACTTAAGTTTGAATTTTGAAATAATGAGTTTTGATAATTTTATCTATTTATTTACTGGACAACATGATTATTTTGTATGGTTTTGGAACAGTATGACGTTAACAATCATTCAGGTTGCTTTAACACTGTTTGTAAGCGCTTTTGTTGCATATGGTTTTGCAGCGTATGATTTCAAAGGTAAGAACTTCCTCTTTATATGTGTGTTGCTCATTATGATGGTGCCATTTGAAATATTGCTGGTTCCTTTGTACAGCTTAATAAATGATTTGCAAATGGTGAATAGCTATTCGGCAATCATTCTGCCGGGTATAGCTAATGCCGGGACGATATTCTTCTTTAGGCAATATCTCAGAAGCATACCCAAAGAAATTATTCAATCTGGGCGAGTTGATGGAGCAAACGAATATGCGATATATTTCAGAGTGATTATGCCGATTATGAAGCCTTCCTTTGCGGCAATGGCCATTCTGAATGGTATGAATAGCTGGAATAATCTATTGTGGCCATTCATGGTGTTGGGAGATCAAAATAAATATACACTGCCCATCGGGTTAAAAACATTGTTAACTCCTTATGGGAATAACTATGACCTTCTGATCGTGGGCTCCTTCTTCTCCATCATTCCAATCTTCATATTGTTTATCGCTTTCCAGAAATATTTCATTGATGGTATGACTGCGGGTGCTGTTAAAGGTTAGTATCTATTACTTATGAAATAGGTGATAAGATGGGAGTCCAACAAGAGGAGTTACGCGTCATTAAACCATTGATCGAGCAACGAGCTGATCCTTTTATATGCCGACATTCAGATGGTTATTATTATTTCGTGGCCTCGGTTCCAGAGTATAATCGGATTGAAATCCGTAGGGCACAGGACCTTGAAGGGCTTATTACATCAGCTCCTATAGTGATCTGGAGAAAGAGAGAGACTGGCATTCTTAGCGCCAATATTTGGGCGCCAGAGCTGCATTTTATTGATGGAAAATGGTACGTATATTTCGCTGCCGCGCATACGTCGGAAACGACAGAAGGCTTGTTCGATCATCGGATGTATGTACTGGAGAATGAAAATACAAATCCGCTCGAAGGCAGCTGGACGGAAAGAGGACAGGTTCGTACCGCGTGGGAAAGCTTCTCCCTCGATGCCACTACCTTTGAGCACAATGGTAGTCTCTATTACGTATGGGCACAAAAGGATCCGGAAATCGAAGGCAACTCTAATCTCTACATATCTAAAATGAGCAATCCGTGGACGTTGATTGGGGCGCAAACGATGATTACGATGCCCGAATATGACTGGGAGATCATCGGGTATAAAGTGAACGAAGGCGCGGCATTTGTTCGCAAAGATAATCGGGTATTCCTCACTTACTCTTCTAGCGCTACTGATTTCAATTATTGCATGGGCTTGCTTGAAGCCGATGCGGACTCGGATTTGCTCGATGCTGCCTCATGGAGCAAGTCGAAAGTACCGGTTCTCACGACTGATGAGAGCATCTCGATGTATGGTCCTGGTCATAATAGTTTCACGGTGTCAGAGACTGGCGAGAAGACGCTGTTTGTGTTCCACGCAAGAACGTATAAGCATATTGTAGGAGATCCGCTATACGATCCGAATCGCCATACATTTGTAGCGGAGCTGTTGTGGACGGATGACGGTAGACCTGATTTTCGCGGCTCTGTTGCGGCACTTGCACGTTCTGTACAATACGAATAGATCTGCAAGCGCCTTACAAAATTCTAAATGGATTTAGTTGAACTTATGTCGTACACGGGGAAGCCTTTATAATTAGAAATAAAAACAAGTACCCATCCAATCGATGGGTACTTGTTTGCAATGCAATAGAAGTGATGAATTACGTAATGTTGTACTAACTATTTGGTGATCGGTATAGACGAAATAGTAATCATAGCATTACTGATTGGATAAATGTGTTGCTACTGTCATGAGTGTCATGCTAAGTTAAAAACAATCTATTTCGTGAAGCAATAATCAATACGATGTGAGTAGTACAGACATAATAGTGATGTGGACGGAATCCTGTAATGGTTCAAGGAACAAATCAACATCTTATATTAATCGTGTTAACGTAAATATATATGTATTGTATGAAAGTGGGTATACCTATTGGATTCGAAGATAGCAGCATATATAACATTAGTTTGTACTTCGGCTGTTCTGAATTTGTCTATACTTGTCTTTACTTATTGGAGGAGACATTATTATACAAATATCGCTAATTTGTTCATGTGGAATACATTAACTTCAATGATTTATTGCTTTGGTTATGCCTTTAGCTTAACATCGACTTCGTTAGAACAGCTTAGATTTTGGAATATTGTACAGTATGCAGGGATGCCATTTTTCCCTCCGTTAGGATTAATGTTTGTCATGCAATATTTGGGTTATAAAATAACGAGAAAAAGAATAATCGCTCTACTTACAATGCCTTGTATTACTTTTCTCATCAATGTAACTAATGAATCCCATCATTTTTACTATAGAATATATGATATCCATTCGGTGCTTGGGGCTCCATATAGTGAGATTGAGTATGGGGCATGGTTTGCCGTACATAATATTTACATTTTCAGTTGTATGTTAGCTGCGCTCTTATTGCTGCTTTCACGCTGGAAGGAAACCGTTAGTGTATATCGATCTCAATTATTTGCCCTCATCTGCGGTCAATTGCTTCCAATAGTGACTGCATTTTTATTATTCATAGGAGTGACACCCGATGGTATCGATCCTGTACCCATGGTTATTTGGTTTTCTTCTGTTTTGTACCTTTGGTCTATTACCTCCTCTCGAATGTTATCAATAATGCCAATTGCGAAGGAAACGATCTTTAATAGTATGAACGATGGTGTCATTGTGCTTAATGATACCTATCAATTAATCGAATATAATCAAGCTTGTAAAAATATGTTTAGTGAATTGGATCGATCAACGTTAGGGCAGCCATTTGATCAAGTTTGGTATATGCTAACGGATCAATCATTCCCTGTTCAATTAGATACGATCTCAGATAAATTGAATGTTACGATTCATCAAGGTAATTATATATATCAGCTACGTATTTCTATGCTTCAACAATCTAATAATAACTCTGGCTTACTAATTATATTTACGGATATAACAGAGCTACATACATTACAACAAAAGTTAGAGCATCAAGCCTATTATGATGATCTTACACAAATATACAATCGTCGTGCCTTTTTCCAGAAAAGTGAGCAAAGCTTAATGAAAGCAAAGGGTGAATTATCATCCTTTGTGATTATTCTATTTGATATTGATTTTTTCAAAAAAGTGAACGACACTTATGGGCATCAAACCGGAGATCAAATACTAGTACATGTGGCTCAAATATGTAAGGCTGAGATGGGAGAACATATACTATTTGCTAGATATGGTGGTGAAGAATTTGTACTCGCTTTACCTGGTTATACACTAGCGGAAGGGGAAAACTTCGCTAATTACCTTAGATTTTGCATTGAACAGAAGCCTCTAGTTGAAAATGAAAAATTGGTAACGATTACCTCTAGTTTTGGGGTATCCGTAACGACAGGAGCTGTGGAGGAAACAATCCATCAACTTCTTCATAAAGCTGATGAAGCACTTTATGCTGCCAAAAGAGCTGGTCGAAATCAAGTGCGGGTTTTTATTGAAAAGTACGAATATGTGGAATAGTACAGCAAATTAAAATAGAGGCGTACATCGGAGCCGTGCTTAGTTTAGTAACTTGGTGGATTGAGAGCAAAATGCCTATCAATCAAGAAGAAATATACTTATGAGTGACTGTTTCAATAGGATATAACAGTCAGTTATTCTGATATTGAAGGATCATATGCTAGTGATGCTATTAGGCAATTTACAGAAAGAGGAATTGTAAACGGTATAGGGATGAGAATTACCTGTATTTCGCTCTATAGATGTTACGGTGAGCCGTATCATAAGTAACGGCAAGTTTCTTTTGGGTAACCCAACAAAACTGTGCATGAGATGTCGGATGGGTACTTCCGAATCTTGTTATTCTGTACCTGAAGGGAGGTCATTTGAATGGATTGGCTTGCAAATCTGAATAGAGCTTTACACTATATTGAAGAGAATCTTGATGAAGACATAGATCTGAAGGAAGCAGCGAGGCTGGCTTGTTGTTCGGACTATCATTTTTCAAGAATGTTCTCCTTCCTTGCAGGCATTACGCTATCGGAGTACATCCGCCGGAGACGCCTGACCCTTGCGGCATTCGAGCTTCAAGTCGGTGATTTAAGAATTGTGGACGTGGCAGTGAAATACGGTTATAGCTCGGCAGATGCCTTTTCTAGGGCCTTCCAAGTCTTGCATGGGGTTCCGCCCTCTTCGGTTAGGTCTCATGCCCCATCTTTAAAAGCCTATCCTCGAATGACCTTCCAATTAACTATTCAGGGAGGAAGCGAAATGAATTATCGTATCGTTGAGAAAGAATCGTTCCGTATTGTAGGTATTACGAAAAAGGTGCCTATCCAATTTAATGGCGTGAGTTCAGAAATTGCATCGATGTGGAAAGGCTTAACCAGCCTAGACATCGACCAATTGAAAAAGCTCTCTAATGTTGAACCACAGGGGTTGATTTCAGCATCGACAAATTTTTCTGAAGGGCGAATGGAGGAGAAGGGAGAGCTTGACCATTATATAGGTGCAGCTACATCCGAGGAGTGTCCTGAAAATTTTGCGAAATTAGAGGTTCCCGCATTGACCTGGGCCGTTTTCGAAGCTGTCGGACCGTTTCCCGATACTTTACAAAATGTCTGGGGGCGCATCTATTCGGAATGGTTCCCTTCCGCAAGTTATGAGGTAGCAAGGGGACCGGAAATATTATGGAATGAAGGCAAGGATGTATCTTCCCCCAATTTCAGGAGCGAGATTTGGATACCGGTTACGAAAAAATAGTATAGAGACTATGTTCATAAAATTAAGGACATACCGCAAAGGATGGCCTTAAAACTTGCCGTTACAGACAGAGCGGTGAACCGTATCACAAGTAGGGCGAATTATAACGGTCATTAATAACGAGTCAACCTTCTTCCCAATTGTCATCCCACGCAAATTCGGCTATGGGGCATGTGTTGTACAGCCGAAAGCACAGGAATTTACGACTTGAATGTCGAAGTTACTCCTAATTACTCATTTTTTGTCTTATGGAGGGCTTTCGATGATTACCGCAACTAAAATGCACATCCCTTATGTACGGCACACCTTGGTTGCTCGTACGGATCTGCTTCGTCTGCTTGATGAGGGTATGGACGCGAAGCTTACGCTCTTATTCGCTCCATCTGGTTATGGGAAAACGACGGCGCTAAGCGAATGGGCCAAACAAAGCGGCAAGCTTGTTGCATGGGTGTCACTGAGCAAGCAGGACGATGATTGGAGCACCTTCTGGAACATGGTCATCGTTTCGATCCAGAATCATGTCGAGGACTTTGGCCTGACCATTTTGCCTTTGCTGGTGGAGGGGTCCTCTGCATCTTCCACATCGATGGAGTCGGCGATGAACGTGCTACTAAACGAGTTGAATCAACTGCCGGGTGAGCTGGTCGTCATGGTTGACGATTATCATCTGGCGACGATGCCAGCAATCCAGAATTCGATGAGCTATTTGCTTGAACACCTTCCAAACCACATTCATTTATATATCGCAAGTCGCAACGACCTCCCATTTCCGACAGCAAGATTATTTGCAAAAGGTGAGATGCGGCGGATTACGATCGAGCAATTGAGGTTCCGACCAGAAGAAGTAAACGATTTCTTCCGAGAGACGACGGAGTTGAAGCTATCGACTGAGCAGCTCAATATGCTGTATGACCAAACCGAGGGTTGGATTTGCGGCTTGCGACTTGCGGCCATCTCACTGAAACGAAGCGGCAATGTGACTGAATCGATCCGTCAATTCAGCGGCCATCAGCAGCACATATCCGATTACTTGCTCGAGGAAGTCATTCGCGATCTGCCAGAGGCGATGCGCGATTTTTTGTTGCAAACTTCCGTGTTAAGCCAAATGAATTATGCATTGTGCGAGGCGGTGACCGGTCAAGCGAGAGGTCAGCAGCAGTTGGAACAACTGGAACAGCTTCAGCTATTCATCATTCCTATGGACGATCAACGCAACTGGTATCGCTATCACCATCTGCTGTCTGATTTCCTGCAGTCGATGCTTGCTCGAACATGGCCTGAGCTATGGATTCAGGCGAATGCGCGTGCCGCGCAATGGCACGAACATAACGGGTTTATTGTAGAAGCGGCGGAACATTATTTGGCGGGACGGCAGTATGAAGATGTAGCTCGCCTGATTGAAGCGCATCTGTACGAACTTCTTGGAGGCAAGAACACCGTCGTTGCTCGTTGGGTGATGCAAGTGCCTGAGCAATATGTAGCGAGCCGACCGCTTGTTGAACTTTTTTATTTGCTCGTGATGGTCGGCGTTCGGCAGTTTCATAACATTCCGGATCGAGCGGAACGGCTTCGTGTTCGTTACCAAGCTTTGAAGGATCATATAGATGCTGACGTATGGCGCATGACCATGGGGGACATCTATTATCTCTGCGGTACTGCTGCCTATGTGAAGAAAGACCTTTTGAGCACTGCTGACTATTTTATCCGTGGAGATACGTTTGCACTCGAACAAAGCTTATTTATTCAAGGAGGCAACAATAAGCATTATTCGGTCGAAGAGTTTGAAGACCATCTGGGCTACATTAACGATTACCATGGTGCAGCACAATTTTTCATTCGGATGATAGAGTATTGGAGAGATCGTGTTAACCATCCGTATGCGACACCGATGTATGCTTCCTATGCCAAGGTATTGTACGAGTGGAATCGGCTGGAGGAAGCGGAGGGCTGGCTAAACCGCATTATGCATGTAGACGGATTCGCGCCGGTGTCTCGCAATCGGTATCAGCTCTTTGTGGCAGCTTCTAGAATTCAGCAAGCAAAGGGGAACTCACTAGAAGCAGCGACACTGCTAGAACAACTTAAGCTGAAGATCGATTCACCCGATTATGAGATATTCATACGCAAAATCGAAGCGGAACAGGTGAGCTTAGCGGTGCGTCAAGGCGACATTGCGTCTGCTCAGCGATGGTTGGAGCACTGCGGGATGTCGCACTCGGACGAAGCAACGCTGGACCAAGTTTCCGAACAATTGGTGCTCGTTCGCGTGCTGGCCGCATGCGGACAATTCGAATCAGCGCTATCTCTCGCAGCAAGATTGTATCATCTGTTGACGAAGGAAGACCGTCTGCGGGACCGCATTCACATTCTGAATTTACAAAGCATGATGTTATATGGCGACAATCAAATGGAGCCGGCGCTTGCGAAGCTGGCTGAAGCTTTGCGTCTCGCCAAACCTCAAGGGTTTATTCGCAGTTTCGTGGACGAAGGTTCGGCGATGGCAGAGCTGTTGTCTATTTATGTGCAGTCGTATGGAGACATAGGTGCGGGATCGAAGGATGCATTAAGTTATGCGCGTCTCGTGCTGCAAGCGTTCCATGTTTATGACGCACATCCACGAGTTAATATCCGATGTTTCGGGCGGTTGCGCGTAGAGACAGAGAATGGCTCTGTGGTCAAATGGCGGACTTCCAAAACTGAGGAATTGATGGCATTCCTCATTTACCATCGCGGCGAGGCAGTAAGTAGAGATCAAATTCTCGATCGTTTGTGGGGAGAGGTGGAGGTAGACCGGGCAGGGGCCCAGTTTAATACAACGACTCACTATTTGCGAAAAGCTTTAAGTCAAATCGGAATTGACGGTATCGTCCAGCATGTGGAAGGCGGTTATCGAATCGATATAAGCCAGTTGTACTGTGATCTCGATGAGTGGGATCGTTTGCTGGCCGCACAGGCGCAAATCGACGATTTAAAGCTGCGTGACTATGCCGGTGAGCTTGTTCAATTATACGGAGAGGGCTTTATGGCTGGCACTTCGTACGAATGGGCAGAGCCGACACGAGTTCGCCTGGAAAGCGAGTACGTCGCAACGTTGCTTCGCCTTCATGAACGTGAGGAGAAGAAGGGGCAATATGATGCGGCTGCGGAACTGCTGCGGAAGGCGCTTGTACATGATCCGCTAAATGAGTCCATTCATGAACGGCTCATTCGCGTGCTAGTTATGGCGGATGACCGCATCTCGGCGATCAAGCAATACGAGGTATTAAGAATGCTGCTTCTGACGGAGTTCGGGATTAAGCCGAAGGAAACGGTCAGGAGATTGCTGGATATAAATTGACGCATATTCCTCCATAAAGGGAGTGTCCCAAGGTTATGAAAAATAACGGAGGGATGCTCCCTTTTCACTAGCATTTGTTTAGGATTTGTTTAGACTGACTGTGATATGGTGAAGCAGAAATCGACATTATTCTGCGGAAAGTTTAGACAAATTGCGGGAGGGGAAACACGCTTGTATAAACGTATTATCAATTTATCGCTTTTGATTTGTATGCTCGTATCCTTAGTATCACCAGGGTTCGCGGCCGCTGAACGGAGTACTGACGCACCTGCAGCAGTACAAGAGCAAGGATCTCTAAACTCATCGAGTGCTCCGATAAATTCATTTCAAGATGTTAAAACGACGGACTGGTTCTATAATGCTGTGACGTATGTGAAACAAAACGGAATATTCGGCGGTACGGATAATGACAGCTTCTCGCCCAAAGGCACAATGACTCGTGCCATGTATGTAACTGCACTTGGGCGAATGGCAGGAGTGGACATCAGCCAATATTCAATTTCCTCCTTCTCAGATGTACAAGCAGGCACTTGGTATGCACCTTATGTGCAATGGGCAATTGAAAAAGGCATTACAAGCGGTACAGGTGACCATAATTTTTCGCCGAACGCTGCTATATCAAGGGAACAGATGGCAACGCTGACTTTGAGGTATTTTGAAAGCTATAAAATACCTTATCAGACGAACGCCAGCCTGACCTCTAAACCTAACGACACAGCCGATATTTCGCCTTGGGCGGTGGATGCGGTCGTAAAGCTTTGGCGGGCAGGCTTGCTTCATGGAGATGCAAGCGGTAATTCCAATCCAAAGTCAAATGCATCTCGCGCGGAAGCAGCTGTTTTCTTCATGCGAAACAACGAAGTTGTGAAGACATGGACTACCCAGAATCGAGTAGTTCCAACACCAACATCAACACCAACATCAACAACATCAACATCAACAACATCAACATCAACATCAACATCAACATCAACATCAACTCCCGACTCTGGCAGCGGTAATGGCGCTAACCCAGGCGACACGAACGCAGGTCCATATATTATTACTTTTGAAACAAACGGTGGTTCGGCCATTAACAGCCTTTCTCTCAAGCAAGGAGCGACGCTGAATAATCTTCCGGATCCAATGAAGTCAGGCTCTATTTTCGTTGGCTGGTATAAAGATAGCGCTTTGTCGGAGCCAGTATATACAGATGCTATCGTCAACAGAAATATGACGTTATACGCAAGATATGAAGAACCATTCGAAACTCAAACTATTCCTAGTGTAACCATGTTGGATCAGGACAAAAGCTTTACGATTGAAGTAATCGATGGTACAGGAAGCATGACAGCAGATAGAGTTAAAGCTGAAATGACCTTTGAAGCGCTAACCCATCCAGATTTTGCAACTCATGTGGGTATTCGAGTAAAGGGCTCCAATGGCGAATTTACAGTAGGTGCAAATGGTGGTGCATTTGAAGAAGGCGGCACCTATCAGCTCAAGCTGAATAACGCCAATCTTTCTTTTACAGGCCAAGATAAATCCACTAGAACATACGTATTTACCATTGCTAAACAAGAAGTTCAGCATGTGACTCTGAATCCTGACTTGATTTATATTCCTTCTTCGGAAGTCACGAATATGACCCAGAATGGTAAGGCTGTTACCCCTGGTGCGATTCCTGTTATAGACTTGAATACCGGCGATGACGGAGCCGTTCAATCGGTGGGTAACGCTACAGAGGGTACATTCCAATATAATGGGAATCAGAATATACAAGTCGGCAATACCGTTGCTATTTATAACGGAGTTGCACCGAATCAGCGTAATCTGGCAACAAGCGTCGACGATGACGGTGAAGTGGATTATGTAACGATTCGGGCGATCGACGGCAGCACATACACATACGAAACGGCAGACGCCAAAAAAGTTCTCTTTACGCCAGACGTCTTGCCGGTCAGCGATACAGCAGATATGGATGGGGATTTAAGCAATCACTCCATCACGGTAAGCGAGAATACGATGAACTATAGCGACAGCAAATATGCACAAATGGGTCTTACTGCAAGCACCGTTGTACAAGCAGGTGACTTCATCGCCTTCTACACAGGTGTATTCGGTGATGCTTCGTCCCAGCTTGCCGGCTATGCTCAAATTACCGGAGTCAGTTCTTCGGGAACTAACGAAGTCATTACTTATACAGATGTAACGCTAGAGCAAATAACGGCTTCGATGGATTACTATACACAGCAAAATATAGAAGGAAATCAGTTGCTGCAGAACACCGATGTAGCGGCTATGGAAGCTCAAATCGAGGAGCAAGCTCTGGAAAGCGGATTTGTGAATAAAGCTACGCAGTATTTAGCAGCTTTGGCAATCGATACGGATAGCTTCAAAGAACTAGATAGCGAATTCGATATGAAAAATTACTCTATTACGTATGCCAATGGCTCATCTGTCTCCGATCACAATGTTATGCGGTTGAACGGAAATAGAGTGCAAGTAGAAAATGTGAGTGTTAAAGCCGATATAGGTACAGAACTGCAACATTTTGCTGATATGTCCGGTTTAAGCGCTTCTCTTCAAGTGAGTTGCGATATTGTAGTTGATGCAGGCGGCCAGCGCAACATTGTGATTCATTTGACCGGCACCTTCGAGCAAGAAGTACGAGTTTCGCTTTCTGCCGATGCCAATACTGATTGGGGACTATTTCTGGGGTTCATCCCTTATTTGAGAGAATACGAGGTTTCCCCAACCGTAGATGCCTATACCTATACAGCGATTAATTTCGACGCTGAAATCGGCACATTTGAGAAGGATGAAGAATGGAATTGGAATGATAAAAGCAAAGTACAGAACATCGCCAAACAAATAAAAGCTCTTATGGACGCAAAGGATGCTTTGGATGAAACTCTCAGTGGCGTAGATTCATTAGACAGCTCATTGCCGGCCCTATATCAGAATATGCTGAGTAACGAGACGGACTGGGTTGACCTCTTTGATGTAAATCTTGTTGATATCAAAATGCGTCTTTTGATGGGTGTCATTCAAGTAGAGTTTAAAGGGGATTTTGTTGTAAGCGCAAATACGAATCTCTCTATCGGTAGTACGTTCAGTTATGAGAATGGGAAGAGATATATATTTAATGTGAAACTTTTTGCTAGAGAAGCGACGAACAAGACCGTAAGTATGCTAGATGAGAAGTATCAATTTACATTCTACATCATGGGTACTTTGGGCTTACGGGCAGGTCTTCGGCTGGAGTTGGCAGTAGGTCTATTCTCTACTGAGGCGAATAGCGTAGGTGTGCAAGCGGACGTTGGCGCTTACGCGAAGTTGTGGGGCTACTTCTATTACCAGCTGACCTATCTATCTTCTCAGGGCAAGACCTCCCATTATGCCGGAGCCATAGATCTGGAATTCGGCGTGTACACGGAAGTCAAATTCAAGGCACAGCTGTTTAAGGGTACCTTCTCGTACGAGCCAACCCTGTATGAGGATGAATGGCCACTCTATACGGTAGGTTCCCGGCAGAACATTCTTGATTTTGCCTATTCACAGGGTGATGCGCCTAGAGTTAATCTGCACGGTCAGTCAACAAAATCGGCCATTTTACCGTATAGCATCTTTGATATGAGCACGATGGATCTGCAGACAGGCGAGGTTACGGAACAATCTTATGACAGATCCAAGGATTTCACGGTAAGCATATCCAACAAAAATTTCATATACGATGCTAAGACCAACCAAGTGCTCTTACAGAACTATAATTACGATCCGACTGGCATGGATGCCACCATGACGATCACTTGGAGAAGGGCACCTTTAACTTTCGGTTCTGCTCCGATTGCGCGTACGATTCCATTACACTGGGACGATCTCAAGGATAGTTATAGTCTCTACTTGTACTCGCATGAAACGAATGATGGGAAGCTGACGCTATTAAAGACAATTAGCGGGAAGTACAATGATCCGATTCCGGTAGAGCCCGTTCCTACAAGAAAAGGATATAAATTCGATAATTGGTATAAGAATGATTCCGATGCTGGGCCAACTGTCCTACCGGGTAGAATGCCGTCTTACGACAGCATGTGGGTTGCAAGATGGACTCCGAAGACGGACACCCCTTATAAGGTGGAAGTTTACTTGCAAAATGTCTCCAATGATTCCTACACGCTTAGCGGCGAATTCACCTATAAGGGCACAACAGATTGGCCTGCAACCGCGCGGCCCCCTGCCTATGCAGGTTTTGCTACACCGGCCGAACAGTTCACTGCGGTTAAAGGCGACGGGAGCACTGTCGTAAAGTATTATTACGCTCGCAATGTGTACAAACTGACCTTTGATCCAGGCCATGGCAGAACGCTAATCACATCTTCGCTTAAGTTTGGTGCCCCTATTACCGCACCTATCGTGAACATGCCGGGCTATGTGTTTACTTCTTGGCGCGACACGAATCTGAGCGAGAACGTTCCTGCGTCAGCCAATGTTGTTGCGCCTACGATGCCGGCTATCGACACGACTTATAAAGGGAAATATAGCTTAGATTCACATGTGCCTATTACAGTGGAGTATTATCTTGGCGATACCACAGGTTCTAATTTCCAGCTAATGGAGGCAAAAACCAAGTATGGAACTGCATTTTTAGGATTCGATAGTAGAGATATAGGGACAATGGATGCGAGATGGATGTCACCCTACTCGAAACTCACAACCACGGTACCTTCGCCTTTATCGATTTACGTAGACCCAACCCTGGATCTTCGTATCAAGTTGTACTTCGTTCCTTATTTGTTTAACCTGACATTCGATGCCAATGGAGGCATGGGCGGCACGGTATCACAGCTTGCATATGGGTCGCCGATAATTCCGCCTACGGTGACAAAGCCAGGCTATACGTTTGAAGGTTGGTCACAGTCCGTTCCAAGTACAATGCCCGGTAACGATCTGACCTTCACGGCCGTTTGGCAGGCCACGGGCTATCAGGTATTGTATTATCAGCAGAATCTGGACGATGACGGCTACACAGAAGTGGAAGCCGTTGCCGGCAGCGGTGGAATTGGATCAACAGCTACGGCAACTCCGAAGGATTATACCGGCTTTACCTATGACAGCAGCAATCCTAACAACGTTACCTCGGGTACGGTAACCTCTGACGGAAAGCTCACCCTTAAGCTATATTACACACGTAACAGCTACACGTTATCATTCATTGATTCAGTGACGAGTACTAACTATTCGACAGCTCAAGTCAAGTATGGGGCGACGATCGTACCGCCTGCTGATGTAACACCTTCAGACTTTTATCCCCCAGGCTTTGTACTAATAACTTGGGACCCGTTGGAAAATGATACGCCGTCGTTGGAGACGCCAGAAGGAGCAACCATGCCGGCACACGACGCGAGCTATAACGCAAGGTTTGGATTTCCGGGCGGTCAGATCGGACTATAGTTTTGGCGAGTTTCGGTCATTTGTACAAGCAGATCGAAATGAAACAGTGATAAGGATTATTGAAGGGCACCTGTTTAGGGTGCCTTTTGAATTCGCACTATAGATGTTATTGTCAAAAGAAAATAAAGTATTAGACTGAAAAATAAAGTGTTAGACTCGGAAAATAAAGTTATAGACTAAGAAAATAAAGAATTAGACTGGTAACGTCCCATTACGCTAACGGGCAGGATACTGACAAAATATACCGAATGTTAAAATAAGAAAAACAAGACGTGGAGGGATAAGTTTGACTGAGGATTTTTATTGCGATGAGGTATTAAGTGGTCGTACTTCTGTACAAAAAGTATTTGAAACTGATAACGTTCTTGCATATCATCACACTCGCCCTTTTTATCCCGTTCACATTGTTACGATTCCAAAGAAGCATATCTCATCTCTTCTGACACTGGAACAAAGCGACAATGAGCTCTTAATTGAGTTGATGGACGTTGTTAAAAAGGTTGCATCGCAAGTGCAGTCTGAGTATGGAGCTTGCAGGGTGTCGACTAATTTGGGGAAGTACCAAGACTCAAAACATCTTCATTTTCATGTAATCTTCGGCGAACCATTACGCTAATCGTATTTGTCTTGCTCGCTAAACTAACGGGACACTATAGTTCAACACTGAGAGGGGCTGTCGCTAGACAGCCTTTCGTTACGCTAACGGGCAGAATAACGGAAAAAGATGGAATTTATGGATTGCTACTATTATAATAGTAGCGTAATAATACTTGATTTTTGGAGATGATGGATGCGTGATTTATCGTAGAAAGACATACAAAATTGACCCTCAGATATTACTTGATTTTAATGAACATTTTAATCAAACACTCTTACCTGCACAGTTAAAATATGGTTCAAGATTAGTTGGCAGATGGTCAACTGAGGAAATAGACGGTGTGTTGGAGGTATTTGCTATTTGGGAATATGACAGTTACGAAGATTATGAGAAGATTGAATCGCAAGTGAAAAGTGATGAAGAACACGTAAAGCGAGTGCAGGCTTGGTTCGATAAAATCGGGCGTGAGAAGATAAAGATATTTATGAAGGACAATATAAAAGAGGAATTTATAGAAACGACAGTTCCTCGAGAAAAAACTATTCTTACATAATGAATTAATTACCAACCATCGTTCAACTAACGGGGAACGATAGCTCAATACAGGCAGAAGTAGATTGCCTTTAGGACCGGCTGCTTCTTGTTATGTTAACGGGTAGAATACTACCAATATGATCTAAAATGAGTTGGGATTATATCCCATAACATACGTTGAAGAGTTAATTAGGAAAAGGAGGAAGTGAAAGGTGCAGATCTTCGATACACGCCAAATTAACAATTTAATGACTGGGGTTGGCCTTGCTTGTGAACTTGAAGCTAACACTGAAATGAATCGAGCTTTCGTAAAAGTACAGGTTATTAATGAACAGAAATACTTAAATAAGTTAGAACCTGAATCGGCTAGGTTTTACTTAAGAAAATATGAGGTACCCACAACGTATCTAGAAAATGAATGGGATGTTACAGACGACGAACTTGTCGAATCGATTCATGAAATTAATATTATAGGAATCAAAAATCTCGAGAACTATCTGGCTAAGTATCTAGATAATTTCGGAAGACTGGTATGCGAGTGGAGTTGTGAAAATCCGTTGTAGATGGAGAAATGACGTTACGCTAACGGGAAACGTTAGTGGAATAGCGGTTGCTTCGGCAGCCGTTTTTTATTTGTTCAACTAACGGGCAGGTTAGTAAAAAGTGTTGTTTAATTTGTGTTCATCAATCGGTACTAATGTGGAATAAGAAAATTTGTCATTATTTTAATGTGTAGTAGACTTAGTAACTACAGTTTTTTCTTCCTATTTAGTTGGAATGAATTTTTTGTTTTTTAAACGAAGAGGAGAGTCAATATGGAAGTAGTATATTTTGCAGGTGGATGTTTATGGGGAGTACAAGCTTTTATAAAAACTTTACCTGGAGTTAAGTTTACAGAAGCAGGAAGAGCTAATGGAACAAGTCATACACTTGAGGGTGATTATGATGGGTACGCCGAATCTGTAAAAACAGGATTTGATCCGACAGTTGTAACGATCAGGGAATTAATGGGGTATTTATTTGAAATCATTGATCCATACAGTTTGAATAAACAAGGACAGGACGTTGGCGAGAAATACAGAACAGGAGTATATAGTGAAAAGCTTGAACACTTAAAAGAGGCGAAGGCGTTTCTTAGTGAGAGAAATGATTATGACCTTATAGTTGTTGAAGTATTACCTCTCACAAACTATGTGAGAAGTGCAGAAGAACATCAAGATAGATTAGCTCAATGTCCAAATGATTATTGTCATATTCCAGAAGAAATATTAAGTAGGTATAAGTAAGGGAGAATATTAAGCTAACGAGACACGTTAGTGGAATAGCGATTGCTTCGGCAGCGTTTTTTTATTTGTTCAACTAACGGGCAGCTTAGTTCAAAGCAGATAAGACTCGGCTAGTTCCTTGCGGTTCTGGTGCTGGGCTCTTTTGGAGTATCTACTATGATGATATTTATATTGGGGTTGGGAAAACACCACAGATGGCTATTTGTAAATATGCACTCGTTATTAATGATGTGCTACTGTGTAAAATTAATGTGGCATAAGCTGCCAAACATAGATTATTAAATACGTAATAAGACCGATCAGACTCAGTTGACCGGTCTTATTACTATCTATTTGTATAAGGCCATGTTAAATCTTATTGTTGATTTCTGACCATAAGAAAACCGCCACGGAGAGTTTGTGTCGGCTGGCTTTCTTAAACATGGCTTGAATACGCCTCAGGGTAAGACGGCTACTTCGTTCCTGAAGCAGACTAAAATTAAGAAAACAGAAACTTTTCACAAATTTTTCGTCTTATGTAATATCTATAAACTTTAATTGAGGTGAAGCACTTGATCAAAATAATAAAGTATATACTTGCAGGAATTGGCATCATTCTTGCCTATGGCGTGGGGGCTTGGCTTTATCAGAAAGGAAGTCAAGTTTTTTTCAATCAAACCATCCATGAAAGTGAATATAGAGGACTTGTTATTTCTTTTTTTAGCTTGTATTTACTCATTATGGTGCCTGCGATATTTTTAGGCGCTTATGTAATCAATGAAACATCATTAAATAATATATTTAGATGGCTTCTTACTGCCTTTATTTCCGTTATTGTAGGTCTTATATTCCCTTTACTATTCACTGCCGGACATGTATGGTCCCCTGAAGGACAGTTGTTGTTGTGCTTCTTCATGCCATCAGCGTTTATTCTAGGTTTTATTTATAATCTTCTGTTCTTCAAAAAAAAATCTGCAAACTCATTAATATAAAAATGGCCCTACAAGATGTCAATATCATTAAGATAACTCAAAGACAAGACTTAAATTAAACATGAATTCAGAACGGCACGGGGAGAAGCCCAGTGGCGTTTGCTCTTTTCGGGGAGCACATACATAAAAGAGCACAGTAAACAAGCAAATAGAATATTCGCTTAAAAAAATCTTCATGTGAACCCATGATTTTCCCTTTGAGCGTGGAACAATCAATCATCATGGACAGCGTTCTTCCCTCGTTGCATAACCGTCGTTGCTGAACAAGGGTATCTACATAGATTCTGTTGCATAAGTCATATACTGCAATCAAATGTAAAAGTTTATACTTTTTGAGTTTAGGCGACATTGAAAATAAGTGTCCGTATCCACAAAGTCGGTAGCAATATTTAGATCAGAACCCTCAATAGCGAGTAATCGATCACCTCAGTCATGCTTGATATTCGTATAAGACACTGTAAATTCGTGGAACAAGGACTCTACAGCAGACGGGAGAATTTTATTTCTCTGCTGGATAAAAGCAGAAGTCGTTGCAGTGTTTACATCGTAACCCTGTGAATCCAAGAGTTCATTATATATGCTGTTACCTCCCATGGAGATAAGAAACTGCCTAACCGTCTCAAAGAGCAACATCTTCGTTCATGTAAAATCTTTATTGTGCTTTTTGACATAGGTGCTGGTGTGGGTGACATTTCTCGCATTAGTGATATTAGAGTTTCTTTTAAAGTATTCGCATACTCATTCATTGGTGTAGCCTCCTCATTTTTTAGGGGCTTCGGAATACATTTCTACCTTCTTGTCAAGCTCTATTTATTGTTACGTGCAAAGAAAAGCGCAGGCTATCTTTTTGATAACCTACGCTTTTCTTTAGTTTTAGGGCCTGTATCTTAACTTAATGATTTTGTACAAGATGTAGGGCCTTTTTTTATTATAAGATTTGTCGAGAGTTGTATACACCAGTAACATCCATTGGCGGCAACAAGGAGAGCTGATTTTTTCCGTGATCACGGGGATCGAAAAGATAGATATTTTGGTAACCGCCTGAATTGGCCTCAGTATACACTTCGTAAGCTGGGAAACCATCGTGGCTTCCCTGAATTGAGATGATGCCATTTTTATAAACGTAGAGAGTAAATTCATAATCAATGTTACCGTTAAAGACATCTGGATTTGGAATGAAGGGATTGCCTACACTACATGAGCAAACAAACTTCATGTAATCGCTACTACTACCTCTCAAGCTTGCATCGGTTCGCGTGACAGTCAAATCTGCATCAGAAGCTTTTGCAGTGTGAGTCGTTGTGGTTAAAGTCGTATTATTAAAGTGATATGCAGTAGTTGTTCCGATATTCTTAAAGGAGGTCCAGCTTCCACCAGTATTCGTAAATTGTACATTTATCTGCTGTGAGGTACGAAAGTTTTCGGTGTTTGCAGTATTCTTGTCAAAACCTCGATTATCTCCTTTAAATGATACAACGTAGGCGGGTAAACCATACTGTACTGGAGAATCTACTTTGTCATGAGGGATAAATGTTACCAATCGAATGTTAAAGTTAACTGCCATATTAATAAACTCCTTTTCTAAAATAAATTATTAGGCAAGGGGGTAAAATGAGAAGATTTGAGTACCCCTAATCAAACCTTCTATTCATGCCTTCACTAAAATAAGAGTTTTAAAGGGTTAGAATACAACCGAGAAAATTTATTTTTTAAGCAAAGCACTCAACGCTCTTAGTCGTTTATATAGAACTAGATTGGGAACGGCATTAAGCTAAAGAGCAGGATAGTGCAACTTAGTTAGTCGGATTACGTTTATTAAAGGAAGATACTGGGGAGATAAGGAGGTGTGTAATGAAGCGGAAAATCGCTATTTTACTTATGATGATTTCAATGTTCGTAAGTATCTTTTCTATTGGGTACTTCACACCTAAGCGGTACTCAGAGACAGTAAATGGTGTTTATTATCAACTAGGGACGGAAGGCATAATCGAGCGCATAAAAGTACATCTTGATGGGAAATTGCAAAATCATATAAATGGCAAAAAAACCTTTACAGGTGTTATTAATTTTGAAGGAAGTAAGGTTCCTCAAATTCCTAAAGATAGAACAGAATTAAAATTGCATTACGATGGTCATAATTTCACAACCATTTTCTCCGGTTTTCGAATCATAGATGATAAAGGTAGAATAGAGCCTAATATTTTCACTTACGGTTGGGTATATACTGATGATAAATTTTCTGAATTTACAATTAAAGTTATGGATGATAATGACCAGTGGTCCCCATCAAACGGACATATGATTACAGCACCAGCGAATGATAGGCAAGAAGCAATGAACAGGTCTCAAGAGTTAATTAAGGAGTTTGAAGAGGAAAGTAGGAATTGATTGAACTAACGGGATACGATAGTTGAAGAAAACACAAATTATTTTAAGAAGGAATTTAATAGGGAAAATGGTATAATTAAAAAGTCTAAAATTCATTGATATAATTTTTGGAAATAGTTGTTAGAGGAGGCGTTCATTATGAAAGATAAAAGAATTTATATTATTAATGACTTCAAGGGGATAACAACTAATTAACAAAGTTGTTTAGTGTTTCCCCGAATTTTGAAAGGGGAAAATTATGATTGAAGAAAATGTGAAAATCATAGAATTAAATGCAGAAAACTGGTACGACTGTTGTAAATTAGAGGTATCAACAGAACAAAAAGAATACATGGAACCCAATGCCATATCAATAGCTCAGTCAAAGTTTGAGCCTACTTTAAAGCCATACGCTATTTATTTTAAAGAGATAGTGGTTGGTTTTTTAATGTACAATTCTGTTCAAGAAGAACTTGATGGTTATTGGGTTTATAGAATAATGGTGGATAAGAAATTCCAAGGCAAGGGTATAGGTAAAGCTGCAACTAAGTTAATGATCTCAGAGATGGTTAAATTACCGAATTCAAAAAAAATTGTTGTTGGTTATCATCCTGAAAATCTGGGAGCACATAATTTATACTCGAGTTTGGGATTTATTGATAATGGTGATAGGTTCGGTAAGGAAATGGCAGTTATTAAAAATATAACCGAGTGACAGATGGATAGTATTTCAAAAGGACCATTCTTTGGTCCTTTCTTATTGTGTATGATGGAAAATGGTAAATATTAGATTGACAGCTTGTTGTCGAGTTATGCGGATGCATTCATGAATATAATAGACAAGCTAGAAGAATCTAGATTATGAAGGATTAAATTTATGGAGCGTGCCCATGAAAAATATATATAATGAATTGCATACAGCGGAAATTCTGAATCGTATCGAGAATTTGAGTCCAAATTCAAAACCACAATGGGGAACAATGAATGTTGCTCAAATGTTGGCTCACTGCTCAGCATTTCAAGACATCGCATTAGGAAATTCCTTTCCCCCTAGATATTGGCTAGGAAGGCTAATAGGAAGGTTTGTGAATTCTATTTTTTATAACGACAAGCCGGTACCACATAATATGTCAACAATTCCGACCATACTTATTTTAGATGAAAGAGACTTTATGACAGAAAAAGAAGAACTGAAACAAAAGATTTTAACTTTCCAAAGTAACGGTCCAGAGAAATGTTCATCCCATCCTCATCCTTTTTTCGGAAAGTTTACTCCTGAGCAATGGGGTAAAGGGATTTATAAACATCTAGACCATCATTTAAGACAATTTGGTGCTTAGTATTTTTTGAAATGAATAATAATTGTTCAGTTTTCCCACCTAGACACTATTCCATCGTATTTGAAGGAAGAGTTTCTCGAAACATCTATTCATTAAACTAGAATCTTTTTAGTCCTATAAAAAAGACTGTTAATAATAACTTTTTCGCTAACAGAACACATTAGTTAAGTGAAATAGCGACAGTCTAAGACTTTCTTCTCACTGTCGATTCACCGAATGGGGGTAATGAAAGAAACTCCGAAAACCCATTATATTCAAGGGGTTTCGGAGTTTCTTTAGAGTCAACCCTGTACAGGGCTGGTCTTCAATTCATAGATTTTTTGGAGCGTATGAAGACACTTAGTTTTCTCGTCATCGACCACTGTGTGGAGAAACCACTCCACAAACCTGTACCCGAATACGAGAAGGATCAACTCATAGACGCAATGATCGGCGACAGGGCATGCATCCACATACTCCGAAAAGCCTTTGTAATAGGCAGGGACACATCGCTGGTAGTATTCGACCATGTGATCGATATCTGCTTCATCCGCAATCAGGCTTGCGAGATCCTCACCCAGGTAGCCCCAGCCGCATGTATCCCAGTCGATAAGCGCGATTTTCCCGTCGGCATAGATCAGGTTGGTCACCCAGAAGTCCCGGTGGCATAGCACTAGGGGCAATTGTTCGATGCGGGCGAGTATCTCATCTGTGTGCTCATCGATGTCGATGAGCATTTGCCGTATGTGGTGCGGGAAATCACAGTCCTCCGAGCGTATATAATCGTAGACGACTGGCCACGACCGGTAATGCAGATACGTATTTTTCATGAAATCCACATGGCTCAGGTTGGTCAGGTTCTGCAGCACAGCGGGCTTCTCCACATACAGCTTGCCTTGATAGCGTCCTAACTCTAGCGCGGCCTGTTCATACATGTCACCGGTTAAGTCTAAACCGGTTACGCCATCGATATATTCCAGCCACAGCTGGAATTCATTTTCTTCGTCATTCATCTCCGCATGGTAACATGTTGGCCAGCGGAAGGTATCAGAGAACGTCGTTCCCAAGTCAGACATATAGAGATCATATTCCCGGCGCCAGGAATCCGGATCGTTGTAACGTTCCCATTTCTTCTGGATTTTCAGCACGATACTATACGGCGTTTTTTCACCATCCGCGGTTTGGGCGATCCCATTTACCAGGTGCACATTTCCCACAGTTCCGCCCTGTAATGGCATGGATTGGCAATCAGCCGAGATTATATCCTTCTTGAACTGTCGGCTTAAGGTATAGATCAGCGTTTCAAATTTAATATTCATTTCTTCCATCCTCCATTTTTCTTCGTTTGCTTGCTTGACATAGCTATCGTTTTATTTCGAGCCCTCTTGTCGATGAGGTAGCTTGTTTTATCCTGGACATACTTTTGCTCATGCTGCTGGGCAACATAATGCTCCCACCGTTCACGCGGCAACGAACCGTCGGCAAGAGCGGCGAGAACGGCACAGCCCGGTTCGCTCTGATGGCGGCAATCTGCAAACCGGCATTGCGGGAACCAATCCTCCACATCGGTAAAGCTTGCGCGTATGCCTTCGCCGGCATCAAAAAGCCCGAGCTCACGCATTCCCGGCGTGTCGATGACCATCGTACCGGAGGGGAGCATGAACAGCTGACGGTGCGTTGTCGTATGCCGCCCCCGGCTGTCAACCTCCCGAATCGCCTGAACTTTCATTACTTCCTGTTCTATCAATGCATTGAGCAGAGACGATTTACCGACGCCGGACATGCCGAGAAAGACGACTGTTTTACCAGGCATCAAGTAGGGATCGAGCTCGTTCAGCCCCTGGCCGTTATGGCTGCAGATCGCGTGAACAGGAACATCAGAGATGCTTTGTGTGACTTCTGCGAGCGTGAGATTATAATCTTCAACGAGATCAGACTTGGTTAGAATGATGACCGGCTGACCGCCGCTCTGTCTAGCTTGTGTCAGGTACCGCATGATGCGTGTAATGTTGAAATCCCAATTCAGAGAAGTAAGGATAAATACATAGTCAAAATTAGTTGCGACTACCTGTTCCCGTATGGTTTTGGCATAGCCTACGGCATGCCCTGAGTAATCTGCACGTGAGAACTTGGAATGGCGGGGCAGTACTGTAACGATGAGAGAATCTCCGCTCTCGTTGAAGTGCAGCAAGACGAAATCACCGACGCACGGAAAATCCACGTGTGTTTCCACGCTGTGATAGAATGCTCCTTTGAGCACCGCCGTTACTTCGCCGCGCTCGGTCATGACCGTGAAGCGCTCGCGTCGAAGCTCCATCACCCTGCCGGGCAATAATCCCTCGGGGATTGCTTCTATTTCTGTGTAGCCATAGGTTTTCAAATTCATCATAGTTTTTTGTTAGCTCCTTTAATGTTGTTTTTTGGACGCAAAAATGCCACGGACAAGCAGCCTCTAAAGAAGCTGCTGTCACGCGGCATCAGGACGCAAAAAAGACACGACCTTCATCGTATCCTGCAAACAGCAATATTCACGAAAGGTTACTTTGGATGGCATACCAAATAATAGGGACGTTTCCCCGCTTTTTTCGTGTATGCCAACTATTAAGTTTTAAGACCAAACCACCATATAAGTAGTTGCCACTAAAACACATCTCCCTTCGTGTCAGGAACTTGCTTATCGCTAAGCTTTCTATAAAATAACCTATTTTGGGAAAAAAATCAATTCTTACTTTTCTCCAAATCGTAGTGGAGTACGAAAGAAAGTACCTACTGATGTTAAGTCAATAATCTATGGGAGGGTATATCAAAGATCAGCGAAATTGCAGGAATTGACAAGAAACTCATTGAATACTAGTAATTAATCATTGAACTAACGGGCAGGTTACATAGGAGTTATTTAGAAATAGAACCTATTGTGTATCTTCTAATAGAGAATTAACTAGAATGGAGATAACACTTTGAATTAAAAATAATGAGGTGTAATATGAATCCAACAATTGAAGCCTTTTTTACGGATAAGATTGTAGTTGAAGCAGCAAAAAGGTATGGGTTCATGCCTGAAGAGTTAATTTTATTGGGGAAGAATCAAAACTTTACCTATGGAAGTAAAAACAAAGCACGTAATCTCATCATTCGGATAATACATGAATCTCACAGGACGCTGGAGCTTATACATGGTGAATTAGAATGGATACAATATCTTGCGAAAAACGGTGTTCCAGTATCCACTCCAGTGAAATCAAGTAACGGCGAGTTAATTGAAAAGATAGATGGTTTTTTTGTTGTAGCATTCCAAAAAGGGCTTGGTGCCTCATGGAGTGATGAAATATCTCAAAATGAAGAGTTTAATAAATTGGGAGAAATTGCAGGGAGAATGCACGCACTAGCTAAAAAATATGTTCCTAGTACAGCCGAGATAACACGATACGACTGGCACGAAAATAGTTATCTTCAAGAATTCATAACTTATATTCCTTCTTCCCAGAGCCTTGTAATCGCTCATTTTGAATCCTTGATGCAGAGTATCCATAAATTATCACGTGATAGTGAAAATTTCGGGCTTATTCATGGTGATTTTTGTTTTGGTAACTATACAGTTCAACCAAATGGAGGCATCACTGTATTTGACTTTGATGAATGTCAATACGGATGGTTCACGCAAGATATTTCTGTTAATTTATTCTATGGTATTGCAGTGCCTAGACCTGATGAAGATGTTCCAACTTTTGTGAAAAGGTATCTAACTTCGTTCTTGGAAGGTTACGAAAAGGAAAATACGATTGATATAAGATTGTTAAGAGACTTACCACAATTTATAAATTTGAGACAAGCAATCCTTTATTCAGCTCTCTATCGAAACGGGAATATTGAAGCACTCGATGATTGGTCTAGGGAGTTCTTAAAGCGTGCCCGATATAATATGGAAAACAATATTTTACTGGTTGAACCCGATGATATTTTGAATTTTATAACTTAATAGAGCATAAACGTGAATAAACGGCAGCCGAGTTGATGGGCTGCTGTTTCTCAACTAACGGGTAGAATAGTTCAAACGCTTTGCGAATAACTACGAGCATGGAATTAATTGTGGAGTTCGCAGATTAATTGGTATACAAAATTACACAAACACTCGAAACCATTTTTAAACATAATCGTATCATATTGTAAAAAAATGCATTGAGGTGAAGTTATGAAAGCTTTTGATTACTTAAGAAGAGCCTATTATAAGCTTAGTTATTATTATCAGAAGTTTCAATTGATTGTAATGTCTTTTTTAGTTGTTGGAATAGTTGATTATTTTTTTATTTACGAGATTTTCGTCTCATTATCAGCATTAGTTCCTGTTTTTATTATAGAAATTGCTCCGATCATTATTATCATTTTATCAATAATTATTATTCGAGGAATCGTTAAATTTATAAAGAAGATGAAAGAAAACAAACACTTACTATTTTTATTCTAATAAGAAGAAGTTATCAAGAAGCTTTGCCCGTATTTCAGGGTGTGTACAACACCATATTCACGTTACTGTTCATTGGATTCTCCCATAGCATTTCGAGGATTTAAGTGAGCTTTTTATTAAGCTAACGGAGAAATAGATAGCTCAATAACGACACAAAGGCAGCCGATCAATGGATTGGCTGCCTTTGTTCAACTAATGGGTAGGATAGATTAGAAAGTGAGAAAATATATTTACATTTACGAACGTAAGTTCTAGAATATGATTGGGATTTTATTACATAGGAGGTTCGTATATATGATAAAACGAATTTCAACACCATTTAGTTATTCCTCTGCTGTTGCGGTTGGTGATTGTGTGTTTCTCGGATTACATCGGGGTTTTGGAAAGAGTTTTACAGAACAAATCCACAATACTTTCTCACACTTAAAAGAGACTCTTAATCAACTTGATGTATCACTGGATAAACTTGTTAAAGTGAATGTATACCTAAAATACATTAAGGACTTACCTGAAATGGAACAGGTATTTTACGAGTATTTTGAAAAGGATAAGTTCCCTGCTAGGATGACATCTACAACAGAGTTCATTGACTCTGATTGTCTTATGATGATTGACGGAATAGCCTACAAAGGTTGAATAAACGGACACGTTAGTCCAAATACCCTGTGAGCAGTTTGCCTATGCGGCAGCTGCTCCTTCTGTTGTTAAGCTAACGGGCAGGATAGTTTTAAGGTGAATATTTACACATAAGCAAGTAATTAGTATGATTAAAGGGTATCGAGCAAACAGCCAAAGGGGGTTTTTAAATTGGAATTTGTTCTTTCCCATAAAAAGTTTAACGCCAAAAGAGGATCCCTTGTTAGTACAATTACTGGAGTGTTAGAACATCTTTCGGCATTGTATGCGAATATTGGGGAGGCCAAGGAGAAAGACGGCACTTGGTCTTTACTAGAAAGCACTCCAACATGCCCTACATGTAATGGCATAGGCACTGTCATTGGTGATATAGATCCAAGTCGTATGGTCGCAACTGAACTCTCGCTTAAAAAAGGAGCTGTGCTTTTATGGGCGGGTACTAACTGCGGACCTGTTGTAAAGATCAGAGAATTGGCTAAAATGATCGGAATTAACTTTGAACGGCCACTTGCTGAGCAGGATAAGCGATTTACTGATATTTTACTTTATGGATATGATAAGGAACCTGTAACATACGTTCACAAGAAAAAGGAACTTAGAAACTATTATCGTGGATGCGTTTTCGATTTGAAATATATGCGTGATGCAGGAACAACTAGTAAAGGAAACCTTTGGGCGATAAAATTATTCTCCAGACATGATAAGTGCCCAAATTGTACCGAATGCTTGTTGGAGCAGGAACACTTGGTTATGGGGAATTCCCTTTCAGATGTGTTGAGAATGCCGATTTCAGAATCACTATTGTTTCTCCAGAAATTACGAAATTGTCTCGACAAGCAAGTGTTAGATAATTATTGCGAATTGATTAATGATCTAGAACTGCGTTTATCTTATCTCAATAAAATTGGTTTAAAGTCTCTTTCGGCATTCGATGTTAGAGACTTGGTGAATCCGAAAATTGGTTAAACTAACGGGATACGATAACTCAATAACGACACACGGGCAGATCAGCGTGGGATTTATGTTGTTTATTCAGGAGGGTTTTTTATTGTGGGTTATGAACTGGATTTTAAAAAAAGGGTACATGAAGTTATTACACAGAAACAATTATGTTCAGTTATGAATGACACTAAGTGGGGAAACTTACAAAGTGATGTAATAAATAAACTCCCTTTTACCCCGCCATATCAAGCTAAGTATGTACTAGATGATGTACTTTATCCAGAGAACTTTGAAACCGACGACTGGTATTTAGGGGATTGGATAGAAGGACTTTCACCTTTTTTTTCTGTAGAATGGATACGGGTTAGACCAAGGTATCAGAAGCAGAAGGGGAATCTACTTCCTCCAGAATTAATTGACATAAGTAAAGAATTTCTTTCGATTTTACATGAATTAAGAATTCCGTATAGAGAAGAGAACAATACATTTTTCATTTATGGATACATTTCAAATACTTCTCACTTTTCAAAGGTAATCATTTAAGCTAACGGGACACGTCAGTGGAATAGCGGTTGCTTCGGCAGCCGTTTTTTATTTGTTCAATTAACGGGCAGGATTGCGTGGTGGTAGACTGATGCCTCCGCATGAATATTGAGCAGTAAAGAACGGTTTAAATTAAAACCAACCTTCCATTTATGGATTCTATTGCATAATCATTAGCACAATAGAAGTTTGAACTGAAGGTAGGGGAAGACAGATGAATGCTTTTACATTAAGCGCTGCTAAAGAATATGCTCTGGCCAATGATATTGAAATGTGGGTTCATCTTTTTTTAAATGGAGAAGGCGACAACATAGTCATGTCAGAAGACTTAAAAAAGAAAAAACGAAATTGGCTAGGACCTATTGAAATTGACATAAAATATCTGGAAAGAGTAGTTGGACCAGAAGAACATTTGGAATATGTAGAGGAAATTAAATGGTGGAACTATAACATTGATCAAATTTGCAGTAGATTAGAATCTGGATGGGACATGCCTCCGTTGATTGCAGAAAATGGAATGGGAGTTTTAGATTACATGACGGTAATCATCGACTCGGTGCATTACAGAAATTAAACATGGAAAAATATTATCTTATTATTTGGGACGATCATTCATATGAAGACATAATAAATCATTTAAAAAATTGTGGTATTAATATGAAATGATAGACTTTATTTGAATGCTATTTGAAAAGTTACGAACTTCATTCACGCTTCGAAGCCTGACGACTCCCCGGTTCGCCCGAAGAGGTAGGAATTAAACTTACGAGTCACTATAGTGGAATAGCGGTTGCATCGGCAGCCGTTTTTTATTTGTTCAACTAACGGGCAGATTAACGTAATCATAATTGTTTTTACTTCTCGTGAAGGATATATCGAAATGATGCCGAATGATTTTACATAATTCTACCAAAAAAAGAAGGGATTTGTGTGAATGAAGAAGTAATTGAAAAGAAAGAAAAGTCCAGAATAATACTGGCAAAACCGATTCAGGTTCGTCTAGTTTCCGACCTGCAGAAATCGCAGTTCTATTACCGTGATTGCCTCGGATGTTCTGTGGATGATTGGGGACATGCGGAACGCGATGAAGTGTCCTTCATACTTCAGCAAGCTGTTTCAAGCGAGGATGTAAAACCAAATGTCGTCTCTGCAAAGCGCCCGAATTATCCTACAGAATGGATAGGTCCTGACTACGGCTGGGACACTTTCCTGCACATCGGTTGGGAGGAACTAGACCAATTTGTCGAAGAAGTGCGTGTGAATGGTGGCAATATCGGAATAGAACCGTTTACGGGAGCACACGGCGATTGGGAATTTAAGAATGCCCATATCCTTGATCCTGACGGATACAATATTGTTCTAGGTGCAATGCGAAAGATTAAGTAACGATAGTTTGTCAATAAGCTCACGGAGAACGATAGAGGAGCAGAATGCCGTGGCAAATGCTCCTCTTGTTGTTAGAGTATTGCGCAGGATAACGTTATGGTAAGAAGATGCCAATAGAACACATGGGGTGAAAAAATGAGAATGTATGCTCTTCTTAAAGAACCAATAGGGGACATAAATAAGGTAATGATTTATGATTCTAAGCATCGCGTTTATGTATTTCTATTTGAAACTCATGAAAATAAGGGTGCAAAGGCTGACTATTGTTATGAAACATTAGGAGAAGCAATGGAATTCTGCAATGAGGAACTAAACATAGTTGAGGAACAGTGGGTTGTTATTAACGATCCAAAAGACGGGGAACAACACGATATTATTTACTAAACCAGTATTCACAGCATTGAACTAACGAGACACGATAGTTCAATAATACAAATTGATGAGCAGGAGCTACGGTATCCTGCTTTTTTCATTGAACGGGCAGGACGGTTCCAATATATGGTATATTTAAATAAGACGAAATCCTACTTATTGGAGGCCATAAGAATTGTCCAATCCATTATTGGGGTATGGTAGAGGGAGCGTGATGTAGTGGAAAAGATAGCTGGAATTTTTTTGTTTTTTATTTTTATGATTCCTATGTATGGAGTATTAATATGGACTTATTTTTGTCCTGAGGATAGTTTATTATGGGGGAAACGATGGATGTATAAAGAAGAACCTGAAGTATCTGAGGGGGCAATTCGTTATGCAAAAGTAGCCTCATTGACAGTTATTGTGGTACTGACTATTATATTTGGAGTCCTAATATTTAGTTAGCATCAACGTCCGTTTGTACTTTTTTTGATTCTCGTGATACCTCAATCTTGTTCAAATAAAATCTAGGGTTGTTCCCAATAGTAAGCAAAAAGCGGTTAACCTAACGGGACACTATAGTTCAATAATGAGAGGTAGCCCTTTGTTCAACTAACGGGCAGTTATGCGTAACTTCCAGGGAATGTAAACATCTAAATAACGTAAGGAACGAGGAGGCAGACAATTCATGGGAGCAACGAATGTATGGGATGCGGAGTGGGAGGTTAACGAAGAGCAGGCGCGGACGCTGATCGGCAGACAATTCCCTCAGCTGTCATCGAAGCAAGTGAAGCGATTGGGCTGGGGCTGGGACAATACGGTTTTTCTCATCGGTGACGAGTACGTGTTCCGGTTTCCAAGAAGAACGATTGCAGTTGGCTCAATTCGTATGGAAGGGAAGCTGCTGCCGAAGCTGAAGGCATATATGACCATCCCCTATCCGAAACCGTTGTTTTATGGCGAAGTAAGTGACGAATACCCGGCACCATTTCTTGGCTATGCCTACGTGCCAGGAGATTTCCCAATCGGTTTGACGGAAGAACGCCGGGCTTTATCGGCAGAGACGCTGGCGAAATTTTTGCGGAGATTGCATGAGTTTCCGGTGCAGGCGGCGCTGAAGTGCGGAGTTCAGCAAGATCATCGAAACTTGACGGACATAGCATCGCGCAAAGTGAAATTGGAGGGCTTTCTATCGAAGGTGGTTGAACACTTGTCGCCGGAGGAGTCCGGTGTGATCGAAGCGTATATTAGCAGGCTGCAAAAGGACCGTGTCGAGGCGGTGAATGCACTGCTACATGGCGATCTTCATTTCAAAAATATGCTTGTGAATGAGAACGGGATCGTTTCCGGCATCATTGATTGGGGCGATCTGAGCGTAGGCCATCCGGCTTGCGATTTGAGCGTTGCTTATAGCTTTTTACCACCTTACGCTCGTGGCGTGTTTTTCGAAACGTACGGAGGAGCGGATGAGGAAACGAAGCTGCTGGCGCGGCTGATCGCGGTATACATCCCCATACTGATCTTAATGCAAGCGGTCGATGACGGGAATGAAGCCATTGCGGCAGAGGCGAAATCCAACATCATGCGGGCACTGTCGGATTAGGCTCATTATTTCGTTGCGGCTATGGGGCTATGGCTATCGGCACCATTTTGTCGTTTAAAGGCCGCGATAAGGTACGATCCACCTTCTCTGATGCCGCTTTATGTTGAGGAACACGAAATTCTACAGAGTAAGTCGTTGCGCTAACGAGACACGTTAGTAGAATAGCGGTTGCTTTGGCAACCGTTTTTTATTTGTTTAACTAACGGGCAGGATAGCTGAAGATTAATTGCAGTAAACCTTACCATAAGTGGCGGCGAAAAATTGGGTAATTCAGAGGGCATAGGTGTTTAATAAAACGCTAAATATGCATATAGTAGATAAAGAAGTTAAAAATAAAACTCAGTTATCAGGGGAATACTTTAAAGCCGTTGACCCTTCTGCTAATGAAGCAGAGGGGTCTTTTTGTGTTCTAAGAATAAAGCTGATAAAAGTGTGCAGTTTACGATAGCGATCTAGTAGTTGTATCGTTAGCATTTAGTATGATGAAATGATACATTAGGCAGATAGGCCAATAAGATAAGTTAAAATTTAAAAAGGAGAATGAGAATGAAATTTAACGATTATTTTGAAACAATCCCGCATCTTAAAACCGACAGATTAATATTACGTGCATTCTGCAGCGATGATATAGAAACTTATTTAAGAATTATCCACGATCCACAGGTACAGCAGTTCTTAGGCGGAGGAGTTAGCCTTTTCAACAAAGAACCGGATATATCAAATTGGTTGAACAATGTAAATGGTAGGCTTCTTAAAACAAAAACAGTATTTACATGGTGTGTGGAGCTTAAAAGAGAAAATAAGGTAATAGGAAGAATTGATCTAGGTGGGTTTGTAAAAAAATCAATGGCTGAGATATCCTACTATTTCTCTCCAGAATATTGGGGAATGGGATTTGCAACGGAAGCTGTGAAGGAAGTAACCCGTTTTGGATTCGACGATTTAAGATTGCATAGAATGCAGGCAATGGTTATGTCGGAAAATATACCTTCATTAAAAGTATTGAAAAAGGTGGGATTTACTGAGGAAGGAGTACTTAAAAAATATTTATTTGGTAAGGAATTTCATGACACTGTTATGCTGGCAGTGGTTCGTGAGCAAAATTTGAATTAAGAAAGGTATTAGGATACAATGATGAACCTAGTTAATCAGGCCATCTTATTAAGCATATTGCATGCATTGCATATTTATATAACATAACTGCAAGGAATGTAAGACCAAAAAATATTTAAAACCGGTGAAGCAGTTGAACATTCAAACAGAAGTTATTTTCTGAAGGTAGTGCATTGAACTAACGGAGAACGTTAGTAGAATAGCGGTTGCTTTGGCAACCGTTTTTTATTGTTCAATTAGCCGGCAGAATACTTACAATTTGTGGCGATTTTGCGTTACATCATTAGCATTAGGTTAAGTAATGATATTTTGATACCTAAAAAATTGGAACAATGTGGTAAAATAGAATGATGGGAGAAGTACTCAACAAAAAATAGAGGAGGAGACAAATCTTTCATGGGCAACGATTTTTATAGAAAACTAGGTGCAGCCTTTCTAATTTCCGCTGGAGTAATCTATGCGATCGAACGAGTGGGCTCTTTGATAGCTCGCAGCCATGAAATTGCAGCGTTGTATGAAGCAAACATGTTCAATGCCCTACCTAAAACTCATATTACAAGCTTCTTCGATAATATCTTTGTGCCAATCCTTGCGCTCCTCGGCATGATACTTTTCGTATATGGGTTTCCGAAAAATCTCAAATGAGATAACTCATTCAACACGATGTAGCACACTTTGGATTGGACCGCGAAGCACTATGCTAATGGAGAATGTTAATGAAAAAAGTGGTCACTTCAGAAGTTTTTAATGTTTTTACCGCTGGGGCCCAAAAGCTCAATCATACTTAATAAAGTTATAGAGGAGGTGCTTAGATGGCGGAAAGAAGATGTGGTATTGTCAAATGGTACAAAGAAGATGAAGGTTACGGACGGATAATGTTAGACGGGCAGGAAGGTAACCATGTTTTTGTACACTTTAGCGAAATACTACCAGATCCTATTAGGTCACCGAACGGCTTTCGGTTTCTTAAAGAAGGTCAAAAAGTTGAATTCGACCTATTCGAGTTTCCGAATATAGTTGATTCTCAGCGTAGGACAGCTAAGAATGTGCAAATAATAGAGGAATGAAGAAATAGAGCCGTACTTGATGAATGTATGGACTTTCGGAAATAATAATTAAGCTAACCGGAGAGGATAGTTCAATAAACATGATAAGGCAGCCAATCATTCAACATGATCAGCTGCTTTTGTTCAATTAACGGGCATTTATCTTCAACTACTAATTATAGTTTTCTAGCTTTGATTACAAAAGTTACAGGAAGCATCATTGCTTTTTTTGCAAAATCGTCGTTATCGTCCCGCGATTGAATGATTTCATCATCAGATTCCTCAATCATTTGCTCAATAACAAATCCCGCTTTTGAGAGAGCATTTACATAGGTTGATAGTTTACGGTCAGATAATGTTAGCGTACTTTCGTCAAGAGTTACCGAATACCATGATTCATCGAAATAACATTTTTTAAAAATAAGCATATCATTTTCTGCAACAACACATTTATGTATAGGGTGAGACCAACTGAAAATAAATACGCCATCTTTTTTTAGGTAAGAAGCAATCCTGCTAAAAGTACCCTCAAGGTCGGTTGTCCAGCCTATAGCATAAACCGAATAAACAAAGTCAAAATAATCCTCAGGTAGGCCACATTTTTCTTCCATGGGAGAACAGATTAATTTTGCTGAAAGTCCGTGATCTGATAAATATTCTCTTGTTTTTTCGATTTGGTTTTCTGAAATATCCACACCCCATAGTTCAGATGCTTTACGTTCTCCGAGATATTGCAATGATTGACCGCTTCCGCAGCCTACCTCCAACATCTTTTTTCCTGAAACATCGCCAAAAAGCTGGCATTTTTCTTCTGAGACGAATGCTCCATATAAAGGAAGTGCAGTTGCTCCTAAAACATCATTTCCTTTTGTATCCCAAAATAAGCTGTTTGTTTCATGAATAACATTCTTGTCCATGTCGACTGAGATTGCGCTACCAACCTCACCAGCGCCTATAATGTTTGGTCTATAAATAGAATTCTTGTTCATGCCGGTATCATCCCCCAATATAAAAATATGAGTCTAATCATATATCCCGACTTGCAAGTTATACCAATAACACATATCGAATACGAACACGCTGTGCTATTGATCTCAAAATAATGTACCATTTTTCTATGAATACATCCACCTAAAATCTTCCAGAAATATTCCGGTTGATCTCACAGTCTCAATGTGCCAGAGGGAACGATAGTGGAATAGCGGCTTCATCGGCAGTCGTTTTTTATTTGTTCAAATTTTGGGCAGGATAGTTGAAAAAGAACTTAAATTTAAATCTCGAATATCTAATGTAACCGGATAGTTAAATATTTGAGGATAGACAGGAGTTAGATACGATGATACAAGGTTTCGGAGGAATATTTTGGAGAACTAAGAATCTTGAGGCTGTGAAAAAATGGTATCGTGAGGCGTTAAAAATTGACATGGAAAATTGGAATGGGACTGTGATAACACCCCAACTGGGAAATGAGACTATCTTTTCTTTCTTTACAGAGGATGATAATTATTTTCCAACAGAACAACAAGTGATGTTAAATTTCCAAGTGCAGAATATAGACGAGACTATTAAGCATCTTGACCATATTGGTGTACCTCTTGCAAAGAAAAAAGAGATTAGTGAATATGGAAAGTTTATTTGGATTGAAGATCCTGAAGGTCGCCTGGTCGAGCTTTGGGAAAAATAACGAGTTGTAATTCTTTTCTATTATGCTAACGAGGATGTTAGTTCAATAGATACAACGGCCACCGGTCACATGATCGGTGGTCGTCTTTCGTTGAAGTAACGGGCAGCATAATTAAACAATCTTCCTTAATAGGTTATTTCAAAAGTGAGCAATTGAAAAGAGATCACTCCAACCGTCCATGGTATAATATTCGTATACAAATAATTACATAAATTAAATCCTTATAAAGAAGGAGAATGTGTAATATGGCAAATATCGAGCACTTACAGACCGTAAATGTTCCAGCTTCAACGGTATATGAAGCATTGACCACTGCAAAAGGACTTTCAGAAATATGGACAACTGAACTAATAGTCAATAACCAGATCGGTTGTATAAATGAGTTCCGATTCGGCGGCAAAGGCTTAACAAAGATGCGAGTTGATGAGCTTGTTACTGATAAAAAGATTTTGTGGCATTGTGTTGATTCAGATCCAGAATGGATAGGTACGACAATTTCTTTTGATATAGAGGAAAAAAACAAGAAGACTTCGATCATTTTCCGTCAAATGAATTGGGAGGAAGTGACCGCATTTTATCGCGCATGTAATTATAACTGGGCTATTTTTTTGTACAGTCTTAAACAGTATTGCGAAGAAGGCGAGGGTCTTCCGTATCATAAACGGAAGTTTTAGAACCATTAAAAACACGGACTATCATTCGTTCAACTAACGGAAACTAGTAAAATTAGATAGTTTAAAACCTTCTATAAGAAGCAAACTAGATTTAATAGCTTAAATAGGAGGGTTTGTTATGATTTTAAGTGAGTTGTGGCGACTGTATGAAACTGATAAACGGATCCAAGGATCTAGTCCGAAAACATTGAAAGCATACGCTCTCCAGCACAAAATGCTGATGAAGGAACTCGGTGACCTGTACATAACCGAGATAACTTTAACCTTGCTTAAGGAGTACTTAGCGAAGCACTCTAATCGGTTGAAGCCTAGCAACTAAAGGGCGAAATCGCTCGATTAACGACACCTGTGGCTATCGTGGAAGAGAACTGTATCGCGTCTCTGGTCCGGTTATTGTCCGAACATGCTGTCTGCGGAACTGTTTCGGCGTATAGATGGAACGTGATATCGTGTAATCGATCAGTTGTATCGAATAAAGATAGCTGGTATGCCGGATACGAAAAAAGAAGTCGACCATTTCGATGGTCGACTTCTTTTTGTTCTATTGCGCGGTCAGGATTTGTGGACCTTCAGCTGTGATGGCAATCGTATGCTCGTATTGGGCGGCGAGCTTGCGGTCCATCGTCCGTGCGGTCCAGCCGTCTGGATCGATTGTCATGTTATATGTGCCTTCGGTGATCATGGGCTCGATCGTGAACACCATGCCTTCCTTGATGCGGATCCCTTTTCCGGGCTTGCCGACATGCATATAAGTCGGCTCCTCGTGCAGGTCCCGGCCGATGCCATGGGCGAGAAGGTCGCGCACGACGCCGAAGCCATGTGCTTCCGCATGCCGCTGAATCGCGTTCGTCACATCGCCGAGCCGATTGCCGGGCTGCGCTTGCGTGATACCGAGGTCAAGGCATTCCTTCGTGACGCGTATCAGCTTCTCGGCCGTCGGCGAGATCTGCCCGACAGCATAGCTCCAGGCCGAATCGCCGAGCCAGCCGTCAAGCTCCGCGACCGTGTCGATTGTCACGATATCGCCTTCCTCAAGTGGCTTATTGCTAGGGAAGCCATGTGCAATTACGTCATTAACGGAGGCACAGGTCGCATATTGATAGCCATTGTATCCCTTAGTGTATGGTTTGGCGCCTTGCTTCAAAATAATGTCCTCGAATATGCGCTCAATCTCGTTCGTCGTGATGCCCGGTTTAATGAGCGGGGCGATTGTGCGATGGCATTCGGCCACCACTTGGCACGCCTTTCGGATAGCCTCGATTTCATGCTTGCTTTTTAAGATGATCATGTTTTTATCAGGACTCCTTCGGAATAGCTTGCATAGCGAGTTGGGCGATTCGGTCGACGTCCAGGTCGGAATTACCCGCATAGTAGTGCAGCCCACAGCAGCCGACCAGCACGGCAAGCATATGGTCGACACTGTCGTCTTCGCACTGAGCGATCGATTGTAGTGGAAGATACAATCGTTCCATGAATCGTCTCTTGGCGGAGTATCGATCCTTCTCAGGCAGGCCTGCATAATGTTCCGCCGCCATTTTGTAGACGAGATATGCGCGGGCGTCTGACAGCCACAGCCGGAGCAGCGCCTTGCAATACGTTAACAGTTGCCTCTTATCCGGGAGGCCGCCTCTGGTATTTGCCCATTCGGCCAGAACTTGCTCGCACTGCTCGAAGCCGCTGCCCAATACATCTTCTATTAATAAATGCCGGTTAGGGTAATAATGGTATACTGTGCCGTAACCAAGCTCGGCCTCGCGGGCGACATCGCGAATATCAAAGCTGCCACCTGTGCGAAAGTAGGCGCGAGCGGCGACGTCCAGGATCTGTTCTCTTCGCTGCATACGTATAAGCTCATTTTGTTCTTTAGTACGGGGGCACATCGATGCGTGAACCTCCTTGTATAGACCTGCAAATTTGTCGATATAAAGATAATAACGCTTAGGGTGTAGAAATGCAAAAGATTTGTTGGTGTTCAATGAGACAAAAGTACTGAAAAATAAAGTACCAAACCGTAATAATAAAGTTGTAGACAGGGCGCTGGCATAAAATATATTCATAATTCCAACCAGTAAGGAATTTTAAACTGGAAAAAACACAAACAGAAAATTGCAACTTTTTTATAGAAAGAGTTATATAATGAAAGATCTACATCCCTTTGTTGATTCTCTAACTTTCGAACAATGAAGTAAGGAATTTACAAGTATTTTGACTAATAATTTAAACGTTGGGCGTATAGTTGTTAGTTACGCTAACAGAGAACGTTAGTGGAATAACGGTTGTTTCGGCAGCCGTTTTTTATTTGTTCAAATAACGGGCAGGTTTTGGGATTAGCAATCCATAGGAGACAACCCAAGTTAAATTCTGTTAAAATGTAGTTAATGTAAAATTTAGATATCTCTCATGAACAAAGGAGAACTGAAAATGAGAAAACTCGTTCTTTTTCTGCACGCATCGCTTGACGGTTTTGTAGAAGGGCCGAATGGTGAAATGGACATTGGCTGGGTTTCCTACGATGCTGATTTGGAGAAACATGCAAAAGAAATTCTGAGTACTGCCGACACTGTCATTTGGGGACGAGGGACTTATCAAATGATGCACAGTTACTGGCCATCTGTACCTTCGGACCCATCAGCTTCGCAGCATGAACGGAATCATGCCGAGTGGATCGAAAAGACAGCTAAACTCGTTTTTTCCACGACGCTGGAGAATGTCGAATGGAATAATTCCAGACTCGTGAAAGAAGATGTCGAGGAAGAGATCAATAACCTCAAACAGCAGCCAGGCAAGGATATGGTCATCCTCGGCAGTCCTAGGTTCGCACACTACCTTATGCAGCTTAATTTAATTGATGAGTATAAAATTACGGTTTCTCCCGTCTTGCTCGGTAAGGGATTGCCGCTATTCCAAGGTCTTAAGGAGAAGATCAATCTTAAGCTAATCGAAAACAAGACCTTTGATTCTGGAGCCATTGGTCTCGTTTACCAGACGGTAAGATGAACTTGTCACTTAAGGTGATTGAACTAACGGGGAGCGATAGCTTAATAACGTCACAAAGGCAGCCGGTCAATGGATCGGCTGCCTTTGTTCATCTAATGGGCAGATTATCGGAATGGGACCGCAGTCGAAATAAAGGACAAAATTGTTCGATTAACGACACCCGTGGCTATCCTGGAGGAGAACTGTATTGCGTCATCTGGCCCGGTTATTGACCCAACACGCTGTCCGCGAATCAGTTTTGGCTTGAAGATGGGAACGAGATATCATTTACTCGATCACCTGTATCGAATAAAGAAAGATGCTATGCCGAATATGAAAAAAAGACGACCATTTTGTTGGTCGGCCTCTAATTAATCTATTGCACAGTCAGGATTTGTGGACTTTCAACCGTGATGGTGATCGTATGCTTGGTGTGAACACCATGCCTTCCTTGATGAGGATGCCATTTCCGGGCTGCGTCTGCGTGATAGAGAAGTCAATCAGCTTCTCGGCAGTCAGTGAGATCTTCCCGACAGTATAGCTCCAGTCCGAATCGCCGAGCCAGTCGTCGAGCTCGGCGTGGCAGGATAAAGTAGTGATTATCGACTTAAAGAGTAGTTATGTAAGGTTCGATAAAATTTGATTATAACTATGAATTACCAAACGGTTTATCGAAAAAATAGTAAAATAATACTGTTAAGTAAGAGGGTTTTCGATAGGATTTTTATTTAGATTATCCTTTCTGAGTTTATATAAGCACATGTTTTTCTTTTGAAAATTATTTTTTCTTCAATGTAACATTGAAATGAAAGAGAGGGCAATAGCGTTGATTGAACATAGCAATCTTGAAGAATATTTGGATCCTGTAAATTATGATCTTGAATTTGACGGTGAAATGGACAAATATCAGTTCTATCTTGAGCTTGCAAGATCGAGTCCTGGTGAAGTGTTAGAACTTGCTTGTGGTACAGGCTTAACAACGATACCCCTGTCGAAAGCCGGCGTAAAGATGACTGGTGTAGATATCTCTTCGGCGATGCTCGCATATGCGCGGCTGAAGGCGGAAGGGTTGACTGTTACTTTTATGGAAGGCGATGCCCGTACCTTCGAATCGGACAAGCGATTTTCGATGATCTATTTGACTGGTAATGCATTTCAGGCATTCTTAAGTGATCAAGATCAAAACGATTTGCTTAGTACCGTTCACAAACATTTACAACTCCATGGAATCTTTGCATTCGAGACCCGTAATCCAGAGGGAACGGATTTATCCGATCAAGAGGAGACAGTATGGGGCTCCTTTATTGATAAGGATGGGAAAAACGTCAAGGTATCAGGTACACAATGTTACGATGCTAGCCAGCATATCATGCATTGGGTCACGATGCGTGATTGGGGGGATAAACGAACGACTTCCCGAATTGCTTGTCGGTTTACAGATCAGGCTACACTGCAATCTTTATTAACCCGTCACGGCTTTCGCGTCGAACATCAATATGCTGACTGGGATAAAACGCCGTTCTCTCCGTCATCTTCATCTATCATTAGCGTTTGTAGGAAATGCTAGGAGAGACGTAATGCATTGCAATAAGAAATCCCCTCAGGTCGAGGGGATTTTTGGTGATCCTAAGCAGATTTCCCCATAAAGTCCGCCTTTATTCAACTAGACGGCAAGATAGCGTAATAGCCTGCCTAAAAATATGGTATAATTTGTAATACTAAAGCGGGGTAATAGAATTTGAGGAATATTGTTGAGGACTCACAGTCTACTGCCAAATAAACTTCCTTATTTTCATGTTGTTTCAAATATCCCTCCTCTCCCAACAGATAAGACGAAGTAGAAGCATGTAATGGAGGTGCGAAACAAAATATTAACAAAAAATCAGTTATTTAACCTGATTTATATAATTGAATTTATAGTTCAGATAAACAAAAAGTTGGAACCCATCCGTATTCATCATTTTCTGCTTTACAGTATGTCCAATCGTTTAAATGCTCTAAGCCTAATAGTACATTATCTTGATTAACTATTAGTTCATGAGCTGAATAATCTTTAGTAACTATTGCTATGTCATGTAGATTGGGAGCAGTTAAAATCTGCTTCGGAACCCATCCCTCTTTGCTTGTAGCAATTGATTTACAGAAAATCCAATTAGGAAATTGGGTATCTTCTTTTCCATACAAAACCTCTTGTTCTTTTCTTAAGATTATTGGGTCAGGATAACTTGATGTATGACCTTTAATTACAGTGAATCGTTGCAGCTAACGGGCAGGATAGTTCAATCGTTTCTCGAATGTTTTATAAGTTGGATAGTTTTATGAACTTTGTGAATGTAACGTTATCTGAAAGATACGCAAATTTTATAGGTGAGGGTGATTCGTTTGAAGCAAGGAATTATTGTGTTGATGAACGGAACTTCAAGTTCAGGAAAGACTAGTATTTCTACTGAACTGATGAATCAGAAAGAGATTCTTTTTCATCATTTATCAATAGATGATTTTGTTAAGGATTTTTTTAATAATAAATTCTCAGATATTGAACCTGCAAGAGAAGTAGATGAGCAAGTTATCGCACAGATAATGTTTGATCCCTTAATCTCAATGTACTTTTCGACAATTAAATTGTACTCAGAAATGGGTTTGAATGTAATAGTAGATACCGTAATCGAAAATGACAAGTGGTTTAATGAGTGTCTTGATATATTTTTCGATCAGCCTACATTATTTGTAGGTGTATTATGCTCAAAAGAAGAACTCATAAGAAGAGAGCAAACAAGAGGAGATAGAGTAATTGGACTTGCGGCTTCACAGTTCAGCAATGTATATTGCATTGATGAATATGACCTGGAAGTAAATACTGAAGAGATGAATCCAATAGAATGTGCCGAAAAGATATTAAGTTATATTAAGTCCAATAAGGAATACTCGGTATTTAAGAAATTAAGTAAAAGAACGGTTAGCGTTTCCTAGAAGACGTATTCATCAGATAACACCAGATTCCAGCATAACAGGCATTTTAACATGCGACTAAGCTTCTATTATAATTTATGATATTCTATTGAAACAGGTTGAAGCGAGAGATGCAGGAAAGGCAGGCACATGTCATGAGGCTTATGTTTTCACACGTGAATACAGCGGAAGAAGCCGCTGAAGTTGCTCGATTGGCGGCAGAAATATGGCGCGAATATTATGTTTCCATTATTACAATCGAGCAGATTGAATACATGATTGGCAAGTTCCAATCGATACCAGCGATTACGGATCAGATCCATCATCAGGGCTACGAATATTACTTGATCCATAACGATGGCTCTGCAGTCGGATATATTTCAGCTAGACAAGAAGAAGGGAAGCTCTTCTTGAGCAAGTTTTATATAAGCAAGGAGTACAGAGGCCGCAGCTACGCGAGCCAAGCGTTGGCATTCTTGGAGAAGTTGTGCAAAGACCGAAACCTAAGCCATATTTGGCTGACGGTCAATCGTCATAACGAAGCCAGTATTGCGGTATATGAGAAAAAAGGCTTCCGAACCGTGCGGGAACAAATTGCGGATATCGGGAATGGATTCGTCATGGATGATTTTATTATGGAAAAAGAAATCCCAGTTCCATAAGCGAATAGAGACGATTCTCGAATACAACAATATATTATTTGGATCCGAAACGAAATGAAAATAACTCATTAGTCAGGAACTCGTTCTACTAACGGGGAACGTTAGTTAAACACAAGATGGAGCAGTTGCTGTCGGCAGCTGCTCCATTTTTCATTATGCTAACGGGCAGGATAGTTGAATGATTTCGCGAATAACTTAACTCATGACGAATTTACGAAGTTGGGAAAAATACGTCAGCCGAAAGAAGTTCTTAGTTTAGGAGGAGTCTATATGATATTAGAAAAAGTTATAAATAGAATTGTAATACAAAGTGAATATAAGGATTTTGTTGATAAGTACATAGATAATGTACTTACCGAATTTAAAGGTAAGATTCATAGCATTTATATGTGTGGCTCGATTCCAAAAGGAACTGCTAAACCTTTTAAGTCAGATGCAGACTTTACTATTGTATGTGTAAATCCCAAAGACATTGATTACGAAAGATTGTCAAATATTAAAGACAGGCTTTTGGAAGAATATCCAGTAGTAACTAAGATTGATACGATAATTTGCTCGATTGACGATGTATTAAGTAAACCAAATGAGTGGGGTTTTTGGGTAAAGATAATTTGTGTTTGCATATATGGTCATGACGTTGGTGAAAAAGTACCACCGATAATTATTTCTCCAAAGTTCATTTTAGACTTAAATACAGAGACCAAGGAGGAAGTAGATCATATACATAGTTTACTTTCCAATGCTAGTGATAACACAATGAAAACTAGATATATTAAAGGTTACTCTAAGAGATTAATTCGTGCATTATACTCTTTGGTTTTAGAAGATACAGGTGTATGGCAAGATGACATTATTAAGATGAAGAATGCCATATTAAACTATTGTGATATTGACTCCGCTTTAGTTGATTATCTGTATGCTTGTTACTTGGATAGTAATATACTTGTTGAAGAGTTTCTGGGAATTGCAGATGAAGTATATAGTTATTTTGAGAACGCCTTAAATGCAATGGCTGCTTCCAGAACTTCCTTCGGCTAATACCATATTGACGCTCCGGGTCACTCTGAGAAGCGAGTGATCACATCCAGCCCCCCTAAGCCCGTCGGGACGTCACTGCGTTAGGTGTTCGGCAAGCCTCACAACTATAAGCAGAGACTCTAATTAAAACATAAGACTATTGAGCTAATGGGAAACGATAGTTCAATAAATACAGAGAGGCAGCCGTCCAGATCGATCGGCTGCCTTATCTTTAAGCTAACGGGCAGTTTAGCTTCAGAAGAATAGAGGTCTTGATAAATTTAATGTCGAAAAGAATGTAACCGTATAAAACTAAAGGAGAGGTACTTTGAAAAAAATTAGGGTAGCAACAAAAGAGGAAATGATAGAAATTTATAAGATGGGCTATGATGTTTGGGGAGATAATCTGCCATATGAAGATTATATAACGATGTGCCAGGCTTCCAAGAAGTATAAAGAGGGAACGTGGTACGTTCTTGAAGCAACAGATACAAATCAACTATTAAGCTCCCTCATTGTATATAAACTAAATCTTTCTGAAGACCAAATTGTAAAAGGGATTGGCTCAATCGCTACTCCTTTATATCTAAGAAAAAAAGGATATGCTTCTTTATTGGTGGAAGCAACGATAAATAAACTTGAACAGGAAGAAAAGTGTAACAACTTTTTCCTTTATAGTGATATTGGGATAGAATTTTATGAAGGACTAGGTTTTATTGCACTACCTAATGATAGTCAAAAATATAAAACCAGTGTTTGTATGTATTATTCAAAAGAAAATGATATCGACTCTATATCACTTGATATCCCCGATTACTTTTAAAGCACAACCTTATTGAAGTAACGAGAAACAATAGCTTAATCTAAAACGAAGGTAGCTGGTCTATTTGATTGGCTACCTTCGTTGCGTTAAAGAACACGTTTCCCCCTTAATTAATCTTCAACTCAACCGAGTTTATTTGTTCTATATAGAATTGAAGATGAGATAGCAGGAAATCTCGCATCACCTAGGGAATACCTAATTCTGGATTTGAAAATGATCATGAAAGGTTGATCCTTGTTTATGAAAGACCATAATCTCACTTCCTTAGCCAAAGCGAAATTGATGCTTGTATACCCTTTGCTGCTTGCCATGATCGTTGCACTTGTGACCGGCAGACTTACAGCCTGCAGCAATTCCTCAGCAGGGAAAACAGCAAGTAAGTCTGCGCAGCTGACCAAGGAAATATCTATGGTGACGCAAGTATCCGGCAGCATTTATCTGTACGGTGAAGCACATGGCCAAGCCAAAATTATTGACAAGGAATATGAATTGTGGTCTGAATACTACCATAACAAGGGCTTGAGACACTTGTTCGTCGAGCTGCCCTATTTTACCGCCGAATATTTGAACCTATGGATACAGTCGGATAATGACGATATTTTGGAGGGGATTTATGATGATTGGAAGGGAACATCTAGTCACAATCCATATACCAATGCGTTCTACAAAAAAATAAAAAAAGAGTGTCCTGAGACGATATTCCACGGCACAGACGTCGGGCATCAATATGATACAACCGGGAACCGCTACTTATCTTATCTTGCGGCAAACGATCTGACAGGATCGGAAAAGTATACTTTAACAGTAGAGGCGATCCAACAAGGCCGTTTTTTTCACAGCAAAGATGATCACGTATATCGGGAAAACAAGATGACCGAAAATTTTATCGGAGAATTTGAAAGGCTGGGCAACGAGAGTGTCATGGGCATTTACGGTTCAGCACATACCGGGCTTGATGAGATGGACTATAAAACACAATCCATCCCTTGTATGGGCAATCAATTACAGGAGTATTATGGCGATAACATTTATTCTGAGAACCTAAGCTGGATTGCTAAAGATATTGAGCCATCCAGAGTAGATTACATCTCCATTCAGGGCAAGGAGTATGCAGCATCCTATTTTGGAAAGCAGGATTTGAACGGGTTCAAGGATTACGCCTATCGAGAATTTTGGCGATTGGAGGGCGCCTATGAAGATGTCAAAGACCTTCCACTGGCGGACAATTATCTTCCTTACGATAACTACCCGATACCGATAGAAGCAGGCCAGGTTTTTGTAATCAGCTGCACCAGGACAGACGGTTCAGTGCAAAGAGATTACTATCTGTCTAGCGGCCAAGTTGTGGAGGGTGTGAACTCAACACAACAATTCACAGCAGATTGATCGATTAGTAATCTGGGGTAATGATCTCAAACGCTGCACGCGGGCTCATGCATCGGGCGTTCATGAAAGCTAATTGGTGGGATAACGGACAGTTTAGCGAGGTAGTTTCTTTCGAAAGTTCCGGCTACTTTCCGAGCTTTTGTTCAGTAATCTTTGATATAATTGATTTCAAATAATTGTAAGATCGGGGTGTTAAGTGAGCCATATAAGAGGAGTAATTCTAGAGGGTTTTTCACATGCTGGAAAAACGTCTGTTTTAAAAGCCCTAAAGCAAGTTCATGCACAAAATGAATCATCTGAGCGCAGTATCATTGTTCTAAGTGAACATTATTCTCAAGTGTTAAACAATGTTCAAGGAGATTTGCAACGTTTAAATCGTGATGAACACCTTCAGTTGCTGAAGGAACGGGTAAACATGTTACGACAATTAAACGAATGGGCAGCTTATCTGGGTCCAGATGCATCACAGGCATCAAGAGGTATTTTTTTTATATTGGAAAGATTTCATTTGAATCATAGAGTAGCATTTCCCACCGAGCTTTCACATGAAATCGAATCGCTTGAAAATGAATTGTTTAACCTCGGTGCAAAGTGTGTTTTACTAACCGTATCTTCTGGCAACGTAGAGCAAAGAATCCAAAGTCGAACACCCCACGAATGGACGAACAAAACAGTAGAAGAAATCAGAAATTCAGCTGATGAATTTATCCAAACCCAAACGGAATTACGTAAACAATCTAGTTTATCTATCCTCCCGACCATTGAAATAAATACTGATAAAAAAGAATGGATTACATATGCAAACAAAGTTTTGGATTTATTAAGCTAACGGGATACGAGAGCTCAATAAACCAGCGGCAGTCTAGGGCTTTATTTTTTAGTCCAAAACTGCCGCTGGTTTTTATATTGGGGCAGTCAAAGACTTTATTTTCTACAGATACTAAAAAGAATAACAGTTACGACCGTCACCGTATAATATTTCTTTAAATAAGATTCTTAAATAACTGTACTTTCTTCTTAAGAAAGTTCATTCCCATGGTGATGCACTAAAGATTGTTTGTCTGTTATCATTAGAATAAGTTTATTGTACTGCTGTGAGATGATTTTTCTAGGGTAGGAGGACTGCGGAATGAAGACAATTCGGGTACTGCTCGCCGATGATGAACCGGTGATATTACGCGGCTTAAAAAAACTGATTTCTTGGGAGAATCTTGGAACTACTATAGTTGGAGAAGCTAACGACGGTCTTGAACTGAAGCAACAGATCGAAGAACATAATCCTGACTTGATTATTAGTGATATAAGTATGCCTGGCTATACAGGAATCGATATTATCCGCGAGATTCATGAAGCTGGCAGGTCGGTAAAGGTTATTTTTATTAGCGCTTATCAGGAGTTTACATACGCTCAGCAGGCATTACAATATGGTGCGCTGGATTACTTGGTGAAGCCAGTGAACAAGAACCAGCTGGATCAGGTGGTAACTAAAGCTGTTTCTCTTATTCGTCAAGAGACAGAAGGTGAACGCAACAAAGAAAAGCTGAACCATTACGAACAGAGGAACCACAGATTAACCATCGAAGAATTGCTTGATAAGCTGACGGACGGGAACAAGGGAACAGCGGATACCCTGCAAGATATGGGAATTATTGCGCTCAGCCGCTACGTTAGTATTTGTATTGTAGAGACGGATGAATCCTCAGGGCAGCCATCCAGATGGGAAGAACGTGAACGTAAGCTGATTGATTTTGCACTCTCCAACATTATTAAAGAAACCGTAGAGCAAAGAGAAAACAGTTATATGTTTCGTAAAGGTGAACGTTTTTGTATTTTACTCCAGCATGAACATGCGGAGGAACCGGAAAGACTTGCTGTGGATCTGCACGGGAAGATAAATAGGTTTCTCAAATTGAAGGTCTCCATCGGCGTGGGCAACATCGTAGACGGAATGGATGAAGCTGATATTTCATATCGCAACGCTTTGAAAGCGCTACACTGTAAATATTTCGCAGGTCTAAATCGAGTCATTTCTTATAAAAAGAATGAGTGTGAAAAGGGATCGTTAATCGTAACGCCTTTGCAAGAAATACAATCTGCTCTAATCATCGCCTTGAAGTCTCAGAACAGAGAGCAAATAGCACATGAGAGCGCGCGCCTACTTCAGAAGATTCGAATCATGGCTGACGGGAATAGAAATCAAGCGGTGTCTACCGTTTATAATACGATCCTCCAACTTGAACAGGAGCTTGTGCAATTTGGTGTGGAGGCAGATCCTTTCGTACAGGATACTTGTCCTATTCTGGAACGAATGGCGAGTCATTCTACCTTCCAAGAGGTGGTGGAAGATTTCCAAATTATTCAAACCAAAATGTCTGAGCAAATCAGCAGCCGTATGGGTAACAAGGAGCTGAAGCTACTGTCTCAGGTGAAGACTTATATTGATGAGCATTATCCGGAAAATATTACGCTGGAGTCTATGGCGGGGATGATGTTTATGAACTCCTATTATTTCAGCAGCTTCTTCAAAAAGCATACCGGACAGAACTTTAAGAATTATGTAACTGAGGTCCGAATGAATCACGCCCTCCGTCTGTTGCTGCAAAGCGATATGATGGTTTATGAGATTGCTGACAGCGTAGGATATAACAATGCACGGCATTTTAGCGACATGTTTAAGAAAAAATATGGCAAACTGCCACAAGAGTATAAGCAATCCTTCAAAAGCCAATAGTCAGATGGATAGCAAAGGAGATGCCTTCATTCATGTTTATCTGGGGCCGAAGATCCAAAAGCCTATTTGTTAAGTTCTCCGCTTCATTTTTACTAGTCGGCCTGATTCCGTTATTTGCGCTTAGCTATATCTCTGTTCAGACTTTCTCTGGGTATGTCGAGCGTTATACTACAAGTAACTTGCAGCAAATGGTGTTATATATGAGTTATAACTTGAATTCGGCGTTTAATCAGTACAATGAGATATCCAAACTGATGTATACAGGGCGTTATGAAGGCTTTATCGAGAGCTATTCACAGAACCAAACCTATAACGTAAATGAGCTAGAACAAATCAATACGATCCCTATAGAATCTTTTCTAAAAACGGTTCTGTACAGCGACTCTTTCATTACTAGTGTTTATTTTCACAGGGAGTCAGACGATAAGCTTTATTATCAGGAAAAAGAGAACAAAGGGATTAACTTCGATCTGCTGCCCTATAAAGAATGGTTGACGGTAATGGCTCCGAACCCATCTCATGTGGCCATTTTTCCGACTCACTCCGAGGAATATTTCATAGGGTCAAAACGTAGCGTGTTCACGATTGGCCGTACATTGATTGATATTTCTGGGCGTGTTGCTAAGGAGCCAAAAGTCGTAGGGACCCTGTTTATGGACGTAGATGCAGCACTATTCAACCAGTTTTTTAGGGAGCTGAATCTCGGAGAACAGGATGATCTGTTTCTTCAAGATGGTGAGGGGAAAATATATTTCGCGAATGAGAGCGCAGCAGCGAACGTTGAGGGTCTACATGCTCGGAAAGAAGAGGAAATGATTGTTCTTAGCGAAGATATTCCTTTTCTTAACGGTAAGGTGACTGCAAGAATTCATCGCGCGAATTTATTCGATCAGCTTTTTTCAGCCCGTACGACCGTGTTTATTGCGATGTTTATTTGTGCGATGGTAATGATCCTTATGGGAGTCTTTTTTTCTAGACGATTGGCTGCCCCGATTCGAAACTTAATTAAGCAAATGGCTATCGTAGAATCCGGTAATCTAGATACTCAGATGGTAGTGAGCAGCAATGATGAAATGGGTAGACTTAGCCATGGCTTTAACCGAATGGTCGAGCGTTTACAGGCCTATATCGATGAAGCTTATGTGGCCCAGATCAAGCAGAAGCAAACGGAGCTGAATGCTTTGAAGAGTCAGATTCGTCCGCATTATTTATACAACACCCTGGAAGTTATTCGAATGAATGCAGTGGATAAAGATAATGACGAGGTTGCTGATATGATTCTATCGCTCTCCAACCAGTTGAAATATGTGATTGATTATGGGGAGGATAAAGTAAGCATCCGAGAGGAATTGGATCATCTGCGGGATTATTTCTATATCATTTCTGTACGGTATGAGAATAAGTTTGAGCTTGTCGTGGACGTCTCGCCGGAAGTGAATTTGAATGGGTACATTCTGAAATTGTCTCTTCAGCCGATTGTTGAAAATGCTATTCAGCATGGACTACGTAGTCAAGGAAGAGGTACAGTCGGGTTAACCATCGAGAAGCGAGAGGATAAGTTGCTAGTTACGATCTATGATGATGGAATTGGAATGAGCAAGGAAAAGGTTCAGCAGCTATCTGAAAATCTAGAAGAACCTAGTTCGCCAAGCAAAAATGTCGGCTTAAAAAATGTTCATGAGCGGATTCGTACAGTGTATGGTAAAGAGTACGGACTGTCCATCAGCAGTCGGGAGCATATTGGGACATCGATTCTGTTGTCGTTTCCAATTGTAGAGAAGTTATAGACGCAGATGGTGAAGGAATATAAAGGATAGGAGATGAGCGGAAGACTGAGGTCTTTCGTTCTTTTTTTGGAATATTACTTGAACACATCTTAAATTCACCGCATATCGCGCTTAAAAAAGTTCATTCAACCCATCAATAATGAATGCTATTCTAATACCAACGGAAACGCTTTCGAGAGATGATGCGCACATCTTGCTTCAGTTTCCACAGTGAAACACAAAAGGGGAGGCTACTAACTGATGTATACAAAAACAATGATGAAATTATCCGTATTGCTGCTTGCCACAACGACAGCTTTGACTGCTTGCGGCGGCAATAATAACAGTGCCAGCAATAATGCAGGCAATACACCGGCATCCGAAGCACCTGCAAATGCAACGCAGGAGACGAAGAAGGAGGTTGCCTTTACGATAGGCTACGCATCCGGAGATCCGGCAACCAAAAAAGCTATCGCAGATACAGTCAAAAAATTTACAGAAACAAATCCTAACGTTACCATCAAAGATTTGAGTGAAACCTCCTCAGCAGCTTATCTTGACTGGCTCAAAACCAAGGATGCAGTGGGAGAATTCCCGGATTTGGTGGAAATGCGTGATACAGAAGTCTTTGCTGATGCAGGTAAAATTGTAGAGCTGCCTTCCGATCTACTAGATTTGTTCGAAGCCCCACCTCAAGTGGATGGAAAAGTGTGGAATGCACCACTGCAGGTCAACGCACCACAAGGAATTATTTACAGCAAAAAAGCATATGCGGATGCAGGGATTACCGAGCTTCCTAAAACCTATGATGAATTCATAGCCATTCAAGAGAAGTTAAAAACTTCGGGTATTACTCCGATTGTAGTAGGCGGAAAAGATATTTTCCATATGGGCTTCTGGGTGAATAAATTCCTGATCGATGATGTCTACTCGAAAGATCCGGATTGGAACTCCAAGCGTACAGCAAAAACTGTCAGCTTCACAGATGCTAATGTTGTTCAAGGGATTACTGATTTCAAAGAGCTATTTAAGAATTATGTAGATAAAGGCTGGCTGAGCACGGGCGACAATCAAACCGCTTCGATTCTTGTTTCCGGGAAAGCAGCACAATTGTACTCCGGTACGTGGATGTTTACACAAATTGCTGAAGCAGACCCGAACTTTGAATTTGGATTCTATGGTCTTCCTGACCGTGAAGGGAAAACCAATGTGATTGGTCTTCCGTCTCCAGCAGGCTGGTCCTTATCCACTGAAGCCGTTAAAGACGCAGACAAAACAGAAGCCATCAAAGATTTTATCCGTTTCTTCTTCGCTCCAGAACAATATTCGAATTATTTAGCGACAATAAATGCAATTCCTTCTACTAAAGAAAAAGTAACTTATGATACTAGCGAACAAATGCAAGTGGCATTGGATCTTATTGCTGACACGAATGTAGTAAAGTCCTTAGCGATCAACAACTGGTGGGGTGATAACTTGATTCCTCCACAGTTCCGTAACTGGTATTACAAATTGCTGCAGGATCTTGTTGTGAAAGATGGAGACGTAACCAAATATATGCAAGATGCTGATAAAGAATATGACAACCAAGTGAAGGCTAATCAGATGTAAGAGCAGCGCCTGTTAGAGCGACCTCTGCTGCTGCAGAGGTTCTCTTTTTAACAAGCCTGTCTCAGGGGAGGGAGAGCAGCTATGGCTACATCCGCAGTTAATACTGACAAGTCATTGATAGCCACTGTGCAGCAGAAAAAGAAAAAGAAGAAATGGCAGTCTTATGCTCTGCTGTTCATACTGCCATCATTTATTCTATATACCTTATTCGTTATCGTCCCTACGGTAGGGAGTGTTTATTTAAGCTTTACCTCATGGGATGGCATCAGCGATGACGTGAGATATATCGGCTTTGCTAACTTTGTGGAAATATGGAATAGTCCTAGGGTGCATAATGCGTTGAAAAATACGATGATCCTGACCATTTCACTTGTTGTACTAGAGAATATTGCTGCTATTGCAATGGCTATGATGGTTGATAAGGTACGCTGGTTCCGGAATTTATTCAGAAGTGTGTTTTATTTCCCTACATTGCTTAGTGGGATCGTAATGGGCTTTGTGTGGGCGATGATCTTAAATTACAACTTCGGTGTATTCAATCAGATCCTAGAGTCTGTCGGACTTGGAAGCTGGATTGTGGACTGGCTGGGCAATCCTAAATATGCGATGCTGTCGATTATATTGTCTACTGTTTGGAAAGGTGCGGGCTATTATATGATCATTTATCTCGCTGGATTGCAGGGGATTCCGCAGGAATTGAATGAAGCAGCCAGCATTGATGGAGCAGGGGGGTGGCAGCAGTTCCGGCATATCACCTTCCCGCTGCTTGCAGGGTCGATGACAGTGTGTATGGTGCTTTCTATGATCAGCGCTCTGAAGATTTTTGATCAAATTGCAGTTATGACCGATGGTGGCCCGGGCTTTGAGACGGAGACTTTAACGTATATCATTTATAAAGTTGGGTTTGGTGAATTAAGACAAGGCTTTGGTACTGCGCTGGCGATGGTTCTGTTCTTAATTATACTGATCATTACAGTCTTCCAAGTGAAGGTGCTCCAGAAGCGGGAGGTGCAGCTCTAAAATGACGATGCAGACACGCAGAAGAGTTGGGCAAATCGCACTTTTTATAGTTACATTATTAGTGGCTATTCTATTTTTCTTTCCTATTTTCTTTAATTTGATGTCAGCCTTCAAGAGCAATGCAGAGATCATGAAGGATGCCATTGCTTTTCCGAAAACCCTTTATTTGGAGAGTTTTAAGTACCTGTTAACTGAAACTGAGTTTCCAAGGGCTATTCTGAACAGTCTGATTCTAACAGCAGTATCCATCGCTGCGCAGGTCTTGATTATTCCGATGGCAGGGTATGCGATTGAGCGTAGAAATGTTAGATGGACCCGCTTCATGTTCGTATACTTTTTGGCCGGAATGATGATTCCTTTTCAAGCGTACATGATTCCTTTGTTCAAGGAGCTTAGAATGCTAGGGTTGTACGGTAGCCTTGCGGGACCTATTCTTATTTATGTAGCCGGTGCGGTAGGTTTCGGATGTCTGCTGTATACCAGTTTTGTCAAAGGAATCCCTAGAGAAATTGAAGAGGCGGCAGAGATTGATGGCTGCTCGCGTTACGGGATATTCTGGCGAATAGTTTTTCCTTTATTAGGGCCTGTTACGGCAAGTATGGTTGTTCTAAATGGGCTTGGAATCTGGAATGATTTCTTGATGCCGATGCTGGTATTACCTTCAGGACAGGCTAAGACGATGGTTGTGGAAATTTACCGTTACATCGGAGAATTCTCTTCACGTTGGGATATGATTTTTGCGGGAACAGCGATGTCGGTGGTGCCTGTGTTGATTGTGTTTATCGCTTTGCAGAAGTATTTTGTGAAGGGGATTGCGTCGGGAGCGACGAAAGGTTAAGGGCGTATGGAGGTAGAAATGAAATTCGTTTAAAAAGGATATATCCTGTAACCACTTGGTGGGCTGCGGGATACATCCTTTTTTTGTTTCTGTAAAGATCTTAATGCGCGCTCGGATTTGCTGTTAACCGGCGGTATCCCATGGGTGGAAGACCTGTCCAACGTTTGAATTGCTTGCTGAAATGGGAAACATCCCGGTACCCCAATCGTTGGGCGATAGATTCGACAGATAGACTATTATCCATCAGCAGCAGTTTGGCGTGTCGAATGATTAAGCGGGATAAATATTGCCTTGGTGACATCCCATAGATTTGGTGAAAAGCACGATTGCAATGCGTTGTACTGTATCCAAGCTTTGCTGCAATATTCTCAATACCGCCACCTCTTTCGCCTGTACTGTCAGCTGTGGAGACGGATTCCTGTAATAGTCCTTCAATAGCGTTAGCTAGGGCAACTGTATTTTCTGTAGCTTCTGTATCTGCAGGGAGAGGCATTTCCGAAAGCACCCAACCGCTGAGCGCAGTCAGAAGCTGCAGTGAAGCATGGAGTGTGATCAAGCGATTTCTATGTGTGTCTTTAGACTCTGACAAGATGGAAGAGTTAATAATTACATCTAGAGCGGAACGGATGGCCAGCAGTTCGGGGGTGTTCCCGCTGAGACTAACAGCATCTGCTGTTAGTAAGGCACGCCGCAAAATCAGATCATCGATATCAAAATGCAGGCAGTAATAAGTCATGTCACAGTCAGCATTTGAGCCCATACTACTATGCTCAACACCGGGACGAATGAATAAAATATCGCCGCTTTGTTGGACAAAACACTTATTGCCGACCGTCATCTGCTGCTCACCTTGAAGGACAATATTAATCTCAAACATCGGATGAGTGTGTACAGGATATTGCCAATCCGAATTTACTTTTCTCCAATGCGCGGCAAAGATATGGAAGGCTGCTTGAATGTCTGGTGACATCTGTCCGTCAATTGAATTATGGAAGGCGGGATCATTTGAAATCATTTCAATCCTCTTTTACAATATAATTTGGCTTAATTATATCATAGGTTGTTAGCGATGTTTGATTTGCCCAAATAATAGAAGGCTTTAACCCTGTTGCACTTCTAGAAATATCGATAACATGGAAATATAGCCCGGAGGTATCCGGGATCATGTTGGAGGGAGTGCATTTATTTATGTCACATAATAAATTTTTTAATGCTCATCATTCACCGGTCGGTGCATTTGCGAGTTTTACTTTAGGATTTAAAGGAGCTAGTGGTGGTTTCGATTTGGAGATGGCCAAACCTCCTAGACAGAATATATTCATAGGATTAGAACGCACGGATGGGAAAGGGTATGACACACTACCATTTCATGAGATTGGCGGAGATGACGAGAGCAAACGGTATGACATCGAGAATCCAGACCCTAATCCAGATAAGGAGAATATTCTGTTCCCTTTTCAAGAGAATGAGATTTCTCGAGATTTCCGAGTAGCCACTGACAGCTGGAGTGCGGGGGATCTGACCTTCCGAATTCTCTCGCCAGTTCGATCAGTACCGGATCCTGAAACTGCTTCTGTGGAAGAAATGAAGGAAGTGTTGCTGCCGGCAGTACTGGTTGAGCTCGAAGTGGATAACACCTCATCTGCTACCTCACGTCGCGCGTTCTTTGGTTTTCAGGGAACAGATGTTTATAGCGGAATGAGAAGACTGGATGATGTGTCATCTGAAATTACAGGCGTTGGACAAGGAAGATTTATTGCGATTGCTGCCGAGAAAGGAACTACAAAGTCCGCACTTCATTTCACGATGGAGGATATTCTAAGTGAGGAGCTACAGGAGAATTGGACCTTTGGTCTGGGGCGCGTGGGTGCTTTGATCATGGATGTTCCAGCCGGAGTAAAAGAAACGTACCGCTTTGCAATTTGTTTTCACCGTTCGGGTTATGTTACCTCTGGTATGGATGCTACCTATTACTATAATCGCTATTTCAACAATGTTGAGGCAGTGGCCGAATATGCACTAGCTAAATTCGATGTTCTTAAACAAGAAGCGGAGAAAGCTAACGAGATGTTTAATCATGCAAATCTATCCGAAGATCAAACCTTTATGCTAGCGCATGCAATTCGTAGTTATTATGGTTCCACGCAACTGCTGGATTATAAGAATAAGCCATTTTGGATCGTCAACGAAGGCGAATACCGGATGATGAATACCTTTGATCTTACCGTCGATCAGTTATTCTACGAGCTGCGTCTGAATCCTTGGACTGTACGTAATGAGCTGGATATGTTCGTGGAAAGATTCAGCTATGAAGATACGGTGCGTTTCCCTGGGGATGATACAGTGTATCCGGGCGGAATCAGCTTCACGCATGATATGGGTGTGGCCAACGTAGTTTCACGTCCGGGCTATTCTGCTTATGAGTTATATGGCATTGATGGTTGCTTCTCACATATGACACATGAACAATTGGTAAACTGGGTGCTGAGTGCGGCAACTTATCTGGAGTATACTGGCGACCGGAGCTGGATGGAACGCAATCTGACTATCCTGGAGAAGTGTCTGGATAGTATGTTAAATCGGGATCATCCAGATCCTGAACAAAGAAATGGCGTTATGGGGCTTGATAGTTCTCGTACGATGGGTGGCGCAGAGATTACTACGTATGACAGTCTGGATGTCTCCTTAGGTCAGGCTCGCAATAATATTTATTTAGCAGGAAAATGCTGGGCTTCTTACTTGGCCATGGAGAAAATATTTGCAGCGTATGGGCGTGCGGAGTTGTCCACAACAGCAGGGATTCAAGCAGAGAAATGCGCTGCAACGATGGTGGAAAGTGTTACAGCAGACGGATATATTCCGGCTGTCATAGGAGAGGGGAATGACTCCAAAATCATTCCGGCTATAGAAGGCCTTGTATTCCCTTACTATACGGGTTGTAAGGAAGCGCTTGATCGCAATGGACGGTTCGCCGCATATATCGGTGCGCTTGATAAGCACTTACAGGCGGTGTTGCAGCCGGGCGTTTGCTTATTTGAGGATGGTGGTTGGAAAATCTCCTCCACTAGCAACAACAGCTGGCTTAGCAAAATCTATCTCTCGCAGTTCATCGCCCGCAACATTTTGGGGCTGAAATGGGATGAACGCGGAGCGGCAGCAGATCGCGCTCATGTGGCTTGGCTTACCCATCCAGAGTTATCGATCTTCAGCTGGAGTGATCAGATTATTTCCGGTGAAATTACGGGCAGTAAATATTATCCACGTGGAGTAACGGCGATTTTGTGGCTGGATGAGAAATAAGGAAGACAGTTTTATATAGAAATAAAAAGCAAACGGACCTTCGATGCAGGTGCCGTTTGCTTTTTTATGTAAAAACACGAATATCTTTTTTTGATTTATATTCCCAAAACTAGTACTATAGTATTAATTTGTAATTTATATTATTGGGATATGGAGGAACAGATGCTAAAATCTGCAGAAAAAGGGTTGCGACTGACGATTCGGAAGAAACTGCTGTTGATGTCACTGACCTTACTAATTCTTCCTATCGGAATATTAGGAGTGGTTGCCTATCAGATCTCTATGAAAGAAACGAATCAGCTTATTGAGAGTAAACTGAGTTCCAGTGTAAATCTAGCAGTTGCTATGATTGAGAATTTGGAAAGCTCGGTTCAAGCAGGGATGTTGTCAGAACTGGAAGCACAGGAGCAGGTAAGAACTTTACTACTTGGATCCAAAAATGAAGATGGGACACGCCCAATTAATCCAGCCATCGATTTGGGGCCTAATGGTTACTTTTTCATCTTAGATCAGAAAGGAGAATTACTTGCTCATCCCAGACTAGAGGGAGATAATATTTGGGACAAACAAACCTCTAACGGCTTCTTTTACATACAAGATTTGATTAAAGCCGCACAGAACGGCGGCGGGGCTACATACTACAAATGGCCCTTACCTAAGCCGGACGATTCGTCCAAGCATGAGGTTGGCGAAGCGCTGAAAATATCATATGCCAAGCTCTCACCCTCTTGGGGTTGGGTGGTTGCGGCAGGTTCTTATATGCAAGACTATAACACCGGACAACAGAACATACTCAAGGGAATTATCATCACATTAATCCTATGCCTAGTTCTTGGGATAGCGGTCATTCTTATCTTTGCGCAACATATTTCTAAGCCAATTGTCCGCATAGCCCGTGAAGCTGAACGAATCGCTCAAGGGGATCTAAGTGGTAAAGCATTGTCTGTGCGCAATCGGGATGAGATCGGACAACTGGGAACCAGCTTCAATCAGTTATCAGGAAATATTCGGCAATTAGTCGGGAATCTAACCGTAAGTTCGGAGTTATTAGCTTCTTCCTCCAAACAGTTGTCTTTGACGTTAGGTGAAACCCATGCAGCACTTGTTCAGACTTCATCCTCAATGACTGAAGTGGCGAATAATAGTGAGAAACAAGCTAATTCAACACAAGAGACTTCTCAGTCGATGGAGGAGATGGTAAAAGAGATTCATCGAGTAGCTGAAGCTTCTACCCATGCCTATCAGCTGTCCATGCAAACACTGGAAGAGGCGGATAGAGGAAACAACCTAATCATTAACTCTTCCGCACAAATGAACGCTGTAAGTAACACTGTTGATGATTTAGGGATCACTGTTACTAGTCTAAATGAGCAGTCTCAACAAATCGGTACTATCGTTAGCACCATTAAAGGAATATCTGAGCAAACGAACTTATTAGCGCTTAATGCGGCAATTGAAGCTGCCCGATCAGGGGAACAAGGCAGAGGATTTGCAGTGGTAGCTAGCGAAGTCCGTAAGCTGGCAGGACAAACAAGTGAAGCAGCCGAACGGGTTTCAGTTATGGTAGAAGAAATTATTGCGAGTATTGGCCATGCCCATCATTCGATGAGTAAGGGGCAAAATGAAGTCGCAGCAGGGGTTCAAGCGATTGATGATACGGGTAAAGCATTTGAACGCATTTTGCAGGCCACCCGGACCATCGTTGATCAGGTGGAACAATCCTCAACCGCTGCACAACTGATGTACACTGGTTCTGAACAAATATCTGCTTCGGTGATGGAGGTCGAACAGGTTTCATTGCACTCAGCTTCCGCTGCACAGACTGTATCTGCTGCCGTCGAAGAGCAGCTTGCTTCTATGGAGGAAATTGCCGCATCTGCTCGCAAGCTGCAAGAGGGTTCGAATGAGATGCGTGTTTTAGTAAATCAGTTTAAATTGGAATAGATATTCATACATAAAGTTGCAGTAACAGAATATGCAAATTACTAAAGAGGGGACTCCCCCTCTTTTTTTGCTGTTTTGACGTACACCTTCTGATTCTATTTGGAAGTTAATATAGCTTTTACAGTTCATTGACGCGGAGCGTATACAGGCTTGCTATATTGAAGGGAAAAGGGGGGATGAATATGAAAGAAATGGAAGAATCGTCCTTTACAGCTTCCCAGCCTGTTCTTGCAAGCGATGCTTTTGGTTGGGATAAGCTTCAAGTTTCGCAATGGTATAGCCCGCAGCAAGCCTTCACCCCATCCTCGGAGTCTAAATATTTAATAGGAATTCACTGCACAGCCTACTACGAAAATTATTACACCATTCATATTACCCCTTGTAATGAGAGCCTTCTGTGCCCATGGGGCAGAACCTCGCTCTATTTTTTGAAAATTGAAATTACGCCGTCAGTCCTCGAAGAGATTGCCCGTGAATCTGGTTATCTGAAGGAGGGCCATATTCAGTTGGACCGCAAATTTCATGTCAAGGATTCTAAGCTATTGCAATTAGGGCTTTGGATGCTGGAGGAATTACAGAATGGCGGTGCCAAAGGGAAAATATATAGCGACTCTTTATCCAATATGTTGATTATTCATTTATTACAACACTATTCTTCTGTGATCCCCCAACATTCAAACAGTAAAACGCCAGCCAATCAAGAGATATTTCAGGTCATTCAATTTATGCGTGAGCGCTTGGAAGATGAAATTCAACTGACTGATCTCGCAGCCATGGCTAATATGAGCCAATCACATTTTATTCGGATTTTTAAACAACAAACAGGGTATACACCCCATAATTATTTAATTCGGCTGAGAGTCGAACGCTCTAAATTCCTTATTCGTTCCGGAAAAATTGGTTTGAAGGAAATTGCATCTCAGGTTGGTTTTGCCGATCAAGGTCATTTTACTAGATTATTCAAACGAGAAACCGGCCTAACCCCAAAACTGTATGCTAATCAAAGCTCCTCCAAACCTAATCATATGATTTATTGAATTTATTGATGCAAATGAGAGTTTTATTCAAGGAAAGAAGTATTTTGTTCAATTAGAAGGCTGATACCAGCTCCTATAATAAGGTTGAAGTAAGGCGTACAAATGCCAAACTACAACCTTATTAGGAGGAGAGAAAACATGAAATTAAAGAGATTATTCAGTCTGATTTGCGCGGGGGCACTTACGACCAGTTCTTTATCTTTAGTAGCATCTGCCACACCTGTCGGACCGGATAACCTAGTAAGCACCGAGGTAGAATTCAGTGCAGAGTCCAACTCAGCTTCAGCGATCACTGCTGGATGGCATGAGGTATCCAAGCAATCCTTCTGGTTACTTGATGCCCTGGAACGGGGACAAGGGGTGGCTACAGACGGGAACTCATGGATCTTTAGTTCATCGTACGGACTCTTACGGACTGGACTCGATGGAAAATCCGTAAAAGCGCGGAATGAATTGGCTATTCCACAGGAGATTTCCTTCCAAGGTGGAGACCATATCGGTGATATTTCCTACTATAACGGTAAAATATACGCTCCTATTGAAGACGGCAAAAACTATCAGCATCCTTACATCGCCCTCTATGATGTGAACACTTTGAAATATACGGGTACATCCTATGCTTTGCCGCTAAATCTGCATATTGGCGGTGTGCCTTGGGTAGCGGTTGATGCCGCTCGCGGTCAGGTCTACACAGCTCAGTGGAGTAATGCTAGCGTCTTGAATGTACTTAGTCTCGACGATATGCATGTGATCACAACTGTTCAGCTTTCCCAAAGCATAGATCGAATCCAAGGTGCCGAAGTGTACAACGGTGTTCTGTATGCTTCTACGGATAACTCAACCCAAACGGTTTATCAGATTGATCCAGAGACCGGAAATGTATCTGTAGCCTTTGATCGCAATCTGCCTAGCGGTACCGAAGCTCAAGGCATTGCTGTATTGCCCACCGCTGATGGAGCTGAGCTCCATATTCTTGATGTCGGCTCGAATCGTATTAGTGTGAACTTTCGCCATTATGCATTCTAATTCAAATCCAAGCGAAAAAGGGGCTAACAGTAATGCAAAAGCAAACTAAAACCATTCTAACACTACTATCTGTTTCTATGCTGGCAGTAGCGGGCTGCGGTCAATCTAATAACAGTACGGCTGAAGCCAAAGAAAATACCGCTCAACCCACAGCAATCGCTGCAACTCCGGAATCCACAGAGACTCCAGCCGCTAAGCCGGTGGAGATTACATTTTATTATCCGGTTAATGTTGGTGGTCCTCTTACAAAAGTAATCGATGGGATGGCTAGTGCATTCATGGAGCAGCACCCGGAAATTAAGGTTAATCCCGTGTACACAGGAAATTACGGTGACAATACCGTAAAAATTCAAGCGGGTGTGCAAGCCAAACAGCCACCCTTTGTTGCGGTCATGATGTCAACGGAGCTGTACAGTATGCTCGATATGAATGCAATCATTCCGCTGGATGATTTTATTGCGAAGGACACGGATATTCAGATGGCAGATTTTTATCCTGCCTTTGTGGAGGACACACAGTCTGAAGGGAAGACGTACAGCCTGCCTTTTCAGCGGAGCACGATTGTTATGTATTACAACAAGGAAATGTTCAAAGCCGCAGGACTTGATCCAGAGAAACCACCCACTACATGGGATGAGCTTGTAACTTATGCTAAGAAGCTGAACAAAGACGGTCATGTAGGACTGGAAATTCCGGGAAATGATGATTCGTATTGGATGTTCCAAATGCTTGCTCGGCAAAATGCTTCAGATCCGAAGCAAAACATAATGTCCTCCGATGGCAAAAAAGCGATGTTCGATACGCCGGAGAATGTGGAGGCATTGCAATTCTGGTTAGATTTGTCCCATAAATATAAGGCGATGCCGGAAGGTGTTATTGATTGGGCTACGGTTCCGACAGATTTCATTCAAGGCAAAACAGCCATGATGATGCATACAAGCGGCAACTTAACCAACGTAAAAAATAACGCGAAGTTCGAATTCGGGGTAGCGTTCCCACCCGCACAAAAGCAATTTGGATCACCTACAGGCGGTGGTAACTTGTATATTTTCAAGGGAACATCTCCAGAGAAACAAGCCGCAGCTTGGGAATTCGCCAAATACATGACGGCTTCAGAACAGGCTGCCCTCTTTAGCAGCTCATCCGGTTATGTTGGTGTAAGAAAATCCGCATACGATACAGACGCAATGAAGAAATATACGGCGGATTTCCCGCAAGCTTTGGTGGCAAGAGATCAATTGGAATACGCGTTCCGAGAATTGTCCACTCATAATCATGGTAAAGTATCGACGGCAATTACGAATCAGATTCAAGCGGCATTGGCAGAAGAGATTGATGCAGCAGGTGCGCTCAAAAAAGCGCAAGCAGAAGCAGAACAGGCACTTGCTCCCTTCAATAAGTAGTCTTTGAGGTATGGGATACGCCAGGACAGCTTGGTAGCTTGTTCTGGCGTCCTTCCTTTATTCAATAATCGTAGAAACCTTAAACATGGAAGGATTGAATGGTATGAATGCCGGATGGAGTGAGAGGCTTAGACGAAACGGATTCGGCTGGGGACTTGTGTTGCCTTCGCTGCTCTTTCTTTGCTTGTTTACTTATTACCCTATGTTTAAATCGTTTTGGCTTAGCTTTTATGAGAAAAATTTAGCGACTCCTGAGCCTTTGTTCGTCGGTTTTGACAACTACATTAATCTATTGCATGACAATGTATTTATGAAGGTGTTCAGCAACAATATATGGTTCGCCATTGGCACAGTACCCACTTCATTGGCTTTGGCTTTCTTGATGGCACTGTTTGCCGATAAGGCGATAAAAGGGCGGGGACTGGCACGTCTTTCCTTTTTCTATCCGAATATGATCCCGATGATCGCTGTGGCGAACATCTGGTTGTTTCTGTATACTCCTCATTTTGGGCTCTTTGCCAGACTTGCTTCCTGGATCACAGATCAGCCTGTGAATTTGCTCGGAACGCCTGATACGGTGATGGGCGCATTAGTCATCATGATGATCTGGAAAGAAGCCGGATATTTTATGATTTTCTACTTAGCAGGAATGCAGCAAATTCCCAAGGATTTATATGAAGCCGCTGCAGTAAGCGGAGTCGGTACGTTCACTGCCATTCGTAGAATCACAATTCCGCTCACGATGCCGACTACCCTGTTCGTGGCCGTTGTAGCGATAACGAATTCCTTTAAGTTGGTAGACCATCTATGGATTATGACAAAGGGCGGTCCGAATAATGCGAGTAACCTGCTGCTTTATTATATCTATGAGTCGACCTTTAATTTCTACGATCAAGGGATGGCCGCATCAATGACGGTGATCATGATCGTATTGCTGCTCCTTATTTCCTCCCTGCAGTTTTTTGGTTGGGATCGGAAAATCCATTATGAATAGGAGGTGGAATCCATGGAGGATAATCCACTAAAGATGCCCTTAGTATTAAGGCAGAATTGCAGTAAAGCTTTAGAAGAGGAGCGCATTCTAAACTCCGGAAGAACGAAGCGCCGAATCCAGCAGATCCTGTGGCATGCGGTTGGATTTGCTTTTGCCGCGGTCTGGATCATTCCTTTCCTATGGGTGGTAAGAACGGCTTTTCTACCCAAAGATATCGCTATTGATTCGGGATGGTCTTGGAGCTTCACGTTTGAGAATCTGATTCATGTCTGGAATGGAGCACCTTTTGGACGGTTTTTAATGAATACATTGCTGGTGTGCGGTGTTGTTCTTGCTGTGCAGCTGGTTACGATGACGATGGCTGCTTATGCGTTCGCGCGGGTGCGTTTCTTCGGAAAAGATCTGCTATTCATGTTATTTTTAGTGCAAATTATGGTGCCACCGGATGTTCTTATCTTTTCCAACTATCAGGTGTTGAACGAAATGGGCTTGCTGGATACTAAGCTGGGGATTATTCTGCCTTACTTTGCCTCCTCCTTTGGAGTGTTTCTGTTAAGGCAGTCCTTCAAGCAGTTACCCTATGAGCTCGATGAAGCCGCCCGGGTGGAAGGCGCTTCACGCCTGCATATTCTTTCAAGAATCTATGTCCCGCTGTCACGCCCCATTTATGTGTCTTTTGCTATCGTGTCGGTCAGCTTTCATTGGAATGATTTCTTGTGGCCCCTTATTGTAACCAATTCGGAGGAGAATCGCTTATTAACCGTAGGTTTGGCGATGTTCGCAAAAGCCACGGAATCTGGTGCACAGTGGTCGGATGTCTGCGCGGCTACGCTAATTGTTTCGGCACCCTTAATGATTGGATTCTTATTGTTCCAGCGGCAAGTGATAGGAAGTTTTATGAGCTCTGGCATTAAAGGTTAGGAGGAGGCATTTATGAGGCTGGCGATTATCGGGGACTTACACTATCCGGACGAATTGTTAAACAACAAGGTTTTGATTAAAGAGGCACGAGATGCTTTTTACGAGCAATTTATGAATCTATTCTTGTCCATTCCAGCTGATTATCATATTTCTGTGGGGGATATGGTTCATGCGGGAGAATTCAGCGAATTTAATTATATCCTGAGTAAGATTAAAGACAGCAAACATCCTAGACGTTTTCTGCATGTTCTTGGCAATCATGATACGTACACTTATCCTAAGCAAGAAATCCTCTCGGTCACTCGGCAGCAGCGGTACAGTGTTATCGAAGAAACAACTGCGATCATTATATTGCTGGATACCGCACGGGAAAATCGAGACGATTGGAGCGGAACCCTTGATGATGAACAATTAGCCTGGCTCGAAGCACAAATGAAGCGGAAATCGGAAAAGCCTTTATTCGTTTTCGGCCACCATCCTCTGTATAATACGACGGCTAGATCCACCGAGCCAATGATGTCACTGGATCCCAGCTTGGATATTTGGCCGATATTGAAGCAGTGGCAAGGTGTGGGCTTCTATTTCAATGGCCACAATCATGTACATTCCATCGTAAGTAAAGAAAACTGGCATTTCATTCAAACGGCCTCTATTCTGGATATTCCTGCTGCTCGAATCCTTACTGTGCTTGAAGATGAAATCAGGTTAGAGATGGTTAATCTGGCCAGTGAGCAATTGAGTAAGTGGTCTTCATTATTTACCTTCAGCATTTTTGATTATGAAAAATATCCGCAGGCTGAAGGAGAGACGAGAGATCAGGAACTAATCATCAATCGGGTTCAAATGGACAGAAAGCAGGTGGATCAGCAATGAATCGACAGCCAGTAAGATTAGCGATCGTAGGTGGGAATCGCGGGGCCAGTTTTATGAATGCACTGTACTCTCTATCGGATCGGATACATCTGACCGCCACTTGTGACTTAAATGAGTGGGTGCTTAACCAATGGAAAGAGAAATTTCCGGAAATCCGAACGTATCGGGATTATCATGAAATGCTAAAAGATTCAGCGATTGATGCGGTATTTATCTTAAGCCCCATGCATTTGCATGCCAGACAATCTATTGATGCTTTAAAAGCAGGAAAACATGTCCTAAGCGAAGTGATTTCGATCCAATCCTTAGAGGAAGCTTGGGAGCTTATAGAAACTGTTGAGCAAACCGGACTTAAATATATGATGTCTGAAAATTACTGCTTCTCGCGCTCTAATCTAACGATTAAACATATGGCGGATCAAGGCATGTTCGGTGAAATTACTTATCTGGAAGGCGGCTATATCCATGATTTACGTCATTTGACTCATCATCCGGATGGTTCTCTGACTTGGCGGGGGCAATTACATCAGCAGTATAACGGGATCAATTATCCGACGCATTCTATAGGACCGGTTGCCCAATGGATTAACCTCAACAAGCCTGAGGGTGATCGATTAAAAAGCGTTTCGACTTTTGTTTCCAAATCTAGATCCTTACAATATTATTTCGGAGAGCATTATGGAAAAGATCACCCGGCAGCACGGGAAGGATTCTGGCGGCAAGGAGATAGTGCGGTTGCGGTCATTGAAACGGAAAAGGGCGTGCTAATTGAACTGCGCGTAGACTGGTCCTCCGTTAGACCACATAATAAAACACATTATTTGCTGCAAGGAACTGAGGGAGCGTATATTACGGGCCGTCATCAGTACGAAGAGGATTTGATCTGGTTCAAGAATCTCTCGCCCAAAAATATAGCGGATGGAGAGGAAATGTGGGAGCCGTTAAGCAGCTATCAGCCACTCTATGATCATCCAACATGGAAAAAATGGGGCGAATACGCTGCTGGGACAAAACATGGCGGAGGTGATTTTATGGTGCTTGAGGAATTCATTTCTGCTATTCAGGAGGATCGGACGCCTTCAGTGGACGTATATGATGCCGTTACTTGGAGCTCTGTGTTTACATTGTCTATGGAATCAGTAGAGAATGACGGGAAAGCAATAGCCTTTCCTGATTTTAAATCGAAGGTGAGGATTTGACGGTGGATCAGGCCCTCTCCAAGCTTGTAATGAAAAAAGAAATGCTGTCCGACTTACCTGTCTTTCACTGTCCTAACGGGTATCTAATTCGTCATTTCGAGCCGGATGATGAACGGAACTGGGAGGAGCTTATCCGCCATTCTTTTACGAGGGAAGTTAAATTTGCACATAAAATCAGTGATCATGTACCGCTTTATTCTGAGCGCTTGCTGTTCATTTGCCGTGGGAATCAGCCTGTTGCGACAGCTACAGCCTGGGAGTCGGGTAGTGAGGACCATAAGAACTGGTACTTGCATATGGTTGGGGTGCTTCCAGAATATTCTGGTAAAGGTCTCGGTTATGCTGTGAGTCTAGCTGTCTTACACAAAATAAGAGATTCAGGGGGAAAGGTAGCATGTTTAGAAACCGATGATTTCAGACTGCCCGCCATCCGCATTTATTTGAAATTAGGATTTCAGCCTGTGTACTTGGATGAAAGCCATCCTGGAAGATGGGAACGAATCCTGAAAAGGCTTTAAATTTGTTGATAATTAGGGGGGCTTCATGCCCCCTTATTCATGTTGGAGCTTCAGAGGGGCCGCATCCAAAAATTATGTTGTCGTTAAGATGTATTCCTGCTATAGTCATACTGACTTATTAAATGCATTTAATAAGTCAGTATGACTATAGGTGGGTGAGCCATGGCAAGTGATAAACGACTTCCTTCACAGCAATTGAAATCTGAGATTATTCGAGATATTCGAACTGCACTATTAGAACTTGGAAGAGCAACGAAAGCAGAGCTAAACCAAAAATTACAATACAGTTTCCCAACGATTAGTAAATTTCTAATGCAGATGGAAGAGGCAGGGGAAGTAACGATCATTGGCCTTGATGAATCTAGTGGCGGAAGAAGGGCAATAAGATACGCCTATAATCCGAATTATCGATTAGGAATGGCTATTTTTTTGGAAAAACATGAAACGAACTATACCATCTATAATTGCATTGGTGAGGTAATCAAAGAAGGGAATTTACCTAGTATTCTTGAGGAAGACGTTAGTACACTCGTCTCGCTTATTGAAGGTGAAAAAAAGGCCAATCCTAAGATTCATTCCGTAGCGATTGGTGTTCCAGGTGCAGTGAATCATGGGAAGATTTTTCTGATCCCAGGTTATGCGAAATATCAGAATCTAGATTTGAAAAGATGTATAGAAGATCAGCTCTCTATCCCGACAATCGTGGAAAATGATATGAATGCCGCTGTAATCGGTTATATGGCGCAAAGAAATTTGAAGGAGAATATTTCTTTGATGTATCTGTATTTAGGGAAAAACGGACCGGGAGCTGGGATAGCCGTTAATGGTGAAATTGTTCGGGGAAAGACGTTTTTTTCAGGGGAAGTTCAATATATGCCCCAGTATGATAATAGAAATTTCATAGAAGCATTAACTGGAGATCAGGGTGGATCAAGCCTGCAGCCGGATCATAAAGTAGATGCGATTAGTCGGTTAGTGGCTACTATGACCTCTATTTTGAATCCGCATTATATTATTTTTTGTGAGGATGAATTAGCTCCAGCTATGCTTAATCAAATCGCTGAGCGAACTGCTACATACGTTCCTAAGGAACATCTTCCGGAATTAGCGGTAAGTGACTTGAAGCGTGATTATCTGAATGGATTACAAAGTCTTGGATTAGGTTTATTAGTTTCACAACAAATAGATTAGAACCATTAAGGAGATAACGATGGCAACTTTTTTTCTAATTATTATTTATTTAGCATTTATTAGTTTAGGACTGCCAGATTCATTGCTTGGATCCGCATGGCCGGTGATGAGAATGGATTTAAATGCTTCATTAGGTACTGCTGGAATCCTCTCGATGGTTATTGCAGTAGGCACAATTGTATCGAGTTTGATGAGCGGTGTAATTCTTAAACGTTTTGGTACGGGGAAAGTGACCCTTGTAAGCTGTATCATGACTGCTGTAGCGTTGCTTGGTTTTGCATGGTCACCTTCATTAGTCTGGTTAATTGTTGCTGCGATTCCACTCGGTTTAGGTGCGGGATCTGTAGATGCCGGATTAAACAGTTATGTTGCTACGCACTATAAAGCGCATCATATGAGTTGGTTACATTGTTTCTGGGGAGTGGGCGCGACGCTGGGTCCTATTATTATGGGATCTTTTATCTCTGGAGAAGGTCTATGGCGACAAGGTTATCTTACGGTTGCTTATATTCAATTGAGTTTAGTGGTTATTCTATTCGTCACGCTGCCTTTATGGAAAAAAGTGGCTGTAAACAATAGCAACTCAAATGTTGAAAGTGATCATGACTTCAATCAGTCTGAGCTAGAACATGCAGCTGAGAACACAAAGCCTTGGAAACTAAGAGGGGTAAAACTAGCGATGTTAACCTTCTTATTTTATTCTGCCATTGAAACGAGTATGGGGTTATGGGGGAGTAGTTTTCTTGTGAATATCAAAGATGTCCCTGCATCGACTGCTGCTACATGGGTGTCGTTTTTTTACCTAGGGATTACTTTTGGTAGAATGGTGACGGGCTTCATTACTTTTAGAATGAGTAATAAACAGCTAATTCGATATGGTCAACTTATTGCTTTAATCGGTACAATATTGTTAGTCCTACCGCTTCCAACGATAGTTTCACTAGTAGGATTTATGATCATAGGTTTGGGGTTAGCTCCTATTTTTCCATGTATGCTACATGAAACCCCTGTACGATTCGGGAAGAAGCATGCTCAGTCAATTATGGGCTTTCAGATGGCAACAGCTTATACTGGTACCACGCTGGTACCGCCATTTATCGGTTTACTGGCCTCGAATTTTACGTTGGGTATTTTTCCTGCGATGATCGTTTTTTTCGCTATCGTCATGCTTTTATGTACAGAAAAGCTTAATAAATACTCAGCTAAAGTAAATGTAGGTTAAATTTGAAATGAATATATTACGGACTAACCCCTCATATATATAGATGTAGAAGGGGGGGAACCGTAATGTGGTTGTTAATGGTTATAGGCGTTGGATGTCTCTCCGGTTTTATTTTGTTCAGAAGAAATACCTTGAGCACTTATCACGAGCCTAATCAAGGACCGGAGAAATTGTCCATTATCATTCCTGCAAGGAATGAAGAATATAATTTGCGTTATCTGCTCGATTCACTTCAGTCTCAGACCCTTACACCCTATGAAATTATTGTGGTGGATGACTTCTCAGAGGATCGGACCAAAGAAATTGCCGAAAGCTATGGGGTTAAGGTTATTGTGAACAGCAGTCTCCCTGAGGGGTGGACGGGTAAGAGCTGGGCAGTATGGAATGGATATTTACAGGCCTCGGGCGATATTTTTGCTTTTTTGGATGCGGATATCCGATTAAAGCCTAACGCCTTGGCTTCATTATTAAAAGCAAGGGAGCTATCGAAAGGCGTCATTTCGGTAGTTCCTTTTCATCATACAGAAAAGCTGTTTGAGAGGCTCGCCCTAATCATGAATATGCTGGGGATCTTCACGTTCACCTCAGTTTTTGAAAGGAATAACGCCAAAAAAGGGCTGTACGGCTCGTGTATTCTAGCATTAAGGCAGGATTATGAAAAAGTTAATGGCCATCAAAGCATTAGATCTGAAGTGCTGGATGATTTGTCTTTAGGAGAAAAATTTATTGCGGCAGGTGTTCCGATCACCAATTATATCGGGTATGGCTTAGTATCGTTTCGCATGTATCCGAAGGGAATCAAAAGTGAAATTGAAGGCTTCAGTAAAGGGGCTGTCTTAAGCACCTCAACGTTAAGTCCACTGACGATTGTTCCAATTGCACTTTGGGTGGTTGGACTTATTGTTTCAGAAACCGTATTTGTCTTTGCGAATACTTCATGGTTTATGCCTTTATTGATAGGTTATCTTCTTTATATGTTTCAACTCTTTTATTTTATTAAATATGTAGGGGTATTCGGCATCGTTATCCCTGTATTTCACGTGGTGGCTACTCTTTTCTTTATCTTGATCATGCTTTATTCGATTTATCAGGTCGTTTTTCTAAGGCATGTAAGCTGGAAAGGAAGGCATATCCAGGTGGGAGGCCATAGGGACTAATGATCATATTGTGGATCGCGGGTTTATTTTTGTCGGGATCTCTTATGTTTTCCTACTGGCTTGGGCTGGCGCGTAAAAAGAATCTAAAATTCATAGGCGACGGTAATCCGGGGGCTTTGAATCTATGGAAGTCGTCCGGTTATAAATTCGGCATTTTAGGTATTATTTTGGATTTTCTAAAAGGATATTTGCCTCTTTTATGGGTAATGGAAAGTCATTATAGTGAAAGTTATCTCATTGTTCCGTTAGCTTTAGCTCCCATTGCAGGTCATGCCTTTTCTCCCTTTCTTAAAGGAAAAGGTGGGAAGGCGATCGCCGTGACCTTTGGGGTATGGAGTGCGTTGACAGGATTCAAAGCTTCTTTAGCGCTAGCTGTTATTTTAGCAGTGCTGAAAGTGATCGGTAGTTGGTTCAATCGCAGAGTCAAAACTCCTGTAACGGATGGTTTACAAGTGGTAAGCGGAATGCTGCTGCTTTCCGTATATCTGTATATCAGTAAGTGTTCTGCTCCTATTTTGTGGGTGTGGCTTGGGAGCTTTGTGATCCTTGTCTATACGCACAGATTTGAATGGAGTACGTGGCTACGGAAATATTCAACAAGGGAACGAAAAAGAACATAATATGATTTATTGAAAATAAACAAGGGTGTCCCAACAGCCATTTTTATGGCTATTGAGACACCCTCTTTCGGTGAAGCAAGTAGCTTCGTCTTACTAACATTATTGTTCTAGGATTGAGGATTTGCGTTTTGACACCGCACGGATGATAAACGCAGAAGCTAAAAGAAGGATTGTGGCAGTGGCAAGGACAACAATAAACGACTGATCAAAAGCTGATTGTGCGGTTTCAACGAGCGCGGATCCAGCATCAGTAGGCATATTTTTTGCAGCTAGAAGAGCCTCGTCAAGGCTGTCGCGAACGATCGGCGGGACTGTTAATCCATCTGGGACAACTAATGATGCTGTATAGATGAATGATGAAAGACTGCCTAGAAGCGTAATACTTAGGGCGCTGCCGAGTTCGAACGATACTTCCTCTATAGATGCGGCCATGCCGGCTTGTTCAACAGGAACATTTAGCATGATTGAATTTGAGGCTGCAGTCATCGCTCCCCCAAGACCTGCGCCCAGAATCATTAAAGCTGCGAACTGTAAGAAGATATTCCCGTCATGGAAGAGTAGAAGGGTGCCCATTCCTATACCTGACACTAACAGACAGACCCACTGTACTTTTACTTTATCCACACGATGCAACACTAGTCCGATGAGTATCCCTGAGATGAAGGACGCTATCGAAGTGAATACAACGTACAAGCCCGCTTCCAACGGTGTATATCCAAGAACAAGCTGGAGCCGTTGAGTCACGATCAATTCCATTCCAATAAGTGCAAAACAAGACAATAGCGCTGTAGCCACTCCTGTAGAAAAGTGGGAGTCTCTGAATAGTGCAAAATCTATTAATGGATTCTGGCTCTTACGTTGATGGCGCATAAATATGATCATAGCTACGACACCAATCACGGCAGATAACACAGCGACTGCAATTGAACCTTCACGTCTGCTGATCTCCTTAACTGCATAAACAAGGGCAACCAGACCAATCATAATTTGAACAGAACCAATGAAATCCCATTTCTTATTCTTATTCCCTTTAAGATTTGGGATTAGTAAGATGGCCAAGAACAGTGCAAGAATAACTATAGGAATATTGATAAGGAACACCGATCCCCACCAGAAATGTTCCAGTAAAAAACCACCAACGAGTGGACCCATTCCTGCTCCTACAGAGGAGACAGATGCCCAAATTCCTACGGCTAGTGAACGCTCACGCTCATCCGAAAAAGTAGTTCGAATAATGGAGAGTGTTGCGGGCATCATCATGGCTGCACCAATAGCTAGTAGGGTACGCGCAGCAATAAGCACGAGAGGTGTCGGTGCGTAGGCAGCGATTAATGAAGCCAACCCAAAGATAGTAAGTCCCATAACGAAGAGTTTTTTATGCCCAAGACGATCGCCTAGTGTGCCAAGACCGAGTAATAATCCTGCCATTACGAGTGGATAAATATTTACGATCCATAGTTTTTCCGATGCCGAAGCAGCAAGATCATGCGTAAGTCGGGGTAGAACCGAATAAAGTACGGTCATGTCGATAACGATCATAAAGAGTGCGCTGGACACAATCGCCAGCACGATCCAGCGTTGAATTTTAGATAGATTTGATGAAAACATGGGTAATCCTCCTAAGATGATAGTAGCTAATAACGTTACCTTGACAAGGTAATGGTGTTCCGTTATTGTACTTTGAGGTATAGGGTAACCCGATAGTCAAGAGGAGTGATTTGAATGTCTATTGATTATGATCAATACTTTACGACGAGCGAGTTCGCAAAGGTATGTGGGGTAACGAAGCATACGTTATTCCATTATGATGACATTGGTATATTAAAACCGGAGATCGTGAAGGAAAACGGATATCGTTATTATTCCTATAAGCAGTTTTATACCTTTGATATTATTGCCGTATTGAAAGGGACAGGAACGCCGTTGAATGAGATCAAAGAATATATACAAGATCAAAACACAGTGCATTTTTTATCCATGCTTAAGCAAAAACAGCTGCAGTTGGTTGAAGAACAAAAAAAGTTAGAGCGCATGCAAAGGCTTTTACAAGGAGCTATAGATAATACGAATCGTGCGCTCTACGTTAATTGTGGAGAACCCTGGGTCGAGGAATGTGATGAAGAGTATTTTATTGCGGTTAGACTCTCGAAGGAGAAGGGTGAGAAGGATCATGTACGAAAAGTATATCGAATCTTCGATTATTGCGATGAACATCATCTTGAATATGACTTTCCGATAGGTTCGATTATTTGTAAAAGCAGTTTGGAAGAAGGCGACTATGACCCGGATTATTATTGTAATAAAATCAATGAAAAGCATAACGGTGAATTACTTTATATCAAGCCAAAGGGTAAATATTTGATCATGAATCACAAGGGATCTTATGAAAGCTTACCTGCGTCATATGAGAAGCTAATGTCATATATTGCTGAAAATGATTTACACATAACCGGAAATGCTTATGAGTATGAATTGCTTAGTTATTTAGCTGTAGGGGATCCAGATAAGTATGTTATTCAAATTGCGATCCAAATATAAAAGAACCATACAATGGAAGCTGTATTGTACTACCAACCATCTAACAAAATCTGTAAATTGACATAACACCAAATGGTGTTATAATAAAAATGAAACCGAAAGGTGTTACATTAAAATGAATTTTGGAGGCCATTTATGCACACTCAAGGACCACTACAAGACATTCGCCAAACAATTACACTCAATGCGCCCATTGAAAAAGTATGGAAAGCCATTTCCACTGCTGAAGGAATAGCTGCCTGGTGGATGCCAAGTACATTCGAGCCAGTGGTAGGCCATGAGTTCATTCTACATGCTGGACAATTCGGGGATTCCCCTTGTAAAGTTACAGAGATTGATGAGCCGAACCGTGTCGGTTTCAATTGGGGGAAGGATTGGCATCTTGCCTTTGAATTGAAAGAAATGGATGGGAAAACGGAGTTCACCGTGATCCACTCTGGATGGGACCCTGAAAAGGTAACTGAATTTGGTCAACCTCATCCTATCGTTCGTGGCTTTATGAACGGCGGCTGGGAGAAAATCGTCCAAGAAAAACTTCCTGCTTATATCGAGGCTTAAGATGCCAGTCGCTGAATCTGGACATGATGTCTTTCAAGCGATAGCAGATCCTACCCGTCGCAGTCTGCTAAAGCTGCTTGCTAATAAGGAAATGTCCATAGCATCTATCTCGGACTGCTACCCGATCAGCCGAACCGCAGTTAACAAGCATTTACAAGTATTGTCCGATGCGCAGCTTGTTAGCAGTCAGAAAGTCGGCCGGGAGACTCGCTACAAGCTTCAGCCAGAGCCTCTACTGGAGCTTCAAGATTGGCTTACCTTTTTTGAACAATACTGGGCTAATAAATTGATTGCGCTTAAAGAATATGTTGAAGCAGACTCAGACGAAAAGTGATAAAGCCGGGAAGCGTGGATCGCGCTGCCCGGCTTTTTTTGTTTGTTCTTCTAGAAACTAAATAAATGGATAAGTTTAACTCCGTTTAAAGCATCGTTTAAATTCAGTTTATAAATGGGGTTTACTATCACCATATAATCTGAAACGTTGGGGGAATTACTATGGTGCAAGTACAGAACAAGATTCTAACACCAGACCATAACGAGTGGGCCGTCGAGGCGCGGGGACTGGTCAAAACATTTGGAGACAATCGCGCGGTGGATGGCGTGAATTTGAACGTGAAAGCTGGTACGATCTATGGCGTACTCGGTCCGAATGGGGCAGGAAAGACTACCGTCATTCGGATGCTGGCAACCTTACTTCGTCCCGATGCAGGTACTGGGCGAATCTTCGGGCATGATGTGGTGAAGGAGTCGCAGATTGTTAGGCAATTAATTGGTGTGACAGGACAATATGCCTCCGTCGATGAGTCATTAAGTGCTACAGAGAATCTTATTATCTTCTCTCGGCTATTAGGGTTTGGACGCGTAGAGTCGCGGAAAAAAGCAACAGAATTACTGGAAGAGTTTGGTCTGACTGAGGCGGCTAAACGGCCTCTTCGAAATTTCTCTGGCGGTATGCGTCGCCGTCTGGATTTGGCAGCTAGCCTTATTGCACAACCACCTTTAATTTTCCTAGATGAACCAACTACAGGGCTTGATCCTCGCACTCGTTCACAGATGTGGGATACTATTCGTCGATTGGTGAATACGGGATCAACGGTTCTTCTGACTACACAGTACCTTGAAGAAGCAGATCAACTGGCTGATCGGATCGCAGTTATCGATCGTGGGCAAGTCGTTGCAGAGGGGACAGCGGATGATTTGAAAGCGTCTGTGGGTACCACATCACTTCACCTGAAGGTTCAACATCTAAAAGATATTGAACTAGCCCGTCAGCGTGTGGAACATGTGCTTAAAATTCAGTCCGTGGTATCGTACGAAACTGGGAAAATAACGGCACCGATGGCGGACGCTGATTTAGTTACAGACCTACTTATTGCACTTCGTGAGGAAGGTATTCACTTGGCTGAGATGAGTGTGCAGAAACCGACGCTTGATGAAGTATTCCTAACGATTACAGGTCATGGTGCTACGGATGAAGCGCCAACAGCGTCCCAAGAGTCAAATGTTAAGGAGGCAGCAAGAGTATGAGAACCACTACAATAAATTCGGGTGTTAACCGCCCATTGAAAAACCATACGAGCTTTCGGCAATCTGTACGCAACTCGTTAACGATGGCTTATCGTGGGATACTGAAAATTCGACGTACTCCTGAGCAATTGTTCGACGTTACACTTCAGCCAATTATTTTCACGCTGATGTTTACCTATATCTTTGGAGGGGCTATATCTGGTGACGTGGTAAGTTATTTGCCTGTTATTATCCCCGGTATACTTGTGCAGACTGTAATCACTACCTCCATCGTTACTGGCGTCCAATTACGTGAGGACATGGATAAAGGCGTGTTCGACCGATTCAAATCACTGCCAATAGCTCGAATAGCCCCGTTAGCGGGAGCTTTGTTGGCGGACACGATTAGATACACGATTGCTACTGTGCTTACATTTACCATGGGCTACATTATGGGTTACCGTCCTGATGGCGGTCTGGAACATGTCGCATTCGCTGCGCTTCTTGTTATTGTTTGTGCTTGGTCGATTAGCTGGATTTTTGCTTTCTTCGGTGTGATTGCACGGACTGCTTCTAGTGTGCAGGGGATATCAATGATTGTGTTGTTCCCACTTACGTTTCTATCTAATGCCTTCGTGCCTGTCGATACGCTGCCTAACTGGTTACAATGGTTTGTTAAAGTCAATCCAATCTCACATCTCGTTTCTGCCGTACGACAACTTACTAACTTTGGAACCGTAGGTTGGGATTTCAGTATCTCTTTGATTGGAGCAGCTGTCATCGTCGCAATATTTGCACCTATTACGGTACGTGCTTATATGCGTCGGACATAATTTGAAACGAAAAAAAACGGCAGAAATGCCGTTTTTTTGTATTCTCCGCAAAAATCCTCTTTTATTAATTATCGCTTCTAAAGAACGTATGAATTAAATTGGATACTGATCTATCATACAATGTTTTAGCAGTTTCTTCATTTTGAATATGTCCCCCAAAATGCAGATGAATGACGCCATGCAATGACGCCCACACCAGGTTCACAACAAGGAGGGGGTCTTTCTCGTTAATAAACCCTTGTTCGATGGCTTCTGTAATAAGGGCTATCACTTGTTGTAGTGCCGTAAAGATAGCATGTAAACTATCCTCCTCCGGTTTGAATTCGCTAAAGGCCCCTCCGAACATAACCATATAATAGCTGGTATGATTCCGTGAGAAATCCCAATAAGCTTGTCCAAGATCGCGAAGATATAAATTTAGATTGTCTTGTTTTGGGACCGCTTGAAAGGCAGCAGCCAACAATTTACAGCCTTGCAGAAAAAGCTCCTTCGCTAAACCTTCCTTGTTTCCAAATAAGTTATAAATGATTTTTGTGGGACATTCCATTTTTTCAGCAACCTTGCGGATGGTTACACCTTCAGGTCCGGATTCATGCATAATGGCCGCAGCGGCTTCGATAATATTCAGTCTTAATATTTCTGCATGCTGTAGTTTTGCTTTTGGGTAGGTTGTAACGGATTGAGTATCTATAGAAGATATTTTGGATTTTTGCATGTAGTTTCACTTCCTTAGAACTTTACTTTAGCTTTTTTCAAATAGCCGTTAATTCTAAACCTTATTTTACTGATGTAGAAGAGAAATAGCCAATAATTAAATGTAGAACTTTATTTGACAACGCAACCTCACATGGATACAATGATTCATATTGAAACACTGTTTCTAAGTGGTCATTAAAGGGGGAGATGATAGCCATGATACTTATTCAAAATAAATGGACATTAATTACAGGTGCTTCTTCAGGAATAGGTGAAGCGTTTGCTCGAGAACTTGCAGCCAAAGGAAGTCATTTGATATTAGTCGCCCGTTCCGAAGATAAATTGATCGCTTTAGCGGAAAAATTACGAAGAGAATTTCATATTCAAGCGGAGGTTTTAGTTGCTGATTTATCGCTAGAAGGTTCTCCTAGCAGGCTCTATCAACAATGTATGGAACGTGGTCTGAACGTTGATATTCTTATTAATAATGCAGGTTTTGCTACGTATGGGCTTTTTGAACAACTGTCTGGGCCAAGACAACATGAAGAAGTGATGCTAAATATTTTGGCGGTAGTAGATCTGACCCATTTATTTTTGCCAGAGATGTTAAGAAGAAAAAGCGGAGTGATTATAAACGTTGCATCAACAGCAGCATTTCAACCTCTCCCTAATATGGCTGTATATGGAGCGACAAAAGCTTTTGTATTATCATTTACACAAGCACTATGGGAGGAAAATCGGAAACGGGGAGTACAATTTCTTGCGTTATGTCCAGGGTCTACGGAAACAGAATTTTTTAATGTTGTGGGAGCCGATGAAGCTTCAGTAGGGAAACGAGATACTCCAGAAAATGTGGTTCAAGTCGCTCTTCGGTCGCTTCAAGCTAGAAAAATATTTGCTGTTCCAGGATTTACAAACTATATTTCAGCTCAAATGTCACGGCTTTTCACACGTAAACAAATGCTTTATTTTGTAGGACGTATGCTCCGTACGCGACATTAATAGCTCAGCATTTTGCTTCGATGAAGTAAACGCAGGTTTTGTCGCTTAACCCAAATGAGACAGCTTCACATAAAACCCTACATCTTCATGTTCATCGATGGTAATATGATATGAAAATAAAATGATAAACATGGGAAAGGGAGACAGTATGAGAAACTATCTGATTTTGGGGGCAAGTAAAGGTTTGGGAGATGCATTTGTGAAAGGGTTACCTGAGTCTGGCGATCAAGTTTGGATCGTTTCCAGAAGCAGGCCAGGCAGTCTCGATCTTAATGATGGCATAAAACGAATCTGGATTGCAGTAGATTTATCACAGCCAGATGCCGCACAAGTCTTATCAAAGGGCATTCAAACGGAGAAACTGGATGTTCTAGTTTATAACGTAGGCATTTGGGAAAAAGAAGGGTTTGAGTCTCACTATACGTTTGACAAAGATGAGGCAAGTGACATTGCCAACATTATAAATGTGAATATAACCTCAACAATTACCTGCATACAGGCTGTACTGCCTAATCTTCGCCAATCGGAGGCAGGGAAAATTATTCTAATTGGCTCCACAGCAGGTCTGGATCATACCAATAACGCCCAGGTATCCTTTGTAGCTTCCAAGTTCGGTCTGCGTGGCATTACTCATGCATTACGAGAGCATGTTCGCAAGGATGGCATTGCTGTTACTTGTGTGAATCCGGGTGAGTTGGCAGCAGAAATTCCTTATGAAGATGGCGTGGAAAAAGCAATTGCAGAATATAGCGGCACAAGAATTCCTGTTCAGGACATTGTCTCCATTGTGAAATGTGTCGTTAACCTCTCTAGCGCTTCCTGTGTCAAAGAAATTCAAATTCCTGCAATGTCTGATTTGAATGCATAATAAATCTTAGTTGCCCTGTTCATAATTTTACAAAAGCCGCTATCTATGGATTACTCTATGATAGCGGCTTTTTGCTGTGGTATAAGGCTGTATAGGATTTCTATTAGGGTCATAAAAAGCATGCTCATTTATAGCATAGAACCAGTTAGGTTTTTTTTGCCTATTTTTCCCTAAACTACTTCATCTGTCGTAGTAATTATGTTATACTGCAACTACTACGACAGATGAAGTAATCGAGGAGGTCTACCATTATTGATCAGTAGTGATGTTATACGCGGTTACAATGATACGCTGATCCTCTTCATGCTGCTGGATGGAGAATCCTATGGGTATGAAATTTCTAAAAACATCAGGCAGTTGACGCAGGAGAAGTACATTATGAAGGAGACAACCTTGTATTCCGCTTTTACCAGGTTAGAGAAGAACGGTTACATTGAATCCTTTTTCCAGGATGAGAGTCTCGGTAAGCGGCGTACGTATTATCGGATTACTTCGCTAGGTCTCGCCTATTATAAGGAGAAATGTGAGGAGTGGAAGATTACTCAGGAAGTTGTTAACCAATTTATCAGAGAGTGGTGATAGAGCATGGAGACGATTGTAGTATATCTGGATAATATGTTCGCTAACCTTCCAAAAACTCCGGAACTGGAGCGTTTGAAGCGAGAACTGCTGTATGGTATGGAGGAGAAGTATCAGGAGTTGAAACATGATGGCAAGTCGGAAAATGAAGCGATCGGTGTCGTTATTTCGGAATTCGGTAATATTGAAGAGTTGACCGCTGAGCTCGGTATCCAGCCTGTCGAATCGGAGCAGGTTGTGAATGTTCCTGTGCTAACAGAAGGAGAGGCTTACGCTTATGTGGCTGCCAGACGTAGTGCAGGGATGTGGACTGGTATCGGCGTTTTTCTATGTGCATGTGGAGTGGCGTTTTTGATTGGTCTTGATACACTGTTTGAACATAAAAATGCTATTGTGGCTGATAAAGGCTCGATGTTAGGGCTTGTAGGAATGTTCATGCTGGTTGCTGTTGCGGTGGGAATGTTCATCTATAGCGGAATGAAGCTTGAGCGATTCAAACGTCTGGAGCAGGGCTTCCAATTACCTTATGCGCTCAAAGCGGCACTTCAGCGCAGCCAAGCCCTTTATGCTCCGACCTATCGCCTTTCACTGATTACAGGCGTTTGCCTGTGCGTGTTATCACCGGCTTTTATCTTCGCAACTTCATTTGTTAACGATGACTATACTCCATATGGAGTTGTTGCCTTTTTACCGATCGCGGCAGTGGCGGTGTTTCTGTTCATCTATTACGGTAATATCCAAGGTGCATATACGAAGCTGCTGGAGGAGCCGATAATTACTGTACAAAAGAAGGAAGAGGACCGATTTATAGGAGCTGTGGGGGCGATATTGTGGCCTTTGGCGACAGTGATCTTCTTGTTCACAGGATTTGTCTATCAGCGCTGGGATGTCAACTGGGCCGTATTCCCGATTGCCGGTATTCTCTCTGGCATGTTCAGCAATATCTATCATATTACGAAACGTAAAAATGTCTCCTAAGAGGTTCTCAACAATCATAATTTAAATAAATAGGAGAGTAACGCAAGGAATAAAATAGGCAGTTTACCAGTATGAACTAACTGGTAGGCTGCCTATTTGTGTTGAAGTTTAATAGAGCGCTTTCGTGGATCTATTAAAACAGTAGACTAATAAATTTTCAGCTTATATTGGACATATATTGGGCGGACGAGAATATGAATATACAACAATACTCTTGTTGAAGAAGACGAAAATACATTAACGGTTAGGAGAAATGAGCGATGGAATTTGAACTGGGCAGCATTTTGAAGCTAGTAAAACGTAAGCTGCTGTTCATCATTGTGTTATGTATTGTTGCGGTCGGTCTCGCTAGCTTCGTTAGCTACTATGTTTTGAAGCCGAAATATGAGGCGACAGCTTCTATTCTTATTCAAGGGGACAGGCAGCAGAAGGCAATCAATGACATTATGGCTGGGCAAAAACTAGTAACCACTTACGGGGAAATTATCCGAAGCAGCAGAATTGCTGAAGAGGTCGTTAGAAAGCTGCAATTAAATATGACCCCTGAAAAACTATTAGAAAAAGTTAAGACAAGAACTAGTAGTGAGTCATTAGTGACGACGGTAATTGTTACGGATTCTAATGCTCAGCAGGCTACGGATATCGCAAACGGTTTTGGGGAGGCTTTCAACGAGAACATTCAAGCCATTATGGGGGTAGAAAATGTAGTGTTTCTCGACCGAGCCAAAGTTCCTTTTGAGGCGATCTCACCCAAGCCTGTCTTTAATATGGTCGTTGCTTTCGGACTTGCATTGATTGCTGGGGTCGCGTTTTCCATTCTACGGGAATTGGCAGAAAAACCTGTGAGGAGCGCCAAAAACATTCAGTTGGATTTGCAGCTTCCTCTGCTAGGAACGGTGGGGAAATTGAAACCACGGAAACGGCGGGCGAAGTCGAAATCCAATTCAGTAGAAGGAGCGACAAGACATGAAGAAGAAAACGCCAAAATTGTATTGCCTGGAACAACCGAAATCATCTAATGGAGATCAATTCCGAACGATTCGCTCCAATATTCGCTATACCCGAGTAGGTGGAGAAATCCGATCTTTATTAGTCACAAGCTCTCTTCCAAATGAAGGGAAGTCGACAGTAGCGATGAACTTGGCCATAGCTATGGCGGAAACGGGCAGAACCGTGCTGCTGATCGATGGAGACCTGCGCACGCCAACTGTGCATAAGGCATTCGATTTACCCAATTGGGTCGGGTTAAGTAGCATCCTAGTGGATCAAACCCGATTGGAGGATTGTATTTTTTCTATTGAGGATTCAGAGGGGCTTTCAGTACTGACCTCTGGTCCAATCTCACCGAATCCGGCGGACTTACTAGGATCAACAGGAATGAAGAGGTTATTTGCAGAGCTTAGTGAGCGATTTGATACGATTGTTATCGATTCTTCTTCGGTGTTAATGCCCTTCTCGGATGCGCTTATCTTGGCAAAGATGACTGAGGGTGTACTGTTAGTAGTTAAATCTGGGAAAGTGCTCTTGAAGCATACGAACTCTGCCAAACAGATGCTTGAGCAGCAAGGTGCACATGTATTGGGAGCAGTTCTGAATTATCGAAAAAGTAGCAAGCGTTACAAGATTCGCGGTGAAGATTTTGCCGATTGGGCTTCATCTTCTGGAATGGTCTAACGGATATGACCTTTGCTTCTCTTCGATATTTATTCGGGAATATCACTTATGCAGGTGCTCAGTTTGTGATTGTAATTCTGCTTAATAAGTTTGGATCATCCGAAATTGTTGGGCAATATTCGTTAGGTCTTGCTGTGACGGCTCCCATCTTCATGTTGTCGCATCTGCACCTGCGCTCGGTCTTGATAGTTGATGCCTCTGGGAAATATATTTTCGGAGATTTTTTTGGCCTTCGACTCGTGACAACCGCTGTTGCATTCACGATTACAGCGGGTTGTTGCATCGTCGGTGGTTTTGATTGGAATACAGCTATAGTCATATTTTTCATCGGATTGTATAGAATTGTTGAGTCGGTCAGCGATATTTTGTTGGGCATCGTTCAGAAGCAAGAGAAGTTAGATCAAATATCTTTCTCGAGAACCGCTAAAGGATTATTCTCCATACTTGCCTTCGCCCTCGTATTTATCCCTACTCAGAGTCTCATTCTAGCGTTGTTAGTCATGATCATCGGATGGTTAGCAATAACGATTGCATACGATGCTCGTAAAGCGAGAGTCTACACATCGCTCAGGCCACTTTTTAACAAAAGACAATTGTGGGGCTTGCTGATCATCAGTTCACCCCTAGGCATTGTGCTCGCGTTAATGTCGCTAAATACCAATATTCCATTATACGCAATCTCTTACTTTAAAGGGGAACATGATTTAGGTATATACGCTACGCTCTCATACATGATTGTTGCCTGCAACGTTATTGTTACTGCGCTCGGTGAAGCGATAACGCCACGTCTTGCCCGTTGGCATGCTGCTGGGCGTCATAAGGAGTTTGTTACTTTGCTCAGTCGAATGATTGCAATGGGGGTTGGAATTAGTGCGGTTGCTTGTTTGATCGGGTGGATATTTGGGTCTCAGGTGCTAACCCTTTTATTCAGTCCAGATGTGGCTGCAGAGATAGGTTTATTTCATTGGTTGCTCGTTTCTACCTTGTTGGTGTTTGTATCGTCTTACCTGTGGTATGCCATAACGGCTACGGGCAAGTACAAAGCGCAGATTCCGTTGTTTCTTTGTTCAGTAATCACTAATGGGCTTACTTGTCTGATCTTCGTACCCATTTTCGGGGTGATAGGTGCTGCAATGGGGGCTAGTTTGGCCTTATTCGTTCAGATGATTGGCAGTGTGATCGTGCTTTACTTGGTAATTCGTCAGGCAAGGAAACAGGTACAACGGGAATTGGCCGCATAAGTGAGGCAATTTCTCATACGAAAGTAGGGGCTTGTATGACATCTGTATCCGTTGTAGGGAAACCCTACACCATGCGTAATTTATTTCTGTTTGCGGTTATGGGTTACATCATCTGCCTTCCGGCCCAAATTGACTTCGGTGGCGCCTTTCGAATCGCACCCTCTGATCTATTCTTGATGCTTGGTTTGTTTACGGCAGGTATACACCTCAAATTGGACCGAAGGCAGTTTAGTTCATGGCATTGGGGAATGTTGTTTATTTTCGTCCTTGCTTCATTTGTATCCATTTGGCGCAATGGATTCATTACGCAATACGCTCTATTGCAAAAAGATTTTGGGTTTATACTCCTGCTGCTGACGTATATCATGCTTGTTCAAGCTGTAGATAGCTGGGATCGGTTATATAAAATGCTACGTGCTTTTCTGATCAGCGTGCTGATCTTCAATAGTCTGGCTTTGTTCGACTTCTTTAGTGGAGTTAAGGTTCCGTATATGGTGCAAGATGGTCGTCTCTCTGGGATGTTAATTGATCCGAATGCATATGGCGGGTTACTAGTAACGGCTTTTGCCATTCATATCATGACGAGTGGGAACGGAGTGAAGCTACTTAGGGGATGGGTGAGCACGCTAGCGACGATTACCTTAGCCGGGGGAATCATGATGACCTTTTCGCGATCGTCATGGATTGGTCTGTTCCTTGTTCTACTTACGCTTCTCCTGACGAATCCTTCTCGACTTCTAAAGATCGGCATGGGGTTTAGTGTCGCGTTTGCAGCACTGCTGTTGTATAAAGGTACTGCTTATCTGGATGTACTTGGGAATATGGCTAGTAGACCCTCGCAGATTCAATCACGGCTTGACATCATTGGGAAGGCAGTAGATTGGATCGCCCAAAGTCCATTATTAGGGATTGGACTTGGTAGCTATAACTATGAATTGCGGATTATTATCCATAATACTCCGATTTGGTTTATGACGGAATTTGGCTTACTAGGCTTGATCGTGTATGGCGGCTTCATGATCTGGTTCTTCATCGTCGGGCTCCGTTCTTATCGCGCGGCAGATAAGGTGAACAGACCGATCATTATGGCATTACTGCTATCTCACGCAGCGATGATTGGACTTTCGATGGGCATTGAAGCCTTATTCCAGCGGTACTGGTGGTTCATGATGGCTATGAACGCGGCTTGCATCCGATTAACGAATACGGGGTGGAAAGGAGTGATGCGGTATCGAACCAAAGGCATCGAAAAGTCAACCGGCCGAAAGCTACGACAACAAGCAGAACAAGCGCAATAACAAGAGGTTCGGGAGCATACCTGCTGAAGACTGTGGGCCGGTAAGAGTCGCTTTTGTAGCCTCCATTTTTGGGCATTTTGAGAGTTTCCATCTACCTTATATGGAGTTATTGCAGCAAAAGGGATGTGAAGTGCATGCTTACGCACAACCTGGTGAAGCGAGATTACGGTTAGAAGAGAAGGGAATCGTCTGCCATGATGTGCCCATCCAGCGCAGTCCTTTGCAGATGCAGAACTGGGCGGCTCTAAGGATGTTAACGGAAAGCTTCAAGAAGGAGGGATTTCAGTTCGTCCATGTACATACGCCAGTTGCTTCGATTCTCGGACGGATTGCAGCCTATAGAGCAGGTATACCTTGCACATTGTATACAGCTCACGGCTTTCATTTTTTCAAGGGAGCCCCTTTAGTGAATTGGATGCTTTATTATCCGCTGGAGCGGTTAATGGCGCGCTGGACAGATGTGCTGATCACCATAAATAGTGAAGATTATACACGTGCCCAGAGATTTTCTGTACGGAAAAAAGTGATCTATGTGAGTGGTGTAGGACTCGATCTCCAGGTTTACAGCAGCGTACGTAATCATCCTGAAGTTGAGGCAGAGAAGGCAGATAGGCGGCGCCAACTATTTGATCTTCCAAAAATCGAGCATGATGAACCGCCCTTTGTCATCCTATGCGTTGCTGAGCTAAACGCCAACAAGAATCAGAAGCAGTTGATTGAAGCGCTGGGTCAGTTAGGGGCTCGAGCTGCTAATATTCATCTGGCTTTTGCGGGTACGGGGCCGCTTGAGCAGACACTATTGGAACTTGCTAATCGGCTAGGTGTCAGCGATCGCGTGCATATGCTTGGATATCGCAGAGATATTCCCGATCTGCTTAGAGCTTGTGATGTTGCTGCACTTGTGTCCTATCGGGAGGGATTACCTCGGGCGATTATGGAGGCGATGGCAGTAGGAAAACCTGTTATCGGTACACATATTCGGGGGATTCGTGATTTGATCGAACATGAGTCAACAGGCATGTTAGTTCCCGTTGATGATATTGTCGCTACCGCTAAGGCATTTATTCAACTACGAGATGATTCAGCATTAACCACAGCGATGGGAGAAACAAACAAGGAGAGTATCATTCGCTACGGATTGCCTGCAGTGCTCCGTGAAATGGACTCGATCTATATAGAAGCATTGAATAAGGAGGAAAGAAAGAGAGTTCCGTCTGATATGCAACCTAGCCTGTCGGGAGATTGATCATTCACTCACACATAAAAGTCGAGTAAATGAACTTTTAGTTAATTAGGGAGAAAGAAGTGATGAGAATGCGGATCGTCCGTTTGGTCATGTTGGATGCGGGGATTATTGCGGCTTCAGTGTGGCTTGTGTTTTTACTTCGGTTTGATTTTCAAATCCCTGAGATGTACGTGTGGATGCTTCCGTGGGCTATATTGATTCACATTGCGGTGTATGCGGCCTTCTCATTTGGATTCAAAGTGTATAACAATATTTGGCGATACACGGGAATGAGAGAGTTATTGCAGCTGCTGAAAGTGAGTGTATTAACACTTGTTGGCGTGATTGTTGTCAACGTATCCGCACACGCAGTAGTTCCTTCCTATCGACTACCGATTTCTATTTATTTTGCAGCGGGTTATGTGTTCCTCGGCATTGTTGGGTTACGAATGGTTAAACGTCTTCTTAATGATGGGTTTGAGACAACGGGTACGAAGGAGGCCTTCGAAGGTAATCTTCTAATCGTAGGGGCTGGTAAGGCAGGAATCCTCGTTACGAAAGATATCAAGCATTCAAGGTTCAAATTTATGAATCCGGTCGCCTTCATTGATGATGATATATCCAAACAAAAGCTGGAAGTAATGGGGCTCCCGATTGTGGGTAACCGAAATTTCATTCCAGAAGCCGTGGATCAGCTGGATATTGCATTCATTATTATTGCCCTTCCGACAGCACCACAAAACGACTTAATGGAGATTATCGAAATCTGCAAGTCAACCAAAGCACAGGTTAAGCTAATGCCTAGTATGACAGAAATTTTGGACGGGAAAATGGCAGTTAATCGAATCCGTGAAGTGTCCGTAAATGATTTGCTGGGAAGAACTCCTGTTGAGATTAACACTGAGGAGATTCGCGAGAATTTAGGGAGTGAGTGTATCCTCATCACGGGTGCTGGAGGCTCCATCGGTTCGGAACTGTGCCGGCAGCTAGCTGCATATCGTCCGAAGGAAATGCTGCTTCTTGGGCATGGTGAGAACAGCATTTACCTGATTGAACAAGAGCTGCGTCAGCTATATCCCGATCAGAAGATTCAACCCATCATAGCGGATATTCAAGATGTGTCGCGGATCGATAGTGTATTTCAAAATTTCCGACCTACGATCGTGTATCACGCCGCAGCGCATAAACATGTTCCACTTATGGAGATGAACCCGGTCGAGGCGGTTAAGAACAACGTTATCGGAACAAGGAATGTTGCGGAGGCGAGCGCCAAATATGGTGCAAAGCGGTTCATTCTCATCTCTTCAGACAAAGCGGTTAATCCAACCAGTGTCATGGGAGCTACGAAGCGGGCTGCAGAAATGATTATTAATGATCAGAATTCATCCAGCAAGACGGTTTTTGCCGCTGTCCGTTTCGGAAATGTACTCGGTAGCCGGGGAAGTGTTATTCCGTTATTCAAAAGACAGATTGAGAGTGGTGGCCCGGTTACAGTCACCCACATGGATATGGTGCGGTATTTCATGACGATTCCTGAAGCGGTGCAATTGGTTATTCAAGCGAGTGTACTGGCACAAGGCGGCGAGGTGTTCGTGCTTGATATGGGTAAGCCAGTTCGGATATACGATCTAGCAAGAGATTTAATACGTCTGTCCGGCTTAGAACCCGATAAAGATATCCCCATTGTGATCACAGGTATTCGTCCTGGAGAGAAATTATATGAGGAACTCCTGACGGAAGAGGAAGGATTGATGGTTACCAATAACTATCGCATCATGATCAGTCGTCCTCAAAGTGTATCCAGATCTGAATTGAATTTGGTTCTTGGAGTTCTGGAGAATTTGTGCAAACGGTACGAATTTGTGCCGAGCAGTTATCAAATTAAGAAATTATTAAAGCAGCTTATTCCGAGCTATTCGGGCTTTCAAGAAGAACCACAGGTTGTTACTCATGAGCTTGAACGGATCAAATCCGAAGTTCATGCGGGGATCTAAGTGATGAAGTCGTTTATGAGCAGTTGGAAAAAGAGATTGCATTTGCGTGGCAAGAGCGACAGGAATTTCACAAGAAAGCAAATAGTCATGAGGCGAATTGGAAGATTCGCCCTGATTGGTTTTCTAATTGTGATTGTCGTTGGTGGGATTTGGATTAGAGGGGTGTTAAATCCTGAACAGCGTTTTCAAAAGGCGGTCCTTAATCCATTGACGATACCTAGCTCTAAAATTTCTGTGGTTCCTGTGGGGAAAACGCAGTCGGAAGAGACTTCGAAAAGCCCAGTAAATACGGAGATTACGGTACCTCCATCATCTGAACCAACAGCGACAACATCTGCATCCGATAAAAAAACTTCATCCTTCAATGTTGTACTCATTGGAACTGATACGTGGGGCGGGGAGATTTCGCGTGCAGATACCATCATGGTTGTACATGTGATGCCGGAACAGCGGAAGGTGAACATCGTCTCTGTGCCGCGTGATACAAGGGTTTATGTACAAAATGTCGGATATACCAAAATTAACCACGCTCATATTGTTGGGGAATCCAAAGGTGGGAATGAGCAAGGAACACTGACGCTTATTCAAGCGGTGAGCGACTTTATGAATATCCCCATTCATCATTACATCAAGACGAACTTCTCAGGTGTTCGTGATTTCATCGATTCGATCGGTGGGATTGATATGGTGATCGATCAGGACGTGACCATAACGCCAGAGATTACAATCAAAAAAGGTGAACAGCATCTAGATGGCGTTCATGCACTCTATCTTGCAAGGGAGCGGTATTCTACTCCGAACGGTGACTTTAGTCGTCAAGAAGAGCAATTCAATATCGTTAGAGCTGTGGCCAATAAGCTACTCAGTCCTGAGCATCTTCCGGATCTGGCGGGATTACTACTCCATGAAAAGAAAGACATTATCGATACAAGCTTTAGCGACAGTGATTTGCTCAGCTTAGCTTGGTTATTCAAGGGGATAACTTCCGATGACTTTCAATACGAGCAGATACCAGGTAACAACAGTTTTGGTCCTGATCCGCTAGTTGGAACCAAGGTGTACTACTGGAGTGCTGATTTAAAACAGGTGAATTCACTTAAGGAACGTCTTTTTACGGATTAAGAGAAAGGCGGGAGGAGTACTAACATGTATCGCCATATGAAACGAGGCTTCGATCTTGTGGGAGCGATCGTTATGTTATGTATATTTAGTCCAGTCATGGCTGTGGTGGCGGTGTTGATTCGAATAAAGCTTGGAAGCCCAATCTTATTCAAGCAGCAGCGACCTGGACTGGGAGAGAAACCCTTCTTCATCTACAAATTCCGGACCATGGCTGAACTATATGACACGCAGGGTCAACCGTTACCTGATGACCGACGATACATCAAGTTTGGCGGAATCATCCGGAAGCTAAGTCTGGATGAATTACCGCAATTGGTGAATGTTGTTAAGGGAGAAATGAGCCTGATTGGTCCAAGACCTTTGCTCATGCGGTACAGCCCTTACTACTCCGAACAGGAGAGGCTGCGTTTCTCAGTAAGACCGGGAATTACGGGATTAGCACAGGTGTCAGGACGCAATACTTCGTCATGGAAAGATCGACTTTCGTATGATGTCACTTATGTCGAGAATTTAAGCTTCAGACTGGATGCGCTGATATTATGTAAGACCGTCTTGAAGGTGATTCGCCAAGATGATGTTGTAGCCAATCCAGGTCGGCATAGCCTTCCTCTGGATGAGTATAGGCTGAATAAAAAGGAGGGCCAGGCATGAATGTGCAGTTTAGACCGCTGCATGAAGACGATATACATCATGCATGCCGGCTCTTAAAGAGCAACTTACCGGAGCATGTTTACAATCAAACGATATTTGCTTGTGCTGGTTATCCGGCATATCTACAAGCAGCTTGTAAGTGTGGAGGACATTCAGCCACATTATTGATTGGAGCTTATATTGGAGAAGCGCTCATTGGATTCGCTGAATGGCGAAGAATGGAACAAATGTTGGTTCTGAATAATTTAAATGTGGATGCGCCTTATCGTAAGGATGGTATTGGCGGCATGCTCATGGCATACGGAGAGAAATTAGCAAAAAGGGATGACATTAAGAAGTTGGTGCTGGATGTGTTCTCATGGAATGAACAGGCTCATGCTTGGTATCTTCGTCTGGGTTTTGTTGAAGAAGGACGTACTTATTGGTATGTGAGGGATTTGGATCGTTCATTCGTGGGTAGTGCAGATTTTATTGCTGCTGGATCACATATAGATGATGAGGAAGTGGCGTACATCATTGATGATTACCCGATGGCAGAGGCGCATCATCTAAAATACGGATTCTCTTCTTTTAGGATTAGAACGAAACAGAAGACTTCAGTTGTGGGGCGGCTCGGCGAGCGGTATTTTCGCATCCAACTGCAAAGTGGAGAGTGGGACGGCGGGGAATCACTAACCGATGTGTTACTCGACCTAGATCGTGAGAGAAAGTTGTTATTGCTCTCATCCGATGCATTCCTACGTGAGAGAGATCCTGCGCTAAGCTTAAGCACTGAAAGCATACGTATGATCAAAATATTGGATTAGCAGCGAACGCTTCCGAAGTAAGTTTTTTCGAAGTACCTCAAGGAAGGATACGCTAACTTAACTTTTAGGAGGTGACGTATGAGTAATTTCATTATACTTAACAGCTCGCTTTCTGAAGAATGGGATGCTTATTTGATTCAGATGGATAAGAAGGATATCTATTTCTCAGCAGAGTTTTTTCGAATGTTCGAGGATGATTTTCAACAGGCAGAGTTGTTTGTTTTTAAGCAGGGTGAGAAGCTCATCATTTATCCTTATTTACTACGTTCCATTAGTCATCTTCCAGCACTCATCCAACTGGGACTTGAAGGGGAATGGTACGACATCAGCACACCTTATGGATACGGGGGACCGATATCGAATGTGCCTATAGGAGCGGAACGATCAGATCTCTATCGACAATTCAGTGAAACGTTCACAGATTATTGCAGAGAGAAAAGAATTATGACCGAGTTCGTAAGATTTCATCCTTTCATAGGCAATGCTACCGAAGCCCAAAACGGGCTTATTGCGGAGTTGAATCGGAATACAGCATATATAGATTTGACCGTTGGCTCAGAGTCAGCACTAATTCAGAACTATGGCGGCAATCATAAAAGAAATATTCGTAAACTAAAGTCAGCGCCATTTACCATTCGAAAGTCGGAGCTTAAGGATCGGATTGAGCCTTTCACCGAATTATATTACGGCACGTTAGATGATTTACAAGCGGATCCCTTTTATTATTTTCCTCAAAAATTTATAGAAGATACAAGCCTTTTGCCAGAGGGACGGGTAGCGCTGTTCGAGGCGATGGATGGGGACAAGGCGGTAGCCGCAAGTATTGTGCTCCTTGATCGGCCCTGGATGCATTATCACTTATGTGGTTGGGATCGAGCTTATCTGCAGTGGTCACCCACCAAACTTCTCATCCACTCAGCAGCGGTGTGGGGGATGGAGAATGGATACGAAAAATTCCATCTCGGTGGAGGATATACAGGTAACGACGAACTATTTCAGTTCAAACAAAAATTTGCGACTCAACTAGAACCACTGGACTATTACCTAGGTAAGCGAATATTTTTCCCCGAGGTGTATGAACGAATAATGTCGCTCTATGACACCGGGGGGGCGGGGAATTACTTTCCACTCTACCGGCATCCCTCTTTTTTGAATCAAAATATCATGGACCATGCTCTGAAGTAAGTCAATAAGATATGTAATCCATTTGGATTAAAGCATCCAAATGGAGAAAGGAGCAAGGCATGAGTATTCGTCAACCAAGCATTCTACCACGAATCTTGTTATCTCCACCCCATGTGAGTGGACGTGAACAGGCTTATTTGGAGGATGCCATTCACTCTGGCTGGATCGCTCCCATAGGACCACAAGTCGATGCTTTCGAACGGGAGATGGCCGACTATACAGGTTCAAAGGGTGCACTTGCATTAAGCTCTGGAACAGCGGCAATTCATCTTGCACTGCGTCTTGCCGGCGTTTCTCAAGGAGATTACGTGATTTGTTCGACGCTCACGTTCGTAGCTAGTGCCAATCCTATTCTATATTTGGGGGCTACACCTGTATTCGTAGACTCAGAGCCGGAGACATGGAATATGTGTCCACTAGCCTTTCAACGGGCCTGCCAGGATTTGAATGACAGAGGGCTACTGCCGAAAGCAGCCGTTGTTGTCAATTTGTACGGGCAGAGCGCAGACATGGAGCCGATTGTAGAAATCGCGAATCGTTATGGTATTACATTGATAGAAGATGCGGCTGAATCTCTAGGTGCCTTTTATCATGGAAAGGCTAGCGGTACTTGGGGCCGCTTCGGAATTTATTCTTTTAACGGTAATAAAATCATTACAACCTCAGGTGGAGGTATGCTTGTATCGGATGATACCGAAGCGTTGGAACAGGCTCGTTTCTGGTCTACGCAAGCGCGTGACACTGCACCACATTATCAGCATTCCGAAATGGGTTACAACTACCGTCTCAGCAATCTGTTGGCAGCAATAGGCCGCGGTCAGTTGGAGCTACTAGAGGAAAGAGTTGAGCGGCGTAGACATATTTCTCGAGTGTATTCAGAACGATTGGGATCCGTTCCAGGTCTTCATTTTATGCCGGAAGCGCCTAATTGTCGCAGTACACGCTGGTTAAGTGCGCTAACGATTGATGAAGAGATCGCGGGCTTCTCCTCTAATCAACTCTTAAAGTGCCTGGAATTTAACAATATAGAAGCTAGACCGGTATGGAAACCACTGCATTTGCAGCCGCTGTTCGAGAATGCCTTCTATTATCCATACATGGAGGGACATAGTGTATCTGATCAATTGTTCACAAAAGGTGTATGTCTACCCTCTGGAAGCTCCTTATCGGATGATGATCTGGTTCGTATAATGGATGCAATAGAGTCATGCATTCAGAACCGCTGAATATTTACTTGGCAACCCAACCGTTAGCACCGGTTCCGCTTTCCTTCACATAAAAAGCAGCTTTAGCTACACCATCTGTTCGCATAGCCAGACTGCCAATCGGAGCGGTTATCGTTCCCTCTGGCGAACCTTCCACGATAAATACTGCTGGAAGCAGTGTTCCACCAACGAGTCGGACTGCCCGTTTGAAGTTGCCATAGGTAGAGAACCATTCAGTAATGGCATACGGATTATACACGGTGCCAAGGGAAGTGCCTTGCATGGCAACCAATGTTTCAAATTCTAGAATGCGTTTTACCTTCACAGAACGGGTATCAAATACCGCTACATTGTTCAAACGCAAGAAAGGCTTAGCCGAACCATAAGAAGAGACTAGTACTACCTGATTGGTCCCGCTGTTACGAACGATCATATTGTCAACAGTAACCATGGTGTCTGATTGTGTAGCGAACAAGTATAAAGAACTTCCTACTAGATCCTGTGCATCCATAGTCCCCACATAAAGATCTCCTCCGTCGATTCGGACTCCGCTAGCTAAGCTGGAGCCTGAGCCGTACACTCCTAACGATCCGATATGCAATCTTGGTTTACCTCCAGCAGCATTAAACGCAGCAAAGATCGCAGGACCACCGATGCCATCGAAGCTTGCACTAGCGATATCAATAAATTGTGAATAGATCGTCTGTAGACCGTAACTAGCTTTATGATCGGTAGAACGAATAAATAAGTTACTGATTTTTAACGTCAGTCCATAAGAGAGTATAGCAGGACTCGCTGATCCACTAACACGCATATCAAGTGAACCGATGTCGAGGGTCCAGAGTCTAGCGATTTCATCTGTAAGTCCTGCTGACAGATCATTACCGAAACCAGTGGTAGTCAAGGAATCGAAGCGTTGATAAAAGCTGCGAGTACCTTTGAACTCATCGGGCTCCAAGTCTAGTGAGTTGGCTCCAGTGAAGCTAGGAGCTCCGCCGCGACTGTTGTTCAGGACAGCACTGTTGACATGAAGTTGGTCTACAAAATGGATGACGAAGTTCTTGCGTCCAGCCGTTTCACAGCGCGCATACCCGATCTGCACGTTAACGGATGGAATCGCTTCTGTACCTCCAATGAAAATATTGTCACCGTAGCAATCATGGGAGTATACCGATTCGATGGATATATTTTGCGAAGAAGAAATGAACAAGCCGTGAAGCTGATCGTTGACGTTTGTTTTCACAGTCGAAGCACTTCCATCAATTTCGAGATCGCCTGTTATCGTGATATCAGAGGCGTTTAGGATGACAAGTACTCTAGTATCTGAAGGAGGGTTCGAAGCCAGTGACAGCTTAGATCCTGGTTCAAAGCTTAGGTTAGTTCCGGTTGGTATACGAAGACACCACCATTCAAGGCTGGAAGGATTACGCATGCGGCCTGAAGATACTTTATATACACCAGGCGGGAAAATAACAACCTTGCGTTTGGCATTTCCGGCATTGATTGCATTTTGAATCGCGATGGTGTCATCTTTAGTACCATTCCCTGTAGCGCCATAGGATCGAACATTCACATAACCGTTAGTTTCAGGGTCTAATTTAATAGAAGTGACCGCGCCGTCCGCAATCACGGACGTTGTTACAGAATTGTCTGGAATAGGTGCAGTTGCCATATACTTCACTCCTTTATTTTTTGATTTGAAATATAAGAAAGTCCTCGTTATATACATCCTTATATTTCTACGAGTAACGGTTGTCGTCCATATTGGATGACAACATCGTTTCTTCTTAAGTATTTTATGTGAACTTTTCTACTGATGCACGGTACAAAGAGCACCTTACAGGGCGAAAGGAGTTTTTTATTTGAAGGTTTTAGTAACCGGGGGGCTTGGTTTTATTGGGTCACATGTTGTTGATCGGCTCATAAGTGAGGGTGTTGAAACTGTAATAGTGGATAATTTATCGGGTGCGTCCGGCTCGTTCTATAGAAACCCTTCTGCACTTCTGTATCCGTACGATATTCGAGATGAGACATTGGGTGAAGTTTTTAGCCGAGAGAAACCGGATGCGGTCATTCATCTGGCTGCACAGATCGACGTAAGAGAATCACAGCGCAATCCTTTGTTTGATGCGAATGTGAATATTGTTGGCACACTAAATGTACTGCGGATGTGTGAGGCCCATCAGGTTGAAAAGATCGTGTACGCCTCGTCGGCTGCTGTATATGGTAACCCTGAATATTTGAGCATTGATGAAAGCCATCCCTTAAATCCTGAGTCCTGCTATGGCGTATCCAAAAGTGTCCCTGAGTCTTACATTCGAATGTTTGCCAGCATGCATGGGCTGAAGTATACCATTCTCCGTCTTGCGAATGTTTATGGTCCCCGGCAAAGCTCACATGGGGAAGCGGGCGTCGTTTCGATTTTTCTGGATCGCATGAAGCAAGGCAGGGAGCTTGTGATCTATGGGGATGGGGAACAAACCAGAGATTTTGTCTTTGTTGAGGATGTGGCACAGGCGTTTGTAGATGCGGCTCGTTCAAATGACAGAGTGGATAATCAAATCATAAATATTAGCTGTGGAGTGGCTACCTCTATTAATACGATTGTGGAGATGATAGGCGGCATTACAGCTCGCGAATCCCAACCGATTTATGAACAGGCACGGCCGGGAGATATTCTTCATAGCTACTTGAACAATAGGAAAGCAAATGAGTTGATGTCCTGGTCTCCTAACCATGACCTTCACCAGGGACTCAAAAAGACGATTGCAGCCCGATTGACTGTAGGCAGTGCTGTCGACCATTAAAAGCAAATATTGAAAGGGGTCATCCCCATGGAACGAAAATTGAATTCTGAAATGTTTGTTCTGCGTAGTATAGCCTGCTTGAGTATTGCGCTGCTACATGCTTTATATCGTGTCTATGATGATGGAAATACACCATGGGTGGAGTCGGTGGGTCTGTTGCTTACGTTTGGCACACCGGTATTCGTATTTATCTCTCAATTCGTATTGTCTTTTGCTTACCCTGAGGGAATACCCGCGAGATTTTGGGAGAAACGAATCAAGTATATATTACTTCCATACTTTTTTTTCGGGGCTTTGTACGCCGGGTTAAAAGGAGTGGATATGGCAAGCAGTGAGGGGATTCCGCTTCTTCAAGCTTTTTGGTATTTCCTTTGGCGTCATTTGTTGCTTGGTGATTTTCATGGCTACTTTATCCTCATTATTTTTCAGTTTTACGCCTTGTTCCTCTTATTTCAAAAGCATGCCAAAAAGTTTACTCCACGCTCCATACTGATTGCCTCATTCGTTATAAACGTAGTGTACTTAGGATTCTTCAATTTTACCAAACCCGCAGATACGGTAGCTGCTCAATATATTTGGGATAAATTGTATTGGATTTTCTCTCCGGGGTGGATATTCTACTTTACTGTGGCTTATTACTTGGGGCGAAATGAGAGTTGGTTCCGGGAAAAATTAAAACAGTTTCGAGTAGCTGTCTTCATGCTTCCGGTTATAACTGGGGCACTTGTGCTGTTTGTGAACGGACAAGGCTGGATTACGGCGCATAGCTCCAAGAGAATTGATATGTTACTTTTCGCTATGAGTATGATTCTACTACTCTTTACAGTAGCTTCTTCATTGAAAAAAGTGCCGCGCGTGCTAGAGTGGAGCAGTAGATACTCCTTTGGTATATATTTGCTTCACCCGTTGCTGTTGGCTTTGTTTGTTAAGCTTCCTTCTTTATTCGGGTTGCAAAATCTTGGTCTATTCAGTGTTCTGTTACAATTTATCGGGTGCGTGGTTGGCTCAGCGATCATCATGAACCTAGCAAATCGCATTCCTGGCGGAGCCTTTGTATTCGGTCGAATCGGGATTGGAATCAATCAAAGAAAACCTCCGAAACCGCTGGATAAGCCCATAAGCTCGAGTATTGGAAACATAAACTAGCTTAAAAATTGACCACTACTTGCCGTTTTCAGGTGATTAGTGGTCTTTTATTTTTTCTTGGTAAATCGCCGATGCATCAAATTAGTAGCTTAGTCCCAGTTTAATTATGTGCTGCATCCAGCTCGAGTATTGCCTTGCCACTTCGGATGATGGACAAAATCATTAAAATAACGGCTCCACTGTCCGATCTATAATCGAGGGGATCTAAAATAGTTGGAATTATTGGGGAATCCTATTATAATGGGTTTCTTGATTCACAGAAATCATGAATATTTAACCAATTACATCCAGAGAAAAATGCGGGCGCGCAGACATTAGGAGGAAATGAAAAGTGGAACTTGGAGTTAGCACATTTGTTGAGACAACCCCGGATGCCCATACGGGTGAGACAATAAGTCATGCAGAGCGACTACGTGAAGTAGTGGAGGAAATTGTACTTGCCGAAGAGGTGGGACTAGATGTATATGGGGTGGGAGAGCATCATCGTTCTGATTATGCGGCTTCATCACCTGCAGTTGTGTTAGCTGCGGCTGCATCGATGACTTCGAAAATTCGATTGACCAGTGCGGTAATGATATTGTCTTCAGCAGATCCTGTTCGTGTATTTCAAGACTTTGCAACGCTGGACGGGATATCAAACGGACGTGCGGAAATTATGATCGGCCGTGGTTCGTTTACAGAGTCCTTTCCTTTATTCGGTTACGATCTGAAGGATTATGAAGAGCTGTTCAATGAGAAGCTGGAATTGCTACTAGCTATTCAAAAGTCAGAAAAAGTAACCTGGAGCGGCAAACATCGCGCAGCCATAAACAATCTGGGAATTTACCCGCGACCGGTTCAAGATCCGTTGCCGATTTGGATTGGGAGTGCCGGAAGTCCAGAGTCTGCAATCCGCACAGGAGCCTTAGGATTACCTTTTGTTTTAGCGATTATTGGGAATGTTAAACCGCTTGATTACGCGTCACATGTGCGGCTTTACAAGACAGCAGCGGCTGAAGCCGGGTACGATATCTCAAGCTTGCCTATTGCCTCACACTCTCACGGGTTTATTGCAGAGACTAATGAATTAGCGTTGGAGAAGTTTTTCCCTTCAACGCATGCTCGGACCAATGTGCGGGCGAAGGAAAAAGGGACACCTCCATACCATCGTTCCGATTATGATGCAGCTTGCAGCTTTGACGGTGCTCTGTACGTAGGTGATCCAGAAACTGTTGCTAACAAAATCATTCATCTTCGCAAGGAGGTGGGGATTACGCGATTCTTTTTACATGTGCCCCACGGTACGATGCCTCATGAGGATGTTATGCAAGCCATTAGACTGTTGGGAACGGAAGTAGCCCCTCGTGTTCGTGAAGAAATCGCGCGCTGGGAAGCAAGTAATCGTTAATGAGTAAGCTGCGTCCTTAGGACGCGGCTTTTTTTGTAAGGTATACTAAAGAAATGAATAACGTTTTAAGACACAGGAGGGGCAATGGAGACTATTCATTATTTATCTCAATTTAATTTGCTTCAATCGTTAGCGCTCGAAGATTTAATAGAAATGGAAGAGTTAACTCGCATAACAGTAGTCCCGAAAAATACATATATCCAAACACCGACAACCTTCTCTGAAGGATTATTTTTTGTGAAAAAAGGAAAGGTTCGCTTATACCGATTGAATTCAGATGGGAAGCAGTTTACGTCGGATATTCTGAGTGAGGGTAATGTTTTTGGTGAAATGAATGTGATTTCGTTTGGAACCAGAGATCATTACATTGAAGCAATGGAAGAGTGTCATATCTGTACAATTGATCCTGTAAGATTTGAAGAATTCGTAGCTACTCGACCTAGATTCTTGATGTCGTTAATGCAAGTGTTGAGTGATCGAATAAAAAGTATGAGTCAGTTATCGCAAAATCTAGCCATCGGAAATCTCCATGATAAAATATTGTGCGTTCTCTTAAAGCTTTCTGATCAGTTAGGGGTTAAGAATAAGGATAATTTATACAGAATCGATGTTCCGCTGTCACATCAAGAAATCGCTAATTTGATTGGTGCGAGCAGAGAAGCAGTTACGGTAGCGCTGCAAGAATTGGTGAAAGCTGAGGTGATTCAGACAGGGTTCAGAACTATCTATGTTCATCGAGACAAGATTTTGGAAAGAAATATAACATAGCAATCGAGATGTAAACGAGATTACAGCTTTATTTTTAGAAATAACGGTATCCTAAATATGACATGAAGGTGATTTAAGCTTTCAAATCATAGATGAAGGGACGATTTCTATGGAGCATAGGAAGGGAGCTCGAAAAGTTAGCGATATTCCGACTGAGGTTGTTGAACTGTTACATAAAGGACAATTACAGACTGTAAATTTAACGGAATGGCTTGCTGTGGATCATCTTGTGCTGCTGGAAAAAGTGATGGACGAGCTAGGTTTTGGACAGGAATCCAACCCTATTTTGCAAAGGCTGAGCGATTTATCCGAAAAGAGAATCATGAAGCTGATACCAGCCATTGCGCGTGAGTTACAACAGGTATTAGAGAGTAAATCTGAGCGGGAACAATCCCGTTTATTCACAGCTTTAGCGCAGCATCTTTCCGATAGTGTCCGCTGTTGGGCTGCCTATATGATCGGTCTAAATCAATCTTTAAGTTTATCGCAAAAGCTAACGGCTATCCGTCCTTTTGCAGCGGATGATCATTTTGGGGTACGCGAGATTTCATGGATGGCTTTAAGAGAATCAGTAATTACAGAGTTGCACGAATCTATTAAATTATTAGAGCGCTGGGTTCATGATCAAGATCCGAATATAAGGAGATATGCGATCGAATTGACGCGGCCGCATGGTGTGTGGGCGAAGCATATTACTGCGCTTAAAGAAAACCCGGTAATTGCACTTCCGCTATTAGAACCACTGAAGTCAGATTCAGTGAAATACGTTCAGGATTCTGTAAGTAATTGGTTGAACGATGCGAGTAAAAGCAATCCGGATTGGGTGCTGCAGCTTAGTGAGAATTGGTTGATAACCTCAGATACAAAGGCAACGAAACGGATCGTAACCCGGGCTACAAGAAGTATTACTAATTAATAATGGAAAAAAGGTCCACTTTCAATTGAGATAAAACGCCGACACTTTGTTCATAAGTGAAGGCGTTTTTTATTGCTAAAAATGGGAACGGCAAGAATATCAAACGAGCAGTCTCAAAGATGTTGGCTTGGATTATTAAAGTCACATAATCATTGTGATTTATTATTTAAAGTAAAAATAAAGAAAATATTTATATTGTTAATCCTTAATTCATCTGTTATACTCAAAAACACAAAATGTTATATAAACTAACATTAAAATAAGCTGAGGAGGATGAAATTATGAAAAAACAAACTTTTCGCAAAACAAGTGTTATTTTATCAGCGGTTTTACTAGCGGGAACATCATTTAATGTTATGTATGCTGACACAAATAAAGGTCAGAATACACCGAAAACGCATGTGCTGAAGGCAAATTCTGAGACTGTTCGGTGGGGGAATATCGGTAAGGGTGATCCAGCTTTAACGGTACAATCTGGTGATATTGTATCGGTTGAAGCCATTACCCATCATTCCGGTGATGATTACGATCGAATGATTAAGGGGGATGCGGGAGTCGAAGATATTTTTCACTGGATAAAGGGGGAGAAGAACGAAGCGCTTCGCGGGCCAGGCGTACATATTATGACGGGACCTATTGCTGTAGAAGGTGCTGAACCAGGGGATGTTCTGGAAGTGAAAATTCTGGACATGAAGCTAAGACCTAATGGCAATGACAAATACGCTGGCAAAACCTATGGCGTGAATGCCGCGGCGAACTGGGGTTATCTGTACGGAGATATGGTGGAGGAGCCGAAAAAACGTGAAGTGGTCACCATCTATGAGATGGATACAGAGGGTGGAACAGATTATGCAACAGCTGTTTATAATTATAAATGGACTGTTCAGACTGATCCGGATGGTCAAGTGCACCCGACAATCGACTACCCAGGCGTAATTGTAGACCATAATACGATTGATAAGAACTTTGATGTATTGAAAGGTGTGAAAATTCCGGTACGTCTACACTTCGGTACAATGGGTGTTGCACCTAAAGAAGCGGACATCGTAGATTCAGTACCCCCTTCTTACAATGGTGGCAACGTAGATGATTGGCGTATTACTGAAGGTGCAACGATGTATTATCCTGTATCTGTACCAGGGGCGCTACTGTCGATTGGTGATCCGCATGCGGGGCAAGGGGATGCCGAAATTAACGGAACTGCTATCGAGACATCCGTGACGGGTGATATTCAAGTCGTTCTTCATAAAAAAGCGACGCTTAACAAAAAACTGAATGGATTAAGTTTCCCATTACTAGAGAACGAGAATGAATGGGTCGTACATGGGTTCAGTTACGCGAATTATTTGGAGGCACTTGGAGCTAGTGCACAAAAAGATATCTTTAAAAACTCATCCATCGACAAAGCGATGAAAGATGCTGCTCATAAAACAAAAGATTTTTTAATGGACGGAATGAATTTGAGCGAGGATGAAGCGTACTCCCTGATGTCTGTGTCAACGGATTTCGGAATCACACAAGTAGTGGATGGAAACTGGGGAGTGCATGCTTTGATCGATAAAGGTCAATTCGGTGATTCGGAGCGTAAGGCTGTGGGATTACGTAGCAGCTTTGAAGGTTTTGGTGCGAAGGTGAGTTGGAAACCGACTACTCAGACAGTTACTATAAGCTACAATAACAATGTGCTTGAGATGAAAGTCGGGGCGACGACAGGAGTGTACAATGGTGAAATCGTTAAGCTCGTTGCTCCAATAGAAGTTGTAAAAGAGAAGATTGAGGTCAGCGAATATTTTGCGAATTTTTATAAAGCTAAGCTATCTAAAACAGAGTAGAGTGAATTAATTAGCAATTATTCGATTATATCCTTCAGTATCCATTTAAGAAAAAGAACCGTCTTATTTAGCCGGTTCTTTTTTTATATATTTAGACCATCCTGATTTTTGTGGCGCTTTAATAAAATTTGGTTTTCTACACGTACTAGACCATCCAGACAGTAGATTGATTCATGCATAAACCGTTCCATCTCTTCAAGATTCTCAACCAGAATATGGATGTGAAGAATGCAAGGACCAGTCATTTCATAAAGTACTGCAACGCGTTCGTTTTCTTTCAGGACTTCGACAATATGATTTAAATGAGCAGGCTCTACTTCAAGTTCCAGATAAGCGGAAATTTTCTTGCCAAGCTTCTCCGCGCTAATGACAATAGAAAATTGCTCAATGATTCCTTGGTTGACGAGCCGATCAATACGGTCTTTTACCGCTACACTGGATAAATTAACTTCTTTAGCCAGATCAGTATAGGATATTCTGCTGTTTTGGGCCAGCCGCTGCAAAATATGATTATCGATAGGATCAAGCATGCGGATTCGTTCACCTCTTTTTCCGTAATTGTAACAGAAAAAAGATGGAAATGCCTAGTAGTGCATCACAGCAGGAGTGTGTCTTAGGATTCTCAGCTTAAGATAGTTGACATTGAAGAATTATTTCTCTATACTGGCTGTAATCTTATAAACGATATACGTTGAAGAAGCCCAGTAGTAGCTTAGTCCCTGTTCCAGAAAGCCGGGGGTCGATGAAACCCGGTACACACTAAGAGTACGAATTACACTTTGGAGTATCTCGGCTAACCCCGAGCGGAATGGCGAACGATATCTCGTCACGAGTGGCATCAATGCTGTGCTTTAGCTTAATGTTTCATTGATGCAATCTGGGTGGTAACACGGTTATTCAATCGTCCCTATGTCTACAATAGACAAGGGGCGATTTTTTGTTTTTTAAATATAAGGGTTTATATGTTTCACTTCATCAATAGGTTATCTACTAATTTAAGGGGTGTTAGGCAATGAATATTATCGACGAACTAGAATGGCGCGATGCCATCAATCAACAAACCGATGCCGAAGGGCTTAAAGAATTGACCAACCAGAAATCCGTTTCAGTGTACTGCGGTGTAGATCCAACGGGTGACAGTATGCATATTGGCCACTTGATTCCGTTCATGGTACTCAAGAGATTCCAACTTGCGGGACACCGCCCAGTAATTCTAATTGGTGGTGCTACTGGTACGATCGGTGATCCAAGTGGACGCCAGTCCGAGCGCTCTTTGCAAACATTGGAGCAAGTGCAAGCGAATGTTGATGCACTTACTGCTCAGATGAAAAAACTGTTCGTGACCGATGGCGATAATCAAATCCGCATGGTCAACAACTACGATTGGACGCATAAAATCAATGTTATCGAATTTTTGCGTGACTACGGGAAGAACTTCAGCATCAATTCGATGCTTGCCAAGGATGTTGTAGCGAGCAGATTGGACAGCGGAATTTCATTTACAGAATTCTCCTACCAAATCCTGCAATCTCTAGATTACCTGCATCTATACAAACATGAAGATGTGCAGCTGCAAATTGGTGGCTCGGATCAGTGGGGGAACATTACAAGCGGTCTGGATTTAATCCGTAGAAAAGAAGGCTCTGAGGCTGTAGCATTTGGACTTACTATCCCGCTGATGTTGAAAGCCGATGGTACGAAATTCGGTAAATCAGCTGGGGGAGCCATTTGGCTGGATCCGAACAAAACGACGGCATTTGAGTTCTACCAGTTCTGGGCGAACACTGATGACCGTGATGTTGTGAAATACTTGAAGTACTTTACATTCCTGTCTAAAGAGCAAATTGATGCGCTTGCTGAAAAAGTACAGACCGAACCGCATAAACGTGAAGCGCAAAAAACACTTGCCGAAGAAATGACAAGATTCGTGCATGGTGAAGAATTACTAGAGCAAGCTAAACGCATTACTGCTGCTTTGTTCAGTGGAGATATCAAGTCCCTAACTGCTGATGAGATCGAGCAAGGCTTCAAGGAAATGCCGACTTACGAAACGACTTTGGAATCCAAGAATATCGTGGAATGGCTAGTTGATCTCGGTATTGAGCCATCCAAGCGTCAAGCGCGTGAGGATATCACCAAAGGAGCAATCTCCATGAATGGTGAGAAAGTTAGCGATGTTGGACTTGAAGTTACAGCTAGCGAAGCTATCGGTGGCCGGTTTATCATTATCCGTAAAGGGAAGAAAAACTACAGCTTGGTGAAATTGTCCTAGAGGAAATAGTGCGAAAAAGCCTTCCTTATATGTATAAGGGAGGCTTTTTGTTAGGATTGATATTCTCATTCTGTGATTAGGGACTTTTTTTCGACGTATTAAATTGAAAATCGAAAGGTAAAATAGTGAAAATTATGTTAAGCTTAGGATTCGTGTGATTTATGGATTAACATGATAGTCTGAAACCATATTGGAAAATTAGGAGTGGTAATTTGAGAAGACAAAAACCAATGACCATGGAAGAATTGATGAATGAGCTACAAGGTCAGAAAATGAATCAAGAAGATCCCAATCACATCTCTTTTGAGAAGTTGTTTAATGAAGCGTTTATGAGTAAGTATTCCAATTGCAAGAGCTTCGATGAGTTTCTAATCAAAGGGAACTTTCAAGTAAAGTCAGAAGAAGATGTTGATGACATACCTGATGAACTTTTTGATCGTCATGTGGTGAGGGAGACGAAGTTTGCGGATTGGAAATCAATGTTGGAAACAGCAAATAAAGAATACGTTCGTAATTAATAAGACGTAGTGTCTAACTACCGTTAGACTCATCCTCAAAGAAACTGCACCTCCATTACTTTGTCTCAACAGACAATAGGGAGTGCAGTTTTTTTATCTCCGGATATTCGACAAACTATGATGTTTTGCTCATCGTTGACATACGTACCTATGATTTAATTGAAGCAATAAGTAAGCGCTTTAACAAATAATACATAGGAGTGGCAAAATCGTATGACAACATACATACAGACCTCGAAGCCTGAGACGCTTCATGTCATGTGGAAAACCGTCTCAGAGGATTGTAATTTAGCCTGTGATTATTGCTATTACAGCACAGCAGGGGGACATCCTCATCAACCGATCCGAGTGATGGATACGAATCTTTTAGAGCGGTTTATCGCTCAGTACATGAGTAGATCTTCAGGGATAGCGACTTTCTCTTGGCAGGGTGGGGAGCCGCTATTAGCCGGACTTCCGTATTTTGAACAAGTGATTTCACTGCAGGCGAAGTACGCTCCACCTCATACGATGATAAGTAATGCGCTGCAGACCAACGGAACGCTTATTAATGAGAAATGGGCGAAATTTTTTAAACGGTATAACTTTTTGGTCGGGATAAGTCTGGACGGTCCTGAGCCTATTCATGATTCTCATCGTATAACGGGATCGGGAAAAGGCAGTTATGATTTAGTTATGCGTGGAATTCGTCATTTACAGAATGAGGGTGTGGAGTATAGCATTTTGACGGTGATTCATGAGGATAACGTGACGAGTCCAGATGAGTTGATGTCATTTTACCAAGAACATAAATTTCCTTATATTCAGTTTATCCCTTGCATGGATTTTGTTTCACAAAATAGTGATATGCATGGACGCTTCCGAATTACACCTGAACAATACGGAGTGTTTTTATGCCGTACATTTGACTTGTGGTACAACGAGGGGTATCCAGAGCTTCCCATTCGCATTTTCGAGAATATGCTTCTTGTACTCATGAATCGTGAACCGGAGTTATGCGTTCACAACTCATGCTGTCCGAAGATGATGGTACTTGAAACGAACGGGGATGCCTACCCTTGCGATTTCTTTATCGATGAAGAGCACAGGTTAGGAAATATCAGCCAAACCGATCTAGAAGTGCTGCTTGCCAGCCCAGTATATGATGACTTTTTGTTAATGAAGCCCGATATGAAAGAATCATGTCATAAGTGTGAGTACCTTAGCTTTTGCAATGGGGGATGCCCGCGCAACCGAAATTGGCTTGATGTTAAGGATCGTAATGAGGTTGATTATTTTTGCCACAGCTACAAAATGTTCTATTCACATACTTATGAACGCATGATGATGCTTGCGAACCGACTTAGATCGGAGCAGGTGATGGAGTTCAGGAAAAGTGCAAAATCACTTCCGGGTCGAAATGAACCATGTCTCTGCGGAAGCGGGAAAAAATTCAAAAATTGCTGTCAGCCATTATAGGTCAGATTCAAAAAGGCCATCCCAACAATCATGCAAATGGTTGTGGGACGGCCTTTTTATGTTGCTAGAGAACCATGTGATTTCTCACCATTATAGCCGCACCGGTCACCACAGCTTCTTCTTTTAATGTACCTAGAGAAAATTGAGGTTGGTATTCAGGATAACGATAAGTGTTTCTCTGGGCTACCTCCACTGCCGTTTGGAAGAACAAATCGTGAGAGTGGATGAGCGCACCACCTAGAATGATGGTCTCAGGATGAAATAAATTGATGACATTAGCGAGGCCAATACCGAAGTGAATGGCGGCTTGCGTAAATAATTCGCGTGCGTGTGGATTACCGTCTCTAAAGGCTTGTACAAGAACATCATAAGTCAGCTTCTCTGGCGAAACTTTATATCTTTGGAGGATCAGGTCATTGTCCATGTTCGCCTCCGAGCGTGCACTTTGTTCCAGTGCCTGGACGGATACAAATGCTTCCAGAGCTCCGTAGTTCCCATCATTATTTAATCGGGGGCCGTCAGTCTGAATGATCATTTGACCAATTGCATCTTCCATATCCATCGTGCCATGAACAATACTTCCATGCGACATCATCGCATAGCGGAGTCCTGCTCCAGCATGTACATAAAGCATATGTTGAATATTAGTATGACGAATTGACCATCGTTCCCCAAGCAGTGCGGAATTGGCACCGTTGTCCAAGAAAGCTTTGAAGCCTGTCCGTTCCTTTACCAGCTTGCAAATCGGAAGATTGTTCCAGCCTGGAGAAGGGAAGTGTAGCGGTTTTAGGATCAAGCCATTTTCGCGGTCAAGTGGCCCCACAGCCCCTACTCCTATCCCTATGATTTGACTGTCCACTAACTGATGATCCCTGAGGAAAGCGCGTATTTGATTACTTACATGATCCAAAAATCTTTCAGGTGTGAATGCCTGATCCATTCTCCAATGAACAATTGATTTTGGGTTCATTTGCATATCAAATAAACCAAGGGAAGAATACAATCTGGAAATCTCTAAACCGATGATGTAACCGTAGGAAGGATTGATCTGGTATAAAATAGGTCTTCTTCCTCCGCTAGATTCCCCAAATCCGCATTCTATCAGCAAGCCTTCCTCCGTCATTTCATCCAATATTCGAGTCATTGTGCTTTTGGTCAGTGAAAATGTTTGTAGAAGGTCCAACTTGGAAACAGTACCTTGTTCGGCGATTTGGTCATATAGGAGTTTCTTTGGGGATGGAATGTGTGTCGAGCGCTTTTCCACGATATACCTCCAAACTATATATAGGATGAACTAGTAAGATCGTTTTTAATAAAGTTTGTATTTATTAACATTAATATAGTATAACTCATAAACCATAGATTGTATTTTACCGTTCAAAAAACTTAATTCCATTTTGGGAAAAAGTGTTATAATGAAATTACTACAGAATATATAAGGGTGGAGTTCATGAGAACAACTATGAAAACAAATGTGATGACGAATACAGACCTCAGGGTAAGTTTACTGTTCCAGTTGTTTTGGGTATTTGTTCGAATCGGTCCCGTAACTTTTGGGGGCGGTTATGCAATGATCCCCATGATCGAACGGGAAATTTCCGCTAAACGGAAATGGTTGGGTGAAGAGGAGATGGATGAAATTCTATCTCTAGCTGGCGCTGCGCCAGGTGGTGTAGGTGTAAATGCAGCGGCATTCATTGGTTATCGTCTTGCTGGTGTGAAAGGAGCAATTGCTGCAATCGCAGGGATTACGATTCCAACCTTTATCATTGTTTGTTTGCTTAGTGCTGTATACTCACAACTGGCCGATCAACCAAAAGTTATTGCCGCTATGAAGGGGATTCATGGTGCTGTTATTGCCTTGATCCTAGTAGCTGCATATCGAATGGCCAAGAACGCTATATTTGACAAGACTACAGCTGTTACAGCGATAGTTATACCGGTCGTTTTATTAGTTTTCGGAATCAATCCCATTTACGTGATCGCAATTGGATTAATTATCGGGTTTGTCTACTTACCAATCAAACAGCTCTTAGGGCTGCAGGTTCGGATGGAGAAGGAGTCCTTGAATGATTCTGATGAAGAGTCGAATTATCCGGAGTATTACATCTAGGGGGATGCGATGTGATTTGGAATTTATTTTTTATTTTTATTAAAATTGGACTGCTCTCCTTTGGTGGAGGGTACGCCATCATTCCGATGATTCAGCATGAAGCTATGGCTGGCGGCTGGTTATCCGAAAGGGAATTTCAAGAGGTAGTTTCCATCGCAGGGATGTCACCAGGCCCTGTTGCAACTAACAGTGCCACCTTGATTGGATATCGTGTAGCTGGAATTGAAGGAGCGATTGTATCCACATTAGGCATGGTTCTACCTTCATTAATCATCATCATTGTTATTTCCATCTTCTTTTATCGGGTGAGAGACAGTCATTGGATTAAAACGTTATTCTATGGTTTACGTCCAGTGATTACAGGCTTGATTGCTTATGCTGCGATTCGGTTTGGCTTAAATAGCGTGGAACATGCTTTTATTAGTTGGCAGACCATTGGTACGTTGATCATTGTATTCGCTGGACTTTATGGTTTAATGAAATATAAGCTGCATCCGCTCACCATTATTGTTGCCTCTGGTATTGTTGGTGTAGCCTTTTTTTAGATAGAGCCGCGACAATCCCAGATTGGAGGTAAGTACATGTCAGAGAATATACGGGCTTGCTGTTCAGCTAGTAGAAATCAAATTGAGAAACAAGGGTCCGTCGATATTTGTAAGGAGTACACAACGGTCCAAGGACTAGAAGAGGATAAAGATTTATCGGACATGATCCTTATTCCGGGAGGTACTTTTCTTATGGGGACGGATGACAAAGAAGGTTTTCCGGCAGATGGAGAAGGGCCAGCAAGGAATGTTACCTTATCTACCTTTTTGATCGATGCAACTGCAGTTACGAATAAACAGTTTGCTTTATTTATCAAGGAAACAAACTACGTTACAGATGCGGAACGTTTTGGATGGTCTTACGTGTTTCATTCTTTTGTTTCCAAAGAGACAGGGGAAAAGGTAACCCAAGTGGCGACTCAAACCCCCTGGTGGTGGGTGGTAGACGGAGCGGATTGGAGCCATCCGGAAGGCCCGGATTCGCATGTAGACGAACGCCTTGATCATCCTGCAATTCATATATCATGGAATGATGCGGATGCGTATTGTCGCTGGGCCGGCAAACGTCTTCCTACGGAAGCGGAGTGGGAGTATGCCGCAAGAGGAACTCTGGTTCAGAAACGTTATCCTTGGGGTGACGAATTAAAACCGGGTGGAGAGCATCGCTGCAATATTTGGCAAGGAAAGTTCCCCGATAAAAATCATGCCAGCGACGGTTATGCAGGTACGGCACCGGTGAAGTCCTATCAACCTAACGGATATGGTCTTTATAATATGTCAGGAAATGCGTGGGAATGGTGCGAGGATTGGTTTACGCCGGACTATCATTTGTCTTCCGGTTCTTTGAATCCGAGAGGCCCGGTAAGCGGTGTAGCAAGGTCGATGCGAGGAGGATCGTATTTGTGCCATAAATCTTATTGTAACCGTTATCGGGTGGCAGCCAGAAGCAAAAATACACCAGACAGCTCAGCAGGGAATATTGGCTTTCGATGTGCGGCTGATTTTACAGGTTGAGAATACATAAAGACTACTACATTAGAAGGAGGAACTTCTTTGTCCTCTATCATTCATAGTCAGTTTGAGATCACCGTGCTGGATGTCATAAAAATTCAATATCAGAAGCGGGCCTTATTCGATTACGTCCAGTCTTGTTATACCGTCTCTTATATCCAAAAAGGTGAGGTATTGACGACATCCTCCGAGGGTGATTATGTTGCTTCTGCCGGAGACGTGATGATCCACCGTCCTAATGAACCTTTTAATGTGATCTCCAAAACGGATGGTGTACATTATCTGTTTAATATTAACGCTAAAGTTAAAGACGGAGATGATTTCTTTAAGTTATTCCCTCTAGGCAAGGTGATTCGGGTCCGGGATCGAAGCGAATATGAGCGAAGGTTTGACGAGCTGCGAAGCCTGTGGCTGCAGGAGGAAGATGATTTCAGAAATGTTCAGGTCGGTTCATTGGCATTTTTTCTCCTTTATGAAGTTATGGAGAGCACCAAGCTTGGCGGGCGCCGCTCATCTCGAGACCCCTATGTCACGGACCGCTTTAACGAGGCGTTGCAATATATGGAGGAGAGACTTGATCAGGAGATTAGTAGAGAGGAGCTTTCCAAGCTCTATCATATGAATCCGGTTTATTTTAGCCGGGCATTTCAGAAAATATATAAACTGACACCTATGCAAATGCTTCGAAAATTGCGGCTGCAGCAAGCTAAACAAATGTTGGAATATACAGATTATACCATCGAGCATATCTCCCAAAGATGTGGTTATTATGATGCCTCGCACTTCAGCAAGGTATTTCGTGGCGAATACGGCAAGGGTCCGGCTGAGCACCGAAAAAGTATCGAATTTACAAAAACAAACATCGCCACTCCATAGCGGAGTGTTCCATATTCATTTACTCTTATAAGCATGAGCAGATCATTCTAAGCTGCCCGAATCGAACGTAATCATTCGAGCAACAGGAAAGGTAGGGAAAATACCTCATGAGAATCTTATATTTGGATTTGGATTCGCTTCGCCCGGACCATCTGGGATGTTATGGCTATCCTCGGAATACCTCCCCGAATATCGATTTAATCGCTAAAGAAGGGGTTACCTTTACCAACTATTATTGTTCAGATGCTCCGTGTCTGCCGTCTCGTTCCGCTTTAATGTCAGGGAGATTTGGCATTCATAATGGAATTGTAGGACATGGGGGAACCGCTGCTGATATGCGTAGAGAAGGGCCCAAACGTGAATTCAATGATCGACTAGGAATGGAGAGTATTCCCGCTATATTAAGGCAAGCGGCCATGAAAACCACATCGATCAGCACCTTCGCCGAACGACACTCGGCCTGGACCTTTAATGCCGGATTTCAAGAAGTGTTCAATGTTGGTGGAAGGGGGCATGAGACGGCAGAGCAGGTGCTTCCAGTGGCACTTAAATGGCTTGAGGATAACGGGGAGTCCGAAAATTGGTTTCTGCACCTGAATTTCTGGGATCCTCATACGCCTTATCGTACACCTGAGAGCTACGGTAATCCGTTTGAGAAGGAGCCCTTACCCGATTGGATCACTGAAGATGTGTTTGAGCTTCACCGAAATAAGAAAGGGCAGCACAGTATAGAAGATATGAATGCGCTCGCTAAATCGCATTATTATCAGCATTTCAGGCATAATCAGGAAATAGTGAATCATGAGGACCTCCGTGTTATCTTCGACAACTATGATGCTGGAGTCAAGTATCTGGATGAGCATCTCGGAAAAGTCTTCTCCAAGCTGAGCGCACTTGGCGTGATGGAAGATACGGCTATCATAATCTCTGCGGATCACGGTGAGAGCCTGGGTGAGTTAGGGATTTACTCTGAGCACGGCACGGCAGATCAGGCGACTTGCCGCATTCCGATGATAGTTCGCTGGCCAGGGGGCAAGAAGGGAATCGTGGAGGATGGGCTACATTATCACCTTGATCTTGGACCCACATTAGCAAGCCTTTTGAATTTGAAAAAGGCTCCTTCATGGGATGGAGAAAGTTATGCAGGCGCCATTCTGGAGGGACATTTGGGAGGGCGTGACTATCTCGTAATCTCACAATGTGCACATGTGTGTCAACGCAGCGTCCGATTTGCCGATTGGTTATATATACGAACCTATCATGACGGACACCATGGATTCCCGAAAGAAATGTTGTTTGATTTGAAGGACGATCCTTACGAACAACATAATCTTGCTGAAGTGCGTAAAGACATCTGTATGAATGCCGTCTATCTATTGAATGAATGGCATGACAACATGATGGGTTCCATGGATTGTGATATAGATCCATTATGGACGGTACTTAAGGAAGGCGGACCCTATCATGCGAAAGAGTATGTGAACTTATCTTCACAGGATGCTTAGAGATGACCTAGTGAAAGCAGAGAACTAAAGACATAAAAATGGAGGTCGCCCATCAAGGGGCAACCTCCATTTTTATGTTCTGGCTTCTTGTTGATCTATCAAAGATCCGGGAAGCCTCAAAACGGTCTTCGTCCCACTGCCTGCCTTACTGAACAGCAGAACTCCACAAGGATCACCGTACTTTAGATTTAGACGGTTGTTGACGTTTAGGAGCCCGATATGATCACCGGATTCTATGTTCTTACCAGCCAGCAACTCGGTTAGTTGTTCCAATCTTGCAGGGTCGATGCCTACACCATTATCTTCTACAGCGATTTCAAGCAGTCCCGCTGCACTTTTCTCTACTGTGATCAGCAAGATGCCCTGACCTTGAGCCTCAAGCCCATGACCAAGTGCATTTTCGACAATGGGTTGAAGGATCATTTTTGGTACGGGAATATGTAACCATTCCTGTGGACAGAACAGCTTGTATGTGAATTTGTCCGGGAAACGGCCTTGATATATCCTTACACAAGATTCTGCGATCTTCAGTTCCTCTCCAAGAGTTACCTCCGCTTTACCTTTGATACTGTACTTGAGCATTGTGCTTAGGGCGGTAGTCATCTCGAAGATATCCCGATTTCCTTTTACGATTGCAACGCCTTTGATTGTATCTAAAGTATTGCTTAAGAAATGGGGATTAATTTGACTTTGCAAATACGAGTATTCGGCTCGTTGCTTTTCCAGATCAGTCTGGTAAAGCTGAGTGGACGCATCGATTAATTGGTCCGTCAAATCATGAATCCGTGTTGTCATATCGTTGAACTGTCTAGAGATGATTTCAATCTCAGCGTAGCCCTTTAAATCCACCTTATTGTTTAATATTCCCAGACTTCCGCCCTTTAATTGATTCATATAACGCATAAGCCTAGATAATGGTCTTAAGAGATTCATCATGAGCACAGAGTAGGGAATAGAAACGACCAACAAGATTAATGCCAGAAAAGCGTAGCTGACCTTCTTTAATTTCTCCAGTTCCTTCATTAAATTATGGACAGGAACGGCGGTAATGATTTTTCCAGAGATCTCAGGCAGGCGAAAGGATTGAATAGCATATTTTTTTCCGTTGACTGTTTCTACGATGGACTCTCCGTCACTTCCCGTTGCCCGATTTTGAAACTGCTGGAGCATATCTTCCGGCTCATCACTATTAGAGTAGATCATCCCTTTATCATCCATCATAAAAAAACTGGTTCCAACCAAACGAGGGTACTCTGAAATTTCTGTTTGAATGGCTTTCATATCTACAATAACTGCGATATAGCCGATTTTTTCTCCATATAAAGACGTGTCACCTGAAGCGAAGATGTTCATCCCGAATAGTAACTTTCTCTTGTCGATAACCTTGTCAGGAGGACTGTATCCGCGATAATGTACGATTCCATCCTCCCCGGCAGTCTTCATAAGATCAACAGCATATTTCGTTCTTCCCGCTAATGAAATACGAGTGTTTGAGGGTCCGATAACAATAATATCCAGGATATCCGTATTCATATTTCGGGCGATACTCAATAGTCCCTCTACCTTTTGTGAGAGGTCGTACTCCCGGAGCTTATCATTCTCAACGAGAAACTTTTGGACGGTGGAGTCGTACCCTACATTCATCATCATAGATGAAACGTTGGCATAGTTGGCAGAAATCCGTTGCTTAAGGAGGGAAACTAGTTCTGTATTATATTGCGTATTCTGATTGATGATAGTCTCGCTTGATAATTGATAAACCTTTGAGACGATGATTGGGATAATGGCAACGATAAACAGCCCGAATAACAGAACCTGAGTACGGATGGAGAGTCGCTTAAATGTCTTCATTGTTTTCTTCCCTATATTGCGTTGGTGTCATTTTGATATGCCGCTTAAAAATCCGTGTGAAGTAGAAATAATCCTGGAAACCGCATTTCTCACCGATTTGGTATATGGAAAGATCGGTTTCAACCAGCATTTTACAAGCGTATTCAATCCGTAAACGACTAATATGTTCGATGATGGTCTCCCCGACCTCTTTTTTGAATAATTGGCATAAGTAATTTGGACTTAAAAAAAACTGATTGGCTAAATGCTGGATGGAAATTTCTTGATTAAAATGGTTGCGGATATATAACATAATTTCTTTGACTTTGCTATTGGAAATTCGTGAAATATCAGTTTCGTTTCTGTTCATAAAAATATCAAGCGTCATAAGAATCAGATCATCGATCATGGCTTCAGCCGTGCCGTAGCGATAATAGAGCTGTTCATACCCCTCAAAAAAACGACCGTTAACCCGAGTCCCTTCCCGAGGAAATAAGTACAGGATCGAGGTGTAGAGCAAATAGGCTTCTTTAATGGTGAACGTTCCCTCTTTGAATAACTTCTTTATCGATTCCATGGCTGCTATAAATCCGAGCCGGTCTTTACTATGAATAATCCGGGAAATCTCTTTAAGCTTCTCGTCGATCAGCCATTCTTGTTGCTGATTCACATGATAACATCCAGGCATTCCCGTCGCGAACATACTGAATGCAGCGTGAGAAGCGGATTCTAAAGCCGCATCCAATTGGTGTATATCCGAAATAGGAGGACCGATCCCGACTCCGCACTCTTGTACAACCTCAGTTTGTTCAAGACCCCGGAGGAAAACTTCGTATTGGCCCTCTTCTAACAAATAGCCATACCGACGGCGGCTCATCGGGAAGACCAGGGAAGAGAACTGCCCGACTTCTACTGGTGAACTTAATCCTTGGATAACAATAGGGATATGAGGCGTATCGATTGACAAAGGTATTCTCTTCTCATCCAACCATAAGCTAATCCGTTCAAGATCTCCGGAACAAACCGCTTCATACAGTTCGAAGTCGTGGACAGGATTTTCTTTAACTGCCTTCGATTCGTGTTGCTGGGCTATTCGGTTAAGCATGCCTTCAATTTCTTCGATTTCAAAGGGTTTCAGGCAGTATCCGAAAGTACCATAATTCATCGCCTTCTGAGCATAAGCGAACTCTGCATGTCCGCTTAGTACGATGAAAATGGTATCAGGCGCGATTGCCTTGCCACGTTGTATGAGCTCTAATCCATTCATTACAGGCATCTTAATATCTGTTAGAACAAGGGTGGGGCGAAGCGATTGAATTAATTGAAGGGCTTCTTGCCCGTTTTCGGCATCGTCGATCACTTCAAAGCCGTATTTCTTCCAATTCACTCCTGCTTTAATTCCTTCTACAATCCACTTCTCATCATCTGCAATAATCACTGAACGCATAAGTGAATCCCCCTTTCTCTATGGTGCTCCTAAATTCATCCTAGCGATTGTGGACCAAGGGGGGTATGGATTATCTTACGCTCACTATGTCGGATATTAAGCGTCACCGGAAGGCCACTCGCTAAAGTGTGAAAAATCCACATGTTCGGAGTTGTATTCTCTATACAAGAGAATTTACACTCCCGATATAATTTACCATATAAATCGCTTACACGCATAAACAATCTCATACAGAAAGGTGGGGAGAAGATTGGCTGATTCTGTAACCGCTCGTACGCCTAAGCGAAGCTTAAAAACTCGTACGCCTAAGCAGAGCTTAGGAAAAACGATTTTACAGTACAAGTATTTTTACCTCATGGTTCTACCGGTGTTAATCTGGTACGCCCTCTTCAGCTATGCTCCCATGTACGGTGTAACGTTAGCATTCAAGTCATTTAATTACAGTAAGGGGATTCTGGGAAGTCCCTGGATCGGCTTGGAGAATTTTCAAACGTTGTTGACCGACCCCGATTTCCGCAGGGCATTTTGGAATACGGTCATTATCAGCTTGATGAAGTTGATCATTCATTTTCCAATGCCCATTATCCTGGCGATTGTTTTATATGAGTTTTCCAGGACCAAAATGAAGCGATTTTTTCAGACGATCCTAACGTTCCCGCATTTTATTTCGTGGGTTGTGTTGTCGGGGATTATCATCAATATTTTAAGCAAAGACGGGATTTATAACCAGATCATCATGTTGTTTGGCGGGGATCCGAATTCTCCGCTTGTGGATGAAAGTGCATTCAGGCCAGTTCTGTATCTCACACATGTATGGCGAGAGATCGGTTGGGATTCAATCATTTACCTGGCGGCGCTTGCTGGGATCAATCCAGAGTTGTTTGAAGCGGCAGAAGTGGACGGAGCGAACCGGTTTCGCCGTTTGCTTAACATCGCATGGCCGGGCTTGAAGAGTACAGTCGCAGTCCTGCTAATCCTTCAAGTTGGACAACTACTAACCCAAGGTTCGAGCTTCGAGCAAATTTTTAACCTGTATAGTTCACCGGTATATTCGGTTGCCGACACGATCGATACATACATTTATCGGACTTCTTTCACGATAGGAAGCGACTTTGGCTATATGACCGCTGTGGGTGTCGTCAAGTCCATTATCAGTCTGATTCTCTTATGGGCGGCCAACACGTTTGCTAAGAAGATGGGCGAGGAAGGACTGTATTAATTTGCATGAAAAGGGGAGAAGCAAGTGACCGACACAACGGTTAAAAAGAGAAAAAAGTGGAGTGTCTTCGATATCGTCGCATTCGTGGTTCTGGCGCTTCTAGCACTAGTAACATTTTTTCCCTTCTATAATGTTCTTATTATCTCTGTTGCAAGGTTCGAAGCGATTAGTAAAAGCGACTTTTATATTTTTCCACTTTCGTTTGACTTGTCGGCCTACAAGCTGTTGCTTCAGGATATGAAGTTTTGGTCTTCAATTCTAAATTCTGTCATCGTAACGGTGGTTGGCGTGTTGTTCAGCATGACGATCTCTGTTGCAGGAGCATACGCATTATCCAAGCGGGGAATGCCCGGAAGAAACATAATGCTTAGCTTGATCTTGTTCACTATGTTTTTCAATGGCGGTTTAATTCCCTTTTACCTAGTCGTAAAGGATTTAGGATTCGTAAACAATATACTCGTCATGATCATACCCGCCGGTCTCAATACGTTTTATCTAATCATTATGAAAAACTATTTCAACACGATTCCTGAAAGTCTGGAAGAATCAGCTAAGCTGGATGGGGCAAATGATCTGTACATTCTTTACAAAATCATTATTCCAATCTCTGCTCCATTCATGGCGACCTTTGCTTTGTTCTATGCCGTGGAAAGATGGAATGAATGGTGGTACGCGTTGATCTTTATCAGTGACGCCTCAAAAGCTCCTCTCCAGATTTATTTACGAGAGACACTTATCACTTCGAATTCCCTGCTAAGTCAAATGGCACAGACGATGGCCGAGCAAGAGCAGACCGGGAAGGTCTACACCCCTGCACTTCAGATGGCAGCTATTGTGGTTTCGAGTATTCCGATTATTGTTGTTTATCCGTTCCTTCAGAAGCATTTTAATAAAGGCATTATGGTTGGATCAATAAAAGGATAAGAAAGATTTTAAATAGATTGATTCTATCCTAAAATAGTATAAAGGGAGGTTTATAGCATGTTTAGAAAGAAAATGATGACACTGGCATTATGTATAACTTTATTAGCTTCGGTGCTCACGGCTTGCGGTGGAGGCAATAACGACAAGGGGCAGGCGGGATCAAACGGTGAAGCGACTACGGATTCTTCTAATTCCACTGACAATCCTTACAAGGATCCGATGACGATTACGCTTGGTTTTTGGGATGCAGATGCTGAAATTGCTAACATTGAAAAAGATCCGATCGCCAAACAAGTATTGGAAAAATTCAATATTACATTAAAACCTGTCAATATGACTTGGGATGACTATACCCAGAAGATTCAAATGTGGGCTGCTTCCGGCCAATTGCCTGATATCTTCGCAATCGACGCCGTCGGCACGCAATATCAACGTAAATGGGTAGAACAAGGTGTTGTCAAAGCGCTTCCGGACCTTTCTAAGTATCCTAACCTTGCAAAATACTTCGAATCGCCGGATATTAAAGGCTTGGGTGTAGACGGAAAGTATTATACGGTTCCTCGCCGGATGTTCCCAAGTGTCGATTGGAGCGCACTGGATCGTATGGTGTTCTATCGATGGGATCTTGCTCAAAAAGCTGGTATTACAAAAGAACCAGAGACATGGGAAGAGTTTGAAGCCATGCTTGAGGCAATCGTGAAGTCGGATCCGGAAGGGAAACATATTACGGGTCTTACGACGACAACTACCAAGATGCTGGGCGGATTTTTCTGGTTGTACGGTAACCCGGTCGCCACGAGTGATGGAAGCGGCAGCGATTTTAAATGGATCAAAGAGGACGGTAAGTTTATCCCGGCTGTATTTTCGAAAAATGCGCTGCCAGCGCTTCAAAACATGAAGAATATGTACGAAAAAGGATTGATCGATCCAGATATCGCGCTTGTCAAGCCTGCAGAGTCTTATGACAATTTCGTAGCAGGCAAAGCAGCGGCTCTCCTGAGCGGTGGCGGTTTTATAAATTTAAATAGCGATATGTATGAAAAACGCTGGAAAACAGCTTATCCGAATAAGGATATCATGGAGAGCGTGAAGGCACTCAAGCCGCTTATTGGCCCAGATGGTGAACGCTCACATGCCATTTTTAAAACATATTGGTCGGAAAGTTATTTCAGCAATACGGTTGACGATAAAAAGATGGATCGCATCATGGCACTCTATGATTATGTGTTGTCACCGGAAGGCAAGGACTTATTGACTTATGGTATCGAGGGCGTGGATTACAAGATTGAAAATGGGAAGAAAGTTGTCATTGAAAAGGGTTCTTTAAATGAGAAGTATCCGGCTAGCAGATTTCTAAAGAATTTGGTGGCATATGAAACTTCGGACAGCTACACCATGGATAACCCGACAATTTCTAACGAAGGAATCCGCAAAGAAGCTGTCGATTATATTGATTGGATTCAGAAGAATACGAAGGTTCCGGATTACGACATTCGGTTAACTTATATGTCCACACCGACGAAGGATAAGTTCACTGTGCTTGACCATGATGATCTGCTCAAGATCATGCTTTCCAAAGAACCGGTGGAGAGTTACTGGAATAGTATCGTGAACGATTATAAGGCTAAAGGTCTTGATAAAATGATAGAGGAAGTAAATGCGAAGGCTAAGGAACAAGGTATTGAATAATTAGTTAATAGAGAAGATCCGGGCTGAAGTAGCTCGGATCTTCCGTTTAATGACTTAGTATAGAACCAAGAATGTGCGGCGCTACTGATCGCATACTTATAAGATTGGGAGGGGATAGTCTATGAACCTTAGCGTTCACTTGACAGGGTTAAATGAGAAACAGCTTTCATCCGTTTCAGAAGTAGCTGGAATATTGGGAATCCGAATGGAACCGTCAGGGATTCCGGTGAATTGTAGGCACCAAGGTAAGGGGATTCGAATATCTTTCGATGAGGTTCAGGTTATCATTGAATATGAAAAGGAGCATCAATTGATCCGGGCGCTCAGCCGATTCCTCGAGAACATACGTAGAGGAGAAAGAGTTGAAATTAATGAATCGCCGGTTTATGAACAGCTAGGCTTCATGGTAGACTGTTCGCGAAATGCTGTTCTTAATAATGAAGGATATAAGGAATTAATCCGGCGTTTAGCACTTATGGGATATTCAACGGTTCAATTGTATACGGAAGACACGTACGAACTAGAGGGACACCCTTATTTCGGTTATTTGAGAGGCCGATATACAGGGGATCAGATTCGGGAGATGGACCAGTATGCCGCGTTATTTGGTATAGAGCTGGTTCCCTGTATTCAGACGCTGGCCCATCTCGGCCAAGCTTTGAAATGGCAGGCGCATGCACCGCTTGTGGATTTCCAGGATATTCTCCTTATTGATGATCCCGGAACTTACGAGTTAATTGATCGAATGTTCGCTTTTATGTCTGCTCATGTAAGCAGTCGCCGCATAAATATTGGGATGGATGAAGCTCATATGATGGGACTTGGTAAATACCTTGATAAGCATGGGTACCAGGATCGATCCTCCCTTATGTTAAAACACTTTAACACTGTTATGGAAATCGCCAGAAAATATGGTTTCCGTACGATGATGTGGAGTGACATGTTTTTCCGTCTGGCCAGTGCCGGGGAATATTACGATGCTGAAAGTCCAATCAGCCCCGATATTGTTAAGCTGATCCCCGAAGATGCTACCTTGATCTATTGGGATTACTATTCGGAGACGCAGGAGAAATACGACGGAATGTTACGCAAACATAAGCAGCTGAATGATCATATCGGATTTGCAGGTGGAGCGTGGAAATGGATGGGGTTCGCTCCGAACAATGAATTCAGTCGCCAAGTCAGTCTGTTGGCACATGACAGCTGTGTTAAGCATGGAATTCAAGAAGTGCTGATAACTGCATGGGGAGATAACGGCGCTGAGGCTTCGGTTTTCTCGGTTCTTCCTACCCTTCAACTTTGGGCCGAGCTGTGTTATACAGGACATTTCGTGGAGAACCATGTCAAAGAAAGATTCAGTAGCTGCGTGCAAGGCAATTATGATGACTTTATGGCGCTTGATGCGGGCAATTTGGTTCCAGGAAATTCGGCACCGGGGGGATGCTCCATTAATCCCGCTAAATACTTGCTTTATCAAGATGTGCTGTGTGGCTTGTTTGATCGACATGTTGTTCCTAACGTGTATTCGAAGCATTATCAGCAAAGTGCGGAAATGCTCGAACAGGCGATCACGCGTAATTCGCCTTGGCAATCCTTATTCTCTGTACAAGCCAGTTTGTGTCGCTTGCTAGAAATAAAGAGTGAAATCGGGATTTCTATACGCGATGCTTATCATCGGGGAAATTTACAGGAATTAGCTCACTTTGCCAATGTAATTTTGCCAGAGCTATCAGATTTGACCGGGCGATTTATGGATGACTATCGGGTACAATGGGAGCTGGAAAATAAGGTGTTTGGTTTTGATGTTTTTGATCTTCGTATGGGAGGAATGCTTCAGAGGATTAGGACGGCTATTCATCGAATTAATAGTTATGTTGAAGGGAAAGTGGAACAGATAGCTGAATTAGAAGAGGAGCTGCTGACGTTCGACGGTCTCGTTGACGATGACGGTCCAAGAGCGATAAGTGCGAATTTGTGGCATACGATCGCAACACCTTCCGTCATCGCAGGAGTATAAGAAAGGAGTGAGGTTATGATTGACACTAATCTGGACCATCATAATGGCACAAAGCGGCCTAACCTTTTGCTTATCACAGTGGATCAAATGCGTTTTGATTGCCTGAGCATCATGGGACATCCCGTCATTGAGACACCCAACCTGGATTCTCTTGCATCAAGAGGGATATTATTTGAACACGCTTACTCAGCTACCCCGAGTTGTATTCCCGCGAGGGCTGCTATCATGACAGGAATGGGCCAAAGATCACATGGGCGGGTGGGGTATCAGGATAAGGTTGAATGGAATTACGCCCATACGATTGCCGGAGAGCTTGCTCAAGCGGGTTATCATACGCAGTGTGTTGGCAAGATGCATGTATATCCTGCACGTAATCTATGTGGATTCCATAATGTAGTGCTTCATGATGGATATCTTCACTACAATCGGGACAAGAGCCAAGCCATATATGATGAACACTATGATCAAGTGGATGATTATTTACAATGGCTGCGAAGACAAACCAATGCCAATTCGGATATCACGGACTTAGGACTTGATTGCAATGCCTCAACAGTTGCTCGCCCCTGGCACTTGCCGGAAGCGATGCATCCAACGAATTGGTGCGTAACCGAGTCGCTAGACTTCTTACGAAGAAGAGACCCAGGAAAACCATTTTTCCTATGGTCCTCCTTCGTTCGTCCACATTCCCCCTTGGATCCGCCGCAATCTTATCTAGATATGTACAAGGACTTGGAATTTCCTGATCCTCCAGTTGGAGATTGGGTGGACGAGAATGCAGCTTTAAACAGAGCTAAGGATCCAACATCTTCGTTCACTCATTTGCCAAAGCGCAGATTGGATCGTGCCCGTGCCGCCTATTATGCGCTTATTACGCATCTTGACGACCAGATTGGGAGGTTGATCAATGGGCTGCAGGAATATGGAGTATTAAATGAAACTTTGATTTTATTCACTTCTGATCATGGTGAGATGATGGGGGATCACCATTACTTCCGTAAGTCTCTTCCATATGAAGGGAGTGCTAAGATTCCTTTCTTATTGTATGACCCGGGAGAAACGCTGGGACTTCTTGCAGGTTCCCGGCTCGATTCCGTTGTAGAGCTTCGCGATATTATGCCAACATTTCTTGAGGTTGCTGGCATCCAAATCCCAGTTACAGTTGAAGGGCAAAGTGTGATGCCACTGTGTAGGGGAGATCAGACAGTGTGGCGGTCTTATATTCATGGGGAGCATGCCTATGGCGAAAAGTCCCACCACTTCTTAACAGACGGAAGAGAGAAATACATTTGGTATTCTCAGACAGGGGAAGAGCAGTTCTTCAATCTAGTGACCGACCCCTCAGAGAAGGTTAATGCAATCGGATACACCGATAATTTCGAGCGTATACGTGAATGGAGAGAGCGGCTTATTCACGAGCTGGAGGGACGAGAGGAAGGGTTTGTAAACAACGGTGAATTGATTGCCGGACGTCCGATTTCTCATATTCTAAAGGCTTGCGAAATAGGGAAATGATCTAAACGAAGGGCAACCTGAACATTCAGGTTGCCCTTCGCCTGTTACGGAAATATTAAGGGTGTTAGCATGTGTTTTGATTTACCAGCTACTCCGGCGTTCTGGCAAAGGGTCCTGATCCTGAATCATCCGATGAACAAGCAATTCTACCATCCAAAGGCGAATTTCACTATAATCGGGATCTTCATAACGATTGAAGTTCTCTTGAGGATCCTCTTTCAAATCATATAACTCACCGTAAGTCTCTCCTGCAAAGATAACCAGCTTATAACGTGTTGTACGCAAACACTTAGCGTTAATGCCTCGATCATGAGCAATATAAGCGGTTAGTGCAGAATTACGGACATGAGGCTTCCTTCCAGCCAGCACCTCCATCTGTGACAAGCCTTGAACTCCGTAGGGACAGTTGAGACCTGCGGCTTCAAGCAGTGTGGGTACAATATCCACATGCTCCATCAAAGCAGAAACCCGTTGCCCGGAAACAATTCCAGGACCGCGTACGATCATCGGGATCCGCGTTAGACCTTCATAAAACCAAGGTCCCTTGTAAATTAGTCCGTGGTCGCCGAGTAGCTCTCCATGGTCGCTGGTGAATAGGACGACTACATCATCGTACATTTCTTTTTGACGCCAAGCCTTTATAATTCGTCCAATCTGTTCATCAATGAAGGTAATCATCGCATAATAATTTCGAGTGAGCCGTTTTATAAGCGCTTCATCAAGAGAATGCTCCTCACCGCCGCCAGGCCAATAGCCATCCTGACCCTGACGCAGTAGATGTTGAGGACGAAGATGCACATTATCAGCTTCTCTGGTTCGTATTGAGATGTCTGTGTCCGCGTACATATCTGCGTATGCCTTTGGAGGATCAAAGGGATGATGTGGATCGACGAAACTGGACCATAAGAATAGCGGTTGCTCGGTTTTGTGAGAGAGGATAGCTTCGATGCTCCGTTCAGCAATCCAGTATGTCTGATGCAGCTCTGGAGGAATTTCACTCTCCCACACGTCGTTTTGAGCATCAGAGGCTTTATAACGGTCCTTGCTGAAACGCTCAGCTACTTCAGGATTGCGCGCCTTAAGCCACTCTATGTATTCACCGATGCAATTGTCTTCAGTAATATGATGCTCATCAAAACCATAGTAAGTTCCATCGGAGGCTCTTCCGCGATCACGATAAGCAGGCTCTTCATACTCCTGAGAAAAGTCCCCCTTCATTTGTGGACGGAAATGCATCTTTCCTACACCGATGGTTTTATAATTCGCTTGCTTGAGATGATCGCATAAAGTAAGTTCATCTTCTTTTAGTGCGGTACCGATGTTCCAAGCACCGTGAACATGAGGGTACCTTCCTGTAAAAATGGAGGATCGTGAGGGTGTGCAAACAGGACTAGCACAGTAAGCTCCAGTGAAGAGCGTGCCTTCCGAAGCAAGCTTATCAAGCTCAGGTGTTAATACGGAAGCATTTTCGATTCCAAGCGCATCCGCACGCATTTGATCTGTGGTAATTAACCAAATATGAGTTCTCTTTGACATCCGTAAAAACCTCCTATGAATATAGTGTATAGCATCACAAAAGCCTCTAGCAACCAATGAATTCTCCATAATAATTCATTAGAATCGTCCATATGGAGTGATGTTTTTATTACCTATAATTGAATAGTCTATCTCAATGTTGGAGGAGAAATTTTATGCGAAAGTTATCCATATCAGGGGATCATTTTATATTAGACGAACAACCCGTCCGGCTGCTTTCTGGTGCGCTTCATTATTTCCGGATCATTCCGGAATATTGGCAGGATCGTTTGCTGAAGCTGAAAGCTTGCGGATTGAATACTGTTGAAACTTATATTCCTTGGAATTTACATGAACCAGAGGAGGGGAGCTTCAATTTCGTAGGCTTTGCTGACATCGAAGCTTTCGTTAAGTTAGCCGGAGAGCTCGGTTTGCACGTCATTTTGCGGCCAAGTCCTTATATTTGTGCGGAATGGGAATTCGGTGGATTGCCAGCTTGGTTACTTGCGGACGATAACATACAACTGCGTTGTAATGAGAAGGTCTATTTAGCTAAGGTGGATGCCTACTTCGATGAGTTGCTTCCACGTCTGCGACCTTTGTTAAGCACTAATGGTGGACCTGTGCTCGCCCTTCAGGTAGAAAACGAATATGGAAGCTTTGGAAGTGACAAGACTTACCTGAACTATCTAAAAGAAGGCATGATTGCCCGCGGTATGGATGTTCTGCTGTTCACATCGGATGGAGCTGAAGACCATATGCTTCAAGGCGGTATGATCGACGGAGTGTTCGCCACCGTAAATTTCGGTTCACGGGCTAAGGAAGCCTTTGCTAAACTACGTGAATATCAGCCTACGGGGCCATTGATGTGTATGGAATTCTGGAATGGATGGTTTGACCACTGGATGAAACCGCATAATACACGCCCCGAGTCTGAAGTAGCGGAGGCTTTAGACGAGATGCTTTCTTTAAGTGCCTCTGTAAACTTTTATATGTTCCATGGGGGGACTAATTTTGGATTTATGAACGGGGCAAATCTTTTTGAAAAATATGAACCACTCGTAACCAGCTACGATTATGATACGTTACTGGACGAATCAGGTAAGCCAACTGCAAAATTCTACGCAGCTCGAAAAATAATTGAGAAATACGTAGCGTTGCCCCCACTGGAATTACCGCCCGTAATTCAATCACGAGCATACGGTAAAGTGCTGATGACAGAATCTGTACCTTTGTTCACTCAGTTAGACATATTGTCTCACCCTGAACGTAGAGCATGTCCTGAGCCAATGGAGAAATTCGGTCAGGATTATGGATTTATCTTATATTCTACGAAGATCAGTGGGCCGCGCAGTGGAATGGAGCTCGTTCTGCAAGAAGTACGCGATCGTGCGCTTGTATTTGCGAACGGTGCTTTTGTAGTTACAGTTGAACGCTGGGATCCGAGAGGCATTCCATTAGAGGTTCCAACGGAGGGACTGCAAATCGACATCCTTGTGGAGAATATGGGGCGCGTAAATTATGGCCCGCTGCTTCGTGATCCGAAAGGTATCACATGCGGCGTTAGACTCGGCTATCAATTCCTGCATGATTGGACTATTCGTTCATTACCGTTAAACGACCTTAAAGGATTATCATTCACTCCGATAGATTGCGAACAACGTCAGCAGCCCACTTTCTACCGGGGGAACTTTCAAGTCAATAAGCCAGAGGATACTTTTTTGCGACTGGACGGATGGACCAAAGGCCAAGCTTTTATAAATGGCTTTAATTTAGGTCGTTACTGGGAGAAAGGTCCGACAAAAACGATGTATTTACCAGCTCCACTCCTGCGCCAAGGTGAAAACGAACTAATCTTGTTTGAACTACATGGCGTATTGGAGTCCGTGGTTACTTTTGTAGATACACCGGAGCTCACGTGATATTTAAAGGGTGGGTAGGGACCATCATTCTGTAGTATTGATCTGATGATTTTTAATATATAATCAAGACAATAGTCATTTCATAAAATTACCACTTGAAGTGAAATCGAGAATTTGGTTGGTTTGTAGGAAGTGGTTAGAAGGAGGATTGCTAATGAGTTATGATTTGATGGCGTTTGAGACGTCTAAGGCACCGCAAGAAAGAGCGGGGTTTATGGATTGGTACGAGCAGCAAGTGAAATGGTCAGAAGACCATGCCTATAATGATCCTTCAGTTTTATCGGACGCGCTGCAACGCTTTTATGGTGAGTTGTCCGAGCAATTTCCTAATATGAATGTTGAGGATGAGATTTTTGAGGCGATGGAGGAAGCCGGAACGGATAACCGGCTAACTGATTACTCGCTTGGTTCCTCTGTTATCTATGCAGCCTTCGCTTATTCCGTTGCTGAGGAAGCTTATACGGCGATGCGGGAGTTGACTATAAAACACAAAGTAGGATTTTTTGATGTAAGCAGCAACGAAGGCGAGATTATTTTCCTTGAAGCAAAATAACTTAGAGTGTCAGCTGGTTGCTCTTCTAGATGTTAACGTAGTGGCAACCAGCATGTTTCTGCTTTTTTACACTAATACGGACGGAATAATATAATCCTTAATCAGAGGCCACCGGTCACGAGGTTGAAGTGTGAACTCTGAGGCGATGGCTACGACAAGTTTTTTTTCTAGAATGCAGCAAATGACATTACCACCATCACCTAAAGCTGAGTAGGAGTAAACCCCGTCATCTTCGCGGAGCCACCACAAATAACCGTAATGATTAGCGTTCATCGCTATAGATTCCTCAATCCATGTCTCCGAAATAATCTGATTATTCGCCCATTTTCCACGGTTCAAAAATAATAAACCAAAACGCGCCATATCGCGTGGAGATAACGTAAGTCCCCATCCACCAGTTGTGATACGATGTGGGTCTTCCACCCAGCCCTTCACATTTACCCCAAACAAATCGTCGAACCCAAATGATTTCATCTCATAATCCGGAATTTCTTTCATTCCGATACGACTGAATAATTGCTCGTTAGCGAACTCACGGGCACTTTTTCCTGTGCAACGAGTGATGATAGCTGACAGTAAGTGAGCTCCTGCGGTGGAATATTTAAAATCACCAACATTCCCTTGGCGGCCAAGGATATCCAGCGTATATTTGACCCAGTCGGACGATTTACACATTTGTTCCAGTGGTTCATGCCAGTCCTCGAAAGCATAGGGAGCTGTCATGGTGAGCAAATGACGTATGGTGATCTCTTGTTTTTGCAGCTGTGCAGTAGCATCGCCAGGATCATATTCGGGGAAAAAATCCAGCACTTTCTGTTCAACATGCTTGATATATCCTGCATCAATGGCAATACCAATGAGGGCGGATATGATACTTTTCGTTACAGAAGCCACATGATGCAGATCTTCTGGACCATAACCATTATAGTATTGTTCATAGGCAATATATCCATTTCTCGCCACTACGATTCCGTTTATATTACTATAGTCGGATTTAATCTTAGCTTCTATTTCTAAAAGTTGTTCTGTATCCATCCCTAAGGCAGCCGAATCTGAAGTGTGCCAGTCTTTCGTAGGCCAGTAGTTTCTGTGCATTTAGGTAACTCCTTATATTCAAATTTTTTATGAATATCAGTGTGACTGCGATCTTTTCTTAACAGGAAAATACACCTCAGTAACAAGATTCTCAGGATCAGCAGTTTGTGTGGGGTCCGTAAGGTATATTTCATAGGGAGAGCTAATCAATTCGTAACCTTCGTTTTCAATCCATTCTGTAAGCTTCGCATAAACGGATGTCAATTCTGAATAGGGGCCTCTATAAACCGACTTCGCACACAGCCCATCAGGTAATTCTCTTGTTTCCTTTACGATCTCCTCAATAGGTAGGGCAAACTCTGTATCATTCCCGGCAGGATTATATTCCTCACTGTGATAAATTGTTATTGGCGTACCAAGCAAGGTCAGCTTTTCTGTGGCAATGATTTCATACAGTTTGCTAAAATACTTTCCATATCCAAGCGCGTAATCATCACTGCTCAATATCTGACGTAAATAAAGGATATTCATAGGCTTAGTTTCAACAAGCTGTACTTCTATCTTGTTTAGGTAGGACATCAGAGATATCCCTTTCTCTAAATTTAAAACATCACTGTTCATTTGCTTTAAGGTGTATTCGTAAACTCGTAATTTCTCTTGTACTTCTCTTTTTTTGAGATTTAGGGCTGCACATAGCTTTTCTTCAAATTGATCCTGCTCCCATTCCAGAATGTCTTTGATCTCTTCCAAAGAGAACTGATAAGATTTCAAACGGTTAATAAAGAGCATTTTTGTTAGTTGTTTGATGGAGTAATACCTATAACCGTTCTCAGGGTTAATCTCATCAGGATGAATTAGCCCAATTTCATCATAATACCGTAGTGTTTTAGTTGACACTTCGCATATCTTCGAGAATTCACCTATGGACAGCAACTATCTCATCTCCCTTTCTTCGATATTAAATGATATATAAGCTTTGATTTCGTTGGTTTGTTCATTTCCACTATGCACCTTCCCCTAAGGGTAAAGTCAATAGACAATCTAGTGTATCTAAACCAAGATGGCTAGAATAAAGTGAAGTGTCATTCGAAAAGACGTTGTGTGTTCTACAACGAGCAGAGTATACAACTGAAGAAGAACCCCGAAACCACATACAGTATGGTTTTGGGGTTCTGTTTTTTTGTTTATTATTTTTGCATAAGAATTCTGTAAATCAGCATAGCTGCTTCGGCACGTGAAGATGGAGCGGTTGGTGTAAGTTGCTGTTGACCATTTCCTTTAATGAAACCAGCTGCTACCAGTTCCGCTATATCCTCTGCCGCATATTCAGCAATTTGGTTATGGTCAGTAAAGACAACTAGTGGTGATGAAGAAGCGGGAACAGGACTCAACTTTCCTGCAGCCTTAAGCGCTCTAACCACCATAACAAACATCTCTTGTCTGGATATCGATTCATGAGGATGATAACGTCCATCGGTTTGACCATTAACGATGCCTAGTTTCTGAGCAGTCATAAGTCCCTCATAAAAATAATCACTTGGAGACACATCTGAAAAGACGATCCCGTCTACCGCGGTTAGTTCCAAAGTTCTAACTAATAAAAGTACGAAATCTGCGCGTGTAATTGCCTGATCAGGTTTAAATTCTTGTTCAGATACTCCGGTAATGACGCCTTTAGATGTTAGTACTTCTACTACGAACTTCGCCCAATGTGAATCAGACAAATCACTGAATGTCTTGTGATTGTAGACCGCCGCAAACTGGCCGGAAGAATTCGTGGTCGAGAACATAGCTTGTTTCTTGACTGCATCATAATACTCACCTATTACAGGTAGAATAAATCCGTTCGTATCAACGTTCCACACGACAATAAAAGCATTGTTCGATGCTGGGACAACTGCTGGATGAGGAAGCCCAATCTGTATAGCTGTCTGTAAATTGTTCATCTGAGCTTTTGTTCCATCCAAGCGAAGCTCATACTCGATAAGTGAGCGATTTCCTAACTTCCCTTTTAATTGCCCTGCAGCATCGACGGTTCTCAGTAACAGGGTAACCGTCTTCACGTTATCCAGCATATTCTCTGGAAATATACGATTCGGTAACATAATGGTAGCTAACGATGAAGTGAGCTCAAGCTGCAAGGTGGAAGTTCCTGCACGAAAAGCGGAAGCAGGGAGGATTACTTGATATTCCTTAACGTCAGATGCTGGATCACTTAGAAGCTGTATTCGAATTGTTTTATGACCGGATGAATTAGGTTTAGCTAATTCAATCATTTTTTGTAATGTGGATTCATTTAATATAGTACTAGCTTTCCCTGCATCAATAGTAGGAGACAGGTCAAGCCTTACACTTCCGTCCAACAGAAGTACACTTGTGGCTGAATCCTGAGTAGATAATCCAGAACTGCCTGAGCTCGGTGAAGATGTCGGACTTGGTGAAGATGTCGGACTTGGTGAAGATGTCGGACTTGGTGAAGATGTCGGACTTGGTGAAGATGTCGGACTTGGTGAAGATGTCGGACTTAGTGAAGATGTCGGACTTGGTGAAGATGTCGGACTTGGTGAAGATGTCGGACTTGGTGAAGATGTCGGACTTGGTGAAGTAGTCGGACTTGGTGAAGTAGTTGGGCTCGATGTAGGAGTCGGACTTGGCTCCTGCTCGCCAAAAGGAATGAACTTCAAGAAGTCACCCCATATAACATTGCCCTCTGAATCCCTCATATAGGATGTTGCCGGAATTAAGCTTACGAAATTTGCATCCGTTAGCTGTTGACCAGACTTATTGGCTGAGGTTGCGCCATCATACATGAAATTGTTGTCAGCCGCCAATGAGGAAGGATATTGGTCTTTCGCAATGTTATTCGTCCGGTAGGATAAGAAGCCATCAATCTTAAAGTCTGCGGTAATATGGTCATAAGTCGTAAAGCTCATATTTCCACGTACATTATTGAATCCGATGTTGTTTATGGCAATAACACCTGGATTACTATTGCTTGTAAAACCATATGCTCCATTGCCAAAGGCGATAGAATCACGGATGGTATGTGTGACGTGAATGCCCTCACCACCCAGCTTAAATCCATTCTTGTCACCGGCACCTATCGTTCCATCTGTTAAGAATCCGTTATTGAATGCAGCACTATTCTCAATCGATACAGCACCGATTGCACCGGAGCCTGCCTTAGTGTACAAATCCCATCCATCGTCGATGTTGTTATGTGCCAGACAGCCTCTAAAAATATTTCCGACGCCAGCAGTCAATTTCGCAGCGAAGCCATCAGCATTATTGTCAGATGGATCGCGGTTATCAAAGGAAGTACTGTTCAGAATTAAGTTGTAAGATGGCCATTCAGCTATTTCTTGAGCCGTTCCATCTGTACGGCTGATTTGTAGACCGGTGTCTCCATTAGCATAAAAGCGGCTATTTTCAACGATGTTATAATTTCCTCCAACTGTAAAGCCCTTAGTATTACCGGCCGAGCGGGTGAAATCAAGTCCCTTCACATGCCAATAGTTCCCGCTCAAGAGAACACCTTCTGTTTTTTTTATCAAAATCGATAATGGGTCTTGCTCCAGGTGCAGCTTCCAAGTACTTCTTCGCATTCTCGTCTCCATCATTGTACTTCTTAATATGGAGTGATGAATTCCGCACATAACGACCATCAAGTAGGATAATGTGTTGACCTGGCTTGACGAAATCAATAGCGGTATCGATATCAAGCGGGAGATCAATCGATCCATCACCAGCACTTGTACCGGTTGGGGATACATAAATATCTTCACCCATGGGATCATAGCTTTTCATTATGACTGTAAAGTTACGAATTATCTTGTTATAAGAGGTCAAATACTGCGTGTCATCTGGTAAAAAAGTAATGCTGAAGTTCGTATCTCCTTGATTCACTAGTGTAGCTGGAATAGAAAGACGCTTGCCTGCTACGGCTTTATTGTCTTGCGCGATTACCGTAGAACCTTGCTTCAGTGTCACAGATCCGTTGGCGTTTGAACGTACAATCATTTGGTAATTCGGATCTGAAGTCTTGCTCAGCGAAAGGATATCTATGTTAGGTGTGACCGGAGGTGTAGGAGGTTCAACTTTAGGTGAATCCGTTGCTGCTGAAGTTACTGTTAATTGGATATTACTGATATGGATTGTAGCTAGACGAGCCACATAAAACCCTACATACATCTTTGAATCTTGTATGTTAAGAATATCAGGCGTAAAGTGTATAGCTTCCTGATCGTTATTAAGTTGTCCAGTAAAGCCGCTATTCGTTTTAGCAAGTGTTAGACGATATGGAGCTGCAGGGGCTGTGTTGTTAGGTGCAGGGCGTTCTTTTTTGAGCATGATCGTTTGAATGCCTTTACTTCCAGTTCCGTCTGGCTTTTCCACACCGGTTCGAACAAACAGCTGAGTTCCATTATCATTTCTTGTACCACCGCTGTAACCACCTATAGCAGCAATGTTAGAGGCAAATACACTAGAATTTCCTGATGTGCCGATGGCGTCTCGTGCCATTATCCCGAACGATTCTTGACCGTCATATGGATTTTTCGCATAAGCCAACACTTGAATATCCGCTGACAGAACGAAATTATCTTCTGACGCATCTAGTTCGGTGTAATAGAAGGTAATACCGTCATGGTCTTCGGTGACCTTTCCGCCGCCTTCCAGTGCGATAATCTCTACCGATCCATCATCTTTTAGAATCGTCTGGTTATTAGTGGTCGATGTAGATTGACCGAATTGAATGCTACGCCATACAGGTTCCGTCTTTTCCTTAACAGTAACAGAATACGTAATCGGCTTAATGGACGCATCTGTGGGGATGATACCAATTTCATAAACGCCGGGCTTTTGATTATCGAATTGAGAGGTGTCGAGAGTGAAGGTACTTAGAACTTCTCTATCCGAATTGTCATACACTTTAGACACGATCAAACCCTTGCTATCAAAAGTATCGTTTAAGTAATAGGTCGTTTTTGGATAACTAGATACTTCGATTCTTGCTAGCTTCTTCATTTTGACCTTCACTTGGAAAGAGGCTGTTAATCCCTTATGGGTGACTGTGATTTTTTTATCTCCAGGAGTCAAGGTGTTCAGAGGAGAGACGGTGTATTCATTGTTCATTAGCCGAAGCTCAGTTCCATCAGAATAATGAGCATAAAGGATAATCCCTTCTAATTTGATGGAATCACCGATGTAATAGACCGTTTGCTTTGGCTCATTTCTGATTTCCAACGTAGATAGAGTTGCATCAATGACTTCAATGTTAAAGGCAGTTGTTATTAATGGAGTCTCCGTAGATCTAATCGTAACCTTATATGAGCCTGACTGTGACAACAGATACGGCAACAGATCCGATACGGGTTGCTCATTAATAGAGAGCGTATAGAGTTCACTAGTCAGTTCTTTCGTTAAGAATCCATCATTATAATTAGCAACAACAACAAGACCTTCCGGATCGAACGCATCCCCTGGATAGTAGACCGTTTTCGCTGGATCATACTTAACCATTAATGAGGTCATGGATAATGGAACGATTTGAAGCGTGATTGTTACTGAAGCGCCGTTATAGTTAATCGTTACTGTATTCTCCCCAACCTTACTGCTATCAAATCCGGAAACAATATAATCAGTGGGAGACAAAACGGCTTCACTGTTATCAGAAAAGATGGCCTTAACGACCAGTCCAGATAAATCCAGTGATTCGCCAACCAGATAGGAGGTTTTGGACATCGCACTTGTATCAGCCATTAAGTTCGTTACGATTTTGGACTCGACCTTAATGTCGATTTCGCTAAAGGTTACGGTTGCGTCCCTAGCTACATAAAGCCCTGCGAAGATCGTATCATTGAACGTATCGTCCAATGTCACTATTTCGGTTTGGTCACCGATGCTTAGCAGATAGGTAGTGCCCGATTTTTTAATGCTGAGATCATAGGCTTCACCTGCAGTGGGGGGATTGCTGCCGCTAAATGGGGTGAGCTTTACTTGTGTTGTTTTTTTATAAAAACCTTTCATCACCTGATCCAAAGCACCCACAGCAGTATAGTTAGAAGTTGTCGTGTTAGAATCACCATTTATTCCTACCGAATCTCTCAACATAAGTCCGAAGGATTTCTGGTTAGGTGTACTGACGCTGCTATTGCTATTAAATGAAGTAACATTAGCTTTGGCTTTCAATTCAAAGTTAGCATCATTAGGAATCTCTTTGTAGTAAAAAGATAGTCCTTCATCACTGCTTGAGATTTTGCCTCCGTAGGTGGTCATTGTAACTGTAGAGTGGTCTTCTATCACTGGTTCAGGATTCTTAGTGGGATTTGTATTTCCCCCGAAGGCGCTAAACTCCCAAGGCCCAAGCTCAACTTGACCTTCTTGACTTAAGTGTACGTTACGGAACGTCACCGTCGTATTTCTAGCAGTATAAAGACCGGCATATTGAATAGAGCCTTCAAAGCTTTCAATCATTTTGGTTTCATTCCCGATCTTTACTACATACAAATTCCCTGTCTTTTTGATGCTTAGTTCATATTCTTCACCCTGGGTAGGCCGATTAACGTTATCGAATTCGTACCCAAGCTTCTGTAAGCTGGCATTTTGTAATTTGTGAAACGCTTTCATTTCTTGGTCCAATGAACCCACTGCTACGTAATCTCCGGAGTACGCTCCGAATTGGTTATTCCACACATTGCTGCGGAGCATGATGCCGAAGGATACCTGGTTATTCGCTGTCCAACTATCCACATGAGCGGTTGCTGTTAATTCAAAATTAACGCCCGGATCAATCTCTTGAAAATAATAAGCGATACCTTCCGTGCTGCCCGATACTTTGCCTCTGTCGTTAGAGCTTCTAAGCGTAACTGATCCGCCTGCGTTCTCTTTGATTCCAAAGTTTGCCGACGTAATTTTGTCCTGACCTCCAACGTCACCAAATACGCTTCCATTCCATTTACTTTGAATGTTAATCATCCCATCGTCAGGATCAGTGACCTCCTCTGCAAACATGGATGGTGGAAAAGATGAAACCAAGAGTAGGAAGGTTACTAGCATGGCTAACAAACGTTGATGTGTTCTCAATGATTAAAACCTCTCCTTATAGACCGATTTTTGACCAAAGCTTAATGTTTGATCATCCGAGATTATACTTTATCGTTGAAAAGTACAGCTATAATCAATACTCCATATACCACTGTATATAAGGGATGTAAGGGAGGATGTGAGTTAATGACACTCGGTTTACGGATACTTGAATTCGGTGTTGAGCAATAAAAAAGGAGAACGGCTAATGGGCTTTAACCCAAAAGTTGTTCTCCATTTTAAATTATCTGAAGTTCATGTAGTTGAAATTCCATCCATTCGTTAAAGCATACACTCGAAGAGTATTATAACAGGTTGGGCGACTTGTGTTACCACATTAATTACGTAAGTGGCGCTTGTAGTTGCAGAATCCGTCATTAACTCCTTGAATGCTTTGGCCTTGAGTGTCATATTCTGTGTCACAGAAATAGAAGCAATATATTTTAACGATGATGCACTAGGTTCACTGCCGTCCGTGCCCTATAATAACGGCAACATTTGCGGCTCAGAACGCGAGGGATGTTAAAGTGTTACTGAGAGTGAGTCTTAATAAATCGGCTAAGATCATTTAAATATTGATCATCCACCAATTGTCGTGGAAAGAAGACAGCTGTTAAATAAGTCCTTAAGGGGGATGCGGCATTCTTTTTTGACAGCATAGAGTGGTCAGCGTTGGGAAAATAAGAGACAGAGAGCAAGCTAACAGGTATTTTTTCACGGTAAATACGTTCGGTTTCCTCAATATCTACATTGATATCTTGACCGCCGAGTACTAGATGGACAGGAGCATTGAAGTAACTAAGTTCTTTGGTGGCATCAGACTGATAGTTTTTGGCGATAAATCCCCAGCGTTCCTTAGAAATCAAGTTCTCGGATTTTGCAATTCGCAAGTAATCTTCATAAGAGGCACGTTCGTTAAGTAGTTGTAAGACTTGAGCGTTATAGTGTTCTTTCGCTTGGATCTCATATTCCGAGAATCCTTCGTTTTTCATTTCTAATCTTGTATTGTATTTACCTTGAGAAATCCAGTTCACGGCAGGCGATACAAGAATACTGAACGCGAGATCAGGTACTTCTCTTACGATCTTAGGAATTACCCATCCGGCTTGACTTGCCCCCCACAAACCAATAGATTGCGTATCAATCATCGGCAAGGCTTTCGCCCAGTTAATTGCTGCGATTGTTTCCTGAGCGCGATCTTCCATACTTTGCTCCAACCAGTTGCCGGAGGAACCACCAATACCAGGCTTGTTAAGAGACAACGAAGCATATCCTACAGATGCGAATTTCTCCCACAAGGGTTTATACCCATCATCGTATGAGTCATTTATGGGACCATCACCATGTACAAAAACTACCAGCCCTACGTTTCCAGAATAGTTCTGGGGCAGAATTAAAGTTCCTGTTAGTTTACCCTGAGGGGTTTCGATTTCTATCTTTTTCTCAATTATTTCATATGAATGCTGTTTTAACACGAATAAGCCTAAAGCTAACAATAAACCAGTAATTATCCATGCGGTTAATTTAATATTTAATCTCATTTACTGCACTCCTAGGGTGTAGTGGTGAACTCCTTGTCATGTAAAGCCAATTTGCCTCTTTAAAAAGTAGGTGTTTAATCCCGCTATAGTTAGCTTGAACGATACCAAAGTTCATCTGTTGGTACATTTGAATAGCTTGTTTATTATTTTCAGCAACATGTAGCGTTAATTTGTCCATGTCTGAATGACTGTTTACAAATTCTATAGCCCAACTAAGCAGCTGCTTGCCGATTCCTTTATTGCGGTGACTAGATCGAACGGCCAAATGCTCGATGTAACATTCTTTTGCCCGAGGCTGATAATTCAAAAAACGTAATCCGACCATTAACTTACATACATTTATATATCCAAACTGCTTGAATACTTGTGAATGGGAATTACGTTGTGGCGTTTTAAGGTTACTTCTCTTTGGGGCCCGGCAGTCCTTCCACTTTATGCTGAGCGTACCGACAACTTCTCCATTTTCTTGGGCGACGATTTGTTGTGATGATGTGGATTGTTGCTCAAGCGCCCAGAGTCCGAAGAGTAGGTCAGTAATATCATCGTCGTCCAGTGGGATGAGGGAGTGGAACTTCCCATGGAACGCGTCCACTAAAAGACTGCACACTGCTCTACGATCTTGTTCTTGATATTCAGCTATTACAATCTTGTTCAGATTTATCATGCTACACCGTCAGAATCATATTTGATTTTTATTTGAATTTCAAAATGAAGCTTGTCATTGTTGAACATGGATAAATAGGATTTTTCCAAAATGATCAGTTGTCCCTGAATTGTATAATGATGCTGTGTTAAATAGTGTTCCAGTTGCGCAATCTCACGTTCAATATCTTGATCATCCGTCACGAAAAAAGCTTTATAGAGGTAGCTACCTTTTTCTAGAATGATGTCCGGTGATTGATTGCTTTCATAACATAAGGTTACTTGTTCATTTTCGTATAAATAATGCAGATCTGTTTCGAATAAATGTGATAGGTGCGGCTTTTTTTCATACAAACTTCGAGCGGTGAGTGACTTATCTTGGTCAAGTTCTATCCATTTTTTTAAATGACGAGTATCCAATTGCTTAATACTATATTTGTCTTCTAGAATGTCGGATTGCTCGTATTCGTTAAGTATCTTTTGTAAAAACTGCTGCAACAACATTAGCTGGTTTATTTCAGAGTTTATTTTACTTTGAGATTGCTTCAAAAGCTGATGGTAGTCAGTTGTGGAGAAGTTATTCATACTTTTGTTAATTGTGCTGACTGGTATGTCTAATTTGCGAAGCAATAAGATCTGGGCCAACTGATAAATCTCATTAATCCCATACATCCGGTATTGATTGCTATCGGTATAGGCTGGAAATAAAATCTCTTTTTCTTCAAAATATCGGATTTGGTGCACAGATACATTCATAAGTTTTGAAAGTTCACCAATCGTTATGTGTTGATTCAAGGGTGTCGCTCCTATCTGTTGGGTATTTGTTGAATGCAATAACTATAAACCTTAGGTCTGACCTAAGGTCAAGCTTGGATTAAGCTGTCGTTTTATTAATTTGTCGAATCATGAAGGAAAACGGAAAATTTTATAGAATTATCTATCGTCATCTATCTCATGTATTTCAAGTGTTGCACAATACCCCAAGCGTATGCTGCAGCTTTACTACTCCATAGAAAAGGGGCCTACGATGCTCAAAAGGACATTATTTATCTATTTAATAGCTTTCCTTTCGTTAGCTACAATTCCACTATCCATTGTTATAAATAACGATCAGCATGAGAATCATCCGCAAGTTCAGAAGGGTAGCATGGATCTTTCGACATGGAATTATAAGCAACAAAAGATCATCAAGCTAGACGGGGAGTGGGAATTTTATTGGAACCAGCTACTCACACCTGAGCATTTTATAGATCCAAGCATTGACAAATCAGCCCCTACAGCATGGATGGAGGTCCCCTCACGATGGAACGGTAAAGTGATTGATGGTCAGCCATTACCTGCATTTGGTTCTGCTACCTATCGCATGGTGCTGAAAAACTTACCTGTAGACGGTGTATTTGCATTGAAAAAGACGAATATACGCTTTTCAAGTGCGATATATGTGAATGGACATCTACTCATTGAAGACGGTAAGCCTTCTATCAGTACAGCCGATTACCAGTCGGGGAATATTCCGCAAATCGGGCTTTTTTCAGCTGAAAAAGGTGACGTAGAGATCATTATTCAAGTTTCTAACTATGAATATGTAAATGCAGGCATTCCGGTATCTCTGACCTTTGGCGAGGAAGCCGCGATGATGGAGACCCAGCAGAAGAGTATGGCTCGTGAATTTAGTACCGTTGCAATTTTGGGAACATTATCGCTTATTTTTGTCATCTGCTTTGTGGCGGCTGCATTATACCGTAAGAAGGATTACTCCCTGCTTGTGTTTGCAATTATTTGTTTACTGCTCGCGATCTATCATGGCTTGATTGGAGAACGTTCGCTGTTACTGTTTTTTCCGAGCCTCTCGTTCAATGTGTTATACAAAGTGAAGGACATTAGCTCCATCTCGTGTTTTATTGTTCTGGCTATATTTTTCTACCAAATGCACAAAAGCATTATCTCTTTAAAGCTTACGCAAGTCGTAACGATCATACTAGGCAGCTTTATATTTCTGGTAGCGATTCTGCCTATTCGTACTTACACGGTCTTCTCACCGTACGTGATCATTGTATATGAATTGATGTTAATTTGGATGCTGTGTAGAGTGGCTATCCTGTATATTAGAAGCGCAGAAGTAAATCGGATCAAATCATTGCTCCTGTTCTTAGCGATTCTTGCAATCAATCTGTACTCCATAGACGTAATCCTGTTTGCACTTTCGATGAAAGAAAATCTATGGCTCGGACAGTTTTACATCGTAGCCTTTAATATCATTATGATTGTTCTGATTGTTCTTCGTTTTTTCGAGGCATATCATACGATAGACGAAATGAAAAACCAGCTGATTGGGCTGGACAAGATTAAAGATGAGTTTCTTTCCAATACCTCTCATGAGCTGAAAACTCCGCTAAATGCCATAGTGAACATTACCGCTACACTTCTTAATGGGGTTGAGGGTCCAGTTACCGAAAGGCAAGCGCAGAACCTAGCAATCGTATTGGGCAGTGGAAGAAGACTAACTTATATGGTGAACGAACTGCTCGATTATTCCAAAATGAAGCATGGGGATATCACGTTATACAAAAGCACCCTAGATCTGAAAGCTGTTATTGATTCTGTCATCGGTATTCATTCGTTCCTGCTCGGAGAAAAGTCGATTTTTCTCATAAATAATGTCGCTTCAGATTTCCCTCCTGTACATGCAGATGGCAATCGTCTGATTCAAATTTTGCACAACTTGGTAGATAATGCGATTAAATTTACGGAGCAAGGTGAAATACATATTAGTGCTAAAACTATCCTTCATGAATGGGTTGAAGTTCGTGTAGCAGACACGGGAATCGGAATTGCACCGGATATGCAGAAACGTATTTTTATGGCTTATGAGCAGGTGGATGAAGCTGAAATTCATAGTCACGGTGGAACAGGTCTCGGTCTAAGCATTACGAAGAAGTTAGTGGAGCTGCATGGCGGGAACATTAGAGTGGAATCTGTTACGGGCAAAGGTTCGGTTTTTATTTTCACCCTTCCACGGTGGGATCGAATATCTAATCAAATCACGGGTCCAATTGTGGAAAAGACACTTCCGTTTAAAGAGGTTCTCTTCCCGCGCCAGGAGTATCCTGTTTATATCAAAGGTAAAATCAATGAGCCAATTTTGGTCGTGGACGATGATTATGCCAATCTTCAATCCATGATCAACCTGTTCAAGCTGGAGGGGTATTCCATTGTTGTTGTGAACCGAGGGCAACTGGCACTCGATGAGTTATCGAAGAATTCAGACTTCTTCCTCGTTGTGCTGGACATTACAATGCCGGACATTTCTGGTTATGAGGTTCTGCAAAAGATCAGAGAAAGATTTACCCCCTTTGAGCTCCCGGTGTTAATGCTGACGGCGAAGAATAGAGTTACTGATATGAAAATGTCTATGGATAATGGGGCAAATGATTATGTGGGGAAGCCGTTCGAAGCGGAGGAGCTAATGGCGAGAGTGAAAAGTCTGACCCGATTAAGAGCTTCCGTGAAGCAGGCTAAAGATGCTGAGATAGCCTTTTTACGTTCTCAGATTAAACCTCATTTCTTGTACAATGCCCTGAATTCAATTGCTGCATTATGTGTGGAAGAGCCTGAGCAAGCAGAGGAATTAACACTGGAGCTGTCGCAGTATTTGAGAAGCAGCTTTGATTTCAAACAGTTGGATTCATTAACGTCCCTGGAGAGTGAGCTGGAGCTGGTCAATGCTTATATTAATATTGAAAAAGTACGCTTTGGTGCTAGATTGCAAGTCCAGTATGATATAACCGCAAATACCGATAGCCGGATTCCTCCGCTTATTCTTCAACCTCTGGTGGAAAATGCCATAAGACATGGCCTGATGTCCAATTTACGGGGAGGAAAGGTAACTATATCTGTCAAAGAGTCAGACCCTTCTATGGTCAGCTTTGTTGTAGAAGATGATGGATGCGGAATGAGCGAACGCAAGCTGGAGGAGATTATGAAATCAGATGTAGATAAAAGAGGTGTGGGGCTGTGGAATATTAGTCAGCGCATCAAACTTCTTTACGGAAAGAGCATTCGTATTCAAAGTGATGAAGGAAAAGGTACAAGGGTTTCTTTTGACATCCCCAAACAGCAATTGAACCGGCTAGGAGGTTGAAGCATGCTGCGAGCCATTATCGTAGATGATGAAGAATTATCACTAAAGCGTTTAAAAAGGATATTGTCTCAGAGTGGAGAGATTGAAGTATACGATACTTTTCTGGATCCGACGGAAGCTTATGAATTTGTGAAGGGGAATTCGATAGATGTAGCATTTTTGGACATTTCTATGCCTGACACGAATGGGATGAAGCTCTCCGCCCTTTTGCATGCACTAGATGAATCGATAGATGTAGTTTTTGTTACAGGGTATGACGAATACGCACTGCAAGCCTTTGAACTGAGCGCTGTAGATTATCTGCTGAAGCCTGTTACTGCACAGCGTTTATCAAAAACTCTGGATAAGATCAAAAAAATGAATAAAGGTGTGACGGTTCAACCTGTCATAGAAGTTCTTTTATTTAATGGACTTAAGATATACCGCCGTACACAAGACAGAGTGCCTATCAAGCTAAGAAGCCCAAAAACGGAGGAATTGTTTGCCTTTTTGATTAGTAAAGGAACGGTTAGTCGAGAAGAAATTATCGACACCTTATGGAGTGGGTTAGAGCCTGAAAAAGCACTTAAGAATCTGAACTCTACCCTGTATTATATTCGAAAAGCAATCGGTACCAGCTTTATTAAGACCAGTAGAAACGAAATTAGTATAGAGGAACGAAGCATTTATTGTGATTTATATGAGTTTGAGCGTTTACTTAAGCAAATTAGACAAGGCTCGAAAAAACATTCAGAATGGTTCAATCAAGTAGAAACACTGTATTCGGGGGCCTTTCTTAAAGGAAAAGCATACGATTGGGCTAGTGGGAAGACAGGCCGACTTGAACAAGATTTTATTGGACTGCTGGAACTAGCGGCTAGATTGCACATGGATCAGAACGAGCGTCAACAATCGCTGCATTACTTTGAGCGAATATTGAAATTGGATCCCTTGAGAGAAGATATCCATCAGGAAATCATCCATTTGTATATTGAACTAGGGCGAATGAATGAAGCTTATCGGCGATTTGGGCAATTGGAAGAGACCCTTCAACAGGAGCTTGGAACTTCACCTGATCCTAAGCTCAAAGCGTTGATTATGAAGATGATGAACTAGTATAAAGAAAAAGAGAACCGGCGAATCGATTAGATTTCGTAGGTTCTCTTTTTTTGTTTATTTTTCGTTTATCATAATTTTGTATAATACTCTCGATTATTGTCGAAATGATGACATGATTTATGCTAGAGGGGGAAAAAGAGTTTGAAGCCATCATTTATGAAAATAGGCATTAGTATTTCGTTAGCCACTGGACTTGTGGTGCAAGGTGTAGGTCCAATCCAGACTCAAATCGTTAGTGCGAAATCGAGCTTCGATTGGTTAGAGAATAGCCCAGCTGTGATACCGTCTATCAATGAAGATGATTATTCTAACGCAGGTGTTGTTGTCTCTAATCTATTGTCAGGAAAGGTTACTGAACCGGCAACAACGGGGATTGCTGTGGTAGCGTTAGATAATACCAACGGCGCCTGGCAATATTACAATACACAAGGAAACATCTGGTACAACATCGAGCCGGTGTCGAACACTAATGCTTTCCTGTTGCTGAAATCGGAGAAAATTCGTTTTGTACCCGCTAAAGACTGGAACGGAACAGCTTCAATTGAATATAAGCTATGGGATACGACAGCAGTTGGTTATCAAAACTATCAAAAAAATGCGAATACCACAGCATCGGGCGCGTTCACCACAGTTTCGGGCAAAGCTACTGTGACTGTAAACCCAGTGAACGATGCTCCGTATCTAACGGAATTGAATGGTGGGGATTATCTTAGCTTTGACGGGAATGGGGATTATGTGACGTTCCCAGATCAACTGTTATACAAGAATTCTTTTACAATTGAAGGGAATTTAAAAGTCAATGGTTTTAATACCTGGATGAGATTCTTCGAATCTTCGATCGCAGAGCAGAACCATAATATTTTTGTGGGCTTTAACGGCAAAAAAATGCATTTCATCGCTTACACCAATAAAGGAGATATTAATGTCACAGACGATTTCCCGATCTCCAAGTGGGTACATGTCTCGATTGTTTACGATCACAGTCAGAAGAAGGGACGTATTTATTGGGATGGTGTTCTTAAGGCAGAAGGAGCTATGGATTTAAGTACAGTTGGAAATGTGGGACGTCCGAACAACTGGCTTGGTAAAAGCACCTGGAGACAGGACGGAGATTACAGCGGTGGGATGAGAGACGTTAGGTTTTGGAGTATAGCTAAAACTCAGAGCGAAATTGTTCGCGAAATGAACGTCGATTTGAATGGATCTGAGCCTAATCTGGCTTTGAACTATAAATTTTCGAATAGCAATGATGGTAATATTGCTGTCAATACACCGGCTGGTTCAGGTAAGAACGGTAGCATTACGGGAGCAAGCTGGAAGCAGGACACAGGCTTTATGGGAAGTACTACAACGGAAAAAAATAAATCTGTATCACGCTCTTTTAAGGTCATTGATGTGGATGGGGATGACCTAAATGTATCAGCTACTTCTTCTAATACTTCCCTAATTCCGAATAATGGACTGAAAGTAAGTGGAAGTGGAGAAGTGCGGACGATAGAAATAACACCAGCGAAGAATGCCTTCGGAAACAGTGTGATTACTGTTACTGTAAATGATGGCACTATAAGTAGTATATACACCTTCAATGTGCAGGTAAACGATGTGGGAGATATCCTAGTAACTGGAGTGACTTTGAATAAAACATCACTTAGTTTAACTGAGGGAGAAGCTGGAGATACACTAAATGCTGTAATAGAACCTGCCAATGCCACGAACAAAACAGTAACTTGGAGCTCCAGTGATGTAACTGTCGCGACAGTTGTTAATGGAGTGGTAACACCAGTTGGCGTTGGAACGGCAACGATCACAGCAACAACAACGGATGGAAGTTATACGGCGTCATTAACCGTTACAGTTAGTGCACCAGTTGTGAAAGTAACCGGAGTTAAGCTTGATCAGGAGACCCTCGATTTAACCGCTGGTGAAGCGGACGCCTTACTAAAGGCAATAATAGAACCTGCAAATGCAACGGACACAGACGTGATTTGGAGCTCCAGCGATGAAACTATCGCAACAGTCGTGAATGGAGTTGTGACTCCAGTTGGTGAGGGTACAGCAATTATTACTGTAACGACTAAGGATGGAAGCTTTACGGCTTCAACGACTGTAAATGTGGCAGCACCTAAGCCACCAATTGTTCTCGTAACGGGAGTAACGTTAGACCAGACCACGCTTAATTTAACAGTGGGCGAAGGTGACGAAACGCTACAAGCGACAGTGGCACCTGCCGATGCAACGAATAAGGGTGTCATTTGGAGCTCTAACGATGAGACTGTAGCCAAGGTTGTTTATGGAGTAGTAACCCCGGTTGGTGTTGGAACAGCCACCATTACGGTTACGACCAAAGATGGAAGTTATACCGCTTCAACGACAGTACATGTAAGTGAACCAATTCCACCAGTTGTGAATGTAACTGGGGTGAGACTAGATCAGGAGACGCTCGATTTAACAGCTGGTGAAACTGAGGTAAAACTAAAAGCGACAATAGAGCCTGCAAATGCAACGGATCCAGGCCTGATCTGGAGCTCCAGCGATGAGACTGTAGCCAAGGTTGTGAATGGAGAAGTAACTCCAGTCGGTGAGGGAACAGCCATCATTACGGTTACTACGAAAGATGGAAGTTATAAGGCTTCAACAACCGTTACTGTGAAGGCTCATGTTAAGCCGATTACAGCACCGGGTATTCCAACAGCCGTAACTGCAACTGCAGAGAATGGTCAAGCGACCATCACCTTTACAGCGCCAGAGTCTGATGGGGGAAGCGAAATTACAGGTTATCTTGTAACGGCTACTCCGGGCGGGTTGACAGTTACAGGTAATGGAAGTCCGCTTACAATCAGTGGTCTGACGAATGGAACAAGCTACACCTTCACGGTACAGGCCATCAATAAGGTTGGTATTAGCGAATTATCTGCTGAATCCAATACAGTCATCCCGAGCGCTCCATCCAGTCTTCCTTCCCAACCGACTCCATCAGCTACACCGACACCTGTAGCAAATGATGCTTCCATTCTAATCAATGGTAAAGCGGAATCCGTGGGAACCGCGACGAATGGTAAACGGAATGATCAAACGCAAACCACTATTACTTTAGACCAGAAGAAGCTGGAAGATAAGCTCGCCGCGGAAGGTAAAGGTGCGGTGGTTTCTATCTCTGACACTAGCAAATCAGATGTTCTGGTTGGTGAACTAAACGGACAAATGGTTAAAAATATGCAGGGTAATCAAGCCGTACTTGAAATCAAAACTGGCAATGCGACTATTACCTTGCCTGCAGGGCAGATTAACTTGGACGCCCTATCCAAGCAGGTGGGACAGTCTGTGGCTTTACAGGATATTAAGATACAGATTGAAGTTAGTAAACCAACAGCCGATGCTGTAAGTGCTTTAGAGGCTGCTGCACAAAAAGGATCATTTTCATTAATCTCTGCGCCAGTAACTTTTACGGTTAGAGGGATTTACGGAGATAAGAGCATTGAACTTTCACAATTCAATACGTATGTGAAGCGTACCATTGCTATTCCTGAGGGGATGGACCCGAACAAGATTACAACTGGAGTATATGTTGATGCTGATGGAACAGTTCATCATGTACCCACTAAAGTAGTTGTAATTGGCGGCGAGTATTTTGCTACCATCAACAGTCTTAGTGGCGGTACTTACTCTGTAATCTGGCATCCGCTTGAATTTAGCGATGTTGCTAACCACTGGGCAAAAGACGCAGTGAATGATATGGGCTCCCGTTTAGTCGTCGAAGGAACAGGTAATAGTCAATTTTCTCCTGATCAAGCCATTACCCGTGCAGAGTTTGCAGCGATTGTCGTTCGCGGTCTTGGACTTGAATTGGATCAAGCGGCAACACCATTTTCGGATGTTAAAACTACGGATTGGTATAACAGTGCGATTAATACTGCATATGCTTATCAATTAATCAATGGTTTTGAAGACGGCATGTTCCGCCCTGATGACCAAATTACCCGTGAACAAGCAATGCAAATTATCGCCAAAGCGATGAAAATCACAGCTCTAAAGGCTAAACTTCCAAATCAATCCGCTGAAGGATTCTTGAACCCATATACCGATGCCGGTAAAGCATCTGACTGGGCGATTAGTGCAATTACTGACTGCTTACAGGCAGGTGTAATCATGGGACGAAGCAGCAATGTGCTTGCTCCCAAAAATGATATGACCAGAGCTGAGGTTGCGGCGATCGTTAAGCGGCTACTTCAAAAGTCAGATTTAATTTAAAGCCTTGACTCATATGATACGTTGAAAAGAAAGAGTATTCATTCGATAACCTTCGAATGAATACTCTTTTCTTTTGGTTATATTAAATTCTAATGTTGATATTTGACTGTTAATCATACATTTTTTGGATTTATATCTGGTGCATTTTCTAATGGCTTTTGAAGTGCGTCCACAATGGCTGCGATGATACTTGTTGCTAAAAGACCCATTAGACATAATGATGTAGGACCCGCTGCATCATCACTAGCTGTAACTTTAGCAAGCACCCTTAAGCTTACTATTCCTAACAAAATGAGGAACATAATTGTGAAAGCACATTTCTTTATGATCTTCAAAGATTTAAGGGATAATTCTGAGAAAGCATTGTTCTTTTCGATGTTGTTTAATAGTTTATATGCTTGATATAGCGCAACCGAAAACGCAATACAGAATCCGTAAGCACATACTAAAAAGGGAATCAGGAAGTAAGCCGTATCTGGATGTACTCTTGCATCTCTTACCGCTATCTCAGGCAACCAGATACACAAAGCAAGCACTGCAACTCCAACCAAAAAAATAATTACTTTTAAGAAAGTTGTTGAACCTCGTTTAACATTCATTTAAAACACCTCACTTATTTAATGACTTCATGATTTTAGCATTTAGTTTATTGTTTTACAATAAATTTGTATTGTTTTTAGTGTTTTTTATTTTACGAGAAATGGTTATCGTCTTTGAAAGACGACAACGTCGCTTCTTCTTGTTAGCAGGAGAATAGTTTAACTATCCAGAAAAGGTAAAGTAGATCGTTTATAAGATCAATCGAAAAGAGGCGATATCTAAATGGAATTACGGCAAAGCATTAATGAAGTCTTTCAGTCGGCACAACAAGGTAATGCTGCACGGCTAAAAGAAATTCTAGAATTCCATCCGGCTTTAGCAAATACGGAAAATAACGAGGGTCTTACACCTTTGGGATATGCAGCACATTTCGGTAAAGAAGCAGCGGTGCAGGTATTGATAGACTATGGTGCTGAAGTTGATGCAGTATCCCATTCTAAGATTAGTTTCATTCCTTCTAATACTGCACTTCATGCTGCCATTGCTGGGGAGCGGGATATGGGTGTTATCCGACTGCTATTGAACAAAGGTGCTCAGACACATATTTTAGATAGCGACGGGCATACTGCCTTGCATTCTGCAGCTTTTCATTCGGATAATGTGGAGCTGATACGCTTGTTAATCGAACACGGAGCTGACATCCATGCTAAAATTGAAGGTGGTGAATCAGTATTAGCTATGGCCATCCAACAAGGAAACCACAACGTAAAAGAATTTCTTATTGAAAAAGGAGTAAATTAGAATGCAAATCACATTAAACCGTAAAGACAATTCAACAGTAGCTTTGATTTCCAGCGAGGGTATTGTAATTAATAATGTAAATGATGCTTTGGATCTAATGGCAAACGTTAGATATCAAGAATGCGATAAAATGATTCTAAGAAAAGAGCAAATCACGGATGATTTTTTTGAGTTAAAGACGGGGCTTGCCGGAGAGATTCTTCAAAAGTATACAAACTATCAGATGCGGGTTGCGATTGTAGGAGAATTTACTGGCTATAATAGTAAAAGTCTGAATGATTTTATTTATGAGTGCAATCAGGGGAATAAAATATTGTTCAAGAGTACAGAAGACGAGGCATTGGCAGCACTTCATCATAGTTAAATGTGAAATTGAAACAGAGAGGGGACTTAACATGGAAGGTAAAATCACGTATGAATCGATCGATGACTATATTTCAAAGTTTCCATCTGAGATTCAAGAAATCCTTAGTACAATAAGAAAAGTGATAAAAGAAGCGGCACCTGATGCAAAAGAAAAGATTAGTTATCAGATGCCTACTTTTGAACTGCACGGAAATCTCGTCCATTTTGCAGCTTTCAAAAACCATATTGGATTTTATCCAACCCCTAATGGGATTGATGCTTTTAAAGAAGAATTATCTGTCTATAAAGGAGCAAAAGGATCCATTCAATTCCCTCTTAATCAGCCGATGCCCTATGAATTAATTAGTAAGATCGTGAAATATAGAGTGGCTGAGAATATTCAAAAAGCACAAGATAAGCGTAAATAGTATGTGAAGAAAACAATGTCTTCCCAGTACTCTTGCACACCTGAAGCTTTCTATCCTCTCTGGATTCAGGTGTGCAATTCTTACAAGTTATCGTGTACCCGATACTGAACGACGTACAAACGACAGGATAATATCCTGTGAGTAGTCTCCGAAAGCACTTCCGAATAGATTAAGTCCTCGTCTATTGAGGGCATCCTCGCGAATCTCAAAGCGTACTCGAATTGGCTCATTAAATGCCAGCTTCAGTGAGCTAATTGTAGTAGGGGAAGAAGCAGCTCCATTTATTTTGCTACCCTGTTCTGAGATACTCCACTCTGTCAGCATTCCATATTCTGTACCACTCTTCCAACGTTCGGGTGTTAACTTTCCTTTCCGGTTACCGAAATCTGATGGACAAGTCCAAGTACCGACATGTAGGTCGTTTATAGTTAATGTGATGTCACTTGCCCAATCTTCACGGAATGCAGGTGCTTCAGAACAAACCTCAGCCGAAATCCTAATCTCATCTAGCTCGACACCAGGTGGTAGTGGATTGGCAAAATAGTATTCGACATAGCCAGAATCAGCGAACCATAAGAGAGCTGCTTCAACTCGTTCAGGCATGTAGAATACCCGCGGATCATCCTGAGAACCGATGACTCCGCCGTCTTTTCCAGCCATACCACAGGATGGTTGTACAGAACAGTGGGAGAACATTCCGATGGGCATATGTATTTCTTCCGTTTGATGCAGACCATCGCCTAGCTTCGAAGGAAGATCGAGATGGATGGATCGGCAGGTCACCGCGCATATTTTCTCGCGATTTGCTCCCTGTGTAGATGAAATTAAGTTAACTTGCTCAAGGGTCTGCACATTGATTGAAATTGTAGGTTGAGCTACGCCAAGTGTCTCGGCCAATTGACTGACACTCATGGGCTTGTCACCAAGGGCTTCAAGAATGCGGACTCTGACATCTCCAGAAAGTGCTTTAGCAACATCTAAGATACGTGATGCAGGGTACCGGATCGTTTCTTGCGAAATATCATTCATTGATTGTATTCCTTTTCGTTAAGATAGTTTGAGGATATTGTACACCGAAGATTATATATTGTAAAATTATAATACACATTGCGAAATTTATATACTGGTGCTAAAATGAGCTCAACTTCTTATTTTGAAAGGCTGTGCTCATATCATGACAACTTCCGTACTGAATGTTGAGAGTCTTCCGATTCCTCGTCCCGAACATCCGCATCCACATTGGCAGCGCAAGGAATGGATGAATTTGAATGGGGAATGGTCATTTAGCTTTGATCCGAGCAATGAAGGAATAAGTAATCAATGGTTTTCGAATTCCGAAATCGCTTACAGTTCGAAGATTACCGTCCCTTTTTCTTGGGTAAGTCCATTATCCGGTATTGGCAGCGATCGTAAAGGGATAGGTTGGTATCGGCGGATTTTGAAATGGCAGCCTATCGACTTACAGACACGACTATTTTTGCGATTCGGGGCAGTGGATTATTCATGTGACGTTTGGATAAACGGAGTACATGTTGGTTCACACCAAGGTGGATATGGTTCATTTGAGTTTGAAGTTACTCCGTACTGGGTTGAAGATTTGGACAATATAATTGTCGTAAGAGTAGAGGACTTCGATCATGATTACCAAGCACGTGGCAAACAAGGTTATGGAGAAATTCGCGGAATTTGGCAGCCAGTATGGCTAGAATCTCGGCCCCAGACTTATATGGGTGATACTAAGTTTGTGACCACTATGGATGGGCAAGTGAACGTGACTACAAGAATCATTGCACAAGAATCTGGTTCAGCAGATTTCACGCTGCAATTCGCAGAGGATTCCATACTGCATACTGAGAAATTAGATCTTATCGCAGGGGAGAATGAATTTAAGCTCTCTATTCAAATATCAGATCCGAAATTATGGAGTCCAGAATCACCTTATTTGTACGAAGGCGAACTACAGCTTAGCGGATCTTTTGGCACAGACATTGTCAGCACTTATTTCGGAATTCGAGAAATTCAAACTGTTCGCTTCGATGAGCGTGGTTATCGATGGATTACTCTTAATGGCAAGCCAATTTATTTAAACGGTACCCTTGACCAGTCTTATCACAAAACGGGCTATTTCACTTATCCGTCTGATGAAGACATGCGGGATGAAATCTATCTAATGAAACGTTTGGGACTGAACTTTGTACGTATTCATATCAAACCAGAGGAACCCCGCAAACTATATTGGGCGGATAAACTGGGTATTCTGGTGATGGAAGACATGCCTTGCTTTTGGGGGAATCCGGATGAAAAAGCCCGTGCTGCGTATGAACTTGAAGCCCTAGAGGTTATCGAAAGAGACTATAATCATCCATCTATTTTCTCATGGGTGATGTTTAACGAGACGTGGGGGTTGAAGACGAACGCTCAGGACACTAGTCTAACGAGTGATGTAGGGCAACAGTCTAGTTATCTTAAGGAGACACAGGAATGGGTTCGGGAAAAATATCGCTGGGCTAAACGACTTGACCCAACTAGAATCATTGAAGACAACTCACCTTGTAACTATGATCATGTGGAATCTGATATTAATACGTGGCATTTCTACATTAATGGTTATGATCAGCTTAGAGCTCATTTGAATGAGGTTGTAGACAAAACTTTCCCAGGTTCAGACTTTAACTGTATCGGAGGTAATGTACAATCTGATGCTCCCCTGATGAACAGTGAATGTGGAAACGTATGGGGTATCGAAGGCGGGGCAGGGGATAGTGATTTAGCATGGCATTATCGCTATATGATGAATGAATTCCGGCGGCATGATAAGTTATGTGGTTTCGTATTTACCGAATTTCGCGATGTTACGAATGAGTTCAATGGTTATTATCGGTTAGACGGCAGCGATAAAGATTTTGGTTATGATGCCTTTGTTCCAGGGATGACGATTTCTGATCTGCATTCTCCGGACTTCATCGTGATCGATGCACCGCCATGCCAGACAGTAAACGCAAAGGATGAAGTTAAAGTTCCGCTTCTTCGTTCCAGTTTCTCAGATAAATATCATGGACAGCATTTACAGGTGAAGTGGGAACTTTGGTACGACGATTTGGGAACACGAGTTGTTGCACAAAGTGATCATATGTCAGTGAATTGGGATGGATATGGAGTAGCAGCTCTACCCGCTCTGCATGTTACTATGCCTGATCAGGACGCAGTTGCAGTGCTGGCGCTTTCCTTGATAACTAATAAGGGAGAGACGCCCACTCGCAACTTCATTACGTTTGATGTAAGAAGCGGTGATCAGGAAGTAAGGTGTGAGGGGGAAGCAGATTGTATTAGTATCCCTGTGGATGCTTTTAAAGAACACAGCTTTGAACTACAATGGGAAGCTATTCAATGCGCAAAAATCAATGGGGCCGGTCAAGGCCAATATGAATTTGATGTAGCTCTTCCAGATGCTTTGGAGAAAAAAATGATTGGCGAGATCGAAATTATGTTTGAAGCTAGCGCAAAGCGAGTGCTGGCCCGGAATCTTGAAGGGGCAAAGCAAAATGAAATGGGACTTGATCTCATGCATGGTGCAGACGCTAGGGTGGAGTATAATCCGAATACGTACTATATGACCGACGAAGAACGTCATCCTTCACGTGTGAATGTTCTGGTAGAAGGTCAACGGATTGGCTCCTTCTATTTGCCGGATGATCCGGCCGACAGCCGAGGTGTATTGTCCTGGCATTATCAGCCATTAGCGAATAAGTTGGATGAGGCTGGCTCTTACGGCTATCTATGTAAGGTAAGTGTACCGGGGCAGTTAGCAGCTAAACTAGATCGCAATCGTACGTTCCGGTTGGAACTTCAAGCAGAGGGTGGAGGCTTAGCCTTGTATGGCCGCAATGCGGGTCGTTATCCAATAGATTTGTTGATTCGCTATCGGTAAACTGGGTGAAGTTAGATCATTCAATTCTAAAAAGCAATCCAAGCCATAAGGCATGGATTGCTTTTTATGTGAAGAGAGCTATTCAGAGAATGGATTAAAGCTCTTTATCATTAATGCTGTTCAGCCAACCTTCAATATCTCCAATAACGGAGCTAATGCAGCCATCTTCAAACGGTGAAGTTAGACCGGCAAGCTCAACCAGTTTGATAAAAGATTTGCTTCCTCCAGCCTGGCATAGTTCCAAATAATCGCTCCAAGCAGATTTGAAATCTTCGTTCGAACGTTTCCAGAACTGGAAGGCACAAAGCTGTGCTAGTGTGTAGTCAATGTAGTAGAAAGGCGAGGCGAAGATATGCCCTTGTTTATGCCAAAAACCGCCTTGTTCCAGATATGTGTTACCTTCATAATTACGATGCGGTAAGTATTTCTTCTCGATTTCTCTCCAAGCCTGCTTGCGTTCAGCAGGGGTGGCTTCAGGGTTGCTATAAACAAAATGTTGGAATTCATCGACAGACACACCGTAAGGAATAAACTGAAGGCTATCAGATAAATGGTTGAAGCGGTATTTATCCGCATCTTCCTCAAAGAACAAATTCATCCAAGGCCAAGCGAAAAATTCCATACTCATGGAATGAATCTCACATGCTTCATAGGTTGGAAAAGCATATTCTGGCACATCAATATTGCGGCTTTCATATACTTGGAAGGCATGCCCTACTTCATGGGTTAAGACATCAATGTCCCCTGAGGTGCCGTTGAAATTAGAGAAAATAAAAGGGGCCTTGTATTGGCTGAAGTAAGTACAATAACCGCCGCCTTGCTTTCCTTTTTTACTTACTAAATCAACCAGATTATTGTCCAACATAAAGGTGAAGAATTCATCCGTTTCAGGAGATAGCTCTTTATACATCTTCTTCCCGTTAGCTACAATCCAGTCTGGGTCTCCTTTAGGGGTAGCGTTCCCAGTCTTAAAGCTAAAGTTCTCGTCGTAGTATTTCAATTCATCGAGACCTAGGCGTTCAGTCTGGCGTTTCTTTAACTGTTGGGAGACAGGTACGATATATTCCAGAACTTGTTTGCGGAAATTGGCAACCATTTCAGCATTATAGTCGGTACGCATCATACGGTCATAACCTAGCTGAACAAAGTTGCTGTATCCAAGCTTTTTAGCTATGCGGTCACGGACCTTGACGAGCTCGTCATAGATGCGGTCAAATTCAGCCTCATGTTCGGACATAAAACCAAACCGTGCTTCAGAAGCGCTTTTACGCATATCACGGTCTGTAGACAATTCGAAAGGTGCGAGTTGAGGCAGTGTGCGCTCTTCACCTTCAAATAGAATCTTGGCGGATGCGATAAGCTGGGAGTATTCCGTGGAAAGCTTGTTCTCCAATTGTAAATCTTCGATGATTTCCGGACTAAATGTCCGCAGCGAAACTTCTGCAAGCTGGAGTAACTGCGCACCCCATTCCTGTTCAAATTCGGCTCTATATTTCGAATGTACGAGTGCTTTGTAATAATCGGTTATGTATTCCTGAACGACAGGTCCAACTTCGTCCATGAATTCTTGTTCGGCTTTGTAAAATTCATCCGTCGTATTGATAGAATGGCGAACGCTAACCAATGTCTGCATAGTATCAAACGTATTGCGAAGCTTGTTAATGGCAGTGATGGAAGCCTTTTGTACCTCTAAAGGTGATGTGTCATTGAGATCTTTCAGCAGGGCGTTAAAGTCTTGCTTGAATTGCTTAACATCCGGCCGCTCATAGCGGTAATCATCAAATTTCATAAAAAAATCAACTTCCTTTCTATACCAGATAGTTTCTATTATATAATCTGAACAGCCATTTACGATAGACCTGTGTAAGCTTTTTATAGTCGAAAAAAGAACAATTGAACAAAAGTGTAAAAACTTGTTAAGTAAAATAGGGTTTGATATCTTGAAAAAACAATCAATCAGCCCGACCTATTATGCAGTTTATTTCTAAAATAATCTAATCATGAAAAAGGGGGTCCTTTAATAGGACTCCCTTTTTTTCATGAATCAAACTCCGCCAACGTAATAATGAAATTCTGCTGTGATCTCAAAGCCAGCGCTGAGGTAAAGATTTAAAGCATGCTCATTATCGGTGACAACGCCTAAGCGGAGGTGTGTGAATGGAATCGAAAGCAGAAGATCTACTACATGTATTAGAATTTCTCGTCCAAAGCCTTGTCCCTGAAAGACAGGGAGTACACAAAAATCATGGATGACAGTCGTACCATTCCCTAAATTATTCGTTCTAATCAGGCCGACAGGCGTGTTTTCTCTCAGGGCGACATAGGTAACACGGCTTGGCTCGCGAGTATGAGTGAGATATTCATGCGTCCATTCCATCGTTTCGTTAAACGCCGCCGAGAAGCAGGTTGTCACAAAATCAAAGTCCTTGTCTTCTTCTGGGCGTAGAATTATACTGTCTAATCGCTCATTCTTATTGGTTAAATTCAAGTACGACATAGAGTACTCTGAACTGTCATGGGATGCTCCCATGTGTAAGACAAAACCCTCACCGGAGCTTGATCCTGAAACGACCCGATATCGTAGCGAGTGGATACCTTGTAAGGACATATCTTGTTTTGCTCGTCCAAGTAAGCTGCGGAATACGCCTTGGCGACGATAGTCTGGATGCACCATTCCGTTAATATTCGCTTCGGTTCCGTCAGAAGTATACCAACTGAGAAAACCAATTAACCGTTCATTATGGTGACAAAGGTAGGCGTGATCACCGTGATCTTTTACAAGATGTTCTATGCCAACTCTTAAGTTAATCTTCTCAAATTGTTTGCAAATCTCTTCTAATGATTCTATTGTTGCTATTTGTTCTCTCGAATAATCCATCATTGCGTTTAAAGTATAATTTGGCATTACATTCGTAACCTCGCTTATGAAAGAAACACGCGGTTTATGGACGATTAGGCGCTATCCTTCAAAAATAGTCCAATATTATTAGTGATTAATCTCATCATTATCGCCTCCAAACAATCTAGTGAAGATTATAACATATTCCTTTTCAAGAACACTGAACTGAATAAATATCTCTTTATTAAAAAATCCGGTGTTTCCAGCCATTCAATTTAGCGATTGCCTCTATATAATAGTAATCCCCATAGATTAGCGATACATCAATAAAGGATGTGCCGCTGCCAGTTCCATGCAGCAAAATCGCCTCGTGCTCTGGCTGATCCCAAGTCGCATAGCTTTCGGTCAGAGAGCGCAGAATCCGCTCTGCTGCTGTTGAATAAAGACTTTTTTCACCCAATGGTACGATATCTGCTAGTTCGAGCAAGCCTGAAGCGGCGATGGAGGCCGCAGAGCTATCTCTGAACATCCGTTCGTCATCCTCAAGACGGAAATCCCAGTACGGTACCTGATCCTCTGGCAAAGCGGAAATGAAGTAATGTGCGATTCGTTTGGCGGTGTTCAGGAAACGCTCATCACTTGTATGGCGGTAAGTGTTGATGAAGCCGTACAAGCCCCAAGCTGTACCACGGCTCCAAGAGGATTCAGGAGAGTAGCCCTGACCTCCAAAATTCTCAATATAAGCACCGGATTCTGCATCAAAAGAGAGAATATGCTTGGTTGATCCGTCTTCGCGGATACCATATTGCATAGTCGTCTCCGCGTGGTTAATCGCGATATGTTTATAACGAGGATCACCTGTAACTTTGCTGGCCCAAAAGAGCAGGGAGATATTCAGCATACAGTCGATGATCACCCAACCATATTTATCTTCATTCCAGGCGCGAATAAATTTGCCTACCGGATTATAACGGGCAGCAAGGAAGTTTGCGGCTTCAATCCCTCTGCGGAGTGCATCCTCATTACCAGTGATTGTATGTTTGATTACAGCTGTCGGAAGAAATTGAAAACCAACATCATGATGCAGCTCTACCGTAGGTTTGACAAACCATTCCTCCAACGTACCATCCCAGTGCCATGCGGCATCTTTGTAAAGGTCTTTTCCGGTGATGTCATGCATAATCCAGAGGATGCCAGGCCAAAAGCCCGTGGTCCACCAGTCTGAGCCGATATCGTCAAACTTGCCATCTTTTCCGGCAAAATGTGGACACTTGTCACCAATCTGTTCAACCATACGCTCTACTTTTGTATCCAGTCTACTCATGATCTCCTGCCAATAAGGTAAAGTCATCATTGTTGCCTCCAGTGTGGTTAGGATGTTATGAGTATAGCTTTCTATGGTTGCGAAAAGTTTTGTTTTGATATAAGAAAATGTTTGATTATTGTCATGCTGAAGTCTAGTAATCATCCCTTATAAGACAAAATATAAACATTTATGAATAACGCATGAAAACTTTGTCGAGATAGATGCAGATACAATATAGGCATATAGAAATAAATTCGTAATCCTAATCGATTCAACAGCGGGAGGACTATTATTTGAACTACTTACAAGTGTATGAAGCGCCCAAAGGTATACCGGGACGTGAGGATTATAAGATTAGAGTCAGGCAACCTGAAGGTGAATGGCATAATGTATTTATCTACGAGGTTAAGGTAGATATGCATCACGTTCGACCAGCATCTATGGCTTTCTTTGATCTAGAAGGTGCAGCAGAGGTGGAAGTTACTTGTCTTTACACCGAAATTGAGTGTGTGAACGTCGCTCCGGCTTCACGTAATATCGCTTACGAAATTCAAGAGAGAACGATCAAATTCAGCCTTTTCGGCCCGCAGAAGCTTTCGATCGAAATCAATGATGATATTTTCCGGAATCTGCATCTATTTGCTAACCCTAAAGAAGAGGATGCACCACTTATAGAGGATCCTAATGTAGCGGTAGTACAACCAGGTATTCATCGGAAAACAGATCTTTTGCGATTACTGGAAATACCAGTGGCATACTCTAGTGAGAAACCGAACGTGCTCTTTTTTTCGCCAGGAACGCACTATATTGAAGAAACGGTCCTTCCAATTCCTTCGGGCACAACAATATATCTAGCTGGAGGATCTGCGCTTGTAGGGTCATTGGTGGCGAGTCGGTCCATAATATAACTATCCGTGGTCGTGGAATGATTTATCTTGCAGATTTTCATCGATACTCAGCTTTTCGTGGGGTAAGAATCGTTTTCTCACAATCCATTAAAGTGGAAGGCATCACTGTTATCGACCCACCACATTATAGTATTTTCATAGGGGAGTCTAGCGGGATTGAAATTGATAATATTAAAGCTTTTAGTACTCGCGGATGGTCTGATGGCATAGATATCATGTCTAGTTCTGATGTTGCCATTCGGGATGCTTTTATGCGGAATTCCGATGATTGTATTGCAATCTATGGATCGAGATGGGATTTTTATGGAGATACACGCAATATCAGCGTTCGTGATTCTATTTTATGGGCAGATGTTGCGCATCCACTGATGATCGGGACTCATGGTGACCATGGGCAGAACGGTGACGTGATTGAAAATATTATTTTTACAAACATAGATATTCTGAATCATCATGAGCCACAAGAAAATTATTGGGGGGCACTAGCCATTAATGCCGGGGATCGAAATACGGTATGTAACGTAATTTACGATAACATACGCGTTGAACGGATTGAGCAGGGGCAGTTGTTCGATGTGCGTGTAGTTTACAACAAGGATTATAATCCAGAGCCTGGCACAAGTATTCGGAATATTACATTTCGCAATATCAGCTACAGCGGGAAGGCCAATCCTTCAAGAATTTATGGCTTTGATGAAAAAAGAGCTGTTGAAGGTGTGACCTTCATCAATTTAAGAGTTAACGATGAACTGTTGAATGCCCCCCGCCCAGAGCTGATCGAGATCAATCATTTTGCAAAAAACATTGTATTTGTTATCGAAGAGACTGCTGGTGAACAATCGAGTCTCTAATTATTTTTTCTGTATTTTAATGGAGTTGTACCGAGTACTTTTTTGAATAATTGATTAAAATAAGAGGCATTAGGGAAACCAACAGCGATCCCTATTTGCTCTACTGGCAGGTCTGTTGTTCCTAATAAGCGGCAGGCCTGTTTAATTCGACGGGCAGTAAGATAATCAACGAGCTTTCCTCCTGTTTCTTGATGAAAGATTCTAGAGACATAGGATTTTGATAAATGAATCTCCTCAGCCAATTGATCCAGGTTAACCTCCTCATGATAGTGTTCCTCGATAAAGCTCATGATTTTCTCGGAATAGTGAAGTGTTCTCCGTTCTCTAGGTTGAAACACATGATAATCTTCGATCTCGATACAACTTAGCAGCTGAAGAAATAGAACAGAAGTATCTTCGGAATCCTCTGAAAGGGAGGCTTTTTTGTTGTGATCATAATGCTTTAGAATCCACTCCACAGTCTCTGCACGTTCATTAAGTTCAAAGGTACAGCGTGAATTCCCCCCTTTCCATAGCGCTGTAAATAGAGCCTTTCTTTTTGAAAAGTTCTGCAGCAGATTCTCTGCAACATGGGGGTCAACATAGAAAATGGTTCGTTCAAAAGGGCACTCGGTAGAGACCTCGGAATAGATTCGGTGCAGTTGATACGGTTGGAAAAAGAATAGCATTCCCCGGCGGATATCGTACATTTGTTGATTTACGACAACGTTTCCCTGGCCGCGATGAACGAACATGATTTCACAGCATTGATGCCAATGGTAGTAACCTTTGTAATAGTCGTCGGTATATATTTTGTAATCCCAAACCAAGGTCTTATGTTCTTCAAAAATAACAGGTTCGAACAGCTGCTTCATATTCCCTCCGAGATGACAAAATACAAACATTTCTTTATATCACATTATAACTTTAATCGAAATGAAAGCGATACAATAAACTCGTTAAACTACGAAAATTTGCTTGTGGAGGTCTGTCTTATGAATCAAATGATTGTAAATCCGGTGTTGACGGGATTCCATCCTGATCCGTCTTTTATAAGAGTAGGGGATGATTATTATATTGCTACATCTACCTTTGAGTGGTTTCCTGGTGTGGTAATCCATCATTCCAAAGACCTCATACATTGGCATTCTATTTCACGAGTACTGACAGAAGCCTCTCAAGTCGATCTTCGCGGAAATGTGAGCTCAGGCTCTATTTGGGCACCGGCACTTTCTTATGATCAAGGCGTATTCTATTTACTCTATACAGATGTGAAATCTCGTAAAAGTGTATATAAGGATTTACACAACTATTTGATTATGGCAACAGATATTAGAGGACCGTGGAGCCAACCCGTTAGATTAAACGGGAGCGGGTTTGATCCATTTTTATTCCATGATAAGAACGGCACGAAATGGCTGCTAAACATGCGCTGGGATTTCCGAAAGAATCACAGTAATTTCTCAGGCATCATTATGCAGGAATATGATCAAGAATCCGGTAAGTTGACTGGATCTATTCACGAAATTTATAAAGGTACCCCTATCGGAGTCACAGAAGGTCCGCAGCTGTACCAAAAGGATGGATATTATTATCTGCTGACAGCAGAAGGCGGCACTGGTATCAATCATATGGTTACAATGGCGAGAAGCCATAGTATAACAGGACCTTATGAGACCGATCCTGATTACCCGATAATGACGACTGCACATGATTTGAACTATCCGTTCCAGCAGGCGGGACATGGATCGCTTGTGGAGACACAGAGTGGCGAATGGTATATGGCGCATTTATGCACACGTCCCATCCCCGGGACGGCAACAATGAATCCGCTCGGGCGGGAAACAGCGATCCAGCGCTGTGAATGGACGGAGAACGGCTGGCTGCGTTTGGCCCATGACGGGAAGCTGCCTGCATTGGAAACGGAGGCTCCGGAATTACCTATATGTATTTTTGAAGAACTGCCGGAAAAGGATGATTTTGATGGAGAGATGCTAGGGTTCCCGTATCAAAGTTTGCGTGTCCCTTTTGATGAATCTTGGGTTAGCTTGAAGGAACGTCCGGGTTTTCTTTGCTTGCGCGGTAGAGAATCCTTAGCTTCACTACATGATCAGAGTTTAATTGCCCGGCCGATTCAGCATTTTGAATGCACGGCGACAACCTGTCTAGAATTCAAACCCGATAGCTTCATGCAAATGGCTGGATTGGTCCTCTATTACGATGACAGTGACTACTATTATTTGCGTGTGACGGCTGATGAGATTCGCGGAACTAGCTTGGGTGTTGTACTGTGTAAAGGTGGTAATTATGATGAGATTTCTTCGATGCAGCTTTCTGTGGAGAATTGGGAGAGATATTATTTGAAGGTTGAAATTCATGAACGTGAGTTTATATTTTACGCTTCACCAGATGGAGTAGGTTGGACGGCGGTCTGTACTCCTTTAGATTTCGGGACACTTTCTGATGAGTACGGTGGCAAACTCGGATTTACAGGTTCCTTTGTTGGATTGTGCGCGCAAGATCTGGATCAGCAAGCGAAGCGGGCTTATTTTGACTTTTTCGAATATAAAGCTCTAGTAAAACCATAACATTCGAGGGGGAAAGGCGTATACTTCCCGGACGAACGGCAACTATAAGTGACAATAAACATCGAATTGCACTTATTACTTATTTTAGGACTATTGCTATTCTTTTTTGCACCTACCAATATAAAAGTGGTACAATTAAATTGTACACAAACAAAAAAGGTGGTTAACTTCATGGAATGGATAGCTAATATCATGGTAGGTGTTGTTGCGTTAATACATATCTACATTGTATATCTGGAAATGTTCGCTTGGTCAAAGCCCAAAGGGCTTCGAGTCTTTGGAATGACGCAAGAAGTTGCAGATGCTTCTAAAACTCTAGCAGCGAATCAAGGGTTGTATAATGGATTTTTAGCTGCTGGCTTAATTTGGGGACTGGTTCATCCGAATGTGAATTTCGGCTACCAAATTGATATCTTCTTCCTGTGCACTGTGATAGTGGCAGCGATTTATGGTGCCCTGACGGTAAAAAAATCTATTTTATTCATGCAAGGACTCCCAGCTTTCATCGCTTTAATCCTAGTAGTTTCGATTTAAGATAACCAAAAAGCTAGTGAATTTAGGGCTTTTACCTCGCGTGTTTGCGTGGTGAAGCCCTTTTTGTGTGAGATAAAATGACCTAATCATGCAGTTCAATTTACTTTCCTATGACATTCAGTTGATATAATTATCTGAATTTTGAAATGGGAGAGGGGTCAATCAATTTGAAAAAAATAGTTCAGCGCTGGATCTCAGTCGCCCTTGTGTCAGCAATGTTTGTGCAATCCTTGTGGGTTTTAGCGGGGACAGGCTATGCAGCGGCAGATTCGACGAATACCGATAATCTGGCGGAGAACATAGTAATTAGCCATTTTTATGGAGGGAAAAAAGACGATGTTCTCGACGTGTACTCTAGCGATTTTGTTGAATTATTTAATCCTACGTCGAAGCCTATTTCATTAAACGGCTGGTCTTTACAATTCGCTGATAACCAAAAAAACAACTGGAAGATAGCAAATTTAGGTGCACCGACAGCACAGATTCCTGCTTACGGTTATTATTTGGTCGCGCTGGGCAGCAACGGAAATGTCGGAGCACAATTGCCACAAGCAGATGCCGTTGAGGGATCTTTTAAACTAGGGAATAACAGCGGTAAACTGGCTCTACTGAATACGAACCAAAAATTGACCGACAACGACCCGATGAAAGATTCGCTAAAGGATAATGTAGTGGATTTTGTTGGGTACGATGCGGTGGATGCTTTTTGGGGAAGTCCAGCACCGCAGGCTGGCAAGCAAAATACGATGCAGCGCTTGGTGTTCGATCCATTGGAGCCTACGTCCAACCTGACCTCGGCGTCCTTCCCGAATAGCGGGAATAACTGGGATACAAAGAATAACGGAAAGGATTTTGAAAAAGTCAAAGGTGCAAAGGCTCGTAATTCCAGCAGCCCAGCGGCGTATGCCTTTTTAGAAAATAATCAGACGGTACAGATGAAGTCCAGCTCTGCCGTGGATTCAGATCATAATACTATTATTCTGAAAGCCTTCAACGCTGTTCTAAAACAAGGAGCATGGGCTTCAGCGGATTTCAACGTAATCGGTCTTCCAGCAGGCTTTTCTGCCTCGGCAGCCGCTAGTGGTGAACAAATCACAATTACGATATCTGGAGATGGCTCTGGCAATGTAGAGTCTGATGCCAATCTAACGTTTAATATTCTTCCTGGAGCCTGGAATCAGGGCAACAAGCCAACTGAACCTGTGACCGTTTATCAAAAGACAAATACAGTGACATTGGCTAAGTTTACACCTTCCAATAAAATCGTAGCTGCTCCAGATTCCTCCACGATCCCTATGAGCAGTGCAAAGGATATGAACGCACTTCTACGGTTGAAACTTAACGCCGGGACTGCGGTTGATGGCACCCTAAGTGCAAATGCTTATAGCGTGGTTGGCCTTCCTGCTGGAGATTGGAAGATTACGGCTGAAGGACAAAGCAGTAGTAATACGATCACTATTTCCATTTCCGGTACAGCAGCATCAGCTGTTATGGATACAGTGCCGCTTAATGTGACTTTGAAGCCGCAAGCTGTGCAGGATAGCGGTTGGGTAGAATCTGACGCTATAGGAATTTCTATACTGCGCTATAGTCAGCCTGTTCTTTCTGACGAAGCTCGGAAGCAAGTGGTTGAGCAAAGAATAATAGCGGACAATACCGGGTTTAATGATCCTGTCACCAAGGAATATAAATACGGAAGCAATGCAATGGGAGCTAATGCGTACACCTTTTTACGTGGTACGAATTCATTGTTCAAGTCCGATCAGGCGAATCATCTCATTCCCTCTCCAGACTCGATTATCGCGGGGTGGAAAGATAAGGATATTCTAACCTACACGCAAGGTGATGCCCATATTCAGAATGTGGGAACCTTCAATGACAGCACGGAAACGATGGTATTTAGTCTGAATGATGTGGACTCTGCGGGAATTGGCAGTTTTTATGATGATCTGATTCGTTTTGTAACGAGCATTTATGTCGTGAAGTATGATAAAGACAGTTCAGGCATTGCTAATCTACAGGACGCCGATTTTCGAGAGGTATCTGCAAAATTCCTGGAGACATACAAAGACACGTTAACAGAAATTAATAATGACAACAGTAAGAAAATTACCAAGCTAACCAAAAGTAACGTTACAGCCTATACTAAAACAGTTATGGACAGTGCTTCAAAGGTATCTTACGCTGAGGCTTTGCAAAAATTGCTCAGTAAACGTGCATTGAATGGAAAACTCAACATAGCCGGAAATTCGGATAAGTTTGAACTCGCGACTGAAGCAGAAACAACATCCTTGCACACAGATTGGGAAAATTACAAGGCTCAAGTCAGAGGGGATTTCCCGAACTTAACCGACGAGCAATTTGATGCTTATTTTACCATCAAGGATATCGTGCGCCGCATCCATCAGGGGATTGGCAGCATCGGAGTCGAGCGCTATAACGTGCTGATTGAAGGTGGGAGCGGGGCGAACACGGACGATATTTTGCTTGATGTGAAAGAGCAGACACGTGATGCCTACCTCTCCAAAGATGCGTATATTAAAACTGCGGTAGATCCTGATGTTTATCTGGGTGTACTGGAAGCTTCCAGCCGTTCTTATCTGATCCGGGAGGTATCGCCATTTAAGGGAGATTACACGGATAAACCATTCAAGAACAAAGATGAACTGGAACAATATTTGATTGATGCGGCAAAAGCTTATGCTTATACGGATTCTCGTTTGGACAAGGTATCCGACGAGTTGAACTACAAATTTGAAGAGCGTTTTGTGACGAATGTACTTCCAGTATGGAGCGATCTTAAGAACTTTATTCTGAATGCTGCCGAGGATTATTCACATCAGGTGGTAGCAGACTTTGCACTAGTCCAAAGTGATATGCTAGCAGGCAAGCTGATTGATGTTTCGACGCTGGATGACTTGACTGTTCAGACAGGTACTTTATCACCGTCATTCGCTGCTGGAATCACCGAATATACTGTTACGGTAGATCACTCCGTCGAGTCTATTGAGCTTACGGCGAAGGCTACCGATGCTAAAGCGGAGTTAACTGCTCAAGGACAATCCTATGCCAACGGAACCGGAATATCCTTTGAGCTGTCAGTTGGAGCAAATGAAATACCGTTTGCGGTGACGGCACGAGACGGCTCTACCAAGACCTATACCGTGATCGTGACAAGATCTGCCGCAGAAGAAGCGAGCGGCAGTACAGATTTGAGTGCATTGACATTGTCTAGCGGCACGCTGAGCCCTGCCTTTGGGTCGGAAATCACCGAGTATTCTACGCATGTGGACAATGAAATAGCAAGCATTACAGTAACAGCAAGTGTATATGACAGCTCGGCCACACTTACGGTGAAGGGTAATCAGTCCATCAGCAGCCAACCAAGCGACATGATCAATCTGAAGGTTGGTAGTAACAAAATTCCAGTTGTGGTAACTGCGGTCGATGGTACCAGTAAAACTTATACAGTTGACGTTATCAGAGGTGCTGAGGAAGCAGCTAATCATGACCAGGATTTAAGCGCGCTGACATTGTCTAACGGCACACTGAACCCGGCTTTTAACCCTGAGGTAACCGACTATACTTCTAAAGTGGATAATGAAGTGTCAAGCATTACAGTATCAGCAAGTGTATATGACAGCTCTGCTTCCTTCACTGTAAACGGTACTCCGGCAGTCAATGGGCAAACAAGCGGGACGATTAGTTTGAATGTTGGCAGCAATGTCATTCCGATTGTAGTGACCTCATCAGACGGTATCAGCAATACGTACACTGTGATTGTGACCAGAGCTGAAGCTGCTACAACGCAACCAACGGAGCCCTCTAATCCATCGACTTCCACAGGAGGGTCGAATCAGGTTAATCCTTCGGTCAATAGCGGAACAGTTCCGGCAAACGGTGGTGTACTAACTTTGAACGGAGTCAAAATTAATGTTCCCGCTGGAGCTATGGATAACGGGATTACGATAACTGTAACTAAACTAGAAGACACCGCTAACCTATTCTCCGGATCTGACTTGAAATTGCTGGGTGATATTTATGAGATCATCAAGAACAAGGAAGGGGATTTTGCTAAAGCGATTACGATCACACTGCCTTTTGACAAGACAAAAGTGGACTTTAACAAATCCATTGTAGGTTTGTACTGGTTGAACGAGCAAACGAAAAAATGGGTTCAGCTGGACAATCTGCAAGTGGATCAAGAAAGTGGAACGGTATCGGGAACAGTAACTCATTTCACGAAATTTGCCGTTCTGGTCTCTGAAAAAACAGTGGCTCCGACCCCTTCACCGGATGTGAATTTCGTAGATATCAAAGGACATTGGGCTGAAATAAGCATCAGAGACCTGGTTAAACTAGGGTCGATCAATGGCTACCCGGACAATACATTTAAACCGGATAGCAAGATTACAAGAGCCGAATTCGTATCGATAATTGTCAAAGCCTTCGGGCTTCAGGCCGATGTTGGTAAAGTGTTTGGCGACACGAAGACGCATTGGGCTAATGAAGCCATTGCAATAGCGGCAGCACTGGGCGTTATTAATGGCTACAACAATGGCAACTTCGAACCAGATGAGATCGTAACTCGTGAACAGGTTGCGACAATAGTCGTTCGCTCAGCGCAGCTCGTAGAAACAGATATGAGTATGAACTTCTCAGATAGTGCAAAGGTCTCCACCTGGGCTCGACCTGCGCTAGGTGCAGCTATTGCCGAGGGACTTCTCGAGGGTTATACAGATGGTACATTGAAACCGCAAGGCAGTACTACTCGTGCTGAAGCCGCAACCATCATTCTGAGAGCACTAGCTTTAAAAAAGTGAATTCAGATTAGAAAAAGGCTGTTTCCCTGCAGGTATTCACCTGTAAGGAAACAGCCTTTATTTATGTCTTGAGTCTTCACGAAGAGAAGAGCAGCTTATTGAATAGAGGCTGCATAAATTGCTTCTACAGATTTAGATAGGAGCGCGTTAAACTCATCGTTTGACTGCCCGGCACTTAGTCCTTGTGATAAAGCACGCGAGAAGCTGGCGATTAATCCTTGATTGTGGGCGAGCTTATCGTTGGCCTCAGCCTGTGTGTATCCGCCGGACAATGCGACAATTCTCAGAACGTGAGGGTCCTCCATTAATTCGCGGTAGAAGTTATTTTCTGTGGGTATGGAGAGCTTCAACATGACCTTCACATCTTTGCCCAGCTTAGACAATTGAGCTGAAAGTTCTGCTTTTAACAGCTTTTCCGAAGCTGTTTTATCAGCGGTGTGGATATCGACCTCCGGTTCGATAATCGGAACCAGCCCCGCTTCTAAAATTTGCTTACCGACTTCAAACTGTTGCTCAACCACTTTTTTGATGCCGGAAGGATTCGCCTCTTTGATCACCGAGCGCATTTTCGTCCCGAAAATATTACGTTCGTTGGCCCGCTGTAAAAGGTCACTTAAGCCAGGAATTGGCTTCATGAGCTGTACCCCGTCTTCTGGATCGGCGAGTCCTTTATCGATTTTTAGAAAGGGTACAATGCCTTTTTCCTCCCAGAGATAATCAGCAGTATATTTCCCGTCAATGAGACGATCCATAGTGTTCTCAAATAAGATGGCACCCAGTATATACTTTGAATCAAATGCAGGGCTCTTGATAATGCGCGTTCTCATCTCGTGAACCAATTCGTACATTTGATCTTCATTGGAGTAACTGTCTTCTGTAACACCGTATTGCAGCAGCGCTTTTGGTGTGCTACCACCACTTTGGTCCAAGGCCGCTATAAAACCCTGTCCCGTCCGAATCCGATCCCATTGCTTCATATTCATGAAAAAATCTCCTTCCTTTCGTGAACTGAATGGATATTCATATGCTCTTTAATTATAACACCTAATATACTGGCCCTAAACAAGAGGCGAGTGAACCAGTGTGGTTACCTTCTAACATGAGCTGGACTCAATCATTGAAATTAGGTCATCTGAGTCCGATCCAATCTCGGCTTGGCTATGCGGGAATATAATGTTACGCCAAGATCATTCAAAGTGCTTACAAAGTGGCAGATACTCGAAATTGTGATGACGCCAACGTGGTAAACTTCGATCTGCATTAATCCACTAGTCTCTTCGAAGCATTCTCTGATAATGTTCCTCGAAACGTTCTCTTTTTATGCTCATTTCCCAAAATCGAGAACAAATAGCAATTCCCTTTCACGATGTCATTCATCCCAAAATGATTAAATACTTTAAGTTAGTTTGGAAATACGAGGGAGATTGAGTAAATGTAGCGACTGGAAATTTTATTCTTGTTACAAAGCGGCTGTGGTGATGGTTTTTGAAATTGTAAAGCGTGAGTTCAGATTCGCTAAAGCCGCGTTGGGCTTAAGATTTTCCTTTAATGAATGAGAATACCCGAGTAATTTAATACGAATAATCCAATAAGATTTTCTTTGTGACATAAATCATAATTACCATTTCTTAGCTTTGTGAAAATAATAACTTTTCGTAAATGTCAAAATGAGGTTGACGTATGAAAATATCAGTCGTATGATTGATTCTACTGAGTATGTTAGTAATTAAAAGTAAGTATATAAATAATATATAACAACAGGAGGAATGAAAGTGGAATCATCAACATTTGTGCTATTCGGCGCTACAGGAGATTTGGCAAAACGTAAAATCTATCCTGCACTATATAACCTCTTTTTAGATGGTCAAATTTCAGGTCCTCTTTACGTGATTGGATTAGGAAGAAGAGAAGTTTCAAACGAAGCCTTCCGTAAGCAAGTACTGCAATCCTTACAGACGTTTTCTAGACAACCAGCGGTTGATTCACCGCAATTGCAGGTGTTCTTGGAGGCTTTTGAATATAGCGTTCTAGATGTAGGGAATACAGAAGATTACTTGAAGCTGCTGGAGCATGTACAACGTCGTGAGCAGCTGTTCAATATTCCGGAGAACCGAATGTTCTATTTGTCAGTGGGTCCTGAGTTTTTCAAGGAAATCGCAGCTAATATTCACTCAAGTGGTCTGGGTTCTACGAAAGGCTGGAAACGTCTGATCATTGAGAAGCCTTTTGGTACAGATTTGAAATCAGCTAGAGAGCTGAATGATAGCTTGAATGCTGTATTTACTGAAGAAGAAATCTTCCGGATTGACCACTTCCTGGGTAAACCGATGGTTCAGAACTTGGAAGTCCTGAAGTATTCTAATCCAGTGCTAAGAGCGCTGTGGAAAAATAGATATATTGCGAATGTTCAAATTACGGCGAGTGAGACTGTCGGTGTTGAAGAACGGGCAGGCTATTATGATAAAGCTGGCGCACTTCGTGATATGTTCCAGAATCATATGCTGCAGTTGATGATGATGATGGCGATGCAGCTTCCTAAGGGCAGTACACCTGAAGAAATCCGCGGGAAGAAAATTTACGTCATGGAGCATCTCATTCCAATTAGCAAAGATGAGGTTAATAAACATGTTGTCCGTGGACAATATACAGAGGGTGAAATTAAAGGGAATGCTGTGGCAGGTTATTTGAATGAGCCGGGAATTAATCAATCCTCGCAAAATGAAACGTTTATCGCAGCGCGTCTATTTATAGATGATCCGCTCTGGAATGATGTACCCTTCTACGTTCGTACTGGGAAGAGAATGAAGGAGAAATCCACACGAATTGTTATTGAGTTTAAAGAACCGTTTAATGATAGTAATAACTTGAATAAAGGAAATGACGTACCGAATTTGCTGATTATCGAGATTGGACCGAATGAAGCCATTACGCTACAACTTAACACCAAAGATCAGCTGCAAAAAGGAAAGCTTGAGCCTGTCCGCGCTACTTATGAAGCGGGTACCTCTGATGTTCCGGAAGCCTACGAGAATCTAATCTTCGATGCGCTTCGTGGAGATGCTACCTTCTTTGCGCACTGGAGAGAAGTTGAACTGTCTTGGCAATGGGTTACACCTATCCAAGAGGCAATGGAAGAGGGGCTTATGCCACTTCACACATATGCTTCAGGTTCTTATGGTCCAGATGCGGCTATGGAACTATTAGGTGAAGATCGCTGGTGGTTCGATGAGGCAGCTGAGGAGTCAGAAGTACTCACAGCTCAGGCTGAAGTTGCAGCAACGCAGGAATCTATACGGCCAGGGGCGTAAGCCCCTGCCTGTTTTTTTTGAGAAAAATAGCTAATTTACATCACAAGAATCTATATATCGGAGGGGAATTATATGAAAGTAGGATTAGTTGGATTAGGAAAAATGGGCTTCAATTTGGGCCAGAATTTGCTGGATCATGGACATGAGGTTGTCGCATTTGATTTGAATGCACCTGCTGTGGAGGAAATGAAAGCTAAAGGTGCTAAAGGGGCAGTAACGCTTCCTGAGTTAGTACAACAATTGGAAACACCTAGGATTATTTGGATCATGGTTCCACATCAGGTTGTGGATTCAGTCATTGCTGAGATTACACCTTTGTTATCTAAAGGGGATATTGTCATTGAAGCGGGGAATTCGCATTATAAAGAGTCTATTCGCCGATATGAGCAATTGAAGGAATACGGAATCAGCTTTATGGATGCAGGTACATCCGGAGGGATGGAAGGAGCGCGTAACGGCGCTTGTTACATGGTTGGCGGAGATCCAGAAGCTTGGGAGGTTGTGGAGCCCATTTTCCGTGATACGGCTGTGGAAAGCGGCTTTTTATATGCCGGCAAGGCTGGTAGCGGCCATTTCCTAAAAATGGTGCATAACGGTATCGAATACGGCATGATGGCTGCCATCGGTGAAGGCTTTGAGGTGCTGGAGAAGAGTGAGTTTGATTACAACTTTGAGGAAGTTGCTCGGGTATGGAATCATGGCTCCGTCATCCGGTCTTGGCTGATGGAACTGGTTGAACGTGCGTTCTCGAAAGATGCTAAATTGGATGAAATCAAAGGGATTATGCACTCCTCCGGTGAAGGCAGATGGACGCTCGAAACTGCATTTGATCTGCAAGCAGCAACACCGGTCATCGCGATGGCGTTATTAATGCGCTACCGTTCGCTTGAGACCGATACCTTCACTGGTAAAGTAGTGGCTGCTCTTCGGAATGAATTTGGCGGACATGCCGTTGAAACGAAGTAACTAATGTTAATCATTAGCCCGAATTTTCTCGCAATTGATTTTGCGGTGAGATTTGGGCTTTTGTTTTGCGAAAATTAATAAATGGAGAGAATAGATCGAGTACGACTTTAATGTTAATAACATATTTTAGAATTAGATGGGGAATTTAATGATACAAGGGGGAATGAACATGCGAAGCGGAATTCATGAGAGACTTCATTTTCTGTATAAATTTCTGCATGCGCCCCGACAATTAGGAAGCGTTACTCCCAGTTCGCGCTGGCTGGCAAAAACGATGCTCAACGCCATTCCATGGCAACAGATGCGTAATATAGCTGAGCTGGGTGCGGGTACTGGAGCGATCACTAGGTTTATTCCAATCGGGGAAAAGATCGAGATGAACGTGCTTTTGTTTGAAAAGGATACGGATTTTCGTCAACAACTACGACTTGATTACCCTGACCGAATTTTCCATAATGATTGTTTGCGATTAAGGCTTGCGCTTCATAATAGCAGGTTGGAAAAGTTAGACTGCATTGTAAGCAGTTTGTCCTTTCGAAATTTCTCAGCCTCAGATCGGACGCTTTACATTGAACAAATTACATCCTCTTTAAAAGAGGACGGGTGGTTTATCACGTTTGAATATTTCCCTCAAATGAAGAAGGAATTAATGCAGCATTTTGAAATTGTGAGTGCTAAATGGGTGATGCTGAATTTCCCGCCGGCTCTTGTATATATTTGTAGAAAGAAGGCTTCTACACAAGTAAAACAGGTTGATCATACTAATTCTTCAAGAGATGTGATTTCAGTTTCCCAGGTTTATACAGAAAGATAAGGATGAGAATACGACAAATGCCGTTACCTATAGATAGCTAGGGAACGGCATTTTTAAATTAGGCTAAGTATGTTCTTACCCTCAGTTAATAGAGAACCTCAATATTTTCCTCGTTCAGACGTTTCAGCCAAGCTTCAGAAGGCTTACGATCCGTGATCAAAAAATCAATATGGCCAAGCTCAACCAGCTTTGTAAAAGCCGTCTTATCGAATTTGGTGTGATCCGCGAGGAGAACGACCTTATTGGCTTGCCGTAGCATGTACTTCTTGAGCTCGCACTCAGGTTCGTTGGAATCTGTGATCCCTCGCTCCATATCTATTCCTTTGCAACTGATCACCGCAGTATCCACATTGTATCTTTGAATGGTGTCATGGGCTACCGGTCCTACCAGTGATAACGAACGGTAACGAAGTGAACCGCCAGTAGAGATAATATCCATCCCTGAATTCGAGAACTCATGCAAAATATTAATGGAGTTTGTGATGATGGTTAGATTATTTTTGTTGCCGAGTAATTTTAGAAATTCAAAAGCTGTTGAGCTTGGATCTACCATAAGTGTATCTCCATCATTGATTAAGTCGAGCGCTTTCAGGGCAATCCCACGTTTAATATCTGTATTCAGCGCATTACGTGTCACAAAAGGTAAGTCCTCATTCGTATGACGATTCAGCATGGCACCGCCATAGGTACGACTAAGAATGCCATCCTTTTCAAGCTTCTCTAAATCTCTGCGAATCGTCTCTTCTGTGACCTCAAACATTTTGCTTAGATCGGAGACTAGTACTCGTTTATCCTGATGGACAAGATCGATTATTTTTTTACGTCTTTCGGCTGCAAGCATAGGAATCACCTTTCCAAAGCTATATTTAACAATCATAACGTTAAATATCTGTGTTTTGCAATAAAAACAACGTATATATATCTGTATTTGCCAAAAATATTCACAAAACAGATATAAAACAAACAAAAACAACATAAATAATATTTAATTTGTTGACAACAAAGATTTCTGAGCATACGATGAAAGAGGAAAAGAAATCCTTTAAGAGTAGTCGAGTTAGGGAGATTCCAGAGCCGGCCGGGTTACGATTCAGGGGCCAGCCAGAGGCGCTAAAGACGAAAAAATATACTCTAGCTTGCAGAGCAAGTGAATCACTTGGGTGTTGATGAATTCACATTAGGAGGCTGGTCATGAAATGAGCACACATGTGTTTTACGTTCCATCGATCAATATTATGGGCAAGGGATGCTTGCAGGAAATTAGTCCTTACATTCAAGAACTGAATTTGAAGAAGGCACTTGTAGTCACAGACAAATTCCTAATGAAGAGCGGCATTGCCGGTAAGTTGCTGGCAGTATTGGATGAAGCGGGGATTGAATATGCCATCTATGATGAAGTGAAACCAAATCCGACCTGTAATAATGTTCATAACGGGGTGGATTATCTCCAAGCACAGAATTGTGACTATCTGATCTCCATCGGCGGTGGTTCGCCACAGGATACGGCCAAGGCGATTGGGATTATTGCCACGAATGGCGGTCACATCAAAGAATATGAGGGCGTACACAAGTCGAAGCATAAGTCGTTGCCGATCGTTGCAGTTAATACTACCGCTGGCACTTCAGCAGAAGTAACGATTAACTATGTAATTACAGACGAAGAACGTAAAGTGAAGATGGTAATGGTAGATAAGAACAGCATTGCTACCATCTCAGTTAATGATCCTGAGCTTATGGTTGATAAACCCGCTGCGCTTACGGCAGCGACAGGAATGGACGCTCTGACTCATGCGATCGAAGCACTGGTAACACCGGGCGCTTATCCGGTAACGGATGCTACCGCACTTGCAGCTGTAGAGATTATTTTCGCTAACTTGGCCCGTACCGTGAAGAATGGCCATGATATTGAGGCTCGTGAGCAAATGGTGTATGCGATTTTCTTAGGCGGTCTTGCTTTCAATAATGCAGGTCTTGGATATGTACATGCGATGGCGCATCAGCTTGGCGGTGTATATGATCTGCCACATGGCGTATGTAACGCAATGTTGCTTCCTTATGTGGAAGAAGAGAATGCCAAATACGTACCCGAGAAATTCAGAGCTATTGCAAAAGCGATTGGATTAAACGTTGAGGATCAAACCGATAAGCAGTGCGCTGACTTTGTCATCGAGTCGATCAAAGCGTTGTCTACAGAAGTTGGAATTCCATCTAAACTATCCGAGCTTGGAGTGGAAGAGGTCGATCTTGATCTTTTAGCAGAGAACTCCATGAAGGATGCTTGTGCACCAGGTAATCCTTTTATTCCTACGAAAGAAGAAGTCATTGCACTTTTCAAAAAAATACTATAAATCATCCCTTACTATAGGAGATTCTTTATGAATAATCATATCGCCGTCGATATTGGTGCCTCTAGTGGGCGGCTAGTACGCGGAATACTTCAAGAGGGTGTTCTCACCTTAGTGGAAATTCATCGGTTTAGCAATCGTTTTACAGAACAGGAGGATTCCTGTTTCTGGGACATCGATTATTTATTCGAGCAGATCATTATAGGGCTTCAGAAAGCCAAGGCTCAAGGCATCACAGCGTGTACACTGGGTATAGATACTTGGGCTGTAGATTATGTACTTGTGGATGCAGAGGGAAACCGTGTTCAGGAAGTTTTCGCTTATCGTGATCGTAGAACCGATCTGGCTATGGATGAGGTGGAAAAGTATATTTCAGCACAAGCCATATATGAAAAGACTGGAATCCAGAAATTATCTATCAATACGTTGTACCAGCTTTATGTTCATAGTAAAGAAGAATTAGCTGAGGCAGATCAAATTCTACTCGTGCCTGATTATCTGTATTACAGACTCACCGGTCGCAAAATCAATGAGGTTACTAACGCATCTACAACACAGCTGTTGAATCTGGACAGTCGAGATTTCGACGACGATCTGTTGAAATTTCTAAATATTAAGAGAGAACAGTTTGCTACATTGACTGAACCGGGAGCGGTTCTTGGTCCTCTCGACGAAGCTCTAGTACAGACTTATGATCTTCCGGATTGCCAACTGATCTGTGTAGCCACACATGATACAGCATCTGCAGTGCTGGGTGCGCCTCTCCAAAAGGACTTCGCGTATATTAGCAGCGGTACATGGTCTTTACTGGGAGTAGAACGAACTCTGCCTCTTAATTCTATGAAGGCCATGGAGGCTAACTACACCAATGAATGGGGCGCCTACGGCTCTTACCGTTTCCTCAAAAATATTATGGGCCTTTGGCTCATCCAAGAGGTTCGCAGGCTGATGGACGGACGTTACAGCTTTGCGGAGCTAGCAGAACTTGCACAAGGAGAGGAAGGCTTCCAAAGCCTGATCTCTTGTAATGATCCAAGATTTCTCAATCCGGTAAATATGATAGATGAAATCCGTAGTGCTTGCTCAGAGAGTGGGCAGCGAGTTCCAGAAACACCGGGCCAGTTGGCCCGCTGCATTTTTGATAGCTTAGCATTATCGTACTTTACTTCCTTGGAAGGATTAGAAGAGCTGATAGAAAGCCGTATCGAGGTTCTGCAGATTGTTGGGGGAGGTGCTAACAACAGTCTGTTATGCCAACTGACTGCTGATGTTATAGGCAGAGAAGTGAAGGCTGGCCCAACGGAATCCACAGCGCTTGGAAATATAGTGGTGCAGATGATTAGCACGGGAAGCATTTCGGATATTCATGAAGCAAGAGAAATTATCGGTCAATCCTTTGAGATAAAGTCGTATACACCGCGCCCGACCGCTCATCTTGAAGACATTCTAAGTCGGTGGAAAGAGCTTCAGTTGTCCACAATACAATATCAAATCTAATTAAATTAAACATACGTTATATGATTTTAGGAGGAACTACAGCATGGACCAGAGTATTATCACTAGTTATAACGAAGCCAAAAAACTATACGCAGCCCACGGTATTGATGTGGAGAAAGTGCTGGAGCAGCTCGCGCAAATTAAGATTTCCATACATTGCTGGCAGGGCGATGATGTACAAGGGTTTCTTTTTAAAGATAAAGAACTAGGCGGGGGAATAGCGGTAACGGGTAGTTATCCCGGCCGTGCTGGCACGCCAGATCAACTTCGTCAAGATTTAGAGAAGGCATTAACTCTTATTCCTGGCAAGCACAAAGTGAATTTACACGCTATCTATGCGGATACAGATGAAGAAGTGGACCTGGACGAATTAGAACCACGCCACTTTCAATCTTGGGTAGACTGGGCGAAGGAGCAGGGGCTGGGTCTTGATTTTAATCCTACTTGTTTCTCGCATCCGAAAGCAGCAGATGGTTTTACGCTTAGTCATTGGGATGAGGAGATTCGTAACTTCTGGATTAAGCATTGTAAGGCTTCTCGCACGATTGCTGAGCATTTTGGTAAGGAACTGGGTCAACCTTGCGTGACTAACTTTTGGGTACCAGACGGATATAAAGATACACCAGTCGATCGTTTAGCTCCGAGAGTGCGTTTAAAGGAATCGCTGGATGAGATTTTTAGTGAGGAAATAGATCCTCTTTATAATATCGATGCTTTAGAAAGTAAATTGTTCGGAATTGGATCTGAGAGTTATGTAGTTGGATCACATGAGTTCTATATGGGCTATGGATTAACTCGCGGCAAAACCATTTGTCTGGATGCCGGGCATTTCCATCCTACAGAGATGATCTCGAATAAGCTATCGTCGATTCTTATGTTTAGTGAGCAGTTGCTGCTACATGTTAGTAGACCTGTTCGTTGGGATAGTGACCACGTTGTAACGATGGATGACGAGTTGATGGAGATCGCCCGTGAGTTGGTACGAGGAGATTTACTCTCCCGAACGAATATAGGATTGGATTTCTTTGATGGGAGCATTAATCATATCGCTGCTTGGGTGATTGGAACACGCAATACTATTAAGGCATTACTTCGCGCTATGCTCGAACCTGTGGAAGAACTGAAGCGAATCGAGTTGTCTGGTGATTACACTTCACGACTAGCTTTGGTGGAAGAATTCAAATCGTATCCGTTTGGAGCCGTGTGGGATTACTATTGTGCTTCCCAAGATACACCCGTTCGGGAGCAATGGCTGGCTGAAGTGAAAAGTTATGAACAGGAAGTTCTGTTAACAAGATAGAGCGTTAGAGTGGATATGAGAGCAACATATACAAAGGAGAGATTGACATGAGTACATCCGTATTAGAATCCAAAGGATATATCGCAAGCAGTGAGGCTCCGTTTATTCAGGAGATGTCAGAGATTACTCGTCATATGTGGGAGCTAGGCTGGGATGAGCTAAATGGTGGTAATGTCAGCTATCTGCTAGATGAGAATGAGGTTGCAAAATATATTAACGTGCTGGAGCCGCTTCGCACCATTAAGCTTACTTTTCCTGTAAAGGAATTAGCGGGCAAATACTTCATCGTGACGGGGTCAGGCAAATATTTCAGAAATGTGATCAAAGACCCGGAAGCGAATCTTGGTGTGCTTCGTGTTAGCGCTAATGGGGAAAGCGTAGAAGTGTTATGGGGATTACGGAACGGAGCTGTACCTACTAGTGAATTGGCATCTCATTTCATGAGTCATATTGAACGACTAAAGGTGGACCCTACACATCGCATCGTATTGCACACACATGCTACGAATGTTATCGCAATGACTTTCACCCATGATCTGGACGAATTAAAGTTTACAAAGACGCTGTGGGAAATGTGTACAGAGTGCCTTGTTGTTTTCCCTGATGGCGTCAGTGTTATTCCGTGGATCGTTCCTGGAAGCAGTGAAATCGGCCGCGAAACCGCTAAGAAAATGAAGGATCACCGCTTAGTGATCTGGCCGCAGCACGGGATTTTCGGCACTGGCTCCACTATGGATGCTACCTTCGGGCTTGTGGAGACTGTTGAAAAGGCCGCAACGATCTACAACCTGATTGGCGGCAGAGAAATTAAACAAAAGATCACGGATCAACAGCTGTGGGATTTAGCTAAGGCGTTCGGAGTAACACCTAAAGCTGGTATTCTTGAGGTTTAAGTATTTCATAGATATAAGAACCGGGCATTCGCAGATTTTGCGAGGTCCGGTTTTTTTTATGATTCTTTCTTTAAATTACGCATTGAATTTATGAACAGAATTTAGTAGCGTTAATCGTACAAATTGTCACAGGGTTTTATAAGGAGATCATATGAACAAAGTTCTTATCATTGGTATTGTAGCTAGTGGTAAAACCACATTGGCAAAGCGATTATCTAACCAAATAAATATTCCTTGGTATGAATTGGATGCCATTGTTCATCATCAGACATCGGAAGGAAGGAGAAAACGCTCACCAGAAGAACAGGTTGCGGTGATTATGGAGATTGATCAGGATGGAGCTTGGATTTTTGAAGGCACGGATCGGGAATCCTATCAATGTCTATATGAAATGGCAGATACAATAATTTTTCTTGATACACCGTTGTGGAAGCGTAAAATTAGAATTTTCGTTCGGTTTCTTAAGCAGAAAATGGGCATTGAGAAGTGTCATTATAAATCGGATATTAGGATGTTAAAAAAGATGTATCAATGGACACAGGATTTTGAAAATAATCGATATGAGTTTGAAGCGAAGTTGCTGTTACATCAGAACAAAGTTATCAGATTATACGAAAATAAGGAACTTTAAAATTTGTGTTTTCCATCTTTTGGGTACATAATTAAACTTACTTTAAGTAATCAATTTATCAAATGGAGGTAATTTATGAATACTGAACTTTTATTCACATCTTTGCAAGTGGGGAATCTTTCATTAGCGAACCGAATCGTCATGGCACCAATGACACGCGTGTACTCACCGGATGGTGTACCGGGAAGTAATATTGCGGCATATTACCGCAGACGGGCAGAGGGTGGAGTAGGATTGATCGTTACCGAGGGTACAGCCATTAATCATCCTTCGGCAGTCAGCCACGCCAATATTCCCAATCTATATGAAGAAGCGGCGTTAGAGGGCTGGAAGCAGGTTGTAGAAGAGGTTCATGCAGCTGGAGGTAAGATCATTCCCCAATTATGGCATGTGGGAATGACACGTACGAAAGGGGAAGGACCAAATGTTGAAGCCCTTCCTGTAGGTCCTTCAGGTCTGGATTTAGCAGGAGAACCTGTAACAGAGCCACTGACTACTGCTGAAGTAGAAAGCTTAGTCTCAGCATTCGCACAAGCGGCTACGAACGCCAAAAAAGTGGGTTTTGACGGGATCGAGATTCACGGCGCCCATGGTTATCTGATTGACCAGTTCTTCTGGGAAAGAACTAACAAACGGACGGATCGTTACGGTGGCGATTTGGTAGGCAGAACTACATTTGCTGTAGAGATTATTGAAGCGTGCCGTAAAGCGGTTGGACCAGATTTTCCGATCGTGCTACGCTTCTCTCAATGGAAATTGGGCGCATATGATGAGAAGCTGGCAAAGAATGCAGATGAGCTTGAAAGCTTCTTAACACCGCTAAGTAACGCAGGTGTAGATATCTTTCATTGCTCCACTCGACGCTTCAGCCAACCTGAATTTGAAGGATCTGAGCTTAATCTTGCTGGCTGGACTAAGAAGATCACAGGAAAACCGTGTATTACGGTGGGTTCTATCGGTCTTCATAGTGATTTTTTCGCAGAAGACAAAGCTCAGCAGTCTGAAGATAATATAGAAGAACTGCTGGAAAGAATGGAACGTGAGGAGTTTGATTTGGTTGCTGTTGGTAGGGCGCTGATAAGCGATCCAGCTTGGCCTGCCAAAGTTCAAAGCGGTGCTATAGATGAGATCATACCATTTACGGCGGAATCGACAAAAACTTTATTATAAAGTTAGAAATTTAACATTGGTTTCCTTGTATGGTTAGTGGAGAAAGGCCGCCCTTTTGATAAAATCACTAGAGTCACACAAACATTGCAAAAGAGGCGGCCTAATAATAAAATATAATCGTTTTAAAGGTTCGGAATAATGCTTGTTATGTACAGCCCTTTTTATAGAATAATTTTCATTAAGGCTTAATATGATCATAGATATTAAAAAGCATTATAGGTTAGGAGGATATAGGTTGATAGATATCACAGAAGTCTTCATTGATACTCTAGCACCTAACAGTGCTGCGATTAAGAACGGGCAAGGGCTAGTTAAGAAGAAACGATTCGTCCAATTGAATCAGTCGGAAGACGGAGTGGTTCTGTTTGGAGAATGTGGAGGCAGCGGTAGCAGCAACTATTTTCCATCTGCTGATTTTGTTGTTTCTGACAAACCGGTAATGCGCTGTACTTGTCCAAGTAGGCAGATCCCATGTAAGCATGTTCTCGGATTGCTGTATGCCTATGTAGGCAAGGAGATCTTCGTATCTGCAATGATTCCTGAGGAGCTTGCCGCTAAACGGGAGAAGATGAGTAAGCGTGAGGAACGTAAGTCTGAACTTGTTGCAGAAGGAGCTACTCCTAAGCCTAAGAAAGTGAATAAGTCCGCACTCAAGAAGAAGATTGGAGCTCAACTGGAGGGCTTAGCTGTACTTGAGAAACTGACTCTATCGCTTATACGCGCAGGTCTCGGAACTCTAGACACTAAACGTGTTAAAGAAATTCAGGAGCATGTGAAGATGATGGGCAACTTTTACTTAACCGGAGCACAGATTGAGTTAAGACGATTAGCCTTATTACTATCCTCTCCTGACAACCGTGAGAAGACCTATACATTAGCTATTGAGCAACTAACAAGAATTCATGCGTTTATCAAGAAAGGTCGCGCACATCTAACGATGAAGCTTGAGGACACGGATATGGCTTTGAATTATGACTCTACGATAGAAGAATGGCTTGGACATGCTTGGCAGTTAACGGAGCTTAAGGAATTCGGTCTAATGAGTCAGGATGCGGAGTTGATCCAGCTTTCATTTGTCAGCTATGATGATGCAGCCAGACAGGAATATGTTGACTTAGGCTTTTGGATAGAAAAGTCAACGGGTGATATACATCGTACCCTCCAATATCGTCCTTATAAAGCAGCTAAGTATATTCATGAAGAGGATAGTTTTACCGAAGTTGCAGTCATTCCTTTCTTATATTATTACCCTGGTGACCGTAATCGACGGGTCCGATTTGAGAATATGTCAACGCGCCCGTTAAGCAATCAGGATTTGGAATGGATTGCCGCTACCGCATCTCGTTCTTATTCTGAAAGCTTCAAACAAATTAAGAATCAGTTAAAGAATCCGCTAGCAGACAAGAACCCAGTGTTGTTGCTACATGTGAATAAAATAAGTAAGTCTCAGCAAGATCAGTTCGTTATTACGGACGTAGCGGGTCAGCATCTAGTGTTAGATCAAGTAGCAGCACTCGATCAGGACACACTGCCGCTGCTTCAATACTTTGGATCTGATCAATTATCGGACACGACGATGTTACTTATGTTTGAACACCAACTGGATACAGGACGATTGAAAGCGCAGCCTTTAACACTTATCAAAGGGAAGGAAATGATTCGACTCTTATATTAAAAAATAGGGTTAGCGCTATACATAATGGGGGGAATGTCCATGAGTACAGCATTACTACAAGAGCTTCATCAAGAAGTAAAGCGGCTTTATATCGCTGGAAGTGAGCTCGCTGCTGAGGATTTCCGCTTAAAGCGGCTATTGCCACAGTTTCAACAGTTAGGCGAACGTGCTCCCATATTCAAAAGATTAGGTGAGGGAATCGCTTTGGTCATTGCATCGCAACCTTCCGAAGGATCTTCATCGGCTCAGCAGCTGCAAGACCTAAGTGTGCTACTCAGCTCGGTGCTGCATACTCAGGGAGTAACTTCTCCTGACGGCGAATTGTTGGAAGTACAAGTTCATCCATTAAGATTACCTACCCAGTTCTCATATCGCAAGTTGTCAGCCGTACAGTTGGCACTAAGTACTCGTGGCGGAGGACGATATGAGATTATAAAGGAAGCTTATGAGGCTGGACTATTTCAAGATCTCCGCATGATTCATCCCGCGATAGCAGCTCTCCAAGATCCATATGTTGAGATTGCAGAGCTTGTGATGAAGCAGATACTGCCAGCCTATGGACCTCGGATTATTCCCATCCTCAGGGATCAATTTGATCTAACAGGAGGAATAGTAGAGACGAGAAAGCTGTACGTAATTGCTACATTAGGTGGTGATAGCGTTCAGGATCTGGTCTATCAAGCTGCAGATTCAGGATCAGAGGATGTTCGAGCCATGGCTATTTCTCTGCTTGCGGGCAAGGAACGATATGAAGAAGATTTGCTAGCTTGGAGTAAAGATAAGAAGAAAAAGATTCGTGAAGCTGCCTTTAATGCGCTGGCTAAGAGTGACTCGGCGAGTGTGCTGAATCGGCTATATGAGGCATTTACCGGAAAAGATAGTGAACTGGTCGTCCCTGCACTGAGGCAGTGTCAAGCCCAAGAGCTCACGAACCGACTTGTTGAAGAGGTCTCAGATATGCTTCAAACTGTCCCGGAAATGAAGGACGATAAGAAAAAAATAGATGGATTATGGAACAGAGTAGTCCATTATATTAGGGTACTATCTTATAAACATAGTCCTGAACTAGAAAAATTATATTTAAATATACTTGAGCAGTATCCATTATATATGAACCAGTTGAGCTGGAATGCATTGATCGAAGAGGCGACCTCCTATTTAAGACAGATTGACTCTGAGGAAGCTAAAGGTGCATTACAACGAACACTTGAGCGGAATCTTATCTACTTTAAAAACAACAGACGATACGTAAATGATGTTTTCAAAGACGCTTATCTCTTGTTTCCGCCGGAACGAGTGTATGAACAATACGTTGATGTTTTAAGGCATTATGCGCCATCTTCAACTAACCATGCTTCTTCTATGGCGCAGCAATTGCTGCGCACAATATCTGAAATTGCAGTTCAGCGATATCATGGAACCTATGATGCAGTTTGGAATTCACCCGCAGACCAGATTCAATATATGTATAAAATCGAAATGCAGTCGTCTGAGGTACTAGCTATTCAATGGGATTCACGCTGGCTTGATGTTTTTATAGAGCTGGATCAATACGAGCTGGTAAGTGCCTTTGCACGGCCGGGACATCCTAAAGCAATGCAGTATTTGCTTCGTAAATTGACTGATAATCCTGAATTTCGCCATCGGTTTGCCAATATTCTCTTGATGGGTTTAGAGCGTTCGGGGATAAGTAAACAACGCCTGCAAGAGGCTCTCCTAGTAGCTTTGGAAGATGACAGAAATACAGAATGTCGATTAATTGAACCGTATACGTTTGAGCAGCTATGTCAGCTTCCAGTAAGTTTTGCGAGTCGAATAATAACTGTTCTACCTCGATTCAGTGAGGCTGCAGAAGACCAACTTGAGTATGTCATTCGCCTCATGCAAGGACCATCAAACCCAATAGAAGAGGTGTAGCTGACGATGAGTCAAGAACTATTACAAGATATTATGAGGCTTCCAGCAGAAAGATTGTATGCACAGGAGTTGGAAGCGCTTCGTAAAGCGGACACTGGTAAGATACCGGCAGGATGGCAGATGTCGCCTCGATCTGTCCTGAAGTTTATAGTTGGCGGTAAAGCAGGGAGTACCGAGATTACACCTAAGTACATTGGTAACAAGCGATTAATAGAGATGGCGATAGCAACACTGGTAACCGATCGTGCATTGTTATTAATTGGTGAGCCGGGTACAGCCAAGTCATGGTTATCTGAGAATTTATCAGCAGCTATCTATGGACAATCAGGACTGGTCGTGCAAGGTACTGCGGGTACGAGTGAAGAGCAGGTCCGTTATTCTTGGAACTACGCGATGCTGCTTGCACAAGGCCCAACTCCGGAAGCGTTAGTAAAAAGTCCCATTATGCGAGCAATGGAGGATGGGGGCATCGCACGTTTCGAGGAAATTTCTCGGTGTGCATCGGAGGTACAAGATGCGTTGATCTCTATCTTATCAGAGAAGACAATTTCAGTGCCTGAGCTAGGCAAGGAGATGAGCGCTCGTAAAGGCTTCTCGATTATTGCAACAGCTAACACAAGAGACCGTGGTGTCAATGATATGTCAACTGCCTTGAAGCGGCGGTTTAATATTATTGTCCTTCCAGCGCCTGCGGATTTGTATACTGAAGTAGAGATTGTGAAGAAACGGGTCCGTGAAATTGCTTCCTCCTACGATTTACAAGCTGCACTTCCTGCAGATGAGGCTTTACATAAGGTCGTGACGATCTTCCGTGAGCTGCGCAGCGGGATGACCTTGGATAAGAAGGAGAAGGTGAAGTCTCCTGCAGGGGTAATTTCCACAGCTGAAGCGATCTCACTCTTAACGAATAGTATGGCGCTGGCCGCAAGCTTCGGTAATGGAGAACTGACAGACGAGGATCTGGCCGCCGGACTGCAAGGTGCCATTGTGAAGGATGATGATAAGGATCAGCTTGTCTGGAGAGAGTATCTCGACAATATAATGAAGAAACGCGGCGCAGATTGGCGGGGGTTATATACGGCTTGTAAGGAGATGAACTAGTGGAGAGCGAAACTACTGGAGCTGGCGTACATTTTTTTGGGGTGCGGCATTTGTCTCCTGGTGGTGCGCAGCATCTATTAAGCTACCTTGATGAGATAGAGCCCACAGCTGTTTTAATTGAAGGGCCAGCAGATGCTACTACTGAGATTCGCCATATCCTCAACACGACAACCAAACCTCCGATAGCTATTTTAGCGTTTACGGAAGAAGTTCCTGTTCGTACAGCCTTATGGCCGCTTGCGGTATATTCCCCCGAATATCAAGCGATGAAATGGGCGGAGCAGCAGGGAGCTCATACAGCTTTTATAGATTTACCCTCTTCAGTAGTTATCGCGTTGCAGGATATACGAACCCGTAACAGAGATTCTGCTAAACAGAGCGAGGGATCCGAAGTTAACGATTCAGACGAGAAGGCTCCGAAGGAGGTTTCTCTCTATGAAAGAATAGCAGAGCTGGCTGGCGAGCTAGATTATGATATGTATTGGGAGCGCAATTTCGAACACAACACTAACAAGGGTGCATATCAGGAAGCGATCATTTCTTTCTCATCCCAAATGCGCCAGATGTCGGAAGAGAATGAAAGACATAACAACGTAATAGAATATGCACACAACACGATTCGTGAAGCTTATATGCGTCGTCAGATTCAGGATACAATCACCGCTGGTCATCAACCACATAAGATCGTTGTTGTATGTGGAGCTTACCATACAGCGGCACTTTCTGATCTGGCCACCGGTATGACCGATGAGGAGATAGACGATCTTCCTTCACTAAATACCAAGCTAACTCTTATGCCCTATACGTATTATAAACTATCTTCCTTGTCAGGCTATGGAGCAGGGAACCTGGCACCTCATTATTATCAAATGATGTGGGAACGTATGATGAACGGTTCACTTGATGACTTACCGCATCACTATCTGTCTACTGTAGCTAGATATTTGCGCAATAGCGGGACACATCGCTCTACAGCAGAAATTATTGAAGCTGTGCGCTTAGCAGAATCATTAGCTGCCCTTCACGGTGGAAGTGCGCCGACGTTAAGAGATTTGCGAGATGCGGCACTGACCTTGCTGGGGCGTGGAGAGCTTAGCGTAATCGCTGAAGCACTTGCTCGTACAGATATCGGTACTGCTATTGGTGAGCTGGCAGAGGGGATTAGTCAGACGCCAATTCAGGATGATCTGAATCGGCAATTAAAACGCTTGAAGCTTGAGAAGTATAAGACCCCTGTAGCAAATGATCTTGAATTAGATCTCCGGGAGAATCGAAGAGTGTCTTCTGAGGAAGCGGCTTATCTGGATTTAAACCGTTCTTTTCTTTTTCATAGGCTCAGAACACTTGGAATCGATCTAGTGAACATAAGAGCAAGTGGTCAGACTGGCGCAACTTGGGCAGAGCATTGGGTCATGAGGTGGTCTCCTGAAGTCGAGATTCAAGTCGTTGAATCTACGCTGCTTGGAGAAACGATTGAGATTGCTTCAGCCTATGTATTGCAGCAAAAATTAGATCACAGCAGTACAATTGCGGAAGCGTCGGCACTTATTCGAACGGCTTATGAGTGCGGGATGCTGAACCAGATGGAAGCAGGACGGCAAACACTTCAGCGCTTAGCTGTTGATACTAGAGATGTAGTGCAAATCGCTGCATCCATTCATGAGTTATCCCTTCTGATTCAGTATGGCGACGTTCGCCGGATAGATACCAAGCCGCTTATTCCGCTGCTAGAACAATTGTACAGACGAGCGTGTCTGTTCTTGCTGGATGCGAGTCAATGTAATGATGAAGCATCGGGTGAGATGCTAAAAGCTATGAACATACTGAATCAGACAGCTATGGAGCATAGTGAGGAAGTTGATGAGCTGTTGTGGATACAAGAGCTGAAGCATTTATCGGAAAGAGATGACTGCAGTCCGCGCTTGTCTGGAGTAGCATGTTCCATACTGTTAGAACGTAATGCGATAACTGCACAGCAATGTTCAGAAGAAGTATCGAGACGACTGTCACCGGGTATTCCTGCAGATCTTGGAGCAGGCTGGTTCGAAGGGATGTCTATGCGTAATCGATATGTACTTTTATCCCGATTAAGTCTGTGGGAACAATTGAACGAGTATATTAATTCTTTGGATGATGATGAATTTGTGCGTGCTTTAGTGTTTTTGCGGCGAGCCTTCAGTACCTTTGAGCCAAGAGAAAAGACTATGATTGCTGAGTTGCTAGGTGAATTGTGGGGCGTGAACACTGAGCAAGTTGCTGAGATTCTGACGGGCGAGCTGAAGGAGGCCGAAGCAAAAATGATTGAGGATTTGAATGATTTTGACTTTGGAGATATATGACGATGAGTACTTCAGTAGATTCAAGTGTTGTAGCTCGCTGGCGGCTTATTCTTGGCCAATTCGCAGAAGAACAGTTGACCGTTTCTAGCGGAAACACAAGTATTCACCTGTCCGAAGATGAACTCATAATGGATCAGGCGCTGGCCGCTATATATGATGAGACGAGTGAGATTGGAAATAGTGGCACTGTTAACACTGCTGCCTCCGGACAAAGAGGAGCAGGATCAGGTAAATCTGCACCTCGGTTGGCGAAATGGTTAGGAGATGTTCGCAATTTTTTCCCTGAGGATATCGTCTCGGTTATTCAACATGATGCAATGGAACGGAAGGGCTGGAAGCAGCTATTATTTGAACCGGAAGTTCTTGCAACAGTGAAACCGGATATACAGTTAGTAGGTACACTCCTTTCCCTTAAAGGAAAGATTCCTGAGAAGACAAAAGACACTGCTCGCCTGTTAGTGAAGGCAGTTGTAGATGATCTTGTTAAGCGTATGGAGGAGGATCTTCGTCGGGCGGTGACGGGTGCACTGAATCGCAGACAGCATTCTCCATTGCCTTCACTTAGTGGCATAGATTGGACACGGACGATAAAACGCAATCTGAAGCATTATGATGCAAAACGGCGGCAGATTATCCCTGAGAGATTCTACTATTATGATCGGGCTAGACGCAGCAAGGAATGGACAGTCATTGTGGATATCGATCAGAGTGGTTCTATGGCAGAATCTATTATTTGGGCCTCAGTTGTGGGCTCGATCTTTGCAAGTATCCCTTCATTAAGTACTCGAGTAGTTGTATTTGATACAGAGGTCGTTGATCTGACTGAGCAATGTGCGAATGATCCTGTTGACATGTTGTTTGGGATTCAGCTAGGCGGTGGTACAGATATACAAAAATCTGTTGCTTATTGTGAACAATTTATTGAGCAGCCGAAGAAGACCTTATTTATTATCATCTCGGATCTGTACGAAGGTGGGAACCAAGCGGGTTTAATCCGTCGTATGCGTCATCTGAAGGAATCAGGTGTCAGAACGATGTGTTTACTCGCTTTATCTGATGAAGGCAAGCCTTTCTACGATGAGCATGTGGCTAGATCCTTGACTCGCGATGGAACGCCTTGTTTTGCGTGTACACCTGCACTGCTGCCTCAGTTAGTAGAAGGTGCGCTAAAAGGACAAGATCTTTCTGAATTAGCCAAGAAACTTGGAACGAAAGGAATTTAACTGGAGATATCATTTTACAATTTCATAAAAAGTGTTCTTCAGACAAGAACTGTGTTTCATTACAGCTTTTGTGGCGTATATAGATATCATACCCCCCTTTATACAATAGAATTTGGCCCTGTCGCTCGCCGGCAGGGTATTTTTTTATGGGAGTCATAGGATAGCTGTTACTTGACCTATTTGAAATTTTCTTTTAGAGTATGCTCTGCACTCTCCCTGTGGTAAAATAGACCTGATTTTTCAAAAATATAGGAAAGTTAAGCTTCACGCTTACATTATCCTTATATTTCTTGCATAAACGGTACCGTCTCTTTTGGGAGGCCAAAGGCGTTTTTGCTTGATAAACCTAGATCAGTGCATATAGGGATTGACATCTAAGATGGAAGTAATGTTACAGGATGTGCTATAATTTTATATTGGGTTAAAACATCAATGAGCTACATTTTAAATAGAGGACGTGAAAACAGCATGACTAAGGGGAACCACAACTCACCGGACTTAAAATCCGGCAAGGGTTCGAAGGATTATTCGAAATATTTTGATTTTAGTGACGCGAAGGTAATTAGTGAAGAAGAAGGTAAGATTACTTACCGGATTAAAGGAAGAAATGTACAAATTAATAGTCAGCCTGATTACAAAGAAGGAAAACGGCGCGGCAAGGAAGAAATAGAAGTGCATTATGATTTCGAGATTCCAGAAGAAATGCACAATTTCGGAGTAGACAAATATTATCATATAACGACTTACGGCTGCCAAATGAATGAGCATGACACGGAAACGATGAAGGGCCTTTTGGAACAGATGGGCTACAAAAGCGTCGATGACCGGAATGATGCGGATATCATTCTCTTAAATACTTGTGCGATTCGCGAGAACGCCGAGGATAAGGTATTTGGAGAGCTTGGTCATCTTAAGAACTTGAAGATTGAGAAGCCAGGTCTTTTGCTGGGCGTGTGTGGCTGCATGTCGCAGGAGGAAGGCGTAGTCAATCGAATTATGTCTAAGCATGGATTCGTGGATATGATCTTCGGTACGCATAATATTCACCGACTGCCACACCTCATTAAAGAAGCTGTATTCAGCAAAGAGCTTGTGGTGGAGGTATGGTCTAAGGAAGGCGATATTATTGAGAATTTACCGAAGAAACGCGAGGGTATGCGGGCTTGGGTAAATATTATGTATGGCTGTGATAAGTTCTGTACGTACTGTATCGTACCCTTTACACGGGGAAAAGAACGCAGTCGCCGTCCGGAAGACGTCATTGCTGAAGTAAGAGAGCTTGCGCGTCAAGGCTTTAAGGAAGTCACTTTACTGGGGCAGAACGTAAACGCATACGGTAAGGATTTTACAGACATTGATTACACCTTCGGTGATCTGATGGATGACATGCGTTTGATTGATATTCCGCGCATTCGCTTTATGACATCGCATCCGCGTGATTTTGACGATAAATTAATTGAAGTACTAGGCAAAGGCGGCAATCTGGTGGAACATATCCATCTACCGGTTCAATCGGGAAGCACTGCTGTACTTAAGAAAATGAGTCGCAAATATACTCGTGAAGCTTATCTGGAGTTAGTTCGCAAGATCAAGATAAGTGTGCCTAATGCAGTGTTGAGTACCGATATTATCGTTGGTTTCCCTGGAGAGACGGACGAGCAATTTGAAGATACTCTTTCGCTAGTGCGCGAGGTTGGGTATGATATGGCATATACGTTCATTTATTCACCTCGTGAGGGTACTCCTGCAGCTGCTATGGAGGATAATGTACCTATGTCGGTGAAGAGCGAACGTCTACAAAGACTCAATGATCTCATTAAAGAGAACAGCCGGATTATTAATGACCGTATGTTAGGTGAAGTCGTTGAGGTGCTGGTTGAAGGGGAGAGTAAGAATAACTCTGAAGTCCTTTCCGGCCGTTCCCGTGCGAACAAGCTGGTCCATTTTGAAGGTCCGAAGGAGCTTGTTGGCACATTTGTAAAAGTGAGAATTACAGATACCAAAACATGGTACATTAAAGGGGATATTGTGGCAGAAGCTGCAGCTGTTCATTAATCATCACATACGAATGGGGAGATGGCTTGTGAGTACAGAGGAACAACGTTTGAATAAATATGGAATGAAGACTTATAATACCCGTGACTTAATTGTACGCGAGGATATTATGGGCAAAGCTAAAGAACTTGCAACATTAATTTCAACTAGTGAAGAGGTAAAGCATTTTCAACAGGCAGAACAAAAAATCTTGAACCACGAGCGGGTACAAAGCCTGATCGCCACGATTAAGAAAAAGCAGAAGGAGATTGTTGCCTTCGAAAGCTTTAATAATAAAGATATGGTAGCTAAGATCGAGCGTGAAATTGAAGTGTTGCAGGATGAAATTGACGGCATTCCAGTCGTGAACGAATTTCAGCAGAGCCAGAGTGACATCAATTATCTACTCCAGCTTGTAATTTCCGTGATTAGAGATACTGTTTCGGAAAAAATTAATGTGGAAGCCGGCACCGAAGCGCCTCCGACCACATGCGGATAACCCACACTCAGTTTAGGGGGCGGATGCAGATCCGCCCCCTTAAGTTTCACACTATACATAATCCTTATCTTTCTATGTCCAGCTGTTGATTTTAGAAGTTAAGGTTTGGTACATTTAAAGATACGAATCAGTAAAATTATAGCTTCGGAAAAGGATGGGGCAAATATGAGCGAAAATGGGGAACAAACCTATAACGCCAAAAAATATCGTACACCGGACGGAGTTCCGGCTGACATCGTAATGTTTACACTGACCAAACGCGAACGTAAGACGGTCACAAAGACACTTCCCTTACGTGAGCTTAAAGTCATGTTAATTCGACGGAAGAAATGGCCATGTGCTGGAATGTGGGCTCTCCCTGGCGGTTTCTGTCAGGAGGATGAGTCCATTTATGCTGCCGCTACCCGTGAACTCAAAGAAGAGACTGGTGTAGATGGCGGTCATTTGGAATATTTGGGCGTTTACAGTACACCAGGTCGCGACCCTCGCGGTTGGATTATCAGTCATGCCTTTTTCGCCCTGGTAGAGGAATGGATGCTTGAGCAAAGACAAGCTTCAGATGATGCTGGCGAGGTAGGATTATTTACGTTGCAGGAAGCGCTTGAAGAGCTGGAGCTCGCTTTTGACCACCACGATATCATCAAGGATGCATACTTACGTATTCAACAACAAATGCTGCAAACTACGATTGCAAGACAGTTTTTGCCTAGGCATTTTACCCTTAGTGAGCTCTATCAGGTGATACAAACGGTAGTGCCGGAATTTAAGGAACCGAATTTTATCCGTAAAATCACTTCAACACGTAGTCGTCAGGGTATATTAAAAGAAGTAAGAGACGAAGAGGGAAATGCGCTTAGTTCAAATCAATACTCCCAGCGTCCAGCTCAGCTCTATATGTTCACAGATCATGAGCCTTTGTTATCCATTTATACGTAGTGGCTTAAATCAGGAGAGGGGATTAATCTCATGAGAGCACTAATAGTGATCGACTTTACTAATGATTTTGTTAATGGAAATCTACCTGTTGGTCAGCCAGCCGTAGATATCGAGCCTAGGATCAGCCAGTTAACTTCAGCGTTTGTACACAGTGGCGATTATGTTGTTATGGCCGTGGATTTGCATGAAGAGAATGACACTTACCATCCGGAGAGCAAGCTATTCCCTCCTCATAATGTACGCGGGAGTGACGGACGAGAGTTGTTCGGAAGCTTGAAGTCTGTATATGAGCAGAATCGAGAATCCATCTATTGGATGGACAAAACGCGTTATAGCGCCTTTAGTGGAACAGATCTGGAGATCAAGCTGCGGGAACGAGGCATTACTGAACTTCATTTAATTGGGGTCTGCACAGATATTTGTGTACTGCACACAGCAGTGGATGCCTATAACAAAGGGTTTGCTATTACAGTGCACGAGGATGCGGTAGCCAGCTTTAATCCCGGTGGACATACTTGGGCATTAGAACATTTCCGGGGAAGTTTAGGAGCAGCCTTTGTTAAGGCATAATACTAGAACAGAACATACACATATAGCAGCGTAGATATTAGGAGATGAGGACTTGAGAAGAGAACTTGCGCTACATACGGATAAATATCAGATCAATATGATGTACGCTCACTGGGTGAATGGAACTCATAAACGGAAGGCTGTATTTGAGGCTTATTTCCGTAAGCTACCTTTCGGTAACGGCTATGCTGTATTCGCAGGGTTAGAGCGTATTGTTGGTTATATCGGCGGTTTGCGGTTCACCGAAGATGATATCCGTTATTTGTCGGAGCAAGAAGAGAACTATGCTCCCGCATTTTTGGAGGAACTGTTACAGTTTCATTTTCAGGGAACCGTTCATTCGATGAAAGAAGGCGCTTTGATTTTTCCGGATGAGCCATTAATCCGTGTGGAAGGGACAATTATGGAGGCTCAGCTGGTGGAGACAGCCATTCTGAACTTCATGAACTACCAGACGTTGATCGCTACTAAGGCTTCACGAATTAAGCAGGTGGCTCCGAATGACATCTTGCTGGAGTTTGGTACCCGGCGTGCGCAAGAAGCTGATGCAGCAGTGTGGGGGGCTAGAGCAGCCTATATTGGCGGCTTTGATGCTACTTCTAACATGCTGGCGGGTAAAATGTTTAGTATTCCGACCAAGGGAACACATGCACATTCCTGGGTTCAGAGCTTTGGCAGCGAACAGGAGGCTTTTGATGCCTATGCTAAGGTGATGCCGGACGAAGTGACACTGTTGGTAGACACCTTTGATACACTCCGTAGTGGGGTGCCTAATGCAATCAATACAGCTAAGAAGCTTGAGGCACAAGGTAAGAAAATGGTCGGTATCCGTTTGGATAGCGGTGACTTGGCTTACTTATCCCGTCAAGCGCGGAAGATGCTGGATGATGCTGGCCTGGATTATGTGAAGATTGTGGCTTCCAATGATTTGGATGAGAACACGATCATGGATCTGAAGCTGCAAGGCGCAGCTATTGATACTTGGGGAGTGGGTACACAATTGATCACAGCCTCGGACCAACCCTCTTTGGGTGGGGTCTATAAGCTGGTGGAAATTGAGTCCGCAACTGGAGAAATGATCCCGACGATCAAGATTTCCTCTAACCCTGAGAAAGTATCCACACCTGGAAAGAAGGACGTATTTCGGATTATCGGTAAAAATGGCAAAGCGCTTGCGGATTATATCTGCTTTCCAGAAGAGGAAGCTCCACGTAACGGTGCGCGGTTGAAGCTGTTTAATCCGCTGCATCCATATATGCATAAGTATGTCGAGCGTTACGAGGCATTGCCTATGCTAGAACCGATATACGTTAACGGATTTCAAGTGTATACTTTACCGGATTTGAATGAGGTTCGCCGTTATCATCGGGAGCAAAAGGACCTATTCTGGCCGGAGTATCAACGTAAGCTGAATCCTGAAGTATATCGGGTGAATTTGAGTGAAAAGGTCTGGACTAGCAAACAGCAGTTAATCGCTGAGCATATACGCCCGGATATTGAATAGATTTTGCAGGATTAATTCTGTCAACAGTGTTAACGCGGGAGAGTGATGTACCCGCGTTTTTTTGTTTTTTCGGAGCAAATAAGGAGGAGAACTTAATGGAAAAGGGGAAGCTTGCTTTAGCGCTGAACAGAAACGTTAAACTAGGCCAAATCATTACTTTCGGCACGTATTCACAATCAAAGGATGGTAAAGCACTGCCGATTGAATGGCGTGTTCTCCATAACTCTGGTAGTGAACTGATTGTTTTGAGTGAATATATTTTGGACTGCAAGAGATATCAAGGCAAGAGCGCAGATGTAAAATGGCGTGATAGCGTGGATATTACGTGGCACGACTGTGATTTACGAGAGTGGTTGAATGATGAATTCTATCACACAGCATTCAATGCAACTGAGAAGGAATTAATAAAGACGACCCGTTGTAATGACAATGGAGAGGGTACCCCAGATACAGAGGATAATGTTTTTTTGCTTAGTGTGGATGAGATAAAGGCATACTCTGAGATACACGGCAAAGAGCTGCGCCGTGCCGTTGGAACGGACTTTGCCAAAATGAAAAAATCTGATGGATGCAGCTTATACGTATATGATAAAACGGATAAAGAGAACTATATAATCAAAGACGGCGAGGAGTTTGGCTGCTCTTGGTGGTGGCTGCGTACACAAGGAAACAAACCTTCACGTGCGTTTTTTATCGGACCGGGCTGCAGTATTCGCAGCTATGCGAATGTAAGTGTAGCCCGTGACGGTGTGCGCCCAGCAATAGTAATTAATCTTCCATGATAAAGACAATCGGTTTAGAGTGGCAATAATTAAAAAAGAGGCGTGTCCCTCTCTTCGCTAATGTGAAGAACAAGGGATACACCTCTTTTTATTAAGTATTATTATTACACTGGTAGATCTTGTATCTCGATTATTTAAACATCTAAAGCTTGCGATTTAAAAAAAGATTCTCGATAACCAAGGATCGACTTCTTGGTGCCTGCAAAAATTACACATCTCATTCTTATAACTACAGTCCGATAAACATATTTCTACTAAACGGCCCCCAGTTTGCCCCTGTGTACCCTGATCTCTCCTCTAAATTAACAAAACAAGGGAGCAAGATATACAGAACGCCCATAGTAGCATTCGTATTGAAGGACATAACAAATCTCATTTTTGAATTATCAATTGCAGCTATCATTCCCTTATCAGCACGAATCGTATTCTCTCTAGTAAGGGCCTCTCCCATTCCTACACTAGCTATGTCATTTGGATTTGGCATATTACTTCTTATCCAATAATTCGAAATATTTGTTGCAGATGCTAAATCCGCAGGTTGATCATAAGTAACTAAAATTTGATTCAAAGCAATTTGTCTTGCCTCCACTACGACAGGATGAGGCATCACCATTTCTCTTTCGTCAACAGTTGTATTCCTCATCCCATTGGGATAAATCATAGTAGAATTATTATAGATAGACATTCTGTTCCCTCCATTATTAATTACAATAGTCATTTGTCACGAGACATTGTATGTAAAGGAGTCATGATTAGTGTTAGATAAACAGATATACAAAAAAAGAAAGGGAGAGTGATGTTCCTGCGTTTTTTTTGTTTTTTTCCAAAACGAAAAAATCCGATGGCTTCAGCTTATTTGTATATGAAAAACGGTTGAAGATAACTATATAACCAAAGAAGGCGAAGAAGTTGGCCGCTCATGGTGGTGACTGCGAACATGTTTTGAATGGCAATAATTAAAAAGAGGCGTGTCCCTCTCTTCGCTAATGTGAAGAACAAGGGATACACCTCTTTTTGATAAATTGGTCCGAGCTAGAACCCTTAATTCTTTTTCTTGAATTTTACGAACGACCAAATCGTAAGCATCAACACGACAGCCAGACACGTACCTATACTGATACGGTTCTGAGCATCGAAGAGGAAGGAAACCGCGATAACCGCTAAACAAGCAAGTGTTAGAACGGTTATATAAGGGAATCCCCATACCTTAAAGGTGGGTTCTTTCGGATAAGACTTTCTCAGTTTAAGTTGTGACATACAAATACTGATCCATACGAGAATAACCACAAAGCCTGGAACAGCCATTAGTAAACGGAACAGGCCATCTTGCGCGAAGTACGCTAGCATGGATCCAATAACAAGAACAACAGCACAGAGCTTCAGACTGTTGATCGGTACACCTTTTGCAGAGGTTTTTGCTAAGCTGCGTGGTGCTTCGCCCTGTGAAGCCATAGAGTGTAGCATCCGGGTGGCGCCATAGATACCAGAATTGGCAGCAGAGAGCACTGCTGTAATCAGAATGAAGTTCATGACGTGATCGGCACCCTTAAGTCCTGTAGCGGCTAACACTTGAACAAACGGGCTTGTATGCTCATTCAGTTGATTCCAGGGTATTAAGCCACAGATGACTAAAATCGGTAATGTATAGAACAGAATCACGCGTAGAATGAAGCTTTTAACAACCTTAGGTAAGACCTTTTCTGCATCCTGTGTCTCCGTCAGGGTAAGTCCGATTAACTCAGACCCGCCGTATGAGAACATAACGACAAGAAGGGCAGAGAAGATGGGGGCCCAGCCTCTCGGGAGAAATCCACCATAATCCGTAAAGTTGTGTAAGTAAGGAGTAGCCTCAGACATTGGTAACAGTCCGAAAATTAATGAGCTTCCTAAGATAATGAAGATGATGATCATAGCGATTTTGATTCCGGCTAACCAAAACTCCGTCTCTCCATAACCACCTACACTCATCATGTTGATGCCGATAATCAAAGCTCCACTTGCAAGACTAAGCAGCCATAATGGAACATCCGGTAACCAGTATTGCAAGAAGCTGCCTGCTGCCAGCACTTCAATCACACAGACGGTCAACCACATGAAGCAATACAACCAGCCCACGATAAAGGAGAGCCGTTCCCCAAAAGCCTCACGAATGAAGTCCTTCATGTTCCTATTCGGGTAAACCGTAGCCATTTCCGCTATGGCCCCCATGACCACTAAGAGTAGCAAGCCTGCTAAAACATAAGTAAGAATAACCGCAGGTCCAGCAATACTAATGGTCTCAGAACTTCCTTTAAAAATCCCCGTACCGATTACTCCGCCCATCGCCATAAAGCTGATATGCCGAGGAAGCAATTTTTTCTGTAATGATGCTTCGTTTGACTTCACAATTAATGCCTCCTAAGCTGTCTTCGAAAAATTACACCAAGCATCAGTTTATCCTGAAACGGACTAGTTGAAAAGTAAAAATAACACATATTTTTTTGCATAAGGGTGACTTTTCACTCGAGTGTGATATTTAACATGTAGAATATGATAAATATTCGTTATAAAATAAGAAGATATTTTAAGTTTTACCCACATTCTCCCCACAATTATTATCCATTCATGAATAAATCGAATTTTTCTGAAGCTTCTTTTCTTCTTTTCATGGTCACGTGTAAATAAGCCTTGTTACTAATGCATTGCTATGTCCTAAATGTTTTTGAATCGTTTCAATCGTAACTCCGATTTCTGCTATTAGAGAAACGTGTGTAGAATACATATACATAATGTTCCAAATGAATTAATCTATTCATATGAATAATGAAAACTATCAGTATAGAAATACATACTTTTCTGTGGGAAATCCAGCAATTCTATGGATCACAATACTTGGCTTGTTGCTACTAGGATTTGTTTTGCTTTATTTGATTCAGAAATATCGAAAGAAGAGAAAATGAGAAACCAGACTAGTGTCGGAGGTGTGCTTTTTCACCTTGAAATATACTTAACCAATTAATAATTTGGGAGGGTATTATGATGAATTATGGATTTCAATTTTCGTTGAAAGGCCTTTTATTGTACGCATTACAGCTGCTTCCTAATATAATCTGGATGTTCATGCCTCCAGCAAATAATGTGCTTACTGAAAACAGTTCCGTCTATAAAATATTGAATATTATAGAAGGAATGTTTGGAGTGTTGACGGTTATTCTTATGATTGTTCTGATAAACAAAGGCGAAGGAAGTAACAGCAACCTTTACATCGGACTGGCAATAATGTTTTTGGCAGCTTATTATATTTCTTGGGTTTTCTATTATAATGGGGTGGTTGCTCCATGGTTACTGATATTAGGAATTGCATGCATGCCGCCTTTGTATTTCTTTTTCGTCGGACTTTGGATGAAAAACTATATTCTCCTCGTTCCATGTGCTATTTTTGGAATCACCCATATTTTGATTACTGCCATGAATTATTTGAGACCGTAAATTATACTATATGAAAACTGTGACCATACCTGATTCGTCAGGAATTAGTTTGAAATAAAGCATACATAAAATAACCCGCTGGGCTTTTGCCTGACGGGTTTCTTCTTGTTTATACATTGAACTCCGTAATTTAGATTTCGTAGATGGTAGTGTTTTTTTCTTGCACTATGGAAAGACTTTAAAGCAGGATATACTATCTTGTAGATTTGCAATAAGGTTGCTGTAGACCCACACGATATCCGTCTGCTAAGTTATTATTTATATCAGAAAAAAGGTTGTGAAGCTCTTGAATGGTTCGAAAGTTGCTTTCCTATCTGTACTTAGCAACACATTTGTCGTTCTTCTAAAACTCATTGTAGGCATTGTTACAGGTTCTGTGGCAGTTATTTCGGAAGCGATCCATTCTACCTTAGATTTAGTAGCCTCGTTAATAGCATTCTTTTCGGTCCGAATATCGAGCCGTTCTGCGGATAAAACACACCCTTATGGGCACGGCAAGGTGGAGAATATTTCAGGGACGATTGAAACCTTACTTATTTTTGTAGCAGGAATATGGATTATTTATGAGTGCATCCATAAAATATTGAATCCAACCGACATCGAGCTTCCCTATTTGGGAATCATTGTGATGGTGGTCGGGGCAGGACTCAATTATGTCGTTTCCCGAAAGGTTAAGAAGAAGGCAGATGAACTCCATTCTGTTGCAATGAAATCTAATGCCCTGCATCTTCTGACTGATGTTTTCACATCTTTGGGCGTAGCGGCTAGTTTATTATTGGTCACCATTACTGGATGGACAATACTGGACCCAATTATCGGAATTATTTTAGCTTGTTATATTATGAGTGAAGCCTACAAGCTCCTCAAGGAATCCTTTCCGCCTTTGCTGGACGCACGACTAACTGATGAAGAGGAAATCGAGATCTTACGTATCATTGAAGTATTTAAAGAAAGATTTATCGAAATTCATGATTTTCGTACCCGTCGATCTGGTCCGGAAGAATATGTGGATTTCCACCTTGTCATCCCTTCCTCGATGGATATCAGTACGGCTCATAAAATATGCGATGAAATTGAACATGCCATTAAAATAGCTTTCAAACATGCTCAGGTGTTGATACATGTTGAACCAGAGGAAGAGCTGTTAAAAAATCAACCGCAGACTCATTAAGAAGGTGATGAAAATCTTGTGAGCATTAAGAGAGCTAGTCCAGGATCGTCCGAGTTGACTGAGATAGAAGCGTCCTGTCAACCTTAGAAGGAGGAGGTGCATGAAAGGGCTGTTTAGATCCTCTGGTGGATAGACATCTTGTTACCCATTTACCCAAGCGCTATAAGGGGGATTGCATATCCTAAGATGTACTCAAATGCAGAGGAGGAATTATAATGAGCGAAAATGTTGCTGGTGTTGGATATGGAGGCGGTATCGGGGGTGCCTTTACATCTACTGGTGCAATCTTAGTATTGTTTATCCTCCTTGTAATTATTTCTAAGACAATCCTGCTATAAGATGTTAGCGGAAGTCTGAGGTGTTTAATCCGTCAGCCCAAACTGCTGACGGATTTTTTTTACATTGATTTAAGAACGTATGTTTGGTTATAATGAAAACGGATGTTCTTATTCTGGAGGCTGAATATGCTCAGTAACACGGCACGGAAGACTCCTGAGACAGCGATTATAGTTGAAGGAAGGGAAAGGCTGGCCCTGTGATTCAAAAGGGTTCAGACAGTGACATAGGAGATACAGTGAGGCATGGACGGCAGTAGCACTGATTACTGGACGATGAAATAGGGGAGTTTCATGGCTGGATAACTCGAAGATAATGGACTAAGGGAGGGGAGCCGAATGATTATACCAGAGCATAAACAGTGTATTCTTTCTGATTCGCGGAATGAGATTCATAGCGAACTTAATCTAGATCCTCAAGCGTTAGCTGAGATATCTCAGGTACTAGCTCAATCAATGGAGGATCATAGTCCGATAACACTCACACTATTTGACCAAGTTAAAGATAAGGAAATACGTGGTATTGTAATGCGAGTAGATCAAAAATTACAGCAGATTAAATTGAGAACAAGTGATGATGGTTGGGAATGGGTCGAAATGGTTGATGTTATAGGAGCTTTTACATAGTAAAGCCTCAGGGTAATCCTGAGGCTTTTTCTTATTTAATAATGTACTTACCTTAACCCGGAAACTATATCCCATCCACCGTTTTAAGGGAGAGAATCTTTTCATTAGAATATTTCCTGTAATTCTGAAAGGCTCTTTTGATACTCAGGAAAACTTTCTTTACCACAAACGGGAAGAGGTTATTGATAGTTTCAAATGTGGAATGTGATGAATTTAACATCTTAATTTTTAATTTTATTGCTAAATATAAGTAGCTAAATATGCTTAGGTAACACATGGAAAATGCAAGATTTGTCACTTCGCAACTTGCAAAATCAAGATACAATCGTTGAAAAAGTCAAAAGGATATTATACTGATGACATTCTGAAAGGGGCTATGTCGGTGGTACAGTTACCAAAAGTGAACGAACTCGGTTTTTTTGAGATTCGTCTGGAATCAATTGGAGGGCTAGGCGCGAACTTAGCTGGTAAAATGCTTGCAGAAGCAGGCGTTGTCGGTGCTGGAATGAATGGAGTGAGCTTTTCATCCTATGGTTCTGAGAAAAAGGGATCAGCGGTAAAAGCGCATATCCGTTTTTGTGATTTGAACACGCATATTCGTGACACTTCACCGGTAGAACGACCTCATGTTGTAGGTATATTCCACGAAGCGTTGGCAAAGACCGTCAACGTAACTAGCGGAATTTATGATCATAGCACGGTGCTAGTGAACTCAGCCAAGTCACCGGAGGATTTGAAGGCTTCTTTAAATATGATGGCAGGAACCATAGCTGTTGTTGATGCCACAACGATCGCATTAGATGAGAAGAACCGTGTAAACATGGCAATGTTAGGCGCATTGTTCCGGATGTGTGATTTTTTGGATCCTGAAATTATGAAGGGTGTTATCGAGAAATCTCTTGGCAAAAAATATCCGCAGGCTGTTCAATCTGCACTAACTACTTTCGAACGTGGATTTAATGAAGTTACTTTCATGCATTTCCCTTTGCCTGAAGGTGCGGTTATGCCTGAGTTCGTCCGATCCGATATTTCGGCCTTAGGTTATGAGACACAGCCTATTGGCGGTACCATTACGAATCCTGGCAGCAGCTTTTTAAAGAATCTCAGCATTTCAAGATCCGGTTTATTACCTCATTTTAAATTAGATGATTGTATTCATTGTGCACAGTGCGATACGGTATGCCCTGATTTATGTTTTGTTTGGGAGGAGCAGCCTGATAAGAAGGGGCGTCCGCAAATGTTCCTGCAAGGCATTGATTATCAATACTGTAAAGGCTGTTTAAAATGCGTAGAAGCTTGTCCTACAACGGCTTTGTCTGGCGAACGCGAGGAAGATGGCTATGCAGAAAGTCATACTGTCCGGCATATTTTTGATCTCGTTACCGAGGCCTAATTAACGATGGAAAGGTGGAACACACGTGGCTATAGATTATGAAAAAGAAGTAGGCTCAAAGAAAGTAGAGCAGAAATTCCTATATGAATCCGGCAATGAAATGGCGGCTTATGCTGCCCATCAAATAAATTATCATGTCATGGGTTATTTTCCGATCTCCCCATCGACAGAAGTGGCTCAATTTCTAGATACGATGAAAGCGAACGGTCAGCATGATATTATGCTCATTCCATCAGATGGTGAACATAGCTCTGCAGGAATCTGTTATGGAGCTTCGACGGCTGGTGGACGTGTATTTAATGCAACCAGCGCCCAAGGCTATATGTTCATGCTAGAGCAATTGCCGGTACAAGCTGGTACTCGGATGCCTATGGTTATGAATTTGATCTGCCGCTCGATTTCCGGTCCGCTTAATATTCACGGTGACCATTCTGATTTGTATTTTGCGCTAAATACGGGCTGGCCGATTCTAATGTGCCGTGATCCACAATCCGTTTATGATATGAACCTGATGGCATTAAAGCTAGCTGAGCACGCCAAAGTGAGACTTCCAGTAATGGTAGCATCAGACGGATATTTTACTTCTCACCAGAAACGCCGCGTACAAGCATTTACTCACCGTGAGGATGTTCACAAATTTGTCGGACCACAACCTCCGGCAGGCTTTACGGATACACTGGACCGCAATAATCCGGTTACCGTAGGTCCTTACATGAACGAACCTGATTATATCAACAACCGTTATCAGCAGTCGGTAGCGATGTACAATGCGGGTGAAGTCTTCGAAGAAATTGCTAAAGAATTCGCTGAATTGACCGGACGCCACTATCCAATGATCGAAGAGTATCGGATGGAAGATGCAGAAGTAGCGGTATTCTTGATGAACTCAGCGTCAGAGATCATTAAAGATGTGGTAGATCAGCTTCGTTTGCAAGGGATCAAAGCAGGTGCAATTTCACCGAATATGATTCGACCTTTCCCGCAGAAGCAAATGGCTGAAGCGCTGAAGCATGTTAAGGCAATCACTGTAGGAGATCGCGCGGATTCGGTTGGCGGTCACGGCGGTAATATGGTAAATGAAATCAAGGCAGCTTTGTTCACCTACGGTAACACTACTACAAAGGTTATTAGCCGTATTTACGGGTTGGGCGGTAAGGACTTCTATGCAGAAGATGGTCATGCGTTCTTCCAATTGGCATTAGATGCCGTTGCAGCAGACCGTGTTGAAGTTCCGTTTGACTACTATGGTCACAATCCAGGTACTCCGGACAAAGCGCCACAGCGTCTATTGAAGCCGATGAATTTTGATTCACTGAAGACAGGATTAATTACGGTAAAACAAGATGAATCAACAGGAAAATTAAGTGTGCGGATACCCCCACTGCGGAGCTTGACGAAGAAACCTAAGCGGCTGGCACCAGGTCATGGCGCATGTCCGGGCTGTGGGATTTTCTCAGGTCTGGAGACGTTCTTCAAAGGCATTGAAGGGGATATCGTAGCGCTTTATCACACGGGTTGTGCGATGGTAACGACTACGGGCTATCCATATTCTTCTCATAAATCTACCTTTATTCATAACCTGTTCCAAAATGGTGCAGCTACCTTATCCGGTGTCGTAGAAATGTTCTGGGAACGCAAACGCCGTGGTGAATTGGACGGACTGGGGCTTCAAGACGACTTTACCTTTGTAATGGTAACTGGTGATGGCGGTATGGACATCGGAATGGGGCCGGCGATTGGGGCTGCACTACGCGGTCACAAAATGATTATCGTAGAGTACGATAACGAAGGTTACATGAACACAGGTGCTCAGCAGTCCTATTCCACACCACTGGGTCACCGTACCTCTACATCCAGCATAGGTAAGAATCAGCAAGGTAAAGTTACACAGCATAAGGATACTGCACAAATCATGGCAGCTACTAACATTCCATATGTCTTTACAGGTTCTGAAGCTTACCCGCAGGATCTTGTGAAGAAAGCAGCAAAAGCACAATGGTACGCTCAGAACGAAGGACTTGTGTACGGCAAAATATTGATCGCATGCCCGCTGAACTGGATGTCTGAAGATAAAGAAGGCACCAACATCGTTTCGTTGGCTGTTGAATCTTGCTTCTTCCCTCTATATGAAGTGGAGCACGGTTCTACGAATATTACGTACAATCCAGAGGATAAAGGCAAACGCGTTGAGCTCTCTGCTTGGTTGAAGACAATGGGTAAAACCCGTCATTTACTGAAGCCTGAGAATGAACCAGCTTTACGCAGCTTTGAGGCAGAAGTGGAGCGTCGCTGGAATCGTCTGAAAGCAAAACATGAGCATCCTGATTTGTAAGATATAATGATAAATAACCCGGCAGATTCGTCTGCCGGGTTATTTGTATATAATGGTAGTAGGGAGGGATGATTCTATTGAGCTGGATTCTATGGATATGCTTTTTTGTTTCATTACTATTGTCTTATGTTGATCAGCGAAAGACATTGAAGCTAAAAGACTGGATGATCATAATAGGGGCGTTTTTACTTTGTGAGTTCTACGTCAATTTATTTGGGTTACTGATTCCTGTAGGTTTTATCATTGGATTGATTGTTATGAATAAAAAGAAAACATTTCTTTACTCAAAAGCCCTACTATTTGGTTTGATTAGTGTCTGTGTTATTTTTTATGGCCCTAAGATTAGTTTGAATGAAATCCATGAGCTAACGAAGGCTAATAAATATACTGAGCAATTTAATAAGATTAAATCCGTCTCACAATTTTCCGTCGAATCAGATATTAATGATGTACTCTCAACGTCAGCAAATCATTTAAAAGATAAAAATCCAAACTCAGAAATTCCTGTAGACGACCCTCATGTAGCCTTCAGTATATGGGTTCTCCAGCATAGAAATGTAGCTCTTAAAGATTTAGATTGGTTATGGTATAAAGCTCCTTTAGAATTACATTATTATTGGCAAATTAATCGTCCCGATCCATTGGTTACTCTTGAATATGTTGTTTTTAATGAGGTTGGATACATGGGTGTTTTTGAAAGAGAGAATACGACTAGTCCTTACTATTTACGTAAGATTTTTGAGTTTGATCGGTTGAAAACAAATAACCCACAAATCCCTTGATCATATAAAAATGGAGGTTTTTCACTAAATTACGTCTAATGAATGGATATTTGCGCTTACAAAGTGGTTATCGAACTCCAGAGCACTTAGTTATTAGCATGGAAAACAACAAAAAAGGCTGTGAGATTGGAATAATCCATACTCTCCTGTCACTTGATAGGTTAGAACAAATTCCAGTTCCCTTTAACCCTAGCATGTTGTTCTGCCCTAAGCAAAAGATAGCGGGTACAAATAACAAGCCCTACACTACCCACAATTAATGCTCCTAAAGCCAACCACCAGGTGAACCCTATATTATCGTACAAAGCTCCCCGCACGAGAACTAGGCTATAGGTAACCGGAAAGAGAAGTGATAGACCGGTCGCCCATATTGGAAATACCGCTGGAGGAATCCGAACCCCGCCGAACAACTCCATAGGCGCTTGAAAGATGTAATATAACAGACCCGAATCTCGTGAAAATAGCGATATCGCACAGAGCAAAGCTCCCCAAATGACCGCAGAAATCATAATCAATGCTAATATAGGCAGTAAGACCCCCCAGTGAATAGAAGATACATCCGTTATAAAAAGGAAGGTTAGGCAGGAGAAGGCTGCGAACATCCATATACCGTGAAAAAGAGAGTATAAGGAACGCCCGTACAGAAATGCCATTTTTGAAGCAGGCGTTAAGAATATCATCTCCAATGTGCCGCCTTTGCGTTCCTGTTCGAATAGCCAGGCTGCCTGAACAACCGTCCAAAATAATTGGAAGACGAGATAACCACTAAGCAGAAATAACGGAATTCGCCCATCTGGAATTACCCTGGAGAGCGTGGAGCCTGCTCCGTTTCTAAAAGGCTGCATCGTAAAGTAGGAGGTCAGAAAGGTAAGCGCCGGCCAGAGAAGGAGTGAAAAAAATACTGCATGCCCCTTAACTCGGTTTCGATGCTGCTTCGTGACCTCGGCGCTAAGAGTTAGCCATAAACTGCTTAAGTTCATGAGACCCTTCCTTCCGAAAGAAGGATGATAGCATCTTCCAATGTAGGCTTCTCAGTAGCGAATCCAGTAATGCTTAATCCGTGCTCAGTAGTCCAAGGTAATAGTTCAGTAATCATGCGATCTGCGGAGGGTGTCATTACTGAGATTCGATGTGGCTCATCTGAACGTAGAGCTATTATTCCTTCACCTTCAGCTTTGATAAGCTCTGCAGGGTGTACAAGCGTTCTTAGATGCTTCAAAAGCTTGGGACGTAGTGATTCACTCCAACCCGTTACATCCAAATGTGCAGTTTGTGAACCAGCGACTTGACGGACAATATGTTCCGGTTTGTCACAGAGCAGCAATTCTCCACGATTTAGTACATAGACACGGTCACACAGCTCTTCGACCTCCTGCAAATAATGGCTGGTGAGTAGGATGCCTTTACCACTGTCAGATGCAAGTTTCCTCACAGTACTGCGAAGCTGCCTAGCGATTGGTGCATCTAGACCGAGTGTAGGCTCATCAAGGAATAAATATTGTGGATCATTAATAAGTCCTCTGGCGATTTGCAGACGTTGTTTCATCCCTTTAGAATATTGCTCAACGGGCTGGTCAGCCGCTTCAGTTAGTCCAACTTCTTCTAGTAAACGATTCGATTCTCGTTCGATGTGAGAGGTGCTCATCCCATATAGTTTTCCGAAGTACTGTAAATTTTCTCTACCGGTGAGCCGCCAATATAACATTCGTTCCCCGCCAGCAATCATATTTACTTTTTGTTGAATTGCTTGTCTATTCTTCGTCATGACCATTCCATCTACTTCTATATTTCCTGAAGTCGGTTCAAGTAGAGTAGAGAGCATGCGGATCGTAGTGGTTTTTCCAGCACCATTTAGGCCAAGAAGACCCACAATTTCTCCAGGGACAATATTCAGAGACAGAGATTTTACTGCGGAGACGGATCTCTTCTCGGAACGGAACCAGCCTTGTCTATGCTTCGTTTCATAAATTTTAGTGACCTCATTCATAGTAATCACTTTGGTTTCACTCCTTCTCATACTAGAATCGTTCGAATAAGCCCCGTTCAACGCGATGATTCGTCCATAGTCCAATGGTTATGTACAGAATGCTTAACAATAAAATCGGGTAAATATCATGAAGTCGGTTCAATTCTCCAGTAAGCAACGTCCCCCGGAGGAGTTGAAGCGCATGGGTCAGCGGGAATATTTCACCTACAGTCTGTAATATCTCAGGTAAATACTGCCTTGGAAATTGAAATCCGCATAACAGAGCGGTAATCGTAAATAACGTATTTTGCACAATGAATGTGTCTCGTGTATAGAGCATTATGCTTCCTAGTACTAGAGCCATGGCAAAACAAGATAGTAAATATAGTAAACTTGCCAAGAGGATAGAAAACACATGTACAGAAGGTAAATGTAATCCGGCTAGAAGACCGAACGAGAGGACCACCAGCAACTCGAACCCACTCCGATATAACTGCTGAACTGCATTCCCTAGAAAATAACCGCTCCGACTAGAAGGGGAGAGTAGGAGTGCCTCTAGTGTTCCTTCCCGCCATTCGGTAATGAGCGCTCTTGATACATTCATCATCATGCTGACGGAAAAGATACTGAGTAAACCACCAATGATTACGAAGGTTAAATAGTCATTACTGCCAGCGTAGATTGCGAATTTTGAATCGACATCTCCTTTAATTAAGTAGACATATGAAAAATATGAGATTAGTACGAGATAGGCCCCTTCAATGATGTGTCCGAATGTAAAGGTCCAGGGAAAGGCTCTAAGATTGGCCTTTTGGTTCCTTTTTAGGGTTGCGATAGCGGTATGCCACAAACGAATCTACTCCTTTCAAATATATCATTGTTCCAGATATTGCCTTTGCAGAACGATTAGACTATCAAAGGATTCTTTATGGACTGAATAGAATAAATAGTTTCCCTTACGCTCAGACTTGGTGAATCCAGCTTCAGTAAGCTGCTTTAATTGTTTGGATACTGCAGCCTCAGAGATCCCCAATACTGGCGCAAGCTGTTTCGTACAATGAGGACCTTTCCACAGAATCTTCAAAATACGCATTCGTGTATCATCACTTAAGGCTTTGAGTTGACGCAATAGGTCGCTTGGCGGACCGTCATTATACACTTGACCTGGAATATCGACGGCTAGAGGTAAGAATAAAGTATCCTCATTCCAGCCAATAAGCAGGTGTGGGAATATAAATGAAGAAGGAAACACAAACACCTGCTGCAAAGTTTCATAAGGAAAATAATAAGTGTGTGCTTTTTGTGCGGTTAGTGTCCCATTCTCAGCTGAGAGGCGAGGGTGCAGCGTACGTAATGCTTTTTCCGGAGTGCGACTGGCTGAATCTTGAAAATGAGCGGCAGTGGTATTCATCCAAGGCTGGATATAGTCCCATTCCTGACGAAAATAATCTTGTTCATAAGTAATTAATGTTTCAATCAGTAGCTTTCGTACACTGCCTAGATTCTCGATCAAAATCTGCATAGGTGCATTGATTAAAGCTCCGGAATTACTGCTAGCCGAACCACACAGGGCTTCCACAATCGTACTTAATGTGACTTTTTGGTTCATCATTAGATACACAAATTCCGCATCTGGAAGTTTACACAGCATAGTGATCCCTTGGTTGCATGAAATGGGGGCACCTGTTTGATCTGGAAGATCTAAGAGTGCGATCCAGCCGTCAGATAACTCTCCTAAGGATAGGATGTTCTCTTGGAGTGCGATAGGCATTGTTTTCTTGAGAGATCGCGCCCACTGCAATCGTTTCGAATGGTGCTCCGGTTGATACAAGACATGCAGACTGCATAATAATTCGTGAAAAGGGCTAACAATCGTTTTAATTTTTCGATTTAATGTTGGGAGTGAGCTCATCTCGTTCCTTTCCGATTAACCGTTTGGTTAATCAAAAACCACTTTCGCGTAAAGTGTTCAAAATTATAGGGGCAATGGTCGATATTGTCAAATATTTTCTGCAAAAAAAAGCGAGAGAAGACCCATTGCATTTAGCACGGGGCTGTCTCTCACTTATTGGGGACTTTTAATAGAGTTGTGAAGTAGAGTTATCTTCCGCCTCTAGGCATCATGTTATTATCGCAAAAAACATCTTTAACAGAATAAGTGTAGCAATGGCGAGGCACGGGTACACAGTGGTGACGTCTTACGATCTCAACAGGATGAATCACATTTACTACTTGTGGGTGGAAGTGATCTTGATAAATGACCTTAGGTGGGTCAGTAACGGTTTGGGCCGGGCATTTTGGACAATCAGACATTTCCTTCAGCTCCTTTTGTGTGTGGACTTACCGTATTATACGCACAGAACAAAAGCCTGCTTGGTTGTTTGTCTATTGCATTTAAAAATGGGTATTAGCTTAACGCTTGTAAATTTCACGCATGACATGGCGAAGTTCCGGGATAATTAACCGTTCCATAGCCAGCTTTACGGCTCCAGTAGAGCCAGGCATCGAGAAGATTGCAGTCTTTCCCATGGTGCCGGCAATGGCTCGACTAAGAATGGCAGCTGAACCGATGTCCTCTGTAAAGCTCAGCATCCGGAAAATCTCACCGAAGCCAGGTAATGTTTTATCTAGCAAAGAGGCAACAGCTTCATAGGTCGTATCCCGTGGAGAAATCCCTGTTCCACCAGTCAGGAGTACGGCTTCTATTCCGGCATGGTCGACACATTTATACAATAGCTCACGAATATCCTGATAATTGTCTTTTGTAATGGTGCTGCCTATCACTTCATACCCGGCTTCTACGAGCAAAGATTTAATCAAAGCTCCTCCGGTATCTGTTTCGGTAGTCCTGGTGTCCGAGACAGTAATGATATAGCAGGAAACGGTTTGTGGCGCTTCTTTCCGATGTTCTTCAACAGATGACAAATGGCTCAACTCCTAAATTAGAGATGAATTCATGATAGGGTATGGCTGAAATAAAGACAAGCTGACTTAGACTTACAAAAAGCACCTGGAATTTTCGGTACCGCTTGCGTGCTTCGCGCGCATGTAGTACACTCGCTACACATAACTGTAATTTGCTGGGGAGCGATGAAACATGGAACAGGTCGTACCTGTGTATATATTGTCAGGATTTCTGGGAAGCGGCAAAACAACACTGCTGCAGCGTCTACTAGATCATTGGAAAAATCAAGGTTTACGTCCTGCAGTAGTGATGAATGAACTGGGTGAAGTGAATTTGGATGGATTGCTAGTTGAGCAAACTGTCCCTATGGCAGAACTGCTTGGTGGATGCATATGCTGTTCTATCCGAAGTGATCTTAGTACAGAGCTGGCTACTCTGATCAAGAAGGAGTCTCCAGATGTCGTAGTGATTGAGGCAACAGGCGCCGCGAATCCGCTGGAAATTGTGGATGGCGTAACCGAGATTTCGTTATATCAAAAAGTAGAGCTGAAAAGCTTGATCACCGTCGTTGACGCCGCGCATCTTCTTGAACTGTATCGCGCGCAGCAGGGGCAAACGTATCGTTTGATGCAGGAGCAGATTCGCTGCGCTTCTGTCTTGTTATTGAATAAAATTGACCGTGTAACCGCTGAAGAGGCGGAGGAGGTTAACGCTGTACTGCGGAAATGGAACGCTTATGCACCTATTTTGCCAACTGTGCGTTGTGAGGTGGATACGGAGGAACTGTTGCGTGTTGCAGGTGGAGTTCTTACAGATGCACAATTGGAAGAGGCTGAGGACGCGAGTGTAAGCTCATCACATCATGAAGATGAACACACTACTAGTGGCACACATGCTACTCACGATCATGTTATGGCGTACACACATTATTTTAAACGTCCAGTAAACAGTGAGGAATTCGAACAGTTTGTTAAGGAACTGCCGCGTGATGTTTATCGAGCTAAAGGTATTGTGACCTTTAATGACACCTCCAGCCGGTTTCTTTTCCAATATGCCTATCGTGAAGCTGATTTTATGAAAATTACACCACAAGGCGAAGTGCCTGACGTAGCGGTATTTATCGGTGAACACTTCTCATCTAGCGAGCTGCGCACTAGGCTTCTGGAGATGGAGGGACGTAACTTCGTTCGTCCTAGTACAGTTAAGAGAAGCCTATAATCAGATCTCCTTGTCAGAAGTTGTAATGGTTCATTCCTAATCTTGTAGGTTAATAGTATCGCATACCCTATAAAAATACAGGAGGTTTAAGGCTATGACCCGAATTCAATATCAGGAGTGCATTGACGCTTGTTTGGAAAGTATGAATGCCTGTAATTATAGCTATGTCTCAAGCCTAAAAGAATATGATCTTGCTTCTCTGCGTGAAAGCATGCGGTTAGATCGTGAATGTGCGGATATTTGTTCTTATGCCGTACAAGCGATGACTCGCCAAAGTCCGTTTGTAGCCGGAATTCTTCGTCTGTGTGCCGAAATTTGTGAAGCCTGTGCAGATGAAAGCAGCAAGCATATACATACACATTGTCAGGAATGTATTGATGCCTGCCGTAGATGTGCTGAGGCATGCCGTTTGATTAGCGATGCGGTTGAAGTATACGCGTAAGATTGTATACCAAACTAACTATATATAAGCAAATGACCAGACCATTGCTGTGGATGTACAGCATGGTCTGTTTTTCTTTTTAGCACAAGGTTAGATTTATTTTCGTTTCTTGAAGAGGAAATATGTAGGGAACTGGAGAATTAACAGTAGATGTGAAGCGAACATAAACTTCTCCAAATCATATGGATGATATCAGTTTATTATAGCTCTGGCAGACCGTACAGAAGTGGAGGGGAAAGATGAAGCATACACAAGTACCAGAGAGTGAACAATCAAAGGAGTTATTTGCATATTTTGGACTGGCAGTTTATTATGGTCAAGCCCTAGAACAACAGTTGACCAATTTGTTATTGCTCACCAAATTATCTCAAGGCAAAGCGCCCACAGAAGCAGACCTGACGGATCTGTATCAGCGAAAACTCAGCAATTCACTCGGTCAACTCATCAAAGAAATCCAGCATCACTTTCCTTTCTCAGAGCAAGAAACCGCTCAGCTAGAAGAAGTGTGGAAACAGCGTAACCATATTGTTCACGATTATTTCAAGGAACGGATACAAGAAACGTTCACCCCCGCTGGAAGGGCGAAAATGATCGAGGAGTTAAAACGATTCAAAAATAAAGCTAGAAGACTTGAAATCAAATTACAAGGCTATTGCACAGAAATGTTCACGAAACTGGGGTTAGAAGAGGAGAAGTTGTTCTAATAACCCTTCTAATCCGCAGCCCTCTACAACCTCCGGTCTAAATTGAATCTTAGAAGCTCTAACGCAGCGTGAGAGTGCAGATAAAGCTTCGCCTAATGCCGGAAGCATCTCTGGCGTTAGGTGCTCACCCGGTTCCCACCACCAATTCACAATGTTCAATGTTTGGCTCTTCTTATCCATCACCGGTTCAAATCTCCCAATTAAACGATCATTATACAATAAAGGCAGTACATAATAACCATACTCCCGTTCCAAGGCGGGTTTATAGACTTCCCAGCGGTAATGAAATCCGAATAATTGGCGGATTAATTCTCGATCCCATAACAAGTTATCCAGTGGTGCTAATACCGCCGCAAACGAATAATTTGAATGACGCGCATCTTCTTCTGATTCCTGTTGTAATACAGCTTCTAAGGTTGGCGCGTCTATACTACGGATGTAGAGTGGAAGCTTAATTCCCTCAACTAGAACTTCCCTTAGACTGTCGGCTATTAACAGCCTTTGAATCGCTGCAGTACGTTCTTTGCTCTTCAGACCGGAAATCCCTAGCCAGCCGTCTCCGGATTTATTCCATAACAGTCCGATGCTGCCTATTCTTCGCAGCACATACCAATCATGAAATTGTTCATCAGTGGGGTTAGGATCTTCAGTGTTTAAAAGATGATGAGGAAGCAGACGTTCTGTGAAATCGTAATAACGGCGGGTATGAACACGATGATGAACGACTACTTCACCCCAAAAGTACATACTTTCCAACGCAGCCCGAGTTAACCTAGCTGGAGCCCAAGCCCAATCTACCTTGTCCTTACCATCTAGATCCAGAGAGGAGAGAGGCCCGCGCTTCAATAACTCTTCACGAACCTGCGCTACTGTAACCATCACAGGTTCATTTGCCTGATGGTACGAGGCTGATGCATCTCTTCTGCGTTTAAAATAAGGCCAGTCCTCTGTACAATAAATGGACATGTTCTTGTCCCAGCCATCTAATAATAGTCTGTCCTGATACAGAAGCTCCTGGGCTTGTTCGGGTGTGAACCCGGGAACTCGTGCTTGGAGAACAAGCTCATGGTTATGGCCTGCGATGTTAAGTGGATCATATTGAATACAACCTACGTGACGGACATAATCATAAATGCTAAGTTTACCGGCAGGAAGTGCACCTTTAGTTAACTTTTGGTGAGCCAGGAGAAAAAGTCGAGCTTGCTTCTTAGATACTGTGTATGTACGCATCAAATGCCCCCTTGACCTTTATGTATTATTTTTCATTTTACAGAACAAATGTTCTAATATCAAGTATATAAAAACCCTGAATCACTGGATGTGACTCAGGGCATATTTTACATTTTCTCTAACGATGGTTGCAAGCTACCTAATGAAGGTCTTGAGGGTACACCATTATTATTGTCTATACTGTTAGAACCAGCACCTACTTGTAGCTGGTACATTCGGAAGTATCTACCGCCGAGTGCCATTAGCTCATCGTGGCTACCCCGTTCGACGATCTCTCCGTGATGCAGAACAAGAATCTGATCTGCACTGCGAATGGTCGATAGACGGTGTGCGATGATGAATGTGGTGCGACCTTTTTTAAGAACTTCTAGTGCATCTTGAATAACGCTTTCTGTCTCCGTATCGATATTGGAGGTGGCTTCATCAAGAATTAGAATAGCTGGGTCGAAGGAGAGCGCTCTGGCAAAAGAAATTAATTGCCGCTGTCCTGCGGATAAGGTACTCCCTTTTTCAATAACGGGTTCATCAAAACCTTGAGGAAGGTGAGCTAACAATTTATCAGCTCCGACTTCCCGTAAAGCCCGTTCTACCCGTTCGCGTGAGATTCGTTCATCTCCTAGGCTGACATTGGAAGCAATGGTACCAGTGAAGAGGTAAGGGTCTTGAAGAACAATTCCCATGTGATTGCGCAGCCACTGTTTCGGAATATCCGTAACCTTCTGGCCATCAATCGTGATTTCCCCTTTTTGCGGATCATAGAACCGGAATAACAAGTTGATAATCGAGCTTTTACCAGATCCGGTGTGACCTACTAGAGCAACAGTTTCTCCCGGGCGTGCTTCAAAGGAAATATCGCGAAGGACGAAGTCTTTTTTGTAGGCGAAAGATACATTCTTAAACTCCACTTTTCCTTTATAACGCGGCATGGAACCGTCGGTAACATTCTCCCCGGGCTCATCCATAAGTGTAAAGACACGACCCGCAGATACCATAGAAGTGTTGAGGTTTGCGAGCTGATTCACCATACCCGTAATTGGTTGGAACAAACGTCCAAGCACATCGACGAAGGCGTACAGCACACCTAAAGATACAAATGTTGAACCCGTAATACTGCCATGTCCGAAATACCAGAGCACCATCACAAAAGAGAGACTGCGTAGAGAGTTCACCAGGTTGTGGGAGGTAAAGGCATTCAGATTCAACATTTTATTCTGATATTTCAAGTAGTCATCGTTCAGATTCTCAAATTCTTCACCAAGCTGCTTTTGACGGCGGAATATGCGAACAATGGTCATACCTTGAATCGATTCATTAATGATAGCGTTGATCTCACTCAGGCGTGAGCGGATGATCGTATTGTATTTTGTTGCGATTTTACGATAAAGCACGATCCAAAGAATAAGAATCGGGATGATGAACAAGCTGATCAGACCTAGTCGAACGTCAAGCAAGAACAAGGCGATGTATACGCCAGTAATATTAATAATACCGGTACTGAAATTGGAGAGAACCGCAATAAAGAGATCCTTAATCGCCTCGGTATCATTAGTAACACGTGACACTACCTTACCTGCTGGCAGGTTGTCAAAAAAGTAAACCGGAAGTCGCTGAATATGCGCATACACATCGGTTCGCAGCTTTCGGATTACCTGATTCGCCGAAGATTGCAGCCAATAAGTCTTGCCGAATTCGGCAAAGATCGAGATGACTAGGAAGATAGCGTACAAACCGACCAGCTGATAAATTCCTGGAAGCTCAGGTTTGTAAAAATCGAACAGCTCATCTGCTGATAGTTTAACCGCAGGATAGATGGCTTCATCTTCACCCCGCGTGATATGCATTTCACCATTGCTGAACTTTCGCTCACCATCAGGCTGTGTTACAGCTTCATTAATAAAGTAAAAGGTTCTTCCCTCTTGCAGAATGCGAATTTCTTGACCCTTAGCTTCCCCGGGTTCAAAACGGTCTCCGCGTTTGTAATAAGTGTTGTTATACTGAACCGCCTCATCTGGAGACGTAGTACTAAAATAAGGCTTTTCGATGGCCAACATATGATTGTCAATCATGCTTTTGGCGATAAATGGGCCTGCCAGTTCCGCCGCTACCCCGATGGAAAGGAGCAGAAGAGCTGCGATAAAGGTTTTTTTCGCAGTCAATGCGTATTCAAGCAGGCGTTTGCCTGTACTCTTTGTCAACGGTGACACCTCCTAAATGTTTTGCATAATCATAGCTAGTATGTCTTTTAATCATTCGATAAATTATTCTCTACTTGCTGCCGGTCATACTGCTCACGATACCAACCATTCATATCCAGCAGCTCTTGGTGCGTGCCACGTTCCACGATGTGTCCGTTATCCAGTACGACGATTATGTCGGCATGTTGAACAGCTGAGAGGCGGTGCGTAGAGATTAATGTAGTCTTTCCTGCACGCTCTTGTCGGATGTTCTCGATAATCTGAGCTTCGGTACGAGCGTCAACAGCGGATAAGGCATCGTCAAGAATCAGAACATCTGGATTTGCGATAAAGGCTCTGGATAAGGATACACGTTGCTTTTGTCCGCCGGATAAGGATACTCCACGTTCACCCACCAACGTATCTAAACCATCGGATAATGTTCCTAAGTCATTTTGGAAGGCGGCAGCTGTGATAGCTTTCATGATCGTATCGTCATCCGCGTTGTCTAGACCAAATTGAATATTCTGACGTACTGATTTGGAGAAAAGGATCTGCTCTTGAGGAACATAACCCATCCAGCTGTGTAGCTGATCCAATGAAATCTGTTGAATCGGAACTCCAGAGATGAGGATTTCACCATTACCTGTCGGATATTCACGAAGCAGCTGTTTGAGGAGCGTTGATTTACCGCTTCCCGTACGACCGACTACACCTAGTGTTTGCCCTTGGTTCAAGGTCAGACTGACATTGGTTAGATTGTCAATCGTCGATGAGGGATAACGGAATGTCACATCGTTTAGTTCGATTCGGGTAGGATTGGCAACATGAACCGGTTGTGCAGCACTTTGAACATCCGCTTTGGAGTTTAGCGTCTCATCAATACGTTCGAGAGAGGCACCACCACGTTGCATGATGTTAATTAGCTCTCCAATAGCGAACATCGGCCACACAATCATCCCGAGGTACATATTGAAGGAGACAAGATCACCTAGCGTGATCTGATTTCGGAACACAAGATAAATCCCATATGTAAGACCGATAATGTAGCTGAGTCCTACGCAGAACCGAATCGTCGGTTCGAAGAAGGCATCGACACGGGCGACGGCCATGTTCTTGTTGTATACATCTTCTGTAATATCTGAGAAACGTTTCTCATCGAGTCTTTCTTGTACATAAGCACGGATAACTCGCACACCTGAGACAGATTCGAGAACCTGATCATTCATATCCCCGAATGCATCTTGCGCTAAACTGTAGCGATCATGGATAGCCTTACCATAAAAAATCATAGCTATTGCAATTAATGGTAATGGCAATACTGCTGCAAGAGTCAGCTTCCAGCTGACAAGAAAACCCATTGCGAACAATACGACTGTGAGGTAGATCGTAGAATCCACCAGTGTGAGCATCCCAAATCCAACGGTAGCTGAGACAGCTCTGATATCGTTGGTTGCCCGGGCCATCAGGTCGCCGGTTCTATTGCGTTCGAAAAACGATGGGGTCATGGTCATCAAATGATTCATAAATCTCGAGCGCAGCAGGCGCTCTACGAGGTTGGAGCCTCCGAATAATTTGTGCATCCATATGTAGGTAATCCAATAAATGACTAGCAGCAAAAGGAGGATCATGCCGATATATTTGGCTAATGATGCTGTAGTTATCGAACCGCGTACTATGTCGTCAATGGCATTGCCTAGTAGGCGTGGGGGGAGTAATTCAAGAACACCAACACCAATTAGTAAGATCAGGCCAATCAGGTAACGCTTTTTTTCTCGGCGAAAGAACCAGCCAAGATTGCGGAGAACGGAGAACAAGTAAATCCCTTCCTTTCGAGTTGAAGTAATAGCTGTGACGTTGAAAAAAAGCACAAGTGGTTATCTCTACAGCCAAGAAAAAAACGACGGTGCCGTCCTTTAAAGATGACAACCGACAAAAAAGGCATATCATCCGAAAACGGACGATATGCCTGTAATTTACAGCTATCATGCGCACGGTGCTATACAGCACCAGGCATGTGAGAGACCTTCAAAAACTAAAGTTATACGATCAATTACACTCGCAGGGAACTTCAGGATGGTTTCACCACTTGGGCTGCTTCGGTATTCGGTTGATTGGAAATTCCAACAATAGTGATATGATATGGCTGTAACTTCGTAAACACCGCGCTCACCCCTTTCAATGATTTAATAATAACTACTGGTAATAACTAGTAGACCGTTAGTTATGTTCAGAGTTTATCACTCGCTTCGCAAAGTTGTCAAACTAATTTTTGAGGAGCTTGGGAAAACATTAATTGTATAAAGGTATTTGAATATCGATTCATTTTCAGTATGATTAGACTATACAAAGGAGCTGAGAGAGATGAACATGGAAATTAGTCAAGCAGCGGCAGCTTGGTTTAAAAGAGAACTGGATCTTAACAATGGAGACTATATTCGTTTATTTCCCCGTTATAGCTCGGGAGGCGGACTTCACCCTGGCTTCTCACTGGGTATCGCAACAGAGGCGCCTGGACGTCCGGCTATTCAAGTTGAACAAGAGGGTATTGTGTTCTACATGGAGGAGCAGGACTTATGGTATATGGAAGGTTATGGTTTAACTATTGTGTATTCTGAGGCAGAGGATGACATTGAATATAAGTATGAAGCCAAGTCAGTGCCTGATAGTGTACAGATTTAACTGACTTAATTTTGTTTATTAACTAATGATGAAAAGCCCTTGCCAAAAGGCAGGGGCTTTTTCTACGTTGATATAATCAGTGCGAATTGCGGAACGTTTCTTCCTCCATAGCAAAATCAAAATCGTCAATGTCGTATACTTGAACCGGGACTCCACCTTCAATAATGCGTTGAATCAGCTCGAATTGGTCAGTAAGAATAGGAACCTTCTCACGTTGAGAGGACAATAGCAGTTCTGTTTCGATTGGATCGAACGTTTCTCCATAGACTGCGGTATCCATGCTGTTAATGATGGTGATTTTTGATTGTCCACCGAGAAGAATTCCGGAGCTTTTTGCCCAAGGAACGGCCAGACAACGGTTGATTTTTTTAGCATTTAGCGGCTCTTCGAAATAGGCTATGAGCTCACCAATTTTGAGTTTGACATGCTTGTCATCATCTGGACGGTTCATTAACGGATCATCACTGTCCCGCAGCTCGTATAATTCCATTACGGTCGTATAAGGCACTATATATTCTACAGGGCTGCTCGATATGAGAAGCTGGCCGTAAATCGCCATCATGACGGCTTCCGTCACAAATTGTCTAGACATCTTTATCCTCCTGAAGTTCGGGTACTGCTATCGTACTTATGGACTTAAAAATATAAAAACACTGTAGAGCGCAAAAGTCAACTGTACTTAAGCAACTCAGTAAAGAGAAAGGACAGAATATTCCTGTGAAGCAATGGAAATCATATTTTACTTTCGTACGTCCTTACATGAAATTGATTGTGTTTACGCTATTTATAGGTATGATCAAGTTCAGCATTCCATTAACACTGCCAATGATTCTGAAATATGTAGTCGATGACCTGCTGATGAACCCTGCCATGAGCGTAGAGGAGCGGGTATCCCAATTGATGCTTATCCTCGGAGGCGCTTTTGTTCTATTTGTAATCGTGAGAGGACCGGTGGAGTATTACCGTCAGTATTTTGCTCAGCTGATTACAAGCAAGGTATTGTTCGACATGCGGAATAAGCTATACAGTCACTTACAGCGATTATCACTCCGGTATTATCAGAATACAAAAGTGGGCGAAGCGATTTCAAGATTTATAAATGATGTGGAACAGACCAAAAATTTAGTGGAAGTCGGAATGATGAATGTATGGCTGGATTTATTTACGCTAGTGTTTGCGCTTGGTTTTATGTTTTATTTGAATCCAGTGCTGGCGCTAGTATCTATCGCTGTCCTTCCGTTCTACGCCTTTGCGGTAAGCAAACTATATAAACGACTTAAGAAGTTAACCAAAGACCGTTCACAAGCTCTGGCAGGTATTCAAGGCTATCTTCATGAACGGATTCAAGGCATATCGATCATTCGCAGCTTCACCATGGAAAAAGTGGATCAGAAGCAGTTTGAGGATATCAACGGTAACTTTCTCAAAAAAGCGATGGCTCAAACCCGTTGGAATGCGATCACCTTCGCGATTATCAACACACTAACGGATATTGCACCACTGCTAGTCATCGGGTACGGCGGTTATCAAGTGATTCACGGCAATTTGACAGTGGGAACCTTTGTTGCTTTCTTTGGCTATCTTGACCGGATGTATGCGCCGCTGCGGCGATTGATTAATTCTTCGACAGTGCTAACACAAGCTTCAGCTTCTCTTGAACGGGTGCTTGAGCTGCTGGAAGAGCCTTATGATATCGTGGATAAGCCGGGAGCGAGACCGCTGACGAATGCACGAGGTGAAATTGATTTTCATAATGTATGGTTCAAATACAACGAAGAGAATGATTGGGTACTGAAGGATATCGATTTAAGTATCAAACCTGGGCAGACCGTCGCTTTTGTCGGAATGAGTGGTGGTGGGAAGTCCTCTCTCATCAGCTTGATCCCGCGATTCTATGACATCAGCAAGGGTAGCCTTAAGATGGATGGCCAGGATATACAAGATTTGACGCAAGAGAGTTTGCGAAGAACTGTTGGGATGGTGCTTCAAGATAATTTCTTATTTAGCGGATCTGTACGAGATAATATTTTGTTTGGTAATCCTAATGCAACAGAGGAAGAAGTCCTCTCGGCGGCAAAAGCTGCCAATGCGCATGATTTTATTGAGCAGCTGCCGCTAGGCTATGACACAGAAGTGGGAGAACGTGGAGTGAAGCTGTCCGGTGGGCAAAAGCAACGGGTGGCCATAGCAAGGGTGTTTCTAAAAGACCCGAAGGTTCTCATCTTAGACGAAGCTACATCAGCTCTGGATCTGGAATCAGAGCATTTAATTCAACAAGCGCTGCAATCCCTCTCGTCGGAACGGACTACACTAATTGTTGCGCATAGACTGTCTACCATTACACATGCTGATCAGATTGTAGTACTTGAGAACGGTGAAATCACAGAGCGTGGTACACATGAAGAACTGATGGGGATAGATGGGAGTTATGCGAGATTGTTTAACGTACAGCATTTGGATACATGATAAGATATATCATTATAATAAATTACTTAGGTGGTCTTCTCGGGAGAGAGGGCCACTTTTTTTAAACTCTATTGAGTCTTTTTGGATATCACATGCGTCTAAAAAATATAAGCAACATGAAAGGTAGTGAGAACTTGAATACAACAGAGCTGGAGGAAAAGGCGATAGCGGGTGATGAAGACAGCTTTACTGCATTGATAGAGGGGATGCAAGAGCGTCTTTACCGTATGGCATACTCCTATGTGAGGAATAAGGATGATGCGCTAGAGATTGTGCAGGAGACCGTCTATAAAGCGTATATCTCTGTTCATAAACTACAGCAACCTCAATATTTTAAAACTTGGCTGACAAAAATAGCCGTCAATTGTGCCTTAGACTTTATCCGGAAATCTAAAAAAATCGTGTATATGGAGAAAAATCCCGAAGGCAGCTACGCTTCAGAACCCATAGAGGATGTCATTGATCTTCAGGAGGCATTAAGAGTCCTTGATAAAAGATCAAGAATGATTATTGTGATGAGATATTTTGAAGACTTGCCCATAAAAGAAATTGCCGGGGTATTAGACATGCCAGAGAGTTCAGTGAAAACCGTCATCTATCGGGGATTAGGAAAATTAAAAATTAATATGAAGGGGAGTGAGTACTTTGGATAATCAAATGGAACGTTTACAGAAAGCATACAACGATATTGAAATCCCTGAAGAACTATCACAAGCCTCTCGTAAAGGTATTGAAAGAGGAAAACTTCATAAACAACAGAAAAGAGGAATAAAAATGAATGGATTAAAATGGACAGGGTCAGTTGCAGCAGCAGTTATTATTTCTTTTACAGTGGGCGTAAATACGGTGCCAGCCTTCGCTGATAGTATGAATGATGTGCCAGTGCTTGGTAAGCTGGTAAGTGTTTTGAAATTTACGGATGGAAGTGCAGGAGGCGGCACGATTCAGGATGGAGTAGATGTCAATTTCATTTCGTTGAAACATCAGAAGAACAGTGATCAAATGATTTTAAACTTTGCAAATTCGGACAATACACAAGACCTTGCAAGCTCTTATAACGTAAAATTCACTGACAATCCTTATACAATGACCGTAACCGTGAGTGGGGCAAGGAACTTCTCAGCTGTTAAAGATCTTGAGACATTAAAAGAAAGCAAGTATGTTCAAGATGCTTATCCTTTAATTACATTGGATGACTCGATGATACGTTTCAATGTGACCTTCAAAGAGCCAGTTGCTTATGAGGTAAAGGAATATAAGGATCCGGCACAGGTGGCGATTACATTGATGGATAAGAAGGGCGACGTGGGGGAAGGAGCTTCTATCTATTCACTTAGAACGGTCTCAGCGCCTTCTGGCGAGAGTCAAGGCATGGCTGAAGAGATGTTATTCGGGTTAAAAGACGTGCGCGTATTAAAGGATCAGAAGGGATTATTCCTAGTGGAAGCTGGCTATTACAATTCTGAAGCAGAGGCGTTGGCCCAGCTGGAAAAAATACAAACAGAGTATGGTATTAGTGATTTATTGTTTGTAGAAAAACGATCATCTCAGGAAATTCCACAGTCCATTTCTCAGGCTGAATAAAAAGAAAGTAGAGCGGCGATTCTCTCGTAGTGGAGAATCGCTGCTCTACTTTTGTGTTCAATCGTTGATCACCTTTTACATTTTGCCAATCAAGAGCGATAATATACCGGCTGCGATAAGCGGTCCTACAGGGACACCCTTGAACAATGCAACGCCTATCACTGTTCCGATCAGGAGACCCGCAACAACTGTGGGCTGGTTGGTCATAAGGATAGCTCCTCGCCCTCCAAGATAAGCGACGAGAATACCGATCGCAATTGCAAGAAGAGACTTCCAGTGAAGGAAGGATTGACCGACCATTTGTAGCGATATTTTTCCGCTGGCCAAAGGTGTCATGACCCCGATCGTAAGAATGATAATCCCGAGGGTTAAACCATATTTTTCAAGCCAAGGGAAGGTCTGCTGCAGCCCAAGAACTCTTAGCAGTAATAGGACGACCATTGCTATTGTTACAGGGGAGTTACTGCTTATAATACCGAGCGCAGCAAGTCCAAGCAAAAGCAAAGAGGTCATGTCCATCTTAAACGTTCAACTCCTTATTGTGAGAACTTCGCTTCGAAAGAATATGATCTGCGATAAGTTTACCATGCCCACGTCCTGTCTCAATAAACACTTCATTCGCATTCCGACCTGATGCAATTACTCCTGCAACATAAAGACCTGGAACATTACTTTCCATACTGGAGGGGTTAAAAGCTGGCTTATCCAGATCATCATCCATAACTACTCCCGCTGAAGTGAGAAGCACCCGGCTAGGGCGGAAGCCTGTCAAAGCAAGGACGAAATCATTATCTATGGATTTCTTATCTCCATTGTGACTTGTAACGATGACCGAATTAGCCGTAATTTCAGTAACACGTGATTCCAAATGAAGGGTGATCCTTCCCTTTTGTACCATCCCTTCAAAGATTGGCCGAACCCAAGGTTTAATATTCGAGGAAATGCTCTCACCACGATAGACCATATCTACTGTAGCTCCAACACGCATAAGCTCCAGCGCTGCATCTACGGCGGAATTACTTCCACCTATTACTGTAACCTTCATCCCAGTATATGGATGGGCTTCGCCGAAATAGTGGGTAACCTTAGGAAGCTCTTCACCTGGAATACCGATCATATTCGGTTGATCAAAATAACCTGTAGCTATTACTACATTCGCGGTAATCCGTGTTTGATGCTCACCCCGCATATTGGACGTATGTACAGCAAAGGTTCCATCCTCCAAAGGCTCAATGGACGTCGCTTCTTCGTAAGCGGCGATATCTAGACCATACTGTTTCGCAGCCCGGCGGTAATAGACAAGTGCTTCATGACGGTACGGTTTATCATTAGTCGAGGTGAAAGGAACGTCTCCGATCTCCAATAGCTCAGCTGTACTGAAGAATTGCATATTTGTTGGATACAAATAAATGGAGTGAACAATAAAGCTTTTTTCAATAATGAGACTGGACAGTCCTTGGCGCTGGCATTCAATAGCTGCCGAGAGGCCGCAAGGACCTGCACCGATAATAATTACATCTTTCATACAGCGGGTTACCTCCTGATTGTTACTATCTTTTCTTTAAATCCTACCCTAAATTCATTCATTTTGCCATAAGCATAGGATTAAACATAATATCCATTGCAACCGTAATGTTGATTGTTATATAATTAGATATATATCTAATGAGAATGTAGCTTACGAAAGTGAGGAGTGTGATTCCGATGCAGTTGGAAAAAATAGTGAACTATCATAAAGCTTTGGCTGACCCAACACGTTTGCGTTTATTGCTGCTTCTGTCACAAGGAGAAATGCATGGACAAGCGCTGGCTGAAAAATTGAATTTATCGCAACCGACAGTAACTCATCATGCTGCGAAATTGCGGGAAGCGGCTTTAATTAAGGAGCGGCGCGACAAGAATACCGTTTATTTTAAGTTGAATCCGGAGTTCATTAGTAGTGGCGCTGAGGCTTCACTTCAGTTTATTTTTTCGAAAGGAGCGAGAAATATGGAAGAGAAATCACCTGAGAATAGTCTAAAAGAGTCTGTGCTTCGTAATTTTTTCTCGAAGGATGGACGGCTACGGCAAATCCCGGCACAGTATAAAAAGAAATTGATCGCCCTTCAGTACATGGTTGAGAAGCTAGAACCTAGGGTAGTTTATACTGAAAAGGAAATTAACGAGTTTATTAAGCAGTTTCATGAGGATTTTGCTACCATTCGGCGTGAATTTATTATGCATCAGTTTATGTATCGAGAGAATGATAAATATGAGCTTAATCCCCGAGAAATATGGACTCGTTGGGAAGATGTCAAATAATGATCATAAAATTGTTAACAATTTGTGTCGAATGGAAATATGCTGATTAAGAAGGAGGAATTCGAATATAATAGAATTGTAAGCGTTAACAAAGATAGTTTTTCGAAAGGAGACTTGTCTTATGTTTTTCAAACGCATAAAAAAACAACCCCAATCCGATCACATTACCGTTACCTTGAATCAAGTCAAACAGGCAATCAGACAATTTGAAGAAGATATGCCTGCGCTCATTAATAGAACAGCCTTAATCCTTGACGACAAAAGAATAGATTTGAGTCGACTAAAACGATATTTAGGTGGAGTTCCAGACCAGAATTTCTATATGTCACGTGAGACATATGAAGTTTTCGAGGAAGAAGATAAGCTGGTTCCCTATTATCTTGATATGGTTCAGTCTGCTGTCGATAATTACATCAGTGATACAGGTCAGCTGCCTCTTGTTGAAGATTCTTGGTTGCCAGAGGTTCATTATCGATTGCTGGCCACAGAAAGTTATCTCAAAGAAACCCCTCCTTTCCCACTGTATATCACAGAAGAGGAAATGATGCTGACACATCGAGCGGAGCATTTTGAGTAAATGAATAAATCTAATATAAATCTTATAAAGACTGTTCGGTAGAAGGGGAGACAGCTAATCCTTTTTACAGAATGGTCTTTTCATTGTCTTAAAAGGCATAGTACAATAGATTACTGAAAGTTCAATTCTTAAAATCAACAGCATATAAGGGGAATCGCTTGATGAAAGAAGTACAAGCCATATTATTTGATTTAGATAATACTTTAATGGATCGTGACAATACATTTCGCAGTTTTTGTACTCAGTTTGTGCAAGATTTTCTAGGACATTTGGAACCTGCGGAAGCTCAGGATGTAATAGAGGATATGATCTATAGAGATGCTGATGGATACCGTGATAAAGACGGATTTTTCATTGAGCTAAGCGAGATACTGCCATGGGAAACGCCAGTTACAGCTGAGCATATTCGTGCGTATTACGATGCGAGCTATATCAATCATGGCGCAACGATGAAAGATGCTGTAGATATTCTGAAGTTCTGCAAAGACCGTGGTTATATTCTTGGTCTCGTTACCAACGGCAAAGTAGAAATTCAGAATACCAAAATTGATACACTTGGCCTACGAGAGTACTTTAAGGCTATTGTCATATCCGGAGAAGTAGGAATTGCTAAGCCCGATCCTAAGATTTATCAACTTGCATTAGACAGACTGGGGGTTACTGCTGATCAGACATTGTTTATTGGAGATCATCCAGTGAATGACATCTGGGGTGCTGGCAAAGCAGGACTTCAAGGGATTTGGCTGCAAAGGAAACATGCCTGGGATGATCAATTAGACATTCAACCTTGGAAGATGATTCGTGAGTTGAATGAGCTTAGGTCTATTTTGTAATCATATAGAAATTTGTAGTTGACATTATAAGGCAGCACCGATTATGATAACAACATCTTATTTCGGAAGGAGACGATGTTTTATGACAGTTTTAAATGTAATGAACTCAACTGTTGTGGATACGTGTCTTCCGGGAACAGCGGCTGCCGAATAAGTTATTCGTGCAGTTTAGCAGATAAGCTCTATTACGCTTATTAGAGTCGCGGGAACCGTATTGGGTCCGGCGGCTTTTTTGCGTGTATAGAACCGATAGGATTTTGTAGTTAAATGCCTATTTGTCTATATATCGCACGGGAAAATGAACTTATCCTAGCCTTTACGATAAGACACTTTTCTGATTGTGTATGCACTTCCTGTCCTTTTCGTCCTAGAAGAGTACATGAAGTGTGGACCGCCGCCGGATTCTTAAATTCCGGCGGCTTTTTGTGTTCTCGGAAAATGCTGGTAGGACAAAAAAATAAACCTTTAACAGATCTTTAGGAGGATTTAAATGACTAACATACAGCAATATGGTTGGAATGAAAATTGGAGTTCAAAATGGGATGAAAGATGGAAACAGTCGGAGAATAATAAACAGTTAGTTCCCGGACGAATTGTAGGTGATTTCGGAAGTAAGTATAGAGTAATGACTGATATGGGAGAGACATGGGGTGAACTATCAGGAAAGCTGAGACATACATTTGTGGCTTCAGGTGACTTTCCTGCGATCGGTGATTGGGTAGCACTTTCAATGCAGGATGGGGGTGAGCATGGGATTATACATGGGTTATTGCCTCGACATAGTGTCATCTCACGTAAGGTAGCAGGTAACACACAGGAGGAACAAATTGTTGCTTCGAATGTAGATACCTTATTTTTGGTCAGTGCTTTGAATGATGACTTTAATGTTCGGCGGATGGAGAGATACCTGATTATGGCGTGGAATAGTGGGGCAAATCCAGTCATTCTGCTGACCAAAGCGGATCTTTGTTCAGATGCAGATCGTAAAATCGCGGAAATGGAAAGCGCCGCCCCAGGTGTATCAGTTCATGCAGTTAGTACACTGCAGGATAATGGCCGTGAGAAACTGCTGCCTTACATCGGCAGTGGACAGACAGTGGCTCTAACGGGCTCATCAGGCTGTGGTAAATCAACGATGGTCAACTGGCTATGCGGAAAGAACCTTCAGCTTACACAGGATGTTAGAGAAGGAGATAGCCGCGGACGCCATACCACTACTCACCGTGAATTGTTTGTTATGCCGGACGGAGGAATTATTGTGGACACACCAGGGATGCGTGAGCTACAGCTCTGGGAAGATGAAGGTGGATTAGATCTGGCGTTCAGTGATATTAGCAGTTTTGCTGCAGCCTGTCGGTTTAGTAATTGCAGCCATGAACGTGAAGAGGGCTGTGCAGTGCTTGAAGCGGTTCGAACTGGTGAGCTGGAAGAGAAGAGACTGCTAAACTACCGAAAGACTCAGCGGGAGCTGTTGTACCAAAGCACCAAAGAAGTGAAGCTCAAGAGAAAAAGTGCTGCTTCCTCAAAAGTTAGTTCTTCAAGAACCAGAGGATACGGGTGGCGCAAAGAATTGGATGAGTATTAGAAGAATTGCTAAAGACAGTAACATTGATGGTAGTAATTTACTAATAAGAAAAAAATTCAAAAAGGGTGACCCTGTTGATATGCTCCCCATATAGTAGACAGGCGAAATAATAAAAACCTGCTGCTGTATGGGGAGTATTTTTATGGAACAAAAGAAGTATACGGCACTCGAAAAATTAACGGTTCTCCAAGAAATTGAACGGGGCGACATTGGTTTGAAAGCTGCGGCCCGAAAGTATGGATTATCCAAAAACTCTATAGTGAAGTGGCGGCAACGTTATCAATTGTATGGGTACGAAGGGCTGGAAGTTCGAAGCCACAACCGTACGTATTCCGCAGAACTTAAACTCCATGCCGTTAAGGATTATCTCGAGGGAGGATTGTCACAAAACCAAATCATCTGCAAGTATAAGATTGCAAGTTCAACCCAACTCGCCAACTGGATTAGGAAGTATAATGGTCATAGCAACAGCTTAACAGCTCATTCAGGAGGATCTAAAGCTATGACCAAAGGACGCGTAACCACTTGGCAGGAACGGATAGATATCGTGCTGTACTGCCTTTCGAACGGAGAAGACTACACGAAGGCGGCAAGCCATTTCCACGTGTCTTACCAACAAATATATAGCTGGGTAAAGAAGTACGAAGCAGGCGGTGAAGAGGCGTTACGTGACGGCAGAGGACGTACTAAAGCGCCCGAAGAACTTACGGAAGCAGCTCGCCACAAACTCGCGATGCAAAAGCTGGAGTACGAGAATGCACGCCTGCGTGCGGAGAATGCTTTTCTAAAAAAGTTAGAGGAACTCGAAAGGAGGAGACGTTAAGAACCATTCGCCAGGAGAACATCTACCTGGCCATTCAAGCCGTTCAACAGGAACAGTCTTGCTCCATTCGACTTATGTGTGACATCGTAGGGATTTCACGGTCAAGTTACTATAAATGGTTGAATCGCAAACCTAGTTCCCGAGAGACCGAAAACGAGAAACTGACAGAGGCTATGCTTCTCTTGTATGAGAAGGTGGAACGAACCTTTGGGTATCGTCAATTGACCCTGCATTTGCGCAGACAAATGAACAAATCTATTAACGCAAAACGAGTATACCGACTCATGAGACGCCAAGGTATCCAGTCTGTCATCCGCAGAAAGAGAAAGAAGTATGTAGGCTCCACGCCTCAGCAGGTCGCGGAGAATGTGCTAAACCGTAATTTTGAGGCGGAAGCTCCAAACCAAAAATGGGTAACGGATGTAACTGAATTCAAATACGGCAAGGGTAAGAAGGCGTATTTAAGTGCAATAAAAGATCTGTATGACAATTCCATTGTTGCTTACGTTCTGGGCCATTCCAATAATAATTCGCTAGTTTTTAACACGCTGGAATTAGCATTACAGGCAGCGCCGGAGAGCCGAACCTTACTCCATAGCGACCGCGGTTTCCAGTATACCTCTCTGCATTTTAAGAAGATGCTGGACGATTCACAACTGAAGCAAAGCATGTCCCGAGTAGGCTGTTGCATTGACAATGGGCCGATGGAATCCTTCTGGGGAACAATGAAATGTGAGAAGTACCACTTACATACCTACCAGACCTTTGAAGAACTCCAAACAGATATTGATACCTACATTCACTTTTACAATAACGAACGGTTACAGGCAAAATTAAACGGCCTCAGTCCCATTGAATTTAGGACTAAGGCCGCTTAAACTACTTTTATTTTTTGTACTGTCTACTTGACGGGGTGCAGTTCACTGTGCTCAGGGTCACCCTTTATATTGAATTGGCTCTTATAGGCTTGTATTAGAACGATGCAGCAGTTTCCTTAGCCAATTGTAATCCGTTCTCAATGATTTCAGCGGATTGTGCAGGAAGTTGGTTGTGACCTTCGATGATTACTTGTGTAATATCTTTGATACCCCAAAGGTTAAGGTTACCAACGATGAAGTTTACAGCCATTTCAGCACTTGCTGCAGGGCCTTCGGAATAAATGCCACCTCTAGCGTTCAGAACAATTGCTTTTTTACCTGTCAAAAGACCAACTGGACCTTCAGCAGTGTAAGAGAATGTTTTGCCAGCTTGGCAAAGGTAATCGACATAAGTGTGCAATACAGCTGGTACGGTCATGTTCCACAGTGGGAAACCGAATACTACTTTATCAGCAGCAATAAACTGTTCCAAATATTTATTTACTACAGCAGCACCTGCAGCTTCTTCAGCGGTTAGTTCGTAACCTTGAGCAGCTTTGTACATACCAGTGATCAGGGTATTGTCGTAGTAAGGAAGTTGTTCTGCGAACAGATCAAGTTCAGTGATTTCATCTTCTGGATTGTTAAGTTTGTAGTTCTCCAAGAATTCATTGTAGAGCTTAACACTTACGGATTGTTCTGCTGGACGGTTGTTTGCTTTAATAAATAGAACTTTAGACATTATGATTGCTCCCTTGGATGTGTGTATTTAATATTAACTATAAATAATATAGCATGTATTCTTTTGTTTGTAAATTATTATTTTGTAATAGTTTTTTGGGAATTGAGGAGTTTAATAAAAGTGCTAAAGTTTAAAAAAAAGAATTTCCGGTTAATAAACATACAAGGAAACAGGAAAAATTTCCCTATATCCATGAGTATCTGAATGAATTAAAAGGAGCGATGGACATGTCCATTGATCGGTTTATCATTAAGAAATTGGATAGCTGTCACGAAGAGCATACACGCCAAAATTTAGTGAGCCTCTTTAAGCTTCGAATACAGAAGGCTGAAAAAGCAGAAGATAAGAACTATAAGATTAGCTGAAATTGACTTATACTCGTAATTCACTAAATCTGCAAAATTAAAAACAGCAAGTCTCATTCAGAGACTTGCTGTTTAGTCTGCTAAAAGGTGAAAAAACTTTACAAAAAAACTACCCCTCTATTAATAGAGGGATAGCGCCAATGAATCATTCTCACTATAACTGTGCAATATAGCCTCAGAGCCTTTAATTTCGATACTAATCAGAGAATTCAGGCATTTCTGGATGGCATTTTTGCCCTTTTGAATTTTGAGCTCCAACGTACTGTTAAGTAATCTAAGTACTTTCTGAGTGGGCTGTTTATTTTCTGTTGTGAAATACACAGGTACAAGTTTGTTCTGAAAAGTGATGAGCATTCTCATTTTGAAGACACCTCGCTAAAAGTATTTCATGTTAATGATAATACCCTTTGTTTCTTAATTTTACCTTAAAATTAGCTTATGATAACATAAAGATTGTTATATTAATATACATATATATGTAATACAGGAAGGATACAATGATGTGAATGACAATGGAGTAACGGATTTAACGCATTTTTTATTCCCAGATGGGATAGAGGGGGAAGTAATAAGGGATCAGTTACATAAAGCTTCTACCGCAGACCGGATCTGTAGATTGAAATATAAAGAAAAGGAGAAGATGAAGGACCTTTGTCTCCAAGTACATAAAGATCGAATATTAGTAATCTGCAATAGTAAACCAGAATCCCTGCCCTATGAATTAAAGGACGAAAGTGAAACGGAGAGCTTTTGTCTTCAGCTGTTCGAATGTGTGAACACGAAGGAGCTCTACAATCGTGGGATTCCGGCATTACTAATGTCAAAAAAAAAGATTTGAAGAGCTGAGAAGAAGCTCTTGCTCATCCACGTTGCAAATGCTTTCAGATTGTTTAGCCGCAGAGACAGGGGATGATGTACATTCCATCCAACTAGCACGGGTGATGAAGTGCTTCATGGCAGAAGGAGAATTACGACTCTGCACATCCAGTGATAGTGGATGGATGTTTCAAAAAGCTCGCTTCATGGGTGATCATTCCAGTGGCTGGTTGTTACGAATGAGCAGCGATCCAACCAAAGACTGGCTTATAGCCCTCCCGATTACAAAAGCTCAATTATGCGGTTCAGTAACAAAATGGGTGTTGCATGCCTCCTCATTTCTTACTCCACAATAGCTGTTGAATAAGGAGGGAGGGTGAGTTGATCTGAATTCAAGGTCGACTTGATAGTAATGGTCTTTAGGATCTTGGAATAAGAGAAACCCTCGACATTGGGATGTAGAACAATGGTTTGTTCTTTTCCAGTAAGGTTATGAACGACGAGCACCTGATTCTGTGTTGTTAGTCGTTCGTAAGCCATAACCCCGGTATTGCCAGATGCATAGTCACGGATACCTCCATCCCGGAGCGCTGGGACCTCATTTCTTAATGCAATGAGTTCGCGATATCTTCCAAGCAGTGAGCTACTGTCATTTAACTGGCTCTCAACATCAACGTTGATCGCACCCGCATTATTACTTCCCGGCTCCCACGTAGTCTGCCCCTCTCCTTGATCGGCTGCCACCCATCTCATAGGCTCTCTAAGGCCTTCATCTGGCTTCACACCTAGCATTCCAATTTCTTCACCATAATAGATAAAAGGATTTCCGGGCAAAGTTAACAGTAGGGCTGCTGCCATTTTTGCATGATTTGGGTTGTTGTCTAATTGACTCATGACTCTGTTTTGATCATGATTCGTTAAGAAAGTAGCATCGGTAAATTGATTGTCGGATATTTTGGAGTACAATTTATACGTTCGCTCTAGCGTAAAAGCAGTCCCGCTGTCTTTTTCAGTTTTTACAGAATTGACTAGTGTTTCTGCTAATCCAAAGTTAAAGCTTGAGTCAAAGGCTTGATCTAAATAAGCCCCGACGGTGACAGCAGAATTTTCCCATACCTCACCCACTATATATGCCTCAGGATTAACTTCATTCATGGCTTTGCGGAACTCCTGCCACCAGGATACATTTTTAGCCGTAGTAGCCTCAGTTTTGTCACTCAACAGATCTTCATAGATATGCTTCGCAGCATCCAGTCGGAATCCGTCCACACCTTGCTCGAGCCAAAACTTTCCTATGTCCTTCATTTCCGTACGAACCTCAGCATTATCGAAATTTAGATCTGGCATGCCTTCCCAAAAGCCGCCCAGATAATGACTGCCAAGTAAAGAATGCCACGCATTGCCTCCGCCCGCAGCGCTGGCTCCGTTTGCGGCACGGCCTTGATCTTCAGCCCAGACGTACCAATCTCGATATTTGCTATCTGTGTTTTTAGCCGAATCTACGAACCATGGGTGTTCTTTGGAGGTATGATTCACAACCAGATCCATAATGATTTTAATTCCTCGTTTATGCGCTTCTGTAATAAGCTCTTGAAAATCCTCAAGTGTCCCATAATCAGGATTTATCGAAAGATAATCGGTTACATCATAGCCATGATAGCTCGGCGATGGGTTGATGGGCATAAGCCAAATCCCACCGATTCCCAAATCGTTGTTGGTCTCAGGATTCCCGTCATTTAAGTAATCTAACTTTTGGGTGATTCCTTTGAGATCTCCGATGCCATCCCCGTCTGAATCATAGAAGGAACGAACAAATAATTCATAATAAACCGTAGAGGGCTGTTCGTCCACCGTAGCTATGACTTTTGTAGCTTGAGGGGTAGCGGGGGGTTGAACTGAGTCTGTTTTAGGGGAAGGAGAAGCAATGGATGCTTTGTTGCCTGCATCTCCAGAACAACTGGTCAGCAGTAATGCGGTTAGGCTAATGCCTACCAGATTAAATATTATGTTTTTTTTGGTTATGGATGTAGCACTTTTATACATATGAACTAACCCCTTTTGCCGCAATTTTCCGATACAAGAAATAGAAAGCGCTTTATTTCCTATAGTACTCGAATGCATCCCTATTGGTAAAACGTTTGCACAGATACAAAAACAGCAAATTAATCGATATTTATCCATTATTCCAATGAAAATTGCTAATATCATGGTTATTCTTGGATTTCCCTATGTTATTGGAGGTTTTAACCTTTTTGTAGGCATCTGCATATGCTTTAAGCAAGGGCGAAGGACCCGGTAAGAAAGGAGAATGAAGAATGAAGATTAGGAAAAAGCTGTCATTGTCGCTCATGATCATTACTTTATGCTTTTCAGTGCTTGCCGGTTGCGGCGGAAAGTCAGAGATGGTGAAGGTGAAGATTGGTGAAGTCACACGTTCTGTCTTTTATGCACCCGAATATGTTGCTTTATCACAAAATTTCTTTAAAGATGAAGGACTTGACGTAGAACTACAGACGATCCCCGGTGGAGATAAAACTATGACTGCACTCCTCTCTGGCGCCATCGATGTGGCATTGGTAGGTTCTGAAACCTCTATTTATGTGTATCAGCAGGGCTCAGATGATCCGGTCATTAATTTTGCACAGCTGACTCAGAGGGATGGAACGTTCCTGTTTGCCCGTAAAGCTGACGGTGAGTTTAACTGGGATAAAGTGAAGGGGTCTACCTTCCTTGGTCAAAGAAAAGGCGGAATGCCACAAATGGCAGGCGCGTTTACTTTATCTAAAAAAGGAATAGATCCTGCCAAAGACATCACCTTGATCCAAAATATTGACTTTGCCAATATTGCAGGTGCTTTTGCTTCAGGTACTGGCGATTATGTGCAGTTGTTTGAACCTCAGGCTTCAATCTTTGAACGTGAGGGACGAGGGGAAGTAGTGGCTTCGTTTGGAGTCGAGAGCGGCTATTTACCTTACACCGTGTTTATGTCTAAGAATAGCTATATTAGTAAAAATGGAGACACGGTACAGAAGTTCACGAATGCGATCCAGCGTGCTCAGCTTTGGGTGAAAGAACATAGCCCTGAAGAAATTGCAGATGCGATTATGACTTATTTTGATAAAACAGATAGAGACATCGTGGTTTCTGCAGTCAAACGTTATAAGGAACAGGATACCTATGCGGTTAATCCAATTATAGATAATGAAGAATGGAACAATTTGCTTGATGTCATCGATCTTGCTGGCGAGCTTAAAGAACGCGTTCCCGCTGACAAAATAGTGAATAACAGTTTTGCTGAGAAAGCTGAGAAGAATATAAAGAGTAGCACTTCAAAATAAGAGAGAACCAAAGATCCTAAATAAGATGTGTAAACATGAAGGAGGGGCTGACAATGCCTCCAGTAGTGCAATTAAAGGGAGTAACGCATGCCTATCTTGGCGACCGTGAAGCATCACTGGCCGTTGAGGACCTGAACCTTAATGTCGAGCAAGGAGAGTTCGTTAGCCTAGTAGGTCCAAGTGGTTGTGGCAAGACGACTCTCCTATCGATTATTGCAGGACTGCTGCAGCCATCTCAGGGCGAAGTATTCGTAAACGGTCAAACCATTACGGGGCCTTCACCAGAGGTTGGGTATATGCTGCAGCAGGATTATCTTTTTCCTTGGCGGAGTATATTGGACAATGCGATTTTGGGTCTGGAGCTGACTGGAAGCTTGAACGAGGAGAGCAGAAAGCGGACCTTGGAGCTGCTTAGGGAGATGGGCTTAGAGGGAAAAGAGCATGCTTATCCTTCTCAGTTATCAGGTGGGATGCGGCAAAGAGTGGCTCTGGTACGTACCTTGGCTACGAATCCTGGACTACTTCTACTAGACGAGCCGTTCTCGGCGCTGGATTATCAGATTAAATTACAACTGGAAGATTTGGTCTCTGAGACCTTACGCAGCAGAGGAACGACTGCAATATTAGTCACGCATGATCTATCTGAAGCAATTGCAGTAAGCAGCAGTGTTATTCTTCTACAACGAAATCCGGGGAAGATCCGCAAAGTATTCTCAGTGCCAGAGCAAATCCGAACAGCACCTCCGCTGTTTGCACGTGATCAGCCAGGCTTTTCGGAGCTTTTTCATGAGATATGGAAAGAGATGGAGATTGCAGGGAGGGAAAGCTAATGAAGCATACGGAGCAATCGGGGTTATTAGCTTCCCGTGAACAGTGGCTACAGCAGATGCATGGTGATTATAAAAAAACGAAGCACCGGTGGCGCAATCGTGTAAATGTTGTAAGGGGCAGCCTGTTACTATTGTTTTTTGTTCTCTGGGAAGCAGGAGCAAGAATGGGCTGGATTGATGAGCTACTGTTTAGCTATCCTACAAAAGTCTTTCGCCAAATCTGGGGAGATATGGTTAGCGGGAGCTTGTGGCCGCATCTGGGGATGACGGTAGGTGAGACTGCGGTAGGCTTTGTACTGGGAACGCTGTTAGGGACACTGCTGGCTGTGATTATTTGGTGGTCTCCTTTTTTATCAGCAGTACTTGATCCGTATATGGTCGTATTTAACAGTATGCCGAAGGTGGCGCTGGGGCCGATTTTTATCGTCATGTTCGGGGCCGGATTCACTGCTATCGTTGTTACCACTTTATCTATAACGGTGATTATTACGACGCTTGTTGTTTACAACAGCTTTTGCAGTGTAGATCCTAATCTGGTCAAGGTGGTTCGTTCCTTTGGAGCTTCCAGAGTTCAGGTGTTCTTTAAAGTGATTCTGCCTGCTTCATTCCCAACGGTGGTGTCCACCCTCAAGGTGAATGTGGGGATGTCATGGGTAGGGGTTATTGTAGGGGAATTTCTAGTCGCAAAATCTGGTCTGGGCTATCTGATTATTTATGGCTTCCAGGTTTTTAACTTCACTCTCGTGATGTCCAGTCTTTTGATTATCGCGGCAGTGGCAACGGCGATGTATCAAATAGTGGTATATCTAGAGAAACGATTGCTATCAAGACGATGATCCTGATGTAATATTGTGTCCGTACACAAAATCTTGTAACATGTCTATATCTTTACCTATATATTGGATAGTGTTTGTATAGTGTTTGTAAGGAGAGATAGGGTTATGGGATTTCGTGTGATTAAAACAGCAGCAGCTACTTTATTATCCGTACTAGTTGCTTCTGCAGTGGGTATACCTAACGCACAGAGTGCAGGCTTGTTGGCAATTTTAGGTGTAGAGGTTACTTTGAAAAGGAGTTTCCGAACGATAACGGCTCGTTTTTTAGCCTCGCTCGTGGGACTCTTTTTTGGCTGCATCCTATTCTGGCTTCTAGGGTTCCATTACTGGGTACTTGGGCTGTATGTACTCGTAGGCTTTCCGATGATCGTAAAGTCTGGCTACAAAGAGGGGATCGTCACCAGCTCGGTTATCGTGTTTCGCGTGTTTGGACAAGCTGAACTGTCGCTCCATGTCCTGCTGCAGCAAATTGAGCTTTTGGCTATAGGACTAGGTTCAGCAGGATTGGTAAACTTGGTTTACATGCCTCAGACGGGTGGAGTTATTTATGGGATCCGTAAGGAAGTGGATCGTTATTTCTCAGTTATTTTTACTCAGATGGCCCGTACGCTTCGAGACCCTTTGTATATTTGGGACGGTAAAGAATTAATTGATGCAGATAATGCAGTGCAGCGGGGACTAACGGCAGCTACCCGTGAGATGGAGAATCATGTTATTCATCCTGATGAAGCATGGAATGTCTATTTCTATATGCGGAAGGAGCAACTGGAATCGATTCAAAGTATGATGCAGCTGCTGTCTCAAGTGTATCGCCACTTACCGCATGGGGAGATGGTTGCCGAATTGTTCGACCAGCTTAGCGGGGATGTGCTTGCAGAGGAATATACTGGACGAACTGAACATCTGCTGGACGAGCTAACACGAGAATTCGAAGAAATGGATCTGCCGGAGACACGTGAGGAATTTGAAGTACGGTCAGCTATTCTTCAGTTATGTAGGGAATTGGCACTTTATTTAAAGATCGCTAAGCGGCATAAAATACCGGTCAGTTACAAGCCGGAGAAACGTCTTAGCATACGAAAAAAAGCTTAAACTGAGGCTTTAATAAAGTGAAGTATTAACTATCTCTGTCAAAATCACGATAAGATATGTATGAACTAAAAGTTAATCACAAGATAGGATTAACGATTTTATGGTGAGTTCAAATAATAGCAGGAAGTTCGGTAGTCGAATTTTCCGCATTGGCAGGTGAGGCGTATGGACAAAGTTATGGAATCATTTATCGGAAAACAACTTATAGCTAACCTTTTTAATGACAAAGGTGTATTTGTTTTACCCGCATTGACTTTATTAAGTGCTGAGCATATACGATTAATCAGTCAACATAAGATCACGTTAGAGTCACATGACGTCGTGCAGCTGGACAGCGCGGAGTTTTTCCAACTAGCCATTGATGATTGCACAGCTGCAATAGAGAATATTTTTGAACAGATTCGACATAACAAAAACAAAAGAATTCCTATGCTTGAAGTTAGAAATGAAGTCATTCCGTTTATACAGCAGGTAAGCGAAAAAAATGATTTTTATGGCGTATTGGCTGCATTGCAGTCCAAGGATGATTATACATATAGACATAATGTAGCGGTTGGCATTTTATCTACTTTGCTAGGGAAATGGCTAAAATTAAAGCCTGAGGATTTGAGTATGCTGACGATCGCTGCGACTCTGCACGATATCGGCAAAATGAGGATTCCGGATGAATTACTAACTAGACCGGGCCCGTTGACCAATGAAGAGTATCAGCTTATGAAAAAGCATACGACCTATGGTTACGAGATGATCCGGGACACTATTGGAACCAATCATATGCAAGCGCTCGTCGCCCTGCAGCATCATGAAAGAATGGACGGCAGCGGTTACCCGTTCGGCGTTCTTGGAAATCGGATCACTGATTTCAGTAAAATTGTTGCTGTCGCAGACGTGTTCCATGCAATGACATCCGACCGTTTTTATCGTAAAGCATCCCCTCTATATGAAGTATTGTTGCAAATGGAGGAAAATGTGTTTGGTAAGCTTGACCCTTATATTTGTAGAGTCTTTATTAATAAGTTAATGCAGTCAATGATAGGGAATGAAGTGGAATTGACAGATGGACGGACAGGAAAAATCATAATGATTCTTGCTACGGATCCACTGCGCCCGCTCGTGAATATTGATGAGGACTTTATTGACTTAAGTAAACATAGATCACTTGGTATTGTACGCGTAATCCCGCAATAGCGCGCTTTATAAGGTTTTTTTAACGTTCAGAATGGATATGTAATAGGCTGGACCATTTTTATAATCTACTCATATCTGTACAAATTTTGAAATAAAATGAACTATGAGTCTTCTGATAAGACCTTTTGGAGGGCTTACTCAAATAAATTTATAGACTAACAATCAACAAATGCCTAGAACCTGCATACACTTGATAGTGAATGATTGTATGGAGGAGGTTTAAAGATGTCATTAAGCCATAAACGTCAAACAAGGGAGATCATTACGAAGGCAATTTGCGGCAAAGGTCGTAAGTTCTCTACAGCAACCCATACCGTGACTCCGCCACATCATCCGACTAGTATTCTGGGGGCTTGGATTATCAACCACCAGTACGAAGCGGTTGCCGCCGGGAACGGAATCGAAGTAATTGGTACTTACGATGTAAACATCTGGTACTCGTACGACAAGAACAAGCAGACCGAGGTAGCTAAAGAAACGGTCTCCTATGTGGAGCTCATTCCGCTCTCGTACCTGGACACGAGACACCGCACTTCTACCGTTGAGGTCTCTGCGGAGGCAACGCAGGAACCCAACTGTGTAGAAGCGGGCGTATCGCCAGGCGGAGGCAGTGTGACACTTCGCGTAGAGCGCGAATTCGAAGTGGAGTTGGTGGCTGAGACCAAAGTCCGTGTGTATGTTACTGAGCAAAGTGATGATCCGGAAGACAAGGATTATGATTTTGACGGTGATAGCTTCGATTACGATGATCTGGACCCTGACAATCTGGATGATGAACTGTAAGGAAGGATGCGCCGCCGCTAACTGAGTATCGATGGGTTATGGTCCATTATATGTAGGAGGGGCGGCGGCGTAGAGGGCGAATGCCCTCCTTTTTTTTATTTATTTTTAGGAAATCGGATGCATCTAGTGAGAATTGGTTCGAATTCAGGGCAGTAAGATGTGAAGGAGCTAGTGCTGAGCTTTCAATCTCGGGTGTAAGGGATGGAGGGGCGAGAGAAATGAATGAAGGCTATAAAGTGTATTCGGGATTGTCAGCAGCGCAGAGAGAGTCTAGGTTACTTAGGAGTGGTATTGAAGCGACGTTGTTGTCGTCTGCAAAACAGATCCTGTCGCGAAAAAAAGGCACAAAAACATCGATACAGACGCAGAGAAACCAGACCTCTGATGAAAGAACTCGTTTAGCCGATACATATGGTGCTTCGTCTTTCGAAAAGGCTCATAAACAGTGCTATAACATACTCGTATATAATCTGAACGTTCTTCAGATCACTCCACTTGGAGCAGGTTTAGGGATGCGAGCAGCCTTAGATGTGTTTTCCGGGGGATTAAATGAGGATCGCTTTGATAACAGTGAATCAATGAGCAGTGCCTCAAGAGAGTGGCGCGGGGTGATGAAATTGCTTCAGCGTATTGCTGTTCGAACTTTATACAGCTTGGGGCTGGATAGTGGTGAAGTACTATTGAGGGCAATGGGGAACCGGAGGTATGTTGTGGAGAGAGTTACTCCACTTTTACAGATTTCCGGCAAATCATTGCCTGAGCCATATCGTTCCGCAGCATTAGCGCTGGAACGGAAGCTTGCTCTGGAGCAGCCAGGCCGCAGTGGCCTGCTCATGGGCATGGACCCGGAGTTCATCATCCTCCGGGAATCCACCGGCCGCGTCGTGCCTGCGTCGCGGTACTTGCCCACGGACGGCGTCGCTGGCTGCGACGCCGGACCTCCGGGAACGCGGGGCGTGTTCCCGGTCGCCGAGCTGCGCCCCCAGCCGCGCGGGGAACCGCGCGCGCTGCTGGCGCAGCTGATGTCCGCCGCGGCCACGGCGGACCGGCTCATCGCTGACCGCACGCTGCGCTGGCGGGCGGGAGGCATGCCGCTGACGGGCTGGGCCCTCGGCGGCCATTTGCACTTCAGCGGCGTGACGCTGACAGCGCCGCTGCTGCGCGCGCTCGATAACTATCTCGCGCTGCCCATGCTTTTGCTTGAGGACGTCCGCGCGGGAGCGCGTCGTCCTCGTTACGGCGTGCTCGGCGATTTCCGGACTCAGCCGCATGGCGGCTTTGAGTATCGGACCTTGCCGAGCTTCCTGGTATCCCCGGTCATCGCTAAAGGCGCGGTCTATCTGGCTCATCTAATCGTGAGCCATTATGAAGACCTGACGCTGCGCCCGCTCGACCGGGAAGACCTGCATATCGCCTACTACGTCGGCGATAAATCCCCGCTGCGCGACGCAGTACCCCCTCTGCTGGCGCAGCTGCGCGCTCTAGGCGGCTACGAGATGGCCGCCCAACACATAGAGCCTTTGTTTCAATATATCGCCGCTGAACGAACGTGGGATGAATCTCGCGATATCCGTGAGCTTTGGTGCAGCAAAGTTAAAGGTTGAGCTTTTATTTCAAAATATTAGAAAGTGTTAGTTTTTCACATATTCCTTATATCTATTATTTCTCGCATAAACGCCTTGGGCGTCCTTATTAGGACGCCCAAGGCGTTTATGCTTGTCTACATGTACATGATGCTCCAAGAACCGATATCCTGAAATCCAAGACGTTTGTAAATAACCCCGGCATGAGGGTTGTCATAAAAGAGGCATAAAGATTTCCCTTCATGGAGCAGGTCTGTACATAGCTGTGCAACTACGCTTGTAGCCAATCCTTGCTCTCTGAATGCTTGATGCGTGGCAACCCCTACGATCATAGCCGACATGGAATTTTCTGCCGATGTTGAGGCTGTTGCAATTACCTGATCTTCACATTTCATATAATACGTGCGGCCTGTACCACTCGCCAATGTTTTACGTAGGCTAGTTCTCGATCCGTCCCGACTGCTTTCAAACTCTTCTATAGTATCTGTAAGCGAGCAAATCGCTTCTACATCCTGAACGGTTGCTTTTTTAATGTTTTCAGTAGGTGGAATGGATGCTTTAATTATAGGGTTCATTTCCTTTAGTTCAGCAAAGTACAATTGCTTTTCTTGTTTAAAGTCAACCACTCCGTCAAAGGCTTTTACCACTTCGGTTACACCGGAAATCATATGAATATCGTTATCTTTTCGCATGATTGTAGCGAATCCCTCGACATCAAACGGCCCATCTGCATAGGGAAGATAGCTTCTATAAAAACGCAAAAGAACGGCTCTCATCCGACCATTCGTTGAATCTATCTCCCCCCATAATGTCATGAAATCCTGTTCAAACCCGAAATTCTCTACATCTCCGATGATAAATAAATTAAGAGCCGGCTCTTTCCGCAGCAATGCCATTAGTAGTTCCCGATCATCCTCCGTGAGTCTTCGTATCATCTGATATTCTCCTTTGATTTTCTTATGAGTTGACACTCTGTGTTAAGATTTTACAATATTAAAATGCAGAAGAATATACCTCTTTCTAAGGAACAATGGATGCTTGAAAAATAAACAAACGGTAATACCCATTATGCCTTAGTAATTGTGTGAGATTTCTTGATTTTTTACCTGAGGATTGAATAGGATGAACTTCCATGAGGTCGCAGGGTGACTTTGTACGCCGACTTTCTGTTATAATGGAGGACAGCAATAAATAGGCATGGAGGTTGACCATGGCACAATATACGCCGATGATTGAGCAATATTTGAAAGTAAAGGAAGGGGCAAAGGATGCCTTCCTATTTTTTAGACTGGGCGATTTTTATGAAATGTTCTTTGAAGATGCCATTTTGGCTTCCAAGGAGCTTGAAATTACGTTGACAGGTCGCGAAGGCGGGGGCGCAGAGAAGATCCCGATGTGTGGAGTACCTTATCACGCCGCCGAGGGTTATATTCAGCGTCTGATTGAAAAAGGATATAAAGTCGCCATTTGTGAGCAGTTAGAGGATGCTTCCGTCACTAAGGGAATGGTGAAGCGGGATATCGTACGTGTCGTGACACCGGGAACGGTTATGGATGGAAAAATCATTGCCGACAAAAGTAACAATTATCTCGTTTGTGTAACCGAAAGTGATGGGATGATGGCGTTAGCCGCTTGTGATTTAACAACAGGTGAATTGTATGTTACTTCAGTTTTATCTGGTGGAGAGTGGCTGCGCGATGAGATTGGTATTTATGAACCGGCCGAGATCATCGGAGACCCAGCTTTATTGGAACTTTTACGCAGTGAAATGCCTCTGTTAGCGAAGCCTGTGGTGTACACACCTTGGGAGAAACGCGAAGAGGAACTGGCACGCCGTCAATTTGGTGAAGCTGCATGGGTACGTTTGGAGAAAGAACGCGGACAATGTCTAGCGCTGCTGATCTCCTATCTAAACGAGACGCAACGACGTTCAATGGGACAGCTTAGTCAAATTTCCCCTTATGAACCAGGCAATTATATGATTCTTGATCCCTTCACGCGCCGAAATCTGGAACTTACTGAGACGGTCCGAGAACGATCTAAAAAAGGATCTCTCCTGTGGCTTCTAGACCGTACCGAAACATCCATGGGTGCGCGCTTGTTACGTCGTAGAATTGATAAGCCGCTGTTGCAGCGAGCTCCGATCGAACGTCGCCTAGAAGCGGTTGATTATTTGTACAATCAGTTTATTGTTCGGGAGGACCTGCGTTTAGCGTTGAAGGAAATTTATGATTTAGAGCGGCTGGTAGGTCGAATTGCCTTTGGTAGTGCGAATGGTCGTGACATGAATGCTTTGAAGCTATCGCTGGCACAAATCCCTGCTTTGAAGGAATTATGTATGACTTCGGGGTCTGCAACCTTACGCGAGATTGGTGCGAGTATGGATGAATGCGCCGAGATCCGGGAGGATATCGACCGAGCAATTGTAGAGGATGCGCCGGTGTCCGTACGAGACGGAGGTATTATCCGGTCTGGTTATCATGCCCGGTTGGACGAGCTGCGGGAAGCTAGCAGTAATGGTAAACGTTGGATTGCTGAACTGGAAGCGAAGGAACGGCAAGTCACTGGCATTAAATCACTGAAGATCGGCTATAACAAAATCTTCGGTTATTTCATAGAGATTACCAAATCCAATCTGGCCGCGTTGCCGGAAGGGCGTTATGAACGTAAGCAGACGCTTGCAAATGCAGAGCGTTTTGTTACACCAGAGCTTAAGGAAAAAGAGGCACTGATTCTTGAAGCGCAAGATAAAATGACAGATTTGGAGTACAGCCTGTTTACTGAACTGCGTGATCGAATCAGCAGCCAAATACCGCGACTGCAGAATCTTGCAGAAAAGGTAGCGGAAATTGATGTGTATCAATGTCTGGCAGCTGTGAGTGCAGAGCATCGCTTCGTGAAACCAGTCCTATCCGATGGGTACGATCTTCGACTTGAAGGCGGTCGCCATCCTGTCGTAGAGGCTGTGTTAAAAGACTCGGCGTTTATAGCAAACGGAAGTACGCTCAGTAAGGAAGAGGGAAATATTCTTTTAATCACTGGTCCTAATATGGCTGGGAAAAGTACCTATATGCGTCAGGTTGCACTTATTTGCATTATGGCTCAGATTGGTTGTTTCGTTCCGGCATCCAGTGCAGAAGTACCTCTTATTGATCGGATCTTCACACGTATTGGGGCAGCCGATGATTTGATCGGTGGTCAGAGTACATTTATGGTAGAAATGGCCGACATTCAGGTCATGACAGAGAAAGCAACCGCCCGGAGTTTGATCATAATAGATGAACTTGGTAGAGGAACTTCGACTAGTGAGGGTATGGCGATCGCACAGGCGGTGATTGAGTATGTGCACGATACCATTTCTTGCAAAGCTTTAGTTTCAACGCATTTTCATGAGTTGGCTCACTTAGAAGAAAGTCTTAAAGGGCTTAAGAATTATTCTATGGCCGTTCAAGAGAGTGGCGATAAAGTAAACTTCCTGCGTAAGCTCGTTCCGGGAGCGGCAGACAGCAGTTATGGAATTTATTGTGCACGTCTTGCCGGGCTTCCTGAAGGCATTATTGATCGTGCTTACGGTCTACTTCAGAGCATCGAGCAGGCAGCGCATCCGGGAGGGTCCTCAATACATTATGGCGGTGGACTAGAGAGTCATGCCGCTGTAAAAGAGATCGCAGCAACATCATCTATCCAACATTCCGATAGCCTTATCGCTGAAACGTCAGGAATTCCTACGGGTTCTTCAGTAGGAAATGAAGTTGTTCAACTGTCTATCTTTGGTGAGGAAGAACCGCGTAAGAATCGCAAAGGTAGTTCAAGTCAGGCGGTAGTAGGATCTGAAGTACAAGAGAACCCTGCAATAAAAGAATTTATCACTTCTGTACGTAACGCAGATCTTATGAATATGACTCCGCTTCAGGCTATGAGTCTGCTGAATGATCTGAAGATGAAAGCGAAGGATCTTTAATAATTGATTGCCTAAATAAGAGGTGAATGAAATTGGCCAAAATTCATATATTGGACGAGCATATTGCCAACCAGATTGCTGCGGGTGAAGTTGTAGAGCGGCCAGCTTCTGTTGTGAAGGAGTTGGTTGAGAATGCTATTGACGCAGGAAGTACAAGAATTGAGGTTTCGGTTGAAGAAGGCGGCTTACAGAGCATTCGAGTAAAAGATAACGGCTCAGGGATCGAGCCAGAGGATTGCGAGACCGCTTTTTATCGCCATGCTACAAGTAAAATCGCTAATGGGCGAGATTTATTCCAGATTACTAGCTTAGGGTTCCGTGGGGAGGCACTTCCCAGTATTGCGGCGGTATCCAAAGTCTCTCTTCTCACGGCTACTGCCGATGACGGCAAAGGACGCTTGATCGATATTGAGGGTGGTAATTTAATTCGGAATGAAGATTCCCCTTCGGGTCGTGGGAGCGATCTAGCGGTGCGTGAATTATTTTTTAATACGCCGGCAAGGCTGAAATATATGAAGAGTATCCAGACGGAGCTTGGTCATATATCGGATGCCATGTATCGAATGGCGCTAGCGCATCCGGGGATTTCTTTTACCTTGCATCATAATGGCAATCAGCTGCTGCACACGCTTGGTAACGGTGATCTGCTGCAAGTGATCGCAGCAGTATACGGGACTTCCGCAGCCAAGGCTATGCTGCCGATTACGGCAGAGGACTTGGATTATCGTATTTCCGGTTATATAAGCCGTCCGGAGTGGACACGATCAAATCGGAATGCAGTGACTACCATTGTTGGAGGACGTTATATTCGCAGCAATGGTCTGAACGCGGCGATCATGCGTGCTTATCATACTTTGCTTCCGATAAACCGTTATCCGCTGCTGGTGCTTGAACTGGACATGCATCCTTCACTTGTGGATGTCAATGTTCATCCGGCTAAGCTAGAGGTTCGATTTAGTAAAGAGAACGAGCTTTACTCATTTGTTGAACAAGAAATCCGTAAAGTATTGCTGGGGCAAAGTTTAATACCGCGTCCTGGTAAAGAAACCATCGGACCAAAGGGCAGTAGTTCCTTTATACAGGAACAGTTTGCTTTTTCCAAAGGAACAGTTCCGCCACCGCCATCGGTTGACGGAGGCAAGGATTCAGTTCCTCAGGGAGCTGGTAGTTCCTTCAGTAGACAACAAACATCAAACGTTGAGCTTAACGCCCGTGAGTTCAGGCAGGAGGGGCTGACTGATCATCCGATGACTCGTGAAGCGGCTCCATCTTATGGGTCGGGTTATCAGCCTACCTCTTTACAAGGACGTCAAAATAATGTGAGCAATAACTATACGAATAGTTATCACCCACAACAAACTGCTTCATCACAGAAGCAACTGCCTTCTGTTGAAAAGCTGTGGGCTCCTCCGCAGCAGCAGGAAGAACCAGGACTCCCTGCCTTCCCGGAATTAAATTATATCGGGCAGCATCATGGAACTTATATTATCGCTCAGAATGACGGTGGGCTGTATCTCATTGATCAACATGCGGCTCACGAACGAATAAATTACGAATTTTTTTATGAGAAGTTCGGACGACCTGAAGATGCTTCTCAGGATTTACTTTTGCCGATTACACTAGAGTTTACCCCTTCGGAAAGTCGTCAACTTAGTGAACGTCTGCATTGGTTTCAGCAGGCCGGAGTGTACCTTGAGCATTTTGGGGGACAGACATTTTTAATTCGATCCTTGCCTTATTGGTTTCCTGAAGGCGAGGAAAAAGCGATCGTTGAAGAAATGGCGGAGTGGGTCTTGAGTGAACGCTTGATTGACCTTGCGAAGCTGCGTGAGAAATCATCAATACTCTGTTCATGTAAAGCTTCTATCAAGGCTAACCAGAAACTAACAGAACAGGAAGTCGAGGCATTGTTGTCTCGTCTGGCAGCTTGTAAGCAACCGTATACCTGCCCGCATGGGCGGCCGATTGTAATTTCTTTTTCATCCTATGATTTAGAGAAATTGTTTAAACGGGTGATGTGATTGTAAGTCTCCTTTTAGAATGTTTTTAAGATGAACTTATATAGAAATTTGTTGTAAGTATGACTGGAGGCAACATGATTATAACTACGGGTTATAGCCCGATAATGGAAATTGTAGAGCGAGCTCAGAATCTCGCAGAGAGAACGGGCTGTAATTACGCTCCACGGGAGAAATTCTCCATACCCAAGCTGGTGGAAAAGTACGGAGATGAGGATATTCTAATTCTTTCTCAAGAAGCTGTTCGTTTACACCGATTAGGGATGGAGCCGATGGAGTTTCACCCGAGCATGGGGTTCGTTCGCGCGAAACGGATTCTGAAGGGTGATATTGAACCGATGATTGTCGCCGCTCGAATGCTTCCCGGAGATAGTGTATTAGACTGCACAGCCGGCCTAGGCGCTGATTCCTTGCTGTTTGCTGTACATGGTGGTGAGTCCTCTGTAGTTACCGCTCTGGAGAGCTCATTGCCGCTGTACGCACTGCTCTATGAAGGAATGCGTCACTATACCTCTGGGCAAGTATTGGTGAATGAGGCGTTACGTAGAATTAATGTCGTGCATAGTGAGCATTTGGACTACTTACGAGCTCAACCGGATCGAAGTATTGATATAGTTTACTTCGATCCGATGTTCCGGGTGCCACTTACGGGTTCTGCTTCGATTTCTCCGCTGCGGCAGTTTGCTAATCAAGCTGCTTTATCTCTGGAGAGTGTAGCTGAGGCAGTGAGAGTCGCTCGTAAAACGGTTCTTTTGAAAGAGAAAGCTTTAAGCGGCGAATTCGAACGTCTTGGTTTTACAGAGCTGCTTCGGAGCAACTCTAAAACATCGTACGGGGTGATACACATTGACAACTAAAGAGAGACATAAGGTTCTAGTCTTATTAGGACCAACAGCCGTAGGTAAAACCAGGTTAAGTCTGGAGCTAGCGGCCGCCTATAATGCAGAGATCATTTCTGGCGATTCGATGCAGGTTTATCGTGGTATGGATATTGGTACAGCTAAGATCACTCCAGCTGAAATGATGGGAATTCCCCACCACCTAATCGATATTCATGATCCACAGGACCCATATTCTGCAGCTGAATTTCAGGAGCAAGGCAGCAGACTGATCGAGGAGATAAGCAGCCGTGGGAAACTTCCATTTATTGTAGGGGGGACGGGTCTATATATTGAATCCTTGTGTTACGGATTTCAATTCTCTGAAGCTGTAGCTGATGAAGCGTTTCGAAAAGAACAAGATCAATTCGCAGAAGTGCATGGAGCGCTTGCACTGCATGCCAAACTTGAAGCGGTTGATCCGGTCAGTGCGGCGAAACTGCATCCAAATGACCGTCGAAGAATCATACGGGCACTGGAAATTCATCACCAGACAAACACCACTCTGTCCGCTTCACATGCCGCTCAAAAGAAGGAGTCACCCTATGACTTATGCCTTATCGGTTTGACAATGGACCGGAAAATACTATATAAACGTATTGAGGACCGAATTGATAGCATGCTTGCGGATGGTCTTGTTGCTGAGGTAAAAGGACTGCTGGATAACGGTTACAGCAGAAGCCTTGTGTCCATGCAGGGGTTGGGCTACAAGGAAATTGCCGCTTACCTCGCAGGAGAACTGACGCTAGAGGAAGCTGTGGTACTGCTTAAACGCGATACTCGCCGATTCGCCAAAAGACAGTTGTCATGGTTTCGCCACATGAAGGAAATCGAGTGGATCGATGTCGAAGGTGAGCAAAACTTTTCTGAGAATTTCTCAAAAATACGTGCTATAATAGCAGGAAAGTTTCTCTCAGGTCTTGAATATACTTCTGAACAATATAATTGAACCATTGGGGGTACGTCATATGAACAAGTCCATTAACATCCAAGATACATTCTTGAACCAACTACGCAAAGAAAATATCCCTGCTACAGTATATCTGACCAACGGTTTTCAAATCCGGGGAATTATTAAAGCTTTCGACAATTTTACAATCGTTATTGATAGTGATGGGCGCCAGCAAATGGTGTATAAGCATGCGATATCCACATTTACACCACAACGCAGTGTGTCACTCATGCAGGACAATAGTAACGAAGAATAACATTTATCAAATTTGAAGTGAAACCTTTCTTGTTTATAAATCGTTTGAATAGAGAGTGCGAGAGCAACCTGAGAAGGTTGTTCTTTTCATTCAGAGCAGTCCATACATGATTTATCAAGGAAGGGAGTCAGGAGGCATCATGTCTAGAGATGATTCATCAAGGACGAATAACAATAGAAATAGAGGATCGTCCAGTTCCAATTCTAATTCAAAATCAAAACCGAAAAGTAAAAAGAAAAAGAAATTTTTAACGAAGAAGCGTGTGCTGTGGAGCTTGTTCTTTGCTACAGCGTTGGCTATTTTCTGTGCACTGGGCGGTTATCTGTTCATTATGCTGAATGGTCAAAAACTTCTTCTTGAGAACCAAGATAAGCTAACCGTTAATGAAACTACAAAAGTATATGACCGCAATGCTAATTTAATCGGTGAATTATCGCTTGAGAAAAGTGATCCTGTAGAGTATGAGAAGATCCCTCCGTTATTGATCAATGCCTTTGTGGCTACAGAAGATAAACGCTTCTTTGAGCATTCTGGTGTGGATTTATGGTCTATCGGCCGGGCAGCGGTAAAAGATATTGCTGCACGCAGCATGGTAGAAGGCGGTAGTACCATTACTCAGCAGCTAGCCAAAAACATCTTTTTGACACGGGATAAGACATTTTTCCGTAAAGCGACTGAGGTATCCATTGCTGTAGCGTTGGAGAACCAGAAATCTAAAGAAGAGATCATTACCATGTACCTGAACCGAATAAACTTTGGGGGTACGATCTACGGAATTAAAGCGGCATCGGAAAGATATTTTGGCAAGAGCGATCTGAATGAGCTTAAGGTTTGGGAAATTGCGACATTGGCTGCGATGCCTAAGGGACCGTCTCGTTACAACCCATTGCGCAACCCAGAGCTTTCAAAGGAAAGACGAGCAGTAGTGCTTCAGCTCATGTATGAACAAGGATATATTACGGAGCAAGAAAGAGACGAAGCACAAGCCGTGGATTATAATTATAAGCCGCCTGAAAAGAAACAGCGTTACCAAGCTTTTATTGATTTCGCAGTGGAAGAAGCGGAAGAGAAGTTTGGCTTGTCTGAAGATGATCTGAATATTGGTGGTTACAAGATCTACACCACGATGGATAAGCACGCTCAAGAAACCGTAGAGGATGCTTTTGCAGACAGTGATAACTTCGAGAAAAGTGTAGACGACGAGCTGGTGCAAGGTTCTATGACCATCGTCAATCAGGAGAATGGTGGCATCGTCGCACTTCTAGGTGGACGGAATTATGAGAAAAAAGGTTACAGCCGTGTAACGGGCAGCCGACGTTCTCCAGGTTCAGCTTTTAAACCAATCGTTTCTTATGCTCCAGCACTGGAAACTGGAAAATACAACATGAATTCTACGCTTAGCAACGAGAAGCAGTGTTTCGCGAACTATTGCCCAACTAACCTTCACGGGTATTCTAAGAGTATCAGCATGAGTGATGCTATACAGAAATCAGAGAATATTCCTTCGGTCTGGTTGCTTAATGAAATTGGAGTGAATACCGGATTTAAATTCGCCAAGAAATTAGGGATTGGACTGGAAGATGAGGACAAGAACCTCTCACTGGCTCTCGGAGGTATGAGCAAAGGAACGAATACACTGGAAATGGCACAAGCCTACAGTGCTTTTGCAAATGGCGGTGAACTACGAGAATCCTATTCGATTAAATCGATCACTGATAGCAGCGGAGAGACTGTCTTCAAAGCCAATACAACTCCTGAACGTGTAATGAGTAAGGAGACGGCTTATCAAATGACCGAGATGATGCAAAAGGTTGTTGAGAGTGGTACAGGTAGAAAAGCAAGGATTGACCGTCCTGTTGCTGGTAAGACCGGTACAACTCAAAGTGGATATTCTGGAATCAGCTCGAACCGTGACGTATGGTTCGTAGGATACACACCAGAATGGACAGCAGCTGTGTGGATGGGTTATGACAAGCCAAGTAAGAAGCATCTGCTTAAGAATAGCAGTGGGCTTGCCGCAGCATTCTGGGGCAAGGTGATGGAGGAAGCGTTAAGGGATGTTCCTAAGAAGTCTTTCCCACAGCTAGATAATGAAATTGCTCCTGAGCCTACCGAAACACCAGAACCCGCTCAGAATGTTAGTGGTCTTACAGCAGCCTATGATCCATCTACGATGACAGTAAACCTGGGCTGGAAGGCAGTTCCTGTTGCAGGTGTGGAATATCGTATATATCGTAGAGAGACCTCTGAGGCAGATTTTGGCTTATTGTTAAATACGGTCACGACTAGTGCAGGAGATTTTAGTGCAATGCCTGGGCTGGTTTACGAGTACTATGTTACTTCTTATGATCCTGCGACCCAATTGGAAAGTGAACCATCAAATGTGGTTACTGTCTCTGTGCAGGATGAGATGCCAACACCTGAGCCGACTATTGATCCTAATCTTCCGACACCAACACCTGAAGATGGTGGGGACAATGGCTGGGATAATGGTAATGGTGGAAATAATGGTGGTGACAACAATGGAGGCGGGAATAATGGTGGAACAGGTACCTTACCTGAAATCACTACGCCTCCACCTTCAGCAACACCGATACCTACCGCGCCACCGGATGTACCTTCTGGAGGCGGAACCTCAGGGAATGACAGCGGTAATGCAACGACGAGCCCTGATCAAGAGGTTGGCCATTTGAATGGAGATTCTTCTGTTCAATAAACACCTTAGAATTTATGAAGTTAAGCTATTCTTTACCCGAAGCTGTCTCAAAAGTAGTGAATGCTACTAATGAGACAGCTTCTTTTATTTGAGCAGGATTAATATGTTCCTTGAAGAAGATGGTTCTCGAAACGACTGTTGTTCAACCATTTCAGCTACATTACTAATTACAACTCCTTAATTTGCGAATTGTATTGTGATAATAATTGGTTGTATTTTACGGGATGTTTTGAGTGTATCCGCTAAATGTGTTAAGCTGAAGACACCATACTGGAGAGGGTAATTTCTATGAAACGTAAATTCGGAGACCGGGCCAACTGGCGCCGGATTACGCGTCGCCATTTTGCCTGCCGCTATGTGGAGAGCCGGGAATTCAGCGGATATATTACGCTTTATACCATCTACGGGCTGAAAGAACCACTGTGGAAGAGCTATGGACGGCATACATATCGTATTGCGGATAAAGGTTATTCCTGGCTGCAATATTTCCCCAAAGACAGTCACTATATTGTGACGGCTATGTTCGACGAACGGCAAAATATCATTCAATGGTACATAGACACCTGCAAGGTTCAGGGCGTCACAGACCAAGGCGTTCCATGGTTTGATGATTTGTATCTGGATGTGGTTGTGCTTTGGAACGGCGAGGTTTTCTTGCTTGATGAGGATGAATTAGAGGAAGCGCTGGAGAGGGAAGATATTTCCGAGAGTGATTATAAACTCGCCTGGGAGACAGCCAATACTATTTTACGCGGCATCGATGCTCATGCTTTCCCTTATTTCTCACTATCTTTGAAGCATCGTGCCGAATTATTTCATCATGGAGAATTCAGGAGGAAATAAAGAAATGGAATGGTACGTCTACGGAAGAGGGTCTTCCCCGATTCGGATTGTTTCCAAAAAACGCAGATTCTGGTCGAAACGAACGTTGCTTATCGCTTTATCGATTATTGTGATTGCTGGATTGTTGTGGTGTGCTTATGCGTTAAACAATATTAATAAAGCTGCCACGACAGATCCTATGCAAAAGGCGGAAGTTGGGATCATTCTTGGCATGTCGATGTGGGGGGATGAGCCAAGCCCTGGACTCAAGGAAAGACTGGATTACGGACTGAAGCTTTATGAAGAAGGGATGTTCCCGCATCTTATTGTTTCTGGTGGTTTAGATAAACCTGATTTACAATATACCGAAGCTCAAGGAATGCGTAATTATTTGGTTGCTAAAGGCGTGCCGGATAGCGCCATTTTTGTAGAGAATGAAGCTACCAGCACTTACGAGAATCTTTTGTATAGTAAAGAGATTATGGCGCGTGAGAGCTTGTCTTCAGCGATAATCATTACGCATACCTATCATGGGTGGCGGGCTCATGAAATTGCTGACGAGCTTGGATATGTGAATCCTGAGCTGGGACTTACAGAATCCACCGTACTTTCGATGACAAGACATAAAACACGTGAGATTCTAGCCTATACGAAATGGAAGCTTCAGCAGCTATTCCTGTGATTTGTCCAAAAAATCCCGAATCTTCTAATAACACTTCATTTGATGGAATAGACTTGATAAGAGAAGTCAGCCCTGGATAATGAGGTGATACCGATGAGCGGACGCGTAGCAGCGGCCAGTGGACGGGAGGAAGAAAGACCGTCTCGACAAATCAACATTGTATTGCGGAGTCAAGAGCCTCCGGCTATAACTCACCCTACTGGAGAGAGTCGGCCACTGCCTCCAAAAAATCACGGCCACACTAGCTTATTCCAAGAGTTAACACAAGAATTGGAAGGTTTAGTGGGTCTGGACAATATCAAAGAGCTAGTCTTTGAAATCTACGCTTTATTACAGATTGCACAAATGCGTGCTGAGGCAGGACTTGCAAGCGGTGGGCAAGCATATCACATGGTTTTTAAAGGGAATCCCGGAACGGGTAAAACAACAGTAGCTAGGATCGTAGCCAAGCTGTTCCAACGTATGGGAGTGCTGACCAAAGGACATCTCATTGAGGTGGAGAGAGCTGATCTTGTCGGCGAATACATTGGTCATACTGCACAGAAGACTCGTGATCTGGTGAAAAAGGCTTTGGGCGGCATTTTGTTTATTGATGAGGCTTATAGTCTTGCTCGTGGCGGGGAAAAGGATTTTGGAAAAGAAGCGATTGATACGTTGGTCAAGGCCATGGAGGATCATCGCAGTCAATTTATACTTATCTTAGCGGGGTACTCTGGGGAGATGGAGTATTTTTTGATGAGTAATCCTGGATTGCCTTCACGGTTTCCAATACAGGTAGAATTTCCTGATTATACGATCGACCAACTGTTGCAGATTGCTGAACTAATGGCAAAGGATCGCGACTATATTTTGATGCCACAGGCGATACTCAAGTTAAAGCAGCATTTGTTAGTAGAGAAGACGGAGAGTCTTCATGCTTTCAGTAATGCGAGGTATGTTCGCAACGCCATTGAAAAAGCTGTTCGGGGTCAGGCTGTAAGACTGCTTAACCAGTATGAAAGTACCAGCCCAGGCAAGCAGGAATTAATGACGCTTCGAACTGAAGATTTTAAATTATGATTTACAGGATACTATCACCGTCATAAGGAGCATGACATACATGGCAATAACTACGCATGATACGGAAACAGATGTACAAGATCGAGCGATATTGGTAAGTCTCGTCACAGATAAAATTAAAAGAACAGGAATTGATCCAGAGCTTTCTCTGCAGGAATTAGTGCAATTAGCTGAAACGGCAGGTGTTGAAGTTCTGGATGTGCTGCGTCAAAATAAGGAAACGCCTGATTCAAGATGGTTTATTGGTAAAGGTAAAGTAGAAGAGCTACGGATGGCTGCTGATGCTCTCGGAGCAAATACAGCTATCTTTGATCAAGAATTGTCCGGAGCCCAAGTACGGAACCTTGAGGAGGCTCTGGATCTTAAGATTATTGACCGGACGCAGCTTATTCTGGATATTTTTGCGGGGCGTGCGAAGACGCGAGAAGGGATTATTCAGGTTGAGCTGGCACAATTGTCCTATCTGTTACCCCGGCTTGCTGGCCAAGGCAAGAACTTATCTAGACTAGGTGGCGGGATTGGGACCAGAGGTCCGGGTGAAAGTAAGCTGGAAACCGATCGCCGGCATATTCGTGATCGGATTACGGAGCTGAAGCGTCAGCTTGATGAGGTCGTTAAGACTCGGGAGCTACATCGGGAGCGTCGCCGCAAGGCGGGAGCGGTGCAAGTCGCACTTGTTGGGTATACGAATGCAGGGAAATCAACGCTGCTTAAGCAACTTACCGATGCGGATGTCTATATTGAAAACCAGTTGTTTGCCACACTAGACCCTACTTCACGTGTGCTTGAACTAGCAGGCGGTAAAGAGGTTGTGCTTACGGATACTGTAGGCTTCATTCAGAATCTTCCGCATGATCTAGTCGCTTCTTTCCGTGCAACGCTGGAGGAAGTCAATGAGGCCAATTTGGTGCTGCATGTGGTGGATGCCTCTTCACCAATGCGTGAGGAGCAGATGGAGGTTGTTCAAACCATTTTGCAGGACTTAGGTGCAGCTAGTACTCCTCAAATCGTACTTTTTAATAAAATCGATCTGTGTCAGCCTGAACAACTGGAAATGTTGCCAACAGGTACAGGGTACTTGAAGATCAGTGCATTTAATCCTGAAGATTTAACTCGGATTACCGAAATGATCGCCGATGAACTGGCTGGCGACACACTCAACTTCCGTATTCCCGGAGACCGAGGTGACATTTCTTCCTTGCTCTATAGGGTAGGTGAAGTTCTGGAAACGACTTATGACGAGAACGATGTGCTCTATAACGTTCGTCTCAACAAAGAGGATTATGACAAATGGGGTTATATGCTTGCTGATTTTGTGGACCAGTAGTAATCTTGTCAGTTATTCCTAAAGTGGAAATGCTGCGTATATAGGTATAAAATAATAGCTAATCTAGAAAGCGTCAGTTAACTGCCGCTTTCTGTCATTATGATGGCAAGTAAATGTAAGGAGCGAATAAGAACGAATGGTAGTTTTTGCAGAGGATATTTTGAGCGCGGCAGAGGCCGCAGAAGTTGAAATAGAAGGCGCTGTCAAAGCCCTTGATCGTATTGTAGATAAGAATCAGTGGAAGGTTATAGAAGCGTTCCAGCGTCATCAAGTCAGTGATTTTCACTTTGCCGGTTCAACGGGGTATGCGTATAATGACCGTGGCCGTGAAGTGTTGGATCTTGTCTATGCTGACGTTTTTGGTGCGGAATCTGCTCTGGTACGCCCGCATTTCGCTTCAGGAACACATACGATATCAACAGCTCTATTTGGTGTGCTACGCCCAGGAGATGAGCTGCTGTATATCACAGGTCGTCCGTATGATACCCTACATAAGGTAATTGGACATGCCGGCGATGGGACAGGCTCTCTCGCAGATTTTGGGATCACTTATCGAGAGGTTGCTCTGACGGCAGAAGGAAAGATTGATTGGGATGAGGTAGCACTCTCTATTAACGAAAATACTAAAGTGATTGGAATCCAAAGGTCACGAGGGTATGATTGGCGTGCTTCTTTCACTGTAGCTGAAATTGGTGAGATGACTTCAAAGGTAAAGTTGATGAAACCGGAAGTTATTGTATTCGTAGACAATTGCTATGGTGAGTTTACCGAAGAGCTTGAGCCACCACAGGTTGGTGTAGATCTGGTAGCAGGTTCGTTAATTAAGAACCCAGGTGGCGGTATTGCTGAGACCGGCGGTTATATCTGTGGTCGACAGGATCTTGTGGAATTGGCAGCTTATCGACTAACCGCTCCTGGTATCGGTGGTGAGGTAGGGGCTATGTTAGGAACAACTCGTGGCCTTTACCAAGGATTGTTTATGGCTCCGCACACTGTAGGGCAAGCACTAAAAGGGAGCATTTTTGCTGCATCAGTATTTCAGCGCTGCGGGTTTGAGACGAAGCCAGCGTGGAATGAGCCTCGGACAGATTTAATTCAGGCGGTTTCCTTTGATGGTCCAGAACACTTAATTGCCTTTGTTCAGGGCATTCAGCGCGCTGCGGCTGTAGACAGCCATGTGGTACCAGAGCCTTGGGATATGCCAGGTTATGAACATCCTGTTATTATGGCGGCAGGTACGTTTATTCAAGGTGGAAGCTTGGAGTTATCTGCAGATGCACCTATACGTGCTCCTTTTATTGGGTACATGCAGGGTGGATTAACTTATTCACATGTGAAATATGGCGTTTTGATGGCGCTCCAAAGTATGCGTGAAAGAAAATTGCTGTAAGAATATCTCACACACCATTGACACGCTGTATTAGGAAATGTACAATGAGATCAGAAAAAGATCATTGGAAGGTTGGATGAGTCATGGGTGATGAAATCCGCAGAAATATGGCACTATTTCCTATTGGAATTGTAATGAAGCTGACCGATCTGTCTGCAAGACAAATTCGTTATTATGAGCAGCACAGTCTGATCGTACCAGCACGTACGTCGGGGAATCAGCGGTTGTTCTCTTTTAATGATGTTGAGCGCCTATTAGAAATTAAAGCACTGATAGAGAAGGGTGTTAATATTGCTGGCATTAAGCAAGTGATGAATCCTGTCTCTAAGGAATCCGAGGAAGCAACTGTTATTACTCCTGATACAGAGGTTAGACGTAGAGAGCTATCCGATTCCCAGTTACACCGAATGCTGAAGCAAGAACTAGTTTCCGGTAAAAGACCGGGACAAGTGTCTTTGATTCAAGGTGAGTTATCCCGGTTTTTTAATAAATAATAATATATAGAAGTTTGAAAGGGAGAGGATCACATGAGCTTTTCTAAAGAGGATATTTTACGCATTGCCAAGGAAGAGAATGTTCGTTTTATTCGTCTGCAATTTACGGATCTATTAGGTACTATCAAGAATGTTGAAATTCCAGTTAGCCAATTGGAAAAAGCACTTGATAACAAAATGATGTTTGATGGTTCTTCCATCGAAGGTTACGTACGGATTGAAGAATCCGATATGTATCTCTTCCCTGACCTTGATACATGGGTTATCTTCCCTTGGGTGACAGATAGTCGTGTAGCACGTCTGATTTGTGATGTTTACATGCCGGATGGAACACCTTTTGCTGGAGACCCACGTGGTATCCTCAAGCGTTGTCTGAAGGAAGCAGAAGAAATGGGTTTCACAGCTATGAACGTTGGACCTGAACCTGAATTCTTCCTGTTCAAGACAGACGAAAGAGGCAATCCAACTACGGAATTGAATGACCAAGGTGGTTATTTCGACTTAGCGCCAACAGGTTCTAGGAGAAAACTGTCGTCGTGAAATCGTATTGACCCTTGAAGAAATGGGCTTTGAAATCGAAGCTTCTCACCATGAAGTAGCATCCGGTCAGCATGAGATTGACTTTAAATATGCTGATGCGATTACTGCTGCTGACCAAATTCAAACCTTCAAGCTGGTTGTGAAGACGGTAGCCCGTCAACACGGCTTGCATGCAACCTTTATGCCTAAACCATTGTTCGGTATCAACGGATCTGGTATGCACGCTCACCAATCCTTGTTCAAAGGTAAAGAAAACATGTTCTACGATGAAAGCGACAAGTTGGGTCTGAGCAAAACTGCTCGTTACTACATGGCAGGTATTTTAAAGCACGCTCGTGCTTTTGCAGCGATTACTAACCCAACAGTGAACTCATACAAACGTCTTGTTCCTGGTTATGAAGCTCCTTGCTACGTAGCTTGGTCTGCAAGTAACCGTAGCCCGATGATTCGTATCCCGGCTTCTAGAGGCCTTAGCACACGTGTTGAAGTTCGTAACCCGGACCCAGCAGCTAACCCATACCTCGCACTTGCTGTTATGTTGAAAGCAGGTCTTGACGGAATTAAACGTAAGCTTGATCTTCCAGCTCCAATTGACCGTAACATCTATGTGATGTCTGAAGAAGAGCGTATTGAAGAAGGTATTCCAAGCTTGCCATCCGATTTGAAAGAAGCACTTAGCGAAATGATCCGCAGTCATGTTATTACCGAAGCTCTCGGTGAACATGCTCTGGCTCACTTCTACGAGCTGAAAGAAATCGAATGGGATATCTACCGCACACAAGTTCACGAGTGGGAAAGAGCACAATACATGACTCTTTACTAGAACTTTCAAACCCTTGACGCTAATGGCGTTGAGGGTTTTTTTTGTTTGTGGGCGTGGGAGTAGTCAGGGACCTCTGTAATGACGGTGCCCACAAAATGCCCACAAATAATCAGTGGGTGCTATTCGAGGATAGATCTCATGTGGGCTTCGTACTTTTCCATACTGCTTTCTTCAATCTTCTTGGAAATGTGAGAATAGACATCAGATGTAATTGTAATACTGCCGTGTCCGAGTCGCTCCTGAACATACTTCATATCATTGCCTGCTTCTAGTAGTAGCACTGCATGAGTGTGTCTTAGTGAGTGAATCGGCATTGGTGGGAGACCGATCCGTTTCAAAATTCTCGAAAAGGAATTGAATAAAGAAGACTTTGGCATGAAGTTTCCATCATCTCTACAAAGAACTAAGTTTAACTTATGTTTATAGGAACCCTTCCAAGCTAATTTGTTTTTATTCTGATATTTAATGTGTTGTTTTAGATCGCTAATGATAGATTGACTAATCTTTATTGTTCGTTGCGAATTAAACGTTTTTGTATCTCCGAATAGAGTTGCTTCATCCTCAGCTGAAAAATCTAAGGTCTTAAAAATGTTTATTGTTCCGGCTTTCAAATCTATGTAGTCCCAAGTTAGTGCTGCGGCTTCACCTTTACGCATTCCTGTCTCAATGAGGACTCTATAAAAGATCCAGTAAATGTAACCATATTGGTGAGCATTTTGTAAAAAGGCTGAATGTCTTCAGATTCGATATATTTTAAACTCTTTGTTTTAACAACCCCTTAATAGTAACTCCTTTACAAGGGTTCTTTTCTAATTTCCCAAGAATTACGGCTTTCTCTAGCGCTCCGTTCATGGTGTTATGAATAATCTGTATCGTACTTTTACTGTATCCTTGATCTCCGAGATGATTTAGAAATTTTTGATAACCAATCGGCGCTGATTTAATCTTTACAGCTGCTGGCAGGGATCTCCTAGCAAAAGAAATTAGATTTCTGGAATCATTGGAGATCAAGGATCTAAATACCTTCACAGCGTGTTTACTGATGTTCTTAATGGCTATGCTGCTCAGGGGGCTTATCGTGCACATGATCGTTTTGAAGATTAAATAATTCATATAACAATATAATTAAGTCATAATTATCGGTGAATGAAATGATAGAACATCTAACGGCAAGAGTCAACAAGTCATGAAAAAGAGCTGCTTTAACAGCTCCTCATAAATCGTAAATTACTCTGGCATGATCCAAACAATCTCACATATCCGGACAAAGAATTTTCTGCCTCTAGCATCTAACACAACATGGTCTGGTTTGACATCAATTACACATCCGCTGATTCCACCACGAGTAGTTTCTATCACAACTTGTTTTCCAATTACGGATTTTAAGGTTTCTACAACATATGGATCAACAGGGTATACCACGATGGATTGTGGAATTTGGTGCATTTGATGCTTCGAATTCATTTGGTTCATTGGATAGTTCAACATATTACCTCCCAATTGGTTATATGTCATCCTATGCTGATGCCTAGCCAATGTACTGGGCAGTAACCCAATTTCGAAAGAAGGTTAAACCATTAACCAGGCATAGCCCCATAAGGAGAGATGAACGAAATGACAAAACAACCAAAGCTCAAGAAATCGGGACCGAAACTGGAAGACAAAGTAATAATGCATTCATGCTATGAAGCTCGGAAGGAAAAATATAAGGATAAGGTCTGGACGGTGAATTACGGAGCCATGGGACTTGTGTGGATCGGAGGTTGTGTTGCTGGAAGGCTTTAATTGCGGTTTTGAGACTGAGTATCTGAAGAAGGTAGAGGGTTAACCACCCTCTTCCTAAAACATAAATAAGTTTTAAATCATTTATAAAAGTAAGAAGGGTGGTCTAGACCGGTTGGCTCATAAAATTCATTATGAGAGTAAGTAAATCCTAACTTTTTCAACAAATTACTAGAACCGATATTCTGGGGGTTGTGACCAGCAAATATGTTCTCAGCTTTTAATATTTCAAAAGCATAATTTATTACAGCATTTGCGGCTTCTGAAGCATAGCCACTACCCCAAGTGTCACTTTTAAGATGTATTCCAATCTCATATATATTTTGTTCTCGGTCGTACGGGCGTAGGCCGCAACAACCAATAAATCCCTCAGATTCGAGATTAAACAGAGGCCAATACTGTACTTGAAATTCTTTCTGCATATTAATTTCCTTGTATAACCTATCTGCAACTTGTTCTTTAGAAAATACTCCGTTAGCGGAGATATATCTTGTGACTGTTGTATCACCCCAAAGGGAATAGGCTAATTCTAAGTCACTATATTCCCAATGCGAAAAACCTAAACGAGCAGTGGTTAAAAAATAATTTTTCATTTTTGTTGAGCCTTCTCACTAGGACTTATTTTATTTAAGAATAACATTATAGGTTAACTTGTAAGGTGAACAATGCCTACATTTCAACACGAGATACTTTGTTCAAATTGTTGAATGATGCTTTAGCATGGGAAGGGTAAGTCAAGACACAGGTAAAGGATTAGACAAACATTTGCCCACGAGAGATGGCAGAGGCGGCATATATCACGCTTAGTAGTAAGCAGTAGACGCTTACTGCTCACTAGCGAATTCCATAGGAGCTCGTTTTGAAGGTTTCAATATAAAACCAACAGCAGTCTTAAACTTATAAATAAAGTCCTAGACTAGTGTTGGGTTATTGAGTTAAATTTCTCGGTTAGCTTAGTTGTGAGAATTGGATAAGTGCTAGAAAAATACTTAAAACAGTTAGTACAAAGAAAATAACAGAAATTTGACGATTCCTACGCATTTTGATTCCGTATAAGCAAAAGAAGATTGCGGCAGCTAACTTGGCAATAATATTAAAATAGACATGATTCGAAAACAATGAACTGCTAAAGAGAATAGAAGCAAGTAAAGTTAAAGATATAAAAACTTTAAACCATAGAGGTTCCCTTAAAAATTGATAGTACATAAATTTTATCGATTTCATAACGTCTTATCCTCTACGTTTTTAATCCTATTTTATCACAGAAAGCACCGAGAATCAGAATTCATTTCCATTGTAGTAAACTGCCGTTAGATGAGACGATGCACAGTAGGAAGATACATAGACAAAGAGGGTTAGCAGCCCTCCTCTCACAAAGGTTATGACGTAGTAGATGCATATTGCGACATGAAAAAAGATAAAAATGCTTATGCATCCTTACTGGATCTGGAATTGGTTCAGCGCATTGACTGCATTATTGCTGGCGGTGCACTTAATCTAGGGAGGAGGCCCAATGACACAAAGGAAGCTTGGACGTGGAGATCCGGTTATCATGTCAAGTGGTTTGGTTACGGAGCTCACAGATATTCAATACGAGCATAATCGTTACCGCAATAGGGCCGCAGGCCATCAACTCTTATCCATTGAAGATATACCATAGTAATCCATAAGCTATTCCAAAGTAAGCAATCACACCCAGTAAAGAGATGGATAAAAGAATAATAATAACTTTCTTACCGTTCATAAAATTCACCTCATATTTAATATAGCACGGGTTGAAGGAGGAACAAGAGACTATAATCAACTGGATTAAATACGATCCGAATAATCCACCAGAAGGGCATACAGAATACTTAGTTTGCTCAAGTTCATTCCGTGATGGCAAGAGGAGCGGTCTCTCGTTACCAAGCATTTTTAAACCATGCGGGTGATAAGGATTTGAAAAAGGTTCTTAACAGCCTAAGATCAAGCTGAGTTAGAAATTAAGGAATGTGATACACTGCTTACTGATAATGGCATCATTCCAGCGCCCATAATGCCAAAAGACCGGATGCAAAGCTTGAGGATATCCCAGTCGGTGCAAGAATTTCAGATCCTGAAATAGCAGCACATATTGCTGCTGATATTGCCGCAGCCTTAGTGGCTTGTAGCCAAGTAATGTGGCAATCCATTTGAGTGGATATTGGAGCCTTATTCGCTAAGTATCATTTAACGAAAGCGGCATTAGGGGTTAAAATAATTGAAATAACGAAAGAAAAAGGTTGGCTTGTTCCCCCACCTTTACAAATTAAACGACATGAAACAGTTGAAGCTTAGAAAAAAGAGATCCTGCATTTTTTTGCGGGATCTCTTTTTTAAACAATGAAATTAGTGAACACTGGACTTCTAAGTAAGCCTGACTTGTTCCAGTTTCTTATTCTCACCGTTGCTCTTAACTACATACCTCTTTATAAAATAGATCTAGACCCTGCCGGAAGTGGGTTGGGGCACTTTTTTTTCGCTGGTTTCGAATGGTGGGCTTTTTTTCAATAACAAACTAGTCGTTTAGTTAGATAATAGCAGTAAAGAAATATATGGAATTTGTATGTTAACAATTATAGTGCGTATAGGCTTGCAACGTAACCTTCATGATTAAAAAAGATAACAAAAGCTGAAGGGCTATCACTCTCTCTATTCACATAAGTCCATTGTTCGATATCTTGGAAATTGTATTTTTCACCAAGTACTTTTTTTATTTCTTCTATTTCTTAAGAACTACCTCTCAATATACGTTCGCTGATTCCAATAAAAGTACCAATCGTACCAATCGCTACAACTCTTCCACACCTTCCACCAAATCCGCTATCGTGATTGTCACAGATACGCACGGACGGCCCCCGGCTTTATTTCTTCCCATCTCATAAAGTAGGGGGTGCTCCTAAATCATTTAAAGTTATCTGGAACATTCCAAAGTAAGCAGCCCGATCATTTGAATAATAGTACTGTCGTTGTATCGTTAGCATCAGTGGTGTCTCCGGGAACTAATCATTGCAATGATCCGCAGCATACCTGAATTAACCCGGATTCTCATTCTCACTTTTGCTCTATAGCACAATGCAAGGATATTGGACGATTCTACCATCATCAATTTGAAAAAGTGTTAAGAATAAAAATAATGGAACCATAATGCATAATTAATCGTATCCAGTAATAGTAAGGGGATGGCTATAAAAGTAAAGTTAGGAAATGACTGTGTTAAGTGAGTGCAATGAATTAATTATTAAGAAATCATAATAAAGAATATACATAGAGGATTATCAAAAATATAGAGCAGATAAAGAACAAAAAAAGATAAATGACAGCAGATTACACAATGTTCTCGCAACTGGGGGAGTACCGCTTGGTCTGTCCGAAGTAAGTAGAAATATATTCACAACGGAATGGAGCTTAGATATTCACTAGAGTAAGGCGGCATTTTGGAGATTAGCCGGTTATCACATCTGATCGATTTGATGTGTATCATTGGAAGGAGATATTCGATATGAAAAAATGGAGAAGATCGGTCTTATGGCTCATTCTTTCCGTATGTATCCTCGTATCAGGGGCCTGCTCTATGAAGTCTCCACAGCAAGCGGCCTCGAAGGCAAATAATCAAGAGATCGAGAATGCATCAAATTCGCCTACTATGAAAGACGTAACAATTGATGCCGCTCGTGGTTTCATGTGGGAAGTGAAGAATAACGGAACGACGGTTTACCTCGTAGGATCAATACATCTTACGGATGATAACTTCTACCCCCTGCATTCGAAATATGAGAAAGTTTTTGCAGAAGCGGATTATTTGGGTCTTGAAATTGATTTTACCAAAGCCCCTGATGAAGAGCAGCAGAAGAGGATTGTGGATATGATGATGTATAAGGATGGCACTACACTAAAAGATCATGTATCCAAGGAAACGTATGCGAAAGTAAAAGAGTTTTTGATGAAGAACGGTTTGAAGGCCAACGCGTATGATGCGTTTAAGCCTTGGCAGGTGGAAGGAAATATTTCAGTTATGGCGTTGAAGGCAGACTACAACCTAGAAGAAGGAATTGATCTGTATTTTCTTCAGAAAGCCCTTGAACGCAAGATCCCGGTAATAGGACTAGAAACTCAGGAATCCCAGATGGGGACCTTAGCTGGCTTCTCTAAGGAGCGGCAGGAGAAGAGTCTCAATACTACGCTAGACGATTATAATTCTGGCGTTATCAATGATCCAACAGACGAATTGATAGAGATGTGGAAGAAAGGCGATGATCAAACGCTGCTCAAAATAACTAACAGCCTATATAGCGATCCAGAATACGGAAAAGCGATGCTGACTGATCGTAATATAGGTATGGCTGAAAAGATTGAAGGTTACTTAAATAGCAATAAGGAAGGAGAGTATTTCATCGTCGTTGGTGCTCTCCATTATCTGGGTGAGTATGGAATCATTGAACTGCTTGAGGATAAGGGCTTTACCGTCGTTCGTAAATAAATAGCTTATCTACAGTTACTCTCGAAGACTAAGATAATTGTGGGTGTTGGAATTATTCTCTGGAACAATCCAAGGCAATACATAACTCTTTACTAGAACCTTCAAACCCTTGACACCTTTGGTGTTGAGGGTTTTTTATGTTTGGTAAACCTGTTTCGGTAGGTTAACTTCTGGATAATTTCCAAAAAACTGATTATTCTCCCAAAATTACAAATAATAATGATAAACTAAGTAGTAAATACGACATTCTCCTAGGTAGGAGTGGAACGGAACTAATTTTCATTTAAATAGGGCTCTGCATTATTTTGATTTATGGAATTTATGTTGGAACTTTAGAAAGGAATAAGAATGACTGATTATACAAATGAACATAATGATTTAAAATTTGCGTATAAACAAGATTCAACGAATCCATTAATAGCCAATCAACTGGCGATAGCTAGTATGGAAGTTAATGATTATTTAGAAGCTTTTAAACTCTTCAAGAGGAATGCTGAAATAAACCCTTCTGAACAGTCATTATCTAATTTGGCTTACTTTTATTTTCATGAAGGAGAGCCGGAGATCGAGAGTGGTGGATGGATCAATCGTGAAGAAGATGCGATTCTATTATTAGAAAGAGTAATGCTGCTGAATCCAAAGTCAGAAGTTCCCAGTGCAATGCTTGGTCAATTTTATTTTGCAAAAGAGAGATGGAATGAAGCGAAATCAGCGCTAGAAAGATCTTTTAGTGTTAAACCAACCTTTCTAAATCAATATAATCTCGCAGCATCTTTATTTCAATTGGGACAACTGGAAGAAGCTTCAGAGTACTATTGGAAGGCTCATCAGGTTAAAAATGAATGCTACAGCTACTGGGCATTGTATTATTATGCTGTATGTAAAATTAAGACAGGTTCTTACCCAAAAGAGGCTATTGAAGAGCTTGTGAGGTCTATGGATGATAAGAATTCAGAGATAGATAAGGAAGGGTTAGCAGACATTTATTATGAACTGGATCAGTATACTAACGTGGTCAATGCTTATGAGGGAACTAAATTATGGGTCAGTCCGAACTGGGTGCTTCGCTATTTGTATGCCAACGTTCAATGTGGATTTTTGGATAAGGCTAAGGACATTCTGAACAATGCCTTGGTTAAGATTAATGAAGAATTAATTAATTGCATAACGGATGAAGATGAAGATTTTACTCCAGAAGATCGCGAAAGATATAAGTTGGAACTGGAGGCTGATAAACGGGATTATCTTAGAGGCTATGATGATATCCTACATTTAAATTATCGTCCTAGTATGAATTTTACGGCATATGTTGAATCAAAATGTTATTTATTTGGTTGTAAAAGACATGACAATCCTGACTTCTTAGAATCCTGATTAATCATTGTTGCTTAAATTCCTAATCAAATGATATGGTATGCACAGTTTTTGAGGATAAGGGGGCTTAATAATGGTGAAGATTTTTAATGAAAATACAGTTTCTTTTAAACAAAAGTTATCTCCGATCCCTGAGTTTGCTTGGCATACAAGTGAGAGGCTAGCTGAGGTTGCTAATTCTAAACATCTTGTTTTCGACATTAGATCGCTAGATCCAGATAAATATTCCTTTCCTTATCATTTTCATAGAAATGCTGAAGAGATATTTGTGATCTTAGCAGGAAAAGCAATGTTAAGAACTCCTGAAGGTTTTACTGAGGTTAGTGAAGGCGATGTGATTTTTTTTGAAATGGGACCGGAAGGTGCGCATCAACTTTATAATCATACGGAAGCACCCTGCAGGTATCTTGATCTTCGAACAAATCAGGGCATAGATGTTTGCGAATATCCTGACTCAGGTAAAATCAACATTCTCCCATATCAAGAGATCTATCAAGCGGATGATCAGGCGGATTATTATAAAGGTGAAGAACAGGTCCGGGAGAAATGGAACGGGTTGGAGGATCGCACTTGATGGAAGATCGATGGTTCACAGTTACGGAAATTGACCCGACAACGTATGCGATAAGTGAATATGGTCATTGGGAAAAGGTGCATTCATTTTTGCTGTTAGGAAAAGAACAAGCTGTATTGATTGATACAGGCTTAGGCATCGATAATATAAAAAGAATCACAGATCAGTTAACGGATTTACCTATTGCTGTTATCACCACACATGTGCATGCAGATCATATCGGCAGTCATGGACAATTCGATACGATCTATGTTCATAAAGAGGATGAGGATTGGCTGACGAATGGAATACAAGGCTTGTCCCTTGCACAGATCAGAAAAGATATGAGCAGAGACCTTACGCTAACTCCACCTGAATCCTTTGATCCTAGTACATACACACCATTTCAGGGTAAACCGACAGCTCTATTGCAAGAGGGAGATGTGCTTGACATAGGAGGGCGTAAATTAGAAATTTACCACACACCGGGTCATTCACCAGGCCATATAAGCGTCTTTGATCATGCCAAAGGGTATCTGTTTACAGGGGATTTATTGTATGATGTTACACCTGTTTATGCATTTTATCCTTCGACTAGTCCGGAAGATTTAGTGGCTTCTTTAGAAAAGATTGCGCACATTCCAAAGGTGACCCAAGTATTCGGCTCTCATAATACGTTAGGTCTAGATCCATCTATTTTGCATGAAGTAAAGCAGGCGGTTCGTGCTTTGCGTGAGCAGGGACTTGTCGCACATGGTACGGGGATTCATCGGTTTAATGGGTTTAGCTTGCAATTCTAATAAAAAGATAGATGTTCTGTTGATGTAGAAATAGAAATACGTTGATGGTTTTTAAAAACAGTAAAACGGCCTCAAAGAGGACCGTTTTTTGTAGCTTGTGAGCTTGTAGATTTCATCTGTTGGAAATAGAGATATTAATTGAGAGGAAAGAGGTAGTGGAGTAATGTTACCAACAACTGAAGCCTTTGCAAAATCGATGCGTTCCTATTCGAATTATATCCAAATGCCTTGGGGGAGATTGTTCTACCTGACCGCCTGGCATCAAATTGAAAATCACATCCTTTTAGAAAAGAAGCCATCGATTTTAGATATCGGCTGTGGGTTTGGGATAACTAGTCATGAATTTGCCAGAAAGGGGTACACAGTAACCGGAATAGATCCGACGACGGAGATGATAGCGAAGGCTCAAGAGTCTGCGATGAAAGAAGGTCTCGGTATTTCTTATAGCGTAACTACGTTACAGGATTCAGACGTGTTGGGGGAGCGTTATGACTGGATATTTTGCCACAACGTGCTTGAATATCTTGAACATCCCAAAGAAATGTTAATAGACATTAGTAAAAAACAATCTGCAAATGGAATGCTCTCTCTGATCGCTCATAATCCTGTGGCCAAGGTGATGAAGAAAGCCATTATGAATAAAGATCCTCAGGGAGCTCTGGATAGCATTGGAAATATGCGAGAATATAGTGGCATTATTCAAACAGAAATTACGATCTATACGAATGATCAATTGGCGGAATGGTTTGAGAATTGCGGATACGAGGTTAGATGCACTTACGGAATACATAATATCTATGGTTACATAGCAGAAAATGAAGTGAAAATGGATGAAGATTGGAATAAACACATGGTGGAGCTGGAGCTTAAATTAGGCAGTGAATCACCATATAAAGACATAGCGATTTTCACACATTTTATTGCGGAAAAAATCAGATAATTATTCGGATACGATCGTCCTGAAAAATGCATGCAACTGCTGTACTTGGGAGTAAGCTTCTTTATACTGATTGTCGGATTGTTTAATGGGCAATAAGCCTGGCAAGAAGGAGATACTATACACAGGCATTTCACTGCTGTTCATATATATTTTAAGCGTAAGTTCCTCAATAACACTAGCCTCTTCGTCAGCGCTATTAAGCACATTAATATTCGCACTTGAAGCGGTTGCTTTGCTGCTTTGTTGTCTTTTGGATACTTTTGAATGGGTTAGCGCGTTAACAACAATCTCTGATCCCATTACATTATCGAAGGAATACAGTTTTGCTATAGCTTTTTTACGTGTTTTCGGATCGCTACTGCCTATGGCTATTTTCTTATAGGATTCGTTAAGGGCGATCAAGTGAGATTGATTGGGTGGAATGAACGTTTTGGTGAATATGATGTTAAAGGATGAGATTGCGTTTAACAGCTTTGAAAGATCTGAAGAAGTAGATAGCTTTTTCAATTCTAGAAAACCGGCACTAAGAATTAATACAATTCCTATAATACCAAATATGTACATCAAGAAAATCAGCATGGAATCACACCTCCTAGTTATCTCTGCAGAACAAGATTTATTACTTAATGAAAGATATGCCTAAATCTTCTCGACTAGTATCTGCTAAAAGTGAAATTCGTTGAAATATAGGAACAATTACAGCATTAGCAAAAAAAAGCACCCAGAGATCCGCCTTTTATGCATGCTTGGGCAGTTACTGAGTGCTTAGATTAGAGTTATTAATGTAAATATGTCAAAATTATAAGAAATTGAATGCCGTAATTTGATCGGTATACACAATTAGCTGTTTGTATTCGATCGATGATTCAAAGTTAGCATAGGGTCTTACAGAAACATCATTGAGGACTACAAAGTTATAGCTGAAATTTTTATCGGGATGTTCCGCACCTAAATAAGATATGTATTCATCTACAATGACATCATCCATTAGAGATTTTAAGTCAAAAACATCCTCTTTATTGGAGGCGGAAGGGGAGATCGTCCCTTGAATACTGCCAAATGAGGTGAGTAGATTTACTTTTTTTCCACTAGCTTGATCGTTATTTAACAATAATCCTGAGAGTTTAACAAGTGCATCGACTTTAAAATCGACGAGGGTTCTAATTTTGGAGTTGTTCAAAACCAGACACTTCCTTTCTATTTGAAATCCTGTTAACATTATTCGACATATAACCACATAATTCCTATTACGCCATCAAAAATACTTAAATACAAACACACCCCATTCATTGAACCATGAGTGAAGTGTGTTTATTTATGGATAGATTTAATTCCTGATCGTTACTTGTGTTCCAATCGGAACAATCGCAGCTAGTGCTAGCACATCCGCATTGTACATCCGAATACAACCGTGGGAAACTTCGTGACCTATCGAGGAGGGATCATTATTTCCATGTATTCCATAGTGAGGCTTAGATAGACCCATCCAAAAGACCCCAAATGGACCACCTGGATCGGGTTCTTTGTTAATAATAGTGAAGTCACCCAAGGGTGATTGGGTTAACATTTTACCGATTCCGACGGGGAAACCTCTGATCACAATGTTGTTATCAAGAAGATACAGCATACGCTGGGTCAGATCTACAATAATTCGGTAATTTGGCATTGCGCAACACTCCTTTCTAATAGGATATGAGCAGAAAGCCTAAACGGTTATTAATAGAAAATGGCCATTTTAGCGTATGCGAACGCGTGTTCTAGTATGGATGATTTGAGTTAGAAAACAAAAAAAAGCTGTTCCACATTTGTGGAACAGCCTTTGATATTACAGTAAACAGTATCTTTATGCTTCTCGTAGAAACGGATACCGTCCTTTAATGGACGGTATCCGTTTTGGCTTGGTAGGAGTGCATACTTAGTGGATATCTCGAAATAATCCGATAACTCTGCCGAGAATGGTCACGCGATTAAGGCGAAGAGGCTCGTACGCCGGATTCTCCGGCTGAAGACGTATATGATCACGTTCTTTATAAAAGGTCTTAACGGTAGCTTCATCTTCTTCGGTCATAGCTACAACGATATCTCCGTTATCAGCTGTCTGTTGTTGACGGACAATAACATAGTCACCATTCATTATCCCAGCTTCGACCATACTGTCACCTTGAACCGATAACATAAATACTTTGTTATCTCCAACATAGTGAGTTGGAAGCGGGAAGTAGTCTTCAATATTCTCAGTAGCAGTGATAGGAACCCCGGCGGTAACCTTACCTACGACAGGAATGCGTGCGACGGTTTGTGCGAAATGATGGACATTCTCGGAATCCTCTTGGCCAAGCAATTCTATTGCACGAGGCTTCGTTGGATCTCGACGGATAAGTCCCTTCTTCTCTAGCCGATCCAAATGACCGTGAACTGTGGAGCTGGAAGCAAGACCAACAGCTTCTCCAATCTCCCGAACGGAAGGAGGATAACCCTTGCTGCGGACTTCGCTACGTATAAATTCCAGGATCGCCAGCTGGCGACTTGAAATCTTTGACATTGGAATCAACCCCATATAGTAATGTTTGGGAAAATTATAACATAGAACTACCGTTCGCACAAACATAAGTTCTAACTATTATAAATATTAATTCGAAAGAGTTAATAAATGGTAGTCTCGTATTGATAAAGCGAACTTTAAAACAATGATCAGCTGGATTCTTTTTATAGATGATAGGGTGATTTACTCTTTTCAAAAAAAAGAGAACAATTGTTCTGAAATAGTATTGAACAAAACACATGTTCGTGTTATTATAATTTCAAAAGTAAGAACAAGTGTTTGGAGGATGATATTCATGTTAAAATACAGTACATACCGTAGCATCTACGATAAAGCCCCCGTGGTTGAATCTTTAGGACATAATCCTGTTACCCGTTATTCAGCTCAGATTAAAGAGATTACAGCGCTTTTGCTTGAAGGATTGATGCGTTTGTTCCGGAGAGATTTTGTTATTAAACTTACATTGATCATTGTGCTCGTACTATCAGGACTCACAGTAGTAGGTAATGTATTTGCAGGATCTACTACTTTAATGAAGGATGAGAAGCGCGTAGTGGTTGAACGCGGAGATACACTTTGGAGTATTGCTCTTGAGAATAAACCATCGGATATGAAGACGGCTGTATATATAGAAGGAATTAAAAAATCTAATGGCATTAAAGGCAGTCAGATTAATGCTGGAGATATTCTCAGTTTACCTATTTATTAATATTCTAAGAACATAATAGAAGGACATAAAGAGCTTGCAGGGAGTAAACCTTGACAAGCTCTTTTTCTCATGGCAGAGTTAGAATTAATTTATATGGGGAGGGAAAGTTTTGAACATTGATGAGTTGGTCGCGCGTATTAACGAATTGGCACGCAAACAGAAGAGCGTAGGCCTTAATCAAGAGGAAACGGCGGAACGCGCCAAGCTTCGTGAAATCTATTTGGGGAATATTCGCAATAACTTCCGAGCACAATTGAATACGATTGAATTGGTCGATAATGATGAGCATGAACAAGGTAACAAGGGGCTTAAGCATTAACACCCTGTTCCTTTTCATAGATACTACTGGATGACTAGGGGGAACGCATATGGCCCGTTCTTGGGAAAGAATGGTTCAACGTAACACACAGCAAATTAACAAGCAAAGAAAGAAACAGGGGAAGGAAACGATTTACGCATCAAAATCCAAATCTCCTGGCAAGAACAGTGAAACCTTTAAAGGCCGTAACATTGCATTTCCAGTAGTGTTATTAGTGCTTGGTACTATGTTTTGGATGATTGGTTCGGTAGATCAGGCCAAAGGCAATGGTATGCTGATGAATTGGCTAGGAGTCGTTTTGTACTACTTACTAGCAGCACTTCTGTTTTTCCGACGTCCGTATTTGAAGGTGGAGAATGCTAGACTATCCACTATAAAATTCAATCGCGAACGCTATTTACCAGCTTCTGATATTGAGAAAATTATCCTTTCGCGTGGAGCTGTTGTTATTAAGCATAAAGGCAAACGCACGAAATGGATTTTTACCAGACTTATGAATCGTTATGATACAACTGCGATGGGGACTCGACTGGAAGCATTCGCAAAAGCTCACCAAATTGAAGTAGTTCACGAATAGAAATTAACCAGCCATGGGAGAGGGAGACCTGTAATGCCAATTTCCGCTGTACTATTTGACCTTGATGATACACTGCTCTGGGATGATCGGAGCGTCAATGAAGCATTTCGTTCTGCATGTGAAGCCGCTGGGGATACGATTGATCCACAAGAACTGGAACTTGCGGTGCGTAAAGAAGCCATAGCACTATATGAATCATACGAAACGAACCCATTTACAAAAATGATTGGGATTAATCCGTTTGAAGCACTTTGGGGGAACTTTACTGCAGGTGAACAACCGGAATTCCGTCAATTGGAGCAGCTTGCACCGGGATACCGTAAAGAGGCGTGGCGTCGTGGTCTTGCAGCACTTGGTGTAGAGGACGAAGTTCTTGCTGAGACATTAGCAGCCAAATTTGCAGCAGAGCGTAGAAATCGGCCTTACATCTATGAAGAAACAATTCAGGTGCTCGAAGAACTGAAGGGAAAAGTGAAGTTATTGCTTTTGACTAACGGATGCCCTGCATTGCAACAAGAGAAACTAGATGGTGTACCTGAAATCGTTCCTTTCTTTGATCATATCGTAATTTCCGGAAGCTTCGGCAAAGGAAAGCCGGATAAGGATATTTTTCTGCATGCTCTAGAGCTTCTAGATATTGCACCTGAGCAAGGGGTTATGGTCGGTGATAAGCTTACAACGGATATTCGTGGTGGGTTGGCAACAGGTTTGACTACGGTTTGGATTAATAGAAAAGGCAAACAGCCGGATCCGGAAATTCAGCCGGATTATGAAATCAAACATCTTGGAGAGCTTCTTTCATTAGTTCAATCTTTATAAATTAGAGTTAGAGGCTTTGAATAATTGAGCCTTAAGAAGGCAGTAAGTTCCTGGGTTACTAGGAGGCTTACTGTCTTTCTTTATATCTACATATTGCTTTTTAAAAATTGATGAAATTATCTAGTATATGATTTTAGTCACAAGAGTTAAGCTGAATTGATATGAAATACTGAAAAACCAATAATAATGTGTATAATAGATGGAGAATGTATAACATGAATTGGTAGATTCTTAGTACTCAAATCGGCTGGGAGGACTCTATATGAAGATTTCAAGAACAATCGTTCCTTTATTATTAGGTGCAACACTTTTAGTTCTGGGAGGATGTTCATCAGACCAAACCAAACATTCTGGAATACATAATATGAACATGAACATGGACATGTCTATGGAACCTATCAAAGTTGAGTTACATTGGAGTCCTGAAGAGGTTGTTGTAAATCAGAAGGTGACCTTTGAGGCTGTGGTGACGCAAGATAACTTGGCGGTGGATGATGCGAAAGAGGTTCTATTCGAAATTGTGAGTAAAAATGATAATGAACAGAAAATTGAACTTAAAGGGAAGCTAGTTGGTGATGGAGTCTATCAAGCAGAAGGAACACTTGAGAAAGAAGGACAATATATTGTTACATCACACGTAACTGCTAGAACTCAGCATTCTATGCCTAATAAGGAACTCTCTGTGAAACCATAATTAAAAGAATAGTAATGATATCCTATAATTACAGATAATGCAGAGTGGAAAGGAAGGCTTTCCGAAATTCCTTTATTCTGCTAAACTTACTCTAATGTTTTACTGGGGGGACTATACGTTGGCTAAATATACACTTGAGGAAAGCTTACAACAAAGAATATTAATTCTAGACGGTGCAATGGGCACAATGATCCAACAGGTGCCTCTGACAGGTGAGGATTTTGGTGGGGAAGAATTGGACGGTTGTAATGAAATGCTAGTATTAACCCGTCCAGAAGTGATTCAGACGATTCATGAGCAGTATCTCGAAGCAGGTGCTGATCTCATAGAAACGAATACCTTTGGTGCAACGTCTGTTGTACTTGCCGAATATGATATTCCGCAACGGGCACGCGAAATTAATCTGGTTGCAGCGAAGCTAGCTCGCAATGCCGTTGATAAATATGATACACCTGATCGTCCTCGATATGTCGTAGGCGCAATGGGTCCTACAACAAAGACGCTCTCTGTTACAGGCGGCGTCACTTTCCAAGAGCTCGTTGATAGCTACGAGGAACAGGCAGTGGCATTGATTGATGGTCAAGTGGATGCGTTACTGCTAGAGACCTCTCAGGATACTTTGAACGTGAAGGCTGGAAGTATAGGCATACGTAATGCGTTTGAGAAGACAGGCATCAAATTGCCAGTAATGATTTCGGGGACGATAGAGCCGATGGGTACCACGCTTGCCGGTCAGAACATCGAAGCCTTCTATATTTCTTTAGAACATCTCAAGCCTATCTCTATTGGTCTGAACTGTGCGACGGGCCCTGAGTTCATGCGGGATCATATTCGTTCGCTTTCTGCAATCTCTTCAGCGGCTGTGAGTTGTTATCCGAACGCTGGGTTGCCAGACGAGAATGGACATTATCATGAATCTCCTGATTCTCTTGCGCGTAAAATTGCTGCGTTTGCAGAAAAAGGATGGCTTAACATTGCAGGGGGTTGCTGCGGAACGACACCGGAACATATCCGTGCTATGTCGGAGGCACTCTCACAATTTCCTCCACGACCGCTTACAGGGAATCATCCACCGGCACTTTCAGGTATTGAGCCTATCTATATCGAGAACGACAACCGACCATACATGGTGGGTGAACGTACGAATGTATTAGGTTCGCGTAAATTTAAACGTCTTATCGTCGAAGGCAAATATGAGGAAGCTTCAGAAATTGCCCGTGCACAGGTGAAGAGCGGTGCACAAGTCATTGACGTCTGCGTGCAAGATCCGGACCGTGATGAGATTGAAGATATTAAACTTTTTTTAGAATTAGTTGTAAAGAAGGTTAAAGTTCCTCTAATGATCGATACTACCGATCCTAAGGTTATTGATCTGGCACTACAGTACTGTCAAGGTAAGGCTATAATTAACTCCATTAACCTTGAAGATGGTGAAGAAAAATTCGAGCTGGTTACTCCTTTGATTCATAAGTATGGTGCAGCTATCGTTGTAGGAACGATTGATGAGACAGGACAAGCAATCAAGGCTACAGACAAACTGGAAGTGGCTAAACGCTCCTACGACTTACTTGTGAATAAATACGGATTAGCTGGAGAAGATCTTATTTTCGACACGTTGGTATTCCCTGTAGGAACCGGAGACGAACAATATATTGGCTCTGCCAAAGAAACCATTGATGGAATTCGGTTGATCAAAGAAGCCCTTCCAGGTGTTCACACGATCTTGGGGATCAGCAATGTTTCTTTTGGATTACCGGAAGCAGGACGTGAAATGTTGAACTCAGTATTCCTTTATGAGTGCACTAAGGCCGGTTTGGATTATGCGATCGTAAACACCGAGAAGGTAGAGCGTTATGCTTCTATCCCTGCTGAAGACCGTCGTCTTGCTGAAGAATTGATTTATAATACGAATGACGACACACTTGCTGCTTTTGTAGCCGCCTTCCGAGGAAAGAAGGTTGAGAAAAAAGAGAAAATTTCTAATCTTTCGCTAGAAGAGCGTCTGGCTTCTTATGTGGTTGAGGGTACTAAAGAAGGTCTCATTCCTGACCTTAATGAGGCGCTTACTAAATCAGGACCTTTGGAAATCATCAATGGACCGCTAATGGCTGGGATGTCAGAGGTTGGACGGTTGTTTAATAACAATGAACTGATTGTTGCTGAGGTGCTGCAAAGTGCTGAAGTAATGAAGGCTTCAGTTGGTCATTTGGAACAGTTTATGAAGAAGGATGAGACATCGGTAAAAGGTAAGATCATGCTTGCTACTGTAAAGGGCGACGTACATGATATAGGCAAGAACTTAGTGGAGATCATCTTATCGAATAATGGTTATCAGATCATTAATTTGGGTATAAAAGTACCACCTGAGTCCATTATCGAAGCGTTTCGTCGTGAAAAAGCTGACGCGATTGGATTGTCTGGGTTACTCGTAAAATCGGCACAGCAGATGGTGCTGACGGCACAAGACTTACGTACGGCTGGGATTGATGTACCTATTATGGTAGGCGGTGCTGCCCTGACGCGAAAGTTCACCAAAACACGTATACGTCCGGAGTATGATGGTTTAGTACTGTATGCTAAGGATGCTATGGATGGCCTAGATATTGCTAATCGGCTTATGAACCCTGTTGAACGGGAGAAAATTGCCGAGGAAATTCGAGTAGAAGCGGAATCTGCAGTAGCAGTTGCTCCTAAACAAGAGCTTCCTAAGTTAACTAGAGCAGTTCGCTCCAAAATTTCACCAGATGCACCTGTATTTGTTCCGCCAGACTTAGAGCGTCATGTAATTCGTAATTATCCATTGGGGCATATTATCCCTTATGTGAATATGCAAATGTTGCTCGGTCATCATCTGGGTCTACGTGGTTCTGTAGAGGCGCAGTTAGCTGCTGGTGACGAGCGGACTGTTGAGTTGAAAGGTACTGTAGATGATATTCTACATCAAGCAATGCTGGAAGGTACGATTACTCCACATGCGATGTATCAATTCTTCCCGGCACAATCAAGTGGTAACAATATCATCGTGTATAATCCACAGAATACGGCCGAGATTCTGCATACTTTTACTTTCCCAAGACAAGGTGTTGAGCCTTATCTCTGTCTAGCGGACTTTTTGAAGTCGGTCGACAGTGGGATTATGGACTATGTTGGATTCCTCGTGGTGACTGCGGGACACGGTGTTCGTGAGCTCTCTACAGCACTTAAGGAGAATGGTGATTATCTACGCTCACATGCCTTGCAGTCTGTTGCACTAGAAGTAGCGGAAGGGTTAGCGGAGCGTGTTCATCACATGATGCGTGATACATGGGGCTTCCCAGATCCTGCGGATATGACCATGAAACAAAGACATGGAGCAAGGTATCAAGGGATTCGTGTATCCTTTGGTTATCCTGCATGTCCGGATCTGGAAGATCAGGGACCACTCTTTAAGCTATTATCCCCCGAAGATATCGGTGTCCACCTTACAGAAGGCTTTATGATGGAACCCGAGGCTTCTGTGTCGGCAATGGTATTCGCCCATCCAGAAGCGCAGTATTTTAATGTAGAGAAGCTGTAATTCTGTCATTTATTCACCCGGTCTGTAAGGGGATTGTATCCCTATCAGCGGAACCTCCCGTAACTGGGGGGTTTTTTGCTGGAAGAAGGACGTTTAGAATAGACATGAGAGGGTTCAGCCAATAAGAAGAGGGGAGGAAAAAGGATGGAATTATATTTTTTGGGTACGAATGCAGGGGTACCGACTCTGCAGCGCAATGTAACGTCGATTGCATTAAGACTACTGGAAGAACGCCGTAGTATTTGGATGTTCGATTGCGGAGAAGGAACTCAGCATCAGGTTCTTCGTTCACCGATTCGCCTAGGAAAACTGGAAAAGCTATTTATTACTCACTTGCACGGAGATCATCTATTTGGCCTTCCAGGTTTGTTATCGAGTCGTGGTTATCAGGGAGGGACCTCGCCGTTAACGGTTTACGGACCACCTGGATTGAAAGCATACTTAGATATATCCTTAGCTGTGAGTCAATCTCGTATTCCATACAAAATTGAGATTGTCGAGCATACCGGAGGAACGGTATTCGAGGATGATGGCTTTAAAGTGGAGGCGGCATTATTAGAGCATCGTATTGACAGCTATGGTTACCGGGTAACGGAAAAGGATAGTCCTGGGAGCCTCAATACGGAATTACTTAAGAGTTATGGTTTGAAACCTGGACCGATATATGGAAAATTAAAAAAAGGTGAAGATGTTATAACGGACGAAGGTATTCGTATCTGCGCGGCTGATGTTGTCAGAGAGCCTAAAAGAGGGCGTATTATTACGATCTTAGGTGACACAAGACCTTGTTCTGGAGCTTTAGAACTCTCACTTGATGCAGACCTTATCGTTCATGAAGCAACCTTTGGGCATGATCTGGCAGAAATGGCTTATCAGTACCATCACAGTACAGCACGTCAAGCTGCAGAGCTAGCAAAGGAAGCCAATGCAGGTCAACTATTGCTCACTCATTTCAGCTCTCGGTACAGCTCGTCTGAGGAGTTGATTCCTTTGCTGGAAGAAGCTGAGCTCGTTTTTCCAGAGACATTGTTAGCTGAAGAATTCAGCACATATCCAATTTATCGAAGACAAAACGGGCAATTGGGGAAATGATTATTTTCCGGGAAAGCGCAGGAAATGACAGTCCTATGCTAAAAAATGCTGGCTGAGACTCTCGTTCGATTTCTTTCGACGAAGTGTGTTAGATTTAAAGTGATCACAGCGTGGAAGACGTACGAATGGCAGGAAATCTTGCCGAATACCAGCGGGCAATACGACCAAACCCAAAGGATAATGAACCATTCCAAATTCAAGCTGGGCTTAGGTTTATCGCTTATTAATATCATTATTTATTTACCACATTAATTAAATTTCTTATGGAAATAGAGGGATTTATAATGGAACAGATTAAAGGGTTATTGATTGATCTTGACGGTACGTTATATCATGGGCATAAAATGATTCCCGGTGCTGATTTACTGATTAAAGGATTACGTGACGCAGGCATTCCTTTTCTATTTGTTACCAACAATTCATCGCGCACAGCGGCTAATGTGGCTGCTCACTTATGTGGAATGGGAATCGATGCGAAAGCTGAGGAGGTATGTACCTCATCAATGGCGGCCGCGCGTTACATAGCTGAGGAATCACCTGGGGCTGCAGTGGCGATACTTGGAGAAGAGGGTTTGCGTGAGGCCTGTAACGAAGCGGGGCTTCGCATCGTGACAGACTCACCTGACTATGTACTGCAAGGTATTGATCGTTCCTTCAACTATACGTCGCTCTCACAAGCTTCGCGTTGGATTCTGGGAGGCGCAAAGTTTGTACTCACCAACCCGGATTTAATGCTGCCATCAGATGATGGCGTCATGCCGGGGGCAGGTACCATTGGTGCAGCCATTGAGGCTGCTAGCGGTGTGAGTCCGGTAGTAATTGGCAAGCCGGAATCTCATCTAATCAAATTCGCGACAGATCTTCTTGGTATCGAGCCTGAACATGCAGTGGTTGTCGGTGATAATATGCGAACTGATATAGCTGCTGGAGTAAATGCGGGCTGTAGGACAGTTCTTGTATTTACAGGATTAACAAATGCCGACAATCTTGACCACTATAAAAATCTTACCGGGATCTCACCGGATGAAATTTGTGCCGATTTAACTGAACTTAAAACGTTTCTCGGTGTATAATAGCTAGGATCTTATTACTTCACCAACTTAGAGGGGACGATGAGCTATGCCGGAACTGCCGGAAATGGAGAATTATAGAAAGCTGCTAAGTCAGCATATTATAAATGTGCCAATATCTGATGTGATCGTGAACAGAGAAAAGTCAATTAACATGGAAACAGACGCTTTTAGAAAAGCATTGATCGGCGCACGTGTTGTTTTTGTTGAGCGGCGTGCCAAGTATATTTTGTTTCACCTTCATGATGGACGAAGACTACTTTTACATTTGATGCTAGGTGGACTGCTTTTTTATGGTACAGAGGAAGAACGTCCGGATCGTAACACACAGGTTGAAATCGCATTTGGTGATCATATCCTTTACTTCATAGGACTTCGCTTAGGGTATCTACATTTGCTGTCCGTTAAGGAAAGCGAAGCCACAATGGGTAAGCTTGGACCTGAGCTGTTGGATCGTCGAATGACACTGGAACGATTCACAGGATTATTAAAGGGACGGCGTGGTGCGCTCAAAAGCCTGCTGGTGAATCAGCATGTGATGGCTGGAGTCGGAAATTGCTATGCCGATGAGATTGCTTTCGAAGCTAGACTTTTACCTTCTGCACAAGTTCAGAATTTAACATCGGATTCTATAGCCCGCCTTTATGAGAGCATCCAAAAAGTACTGACTGAGGCTACTGAAATTGGTGGGTACATGGAAATGCCTTTTATGACTGGGGATACAGTTACAGGATCATATAATAATCAATGTAAAGTGTATGATCGTGAAGGCGAACCTTGCCTTCGTGATGGGGGAACCATTATTAAAACAGAGCAGACTGGACGCAAAGTATTTTATTGCCCAGACTGTCAGCATGAAGAATAGTCCCAAAATAGGGGCTCATGTTAGCATTCGCGGTGGATATGGGAGAGCTGCCCGATTTGCTTGGGAGAGCGGTGCAACATGTTTTCAATATTTTCCTAAAAATCCGCGTAGTTTGAAACTTAAACAGGTGGATGTCCGAGATACGAGGGATTGTGCGCACTATTGTCAGGAAAAAGGGATCGATTCGATTGCGCACACACCTTATGGGATTAACATGGCGGCTGGTATAGAGGATGTTACTCCGCGAAAGGTTTATGTAGCTTCTCTCTTAAATGATTTGGAGATTGCAGAAGCTTGTGGTTCATTAGGCATCGTTGTACATTTTGGACATTTTGGTGGAATGGAGCCGTTACAAGGCTATCAAAATATTATACAATGTATGAATGAAGTGCTGCAGTCCTGGGATGGCCGTGCTAAGCTCCTAATTGAGAATCAAGCAGGCAACCATGGAACGGAAGGAATTACACTTGAAGAACTCGTGAAAGTTCGAGAGCTCAGCCAATTTCCGGAGAACATAGGATTCTGTTTGGACACCTGTCACGCTTACGCAGCCGGTATCTGGAACCCTGAGCGAACGGAAGACTTCCTTGAACGAGGAGAGCAACTCGGATTTTGGCCACATCTTGTTGCGGTTCATTTAAATGATTCTAAGTTTCCTTTCGACTCAAGACGTGACAGGCATGCTGGAATCGGACAAGGACATATTGGAGAGCAAGGGCTGAAAAGCTTATTGTCCTCCGAGCTTTTACGAAGCTCAGCTGTTGTCATGGAAACTGAGAAGGGTGCGGATGGCAGTCATCGAAAAGAAATTGCTACTGTGCGTGGTTGGTTTGAAGCGGAGGCGTAATTGTGATTCATATCTATATGGATGATCTTCGAAAGGTACCGAAAGGGTTCGCTCTGGCTCGTACGACGGAAGAATGTCTTCTGATGCTGCGTGAGTGTGAGGTGGATATTTTATCACTGGATTACGATATGGGGCCGGATGATTATTCGGGTGGAGAAGTTGCTAGACGGATCGTACTGGAAGGACTATATCCCCGAGAAATTTATTTGCACACTTCCAGTCTATGGGGGCGAAGAGAAATGTTTGAGATCTTATACACGGCAAAACCTGAGGGGATGCTTTTGGTAAATGGCCCCCTAAGTTCTGATAAGCTTCGTGATATCTCCAAGGAGACGGAATTGAAATGAAGGAAATGCAGGAAGTAGAATTACTGGACGCGCTCAAGAGCGCTGGAGAACCACTTGTAGTATTTTTACACACTCCATTGTGCGGTACTTGTAAGGCTGCTGAACGAATGTTAGAAGTGGCGGCCCATCTTTTACCCCCTGAACTCCAGATGGTTGCAGGCAATGTGAATATGCTCCCCAATCTTGTAAGACATTATCGTATAACCAGCGTACCTGCGCTACTAGTGGTTTCTGCAGACCGGACAGATGATCCGAATATTTATTATTCAATGGTTTCAGTTGAGCGGGTGCTGGAATACATAAGGGGTGTTATATCATAATCATTTCATTACAACATTTATCTCTTCGTAGGGAAGAAAGCTTAATCTTGGATGATGTGTCGCTAGAAGTTAAGGAAGGTGAGAACTGGGTCATTTTGGGCCGGAACGGTTCTGGTAAAACAACAATTCTAGAGATTGTGACAGGTTACCTGTTTCCTAGCAAAGGGACTGTAGAAGTGCTGGGTTATAAATATGGGCAATGTGATGTACGTGAGGTTCGTAAAGAAATTGGTTATATCGGTCCTTCCTTGATGGAAAAGATGTCTTTAAATGATCCGGTGTGGGAGGTCGTAGCTACAGGGGCTTACGCTTATTTGCGTTTTTACGAGACGATCCCTACCGAAGTAAAAGAGAAAGCAATCAGTATGCTTGAAGATATGAATCTAGGCAATATGGCATTTCATCCCTTTGGGACCTTGTCACAGGGAGAACGTAAAAAAGCCATGCTGGCAAGATGTCTTATGGCTGACCCTAAGCTATTAATTATGGACGAGCCTTGTGCGGGCCTTGATCTATATGAAAGGGAAAAAATGCTGGCTGAAATAGATAAGCTGAGACAGCGTAATGTTTCTGTAGTGTACGTAACTCACCATGTGGAAGAAATTGTCCCGCTTTTCACGCATGTTGCATTAATTCGTGAGGGTAAGCTAGCTGGATCTGGACTGAAAGAAGAAGTATTAACGAAAGAAATGATCTTGGCCACTTATGATATTCCTGTTGATGTTGAATGGGATAGCGGTCGTCCCTGGATTAAAATTAGACCTGGAGGCAAAACGATTTGAACGATTTTAGACAAGATACCGAAGAGCAGACCATCGCTCCGGAAGAAGTAGTGTATTCCCGATATATTTGTACAGCTAATCACGGCTTTGCGCCTTATGCGCAAGAAGAGCTTCGCCGTTTATTCGGTGCTGTGAAGAGTACTTTGCTGTTGCCGGGAGAAATCTTTTTGGCTACATTGCAATGTGAACCGGAGGAAGTAACGCGCCTACTCACTCAGAACCTGCCTATTTTCCTGCGTCATATACAGCCTGTTGAGTTTCAGGATGAAGGAACCATGGAGGCACTACAGCGTTTGGCAGTCTATTTAAGTCGACGCAGCGAGCTGGAAGGGGAGAAAGTATCCCTGAACGTTCGTAAGGGGGATCCTTCCTTCTGGCAGGACAGTCCGGGAGAACTTCGTGAATGGCTCCAAGAGCAGTTGCAGAGCTTAGGCGCAGAATTTACAGTGCAAGATCCAGCCTGGGTCATTTCTGTCTACGCTGACGGGAATGCCTTATATGCAGGTGTATCCAGACCAGAAGCGAATTTATCTAGCTGGAATGGCGGCGCCATCCGTTTTCGTAAGGAAGATGGACAAATCTCACGCGCTAAGTTCAAGCTTATGGAAGCTGAGAAGGAGTTTGATATCCCTTTTTACAGCTTCCGTAATGCGTTAGATATTGGCGCTTCTCCAGGAGGGTGGACTTCTTTCTTGCTGGAACGTGGAATGAAGGTTACGGCGGTTGACCCTGCATTAATGCATGAATCCCTACGTAATTATCCGGGTTTGAAGATCCTTCGTAAAAACGCTGGAGAAGTGAAATTCCGCGATAATGAATTTGATCTGCTCGTTTGCGATATGAGCTGGAGTCCTAAGCTGATGGCGAAGCTTGTAACTGGGCTGCTACACAGCCTGTCGCCGGGTGGGACAGCTATTGTGACCGTAAAACTGATGCATAAGAAGCCGCTAGCGATGATCAAGGAAATTATTGCGATGTTTGAAGGAGAGCGGATGCAGATTCAGCGTGCCAAGCAGCTATTCCATAATCGTGATGAAATTACGCTTTATATGATTAAGTACTAAATCAAACAAAATTCTAAATTTCTAAGGGAAAGCATCCCGTTATTAACGTGACCGTATTTTGCGGTAAGACGTTAATGGCGGAAGCTTTCTCTTTTTTTTACGAAAAAGGGGGATTTAAATTGTATTTTGAGACAAAGCTTAAGATTGGACAGGTTATTAATGACAGATACAGAATTACGGATCTGATTGGATCAGGTGGGATGAGTATTGTTTATCTTGCGGATGATTTGCGCCTAAAGGGTAAACGATGGGCTGTAAAAGAAAGCTTGTGCTTAGATGAGCTTCATTCTGATATCCAAGCAGAAGCCGATATGTTAATCACTCTAGACCACCCACGTCTGCCTCGGATTGTCGATTTCTATCTTCCAGATCGAGAAGGGTATTCCTATTTAATCATGGACTATATTGAAGGCGTGAGCTTAAATCAGTTAATGAAGGACAATCCCGGACCTTTGCCATGTAACTTCATCGTTAAAGTGGCTAGACAGCTATTAGAGGTTCTTCAGTACCTACATGATCATCATCCACCGATTATTTATCGTGATCTCAAGCCTTCAAATATCATGTTGACGCTGCAAAAAGAACTGATGTTAATTGACTTTGGGGTCGCTCGAAGCTACAAGCACGGTATCTCCGAAGATACGGTTAAGCTTGGTACAGTTGGCTTCGCGGCACCTGAGCAATATGGAAGCGGGCAAAGTCAGCCGGTATCCGATTTATACGGGCTCGGAGCATTAATTCTCTATATGGCAACTGGAGGGCAATGTAGCCATTGGGAGTACGGGATGGAGGATCGGCTATATAATTACATGCCAGCAGGCATTATTCCAATCATAAGACGCTTATTAAGACATCTCCCAGAGGAGCGATATCAGAATGCAGGAGCAGTTCTTAAGGCGTTAGATCGTGTGGAATCCGAAATGGACCGTGAAAATGATCTAACAGCAGTAGTCCCGTTTCCGCTAGAAAAGGGAAAATCGATCGTTATCGCTTTACTCGGAGTAGCTTCAGGTCTTGGAACAACACATACTTCATTTGCTGTGAGTAGCTTACTTGCACAGAAGGGGTCTACTGCATGGGTTGATTGTTCTATGAATTCATCGATTTTTGATCGCATTCGTAGTTTGTTATATGCACAGATTGCAACTGTCCCATATACTGACGAACAATCTGCTTTTTCATGGAAAGGAGTACATTATTGGAATCGTTCTGTTGACAGGGAAATGGCTGATCTACTGAGTGGAAACTATCAATTTGTGGTGTTGGACCTGGGCACTGGCGAATATGGAGGGGCTCTTGAAGAGTTTAAACATAGCGATCTTCCGCTTTTAATTGCCTCAGGTGCAGATTGGAGAATCGAAGAGTTGCTTCTATGGATTAGGCGAAAGGGAATACAGGCTGAACCGAATTGGAGAGTGGGATTACCGCTCGCTGAACACTCCTCTACACAGCTGCTACAAAGCGCTATTGGGACAGCCAAAGTTTATGGACTTCCTTTTCAACAAGATCCATTCAAGCCCAAGGGGAAGTTGGCGGATGTCATTAATGAAATAATTGAGGGATTATTAGATGCGCCTATTAAGGTGAAAAGTCGTGTTTTTTTCAAAAAAAATGCTAAATGAAGGGGTTCTGTATGTTTTAACGGCTCACTCAACGAACTTTTAATTCAGTGTTGCGCTAAAGTGTGTTAAAATATATATTTATACGTGTTTTAAAAATATAATAAAGTATACGTTTTACACTATACTTTATTCTTAGATTTCTCGTATAAACGCTTACCGTCCTATGGAGACGCCGAAGGCATTTTTGCTTGTTTACGCATTATTTAAGTATAGATAGGAGCTTGCTGAGAATTTATGAGTTTACTTAGTGTAGAAGACGTTTCCCACAATTTTGGGGATCGGACGTTGTTTAAGAATGTTTCTTTCCGGTTGTTACCTGGAGAGCATGTAGGAATTGTAGGAGCAAATGGCGTAGGGAAATCAACGCTTATGAATATTTTGACAGGGAAACTGTTGAAAGATAGTGGAAGAGTAGAGTGGACACCTCGTGTCCGTTATGGCTATTTGGATCAGCATACCATCTTAACACCAGGTAAAACCATCCGTGATGTATTGAAGGACGCTTTCTTGCCGCTTTTAGAGCTGGAACAGGAAATGCTGAAGATCACTGAGCAGATGGGGGACGCTTCTCCTGAAGAGTTAGAGGTTTTACTTGAGCAAATGGGGGACATCCAGGAGCAGCTGGACATCGGGGATTTTTATTTAATTGATGTGAAAGTGGAGGAAATGGCGAATGGCCTAGGCTTATCCGTCATTGGACTTGACCGTGATGTCGCTTCTTTAAGTGGGGGCCAGCGCACAAAAGTCCTGTTGGCGAAGCTACTGCTTGAGAAACCAAACGTACTGTTGCTGGATGAGCCTACCAACTATTTGGATGTTGAGCACATCGACTGGTTAACTAACTATTTGAAGCAGTATCCATATGCATTTATTTTGATCTCCCATGATACGGAATTCATGAATAAAGTCGTAAATGTGGTCTATCACCTGGAGTTCGGCAAACTTACTCGTTATACTGCAAATTATGAGAAATTCCTGGATATGGCTGAGATGAACAAGATTCAACATATAGATGCTTATGAAAAACAACAGGATTTCATTAAGAAGCAAGAAGATTTCATTCAGCGTAACAAAGCCCGTGCCTCCACATCTGGTCGGGCGAAGAGCCGTGAGAAGCAATTAGATCGTATGGATCGAATTGATCGCCCAGAAGAAGCTGCTAAGCCGACCTTTAAGTTTAAAGAGAGTCGTGCCAGTGGCAAAACAGTCTTTGAAGGCATTGATTTCGAGATTGGCTACGACCTTCCGTTGCTACCTATGCTGAATATGACCATTGAACGTGGAGAGAAAATCGCTATCGTTGGTTGCAATGGTGTGGGTAAATCGACGTTATTAAAGACCATTCTCGGAGTAATTCCAACATACAGCGGTAAAACCTATCTTGGAGATTATCTGAATTCAGCATACTTCCAACAAGAAGTGAAAGCAGCTAATCTTACACCTATTGAGGATGTATGGAATGAATTTTCTAGTCTAACTCAGAATGAAGTGCGTGGACATCTAGCTCGTTGCGGTCTGAAAAATGAGCATATTACACGACCGCTTAGTATGCTGAGTGGTGGCGAACAAGCTAAGGTACGTCTTTGTAAGCTGCTGATGCGTGAGAGCAACTGGGTACTGTTCGATGAACCTACAAATCACCTTGATGTGATTGCCAAAGCTGAGCTGAAGCGGGCACTGCAAGAATATAAGGGTACAGTCCTGCTGGTCTCCCATGAACCTGAGTTCTATGAAGATTGGGTTACGAAAATTTGGGATGTAGAGCAGTGGTCAGCTGTACAAGTATAGAATCAACATCTTTCCGGGGAATAGCAGACTATCTGCTGTTCTCCGGTTTTTGGATACAGGGAGGGGAATCGATTGATCCATACAGAGGGGCGTGAAGACCGTTATTCTCGTCAGGTGCGGTTTACGCCATTTGGTGAAGAAGGACAACAAGGGCTCGCGCAGTCTAGTGTATTAGTAGTAGGAGCGGGTGCGCTTGGTACCGGAATTGCAGAGACGCTGGTACGCTGCGGGGTCGGGAGGATTATTTTAGCTGACCGTGACTATGTAGAGTGGAGTAACCTTCAAAGGCAACAGCTCTATACCGAGGCAGATGCACTAGAACGGATGCCTAAGGCTGCCGCTGCGCTGAGAAAACTTCAACAGATTAATTCTGAGGTTGTTATTGAATCCCACGTTATTGATGTCCGTGCAGAGGAGCTGGAAGGGCTCATTTCTGGGGTTGATCTAATCATGGACGGTACGGATAATTTTGATACTCGGCTCATTATTAATGATATGGCACAAAAACACGGTATTCCATGGATCTATAGTGCATGTGTAGGCAGTTATGGAATAACATATACGATTTTGCCAGGAGAAACCCCATGTCTCCATTGTCTCTTAGGGACAGTACCTATAGGGGGGGACACCTGTGATACTGTAGGAATCCTTCCGCAAGCTGTACAATTAGTTACGGCAAATGCTACTACAGAGGCGCTAAAGCTACTGGGAAAGCGTAAAACACAATTAAGAAACAAATTATTAACGTTCGATGTGTGGCGGAATGAACATCATGAGATTGGAGTGAAGGCTGCCAAAAAGGAAAACTGCCCTTCTTGTGGGAGTCATCCGATTTATCCCTATCTTACGGCAGCAAATACCGAGCGAAGCGATGTCCTTTGCGGGAGAGATACCGTACAAATCCGTCCTTCGAGACCACAGAAGCTTAACTTGCAGGAAACTGCGAATCGTTTGTCTCGTTTAGGAAGCGGAAGCGTGGACAGCAATGCTTATCTGGTTTCTTTTATAGAAGGGCCTTATCGAATGGTTATTTTTGCGGATGGCAGAGCCTTAATTCATGGGACTAAAGATATTGCTGCTGCTAGAAGTTTTTATCATCGATATTTCGGATAAAGAAGCGCTAAATAGGGTTCAGACCATTTCTAAGGAATGGTCTTTTTGTTTTCCGGGAATTCTATAAGTACCGCAGTGTTGCTATTGCAAGTCATATAGATATGGGGGAGCTTTGTGATTGAGCAAATAATATGGTATATGGCTGATAGCTCTAGTAGCGAAGAAGATCGAGTCGTTATTCAAAGTGTGCTACAAGATATTGGACTTGAAGCAACAAAAAGCGAAGATCCCGAGGATCTCCGCTTAACCATATCAAAAGTAGAACCGGTACTGCTGCTTGCTGAGTTATACGAGGTGGGGACTTGGGAAGGCTGGGATATTATTTCCGCTGTAAGAGCAGAGGGGATGATACTCCCGGTAATGGTGATTTCCGGTGAACAATCTGAATCTGGAACTGGGGCGGTTTCGGCATTCTCAGCCGGGGGTAATGAATATATGACCAAGCCTTTACATACCGGTGAATTCAAGTACAGAATTCTAAATTTATTAACCCTTACTGGACGGCGTCGAAATTTAAATCAACTGCTGAGAGTCGATGGTTTAATGCTCGATCCCAGTCGCAGATTTGTAAGTCGCGAAGGGATCGAGTTAAAGATGACGCCCAAGGAATTTGATCTATTGTATTATCTCGCTGCAAATCAGGGAATGATATGTTCCCGTGTCGAGATACTTAAGGAAGTATGGGGTTACCAATTTCACGCAGATACGAATGTTGTTGATGTTTACATTAGACATATCCGTTTGAAAGTTGATAAAGGTCACCGGAACAAGTTAATTCATACTGTTCGCGGAACAGGATATGTAATGAGGGCGCCCGAAGGCAGCACCACATCCTGAGACTTTTTCTCTATTATAGTTTGAACTCTACTACAGAGCCGTTGTTTACAGTACGCGGCGAGCCTTTAAATAAGTTTTTTTCCAAGTACCGGAGTTAAGATCGGAAATCGTAACACCTGGCTTACCGTAAGTGTGCAGAATTTTACCGTTGCCGGCATAAACAGCTACGTGAGTAACGTTTTTGCCAGTTGCTCTGCTACCGCTTGAGAAAAATACGAGATCGCCTACACGAAGATTCGCTTTAGATACGGCTGTTCCTTTTTTGGATTGTTCTGCAGCCGTACGAGGCAGTGTTACGTTATATTGTTTAAAGATATATTTAGTAAAAGAAGAGCAGTCAAAAACTTTAGTAGTAGATGTGGATGCACCGAATTTGTAAGGCACTCCCATATATTTCTTTCCGAGATTCACTATGCTTTGAGCTTTAGACACCGAAGCAGCTTCAACTTTAGTTGCTCCTACGCCTGTTGCCATCATTGTTCCTAAGCCCATTGTAGTAACCATTCCTATAACAATCGCTTTTTTAATCCATTGTTGTTTATTCATGTTGTAGTACCTCCAAGGTGTTAGTCTTTGTTGTTGTGTTTGTCTGTCTTGCTTGCCTGATTCGTAGTATAGCAGGTTATCTATTACATAAAAAATGGTAGAGGTGCAATAAAGTGAGGCTGGGTATGGGTTGGAAGCGTTATATTAAAAATTCATTAAAAGTTACAAAAAATTAATAATTTAATCTGTCAGGATATAAAAAAAGCCGAAAAACCCTTGGTATATAAGGATTTTCTCGGCTTCTTTCAATTTGCTATAAAAGTTACAATGATGTTTCTAAAATGCAAAAAGGGAGCATTTTTACGTTATACATGTGCCATATGTAATTAATCTTTACTCTGAATAATCAGCAACAATCCACTTCGGATGGAAACCGTTCCTGAGGATGAAATCAGTTTATTACTTACGCCAAGAGATTGTCCAAGCTTCAGCGTAGCGTCAGTCAATGGATATTGAAAACCTTCAATGGTAATCCCCGATACTTCTGGGGTTAAGGGTAGCAAAGAAACGTAGGTGTAGCCTAAATCGTTGATAACAGCCTGGGATCCTGTAAGGGTTATATAGTTATGAGTGTCCATGACGTAGCAGTTGATTTGACGTTGAAGGGCTCTTGTCATCATTTGAATGCTAGCCAGAGAATGATCAATTCTAGTCCCTGTAACACCTAATAGTAGAATAGAATCAGGTTGCTGATCTATTGCAATATCGAGTGCCATCTCGCTATCTGTTAAATCCTTGTTCACGGCATCACAGGTGACGGTCTTTTTACTTAGGTTCTCAATATCTTGAAGTGCCTCAGGCGAAACGGAATCAAAATCACCTACTGCTATATCTGGTGTATATCCGTGTGAAATGAGAAACAATGCCCCTTGATCCGCACCGATAATAAAATCATCTTCATCTAATAGATCGAAATAATCCGGAGATAATTCACCACCGGCAAAAATAACGACGCGTTTGGATGACATAACATCCATTCCTCCTCTTAAACCTCTAGTTGAGTATCCTGTCCAGTATAATGCAGATCGAAAGGTTGCACAATTGACCTCGACAACGCTAAAATGAGAGTGTGTGATCTTTTGAGTATAATTTCACATATATTTTAGGTTTAACAACCAGGAGGTGAACGAAAATCGTAAGAGTACTGTTTGTATGTCTAGGTAATATTTGTCGATCACCGATGGCGGAGGCTGTTCTACGGCATAAGATTCATGAACGAGAATTATCAGACAAGATTCTTGTAGACTCTGCGGGAACTGGTGACTGGCATATTGGGAAAGAACCGCATGAAGGAACGAGACGTATCCTTGATCATAATGGTATTAGCTATGAGAATATGATGGCGCGTCTAGTTAGCAGTGAAGATTTTCAAAAATTTGATTATATCGTCTGTATGGACAAGTCTAATGGAGAGAATGTTCGAAAGGTTCCAGGAGGAAATGACGCTGATCTAATGTTCTTCATGGATTTATTGCCTGAGGAGGAACTGCGTGAAGTACCAGATCCGTATTTTACAGGTAATTTTGAACAGGTGTATGACTTGATCAACGCGGGCTGTGACATATTGCTGGAAAGAATGATAAGAGAAAAGCTGTAACCCAATTTGGATTACAGCTTTCTCGTTATGATTCATATGGTAAATCGAGGAAAGTTGCTGGATTAAACTGTAAGCGCAAACAAGTAATCTACATACTGTTCTTTAGATGTTCACTATTTACTACAATCAACTGGTCATTATGCGTTTAAGAAATAGAGTAGAGACTCTGGTAGCTCTTTCTGCCAAAATCCCCAGAGATGACGTCCGTCCTTCTCTCGGTAGGATACGGTTGCTCCGCGTGATTCAAGCAATGTTTTAGTTTCTCGATTCATCTGAACAAAATCATAAATGCCGGTATCCGTTTTGTAGTCAGTTTCCTGAAGACCGACGACCATATTAATGTTGAGCCAGGAAAGATCCTCTTCTTTGGCCAGCATTTCGCGGGACTCAGGATAGAAAGCCCCGGAAAGGCTGATGATACGTGTAAAGATCGCAGGATAAGCAAGTGCAAGATGGAGCGATACACTGCCCCCAAGAGAGTCACCTGCTAGGATTCGTTCGTCCGGAGTACGGCGTACAGGATATTTTTGTTCAATGAAGGGAATAATCTCTTCGGAAAAGCAAGATAAGTACTGCTTGAATCTGCTGCCAAACGGCGCATATTCTTGAGTCCGAACAGCGACGTCTACTTCGACACCAACAATGATGAAGGGCTCCACGTCTTCTTCTATAATAAGACGTCCAGCAAGTGTAGCGATGCGGCCAAAGTTAAAGAATTCTTCTCCGTCTTGGCAATACACAACGGGATAGCTCAAGACTTCGTTGTAGCCGGGAGGGAGATAGATGCGTAATTTGCGTTCCTCCTGCAGATGTTCACTCCAAAGCGTTTCTTTTACAATTGTGCGTTTCAGAAAAACAGAATCGCTCATAGTTGCCACGTCACCTTTCTTGTCGAATTTTGCAATACACAACGGTTTGCTCTAAAATAAATAGCTGAGTAACTGTGTGATTAATCATTTACTTGTTCCAAAAGCTTTAAACTGTTATATAAAAATATATCACCTGTTATACATACAAAATTTAAAGAAATATAAATTTTATAAGTATTTCTTTGACGAAAGTAACCAAACAGGTGTATAATAATATTATAACAGAGGCAGCTGATATTCAAATTTTTTTATTGAGGTGAAGATAATGAGTAAAGTTCCTTATGAAGTGTATACAGAGGACGTCGAGGCTCTAACGGTACTTTCCCCGGATGGAGAAATTATCAACAAGGATAAAATGCCTGATTTAACCGACGATCAACTGAAAGAAATTATGTATCGTATGGTATTTACCCGTACTTGGGATGATCGTGCAGTAAATCTTGGTCGTCAAGGCCGTCTTGGTTTCTACGCACCGGTATCCGGTCAAGAAGCTACTATGATTGGTAGCGAATTCGCTTTGGAAAAAGAAGACTTCTTATGCCCAGGCTACCGTGATATTCCGCAGCTAGTATGGCACGGACTTCCATTGTACCAAGCATTCCTATATTCCCGTGGACACCAACATGGTGGAGCTATTCCTGATGGCGTTAATGTATTGATGCCACAAATTATCATCGGCGCGCAAATCCTGCACGCTACAGGAATTGCAATGGGCTTTAAATTGAAGAAACAAAAGAGTGTTGCAATTACTTACACTGGTGATGGCGGTTCTTCTGAAGGCGACTTCTATGAAGGCTTGAACTTTGCTGGTCGCTTTAAACTGCCTGTTATCTTCTTTGTTCAAAACAACGGTTACGCGATTACGACTCCGTTCGCAAAACAAACAGCTTCCAAATCGATCGCTCACAAAGCGGTTGCAGCTGGTATTCCGGGAATCAAAGTTGACGGCATGGACATCTTTGCGGTAATCAGTGCTGTTCGTGACGCTGCTGAGCGTGCACGTAATGGTGAAGGTGCTACATTGATCGAAGCTGTAACTTACCGTTTCCGTCCACACTCCCTTTCTGACGATGCAAGTAAATACCGTTCGAAAGAAGAAGAAGGACAATGGAGTGAAAAGGATCCAATTAACCGTCTTGCCAAGTATTTGGAGAAGAAAGGTCTTTGGACTGAAGAAGATACGCTGCGCGTGAAAGACGAAGCGAAAGCTACTGTTAACGAGCAGATTAAAAAAGCTGAACAAACCGAAAAAATGACAATACCTGGCTTGATCGACAGCATGTTCGAAGTAACACCTAAACATCTGGAAGAGCAAAAAGCCGATTTTGAATAAGGGGGATATCAGGCAATGGCACAAATGAATATGAAAGAAGCGATCCGCGACGCGATGCGCGTTGAACTGAATCGTGACCCTAACGTTCTTATCTTCGGAGAGGATGTTGGTAATGTAGGTGGCGTTTTCCGTGTAACGGAAGGACTGCAAAAGGAATTTGGCGAAGATCGTATTTTTGATACTCCACTAGCTGAGTCCGCTATCGGTGGTTTGGCATTTGGTCTTGGTGTACAAGGCTTCCGCCCAATTGCAGAAATTCAATTCGTAGGTTTTATCTTTGAAGCACTTGATCAGATCGTCGTTCAAGCGGCACGTCTGCGTTGGCGTTCTGGCGGTAAATATAATGCTCCAATCGTATTCCGTACTCCTTTTGGTGGCGGAGTTAAGGCTGCTGAGCTTCACACAGACTCACTTGAAGGTTTGATTGCACAAAGCCCGGGTATTAAAGTAGTAATTCCTTCAAACCCATATGATGCTAAGGGACTTCTTATCGCGTCTATCCGCGACAATGACCCTGTATTCTTCATGGAGCATTTGAACCTTTACCATGCGTTCCGTGCTGAAGTACCAGAAGGTGAATACACTGTTGAACTTGGCAAAGCTAACGTAGTTCGTGAAGGTACTGACGTTTCGATTATTACTTACGGGCTGATGGTACATACAGCTACCAAAGCAGCCGAGCAACTCGAAAAAGAAGGCATTAACGTTGAAATTATTGACCTTCGTACTGTAAGTCCAATCGACATCGACACTATTGTAGCGTCTGTGAAGAAGACTAATCGTGCTATCGTAGTACAAGAAGCTCAAAAGAGCTCCGGTGTTGCTGCTGAGGTTATTGCACAAATTAATGAAAAAGCATTGCTGCACTTGGAAGCGCCTGTGCTTCGTATCGCAGGACCTGACACAGTGTATCCATTCGCACAAATTGAAGATACATGGCTTCCAAACCCTGCGCGTATCATTGCAGGCGTGAAGAAAGTTTTGGATTTCTAAAAAATTCTATGAGAAACGGTTGTCATCCTATATAGGATGACAACGTCGTTTCTTCTTCTAAATTCTAATCATAAGGTCAGTCCCAATTTCACAAGGAGGTTTTCAAAGTGGCAAAGTTTGAATACCGATTCCCTGAACTAGGTGAAGGTTTGCATGAAGGTGAAATCATCAAAATGCATATCAAAGCCGGTGACAAGGTAACGGATGATGATATCGTAATGGAAGTTCAAAATGACAAGGCGGTAGTTGAGGTACCTTGTCCAGTGAACGGTACTGTGTTGGAAGTTTTGACTAAAGACGGTCAAGTATGCCGTGTTGGCGAAGTTGTAGCAATTATCGAAGCTGAGGGCGATGTGCCTGAGCAAGAAGGTCATGCTGCTGAAGAAGCTCCAGCTGCACCTGCACCTGCTGCACCAGCTCCTGCGAATGCTAAATCAGCGAACTTTGAATATCGGTTCCCAGAACTGGGTGAAGGTCTGCATGAAGGTGAAATCATCAAAATGCATATCAAAGCCGGTGACAAAGTAACCGATGATGATATCATCATGGAAGTTCAAAATGACAAGGCGGTAGTTGAAGTTCCTTGTCCAGTGAACGGTACTGTATTGGAAGTTCTGACTAAAGACGGTCAAGTATGCCGTGTCGGCGATGTTGTAGCTATCATTGCTGCAGAAGGTGACGTTCCTGAACAAGCCGGTCATGCAGCTGCAGAAGCAGATGTAGCAAAAGGCAGTGCAGATACAACTTCTTCCCCTGCAAGCGGATCTGTTAGTGCGGCACCAGCTCCTGACCGTGATGTATTGGCTACACCAAGCGTTCGCAAATTTGCTCGTGAGCAAAAAGTGGATATTTCTAAAGTGAACGGAACTGGAAAAGGTGGCAAAATCACTCGTGAAGACGTTGAAGCATTCCTGAAAGGCGGTTCAGTACCAGCAGCATCTGCAACACCAGCAGCGGCAGCTTCTGAAGCTCCTAAGGCTGCTAAGACCGAAGCTAAAGCACCAGCAGCAGCGGCGAGCGGTAATGTTAGTCTTGAAGAAGAACGTGTACCATTCAAGGGCATTCGTAAGGCGATCTCCAATGCAATGGTTAAATCGGCTTACACTGCACCGCACGTTACCATTATGGACGAAGTAGATGTTACTGAACTGGTAGCATTCCGTACACGTATGAAACCAATCGCTGAGAAAAAAGGCGTTAAGGTTACTTACCTTCCGTTCATCGTTAAAGCATTGGTTGCAGCTTCCCGTCAATTCCCAGCACTCAACGCTATGATTGATGAAGAAGCAGGCGAAATTGTCTACAAGAAATACTACAATATCGGTATCGCTACTGATACACCTAACGGTTTGATTGTTCCAGTTATCAAAGACGCTGACCGTAAGAGCATCTGGATGATCGCTAGCAGCATCACTGACCTTGCAGTTCGTGGTCGTGACGGTAAATTGTCTGCTAACGAAATGAAAGGCAGCACGATCTCTATCAGTAACATTGGTTCTGCTGGCGGTATGTTCTTTACTCCAATCATTAACTTCCCTGAAGTGGCTATCCTCGGAACTGGCCGTATCAGTGAAAAAGCAGTTGTGAAGAATGGTGAAATCGTAGTTGCTCCTGTAATGGCGTTGTCACTCAGCTTTGACCACCGTATTATCGATGGTGCGACTGCTCAAAACTTTATGAACTACATTAAATCGCTGCTCAATAATCCTGAGCTGCTGGTTATGGAGGTATAATTATGGTAGTAGGAGACGCTTCTCTAGATATTGACACATTGGTCATTGGTGCAGGTCCTGGTGGGTATGTGGCGGCAATTCGTGCCGCCCAGCTCGGCCAAAAGGTCCTCATCGTGGATAAATCGGAACTCGGCGGTGTATGTTTGAACCGTGGTTGTATTCCTTCTAAAGCACTGATTGCTGCTGCACATCAGTTCGAATCTGCTAAGCATGGTGAAGTTTTCGGTGTTACAGCTGAGAACGTTAAAGTGGATTTTGCCAAAACTCAAGAGTTCAAAAACGGCGTAGTTAAGAAAATGACTAGCGGCGTGACTAGCTTGATGAAGGGCAACAAAATTGAAGTATTTAACGGCGAATGCATGTTTATCAGCGACACAGAAGCACGTGTGTTCAATGATCATGAATCCCCACGTTACCGCTTCAAGCACTGTATCATTGCTACAGGTTCCCGTCCGATTGAATTGAAACCTTTCCCATTCGGTGGACGCATTTTGTCTTCGACTGAAGCTCTGGAACTTCCAGAAATTCCGAAGAGCATGATCGTAATCGGTGGTGGTTACATCGGCGCTGAGCTTGGTCAAATGTACTCCAAATTCGGTACTAAAGTAACAATCATTGAAGGATTGGATACTGTACTTCCAGGCTTCGATAAAGATATGACTCGTCTTGTTGCGAAGAACATGGCCAAAACTGGCATCGAAATCGTAACTAATGCTAAAGCTGAAAGTGCTGTACAGAACGACAAGGAAGTTACCGTGAAATATTCTGTTGGTGGCGAATCCAAAGAAGTAACTGCGGATTACTTGCTTGTTACTGTAGGCCGTCGTCCTAACACAGACGGTGAACTTGGTCTGGATCTGATCGGTCTAGAGCTTGACGATCGCGGATTGATCAAAGTTGATCACCAAGGTCGCACAAGCATTCCTAACATCTTCGCTATCGGCGACGTTGTTCCAGGTCTGGCATTGGCACATAAAGCTTCTTACGAAGGTAAGATTGCCGCAGAAGCGATTGCAGGACTTACATCTGTTGTTGACTACAAAGTCATCCCAGCAGTTGTGTTTACAGACCCTGAGTGCTCTAGCGTAGGTCTAACAGAGAAAGAAGCAAAAGACAAAGGCTACAAAGTGAAAGCTGGCAAGTTCCCATTCGCAGGGAATGGCCGCGCCGTATCTTTGAACAGCCCAGAAGGTTTCATCAAAATTGTTGCTAACTCCGAAAACAACCTTGTGCTTGGTGCACAAATCGTTGGTATCGAAGCTTCTAACTTGATCGCTGAACTTGGTTTGGCAATTGAAATGGGCGCAACACTTGAAGATATCGCTTTGACTATTCATGCGCATCCAACCCTTGGCGAAATCGTCATGGAAGCTGCTGAACTGGTTGAAGGTCATCCTATTCACGTAATGAAATAATTTCTCTACCCAATTGCTCTAGCAGGCACAAAAAAGGCGGAACGCATTTGCGTTTCGCCTTTTTGAGTTTTTCACTTATTTTTGAAAATAGATATAATGGGAGGAGATGAAGCAAATTGAGCGAATACACTATAAAAATCAATCATCCGTATTTAAAAAACTTATATAGGGAGGACAAATGATGAAACCCAATAAGTTAAAGCCTGGTGATGAGTTGCGGATTATCTCACCTGCCAGAAGTCTGTCATTAATTGCTGCTGAACAAAGGAAAATTGCCAAAGAGCAGCTACAGCAATTAGGATTTCGGATATCATTTTCCGTAAATTCCTTTGAGAAGGATGAATTTGTTTCCTCATCGATCGATTCTAGAATAGAGGATTTGCATGAAGCTTTTTTAGATCCGAATGTTAAAGGGATTCTTACTACCATTGGAGGCTTTAATAGCAATCAACTGCTACGTTATATCGATTACTCACTGATTGCAGAGCACCCTAAACGATTATGCGGGTATTCAGATATTACGGCTCTAAGTAATGCAATTTATGCCAAAACAGGATTAGTTACTTATTCCGGACCGCATTTTTCAAGCTTCGCTATGCTTCACGACAATGAATATACCACCCAATATTTCCGCAAGCTGATGATGGACAATAAAGAAATATTGGTAAGGCCATCTAAGCATTGGAGTGATGATGAGTGGTATTTGGATCAGGAGAACCGTGTGTTTATCAGAAATGAAGGTCCATTCATTATCAATGATGGAGAAGCGCAAGGGACGATTATCGGCGGGAACCTTTGTACGTTAAATCTTTTGCAGGGAACGGAGTATATGCCTAGTTTAAATAATTCGATTTTATTTCTCGAGGATGATTATGAATCATCGCCTGTAACCTTTGATAGGGATTTACAATCGCTGATTCATCAACCAGATTTTCAGCATGTCAAAGGAATTGTTATTGGCAGATTCCAACAAGGATCACGCATGACAAAGAATTTGTTGACCAAAATCATAACATCGAAAGAAGAGTTATCAGATATTCCTGTCATTGCGGACGTGGACTTTGGGCATACATCTCCTATGATTACTTTCCCTATAGGTGGACAAGCCTCACTTCGTGCGTATGGGGTTAGAGTAGAGTTAAGGATAGCGGAGTAGTGGACTCCTCATATTATTAAATAAATTTTAAAAATATCTTACCTCCTACAAAAATCGGATTTTTCAGATATAATATATGAGGTGAAATATTACGGAGGTGCAGTAAATTGACGAATGAGTTAGAACAAACCTATTTGGATTTTCTACAATATATTTTAGATAACGGTGTGACAAAAGAAGATCGTACCGGAACAGGTACAATTAGTGTATTTGGTTATCAAATGCGATTTGATTTATCAAAAGGCTTCCCACTATTTACAACAAAACGTACACCGTTCCGCTTAATCGCAAGTGAATTATTATGGTTTATTAAAGGCGACACAAACATCCGTTATCTCCTGAAAAACAATAATCATATTTGGGATGAATGGGCTTTCAAAAGATGGGTTGAATCAGATGAATATACTGGTCCAGATATGACAGACTTCGGGAATCGTTGTTTAATTGATGAAGATTTCAATCAAGTTTATCAAGCAGAGATGAAAGCATTTTGTGATCGTGTCTTAGAAGATGATGCGTTCGCAGCGAAACATGGCGACCTAGGGAATGTTTACGGTAAGCAATGGCGAAATTGGACATCTTCTACAGGTGAATCCATTGACCAATTACAAGATGTTATTCATCAGATCAAAACAAACCCTGATTCCCGTCGATTAATTGTTAGCGCATGGAACCCAGAAGATGTTATAAATGCTGGGGCAAAAGGGAGTAAAGCGGCGTTACCACCTTGCCACGTTATGTTCCAGTTCTACGTTGCAAATGGTAAATTAAGCTGTCACTTGCTGCAACGCAGTGCGGACTCTTTTCTTGGAGCTAACTTCAATATCCCGTCTTACTCATTACTTACTCATTTAATAGCACATGAGTGTGGTCTAGAAGTAGGCGAGTTTGTATATAGCATTAGTGATGCACATATTTATTCAAATCATGTTGAACAAGTTAAAGAGCAATTATCAAGAGACTTAAGACCATTACCTACATTGGTTATTAATTCAAATAAGAAATCACTTTTTGATATCGAGCTGGAAGACCTAGTTATTGAAGGGTACAATCCGCATCCTTCGATTAAAGCGCCGATCGCAGTATAACGTAATTGTCATAAATCAATATTTTTTGATCTTTATAGGCAGGAAGGAGCGTGTTTCGTGAGTATTACTTTAATTTGGGCAATGGGCACCAATCATGTCATTGGAAAAGATAATGATATGCCATGGCATTTACCGCTGGATTTCGCTTATTTCAAAGCAGAGACACTAGGGAAGAGAATGCTTATGGGCCGTAAAACGTGGGATTCGCTTGGAGGGAAGCCTCTGAAGGGCAGAACAAGCATAATCATGACAAGAGATACAGATTATGCTCCTGAAGGCGCAGAGGTTGTAAACACGCTTGAGGAGGCTCTCAGAGAGGGTAGAAAAGACGATGAGCTGATGGTGATCGGTGGTGCGGAAATTTACAAACTGATGTTACCTTATGCTGACAAGTTGTTGTTAACCCAAATTGAACAGGATTTTGAAGGGAATACCCGGTTTCCTGATATTGACTGGAGTGTGTGGAAAGAGATTTCCAATAAGAAGGGAATACGTGATGAGAAGAATCCGTATGATTACCGTTTTCTTGTTTATGAACGTACGGAATAGCAATAAAACGTTTTCTCTGACATAACATGTGAAATAGTACAAAAAAACAGTAGATTAATCCATTACTGTGCAAAAGTAATGAGTGCTACTATAATTAAAATTAGAAATGATAATCTACAGGTATAGAATGTGCAGGTACTTCATTGCGCTGCTCACGACCATACGAAGCCGCAATATGCTACAATGTACTATACTTCAACACGAAGAGAACGGATGGGGGAAACGTAAACATGTCTACACCTACAGGTTTTATGGAGTATAAACGGCAGCTCCCAGGGGATCGGGATCCTGAGCAGCGGGTAAAAGACTGGGAGGAGTTCCACCATCATTTATCCGAGGACGAGCTTCAGACACAAGGAGCGCGCTGCATGGATTGCGGAACTCCTTATTGCCATACAGGAATTGATATGGCTGGAGGAACCTCAGGTTGTCCAGTTCACAATTTAATTCCAGAGTGGAATAATTTGGTGTACCGCGGACTCTGGAAAGAAGCATTGGAACGCCTGCATAAGACGAATAATTTCCCTGAGTTTACTGGGAGTATTTGTCCTGCTCCTTGCGAAGGCTCTTGCACAGTGGGTCTAATTGGACAGCCGGTAACCATTAAGACCATTGAGCTAGCTATTATTGATAAAGGTTTTGAAGAAGGCTGGGTTGTACCTAATCCTCCAGAGAAACGTACAGGCAAGAAGATTGCAATCGTAGGCTCTGGGCCTGCTGGACTCGCAGCAGCTGCACAACTTAATAAGGCTGGACATACTGTAACTGTATTTGAACGCAGTGACCGCATCGGCGGTCTGCTCACATATGGCATTCCGACTATGAAACTCGATAAGAGAGTTGTGCAACGTCGTGTAGATTTATTAGCCGCTGAAGGTATTAATTTTGTAGTGAATACAGAGATTGGTAAGGATATTCCTGCGCAGCAAATTGTTGATGAGTATGATGCAGTCGTTCTGTGTGGTGGAGCTACTAAGGCACGCCGCTTTAACGTTGAAGGTAGTGAGCTTAAGGGTGTAATGTATGCTATGGACTATTTAAATGGTACGATTAAGAGCTATTTGAATTCCAACCTTGAGGATGGCAACTATGTGTCCGCTGAAGGTAAAGACGTGATCGTCTTGGGCGGTGGGGATACAGGTTCTGACTGTGTTGCCACTGCGCTTCGTCACGGCTGCAGCAGTATCACTCAATTTGGTACACATGAAAAAGCACCGTTACAACGTGATCCGATAGCTAATCCTTGGCCACAATTCCCGAATGTATACACGCTGGATTATGCGCAAGAAGAAGCCAAAGCCATTTTTGGGGATGATCCGCGTGAGTTCTCTATCATGACCACTAAATTTGTTGGTGATGAAGAGGGGAATTTGAAAGAACTTCACACCGTCCAAATCCGCCGGATTGTGGATGAGACAGGTCGTAAGATCTATCAGCCGGTTCCAGGCACCGAAGCTGTATATCCTGCTCAACTTGCTCTGATTGCCATTGGCTTTGATGGCCCAGAACAAGATATTATTCAAGAGCTTGATCTTGAGACAGATCGTCGTTCAAATGTGAAAGCACGTTATGGTAAATTCAATACGAACGTAGACAAAGTATTTGCTGCTGGTGATATGCGCCGCGGTCAAAGCTTGGTGGTTTGGGCTATCAACGAAGGTCGCGAAGCTGCACGTGAAGTAGATAAATACTTGATGGGGTCAACCGTTCTTGTTTAAAACGTTAAGATAATAATTGTATAATAAGCCGTTTCAAAAGCAGTTTACCTGCTGGAGAAACGGTTTTTTAAATAAAGCGATGCTTGACATAGATATCAGTATCCTATAAATTAAATACATTATTCACATGGTAAAAGCATTGACCAAGGATCTACGATTCAGAAAGCGTTAGAACAGAGAGGGAACCCACCGGGTGAAAGGTTCCTCAAACACGTGTGAGTGGTATCCTGCCTTGGTAGCTGTAGCGATATTATCTACTAACCCGCTACCGGAATCGACCGTTATCCGATTTGAGGATTGCCAAATCAGAATGGATTGTATGTTGAGCTGGCAGTTGAATAAGGGTGGTATCACGACACATTCGTCCCTGACGAATGTGTCTTTTTGCATTTAGAGAGATAATTTTTGGGGAGGGTATTTAAGATGCGACAAAGCAATTTATTATTAACAACACTGCGTGAGGTGCCTTCGGAAGCGGAGACAAACAGTCATCAGCTACTGCTGCGTGCGGGGTATATCCGTCAATTAGCTGCTGGAGTATATACCTATTTACCACTTGGACGGCGGGTTCTACGAAAGATAGAAGCGATTGTGAGAGAAGAGATGGATCATTCCGGAACGCAGGAGATTTTAATGCCATCCATGCAGCCAGCGGAACTTTGGAAGGAATCAGAACGTTATGATGTTTATGGTAAGGAGTTGATGACTTTTAAGGATCGTCATGAGCGGGAATTCATTCTCGGTCCAACGCATGAAGAAGTAGTAACCACACTTGTGCGGAATGAGATCAGCTCCTATCGTAAGCTTCCTGTTACCGTGTATCAGATTCAGACTAAGTTCCGAGATGAACGGCGTCCACGTTCTGGATTGCTAAGAGGTAGAGAGTTCTTGATGAAGGATGCGTACTCTTTTGACATAAGCTCAGAAGGACTTGATAAATCATACCACCAAATGTTCGATGCTTATCACCGGATATTTAAGCGATGTGGATTGAAGTTCAGAGCTGTTCATGCAGATTCTGGTGCAATTGGCGGAGAAGGGGGCAGCCATGAATTTATGGCACTGGCTGATATCGGGGAAGATACGATTGCGGTATGTTCCTCTTGCGATTACGCAGCCAATCTGGAACAGGCAGAAGCTGTGCGTCCTGTTAAGAAGGAAATGAATTTCGAAGTACCAGCGATAGAGAAATTCCATACTCCAAATTTACGTACAATTGATCAACTAGAGCAGGAGTTGGAGATCCAGCCAGAGCAGATTATGAAAACATTGATCTACGAAGGTAGCGGACAATTCTTTGCTGTAGTGGTTCGAGGAGATCATGAAGTAAATGAGATAAAAGTGAGTAAATATTTAGGTGCGACGGAGATTAAGCTTGCTGACTATGATGCTGTGAAATCCTTAACGGGTGTAGAGAGTGGGTTTGTGGGGCCGGTGGGTTTGACACTACCTGTACTAGTTGATGCTACAGTGTCTGGAATGACCCATGGGATTGCGGGAGCAGGAGAAAAAGATTATCACTTCCGTAATGTTGTACCTGGTAGAGATTTTGGGCTTGAGCATGTGGGGGATTTTCGCAATGTAGCGGAAGGAGAAGCTTGTCCACATTGCGAGGATGGCGTGCTTCATTTTCAACAAGGAATAGAAATTGGGCATGTCTTTAAATTAGGTACCAGATATAGTGAGAAGCTTGGAGCTTCCTTTTTAGATCGTTCTGGCAAAAGTCAGCCTATGATCATGGGTTGTTATGGAATTGGGATCTCACGTCTATTGTCCGCGATTGTAGAACAGAATCATGATGATCAAGGAATCATGTGGCCAGTTGCATTGGCACCTTATCAGGTTCATATTTTGATCATGTCTGTTAAGGACTCGGAGCAACTGGCAGTTGCAGAGGATCTATATGTTCAGCTTACTAAGCTCGGTATTGAGACGCTGCTGGATGATAGGGATGAACGTGCTGGCGTTAAATTTAAGGATTCAAGCTTGATTGGTATACCTGTAACGCTAGTGGTTGGTAAGGAAGCAACACAGGGAAGGGTGGAGTATCTAGAAAGAAACACAGCAGGAAAAGAGGTCCTAGAGTTAGTCGAAGCAGTTACTCGTATCCAAGCGATCTTTTCACAGCTGAAATAATTTCTATAACTCAAACCGAATACCATTGTTCAGGGCGGGAGAGTGCTGGCGGTAATTTTGTATAGTCATCGCCTTTCGCCGCATTAATCTGAGCTTGAGTTAGAAAAATACTTTCAGTTAGATTAGCGCCTCTAAGGTCAGTATCACGGAAATCTGCTCCTATGAGATCGGCACCTCTAAGATCAGCATCTCTAAGATCTGCAGCAATTAAATAGGCTCCCCGTAAGTTGGCGCCTCTGAGATCAGCGCCTTTGAGGTTAGCACCAATAAGATCGGCACCCCGGCTGAAAGTTCTCAAAGATTTTTTTAGTTTACGGCGAGCTTCAGTACGTACAAGTTCACTGACTTGCAGCAGCAACAGATTTATTTTTGCTCGATGAGCGTCAACATTTACTTTTAGTAGGGATTCAGGGTTAAGTAAAGTGAGTTGTTCCGTCTCATCGAGTGCTGCTTGCAGCTCAACATGGATAGTATGGGTGACTTCTAAGTTTAAAGATTCGTTTAGATACCATAACAATTCGTGTAAATGCCACATGGCCGGAAATACCTCGAACATTTGCTTCGCAGTTTTTGGATTCGTTCGCCAGTCCTCACCAGTATATGTAACCTGAGAGAGCTTTTGCCCAGCGCCAAAACAGTCATATACCCTACAACCACGAAATCCTAGTGTTCTTAAATCTGTATGTACACCACAGCGAAAGTCTGATTGTAGGTTATGACACGGCTGGCCGGCTGCTTTATCCATAGCAAAATCAACTGAAGCTGAAAAAGGCAAGGCGGCACAGCACAAACCGAAGCAGTTCTCACATTCTGCTTTAAGATAGTGGCCATTTCTGTCCGTAAAAGTTTCTGTGAATTTGTGATTCTCGGGCACGGTTTGATTCCTCCGATTTATAATAGAGTTTACCAAACTATTCTAATTCATAGAAAAGACTAAGTGAAGTCTGAATTTTACTAGCCTTCTAACCTATCCATTAAAAAAATCAGAGGTTAATGTTATAATAGAATACTGGACGCATTTTGGACTTAAGAACGAAAAGGTAAGGAGCGATTGTTTTTGAAGACACTCATTATTGCGGAGAAACCGGATATGGGGCGGAATATCGCCGCCGCAATAGAACCGAAGGCCAAAAATTACCGTTCCTATCTTGAAGGGGAGCAGTACATTATTACGTGGGCAATAGGGCATCTAATCGGTTTGGCCGAGCCGGATGCTTATGATGTTAAATACAAAAAGTGGAACATTAATGATCTGCCCATTATTCCAGACCAGTTCAAACTGGTGCCTAATGCGCGGACGATCGATCAGCTGAAGGTAATCGGAGACCTTGCGAAACGAAGTGACCTTTTAGTGAATTCATGCGATGCGGGGCGAGAAGGGCAGCATATCTTTTCACTTATTCAACGCCATTTAAAGCTGGAGCATCCTGTGAAGCGACTATGGATCTCGGATTTGACGCCAGAGACTATTCGCAAAGGATTTCAGGAGCTGAAGGATGGATCGGAATATGAGAATCTAACGAAAGCGGCAAAAGCACGCAGTGAAGCGGATTGGCTCATTGGTATGAACGGATCACGTGCTTTTACTACAAAGCATAATGTGCTGCTGTCCGTGGGTAGAGTTCAAACGCCCGTGCTTGCGCTGATTTACGATCGTCAGAAGACAATTGAGGCGTTCTCCTCCCTTAAGTTTTTTGAGGTGGAGGGACATTTTACTCAGAATGAAATGACCTATAAAGGGATGTGGCAGGGAGATCGGCTGACTGATGGAGAGAAGGCGGAAGCGCTAGCTGCCAAGGTCAAAGGAAAACCGGGCCGGATTGAGTCCTACGAGGTCAAGGAAACGAAAGAGTATCCGAATAAGCTGTATGATTTAACGCTGCTGCAGCGGGAGGCGAACGGAAAGTACGCATTTTCCGCAAAAAAGACGCTCGATATTGCTCAAGCATTATATGAAAAGCATAAGGTGATCTCTTATCCGCGGACGAACTCCAACTATGTTACCGAACAGAATATTCCTGAGATGCATAAGACCTTATCAGCGCTGCAAGGGACGGCTTATGATGAATGGGTGAAGGGTGCGAATCGCAATCTGGTTCATAAAGGGAATAAATTCATCTGTAACCCCTCGAAGGTGGAAGATCACCACGCGATTTTGCCTACATATCGTAAAGCATCAGGACTTAGTGCAGATGAGGGAAAGCTGTATGATTTGATTGTACGGCGCTTTTTGTCTCAGTTTTATCCGGCAGCGGAGTATAAAGTGCATACCGTGATGACCGAGGTAGAAGACGAAAAGTTCAAAACCACAGTCAAGGAATTGTTAAGCCTAGGTTGGAAGGTCATTTATGCCGACCAGAAAAAGGATAAAGCGAAGTCGTCCAAAAGTAAAAACAAGGATGATGAGGAAGACGAAGAAATTGAAGTGAATGAACCGTTCGCTATCGCTCCAGCAGATGAAGTGATTTGTAGTGATGCTGTCGTTAAAGAGAAAGATACACAGCCACCAAAGCACTACACAGAAGGTACGCTGCTTAGAGCGATGGAAAGTGCGGGCAAGCAGATTGAGGATGAAGAGCTTCGTGATGCCATGAAGGATTCAGGGCTAGGAACTCCGGCTACCCGCGCAGCAACTATAGAACGGCTTAAGAATGTAGGATATATTGAAATGCAAGGTAAAAAAATAGCCATCACGCAAAAAGGACGCACAGCTATTGAGCTGATACGTGGAGCGGGCATTGAGCTGTTAACTTCGCCTGAAATGACCGGACAATGGGAGCGTCGCTTGAACGAAATCTCCAGAGGAACGGCGTCGGACGGACAGTTTATGGAGAATGTAAAAAGATTCGCTTGTATGATCGTCGATAAAGTACGAGTACAATCTCGGGCGTCCAAAACCTCTTTTGAAGGGGAAACGCCTTCTGTCAATACAGGTGCTAAAGGTCGAGGCGGTGCAAGCCCAACCCGTAAAACCACTGAAAAACCTGCGGCACCGCGAAAACGTAAGGCAAGTAGCGAAGCGGAAGCTGCAAATTCAGGGCCTAAAATTATTGGGAACTGTCCACGTCCCGGCTGCGGCGGTATGATTTTTATGGGTAAAAAAGGCTACGGCTGCTCTCATTACAAGGAAGGCTGCAAATTCGTGATCTGGAAAGAGAACCATGGTCGTACACTCACGGATGCGCAAGTGAAAGCCTTGATTGAGAAAGGTCGGACGGGCAAGCTAAAGCTAACCAGCGAAGACGGTACGCCACTTGAAGGCAAATTAGTGCTTCAGAATATGGATACAGGTCAACTAGCAGTAGAGTCATAGCCGATCGGAAAGAATCTATGTACGGCAAAAAGGTGTCTTCAGCCATGTTGGATACGTGGCAGAGACACCTTTTTTATTCGCTAATTATTCAGTAGCTTTATCTAATTGCGCTTCAATCGCTGCAGTTAGCCCTTCATAGGAGGAGTCTGGAAGTAGGGCACCATTTACCATAAATTTAGGTGTACCATTAACCCCGTAGGATCCCGCAATTTTGAAGTCTTCTTTGACGTCGAACATGTAGGTATGATTCTTGAGATCTGTCTCGAATTGTGCATAATCAATGCCTTCAATGTTATCTTTGACGAAATTTAGAATGAACTTCTGTGTGGCCCATATTTTGCTCTCATCACCTTGATTGGCATATAGCTTATGGAGGTATTCCCAGAACTTCTCGTTGCTTTGCTTATAGATGGCTTCACCTGCACTTGCCGCTAGATAGGAATCTCGATCCAAGAAGGCAAAGTTCATGAAGAAGAGTTCAACTTTTCCGGTCTCCACATAGTCCTTAACAAAAGTGTCCAGATATTTCTCTGTCCAATTTTTGCAGGCAGGACATTTGAAATCTGCGAATTCGATAACTTTGATTTTGGCATCAGGACTACCAAGATGAGGTTGCTTTTCATATTTCAGCCCGTCAACAACAATGCTCCCCTTCACATCAGTGTAGTTAGGTAGTCCCTCAGTACTGTCCGTCTTGTCATTCAGAATAAAGACAATAACAGCGACAAGGATTACTACTACTACGCCTAAGAGCATGGGAAGCATTGGTTTGTTAGTTCGGGAATGGTTGGACTTCACGTTCTTGTTCATATCTCATCTCCTACCTCATATGGGAATTATACAAAAATAGTATAATCATCCTAGAGATAGAGTGGATATGTCATTTGTAACAATGTCTAAGTTTACGTAGCACCTAGAGTTTCTGCAGGGTAGCTGTACGAATAACAGGAGGCACCTCATGGATGGAGGAAATGGTCTTCACAGCTTGCTGCATCTCTTGCTCCAGTTCTATAAGGTTGTAACTCCATTCATTCTGTTGCTTTAGATAGATACTGTTAATGCCTGCGGTCACTGCTGGGAGTACATCTGTACGTAACGAGTTACCAATCATCCAGGTACGTTTGCGGTCAAACCCTTGTGTAGTCAAAATATTTTCAAGTGCCTCAACATTTTTATGTTGACGAATATAGATCCGATCATCAAAGTAAGCATCCAGCTTCATTTGCTCTATCTTACGTTGTTGGATCGTATCGTCTCCACCTGTGTAAAGAAATAAATGGTGACCGTCCTGCTTCAACGCATCGAGCGTTTCAACCATGCCGGGATAAGCTTCGATTTCTTGGTCGTAGACACTTAGTCCGAGCTTGTGTAATTGCTGTTCTTGAAAACGGTCTGTCGGGCGATTATATTTAGCACAAAAATAACGGTAGGTAGCGATTAGGGATTTAGGGAAATTATCGCTGGCAAGACCACTTGTGTTGACCGTGTGCACATCTATTTCTATTTGTTTGTTGCGTAATTCACTCGTGCTCGGTCCAAATTCATTAAACCAATCTGTCATCAGCTCAAAATATTGCCCTAAAATCAAATCAAAGTATTTGTTGCAGTGAACCAGTGTATCATCTAGATCGAAAATCACCTGTTGTGTCATGTATTTCATATCTCTCACTCCTTGGATCTGTATCTGTATAGTGGTCTATAGGTAAATATAAGACTCTAGGAACATTTGAAGCTCTGAGGCGCCATCTGGACGAATACTGAAGCGTTCGTCTTGTTCTCCTCTTAGATGGATGCGGAGTAAGCCGGCTACTCGTAGAATCATAAGGTGGTGCATGAGCATTTCTCTGGATTGATTGAGATCGGATTGCATCTCCCACAATGACTTTGGTTCATGTGCGACATAGCGGAGTAACCGAAGTCTGTTGGGGTCGGAAAGAGCCTTAGTCATGCGCAACAGCACCATAGGGGCTTCATTTTCGTCTTCTAAAGGCACATCTACAGGATACTGTACGATCACCATAGTTTTGTAGAAGCAGTAGGTGTTAATCGGACGATTATGAACAGTTGGCAATAATACAATCGTCTTTAGATCCTTGATCTCCTCGAAAACTACACCGCCTGATGCGTATTCAATTAAAGAAATGGGGTCCATTTTGCTTTCAAGCATTTTTTTCTCAGAAGCATCTTCAATTAATAGCGGTAAAATTTTGTGCTCCACATGGCGGAAGTATTGTTCGTACCAGAGACGCAAGAGTGGACTATAGCTGTTCCGGATCCGCAATGCATCTTCAATCGTAAACTCTTGAATGAGGGGAGCAATCTGCTGATAACATTCTTCTATGGAAGCGGAATCCAGATCATCGAAGAAATGCAGCACTGAGGTTGCAGGTCCTCGAATGTAAACCCAGGCATACAGCACATCATAATCCGTAAATGGCCACTCAGCGGCTTGCATTAAAGCTGTTACCTTATGAGAAGAAATGCGATCTTCCACATCACTTATCCAGTGGGGACCAATATCCAAATTGGAGATCCATTTTCTAGTTACATATAACATAAAACTGTCTAGCAGTTCATACACCGGCGATACGTCGATCTTTAATTCGTACTCCATGTCTCATGCACCCCCAGGAAATCCGTAACATCTTCATATTATCTCTTGTTTTGAAGAGGGTTGTCCACTATAATGTTCGGTGTTTGCCAATTGGCGTTAGATCAAATTAGGGTTATTAATCTTAGGGGGATATCATCTGTGTCAGACCGGCCAAGAGTATCTATTCGCAGTAACAGCAAAATGAATTTCATGATTCTTATTACCGCTACCATAGCGGCTGGACTCAGCCAAGGAATGCTGCTTCCCGTATTATCCATTCTATTGGAGCAGAAAGGAGTTTCTTCTTCGCTTAATGGACTAAATGCAGCGGCTCTATACATAGGATCATTCGGAATGACCTTGATTGCTGAAAGAGTTCTCGGAGCGATTGGATTCAAAAAATTGATTGCTGGCGGGATCAGCCTAGTCTTAGTAAGCTTACTTCTGTTCCCCTTTTTTCCTGGTATCAAAATATGGTTTGTATTGCGTTTGCTTGTTGGTGTTGGTGATGCAGCTATCAATTATGCCGCACAGCTATGGGTACTGCTAATGACGCCTGCCGAGCATCGCGGACGAAATCTATCCCTGTACGGGATGTCCTATGGCCTGGGCTTTAGCTTGGGACCGCTGGGAATTAGCCTGCTGCGATTTGGTCAGGCAACACCATTTATAGTTCTAGCATTTCTTTTTTTATTAGTCCTAATACTTGCCGTTACAATGCTTCCAGATTCCCGCCCAGATAAAGTTGAGAGTGGAGAAAGTCAGGTACGCCGGTTTGGACGTTGTTACAGTTTAGCCTGGTTCGCCTTAATTCCTGCACTCCTATACGGTTTCATGGAAGCGAGTTTAAACAGTAATTTTCCAGTGTATGGCCTCCGGATCGGTTACAGCACAGATCAAATTGCAGCCTTATTGCCTTTTGCAGGTATAGGGGGACTGTTGTTACAATTCCCACTAGGGCTCTGGAGCGACCGTTATGGTCGAAAGAAGGTATTGATTCTAACCGGGATTGGAGGCGGAATTGCCTTCGCATTGCTGCCGCTAGCAGGAGACCATTTTAAAGTGACTATGGTACTGCTGATGATTGCAGGTGGTCTTGTAGGGTCTTTTTTCTCATTAGGGCTAAGCTTAGCTGCGGATATTCTACCACGACATCTACTGCCTGCTGCAAATGTGGTTGCTTCTTTTCATTTTAGTATAGGCAGTATTATAGGTCCAGGTATCGGCGGTTTGCTCATGCAAGTCGGCTGGGGCGGGGGGATTTTCGGCTTGATGGGCGCTTTATATATCACGTTCGGATTGCTTGGGTTATTTTTCTCGCCACGGCAAAAAATTTGAGGTAAGATAAGAACGAGTGCTCGCATGGAAATTCATCTGGCTTTCAGAGTACACTATAGATTATAGATAAAGACAGGGAGAGGCTGAACTATGATCACAGTTGAACACTTAGCCAAGGCAGTTGGGGAAGATAAAAATCCAGTTCTACAGGATATAGGCTTTCAATTAGAACCGGGTGAGTTCGTAGCAATACTTGGAGCTAGCGGGAGCGGTAAGACCACTTTACTGCGCTGTTTAGCGCTGCGTGAGAAATGGGATAGAGGGAATTTTAGAGTAGACGGTACAGATATTATGGCGAGTGCCTTTACAGGTAAAAGAAAGATCCGCCGCGAGTGGGCTTACCTGGAGCAGAATGCAGAGCTCAATCCGAACCGTACTGCATTGAAAAATGTACTGATCGGCCAGTCCGCGCAAACGCCTTTATGGCGAATGGTTACTGGGATGGTACGTTCAGATGATTATATGGGTGCAATGGATGAATTGGATGCCCTCGGCCTTCTGGATAAGGCGAAAATGAAGGCGAGCCAACTTAGTGGTGGTGAAAGGCAGCGTGTAGCAATTGCGAGAGCATTGACTCATGGTGCGAAAGTGATTTTAGCGGATGAGCCGGTAACGGGATTGGATCCTAAATCCGCAGAGAATGTGTTGGAAACATTGCGGAAGCTGTGTAAAGAAACCGGCCTTACAGTTATAACTGTACTTCCGATAGAATTAGCGGAACGTTTTGCTACACGTCTTTGGGTACTAGAAGATGGCAGAATTAAGCATGATATAAAGGGGCGTAGATTAACGTTCCAAGAACGTGCAAATCTTTAAATTTTGGACACGGATAAGGAAAAGAGTGATGAAGTTGAATATGAGAAGTCTTAGGTGCTTTGTAGCCGCAACGCTGACTTTATCCGTTTTGTCGGGTTGTACTTTCATCAGTGATCCTGTTTCTAAGATGAAATCCCCACAATTGTCTGCTGACAAAGCAACACTTATGGCTGCTATTAATTCACTTAAGCCAGCGGGGTCCACGTTGATTCGACCGACCAATGACGAGGATAGTACCATTTTTACTGAGGATCTCAATAAGGATGGAATAATGGAGACACTAGTGTTCTATAAGACACCTGGAGAAGCTGTAGAGATTCACGGGATGATCTTGGAGAAACAAGGCGACACCTGGGTCAAGAAGCTTGTATTCGATGGTGACGGAACTGTGCTGGAGTCGGTTGATATAAAGGACATGACGGGTGATGGGAAGCTTGAAATTGTTACCGGATATTCACGAGGTGAAGAAAAGGGGCTAGTGGTCTATAGCTATTCCAGCGGTTCATTGGTAGAGTTGCTTTCACATCCGTATACAAAATATATGATTGATGATCTAAACGGAGACGGAATTGAAGATATCACCGTTGTTTATTTTAAAAGAAATGAATTTTCGACCATTTCAATCTATCAGTACAATGATGATGGCTTTAAGGTTCTCGATAAACTTGATGATATAGACCCTTATTTTAACAATTATTACAATATTGTTGCAGGAAAAATCTCGGAGGATAAAGAAGGAATCGTATTGGATGCTGCAGTGGATTCTCAATCTGCTTATTCCTCGATTGTTCTTATGGAGAATAATAAGCTGCGTGTGGTTTTACCAGGTGATGCGCGGACTTATAAAGATCGTCGGATTGCAAGCGAAGATATTGATCATGATGGCATTATTGAAATTGGATTGCTTGAGGTACCCAAAGGGTGGGAGTATTTCGATCCAGCTGAAATTCCATACTTTACCTCCTATTATAAATGGGATGGAAAAGACGGGCTGACCTTCACAACCCAGCTATATCATGATCCATCGGATCGATTCAATATTAATTTTTCTCCAGAATGGCATGAGAAGGTGACGGTTGATACGAAATCGGTTTTGGATGAGAACCTTAAGTTCATCATGTCTGATACAGGTGAGACGGTTGCTGAGGTTGCTTTCTTTTCTCCTTCTGAATGGGACCGGGTAAAGAATGACGGTTGGGATCTTCTTGCACGTGATGCAGCTAAGGTTATCGCCTACCGCGGTAAGTTAGAACAAAGTACAACAACGGAAGGAAGTAATAAAATTGCTTCCCCTATAGAAAGGAAGGGAATAGATGAGTAAAGTACTGATACTGGAAGATGAGGAGTCTATTCGTAGTTTTATTGTTATCAACTTGAAGCGTAATGGTTTCGAAGTGATAGAGGCTGCGGATGGGCATGAAGCTCTTCACAAGTTAACCACGATTCCTGATATTGATATCGCCCTATTGGATGTAATGGTTCCAGGTATTGATGGATTTGAAGTATGTAGACGAGTTAGAGAAACCAATGAACGTTTGGGTATTATTTTTCTGACTGCCAAGGTTCAAGAGCAAGATAAAGTGTATGCTTTATCCGTAGGTGCTGATGACCATGTTAGTAAGCCATTCAGCCCGACAGAACTGATAGCTAGAATTCAATCCTTGCTGCGTCGAGTGAACGTTCATCGTGAACAGTCAGCGAAGGTCTCTTTTGTTTCAGGTCCTTTCACCCTGGATCTAATTTCCAAACATTTCAAGCGTGATAATGAAGCGATTGAACTGACGCCAACGGAGTTTTCATTAATTCAATTCTTCCTTGAAAAAGAAAATACACCGCTCAGCCGCGATCTTCTGCTGGATCATGTGTGGGGTAAGGAGTATATGGGTGATCCCAAAATCGTGGATGTGAATATTCGTCGTCTGCGCCAAAAGATAGAAAATAATCCGTCGGAGCCAGAATTTTTGCAAACGGTATGGGGACACGGATATAGATGGAAAGGCCAAGTACAATGATTAAGAAGGGGATGCGCAGGCAAATCGTTCTACACTACATTCTTGTAGTTTTTTTGGCGCTTCTCCTTGTAGAAGTTATCTTCTTGCTTGCCATCAGAACGTATTATTATGACAGTGTTTATAGCAAGATAAAAAACCACATTACCATGGCAGAGACGTTCTACCATAAATATCAGTTAGGTGGCGATAACAATTCGAACCAGCTGCAAGAGCTGCTGGATAGATTTTCGCTGAACAATACCGAACTGGAAGTATTGACCCTGAATGGGGATATGATTACCAGTTCAACTGGTTTTCAGCCTGACCGTACGATTACAACCAGTGACGTCCCAGAAGCAGTAGGAGGCAGTATTGGCCGCTGGGTAGGGCGCCAGAGTGGTACTAACGAGAGCGTTATGGCTGTATCTAAAATGTTACAGATTCACGGCCGTGATACGTATGTTCTAAGGTATCTTACTTCACTAGAAGGCATTAACAACGACTTGCTTAATCTTACATTACTGTCGATTGGAATAGGTGCAGCTGTCTTGGCTGTTGTTATCGTATTCAGCTTCGGACTTGCCAATTCTATCGTAAAACCGCTCAATAACATTACGGCGGTTTCAGCCCAGATGGCTAAGGGCAGATTTAATGTGCGAATTAAGGGGAATTACAAGTTTGAGATTGGTGATTTAGCTTCAACGCTGAATTATATGGCTCAAGAAATTGTGCGAAGCAATCAGATTAAGGATGATTTTATTTCTTCTATTTCACATGAGCTACGAACACCACTTACGAGTATCAAGGGCTGGAGTGAGACATTGATCTCTGGCGGCTATGATCCGGAGGAGACGAAGCTTGGTGTAAGTATTATTTCTAAAGAAAGTGAACGACTGATTGGTCTAGTGGAGGAGATTCTCGACTTTTCAAAGCTGCAGCAGAACCAAATGAAGCTATCCATTGGGATTGTTGACGTGAAAGTGTTACTTCAGGAGACGATACTGAATATTTGGGCTAAGGCGGAGAAGAAGCGTATCCACTTGCTTCTGGAATGTGAAGATGGGATCTATGTTAAAGGCGATGCTAATCGTCTAAAGCAAGTGTTCTTGAATCTGGTAGATAATGCTGTGAAGTTTTCCCATGAGGACTCCAGTATAGAATTGTCTGCGAAGAGACTGTCCTCAACTGAGACTGCTATCATGGTTCGTGATAGTGGAATTGGGATTAGTGAAGCGCATATCTCCAGAGTTAAAGACCGATTCTTTCAAGTGGATGCACTCAATGGGGGAACTGGCTTGGGGTTAGCGATCTCACAGCAGATTGTAGAACTTCATAATGGAACACTGGATATGGTAAGTGAGCTTGGAAAAGGGACGGAAGTTACCGTAATCTTACCACTTACTGAGAAACCACCTGAGGTCGTTTCAGATCAAGTAATGCCAAATCAAGCTATATTACCTGATTCAGATGTCTAGGGGGTATGGAAATGGATGTCTTGGGGAACTCAATTAGGATTGTTCGCGGAGAACCCGACCGGACAGGTGATATCTTAAGTTTACTGCAGGAAGCAGCAAATTGGATGGAGCTAAACGGGATTAAACAATGGACTCCAGGACAATTCAATGAGTCTGATATTGCAGGCTATTTTAACGACAGGCATGTTTATCTTGCGCTTGTCGATGATGTTGTAGTTGGAATGTTCACGTTACAATTTACTGACCCTCAATACTGGGGAGATAAAAATGATGAGGCCTATGCTTATTTGCATAGGCTGGCTGTAGCGGGTACACACCGCAGTCAGGGACTTGGGAAGCATATGCTTATGTATGCTGTGGTGCTAGCTAAAGAACTTGGGTGCAGAGGACTCAGATTTGATACCGTCGCACACAACATTAAACTCAATCGTTATTATCAAAGCATGGGTTTTCATTACATGGGCACTAACGATATGGGAAATGGTCGTTTAGTGAACCTTTATGAGCATTTTGAGGAGACACCTGATCCCGATCGTCTGATTCTTAGATTTATGTCTGAATCGGACTTTGAACACTTGAAACGATGGAGTGTATCACTTGATTATCTGAAGCAGTGGGCTGGACCTTCACTAACCTTCCCTCTTGACGATGACCAGCTTAATAAGTATTTGAGTGGAGCTAATCATCCAGCGAATTCTGACCGCATGATCTTTTGTGCGGTGCATGAAGCTACTCTAGAGGTCGTGGGTCATATCAGCTTTTCAACCATAGACCGTTCTAATCGATTTGCACGAATAGGTAGGGTTGTTGTAGATCCTGATTGTCAGGGTAGAGGCTTTGGAACAAGGATGATGAATGAAATGCTTCGGATCGGATTTGAGAGCTTGGGGATGCATAGACTTTCCCTGGGTGCGTTTGCTTTCAACACCGTTGCCTTGAAAACTTACGAAGCCGTGGGCTTTAAGCGTGAGGGCGTTCAACGTGAGGCAGCGCTGTTTGGGGATCAATATGTAGATTGTGTGGAAATGAGCATGTTAGATAGAGAATGGACAGCACTTCAAAATTCATAAAGATTAACCTCTAACAACCGAAGGGGCTGTTGCTCTGGTCATGATCGACCAGGACAACAGCCCCTTTTTATAAATATAAGAATGTATAAGTTTCACACTATACATCATCCTTATATTTCTCGCATAAACGCTTACCGTCCATTTGGGACGCCGAAGGCGTTTTTGCTTGATAAAGTATTTTTCTATATAATGGTTTTTATGAAGGGAGAACTTCCCGTAGACGTCCTGTCTTCTCATAAACATCCTGAAATAGACGGGAGGGTTGGTTCCGAACCGCTGGCTTTGGAGCTACGGTCTCATAAGGCCCAACGACTACAATATTATTTATACTTCCCTTGATGACAGTCCCATCCTTAATAATTGCACCTTCGCCAATAATGGCATTTTCAATCTGTACTCCACGCCCAATGCGGACGCCAGGCATAATAACACTTTGCTTAATCTGGCTCATTTTGCCGATTTCAACACCGTTGAAGATTACAGAACGTTGTAAGCTGCCTTCTTGTGTGCAGAATTCATTCACGAGTGAGTCCGTTGATGGGATCTGAACACGTGGTTTATGGACAGCAAGCTTGGTCCGGCGGTTCCGGCTGTACATCGGCCAAAGTGCTTTGTCGAGCTTCATGCCATTGTTTTTTTGCAGAAGGTCCATGTGAGCTTCCCAGAGACTACCCACAGTTCCAACATCTCTCCAGTATCCTTTGAAGCGGTAAGCGAATAAATCATCATTCTGATCAAGCATCGTTGGTATAACATCTTTACCAAAGTCATGACTGGAATTCGGATTAGCTGCATCCCGCAACAAGTGCTCCTTCAGATAAGCCCACTCAAACAGGTAAATACCCATGGAAGCCAAATTACTTTTAGGTACTTTAGGTTTTTCCGCAAACTCAGAAATTTTTAGTTCATCATTTACGTTCATTACGCCAAAACGACTGGCTTCATCCCACGGTACCTCCATTACGGAGATGGTGGCTTTTGCAGCTTTCCCTACATGATATTCTAGCATTTTCCGATAATCCATATGGTAAATATGGTCACCGGATAGAATGAGTACATGTTCTGGATTGCAGCTATCGATATATTCAATGTTCTTATAAATCGCATCAGCAGTTCCTGTATAGCTATCTCTGCCTTCAACACCGGAAGGAAGCAGGGTGACGCCTTTGTCCTTTTGACTATGTAAGCCCCAAGGTTCACCTTCTCCGATGTGATCATGCAAGGATTCAGCTTCATACTGTGTCAGGACACCTACTGTATCAATTTTGGAATTTACACAATTACTTAGTGGGAAATCAATAATTTTGTACTGTCCACCGAAAGGGACTGCAGGCTTAGCCATACTGGAAGTTAAGGGAGCCAATCTACGGCCTTCCCCTCCTGCCAAGAGCATGGCGATACAATCTTTTTTGTTATTCATTTGTTATCCCTCCCATTATTTTGTCAATGCTTGTAATATAAACTTACGACAAGCACTTGAAACGACATAGGTGAAGTATATTGCTGTGTAAAAAGAAAAATTACAATTAATATTTCTTTATCAGAAAATCTTTTGTTTTCACATCAAATCATTTTCAAAATGGTAATATTCGGTTAATGTAATAGGTACAAGCATTCAAAAAAGGTGGTGTAGAATTGGCTGAAATAGCAACAATCGATACCCTTCCGTCAGCTGCTGATATTTATTTGTTCCATGAGGGCACCAATTATCGCAGCTATTCTATGCTGGGTGCGCACACTGCCGCTGAAGAAGGCGTTACGGGCGTGCGCTTTACCGTGTGGGCTCCTCATGCGACATATGTAGGACTAGCTGGTGATCATAACGGCTGGGATGGAACACAGGACATGGACTCGTTATATAAGATACCCGATTCAGGATTTTGGAGTCGTTTTTTTCCGGGAATAGAGCCGGGAACTTTTTACAAATACAGGATTGTTGCCAGTGATGGCTCAAGCTTCCTAAAAGCTGATCCATTTGCCTTCAAAGCTGAGGTTCGCCCGGCGACTGCATCCGTTGTTACGGATCTCAGTGGTTACCGATGGGGGGATGCGGTATGGCGGAGAAAGAGTAAAACTCCATATCATCAACCGATGAACATTTATGAGATGCATTTTGGAACTTGGCGTCAAAAAGAAGACGGAGAATTTTACAGCTATAAAGAAATGAGTGAATTATTAATTCCTTATTTGGTGGAAATGGGCTATACCCATGTTGAGTTTATGCCGCTAGCGGAGCATCCATACGATTTATCTTGGGGCTATCAAGGAACGGGGTATTTCGCGGCGACGAGTCGATATGGTGAACCCCATGAGTTGATGTATTTAATCGATCATCTGCATCAAGCTGGAATAGGTGTGATTCTGGATTGGGTTCCGGCTCATTTTGCAAAGGATGCTCACGGTTTAAGAATGTTTGATGGTTCACCGCTTTATGAATATGCAGATCCGATGTTGGCGGAAAAACCAGGCTGGGGAACTCTTTCCTTTGATTTCAGCAAGCCAGAGATTTCTTCGTTTCTTATCTCAAACGCACTCTTTTGGTTTGAGTATTATCATATTGACGGGATGCGTGTAGATGCGGTTACCAGCATGCTTCGTCTCGATTTTGAAAAGCAGGCTCATCAATATCGGCGGAATGTGAATGGTGGTCTTGAGAATTTAGAGGCTATTAAGTTTATTCAGAACCTGAATAAAGCGATATTTCAGTATTTTCCTAAAGCATTGATGATGGCAGAAGAATCCAGTGCTTGGCCGGGAGTTACTGCGCCCGCTCATGAAGGTGGGCTAGGTTTCAATTACAAATGGAATATGGGATGGATGAATGATACATTGGGCTACATAGAACATGATTTCTGGGGGCGTCCATATCATCATAATTTATTAACTTTCCCAATATGTTATGCTTATGCCGAAAATTATGCATTACCGCTATCGCATGATGAGGTTGTACATGGTAAGAAGTCGTTGCTCGACAAAATGCCGGGTTCTTATGAACAAAAGTTCGCAGGACTTAGGCAGCTGCTTGGTTATCAAATATCCCATCCCGGAAAGAAACTCCTGTTTATGGGAGGAGAATTTGGTCAATTTATCGAATGGAAGGATCAGGAACAGCTGGATTGGTTGCTGCTGGACTATGAGAGCCATCGCGGCATGCTAGCCTATACTGCTGCTCTTAATAAATTGTATCGCTCGGAGAAAGCTCTGTGGGAGCTTGACCATTCTCAAGAGGGTTATCAATGGATTGATGCAGATGACAATGAGCAAAGCGTAATTTCATATATGCGTAAAGGTAAGAAGCCTGGAGATACCTTGCTGTTTATCATCAATTTTCAACCTGCCCAGCGTCAACAGTATCGTATAGGTGTCCCACGTCAAGGAACTTATGAAGAAATTTTTAGCTCGGAAGATGTAGCATTCGGAGGCTCGGGTATACACAATGCACCTCAGAAGAGCAAAAAGCTGGAATGGCATAATCAGGTGAACAGCATAGAGCTAACATTACCGCCTCTTAGCTTCCTAGTGTTTAAGAAAACAGCACGAGTGGGTAAGAGTAAAGAGGCAAATGAGTAATAGTAATGAGTAATAGTTCAAAGCAAGTATAGAGAATCCGTACACTTTAAAGGGGGAAATAATCATGAAAGTTTTATTTGCCGCAGCTGAAGCTCATCCATTTGTCAAAACGGGTGGCCTGGCCGATGTCATTGGGGCATTACCTAAAGCGCTGAAGGGTGCCGGGGTGGATGTACGAGTGATTTTGCCTAAATATCGTGGGATTCCTGAAAAGTTTACTTCGAAAATGGAACATTTAACGGAAGTTTATGTGCCAATCGGCTGGCGTAATCAATACTGTGGGATCGAACATATGGTTTATGACGGTATTCCGGTATACTTTATTGACAATGAGTACTATTTTGGGCGGGACGGAATTTACGGATATATGGATGATGGTGAACGCTTCGCGTTTTATAATCGTGCGGTGCTGGAGTGTCTGCCGGCTATTGATTTTCAGCCTGATGTCTTACATTGCCATGATTGGCATGCGGCTGTGATCCCAATGCTGCTTCAGGGACATTATCGACACAATCCATTTTACAGCGAAATGCGAAGTGTATTTACTATACATAACCTGTTGTATCAGGGAGTGTTTCCTTATGAGGTGCTTGGGGAGCTATTAGGTCTGGATAGCAGTTATTTTGGAGGCGTGGAGTATTACGGGAATGTGAATTTCTTAAAAGGTGGCATTGTATACAGCGATCGAGTCACCACCGTTAGTCCAACCTACTCAGAAGAAATCCGGACCCCATATTATGGTTATGGGCTGGATGGATTGTTGAATGCGAGAGCGGATGTGTTAAGCGGTATTGTGAATGGGATTGATACGAAAAGTTATAACCCTGCAACAGATACAAGTCTTGTTACACGTTATCGTTCTAATCTGGCTAAGAAAACGGAGAACAAGCTAGCCCTGCAAGAGGAATTAGGATTACCTGTGGATGCTAATATCCCTATGGTTGCCATGGTTACTCGTCTTGTGGATTCCAAAGGCTTAGATCTGCTTACTCGAGTATTGGATGAGCTACTCTATAATGATGACATTCAATTTGTTCTGCTGGGAACGGGGGATGAGTCCTATGAGCGTTGGTTCAAGGAGGCAACTTGGCGTTATCCAACAAAGTTATCTTCACAAATCCTGTTTAATGATGCACTCTCACGCAAAATATATGCCGCTAGCGATATCTTTCTCATGCCTTCCAAGTTTGAACCTTGCGGGATCAGTCAACTTCTCGCATTGCGCTACGGAAGCATACCAGTAGTGCGGGAAACGGGTGGTTTAAATGACACTGTCCAAGCTTACAATGAAGAATCCGGTGAAGGTAATGGCTTCACGTTTAGCAACTACAACGCCCACGATATGATGTTTACGCTTCGCCGAGCGATCTCTTTATATAAGCAGCCTGAACACTGGAAAAAGATTACGAAAAACGCGTTCGCTGGCGATTACAGCTGGAATGTATCCGCTCAGCAGTACATTGATATTTATAATGAAATTACGGATTAAAGGTTTATCCTAATCTCTAACAGTTTAATAAGGAGTACTCTTGAAGTTTGGCTCATACTTCAGGAGTACTCTTTTTTATGGGAAAAAGGGAAATCTAGCCGCATGATTTGGTTAAGTTAGGGAATAGTAAAAATGTATAAAATTATATAAAATTTGAATAAATGTTGAATAATTATTTTCTGAACAATGAATCATTTGCTTTGAAACCCAATAAAAGGAAGTTATTGTCACAATTATGCCTTTGCATATTCATGCGTTCTGATTTATAATAAGTCGGTCAAAGAGACAACTTGGATTTTTTTCATAAGAATAGGGGAGATATAGAAATGAACAAATGGGGTAAACTTGGTTTAGGTATGATATTAGCGGTAGGTCTGTTATCAGGCTGCGGTCAAAATAAAAATGATAATGATACCGCTGCAACTGGTAATGCTAATTCCGGTGGGGCTACTAAGAAGCTTACAATGGGAACAAGTGCTGATTTTCCTCCATACGAATTCCATAAAGTAGTAGACGGTAAAGATACTATCGTGGGCTTCGATATCGATATTGCTAAGGAAATTGCTGCTGATATGGGCGCTGAACTTGTAATTAAGGACTTGCCATTCGATTCACTGCTAAACGAATTGTCCAGCGGAAGAGTAGATATTGTAATTTCTGGACTGAGCCCAACTGAAGAACGTAAAAAGGCAGTTGACCTTTCAGACATTTATTACAAAGCTGAACAAGCCATTGTTGTGCGCGAAGCAGATAAAGATAAATACGCCACTATGGACGCTGTAAAAGGTACAAAAATTGGTGTGCAGACTGGATCGATTCAAGAAGAAATCGCTAAAGGGATAGAGGGAGCTAAGATCACTTCTCTTGGTAAAATCTCCGAAATCGTTCTACAATTGCAATCTAATCGTGTAGATACTGCTATCATTGAAGGACCTGTCGCCAAATCATTCGTTAAGAATGTTCCTGGTCTTGTAATTACTGATGCTAAGCCGGAAGTTGAAGACGATGGTTATGCAATTGGTATTAAGAAAGGCAATAAAGAGCTTTTGGATCAAGTAAACAGCACACTGACACGTTTAAACTCTGAAGGTAAAATTGATGAGTATGTGACGGCAGCTAGTGAGCTTGCAGATAGCACGAAGTAAAGAAACAACGGATATTTTTTAAGTCTGCTAAAGTAAATTGTATGTGTATACAGAAAATAGCGGCAATAGCTATTTTCTATTTTTTTGGAGATGGGAGGATAGGTTATGGATATTACTTTATTTAAAATGGCTTATGATTATCGTGATTTTTTCCTGACCGGTTTGCAGTATACTTTGTTACTTGCCGTTCTGGGTGTCTTCTTTGGTTTTATTCTAGGAATTATCGTTTCATTGCTGCGTATGTCCAAATGGGGTGTGCTTCGCTTCTTGGCAACAGCCTGGGTAGAATTCCTTCGTGGCACGCCTATGCTTGTACAACTTTTCCTAATCCACTATGGATTGGCTACGTTCGGTATTGAGTTTACACCGATTCAGTCGGGGGCAATCACTTTATCCATTAACAGTTCTGCTTACCTTGCAGAGATTTTCCGTGCTGGGATACAGGGGGTAGATCGCGGACAAATGGAGGCAGCCCGTTCGCTTGGAATGAAGCAAGGGATGACTATGCGTCATATTATTCTCCCTCAGGCACTGAAAAGTGTTCTTCCGGCAATCGGAAATGAATTCATCACCATTATCAAGGAATCATCGATTATTTCTTTTATCGGCGTTACGGATTTGATGTTTCAAGCCCGTACGGTTACAACGATTTCATACGATGGTATGACACCACTGGTAATAATCGCATTTATGTACTTTGTACTGACATTTACGCTATCCAAGATCCTTGGCAGATTGGAAAGGAGGCTGAATACCGATGATCGCCGTTAAGAACTTGCAAAAAAATTATGGGAAGCTGGAAATTCTCAAAGGGATTGACTTGGAGATTCATAAGGGTGAGGTCGTCGTCGTGATCGGACCGAGTGGATCGGGTAAAAGTACCTTCCTGCGTTGTTTGAATTTACTGGAGCAGCCAACAGGTGGCGAAATCACGTTTGAAGGTGAATCGATTACCTCTAAAAAACATGATATTAATGTCACACGTGAGAAGATGGGGATGGTATTTCAGCAGTTTAACCTCTTTCCTCATAAAACAGTTCTGCAAAATATTACTCTCGCACCTATTAAGGTGAGAAAGCAGCAGCAGGCTGAAGCAGATAAATTTGCAATGGAGTTACTGAAAACTGTAGGGCTGGAAGATAAGAAGGATGCTTATCCAGCTCAGCTATCCGGAGGACAGAAGCAGCGGATCGCGATTGCCCGTGCGCTGGCGATGCAGCCCCATGTGATGCTCTTTGACGAGCCAACCTCAGCACTTGACCCAGAAATGGTCGGTGAGGTGCTGGAGGTTATGAAGAAGCTTGCAGAAGATGGGATGACAATGGTCATTGTTACGCATGAGATGGGCTTTGCCCGCGAAGTGGGCGACCGTATTCTATTTATGGATGGTGGCGTCATTGTAGAGCAGGGTACACCGGCACAAGTCTTCGGGAATCCTCAACATGCACGTACGCAGGATTTTTTAAGTAAAGTGTTATAATAAGTTAAATTACAGCGGCACTCGGACAAGTTATCCGGGCGCCGCTTTATTTTTTTAACAGTTGCGTTAATTGAGGATATAATGGACTGAGTTCATTTATTTATGTAAACCATGTATAATAGATGGTCAATCAACTTGAAAAGGAGTACATACATAATGAGAGATGATCTGCGCCGTATAGGCATTATCGATATTGGTTCTAACTCCATACGTCTTGTAATCTATGATACAACGCCGGAGGGAGGCTATAAGATCATCAAGGAGTGTAAGTACTCTGCACGTCTTAGTGAGAAGATTACGAAGGAAGGTCGACTGGAGCAGAAGGATATGGAGACCATTATTCCTGTCTTGCGTCAGTTTAAGGAGATCTGCAATGCTTTTGAAGTGGAGACTATACGTGCGGGTGCTACAGCGGCAATCAGAAACGCAGCTAACTCTAATGAAATTATTACCTTCTTGTCACAAGCTTCTGCGATTCCAATAGAGGTTATTAGTGGTCATCAGGAGGCTTACTTTGGCTTCTTAGGTGTCATAAACGCTTTTAATGTTGAGGATGGTTATGTCATAGATATTGGTGGCGGCAGTACTGAAATCACACTTTTTCGCGGACGCCGTTATCAACATAGCATTTCCTTTCCATTTGGAGCGGTGAATACAAACCTGATGTTCGGACAAGGTGGTAACTGGAACGGAGATCAGATTCACAAGCTGGAGACTTTTGTTCTGGGGAGATTGGTAGAACATGATTGGCTTAACGCAACAGCGGGTCTTCCGTTATTTGGACTGGGAGGGACAGTGCGTTCTTTAGGCAAGCTGGATCAAAAAACGAGAGCATACTCATTACCTAACTCGCATGGTTACACCATGGCTAGTGAGACGATTGAGCATTTTATGAACACATTACCTTCAATGCCTTACGATAAACGTAAAGATTTAGATGGGCTGTCTAAGAGCCGAGCAGATATCATTGTATCCGGTTTAATTATTTTCCATACGGTATATCAGTATGTTGGTGCTAGCCAGGCTGTAATCAGCGGTGAAGGGCTCAGAGAAGGTATGCTTCATGATCTACTGAAGCCGGAGCAACCGGTGCGAGACAGTGCGCTTGAATACAGTTTAAATACGATCATTCGGTTTGATATTCGTACCTCTAAACGGTATTTGGATCATATCAACAAGCTTGCGCTAAGTCTGTTTGATGCATTCAAGGATGAGGAGAATAAAGCTGAACATGAGATGTTGATTTATGTATCCATCATGCTGCATCGCACGGGATCTAACATTAACTATTATCAATCCAAACGTCATACCCTGTATTGGCTAATGAATTCACCGATTCGTGGGCTAACACACCGTCAGCTTATCTTATGCGCGATGATTGCCTCGTATAGCACAAAAAGCCGGAAGCAGAAACTGTCCCAAATGTATAAGGACATTTTACTGCCTTCCGACGAAGAGTGGATTCATAAGCTCGGATCGCTTGTTCAGCTAAGTATTGCACTGGACAGCACCGAGATCGGGATTGTAAGTGGCTTGAAAGCTAATCTACACGGCAATTCACTTCATCTGGACCTTGAGGGCGCCTCAGCACTTCTGATCGGTCTAGAGGACATTGAGAACGCCTTAAAAGCATTTAAGAATGCTTGGGCGGTAAAGGTAAAACTCGGGTTCCCTTCCAACGTATAACATCCATAGCTGCGAACTGGCTCCGGAAAGGGGCCTTTTTGTCGTCTGGTTGCTCGTAATATCCGTTAGGCTGTAAGAAGCTGGCCTTCACATTATCTTTAAGGGATAGTTCAAGAATCTTAACTATCTGTTTACGAATATTGCTGTCTTTGACTGGGCACATCAGCTCAATCCGGCGGGTTAGGTTTCTTGTCATCCAGTCTGCACTGGATAAATAAACCTCAGGCTTTCCACCATTTTCAAAATAGTAAATTCTTGAATGCTCCAGAAAGCGGTCGACAATACTGCGAACCGTAATGTTCTCGCTCAAGCCTTCAATCCCTGGACGAAGACAACAAACTCCCCGAACGATTAAATCGATCGATACACCGGCCTGTGCAGCACCATATAAATCGTCAATGACTTGTTGATTGGAAAGAGAGTTCATTTTGGCAATGATACGTGCAGGTCTACCAGCTGCAGCATGCTCCGCTTCACGGTGCATCAGCTTTTGTAAGGAAAGACTCATATTCGTCGGAGCAACAATAAAGGAGTTCCAGTCAAAATTGGCGGAATAGCCAGTCATTTGATTAAATAGCTCAGAAGCATCGAGTCCAATATCGCTTTGAGCGGTAAATAGACTGAGATCCGTATATACTTTGGCGGTACTGTCATTGTAGTTTCCTGTGCCTACATGCACGTAGCGACGTAATTCTTGACCTTCCTGACGGACGATCAAAGTAACTTTGGCATGCGTTTTGAGTCCAACTAAACCATAAACGACATGACATCCGGATTTTTCGAGTTGGCGAGCCCAAGCGATGTTACGTTCCTCATCAAACCTGGCCTTTAACTCTACAACCACAGTTACCTGTTTCCCGGATTCAGCAGCATTAGCGAGTGCAGTGATCAGCGGAGAGTTTCCACTAACCCGGTACAAAGTCATCTTAATGGCCATCACCTGTTCATCCTCTGAGGCTTGAATGATAAAGTCCGTCATCGCGTCAAAGGATTCGTAAGGGTGGTAGACTAGGACATCCCGCTCACGCAATACCTCAAAGAAATCCTCATTTTCTTCAAATTCAGCAGGGTAGACGGGCTCGATACTTGGATAGTTTAAGTAACCAAAGCCTTTAATACTTCCAGCGAAATTACGAAGGAAACTTAGGTCTAGTGGACCTTCAATTTCGAATACGAAGTCCTCCAGTTCAAACTCAGCTTGCAGCTGTTCCAAAGCATAAGGATGAATGCCTTTTTGTACTTCAAGTCTTGCAGGGACACCGCGACGACGCTTGCGCAGCTCTTTTTCAATCTCTTCTAGAAGATCCTCGGCCCCTTCTTCGTCGATCGTGAGATCAGAGTTGCGGGTCAAACGAAATTCACTAACAGCCACTGGCTCGTAACCACTAAACAATGTTTGAATGTGATGACGAATGACATCCTCTATAAATACGAACTGCCGTTTCTTACTGTTTGATCGGTGTGGAAGAGGGATACATCTCGGCAGATTTGATGGAATTTGCAGAATTGCAAAAAAAGGCTCCTCTTCAAGGCCATTCTTACGAGTAAGAACTACTGCTAAATAGATGAATTGGCTATGAACGAGTGGAAACGGTCGACTCTGGTCAACAGCCATTGGTGTAAGTACAGGATAGATAATATCCCGGTAATATTGTTCTATGGACTGTTCCTGTGCATGAGTGAGATCCTCATAATCCACAAAAACGATTCCTTCTTTATGCAAGCTCCGTGAAATATCACGGAAAATCCGGTATTGATCGGCAACAATTTTGGTAACTCTCTTAATGAGACGTTTATATAACCCGGAAGGGGTGTAGCCAGTGAAATCTTTTTTCGTATACCCCGCCCGGATTTGATCTTGAATTCCTGCTACTCGAACACTTATAAATTCGTCCAGATTACTTGAGACAATAGCCAGAAATCTAGCGCGTTCCATAAGCGGGTTATCTGGGTCTTGCGCTTCTTTAAGCACGCGTCGATTAAACTCGATCCAGCTCAAATCTCTATTGAGGTAAGCAGTGGCTGGACTGCTTTGGTTGTTTTTATTCTCTTCTGTATTCATGAGACCTCCAAATATGATTCGTTATCTATATCTAATCTATTTATCATATTCTATCATTCTACTATTGGATAAAGCATGAAATGTTAACGCTATGTAAAATCTTCGGGAAATTTATATGATATTTTTTAAAAAAAAGGTGCATGAATCTTTATACGAAGTTTACATAACAAAAAATATGTTAACTGAAATCTGAAAAGATGACAAAATTGAAACTTGATATTTCGTAATGGTAACAATTACATAGGCACAGGTTACAAAATTGTGATATATTAAGTCCTGTCAGTTTTACAAAAGACCACAACACACCATGAAATCACACGGGATGTACATAGGTACTCAAAATGTACACGAGCGTATACGGAAGTCATACCGTTCACGCCCATCTAATGAGGAGGCAATTATGAAGAACAAATTTAGAACAATTAAAGCCCTTGCTGCAGTAATGGGAATCAGTGCATTGTTGCATGCTGTACCAGCACATGCAGACAGCGTTCATATCGCTAAAGAAGGCAATACTTTTTATACTTTATCCAAGCAATACAATGTAGGTATGAATGAATTAATGAAAGCAAACCCAAACGTTGCAGCACTTAATATTTACGAAGGTCTTGAGATTACGATACCTAGTAAAATGCAGGCTGAGTCCGTAACCACAACTACAACTACAACTGACAATTCACCAGTGATTACACCAAATCTGAATGTAAACTCAGGGACCAAAACAGTTGAAGCATGGGGTAAGACCTTTAATTATGACAAAACGATTCAAGTTAAAGCATCAGCTTATTCATCAGCAAGCAGTGAGAATGGCGGATGGGGTGCTGTAGATTATTTCGGAAATCCGCTCAAGCTTGGTACTATTGCAGTTGATCCAAATGTGATTCCACTCGGTACCAAAGTGTTGGTAACTGGTCATTCACATGATGGATTGCCTAAAGATGCTTTCTTAGCTACGGCAACAGATGTGGGCGGTGCTATAAAGGGTAATCGTATAGATATCTTTATTCCTGGTAGCCAAAGCTTTGTATCATCTTTTGGTTATCAATATGTACAATTATACATTGTTAAATAGAGAGATAAAAATAGAAAGACTTATATAGATAAATAAGAGATATGAAAAGTTCTAAAAAAGATAAATAGGAAACGGAGGGAGTCCTTAGCGGCTGCCTCCGTTTTTTTTTAGAAAATATCATTAAGTCTATGTTTGTGGGGATTCTTTATTTACTTTTGGATACCTGTAGTAATTGAGGAACAGTAACGAATGTATAACCCCGTTTGCTCATAATAGTGATTACTTCAGGCAAGGCTTGAATCGTTCCTTGTAGTTGACTACCAGGACCTCCTCCACCGTGTTGAAGAATAATCGCTCCTCTTCCAATATGAGCTAGAATGTTATTTCTAACTTGGTTTTTGGAAAGTCCCTTCCAGTCTAAAGAGTCCACATTCCAATTCACCAGCGTGTAGCCATGATTTTTCGCCCACTTTAACTGTTGTTCACTGATGTCCCCATAAGGTGGGCGAATTAGACGAGGTTTATATCCCGCCAAGGTCTGTATAATATTTTCGGTCTTAATGATTTGTGTCCGAAAATCATTCATCTCTAATTTCACAAACTGAGGGTGGTTATACGAGTGATTACCAATCGCATGACCTTCTCTAATCATCCTTTTTACCAACGCTGGATGTTTTTTTGCTCTACTTCCCACCACAAAGAAGGTTGCCTTGACATGATATTTTTTTAGGATGTTTAGCAATTGGGGGGTAAATCTTGGATCAGGAACATCATCAAAAGTAAGTGCGATGACTTTATTCCGAGGCCCACTTGTCTTAAAAGTTTCTGGATATTTGTGTAATAGCTGACTTAACGTCAGACCCTTAGTGTTCTTATTATTGTTAAGCGTCGAACTATTTGTAGCAGCGCTACCTGCTGAAATTGCCTTATCTTCGTCTGAAACAGGTGCGCTTTGTGTTTGTTCTTGCGGAGTTTTCTGACTCTGCACAGGCGCTGACGCAACCTCTGAAGAATAGGTTGGGAATAGCATAGTTATGATTGTTCCTAATATTACAAGCAGTTTCTGACCTCTCCGTTGAAAATACATCCCCATCTGCCTCCTTTACTACCTGATCACCGTCATATTCTTAATTGTTATCTCCATAGATGGGTAGATTTATGCTGATAACAATACAGTATTGGTTAAGATTTCTTGAAGGAACCAATGCGTGTATACTAATAGAACGGGGAATTCCCGAGTCAATTATAGATTACGGAAGGATGGAGACATGAATGTCTGATTTGTTTGCACCGTATGAATTGAAGGGGTTATCGCTGAAGAATCGTATTGTTATGCCACCTATGTGCCAGTATTCGGTGGATAAAGAGGATGGTATCCCTAATGATTGGCATTATGTTCATTATGTAAGCCGTGCTATTGGTGGTACAGGATTTATTATCGTGGAAATGACTGGCGTACATTCAGACGGTAGAATCACTAATCGAGATACAGGAATTTGGAGTGATTCACAAATTGATGCTTATCGTAGAATCACAGATGGTGTACATGCCTATGGATCAAAAATCGCAGTTCAATTAGGACATGCTGGACGGAAAGCCGTGGATGCAGAGCCGCCAGTAGCTCCATCAGCAATTCCTTTTGATTCTAAATCTAAAACGCCACAGGCTCTTTCTAAGGATGGGATTTTAGAGTTGATCGAAGCTTTTCGTGAAGGTGCGCGCAGAGCTGTGGAGGCAGGATTTGATACGGTTGAAATTCATGGTGCACACGGTTATTTAATTCACCAGTTTCATTCACCATTGACCAATATCAGAAAAGATGAATATGGCCAAGATCCTGCGCTGTTCGGAGAACAAGTAGTTAAAGCTGTCCGAGAAGTAGTTCCTGTGGACATGCCATTGATTATGAGAATATCTGCTAAGGAATATGTAGAGGGCGGATATGATGCTAATTATGCCCTGGATATTTGCCGCCGGTATAAGAATGCTGGTGTGGATATGTTCCATGTTTCTTCAGGTGGGGAAGGTCCAATAGGTTCAAATGGCGGGCCCAATGCCGGACCTGCTTATCAAGTGGATCTGGCTGAGTTTATCCGCAGTGAATTACAGGTGCCAGTAATTGCAGTAGGGCGGCTTGAATCTTATCCTGAGGCACAGTCCATTGTCGCGGAAGAACGGGCGGAGCTGGTAGCAGTTGGCCGTGGGATGTTAAGTGATCCATATTGGGCTTTACATGCGGAAGAAGCGCTTGGAGGCGTGCATAACGTACCCAAACCTTATGAACGTGGGATCTGGAAAAAAGGATAGCTCGCTTTGAATGTGAAGTTTGTCACAGATTTTATGTTCCTTCTAAGGCAATCTTAATAAAGATAAAATTTGAAGGAGCTTGATAACGTGGGGATGGTTTTAAGTAACGATAGGCTAACAGACGGAGTGTACCACCTTAAGGTTGAAACGAATAGTGGCGGTAAAATGGGTCAATTCTACATGTTACGGGCATGGGGAGCTTATCCCATCCTTTCCAGACCGTTAAGTATACATGAAGTGAACGAAGATAGTATTGAATTTTTATATCACGTAGTAGGGGAAGGTACAGAGATATTTTCTCGGTTGACTCCTGGTGATTCTGTGGAGCTTGAAGGACCTTTTGGTACGGGATTCCCGCAGGTAGAAGGGAAGGTTGCACTTATCGGTGGTGGGATCGGAATAGCGCCGCTATATTATTGTGCAAAGCAGCTCCCCGGTTGTGATGTCTTTCTAGGATTTAGTCGGGAGGCTTATCGGACAGAAGCCTTTCGTCCATTGGCTGCCGAGCTTACAGTAGATGTAGGCGGATTTATTTTGGATCGTGTAGACTTTAGTCAATATGATCATATTTTTGTCTGCGGTCCGCACCCAATGCTTAAAGCTGCACAGCTTAAAGGCATAGCAGCTGAAGAGGCAGGCAGCAAAACAAAAGTTTACCTCTCTCTAGAGAACCGAATGGCTTGCGGTATTGGTGCTTGTCTTGTCTGCAGTGTTTCATGTCGTGATGGACAACGAAAAGCCTGTGCAGACGGACCTGTGTTCCTTTCAGAGGAGGTGATATTCCATGACTAAGATGAGCACAACAATTGCAGGCGTGCATTTTAAGAATCCGATTGTAATGGCTTCAGGCACATTCGGCTTTGGTCGTGAGTACGGAAAGCTGTATGATGTATCTTTACTAGGTGGAATCTCAGGCAAAGGGCTCACCCTCCATCCAAAAGCAGGTAATCCTGGCACTCGAGTATATGAGACAGCCTCTGGTATGCTGAATAGTGTAGGATTGGAGAATCCTGGTGTAGCCGCGTTCTTGGAAAAAGAATGCCCTTATTGGGAAACACTCGATACCGCTCGTTTGGTGAATCTTGGGGGCGGGACGCTTGAAGATTACGTACTTGGAGCAGAAATGATCCAACGTGATGCTGATCTACGATCAAGCTTAGGTAAAACAGCTGTTGATATGATTGAGTTGAATATTTCCTGTCCAAATGTAAAAGAGGGTGGAATCGCATTTGGGATCAAGACTTCTGAAGCTCAAAAAGTAGTACAAGCTGTTAGACGTGCTACTAAGCTGCCACTTGCGGTAAAGCTGTCTCCAGGTGCTGAGAATATCGTTGAAATGGCGCAAATGTGTGAGGAAGAGGGAGCAGATGCCGTCTCTCTGATTAACACTATTTCCGGTATGAAGATTGATGTGAGACGGAGAAGCAGTGTGTTTAATAACTTGTATGCCGGACTGTCCGGACCAGCAATTAAGCCAGTGGCTTTGCGCATGGTGCATCAGGTTGCTCAGAACATATCTATTCCGGTGATCGGAATGGGGGGCATCACCACAGCTACTGATATTATTGAATTTATTATGGCAGGTGCTTCGGTAATTCAGGTGGGAACCTACAATTTCATGAATTTAAGAGCGGGTAGTCAGCTTGTTGAAGAGCTTGAGCAATTCATGGTGCAAGAAAATATTCAATCCTTGGATGAAATACGTGGCATTATATAAAGTAGAGTAGTGAGGAGATACTATTGGCTTCTAACAAGATTAATCCTGATGATATTGAGCTGACGGCGACGGCTGTCGGACGTGATCTCTTGCTCGTAATTTGTGGTGGCGTTCATCATATCGGAGCGTCAAGTACGGCTTATCTAAATGGAGATCAGGTTGAGGTGCAAACCTCTGCGGTTCCTCACCATAAAGAGCACACGATAAGCGAATCAATTGCGGTCAAGGTAGCGGAGGCGCTGAACAAGACGGTCACAGTTGTTATGGGCATTCATTACGACGAGATCACGAAAGAAGGCATTATGGAAGTCGTAGAAATTGTAAATAATAAAGTTAATCAATATTTAGCGCAACAAATTTGAAACGGGATTGGCAATTCTGCGTAAAAGATATCAAGTGAGTTTTTAAATTATCTTTTGGAGGAATGAAACCATGTCTATATTTAAAAGATTGCGCGATTTAACGATGTCTAATGTGAATGCGATTATTGACAAAGCAGAAGATCCAATTAAAATGACGGATCAGTACATTCGTGATATGACCGAAGATTTGGAAGATGCAGAAAAAGCGGTAGCGGCTCAAATCGCTATTGAAAAGAAATTCAAGCAGCTGTATGAAGAACAGGAAGCGCTTGTTAACAAACGTACACAACAGGCACATGCTGCAGCTCAAGCTGGTAACGTTGATCTCGCTCGCCGTGCTCTGGAAGAGAAAAAGGCTGCTGAAGCTAAATTGGTAGAATATAAAGCTAGCTTCGATCAGAACAAAGCCTCTGCGGATAATCTTCGTGGGAAGCTTGACGAAATGCGCAAGCAACTTACTCAAATGAAGAACAAACGCGAAAGCTTGGTTGCTCGTTATAATGCTGCCAAAGCTCAAACTGAAATTAATAAAGCGATGAGCGGCTTCAGCTCTGATTCCGCATCTGCTGGTCTGAAGCGTATGGAAGAAAAAATGCTGCAAGCAGAAGCTCAAGCAGAAGCAAGCAACGAAATGAGCTCGGGCAACAAATCACTTGATGATGAGTTCGAGAAGCTGAACAAAGATCAAGCAGTAGAAGATGAATTGGCTGCTCTGATGAAACAATATGAGAAGCAATAACATTTGATCTTAGCCGATTCACGGCTGATGTTCACAGGCGAAGGGGAGACAGGAATATCGTTTCCGCTTCGCTTTATCTATGCTTATGACAGGCATGCAAAATGAATAAGCGGGGGCTATTTGAATGGATTTCCATATCCTGGTGTCCATGGTCGTGTGGACGGTGAGCGGTGCGGTGTTACTGTTTGTGCTAATGTTTGTGGATTCACTTTTCACTCGATACAATGATCTAGAAGAGTTAAAGGCTGGAAATATGGCAGTTACTACACGTTTTGTGATGAAGCTATTAGCACAGGCATTCATTTTATCGTCATCGATAGCTGCATCTAACAGTTTGCCAGATGCTTTGTTGGTCTCGATTGTATCTTTTTTTCTTTTGCTTATATTGGAAAGAACGGTCCGTCTTCTCTTAGCTAAATGGGGGAATCTGGACCTGGATCATGGGACACAGCTTGGCAAAATTGGATACGGCTTATTATCAGGCTCACTGCAAATTACGGGAGCTTTAATTATTTCTGCATTTATGTAGGGGGAATGATCAAATTGAGTATATGGAAACGTATAGGTAATCTTTTCTCCAAACCAGTGACTCAGGAAGTACAGAAAAGTATGCTTAATTTGTCTCCCGGAGACATCTGTGAAGTATCACTCGTTACCTACGAGGTAACCGGCAGGACTCATAATCGTGGACGAAACGCAGTAGTACTGACGTTAAGAGATGGTAGTCAAATTGCCTATTTGCATATTGAGGAGCGGGAACAGCTACAATATGGTTTGTATAAACCTATCGATGGGCGCTTAGATAATCCTGCTGAAGTTCCAACAACTCTTGAACTGGATGATTATACATTTTTTCTGGAGGAAGAGTATGAAGGATATGTTGCTGTTGCTGGCCAAACCCCTTTTATGAATGGTGGAGAACAGCATGTATGGCAATATCAGTCAGACGATTCTCGGCTTCTGCGTGTGGAATGGCAACATGGACGGTTCATGCTTTATGAAGGAGAAAAAGTAATTCCTGGTGATGTAAAGGTTATTAGAGCATCCTAGAAATGAATCGTAGGAGATGTGATCTTGTGATCGCATCTTTTTTTGTGCAATTTTGTAGTTGAAATAGGTAAAGGATTTTGCCGTTTCCGCAATTCATTTATCTTCAGGATGTCTCATGTTAAAATAGTACCTATTATACTGAAAAATGGACGATTTAGAGCGGAGGCATTTGTATGGAGGATCATAAATTTCAGCGCAGAGCACTTCAAGTAAAAGAGGCACAAGCTAAAATAATCAAATTTGCTAATCCGTTAGAGCCACAGAAGGTCCCGTTGAATGAGTGTTGTGGTCGCTATTTAGCTGAGGAAGTAATTGCTCCGCATCCTTTCCCAGCGTTTAACCGTTCGAGCATGGATGGATATGCGATTATCGCAGCGGATACGAATCTCTGTGTAAATGGACAAGTCGTATGGTTAGAAATGGTGGACAATATTCCATGTGGCGCTGTGCAATCTGTAGATATTACTTCGGGAACAACAGCAAGAATAATGACAGGGGCACAAGTTCCGTCAGGGGCAGATACTGTAGTAATGCTGGAAGTAACGGAGACACGTGTGGAGGATGGAAAGACTTTCGTTGGTATTCGTAAGAAGCAGGAAGCGAATTCTAATATCACACCGATGGGGCTGGAGTTAAGTCCTGGCGAGCTAGTGCTGCCAGCGGGACGATTAATCTCTGCGGGGGATATCGCTGTTCTGGCAGCGTTTGGTATACATACAGTGAAAGTCTATCGTCGGCCTAAGGTGGCAATCTTTGCGACAGGAACAGAGCTGCTAGAGGTACATGAACCGCTACAGCCCGGAAAAATTCGAAACAGCAACTCTCCTATGCTTGAGGCTTTAGTCAAAGAGGCAGGCGGGGAGCCAGTGATGCTGGGATCCATTGTGGACGATCTGGAGCTGGCCCGAAGTAAAGTGCAGATGGCGCTGGAAACTTATGATTTTGTAATCACAACGGGTGGTGTATCGGTAGGAGATTATGATATTATGGGCGATTTGGTACGTGAACAGAGTGGAGATATGTTGTTTAATAAAGTGACGATGCGTCCGGGGAGCGTTACCACTGCTGCTGTTAGAGGGGGGAAGCTGCTGTTAGCCCTATCAGGTAATCCAGGTGCTTGTTTCGTTGGGTTTCAATTGTTCGCACGTCCCGTTATCAGATTAATGCAAAGTGCCTCACAACCCTTCTTGCCTGAATGGAGAGCTACACTTGGTGCAGATTATAATAGAGTAAATAACTTTACCCGATTTGTTAGAGCACGACTAGAGATCCGGGATGGTAGTCTTTATGCCTTTCCAGCAGCTATTGACGAATCTTCTGTGACGGTCACGATCAAGGATAGCGATTGTCTGATAGTTTTTTCACCAGCGGAAAATGGAATATCTGCGGGAGCTAAAGTAACTATTATCAAGCTTCCTGGAGAAATTCGTGGATAGGATAAAGATGAAATGTACTTTTTACATTAACAATAGAACGGAAATAGCTAAAACTAATATTCCAACGATATTATTTATAACGTTTCAACATATGAAAAATTCACAATAGAAAAGCCAATAATTTAACATAATGCTAATCTGATCAGTCTTTCTATACAATGTAGAAAGAGAACCGGCCACACCTTTTCCATAAAAATCGGAGGAGGTATGGCCGGGTTTTTGCGAAAAATTAACTATCCAAACGACGTTCAATCGCCTCAGACATCGTTTTGTCTGTGAGGTGAGCATAGATTTCGGTTGTTTCTGTGGAAGCATGCCCGAGCTGTTCTTTTGTTTTATAAATATCATTTTGCAGATAATAGTCTGTAGCAAAAGAGTGACGAAGCTTATGTACCGTTAAATAGGGCTTACCAAAACGTTTTGCGTATTTAATAATCATTTCTTGAATGGCCCTTTTGGTCATACGTTTACCTTCTTGACGTCCGTTGGGCAAAGCGATAAACAATGCTTTTTCCCTCTTTGGTGTTTTATAACGAGATTGACGCAGGTTTAGATAAAGAGCTAAATCATCCTTTGCTTGTTCACGAAAATAAACAGGGGTTTTGAAGGTTTCATCATTATTCCCTTTTCGAGTGACATAGAGTAGCTTGTTGTTAATATCCAGATCATCCACGTTCAGATTGACTACTTCAGATACCCGGAGGCCAGAATTAAGAATTAAGCTGGCAATACAGGCGTCGCGTTCACGATTTAATTGAAAAGAATAATAAGCCTGCTTGTTTCCTTCAACATCTCGTCCATATCCTTCAAAAATATAACCCACGAATTCCAGCAGTTCCTCATCTTCTAGAATCTTGCCCTTTAATTTAGCAGCGGTATCCTTAGGCTTATGCGTTCGTTTAACTTCTACCTTGGCCATAATATTTCGTTTAAGCAAAGGATAGAAATTCTCGTCCTCAGCGATTTGACTTAAATAATGAAATAATGAGCGTAATGCAGACAGTTTACGAGATACGGTTACACGTGTATTTGTTCCCTCTGCACGGGTTGTGAGATGCAGACGGTATCCAACAATACTATCCATATGCAGGGTTTCTAATTCAAGTAGCGTGATCTCTGTATTGGAGCTGGCTTGAGAGAGACCTTCGGCACGTAGCCATCCGAAAAAGGACTCATAGTCCCGAATATACTCCAGGAGGGTGGAGGGGGATAGATCAGGACGTTTATAGTCAATGAACTGCTGAACGAACCAAGGCATGAGAGGTAGCTTTAGATCCAGTTTTTTACGGTCATCGTTCTTTTGAACGCTCATGTGATTCACCTTTTTCCATAGTTTTCTTATAATTTCTTCCTTCTATCTTATCATGTTTTAGCCCCTATGGGCTTTGATTAGAGTTAATTAAAAGGGGGGAACTTGCTCCTAAAGGAACTAAGTTATATGATGTGAAGTAAACATAAATGGCAGAGGTGCACCTAATGGAACTTGGAATGGAGCTGGTTCCCAGAGAGCGGAAACAGACGATAAGCAAACTTATGCAGTTTTATTTATATGATTTTACCCGTTATCTGGAGCTTGATGTAGACCAAGATGGCGTATACCCAGCTTATCCGGGACTAGAATCATTTTGGAGTAGTGGCGATAATAAATTTGTGTATTTGTTCAAAGTGGACGAGCATATTGCTGGATTTGCTTTGGTAGAACGGTTGCTGCGTAATCCCGAAGGGCAATTTTATATGACAGAGTTTTTTGTAATGCAGAAATATCGCCGGAGCGGAGTAGGAACCTGGGCTGCACATAAGTTGTTTGACATGTACCCAGGTGATTGGAAGGTGTCACAGGTACGTGCGAATACGCCTGCTCGTAATTTCTGGCAAAGAGTGATTGGGGAGTACACAAATGGAGAATTTCAAGAGCGTTATAATCCACCTCAAGGCAATCCGAGCCAGTACTTCAATACATTAAATAATAATAGAGTTAATAATTGAAAAGAAAACAATGGTATTGTAGTCAATCTAAATGAATGGTTATCTTATGATAGTTAAGTTAAAAGCACATTAAGTTAACATAATTATGATTATGTTAACTTAATTAATAACCCAACGATCTCACTAGGATTGTTTGGGTTATTTTTGTTCATTTCACCCAAGCACAGATGGGGATTTAGCATATCTTATGATGTACTCAATTACAAAGGAGGAGTTAAAATGGGCGAATTCGCAGGCGGATACGGTGGATTTACTTCCACAGGAGCAATTCTGGTTCTGTTTATCCTGTTGGTTATCATCACTAAAACTCTTTGTCTGTAATCCTTTAACTTCATGAATAAGGGTTCCTCCGTCAGTCTATATGGACTGGCGGATTTTTTATGTCTGGATATTACATTAACTGGGCGGGTTTTGTGTGTGATTTACTATATAGAAAATAATAAAAGAACTTATATATATTTAACAGTGTTCAATGATTAAACGATGTTCAAGTTATGAGGAGACATTAAGATGAATAAAGAACAACGGCAAATGCGTGAACGTGAGAAAATGAAGAAAAGGATTTTACAGGCCGCGGCTTTGTTGATTGCAGAAGAAGGTATTGAGAAGCTTTCTATTCGCAAAATTGCAGAGAAAATCGAGTATTCACCGGGAATTATTTATCATTACTTCCAGGGTAAAGATGAAATTGTGGTGAGATATTTGCAACAAAAATATACAGATATGGTCACCGAGCTTCAGTCCGTACAGCGCAAGGCGGAGCATGAACTGCCACCAGAGAAGCTTTTGAGACAATCGCTTGAGCAATGGATCAGGATGACCCTTTCGACAAGTGTAGAGTACCGTAATGTAATGCTGAACGATACACCGGCTGTTCTTAGTTACACAGCTGTTCTATTCAAGGGAGCTGCTCAGGAGCGTAAAGCGATTGGTATGCTCTGCCAATGTTTATCTAGGTTCGGATCGAAAGAACTCCATAAGGAATCTTCTATAGAGCTCACTGCTCAAGTGATATGGAGTGCTGCATTCGGATTAATTATGCGTTTGATTGTAGAAAAGGATTTGCCTGAAGAACAGGTCGAAGCTCTCATTTCTTGTTATTTGGATTCAATGGTTTCTATAGCAAACAGGTAAATAAGTACACCTTTAACACAGTAGGAAGATCAGAGCGTGAAGGGGAGTGATTAGAATGAAGACAATTATTATTTATACTTCCAAATATGGATGTACGGAGAAAGCGGCTTATTTATTGAAAAATCAGTTGGGTGAAGAGACTGAAGTAGTCAATTTGATGCTTGCTAAAGAGCCGGCATTAGAGCGATATGATACGGTCATCTTAGGTGGATCTATTTATTATGGGAAAATACAAAAACAAATGATGGAGTTTACTTCAAAATATCAAAATGAACTAAGTAAGAAGCGCGTTGGATTATTTATTTGTGCAGGAGCGAAGGGGGAGCAGGCCGCACAGGAATTGAAATCTTCATTTCCAGAGAAGCTGTATGACCAATCAATTACAAAAGAAGTGTTCGGAGATGAGATTTATGAAGAGAAGTTCACTTTATTAGATCGATTGGTTCTGCGGATGGTAAAAGGGAAGGGCATGAGTGTAAATGGGTTATCCAAAGAGACGATAGAGAGGTTTGCACTTGCGATAAAACAGAGGTAAAAGTGTATGGAGAGTCGACTTCTTGAAATCAGTTAACATAATAATTATTATGTTAACTGATTCGTATTTCTGCTTCCAATTATCATTAGCTACCTAAATTTGAAGCATATAATCCCTTTCGCAGCCTTGTGAAATAATAGCCTTTCATGAACAAGCACCAAGTATAGCTTTTAAAAAAGACTATATTCTCACAATAATTCTGTAATTTCATCATATGAAAAATTCACAATAGATAATTCAAATTCCAATACTCACCCCAGCCACTATCATAAATCATATACGTCAACTCACCCTACAAATAAACCCCATGAAAAAGGATATAACACCCCTTGATCCATTTATACAAGCTTTTTTCCAATCCTAATGGCTAATTCTATTGCTTGCAAGGCAGCGTCAAACTCAATTTCTGATAAAATACCATTCTCTAGACAGTGGAGTGCGTGCTCCAAACTTTTTTCATAGGGATTAGCTGGTTCTGACAAAAGCTCCTGTTTACCTAAAGGGGTAAATTCAATTAATGTGCTCTCGATTGATCCATTCATGTGGTCACTTTCTTGATAGACAAGCTTGCCTCGTTCAAAATAAGCCTCATAACCCACGGAAAAAGGATACGAGGTAGGCATCTGTGAAGAAACAACGATCTCAACGGATACATTAGATTGTTGAAAAGTTACACGGACTAAGGCTTGATCACTTTTACCACCATCGGTTCCCCAAACGGAGTGCGGCTCCGTAGATCCCAGCATCCAGGTCACAAAATCCAATTCGTGAATCATAAGATTGGTTGCGATGGCATGTAGACCGAGGCCTCCCCACAAAGGAGGCGTTTCTCTTTTTAAGGTGAGGGATAAAAGCTTTCCGTATTTCTCCTTATTGGTTACTTCATATAGATATTTGTACGCAGGATCGAATTTAATAAACTGGTTGACGAGGATTCGCGAATCATATAATTGTTCGGCTTCCTTCATCCCATAGGCATCTTCTAAATTGTAGCAAACCGGTGTCTCACAGAATACATGTTTTCCATACTTAAGTGCATCAACAGCATATTGCCTATGTAAAGCAGAGGGCAGACAGATATCAATCACATCGATGGTGGTATCAAGCATAATGTCGTCAATATTAGTAGTGATTTCAACGCCTAAAGACTGTTTTAGCTCCTGCAGCTTCGCTTCGTTTCTACCAAAGATAATTACTTTGTCTACTCGATCCATTTTTGTCCATAACTGCGCATGATAAGCTCCAAATCCAGTCCCCAATACGCCAATATTCATATGTATCAGCTCCTTAATTGTATTGAACTAATCATAACCTTCTATTGTTGACAACAGCTTGGCAAGAATTATGATGTATACTTTAAAAAAGAAAAAATTGGAGGATCCCCATGCGCTTGCACCGTTTAATCGCAATTTTATTATTAGTAGAATCAAGAGGGAAAATGAAGGCCAATGACCTAGCTCAAGCCTTGGAAACTTCCGTACGCTCTATCTATAGAGACATTGATGTACTAGCTGAAGCTGGAATCCCACTGTTATCCACACCGGGACCGAATGGTGGCATCTCCTTAATGAAGGGGTATACAGTTAACTTAAGTCAGCTTCATGAGGAAGATGTAATCAATCTATATCTAACTGGAATGGGGATCCATACTGGCGGTCATACTCATTCCGGATTAAAGCTTAAGACAACCTTGCTGAAATTAGAAAAAACATTACCCGCTTCCTATCAGACAGATATCCAGAAGGCACAAAAGCGGTTTTATTTCGATGATACGCCGTGGTGGTCAGAACGTTTAGAAATCCCTTGTCTGGAATCGATTAGGGCTGCCGTATGGAGATCTCATAAACTATGGATTGAGTACCACAAGATTAACGGAGTCATATCAAACAGGAAATTACAGCCCTATGGTCTAGTTGTGAAAAAAGAAGAGTGGTATCTTATTGCATACTGTGAAAAAGCCGAACTAATCCGCACGTTTAAATGTGAGAGAATCGCCACTACACAGCTTATAGACGAAGAGTATGCTATCCCTCAGAACTTCTCTTTAGAAGGGCACTGGAAGCAGCAGGAGAGGGAATTTAAGCAAGCTTGTAAAGAGGAAGAGATCTACCCAGTATTGATTAGAACGAATAAGAGCAGAGTGGCTTCTATACACGGGCTGGAGATCATGAATAGGGTAGAGGAAGGCGATCAAATAACCCTTACTGTAAATATGTATAGCTATGAAAGTGCATGTACGAATGTTTGGGGGATACTTGGACAAGCCGAGATTGTGGAACCTTTGAAACTGAGACAATATGTGAAGGAACAGGTGAATTTGATACAGGGGGTTTATAATTAGCAAAGTCATTTTATATAAAAGAGACCGTCTCGATTGCATGTTCTGCAGTGAAACGGTCCCGCTCTTATTGTGAAAAAGTTCAACGGATTTTAAAGGTTTACATAATAATTAATATGTTAACTATAAATAGATGATTCCAAAATATCCCTTAAGTTTAATGAATTAACCATTTATGCACTAGTGTCAATATCAAGAGATAACTTCTCTCTAGCAGCGAGCCTTTTGTGCGCTAAGATTAGAAAAGGAAGTCCTATAGCTGTGGTTAGAGCAAGTGGTAAGAAGATCGTAAGGCCGTTCTGAGCTCCATAATGATCTAGAAGTACACCACCGAAGATAGGCGCGATTACACTCCCTAAATTGTTAAATCCAATCGTTCCAAAGTATGTACCTTTCATTTCTGGCTTCGCGATCCGATCAATTAACATGTCCATCATCGTAAAGAGTAGTACTTCTCCTATTGTAAACAGAACAACACTGAACATAAGAAGGGCTACACCTTCTGCCAAACCAACTAAGAGAAGACTAAGTGCAACGCATATATTGCCAAGAATCAAAGGAACAATCGGTGAGAACTTACTAGCAGTACGTACGATAGGATACTGTACCACGAGCACTGTAATGGCATTGAGTGACAACATATATGAAAATAATTGCCCACCATTTGTGAAATGGGTGTTCATTGCTAAATACTGCGCCATAGTTGAGCCGAAATGTCCGTATCCAAGCACACAAAAGATAGTACCAAGTAGAACTGGCAAGAAGACACGGTCTCTACCGGTTATTGCCAAGGCTTCAAGTAAACGTGGTGGTTCAGCTTGAGTATGACTCTGCATGGTTGAATGATGCAATTTGAATTGGACGAATAATACAAGCCCGTAAGCAACATATACAATCCCAGCGATCATAAAGGGAAACGTAGACTCGGCAGAACCGAGCTGCACTCCAATAATCGGACCAAAGACAACACCAAGGTTGATCGCAGCATATCTAAGATTGAATACAAGCAGCTTACTTTCAGCTGGAGTAATGTCGGATAGAAGCGCCCGTGAAGTGGGCTCAAACACGGATCTGCATAATCCGTTCAAGGTGTTGACCAAGAAGAATACCCACAGATGTTGTGCAACAGAGAATCCGAAGAATACTGCTGCCCAGCCAAATACGGAGATTAACATGACGATTTTGCGGCCTACAATATCTGAAATGTATCCTCCATAGAAGCTAGCCATTACGCCCGCCAGTGAGCTGACGGCTACGGTAATTCCCGTTTGAGTGGGGGTAGCTCCAAGGACCTGGGTTAAATAGATGGATAAGAACGGAATGCTCATTGAAGTTACTAAACGTCCGAACATCGTACCGATAATGATAGTCCATGCTAGTGGGTGAACATGCCTTAGATGCTGATTCATAATTGAAAAGGTCTCCTAATCTGATAGCTATAATATTAGTACTGCATATTCATTGCTGATATATGTATAATTATAATGATAAAAGGGGGAAGTAAAAGTGTAAGAAATACTTAAAGTGTTTCACCTTTAAAGGAGTGAACGAGCGTGGACCATATAAGTAATCATTTTTTATGTTTAGCAATAGCCATCCCATCCCCAATAGATATAGGGGAAGCTATTCCTGTCACCATAGATAGACTGGCTACAATTCTGTGCTGCACTCCTCGTAACGTAAAGTTTATTCTTCGAAAGCTTGAAGAGCAGGGGTTTATCCATTGGCAGCCGGGAAGAGGGCGTGGAAATATCTCGCAGTTAACTTTTCTACGAACGATTGAAGAGGTGCTGGAGGACAGCTTTCAGGAACTTATTAGTAAGGGGAAGATTAAGCAAGCTATAGAGCTATTAAGTCGTGGCCAAGTTAGTGACCCATTAAAGGAACGGTTATTAATGGTGTTAAATAAGCAGATGGGCTTCCGTAGTGAAACAGAGTCAACATCAGGATTGGACGTCTTGCGAATTACACGTAACCGGCATATGGAAGAGCTAGATCCAGCTTATGTATACACCGCGTTTGAATCCTATTTACTCGGACAAATTTATAGCACATTAGTTTCCTATGATGCAGGAAGTGATACTTTTCTCCCTGGTCTGGCTCATATGTGGGAAGCCAATGAAGATTGTACAAGTTATATTTTTTATCTCCGCAAAGGTGTGCGATTCCATCACGGCAGAATAATGACCTCCAAAGACGTAAAAGAGACATTTCAACGCCTTATAGATTTGAACAGTCCAGCATTGAGCCTATACAAAGATATAGAACGAGTAGAGCTTGAAGGAGATCACAGGATCCGGTTTGAGCTATCTCGTCCCAATCTCTTTTTTCTACACATGTTCAGCTGTATTCATATGTCGATTCTTCCTTATGATGTAGATCTCGCTAATGAGGTGAGTGGAACTGGGCCTTATCGTTTATTAGATCTAAATGAAGATGTGCTAGTCCTCGCGGCATTTGATTATTATTACGGTATACGTCCGCTACTAGATCGTGTAGAAATCTGGTATTTGCCAGAACAAGCTTCTAGTGAACGATTGTATGAACTACCAGACTCCGTTCAGGAGGGTTTATTACCTAATATCATCTGCAACCACAGTATTGACTACCCTGCTTTGGGATGCCGATATCTCTTATTCAATTTCCATAAGGAAGGAGTTCATCAACATCAATTTTTTCGGCAGGCCATGAGAATTCTTTACAGCCGAGAGACTTTAATTAAGGAGTTAGGAGGGAACCGTAGTACTCCTGCTGACAGCTTTTTACCTTGGGAGAGCAGTAAGAGAAGCATTGTTGAACCTGCTTTGGAACAAGCGAGAGATCTTCTAGTAGCAAGCGGCTATCAGGGAGAAATCTTAACTTTAGCTACAAAGGATAAAAAAGAAGAACGAGAAGAAGCGCTGTGGCTTCAAGCACGAGCGGCTTCAGTAGGCCTGCAAATTGAACTGTATTTATTCAATGAATTTAACTCAGCAGACATAAAGAACACCGCCGAAATCCTCCTTGCTGAAGAGGTTCTAGAAGATGATTGGCAGTGGGGGATGGTTAACTACTTTAATAATAAACTTAATTATCTATTTTCTCTGCTGAGAGACGACCAGATCTTGTTATTCTCAGAGGTACTCATTGATTTCACGCAATCCCCTAAGGAAAACAGAATAAAATTGCTGAATCAGGCAGAAGGCGTGCTTAGGGACAACTATTGGGTGCTATATGGTTGTCATATGAATAAAAAAGCGCAGCTAAATCAAAGCTTGTTTGGTCTTCACACCAGCTCATTCGGATTTCTGGATATCTCAAAATTGTGGATCAAAACTACTAGTCTTTAAGAAGAGTAGGGACATCGATGGCGTTTATGCTTGTACAGGGATGTTTTCTTTTGCTATACTTTCCAGGGAGGCTGTATCGATTAAATCGTCGAATGGCGCTCTAATAGGTTTTGAGATATGAATAGGAATATACTTGTAGCCATGGAGGTGAACTCGTTGGATTTTGCTCTGATCCGTAAGGACCGAGACAAAAGAACGGTCGATACTTGACTCTTTTTTTGCCTTTCGGACCTGTTTAGCAGATAGCTAAAAGGTCTTTTTGTTTGTTCAAATTAAGGAAAAAAAGGGGAGACTATCATGCGATTTCTTATCGTGGGTGCAGGAGCTATAGGTGGATATTTCGGGGGGCGTTTAGCTCAAAAAGGAGAAGATGTTACTTTTCTTGTTCGTACTGCCAAACAGATTCAGTTAAAAGCAGACGGGTTGATCGTAAAAAGTGTTCATGGTGATTTTCAGTCTTCTGTACGAACGATTTCTAATAGGGAAGAAGCAGAGCCTTTCGACTGCATTATTATAGCGGTCAAGGCATACCATTTGCCTCAGGTGATGAATGACATCGAACCCTACGTGGGTGAACATACAGTTATCCTCCCGCTCCTTAATGGTTATGATCAATTTAGCATTTTGCAGAATCGTTTTGGTCCAGAACATGTACTGGGTGGTCTTTGTTATATAGAAACAACTCTAGATTCAGCAGGTACTATTGTCCAAAGCAGTTCGTTCCATAGTATTGTCTTTGGTGAATGGGCAGGTGGTGAGTCAGAACGAACACAGCTGCTTTTGAGCCATTTGGATAATGCTGGTTTCACAGTGACATTAAGTTCTGACATTCAGCGTGAAGTGTGGCAAAAATATATGTTTGTAGCTAGTTTAAGTGGGATTACAACCTTAATGGATAGCTCAGTTGGACCTATTTTGGCATCTCCAAAGGCACGTGCTATCTATGAGCGACTTCTGCAAGAGATTGTGAGCCTGGCTCAAAATGCTGGAATGCCTGTGGGACCGGAAAACACAGCTTCCACAATGCAAAAGATGCTTTCTGTGTTGCCCGAATTTACTTCATCCATGCATCGGGATATGCATAAGCAATTACCAGTAGAAGCAGATCATCTGCATGGTAGTCTTCTGGCTATGGCTTTGCCGGGTCAAGATGCGTATCCGGTTCTCGAAACCGTGTATGCCCGTTTGAAAGTATATGAAAGCGTTAATGATATGAGATGATTTAAATTAAATCACAATAGGGAGCTGGGCAATTATGAAGGAAACGAATCAAAAGATAATGACTTTTCTTATGTTCGAAGGGAAAGCAGAAGAAGCTATGAATTTCTATACTACCTTATTTGATGATTCTGAAGTTATTAGCGTTAAGCGCTATGGAGCGAACGAAGCAGGACCTGAAGGGAGTGTTATGCAGGCTTCTTTTTCTTTACATGGACAAGTATTTATGTGTATAGATAGCTATGTTCAGCATGGGTTCACCTTTACGCCAGCGATATCCTTATATGTAAATTGTGAGAGTGAAGCTGAAATTGATCGGGTCTACGAATCATTAGCGCAAGGTGGACAGGTCCTAATGCCACTTGGAAGCTATCCGTTTAGTCCGAAATTTGGTTGGGTAGCGGATCGATTTGGTGTGACCTGGCAATTAAATCTTCCGGGGAATGCATAACGATTGAAGTGTTGCTCGTTCAAATCCTTTAGGGTTTGATCCGACATACTTTCCAAGTGAAAAAGTAGGTTTTCTACGATTAGAGACAGCCAACTCTCCATTTTTAAACCGAAAAAAGGTCAAAATAGCAGCAATTCTCCCGTCAGTGGAGAATTGCTGCTATTTGTTTTTGGTTATAGCAAGTAAAAGCCAACCGACCTCAAGCGTCACTTTTTCCATGCTGTCAGAAGAAAATAAAGTATTAGACTCGAAAAATAAAACTGTAGACTGGCATGTCGATTAGCAAACGGCTGAGCAGCGAGGCTGCAGCTCGAGCTCCTGATTCTTTTGGATGCATTGGGGTGGACAGCCAGTAGGGTGGCGAGATTATATGCTCAAACAGAACCATAGCAAGGATACGCACGTCTGACTGGTTAAGGTCTAAAAGAGTAACCGGCTACATCACAAAAAAAGTTGGTCGAGCTTATCCGTGTATCCCAGGGACGAGTGAGTCAGTTAATTCGAAAATTGAAAGAGACTGCCCGCGGGTTGGCGTGTAGTTGGCACTGCTATGGGAATGAAGTAGGCGCTTCTGGACTACAGCCGGAAGCGCCTTTTTTCATGTTTTGATGATAATACACAGAAGAAGAGTTATATGCTTTTAGAAAGGGCTGGGTTAATCAGTAGCTTGGAAGAAGGGAGAATTGGAAATGAAGCATTGGGCTTTGTGATATAATATGGTAAAATATTCAACTCCGAAGAGACTATCCCGCATGTAGCGTCATCTTTCAGAGAGATTATCTCTCAAATAACCGTTGTTTGCGGAGTACCTGGATTTGAAGGAATCCCAAGAGGAGGAAAACAGAAATGAAGAAGAAGGTTGTTACGACTTTATGCGGTACCATGATACTTTTAGTGGGCATGGGCACAGGTGCTTTCGCTAGCTCGCAGCTTCAAGAAATTAAAGCGTTGTTAAACGGAGAATTAAAAATCAGAGTTAACGGGGAGATTACCCCTCTCAAAGATGGGAATGGCAAAGCGGTACTTCCCATTACTTATAAAGGAACTACGTATCTTCCGGTACGATCTGTTTCTGAGCTGCTGGATGTTCCGGTGAATTATGACGGGACAGCCAAAGAGGTGATTATTGGCGAACAGCAGGCAGGCGTTCCCGTGAAGCAGGAGGATTTTAACACGAGTCTGTATACCAAGGACCCTGCACTGACCAAATACGGCAGCAAGAATTATAAGGAAGTTCTATATAGCGCACCTAATTCCAATATTAAATATACCGCGCTCAGCCCTAACGGCAAATATCAGAAGCTTGTTCTGCAATTCGCTGCAATCGGCAAGGAAGTGGAGTCTCTTGAAATTAGAGATAATGACAAGAATGTGCTCCTTAAAAAAATAGAGAAGATTTCGCCTAATAGTGATCTCCAGACGATTGAGGTAGATATTTCTGGAGTAAAGAACATCGCAATAAATGTGACACAAGCTGTTGACGGAGGGTTCATTATTCCGCTTGATACTTCAATTTACAAGTAAGATTAAGCAGCGAAGCCCACAATGCCCGTATAGGCGTAGTGGGCTTATTTTCACGTGAAATTACATAAGATTTTTTCTCGTTCTTTTGCAATGAAGAGATTTAAATCCATCGTTCGTTATATGTGGACAGGCTTAGAGGGTATGTGTCGACTCGAAAAATAAAGTTGTAGACTGGCATGACAATTAGCAAATGGCTGAGCAGCGCGCCTGCAACTCGTGTTCATGGTTCTTTCGGATACAATGGGGTGGGCCGCGATCGGCATGCCGACGACAAGAATGAGTTCGCCGGTAGCCATTTAAAGGGACATTGCTCAGTCTACTAATTTATTTTCTTCGAACACATGCCGCGAAGCGACGTACGGACAAAGCATAAACTTCCTCGTTTCGCCGGATTTCCTGGGCTTGGTATACTGAATGTACAAAAGAAACCTCTTCTTTAAAATGGTTGTGTGGTAACTCCATTTCCCGCTTACACAGCGGAGAGAACGGACTGATTGTGGAAAAGCGATAGCGGTCGCCTTTGTGTCCCGATATTAACCACTAAGGGAAAATGAAAAAATCTGGATGCAACATCGGTTGGAACAACGGTCCGTTCGCGGAACGTCTTTATGGAGCACAACCGTCTATCTGACTACAAAAACATGGGATCTCCTAAGCAGCCATTTCATGGCTTTTGGGACAGCCCTTAGAAGAACGGATTTAATTACATTGCTGAACTATAGTTGTGCCCTCATTAGTTATCGTGACAGTTGAATAACCAGATAGATACTCTGTATAACCGCATACCGTTTCTTGGGTGGATCGTCCTTTTGCGTCAGTATATTTAAGGTATATAGAACCTTCACCACTTAAGCTCAGTGTAGGTTTGAACTTTTTCGTTGCACCTTTTTTGATGGGATTTGTAAATAATTCCTTGGAGTCCGTATGCAATAAACCTATTTCAATAGAGCTAATTTCATCATCCGACTGATTATTTACAGTGAGCAAGAAACTCTTAAATGGAGTTAGAATATTTGATATCGTACCGATCCCTAAAGCTATTACAATACCCATTGAAAATATAGAAATACCTATAAAAAATCGTCTCTTCATTATTTAGTCCCCCTATGTAAGTAAGACAGGGTTCACTCGATAAATGTTACGGTATATAAGAATTAATTATAACTATTAATTAACAGGTGAAATTGGAAGAGGTATGCTAACCTTGATGTATAAATATAAATTCATTTGAAAAGGGGTTTTGTTTTGACAAAATCTACGCTTCTTTCATCAGAAGGATTAACGATTCGTCATTTTGAACAAGGGGATATGCCATTACTGGGGGAGTTATATAACTCGGTTACTTCGCGGGGAAATGCTGTTTTTTGGTGGGTTGGTGATGAGGAAAACTGGGAGAATGTGTACTGCGCCTTTGAAAATGGGAAAATGGTTGCCAAAGGTCAAGTAGAGATCATAAATATTGTGCCGCCTGGGCGCTCAGATGAAAGCAGACATTCGATCTATTTAAATTTGAAAACAATACCTGAACGAGAAGAAGATTATGATCTATTGGATAGTTTGTATCAAACGCTCCTTTTGAGAGCACTTGAATTAAAGGAAACTTTACCAGCAGAGTATAAAACGACGCTATGTGTGGGGAATAACGCATCCGAGATCGCAAATACGCAATTTTTTGAAAAAGAAAAGGGCTTCTGTCAATACAATAGCTTATTTAAAATGAATCATAATCTTAATACTTCCTACACTGTACCTGAACTGAAAAAGGAATTTGAATTTGCAACTTGGATGATGGAGACGCCGCAAGAAGAAGATCATTATTTAGAATTAGAAGCTGAGATTTGGCCAGAAACCCCACTCGGGAAAGAACGGTTATCTCAGTTTAAGCAAAATCCGCTTTGGAACTCTATGGTTGTTCGAGAAGGGGAGAGGGTTGTAGGCAGCTTGATGGTATGGCAGGAAGAGAAAAGTGGGTATATTGAAAATGTTTTTGTATTAGAGCCGTGGAGAAGATTTGGAATTGCTAGGTACATGCTTTCTCAAGCGTTGAATTATTTCAGAACACATGGACTTGATGAAGCTTATTTAATGGTGTTAACAGACAATGATTCTGCATTGCATCTTTATGAATCTGTCGGATTCAATTTAGTAAGTGAGGAAAGACGGTATCGTATAGAACTCCCATAGGTTTTTGAAGTTGAGGATTACTAAGCAAAGTGGGATTCAGTTTCATCGAGGTTCGATGACAGGATTGCACTTTTTTAGTAATCCGTTCGCCTTGTAATAATGATGACAGGAAATCCTCTGAACAATTTTGTTCAGTTACTGTTAGTTACTTGTTTACCCTCGCATTTCTTACACACGTTAACCTTTTCGCCAGAAAGTCCTTTTCCGATGTATAAAAGCTTAATACGAGTGCTGCCGCAGATCAGGCATGTTCCTCTACCTCGGGATGGCATGCGCCAGAGTGCTTTACCGCGTTTATTTTTGGACATAAATAGCCCACCTTTGCGATTGATACCCTATCTTATGAGCGAGGCAACCTTAAAGTTCGGAGAATGAAGCTTATAAATTCCTTTGTGATTGCAGACAAAATTAAGAATAATAAGGGCGAAAAACGCCCTAAAAAAACAGCGCATAACTTAAATTATACGCTGTTTTGATTCTAAGACGTTTTTTTGAGGATAGATCACCACTTGGACGAGTAAAAAGGAGGTATTTTAAGGGTTTTTTTATAAATAACGGATGTCGATATCTCTAAATTTTCCTGATGACATTTTTGGCATTCTGAATTGCAATGAGCCTTGTTTATAAGTGCCTCTGCTCTGATCCGGATTGACTGGAATGGGGAGTGGGATGATCTCGCTATGATCTTTTCCAAGACCGCTTAATTTAATTTGTGTTCGGTTAATTTGTGCCCAAATACTTTCGGGGTGAATTTCACTTGGAATACGAATTTTCGTGATCAGGTAATTATGTGTGTCAAGATGCTCAAAGTGCAGACTAGAGGTTTCGTCCGTCAATGATGAAGAGGTCGACGCGGTAGCTTCTCTGATTATTTTTTCAACATATCCGTCGATCTGGCTTGGATCCAGCTTCCATTGCTCTTCAAGCGACTTTAAGGATAGCTTTTTCTTAAAAAAGGGATCTTCGTTCATCCAATCTAAAGGGTTCGATTTATTCGGACTCATGAACGCTGAACCTCCTTCATTTTTTTATCCATTGTATGGGCGTATGACTTATTCAGTGACATCTGGGCGGATATCTACATAGAATAGGTTATCATTCCTAAGGGAGGAGTGGTTTGGTGGTTTCAATCATCGGTAACATTAAAATCAACAGCGTGGGCCCTAGTTCCACAGTTTTAGTAGGAAATACAGCATCCGTCATCTTGAGCAGTAACTCCAAAATCTATGCCGGTGCCAACTCCTTCTCGATAGGTGACTCCATAGGTACAAACATTACGAATAATGCAGCCAGCAGTACGAACACGATGGATTCAGATGTGGTGGATCAAGTATCGCCTCCTTAAGGGTGGGTTTACATGAATATTACGGTGTATCAGTGCATATCGGTCAATCATCTAAAAATTGGTACGATCTCTAATTCATCGGTTCTGCAGATCGGCACTTCCGGCCGAATTAATGCCTTGTCTCATAGTTATCAGTCTAGTGACGTTCCAGAATCTCCTCCTGCACCATTACCAGGGGTAAGTGATTCGCCTCTTGTACGTTTGCCTCCGCCAACTGAACTATATACAGGCTAGAATTAGGCGCTTATCCTTCGCATACAATAAACCATAGGAGGGGGTTGTATGCACCCGTATTATGTTCAACAAGTCTTTAATACATTAAGATTACAATCAGAAAAGATTCAGCAGCTGGAGAAGCAGCTCCAAGATTTTAAGGGGATGTAGACAGCATAAAGAACAATAAAGCTGCAAGTATAGGACCTATAAATTATCATTTTGAACAATTGAAAATCGAGAAGCTGGAAGGCACTTTAAATATAGGCATAACACCCAATGAGGGAAATAATCTGGATGAAGCGATCGTCAATGGAAAACCTATCGGTCAGCAAGAAGAAGGGGCACCAACTGCAACCGCCTTATCGGATAAGATTCGTCCAGAGATTCTGAAGTATGTCCAAGAGGAAGTCCCTTCACAATTTTCACGGTTAGAAAAAGAGCAGAACTTAAGTATTGATGAGAACTATATCCAAATGGTAACTCAGGATCTGCTGAATCAGATGGATGGCCGAATTAACGACTATGTGAGCCAGCTGCCTACCTCAGAGGAAGGGCGCGGATACACAGAAGAGGAAAGTGCTTCTATTGTAGAACAAATCAAACGAGATATTGTTACGGCGATAGAGCGGCATTTGGAAATAAATATAACTGGAAGGCGGGAACCACATGAAAGTAACCGTGATTAACAGAGAAATAAATGTAAACGCAGTAAAAGTGGTTTCGATATCAGGTTCTTCGGTATTTTTAGTAGGGGATACCCAGACGATTAACTGTTCTTCGGCGTTTGACAGCGTGATAGAGTATGCTCCCAGTGCTCCAGATCAAGTCCAAAAAGGCAGTTAACTAATGCATACCTCGCGTATACAAGATGTGTACATCAATAATCTGTCTGACAGTTCTATTTTCATATGTGGATCTGTAGAGCGGATTCAGTCTAATTTTGTGGGTAGTAAAGAAAATTACCTATATAACATTAAAGAGATTAACAGCAATAATAGAGAGGCATCACCCTTAGAGATCCCACTCACGGCATGGTCGAAGCAAGTGAATGAAGATGAAGTTGAGATTTTGAATGATTCCGAGGCTTCAACGATTAATATGCAATATATTAGAATTTTATCGATTGGGTCCGGGACGACCTTTCAGATTGGAAATGGCGGTTCTGTTCATTTGGAGAGTCGAACGAGTGAGTTTAAGCGAGAATTAGCTTCAAAAGATGAGGCGTAACAGCATCTGTAAGTTCTAGAAGCAAAGAGGTCTCGAAATGATCTTGCAGCCAGCCAATGGCCTGCTCCTCGTATCGGTTGGGCGTAATTGTTGTTTCTTATAACATTAGTTAACATAATCATAATTATGTTAACTAATGAAAACATCGGCGTCCAATAAGTAAATATTTTACACGATGGAGGGAACTTTAGTCACGAAAGTGACCCCTAAGGATGGTTAAGAGTCAATAGAAGGAATGTCAGGAATTTAATGTAGAAGGTAACGACCGTCAACGTAAGTATTCATCAAAAAAATAAGTGTCCCAGAAGCCATTTCATGGCCTTTGAGACACTCCCTCATGTAGAAAATGTCGATGGACTTATTAGTTTTAGAAGCCTTCACGAAGCCAGGTAGTCGCCAACTTGATGGCGGCTTTTTTGGCATTGGTTTCTGCTAAAGGATTTAACATCACAAAATCATGTATGATCCCTTGAAAGCGAACTGCTGTGACAGTGACGCCAGCTTCACGTAATTTGGCAGCATAAGCTTCACCTTCATCACGTAGAACATCTGCTTCACCCGTTATGACTAGTGCTTCAGGCAGATCGCGTAACTGCTCTACACTGGCACAAAGCGGGGAGGCTGTGATCTGATTCCGCTCCGCTGAGTCAGTTGTATATTGATCCCAGAACCATTTCATTCCGTCACGCTGTAGGAAATATCCTTCGGCGAACTCATGATAGGATTCGGTATCAAATGAGGCATCAGTTACTGGATAGAACAATAGTTGTTTCCCTATTTTCGGGCCACTGCGTTCTTTTGCCATAAGAGTAACGGCTGCTGCCATATTCCCGCCGACACTATCACCACCTATGGATAGCTTGCTAGCATCAAGGGCATGATCACTGCCCTGTTCAGCGATCCATTTTAGAACAGCATAGATTTCTTCAATTGCGGTAGGATATTTAGCTTCTGGAGATAGACTGTAATTTGGGAATACGATTGCTGCCTCCGCACCAACAGCTAATTCACGGATTAAGCGATCATGGGTATGCGCATTGCCAAATACCCAGCCTGCACCATGAATGTATAGGATGACTGGCAACGATGCGGAAGAGGAGCTAGGGGGCCGAACAATTCTAACAGAAACATTACCGTTAGGTCCTCCTGGTACCATAAGATCTTCGATATCGACTTCAGGTTTATTAATCTCGCTGGATTGTACTGTATCTACCGTCTCACGACCTTTTTCTGGTCCAAGATCAGGAAGGAACGGAGGTTTTGAATTATCATCGGCAAATTTCTGCGCTGCTTGCTCGAGAATGATCTTTGGTTGATTTGGCATGATGTATCGTCTCCTTTGTCTGGTCATAGTATAGTTTACCCTCTTCATTCCATAACCAACTAAACGAACGCTGAAACGTAAGCTTTTTAATTATTAGCTAGAAAAATGCAAGTATAGAAGGAAGATTTCTTTGATTCGCTCATGTACATGAACAGATAAGTTGAGTAAAATAATGGCAGAATATGAGATTTGAAAAAGGATATAACCTTGTAATAATAGGAGGCGTGCAGATGGGGTATGTTGAATCACTTCGAGAACTGGTTGGAAATAAACCTGTAATTTTGGTAAGGCCGAGTATAATAATTATTAATCCTTCAGGTGAACTATTATTAGTCCAGCATGAAGATGGCACCTGGGGAGTTCCTGGCGGGTTAATGGAGCTTGGTGAATCAGTAGAAGAGTGTGCTAGACGCGAAGTCAAGGAAGAGCTTGGTATAACAATTAAGACGCTTCATTTAATGGGTGTATTTTCTGGAAAAGAACTGTATACAAAATTAAGAAATGGCCATGAGTATTACAATGTTATTATTGGATATATTTGCACAGACTATGAGGGGGTTATTCAACCAGACGGAGTGGAGGTTCTTGATGCTAAATTTCATCACCCGCTTCAGCTCCCTGAAAGAATTGACCCATTTATTAAAACCAAGATTAAGGAGAATATTGGAATCATATCAAAGTTTTTAAAAAAATAAAGAAAAATAAACCCGTAACCGATCCTGATAAAGGACTGGTTACGGGTTTATGATATTCATAACACTTTTCGTTGACCGTCATATATTTCATTACTTAAATCCTTTATTCCGGTAATCCCTTGTTTATGTTTAAGACGAAAGATCAAAATAAACATCAAAGTAATAAGTAACGGATAACCTATCGCCCAGCCTGTAAAAGGAAACACGGCAGCAGTAGCTAGAAAAGAGATCCAGCTAATCGTCACACCTAATCTGCTCCCCTTGAGTAGACGTATCCCCGCAGCACAGCCTCCGATATAGGTTAGAATGAATGTCGCATTCGGAAACTGAATCAAAGTAGTGATTGATATAGATCCGCTGCCGTACAGTGACATCACCGTCACGAAACAGAGGAGCAGAAAAGCTATCCCGCCGATAGGGGTATGATATTGTTTGGATAGTCTACCCATCCATTTCGGCGCATAGCCCTGACGTGATAACGCATAAGCCACACGTGAGGCCGCACCGGCATAGGCGATAATGGTGGCAGTACAAATGAATAGACCTGTAAGACCTGCGATAAATCCTCCCCAGCGTCCAAGAGGCTGGCTGATGATCCAAACGAGCGAAGTGCTTGACCCACCTTTAAGGTAGCTTTGTGTGCCAACTGTTGCTAAAGCAGATAAGAAATATAGAATACCTACAATAATTGCAGCGATGGTCACACCTTTAACTGCAGCACGCTGTGGGTCTTTGAACTCCTCAGAAAGATGTGAGACAGCCTCCCAGCCAATAAAACACCAAAATAAAATTGCTGCAGCCTGACCAATGCTCATCCATCCATGTGGGACAAAGGGTGTGAAGTGTTCCACCTCCATCCGTGGAAGTGCAGTAGCAAAGGAGAAGACGAGAACAGCTACAATTGCAATTACTACGGCAATTTGTACCTTTCCAGCCACTTGCATGCCAATCCAGTTAGTAATTAGCCCAATGGCCAACATCACTGCAGCGATAGTAATTCTCGCAGGTTCATCCCAGCCCATTGCGGCTGTCATATAACCAGCACCGGTCAGTGCAGCGACGGGCGCACCAATCGGAACGGACATTAGGAAGAACCAGCCCACTAAAGATCCAGCTTTAGGTCCGAAAGCAAGAGTAACGAAGTGTGACACGCCTCCAGCGTTAGGGAATTTGGCAGAGAGCAGTCCCATCGATAAGGCCATTGGCAATATCAACAGCGTCATAAATCCCCATGCCAGTAATGAAGCGGGACCAGCCATTTCTGCAGCCAGCCCGGGCACGATTAAGACCCCTGAGCCCAAAACAGCGCCGATATAAAGAGCTATGGCTTGGGGCATGCCGATGTTTCTTTGTAATGTGTTTGCACTTGAATCTTTCATGATTTTTAATCCTGCTTTCATTGTCTTTTGTTATAGAGTAGCAGATAATAGATCCATTGGAAAAACAGATTTTTTGAATAGTATCCATTCGAAATTCCGATGGTTAACTATTATTCAGGGGGCACGTATGGAATCACGTCATCTTTTTACCTTTATTGTCGTAGTGGAGACGGGTAGCTTCACACGCGCTGCACAGAAGCTTGGTTATGCACAATCCAGTATTACCGCACAGATCCAAGCGCTAGAGACTGAAATAGGTCAGCCTTTATTCGATCGGATCAGTAAAAAGATCATCCTAACCGATGCAGGCCGCCGTCTGCTTCCATTCGCTCAAGAGATCTCCAGAATGCACTCTCTAGCGGAAGATGCTCTTCGCTCCGAGAGTGAGCTAACAGGGTCTTTACGAATTGGCGCACCTGAATCTCTGGCTGCTTTTCGCTTACCAGGCATTATCAAGGAGTTTCGCACGAAATATCCGAAGGTCCAAATTATTTTGAAGCCTGGGGTCTGCTGGGAGCTAACGGACTTAGTCCGCTCCGGTGAACTAGATCTGGCTTTCTTACTGCAACCAGAGACAGAAGATAAAGATCTGAACATAGAAACACTGGTGCATGAACAAATGACCTTGATCGCCCCACCAGATCATCCCTTAGTGAGTCTTTCAGAGGTAGAGCCGGTTCATCTTAAGGGAGAAACGATTTTGCATACAGAAACGGGTTGTAGCTACCGTACTTTGTTTGAACATCATTTAAACAGTCATGGGGTATTTCCTGACCCTACGTTAGAGTTTTGGAGTATTGAGGCGATCAAGCAATGTGTTATGGCGGGGCTAGGTATCGCTTTTATTCCACTGATTACAGTGAACAATGAATTAGCGGAGGGAAAGTTAGCTAGTTTGAATTGGAATGATGAATCGCAGCGTGTGACTACTCAAATAGCCTATCATCATAAGAAATGGAAATCACCTGTACTAACAGAGTTTTTAATGACTGTACAAAAGCACGCTGAAAAATGGAGTACTTAAGTATAAATCTCGTAGCTATTCTATGGTACAATAGATTGTCGAAATCAAGGGAGGCTCGAAGCCATGAATGAGTGGAGTGAAGACTACGAAGAGGGGCTTGAGGCTTTTTTAATCTGGATGAAAGATGCCGGTTACACTCCCTATACGCAGAAATCCTATTTAGTAGATGTAAGACAGTTTTTAGAAAGTCTAAATGGAAAAAAGCTTGAATCGGTAAAGAAGTTACATGTTATTTCCTTTCTTACGTCTGTGCGTGAACGTGGAGTAAGTGATGCTACTCGGAACCGGAAGCATGCCTCTATTAACTGTTTTTTCAAGGCATTAATCGAACTGGAATTACTTCTAACCAATCCTGCAGCTGGGATCAAGAAATCTAAGACAGAGATCAATCGTGAGCCAGTCTATTTAGATGAAGGTGATCTGGGGCGATTTTTATCTTCTATAGACGGGAAGTACAAAGGCCGTAATTTAGCAGTTTTTTTACTCATGTCCTATATGGGGCTTCGGGTGGGGGAAGTCCACACGCTGAATTTAAGTGATTATAATGTAGAAAGGCATTCACTTCGAGTGTTTGGTAAGGGACGTAAATGGCGTAATGTACCGATTCCAGAGGATGTGGTCCCCTTTCTCGATCTGGCAATAGAAGAACGGCTAGAACCTTGGCGCAGTAAAGAAGAGGCTATGTTCATTTCACAAAAGGGACGCAGGCTGTCTATTCGTGGTATTCAGCAAATCGCTGCGGACACCTTCGAGCGTTTCCAAAAGGATGTGCCTGCTGCACAACGTCGACCATATTCCAGCCACAAGCTTCGACATTCCTTCGCTACCATGCTGTTACGAAAAGGCGCGGATCTGCGAACGGTTCAGGAACTGCTCGGACACTCTTCTATTCAGACTACAACGGTTTACACGCATATCACGAGCCGGGAGAAGGAAGAAGCCATGTCGAAATTGCAAGTCCAGATTTGATAGAATTCAAAGTGCATTTTTTTTCATGAAAAAGGGACTATCCCAGTCATGAGTCATGACATTCGGGACAGCCCCAATTCTTGCTTACAGTTCTAGCTTAGCAATCTCTGCCTTAAGCTTCTCGGCAGATTTCTGGAATAAAGCTTTTTCTGTCTCATTTAGTGGAAGATCTAGTACTTCTCGTACACCGGAGCGATCTACGATACAAGGGGCACCAAGGTAGACATCCGAAACGCCATTATAATTATTCAATAAAGTAGATACGTTCAACACAGAACCTTCATTATGCAGAATGGAGACTACAATTCGATCAAGTGCTAGTGCTATTGCGTAAGAGGTAGAGCCTTTGGCATCAATAATTTCATAAGCGGCATTCTTAGTATCTTCGAAAATTTCATTTTGTTCTGCTTCATCAAAACCAAGATCGATTCCGGCAACATTCGCTAGACTCCAAACAGGAAGTTCTGAGTCTCCATGTTCCCCGATAATCTGTCCGTGAATACTGCGAGGATCAATTTCTTTATGGCGGCCGATCAGGTAGCGAAACCGTGCACTATCCAACACTGTACCGGAACCGATGACTCTTCTGCGATCAAATCCGCTTATTTTTAAAGTGGCATATGATAAAATATCTACCGGGTTAGTAGCAATAAGTAGTATCGCATGTTGATTGTATTTTGTTATTTTTTGAACGATATCTCGGAAAATTGAAATGTTTTTGCGGAGCAGATCTATCCGGGTTTCACCTGGTTTTTGTGATGCACCGGCCGTAACAATGATGATATCCGCTTCACGGCAATCTTCATATGTACCAGCCCATAGCTTCACACCGCCAACAAAAGGCATGCCGTGATTCATATCCAACGCTTCTCCAAGTGCTTTCTTTTGATTAACGTCAATAAGTACGAGCTCAGGCATACGTCTCCGTAGCAATAATGTATAGGCTGTTGTTGTACCAACTGCTCCAGTACCAATGACTACGACTCGATTGGGTTTCGGGGGCATGATTTCATCTCCTCAGTATTTTAAATTTTTGGTATTTAATCTTGTCCATCATAATCGCTAACGTTATTGTTTTCAAGCAGGTCTTATTTAATGCATTACCCCATTTTGGGCATACTAAATAGAAATTCTCTAAACAATTTGACAACAAGACTAGACAGGAGAGAATGTAAGAATGGATTTATTTCGCAAAAAACCGTTAATCGCACCTTCAAACTCGGGTGCAACCAAGTTAAACAAAACACTTGGTGCACTAGATCTAACCATGCTAGGTGTAGGAGCGATCATCGGTACTGGTATTTTTGTAATGACAGGCGTAGCGGCAGCAGAACACGCTGGTCCTGGGCTTGTGATTTCATTCCTGTTAGCCGCTTTTGCGTGCGTGTTATCAGCCCTTTGTTATTCAGAGTTTGCATCGACCATCCCGGTCTCCGGAAGTGCCTATGCTTATAGTTATGTAGCATTTGGAGAATTACTCGCTTGGATTTTAGGCTGGGATCTTGTGTTAGAATACGGCGTTGCAGCAGCGGCAGTTAGCAGTGGGTGGTCCGGTTATTTACAGGGTCTTTTAGAGGGATTCGGGATACATATTCCTACAGCACTATCTGGGGCTTATAATGCGGAAGCGGGTACCGTTATCAATTTACCAGCAGTAATTATCATCTTACTAATTTCCTACTTACTGACACGGGGAACTAAAGAGACTGCTCGTTTTAATGCCATTATGGTAGTTATCAAAATTGCTGTAGTACTTTTGTTTATCGTAACGGGATTCTTCTATGTTAAGCCAGAGAACTGGACTCCATTCCTACCGTTTGGCTTTCAAGGTGTCGTGAATGGTGCGGCAACGGTCTTCTTCGCCTACATAGGCTTTGATGCATTATCGACTGCAGCAGAAGAAGTAAAGCGACCACAGCGGGATTTGCCAATAGGAATTATTTCATCTCTTGCTATTTGTTCAGTATTGTATATTCTAGTTTCACTCGTATTAACGGGTATTATTCCTTACACGGACCTCAATGTAAGTGATCCTGTTTCTTATGCGCTTCGCGTCGTAAATCAGGATCTGATAGCGGGTCTAATCTCGGTAGGGGCTATTGCAGGAATGACCACAGTGCTGCTCGTGATGCTGTTCGGTCAAACTCGACTGATATTTGCAATCTCACGGGATGGACTTTTGCCAAAAGGATTATCTAACATCAATGCTAAAACTCAAACGCCTATTCGTAGTACATGGATGGTTGGTATCATAATAGCAGTATTAACTGGCTTCATACCTTTGGATCGGTTGGCTAACTTAACAAGCATTGGAACACTGTTTGCCTTTTTTGTCGTTTCTTTGGGTGTAATTGCCTTACGGTATATTCATCCCAATATGAAAAGAGGGTTCAGAGTACCCTGGGTACCTTTCATTCCGTTGCTAAGTGCGGCAACATGCGGATTTTTGATGTATAATCTAGGAAGTGAGACATGGATTGGATTTCTTATTTGGACGGCTCTTGGACTTCTGATCTATTTTTTATACGGCTACCGTAATAGTAAGTTGAATCATAAATAAGAATCGAATCGAGAGGAGAGAGGGCATTGACATCTAGGACTGCTGGATTGAAAACACTAAGAATGTTTCTGATGCTATTTTTTTTAGCGTGGATAGTCTCGGCATGTTCTTCACCACCACCGGAGCCTTCTCCACAGCCACAGCCAACAGAAGCACCGGAAGAAGGACAAACGATTACTCTGATTACACCACCTGATAACAATACTAATAATGAGAGTGCCCCGAAATATCAGGTTCAGACGAGAATTACGGGCTTTCATTTGCTAAGCGAGACAGTGGGCATGGTCTGGGGTGTTACAAAAAATGAGCTTCGTTTGTACATTACCCGTGATAATGGAGCGACATGGGCTAATATTTCTCCAGCGCCAAATGTACAGTTCCTTTCCACGCCCGTCTATGGAAAAGGCATCTTTTTTACGGACCCCAATCATGGTTGGATTATAAGAAGTGCATTTGGTACGACAGAGAACATTGTGCTGCGAACCACGGATGGTGGTCAGAGCTGGAAGATCTCATCACTAGGCGATGATAATGATGTATCTTCCGTTTATTTTAATTCTCCGACCCAAGGATGGCTGATGACCTCTTCAAAAGCTACTCCTAACAGGGAGAGCAAGGCCCTTTACTCAACATCAGACGGTGGTGCCACGTGGGAAGAAGTGATGCAGAATGAACAATATAATCCGAACCTTCCAAATCATTCGATTCCGTTCACAGGTGTAAGTACTGGAATGATATTTAAGAACCGTGTAGAGGGATTTGTGACCCTGCAGACAGGTGCTCTTCCAAAGATCTTTATGACTAAGGACGGTGGTCAGAGTTGGAATCCGGGATCACCTTTTTTGGTAAATGAACAACTGGAAAGCTGTGACAGAGTGATTACTGGCAAACCAGAGTTCTTCGATGCTAGTAAAACTAATGGCTGGATGTCTGTGGGCTGCCAAAAAGATAAAGATAAGACGATTACTTACCACGGTTACTTTACAGCTAATGGTGGAGATAATTGGAAATTTGCACCTTTTGAATTAAAGAGTTCAACCGAAGGAAATCATCAGAGTGCCCCAACATTTCTGAATTCCCAAGTCGGTTGGGCCATCATCGGTGACACCCTTTACCACACCGTTAACCAAGGGAACAATTGGCTCCCCCTTAAGGAGAGCAATGTTCTGCAGTCAAAGCTTGAGGAATATCCTGAGACGATTAAGATGCAGTTTATTTCTCCAGAGGTCGGCTGGCTTTTGATTGAGAAAAAAGAACAAAAACGCTCACTCCTCTTACAAACCACTAATGGTGGGATTAGTTGGCGTGTGATGTAAAGTGAAGAGGGGCTGTTTCTTAAGTGGTGGACGCTACTTTTGGGACAGCTTCTTTTTTTGTGTATAAGGGATGAATTCCCAAAACTACGTATTTTTGATTAATTGAATATAAGGAAAAAACTTAATTAAAATTTTCTTTAAAGATGTGAAAAAAATCACATGACATTTAAATGATCGTGTGATATATTTAACACATAGAACAAGTTCAAATTTTCACAAACTCAACTTTCGAATAGGAGAGATTACAATGAAAACTTTTGAAACAGATTATATGACAAGAAACCTGCTGCAACTTTGCTACAACTGTGATGACGCTCACCTGTGTGAAACAGAAGAACAATGCAGAGCATGCTGGGCAGATAACGGAATGTTAGACGATCAGACTGACGAAACAAAGCAATTGCTAGACCTCGTTCATGCTTAATCTGATCACTCAAAACTATGATTGAAAGACCACTTCATTTCTTGATTTCTAAGAAAACGAAGTGGTCTTTTTGCATGAAGTCTCATTAATTTAATGCTTTCTTAACTAGAAGAGGCATATACATGTACAGAAGTGCCCGAAAGCTAAGGAAAAGTCGGAATTACATGGGTATGAAGGGGGAAAATGTCATGGGAATGGGCCCGGATCTTTCATGGATGTTTGATTTCTCTGGAACAGTGATGCCAATATTTCTCATTGTAATGGTTGGTATTCTTGCAGTATCAGCAGGCAGGGGTTTGCTTCAATGGAGCCGGAACAATAGCTCACCCATGCTAACCATTCCTGCCCGTATCGTTAGTAAACGAAGTGAAATAAGGCAGCAGCAGACTCAAGAAGATAATGGTTCAAGTCGTACAAGTACAACTTACTACTTAACGTATGAATTGAATGGTGGCAGTCGAATAGAATTTAAAGTAGATGGTCATGAATATGGAATGAGTGCAGAAGGCGATAAAGGCATGCTTACCTATCAAGGAACTAGATATCACGGATTTGAGCGACAGCCACAATATTCCACTGCGGAGTAGCCATTAGCATACTTAAATCTTAATCCATCCCCCTCTTCCTTTTAGTGGAACAGGGAGATGGATTTTTATTTGCAACTATTAAGAATGTTGCAGAAAGTAATCGACTGTAAAATTAGGCGTGAGCTGTCACCAGTTAGGCGAATGCACATACAATACAGCATGCAGTTAAGAACGAGGTTGCAAGCTAAAAGCGACCCCAAGGAGGAGACAGCGTGGCCGTCATCAAAACGAACTCGGAAGATGTGAAGGTGCTAGCGCGGTTGATGAGAGCAGAAGCTGAGGAAGATGGAGATCTCGGCATGCTTATGGTCGGCAATGTTGGTGTCAATCGGATTCTTGGCAATTGCCTCGATTTTTTGAACATTCGTACTGTGAATGACATGGTCTATCAAAGTCCAGGAGGATTCGAAGCCCCGCAAAAAAGCTACTTCTATCAACGAGCGAGAGAAGCAGACATACGTCTTGCTAAACGTGCAATTGCAGGTGAAAGAACCTGGCCAGCAACCAATGCTTTATGGTTCTTCCGTCCTGTAGGGGATTGCCCTCCAACTTGGTATAACCAACAAAACACAGGCCGCTTTAAAGCTCATTGCTTCTTTACTCCGACTGGAGAAGATTGCCCAGCTGTATTTATTGGCAATTAGCAGGGGAACTGTGCAAAGAGAATTACTCTACATATGAGTAATTCTCTCAGTAAGCTAGTTTTAAATTTTTTGGTGTCCAAAGGGAGCAACTGCTCCGATAAACATTTAGGAGGTTCATTAAATGATCGTTCAACCATACCGTCCCGTCACTTATACTATTGGTAGTGTTTCTTCTTCAGGTATGCAAATGCCAATGTCAACAGGAATGCAAGGAATGCAAGGGATGCAAGGCATGGGTAGCATGCCGCCACAAGTTAGCAGCGGAAGTCCGATGACACCAGGAGGGGTTGTAGTTCAAAACCCACCTCAACAGTTTGAACAATCGTATATCGAAAATATCTTCAGACTGAATTTAGGCAAAGTAGGTACATTTTATTTTACTTACGAAAATAACAAAGAGTGGAATGCCAAAGTTTACAAGGGTGTACTGGAAGCTGCGGGCCGTGACCACATTATTATTAGTGACCCAGTAACAGGTCAACGTACTGTATTACTTATGATTTATTTTGATTATGCTACATTTGATGAACCCCTTACTTATCAATACCCTGGTGTCATTGGTAATCCTCCTACAACAAGAAACTGTCGCTAATCAAGTCCTAATATTTGTGGATGAACCCCAACACTTAACGGTGAGGGGTTTTTCTTTATACAGACAGATATTTTGGAATAATAAGGGGAATAAAGACCCATTTTTTTTCGAAAGGACACGCATGCTTGCGGTTTGCCCCAATATATTAATATAATAAAGTATATATTCAAAAACGTGATTCCAGACTGGAGATGAAACCATTGGGAAATTGATACTGAAAGGAACAACTGGCAAGCTTCTTGCCGATACTCTGAAAAAACGAAGGAGGTGGGCCTATCCATCCGTACGGAGAATGATGGATAGGATTATAAATTGAGCGACCCTTTACCCGGTATATTACACGTAGGTCTTATTATTCTGTTGGTATTGTTAAACGGATTTTTTGTTTCAGTCGAATATGCAATGGTAAAAGTACGAAGCGGTAGAATTGATACCCTTATTGAAGAAGGTAGTAAAAAAGCTTTAAAAGCGAGAAGCATCGTACGCAACTTGGAAGGTTATCTATCCGCCTGTCAACTTGGTATTACTTTGGCTTCGCTTGCGCTAGGATGGCTGGGTCAACCAGCTATAGCTAACCTTGTTGGGCCATTATTAGGAAGTATAGGTTTTGGGGTAACCGCAGTTAATGTTGTATCTTTGATTATTGCTCTAATGTTTATCACTATCTTGCATATCGTACTAGGTGAACTTGCACCTAAGACTATTGCTGTTAACAAGGCTGAATCTGTCCTCTTGCTAACATCTGGACCGATGAATGTGTTTTACAAGATCATGTATCCAGTGATATGGATCGTAAATGGGCTAGCACGCGGTTTATTACGGATCTTCCGTTTAGCCCCTGCTTCAGAGCTGGGGACGGCGCATACGGAAGAAGAGATCCGTATTATCATGCAAGAAAGTAATAAAAGCGGCTTTATCGATAATACCGAAATGGCTCTAGTTGACAATATTTTTGAATTCGTGGATACGATGGCCCGTGAGATCATGATTCCTCGGACAGAAATGATCTGCCTGAATAATCATCTTCCAACGGAAGAGAATCTTGAAATTGCTTTTGATGGAATGAGGACGCGTTATCCAGTCTGTGATGGAGATAAGGATCACATTCTTGGCTTCATTCATATCAAGGACTTAATTAGGGATCGTGAACAAAGCTATAATAAGTTAATTCGTCCTATACTAACCGTACCAGAATCTATTCAGATTAGTGCTCTGCTGAAAGTCATGCAGCGTGCGAAGACACAAATCGCCATTCTGATTGATGAGTATGGTGGAACATCGGGAATGGTAACACTGGAAGATATCATGGAGGAAATTGTAGGAGAAATTCAGGATGAGTTCGACGAAGAGCGTCCTGGTGTTGAGAAGCTGGGGGAGGATGAACACTCCATCGACGGCTTGATGCTTATTGAAGAGATCAATGATCTTTTGGGTCTCCACATGGATACAGAGGATTATGATACGATAGGCGGTTGGCTGTATTCTAAACTGGAGGTTAATCCACCTCAAAAAGGGCAGTCTGTAGAATTTGATGATCATCTGTTTATTGTGGAAGAAACGGATAATAAGCGGATTTCTCGAATTAAGCTACTGAAGTTACAGCTATTGACTGAAGAAGCTGGTGCATAACGAACTTATTTATATTTATTAAGACACAGGGCTGTAGCCTTGTGTCTTTTTTTACAGTGTATTTACAGTATTGTTTGCCAAAAAGAGATTAAAAATTATATAATTTTAAATGTATATGATAAAAACTACATTAGTCCACAGAGGACAGAAAGGAATTCTCCTTGAGTAAACCTAATAAAAGTACAAGCGTTCCCCAGCTAAGCAAACAAGAGAAACGGCGGGTAGAACAGGAGCAACAAAAGCAGAAGACGAGAATTTTAATTATTGGTTCAATTGCTTTAGTAGTCATCATTTTTGTTGGATTGTTTATGTTAGCTTCGAAAGATGCCGCAAAAAATGCCACTACGGGAGAACCAGTGGAATTCAATTACAGTGAGCTACCTAGAGTCGGTAAAGAGGATGCACCTGTTAAAATTGTTGAATTTGGTGATTTAAAATGTCCAGCGTGTTCCCAATTTGCAACTTCAGTTAAACCGAAGATTGTTCAAGATTTTGTCAACGAGGGAAAAGCAGCGCTCTACTTTGTAAATATGGCTTTCGTTGGTCCAGACTCTGAGACTGCCTCACTTGCTGCATTATCTGTATATCATCAGAATAAAGATGAATTCTGGAAGTTCTACGATGCTGTATACGCACAGCAAGGTGATGAGAGCGAAGAATGGGCAACTGAAGATTTCTTAGTAAGCCTTGCGGAGAAAGAGAAGTTAGCTATTGATTACGAACTGCTACGTAAAGATATCAAGGATCGTACGTATGCAGATGACCTAAATAAGGGCATGCAGCTAGCTACTGAAGCAGGGGTAACTACAACGCCATCCCTCTACATCAATGGAGTAAAGACTGCGGATCCATTTAACATTGAAGCGATTTCAACTGAAATCAATGACGCCGCAAAAGCTGTGGAGGCAAAGTGACAAAGTTCCTATCTTTTTGCAAGCGTAACTGCCTGTATCTGGCCTGGTTCGTCTCTTTAGTTGCTGTTGCCGGTAGCTTGTATTTGAGCGAAGTATTGAAATATGAACCTTGTAAGCTTTGCTGGTTCCAGAGAATTTTCATGTATCCTCAGTTATTCCTCTTGGGAATTGCAACGTTTCGAGGGGATAAACGGATTATCCCTTATGTACTTCCACTAAGCTTGATTGGTGGCAGTATCTCGATCTATCACTATGCGGAACAGAAAATTCCTGCGTTAAGTAAAGTTCTTCCTTGTACAATTGGTGTTCCTTGTAATAAGGATTACTTGAACTTTTTTGGATTCATTACAATACCATTCCTTGCGTTAATCGCTTTTGCTTTAATTAGTATTTTACTTTGGTACGGACGTAAGGAAGAAGAAGTGATGGAGTTAGATACAGAGGAAAGTTTAGGATTTTGATTTTTTAACTTTAAGTGATCCGAAAAAATGTGAAAAGTGATTAAAAACACGATCCAGAGGGATAATTGAAGAGAATGAAAGAGAGCATCCAATAAGACGCTGTATTTGCGCTTACTGGATGTTTTTTCATTCTTTTTTCATTTTTTTCAACGCTTTACTGTAACCACTTTGTAGACTAATATTAGACCTTGTGAGAAGTTGAATATGCGCTGAATTTTCTTAGGAAAAACGGGGGAACCAAACTTGGCATTCATGCCAATGGGGTGAATCGGAATGGGTCGATTGGACTTAAACCGTAGGGCTATACCACAGCCCGAATCCGCCAGCTAACCTCGTAAGCAAAGGTGGGATAATGACCATGCATAGCATGCGGATCATTTCCGTATGCTATTTTTAGTGTCTGCATTTATGAAATCCACCAATGAAAACAGCGCGCGGAATTTCCGTTTCAGCTCCCAAAGAAAGGAACTGTATCCACCATGGTAAGCAAGGTAAAACGACTATTGATCGGGCGTCCGATGAAGTCGAACGAACTCGATCATGAAAAGTTATCCAAGGTTAAAGCACTGGCTGTCCTGTCTTCTGATGCGCTCTCGTCTGTAGCCTACGGAACGGAACAAATTCTGATTGTACTAGTGGCTGCAGGGTTTACTGCCATCTGGTATTCCCTGCCAATTGCATTAGCCGTATTGGGCCTGCTGGCCATCCTGATTTTATCCTATCGGCAGACGATCTACGCTTATCCTCAGGGAGGCGGAGCTTACATCGTTGCCAAGAGTAATCTTGGTGTTCCGACAGGGCTTTTAGCAGGAGGGTCTTTGTTAGTGGATTACATTCTGACCGTTGCTGTTAGTGCGTCGGCAGGGACGGATGCGATCACATCGGCTTTTCCAAGTCTTCATAATCACACCGTTCTTATTGCAGTATCCGTTATTATTCTTCTTACTTTAATTAATCTTCGCGGAGTTACAGAATCAGCTTCATTCATCGCAATCCCAGTGTATTTGTTCGTGGTGTCGATTGTAGTGTTGATTATCTCCGGTATTATTAAATATGCAGCAGGTGGCGTGCATGCGAATGTCCCTGAAATTGGCGCTGCTGTTTCTAATGTTAGTTTGTTTCTACTATTAAAAGCCTTCAGTTCTGGCTGTTCGGCTCTTACGGGTGTAGAGGCTGTATCTAATGCTATTCCAAACTTTAAAGCACCTGCAGAAAAGAATGCAGCCAAGACCTTAATGGTCATGGGAGTTATACTTGGATTTATGTTCACAGGCATCACACTCCTGGCGTATTGGTACGGCATAGTGCCTGACGAAAAGGCCACAGTTGTTTCTCAGATCGCTGAATCGACCTTTGGTCGCGGAACTTTATATTTTTTCATACAAGGTATCACAGCAGTAATTTTGTTCTTGGCGGCTAATACGGCATACTCAGCGTTCCCGCTGCTTGCATTTATGTTTGCAAAAGATAAATATATGCCGCATGCTTTTATGGTTCGTGGTGACCGTCTAGGCTTCTCCAATGGTATTATTTTTCTAGGTGTTCTGTCAGCTCTGCTTGTAGCTGCATTCCACGGAAATACAGAAAGCCTGATTCCTCTTTATGCGGTTGGCGTCTTCATTCCATTCACATTGTCACAGCTAGGAATGATGGTTCATTGGTTTAAAACCAAACCAGCGGGATGGAAAAAAAGATTTGTTGTAAATACCATTGGTATGCTGACTACATTGACGATTACACTTATTTTTATCATTACTAAGTTCTCAAGCGTATGGATGGCTTTCATTTTCTTACCTGCTGTAATGTTCGTGTTCTACCGTATCCACAAGCACTATTTGAATATTGCAGATGAGCTTCGTATATGTCCGAGTACCGATAAACCTTTGATTAAAGGCAGCACGGTTGTTGTCCCTGTTGCCGGTGTAACACGTGCTGTACTGCATTCCATTAGCTATGCCAAGTCTTTAACGGATAATGTTGTAGCAGTATATGTTGGATTTGATGAAGAGGACATCCAAAAGATGGAGCAACGGTGGGAGGAGTGGAGCCCAGGTGTACGCCTGATTGTACTCCGTTCCAGATATCGCAGTATTATTCGTCCGTTACTGAAATTTATTGATACAGTGGAGTGGAAGACCGCAGCAACGGATCATATCACGATCCTGATCCCACAATTTATCACTAAGCATTGGTGGCAAGCTGTACTTCATAATCAGACCAGCTTTTTAATCCGTTCTTACCTAATGAATTCAAAAGATGTTGTGGTAGCGACTGTCCCTTATCATTTGAATAAATAGTGAACCCTTAAGGAGAGGCTATATCCGGAACGTTCGGAATATAGCCTTTTTTGTATTTTAAAGAAGGAAATTGTTACAAATCCACAAAATTTAAAATTTATATGTTGACATAGAGAATGAGAATCAATATCATTTAAAGGTGAGACAGAGACAATCAACATCTTTGAGAAAACATAGCTTGTACACACTAGGAGGGTATTAAATGTTTTGGTTTAACAGAAAAAGATTTGGAAGCATGAAATTAACGATGATCGGATTAATGGTGATGGTGCTATTTTTATCCGCTTGCGGTAATAATAATTCCGGTAACGCATCAAACACAGGATCAGAGCCTACAGCAGCACCTACTGCTGAAGCCACAGAAGCTCCTGCAGCGCCTAAGACGTTAACGGATGCAATGGGGCATGAAGTAACGATTCCGGCTAATCCAACGCGTGTACTGGGTTCTTATTTGGAGGATGCTCTGGTAACTCTGGGCGTGACTCCAGTAGCACAATGGTCCGTACCGAATGGTGTTCAGGATTATCTGGCCGCTGAATTGAAAGATGTGCCTACCATTAGCTACGATCTTCCGCTCGAGGCAGTAACCAGCTTTGCTCCGGATCTTATTCTCATCCCATCGGAGTCTTCTGTACAGAACGGTATCTACGACCAACTGAATAAGATTGCACCGACTTATGTGATTGGGGATGAACTAAATCAAGATTGGCGTAAATCGCTGCTCAAGATTGGTGAAATTCTGAACAAGACCCCTGAAGCAGAGAAAGCCATTAAAGAGTATGAAGACAAAGCGGCTGCTGCGAAAGAAGAGCTTAAAGGAGCTATTGGTCAAGAGTCCGTGGCGATTTTATGGTTGGTACAAAAGAACTTCTATATTGTAGATGAAACACGCAGTAGTGGTGCTGTGTTATACACAGACCTTGGTGTAACGCTGCCTAACTTAGTAACAGAAATTCCTGTTGGTACAAGAGCTACTTGGAATCCAATCTCGCTAGAGAAGCTTTCTGAGCTGACGGCAGATCATATTATTCTTGTAAACAGTGATAAGACTGAGGGTTCGGAAATCCTGGACAGTGCAATTTGGAAAGGTATCCCGGCTGTAAAAGCTGGTAATGTGCATGAAATGAGCTCAACCAGCAGCTGGTTATACAGTGGTGCGAACGCTGGCGGCAAAATTATTGATGATGTGTTAAAAAGTCTTGTGAAATAAAAAGTCGTAATTCACCATGAATGAGACTGATCTTTTGGTGGGGAAGGGCGTGCAGATCAAGTATCTTAGGATACTAAGATCTGCACCATTTTTTTATAAACCATTGTCATATTACGGAAAAACTACTCCTACAATTGTACAACCTAATTTTTTTTGCGATAATGAGAATGATTGTTGTTATCATATAGACTAATGTAACTATCGATTAAGGAGACGACTCATGGTTTCACCCTCAGATTTCGCACATCGCAATAAAAATGATACAAAAAAAGCTCTACATACCCGACCGGCAGCTGCAATGGGTATTCTAGTGATTGGACTTGCTGCTATAGCCTTCGGACTGGCGCTTTCGGTCTCGGTGGGTGCGGCAAATATCAAGCTAGCTACGGTATGGGAAGCAATATTTCATTTCAATCCAGATTTACAGCAGCATCAGGTGATAAGAGAACTGCGATTTCCACGCGCGATAGCAGGTGCTATAGTCGGTGCTTGCTTCGCAGTAGCAGGGGCAATCATGCAAGGGATGACAAGAAACCCGCTGGCGGATTCAGGTCTGTTAGGCTTGAATGCGGGAGCAGGTGTAGCGCTGGCCATAGTTTTTGCTTTTGCACCTTCGCTCTCCTTCACTTCACTTATGTTGTTTTGTTTTATAGGTGCCGCTGTAGCCTCATTTATCGTATTCGGAATTGGGTCGCTATCTTTTAATGGCCTTACACCGTTACGTTTAACGCTCGCAGGCTCTGCGGTAAGTGCATTACTGGTTGCTGTTAGTCAGGGTATAGCTATTCTTTTTAACTTATCCCAGGATATTGCCTTCTGGCTGGCTGGCGGAATGGGTGGGGCGAGCTGGACTCAGATCAAGATTATTTTTCCTTGGGTGTTCGTGGCATTAATCGCAGCGATGATATTATCGCGGTCCGTCACTTTGCTCAGCCTAGGAAGAGAAGTTGCTGTTGGTCTGGGGCAGCGGACAAGATTAGTGCAGTTGGCATGTATGATTGTTGTAGTCGTTCTTGCCGGAAGTGCAGTCTCAATGGTTGGCCCGATTGCTTTTATAGGACTAATTATTCCACATGTTACACGTTATTTCGTTGGTGTAGATTATCGCTGGATTATTCCTTGCTCGGCGATTCTAGGGAGCTTATTGATTATCTTTGCGGATATCGCCGCTAGAATGATAAATGCACCTTATGAAACGCCGCTAGGCGCTTTAATAGCCATCATCGGTGTACCTTTTTTTATTTACTTAGCGAGTAAGCGTAAGGGGGAGCTGTAATGCACAGATTAACCCTTTCTCCTAATGAAAAAGAACGCCGCACACGTGCCATTACAGTGTTATCGCTGCTTGCCATTTTGATCGTTGTTGTATTTATTGTCAGTATGAATACAGGATTTATGCGTCTATCCCCCCGGGAGGTATTACATACACTGCTGGGAGATGGAACTCATCAGCAAAAGCTAATTTTATTTGATTTCAGATTACCTCGCATCGTTATTTCATTGTTAGTTGGAGCGGGCTTTGCAGTGTCAGGTTGTATCTTACAAAGTCTCGCTCGGAATGCACTTGCTGAACCGGCTACGCTGGGCATTAGTGCGGGTGCAGGTTTTGCGGTAATCATTTTTATCTCGTTTTTTCCGGCTACAACAGCAGCTCCGGTATTCGTCTTGCCGCTTTTAGCGCTTGGAGGAGCTAGCTTAACCGCCGCTTTAATCTATATTCTTGCATATCGGAAAGCAGATGGTCTGTCTCCAACAAGATTGATCCTTATCGGGATTGCGGTCGCTGCCGGAATCAATGCTTGCCAGCTTGTGTTGGCCCTTCGGCTTGATCCTAATAATTATCAATTTGTAGCGACTTGGATCGCCGGGAAAATATGGGGTGGCGATTGGAGATTTGTCCTTGCGCTGCTGCCTTGGATAGCGATTCTGTTACCGTTCGCCTTCTATAAGGCCCGTATTCTTAATGTATTGAATCTAGGAGATCATACTTCATTAGGACTTGGAATGCGCGTGGAGAAGGAACGTATTCTCCTTCTGGTAACAGCAGTAGCACTTGCCGGCTCCTGTGTCGCTGTAAGCGGAGGGATTGGCTTTGTTGGTTTAATTGCACCACATCTAGCTCGCAAGCTTGTGGGACCCCGTCATCAGGTATTATTACCAGCTAGTGCTTTGACAGGGGCACTCCTTATGATTACTGCGGATACCATCGGAAGATGGGTTCTGCAGCCTGCAGAAGTTCCAACAGGTATCGTGGTTGCGATCATTGGTGCACCTTACTTTTTGTATTTACTCGCCAAATCAAAAGCGTAAAACTAAGCTCTTGCTTACGAAGCAAGATAAATTGTGTAGTTCATTCTAGGAGCATAGCTTCATAAAACTTTTAAGGAGTGGTTAACATGTCAGAACGTTTGAATACAGAAGAATTAAGTATTGGGTATGCAGAGGCTACGATTGTTAAAGGTTTGAACTTATCCATCCCTACGGGAAAAATCACCGCACTAGTGGGCGCTAACGGCTCTGGTAAATCTACAATTCTTAAAACTATGGCCCGGATCATGAAGCCTAAGAGCGGCAGCGTGATGCTGGACGGCAAATCGATCCATAACTTTTCTACGAAAGAGGTAGCTCGTCAGCTTGCGATCCTACCGCAAAACCCAACGGCTCCAGACGGACTAACGGTCTCTGAACTTGTCAGCTATGGTCGCTTCCCGCATCAAAAAGGATTCGGCACAATGACAGCGGAGGATCGCAGCATTATCTCTAACGCTATCACTGTTACAGGTATGGAGCCTTTCCATGACCGTCCGATTGACCGCTTGTCCGGAGGACAACGTCAGCGTGCTTGGATCGCAATGGCATTGGCGCAAGAAACAGACATTCTATTCCTGGACGAACCAACAACATTTCTAGATATGGCGCACCAGCTTGAAGTTCTACAGCTTCTGCAAAAGCTGAATGAGGAAGAAGGCCGTACCATTATTATGGTAGTGCATGATCTGAATCATGCTACTCGTTATGCGCAGCATATGGTCGCTATTAAGTCCGGTACTGTGGTTAGTGAAGGCTCACCTACTGAAGTTATGACACCAGATGTACTGCGGGAAGTGTTTGGAATTGAGGCGGATATTGTGCCAGATCCACGCACCGGTGTGCCACTGTGCCTTCCTTACGAGCTTGCAGCCTATAAAGCGGTGTAAACATAATTAAAAATCATACAACGAACAGGCTCCCGTCATTGACAAGGGAGCCTGTTCGTTGTTACAGTTGTGGTTGCCTACAATTCCATGATACCACTACTTAAAATAGATCAAGAACCATCATTTTTACATGGTTAAAGGAGCATGAAACATGAATATTGACAAAATTCAAGATGACCTAGAGCAATTAATGACTGCAGGAATAGTGAAGAGTCATGAAAACTTAAAGGATCACGTGTATACCAAAATGGGCGGCAAAGCTGATATTTTGGCGGCACCAGCTACTTATGATGAAATTCAAAAGATCGTTACATATGCTGAACAAAATGGGATAACCCTTACGGTACTTGGGAACGGCTCTAACGTGATTATCCGTGATGGAGGTGTGCGTGGGATCGTTCTGCAAACGGCAGGACTAACTGGAATGGGAATTCGAGATAATCTCTTGTATGCGGAGTGCGGCGCCAAGATTATTGATGTTTCCAGATATGCGCTGGAAATGGAGCTTACGGGTCTTGAGTTCGCCTGCGGCATTCCAGGAACAGTTGGTGGAGCGTTATACATGAACGCAGGTGCTTACGGCGGAGAAATTAAAGATGTACTGCATAGCGCGCTGGCTATAACTAAGAGCGGACAATTAGTGACTCTGCAAGGGGATGAGCTGCAATGGGGTTATAGAAAAAGCGTGTTCGCAAGCGGTGAATACATCGTGCTTGAGGCCAATTTTGCTATGACTTCTGGTGATGCGTTAGCCATCAAGTCGAAAATGGATGAACTTACTTACCTGCGTGAATCGAAGCAGCCGCTTGAGTATCCATCCTGTGGGAGTGTCTTTAAACGTCCTCCAGGTCGTTTTGCGGGTCAGTTAATTCAAGAGAGTGGCTTACAGGGAACAAGAATCGGTGGTGCTGAGGTATCCAAGAAACACGCAGGATTTATTGTAAATGCAGATAATGCAACCGCCAGTGATTACATCGGGTTAATTCACCATGTAAGATCGACTGTGAAGGATAAATTCGGAGTGGAGCTGGAAACTGAAGTGGAGATCATTGGAGAAGAATAACCTCTAATTAGTAAGAGCCCGCAGATTACTGTGGGCTCTTTTGCTGTTATCACTTATGGTTCAATCCACTGATAGGGTGTATTTAGCTCTATCTGTAGTTATTTCCGCCTTATGATCACCTATATCCTCAATACGAAGCCCGTCAATAGCTAAGTCATAGGTGGAATGTGGTAGAGATACTAGCTCACCATCAGCGTTTAAAGTGCTGCCAAATCCTTTTAATATTAATGCACTCCCTAGATAATCATCGATAACATCCTCCGCACTCCGGAACTCAACTGCCTCCAGATTAAAATGAATTTTATCCAGATCACGAAGCTCTTTCTTTTCAATAACAATGGTTTCATTTACATGACTGTTAACCCAGTCCATCAATTTCTGTATGCTTTGTTCCATAAGATGATCCCACCTTTACTTCAAAGATTATTAGGTTTAAGTTACCCTTTTTGTAGGATTTGAATCCATATTTTTGCCACATCTGAGCGAAAATGAACAAAGGATGGTGCTAAGCTATAGCGAATGTTACAGAATAGCAACAGCAGAGATAATCCTCTACAACCAGAATAAGGATAGATAGATATTAACTATTCGAAAAAGGGGGTAGTGTCATTTGATTCAGCTAACTGAGGTCTCCAAGTATTATCAGGAGAGGTGTGCGGTTGATCGAATAACTTTTGCAGTGGAGAAGGGTGAGGTCTTTGGGTTTCTAGGTCCCAATGGTGCTGGTAAGACGACCACGATGCGAATGATGACGGGGCTTCTTCAGTCTACAAGGGGAGAAATTTTAATTAATGGCATGAATATTTTACGACATAAAAAAGAAATTCATGCCCAAATTGGCGTTGTTTTCGAGCTTCCCAATCTGTATATGCGTTGTTCTATCCGAGATAATCTAGAGCTGTATGCTGACCTGTATAGGGTAGCAGCCAGTCGGGTGAATGAAGTCATGGAAATTCTTCAACTGTTAGATAAGGAAAAAGCTAAGGTAAGTAGCTTGTCCAAAGGCTGGAAGCAGCGTGTCCTAATCGCCAGAGCATTATTACATAAGCCTCAAGTGTTGTTTTTAGATGAGCCTACGAGTGGATTAGATCCAAATTCAGCCTCACTCATTCGTAATCACATCAAGAGAATTCAAGATGAAGGTACAACTATTGTCTTAACAACGCATGATATGCACGAGGCAGAAGAATTAAGCGATAGAGTAGGGATCATGCACGCTGGTGCATTGGTGGCACTTGATGAACCCCATAGACTTAAGACCATGTATGGTAAACCAGAAATTGAAGTGAAATATCAGCAGGATAGAGAAGTGATTATGAAATCCTGGCCGATAGCAGAAGAGTCTACAAAAGATCATATTTATCAGCTAATGTCTAATCATCAAATGATAAGTATGCACAGTAAAGAGGCTTCGCTGGCAGATGTATTTGCTGCCTTGACGGGAAGTGAGTTAAGTTGAGTTATCCGTTATGGAAGCTGTTTAAGCATGAGTGTAAGGATATACTACGTAATCCAGCGACTGTAATTCTAATTGTGTTGCCTATATTTATGGCTAAAATAATCATCACTGTAGTGGACAAGAGCGGTCTAGATTTCATGCTTCTTTCTACTTGGATCTTGTTTGCGCAAGTAATGGTTGGAATCATGATTACCGGCCCAGGATTAATTGAGGAGCGAGAGAGTAAAACTTATGATGCACTGTTGATCTCACCGTTAAGCAGAGGTCAGATCATTATTGCTAAGGCGGGTTCTGTTCTTGTCTTTTCGTTATTTTCACAGCTGATAGTTTATGTACTTAATCAAGGGTTGAACATAGATTTATTGTCTTCGTTGATATATATGTTATTGGGTGGAATGATCTTTGTACAAGTTGGAATTATCATCGGATTAAAGGTAAGTTCCTCCAAAAATGGCTCGGCCATCAGCTCTGCATTTATGGTTCTTTTTTTCTTGGTGGCTTCTGTTTACTTAGCTCTTCCAGAATGGACTTATCCGATCTTTGCAGCTTTGCCGAGTATTGAAATCACCCAGAACTTGAACAGTATTCTTAATGGAGAAGGGATATTGCCTGTAGAAAGTCTGCTGTTGCTCATATGGATTGCGGTGCTTTCAGTTTGGATTTGGAAGATCGAGAAAGAGTAGAACTTGTCAGGAGCAGGCCACCCGTGGTATAGTTCAAGACGCAATATGCTTAAAGAAGAAGTCTGCACGGATTGTGCAGGAGAGGTTCGCGAACTCCCTCTATAAAAAACTAAGAGTATATTAAACCGTATAAGCGGATGCTGTCCTTTACCCGGACGTTGCTTCCGTTTCTTCTTAGTGGAGCCAAGTTTTCGAAATCTCGTTCTTCTTTCCATTACCGGCCAAGGCCGAAGGAAAAGAGAGGGGTTTTTTGTCGTGTCAGAAGGAAGATTAAAAGAGGAAATGCAAGAAGTCACTTTGCTTGGTAATCAGGGAACGCAGTACAAGTTTGGTTATGATCCAGACATTCTAGAAGTATTTGATAATAAGCATCCTGGGCGTGATTATTTTGTTAAATTCAACTGCCCTGAGTTTACTAGCTTATGTCCTGTTACAGGCCAGCCGGATTTTGCCACACTGTATATTTCGTATATTCCTGAACAGAAGATGGTGGAATCTAAATCATTAAAGCTGTATTTATTCAGCTTCCGTAACCATGGTGACTTTCATGAGGACTGTGTCAACATTATTATGAATGATCTGATCTCACTGATGGACCCACGTTACATTGAGGTATGGGGCAAATTCACTCCGCGTGGAGGCATTTCTATTGATCCTTATTGCAACTATGGAAGACCGGGTACGAAGTATGAGGCGATGGCGGAGCACCGCTTGATCAATCACGACCTCTATCCGGAAAAAGTGGACAACCGCTAATCCCAATAAGTTGATAAGGAGAGATTAAGATGAATAAAAAAGCACTAGTTGTATTCAGCGGCGGACAAGATAGCACCACTTGCCTGATTTGGGCATTGAAGCGTTTTGAGGAAGTGCAGGTAGTTACCTTCAACTATAATCAGCGTCATGCGGCTGAAATCGAAGTTGCTACAGAAATAGCAGCTAAGTTTAATGTAAAACAGCATATTCTTGATTTGGGACTGCTGAATCAACTGGCACCAAATGCTTTAACACGGCAGGATATTGATATTGTGGCTGGCGAAGGCGATGACCTTCCAAGTACGTTTGTGGACGGACGAAATCTGTTGTTTTTATCTTTTGCCGCAATATTAGCTAAACAGTTAGGTTATTCCCATATTGTTACTGGAGTCTGCCAAACGGACTTTAGCGGATATCCGGACTGCCGTGATGTCTTTGTGAAATCATTGAATGTTACGCTGAATTTATCTATGGACTATGAGTTTGCAATACACACTCCACTGATGTGGCTGGATAAAAAAGAAACGTGGAAGATGGCCGATGAACTGGGTTATTTTGATTATGTTCGCGAACATACTCTGACCTGTTATAACGGCATAATTGGCAGAGGTTGTGGATCTTGTCCAGCATGTCTATTACGTCAGCGGGGACTTGAACAATATGAGGCGGAAAGAACGGAGGTCCGTTCTTAATGCTTAACGAGGTCTCAGTCTGCAAAATATTTACGTTCGACGCGGCGCATCAGTTAGTGGGTCACAAAGGGAAGTGCAGTAACCTGCACGGTCATACGTATAAGCTCGAAGTAGTGCTTAAGGGCAAACCTATGACCGCGGAAGGCCATTCGGACGAAGGGTTTGTAATTGATTTCAGCGATATCAAAACAACAGTGCAGCAAAGCCTTGTAGACCGTCTAGATCATGCTTTTCTCGCTATGGGAAATGAACCTGTGTTAGAGACGTTAACGAATACGGGTTCCAAAGTAGCTTTGCTGTCTTTCCGGACCACCGTTGAGAATATGTCTTCATATATAGCATACAAGCTTAAGCAAGCGGGGCTGCCCTTGTACGCTGTAAAGCTATGGGAGACACCAACCTCTTGGGCAGAAGTGCTGGCTGAAGATATCCCTGAGGATGGACCATCTTACCGCTTGTATGGAGGCTGTGATTGTGAGTAAGATTCCTGTAATTGAAATCTTCGGTCCGACCATTCAAGGTGAAGGTGCGGTAATTGGTGTGAAGACTATGTTTGTCCGCACCTATGGCTGCGATTATCGCTGTGGCTGGTGTGACTCCGCTTTTACTTGGGATGGTTCGGCTAAGGATAAGGTTCGAATGATGGCCTCGGATGACATTATGAATGAACTTATAGCTATAGCTGGAGATAATTTCGACTGTGTTACGATTTCAGGCGGCAATCCTGCTTTAATTGGTGATGGGATGGGCACTTTTATTAACCTGCTACATGAGCGAGGGATACAAGCTGCAATAGAAACTCAGGGCAGTAAATGGCAGGAATGGTTCAATGACGTGGATGTGCTGACCATTAGTCCGAAGCCGCCAAGCTCAGGGATGACAACGAATTGGGAAATGCTAGATAACATCATGAGTAAGCTGGAGAATCTGGGCCGTTCCACACACAGTCTTAAAGTCGTAGTGTTTGACGATAAGGACTTCGGTTATGCAAAAGACATTCACCATCGATATCCCAATGTGCAGCTCTATCTGCAGCCTGGGAATGATGATGTCACTGAAGAGGGTGACATTTCTGCTCGACTTTTGGGGAGGCTGGAATGGTTGTTTAATAAAGTAATCTTAGATCCTGAAATGAATAGAGTGCGTGTACTACCACAGCTGCATGCTTTAATCTGGCATAATAAGCGTGGCAAGTAAAAAGGGGTGTAATGTAATGGGTGTCTGCATAGCAGATGCCCTTTTTTTGTTGATTTGAGTCTTTAAAAAGGTAGATAGAATGTCCCATAATCTGGTATGATTTTCATAAAAGTTATAGGAGGTACCTAATGGGAAATTTAACTGCACTGTTAATTATTGATGTTCAAGAAGCTATGTTCTCCTATCCTGATCAAAAGCTGTACGATGAAGAGGGTGTGATGGAGAGAATTATTTCCCTTCAGCATAAGGCTAGGGTGGCAGGTACTCCAATTGTTTATATTCAACATACGGAAGATGAGGAATACACAAAAGGTACGCCCACATGGCAGATCAGTCACCGTATCACACCGCAGGAAGGCGAAGTTATTGTGGAGAAGCCTACTTGGGATGCTTTTCACCAAACCGTGTTGCAAGATGAGCTACAGAAGCTCGGGATCACGAATCTGGTGATTTGTGGGATGCAAAGTGAATTCTGTCTAGATACGACGATAAGACGCGCATACAGCATGGGATATAAAAGTGTGCTGGTTTCAGATGCTCATAGCACCTTTGATAATGGGGTTCTGAGTAGTAGAGAGATCGTTAAGCATCATAATGCGGTAATTGGAGGTAGATTCGCCCAGTTACGAGCTGAAAGCGAGGTTCAGTTCTAGATGAATACCCCACAGGCTGCCATGAAACCTATTCAGCGTTCTCGACTTAGACTATTTGCCGGAAAGCGATATTTTATTTGGAAAAGATACTTGAAATGGTGTACTGATCGCGGCAAGATGGCGAAGCAGCGCACTAGTGATATTTTATCTTATGAGGCAATGACTCACGCTACACCGTTATTACGTAGTCTTCGGAATGTAGATATGGTGCTTCAATATAATAAAATAACAAATTTACGGCTGGCGATCGCGAAACTGGATGGACTCATGGTGCGGCCGGGGGAGACGTTTTCCTATTGGAGAAGCATCGGCAAGCCCAGTAAGCGAAAAGGATATCTGGAAGGTATGGTTCTGCATTATGGCGGTTTTCATTCTGGAGTTGGCGGGGGGCTATGCCAGTTGTCTAATCTGATCTACTGGATGACACTGCATACTCCTCTTACGGTTACGGAACGGCATCGGCACAGCTATGATGTATTTCCAGATGAACAGCGCACACAGCCATTTGGAAGCGGGGCTACCTGTTCTTATAATTATTTGGATCTTCAAGTGAAGAATAACACGAATCAAACGTATCAATTAAAGCTCTGGCTGGATGACAGTCATTTGCATGGGGAATGGAGATGCGATGAGCAGTCACTTTATAAATATGAAGTGTACGAAAGTGATCATCGGATAAGCCTAGAACCATGGGGCGGATATATTCGTAGCAATAAGATCAGTCGAAAAATATTCACACGTACAGGCGACCTAGTTGGAGATGAAGCTGTAACGGATAATTATGCGCTTATGATGTATTCTCCGCTTCTTCATGGTTAAGAGCCAATGACATTCCACAGTATCTTAAGCATATGCTCTCGTCAGAAATGACATTGCTTATGCTTTTTTTAGCGAAATCTAATGAAAATAGATGCATTTTTTCACGGTCTGCGTTAAATTAACATAAGTGACTTAAGATATTGAAAGGACGCGTACCATGTGAATCTTAAAAAACCGCCACTTCCTATTCCAATTTTAATGTTGATTGGGATTGTGGCCATCTCTTTTTCTGCCATTTTTATCAAGTGGTCTGCAGCACCAGCATCTATACAAGGAATGTATCGGCTGTTGTTCACCTCGCTGCTGATGTTGCCTTTTGCAAGACCATACAGCGGAGCAGCGTTCGCGCTTCGTAAAAAAGACTGGATCATGCTAGTGCTCTCAGGCACTATGCTAGCGCTACATTTTTTGCTTTGGATGGGCTCTTTGAAGTATACTTCGGTAGCTAGTTCAACAATGATCATGGCGCTGGAGCCCGTGTTTATAATGCTGGGCGTTTATTTTTTGTATAAGGAAAAAACAGCTGTGTCTGCTATTCTAGGGTTGAGTATCGCTATTGGCGGAGTAGTATTTATCGGCTGGGGAGATATTGGAATCTCTGCGGATAATCTTAAAGGTGATTTGCTATCGGTTGGAGGAACAGTCGCGGTAGCTGTGCATATGCTTATCGGTCAAAGGCTTGTAGTGCGCATGCCCTCATATTTGTATAGCTTGATAGTATTCTTGTCAGCGGCTGGCGTGTTTGCCATTTACAATCTGATCATGGGGATTTCCTTCTTCAACTATCCTGCAAATGAGTGGGGAATCTTCGTTTTGCTAGCAGTGGTTCCAACGGTGTTCGGGCATATTTTATTTAATTGGCTGCTTCAGTATGTATCCGCAACTACGGTATCTATGAACATCTTAGGAGAACCAGTGGGGGCAAGTATCCTCGCGTATCTGCTCTTGGGTGAACAATTAACTGCGCTACAATGGGCAGGTGGACTTTTGGTTATGTTTGGACTTGGCGTATATTTGTATACTGGAAGAAAGAAAACGATTCAGGTGGCGGAAGCCATTCAGAATGCTTCATAACAGATATTTTAATCATAAAGGGGTCGCAAGGTATGGAAGAACAAGATCAAAATTTAGAATTGCATTCTGGAAAAGGCACTGGGCCAACAAGTGAGGAACTATGGAACGAAGACACGTACACAGCTTGGGTTGCTCGATTTGGTACACCGTCAGAGGCAGCAGCAAAGTTAATTAAGGAACCAAGTGCAAAGCTGTACCCGCTCTCTTCTTATTTTGGAGATGTACAGGGTAAAAAGATGATGAATCTCATGGGATCAAACGGAATGAAGGCAGTCGCTCTGTCATTACTCGGGGCGGACGTAACTGTTGCCGACTTCTCGGAGGCTAATGCGCGTTATGCTGCTGAACTCGCTCAAGAAGCGGGTGTTCAGCTAAACTATATCGTATCGGATGTTCTGAAGCTTCCAGATCACGTACTGGATGGTTCATATGATATCGTATTTGCGGAGTTAGGGATTGTTCATTACTTTACCGACCTTGCTCTTTTTATGGAAACAGTCCACCATTTACTTTCTCCTGGTGGGATTTTTATTCTGCGCGATTTCCATCCTGTGACGACTAAGCTTATATCCTCTAAGGGTTCTACAGCGAAGGTTCGCAAACACAAAGTCAGCGGTGACTACTTCGACACGACATTGGAAGAAAAAAGAGTCTCATACTCTAAGTATTTGCCTTCAACAGGCAAACCAGCAGGCGAACAGGAGCATAGCGTGGTATATTGGCGTCGCTGGACGCTTGGAGAAATTGTAACAGCCGCTGCCAGTTCCGGACTTGTGATCCGTCAATTGGTAGAAGAGCCTAATCTATCCTCGGACGTTTATGATAAAGGAATACCAAAGACATTCACCTTGGTGGCTGGTAATGGTCAGAACCTGTAAGAGTATATGTTTACACGTTACAATAACCTTATATTTCTCGTAGAAACGGCTGCATCGTCCCTGAGAGGACGGCGCAGTCGTTTTTTTGTTTAAAACATAAATTTTTAAACTTTTTTACGGAGAATATTCCATTACATTGGAAACGTATAGGTAATACAATAATTTTACATTCAACATTTGAAAGCGGTTACTTTACGGAAAGGCATTCATAAAGGATTTGAGGTGGTTATGAAATGGACGAAGTATTACTACGAATGACGGGGATTGATAAATTTTTCCCAGGTGTTCATGCATTGAATCAATGTCAATTTGAGCTGAAGCGTGGGGAAGTTCATGCCTTAGTTGGTGAAAATGGAGCAGGGAAGTCTACCCTGATGAAGATTGCAACAGGGGTGTATTCCAAGGATGCGGGTCAGATGTGGTACAAGGGATCTGAGGTGGAGATTGTCAATACACGCGCTGCACAGGAACTCGGGATCAGTATTATTCATCAGGAACTGAATCTAATGCCGCATCTTACAGTGGCCCAAAATATATTTATTGGCCGTGAGCCGCGGAAGGCACTGAAATGGTTCGTTGATGATCTGGAGTTAAATCGTAAAGTGCAGGAATTGTTTAATCAAATGAATCTAAAGCTGGATCCGAAGAGCTTGGTCTCAGACCTGACGGTCGCTAATCAGCAAATGGTGGAAATCGCCAAAGCCTTGTCCTTCAATGCGGAGGTACTGATCATGGATGAACCAACTGCAGCCCTGACAGATACGGAAATTAACGAATTGTTTCGGATGATCGAGAAATTACGATTAGAAGGTGTAGGGATTATATACATTTCTCACCGCATGGATGAGTTGAAACGGATCACAGACCGCATTACAGTCATGCGGGATGGTTGTTATGTGGATACCGTTCGGACGGATTCGGTAACGATTGATCAAATTATCAGCATGATGGTTGGTCGTGAACTGTATCAAACGTCGAAGCCAACGGTTTCGTTGCAGACACAGCAAGTCGTATTAGAGGTTCAAAATCTATCCAGTGGACAGTTGTTAAAGGATATTAGCTTTCATCTGAATAAAGGTGAGATACTGGGCTTCGCTGGGTTAATGGGCGCTGGACGTACTGAGGTTGTTCGTGCCGTATTTGGGGCTGATCCTATCGATAAGGGTGAGATTAAGCTACATGGAAATACGGTTCGTATAAGACAGCCTCATCAAGCGGTGCAGCATGGCATCGGTTATTTATCTGAAGATCGCAAACGATACGGATTGCTTGTAGATATGGACATTAGCATGAATAATGCAATTGCTTCCTTCTATAAATTCCGTAATGTATTCGGATGGATGAGAGATAGGGAGATGCGAAAGTCCGCGGAGCAGCATGCGGAAGCGCTAGCAACTAAGACTCCAAGTGTAAGTCAAAAAGTCAAATTCTTATCCGGCGGCAATCAGCAAAAAGTAGTTATCGGGAAATGGTTAACGAGAGATTGCGATGTGTTGATCTTCGACGAACCAACACGTGGTATTGATGTAGGAGCGAAAAGTGAGATCTATAAGCTGCTTGATCAGCTAGCGAGTGAGGGAAAGGCGATCATTATAGTCTCTTCAGATCTACCAGAAATTCTAAGAATGAGCCATCGCATTATTGTTATGTGTGAAGGACGTATAACTGGTGAACTACTCGCAGAAGAAGCATCGCAAGAAGCGATAATGAAATATGCGACGATGCGTTCATAATCGTTCAAGAGTTTATCGGAGGTGTCAAGGTCATGAAGATCGCAGATAAAGGGATTAGTCAGTCTATCGGCTCTAAGCAAGCCGGGGCGCAATCAGGGTTTAAACAAAAATTGTTAGCATTCGCAAGTTTGATCATACTGGTCATCGTATTTTCAATAGCATCAAGTAACTTTTTTCAATTTTCTAATTTAGTCGGGATCCTCGTCTCTACAGCTGTAATTGGTGTATTAGCACTAGGAGCAACCTTTGTAATTATTACGGGTGGAATCGACCTTGCTTTGGGTACTGTGATGACCTTCTCCTCTGTGATGGTTGGTGTCATCATTACATTCTGGGGTCTACCCGTTCCGCTCGGAATTGTAGGCGGGATTCTTGCTGGTGCACTGTGCGGATTTATAAGTGGCTTAATGGTGGCGAAGATGAATATTCCACCATTCATCGCCACTCTAGCAATCATGATGGTCACTAAAGGATTATCACTTGTTATAACGGGTGCCAAGCCGATTTATTTCAATGATGATCCGATTTTTGCCAAGATTGCAATGGGGAAGATGATCCCAGGCATTCCGAATACCATCATTATCTTCCTATTGCTTGGGGTTATCGCAAGTATCATTTTGTCGAAGACGATTATTGGACGCTATAACTTCGCCCTTGGCAGCAATGAAGAAGCAACTCGCCTATCAGGTGTGAATACGGTCAAATGGAAGATTGTTATCTATACTATCACAGGAATTTTCAGCGGAATTGCTGGTATCTTGATGGCATCTCGACTAAATTCAGCCCAGCCGTCACTTGGCACTGGTTATGAACTTGAAGCTATAGCAGCTGTCGTTATTGGAGGCACATCTTTGAGTGGGGGCGTAGGTTCAATTCTAGGTACGATTATTGGTGCGCTAATTATGAGTGTACTGACGAATGGCTTACAAATTATGTCCGTTGCTCAGGAATGGCGGACAGTCATTGTCGGTGTTGTCATCATCATAGCAGTATATGCTGATATTCTTCGCCGACGGAAGCAGTGAACGAGGTATTATCTCCATACGGAGTGATATACAAACAAATGACGAGGGGGAAGATTAAATGAAACAACGTCGAAGAGGGATTATCTTGCTTGCCAGTTTGTTACTGGCTACTACCTTACTTGGTGCTTGTAACAACAGTGATAGCAAAAAAAGTGCTTCCGGTTCAGACAAACCATACATCCCAGTCATTTCAAAAGGCTTCCAGCATCAATTCTGGCAAGCGGTGAAGCAAGGAGCCGAGAAGGCTGCGAAGGAGTTTAATGTTGAGATTACGTTTGAAGGACCTGAAAATGAGAGTCAGGTAGATAAACAAATTGAAATGTTGCAGACGGCTCTAGACAAGAAACCGGCAGCCATCGCATTAGCAGCTCTAGACAGCAAAGCAGCGATTCCATATCTGGAAAAGGCAAAGGAAAACAATATTCCAATCATTGGCTTTGACTCCGGTGTAGATAGCGATATTCCTGTAGCAACAGCAGCGACTGACAATAAAGCGGCAGCAGCTTTGGCAGCTGATAAAATGGCTGAGTTGATCGGCAAGAAGGGTAAAGTAGTTCTAGTCGTACATGACCAAACGAGCAGCACAGGTCAACAGCGTCGTGATGGCTTTTTAGAACAAATGAAAGCGAAATATCCCGATATTGAAGTCTTAGAACCGCAATATGGCGGTGGAGATCAGTTGAAGTCCACGGATCTTGCAAAGGCGATGATGCAGGCAAATCCAGACCTTAAAGGGATCTATGGCTCAAACGAAGGATCTGCAGTAGGTGTGGCTAATGCGGTAAATGAATTGCAAATGGGTGGAAAGATTGTGGTCATCGGATTTGACTCCGGTAAACAGTTAATGGATGCTATTCGAAGTGGTGTTGTGGCCGGCGCTGTTACACAGGATCCCATTGGTATCGGTTATCAAGCGGTGAAGGCAGCAGTGCAGGCGATTAAAGGGGAAACCGTAGAAAAGAATATTGACACCGGGTTTCACTGGTACGATAAGAACAATATAGATTCCGATGAGATCAAACCTCTGCTGTACGAATAGAAGAGATTAATAATAGAGGTTGCCTCAAGAAGGCAACCTCTATTATGCTTATCCCCAAAGGTAAACTTTTACATTATAAGTAATCGATGAATTCATAGCTGAGGAGGTGTTGGATGTACAAGATTATTCTAGTTGATGATGAAGATGAGGTTCGTGAGGGGATTAAACAGAAGATAGCATGGAATAACCATGGTTTTGAACTTGTTGGAGATTTCGATAACGGCAGAGATGCTCTTGATGCAGTAGAGCAGTATCGACCGGATGTGATTATTACAGATATTTGCATGCCCTTTATGGATGGACTAGGTTTGGCCAAAGCTGTAATGGAAAGATACCGGGACATGAAGGTCATTATCGTAACTGGTTATGAAGACTTCGAATACGCCAAGCAGGCTATATCTTTGAAGGTGACTGAATATTTGTTAAAACCGATCAATGCTCGTGAGTTTGCCGAGTATCTAAGCAAAATGAAGCAGGATTTAGATGAAGAGCATTTACAAAAGGCCAATATTGCTAAGCTTCGCATGCAATTAAATCAGAGCTTTCCTTTGTTACGCGAACGATTTCTAGAGAAGCTTGTTACTACTCGAATGAGAAATGAAGAGATCGAGAATAAAATGAATTATTTCCATATACAGCTGCGGGGTGCGGTTAACCTTGCAGTCGTAATAGATATAGAAATTGAGAATCGGAGCCTGGATATTGCTTCAGAGGCTGAGCTGCTACGCTTTGCCGCTTTTAACATTGTGCAGGAACAACTTGAAAAGGAGCAGGGCGGTGTGGTGTTTCAGACGAGAGATGGTAAACTCGCCGCGATATTATCAGGGGATTCCGAGGAGATCGAAGTCACAACACAACTTCTTGCGGATCAAGTACAAACCAGTTTGAACAAGTATTTGAAGCTGACGGCAACCATCGGCATCGGTAGAAAATACGCTGGCTTGCAGCAAATTCCACAATCCTTTCAGGAAGCGATTTCATCCATAGAATACCGATATCTATTAGGCATAGATAAGGTTATCTCCATACAGGATCTTGAGTTTGGCAAAGGATTGGATCAAGCACACTTCTCTTCATGGGAAAAAGAATTCATATCCGCGTTGAAGACCGGTAAAGCATCAGCGATCTCGGAGGTCCTCTCAAAATGGTTTCAGGAGCTAAAGAGCAACAGCTCTTCTATAGAAGATTGCCGCAGTAGCATCTACCAAATGCTCGTCTCTCTAATGAACTATGTGGTCGATATCGGATTCCCAAATACAGAGCTTGTTTCGCATAATATGTTTGCTGAGGTTGCAGCCCTTAAGACTTTAGATGAAGCAAGAAATTATTTAGAGAGAACTTGCCATGAGCTGATACTCAAGTTATCGGAACAAAGAACAACCGTCAGAACCTCTCAGATGAAAGCAGCAGAAGCTTATATTCGGGAGAATTATTGTAATGACAGCTTTTCACTTAATGAGCTGTGCAGCCATATTTTTATGAGCATCAGTTATTTCAGTGCGACTTTTAAACAGCATACTGGAGAGACTTTTATTGAGTATTTGACTCGCCTCCGTTTGGAAAAAGCTAAAGAACTCCTTACCGTCACACAGTTGAAGACTTATGACATCGCTGCTAGAGTTGGCTATGCTGATCCTCAGTATTTTAGTGTGATTTTCAAACGTAATGTTGGGATCACACCGAAGGAATATCGACAGCGAAAGAAGGAGAATCTTCTTCTATGAAACCTCATCGTTTCTTCCGAAGTCGAAGTATTCATAATAATATCGCCATTTCTTTTTCACTTCTTATCCTCTGTACGACTATAGTGCTGAGCTATACTTCATATCGACTTTCTTCTGCTGCTGTTATGGGGAATTCTGTAGCTTATACTTCACAATTAATAGAACAAGTAAAACTGAACATTGAAAATTATATTAGTAACATGGAGAGTATTGCTGCTCTGGTGTTAACTAGCAGTGATCTTGAGAGATATGTAAAAGGTTCGAGTTCGGGACAAGAAGGTAAAGTCAAAGATAAGCAGTTAGCCAGCCAATATCTTCGATCTGTCGTCCAATCCCGCACCGATATTTCTTCAATAGTGTATGCAAGCTCGGAGGGGATAACGGTGTCGGATCGACTGGACGCAGTTTTGAAACCGCTTCCTGAATTGATTACCCAAGAGTGGTATCAGCAAGCAGTGAACCAAACCGGTGTAGCTGTCTCCTCCTCACATGTTCAGCACATATTTCAGGATGAATACCGATGGGTAGTGTCGATCAGTAGAAAGCTTTCAGATACCTTTTCAGAAATGGAAGCAGATCGACAGGGTGTGCTGCTTGTGGATCTTAATTACAGCGTGATTAACAATTTGTGTAAACAAATCGAACTGGGAAAGCGCGGTTATGTATTCATTGTGGATCCCTCAGGGAGCCTAGTCTATCATCCTCAACAGCAGCTGATCTACTCGCAACTCAAGTTTGAACAATTGGAAACCGTTCTTGGGATTAAGAGCGGCTCGGTTACGGTGAACACAGGGAACGAACAGAAGCTATACACCGTGGATACAACCAGCTTTGGCTGGAAGATTGTGGGGGTTACCTATCCGGATGATCTGGTTGCAAACAAACAGCAGATGCAAGGGACGGCTGCCTTGTGGGGAGCTGTAAGCTTGATCTTTGCCATGGCAATTTCCGTGCTTCTTTCTTACGCACTGACTAAGCCGCTCAAGAATTTGGAAATCAACATGAAAAAGGCTGAACGCGGAGAGTTCGACATTCGCGTGGAGATTGAGAGCACGAACGAAATCGGCAAGCTTGCCCGAACATTTAATTTGATGATTATGAAGATTAAAGAGTTAATGAGCCAGATTGTTATGGAGCAAGAAATGAAACGCGTGAGTGAGTTGAAGGCACTACAAGCACAGATTAAGCCCCACTTTTTGTATAATACCCTAGACTCAATCATCTGGATGGCAGAGACCGGAAAGATGGAGGAGGTGGTGGAAATGACCTCATCATTATCGAAGCTGCTGCGTTCTACAATCGGTGAGGGTGAGGAATTGATCCCGATCGCACGAGAACTAGAACATATTCGGCACTATTTAACGATTCAGAACATGCGCTATCGCCATAAATTCACTTATTCAATAGAGGTGCAGGAAGATATTCTTAAATGCAGTATATTGAAATTAGTCCTTCAACCCTTAGTTGAAAATGCGATTTATCATGGGATAAAACATAATCCTGAGCAAGGCCACATCCTGATTAGGGGAAAAAGAGAGCACAACGATATTACCATTCAGATAATTGACAATGGTGTAGGCATGAATCCAGAGCAGATGGGCAAGTTACTGCTTCAAAAAGCAGATTACAGGATGGGTAGTGGAGTAGGTGTCGCGAATGTGAACCATCGCATTCAGCTTTATTTCGGAGATCATTACGGTTTGTCTTTTGAAAGTGAAATGGAAGAAGGGACGACGGTCACTTTAAGAATTCCTGCGCTCTATGAGGAGGAGAATCCATGAGCTCACTATGGTCAAAAATAGGCCTGTCCGCTCTATTGTTATTCTTCATAATAGCGCTCGGGTGGGTAGGTTATCGTATGTTTACGAATGAGCTTGATCCAAAAGTCAGAACCATTATCTACGTTCCTAAGACTATCGACACCAGTATTGAATTCTGGGAGGTAATGAAACAAGGTGTAGCGACTGCAGCCAAGGAATTCGGTGCAGATGTCCATACGATAGGAACAGATACCGAGCTAGATGTGGATAAGCAGATTCAACTGCTGGAACAGGCGATTGAGGAGAAGCCCGATGCCATTATTTTAGCTGCTACCGACTATTATCGTCTCGTTCCGGTTGCAGAGCAGATTAAGGCTGCGGGTATCACTCTTATTACAGTGGATTCAGGACTAAACGGCGGTGTATCAGAAAGTTTTATCGCCACAGATAATTACGAAGCAGGACGTAAAGCAGCGCAGAAGTTGATTGAAAATATTCATAGCGACGATAAAGTCGCCATTATGAATTTTGTACCTGGCTCCGCTACAGCTATTGAGAGGGAGAAAGGGGTTCGTGATGCTTTATCTCAGAATGGAGTAGATCATGTGCACGATACCCTTTATAGCAATGGTTCTTCCCAGAAGGCATACCAATTAACTGTTGAACTTCTAAAGAATCAGCCGCAACTGAAGGCAATCATTGGCTTAAACGAGCCATCTACATTAGGAGCGGGTCTGGCAATTATGGATTTGGGCTTAAAATCAAAAGTGAAGCTGGTGGGGTTCGACAATTCCAGTAGTGAGGTTCATTTGCTGGAGAAGGAAATTATGCTGGGCACGGTGATTCAAAAACCTTTTACCATGGGGTACCTGGCCGTGAAAACTGCACTTGAAGTCGTTTCAGGTCATAAAGTAGACTCTGTTATGGATACAGGCTCCGAATTCATTACGAAGGAAAATATGTATACAAGCGAGAATGAAAAGTTAATGTTTCCTTTTATAGAATAAAAAAAGGAGAGTCCAAAACCGTTAAGGCTTTGGACTCTCTCTTTTGTAAAAGTATAAGGTTTCATAAGTTGTTTAATATGTCGGCAAAAGACTGCTGTAACGGCGTTAATATATGATCTTTTCGCCACGCCAGAACAAAACCACCGCTCTCAGGTAAAACTCCCGGTAGAGGAGCATAAGAAAGACGACCTAATTCAAGTTCTGCTTCAATGCTAGCTTTAGAACAAATTCCTACGCCACCCCCCTCGCAAACTAACTTCTTTAGGGTCTCAGGTGAATTCAACTCGGATCGGTTCCATAAACGAAAATGATTTAATTCTGCCCATTGATCTGCAAATCCCCGTAAACAAGAGCCAACTTCATGCTGAATCCAAGGTTCAAGCGCGATCTGTTCTGGTGTTAATTTTTCTATAGTTTCGAATGGATGACCAGGTGCAAAAATGAGCACAGGCTCGTCGCGGACAATGAGCTGAAAGTTAAAGGATTCATCATACCAATCAGAAGTGTGTAAAATAGCTATTTGAATTTCTCGGCTTCGGAGTCGTTCCTTTAACAAATAATCACTTTGGATCGTCATGGAATTATTAATCCCCGGATATTGTTTCATGAATTGGATTAACGCTTTAGGTAAAATATAAGTTGCAGGAATATAACTTGCTTCCAGCTTTAATGTACCTTGTGAAGGGGAAGCAAACTGTTTAACAGTGCGTTCAGCTTCAGACGTAAGTGAGACAATCTTAAGTGCATATTGATAAAGGGCCCGACCTGCATCTGTGAGCAGTACTCTTCCACTTCGATATAGGAATAAAGGCGTTCCAAATTCATTCTCTAGATTCTTCATATGAAAAGATACGGTGGGTTGTTTAAGGCCTAACTCAGCAGCTACATCGGTTACTTTCTTATATTTTTCAAGTAGGATAACGATCTTTAATTTTATAATATTCATGACTTTCCTCCGCACAAAGCTTAGTTGAATAACAAATTATATGTCCATTATAGATTAAATCTATACATATATATAGTTTCTATTGGTATTTTTATCGTTGGCTTTACAAAGTTAAGAAGTTTCTCTAACGAACGAGCTCTAGAATAAGAAGAGTCAGAGGGGCCAAGAAGCTCCCGACAACAACATTAACATATGCGTACAATGCAATTTTACAGTAAACAAGCATATGGGGGCCAAAGCTCCACAACACCATGTTAAAGCTTTCGAAGCCAGTTCCGTATGAACTGTATGAGGAAGCCGTGCTAACAAAACATTTAGGAGGAGACAAAACAATGCAATTCAAAAAATCTTGGGTTATGACTTTGGCTTTAACAAGCGTACTGGCACTTTCGGCCTGCGGTAATGGTGGGGCAAACAACACGGGAGGAAACGCTGCAGCTACAAATGAAGGTAGCGGCGCTAAAATAAGTGGTTCGATTCTAGCTTCAGGTTCAACAGCACTACAACCATTGGTTGAGCTGGTAGCCGAGAATTTCATGGATAAAAATGCTGGTGTGGACATTCAGGTTCAAGGCGGCGGTAGTGGTACTGGTCTTACTCAAGTAGCTGAGAAACAAGTAGATATTGGTAACTCTGACGTATTCGCAGAAGAAAAACTAAAAGATGCAGATGCAGAAAAAGCGGCAGCTCTTGTAGATCATCAAGTAGCAGTAGTAGCGATCGCAGCAGTAACTCATCCGGATGCTGGTGTGGACAGCTTGACTAAGCAACAGCTTATCGATATTTTCACAGGAAAAGTTACAAACTTTAAAGAAGTTGGCGGAGCGGATCAAAAAATCCAAATCATCAACCGTCCAGGCAGCTCCGGTACTCGCGCAACCTTTGAAAGCTTTGCACTTGGAACTAAAACTGAAGATATCCCAGGATCGATTCAAGAAGATTCCTCCGGTACTGTTAAGAAAATGATCGGAGAAACTCCAGGGGCTATCGGTTATCTGGCTCTTTCATACCTTGATGATTCAATCAAAACACTTAGCCTTGATGGTGTAGAAGCATCTGTAGACAATGTTATTTCTGGTAAATATCCAGTATGGGCTTACGAGCACATGTATACAAACGGCGAACCAAATGAAACAGTAAAGGCATTCCTTGATTTTTTCTTGACAGACGAAGTACAAACAGGTGAAGTCGTTGAGCTTGGATACATTCCAGCAGTAAAAATGCAAGTTACTCGTGACGTTGCAGGAAATGTTACAGCTAAGTAATTCACTTCTAAGTAATTTGTAAGGATTAGAATCTCAAGTGATTAGAGGCGGATACATCTGCCTCTCTTTTCACTTTAGAAAGAGGGAGCAATTGAGGGTGAAACTAAAGAACTCACGCATCGAGAAACATCATATTGAAGATTTTGTGGGACGTACATATATGTCCTTCTGTGTACTGCTATTGATAACAATCATTGTATCGATGGTATATTTTGTGGCGTCTAAAGGTATTTCAACTTTCACAAGTGGCGATGTTAGCGTTACTGATTTTCTATTCGGAACAAAGTGGTCACCTGAAGCAGATACGCCATCCTTTGGTGCTTTTCCGTTTATCACTGGATCCTTCTTAGTTACTCTTCTTGCAGCATTGATTGCTAGTCCACTTAGCCTTTGCGCTGCGCTGTTCATGACTGAGATTGTCCCAGGATGGGGCAAAAAATTGCTTCAGCCTGTAATCGAGCTGTTGGCAGGTATCCCTTCAGTTGTGTATGGTTTCATCGGATTAAGTGTTATTGTACCGTTTCTACGCAACAACCTGCCTGGTCAAGGCATCGGGGTAGCTGCAGGCGCGCTTGTGCTCTCGGTCATGATTCTTCCGACGATTACAAGCGTGGCTGCAGACGCGCTGGCTTCATTGCCGCAAAATTTAAAGGAATCCTCCTATGCGCTTGGTGCCACCCGGTGGCAGACGATCTCTCGAGTGATTATTCCGACAACGTTTCCTGCTATTATGACTGGTATTGTACTGGGGATGGCACGTGCATTCGGTGAAGCCCTTGCTGTACAGATGGTTATCGGGAATGCGCCATTCGTACCAAAATCACTCTTTGAATCAGCTTCTACCCTGACGAGTGTAATCACGCTTGGAATGGGGAACACAACCATGGGCTCTGCGCACAATAATGCTCTGTGGAGTATGGCACTGGTTCTTATGCTGATGACCTTTGTATTTGTCTTCTTTGTGAGACTGCTTGAAAGGAGAAATAAGATTTGAAGCCGAGAACCGTAAATAAAATTGCCACAAGCCTTATTGTGTTTTTCGCATTGCTCATCGTAGCTATTCTGGTTGGTCTATTAGGATATATCCTCTTTCGAGGTCTTAGTCACATTAGTTGGGATTTTCTATTCTCTGCACCGCAAAAAATTCGAGCAGGTGGAGGAATTGGCCCTCAGCTATTCAACTCCTTATTCCTTTTGGTACTCACGCTAATAATTACAGTACCTCTTGGACTGGGTGCCGGTATTTACATGGCTGAATATGCTCGTCCAGGGAAAATCACCGGCTTTATTCGCTTAATTGTTGAGGTATTATCATCGTTCCCTTCAATCGTAGTCGGCTTGTTTGGTCTATTGCTGATTGTTAACTATTTTAATCTTGGCTTTTCCTTAATCTCTGGAGCACTGGCATTGACGGTCTTTAATCTACCGCTGATGGTTCGGATTACGGAGCAAGCTTTCCGTAGTGTTCCGAAGCAACAAAAAGAGGCTGGTTTTGCACTAGGATTGTCCAAGTGGAAAATCGTAACCTCCGTGTTGTTCCCAGTAGCATTACCAACGATTATTACGGGTACTATTTTGTCCGCTGGCCGTGTCTTTGGGGAAGCAGCCGCGTTGATGTTCACTGCAGGAATGAGTAGTCCAAGACTAGATTTCACCAACTGGAATCCACTTAGTCCGAACTCACCACTGAATCCTTTCCGTCCAGCTGAAACACTGGCTGTTCATATCTGGAAGGTAAATAGTGAAGGCCTTGCTCCTGATGCCGCGCAAATTGCTGCGGGAGCTTCAGCAGTACTTGTAATTATGGTGTTAATCTTCAACTTGGCAGCACGTTATTTCGGTAGATTTATTTATCGTAAGCTTACAGCTTCAAAAAGAATGAACTAATTCCTAAAAACTAAAGTAGAGATGTAGGAGGAGTAATCGATGGGAACGTCGGCAACAGCAGTGCGTGAATCTTTTCAAACCGAGGACCTGAGTATTTTTTATGGAACATATGAGGCAGTAAAGGGGATTAGTCTTCCTTTTGCTGAAAATACGGTTACTGCACTGATCGGCCCATCCGGCTGCGGTAAATCAACCTTTCTTCGTTCACTGAACCGTATGAATGACGAAATCTCCGGATCAACAACCAAAGGAAGCATCTGGATAGATGGCGTTGATATTAATGCTCCTGGAACAGACGTGATCAAACTGCGTCAGAAGATCGGGATGGTTTGGCAAAAGCCGAATCCGTTCTATAAATCCATTTATGATAACATCGCTTTTGGACCTAAGTACCATGGTGTTAAAGGAAAAAAAGCACTTGATGAGATCGTAGAGAGCAGCCTTCGTAAAGCAGCATTGTGGGATGAAGTAAAGGACCGTTTAAAAGATTCAGCATTAGCTTTGTCCGGTGGACAACAGCAGCGTCTTTGTATTGCAAGAGCGTTGTCAGTTAACCCACAAATTCTACTCTTGGACGAACCAGCCTCCGCACTAGATCCGGTTTCTACTGGTAAAGTTGAGGAGCTCATCAAGGAGTTAAAAGAAGAGCTTCGCATTGTAATTGTGACGCACAACATGCAGCAAGCTGCACGGATTTCTGATTATACGGCTTACTTTTATCTGGGATCTCTTGTAGAATACGATAAGACGGATAAAGTCTTTACTAATCCTGAGAATCAAATGACACAAGAATATATCATGGGTCGTTTCGGCTGAAGCCTTTCAACATCGTTCCTTAGGGAACGGTGTTTTTTTGTTTCTATTATTTGCAAAAGGCAGATAGATACTGTATCATTAATGATAATGATTATCATTATTACTATAGGGAGTGGATCTCATGACACAAACTCAACCGACTCAAAAGAATAGCGTAGCTGAAGTAATAAGAGAAAGACGCTCTATTAAGCTTTTTAAAAAAGATCCACTGCCACAAGGTCTATTAGAGGAGTTGTTAAATGTAGCGGTATGGGCGCCCAATCACGGGGTGCGTGAGCCGTGGAGATTTATTGCTTTTCAAGGTGATGGTACAAAGTTCTTGGCTGAAGCGGCATTTGCTTTCGTGAAACGTGCTTTTTCTGATCCTGAAGTGGCTGCTAAGCGAAAAGAATATATCTCAAATATTCCTTTAACGTTAATTGTGGTGATGCCTGAAGATCCTCGGCAGAGAGAGTGGGATGAGGATTTTGCAGCAGCGTCCGCACTTGTACAGAACTTTCAGCTAGCGGCTTGGGAACAAGGCGTAGGCACGATTTGGAAGACCGATCCTTATATCAATAATCCTGATTTCCGCAGCAAAATTGGCGTGAAGCCAGGTGAAAAAATAATTGCCATGATTCATGCCGGATATCCGGAAACCGTGCCAGACAGCCGTCCACGGACGGATGCTTCGGAACTACTGCAGATCATTGATAGCTATCCAGAGAACGATGTAGTGGAATAAGCAGGATACTATACGGTATTTGAATAGAGATTATCAAAGGGATATATATGTCTAAAGCATCCGAAGGGGTGCTTTTTTTGTTGCTTAGAACTCGTCAAAGAAACTGTGATATTGAATTGTGTAGATATATTGGTCAGCATGTTAGTAGCAATATATAATGTACACAATGATTGGTATAGATTACACTTGGGTAAAATGGATGTATCTACATAAGGAGGAATTGGCGTGGGGGAGAACAAGAACATCAAGATGAAACTGGCTCGTATACAAAAAGATCTTTCCCAAGAACAGTTAGCAGAAGTAGTAGGGGTTACAAGACAGACGATTGGCCTGATTGAAGCCGGGAACTATAATCCGACACTTAAATTGTGCATAGCCATATGCAAGGCATTAGATCGATCATTAAACGATATTTTTTGGGAGGAATAAGATTGAAAGGGTCAGGAATTTAGGATGAGTTGATTATTACTGAAATTCAGAAGCCTAGTACGCATGGGTTTATGATAGTGTTCGTGGGTTTCTTGAGTCTTTTGTAAAAGTGTTTGTGCAGATAAAAATCTAGATGGTTAGAAGAATGGATCATTCACTCTTGCGAAACTAATATGATTAGTTTATATTTAAGCTAATACCATTAGTTTTGTGGAGGGGTTATCATGAGAGTAACACGTGAAGCTTTTTTGCTACAGCTGACTTGGATGCCAAGAGTGTTTCCTGTGAATTGTTACATGATTGAGGAAGAGAATGAATTGACTTTGATAGATGCAGCCATGCCGTTCAGTGTAAAAGGAATTATAGATACCGCAACGAAATTAGATAAGAAGATCACTCGTATTATATTAACGCATGCGCATGACGATCATGTAGGTGCACTGGATGAGCTGAAGAAGCAGCTCCCAGACGCTCAGGTGTACATTTCTGAAAGGGATGCGGCATTGCTACGCGGAGATCGTTCACTTCGTGAGGGGGAACCTCAGACTCCTATAAAGGGAGGCGTGCCCAAGAAGGTAACAACGAGACCAGATGTATTGCTCCATGATGGAGATACCATAGGTTCATTAACAGCAATTCTAACTCCTGGTCATACTCCTGGATCTATGTCTTTCATTGATTCTCGAAGCGGCGCTGTTATCGTTGGAGATGCTTTTCAAACCTTCCGAGGAACCGCTGTTTCAGGCACCGTAATTCCTTGGTTTCCGTTTCCGGCTATGGCAACCTGGAGTAAAGAACAAGCATTAAAAAGTGCGACTAAGCTTCTAGAGGCTTCCCCGACTATACTGGCTACTGGACATGGAGACTTACTTAGGAACCCAGTACAAACCATGGAGAAAGCTATTCACAAAGCACAAATGATTCAAGATAGGAGTAATTAAAATGTCACCTAGAGCAGGATTAGATCGTCGTACGCTAGTTATTGCAGCAGCAGAAATCGCCGATCATGAAGGAATAGAGGCCGTAACCTTAGCCGCATTGGCTAACAAACTAGGTGTTCGTTCTCCGTCTTTATACAATCATATTAACGGGCTACAGGAATTGCGCACACAACTTGCGATTTATGGACTAGGTGAGCTTTCCAATGTAATGAACAACGCCGCTAAAGGCTTTAGTGGAGACCACGCTGTACAGGCGATGGGGCGAGCATATGTGGACTTTGCACGAGCCCGACCAGGATTATACGAGACAACGCTGCGATCCCCTGAACAGGCAAATACGGAGCTGGAAACGGCAAGTGATCATATTTTGCAGCTGATCATTCATGTGATGAAGGATTATCAATTAGGTGAGGAAGGAGTAATTCATGCCGTTCGCGGGTTACGAAGTATTCTGCATGGATTTGCCTCTTTGGAGCAAAAAGGCGGTTTTGGATTGCCTCTTGATACGAATGTAAGTCTATCTCGGCTCATCAGCACTTTTATTGCTGGGATAGGAAATATGAAGTCTAATTAATGGAGTACATAGGAGATGATGTAGTGATGTATACGGGATATGAAGAAGGCAGTGTCACCACTTTTGAAGAAGCTGCAGCAATTGTCGCCAAGATTGGGATATTGCCGCTTGCAACCCTGATTCCTGAGCACCCATCTTTAAACGGATTAACGAAAGCGGAGAATTGGCATACAGGATCAGAGCTAGATCCGTGGTCATGGCGTGTAAGGTTTCCTGGTGAAGGTCTAGCCGGATATGGGAAGTTTGTTAAGAAAAAAGCTATCTTAGTCTCTAGAGACTGGTTTCCAGCATTTGTTGCAGCTGTAGGCAGTAATAAATCTATAGAAGAACGATATAATGACGGATTGGCAAGCAGAGAAGCAGTTGCCTTACTACAAATTATCCGTGAACATCAAGGGATTGATACGCGTATCCTTCGTGCGGAAGCTGATATGAAAGCTAAAGAAATGAAGACGGCATTCGATAATGCGGTTACGGAGCTTCAGGCTTCACTAGACATCGTTATTTCAGGTGTAAAAGAACGCAAAAATGCAGAAGGAGAGAAAAATGGCTGGAGTAGCACCTCGTTTGAGACCGTAAGTCATTGGATGGAAGATAACGGTCTTTCCACATTTGAGGGTGACAGAGGAGAGGCAGTTGCTTGGTTACAATCCGGAATGAGTGACATATGGTCGCCTTCAGCAATTGCATGGACGAACAAAGCATTCTCATGGAAATAAGAAGAAACGATGTTGTAGTCAATAAAAACGGTTAATCACTACTCCCATGAGAGTGATTAACCGTAAGCGTTTTCTAATAAAGTCATATCCATCACATTATTGTTCCAACATTGGTGCCAAGTAAGCAATCAGGAAATACAAGAATCCGAAAAACAGCATAACATAGGCGGTATATTTGATTGCATTAGATGCAACAATTCTTGAATCCACCGGTGCTTGAATTTCTAGCTGTTCTTCTTCAACGCTGTCAATTTCATTGGATATTGGATCTCTTAACATGATAATCCCCTCCTTGGAAATTCAATCCTTAACTGTATTGTGACATATTTGTGAACGGAAATCAACAATAGTGTGAACAATTATTGAACTTTTATTCAAATTTGGACTATTTATTTTCTGAATATCTAGTATGCAATAAAAAACAACCTGCTTTTGTCCTCGGAAGAGGAACCAAGCAGGTTGTTTGGCATTTTATTTATTCAATAATTTAAGCGGACAAACTAAGCCCAATCGCCGTCACGGAAGATAGGTACGGTTGTTCCATCATCCTTAATACCATCTATGCTCATTTCAGGTGATCCCATCATAAAATCAACATGTGTATGGCTTTGATTCATTCCTTTTTCCTGCAATTGTTCTTTGGTCATTGTCGTCCCCTCGTGAAGGGTAAAGGCATATGCTGCACCTAACGCCAAATGGCAGGATGCATTCTCATCAAACAACGTAGTGTAATATAGAATACCGCTCTCTGAGATTGGGGAGTGGAAAGGCACCAACGCGACTTCTCCCAAATAAGCTGAACCCTCATCTAACGCGATAAGGGAAGCCAGGGTTTCTGAACCTTGTTCAGCTGTGAAATCCGTTACTTTACCGTTCTCAAAGGTGAGGGTGAAGTTGTCAATAAGATTCCCACCGTAGCTAAGCGGTTTAGTGCTGCTTACCTTACCGTTCACACCAGACTTCAGTGGGGCAGTAAATACTTCTTCAGTTGGGATATTGGCGAGGAAAGGAACACCTTTGCCATTAACAGCTCCCGCCTGACACCAAATATGCCCCTCAGGAAGCTCAATCGTCAAATCGGTTCCTGGCGCTGTATAATGCAGCTTACGGAACTTATTATCATTCAATGTAGCACAACGTGCTTTTAGACCCTCTAAATGTTGACTCCAGGCTTGAATAGGATCAACTTGATCCGCACGTGTGGCTTTAAATATAGCTTCCCATAGCAAATCAATCTGCTGATCAGGTGCTGCCTCAGGGAATACCTTTGCCGCCCACGATGGTGATGGGAAGGCTACAATACTCCAGCTCGCGTGATTCCCCATTAACAATTCACGATATGGAGCTAATGTCTGTCCGGAGATCCGCTGATTATCCGCAATTCTTCCTGCTTCAACACCGCTCAATAGATCTGGATTCGTTGATGTTATTGAAAGAAATGCAGCCCCCTTTTTAGCCAGATCTTCCAATTCATCCGCTTGCCATTGCGGCGGTTCCAAGAAGGAATCGGAGGGAGCAAGGTCATAACGTGTCCGTGTAACAACCTCGTCACTATAATTAACCTTGACGAGCTTCGCACCCGCTTCATAGGCTTTACGTACCACAAGACGTACTAGTTCAGCAGAAACGATGTCGGAATTTACAACAAGGGTCTGCCCAGGTTGGATATTTACACCAATCTTCACTGCCAGCAACGCATAATTTTCAAGTTTTTGCTTGAAATCCAACATAGTCTCAACTCCTCCCAATATCTCTAGTCTTTTATTTCATAGTTGCAATAATTAGAACGCCCAGTTTCCATTTAGGAATACGGGTTCTTCGGTTCCATCAGCAGAGATACCATAAATGTTCATCTCCGCTGAACCGATCATGAAATCCACATGGGTGACACTATTATTCAAACCATGTGCAATCAGTTCATCAGGAGTCATATCTTTACCGCCCTCTAAGCAGAAAGCATAAGCCATACCTATTGCTAGGTGATTGGATGCATTCTCATCAAACAAGGTATTGTAATAAAGAATATTGGACTCAGAGATAGGAGACTTGTGAGGAACTAATGCAACTTCACCGAGGTATTTTGCTCCTTCATCCATACTAATGAGGTGTTCTAGTGCTTCTTGGCCTTGCTCTGCACTAACACTTACAATTCGTCCGTTCTCAAAAGTAATAGAGAATCCATCGATGATATTACCACCATGGCTAAGAGGTTTTGTGCTTCGTACGGTGCCATTTACACCAGTCTTTAGGGGAGCAGTAAATACTTCTTCGGTAGGCATATTGGCTACAAAAGAATGACCTTTAGCATTAATGCTATCTCCTTGTGCCCAAATATGGCCTTCTGGAAGCTCGATGCTTAGGTCCGTACCAGGTGCTATGTAATGCAGCTTTTTATATTTTTTTGCGTTGAGTACATTTGCTTTTTGATCTAAGGTGTCGAGATGTTCCTGCCATGCAGCTACCGGATCTTCACGATCAAGGCGTACGGTGTGGAAAATAGCCTCCCAAAGCTTATTTACACGCTCTTCAGCTGGAACATCCGGAAATACTTTATCTGCCCATGCCTGACATGGTACTGCAACAATACTCCAGCTAACTTTGTCGGACATTTGCATTTCACGATATTTGGTGAGTGCGGCTCCCCGAACTTTTTGATAATTGGAAATGCGCACGGGATCGATGCCTTTAAGTGCATCAGGATCTTCCGCGATCACGTTAAGAATAGCTGCACCCTTCTCGGCGAGTTCGGTCATTTCACCTGCGTACCAAGTAGGAGGTTCAGTGAACACTTCTGGAGCAGCATGTTCAAACTGCTGGCGTGTAATGCTCGCATCACTCCAGTTCACCTTCACCAAGCTTGCTCCAATCGCATATGCCTTGGCGGTGATCATACGAACAAAATCTGCTGCAAGAATCGGCGCATTCACCACTAGAATTTGTCCTGGTTGAACGTTAACCCCAATTTGCACAGCTAGATCTGCATATTTACTAAGCTTTGCTTCGAAATCAGTCATCGATATTTCCTCCATTTGCTAATAGTTTGGTACTAAACAAGCATTGTACTAAATTATTAACCGCCGGATGAAAAAAGTCAATTACATGGAATTTACAGTGTAAATTGAGGAATTACATTCATTTCAATGCTATACTGAGAGAGGAAATGATTTGATGAAAGGAAGGACGATTAGCGGATGAATTTAGAGATCGTAAGTGCTGAAATGAGCCGTAAAGAGGATAAAAGCTATGTAGGGAGGACTATATTCACTCTCGAAAACCATAAGGCTCCATATGAGATTACTTTTTTCAGTACAAGAGGAACGGAATGGGATTACAGCCTAAGCTTTGCAGGTGAACCTGGAAGCGAAGAGCAGTTCTTAGAAACTGACGCGCTGCTTGAGAATGATGATGATATATACAATCAGTTGCTTGATGCAGCACTAGATAAACAAGAGATTGTCGAAGAGTAAAACATAGAATTGTTGATGTGATTAACAGCGGCAATTTTGATTGCCGCTGGTTACATCACACCTTAACCGATTGTAATCTTTCCTTCAGGATAGCGGTAAAGTTCCTTACTTCCCTTAGGCTTGAGTGCATAAGCTAAAGTAAGCGGACCCGTCCGACCCAGAAACATTAGAATAATGATGAGCAGTTTACCCGCAGTAGTCAGTTCTGGTGTAAGTCCCATGGAGAGACCGGAAGTCCCGAATGCCGAAACGGATTCAAAGAGTACAGCAAGGAAATCAGCCTCCTCTGTTACGGATAACAACATCGTAGCGATGACAACTAGCATCAGAGACATTAATGTCATTGTCACAGCTCTATAGACATTTTCTTTAGCAATCCGGTAACGAAACATTACAATATCCTCTTTACCCCGTAACCTTGCAGATACCGCAGCCACCAGAATAGCGAATGTAGTAATCTTAATTCCCCCACCAGTAGACCCAGGCGCAGCTCCTATGAACATTAGCATAATCATAAGAAATTGTGTTGATTCCCGCAAAAGTGGTATTTCAATCGTGGTGACACCGCCTGAACGTGGCGTTATCGCTTGTAATAAGGTGGCCATCATCTTCCCACCAGCACTCAACGGCTTAAGCGTAGAATTAAACTCCAACAAGAAAAATAGAGCAGCACCAATGACAATCAATATGGCAGAGGTTGAAAGAACAACCTTTGAATGAAGTGTTAGCTTCTTGCGTTTTGGAAAGTCCAACACATCGGATAGGACGATAAATCCGATCCCTCCAAGGAATATGAGGGCCATCGAGGTAAAGTTAACAATAGGATCATTAACATACCGAGTAAGTCCGCTAAAGGGTCCGTGAATGTCACCAAACAGGTCGAAGCCTGCATTATTAAAGATAGATATACTATGAAAAATTCCATAATAGACAGCTTTCCCAAAAGGCATGTCCATAATAAACCTTAAGGTAAACAAGAAGGCACCTGAAAGCTGAATAACAAGGGAATAAATCAGCACTCTACGGATTAGCAGTACAATACCTTGCATCGAATTTTGGTTCATGGATTCTTGCATAAGAATTCGCTCTTTTAAGGATATTCGTTTATTAAGGACCAAAGTAATCAATGTAGCCATTGTTACAAAACCCAGCCCGCCGAACTGAAATAATACGAGTAGAACAACTTGTCCAAAGGTAGTCAGCTGTGTCCCTGTATCAATGACTGCCAAACCAGTAACACAGGTTGCCGATGTTGCCATGAATAATGCATCAATAAAAGAAATTTTCCCTTCTACTGAAGAGGCCGGGAGACTGAGCAATATACTTCCGGCGGTGATAAGTATAACAAATCCTAGTGATAAGACTTTAGGTGGAGTTAGTTTCAATCTACCGAAGTTCAGGTTAGCCAATTCAATTCTCCTGTCATACGTGAAATTAGAGTAGTGCTCACAAAATTATAACATAACTTACCAGACCTTCCCTAAGGGGAGGGAGGTAATTGACATATTTTATCGAATTATTCTAGAATAACACCCTATTCTGCAAACTTAAAGAGGAGGCTTTCTTAATGGTGATAAGTCCGATTCTGAATCAGATTGGTGCGGTTTTTATTCCGGTAAAGGATATTGAGAAATCTAAAGAATGGTATTGTCAATTGCTTGGGTTACCTTTGGATGGTGAAGTATTATTCGGGCATTTATATGTGATCCCCATGCAGGGACCAGAAATCGTATTAGACAGCAAAATTTACACTTCTGAATCCGTTCTTAATATTCCCTCTTTTCATCTAAATACTGAAGATATAGATGCTGCTTATGATTATGTGAAAGCAAATGGCGGTGAGATTCTTACAGATATCGAGCATGACCATTGGTTTAATTTTAAAGATCCTGATGGAAATGTGATCATGGTCTGTCGTTGTTAAAATTGAGTAAGAAAGGAATAGACAGATGATAAGAGAAGCTGTTCCTGAAGACGCTGTGTATATTGAAAGTCTTTATCGAATGTTGTTACCTGAGCAAACAGCTATTCAAGTGTCACCAGAACGACTGAAGCGGATCGCTGAGAATACGGATAGCTTTCTTTATGTGTGCGAAGAAGAAGGAACTATTATTGGGACGCTTCATCTTCATTTGTGTATGGATGCATTATGTGACGATCGACCCTTTGCTGTCATTGAAAGAGTTATCATAGCACAAGAGGTGAGAGGGAAAGGACACGGAGCAAAATTAATGAGATACGCTGAGCATGTAGCCACCTCTAGGGGAGCCCTTAAGATCATGTTATCGAGTGCGGTCAGAAGGGAGGATGCACATCAATTTTACGAACATCTTGGATACAATAGCAGCTCCAGTAAGCTGTTCAAAAAGTACTTATAGCTATTTATGATTGGAAGTGATGAGATGATGGTTACCCTTAAAGTGCTGATTCCAGAGGATGCAGAGGAATTACTTCGTCTACAGCATCAGTTGGATCAGGAAACGAAATTTATGTTATTAGAACCTGATGAACGAAAATCAAGTCTTCATCAGGTCAAAGAGATGATCGAAAGCTTCGCTTCAGCAGATACTTCAATCCTTATTGGTGCAGAGGTAGATAACTCTTTGATTGGTTTTATGTCGATTAGAGGTGGAAGTGTTAGACGCAATCGCCATAGTGCGTACATAGTCATTGGCATTCTCAGACAATATCAAGGTCAGGGAATCGGCGCGGCTCTATTCCGAGAGTTGGATAGATGGGCTAGGGATACTGAAATTGTTAGACTTGAGCTAACAGTCATGACACATAATGAGCTGGCTATATCTCTTTATATCAAAAATGGGTTTGAGATCGAAGGGACGAAAAGAAAATCGCTTGTGATTGATGGCCAGTGGGTAGATGAATATTACATGAGTAAGATTCTGGTACAAGAAAAAAGGATAGAGGATCAGATTTAATCTGATGACTCTACCCTTTTTTTATGTTTAAGAGCTTATGAATGCTCTAACTCTGAAGATTCAGTGTTCTCTGTAGTCTCAATGATGACTTCAACCTTGCGTACACGATATCTGTTCATCTCACGAATGATTAAGGTTACGTGGTCATGAACAATACTTTTACCAACGGCTGGATCTGGGATATGGCTGTATAGCCAGCCTCCAATAGTAGTCACTTCCTCATCTTCGAAATCAAGACCGGTGAGTTCCTTGACCTCAATTAGAGATACCTTACCGTCGAACAGATAATTTGTATCGCTAATTTTCTCAACTTCTCTGCGTTCATCACCGTCAAATTCATCTCGAATTTCACCAACGATTTCTTCTAAAATATCTTCAATCGTAATGAGTCCAGACGTTCCGCCATATTCATCAAGCAGCAGGGCGATATGCACCCGCTCCATTTGCATACGTGTTAAAAGATTCTTAACAGGTGTTACCTCAGATACGGTCAGGACAGGCTGGATCAAGCTTTTGAAATCAAAATCAGGATTGTTATCATATTGCAAATAAAGCTGTTTTGTATTGATCATTCCGATGATATTATCCTTGCTACCCTCTGCAACCGGGAAACGAGTATATTGTTCCTTGCGGATAATCTCGAAATTTTCTTTCAATGAATGATTGGTGAAAAGACATACCATATCGGTTCGTGGAACCATGATTTCTTTAGCCAACATCTCATCAAAAGTAAAGATACGGTTTACATAGCCATATTCAGCTTTATTGATTTTTCCACTTTCATAGCTCTCGGACAAGATCAAACGAATCTCGTCTTCACTATGTGCGTCTCCATGCTCACTGGCAGGCTTCATCCCGAAAAGGCGAACAAGCAAATTTGCGGAACCGTTCATAAACCAAATGAGTGGGTACAAAATTCTGTAGAACCAAATAATCAGCGGTGATGTAATTTGACCAATTCTTTCCGGAATGTTTATAGCTACCGTCTTCGGAGCAAGTTCACCGACAACGACGTGTAGGAATGTTGCAATAATGAATGCAAATGCAAATGCAAGAGGGTGACTCACACTTGAACTAATGTTAGCCCAGTCGAATACCGGAAGGAGCAGTTGCTCAAATGCCGGTTCTGCTAGTGCACCAATACCCAGAGCAGTGATCGTAATCCCGAGCTGACACGCGGATAAGTATCCGTCAAGATTAGCGGAAACCCGTTGTACAGCTAACGCATTCTTCTTTCCATCGATCACCATTTGACTGATCTGGCTACCTCTAAGTCTCACCAATGCAAATTCCGTTGCTACAAAAAAAGCGGTTAAAATAATCAAAATAGCCACCAACGTCAAACTAAGTCCTATACCCATATAATCTTTACCATCCCTTTCGTTCCTAAAATAGGTTATACTCATATTATGAGTTCTTATGAACTATTCTACGAACTTTTCAGAGAAATATCAAATGGTGGAGGGAAACAGATATGGAATCATTTGCATTGACTCGTGTGGAGATGTCCAGTCTTCTGCTCTCATTGACCGGATTATCAGACCGGAAACCGCTGAATATCCTCCAAGAGGCATGGACTAAATTTCATCTTGATGAAATAGAAAAGGGGACTTCGTTACCCGCTTTTTTATCTACAGATGTTCCACCCATTTTACAAAAGATCATTAAGGGCGATAATGTTAAAGGCTTTTCACTCGGTGAAATTGCAACATTAGGCCATCTTATAGAGTATTCCACGTTGACTGTGACAACTATGCAGAACTGGGTAAAGCGTGACTTTAAGGAGTATCTCGGTTCTCCAAGAGAAGGAAAGAAATATTCAGTGAATCAGGCGGCTCTTCTGTTTATGATCGATGATCTCAAATCTGCCCTTAATTTTGAAAGCATCCGTCAGCTATTCCGATTAATGTTCTTAAAGCCAGATCGAGACGATGATGATCTCATAGAACCGGCAAAACTGTATTATGCATATGCTGGGCTTTTTGAGGAGATCAAGAGTAATCCGACTATACAAACGCAATGCAAGGTAGATCAACAGTTGCATAAAGAGTTTTCATGGAAAGAGGATTCCCTGCTTAGAAATTCCACAGATCGTGTAATCAATCGTCTGACGCATCTAACTAGATCTCAGAGAGAATCTGTCCGCAATATACTGCTGATAGCTACGATTGCTGTTCAGACCTGTTATTTTCAGTCGCTTGCCAGACAATATTTTAATGCTGCTTTATTTCTTGATTTTTGAACGCTACAATTTTAAAATGTATAAGTGAAACAATCAAAAGTAGTTTTATTAGAGAGATGTTGGATATAAGGGGGTTTGGAAGTGAATCAAATGACACTGCTGCGGAATCCAAAGCAAAGGAAACTACTCTTCAGCGCAGGCTTAAGCTGGATGTTCGACGCGATGGACGTTGGGATGATTTCTTTTGTTGTCGCGGCTTTAGCCAAGGATTGGAGTCTGGGACCGGAGCAGATCGGTATATTGACAAGTATTAACTCCGTGGGCATGGCTGTAGGTGCCGCTGCGGCAGGAATATTAGCAGATCGTTTTGGACGTAAACCGATACTTCTGTGGACACTCCTGATTTTCTCGGCTGCAAGTGGATTGTCGGCTTTTGCTACAGGCTTCGGAATACTCTGTGTACTCAGGTTTATCGCTGGGTTTGGACTTGGCGGGGAGCTGCCTGTCGCCTCAACATTAGTGTCTGAAAGTATGCCTGCCCGTGAGAGAGGCCGTGCGGTTGTGCTGCTGGAGAGCTTTTGGGCGGTTGGATGGATTGCTTCTGCATTAATTGCATTCTTCGTCATTCCTGATTATGGCTGGCGTGTAGCATTCGGTATTGGTGCTGTTCCCGCTCTCTATGCGCTATATTTAAGACGCGCAATAGACGATTCACCGAAGTTTGCTGAGATTAAGAAGGCGCCAGTGTCCTTGAAAAAACGAATCGCAACGGTATGGTCACCAGAGTATCGTCGTTCTACTATTATGCTGTGGATTTTATGGTTTACCGTGGTGTTTTCGTATTATGGCATGTTTCTGTGGTTACCTACAGTTATGGTTCTTAAAGGCTTTAGCTTGGTTAAAAGCTTTGAATACGTGCTTATCATGACACTCGCTCAGCTGCCTGGTTACTTTACTGCCGCTTATTTCATCGAGAAGTTCGGCCGTAAGTTTGTCTTAGTCATTTATATGCTGTTCACTGCTGTCAGTGCTGCATGGTTTGGTAATGCGACTACAGAAGGTATGCTAATGGCTGCGGGGATTTGCTTATCGTTCTTTAATCTCGGAGCATGGGGCGGCATGTACGCTTATACACCAGAGTTGTACCCAACAGCTATTCGTTCAACAGGGGCTGGTTTAGCAACTTCCTTTGGCCGGATTGGTGGTATCATCGCACCTTTACTAGTAGGGGTGCTGGTAGGTAAATCTATAGCGATTGGCTCGATCTTCATGTTGTTTTTTGTAACGATTATTATCGGTGCATTAGCAGTGCTCTTCCTAGGAAAAGAGACAAAGGGAACGGAGCTTTTGTAGAGGATAATTCTTCATTACATACTTGATGTTAATCTATCAACAATGCTAATATTTAATAAGAACAAAACGGTTCCTTCACAGTTGTGAACAGGGCCGTTTTTTTTAACATATCGGAAGTTATATATTAGTGGAAACACTTTACGTTAGTCCTTCTTTTATTAAGAACGGAGCGATCGAACATGAATAAGGATAGGAAGCAGCCTCATTTTACGGAACTAGTCTGGGAAAGTACGGAACAAAATATTCCGATACCCCCGCGAAATTCATCAGAATCAGCGCTGCCTAAGAGATCTTCTGCAAATAAAGAGAAGCCCAAAACATCTTCTGAGCCTTCTCTGCAGTTACAGCTCTGGGATCTAGAGACTGACACCCCGGAGCCTGTGACAACAACCGAAGGTCAGTTTGTAACAAGAGCGAAGGAATTGGAACATAGAACCGAGGATTCAGCACTATTTGTTCCATTTAAGAGTTACTGGCCCACGTATGGTCATATGACAGGCACACAAAGTAGATGGTATTTTTATTGGCGTAACGAAGTTAGACAGGGTATATATCCAAAAACGGATCTTTCATATATATTTCTTCATGTGTATGAGCTTATTAATGGTGTAGGTTGGAAAGATCCTTATGATGGCTATAAGCAGCTCAGTCAAATCTGGGAAGCTTATCGAGAAAATTATAAACGTCTAGATCAATATTTGGGCGGTTGGATTGCGGACTTCTCGTTTGTTCATCATTTGGATGTGCCTCTATCTTTAATCGTTGCTCGTTCACGCGGTCTTGCCGGTGATCTGGCAGAGCTAGAGTTAGAGAGATGTCTTACTGTAGCTCCTGAGCAGCTAACCTTTACGGTATTAACAGCAATGTCGGACTACGATATTAGTAAATCGAAGTTTTATATGGGGGAAGGTAAAGAAGCCCTCGAACGATATATTCCGCAGGTAGTGGCATTAATCAACGCTTATGTTACGCGGAAACATGGATCGAATCTGGTTGAAATGTTCCCGCCTGGTCCCTCAGTGATGCGGGAGCGTTATTTATTCCGTAGCGCCGTATATGATATTTCGCTATATGGCTATTCTGTACTTATACCGGTTGTGCGTATCAGTAAATCTCCACCGCTTCGAAGTTTGATTACAAGGCTATTCCGATTGACTGAGAATAAATTACGGGAACTGATGGGATATCGAGGTCGGCTCAAAGGGGTTAACGTGGATGCGGATATGGATGACCTAATCACTCGTTTCCTGAAGCGGGAGTTTGAGAAAGAGAAACTGGAGGATAAGGGTCCAGCAGTAGTCATTGACCGTGAGAAGCTTGAAAGACTGCAAAGTGATTCCGAGATTGTACGAACCATGCTTACGGTTGAGGAAATGAATGAGCTGGAGGAACTTGAGGATAGCGGTTTTGAGATTACTAATGAGGAATCCGAGCTTGAAGAAGTAGTACAAAAAGAAGAATTTGAAGATATTGAGGATGAAATCATTGTACCGCTTCAGTCTCTTGAGCCTGAATTAACGATAGAAGAAATTCAATCTGCAAACGTAGATACGGAGTGGGAGCAGTTCGATAAGGCTTTAAGTCCACTCCAGCATGAAGCGCTCCTTGCGCTTATGAACGAGGATGGAACACAAACCATACAGAAGCTAGCGGCTGTAAACGGCACAATGTCAGAGCTCTTGATTGATGAGATCAATGACATCGCAATGGACATTCTAGGTGATTTGATCATAGATGGTGAAGAAATTGCAGAGGAATATAAAATTTATCTGCTTAATATTTAATGGGGTGAACTTTAGATGGACGTTTTGAAAATTCCTAAACGTATGACGACAGCGCTAGTTAATTCACTGACAGCCGGTGTGGTTCCGCGTATCGGACTAGAACATATAGCCGTTGGTCGTCGGCCAGAGATTGAAGCAATCTTGAGAGATATGGACAATATCGCGGAGGGTGGAGCGGCCTTTAAACTGATTACAGGCAAATTCGGTAGCGGTAAAAGCTTTCTTTTGCAGATGATCCGTAATTATGCGATGGATCGGGATTTTGTAGTAGCCGATGCGGATCTTTCCCCTGAACGAAGATTAGTGGGAACGAAAGGACAAGGTCTTGCTACATATCGAGAACTGATGAGTCATTTGTCTACTCGGACGCGTCCAGATGGAGGTGCTCTGGAGATTATTTTGCAAAAATGGATCATTACGCTTCAGCAGTCTGTGATGCAAGAGAATGAATACGGCCCTGATCACCCCCAGCTTGGTGATGAAGTTGAGAAACGAATCTATGCTGTAGCCTCCGAAATGCGCGGTTTAGTACATGGATTTGATTTTGCCAAAGTGCTGGCTTCTTATTGGAATGCACATAAGCTCGCTGACGATGAATTGAAGCAGGATTCCCTTCGCTGGCTAAGAGGTGAATTCGCTACTCGAACGGAAGCACGAAAAGCACTTGGTGTTGGCGTGATTATTGATGATGATAATTGGTATGATTATATGAAGCTGTGGGCAGAATTCACTTCTGCTATCGGTTATAAGGGACTGCTGTTGTTCATAGACGAAGGCGTCAACCTCTACAAAATCACGAACAGTATCTCACGTCAGAGTAATTATGAGAAGCTGCTTACGATGTTCAACGATACGATGCAGGGCAAGGCAGAAAGCCTAGGAATTTTTATAGGGGGGACTCCGCAGTTTGTGGAGGATGGACGGCGTGGATTATTTAGTTATGAAGCGCTGCGTTCTAGATTAGTTGCAGGAAGATACGGTGCAGCAGGTCTGAATAATTTCACTGGACCTATTATTGCATTGGACATGCTTTCACACGAAGAAATCCTAATCCTTTTGCAAAAGCTTAGAGATATTCATGCGCTACATTATGGTTATGAAGCACAGTTAACACAGGAACAATTGGTTCATTTTATGGAAGAAGCTGTGGGCAGATTAGGGGCAGACGAGCTCCTGACTCCGCGTGAAGTGGTGCGTGATTTCATGGATCTTCTTCACACTTTGCACCAGCATCCGGAGATTTCATTCGAGAAGCTAGTGGGCGAACGAACCTCCAAACCTGCTGAAACAGAGCAAAACGAGTTGGATGGATTCCTCGCGGAGTTTGAATTATGAGTGATAATCCGTTTTATCGGCTGGCTCCCTTCATTAAAGAGTTTATTTATAAAAATCGCTGGGAGACGTTGCGTGAGGCGCAGGTGGATGCCTGCCGAGTGCTGTTTGATACGCCGCATCACTTACTGATTGCTTCCGGTACTGCTTCAGGTAAGACTGAGGCGGCATTTTTTCCAGCGCTTACTGAGTTATATGAACGTCCTTCCGGTTCGGTCGGTATTCTGTATATCGCTCCCTTGAAAGCATTGATCAACGATCAATTTACACGGCTGAACGATTTGCTCCGTGAAGGCAATATTCCGGTATGGCACTGGCATGGGGATGTTCCGCAAGCCGATAAGACGAAGCTGGTGCAGAATCCTTCCGGCGTGCTACAGATTACCCCTGAATCGCTTGAAGGACTATTGATGAACCGTCCGAATGCTATCCCGGCGCTGTTCCATGATCTCCGTTATATTGTCATTGACGAGGTGCATGCCTTTATGGGTGCTGATCGGGGGATTCAGGTTCTGAGTCAGCTGGCGAGAATCTCACGAATGGCAGGATGTCATCCGCGTAGAATAGGTCTATCGGCTACGCTAAGCGACTATGCTTCGGTGACGGAGTGGCTGGCGGCAGGGACACGGGAGAGCGTAGAGGTGTCCGCTCCACAAGGCGGGCGTAAGCTCCGTTTAAGTGTGGAGCATTTCTCTTTCCCGGATGCACGGGATGAAGTGCAGGCAGAGCATTTAGAACGCGCGAAGCAGTCTTACTACGATTTCATTTACGATCATACGCATCTTAAGAAAGCGTTGATCTTCACGAATAGCCGCTCGGATGCGGAGACGGCGACTCTTGAGCTGCGGAGAACGGCCGCGAAGCGTGGGGAACGGGATGTTTTTCACGTTCACCATGGCAGCATCTCCGCGATGCTCCGCGAAGAGACGGAAGCCGCGCTGCGGCAAGGCTCTGGACCTGCAGTCGCGGCAGCGACATTGACGCTGGAGCTGGGCATTGATCTAGGAGAGCTGGAGCGAGTGCTCCAGGTCGGCGCTCCCTATAGCTGCGCAAGCTTTGTGCAGCGACTCGGTCGCTCGGGCAGGCGCGGTGACGCCGCATCCGAGATGATCTTTGTCACGCCCGAGGAAGAGGATGAGGAAGCGCAGCTTCCGGCAAGGATGCCTTGGACGCTGCTTCGAGCGATAGCGGTTATAGAGCTATATGTGCGCGAGAAGTGGGTTGAACCACTGGTGGTACGCCAGCTGCCAGTTGGGTTGTTATACCATCAGACGATGAGCATATTGAAGAGTATGGGGGAGGCGGAGCCGGAGGATTTAAAGGAGGCTGTTCTGAGCTTGCCTTCCTTCAATAGTATTGATCCCGCGGATTACGACATCTTCATGACTTATATGCTGGGCATGGGGCAAATCGAGAAGATGGATGAAGGCAGCTTGATTATTGGGATGGCGGGAGAAAAGATAGTGAACAATTTCCGCTTCTACGCAGTGTTCAAAGACGATGAGGAGCATGTTGTCTATAACGGAACTGAGGAGATTGGATCTATTACAACGGTACCACCGCCAGGGTATTGTTTTACTCTGGCAGGGAAGCTTTGGAAGGTAGAAGAGGTCGATAATCGCCATAAAGCTGTTTATGTAAAAACTTCACGCGGTAAGGTGGATACGCTGTGGCTTGGAGCGGGTGGAGATGTACATACACGTATCATGACCAAAATTCGGGAAGTCTTAGGGGCTACTGCGTTATATCCGTATTTAGCTCCGAGTGCGGCTGCGCGTCTTGAACGAGCCCGCCGTTTAGCGAAGGAGAGTGGATTGCTTGAACGCTCCGTTATGCCCGCAGGTGGAGATTCGATGTTTATTCTGCCATGGGCGGGTAGTCGGCAGTTCCGCACACTAGAGCGCCTTCTCAAGAACAATTTGAAGAGCTCACAGGGACTTCGATCTATCGTGCCGATGGAACCTTATTATATGGTGGTTGCAGGCAAAACAGATGCAGAAACGCTGGAAGCGGAAATCATTGCTGAAAGTATGGCTGCCTCAGATCCTTTATCATTGTTATCTCCAGATGAAGCACCCTACCTTGGAAAGTATGATGAGTTCATCCCACATGAATTGCTTCGCAAGGCTTTTTCCTTGGATGGACTAGATGTTCCTGGGCTGCTTGAAGTGCTAAAACAATGGCGGCAACCACAGTAAATATAGTAAAGCGTTTTAATTGAGACGCCCACTTATGTGGGCGTCTCTTTATGTTCAGACCCTCAGGGATATTTACCCTTCGCATCAATATAGACTTTCCTGCTATTCCAAAAGTTGTATAAAAATTTAGCGGACGGAGAATAGTACCTAAAAGATTCCTATTAGAGGATGATTGCGATGTGGTCTAAAATAGTCTCTTATATTCCGGATTGGACAATTTTTATGCAGGCGGCGATCACGCTGCTTTTTCCAAGTACTTGTATTTCTATGTTGGAAGCGGACGCTCCAAGGAGTCAGGAGCTAACGCTCAGGATGCAGAGCCAAAGAAGACAGACAACGGGGAAGCAAATCAACAGCAACCTAAGACTACAGTGTTTACCCAAGATTACGATGCCGATCTAGCGGTGATAAGAACGGCATTGGAAGGAAACAGTGATGTACATTTCCGTGAATTTACAGTCAAAGGTATTCAGGCACGTGCCGCATTGGTCTATGTGGAGGGCATGCAGGATGAAGAACTAATCAATCAACAGGTGCTGCAAAATCTGATGTTCGCCGGTGAAATGCAGGCTTCAGAAGGAATATACACCTTCATGAAACAGAATATGCTCCCGCTGGCTCAGCTTAGTGATGCCAGAGATTTGGACCATCTACAGGAGTCTGTCCTGTTTGGATATACCGCACTGATTGTTGAAGGTATGGGAAAGATGCTTCTGGTTGGCTTTCCACATGGAGCAGTTCGCGCAATAACTGAGCCAACCTCGGAAGCTTTACTGCGGGGACCCCGGATTGGCTTTACCGAAGTGCTCAGTGAGAATACCTCTATGTTACGGCGTCAAGGTCTTAATAAGAATCTGGAAATGAAAAGGGTTGAAGTGGGTAGCGAAATCAAGAAGAGTCTAGTTATCGCTTATATGAAAAACATTGTAAATCCTGATCTGCTACAGGAAGTGAATGAACGGATCTCCAAAATTGATATGGATTTTATTCTGGAATCTGGCTATGTGGAGCAGTTAATCGAGGATGATTATTTAAGTCCGTTTCAGCAAACACAGAACACGGAAAGACCCGATCGAGTGATTGCCTCTTTATTAGAGGGGAGAATTGCAATTTTGCTGGACGGCACACCGTTTGCACTTATTGTTCCAGTGACGTTCAGTATGCTTTTACAGTCTCCCGAGGATTACTATGAGCGCTGGTTTCCAGGAACACTATTACGGGTGTTACGGTTTTGCGCATCATTTCTGGCTCTGTTAGCCCCGGCGCTGTATATTTCCTTTATCTCCTTTCATCCGGGACTAATTCCTACTCAGCTGGCCATTTCCATAATTGAAGCACGCCAAGGTGTACCCTTTCCTGCTTTAATTGAAGTACTGATTCTGGAGATTTCTATTGAAATCTTACGTGAAGCTGGAATTCGTCTGCCGAAGCCCATAGGTCCGGCAATGGGAATTGTCGGAGGTCTGATCATTGGAGATGCCGCGGTACAGGCCGGTATTGTAAGTCCATTTCTAGTAATTGTCGTTGCAGTGACAGCGATCTCTTCGTTTTCCATACCGATGTACAGTGCTGGAATTACCCTCCGGATCTTACGATTCGCAGGCATGTTATTTGCAGCTGTCCTGGGCATGTACGGAACCATCCTGTTCTTCCTGCTGATTTGCAGTCATCTGACTCGCCTTTCAAGCTTCGGGGTGCCTTACATCACACCTATCTCGCCCTTTCGGGTAAGTGACTGGAAGGATTTATTTATCCGTGCACCCTTGTCCATTATGAAGCGAAGACCGGAGATGCTGAAAACCCAGAAGAAAAATCGCAAATCCTAGAGAATGTATTCTTGCAGGAGCAGGGGGGAGACCACAGTGTTCAAACGTACGGATGACAAGATCACAACCTCGCAAGCTGCCATAGTATTGACCAATTCAATGCTGGGTGCCGGAATTTTGACCTTGCCAAGAGATCTTGTCAAGGCTGTACAGACTCCTGATGCCTGGGTTTCTGTGGTGCTGGGTGGTGTCGTCGTGTTTATGGTAATTATGGTTATGGTAAAGCTTAGTCAGCAATTCCCAGGAAAAACAGTCTTTCAGTATTCCAAAAAAATTGTTGGAAAGCTTCCTGGCAGTGTGCTGAGTTCACTGTTGATTCTGTACTTTATAGTCATTGCAGGCTTCGAAATCCGTGTACTGGCGGAAGTAACGTTGTTCTTTCTTCTGGAAGGGACTCCAATTTGGGCGATTGTGATGCCGTTCATCTGGGTAGGTACCTATTTGGTGTATGGGGGGATTAATTCCATTGCCCGTGTGTTTCAAATTGTGTTTCCGATCAGTATCTTTATCCTGATTATTTGTTTTATCTTAAGCTCCAGAATATTTGATATCCATCATTTACGCCCTTTTATGAGTGAAGGCCTGATGCCGGTCATTCGGGGGATGAAGTCGGGCATCCTGATCTTTACTGGATGTGAGGTTGTTATGATCATGACGGCCTTTATGGAGCATCCGCAGGAAGCGGTTAAAGGGATGATGGTCGGATTCTGTATCCCATTGGTACTGTATTTGGTAACTGTTGTGATGGTTATAGGAGGTCTGTCCATCAATTCTGTAATCACCAGTACCTGGCCTACGATAGATTTGGTACGAAGCTTGGAAATTTCAGGATTCTTTTTTGAACGATTTGAATTTCCTTTGTTAGTCATATGGCTGATGCAGATGTTCTGCAATTTTTGCAGTTTTTTCTTTAATGCGTCACTTGGAATTTCGCAAGTGTTTAATCTGAAGATCCATCCGGTTATGTTCGCCTTAATGCCTGTAATTTTCATCTGCACGATGATTCCTCAACGCATCAACGATGTCTTCAGTCTTGGTGAATCGATTGGCTATATGGGTGTGCTGATTTTTATGCTGTTGCCACTTTTATTGTCGATCGTATTACTAATCAGGAAGAAAGGACTCAAGCAGAATGTTTAGACAGAGGGTAATACACTTACTAATAATATTTATGATTCTGCTTACGCAGCCTGGTTGTTGGAGCAGTAAAGAAATTGAAGACCTGAGTGTTATTACGGGATTGGCACTTGATAAGGGGGAACCTAGAACGCTCGAACGGGAATTTGAGGAGCGTGGAGGGAGCTACCCAAAGCATAATAAACTTACGGCAACCGTACAAATTGTGCCTGAAAGAACAATCGGGAACTCCGGTAAAGAAGGTGAAATAACCAAAACCCATTTTTACAATATTTCAGAAACAGGGGATTCTCTGCTTGAACTATTCCGTCAGTTCTCCATTCGTAAAAACCGTCCGATTATAGGCCATCACCTTAAGGTTATCGTCATATCAGAGGATCTAGTGCAAAAGGCGAAGATCAGACAGTTAATGGATTTTGTACTCCGAGATAACGATATCCGTCCCAGCTGTCTCATATTTCTTAGCCAGGGGCTCGCGTCCGATTCGCTTATGACAACTGAGGAGGAGATTCCATCCTTCCGGCTGGTGGAGATGGTCCGTAACAATTTCAGAACCAGTAAAGTTATGAAGGGCATAACGTTATCGAATCTAGATGCGCTGATGTACTCCAAGCAAAGCTTTGTGTTGCAGAACGTTATAGAGGCACAAGGGGAGATCAAATTTTCCGGAGCCGGTATTATCAAGGGAGATACAGGACATTGGATCGGAAATCTCGACCAAAATGACGTGGAGAGTATTGCCTGGATCAAGGGGGATATAAGAGGAGGGAGCCTCAAAGCATATGATCAGTCGAACGAGTCGATTACTTATGAGATTAAATCCGTTAAGAGCAAGATTACGCTGAAAGAGACCGATGATAAGAAGATATCATTTCATGTTGCAATTGAGTCCACTGGACGCCTAATTGAGAATTGGGATGTTGATGCGTATTCCTCGGAAGTTGATTATTTCAAAGAACTAGAGAAGATATTTGAAGAAAAATTAACCCAACAAATCAATGCTCTTATCAACAAAATGCAATCCACTTACAAAGTGGATGTAGCAGGATTCGGAGATTGGTTTAGCATTGAAAGGCCTCATGTCTGGAAACAGATTAAGGATCATTGGGACGAAGAATTTACTCGGATTCCAGTGACCTTTGATCTAAAGCTTAAGATTACCGATTTTGGTACAACATCTGATTGAACGAATTTCCAGATAGAATATCGAAAATAAGTTTAATCGAAGCGCCCGCATTAACGGGTGTTTCGTTATGTTCGGACATATATTGTATTTTTCTAGAAAAAACAAACCATTTATCTTAAATTTGACACCTTGTTGAAAGCGCTTAACAGTACAATAATTAGCCTATAACGAAAACAGGGGGCGTCAAACAATGGTCAGCAAAAAAATGAAGGCAACTTCAACAATTGCGTTATCAGCAGCTTTGGTTTTAAGTATGGCAGCGTGTGGAAATTCAAACAACAACGAGAGTAAAGGCGCTACAGAGTCGAAAGGGAATACAGCTACGAAAGCTCCAGATGCTGGAACTACAAAAACCGATAGCGGTAAGAAGGTCACGATTACGTTTCAAAATATTTACCCGGATCCAGCCACACCTTCTTATAAGATGCTTCATGAATTAGTTGACCAATATGAAAAAGAGAATCCTAATATTCACATCGAACTGGATACTTTAAATACGGACCAGCAAAAGGTCAAATTGAAAACACAAGCCGCTTCCAAAGAAATTCCTGATATTACGATTGTTAACCCGGCTGCACAAATGAAACCTTTCGTTGATGCTAAGCTGTTCGCTCCCCTGAATGACATGCTGGATCAAAATGGTCTGAAAGACACCTATCAATCCGGTCTGCTTGATTACTACAGCTTTGACGGCAATGTGTATGCACTGCCAGATGGTAATAACATCGAGGTAGTCTACTATAATAAAGAACTTTTCGAGCAAGCGGGAATCAAAGACACTCCTAAAACATTTGATGAATTACTCCAAGATGTAAAAACCTTGAAAGCAAAGGGCATTACGCCAATTGCGATCGGTGAAAAAGATTCCTGGACAGGTTCATTCTTGTTCATGAATATCCTGCTTCGCACTAATGGAGGACCTGGTTTCCTTCAAGATGTGCTGGATGGCAAAAAAACATTTGAAGATCCTGCTTTCGTAGAAGCTGTAGACCGGTTCCAAGACCTCGTGCAAGCAGGTGCATTCCCTGATGGAGCAACTTCCATTGATGCTAATGCAGGCGGTAATATCTTCAAATCCGGTAAAGCTGCTATGTGGGTTATCGGTTCATGGGAAACAGGCGCAATCGATGCTTCCTCAGTGGCTGGTAAAGCAGGAGCTTTCCAATTCCCAAGCGTCAATGGTAAAGGGGATCCAAATGAATTCATGCTCGCACCAGGTAGCGCCTTTGCGATTTCTGCGAACAGTGAGCATTTACAAGAAACGAAAGATTTCTTGAATTTCTTCACTCTGAATCTTCCTAAAAAACAATTTGAACTTAAAAATGCTGTAGGAATTGGTCAAAAAGTGGATGGAGACCTGAAAGGTGCAGGATATTCGGATCTGGCGATTAACATTTCAGGATTGTTTAATCAGGTTAAAGGTGGCGACTTGGCCTTTGACAACACCATGAACCCAGCTACTGCACAAGTCCATCTCAGCAGTATCCAAAATCTTTTTGTTCAAAAAGTGGATTCCGCTCAAGTAGCTAAAGAACATCAAACCGCATTTGAAGCTAATAAATAAGAAGGTTTCGAAAACGCGATGCGAGGGTGCTTAAACGCTTCTTCGCATCGTGTTTACATTCTAGGGGGCGGAAATAATGAAGGTACTAAAGGTTCCAGCGCGCACAATCGCCGTCTTCGTGTTACCTTGCCTGCTTTTGTATGTGTGCTTGGTGTTTGCTCCTATCCTAGTATCCTTTTATACAGGATTGCTGCAATGGGACGGAATTACGACTACGAAAACATTTGCTGGACTTGCTAATTTCAAAGAGATGTTTTTTCATGATCCAGTGTTTTGGCCATCCGTAAGGAGGACTTTGCTCTATGCGGTTGCTTCTATGGTGGAAATTCCATTTTGTTTGCTGATGGCTATTCTTCTAAATCGGTATGTGAGAAAAGGAAACACTTTAGTTTCTATTTACTTTACGCCGGTTATTTTGTCAGTGGTTATCATTGGGCAGCTCTGGAAAACGATCTATGATCCGGTCTCCATGGGAGGGATGTTGAACGGCGTTCTGATCTCACTTGGACTAGATAACTGGACTCACAATTGGATCACAGAACCTAAAATTGCGATGTTCGCGCTCTATGCAGTATCTCTTTGGCAATATTTCGGCTACCATTTGCTGATTCAATATACCGGGGTTCAGAATATTCCGGATGAGCTGTATGAAGCGGCAAAGATTGATGGGGCTGACGGATTCAAAGCCGACCGATATATCACTTTTCCGTTGATTATTCCAATCTTTAAAATATCTATCGTACTCGCATTTATAGGGTCATTGCAGGCTTTTGATCTTGTTATGGTTATGACAGCCGGTGGACCAGCTCATGCTACAGATGTGATTTCCACACATATGTACAACAGTTCATTCCTATCTTTTAAATATGGATATGGCAGTGCGATCGCTTCGTTCTTGGTTATTCTGTGTCTTGTGTTTACTGCTGGCATTAATACTATCTTTAATAAGCTCGAGAAAAAATTCAGTTAGCAAAGGAGTGCGCGATCATGCGGAATGTCAAGCATAAACGCCCAAAGCGTCCTTACAAGGACGGTAAGCGTTTAAGCGAGAAATATAAGAATAATGTATTCCGTGAAACTAATACGTTCTTATATTTTAAAAAAGGACTCGTGTATCTTCTCTTTGCGATTCCTGTCGTTACCCAGTTATATCCTCTTCTATGGCTAATGCTCTATTCCTTAAAGACTAATGAAGAGATTTTGGGAGGAAGTTTTTTCTCGTTTCCTAAAATATTTCAGTGGCATAACTATAGCGAAGCTTATAAAGCCGGTAGTTATCTAAAGTATTTATCCAACAGTGTTATAGTTACCGGTGTAACAATGATCTTCGTCATTCTGCTTAGCTCGATGGTAGCTTATGCGATCTCTCGCTTTCGTTGGCGTTACGGCAACTTGGTCATGACGATATTCTTAATGGGAATGATGATTCCCATGCAGGCCACTTTGCTGCCATTGATGATCATTTTCAAAAATATGCATATTCTAAATACGCATTTGTCGCTCATATTGCCTTATGTAGCTTTTTCAACGCCTATAGCAGTGTTTATTCTAAGTGGGTTTATGAAGAGTATTCCGCATGAAATCGAAGAATCGGCGTTTATCGATGGGGCAAGCGTATATCGGATCTTCCGCACGATTATTCTTCCGGTCTCTATACCGCCGGTCATGACAGTATGTATTCTAACGTTTATTAACATTTGGAATGAATATATCTTAGCGGCAACCTTCATTTCCTCCGAGAAATTGAAAACCTTGCCCTTTGGCGTCTACACGTTCGTTAGTCAGTATTCTGTAAACTATGGGAATATCGGTGCTTTTCTAGTTATGGGTGCGTTGCCCGTCATTTTAATCTATTTCTTCTTATCTAACCAGATCACAAAAGGAATGGTAGCAGGGGCAGTAAAAGGCTAATATTGTATTGCAAAACATATAAATGGAATTATAATGAAGGAGCAGCTGGACAGATGAGTTGGAGGAGGGAAGCCTTTTTTGAGAAATAGCTTTCATTCCATTCACCATCGATTGTTTTTGCTGTTTCTTTTTTGTATGTCTAGCATTCTATTAATTGTGAGTCTACTCTATTACAATCGGACAACCGTACAGTTTCATGAAAAAATAAGCGATTTGTCGCAGAAAAATGTCGCTCAGACGGCGGATCTATTCAGCTTGCTGTACAAGGGGTATGACAGTCTCTCTAAATCACTCAGCAATAACTTTGAATTAATACGTCTGATAAATGAAACAAGCAATGAGCCCGCTGTAGCCTATATCAATGAACAGACGATTACAAATATTCTCGGCGCTATATTTTATTCTCGGGATGATCTTGTTGGTATCCATGTCATTACAGATAAAGGTAAGATCTATAATTACGGAAACTATATGAATGTGGTTGATCCCGATTATATGAAGGAAGATTGGTACCATCAGCTGCAGGCTTCCTCCGGTAAAATGGTCTGGCTCGGCGTCTATGAACATTCTCTTATCGATCAAGTGGAGGATAGTCCTGTGTTTGCCTTCGGCCGTCAGATTTACGATCTCAATGAACATAAACCAATTGGCATTGTTCTGTACGAAACGAATCCGAAGCCTGTTCTAGATGCGCTTGATAATGTGAAGCTGGGTGAGCATAGTCAGGTGTATTTAATGTCGCAGGATGGGCGATTCGTATCCTCTGCCGAAGATCAGGAACCTGATTTAACTCAGCTACCGTCTTTGCAGAACTCCCAGAATGTTGTGGTCGAACAGACAGCCAATCGTCTGCTTGTCGCTTCTAAACTATCCTTCTCCGGTTGGTGGGTGCTTAGTATCACTCCTAATCGCGATCTAAATGTTGAGTTGGTAGAGATGAAACGTTATCTGTTCATTGTATTTTCGATTCTTGTTCTCGTCTCTACTTTGATAGCTTCTATTGTTTCACGAACGATTTCCTTGCCGCTTAAAAAGGTGATTCGAGAGATGAAGCAGGTGGAGATCGGTAATTTCCGGGGAATGGTGAATGTTTCATCTTATCAAGAGATTAATATTCTTGTTGCTTCGTTTAATCGGATGGTTCGCCGGATCGAAGAACTAATCGAGCGGGTAAAACTTTCTTCCGTCAGTGAGAAGAATGCTGAGCTTCATGCCTTGCAATCTCAAGTGAACCCACATTTTCTATACAATACTCTGGATATGATTTATTGGATGCTGGATGAGGAAGGGAATGAGCAGCTAGGCGAGCTTGTGCTCTCGTTATCTTCTATGTTTCGGTACAGCAGTCATTGGGAAGTTGACGTAGAAGTCACGCTACGAGAAGAGCTGGAACAAATCGGGCACTATCTAAATATTATTTCTATCCGGCTGGAAGGTCGTCTACGGATTGAGATAAATATAGATGAACGATGGCTTGAGGTTCGCCTTCCCAAGATGACTGTACAACCGGTCATTGAAAATGCTGTAAAACATGGCTTGGAATCGCTCGATCGTCAAGGTATTCTGAAGGTGAGTATACTTGAAGAAACTGGAGTGCTGAACATCGTCGTTCAGGATAATGGCAAAGGTATGGATGCAGAGAAGCTGAATGCATTAGTGGAATCCTTGGATCGGCCATCAACGAAAGAAAATGGAAAAATGGGGATAGGTCTTCAGAATCTACATCGGCGGCTCCAGCATATGTTCGGAGAATCCTATGGGCTTGTGATTCGAAGTTTACCTGGAGAGGGAACCGAGGTTGCTATCGTGCTGCCGATTTCGCAGGAAGGAGAGCGTAGTCGTGAACATTCTCATAGCTGATGATGAACGGGTGATCCGCGAAGGGATCAAGCGTACTATAAGAAGTATTTATCCAGATTATTGTGTACATGTTGCAGCATCAACAGAAGAAGCTGTCAAGATTATGGAGGAACACTCCATTCATATCGTCTTAACAGATATCCTTATGCCCGGTATGAATGGCCTGGAGTTCATGAGGATTTCTAAGCGGAGGTATCCTTATGTCAAATGGGTAGTCATCTCTGCTCACAGTGAGTTTGCCTACGCGCAGGAGGCTGTTCGTCTTGGGGCGAGAGATTATTTACTTAAACCGATCGGCAAAAGCAAGCTGCTTGAGATTATCAGTAACTTAACGCAAGAAATTGAGCAGGATCGTAAGCTCATTAAAGATGAAGACCGATTAAGGTCAAGTCTGAAATTTTTAAGAGAAGGTGTGTTTCAGAGACTCGCATCTGGCTTCAATCTCGGTAATTTAGATATCAGTCAATTGATAGAAGATCATCAATATTTCTATTTGATTTTGCTGCAAATGGATGCGGGTGATAAAAACGTTCGAATAGAACATTTTATTGTTGAAAATGTGTTAACTGAGCTGATAGAACGGGACGGGAGCGGGTTTGTTGTCAGCTACGACCGACAAAGTTTACTGGGCTTAATCACCTTAAGGGAAGAGGCGCGATTAGAAGCTTTTCTGGATGATGGGCGGACATATTTGAAGCAATATTTAAAAATACCCTTCCAAATGATTCATTCCGGACTAAGCTATGATATAAATTCTGTCCCACAGATCGTAACGAGCTTAAGAGAGGCCGCGAATTCGCAAGTATTGGATTTAGCACCTGCGAAAGGAAGCGGTGAAAAAGCCATCGACATCGCATTGCAATATGTAAAGGAACACTATTACGAAGACCTCAGTTTGGAAAAGATTTCGTCTGTTGTATTTTTGAATCCGGTCTACTTTAGTCAATTATTCAAACAGAAAACGGGTCAGGGGTATAAGGAGTACGTTACATCTTTACGATTAGAGCAAGCGAAGCTGCTGTTAGTGAATTCGAAGCTTAAGGTGGCAGAAATCGCTGAACGTATTGGATATCAGGACATGCGACATTTTACACAGATGTTTCGCAAGCGGTTCCTCTTAACTCCGACGGAATATCGTCAGCAGCTTCACAAAGGAGCATACTAAATTATCCATAGGTTAAGCAAAAGGATCTCAACAGCCATTCGGTGGGCTACAGAGATCCTTTTATGTGTGGATTAGTAAGAGGGGTAACTGGCTGCTGCGTATACAAACAAAAGAAAAAGTAAAATTAATATGGCGTAAAGTAGAGTGCCGACAATACCACATACCAAACCCGCGATAGCTAAACCTCTTCCTTGCTCATACCGTATCCGGATTTCCTTTAGGGAGAGGGCAGAAAGTATAATTGCTACAATCCCTAACAAAAATCCGATATAAGGAACCATTATGGAGAGGACACCTAGCACGAATCCGGCAATTGACTTGCCATTCATTGGCGTTGGTGGGGGCGGCGGTGGGAAATAGTTTTGTTGCTCGTTCGGTTGGTAGCTCATTCAAATCACCTCCAATCAAGCAAGTTATTGGATGTAGTTAATCCAGTGTTCAAGCTGTACACAAGGAACGAGTCCAATGGATTCAGCTAATCGGATGGACGCATGATTGGTTTCAAGCACATGATAACGTGGAATAAACCCACGTTCTAATGTTTCTTGTAGGGCTGTTCGGACCACCTTTTTCGCGTACCCATTTCTTTGAGCGGATTCTAAAGTATGTACTGCACCGATTTCCCAAATGGTCTCTTCATTACGGAACGCTAAGCAAGTACTGATTGGATTGTTCCCAAGGAAGATTGACACGGAAAAAGCACCAGTTTGAAAATAGTTGTCTATTTCGTCTTTAGTGTAATGATTAGCAGCCCACAGCGGAAATAATCTGTCATCAACCGCATGACTGATAACAACTTCTTCGTCTTTCGGAAAGATTTGTCCCTCCGTTGTACTATATGAGTAGAACCCTCGGACTTTCTCCATTGAAAAATGTGAAGATAATGCCTCCCTGTACCTCAGATCTTGCAGTTTAAAAACAAACTTTGCTTGCGAAGGCAGCAGATGAAATAGAGCCGGAAATACATCTGGGCTGCTGTAATCCATAAATACGATGTAATCCGCTTGAGGATATACTCTATGATCATATGCGTAGGCTGAGGCAGGAAGAAGCAATAAAACGCCCCATTGATCTCCTTGCTCTACCAGATGCGTCTTCATGACTTCTTGAAAAGAGGTTATCATTTTTAACAAACTGACATTCTTCAATGGTTCCTTGCGCAATTTGAGCAAAATTCGGTCATTCTGATTCATGTTATTTACTCCTCGCTCTATGTACTTCACTTTATATTGTACTTATGTAGATAATGTATCTGGGGATGATTATTAAATCGCTGAAAGACGTTAGCTTGACAGTGACTGCTATAATGTATTAGGAAAATAAAGCTTGCTGTTTGATGCAGCATACGTAATCGGAGGCACAGAATTTCATGACACAATCTATCATACCCGCTGCAGTTCGTTTAGGAGGAGGCCTAACCAAGCAATTCATTCTTATATTAGCCATTGCATCTGGTTTAAGCGTCGCAAATATGTATTACAATCAGCCCCTTCTAGCCGATATCGGACGAACTTTTCAAGCTTCATCTAACGCAGTAGGATATGTATCGATGCTGACTCAGATCGGTTATGCGCTTGGGATGTTACTCTTTGTTCCGTTAGGCGACATTCGTGAACGAAGAACATTAATTTCGGGACTTTTAATTGCTGTATCCCTGTCACTGGTTGGTTTCGCCACAGCCCAAAACCTAGTCTGGATGTATATCGCCAGTTTTGCTATTGGCATAACTACGGTGGTGCCGCAGGTCATCATTCCGCTCTCAGCAGAGCTCGCTTTGCCAGAAGAACGAGGTAAAGTTATTGGAACCGTAATGAGCGGGTTATTTTTTGGCATTTTGCTGGCAAGAACAATATCCGGAATTATAGGCGATATGTTCGGCTGGAGAGCGATGTACTGGATTGCTGCAGTTATAATGCTATTGTTATCCCTTATCTTATACCAACTAATTCCAAAGGTGAAACCAGAAAATAATTCATCCTATACGGATCTACTGAAATCAATGGGGAATTTGATTCGCAGATATTCGACGCTTCGTGAAGCATCACTGATTGGTGCTTGTATGTTTGGTGGCTTCAGCGTGTTCTGGACTTCACTGGCTTTCTTTCTAGAAGGAGAACCTTACCACTATAGTAGCTCTATCACAGGCTTGTTTGGGTTGATCGGTGTAGCAGGTGCTGCGGGTGCTCCATTTATCGGGAGGTTAGCCGACAGGATTGCTCCTAAGAAGATTGTAGGTATTCTGCTGTTGCTTACATTGATTGCTTACGGATTCTTCGGTTTAGCTGGATTTACAATCTGGAGCCTGATTGCCGGTGTTATTATTCTGGATCTTGGAGTACAAGGGTCACAGGTTAGTAACCAAACACGGATCTATGCACTTGAGCCGGCTGCGCGCAGCCGAATAAATACTGTGTTTATGGTTAGCACTTTTACAGGTGGAGCTATTGGATCAACACTTGGAAGCTTTGCATGGCAGCATTGGGGCTGGAGTGGCGTTTGCTTGATGGGTGGAATGCTAATTGTAGCCGCTATATGCATATGGGTAGTATATAGAGTAATTGAGAAGAAGGCATTAAACGCAGGAGGTGTATGAGCATCGCTCAGAAGACGAAAATCTTAGAAGTTGTCCCGTATGATCCAGAGTGGAAGGTAGAGTTCAATCAAATTAGAGATCAGTTGTTATCTTATGTCGGAGATCTCATTATTACAATTGAACATGTGGGCAGCACCTCCATTGAAGGACTCGCTGCTAAACCTATCATAGATCTTGATCTTGTAATGGATAGTTACGAAGTATTCCCACAAATCATTGAACGATTACAACTGCATGGATATGAACATCAAGGGAACTTGGGAATAGAGGGCAGAGAAGCCTTCAAAAGACGTCAAGCGGATGAATTTATGAAATATCATCTGTATGTATGCCCTAAGAATGGAAAAGGGTACTTGGAGCATATCGCATTCAGAGACTATCTTCGTTCGAATGTGCCTGCGCGTCAAGCGTACGCAGAGCTCAAACAGCGTTTGGCAGAACAACATCGCTACGATATGGATGCTTACTGTGAAGGAAAGACAGCGTTTGTCACCTCGATTTTATCAAAAGCCATGAAATAACCCATAAGCAATCATGTGCCAGATCGAAGATGGCTTCGATATTCACTGGGGGACATACCGCTCCACTTACGGAACTGCTTGGAGAAATATAACGCATCATTAAAACCGACCGAGGAGGATACCTGGTCGATGGTGAGCGTTCCTCCAAGCAGTTCCTTTGCTTTATCCATGCGAACCTTTAACAAATACTGCTTGGGTGACATTCCTATCTTTTGCTTAAAGGCCTTAGAGAGGTGTGCCCTATGATAACCAAGAGAGGACGCCATGTGGTCGATACTGATCTGTTGATGAAATTGGAGAGAGATCCAGCGGATCGCTTGATTGATCTGACGGTCGATAACATCCGGTAATTGTGCGGATTTAGGGGTGAGCGAACATATGTTCGCAAGACCGAATTTATGCACCAAAAGGCGCAGCCACCCAGAAGCCTCCAAACTTTCCAACCTTGGATAGGCAGACTGTTGAAAGGAAAATCGAATATGTTCATACAAGTTATGTATCTCTATTAGGTTATCTAAGTGTATTAACGGCTTATCCGGTGTAATCCCCGCTTCCTTTAATAGCTGTTGAACGGCATCCCCTTGCAAGGCGACCCATACGTAAGTCCAAGGCTGTTCCATGTCTGCCTGATAACTGAATAATGCCCCTGGGAAAATAACAAAGGTATCTCCCGTACCACATACATGAGATTTACTTCCACTCTGAAACACCCCCTTTCCATCCAATACGGTATGTATAAGGAAGTAATCGTGAACAGAAGGCCCCATCTTATGTCCCGGGACCGGGTTACCTTCTCCGCTAAACAATACAGTTAGGTCGATTTCATCAGGAGCAAGATTAAACCCTGCTGTGAAATGATAATGCTCTGAAGCCATTTGCTTCTGACCTCCTATACGTGATTTGAATTACATTTAGATTATAGGATGGACCACTTAAATGCAACAAATATCCATATATGAATTGTATTTCTCCATACTCATTGAGATCGCTCTCATTTATAGTGAATAGTGAAGAGAGAGTTGGATACCCTCTGATATTCTAGTGTTTATAAGGAAAATCCATCAAGGTTGTCGCAGTCATTAGCGAAGTCGTGACCGTACAACTCACTATTTAAGGAGGATTATTTTATATGTCGAAAATTACATTTATCGGAGCGGGTAGTACTGTATTTGCGAAGAACGTTTTAGGAGATTGCATGAGAACTCCAGCCCTTCAAGGCTTTGAGCTTGCCTTATTTGATATTGATCTTCAGCGCCTAAAAGATTCCGAGAATATGCTGAGTAATATAAAAGAAAGTAGTGGCAGCACTTGTATTGTGAAATCTTATACAGATCGTAAAGAAGCATTGCGTGGAGCGAAATATGTGATTAATGCAATTCAGGTCGGGGGTTACGACCCTTGTACCATTACAGACTTTGAAATTCCGAAAAAATATGGCTTGCGTCAGACGATTGCAGACACGGTTGGTATTGGCGGCATCTTCCGCAATTTGCGTACTATTCCTGTGATGCTTGATTTTGCTGCAGATGTAAGAGAGGTTTGCCCAGATGCACTCTTTATGAACTACACGAACCCAATGGCAGTACTGACTAATGTGATGAACACTTATGGTGGTGTAAAGACTGTGGGTTTATGTCATAGTGTACAGCATTGTATTCCAGGCTTATTTGAGCATCTAGGACTGGATCAGACTGGTGTACAGGCTAAGATTGCCGGGATTAACCATATGGCTTGGCTACTCGAGGTTACGAAGGACGGAGAGGATTTATATCCGGAAATCAAACGACGCGCTGCCGAGAAGCAGAAAGAGCACCACGGGGATATGGTACGATATGAAATGATGCTCAAATTTGGTTATTACATTACAGAGTCTTCGGAACATAACGCAGAATATCATCCTTATTTTATTAAACGCAATTACCCTGAGCTTATTGAACGGTTTCAAATTCCACTGGACGAGTACCCACGCCGCTGTGTAGAACAAATTGAACGGTGGCAGCAAATGCGTGAAGAATTAGTAAATAACAAAGAGCTTGTACATGAACGTTCACATGAATACGCATCCTACATCATGGAAGCGATCGAAACGAATGTGCCTTTCAAAATAGGCGGTAATGTTATGAATACCGGACTCATCACCAATTTGCCGAAAGAAGCCTGTGTTGAAGTCCCATGCCTAGTAGACAGCAGTGGTGTTACGCCAACCTTCGTAGGAGATCTTCCTCCACAGTGCGCCGCACTGAATCGTACGAACATTAATACACAATTGTTAACGATCGAAGCAGCGATTACTCATAAGAGAGAGCATATTTATCACGCAGCTATGCTCGATCCGCACACTGCCGCGGAACTGTCGATGGATGACATTACGAATATGTGTGATGAGCTGATCACGGCTCATGGAGACTGGTTGCCCGCGTATAAATAAAATGCATATTTCTAAAATTTTAAAGTCTAAAGCCTGAGAAATCAGGCTTTTTTTGCTTATCTGTCTAGGACAACTGGGGGACATCGGAATACACATATATGGACACCTAAATGCGGAGGTGAAGCGTGATGATCATTGAGAGTTATACTTTAGCATCGTCCACATCCCATGCCACCCCTTATTATGTGATCAGAGGCGGGCTCCCTGGTCCTGTGTTTATGGTGGTGTCCGGCATACACGGGAATGAAACGGCAAGCATTCGTGCCGCTCAAAACCTCGTGAATCGCTTAAGACAAGGAGAACTATATATTTACAGGGGGACTCTTATAATTGTTCCTCTCATGAATCAAAAAGCTTATCGCAAACGAATTCGAGGCGTACCGGATTTGAACCGAACGTTTCCACGTACTCCATATGCATCTGCCAAACATCCGTTATCCGTAGCCTTGCTTCAATTAGTACGGCGTTATCGGCCTACCTGGTACCTTGATCTCCATGAAGCTAATGGTTTGTCTCAAAGAAATCTTAAGCGGCTCGGTCAGACTATCATCATTAAGCCGGGGAGCCAAGGTACGGCTACAGCAAGACGTATCATAAAAGACATTAACCGTACGATCACTAATACATCCTATCATTTTAATATCCGTTTACGAGAGCGTCCCGGATCATCGCGTGCAGCCGTCTCTCGTATTTTAGGAGCGAAGGCATTTACTGTGGAAACCTGCTGGAGTCTTGATCGTGACCTTCGTATTCGCTATCAGATAGATATTGTTAGCCGATTTTTAAGAAGTGCTGGGTTGATGTGATGATGATTAGACACGTTGAATGACAAGCAAGCTGATCCTGAGATCATGGGAATCGGCTTGTTTTTGTTGACTTGAAAGATCATTGACAACAATGAGTATAGTGTATATATTACATATATACATTGATTACACATAAACTAGGAGTGAGGGCAAGAGTTCATGAACATATTAATATCCAACACTTCCGGTGAACCCATCTATGCACAGATTGTAAGTCAGATCCGCCAGATGATCCTGCAAGGAGAGTTAGTCTCAGGCACGCCTTTACCTTCTATTCGGCTGTTAGCCAAAGAGCTGCAGATTAGCGTAATCACAACGAAACGAGCTTACGAAGAACTGGAGAGAGAAGGTCTTATCAATTCTATTGTGGGAAAAGGCTCCTTTGTTTCTGGTGCAGATCAGGAGTTTATTCGGGAACAACGGTTACGGATCATGGAGAACAAAATGAAGGAAATTATCGACGAGAGTAAAATGTTAGGGATTGATTTTACTGAGTTTAGTGAGATGTTGAAATTGCTTTATGAGGAGGAGACAGAATGAAAGAAGTCATTCAATTGAATCAAATCTCTAAAAAATATGGCCATTTTAGCCTATGCGAACTTACGTTCGGTATTAAGGAAGGATATATAACGGGGCTGATAGGACCCAATGGAGCCGGAAAAACAACTTTAATTAAAATGATGATGGGTATGGTACAACCCGGCCAAGGAAGCATCAAGATTTTTGGCAAAGAAACATCCATAAAGAACGCAAAATACAAAGATCGAATTGGGTATGTTTCTGATGAGAATTATTTTTACGATCAATTAACCATAGATCAGATGAGTAAGATGATTGCTCCTTTTTATAGTCGGTGGGATCAAGAAACGTATAGGAAATACATAGAGATGTTCAAGCTTTCCCCGCGGAAAAAGATTAAGGAGCTCTCCAAAGGAATGAAAATGAAGTATTCGCTCGCCATTGCCTTATCACATGATGCAGATCTACTTATTATGGATGAACCTACTGCAGGTCTTGATCCTATATTCCGAAGAGAACTGCTTGATCTGCTTAGTGAGCATATTCAGGATGAGAAGAAGTCTATTCTTTTCTCCACGCATAATACGACGGATTTGGACCGGATCGCGGACTATATTGTTTTTGTGAATGAGGGGCGACTAGTTTTTAATGAGATGAAAGAATCTCTACCTAACAAATACATGCTGATAAAAGGTAACAAGGAGTTACTTGATCGAGATGTACGAAAATGGTTCATTGGGCTTAGAGAGACGGAGGTTGGTTTCGAGGGTCTTCTGAACAATCGCTCAGAAGGGGAACGCTTCTTTAGAGATCATGCCATATGCGAAACACCTACCCTGGAAGAAATCATGTATTTTACGGTAAAGGGAAACGCTTCGTATGTTTAATCTCTTTTTGCTGATTAGAAAAGACTTTATCCTCCTGCGGAATTTCATTCCTATCTTTCTCTTAAGTATCTTGTTCATCGCATATGTTCAACTGGATAACTCCAGCATGTTTGCTACATTTCAATCTTTGCTGTTGCTCGTATACTCCTGTTCTATGGATGCACAGAATAACAACACAAAGTTTGTGATAGGTTTACCAGTTAGACGGCAAGAGATTGTCTTGGCTAAATACTTATCACTTGTTCCTTATTGTTTCATTGGTTTGGTTTGCTCTTTAGCTTTGTTTCTGATTTCCCCTTCATTTGGATATTCCATTAGCCCGGTTTATTGGATAGGGGTATCTTTAACGTTACTTATGATTCCTTTGACTGCGTCTATTTATTTGCCGATTCATTATTGGCTTGGTTACAAAAACTATTACTTCAATATCCTTTTTAATGTAGTTATAACGATAACCACCCTAAACGCTGGATCTTCACTCTCAAATTCATCAGTTTTCTCAACAATAACCCATTTAAAGCTGCAAGATCATCTGGTTCCGATTGGTTTGATAGGGATCGTTTATCTATTCATCTTGTACTTCTCATATAAGATTTCACTACGATTGTTTAACAAAGAAGAGTTATAAGCTAAGGAGGACTTAAAGTGTATCATTCATTTTATCTTGTTCAAAAAGACTTCATTCTTCTGCGTAAATTTCTGATGCTGCTAATCCCTTTCTTTATCTTTATAGCTTATTCAAACTATCATAGCTTCAGTTTATTTACGGTCATGCCACCTATGCTGTTATTGATCAGCTCTTGTTCTATGGATACTCAGCAGTCGACGCAACGGTTTCTCGTTAATCTCCCTGTAAGGAGACAGGAGCTTGTCCGTGCCAAATACTTCTCAATCCTTCCATATGCGCTTGTTGGGCTGTCAGCAACTGCTTTTACGTATCTTCTGATTATTATGACAGGTAAACAAGTAACTCCTTATTTTTGGCAAGAGGTTGGTATTGCGATATCTATTTTTCCACTCCTCGCCATGCTTTATTTACCGATTCATTACTGGTTAGGGGCTAAAGGCACGCAAGTTGTTAATCTCGTATTTATGATGATTATAATGGTTGGTCCGAACGTGATCGGAAGTTTGATTCAATGGTTTCCTGACCTAGAGAACTGGCAGAGTTTTGGTGTGAAGTCTAGCTTTATTCTTTATATCATACTAGGACTGGCTTACTTGTTCTTACTTAGTTGTTCTTATCTTATTTCATTGCGGATTTTTGAAAAAAAGGATTTCTGATTCTAATGATTTGAGATTTAGATTGAATTCATATACCATTATCACTACAAAGATAAATACTGTAGGGGAAGGGTATACATCCAATGCCTAAAATGATTTATAGTTTTCGTACAAAAATGATAATGCTGCTGGCTGCCAGTATGCTAGTATCCGGCGGAATAACCTTTTTAATCTATAAAGCGCTCCAGCGGTATTATCACTCTGAGGTGAAGTTTGAGAATCCACTAACCAAAGTTCGCTATGTAATAAGAGATATTGGAGATGTGAATACATTTTTAATTATCTTTGTCCCATTAGCCATCTTATTCTTCTTCTTATTCACTAAGCCGTATGCAAGATACTTCAAGGAGATCTCTAAGGGAATTCATCAGCTTGCGTCAGGTGATTTCACAGAACGAGTCGATATTCCCTCCAAAGATGAATTTGGGATGATTGGACAAGATCTCAATCTAGCCATTGAGAATATGCAAGAAGCTATTGAGCGGGGAGACATTGCCGAGAGCAGTAAAGATCAACTCGTGTTGAACCTGGCGCATGATTTGCGTACACCCCTAACCTCGGTTATCGGCTATTTGGATTTTATTTTGAAAGACAATCAATTAACCCCTGAACAGACCAGGCATTACACGACGATTGCTTATACCAAATCTCAACGTTTAGAAAAATTGATTGATGAGCTGTTTGAAATTACAAGAATGAATTATGGCAAGCTTAAGCTTGAGAAATCCTCGATTGATCTCAGTGAGCTTCTCTTACAATTAAATGAAGAATTATATCCAGTCTTTGAGAAAAATGGCCTAACCTCCAGATTGGATATGACGCAACCTCTGATGATTTACGGTGACGGGGAATTGTTAGCACGTGTATTTGAGAACCTTCTTACAAATGCGGCCCGATACGGAAGCGATGGTCAATTTGTTGATATTCACGGTTCTTGGACGCTAACGAGGTAGTCGTTGAAGTAATTAACTATGGAAATTGTATTGAGCCGGAAGAGCTGCCACGTATTTTTGATATGTTTTACACGGGTGATCGTGCACGAACACATCCAACAGGAAGTACAGGACTAGGCTTGTTTATTACTAAAAATATAGTAGAGCAGCATAATGGGACCGTCTCTGCGCATAGCAGTGTGGTACGGACAATCTTTGAAGTACGGCTTCCGCAAAACAGTAATTGAAGACCATTTTTATATCATAAAGTGCCAAACTAAAGAGGATTCGTTGGTGGGGGATAGCAAAAGATCGTCAACCTTTGAAATCCTCTTAAAAACATGATATAATTAGCTTGCTAATTAATTTGTAAAGTGGCTCGGGGGAACAAGCTGTGATTGAAGATGAGATAAGAGAACTACTGGATATAATTTCAGCGGAAATGCGTAGAGATTATGCTGCGCTGCTTAGAGAATATAATCTTCATGTAGGTCAAGAACAGTTATTATGCCGGTTATGGAAATCAGATGGAATGACACAGATACAGTTAAGTGAAAGTCTGAATTGTGAGCCTCCAACGATCACGAATATGGTGAAATCACTTGAGAATCATGGGTTTGTTGTTCGAAAAAGAGATTCTGAAGATGGCAGAGTAAGCCGAGTGTATCTAACTTCAGCCGGACGTAATCTGTGTGAACCTGTAGAACGTATATGGAATAAGCAACTGGATAAATTATTAACAGGAATTCTACCCGAAGAACGTTTATTATTAAGAAGGCTTATGAAACAAATGGCGAATAATTTATCTTAACCTGGAACTGCGCCTCACATCCATTAGCAAGCTAATCAAAACTTAGAAAAGAGGAATATAGATGATTAACAGTTTGACTCGTATTAATGAACTAGCCAGGAAAGAACGTGAAGAAGGCCTGACAAAAAGTGAATGGGTCGAGCAGATCGCTTTGCGTGAAGATTACCTACGTGAAATACGTGGACAAGTTCGTAACAGTCTTTCAGGAGTGACAATTGTAGATCCTGAGGGAAATGATGTTACGCCTGAAAAGATTCGTTTGTCGCGTAAAGAAAGCTTGAACTAATCCTTATCTATTGAAGTGAATGTACACCTTTAGATTATCGTTGAATGGTCCTTTGGGCTAATTAGCGAATCTCTAAAGGTTTTTTTTTGTTATCCATGAACGGAATAGGGAACATAATTATAACAGTTATCTTAACGGAAGCTTAATTGAATTTCGTTAGCTGATGCTGAAAGTTAAGGTCCAATTAATCTTGTGTTTCACAGGATCTAAGACTGCATTGCTACAATGAAATGGACAGATGAGAAGAAATAAATAAGTGGGGGAGCGGGATTTAACAGATGAAAAATGCCTTTTTCTTTTTACTTAAAGCAATTGGAGTAATAGCCATAGCTATAGTGCTATTTCTAGCCATTGTTTTTACAGTCAATGTGATCTGCAACAAATTGGAGAAAAGTAAAATCGAGCCCTATGGTCAGCTTGTACCTGTAGACGGGAAGAACATGAACGTCACGATTCATGGAAATGGTGAAGAGACGGTCGTATTATTACCAGGATACGGAACTGCAGCGCCAGGTATTGATTTTAAGCCATTAGTTGACGAGTTATCTCCATTTTACAGAGTGGTTGTCATTGAGCCTTTTGGTTATGGGTTAAGTGATATCACTGAAAAAGAACGAAGTATTGAAAATATTGTGAGTGAAGTACATGAATGCTTGCAACAATTAAATATAGACCGTTATATTCTGATGGGGCACTCTATATCCGGCATTTACAGTCTAGACTATGTGAACAAATACAAAAACGAAGTTAGTGCATTCGTGGGGATTGACAGCAGTGTACCGGCACAAGGAGCAGGCGAGGAGCTTCCAACTGCAGCCTTAAAATCACTTAAACAATCAGGCATCTTCAGATTGCTGGTTAAACTCTCGCCTGATCAAATCATTACACCACCAGGTGTTGATGATGAAACCAAAGAGCAAAATAGGATGATTACGCTTAAAAACATGATGAACCCAAACATCATTAGCGAAGCAGATCATTTCCCGAGCAACTTCAATGCCGCTGAAACTTTAAAGTTCCCCAAAGATCTGCCTGTAATCTTCTTCTTAGTAAAAGATAATTCGGATGTTGAAGGCTGGGAAGCTTTACATGAAGAACAGATCAAAGATTCTTTACATGGGAAGATGATGCTGCTTGAAGGCGATCATTATTTGCACCATACCCGATCAAAAGAAATCGTGGAGAATTTCAGAAGCTTCATGAGTGAAATAAAATAAGAGTGAATGAGAAAACGTCGAACGATTCATTTAATGAATTGTTCGACGTTTTTTTATATGAATGACATGCAATAAAAAATGATGATTGATCAATGCAATTGTGGGCATTCTAATCCTTAATCTTTAGTATAGGAAGGACTACAATCGTATGTGCGGAATAGCAGGAATATTAAAATATAATGGACAACCCCCACATGAAGAAACCTTAAAACAAATGACAGGGGCAATGAACCACCGAGGTCCTAATCATGAGGGTGTATGGCTTGATTCTCGAATTGGGCTCGGATTTCGTAGATTATCCGTTATAGATTTACGTGATGGCAATCAACCGATGACGAATGAAGATCGTACCCTTTGGATTGTTTTTAATGGTGAAATCTATAACTATAAAACACTACGAGATCAGCTTAAGCAAAAGGGACACCACTTTCAAACGCAATCAGATACAGAGGTTATCGTGCATTTATTTGAGGAATATGGTAAGGACTGTGTCCATCATTTACGCGGAATGTTTAGTTTTGCGATTTGGGATGTTAAGGAACAGACTCTTTTTGCTGCTAGAGATCATTTTGGCATCAAGCCTTTTTATTATTACAAAGATGAGAATAACCTTTTATTTGCTTCGGAAATCAAAAGCATCCTTGCAGTGCAAGGGGTGCCCAGAAAGCTACAGTATCAAAGTTTATTTAGCTACTTAACTTTTCAGTATGTGCCGCAACCGGATACGATGTTTGAACATATTCATAAATTAGGACCTGCAGAGCGTGTATTTGTTAACTCGGATGGTGAAATGAAGATCGAGAAATATTGGGAGCCCCATTTTCATCCGGTAAAACGATCTTTAGCAGACTATGCGGAAGAAATTCAGTGGAAATTGAAAGAGTCAGTAAACCTTCATTTACAAAGTGATGTGAATAGAGGGTGTTTTTTGTCTAGTGGAATTGACTCCACAGCTATAGCTGCGATGATGAAAGCAGAAGAATCAACAAAGACCTTTTCGATTGGATTTGAAGGGGTGAACAATGAAACGATCATTGCCAATCAAACCGCAGCCAAGCTGGGGACAGATCATTATTTCCACATCCTATCGGCAAAAGACTTTTTTGAGAGTATAGCGAAGACCGTATGGCATCTAGATGAGCCTGTCGCGGATCCTTCCGCCATTGCGCTCTATCATCTTAATCAGCTTGCAAAAGAACATGTAACGGTTGTCCTATCAGGGGAAGGCGCTGATGAATTATTCGGAGGATACAGAATCTATAAAGAACCAGATGCATTAAGACCCATCACATGGATGCCCAACTTCATAAAGGATTCGTTACGTAAATCATTGTCTATATATCCGTATCATTTTTATGGAAAGAACTATTTACTTCGGGGGCTGACACCTTTAGAGGAACGTTTTTTCGGTAATGCTAATATCTTTAACAAAAGCGGAAAGATGAACTTGCTCCACGAATCGATACACGCTCAAAATAGCTTTTTACATCCCACGGATATCGTTAAGCCTTTTTATGATAAGACAGTACACCTAGACCCTACGACAAGAATGCAGTTTATTGATATGAATTTTTGGTTGCCTGGCGATATTTTGTCAAAAGCAGATAAGCTGTCCATGGCGCATTCGTTAGAATTAAGAGTACCGTTTTTAGATAAAGAGGTTTTCGAAACAGCTAGTAAAATTCCTGTATCCAATCGAATCGGCAACAAAACAACAAAACTTGCTTTGCGTAAAGCTATGGAAGGAATCGTTCCGGATGCTATTGTGAATCGCCCAAAATTAGGATTTCCCGTACCGATTCGTGATTGGCTTAAGACCCCAATTTCGGATATAATGTTTGAGCAAATACGCTATAGCGGTATTGAAGAAATCTTTAATATGAATATCGTCGAAGAGATGTTTAATCAGCATAAGAGTAATAAAGGTGACTATTCACGTAGAATATGGTTAATTTATATTTTTTCCGTGTGGTACTCTTTTTATAAAAGAAGATCTGAAGCAATTGAACAGCGCCGTGTTGTAATGGGGGAGTGATTGTTTGAATATTGAGGAATATGCATGGAATAACCATGAACAGAAAATTAAAGAAAAATATGGATTTTCGTACAGTAGTCCAAAGATAAAGATTGTAGATAACATTGAATTAAGAAATCAAATTGAGGAAACGCTTGAAAAATTACCACAGAAGTTCCTGGCCAAATGGGCACTGAACGTAGCTCTTGAACATCTGGATCATTTGGACCAACAACTTGTAAATGACCCTCGAATTACTTTAGGAATAGAAACACTAGAAAAACGCATAAATGGTGATATCAGAGCTTTTGACTTAAGAAAGGTTGGATTTATAGTCAATGAATTGGCGAAAGAGTCCACAACAGAGGCTAGTAAGTATGCTGCTCGTTCTTTTGCACAAGCCGTTGCATCTGGACATATGAGAGGACATGCTATGGTTAGCAGTGACTATGCAGTTAAATTGGTAAATTACATATCCAATAAATCATCAGTAGCGGCGATGGCCACTAAGGAACGGGAAAGACAATTACGTATAGCTGAAGAGTTGCTTTAAAATTGAAGCGATAAGAATGAACATGTATGAGGATGCTTTTCGAAATTAATGGTAATGATTAACATTATTTATATTAGAGGGTTACGTAAATGATATACAACAATCAGTAAAAGTTAAGTGCGTAAAGTTTTATACTTGTTACAGTTCATTCGAGTTCTATAAAAAAAAGAAAAGATTAAATGTTGGTTCATAAAAGGGAAGCGATGAATACAGTTTGGAACATTACATTGATAATGAATAATGGACATCTAAATCAGCAATATTATAGATCAAAATGGCTGGTTCCTTTTATTTATACAATACTTCCTCACAAAACCCGTATTTTGTACATATGTCTATGAGTTAGAAAATGCCCCTGTTTAGTTATGACTACAAGTCTATTGTACAATGACACAAAGTTGCCTACATAAATGACACAAAGTTACCTACATAAATGTACCGTCCGATTTGTATGCTCCCCATTTCTCATTAAAGGACTAAGGTATTTGAACAAGTAGCACTTCTAATTAGTGGATAATTGTCGGTGTACAAGAACATAGTCCCTACAAGAACATGGTCCCCTTGCCGACAAAAATCCTGTTCGAGCCAGAAAAAAACTCTTAATGAGTAGTTTTCTATATTCATGCTTCTTTATATATGAACCTGCGAAATTACTCAGTTCAAAATCTTTTGGGTAATCAAAGAATTCGTGCCGGGACGTATGATTTAATTTTTGAAATGGCGCTCTTTTTTCTTAAACAATGTTTTGGGTATTGATGTTCAGTAATTATTGTCTTGTTTGTATTCTCATGAAGCATTTTGATGTTTATGCCTTCAGCTCTCTTAATTTTAATCAATTATAATCTCTTAGTATTTAAAAACAATTTTGAAATTAGCCTCTGTGCTCATGAGTATCTTATCCCAGTTTATTATTTTCCATGCTGTAATACATTATCGGCATATTTTCTACACTCATAAAAAATACTAGACCAAATCGATATGACCATTGTTTTTGAATCATTTTTAAATCACCGTTTTCATTTATAGACATTCTGTATGGAGGGCAAATGGAATTAATATCTAATTAATGTGTATTAGCTATATAGTATTACGAATAATTCTTTTAATTATTCCTAATGCTTTTTTTCCCTCTGGGATAGGAAAACCTACAAAACAATGATTCATTTTTTCATAAGTATATAGAGTGACATCCTCCCCTCTTTCTGAAGCGATTTTAGAGTACTTCAATATATCTGCATGTAAGATGTCATGTGTACCTGAAAATACAGTTATCGGGGGTAAACCCTCAATGTCTCCATATATAGGACTTACCAATGGGTTCTTAGGATCTAAGTCGCCTGCATATATGATTCCACCATAACCAAGACTTTCAATATTAAGCAGTGGATCATGGGGTTGAATTTCTGCCATTGCAGGATTTGTATTCGTCACATCCATCCAAGGAGATATTAAAATTGCTTGTTTCGGCATTGGGATATTCTGTTCCTTCAGGACCTGCAAAAACGATAACGCTAGGCCGCCGCCAGCAGATTCTCCCATCAAAAAAATTTTATCAGCTGGTATACCTTTATCGTGTATCAAGTACAAATACCGCTCCATGATCATTTTATGCACATCTATTGCATGAAATGATGGAGCCTTTGGGTAAACAGGTAAAATAAACTGGGCCTGCAATTCTTGTGATACCTTCTGGAAAAACTTAAAATGAAAAGAGAGCGGTTGTGACCAATAACCTCCTCCATGAAGATAGAAGATAGTTAAATCGCTTGAATTGTCTTCTGGGTTGATTACGAATGTATCAGAAAAATCATCAAATTCTTTAACCCCATATTTGGAACGGTACTTTTCTGGAAGTGTGTATGGAAGACTACTTGCTTGTAATGATTTCTTAAAGCTCTCTGCGTCTCTTCTATCAGTGAGGGGTATGCACTTAAACACAGTCTCCATCACAAAACTTACGAAGCTTCTTCCTTTTATCTTCAATCTAAATTCATCCTCTCATATTTGATCACCCACTCGTTTGAATCATGTAAAAACCAACGCATTATTCATAGATGTGTTGTTATCTTAGTGATTTCGAGCCTAAATTACCTACAAATAAGCTGGGTATTTTCGGAGTACTCACTCCACCTAGAACAACTCTTTTTGATGAATATAACAGATCAACAATTTTTAAATACGGCTGCTTAGGGCCATCAACGGGTGACAGCTAGGTTGTAGCCACACCCTCTCAGGATTTCCTATGCTACAACCACCAGTCAACTAAATTATTAGCTGACTGATAAGCTACACATAAACGCTGTGGAATCTCTATCTAACCATCAGGATACGATCCCATAATGCATTTCCTTTAATTAGGCTGGACTTTCACAACCTTCGCCTCTACTTCAGAAGCTTGCCGTACTTTCTTGATCAGGAACGAAAGCAATAACCCTACGATTCCAATGATAGCAATAACAAAGTAGGCATCATTTATCCCCTGAATGGAGGCTTCCTTGATCAGGACGTCTTGTGTCCAACCTTTTTCCGCTGCAGTGGAGATTAAATTCTGTGCATGTATACTGGTACGGTTAGACATTACAGTTACTAAAAGAGATGTCCCTACCGCTCCGGCGACCTGTCGTACGGTGTTGCTGATCGCCGTACCGTGCGTATTCAGACTCTCCGGCAGCTGATTGAGACCTGTGGTTTGAACCGGCATTAACAATAAACCCATTCCCAGACGTCGTAATGTCGATATCAGTATCAGATACGTAAAGCTGGTGGAGGCAGTCAAATCAATAAACGCAAAGGTAGTTGCAATCGTGATCAGCATTCCGATAATGGCCAGCCATTTCGCTCCAAACCGGTCAAACAGTTTTCCCGCAATTGGCATTAGTAATCCCATAAAGAGTGCACCAGGAAGAAGCAACAGTCCCGTATCTAGCGCAGAGTAACCGCGAATATTCTGCAAGTATAACGGAAGCAGCATCATATCGGCATACATCACCATGGTGGCAGCGACCATAATCAGTGTCGTCAACGAAAACATGTTATATCTGAAAGCCCTTAAGTCCAGCAGTGGCTCCCTTGATTTCAACTGCCTCCATACAAAAATGACTAATGCGGCAACCCCGGCAAAAATAGTTGCGAGCACTTCGGCACTTGACCAACCAAGGCTACCCGCACGGCTTAAGCCATACAACAAGCCGCCAAAACCAAGGGTCGAGAGTATTGCACTAGTAATATCAAGCTTAGTGTTCACACGTTCAGCGATATCCTGAAGATAGATATATGCGAAGATAATGATTAGAATAGCGACAGGTATCATCGCGTAAAACATCGTTTGCCAGGAATAGTTATCGAGAATATAACCCGCAAGCGTTGGTCCTATCGCCGGAGCAACAACAAGCGATAACCCGACCATGCCCATGGCCGTACCTCTTTTTTCGGGAGGAAAGATCTTTATAGCTGCATTCATCAATAGTGGCATAATAACACCTGCACCTGCCGCCTGAATGAGTCGTCCAATTAACAAGCCGGTGAATCCGCTGGCGAGTGCAGCGACAACTGTACCTGCCAAAAATACAATCATAGACGCCTGGAAAAGCTCACGAATTGTGAATCGCAACATTAAAAAGGCGGTGATTGGAACCAAAACGCCATTCACCAGCAAATAACCGGTGGTTAACCATTGAGCAGTTGCCGCTGTAATATGAAAGTCAAGCATGAGCTGTGGTGTCGCAACACCCATCAAAGTTTGATTTAATGATGTAATAAATGCACCTAGGATCAATACCAACATTATAGGTCCCTTTTTTATTGTTCCGCTATTAGTTCTCGAACGAGACATTGTTTTGGCTTCCTTTCCTTTACACTTTCAAAAATGCGCACCCCGCATAGTTCTTCCTGCACGAGGTGCATCATAATGGGTGTCAATCAACCCACACTGAGACTACTTCGATTTCGAAAACAATAAACTTTGAGATCCTCCCTCAGCTCCGATATTGCGAGCGCCAGGCAGCAGCTCAACAAAGCAGAGTCCAACCTTCTCATTTTGCTCGTTGTAAATTCCGGCCAACAACTCAAAGTATCCCATATTCATCTGTCCGCCCTCCAGAAGAGGCTTGATGGAATAATTCTGCTCTTTTAATCCAGGTAGCGTCAGTTTCCACTCATTCGAATACTTTGTTGTTCCATCCGGATGAATAAAGTTTGTCGCGGTAATTGTGTATTCATTCAATCTGGAGCTGATTCCGTCCTTACTAATATAGGTCCCGTCGATATATTCATTTTGCGGGAAGGTAAACAGCATAATTTCTTCATCGTCAAAGAAACGAAGAGAGAACCATTCCCAGTTACATCTAGGATCGCTTATATTGTAAGTGCCACCCTGCTTATCAAACCACGATTTCCCCGTAACAGCCAATTGTTCACCATTTAGCGTCAGGCTACCAGAGGTAGGCATATTAGTGTAGGAGTAATAGTAGGTAGTCTGTTTCGGCTCATCGATCCCCATCTTTAGGTATCCATTATCACAGTGCCAAAATGCGCCTTTGCCATAATCGAGCATGAGATCCAGAGAATAATCTTCAGTCTTCGCAGTGAATCGCATACCTTCTTTTTGTTTCACAAAAGATGCAATTTCACCAAAGCCGACAGTGGACTCGTTGATCACTACTCCCTCACCAGTAGGTACGAAATCTTGGAAATAGTGGTGTTTGCCTGTAGTAAAATCGGTCAATGCGAGCATAATGATATGTGGGTTCTGAGCCGGCGCGTTAACTCTTAATAACGTAAATTGAAAGGAATACAGCCGCTCCTGAACATCATTGAAATAACCCGTCGAATACCACCATTCTGAACAATTCTCATGGATGTTCCATTCTTCCTCAAATGTACTGTGATTGCCTTCAATATAAGGGACGACTTTCATTGTAAATTCCTCCTCAAATTATGTTCTTTAGGCTTAGTGTCTGAAGGAATAACCTCCATACACGTGTTGTTTATCTTGCATGAGTACAGTTTACTATTTGCTATAATAGGTAACAACCATCAGATTCCAGCAAGATGTTAGATGCGCAACACTAGTGAAAAATGTGTTGTTTATCAAGAAAAATTAATTAATTGATTTCAACTCAGTAGTTACTTATCATTAAAATTAGCTTCATAAATATTCAAAATAAGCTCGTGAGAGGTATCATGATGAAATTAGATGCAAGAGTAAGATATACTAAAATGATGATTAAAAAAGCAATATTGGATTTACTCATTGAAAAACCTATAAGAAATATAACCGTCAAGGAAATTTGCGAGTTGGCAATGATTAACCGTGCAACATTTTATAGTCATTACAGAGATGCCTATGATTTGTTGGAGCAAATCCAAATGGAAATGTACAATGAGTTTGAAGTGGCTTTAAGTTCCCCGAATAAAAGCAATATTAATAATGTTGCAGAAGAGGTATTATCTCTAGTCAACAAAAATGTCGAGTTGTACAAAATTCTCCTCTCGGAAAATGGAGATAAGATGTTTCTGAAACGAATTGCTGACATTGGACAAAAGTCTACCTTCAGTGAATTGAAGAAGCAGTATCCTGAGGCTAATGATAAACAACTTCACTTAATCTACACTTATATTGCACACGGAAGTCTGGCTGTCATCCAAGATTGGGTAAATTCCGGCATGCTGGAAAGCACGCAGGTAATAAGCTCAATCGTAAACTCAATAACTAGGAGAGCAATAACTGCGTTGAAGTAACTTTTCCAGCAATAGAGAAAGTCTTCAATACTCCAAAGAGAACCATATGAAAATTGAACGATTTTACATCTGAAAAACATTAGACATAAACTTGTACGTCTCATCTATCAATTATCGAGCAGGCCCTCATTCCTTATTACATCGTAAATGTTGTTCTCACACTGACGGACAATTCCAAAGGTTAATCGTTTTCTATGGAGATGTGCTTGGTAGAATCCCTTCAGGTCTATCCAGTATTCATTAGCAGTTACTAATGTACTGAGATAATCATGTGTTTTTTCATTAGCGAATTCCAACGATAATCCGTAAGTATGAATTGTTCCAGGCGATCTGACGCCTCAATTTAACCTTGGTTAGTATATAGGTGAATATCTTTATCGGCAAAGGGATCAAGTTCTTGTCCAAAGAAAAGGACAAGAACTTGATCCCTTAAATTAGAAAAACCGCGCGGGGCGCAGTTTCTTAAAGGACTAAGTTCTTGTCCTGTGACAACTTTTTACAAACTATGTCTAGCACCATCCTCTTCAAGACAAAGTTATTTTCATTCACACCTAATTCTTGACGCTACAGATATCAATGGATTTCCCTGAAACGTCTGTTTAAAATTTGATAAAAAAAAGTATATAGAATAAATTACTATATACTAGCCTAAAATGATATTTGTCAAACGGTTAACCGCCGTATGCAAAGTTTCTTTTCCCTCTACACATGCCATTGCAACCCCATAAATGCCCCAACTCCAAAATGTAGCAAGTAAATAATGTTCTTCTTTCTCACCATGCTCTTTATCTAATAAAGCTTGCAGAGTTTCCGTCAATCGTTGTTTAATTTCATAGTCCATTATCGATTTAAATTCTTCAAGAGCATGTTGACATTGTAGGGATAAATTTATTTGAGAACCCATAATAGCTTGTAGGGACATAATAATCGTTTGTTCATCGATGACTTCTTGTAATGCTACCTCTTTGAAAATTTCTTTCGTAAGAACTTCTTTTTGAATCACATTGATTAAATCGTATTTATCCAGAAAATGATAGTAAAACGTTGAACGGTTAATCTCTGCTTCTTGTGTAATATCACCAATGGTAATATCACTAAAGTCTTTTTCTCTGATCAGTCTCATAAAACCATTCATGATATTTTTTCTTGTCCGTTGAATCCGTGGATCTTGTTTTTTCATTCGTACTTACCTTCTCTATACACTATTATTTTTCAACACTTGTTAGATTAAATGAATGACTTAATTATAACAGAAGATTTTCAAAAAAAAATAAGCAATTCATGACCCATTTTGTATGGATCACGAATTGCAATATAAAGATAATAAACGATTAAAAGTTTCGTGCTAATTGCTTTGCACCCTCGATGCCTGCTGCTTTAATTTCCTCAGCTTTATTTGGCATTTTAGCATGACCTTCAATAAATAAACCTTCATATTCAGTAATACCCATGAAGTTCATAATATGTTTTAAATACCGATCGCCTAGCTCTTCATCTGCTAAATGACCTTCTGAATAAAAATCACCGCGAGCTTGAATGTGAAGCACTTTCTTACCATGAAGTAAGCCTATTGCACCAGTCTCCGTATATCTGAACGTCTTACCAGGTACAGCTACGGCATCAATATATGCTTTCACAACGGATGGGAATGAGAAGTTCCACATCGGCGTTACGAATATCATTTTATCCGTTGACATAAATTGATCGAGAATTTCGTTTAGGCGACCAACTTTCGCTAATTCCTCAGTTGAAAGAGCGTCTATTTGCTGTCCTGCACGAAGCTTTTCCCAACCACTGAAAACATCTGCATCTATATTTGGAATATCTTCCTTGAATAAATCTAAGGTCACGATTTCATCCGTTGGATTTGTTTCTTTATATGTTTCAATAAATGCCTTTCCTACTGCCATACTAAACGAACGATTTTCGTCATTGGGGTTTGCTGTAATAAATAATACCTTAGTGATAATAATCTCCTCTATTCTTTTAAGTTTACAACAACTGTTGTTAAAGTTAGTATAAAACGATTAATCTACTAAACAAACCATCAATTTTATCGAATTGTTGCAAATCCAACATTCAGCTGGTATTGACTATAAAATGAATAATCAGAATAATGTTCAATTCGGTGTCCTGTCATAAAAATACAGATTAGAGATAATCCCTGACACGCAGGCCCGTTTCATATTGGCTAAGTGCAGCTGGTTCCGAATTGGCTGCACATCTTTTTGTGATTTCATGTTTTCTCGACCTTTTTGTCGTCATTCAAAAACATGGTCTCGAAACCCTTAGCGTTCAACGATTTGAATATATGAATTGTTAAGCTAACCTGCTCCGTTAGCTTAATGAACTAGAGCAGTAAATGTAGCTAAATACTTTTCTAATTGGTAATCGGACTATGTTCTTGTCCTTTATGGCAATGGGTACAAGTTCTTGTCCTCGGCTCGGGACAAGAACTTGTACCGATAAATAAAAAAGCCGCTAAAATAGCGACTTTCAAAGGGAGCATGTTATTGTACCTCGACATCTTGTTACACAATATATATATTGTGTAACAAGATATTTTTGTGTCCCCACTTTATCTAGTTAGTATAAATCAGTATAAATCCATCTGAAATTATTACTTGAATGTATATATTTGCGATGGTTTACTTAGGGCTATAAACTTCTAAGACTGAATATTTTTAGCCACATTAGTTTATCAGCAATCTATTTATCTTTATCGTACATTTATTAAATATCTGAGATTTTATCAGGTATCTTCAATTCACTTATAGCACATTTCATTGTCAATTTAGAGTATGAACAGATCGATCTCCTACTCATTCTGAATGATTTGATCTCATGCAATTAGTTAAAATAACAACCAAAGAAACACGAAATAAAAATTCACATTAGTGTAACAGCATGTTATAATATTCCAATATTTAGCAATATTATGGAGGAACACTCAATTATGAAAAAATTAATAATTGGAGCTACGCTTGCTACAAGCCTGCTAATCTCATCTCACCCATCATATGCTGCTTTTGCAAATCCCTCAATAAAAGTGGATAACCAAACCATTGTTTCGGATGTACAACCTGAGACGGTCAATTACCGCACTATGGTGCCACTTCGTGTTATTAGCGAAAATTTAGGTGCTACAGTAATTTGGTCCAAGTCAGAAGTTTCAATTATAAAAGATAGCACTAAAATTGTATTACATTTGAATAGTACGACTGCACAAAAAGATTCTTCTAACATTAAACTTGATGCCAAACCTTACCTTAAAAATAATCGCGTATTTGTACCTATCCGTTTTATTGCTGAAGCATTTGGTTGTAAAGTAGGCTATAGCAAATCCACAGTGTCTATTGAAACAGCACCTGTAGTTATCGATAATATTAAAATTGCGTCAGTGATACGTGAAACTCGTATGATCATTGGCACAACCCAGCAGCAAATAAGCGGTAATGTGAATATAAAAGCAATTTATGATGCAATTACAAACAACCTAGGAGAAACCGTGAATGCTCCTGCTTATTATTCAGAATTACCTAGTACAGATTATTTACAGTCGAATCATTTGATTTTTAATGATAGCAAAGGAAATAAAGTGCATGAATGGTCCATCTATGGTCTAACCTTCACCCCAACAGTTGAACAAAAAGCAGATTTCCCAAGTCCCTTAATTCACGATAATACTACAGATCACTGGTATTTGTTCAATAAGAATGCTGAGAAATCAATTTATAATGCTATTGATAAAGCATTTCTGAATGATTCAGTTCAATCCAAAGAACTTTAAGATGAGAGTTCTATAAAGATATAAGAAGGTCAAGAGTTAACTCTCCGTTAGCTCTTTTTTTGTTTGGCACTGCTGAAGCGCTTTCATCAAAATACTTACCAAGAACATGAATCCAACTAAACTAAGGAATAATATAATGTTATTTGGTTCATAAACTTCACAAACGTCCTCAGAGCTATTGAATTCTATTTTAAGGGGCTTCTGTCTGCACTTCACTCAGTAACACAGATAAACAAGTAAATGTCTTTAGAAACCTCTTAAAACGCTTTTCATGTTAAAGTATATAAACTTTAGGTGAATTGCTCAAATTCGTTCTTTAACCACATCTCATTGTTCCGTGCAATGTATACTTGACATTTTAATAGATGATCAATTAAATCTGTTTTTGTTTTTCGCATATATCTTTTTCTTACACTTTCTAATCGATTACCTCTTCATCATTCAGAGGATGATGTGTTCTTCTTTGAACAACCACTTTTTTCTTACTGTGGGCTTTGTAGTATTCATAAGCTTTTGATTATTGAGAATAGTATTAGGATGAATACCTCTACCATCTGGATCGAGAACTTTGGATTTTTTAGAAATAGTATTGTAGGAGACTGTCTTCTATTCCTTAATAAGAGCATCTATTGATTTTACCCCAAGTTCATACGATCTTTGTTGTTTTGATCATAATTTGATTGTAGCCATTCAATTTTTGCTGATTGCTCTGTTGATTGAATACTTGATTTGCGGGGCATAATCTCCAGCGTTATAAATACGGTAAGGTAAGTCCCAGTCACCTATTATTTCTGGTACCCATTCGTCGTTAATTAGTTTGAAATACGAATCAGTTGTTCTTCTATACGATTAATCAGTTCATAATTTTGGGGATAATCAATGGATATCCGTGCTGGTACATAGAATTTCAATTTTGAAATAGCTTTCTTTTTTCTTAAGCTATGATTGGGGCATTGATATTCAGTGATTCTTGTGTTGATTGTATTCTCATAATACATCTTAAAGTTTATACTTTCAGCGCTCTTACCCTTAACCTCTTGGTATTTAAAAGCCATTTTGAAGTTAGTTTTTGTGCTGTTGTGAGAATTGAAGCATTCGTGCCCCAGCTCCCTGCCGGCATGCCTTAATGGTCTATATATTTGGCACAGGCCCCTCAAAAAAATAACAGAACCCTTAACTTAAAGCACTTTAAGGGTTCTGTTTAATATTTTATTTATTTGACATATTTAATTGCATACTTGTCAAGAAGCATTTCGGATTTGTTCAATTGCTTAATTCCTTCTGCCTTCTTCTTTTCACCTGCATTGAATTTGGACCAATTTATTTTGGTCGTCTTCAAGCTGTCCCGCATTATAGTGAAACCTTCCAACTGGAGTTTTGCTCCTGCCAGAAAGTAGGTATGTATTTCTTTCAACTCTACATTATTAGCTTTGAGGTTTTTCAACCCGGATACAAATTTAGTATAATTGGGCAATACAGTATTGTTTAAAGTAAGAAAGAGTGTTTTTCTTGTTGAATCGTTCAGGAGTCTATTTTGATTTAACGTAGTTATGGCTTTCTTTTCATAGCTTCCTAATGGCTGCAACTGCTCAATGTAATCTTCAAGATCCTGTAACATAATTTCTTCGTGTGTAGGTTCCTTTATAACTACCGGCTTAGTTGGTTCAGGAATGACTGTATATTCATCCACCACTTGAACAGTGAATACATAAGGTTCAAACTTTTCTCCAATATTGACAGTTAAGGTAGCATTCCCTTTATTTATTGCATGAAGTTCAGAAACCCATTGCGTTTTTCGTACGACCTTGACAACATTCTCATCTGAAGAGATTGGAGTGAAGTCATGTTCCGTAACGTCTGCATCGGTCCAGTCAGTGATGGCTATTTCGTATGATTTCCACTCCCCAACTTTTATCTCAGCAGGTTTGGTCACTTTGACAATGTCGGTGATGTTCTGTGCAGCCGCATAAATACTGCCAACCCCGAATACAACCGATACTATAATTGCTAGCATTAGCGAATAAATCCAACTCTTTCGTTTCATATAGCCTTCTCCCCGCTTAATTATTAATAGTAAAGCATCTACCAATTTTGCTAAGACATTTAATGAATAGGTCGCAGGTTGCAAAAGCAGCATATTACTTTCCTCTTATATTATATAACTTAGCAGGAAAAATTGTCCTATGTTTTTTGGGTTTGCTTCTCGTCTCGGGGCACCCTCTTTAATTGATTCGTTCCATAAATGGAATAGAGGCAGTCATCTTCGTCCGGTTTCCGGCATTGTCATACTCATAAAAGGATTGGTTTTACGTCCGGGTCTATTCTGATCCACTCACACAAATAGCCGTCCGCCAGCAGATTCCTGGCGGACGGCTTTTCGGCTTATTATTTAATGCAATTATATACAATCTGTGCTGCCTCTTCCCGGGTGCGGCCGCCCTTGGGCTCAGCTCCTTACCCAAGCCCGTATGTATTCTCACTTCTACAAACTAAACTGTTTCATTGCTGTCCGGGCATATCAGGCTTCCACACTGACATCTTTGAAGCTGTCGTAGCTCTGACCCGGCAGCCGGTTCAACTGCTTCATGATATTGTACAGAAAGTCAGCCCGCTTCACCTGGGCCTCAGGTGCAAACACATAGCCGCTTACCCCCTTTACCACCTCTCTCACCGCCAAGTAGTCAACGGTACCGGAATCCTACTTTTATCCATTGTCACTGGCAGTACGCCTTCGGCTTTCAATTGGCCGAGCAGCACTTTGATCCCGGCGGTTGTATTGGGTTCCTGCTTTCCGTAAACCGCAAGTCCTGAGCGCACGTTCTGCAAAAAGATCGTCTCATACGGGTTACCAAGCGATAAAAGCGTGTATCGCTTATTACGCTCGTTCATCTCTTTGATCAACGTTTGAACATCGGTCCATCCAAACTGACTGGCCACGTTACGGAACTGGTAAGTGGCCAGGATGACGTAATCCGCCTTATCTATAGCTTTAAGCGCCTCCGTCGTTTTTCCTTGACCGATAACAGAAGTCTCCGTCTTAAGCGATAGGTTGCTGGCGGCTTGCATCAACTGTCTCTCAAGCTTCTTGGCTTGCTCCTGCTCGGCTGCGACAATAACAACCCGGTCTCCTTGACGGATTTGATCCGGAAGCGCACCGTCACGGCTAGCCAATAATGTGACCGCTCGTTCTGCAATTTTCCGCTCCACCGTGCGATGCTCCTCGGATCCGATGACATCGTTAAGTGTGCTCAACTTATGCGTAAGGCTTTCGCTGCGGTCAAAAAAACCATATTTTGATTTAAGCTCTAATATTCGTTTCACTGAATTATGGATGGTTTCTTCCGGGATCGTCCCACTCTTCACCGCGTTAATCAGAGTTTGATGTGCAGCTGCTGGATCTTGCGGCATAAGGATGATATCGACACCTGCGGAGATCGCACGTTCCACTGCTTTATTCTTCCCAAAATGCTCCGCTATCGCATTCATGGTAAAGGCATCAGAAATGATAACGCCTTTATAACCAAGCTCCCCCCGAAGCAGTCCGGTCAGCACCTTTTTAGATAACGTGGCAGGGATCGGCACGCTGCTTCCGTCCTTAAGCGAAATAATGTGCTCGTTATCTACTGCGGGGAATGCAATATGCGCGGTCATGATCATCTCCACCCCGTTCTCAATCGAGGCGCGAAACGGTTTCAGTTCGACCGCATCAAGTCGTTCGCGGTTATGTGTCAACACCGGCATTCCCAGATGGGAGTCTACAGTCGTGTCACCATGCCCCGGAAAATGTTTAACTGCCGCAATGACTCCAGATTGACGCAGCCCTTTTATTGTTGCGTTCCCAAGCCGTGCTACCAAGTCCGCATCCGAGCTAAACGAACGTATCCCGATGATCGGGTTGTCTGGATTGCTGTTAATGTCGAGCACCGGGGCAAAATTGACCTTCAGCCCGAGCACCCTCAGCTCTTCCCCGGTCAGACTTCCTGCCGCTTCAGCCAGTGCCGTGTCACCGGTTGCACCAAGTGCCATTTGACCTGGCAGATTCGTCCCGCCGGGGATTCGCTTAACATCGCCTCCTTCTTGGTCGATGCCGAGAAACAGAGGAATGTCACCTGCTTCCATTTGCAGATTATGTGTTAGTGTTGTAACCTGCCGTACGTCTTCAATATTTTTGTCAAACAGAATTAGTCCGCCCAAGTCCTGATCGTGAATGCTGCGTTTAATTCCTTCATTGACGGTCGTTGTCACTTGACCATTCCATTGCCTAATATCAGGCATGAGCATTTGGCCGACTTGCTCACTGAGGGTCATATAAGATATCAGCTTATCCCAATCGTGGTCCTGAATAGCTGCTTCACGTTCAAATCGAATCACCCGGGTCATAAACACGGTAAACTCAGCCCGAGTGACAGGTCGATCCGGCCGATAGGTGCCATCCGTATATCCACCGATCAATCCGTTAGAGCTCATAATGAGTATTGGTGCTGCTGCCCAATGATTCTCCGTATCCTTCAAACTTGCTGGTTGCTTCCCTGTTACAAGTGAATATGCGCGTGTAAGGAAGGCAGCGGTCTCTGCTCGGCTCATCACTGTATCCGGATGAAAGGTGCCGTCAGGAAATCCACTGGCCAGCCCGTTTTTTTTCGCAATGGCGATTTCACGATAAAAAGGGTGTGTTATTGGAACATCTAAATAATTTGTTCCTTCGGTTGCAAATTGCAACTGTTGAGGATAAAGCTCCCGAACTATGAAAGTTACTGCTTGCGCTCTTGTTACATGCTTCTCGGGGATAAACATCCCATTGCCATATCCGGCAACTGTTCCCCTTTTAGACAAATAGTTAATGCTGTCTTCTGCCCACTTCGAATGCTGCAAATCGGTAAACTGTTCTTCCGCAGCCGCACTTCCTGCCCAAACAAGCATTGAACCGATAACGGCACCGAAAATCGTCATCATTTTCAAATTCATCTGTTCCACCTCTGTAGCTGTTATATGCATGTTGAATAGACGCTTCCGAAGTACCAATTGTTGCGTTAATCCTAATTTCCCCATCAGCACCATCCCCTTCGGGTTGCCCTCTACATGATTAGAACAATGCGGATGCCTCAACAGATGGAATTCACTTATGTTTGTTCAATTAACTAAAAATTGATATGATTTATAAAATACTCACATTTTTGACTAGTATATTATTGTGAAGGAGAACGGAAAAATGTATAAAAAAATAAACTTTATTTTAATAGCTTTTATTACGACAACTCTATTTTTTGCAGCTTATAATACGGCTACCGCTACTGCTGCTAATAAAATTTTTGTAAATACTAAAAAAATAGAATTGGATCAGAAACCTATAATAGAAAATGGCCGCACCCTTGTGCCACTTCGATTTATATCTGAATACTTAGGTAATGATGTAAAATGGGATCCGAAAAAGAAAGTAGTTACTATTGTTTACTCTATCGATAATATGAACTACACGGTTACCTTAGCTATTGGCCAAAAAACGGCTACTAAAACTCCCAGCTCTTATTTGAATAAATATAATCAAAAATATATAGTACATATTCAATCAGATGTAAATAGTAAGATTGTTAATGGAAGAACTGTTGTCCCCTTAAGATTTATAGGTGAATTGCTTGGTATAGATGTCCGCTTTGATTACCAGAACAAAGATATATATATTTCTAGTTTAGGCGTGAACTTAATCCCATCTGATTTTAAAAAGGAGGTTTATGATAAAGAATTGCGTAAGGTGAAAGATTTTGGTAAACCTACAGTCAATTATGAAAAATTCCTAGCTCTCGAAGCGGATCATTTCAACTCCATCGATCTTGATTATCTTTTTGCTAGAAAACCTAGTGTTGACTTGTTCGGAGCTCCCGAAGCTTTCCGTGATGGCTTCAATGAAATCATAATATCCGGGCCCATTCAAATCAATTATCTAAATATGATAATATATAAGGGAAAGGATCTACCCATTTTAAGCTACCCAGATGTTACAGTCGAAAGTACTGCTACTATTAAAGAAGGTATGACCTATGATGAAGTAGTCAAAATATTTGGTGGTCCTGGAGTATTATCAGGTAAAGGTACTCTTCGAGAGGAGTACAAATGGGCATCGTCTTCAGAGAAGGGTGAAGCTTATATCACATTTGTTAAAAAGGACTCTTCTCTTTATGTCACACCATCTCCGTATAGATCGTATTCTTGGGAATATATTTATTGAGTTTGACAATAAAAATCGCACTTATTTTTAACAGTGCTTTTAAGAAATATGAAAGAGGGCTCAAAATTATTTGAGCCTTCTTTCATTTCTATTTTATTACGTTCTCTAAACCTGTGTTCTGTACATATGAAATCGCATTCGCCTATGCTTTCTTATGTATTTATGAGTAAAAACATAACTATGTCTCTATCCCCTAATTTCTTTTCAACATAATAAGTATTGGAACAAAAAAAGACATGCTTAAAGCACATCTTTATTAATATTCTTATATCAGTTCTTGGACACATTAGATAACTGCTACAACCTTACCACCGAAATATGATTTAATAACTAACTAATCGGTAATGAGACTATGTTCTTGTCCATTATCGATAAAATTGCTTATACTATTCGTCTGTTCATTTTGTCGTATATCACAACGGTTACAATTGAAACAAGAACAATCACAGAATTTGCGGCAATGGTTCCTGCCCAAGTCGTAGGGGGAATGCCAAAGGTGTAGCTCGCTGCATTGAATATAGTGTGGCATAATACGCACATAAACACACGGCCTTTGCCTGATATTTTGTAGATTGCCCCGTATAAAAACCGAAACGCAATGATTTGTACTGCAAACATCCAAAAGTCAATGAGGCCATTATAGTGACCCGTCCCTGGAATAAAGAAGAGAGGGATATGCCACATAATCCAAATAATTCCAATATAAATGGAAGATAAAACAAACCCATATTTTCTGTTAAGACCAGGTTGCAATATGTACATCCAACCAGCTTCCTCCAAGCCACCGATAATAAGATTGCCAGGCAGGGCAAGGAAGAACATATAAAATGGAAGTACCATTTCGGTGCGACCCGATACTGCAAGATGTATCAAAAAATACAACGCAAGCCCTACAAGAACGAACAAATAAAGAGATATGTTATTTTTGGCGTAAAAAACAGTTTTCAACCATTCCTTAAAATTTGTTATTTTGTTATTTTTCTTCAGAACGATAAATGAAGTAATAGCGGGCGACAAAATATAGATTGCAAAAGGAATACTCATCCCTAAGTGCTGTAACGATTCTTGAACCGAAGAGTGTACCGAGAATCCGAATTGCCCAAGAACAATCATTGCACCTGACACAAGATAGGCTATACAAAATGTCAGCATTGTAAATTGTACTATAATTTTGTTGTCTGTCACAATTTCTTCACCTCACGTTTTAAAATATACATTAAATTGAAATAGATGGCTTTGATTTTTATCACCTAAGGTTTGAATAAAAAGGCAGCCGATCATCTAGACGGCTGCCATCGTGTATGGATTGATCGATCGCTCCCCGTAAGCGCAAGGGTGTTGCTTCAGTCTAAATAACTGCAAGCTTATTAGCCTGCTCCATAATTTATAGCGAAGTTACGAACTTCACCTCCGGAAAGCGGCTATCTGGTCCTTTCATTAAGATTCCGTCTTGATTTTTCAGATACATATCGAAGAAATTCAGCATATAGGTATTGGTAATGGAGTCCGCTCTATTGGGCTCAATCTTTCCTGTAATGCCCAGCATTTTGAAAATCGGAGAAATGAACTGTACGTCGGTAAAATTCAAATGCTCCGTATTTTCGATATAGAGGACTTGTCCCCCTTCGTCGACCGTTTTGCGCATCCGTTCAAGCTCCAACTTTTTATCTTCCGTTACTTGATTCTCTCACTCTCTGGTTGAGCCCATACGGTTAATTTCTGCATCCGTGTAAACCCGGTTATCCATCACCATTTTTATTTTTTCGAAATAGCTTTCCGAGTTGAGGAACAAAAACGGTTTTCGCAGACCCTCTCTTTCACGCAGACGATAAAGCCCTCCATCCAGGTCTATGCCAACCGCGATTCGCGGATCGTAAGCAGCGTCATAAGCCGTTGCTCCGCCGATAGAATGACCGAACACCCCGACATGGTCGAGATCAATCCAGCCTTTTAAATGACTTGGAATCTGCCCCGATTGGATAAGCTCGAATTGGTCCAGCACAAACACCACATCGTCGGTTAAAACTTTCCCTAACTTGTCGCGATTTCTGCTTTCCGTCCGATAATCATGGTCAGGCGAGAATAAGTCGTTGGTTGTGCTGGTCGTGATTCGACCGTCCGGAAACTCGGTTGCAAATGTGTTGTAGGTGTGGTCGATCATTGCCACGATATATCCGTGACTCGCGAGATATTCGGCTTGCGACGTGTGGAGGAACCTGGAAGAACCGTTGCCGGGATTCGCAAGGATCAGTGGGTATGAAGTCTGTGCCGTAGAGATTGCCACCTCCGAATATGCATGACTGGATACGTACTTCAGGTGTTGAAAAGTAAACCCGGGAAGACCATAGTTCGCGGCCATATAACTTAAAATCCGAGTATCGGGAATAAAAGAAGTTCGCTTGCCACTTCCAGCTTGACTCGGATACCATACCTGAACCATTAACTCTCTTTTACCATCTCTTGCTTTATCAAAAATCTCTTCTCTATTGGTATCCACAAAATGAAACGTTTGCGTTCCTACCTTGAATTTGCCTGACAGTTCAGGGAGTTTAAATACAGGAAAAGCATACATGAGGACCGCTGTTCCGACCAGCATGATCGCTATAGCGGTATAAGCTGAACCCAACAGGAATCGAGGGATTTTTTGGAAACTGCTTTTTTTAAAATAACTATAACCTGAAATGGCTAAAAAAATGACCGTTATGCAATATGGGAAAAACAGCTGAACTCTGTATCCTTCCACCGTCCAATGAATGACCAGAAAAACTGCGGCGATCCCGCTTGCAACGCATAGTGGAATTATACGCTGCCCTTTTTTTAATACAACTGTTAGTACAAACAAACTGATGTTTGACAAATATAGCAATAATTCAAACAATCTCATCTCAAGTCTCCTTTAAGAAAGCTTTCATCTTCATTTGTTCCAATCTTTCCTGCCTGGCTAGCCTCCCCCCCTCCTTTTGCTGCTTCAGTATAAAGACGCTTTCTGAATCCAAAATGTATCAGTCTCGTTACTGTAAACTGCTCATTTGCTTAATGAAAAGGCAGCCGATCATTTGGCCGGCTGCCTTTGTGTATTGATTGAACTATCGTTCCCGTTAGTTAAACAAGAATCGTTATAAAGCGAATCTATTTTTTATGATTTCAGCAACTTCACGAGCATTGATTTTCGTATTGTTTATTCTCAAATAGTTTTCTTTTTTAATTTCTCCCTCTAACGAGTTCAAACGATGTTGCTCCATTGTCAATTTTAGATCCTGTTCAGAGCGTGTGATATCTCTCTTTGTCGGTTTATGTTCAAGTCTATGGGGAGTCTTGTTACGCTCTATTCTCTTCTCAAGATCGGCTTCAAGCTCAATAAAATAGACATCCGCACCTTGATCCTCAAATATTTTACAAATTTTATCGACGTAATCCCAATCGCTCTGCAAATCGAATCCCCATACATATGTGAATATCATTCCATACATATTACTGGCTGCGGTCGCTTCAAATATATCCTGACGGAATTTATTCGATAATCCCCACATTTCAGGACTGAAGCCAAAATAAGGAGCCAGCAATTCTATCGTCATATGGTTATGGAACAATTTCAAATCAGATATCATTTCCAGTTCATGCCCCACAGTCATTTTACCTACTGCCTGCGGACCAAATATCAAAACAAATTTCATGATTTCACCACTTTTAGAAGTTATTTTAAACATAGTACCACAATTGATCAAGTTTTATTGCACTAAACTGCCCGTTAGTTGAACAAATAAAAAACGGCTGCCGAAGCAACCGCTATTCCACTAACGTTCCCCGTTAGTTCAATAGGATCAACAGTTTCAGTCCGATGGTATCCTCTTGTCTATGATTCAAGCCACCACTTTCAATCCTATGATAAAACACTTGTAAATCTCACTATAGCCATACGGCGAAAGGGGATATAATCTTACTCTAAATTACTGGAGGTAGCGTTCCGTACTCGGCCCACTGCTCTTTTGTCGGGCCGTAAAGATCCGGCACACGAAGGCCTGCCTGACGCATCAGGACTGTCATCTGACCACGATGATGAATCTCATGCTTTACGAGAATATCCAGCATTAAGCCGTTTGGCCATTGATCACCATACATATCGCTCATGATAAGCAGATTCTCATCTTTCCAACTGGACTGTATAGCATCAAGGAGCGCTTGTGAGGTCCTCTTATAGACTGACGCGATGTCTGCTGCCGAAGCTGGCACCGGCATATCTTCGCCTGGTCCTTCGAAAGACAGTCCCGTCCGAGATGGCATTTCGTGCAACGTCTGTACAAGGTGCCATGCAACACGTCCAAGCGTTCTATGATCGCTTGTTACCTGTTGGCCAAGAGACTCGTCGGTCAGCATCTCCAGTGTCCGCATTGTTGCTTCCGTTTCATTCTGCCAAGTTGCGGCAAAATCTTTAATGTGTTTATACATATCCAACATCTCCTTTTTGTAATGGAATCAAGTTTATTATATCGAACACTAGTTCGCAAGTAAATATTTACATTTCTTTAAACTACCCTCGTTAACCAAACGAAGCTGCTGAAAATCATTGCGCTAATCCCGAAATGTAATTAACTACGTATGGTTAATACGTTTGATCATTTTGTTTACGCTAGCCTGCCCGAAAGTTGAACAAAGGGCTACCTCACGGCAGCCCTTTCATTATTGAGCCATCATGTCCCCTTAGCTCAACGATTCTTCGGTTATAAAAAATCCAACAGGATAGTTTTCGTCGTCTTCTGCATCTAAATCGGGGTATCGATTTAAGACTGATTGGAAATGATCATTATTTTTCCTGTTCCTAAAACTAATTAGCACAAATCCCTTAACCCGTTTGGTTAAAGGATTTGTGTTAGAGCTACGTATATTAATTATTTAAACACTCGTTAACCCAGGCAATAAAATTATCGATACTTGTTCCAGTCCGCTCAGCTGTTGTATGCGGCTGTTCTCAGATAGTTGTAAAATCAACACTTTTAACATTCGTAATAATCAGAAACATAATACATAGGATTGTTCATGTTGGAACGCCCTTCAGTCGTTGTCTCCGGATTGCCCATTTCAGCTAAATCTGTTGTGAAATCAGTAATATATTAGCCTTCCAGTCAGCAAAGATTGCATAAGTATCTTTATTTTCTTCAAGTAAAGCTGCGTGTATCTTATCCGCTGGCTTAGTTTCATTTTGGTCTTCCCTGACTTAATTCTTCGCTTTCGCTCTTCATAAATCGCTTTAAGCCAATCCTTATCTAGAGGGGCAAATTCATTTCCTTATTTTTTCAAAATGATAAAACCTAAAATTAGGCATCTCGTTTACGGTAAAATACAATAGCTACTGTAATAAAGCTTAGTGTCCATAACATTGAAATACCTGTCCCTTGCATTGGTGTAAGGACACTAATTTCATCAGAGGAAGACGGCATATACATATAAGATCCTGCCGTATCCGGAAAATAATTTAAATAATTTTTAATAGTAGGTAGAAAAACTCTCGTTAATGGACTGACAATGAAATAATAACTAAGCAGTACCACTAAAGCAGGAGTGGTTCGTCTTAATAAAGCACCTATAGCTGCACTGAGTAGTGTGGTTAATGTTAGATAGCCTGTTGCACCTACTAATGTTGTTATCATTGTGTCTATTTCAATCACTACTGCTGTGTCTCTCATCATAATAAAAGTATAGAGTACACCTGATGCAGCAATAATAAACGCCACAGGAATGGTTATAATCGCCAATGCCAAATGCTTCGTGGATAAATGAAACCCACGCCAAGGTATCGTAGTTAAAGTAGTTCGAATTTGTCCACCAGTATACTCCGAACAAGTAGCTAAGATACCAAGAATAATGAACCCTGCTTGAAGATATCCCATAGAAGCAAGTCCTATATTTAGTATACTATGCGTTCCTGCTGTACCTTGTAGACCAGCAGAAGTAAAAGCTGCAGCTAAAGCCAAATTAAGAATAAATGTAATCATAAGAGTGAGCCATATCAATGGTAATGTAACTAATTTCTCCAGTTCAGCACCAAGAATTTGTGTTATCTTTCTACTAGATGAGACACTCATGATGCAACGTCCCTCCTATGGAATACAATAGCTGCTGCAATGAAAATAGCGACTACCCAGGCAAACATGACTAAACCGCCTGTGAAGGGTGTGTGATATCTGTCGAATAAACTGTCTGTGAACGTGTCGCTTGTAAACATAAACATTTCTGCGCCAGCCCTATCCGGTAAGTAAAACGCCAACTTTGTAACCCTATAAAGCAGGACACTAAAGGACACAACGGATGAATTTATTATAAGTACAGCAAGCGGGATGATGCCATTTTTGGTTAGCATAGTAATCCCAAGTGCTAAAAGAGCAGTAAATGTCCAGTAACAAACTGCACCGATAAGTCTAGACCATTCAAATGCAGGGGCATATTCACCAAGAATAAGATGCGTTGCTGACACAGTTGTCATAATAGCGACAATACAAAGCAGTACGCTGATCACTGCCACAGCGCCTGCTTTTGCTAGCAAAAAATGAAATCGGGATGAAACAACCGTTAAACTTGTTGTAATCTGTTGTCCTCCACCAGATTCACTACTCTCTGTCAAATACTCACTGCTGACAGCAAGCACACCAAGAATAATGACACCTTGCACACCCATAACTAATCCGATATAGCCAACTTCTGATAGCCGTGTGCTAACTCCAGCTATAATCTCCTCTTTTTCTGCTATACTGTCCAAGGTAGCAATGACCGCTGGGGCAATTGCTCCAATAAGAAAGGCCAGCCAAATGCCCGGCAGGGAGAACAATTTAGAAAGTTCCGCGTTGAATACTCTCATACAACATCACCTGCATTTTCATATGTCAGGGCAAAAAAAGCTTCCTCCAGCGTGGAATGGTTAGCTATAACTTCTTCCAATGTTCCATCTGCAACGATTGTTCCATGCTTAATGATCACCACGTCATCAACCGTCTCTGCAAGTTCTCCCATTAGATGACTGGATAATAACACCGTATTTCCAGACTCAGCACGTTCACGTAAAAATGTCCGAATCCACCGAATTCCTTCTGGGTCGAGCCCATTTACGGGTTCATCTAAAATCAATATTTTTGGATCACCAAGTAGCGCAGCTGCTATTCCCAGTCTTCTCCCCATACCAAGAGAATACTTCCCAACTCTTTTCCCGGCTGCATTAGTTAGTCCTACTATTTCCAAAACTTCCTCGACACGTGAGTTAGACAATCCTGCGGCACGAGCAATCCAACGCAAGTGTGCCCGTCCTGTTCGCATACGATGAGCTCCGAATCCATCAAGCGCGGCACCTACTGTTGCTAGAGGATTATGTAATTCTGCGAATGGCTTTCCATTGATTAGTGCACTCCCTGAGGTGGCGCGATCTAATCCAAGCAGGATGCGAAGTGTAGAACTTTTACCTGCCCCATTTGGACCTAAAAAACCAGTTACTCTACCTGGTCTAGCTTTAAAACTGATACCTGATAAGATTTCCCCAGTTCCGCGACGTTTGACTAAGTTATTAATTGTAATCAACCATAACACTTCCTTTCTGTTATGGTTCTAATTATAAATAAGCAAAGTTACATCTCGGTTATCCTGCTGTTTACTTCTGGGTTAACTTTAGGTTAAGTTCTACCAATAGCTACTCTTGTCCCATCTTCATTTGATGTAAAGTCAGCTTTCAGCTTCATTTTTTTCAACATATAATTCGAAGTCGATAAACCAATTCCCACCCCACGTTCATAGGAAGAGTTATTCATACCTGGACCTCTGTCTGCAATAATGATTTGTTCTTTTTCTACATCAACCACAATATTTACATATTTCCCCTCTGCTGCATGACGAAGAATATTCTGAAATAAATTATCTAGAACCCGTGTCATCCATTTAGGATCTGCTTCCCAATAAAGAGTCTCCTCTGTCGGTAAATCAACCTCGATCTGGATTTCTTTTTCTTCAAATACAGGATACCACGCAGCAACAGATGCTCTTACTAAACGTCCAATATCTGTTGAAGTGGGCTTAAAAGGATGTTTACCTGATGTAAGCAATGTATAGGAAAGTAAATCATCCATTAGATCCCCCACTCTTGTAATCGTATGATTTATCTCTGTTAATGAGTTTTGTCCTTCTTGACTCATTGATTCTTTATTTAATCGGGTGACATGTCCTCGCAAAATGGTAAGTGGCGTTCGTAAGTCGTGAGATAAATTCGCTATGAGTCGATGTCGTAACAATTCCTCTTCATTTTCTCGCTTGCGACTGTCTTCAAGCTGCTGAATCATCCAATTAAAAGAACTCCCTAACTGATCTATTTCATCCATACGATCACTTTGAACAAATATTGGTTTAGGAAATGAATTAATATTAGCTGAAAATGACATGACTTCCTGTAAGCGGGTAAGGCGTTTACGAAGTCTCAAGAAGAAAATCCAAGATATTACAACAAATGCGACAATAATAAAACCAAACAAAAGTAGTACAACGTAAAATAGATTTAACGTTTTCAGCTCTTCACCATTAATAGGAGATTCAATGAAAGCAGATAAGAAAATAAGTATAATTGGAGGCAAAAAGATAAATAGAAAATGTCCTTTTAGAAAATGACGAAATAATGATTTAGTCTGTTTCATAGTTTCACCCGATAGCCTATTCCCTTCAACGTTTCAATAATCTCTGGGGAATTTGGATGACGTTCCAGCTTTTGACGCAGTCGATGGATATGTACCATTAGTGTTTTATCACCAGTTATATATGTTTCTTCCCAGATGGCTTCATAGATTTGTTCTTTTGGTAAAACTTGATTAGGGTGGCGTAAGAAGTACATTAAAATATGATGTTGCTTCCCTGTTAATATAATTTCTTCTCCTGTGCGTTTGTCAAATACCATTTGGACTTCTGAATCTACTTCAATATAATTTCCTAATGAAATGCGCTCGGAATGTGTTCCGCCACTTCGACGGATTAGTACTTCTAATCTTGCAACTAATTCATCCGTATGGAATGGTTTCGTTAAATAGTCATCGGCAAATTGTAAACCTTCTACCTTATCATCTATCGATGTTCGAGCTGTTAACAGCAAAATAGGTACAGCAGGAGCTGCCTTTTTTAATCGTTTCCCCACAGTAAATCCGTCCAAACCGGGTAACATGATATCCAAAATAACGATTCCATACTGATTCACTTCTTTTTCGGCTCCATCACCAGAAAGCAGCCACTGAACCGAAAATCCTCGCTGTTCCAACTCTTCTTTTAGATAGCTGCCTATTTTCTCATTATCTTCAATGTATAATATCTTTCTTTTCAAGTAACATCCCTCTTTCTAAAATGAGTTCACTATCAGACAGATTAACCAATCAGGTAAATAACCAAGAGCTTCAATAGCGGCTTCGCCTTGCATTCTAATAACAACCTGATACTGATTGAGCCGGTCGTTTTACACTCCGTAGAACATTACAGAAATCCGCGAGCTCTTTCGAGAACAGTATAGATGAAAGTAAGAAAATTCCATAGTAAAAAAACACTGCATCCTTGGACCAGTGTTTTTTATAATTAAAAAGATTGATTTGTTTATACCAACAAGATGATGAGTTTCCATTTTTATTATTTTCCGGAGTTGTATACACCCCCTATTAGCTTTATAAGACTTGATACTCGACCACTTAAAGGCGAGTCATGGAGCAACACCTCGTTGCCATTGAATTTGCTTATTCATTCCTTCTGAGAAACTTACCGGGGATAATAATCAAGCAGGAGTGAAGCTTTTGCAATATTTGCCGGGGCTTCATTTAATAATTATAACAAGTTTACGGATTCGGTCCGCTCCGCTAGTAATCATGACTTCCACAAGTATAAGCTGCTTATTTTCAATAATGATCGACATTTTCTGTAGATGACGGGAAGGTTAATGATCTCATACATTTTTTTAAAATCCGAAATGTACATCACTCAATAATAACCTGGAAATATGAATTATTTTGGAAGTGAAATCAAGCGCCATTTCTGCTCGCCCTTGTTAAAATCTAACGTCGAAGCAACTCATCTCGCGCTTCCGTCAGCGCGAACCCCAGCAGATTTCTGCCCCGCCATTTCACGGGATTCTCTGCATCTGGATTGGACTGGCCAATGCCGATCCCCCATATACCGTCCTGCGGGCTAGCCTCGACTAGGATACGGTTCTTCGTCGAGTTGAGATAATCGGCAAGCTTCGGATTTTGTGAAAATTTGGCCAAGCTGGCTCTTTTGACAATCCCGTAACATTCCTTATCCCAAATGTCTTTGTCAAAGTTTCGGACTGCACGTCCAAAAGCCTTCATCTCCTTTGGATGTTTAGCTTTAAGGATGAAATCCAGCATTTCGTCATCACTGAACAACCTTGCCTTCTCGGCCATCATAAACTGCTCAGCACAGGAGTACTGCGTTCCCTCTACCGTAAACGGGCACATCCACCATTGGCTGAAGCAGCTTTTGTCGACGCTCCCGTTCTTAGGCGCTGTATGTCCCCAAAAAAACACGAATTTGAACTTTTTTCCCTCCTTATATGCTTTTCTTAACTTATCGATATTGTAAATCATCGTTAATCCTCCAAATTTCTCCGATACAAGCGGGAAGGCCTATGCCCCGCATTTTCGGTGTAATGATCGGTTTCCGCAACAAGATCAGCCACTTTACGTCGGAAGGCCGCCTTCAACAGCTCTTTATCCATAACTACCTCATAAACCTGCTGCAGTTCCGTTAGGGTAAAAAACTTCGGCATTAAGTGCAGTGCAATATCGGTATAATTCACTTTTCCCCGCAATCGCTCAATAGCGCATGCTATGATTTTCGCGTGGTCGAAAGCCAATCCGTCATTCGATACGATCTCATAATCCGTGCCAGTCGATGTAGTCTTCGCTGTCATAGTCCTCGCCACGACCGCCGAAAGTTCTACATCTTCACTGCTTAGTTTGAGCTCGCACTCCAGCGTCTTGATGTATCCGTCCTCAATCAGCTCTTTTTGCTCCCGCAGCGGCTTATAGGATACCTTGAACCAGGCGGCGTCTGCTGCATCATCTCCCGCCTTAAGCTCCAACTTGTCACTGTTGATCAGAGCCATATAGCTGCAGCTTATCACCCATGTTCGTGGGTCACGCCCCATATCACTAAACGTATACAGCTGCTCCAAATAAACGTCTTCCACGCCGGTTTCCTCGCCAAGTTCCCTTACTGCTGCCTGCTCAGTCGTCTCATTCTGACGGACAAAGCCGCCAGGTAGCGCCCATTTCCCCAGAAAGGGGTGAGCTCCACGGCGAATGAGCAAGATCCGCAACTCCTTTTCTGGCAGTTTGCGATAGCTATCCGCTTCTGTATCTGTCACGGTGAAGATTACCATATCTACCGCCACCGAAGGCCGATCGTAATCCCCTGCCCTGTACTGCTCCAAAAATTCGCGTTCCGTAAGTCCATCCTTATCCAACAAATCCAAGTGGGTTCGCCTCCATTATTATTGATTTAATCGTTCAACGTTCCAAAAAAGTTTCCATAAGGCTCAAACTTCGCCAGTACCTCGTCTACCTTGCGTATACGTTCCTCCAGACTCCCACGCAGCGTAATATAGGGAATCCGCCGCTCCTTTAAATCCGCCATAATCTGTTTATGAAAAATATGCCGCTTCTGATCGCCGCTGCGGTCCCATGTATCGTCGTAAGGAATATCGTCATCGCATAGGAAGAATAGATCATAACGTTGCGCGTTCTCCAGAGCAATCCGGGTTAACAGCTCGGGGGCCCGGCCATGGTAATCTAGGGCGAACATATACGTCGTAATTGCATTAGTATCGACGAACAGAAACCGGTTCGCCGCAAGAATTGCCTGTTCTTCTCGCTCGATATGTCCCACCGCGATTTCATCGAACGCCTCCAAGCCGATTCGGCGGTCCACCTGATGCTCGGTCCAATAATCGCGTCCGTATTCACTCGCAAACGTCGTGCAATATCTCCGTGCCAGCGTTTCGGTGATCGTCGACTTACCCGTCGACATCGCTCCAACGAATACCACTTTTGTGATCAAATCGCGGTACACGATATCACTTACGAACTCCCTGCACTTATATGGATCGGAACGGATCATCGTCGCTGAGATCGGTACCCGCTCGCGGGCTTCATCGACCCGCCGGTCTACCGCACCCAAAGCGAGACTCATATGTCCGCCATAAAACTCGCTCGAGTAAAAATGCGTTACTTGCTCTCCGTTTAGTCGACCGAGTATATACTGCTCTTCCCGGATCTCATGCTCCCTAACATCCGAATACCCGTCCGGGCCGTCCCAAGCTTCGATTACCCGGACTTTCGGATAAAGCCTGCGAATCCAGTTTGCCCGGACATGAAGCGGGATCGGTGTGACCGTCGTTTCGTAAATGACCACGATCAATTCATCGACCTCTTGTAGCGCCGTTTCGATCATGAACTGATGACCTTTATGCAGCGGGGCGAACTTTCCAAGTGTTAGTCCAAGCGTTTTCATACCGCCACCTCCTTCGCCCCTTTATTCCAAATATAGTACCCGTAAACTGCATTGACCAGATACGAGCTCCACATCACAATCATCAGTAAGCCTTCTCCGCTACCCTCCAGCATACGAATCGTCCACAACAACACTGTAAAGAGATTTAACACGATATAGACCAGCCATTGTTCCTTGAATCTTCGAACCATTAAGAAGGTCGCAATAACAGACAGCACCGTCGTAGTGGCGTCAATGTAAGGCGAGTTCTGTCCCGGAATGAACGAAAGCCCAAATCCGAGTAATAAACAGCCAATCACACAAACCATCCCAACGAGGAGCAGTCCTCTTAGATCCATCTGTCGCATGGTCAGCTTACCGTCTTCTTGACGGTTATTTTTCCACATGTAGAATCCAATGACATTCATAGGAACGAAGAATAGCAGATTCAGCATTACCTCTCCAAACAAACCGTTAATATAGGCCAAATATGCGTAACCGACAGTATTGTACATACCGAAAACATAGCTCAATAAGTTACCTTTTGCCGCAAGTACCACACATAACACTCCGGTAATAAAAACCGTGAATCCGAATAAAGAGTCCTTTGTAATCACCGTAAACCCGACAGCAATTGAGGTGAAAAACACCAACCACGAAATTTCGAACAGATTCCAGCCACCTGCCACCTTTTTCATCGTGCATCCCTCCGTTTTTTTCACTCATTCAAAGAGCGAAAAACATAAATTACACTTAGTATCATTTTGTTAATAACATATTGTTACTATCAAAAATAACAGATAATCCTTCGAAGGGCAAGTAATTTCTTCCTATTTCCACAGACAGGTACTTATTTATTGATGATGGATTGTTAGGATCAAGCATAAGCCATTTGCTCTTGGCATAATTGAAGTCGTCGCAAGTAAGGTATACGGCCATCTTTTTAACCGGCGGAAGTCGGAGTTCAACTATGATTAATGATCGATCTGTGATACAAAAAAGCTTTTATGCATAAATACTCGGTCGTTTCTTGGCTAATGTAACTGATAGATATAGCAGATTTGCAGTAGTCGTAAAGTGCATTCTCTAAGTTTTTTCTGCTAATGAACATCCCTTCATGGGGACCAAATGTTGAGATTTCTTGCATGGTTTGATCTGATGTGCATAGTAGAAAAATCTCCCTTCAAAAATGTTTATTATCATTCAATAACAGTTTCTGCCCATTTCTAAACGAATGTAATATCCTTATATAATCGTTGTTGGTGAGGCAGTAATGGAATCATAGTAGACAACTCATATCTTTCTGAAACAAAATACACGAAACCCTCTAACATTGCAGTGCATGTTAGAGGGTTTCGTGTGTAGCTCCTAATGTTAGCGAATACTACTTCCTGATACTAATGGATTTCGTAGTATTATCGAAGAATATATCTGCACCAAAATACTCAACAATGAAGCGTAATGGAAGCATAGTACGCCCGTTTACTAGTTCGGCTGGTACATCCATTCCTTGTACAAGTTTACCGATCGCAATCGACAAAGTCTGACCTTCCATGGTAATCATTACGGTTTTCGTAATGTTGTCCCAGCCTACCTTTGCTCCTAAGCTCTCAGCAACGAAGCGCAGTGGCACTAAAGTTCTGCCTTTAACTACCATCGATGCAACATCCATGTTCATTTCGATTCCGTTTAATTTATACCCTTTCTTCCCTAGAGTAAGTTCTAATTTCAGAGGTTCAGGCTTGGTTGTAACAAAGATATAGCCTAGCCCTTTTGCCGTGAAGGTAAATTTACCTGTCTCATGGTCATAGTTGCCACCTAAACGTTCCATGTTACCGTTCAATCTCAGCAAGACACCGCATAACATGCTAAAATCGTTCGGCGACAACTTCTCTTTTGTCAAATCAAAAGTGACTGGTATAAGTCCTGTATAATCCTTAACTTCCCGGTCATCCGCGAAGATCTTCAACTCATATCCCCGCCCTATAACCCCTTCTCCTTTATCTACAGGATTAATGACAACCGTCATCCGCTTTCCTGTATTCAACTGCTTCAACAATTCAGGGGACAATTCAACAGATACGGTGTCATTCGTAACGATTAGCGGTTTGTCGGCTTTAATAATCGCACCGATCGTATCGCTTTGAATCTCAAGCTCGTCTATTCCGGTTGACATCGTCAATTCAATAGGTTTACCCTTCTCTAGCTGCTCTTTAATTGTAGCATCAATACGATCCGCTACCGGCGTACTGCTTTGGCTACCTGAACTTCCGCCATTGTTATTGCCATTATCGCCGCCGTTATTATTTGCAGTAATTACGATAGTTAACTCTATCGTATCCACGCCAGCATGATTGGAAGCCATAACGGTGAATTTGTTTGTTCCCGATTCAGTAGGCACCCCTGAAATAACTCCCGTAGCTCCTTCTAAATTCAACCCAGCAGGTAAATAATTATCACTCACTGTCCAGATAATCGGTTCGTCGCCGTATACTGCTAATGTTACCGTATAAGTTTCTCCAACTTTGCCGCTTGGCAGATTCTTAGTGATAATCTCCGGAGCTGTTTCAACTGGCATATCCTCTTTAATCTCGATGCTCAATACTCGCTTATCTCTACCAAAATCATTCGTTGCTGCAACAGTGAATTCGTAAGATCCTGCCTCTCGAGGCGTACCCGAGATAACACCTGTTGCTTCATCTAGGTTCAAATCTACTGGTAAATCTCCTTCCTGAACCTTCCAAGTCATCGGATCGCTGCCGTATACCGCTAATGTTACCGTATACGGTTGTCCAACTTCGCCATTCGGCAAAGTCTTAGTGATAATCTCCGGAGCTGTTTCAACTGAGACATCTTCAGTGATCACTATATTGAACGATTTCGAGTCACTGCCAGCGTCATTGTTAGCTTGAACTTTGAATGTAAATTGACCCCATTGATCCGGTATACCCGAGATAACACCTGCATCTTCATCCAAGCTCAATCCTGATGGCAATTGACCATCTTCAACAGCCCATTTGATCGGCTTATCACTGTCAGTGGTAAGAACTGCCGAATACGGTTGTCCTACCTTGCCATCCGCAAGTGAGTTCGTCGTAATCGTTGGCGCAGTACCTGCGTCATCAATCCATTTCGCATATAATTCAATATCGCTTGTAACAGGATCAGCAACGAAATTCCAGGCATCGTTTAATCCCGTATCTTGATACCAACCGCCGAAAACAGCTTTTTCTTTTGCCGGCGCTGTTGGCTCGGTAATTGTCCCGCCCATATCAGCGAACTTCATCGCAACTTCGCTGCCGCCATTGGAATCAAAAGTTACCGTATAAGGGTTGTGAGCGCCGATGGAAGGCGTTCTGCCGCTAAGTGGATTGCCGAAGAAGTCTGTTCTCTCCGTCATATGAGGCAGAGCGTTCGCGCGATCCACATATGGGCTCACAATCTCGGCACCTGCACCATAGGCCAGGTTATTACCGTCAGCCAGACGGAACCCGTTCATCGCACTGTAATCAAGCTTGGCGTCCACTGTTCCGCTGTTGGTAATCCAATGCTCCGGCGCAGATTTAAAATCATTTAATATAGAATTTAGTTCCTCTTCCGTTACATAGCGGTTGTCTGTTGCTGTTACACCTGCACCTAGATACCCGCTACCACCTGCGTTCATGCTGCCAAAAAGATTAGCTGGATATACAATGTTGTTCGTAAACCGTCCGGCTGCAAATGGAGCTGATGTCCCCCCGCCTTTCAGCCCAACCTGGTTGTTTGCCCCAGTGTAGGCAAAAATATTATTTTGGAAATAAATATGCAAGTTGGAGGCCGTCGGATCAAAGACTAACGAACTGCTATTCTTCAATGGCGTGACGATGACATTGTTATAGTATAAGCCGCTTAATTCCTCGCTCGTTGAAGAACCTCCCGCAAGTAATATAAGACTGTTAAAGCTCTTGTTAAAATCCGGGCTGCGACCGTCGTTCACACTGATGTTATAGCGAACGATATTACCCTTGGCAGCATTCATCTGTAAGTACCAACCACCATAGTTATTTCGGCTGTAATTGTATTCATACACATTGTCCTGACAATAGTTGTCAATGTCCCAAGCCATACCGTCATTACTTGCATGATAAGGGTTATCCACAGCTTCATTATAGCGGAAGATGGTGCCTTTACTTGCCATAATCCACGCAGCCGCATAGTTTTGCGAACCTAGATATGTTGGTGTTGTATTATTTGGTCCCCAGTTCGTAACCAGGTTGCCGCTCTTATCGCTTAAATAGCTGTAACCGTTGTCTGTGACCACATTCCGTTCCACAAGGGAGTTGTTCCCGCCGGACATTACAATGCCATCACCAACCGAACTAGAAACCCAGTTGTTTCTAAACACAGCGTTGGATGCCCAAGGATAGCTTGAGTTACTCCATGTAATACCTGTGTTATTAGTCCCTGGATTGCTTGGCCCGTAGGCATTATTGCGAATACCTTCGTTATCACAGCGAAGGGTTTTGTTACCTTCAACCAATATATCTACATAACCATTAATAATGATGCCGCCGGATACCTTATTTGCTCCATTTGCTTGGTGTAGCCCATTAACATCATGAACATAGTTATCACGAATGACGATTCCTTGCATACGAGCATCAGCATAATCTTGAATATTAAACTGACCTTGTCCCAGCTTGGAAATCCGTGACATTACAGCGATACCAGAACGACCATCACCTGCTGAATTGCCGATGTTCGTTACTTCAATTCCACTGACTACCCAATAGTTAACGTCATATAACTCAATGGTTCCGTTTAAGGAAATGCCTGATGGGCTAGACCCAGTTCCTCCACCATTAATTACCGGGCGTTGGTTAGGGTCGGCCGTATTATATTTTGTAAGCGTAATCGGAATTCCTTCCTCACCATTACCGCGCAGTCTGATTTGTTCATTCCATACGCTATTCGCATCCAGATAAATGGTTGAACCTGGCATAAATACATATTCATTAATTTTGGAGATTGATTTCCACGCCGTGTCTGGTGTACGTCCATCTGCATGATCGTCACCGTTATTGGAGAAATAATAATCACGGACTTCAAGGGGTACAATGTTCAACTCAAATGTGATCTCGGCAGGATTCAGATTAAGTCTAACGGTATATTTCCCCGGCACGATATTATTTCTTGTAAATGAATCTTTGTTAATCTTCAATACATTACCACTAACTGTATAATCTACATCCCGTTGTAGAGTAACAGTGCCGATCTCCACTCCAGCTAGATCCGTTAAATCAGGATTTACGGTGATTTTATAGTCATCCAGACCAATAACGTATGTGCTGTCTTCCAAGTGACTATACTCTTTAGGCAAGAGCTTTAGCGTAATAGAAGCTGTTCCGGTTTGGGCTGTTATTCCACTATCGATAACATATACGTCATCGATAAAGTGCCTATTTTGTATATCCTTAACCGTTCCAGGCTTGTTGCCCCAGTTCGTAGCAAGCTGTAATACATCGATCTTGGAAATATTGTTCTTAACTAGGGTATCAAAGTTTCCGCCATCTGTTGATTGCCTTTGAATGTCTTGTCCATCGATTTTGTAGGTTGTTCCTGTTGTTGTAACGAACCATTGAAATTTATGCCAGCCTTCGCTTCGCTTGACATCTACAGGATAGAATCTCCCAGATGAACCGGGTCTGACTGCATAATTGGTCAGATTTGCTGCCCAGTCTCCATCTCCATTACCATAATTTATTGCAATATGTTCATTGGACGATGGGGTTAAGCCAAAGACAGCGTGGTCATTGGAAGCCGCTCTGCCATCATCATAGTACCAAGCAGTAACGATTGTTGTTTTACCGGTTGCAGGGGTGTAATTATAGGTACCTGGAACAGTAGCCACCTGACCGGCGCCGCTTGATGTTGCGGCCTTTCCTCCGGTACGAGACATCACATCGCTGTGAACATATCCGTTCGCACCATTTGAAAATTTCTTCTCCCCTTCAAATCCATCGTAAAACATAGTGTCAGCCTTATTGAAGTAATCAACGTTTACTTGAACAGTGACCTCTTCGTTCCCTGTCGGAACATAACCTTTCTTAACCGTCACGAATCCGGCATCATCAACTTCAATCTTATCCTTGTCTTGATCCGCCGGGCTGAAGCTGATGTTATCAGCAACGAACACATCAGCAGTGTCAACGATTAACCGTGTTCTATCTCCTGCCCGTAAAGTATCGCTCTGGCGAATTAGTGCAATGTTGGCTGAATATTGTGTACTCTCACCGGATTCGTCAGAATCCAAGAATCGTGACGTTGCGCTGCCGTTTGCTTTTACTTTAAATGTATCATTTAAAGTCGGGGACAAAGCCGCATCATTGCTTGTTGCTGCAATCGGGCTTCCTTTAGCCACACCATTACTGTAGAGTTGAACCGAATAGGCAGATGCGTTAGCGACGCGGTCCCATGCAGCGTATGTGCCGTTCCATCTGACATTTACCGGTACAGGCAATTTCTCGATCTTTAATATACCGGATGCTGCAACTTCTTCGCTGATATCCCCCGCATTATTAATGACGATGGCTGTAACAGTGTAGTTGCCCACACCCAGTGCCCTTGCATATGGCAGAACATGATGCCTTTCATGATTGTTAGGCTGGTCCGGTCCCCCATTTTTCGATAAATAATAACCAACAGGTCCACCGTCTTTGAACAGTGTTACAAGGGTATCACCGTAATTGGAAGCGCCACTATAAATGCCCGTGTCTGAGTCAAGCGTCGGGTTAATTGGCGCATTCACCTGTGTATTGGTGGTTATCAACAATGGTACAGCATTGGATTTCACCACAATTCCGTCTGCCGAAGACACTTCGCAATAATAGAAATTACCTTGTTGTGAAGCTGAGTCCACATTGGGAAGCGTTAATAACGCCTTATCAGCTCCGCTGATTTTTGTGCCGTTCAAGCCAGACTCGTCGTCAGATGCATACCATTGATATGATGAAGCAGCGGCTGATGCCGCAACGTTAAATGTTGCTGTCTCACCTTGTTTCACTTTTGCCGCTGTTGGCTGAGTGACTATTTCTAAATTTGGCAATCCACCAGGAGGTACCAAATTCAATGTTAATGTTCTGGTTCCTGTTGTTGTAGCCACATCTTTAACAACATAAAAATCGTCGATTAGATGTTTATTTTTAATATAAGTTTTGTTCCCAGACTGGTTGTTCCATCCTCCAGCTATTTTAGGCTGTATGGTTGTACCGCTTTTCATAGCTTTGTAAATATCACTTTGCGCTGAATCGGATATTAATGTTCCGTCTATTTGTAACGTCGCACCATTCGGTGTAATGAGCCACTCGAATTTATGCCAGCCTGTGGAGCGTAAAGCCCCGCTATCTTTCCAACGCTTGCCTGCTGTACCCGCTGATGATGGTGCATATGCCCATGTATATCTCGTCGGATTGTGAATAACATCAGCCTCTGAACTTTGATAGAACGTCCCAGCAAAGGTAGCGTTTTTGCCATCTACAATAGCAAATTGAGTTCTATCCGTCGCTGTCTTCTCCTCATCAGGGTACGGGTCAAAATACCATGCCGTCATCCTATAATTGCTGCCAGCTGGCAATGCCACGTCTTGGGCTACATTTTCATTATTCGTATCACTCGATGGTGTAATCGCTTTCAATCCAGAGCGAGACTGAGCATCGGACAGCGTGTATGACGTACCTAATTTACCAATTGATGTCATCGGACCATTGTTGTTCTCGAAGTCCTCCATGAATAACACATCTGAGTCATGGTAGTATCTCGCCGTTGCCGTGATTGTCACCGGGATGCCCGGAGCACCTGACGACGCAAATGTATAACCGCTAGCTAATGTAATGTTCCCCTGATTATTAACTGTTAAAAGATTCGCATTGCTGGAATCATAACTCACCTCGTCAATAACCGCTCCTTTAACCAGACTGCTTAAAGGCGAACCTTTATAGGTAAGATTCACCCTGCCTGACTGATCTGCCGCTTGTGTCAATTCTAGTACAACAGAGTCAAAAGATTCGGCCCCTCCCGCAGCTGACACTGCAGATGAAGGTGCCAAGCCGAACAGACCAGGGAATGCCAACGTCGTTGCCGTAACTATCGACAAAGCTTTTTGCATCCATTTCGATCGTATCATCCCAAAATTTCCTCCTTTTGAAATTAATAAATTTATACTTTTATAAAAAATCTGTATCTATGAAAGTCTCAATAGACATAGATTCTTATAAACTTAAAAACATATCTATTCTAGTTCACTTCTAATTCACTGAATTGTTTACCGTTATACATGATCTTCAACTTATCCGTATTTGCAGTTAACGCTCGTAAGTCAGATTCCGCCAATCCGTATATAATGGAATCTTTCACTTCTTCCAGTTTTAGCTTGGTGATTTCCGGTTTTGTGATTAATGAGGCAATGACATCCTCGTCCATATATTTACCGATTACTGTCTCACCTATAGAAGCAGCAGCTAATGACTCCCAGAACTTAAGAGATTCGGTATCTTCTTTGGATATATCCAATCGATTTAGCACTTTCTCTTCCTTAGCCTGTCCCGCTATCGCTAACGCGGCCGTTAATTTATCAGCAACACGAACATATTCCGCACTTCTTGATGCATACTCAACTTGCAACTCGGCTTCGCTCATTTTCGTTTTTTTAACCTGGGTTTCTACCAAATCCGGCCAACGGGCGCCACTTAAATATTGCATATATTGATATAAATCAAACTGAGGCAACCCATAGTAAGTCTCTCCTGAATCATCCATCTTAGCTCGCTTAACATTTTCATCTTTCATGTCCGTTTTTAGCTCATCAAAGCTTTTGTAAGGGGCGATCCCCCGCTCGTCTGCAATAAATTGCTCCTGCTTGGTCTTTAGCAATGCAGTCATCGCAGATTTCTTGGCGTATTCAGATGGGGTTTCATGATTTTCGCCGTATTGACGTGTCCAGAAATTCTCATCTACTTGGGCTCCATAAGTTTTGAAGAAATAGTCTGTCGTTATAGCTCTTTGCTCTGTTACATAAAATTGAAATTCTTCCTCAGTTACGGCGTATCCATCTACTGTAAATATCCAACTTTCAGGCAGTTCCGCCTTTTTGTTTGTTAAGCCCAACACGAGGAATGTAAAAACAATCAGAGCGGTAAACAAGATTACCACTGTCGGTTTTCGTCTTTTAATCCCCATGACGCCCCCCTTTTCTAAAATTCAACCAAAGCCTATGGCAGTGACATTCGTCCCCGTTGTAGGAGAAGATTCCAAATTTAAATGGTTAGACATAATTGTAAGTTTAGCTAACCCCTAATGTAAGCGCTTATTTAGACTGAATTAGAACAAATTTGACTTGTGAAAAACAGTCCTAGTTTGCAATTACACAAGACGGCCTATAGCGAGCTGTCCGTTATAATCCCCAAAACACTAATGGCTTCGCCCTCTGAAAACAAAGGACGAAGCCATTAGATAAAAGTAATTATGGGTGATCTTAAATTCAATATAGCAATAACAGTTGTTTAAGAACCTTTATATGAAACATGAATTAGCATTATTGAAATATTAGAAGATATTGTGGGCTTTTTTAATATAAAGACTCCCCAAACGTTTAAAATGCCATCATTAATGGATATGTTACTGTTTAATTATCTCACTTGAACTGTAAGACGAATAATCATCTCATTGATTGCAACCTCATCAGGATGTTCAAACGCATCTTCATACATTTTGTCAATCATAGGTTTATAATTCGGATCAATCGTTTCTGTTAATTCCGACTTAATCATTCCTGGTGAAATAATGGTGGACCGAATATTATGCCGCTCAATATATAAACTATGTTAATTGCAACAGCAAATACTTCAATTTATCCAAGGCTTGCTTACCCAACCCCACCTGAAATATTCGGCAAAATAGTTATCTCGTTTACTCCTTATGCTTCTGCAAGTTTCTCAATTTGCTCCTTAACATTTTCCGCATCTCCAACTACAACACGTTTACGATTACGATGAATAATCTCTTTCTCAAATGAACTGAATGAATAGTTCTTCGCAGTTTGAATGGATGGATAACGATATGGAGTTTGTGCGGACTCAGCTTTTAAAAGCCATAAATCAAATGCTCTTGCGAGCTCTTCTGCCTCTTCATTTGTTTCTGGGATTACAGCAAATACACCAATCATTGCTTGAGATTCATTAAATAATTCGGATGGCTTAAAGTTTTCACGATAGTGTTTGATTGCGCTTATCCCATCTCCATAAGGATTAATAAAATGAGCAAATGTATATGCAGAACCATTATCAGCAGCTATTTCGGCACTTCCTCCTCCCGCACCCAAGACCTAGATTTCAGGAGTTGTTGGAATCACAGGGGTTGCAACCAAATCTTTGAACCGATGATCTTCTGGGAAATCATTAGTTAAGAGATTTTTTAAATCCACAACTTGTTGTTCATAGGAAAGTGGTATGGTTTTCTCTTCATTAAGTGCGTGTGTGACTAATCTATTTGCTCCAGGAGCTCTTCCTATACCTAAGTCAATACGATTAGGGTACAGTGCCTCTAGCATTCGGAAATTTTCAGGGACTTTATACGAGCTGTAATGAGGAAGCATTACTCCTCCAGAGCCGATTCGTATGCGATTTGGTGATGCTCTGAAACCCAAAATCTCTTATAACCAAGCTGATCCGCTCTTTTTGCCAACTCTGTTGTCTGAATCAAGGCTTCACGTGCATTGTTGTTTTCGTCCACTGGTGAGTAGTCTAATATGTTTATCCTTAGAGCTCCTTTTATATAAATATTCAGTATCCTCGAATTGAACGTTTAGTTGGCATATTTATTTTGAAAATACTCTAATCTAGATTAATTTTCTTTATTTCGAGATTTTAATCCAGGGTTCCGCCCATACACCGCCATGATCATTTTTTTCCGCGATGGGTATCCAACCTTCGATAGAAAATAGTTTCTCCCAAAGGGCATCTGGGATTTTTAATTGTTCTTGATCATTAAGTGACATATTATAAGCAATATCTGTTTCATTCCCATCCATCACCTTCTTCACCCAATGAGGTTCTACAATAAATTCTCGCCCCATGGCAACAAGGGGAATACCGCTATTTAGGATGTCTAGCACCTCTTCTGGACTATGAATAGAACCTACTGCCACTACGGGCAGACGATCACCGAGTAAAGTATTCAAACGCTCAGTGATTGGCGTTTTGTCCTCCTGATTCCGTAAAGACCCCCGTTTGGCGTTGCCCAGAGAAACTTGCAAATAATCGAGTGATGTATCGGCTAATTTTTCAGACAAAGCAAAGGTATCTTCCAATGTAATCCCAGGATTCTCAACCTCTTCTGGAGAGATACGGTAACCTACAATAAAGGGTTGTTTCGCATATTCTTTTACCGCATTCGTCACAGACTCTACGATGTTTAGTGGGAATGCCATCCGTTTATCCAAAGAACCTCTCCATTGATCTTCTCTTCGATTGGAGTGTGGAGAAAAGAATTGTTGAACGAGATAAGTATTTGCTCCATGGATTTCCACACCGTCAAAGCCAGCTTCAATCGCACGACGTGTTGCTTCACCAAAATCAACGATAATATCTGATATTTAATCGGCACTTAATTCACGTGGTACGATAGCATTGGCTCTTTCAGCAGCTACTGCGCTTGCTGAAACGGGTTGCAATCCACCAATAACCTCTTGTGGAGCCATCCGACCCGCATGAATAATTTGTAAGATGGCTTTCACACCTTCATTCTGAATGGTCTTGGCTAGTTTGGACATACTGGGGATAAATTTGACATCGTCCGCTCCATGACAACCAGGGAATCCTTTACCGTTAAAATTCACATAAGCACAAGCAGTAATAAATGCTCCAACCCCTTGTGATCTTTCACGGTAATATGCTAGCTCATCATTCGTAACCATCCCATTTTGAAAGGATGAATATGTCGTCATCGGAGCGATCATTAAGCGATTTTTAATCGTTGCACCTGACTTGAATGTAAATGGAGCAAATATTGGTTCGTACATAACCTTCATTAAGATTCCTCGCCGTGTTCTTGTCCTCTGTCAGAATAAAAACAACAGGTTGATCTTCATTAAGATCAACCTGTTGTTTTTATCTTATCCATTTTATTAAATCGATCGTGCATAAGCCATCGGTATCTCCGAAGTGACATTCACAATGAGTTGATGGAGTTGGCTAATATTTACACTCCAACTTCTCCGATCATTTGCTGTTCAATTTTTTTCATCTCATAAAAATAACCTTTTTGTCTCATCAACTCCGAATAGGAACCCGTTTCGACTACCCTGCCTTGGTCCATGACCACAATCCGGTCCATCTCCTCCAAGCCGGTAAGCCGATGACAAATCAAGAGAAGCGTATCATCAGCCGCCTGTGCGTAGAGATGCTTAAAAACATGTTGCTCAGTCACATAATCAAGCGATGAAGTTGGTTCGTCCAGAAGCCATAACCGTCCTTTGCGGAGCATCGCTCGCGCCAGAGCCAGTCGCTGCTTCTCGCCGTCTGACAAATTCTCCCCTTTTTCATATACCCTATCGGTCAAAGATGTATCAGGCAGCTGCATTTTAGCCAGCACGTCTAACAATTGTTCGTCAGCATGTTCTTCTCCATTTAGCAGTAGGTTGTCCCGGATCGTTCCCCGGAAGAAATGACTTTGCTGAAACACCACATTAGCCGTTTTCCAAATGCTCGCCTCATCCAGTTCTTTTACCGAAATATCGTTTAAACGTATGTCTCCAGTCGTTGGTGTTCGCAGTTTGAGCAGCAATTCGATAATTGTTGATTTTCCTGACCCACTCGGCCCGACAATTGCAGTTTTGGAGCCAGGTAAAATGTGCAGAGACATATCGCTAAGTGCCGGTCTCCATTCCCCTTCATATTGAAACGTAACCCCGGATAATTCTATCCTAACAGCATCATTAACAGATAAAATGCCGCTTGGCTGCGAAGACTGCTCATCTATGGCCTGTACCGTTTCGGTCAGTCGTTTGGCTGCATGTTCGCTATCCTCTTTATAGGCGGGTAATATGGCCATAGCCGTCGCTTCTTCAAATACGGTTTGTGATGCCATGACCAACATGGCAAGAAATACGCCTGCAAGCGCTCCTTCCATAATCAAATAGGCACCGAGCGTCAGCACTCCCCAGGAAACGAGAAACGTAACAAAAGTGTGCATCGATTGCCCGCGCAGTAATTGCCCGGCTGCTCGTTGCTGTTCAGTTGCCAATACAGCGGAAGCATGCTGAAGCTGCTCCTCCCGCTGTGCCAATTGCCCGTATACTTTCAAATCTCGGAAACCGTACAACACTTCGGTAACTTCCGTGGACAGCTGCGCCCTCTGCTCACGAACGCGTCCATGTACTCTCCGCTGCCCGAGTAACACAATTCCTGGTACAACGAATGCCGTTATCAGCATACCTAGTACAAACAAAACGGCAATCCAGATCGAAAAGGTAGAAGTAAACAGCACCGTAGCCAAAAATACCATGACGACCATGATCGGAGGATAAGCAACTCGCAAAAAATAGTTTTGCAAACTTTCCACATCCCCAACGATCCGCGCAAGCAGATCCCCGCTTCGATTCTTGTTCAAAATACCAGGCGTTAAAGGAATAAGTTTGGCAAAAAAGGAAGTACGTAAACGGCTAAGCATGGAAAATGTCGCCCGGTGAGAGTACAAGCGTTCTCCATAACGGCTCGCCGCCCGGAGCAGACCAAGCAGTTTGACCATCGAGGTTAGTACAATCAAAGTATAAAGCGGTGGCGCAAATACCGTTTGTGAAATTAGATACCCGCTCGCGGAAAAGAGTGCCACACCGGCTATGCCGGCGATAAATCCACACAAAATGGAAAGAATGATATCTTTGCGCTCCTGAATCATCGCTTTTGACAGAACTGCCAGCTCATTCATGAGGATCCCCCCCTTTCCGCTGTACATCAACCATCTCGGCATACTGAGGCAGGCGCTCCATAAGCTCGTCATGCCGTCCAGAGTCCACTAACACTCCATTATCCATATATAAAATCTTGTCGGCTTGTTGAATCGTATATAATCGGTGAGCCACCGTAATCATCGTAGCCGTTTTTGCCAATTTGGCTATGGAGCGTTGCAGTACCCGTTCGGTGTGCAAATCCAGTCCAACTGTAGGTTCATCAAACAGAATGATGGCAGGTCGCTTCAAAAAAGCGCGTGCCAAAGCAAGCCGTTGCTTCTCCCCACCAGACAGACCTCTGCCTCCTTCACCAACAAAGGTATCAAATCCATGCTCCAATTGGGCTGTAAGCGTAGCGAGTCCTGCTTCCTCCCCCGCCCGCTCAATTTCTGCCTTGGAAATGCTCTCACGAGCACCAATCGCAATATTTTCAGAAAATGTACCAGCAAAAATATACGGATGCTGTGTAATGTAGCTAACATGTTCGAACCAAGCAGACTCATCGTATTGCGAGAGTGGGCTTCCATTCACCAGGACCGTTCCCGTTGCAGGTTTCAGCAAACCGGCAATGAGATGAAGCAAAGTCGTTTTGCCGGAACCGCTTTTACCTACAATCGCAATGTGTTCTCCCGGATTAAACTGGATCTGACCCGTCTTAAGCTCGAATGAATCTGGTGCATACTGAAACCTGAGATGGTCAATTTCCATGGATGGCGGAACTAAAAGATCATTGGTATGGGCAAGCTCCAATTTGCTTATCTTGTCGACCCTACCCATGTTGACGTTCTCGTCGATTCCCTGGAAGGTTAATGTTCCTTCATTGCCTTTCGCGTCCATGCTCTCCCCTGCCGTTTCTTCAAGCATCTGTTCCACCTTACGTACTGCCCCCATACTTGTTCGGCCACTGTGAAAGGCCGTTCCCGTATTCTTTAACAGGTTGTAAAACTCGGGAACGAGCAGCAAAACGAAAAAAGCGGTGTGGAACGTCATAGTTTTGAAAACAAGCAACTGGATAGCCAATTCGAGAGCTACAATGCCGATGCTTAGCATCACGATCGATTCCAGCATGAAGGTGTTCGTAAACGCAATCTTCAAAATACCCATCGTGGCATCACGGTAACTCAGACTACTGTGTTCAATTTTCTGTTGCTGACTGTGTGCCCGTCCAAATATTTTTAACGTCACCAGCCCTTGAAGAGAATCCAGAAACGTCCCCGAAAACTCAGCAAGTTGTGCATATTTTTCTTCAGATTTGTTCTTCGTTTTGAGCCCTACCAAAATCATGAACAGCGGGATGAATGGAGCTGTAAACAATAGAATGAAACCTGTGTTAGCATGTTGGATAAAAGTAACGACCAAAATTAGAATCGGGATGATAGCAGCTTCCATCATCCGCGGCATGTACTGACTGAAATAACTATCAGCCTCATCCACAGCATCCAGAGCAATACTGACCTTCCCTCCGGTCTGTCCACGAAGGGTTGACGGCATGGAAGCGTGGGTCAAGTTTTTCAGCACAGCCGCTCGCATATTCGTCTTGGCAGTGGCAGCCATGTGCAAACCAACTTTACCGTTTGCGTACGACAACAGTGTGCGTACAGCCATAACAGTCAGAAGTATGCCAAGCAACAGGATAACCGATGAAAATGAAGCTCTCTCCACAAAAATCCTTTGGACTGCTTCAGCAAGCAGCCCTGCCTGACTCACAATAGCTGTACCAAGCGCAAGCGAAATGACCGCGAGGAGGGTCATATTTTTCCTTTGTGAAGACATTTGCTGAGAAATCAGACTGGATTTCCTCTTCACAGATCACACCTCCTTTATATATAGGCTTGTAGAGAAACCTCAAACATGCCGTAATGGATTAATCAGCTTTATTTTTTCCCTTTTACATAATCCGCATCAAACAGGAAGAGTTTGAAGACCAGGATAAGGGATGGGATCAACAGGCATAGACCGCCGATAAATACAACAACTAACGCCAAGCCCATTGCTGGTGAAGTTGCACTGCTCTGAATCGTGATATACGGATCAAGAATATAAGGGTATTGCCCAATCCCATACGCGAAAAAAGCACAGAAAAATTGCAACATGATGCATATGAAAGCTAATCCGTATCGGCGTCCGTTATATAACAGCCACATCGCGATCATGAAGAAAGCAACGGAAAGTGCCAGCAACCACCATAAATCCATCATATTTTGAAAATGCCGTTCATTGTGTTGGCCCAAATAGATAAATGCTGTCAGTGCGAGAATTATCGTCGGTGTGCTCCAAAACAGGGCGTAGTTCCGCATCAGCTTCAACGCGGAATGATCCTCTGCACGAGATGCGTAAAAAGTCAGAAATGAGCCGCTTATGAACAAAACGGACACGATTGCCAGTCCAACTATGCTCCACGATAACGGATTGGTAAACAGCGCCCAGTAATCCAGAGAAACTGACTCAGCCTGCTTCACAATAAAGCCGCCTTCAGACAAAGTTAGCGCCACTGACAACGAAGCCGGAATAAGCAGGCCTGTAGCTCCGTATAAAAAAAGATAGACTATGTTTTTCTTGGAACCATAATTTTCAAAAGCATAGAACGAACCGCGAATCGCAAGAAGAATCACTGCAATACTTCCCGGAACTAGCAGCGCGGAGCCATAATAATAGGCCGTGTCCGGAAAAAATCCGACGATGCCAATGTAGAAAAAGATAAAAAATACATTTGTGATCTCCCAAACGGGTGATAAATAACGGGAAATCAGACGATTAATGAGATGATCCTGCTTAGTCAAACGAGCATAAAAGGCGAAGAATCCTGCACCGAAATCAATGGAAGCAATAATTAAATAGCCGTACAAGAACAGCCAGAGCACCGAGATGCCAATTATTTCGTAACTCATCATTCAGTGCCCCCCTTTTCCGTAGATTGATTAGGATGTTCCTTCATCCATTTCTCCATCTCAACTTCTGCTGGATTATTGTTGAACAAGCGTCTTAGCACGATTACACACATACTGCCGAGTACGATGTACAAGAGCAATAAGGCGAAGAATATAATTCTTACATTCGGTGAAGTCGTGGCAGCCTCCTCTACACGCATATATCCACGGATAATCCACGGCTGTCGCCCAACCTCTGCATAAAACCAGCCTAGCTCTACAGCTAGAAAAGCGAGCGGTGCGATCAGTGCGATGATGCTAAGCATCCACTTGTTAAGCGCATTGCGCTTTTTCCAGAACACAAACAGGAAATATAGGACTGCTATCGCGAGCAGAGCAAATCCGATTCCGGCCATTAAATCAAACAGATAATGAACGAGAAGCGGTGGCCATTCATCCTTGGGGAATTCCTCCAGCCCCGTTACCTCTGCATTAAAGTCTCCAAAGGCCAGAAAGCTGAGCACCTTCGGCAAATGAAGAGCCCCCAGAACTTCATGCTCTGCATTCAGCCATCCCATTAAAACCAAATCCACACCGCTACCCGTCTCAAAATGCCACTCTGCCGCTGCAAGCTTCTCCGGCTGATGCTCGGCCAAAAATTTGGCGGACACATCTCCAGCTAACGTGTTCAGCAAGCCGAACAGTAAAACAACCGCCATCATGAGATTCAAGGATTTTTTGTGGTATGCGGATACCCCTTTTCTCAGCATCGCAAAGGCTGCAATCCCGGCTAACAAGGCAGCTCCTGTCAAATAGGCCGAGCTTAATACATGGAACACCTTGGAGAACGTCGCCGTATTCAGCATCGCTTGCACTGGGTCAATCGCTGTGAATTGGCCTGCTTCCATGACAAAGCCTCCAGGCTGGTTCATGAATCCGTTCACCGTCGTAATAAAGACGGCAGACATGCCTGCCCCCGCGACAATAGGAATCGTCAGCAGCCAATGGATATACGGATTTTTGAACCGATCCCACGTATACAAATAAATGCCCAAGAAGATGGCTTCAAAAAAGAACGCAAACACTTCCATGAATAACGGAAGAGCGATAACATTCCCAGCCAGTTTCATAAAATTCGGCCACACCAGTGCCAGTTGTAGTGAAATCGCTGTACCGGTCACGACACCAACCGCTACAGAAATGACAAATCCGCGAGACCACCTCTTCGCCATAAGTGTATAATGGGGATCTTTCTTTCGGATCCCGATGAACTCTGCTATAGCGATCATTAGCGGTATACCGACGCCAATCGTCGCAAAAATAACGTGGAACCCGAGAGTCAAGCCTGTCACCAGCCTGCTCCATAGCACCGTATCAATTGCCATTCTTTACTGCTCCCTTCAAACTCTGTTCATTTTTCGTGATAAGTTGATGCTTATGATTAGGCCGGCTTACTCTTGGGCTGCATTCAATATCAGGTTTAGCCGGGCTCAGTGACATCGTTGCCTGTTCGTTTTAGTATGACGTTCATTGTTCTTTGCTATGTAAAAAGAGAAAAATTTCACAAAGCAAGAGTTGGCGAGCCTGATTTACCTGATACTGAGCAGTCAAATTAATAACGTGACCTAATGATTAAAATCATCTTATCTTAAAATGCAAGTAATTCAATCACAGAAAGCTCTTAATCCTTAAACGTTCAAGAAAGGGACAAATCTTTCTAACAACTCAGTGAATAACACAAAAATCACCCGAAGGAGCTATTGATTCATTAGTGTATATGTGATGTCACAAGTCTCCTCCTAATTCGATGTTAAAGAAAAATGATATTTTCTCATCCTAATCCGTAATATATACCCCCTTTTTCAATATAAAAAACACTGACTCAAATCATCAGTGTTTTTGAATTAAATATCGTATTCCTTACCAATGGCATCGCTATATCATCTTCGTTATGACAAGTCTTTCTCCATTTCGTATTGCTCAATATATATGTCGAGACCAACTCCTTGAAGGAAACGTATAGAATTTCTATCTCTTTTGTCTACATTATTGACGGTAATGGTTGGGTATCTCTTTCCGATCCAATGAAATAAGGAACGTCCAAATCCTCGGTTTCTTTTTTCTCGCAAAACACCGAACTGCAGAACTGCTCCGTTGGCCGATTTTATAACCGCGTATCCACAAATCTTATTCTCTTCCCTTATCGTGACCACATCGTATAAATGCGGGTTTCGTAAAATTGCATGAACAGATTGTTCCCAAGATGGTTCCAAATTCCAGTAAGAATGTACCGATGTCCAATCGAAATCTTCCACGCGAACCGAAGCAATGGAAGTAAAACTAAGATCGTCCGGAAGGGTTACATCAATACGCCCCTTGAAACAAACCAATTCTCTATGAATTTGAAATCCTATGGCGGTATACGCTTTTATAGCTTTATCATTGGTTTGGATCACTTCAAGTAAGCATTTTTGAATATGATGTTTTTTAAAAATGGGAATAGCATGACGATAAATTTGTTCGACTAGCCTTTTCCCTCTATATAAAGGAATGACTCCTGTACCGGTATTAAATGCAGTTCTTTTGCCGTTATGGTCACCGATGCCATGCATAACAAATGCAACCTGCTTATCTTGATCAAAAGCACCGAACGACAACTGATAATTCACTCCCGCACCTGCAAATTTATCAGCTAATTGCTCCGAAGAAACTTGAAATGGAATGACATAATCGGAGAAGGCTTCGTTAAAGCAAGTTGTAAACTCTTCTAATACAAGGTCCTCAACATTTTTGATCAACATGTAGTTTTCGCTCCTTTACTTTTAGTTTTATGACTTATGATGCAGTCAACTTCTTTCATTTAGTTCGGCCATAGAAAAAAGAATACCCGTCTGACTTCCCTAGCTTAGTCGTCTCCGTTGCGTCCACTAGCTTGACCGCTTTCAGTAACGATACAATTTGCGTATGCATTAGCTTTGCATCAAACTTATCCATCTCTCTGTTTTCACTATTCACTAGTAGATAATCGGGCATTGGAATGAAGCCAATTACAGGTATACCTGCTTCAAATAAAGGCTGACTCTCTCCAAACTCAAACTTGTTATGTCCACGCAATAACACAGTACGTGTGCCATCGGTCTTTTCAATAGCCTTCAGCCAAATGGCTGCCATCATTTCATTGCCCGCATAAGTATATTCTGTACTTATTTGTCCAGTAGAGCTATAGTGACCCGTATTATCGTCCTTCCACTCCATGCTGCCTAAATGTTCAACCGTAATTCCAGCTACAGCTGTTAAATGGTCTTTCTTGCCATCCCATAGCTCTCGATGTCCCTCCATCCAGGTGGAAGTCGCCTGAGAAGACCCTTTGAAATCCGGCAATCTAAAATGCCCTGTCACAAAAGCGAAAATCATCGTACGTTCCGGCTGCTCCTGCTGCAAGTAACGAATCATGGACAGCATGCCCACAGCACCATTCTCCTCCACTACATTTATCCCATCCGTATGCGTATTTACGATTATCGCTTCGTCTTTATTTTTACCGTTAATTTTCACATAAAAGGATTCTGTTGGAGCATTTTTTTGTATTTCTGCTTCTAAAATAACCGTACCTTCTTTATGCTCCTGAGCTGCGCTGATCACCTTCTGCCCATCCGTTTCATTAACCCAGATCGCAGGGATTCCAGCATAATCGGTGGTAAAAGGCACATATTGCTTTTCAACCTTATCGTCGGATACCCCTTTCCAGACTAGAACAACTGCTTTTACCCCCATTTCCTTCGCTTGCTCCAATTTAGCTTCTTTTAAAGCTGTAGTGAGAACTAGATCGCCTTCATTTGGGGCAATTTGGCTTTCCATTGGGGATGAATCCCGCATGTTCATTACGATCCCACTTGGAAAATTTCTAAAATCCTCAATTTCAACGACAGCAATTTTCCCGCTGGCCTGGTCATATTCACCACGCTTCGTATACACCAGTTCCCCTGTTACGCCCTTTTCGTCAGTCTCCCCGGAATAGGGGAAAGCTGAAGAAACATGAATTTCCTGCTGATCAATCATTAAAGAACTGCTCTTTTCTTCCCATCGGTCAAAAGTATAACGATCACGATAAACATTCAACCCCATATCCGTTACCTGTTGCTCCAGCCATGCAATGAATTGATTGTGACCCTCAGAGCCGGTTGTACGGCTTCCAAAAGAATTCATTACCTCAATATCCTTCAGCATCACTGCTGCAGAATCCAATGTATGTTCATCGATCGTCACTGCCGCATTCGTTGCTAATGCCACAGGCTTTGAAATAGGTTTTGCATAGATTCCAATACCCCAAAGTACAGTGACGATAAGAGCTGTGATGCTAAATAACACTTTTCGAACCACTAGAAACGCAGTGACTCTTCTACTCTCCTTTTGCCAAAACAGTCCTCTCCATATGCCCGCTACGATCAGCAGCAGGATAGAAAGCGCAAGCAGCCAAAATTCTCCTGTCAGTAAAAACAACCCTTCCGCCGCCACCACACTAATGAATACCACATGTAACTTCTCACGCTTTTTTAAAAGCAAAAAAGAGATGCCTAATTCTGCTAATAAAAAGATAATGGTAACTATCGAGATTACCGTCTCTTTGCCAATAAATACCGTGGCACAAAGTGCTAAGCTCAAAAGCAGCACCGCTGACAATCGTCTATATAAGTTTTCTAACATGACGCCCTCCCATTTCATCTAACTACTATTTTGACATTACATTTGTAATGCCTTATGGTTTTAGCATATTGAAAAGACTCATGAAAAACAATGAAACGAACACCAGAATGTACAAACGGAGGGGAAATGTCATCTCAAATCATGAATTATACAGTCCAAATACCTCTCAGCATCAGTCCAATAAAGAAACCAACCGTTTGACAAGAGAGGCCATCTGTACGGCATTAGTCTATTTGATCCAGGAACAGCCGTTTAACAAAATCACCATCACCGATATTGTGAAGCGCGCAGGAGTCTCTCGAACGGCCTATTACAATAACTATTCCTCCAAGCAAGAGATCCTGGTGGATTTGGTCGATTCGCTTATTTTTGAAATTAATCAAAAACTCTTGCCTTACACCAATGAATTAACAGGCAAAGCCAAAGAACCTCAAAAATTTATTAAAGTGCTTTTTGAAGTTATTTTTCAACAGCGTAGCATCTACAAAGCTCTTCAAAGCGCGAAGTTTGATCATGTGATTCTGGATTGCTTGAATGAAATGATGCTCTCTACTGCTCAGGACAAAAGCGAAGAGAATGTATATCGTATATACTTTAAAGCGGGAGCCCTCTATAATGTTCTCCTCAAATGGATACAATCCGACTTTACAAAATCCATTGATGAGATGACCAAGATTTGTCTCTATGTATACCAAACTCCAATGTCCCAGGAATAAGGTTTAAATATCGTATTTTTTAATGTCAAAATAAAGAAACCACGGAACCAAGTTCGGCTCCGCAGTTTAGTTTTCAACCATTCTATTGGATCTGCTTCATGTATTCTTTGAATGCTTCGGCGATTTCTTTGTATTTTGTATGATGCAGGTAATGTGAACCTTCCATCGGGATCATTTTTCCCTGTGCGGATTGTTTGACTTGCTCCTCATGAAGCGGAATCCACTGTTTATTGTGCTCATTATTCGATTGAACAAAGAGAAGCAACGGCAAGTCATTTGGAATTGTGAGTTTTTCTCCATTTTTGAAATTAGAACCGAGGTGGCTCAATTCATTCATTAACGTTGGATTGCCCGCAACTTGATTCGAAATCAAACGCATCTGTTCTTTGGTATGCTCATCGAATGCAAGCGATTCATACGGATCTCCACTCACTTTTTGGACCAATCTCATAAGACCTGATTTTTTGAGGAACTGCATCGATTTTATAGGCAATTTGACATCCATACCAGGTTGATTGGGAACGCTGCTATCGATGCCGACAAAAGCAACAACTTCATCCCGATAGGTGTTCACATAGGATGCTCCGTAAAGTCCAGTTATAGAATGTCCCATTAGAATGTATCTGTTAATACCCAGTTGCTGCAGAGCTTCGTGAACCTCACTTACAATATTTTCTGTCGTTCTTTCTTTCTTGGTTTCATCGCTCAAACCATAACCGAAAGGCTCGACCACCACGACTTTATAATTGGGGGAAATTTCATCGATCAATAATTTGAAATCAAGCGCAGGCGTCGGGGTTCCTTGTCCCGGAAGGAGCACAACGGTTTGCTCTCCGCTGCCTTGAATGAGCACATTCATCTTTTTCCCGTCCACATTGACATACTGGCCATACGATTCGATTTTCTTTTTCTCGACCCCGTTGCTGATAATATTAACGATAAAAACGATGCCCATGAACAGCACGAGCGCCCCTACAATACCTCCGATTATTTTTAACCATAGGTTTCGTTTCTTGTGGCTCTTAGTCCCCGTTGTTTTTATTTCCACCATATTCCACCATATTTGCCACGTTCATCTCTTCCCTTCCTTGTCCCTGTATCTTATCTGAAGTGCCGCCTTGACGACATGTTCAAAGTGTAATCAACCAAGATGTACTCTTCGTGACGAGAATATGAACGGAATATGAACAAGCCAAAAAGAAAGCAATCTCTAAATGCATTGAAATCAAAACTAAAACAACCTAAGGCATGCACCCTAGGTTGTTTTAATCGTATGATTCTACATTTGTTGTTAATTATGCAGCCCTTGAAATACTTCGTACAAAACTTAAGCGCTCATCTCATTAACGGCTGACGGTTACCTTGATGGTATCGCTTAAGGTCTCTCCCGCTGCATTGACCAGCTCTGCCCGGTATTCATACATGCCGAAAGCGCGGCCAGTGACATCAGTTGTAGCGCTCTGCGCCGCTGGCGTGTTGGCGTTTAGCGCTTGCGTGTCGATTAGCTGCCCGTTCTCGTAAAGGCGGTACTCGGTGGCGTTAGTGCCCCACCACAGATTCATCGATACTTTATAAGAACCGTCTCCGTCCCAGTTGTCATGGGCCAGAACCGGCTTGCCCGGAGCGGCATCGCGTATCGTCACCGTGAGCGGCTGGCTCTTAGTTGTGCCATATTTATTAGTCAATTCTGCTGTGTAAACATAGTTGCCGTTCGGCTTGCCGTGAAGTACTGTGCTTGTCGTCTGGGCGGACGGTGATACATCCTTCAGCGACTTGGAATCGATCAGCGTGCCATTCTCATAAAGCTTGTAGCTGGTAGCGTTATTGCCCCACCAGAGGTTCATGGTGACGGTAAAGTTGCCTTCACTGAGTACATTACCGTAGCCGCTGTTCGAGGACAACACCGGCTGACCAGGCTTGTCAGTTGCGAGTGCAGCTCCGCCAGTAATTTGGAACTTGTAGCTCTTTTCGGTAGTGTTGCCTGCGGCATCGATCACGACATAGCTTACAGTATGAGGCCCGGCACCCAGCTCCGCAGCGTTCAGCATCTGTCCGTCGGCTATGGGCTGTCCATCCAGTAGGAGCTGTTTGGAGGTTACGCCAGACAGATTATCTTCGGCAGTCAATACAAACTTAAGCTGGGCTTCCTCATCCACATCGCCGACCGCATGACCAGACTCCGTCAGCTCCACTGTCGGTGAAACCGTGTCGATATTAAGGGTCAGTGACTTGGTTTCTTCCGCCTTCCCCTTGTCCGAAACCGCATGGTAAGTCAGCGTATACTGTCCGTCTTTGCTTACGGCCAACGGAGTGCTGTATATGGCTTGAGCGGCACCATTCAACGAGTAATAAACCTTTGCTGTATCGGAGTCGGCCTTCAGGGTCACTTCGGCGGGCTGGTTCAACCAGCCGGCAGCGTTCGGATTCACCGACAACGTCGCTGTCGTTACCGGAGCGGCCTCTGCTTCCACCACGCTGAAGTCCACGAGACTTCTAGGTTTGAGCTGGTATACGCCTTTGAAGATCGCGGCTACACCCGTAATATTGAGTTTCTGTCCTTCCGCATAAGGGAAACTGTCCTTCGTGATCCCCGTCCGGACATCTACTCGGATGTGATTGCTTGTCCCATCATTGGCGACGGCATCAAATTCAAAGGAACCGCTTGGAGTTGCGGTGATAATATTCGTCACTTTCACGTCGTTAAGCTTTAGCAGCTGACCTTGATTGGTATCGTTCACCGCTGGTACGGCAACGGGCTTAGGCAGCTCGACTGTGCCGGTCTTCTCGATCTGTACAACTTCGGTCAACTCTAGCTCCGAATTGTACAGCGCCGTGGACGCTGTTACCTTGACCGTATCACCGGCATGGTAGCCACTTTGGCTCTGGTAGACATAAAGACCGCCGGTCTCATCCTGCATATAAAAGGTCTGACCGCCGAAAATACCCGGCTCAGTCGTTACGATTCCCTCAACTGTCACCAACGACCCTACTATCTTGGTTCGGGCTTCGCCGATGGAGACAGTCGCCGGAATCGGATCTTCTTCGTCCGGAAGCGGTTCTGCTGGGACGTTACCGAGCGTTACCGAATCGGTCTTCAGGTTCGTTCCGTTCTGGCGCAAGCGCAGGTTAGATGCAGCCGTGGTACCCGGTTTGATCTGCACGGTCAGATCTTTGTAGGCATGACCATTCAGGTCTGATGTCAGGCTAAAGTTGGCGCTGTAACCATAGCTGCTCGGCCAAGTGCCGTCGCTGTTCTGGATCTTGGCGATCTGGGCTCCGCTGCTCACCTGGTAGATGCCTAATTGGAAGCCTGATACGCTGGTATTGGCAGGCAGATTATCTGCGCTGACACGAATCTGGAAATCCTGCGCGTTAGGCAGCACAGTCTGGTGTGTGAAATTGTACAACGCACTTGCTGTAGCCGCTGCTCCGCCGTAAGAACCTGCCTTGAAGGTACTGCGGTCATACCATTTATAACCGGCATTCGGCGCGGCCCATGGCTCTGGCTGCGGTTCGGTGGAGAGTGCCGGCTCTTCGAACGGATGCAACTGTGTAGGCTGATCCAGCGTTAAGCCACTTACCTGGGTGAAATCTGTATAGCTCGCCTGTTCGGCGAGCCAGTTAACGGTGTTCACCAAGAGCTCAGCATCATCAGCCTCCTTGAAGCCGTCGTAAGTCGTTTTCTTGGCACCGGTATCCTCGCGCAAATATTTTGGCGTGGCATCCTCGACCGGGGAGGAGTCGCCGATAAAGGCGGCTTTGCCGGCTCCTTTTTTCGCCACGGCTACGTATGGACCTTCCGCTACGCCGCCGCCATTGTAGACGCCTTGGTCCACTGCGTTGCCCCAAGTATTGTTGGTTTTAGGCAGATAGACGATGCCCTTCGCCCGGGTTGGGTCGAGGATTGCCAGCGTAGAGCCGGCATGCATGGCTACACTTGATACTCCTGCTGTAATACCGAAGGCTTGCTCGGGAGCCACTATGTTGTTTGCGTTAATGTCACCGAGCGCATTGAAGCGGAACCGGACGCCGAACTCATCCGCGAGCCAATCGGAGCTGACCACGCCTTGCATGGCTGCAGAGCCAGCCTCATCGGTGCTCATGCCTTTAGCCGGGTTATCCCAAGCTCCACGGCGGTACCCGTTGAATGCCTCGCTGCCGTCCCAACGGTTCTTATTGCGGTCCGCATTGTAATGATCGCCGATGAAGAAGATGCTTCCGCCGTTTTCCACGTATTCCGCCATGGCTGCCTGTTCGCTGGATTTATATGGAATGTTAGATTCGGCTACAACGAAGACATCATAGCTGGAAAGATCGCCTAGCGTAATGGGAGTGGTCTTACGAAGTTCCTTGACATAATAGCCTTCTTGCGCAAGTGCATTGCCAAAGTCGGAAAAGGCACCGTTGATAACCCAGTCGGCCGCCCCGGCCGTCTGCGCGTGAGTATTGTCGAACAGAATTTTCTGGCCTGAATGCTCGTTGACCACTTTGGCTTCAATAAATGGTGCGGGGTCGCTTGGCCCCTCAGCGTATATCGCCGAGTCGGCTCCGAATGCGAACAATTGCAGAGGTACGGCAACAGATGCAACCAGCATGCTATTTAGCAGCTTCTTTTTCCAACCTGAATGCTTCTCCTTCATATCCTTCCTCCTTAAGAAATAGATCGGCGGATTTTTCCATAATTGTCCACCGCTTTCGTCTAATATGCTATCTCATAAGGGTTAAGAAAAATATATATTTATGTAAAGTGTTGTAAATTTATACTTTGGGCCTATACAGTGGGTGAAAACAAGGTCGAATCTTGGAAATAAGCTATGAAAAAAGTCTTAGTGATACTGGAGTTTTGGTCCGGGACGTCCTAAGCGTTCAAACAGGAATATCTTTCTTATTATTCGGAAAGAACTGCAATAGAAAAAAGGTACGGAAAAACATCACGTTTTCCGTACCTTTTTCATTTTAGAACTTATTGGACAGCCATTTCATTGTTAAATCCCTTTTATCTTCATTGATGTAAATAAATATTATACAGAACCTGTGCAGCTTCTGCTCTCGTTGTCTCGCCTTTAGGGCTCAGGATCGTATTGCTCCGCCCGCTTATGAAGCCGAGCTTAATCATTGCAGCTAAATCTTCCGACGCGTATTTTGATGCTTTGTCGGCATCTGTAAACCTTTTAAGATCTTCGGCCGTACCGGTCTGTAATGTTGTATTGGCTGCCCGCAGCGCTCTCATTGTCATCACGGCCATATCCTGCCTTGTTATTTCCGATTCAGTATCGAAAATACCATTATAGCCTACCGCTATTCCAAGAGCTCTGGCAATTCCAATTTCGTCAAAATATTTATTCGTTTCCTGAATATCACTGAAGTTAGTGTTAAATACCACTGTCAGCTCTAGTGTTCTTACGAGCCATGCTAGATACTCACTTCTTGTAATCTTGTTGTCAGGGCTGAAGCTTGTAGATGTTGTACCTTCTACGAAGCCTTTAGATGCCATGGTTTCAACTGCTGCTTTATACCATGATTGATGGGTTACGTCACTGAAACTCTTTTTCGTGTATGCAATAGCAAACTCACCCACTTGTGACGTTGTAAATACCATGGCTTTTTGTGCAGCGTCATATTTTGCATTCTTGATCTGTACAGGCTTACCATTTGCATCAATATACCAGATAGCTAGGTATTCAGCATTTGCCAATTCTTCAGAAGTAGGAGTATATGGGATCTGAATCTCTACCGGTGCATTTAAATTATTCGTTTGAATGGCTACTCCATCTATTTTGACACCAAATTGGATTACAGGTCTGTTGCCTATCACATCTTTAGTTACAGGATCAAGCTTTGAATTGTCTGCCCTTTCCATAATGAGTACAACACGCTTGGCATCGGATGCTGCTGTCTTAAGCATCGTTGATGAAACTCGTACCGTACCAATTCCTATAGTAACTTCTATTATCATATTTGCTGTAACCGAATTCAGTGCTGCAACAGGAAGCTCAACGGCATATGCACTTGCTCCCTCGATTATCGGGATTTCCACTCTGACAGTTTTTATACCAACACTGTTCGCTTTTGCATTTGCCAACGCTTTATTGATGTCCTCCTGTCTGATTGGTGCTCCTGCAGCTATGCCGGTCACCGTATCCAGTTTCAGTGGCCCAACCTTAATCAGTTCTCCATCAACTGTAACGATTACAGGAGTCGATGTCGGTGTCGGTGTGTACACTGCTGGCGGTGGAGATGTAGGTTCCGGAGTTGGTGATGGCGTTGTTGTCGGTGAAGGGGCTGAAGGCGTTCCGCTTACACTGATGCCAGCCGACACATTGCCTGTTTTATTAACAGTTTGCAGCTTAATTGTATAATGCGTTCCGTTGACAAGTCCGGTGATGATTGTACTATTATTACCGCCGCCGATCTTCTGTTCGAACTCTTCACCAGTGACTACGACATGGTCAAAGTCCGCACTTACCGGATTTATCCATGTAAGGTTTAGCTGTCCATCGCCGGCGTTTACTTTTACTTCTGTTACTTCTTGAAGCTCTGGATCGGTCGGGTCTACAACCGAATTGCCTATGATGACTGTAAGGGACTGACTCGCATGATGCGTTTCAGTCTCTTTATACCTCACCTCATAGGTTCCGGCATCTAGAGCTGTGACCTCAATACCTGAGATAATGATCCAGTTATGTGCATCCACTTCCTGTTTCCGGTATTCCATTGCGGAATTTACGCCTGTAATCTTTCCGTCCTTTGCGCCGGTTACACTGACATCTACACCTCTTACCTCAGCGCCGGATGGCGGATTCTGCTCTTGCTTGGTTCCGTCAGGCACTACAATAATGATTGCGAAGCTTGGATTTCTGGTATCTGTCTCAGCATACCGAATTTCATAACTGCCGGCTTCAAGGTTCTCGATGCTGGTTCCGCTGACTGCAGTGTATCTGCCTCCATCCGTCTTCCGATATTCCATATCGGCAGTCACATTCTCAATCTTCCCGTCCTTACCACCTATGATTGTAGGCGGTGTTACGACCAGATCATCCGCGTTCGGAGCTTCTTTGTCTTCCTTAGCTTCATTACGAATTTCCACGGTTACAGGCTGACTTGCATCTAATCCGCCTTTCGCTGCGTACCGGATTTCATAGGTGCCAGGTTCAAGATCCTCAATCATTGTACCAGTGACAGGAATATAGCTCTCTTCACCTAGCTTCCGATATTCCATAGTGTCGTTTACGCCTTCTATCTTACCCTTTGTCGAGGTGACTGAGTTGGCGTGCAAGATCACCCATTGACTCTTATCCGGTGCAGGCTGCACGTGATTCTGCCCATCCGGAATTACAACTTCCTTATCCGGACTGGCATTCAGGATATCCGTTTTCATATATCGAACATAATACTTGCCGGCAATGAGACCTGTAACTTCAGTTCCCACGATTGCTGTATAACCTTCGGCGCCTTCCTTCCTATACTCCATTTCCGTTGTCACACCAGTGAGCTTGCCATCGGTTCCATTGATTGTGGTCGGCGCAACCCCATCCGGCGTTGTCGGTGCCGGCTGCTCCGAATTGGAAACTGCTTGGATAACTTCCCATTCCCATAACCCAACGCCATTGTCACCTGCCTGTGACTGCTTTGTCATTGTAACCCGCAGCGCCTTAACTTCCAGCACGGGATTAAACTCATATCGGTTCGAGGATTCCGCTGGGGTATGGTCAACCACCTTGATGCCTTCGGTAACTGCTTCTAGCGTGACCCATTCATTTGTAACGCTATTCAATGGAATGTATGAGTACACGTACTTAGTAGGCGCTTTGATACCGCCTGCATCAGACCACAACACCAAATTCGAGCTTTGGATGGTAGCACCTTGCGGCCATTCATACTGGACCCATTCCGCTGCGCTTTCATTGCCCCATGTTCCCCAATGCTGAAGGTTATTGCCTTCCTTTTTCCCGTCATTAATCGCGGCTAGACTCTCCCAAGGCGAGGTGTAACTGGAAGAAGTATTGGCCAGGAATGCCATATTCTTATCACGCGGGCTGAGAAGGCGCAAATCTGTCAGCAGCTTTTCAAGAGCCTGTGTAACTTCTCCGTTTGTGGCATTCATATTTTTGATTACTGCAGAAGCGTTCGCCTTCGCCTCATTGATCGGCGCAAGACCCGGATCCATAAAGTTTAAAGCGTTTAATGTATTAACGTAGTTATACACCTTTATCAACTCTGACTTATCTACCGCCCCTGTATATCCGTATACCTTCCATTCGAGAATACCGCTACCATTAGCAGTAGGCTTCATGTCCATACGGGCGCCAGTGATATATGCAGGTTCGAAGGTGGTTGTGTTGTATTTATTGAGCTCATTTCCAAGACCCTTTAAGGCTCTAGGTGTATACCATTTTCCATCCTCACCGCGAAGCATGAGTTGCATATCCTTCGGACGGAAGTTTCCTCCGCCGTCCTGGAACACATAGACATCCATGGAAGAGGCTAGGAACGGCTGATCCCATTCATAAGTGACCCAAGCCGGATCACCTTCTCTTCCCCAGTTGTGCCATGCACTGTTCGGTGCACCCCGGTTCGGCGAGAAATCTGCCGAACTTTTTGGTTCAATGCCGTTATTCATTGCTTCAGGATACCCGTCACCGCCGGAGAAGCTAGCAGACGGTTTGGCTGTCAGCGCTGCGTTTTGCAGCCCTGCATTTACGACATATACAGTGGTTCGTACCTCTAGATCGCTGTCTTTGACTGTCCCTCTAGCTTCGAATTCACCTGTATTCGCATAGCTGTCAGGATCAATTACATCCCACTTAATCTCCCTCTCCATGAATCCGTCTTCTGATAGAATATTCACCTGGGCGGGAAGTATCGGGGGTATTTCTTTCTTTGTCACTACGCTAATTGCCCGGTATGTGTCGTTGGTGTCTTCTTTAAGCTCAATCGTTACATCCTTACTAGCCTTCTTATCTTCGTCTGCCGCTGTGAAGGTAAACACATAGGTGCCTGCCTTACTGACGCGCGCATACGCCGTTGCTTTATCTCCTCCCACAAAAGTAATCTCTCCAGCACCATCAGGCTTTTGCTTAACGGTCCATGCATATGACAACGTAGGTTCAAATACCGCACTGTGCACTGGATCAGGTATTGCCTCGCCGGATAATACCAGAATACTGTTATTCGTAACATCCTGAGTCGCAGTCACTTGGCCAATTTCCGGCGGCAGTTTCTCAGGAGGTGCTGCCAGTTGAAAGGTTACTTGGCCGGAACCTGTTTTCTGTCCGTCATTGGCGGTGAGCTCGACCGTATATGTGCCTTCTTTTGTACCGACTGCCTGTGTAATGCTTGCCTTAGGATGGTTGAAGGTGAGCTTGCCGCCTTCCGGAGTACTGATTACCTCCCATTGGTAGGTCATTGTGCCATTCGGTGCACCGTCATCGGTTACAATGCCGTTCAGCATAAATGGAATCAGTGCCTGCGGTTTTTGCGTCGCCGTCTCTGCAGTAACCTGCGGTGCTTCATTTTCACCTGTTGCTAACTTTTCAATGGTCAGTTCAGCCGACTTCGCGCTGCTCATATGGAACATTGCGACGCCTTTATTCTTCTGAACATAGAACTGACCAGTAGCTACATCATCCAGTTTAATACTATAATAGCCGTTCTCGATTCCTGCTCCGTCAAAAGTAATTCTTGAAGCATGCTCTTTCTCAGCGGCATTTAAGAGCTGTAGTGTAAAAGCCTTGCCGTCTTTTCGAATGTTTGCGCTTGTAGCTTTATCGCTCTCCAGGACCAGATACATCTGCTCATCTAGCAGATTGATACGCTTGCCGAAGCCATCCTTAGGCGTGATCTGATAACTGTCGCCTTCGTCAGTGACCAGAGCACCATATCCGAACAGTCCGAATATCGGATCAGTGACAATATCAGAGCTGATGCTGAGTAGGGAACCGTAGAGGCCTTCCTCTGCTTCGCCAGAAAAGTCATTCCAACCGTTATTCATGACGCGGGAACCGCCGTCGAATACGTCTTTAGTACCAGTTCCTCCTTTATACATTGAATATCTCCAGGAGGTACTGCCTACAGACTGTGCCGCAATCTGCCCCATATTGACAGCGTTAAAGTTGGAAACCTTCGCCGCATAGTTGCGCTGCTGTGCGATTGCGGTCTGATCCTCCGATCTGCCGTCATCTTCATAGCGGAGCCAGTCATCCATAATGTATCCTGCTAAAGAGGCGGTATATTGGAAATTCCACCAGCCTTCGCCGCCACGGAATACCGGTACAGAATAATGGAACCAGTTAGGCTGAATACCGCGCATCGCGCGCGTCTTCCAGTCAGCCATTTCCATGCTTTTCTCAGCTGCGGCTGCGCGTCCGTCCTCAGGGTAGTAGGTGCGTAACGCCTTGGCAGCAGCATAAGCGCCTTCCTCACCGGTATTATCATACTCAAATTCGGACCCGTAAGGATAATTGGCGTAGGTCATATTCCGTCCTTTATCCAGCGCGAACTTCTTTTGCAGATTTGCCGACTCGGTCTGCATGCCCTCTTCCTTCAGCGCTTCAATCATATGCGGAATCTGTTGCTCGCCATAGAATCCGATTGCTCCGCTAGAGACACGGTTATAATAGATACCGTATGCCTTTTCCAGATAGAACTGCGGGGATTCGCGATACTCAATCAGATTGGGGTAAGCCTTTTGAATCCGATACATATTGAGAAAGCCGGTCGCTTCCATAATTTCAGAAAAGGCCCGTGTATAAGGTTTGTCTTTATCTGTGAAAGCTCCCGAATCTCTGAGGTAGTTGGCTACCATATAACTATCCTGCGTATTCTTCATAAATCGTTCCCACATAAAGTCGATCAAGTAAGTTTCTATAGAGCGGATTTCATCGGGATTGGGATCAAGATAATTCTTCATGGTCATGAAATTGATGTTATCGTGGCTCCAGTCATCTCCCCAGTGGCTTGTGTTCAGATCAATGCCGCCGGTAAGATACCAGTCAAAATAGTTGCCATAAGTAGGACTTGCCGAATTCTTATCCTGCGTGTGCTCCACCATGAAATTGGAGTGGGCTTCCGACGTTTGGTCCAGTTCGGCCAGCACATTGAATTCGAACTGGGTAAATTTATCTACCCATTCATTTCCAACCTTCAGCTTGTATTCCACACGAACGCTGTTGTTGCCGATAGAGTCGAACTGAAGCGAATAGATCTGATGCTGTTCACCGTTTACCACCTTGGTCTCCACAAACTCGTAAGATTCCGTATATCCCGGGTTTCCGTCAGAAAGTCCACGGCCAGTGCGGGAGTTGTTGACCATATCCTTCCTGTTCTTTCCAGGCTTGATGTTCGGGATATGTTCTTCGTCATATGGATCATTCTCGTCAACACTCTGAATGTCGATTGCCTGTACATCAATGATACTGTCGTCGTAGTGGAGATCCAACTTAACAGGCATATTGATGGCTGTCTGGAAACCAGGTACCGCTACGGCATCAATCATGCCTGATTTATACAGGATGGATCTCAGGTTCGCCTCACGGTCTTCCATAGAGGTTGAACTGTTATTCTGGCTTTGGGCATTCTCCTGAGGCTTGTTATCGCCTGCGCGTACCGCTGAGAATTTGAACTTATAGGTTTGTTCCTGCTCTGGTCCCAACACTAGACTGGAGGCATCGGTAAAATAACCGCGGCCGGTTTTCTGGACGTCCTTAGAGTGGATATACAGAACATTTAATCCTGGATACCAGCCGCCACTGTCACCAGTCCAGTTCGAATATGTGTTTCCAGAACGCAATTCACCCTCTTCTTGCATCCAATAATCAACATACTCGATGCGAGCGCCGCTATTCGGCACTGGGGTAAACAGCATGAAATTTCCTTCGCCGCTGGTGCGGATAGCATAGGCATACCCGCTGTCGGCGCCGGCAAAATTATGCACGGTTACACGGTCGTCATAGGTATCAGATAAAGTCTGGTATTTGTTATTCCAAGGCATGGGCAAACCGATATCACCGAATTCAATATATTTTCCGCTTTTGTTTTTCACGGTGATTTCCCACAGCATCGAACCGTCTTGGGTATCCATATCAAATACGGACTTCACGTCAAAACCTTTTATTACGCGCTGGGCTGTCGAGTCCAGGTTCTGTCCGATAAAGTTGACTTCCACTTTCTTACCGTCTCCTGAGGCTGTTTTCGCAATATAGGGATTATTAGGATTGATATCGGAGTATTTTGTTGATCCGCCGGCCGCAAGCGTTTTATTGGTATCTACCTCTAGAAAGCCCTCTCTGTTGTCAGGGAATTGTTCACTGTCACCAGTACGATAAGAAAAAATCATTTCGCCCATCCATTGGTGCTGGATATTGTTTTGAGGGATTGTGTCGTTAGGCAAAACAAAATTGATAGGCTCTCCGTTTTTATTGGTAGGGTTATTATTGATATACAGTTCTTCTATCTGACCTAAATCACCGACTTTCGCAGAAAGGCTAGTATTCGCTATATCATTTTTTACTGCAGATACTGTGGCTGCGGCGCTAATCTCTATAGGAACCGATTGAAAAAACAACAGCAGAGCAATCGTAAGTGGCCTTAGCTTTTTAGTCATCATTTACTTCATAACCTCCTGTTTTTGTACTTAGTAATAAAATTAATTCAAGTATTTTTTTACTCCTTTCTTCCATTCCATTAATAGAAAGCGCTTACTTTAGTGTATCATCCGTAGTTTCACTGAAAAACGAATATAACAACCAATATTTATAAAATTCCACACTTTTTTGTCTTTGCAATGTACTTATAGCAAATTTATTGTGCCGAAATACAAGAATCAAAAAAATCCCCTCATGTATACAGGAAGAGTTCACGATCACGTGATCTCTTATAGCCCTGTCTAACATGAGGGGACTTTTAGCTAAAAAGCAGGCTTTGCTTGATGCAGCGCATGCTTCATTCCATTATTTATTGAAATTAATCTTCTCCGAACCGTTCTCAAGAATGATCGAAGTGTCCCGCGGCTTTGTTTCCGCGATTTTGCGCCCAGCTCTGAACGAATAAAGAACTCCGGCCTGTTTACGAATGGTCTCATACTCGTTCTCTGCTTCAAGAACGATGAAGTTGGCAGGTTTACCTACTTCAATGCCATACATATCCTCGATATTCAACGTTCTTGCGCTATTTTTCGTAATAAGATCGATTGAATTTACAATTTGGTCGTATCCGAGCAACTGAGAAGCATGAATGCCCATGTGGAGCACCTGAAGCATGTTGCCTGTACCTAGCGGATACCATGGATCAAAGATATCATCGTGACCGAAGCATACATTAAGTCCGGCTTCCAGCAGTTCTTTGACGCGAGTTAATCCTCTTCTTTTCGGATAAGTGTCAAAGCGTCCCTGCAGATGGATGTTAACCAGAGGATTGGAGACGAAATTTAGGTCAGCCATCTTCAGTAATCTGAACAGTTTGTACGTATAGGCATCATTGTATGAACCCATCGCCGTTGTGTGGCTTGCTGTCGTGCGGGAGCCAAGCCCGCGTTCGTAGGCTTCTTTGGCTACAACTTCTAAGAAACGGGATTGCTCATCATCGATTTCGTCGCAATGGATGTCGATCAAGCGGTCGTACTTTTCAGCGAAGTCAAACACAACCTTCATCGAATCGACGCCATATTCTCTTGTAAATTCGAAGTGTGGGATACCACCCACCACATCAACGCCCATTTTCAGCGACTCTTCTAGTAATTCTACGCCATTCGGGTAGGAGTGAATACCTTCCTGTGGAAAAGCGACAAGCTGGATGTCAATGAATGGTGCCATTTCTTCTTTCACTTCAAGCATCGCTTTAACGGCGGTCAAGCTTGGATCGGTGACGTCTACATGTGTTCTTACATGCTGGATACCCTGCGCGATCTGCCACTTCAGTGCAGTTTTAGAGCGCGTTTTGACGTCTTCGTGCGTCAGGAAGGCTTTACGTTCTGACCAACGCTGAATGCCTTCAAATAGTGTTCCGCTCAAATTCCATTCCGGCTCACCAGCTGTTAACGTTGTATCCAAGTGAATATGAGGTTCAATGAACGGCGGCAGCACAAGTGAGCCGTTAACGTCAATTACTTCCTCATTCGCAGTTGATTCCAGTGACTGCGTGATAAGCTCAAACTTCCCATCTTTCACTACAATATTCCATAAACCTTCTTTACCCCGCAATTTTGCGTTTTGTATAATCATTTAAATTCCCCTTTTCTTTGGATTTTCTCGCAGAAACGATCAGCATCAACACGGTATATACAACCGCTGTTCCGATAAGTGCATTGAGTGGTGTTATTCCTGGAGCCAGCTGGGCAAAGGCCACACCGATAGCCCATGCCACCATCGCTATCCAGTTTACATTCTTGAAAGTCATGTCGGCAAATGGTTTATAGTTTCTGCGCTTCACAATAAAATAGTCTGCGATGATGATAGCTCCGATGGACGGTATCGCTGCGCCCAACACATTCAAGAAACCGACGAAGTTGTTGTACATCCACATGGCAAATACTGTACCTACGATGCCGTTCACAATAACGAAGAACTTTTTCGATATTTTAGTGATATTGGCAAAGCCCAGCCCGGAAGCGTAAAGTGCATTATCGTTGGTCGTCCAGATGTTCAGGCCCAGAACGATGATTGCAGGAATGAGCAGTCCTTGCAAGAACATGACCTCCGAGATATCAGCTAGATTGTAAGCCATTGCGCCGACTGCGCCGAATAGGAACATAAGTGAGTTCCCAAGAAAGAACGAAATGACAGTGGCTGTAACCGCCTGCCGGGACGTCCTTGCAAACCGGGCAAAATCGGGCGTCAGCGTTCCGCCGCTAATGAATGACCCGATACAAATGGTCAATGCTGCTGCTGCGGTAAGCGACTCTGTTGGTGAGTAATCGAGCAACCCTTGCAGACCACCCAGCGTGTTAACTCCTTCGAACACGGAGTAACCACCGAGAATTGCAATGGCCGGAACTGCTATATAACCCAGAATGACGAGCGACTTCATGCCGAAGATGGCTGATGCCGTCATTGCGAGACCAAACACGAAGATCAAAAGGTACACATTCCAGTCCATCGCTCTGGCGACCGGTACCGCGAACATGGCTACACCGACACCGAACCATCCTACCTGTGTGAAGCCAAGTAGGAAAGAAGGAAGGTACGATCCTTTTTCACCGAACGCATATTTTGCAAGCAAATGCGTGGAAAGACCTGTTTTGGCAGCGATATGTGCCAGTGCTCCCGTATAGATGCCGAGTGCCAGATTACCGGCAAGCACGATTCCAATGAACTCCATGAATGTCAAGCTGACCCCTAACGTTCCTCCTGCCAACATGCTTGCGGAAAAGAAAGTGAAAGCCAACATGACGGAAAACGTCTTCCCAAAATGATTTCTCTGCGTTTTCGGCACCGCTTGCCACGAAAACTCTTGATCTTGTTTACTCATCAGAATACCCCCATATAAAGTGTCCTGATACCAAAAAAGCAGAAACAAAAGAGGCTACTCGTCAAATCAATCTGACAAGTAGCCTCTTTAGTTCATCATAACCCGCGCGAAGACACAGAGCATCCCTTGACGGAATATGCCCTGATTCTTAGCTGATTATAAAAATCCGCTGTCCTTGTCAGCCTCTCTGGACTGAATTAAAGGTACCAGTATTTAATTACATTCTATTATTTTAGAAAAACCTTTGGATGTCAATGTCATTAATATCCATTGATTAGAATCTTCATTTGAAAGCTGCACTCGGAATTTTTAATAGGATGATGTCGACCACGCCTTCCATATGGCACTCCGCATCTATTAAACTATTAAGTAGTGCCAAGTAATAAATTCACAATTGTATCAAGTTGAAGCTCTAATGAAAATGGGTCCTCCATTACGAATTCATCATGATAGTTATCACCATATAAATAAACTTTACCATTTTTCACTGCAGGTATGCCTTTCCAAATGTTACTTTCCATTGCTTTTTTGGTTGCATCAGCATCGCCGTTATATACAAAAACATAATCACCTAAGTATTCTGGAAGAACTTCAAGTGAAATCGATTCAAACCCTTCCGCCATATTTTTTGCATTTTCTGTTGGAGGCAGCTGTAGCATATTGTAGATAGTCGAAGATCCATAGTTTCCGCCCTTTGCCGCTAAGACGTATACTGCTTTTTCTGAAAATGAAACAACCGAGACGGTCTCCCCTTCCTTGATCACCCCGGATAGTTTTGACTTTGCTTCAGCTACTTTCTGTTCGTATTCCGTAATCCATTCTTCTGCTTCTTTTTCTTTTCCAAAAATCTTGCTTACACTCCTAAACTTATCAAGCGGCCCTGCTGTTGTTAACCCCTCCCAATAAGGCAGAAAAACAGTCGTTCCAATTTTCTCATATTGTTCTATATTCTCATCGATTGAGCCGATAATTAAGTCCGGATCTAGCATCGTTAATTTTTCCAGGTTTAAAGGGAAATTGCCTAAATCTTCAATTTTCTCGATCGTTTCTTTGGGAATGTCTGCCTTTTCCATCCAACCTTCATCCAGCATAAACGTTCTTACACCGATTGGAACTATACCTAATTTCAATAAATGTCCCATATATTGATCAGATGCCACTCTTTTCGGCTCTGCGGGTACTTCCACATCTCCCTTAGGTGTTGATACTATTCGGGTTTTCAAAATTTCTTCTGATTTTGTTTGATTTACGTTTCCATTCCCTGCACTTTGCTCCTTCGCAGCTGTGCCCGTCCCGCTGGAGCAAGCACTTAATAATAGAGAACCGCAAAGCAGTAAAGCTGCCGTCGTCTGAGATTTTGTCATTTTAAACATATGTAATTCCCCTTTATCCGTATTATGATAATGATTATCATTATTAATATACTGTTGAACGATGTGTTCAAAAATAGAGGATGTGGGGAAGTTTGATGGATTTTCAACAACTCGCTGTATCTCTCTTGTTCTAAAATGTGCAGGTGAAGCTCCCTTTCTTTTCTTGAAAATTCGGCTGAAATAATAAACGTCTTTATAACCAACGCTTGCTGAAATTTCCCCCACAGAAGCATCTGTTGTCATTAAAAGCTTTGCTGCAAGATCAAGCCTAAACCAAATTAAATAATCAATCGGACTCATACCTGTGTACTCTTTAAACAATGATGACAAATGATAAGCACTAAAATTAAATACTTCCGCAAGAGAATCTAATGTGATAGGCTCCGCGTAGTACTCCTGGATATAGGTGATTACTTGGACTGCAACACTTGTTTGTTTCACCTCAGTCTCTTTTCTATGTAACTCTGTTAATTGCTGATGAATGAATTGATAAAAAAGTGATTTTACGTTGAGTCTCTCTTCTTGCTCGTTCCATTTTTGATACATCATTTGAATTTTGTTATAAAGTAAAATGGGTGCATCAGGGGTAAAACAATATTGTGATTGGAAGAGATCCTCTTCATGAATCCATGCACGGTAATAAATGATATAGTAAACAAATTTTTCGCTTGTTGGAACAATATTGAGGGTCGCCCCTTTTCCGCTATGCAAAAATTGATATCCTGTAAAAGAAAATTCAGACCGATCTAACTGAACTTGAGCACTTCCATGTACCGATAGTAAAAATATGTTGGCTGGAATCTTATATTTTTGAAGTATTTCGCCTTGCACCATTTCAATATGGCGTACGTCCATTAACTTGACCGTCGCTTGATCCCAAAGAAATATTTGATTGCTTTTGTGCATAATGATTGCCCCTCCGTTATCTTTCTAATGATAATCATAAATGATAACCATTATCAATAACAGTCGAGATATTTATTTGAGCTCCTCTTCGCAAAATACTTGTAAATGATTACTAGCCAGAATAGTGTTAAAATATGGGTAAAAAGGATAACTAATTTGTAACAGGGAGAACAACTATGAAAATGAGATTCATAATGAATACAATCTTTGTTTTGTCACTTGCAATTCTAACTGCGGCAGCAGCTCCTGCAGATGAAGTCGACTACCAAATCTTCATTAAAAAACAGAGGATTTCGGGAGATATAACTGCTGTTAATGAGTCAAATACTACACTGCTGCCCGCTGCACCTTTCTTTAATGCTTATCACTTTAAAATTAAACCTCAGGAAAATACCAAATTGATTATAGTGACAGATGGTTATACCAAATTAGAATTTGAAATAGGCAATACAACGGCTTACCTTAAAGGTATGAATCCATACACAGAACAAGGATATGGAGATGATGGCTTAAAAGTGAAACTCGCTGTGGCTCCAACAATAATAAATGACCGAATATATTTACCGATCTCTCTTATCGCCAAGAGTCTGGGTTTACATTATCAAATTGACAAACATGAAAAGAAAATTATTTTCTATTCAATTCCAAAGAAATCTGCATGATTATGATCCTTAATCTTTATTTCTTCCGAAATCTATTTCTATGTGGCTTTGATTTACTCCCAAACATAAACCTTCTCCACACAAACTCAAAGTGTCCATATTTATGTCCGTGACTACAATTCATTTCTTCGGGCATTCAATACTTATTGAAACAACACATTACAAAGTAATAATCATCTGCTAAGCCGATCCAGAAAGGATCGGCTTATTTTTAAAGTTTTCCTAAGGTCAATCTTGTCTGTTCTCAACAGATTTCATGCGGTTTTGATCGTCAGGCACTCGGTCATTACTGAATTCCTGACCTGCTTCTACTTCACCATGGCCGGAAGCACTTCGAGCAAAATTTGTGAACTGCCTTTTTTGCTCATCTAGCTTATGTTTACTTTTTAGAAGCTCTTGCGGATCCAGATTTGTCATAATGCTATCCTCCCAAAATGGAATTATGCTGTTTATTCGCACTATAGAAGTTTTCCATAATAGAGCGGTGCTTATGCAAGAATTTCAATAACTTTAGTCAAAACAAGATATTCTAAAACTACGATCCCGACGCAAATCATTATAAAAAACTGAAGTCTTGCCGTATTCATTCTATCCTTCCAATACTCTCCTCGGAATAATGAAATGATGTTAGGTGTAAAAGTATGTCTAACTGTTTCGTTATAATCATCATTATCCGCAAAGAACACGCGAAACAATACCTTATATACCGGAATATTTAAGAACAGTAGAAAAATGATTATAACAAGTTCGAGTCTCAATGTATCTCCTCCCAAGATTTATTCATCCTAATTTTACCACACGAATAACTGTAGAATTTGGGAAAGACATTATTGAGCAAGATTACTTTCAGTTGTGTAAATCATTATTTATGCTCCAAACACTTACAATTTGTACTTTCTATTTCTGTGAAGACAGCTTTAAATGAATCATCAATTCATTCCATTAATACCAATTTAAAAACTCCGCGCAAAAAAAAGGCGTATCCCAAACTGGAATACCCCTCTTTAAGCTTACCGTCTCACCCTTCGGGCAAAATCAACGAACTGAAATTTGTCCATCCGGTGTCTAGACTCGGTATATTGGAAAAGCACTGTATTCTCCAGATAAACATAGTTTCGGACTACAACAATATGTGAGAAGCCCTTCAAATCGAGTAATCGATGATCCTCCTCGGTTGAGGGCTCAACGGATATCAGCTTCTTCGCATAACTGATCTTAAGCCCCAACTCCTGCTCCAGATATTCATAGAGTGAGCCTTCCGCGATTTCCTCGTTTAGGAATGGAACAATATCCGCTCGGAAATAATCCTTATCCAAAATGATCCGATCTCCTTCAATTTCTCTGGCACGAACTACTTTCCAAACCAGGGTTTCAGGCGGAATCTGTAGATGTCTGGCGAGCGCGGCCCCTGCTGGCTCACTTATTGTCCGCTCTACCAGTGTCCGTGAGGTAGTACCCAGTGTATCGGACATCTCTTTAAATGATATCAAACCGGTAATGGGGAAATCCATTCTCGTCATGTCAAGCACAAAGGAGCCTCTTCCCTTGATTTTGTGAATGTATCCTTCACGGAACAAGAGGTTCAGTGCTTTGCGAACGGTTTCTCGTGAAGTGCTGTAAGCTTCAGCAAGTTCACTTTCGGAAGGCAGCTTGGTTCCCGGGAGCAGTTGTTCAGAATGAATTTGGTTGCTGTACTCATTATAAATTTGCAAATATTTATTTTCTCTCAATTTTGATCACCGCCCTTTATTGTATCACGTCATGCCTTTGGAAGCATCGATTCAATTGGAATACGGCACACAAGAAGAAACGACTTTGTCGTCCTTTAAAGACGAAACCGTTTCACGAAGTAATATAAGAGGATTATATACCGTGGAACATATAAATTTATAGAAAGACAGCCCCTGGGGGCTGTCTTTCTATAGTATAAAGTCTTTGCCAATATAACATTTATCAACCCTTGAGATGAACAGTCAAGATAATTGTTTGTTTAACCGTAGCTGGTCCTGTCTTCTCTTCAATCTTCTCGATCATTTCCTGACCTGCTGGAATGATGATTGGAGTAATCAACGGGTAACCTGCTGCACGGATAGCTTCCATATCAAATTCCAGCAGAAGCTCACCTGCCTGCACCTTGTCTCCAATATTCTTAAAGGTGGTAAATCCGCTACCTTTAAGTGACACGGTATTAATTCCCACGTGGATGAGTACTTGCACACCGCTGGCATGCTCCAGAATAAGCGCATGTTTGCTCTTGATCACATGAGCTACTGTAGCATCAAAGGGTGCATATACTTTACCCTCAGAAGGTTCGATTGCAATGCCATCGCCCATTTGCTTCTCGGCAAAGGCGGGATCGGGAACTTGTTCCAATGGTACTGCAGTTCCACTGAGCGGAGAGATAAGCTCTAGAATATTCACGGAGTCCTGTGACTCTTGAACTATAGGGCGGCTGTGTAAATTGTCTGTCTCGCTCACAGTACTAGTAACCTTTGTAGCTGAGTTCTTTTCGGAACGCCCCACCACAGAACGGCCGTAGAGTACAGTGGCGACAAATGGCACAATGAGAACAATAAGCATGCCAATGAAGAACACGCCCCACTGGTTCGGGAATATCGAAAGGAAGCCGGGAATCCCGCCTACGCCAATGGAAGAAGCGCGAACCTGATTAACGGTAAGAAGCATACCGGCAATCCCTGAGCCGATCATCCCGAAGATGAAAGGATAACGATAGCGGATATTCACTCCGAAGATCGCCGGCTCCGTCACGCCGAGGAATGCAGAGACAGAAGATGTAGCCGCTAAGCCTTTTGCCTTCTGTTCTCTGACTACGAACATCATCGCCAGTGCTGCAGCACCTTGTGCAATATTGGATAACGCTAACATCGGCCAGAGGAAAGTGCCGCCCTCGCTGCCGATGAGCTGCACATCAACCGCCAAGAAGGTATGATGCATACCAGTGATGACCAGAAGCGCATAGAATCCGCCGTAAATCAAGCCACCAAGAAGTGCAAAATGATCAAATACAAAGATCAGGCCGGAGGTGATGGCATTGGCAATGCCAAAAGTAACCGGTCCGATAATGGTGAAGGCCAGAAAACCTGTAATCAGTAAAGTCACCGGCGCAACAACCAGCAGTTTAATGGAATCATGCACCCGGCGGTTGAGGAACTTCTCCAGCCTTGCCAGAATATAGGCCGAAACCAGCACAGGCAATACTTGTCCCTGATAACCGATCTTCTCCAAATGCCAACCGAACAAATTCCAGGTTGGAACAGTTCCCTCAGTGGAAGCACTTGCATAGTTATAGGCACTTAATAGATCCGGGTGCACTAGAATGAGACCCAAAACAATCCCGAGCAGAGGACTGCCACCGAACCGTGTAACAGCTGCCCAACCGATAAGTGCTGGTAAAAAGGTAAAAGCTGTGCTGGCAATCGTATTAATAATCGCAGCAATGTCTTTCCATGCGGGATAGACATCCACCAGCGACTGATTATCAAAGAAGATACCAGGTCCGGTCAAAATATTATTGATCCCTAGCAGCAAACCTGCGGTTACGATAGCCGGTAGAATAGGAATAAATATATCAGCCAGCGTCTTGATCGCACGCTGCAGCGGATTCTGTTTTCGGGCAGCCGCGGATTTCACTTCATCTTTGGAAGAACGAGAACCGCCTGTGATCTGAATCATTTCATCGTATACTTTATCTACAGTTCCCGGTCCGATAACGATCTGAAACTGCCCTTGGCTAGAAAATTGTCCCTTTACTAGTTCGTTGCGGTCCAAGGCTTTCGAATCCACCTTGCTCTCATCATACAGCGAGAATCTCAGCCGGGTTACACAATGTGTCGCAACCTCTATATTCTCCTTGCCCCCAATTGCCCGTACAATATCCTCAACATTTTTGCGGTCTATAGCCATATTTTCACTCCTTACATAATTGATTTGTGCTCCTTCTCAAGTACACCTCGTTAGCGGATTAACCACATGTAGGAAGCATAAGGACTAAGCTGAAGCTCTTGTGTTAAAGCAGGTGTATCTGTTGTGTTCCCAATCAGGAGTTCGTCCCTGCCCCTCGATGACAATTCGGACCAGTGACTGTCTTCAAAGCGGAAGGTAATCCGTTTACTGCTGAAGTTTGAGACCACGACAAGCGCTTCCCCATCTCCTGTTCTAGCGTAAGCGAATACTTCAGGGTGTGCTTCATCGAGTCTCTTGAATACACCGTCTATAAATATCCCATACTCTTTGCGTAACGCAATTAGCTTGCGGTAATGATGGAAGATGGATTTGGGATTGGCTAGCTCCTTCTGCACATTGATGTCCGGATACCGTTCATCAACTTTCAGCCATGGAGTACCGGTGGTGAAGCCGGCATTTCGACTGTCATCCCACTGCATCGGCGTTCTTGAATTATCCCGTGAACGTTCCTGAAGAATACTCAAGGCAACCTCAGAGCTTTTCCCTTGTTCGCACAATATGCGGAACATATTCAGTGACTCGATATCACGGAACTCATCGATACTATTCCATACCGGATTTGGCATACCGATTTCTTCCCCCTGATAGACATAAGGTGTCCCTTGAAGTCCATGCAGCGTTGTCGCGAGCAGCTTGGCGCTCTCCACCCGGTAGACCTTATCATCAGTGAATCGGGAGAGGGCACGCGGTTGATCGTGATTGTTAAAAAATAATGCGTTCCAGCCCCGGCCTTTCTGCATTTCAGTCTGCCACTGCGTGAACAACCGTTTCATCGCCTCAAAATCATAGGGCATTAGCTCCCACTTCTGTCCATTCGGATAATCGACTTTTAAATGATGAAAATTGAACGTCATGGAAAATTCCCGTTCTTCAGGGTTCGAGTACCTGATGCAATGCTCCAGTGTAGTTGAGGACATCTCTCCTACAGTCACCATCTCATACGGACCAAATACCTCTTCATACATTGCTTTGATGTATTCATGAACACGTGGACCGTCAGTATAGAACTTTCGTCCATCCCCCGGCGGAACACTTCCGTCATCATTAGGGAAGCCCTGATCCTTGGAAATTAAGTTAATTACGTCCATGCGGAAGCCGTCGACACCCTTTTTAGCCCAGAATAGCATCATATCGTTCACTGCTCTACGGACCTTCTCGTTCTCCCAATTCAGATCCGCTTGGGTTTTATCGAAGAGAGTTAGATAATATTGTCCCGAAGCTTCATCGAACTGCCAGGCAGGGCCTCCGAACTTCGACTGCCAGTTGTTGGGTAAGCCTCCGTCTGGAGCTGGGTCCTTCCAGATATAGTAATCACGGTAGGGATTGTTCCTGCTTGAAATGGATTGTTTGAACCACTCATGTTCTGTTGAAGTATGGTTAACCACGATATCGATCATTAGCTTCATGCCGCGTCTATGCAATTCCTGTACTAACTCGTCGAAATCCTCCATCGTTCCAAAATCCGGGTTAATATTTTCATAATCCGCAACATCGTAACCGTTATCATGTTGCGGCGAAACATAAACCGGCTGTAACCAGACAATATCAATTCCAAGGGTCTGTAAATAATCTAACTTTTCAATAAGTCCTTTAATATCTCCTGTTCCGTTGCCTGTAGTGTCCTTAAAGCTCTTTGGGTACACCTGATACACCGTGGACCGGCGCCACCATTCTGAATTCTGGGACTGACTCAAGTTGAACACCTCCAAAATGAATTACTTTATGTCAAATATTAAACCTGTATATACAAGTTCAAACACATCCACAGTTTAAACCTGTATATACAGGTTGTCAATACTAATAATTATCTAAGCCCTAGCAAAAGAAGTGACAAGAACATTTATACCGATACTCTTAACTACGATTCATTGGAAAAGGGTATTGCCTGATGGTTTGTCTTTTATTAACCTATTTGATAATCAATTATTCTTTTTCATTTATTTCCCGTCTAAATACTTGTTCAAAATCACAACAAAAAAAGCCGCTTTCTAAGCGACTTTTTGTATACGTTGATGTCCAGTTAAAAAGACGAACAGGATACCTTTTTACGAAATATAAGTTAGGTATCCTGTTTCATAATAAATTTAGTTTTTATTTAAGTTCCTGGAGGAGGCTCTGTCCAAATTGTGGCAGGGCTACACCAAAATTTTCTGCAATGGTTGCTCCAATATCCGAAAATGTCTTACATACAGGAAGCTCACATTGTTGATTGAAACGCTTACTGTAGATGAGTAAAGGCACATATTCGCGGGTATGATCTGTACCAGTATGAACGGGATCATTGCCATGATCTGCCGTAATCATAAGAAGATCATCTTCACTCAGCTCCGCGAGAACTTCCGTCAATCGTTCGTCAAATTCTTCTAGTGCTTTCCCGTACCCGATCGGATCTCTGCGATGACCATAAAGAGCATCAAAATCAACAAGATTCAAGAAGCTAAGTCCTGTGAAATCACTATGAATGGTCTCCATGAGTTTATCCATGCCATCCATGTTAGACACTGTGCGCAAAGACTTGGTGACACCTTCTCCATCATATATATCTGAGATTTTGCCAATCGCTAGTACATCTAACCCAGCATCCTTGAGCTCGTTCATCACGGTTCTTCCATAAGGCTTCAAGGCATAATCATGGCGGTTCGATGTTCTTTTGAAATTTCCGGGCTGTCCGAGGAACGGTCTTGCGATCACTCTACCTAACATGTAGTCCTCGCGTAAAGTAATCTCTCTGGCAATCTCACAGATTTGATACAGTTCTTCCAAAGGAATGACCTCTTCATGAGCGGCAATCTGAATCACTGAGTCTGCTGATGTATAGACAATGAGTGCACCGGTCTCCATATTCTCTTGTCCAAGCTCATCGAGAATAGCAGTACCGCTAGCGGGTTTATTCCCAATTACCTTTCGTCCCGTTCTTTCTTCTAATTCATTAATTAATTCATATGGAAATCCTTCAGGAAACACTTTGAAAGGAACCTCAATTCGCAAACCCATGATTTCCCAATGGCCTGTCATCGTATCCTTACCATTAGAAGCCTCTTGCATTTTTGACCAATAAGCTAAAGGCTGATCTACCTTGGGAACTCCGGGTATTTGGTCAATATGACTTAACCCTAACTTGGATAACACAGGAACATGTAGTCCATTCATTTTTTCCGCAATATGCCGTAATGTATGTGATCCTGTATCCCCAAACTTTTCAGCATCTGGAGCTTCACCAATACCTACAGAATCCATAACGATGACGAAAACACGCTTAAAACGGGGTGTTTGTTTCATGTTAATACTCCTTAATTCAACTAGAATATGATACCGATAATCAAAGCAGATAAAACGCTTACAAGTGTGGCACCGAATAACAGCTTTAATCCAAATCGAGCTACGATATTCCCTTGTTTTTCATTCAATCCCTTCACAGCACCCACAATGGTACCAATGGACCCGAAGTTAGCAAATGAGATTAGAAAAACGGAGACAATAGCTGTAGTACGTCCGCTTAAACCGTCTTGGATCTTAACAAAGTCAAGCATAGCAACGAATTCATTCGCAACAAGCTTTGTCGCCATAATACTGCCTGCATCAACTGCTTCATGCCATGGCACACCGATAAGAAAGGCGATTGGTGCAAAGACATACCCTAAAATTCCTTGAAACGAAATACCGAATACTCCGCTGAAGACCCCGTTAATTAGAGCAATGATTCCCACAAAACCAACCAACATTACTCCAACTACTATGGCTACCTTGAAGCCATCCATAATATATTCGCCCAGCATTTCAAAAAACGTTTGTTTTTCCGCTACCTGAACTTCAACAATATCTTCTTCAGGTGTAACTTCATATGGATTAATGATGGATGAAATGATAAATCCACCGAAAAGGTTTAATATTAATGCAGCTACTACATATCGAGGTTCTAGCATCGTCATATATGAACCAACGATTGACATGGATACCGTCGACATTGCGGACGCACATAATGTATACAAGCGATGTTTTGGCAATAATCCCAGTTGGTTTTTCACCGAAATAAACACTTCATTTTGTCCTACAATTGCAGCTGCAACTGCATTATAGGATTCCAATTTGCCCATGCCATTTATTTTACTCAGTACCAAACCAATATACTTTATAATGAATGGCAATATTTTATAATGTTGCAAAATCCCTATTAATGCTGACATAAAAACAATTGGCATCAAAACATAAAGGAAAAATGTATGCGCCCCTTCATTTGCAATCCCGCCAAATACAAAGTCAATACCTTCGTTGGCGTAGCCAAGTAATTTTGCAAAACTATCAGCAAAGCCTTTAATTAAGAATTCGCCTATGCTCGTTTTTAGGATAATTAATCCCAAGCCTATCTGAATAGCGATCATTACAATGATTGGACGATATTTAATCTTTTTCTTATTGTTACTTCCAAGCCATGCCAGTAATAGAACAATAACTAAACCGGCAACAGAAATTAGATAGTGCATTTTTAACCCTCCAAATTATCGGTTGATTTTCTTGGAATCCTCATTCGAAATGTATCTTTCCACATTAACCCTTGTTCCAAAATAATCGCCAATAGACTTCCGCAGATTAATCCATTATTTAAAATGGCTATCAAGATCGGAGATAAATGGGCTGTGGCTGATGAAGGGATAAACATTAGACCCACACCCACTAAAAGGGAAACTCCACTAACGATAAAAGTTCGTTCTTCATGAATGACCTTCTTCAATTCCTTTAGCGCTAGTCCGACCATCTTCACAAAAATGACGAAGGTAACGGAATAGCCTATGGGAGCTGGAATTGCTGATATAACATTCATCATTGGCGGAAATAAGGATATTGAGATCACTAAGCAGCATCCAATTAAAAATGATCTGCGCTCCTTCATCCCTGTTTGTTCAACATATCCCGCCGCTCCCGAGATAGGGACAGAGCCGACCGCTCCTAAACCGCCACTAATAAGATGTGTAATTCCAGAAGTAAACCCGGCGCGCAAATAACGACGATGATCCACTTGCTTTTGTTTCATAACGGTCTCCATCAAACGGATGGACGCAACTGCATTGGTTATTAATAACAGCGTTAATAAAAAGGCAGTAGTGATGGTCCCGGCATCGAATTGAGGTCTGCCAAATGGGAATATTTTCGGTAGCTTAAACAAAGTATCCGCATGAGAAAACACCGGTATAATACCGCAGATAATAAATAATAGGCAGCCTATCAATATACTGAAAATTATTGAAAACTGGCTGAGTACTACTAAGCGACTTTTTCCTAACCAAAAGGTAATGCAAACCACAATCACACTCAGGATGAATACTTTAACATCTAACGTGGTGTGGGCTATGGTAATCCCCATCATCCCTTTCATAAAAGATCCACTTAATTGAAAGATCAATAAAAGTAAATAAATAAAAGTGATGGTTGGAGTAAATAGACGAGCGATTTTATCCATTAGCTTAAATGCCGAAATTAGGATAAATAACACACCGCTAATGATCATTGCCCCACTTAAAGCTTGTAAAGCACCATTGTTAGAAGAATAAAGTCCCCCTACTAAACTTGCGTAAATCGTAAAAATGCTCCACCATAACCCTGCCGGACCTTCGTGAATAGGGAATTTATGTCCCATCAGGCCTTGTAAAAATCCAGCTATCCCTAAAGTAATCATTGTGCTCTGGATAAGTCCAGAAGTCTCTATGGGTGTTAAGTTATATAAATCTGCGATAGCAATGGGTGCAGCAATTGCACCAGCGATCATAAAAATCATCCACTGCAATCCTGACAGTATTCCCTTCATTTCTTTCTCACTCTCTTCTCTAACAACACTGCTCTTATTAATTAATCAGCCATCAATGACTGTATTAAGAGCTATTTCGACCATTTCATAAAAGGATTGTTCACTTTCTTTATGAGTCAGGTGTTCCTGTCTTAACAATTGACTGCCGACTGTCAAAATCGATAACGCTTTTACACCATATTTTGCCGCTAAAGTGTATAGGGCTGTGCTTTCCATTTCTACCGCTAAAACCCCGAAATCCATAAACTTGTGAAGTCGATCTAAGCTCTCACGATAGAATTCGTCAGAATTATAGATGTTACCAACAAAGACATTTGCATTTTTAGCTTGTGCTTGTTGATATGCTTTTATTAACAATGAGAAATCTGCCGTAGGTGCGAAATTACAGCCATGGAAGATCTTCTCCGTCATATTACTGTCTGAAGACACCGCTTGGGCTAATATAATATCTCGGATATTGATGTTTTCCTGCATCGCGCCGCATGTACCAATGCGAATCAATTTCTTAACTTCATAATCGACGATCAATTCTGTAGCATAGATACTCATCGATGGATTTCCCATTCCTGTCCCCTGAACCGACACCGGTATACCCTTGTATAATCCAGTGTATCCATACATCCCTCTTACTTCGTTATAACAATTAGCCTCCTCTAAAAAGTGTTCTGCTACAAATTTTGCACGTAAAGGATCTCCTGGGAGCAAAACGCGCTCTGCTATTTCTCCCTTATTTGCACCTAAATGCCTACTCATAGTTCTTCCTCCAACTTTTAATTGTAAACTGAGGTTTACCGAAATCGCTTTCCACATACCGTCAAGTAAAATCAGTTTCGAAACTAGATTGAGCATAAGGTTTTTTAACATTACAAACTAGACCAAAAACTTACGGAGCTTACGGAAAATAATTGGTCAAATTATAAAAGTAGTTCTTTACGAATATTGTCCAAATCTCTTTTTGATGGGATCGTAGAAATAATAACAACCGGCACTGTCTTTAGTGCCACCGGGATATTACTAATGACAAGATCAATATTATTTTGCTGCATGATCTCGTCGGTTAGCCCTTTCATTATGGAAGTATTTAGGATTAACTGATCCCCTATCTCCTTCTTTATCAAATCTGCTATGTAATGACGAATCGAGAATTCTTCCCCGATCACTAAGAAAGCCCTTTTACTTTTGTAACGTAAGCTCGAACGAACTATTAAGGTTAGCTTTGTTAAATGAAAATGATTAAACAGAATGGAAGGGTAAGTTTTATTCCACGTTTGCATACAGGTTTGCAATTCTTGATATATCTGCTGGCACTCCTGCTCTACATAAGTTGTTAAATGACTTTTTGAAATCATCATCCATTCCGGAATTGCATTTTCGATTAATAGCTTGTCAAAGAACCCGTAAATCTCCAATATAAATCGTTCTTGCATATCTAAGTTCGGGTATACCTTTGCCAATAACATTAGAAGCAGATTCCCCATTTGATATTCTTCTTTATCCTTATGTAATTCGACTTCTTTAATCGGAGTGATCTCTGACCCTTCATAATAATGATATTGGCTGAGACTAACCATGGATTGCATAAAGAATATTTCACTTTTCGGGAATTCGATGGACAGCTTTTTTTCAAGACGCTCTGCTATGGCTCTCACTGGTATATAAAACATTCCCTTTTCCCAGGGGTATGCATTTTCGTCGATGGTTACACAATTTCCTTTAGCAGCTCTTTCTATTACAATGGCCAACAAAAAGGACAATTTCCTTTTGGAATTGATAAAATATACAATGTTATTCTCATTCTCTATATTTGTGATCAACTGATTTATATAAGCAAAATCGACATTCGCAAAGGGCCATCCTGTAAACTCATATGCATCACAATATAACTTCCAATAAAAATATCGGATATTCATTTCATTCCCTTTGATCACAGGTGTAGAGTAACTAATGCGTAGCTTATACGCTTTTAGATCATTATTATTTAATTCCACAATTAACTTTTTTAAAGAAGACGTACTCATAAACAGAGCTTCAGCGAGCTCCTCCACGGAAAGTCGACCCATATTCGTAAACAATAAATCCATCAGCCGATAAAAAATGGTTTGTCTGAACATAGAAGACATCGCTTCACTAATCGTACTTCGCCCATCACGTCGAAGAACGATTCCCTTTCCTCTAGAAACTTCAATGGTCACTGTTGGTGGTAGCTGCTTGCTGATTTCCTCCACCATCTTACGTATGGTCTTATCTGAGATGCCTAAACTTTTTTCAACTTCGGCTAAGGTAAACCATCTTTGTTCCGTATCAAGCAGCGTTAATAGTTGGTTGGCTAAATTAAATCCCTTATCCATTTTTCTCCACCCTAGTTCAATTTCATTTTAATTTTTATAGTATAAACAAATTCACATCATAACCATATTATTTTTCAATAAAAAAACTCGGGTTACATTTACCCGAGTTTCACATTTATTCACATCTGTGCTTTTTCTTCTATAGGACTGATTGCTTTAAGCTGCATCGTTATTACGGCTGCAATAACGGCTTTGATGATGTCACCCGGCAGAAAGGCTAGCGCTCCGGTAAGTCCGGCCCATATCGACGTATTTGTTATCAATGCCATGATGGGGGCACCAATCAGGCTCACTAGCAATACACCAAAAATCACGTTGATCGCTATCAGCTTCCAAGTTCTGACCTTCGGCCAGATTTTTTCAGAATACCAGCCTATAAGGCCGGCCGCGATCGGAAAGCTAAGTATGTATCCTGCAGAAGGTCCAACGAGCACCGCGATTCCGCCACGACCTCCGGTCAATACAGGCAGCCCAATGGCTACTAGAATGATGAAAATGATTAGGCTGAGAGCTCCCATCCGTTTCCCCAGAAAACATCCAGCCAACATGACGCCAAGCGTCTGGGCAGTAATCGGAACAGGGATGAAACCAAGGGGGATGGGTGGAATCATGCCCAGCACCGCGATAAGTGCTGCGAATAATGCAGCATAAATAAGTTCTTTTGTCTTCAAAAAATTGACCTCCATTGGATAAAAATAAGTGTATTCTGGTTAGTAAATACGTCCAGTAAGCTGAATTATAATGGAGATAGCTACGATTGTAAACCAAAATATAATTAATGGTTTACAATAGAGCGGGACACCGCGCTTGAGTTTTTCCTATTGTTATATAGAATTAGAGTATTCAGTCGCAATCGTTGAATGATAAATTACTCAATGGATTTTGGTCGGAGAGTTATACTTTTGGAGGTTTAAGTTCATGACAGTAAAAGAACATATTCTTGCCTTGCTTGATAGTAATAAAGGTGAATTTTTTTCCGGGGAGGAAATAGCCGTTCAGTTATCCGTGACGCGCAGCGCGGTCTGGAAAGCCATAAAATCGCTACAGACAGACGGTTATTCCATACAAGCTGTAACCAATAAAGGCTATTCCATGTCCCCTAAAACGGATATCTTGTCTGCCAGTGCAATTTCAAAGTACCTGGATACACAGGGGCAAAAGTTACGTGTTGAGGTCTTTAAGACATTATCTTCAACGAACGAAGCCTTAAAAAACCTTGCTTCAAGTGGAGAAGCTGAGGGTAAGGTGATCCTATCGGAAGAACAGACAGCAGGTCGCGGGAGAATGGGCCGTAAATTCTTTTCTCCACCGGGAACAGGGATCTATATGAGTATCCTGCTGCGTCCCAAGCTATCAGCAACGGATTCCGCTCTGCTGACTACTTGTGCCGCTGTTGCTGTTGCCCTTTCCATCGAGAGTATATCAGGTAAAGAAGCACAGATTAAATGGGTGAATGACGTTTTCATGGAAGGTAAAAAGGTATGCGGGATCCTTACCGAAGCATCCGTGTCACTGGAAAACGGTTGGCTTGATTATGCTGTTCTGGGCATTGGTATCAATGTAGCGCTACCTTCTGATGGCTTTCCTAATGATCTTACCGAGATTGCAACAACTGTAACTTCTGAAAATAAACCTAATGGTGATCTCCGTAACCGACTGGTAGCAGAAGTACTAAACAATTTTATGGGATTCTATGAGCATTTAACGGAAAGATTGTTTCTTTCCGAATATAGAAAACGGTTAATTTCACTTGGCAAACCCGTAACAGTGATTAAGAATAATGAACAACGTAAAGCAATAGCAATGGATATCGATAACGATTGCCATATGAAAGTCAGATATGAGAATGGTGACGAGGAATATCTTTCAAGTGGAGAAGTCAGCATTAAGATTTAACTGTAGCTTCAAACGCGGCTAAGTGCTGACTCTTAACTGGCTACATCATCGTGCGTGTTTTTGCGGAGATTGTAAGCCTACTACACCAAAAAAACCTTGCTGAATCAAGGTTTTTTTTAATGAACGTAAAATATCAACTTAAGGCTCAGAATTCTACTGTACTAAAGTATCTAAATCCGGCTGCAATTTGTTCCGCAAAATATACAGCATGATGGCACCAACAAGAAATGCTACGGCATCCGAAATGACGAGCGACCAGACCACTCCATGGAAACCGTTCATTCGATTAGCGATATACAACACTGGAATCAGAGTAATACCTTGAATAACTGACATAATAAATGCGGCGGTTCCTTGCGCTGTTGCTTGGAAAATCCCCGTAAACAACGCGGTCGTTCCTGAAATGAACAGGGATAAAAACGTCACATGAAGAATGTAGCTACCCATTTCAATTAATTGAGGGTCATTCGTGAATAAGCTAATTAAGTGATCGGAAATCAGATAGACAATGACGCCGAATACGGCGGCTAACACCACAGTTGCTTTGATTGTGAATGTAATGGTATGCTTCATGCGTAATTTATTTGCTGTAAAAGAGAAGGCAATTAGCGGCACGACTCCCTCGCATAAACCCATCAGAATAACCTCAGGAAATTGCAATAAACGTGATGAAATCCCGAATGCTGCTATAGCCTGCTCCCCATATTCGACCAGAAAACGATTAAAGATGAGCGACATTGCACCCATAAAGATACTCATAACGAAGACGGGAACTCCGATTTTGAATACATTGCTGAGAATTTCTTTGTTAGCTTTGAACCATTTTACGGAGATGGTCAAGAATTGGCTCTTATATCCCATATGGAAGGCGTAGAATGCACTTGCAACCAAGTTAGAAATGACCGTAGCAGACGCAACGCCGATCACGTCCCAATGGAAGACGAAGATGACTAGAGCATCGAGAATAATATTCACAACAACACTGAGAAGCATACCGATCATCGATGTGATTGCTGAACCTTCCGAGCGCACGATATTCTCCAGCGTGAAGAATAATACGACAAACGGTGAACCAATAAGCATTATCGTGACATAGTCTTTCGTGAAACCGAAGGAGTCAGGCGTCGCTCCCAAGCCATGAACGATTGGATCGATCAACGGGATACCGCCAGCCATTAAAATAAGTCCGAGAACTAAACTGCTGTAAAAGGCGAATGAAGATACATGCTTTACATCATCATATTTTTTCTCTCCGAGCAAACGGGAGATAAATGCACTGCTGCCAATGCCAATCAAGTTACCTAGCGCCATAATGGCTGCGAATAACGGTAAAGTTAGTGCGAGTGCGGTTAACATCGCAGTATTGCCCAGTGTACCAAGGAAATAGGCATTCAAGATGGAGTATATGACACTCATCGACATGCCTAGCATCATCGGTACTGCGAAGTGAGCTACGGCTTTTGTGACAGGTGCTTTTTCAAAGTAATGAAGGTTTTCTGCGTCCATATCGGTCACCACTATCTTTCTTTATTTTATTTTAAAATTACTTAGAATTCTAACTATTAATCCAATATAAACCGTGACACGGCAACAAACAAACCCGTACCATAACGACGAGTTTTCAGGTTTGGTTTGCCGGATTGGACTGATCTTAATTTCTTTAAAAGCATGTCATTGCGCTGCCTTTGACGTTCCTCCTTCTCTTAAGGAAAGGCAGCGCAATAGCTACTGTTTGTTTAAAAGACTCTGTTTACTTATCGTCCGGGTCCTGTGACTTGTCTGGTGACGAATTCGTTCCATCTTTGGATGGCCAACCGAATCCGCGCATGTCACTATGCCCTTCCCTGCCAAATCCAGGGAATCTTCCGTTAAAGCGTTCGTCTCTAGAATTTCCCCACATTCTATGCATTTGTCCGCGCATGGCCATTAGTTTTTCAAATTCCTCTGTTCCCATACGCTCCTTTGCGGCCTCCATCCACATAGCCATTACATCGCGTTCTCCATCCGTTCCAAGTTCTTCTTCTAACGCCGTGATGACGCGGGTTAAGTAATCCCCGAAAGCAACCTGTTCTTCTGGTGATAGGCGAGAAAATATATTAACGCTGTCTAACTCTTGTCCCTCTTCTTCTTGTCCTTTTTGGGTTAAGTAAATCAACATGATGCGCTTGTCTGTTTCTGATGGCTTACGGGTGATATATTCGGCTTTCTCCAATTTTGCAAGTAATTCATTGAGAGATGATACACGGATGTCCAGCATATAGGATAAATCTTTTGTGCTGATACCGTCTTTCATACGAAGAAACGCTAGTATCCTGCCTTGCCCGCGGGATGTGTCGGCCATAGGGCCAACAGCAGCGTGTGTTTTTAAGTGTTGGCGTTGTAGCAGCCATTGCAGTTTCGCGAGTTTTTCGTATAATTCAGTATTCATGTCCATATTGGATCCTCCTTAAAGTTTTTATGGTACCTGTTAATCTTTGTGACGGTACCTGTTGGTTTTTATTATAACGGTACCTGTTAGATATGTCAAAATGTTTTTTACAGGTACCGTTAGCATGTAGTTACGCTAATACTGGGGCACCTTGGTTAAAACTTGTAAACAAAATACAAAACCCGCGCGGGCGCGGGTTCTTATAAGATCATGTTCTGATCAGTTTTCTTTTTTTATATCTTCAAGCAAACCTTCAAACCATTGAACATTTACTAAATGATGAGATAGTGAATTCTCTAACATTTTTTTAAAATTAGAACTGATATTTTCATCGTTCTCAATAGAAAGCTGCAGTAAAGAAATCTTATTTTTAGTTTGTTCAATTTGTAATTCAATTAATTTAGATAGTTCTTCTTTCTTATATTCATCTGAAAATAGCATAGCTACATAAAAAGATAGATTTATATAGTCTGTCTTAGACCCATATTTGAACATCAACTTTTCAAACTCTTTTTCCCCTAATTCAGTGATGTTATAATTATGCGTTTCTCTGGTGTTATCTCTTTGATCAACTTTTATAATATACTTTTTCTCTACTAATTGCCCAAGATTATAATAAAAGGACCCCTTGGTGAAATTGACTATATATTTATAGTGTTTTTCTTCCATTAAGGATAACAATTCATAACCGTGAGCCCCTGGATTTTGTTTTAATAATCCTAAAATTAGTAATATTATCAAATAAACACCTCCGTCAAAATACTATTAGGTTTAATCATTGTTGATTTGTATGAACTGGGCTTGAAATTCATCAAATGATATTTTTCCTAATGCAAAATCCATACTCAATATATATATTTTTTCCGCTTTAGTGTGTATTCTTGCATTATGGAGACTTAACAATTCATGTTCATTCATTAACGGCTCAAGTACATGTTGCTTATTAATAAAGGCTTCAAAATATCGTAACCCGAATTTTCTTTGAGATATTGCATCGATATGAATCCCATCCGGATTAGAAGTTAAACCTGAAGCTGTAACAAAGTAACAATTATCTTGTTCAAAAGCGAATTTTTGTAATTCTTGATTCATTAACGCATATTCCGTGCAATGTTTCCCAAATCCTTCTTTGCCTAAAAAATCCCCTAAACCACCAATGATAAATGGAATATTTGGAGCCTCTAACTCTTTTCTTAGCGCCGTAACAATCTGAAGTAATTTCTGATAATAGACTTTATAGTTGCCGTTACTACTATCACTTTCTCCTTGATGCCATAAAATCCCCGATAATTCACTATTCTTCATTGCAAATTTAGTTTCTTGTAATGCATGTTTAAAAAGTGCCCCACCTACTGCCCATTCATCAATGGTGCTCCCTCCCTCAGCGCAAGGAATTAAGCCAATAATGTCTTCTTCATTTTCACGACACCATGCATCCGCAAATGATCCAGCAAGACTTATTCCTGAAACAGGACGGTCATAATTAATAGGTTCAGCCATCATTTGCCATCTACCATTACGCAACATTTGTATTCTTTCGTTATAGATGGGGGGTACTTCATGTATAAATCCTCGTCCAGCCATATTTGACTGACCAATCATTAAAAATGATTTGACCATTATTCTCATCCTCTCTTCATTAGTCTAATTAGACTGTCTATATTATTAGTCTAATTGGACTATTTGTCAACAAATACGCTTTTTTAACCTAATCTCAAAATTTATTATTGAATATTGTTAATGGGAACTCTTTTTGTAAGATAAGATTTTCGATGATTTGTTTGGTTAAATCAAAAAAGCCGCCGACAAGGCGACTACGTATGTCATGTGTTTTTTTGGCTTAATGCTGTAGTTCCTTATTATCCATAGATATCTTTTTGATCTCATTACTTTCAAGGATTGGACTAGGATAACCAGCACTTACTACTTGTATCATTGCTTGCCCTAATTGTTCCGAAGTAACGACACCCTTCAGTTTTCTAAGTATGGGATAAAAAGGTCTTAGCACATCGTATAAAAGTTGATACATTTTTGTCTTGGATCGGACGCCGTTAGAAGGAAGAATGATTCCTGGTCGGAACATATATGCCGCCTTAAACGGAAGCTGTAACAGATCATTTTCCGTCTTTCCTTTCACTCTCGCCCACATGGACCTACCTCTTTCAGAACTATCTGTCCCACTTCCCGACACATATAAAAAGGTCATCTGGGGATTTAGTCTAACCAAAGTTCCCGCAACGGATAGCGTAATGTCATACGTTATTCGTCGATATTCATCTTCCTTCATACCCTGAGATGATACACCTAGACAGAATAAACAAGTATCAAATCCTTCTAATTCATGTTCAATTCGATTCAAATCCGTGACATCGTTGAGCTCGATTGATTTTAGTTTTATATGTTGTTGCTCTGGATGTTTACGACCTATTGTAACTATTTCTCGCACTCTGTCATCTAATATACACTCCCGCAGTGCACTTAGACCTACCATTCCCGTAGCGCCAAATATAATGACCTTCAATCTATCGTTCACTCCAATCTTATTTATCTGATTTACTATAAGTAAGTTTATTATACTCGACATCAACTGAATAAAAAAAACAAGCCTATTTGGCTTGTCTGCAAAGTAGAAGGTTATATCATTTTTAGCTCATTGGATACGTAAATTGATAATTTCCAGATCCAATGATTAGTTTTTGGCTTTCTGGCATTTGTTCCACACTAGACAGACCTATAACTTGCTCTATTGGGATCCCAGACTCCAAAATATTCTCCTGCTTCATCGTTGGAATCATAACCTCAGCTGTTGTATTAGATGGTATCAATACTTGCATTTCTACTGAAGCTTCATTCTGTTTTTGCCAAGTTACCTTGATCGTTCCATGGACAGATTCAAGCGAGGCATCAACCCACGTCAAATGTTTCCCGATTAGCGGTTGGATCCGTATTTTTTTGTAGCCTGGTTCCAATAGTTCGATACCAGCGGCAGTGCGATAGAGCCAATCACCTATAGCGCCGTAAGCATAATGGTTATAGGAGTTCATATCATCGCTCCAGAACGAACCGTCCTGTTTTATTCCATCCCAATGTTCCCAAATGGTTGTGGCCCCTTGAATTACGGAATATAACCAGGAAGGATACTCTTTTTGCAGTACCAATTGGTAGGCTAAATCCGTGTAACCAAATTTAGAGAGGACTAGACACAGATACGGAGTACCCACAAAACCGGTCGTCAAGTGCACTCCATTTTCTTCGATGTGGTCTGCTAGCATCTTGGCTGTACGATGAAGATCCTTTTCCTCCAATAAGTTAAACATAAGGGCGAGTGTATACGCAGTTTGTGTCGGTGATGCCACCCGCCCATTTGGCGTTACGAACTCTTGACGGAATGCCAGAACAATCTTCTCATGCAATGCTTCATATTTTAAGGCATCTTCGGGTTTTCCAATGACAGTCGCTGTCTTAGCTAGCAATTCCGTTGAATAAGCATAGAACGCGGTAGCGATCAACTCTTTTGGAGTTGCTCCGACGTAGCTGTTTTCTTTGGCATCTAGACCTAACCAATCTCCGAAGTGAAAACCTGTATTCCATAGATATTCGTCTTCACCTTGCACCCGAATATACTCGACCCAAGCTTTCATACTTGGATATTGCGTTTTCAGCACACGAATGTCCCCATAACATTGATAAAGCGTCCAAGGACAAATCACCGCGGCGTCTCCCCAAGCAGCAGAGCCGTATCCTGCCGCTGGTACATCTGGAATAACATGTGGAACTCTTCCGTCCTCTTCTTGATCCGCGGCCAAATCCTTTAGCCACTTTTCAAAGAACGGAACGACATTCATGTTGAAGGCAGCTGTGCGAATAAAAACTTGAGCATCCCCCGTCCATCCCAATCTTTCGTCTCGTTGAGGGCAATCTGTCGGGATATCTAGAAAATTCCCCTTTTGTCCCCATAAGATGTTGTGCTGAAGTTGATTTAAGAGTTCATCTGAGCAGTTGAACTTGCCCGTTTGCTCTAAGTCCGTATGGATGACGCAGCCGATGAATTGTTCCAATAATTGATCTTGTGGTACACCAGTCACTTTTACATAACGGAATCCTTGGAATGATAAATACGGCTCAAATGTTTCTTCCTCTCCGCCTCGGCATACGTAAGTAACAGTCTGCTTTGCCGATCGTAAATTACCGATGTAGAAGTTCCCTTCGCGGTCCAAGACCTCAGCATGTTCTAAAGTAACTATGGTTCCTGTTTCAGCATGAACCATAAACCTTACCCATCCAACCATATTTTGTCCCATATCCAGCACGTGTTCGCCTTTAGGTGTAGTAATGATAGCGATAGGCTTGATGGTTTCTATAACCCTAGCCGGTTCGTTTTCCTGAGCAACCAATGTAGCTTCTGGACGGTCCTTGAGAATAGTCTTTTGCCACTTTAAATCCTCAAAACCGGAAGAAGACCATCCTTCTTTCTCGAGCCTCGCATCATATGTTTCGCCATGATATAATTCCGACATCAAAAGTGGACCTGTCGAAGTACGCCATTTCTCATCCGATACAATGATATGTTCAGAACCATCGGATAATGTGACGTGTAGCTGGATTAGCACAGCACGACCATTACCGAAGATGTCTTTCTTTCCTTCCCATGCTAAATAACCTTTATACCACCCGTTTCCCAGAATACAACCAAGCGCATTGCCACCAGCAGCAATCAATGACGTCACGTCATAGGTCTGATATTGAAGTCTGTTGTTATAACTGGTCCAACCAGGATTAAATAGTGTGTTATCTGCTGGAGTACCATTAATATAAAGTCGGTACAATCCAAGCGAGGTTGCATACACACGCGCTGATACGACATTGTCAGGGATTGAAAATTCCGTACGAATATAATCTCAAGGCTCCGCTCCGTTATCTTGGTTACTCAGGGGTGCTGCTATCCATTTTGCCTGCCACTCTTTGACCGACAACAAGGCTGTTTCCCAGTATGCAGGTTCACTCCATTCCGAAACCTTCCCTTGATCGTTCCAAGCTCGAACCCTATAGTAATACCGAGTGCGTGACTGTAAGTCGGGACCCGCATACTCAATATGAACATTGCTATCTGATTCTACCTTTTCAGAATCCCAGATGAGTTCTGAAACGAATTTAGGATCATTCGCGACTTGAACTTGGTAGGCAGATTGGATAAAGCCCCTTACTTCTGTGCTGATCCACCAACTAAGCCGCGGATGTAAATCATCAATCCCCAATGGATTTTTTCTATAATTCACCTTAAGATTTGTGACCTCAAAATTGGACATTTGTAACTACCTCCTATATTCATTCGGTAACCTACCAGAACAGTTAAGAATAGAATTGTCGCTCATGTATCCAGCAGTGCTAATTCTATTGTACGAGGTCGCTTAACATAGAATTGGGGGTATTTCTGACATTTTTATAGGTGGATCTGGACATTCATTCATAAATTTCATACGATGAGACTAGCCTTAGGTAATTTGAAAGGGGCCACGATATGAGTATCAGACGCAGTACCTTTGTCATGTCCGGAGATAGCTTTTTTGAGCCTGGTGTGCCAATTTATGTGAACAGGGCTTACGAAACGTTCGAATTGAATGCGCATTCTCATGAGTTTATCGAGATTACTTATATCAGTGAAGGCGCAGGGGTTCACTACATTGAGGATGAGGCCGTTCCAGTCGAGCACGGTACGTTATTTTTTATACCTATCGGACGCAGTCATGTATTTCGCCCTAAGACACCTATAAAAGACCGTCCGCTTATTGTTTACAACTGTTTGTTTCCGGTAGAGTATTTATCTGAGCTTCAGGTTACTTTTCCTCACGCTAAAGATATTTGTGAATTTTTCACAGACATGCAATTGCTATGGTTCTCTATGAAAGATATCAATGGTGCATACCATATAATGTTCCGTGAACTGTTTCGTGAATTCTCGGCAAAACCACCTGGATATTTAGCTGTCCTTGATGCTCTTGTCGTGCAAATATTAACGGGCTTGTTTAGACATCGGTTACAGCTTAATACACCAACAGGGGAGAAGCCACAATGGATTGCAGTTGATGAAGCCATTGCATATATAAATTATAATTATGCCAGCGGGCTTAAACTTAGCGATCTTGCTAGCAAAGCGAACCTTAGTGAACGGCAATTCAGCCGACTTTTTCAGCATCAAACGGGAATGAGTTTTACAGATTACATGCAGAGTATTCGTATGGATGCTGCCTGCCGTATGCTTTCTGGAGGTCATAGAGGTGTAAGCGAAATTGCCGCAGCAGTCGGATATGCTGACCTGAAGTTTTTTCACCAAATATTTAAAAAAAAGATCGGAATGACTCCCCGTCAATATAGTAATTCGCTACGAGTTGAGCAATAGCTACTAAACTTCCAAGTAATGATTAATGGCATAGAGATGGATTATGTTGCCCTAATGAGCGAAAAGCGTCCCCCTTTCTCGGAGATCGCTTTTCGATATCATTCATAGTTATTCTAGATACCTATACCACTACCGGAAACTTGATCGAAGCATCAAACTCTCCGCCGTTCTGAAACTCCAAGCGTTCCCCATTCGGCAATATCAGTACAACAGGTATATTCTCCGGTCCTAATCCCGTAATGCGGAAAATATTATCTTTCTTCAGAGTCCACTCGACTTCAACTATGCCGTGTTTTGTGGCCACCTTGCCATTCGCCCAATCCAACATTAACAATTTGGGCTCAATAATGATGGTTGAATACCCAGGAGCCCCTGGCCTTACACCAAGAATCTCACCTAGAAATTCTGAGATCGGCAATGCACTCCAAGCGTGGCAATCACTGCGTGGATTATTATCGTCTGGCACCTCTGGTAAGGTCGTAAGATGCAGATCCAGAAAAGCTCTCCAGCGGTCAATCACTACAGAAGCTTTGTCATACAATTTATGATGAGATAATATCCGGAATAGTTCATATGAAGCAGGCATAGACAATTGCGTCATTTGTTCGGCTGGGTATTCGATTGTACGTTCCAGCAGTTGGACAGCTTCCTCTCCTGAAACTGCACCGCATACAATCCCCCAGACTTGTGTATGTTGGCTAAAATCATCAACCTCTGGTCCATCTGCGAAAAGCCCACGGTCTGTACGCCAACAGTGACGTAGCAAGGCATCATTTATGGCGTTTGCTTCTTCTTTGGCTTCGCGCGCCGCATCCGCCCAACTCAATGCCAGATATAGTTCAGAAGCAGTATTAAGGGCAGCTGCGAACATTTGACTGAGCAATGTAAGTGGACCTTGATTATGTGCCGGAGGGGTTCCTATCTGCCATTCTTTGCACCAATCGAAGAAAGGCCAGTACGCACGCGGCGTCGGAGCAACAAGTCCTTCAGGTGTCAGTAAACGTCTAAACCAATCAAGAACTCCAGTCATTGTAGGCAAATAACGCCGAATTAAGTTTCGCTCACCAAAGTATTGATAATGTTCGTTAAGCATATGAATCCAATATAAGGAAAAGGACGGAATCACTTGCCGATATTCAGCTGGATAGCGGCTCTGTAGTATGCCTGAAGGCAGTGCAGAACTGTGAAAGTCAAACAACGAACGGCGGGCTAATCGGTCATCGGCACTAAGCGCATAGGTGAATAACATCTGAAGTCGGGTGTCCATCGAATATTGCATTTGCTCATAATATGGACAGTCCTCATACGTTTCGTGCATACATCTTTTGAGCGTATTTAAAGACAATTCCCAGAGTTGTTCGAAATCCGGATCTGAACAAGCAAAGGATGCTTTAATATCCAGTGGATAGCCCACATCTCTATAAGAAAGCCGAACAATTTCGAGCGGTTCATTCTTCGCAGTTGCTTCAAGTCTGATATACCGGAAAGTACGGAATTCAAAAGGTTCATAACGCTCCGCAACGTATTCATCGCCTACTCCAGCCACCGTGTAGTAATCACTCTCTCCGATTAAGATACCGTTCTTAGCATCGTCCCTTTTCCCCTTCACTCTATGATGGAGATTAGATGAGGCTTCCTCATAAGACTCTGAATATTGAACTCCGATCTGGCTATCACGGCCGCCCCGCATTTCCAATGTAAGATAGCCTGTAGCTAATTCTCCAGCATCAATCTCCAGCCAGATAGAACAGCCAGGTTCTACACGCAGAGAGTCCGAATCCTTCTCATTAAGAAATGAAGTGTATTTCGGTATAGCTGAGACATTATCAGCATTTGTGACGCCACGGAAGAACATCAACGTCTCGTTTAATAAAGGAATCGGGCGTGGTGACAATTGCCAAGGTGTTAATTGACCATATTCATCGTCTGTTCTAGAAACTATTGTTGCATCTCTCCATCCTTCACCAATGAAATCGGGCATTTCCCAACCGTGGTCCAATCCCTTTCCATCGATATCTTCAAACCCGCCAAGGTGAAAGATAATCGGGCTAGGGACAAGCATAAATCCAGTCATCATTTTACAATGCCAACTCTCATCGGTATGAAGAGCTTGTGAAGACCCTTTTCGCTCAATAAGTTCACCCTCAAGCAGCATTGTACCTCCGACAGCGCGGTAAGTCGAAATGGGACCGCTTTCACCAAGTACAAAGGGACCGGCTGCAGCATAGTGAAGTACTTTAACTGCTAGCACGTTCTTTCCAGTAATAAGACGCTCGCTCAGATCAACTGTTTCGTAATAATGGCTGAACTGGTCACCTTTGCAGGGTCCAACAGAGACGGATTCACCGTTAAGAAATAATCGGTACCGGCTATCCGCCGTGATATCAACAACGAGTTTTGCTCCATCTGAATCAGAAACGTTAAATTCGCGGCGAAAATACACCAATTCATGTGTTCCCGGATTTGACGTCCACGGATATCCTTTAAACCAAATCCAATTTGCCTTCCACATTCTGTTCTCTTCCATAGTACCTCCTACTAATCCGATTTATTGTAAGGTCAGCAAATGATATGCATCACGAAATTCCGATCTTGTCACTAATATAAAGCTGTACTATCTCTCCTCCAAATAAAGAACCAGTATTTGTAATATCAATGAAATGAACCCCTAAAGTTGCTGTGACTCCTCTTGTTTAATTTAGATCCATTACGATTATTTCCATATACAATAACAAAAGCTGCCAAGCAATCGCATGGCAGCTTTTGTTATATTGTATAAGATGTTCAAGCAGCGTATCTTACTTATCACCGGCAAGTGTAAGCCACTTCCGATTGTGATGCTCCTGAACTTCAACGGGGGTATCAAAGAAATCGCTCAACACATCCGACTGCAGGCAGTTTTCCGTCTCATCCCCTTTGTAGATTTCGCCGTTCTTAACTAATAACGTATGTGTGAAGCAGGGTGTTATCTCTTCGATATGATGCGTTACATACAGCAAAGTTGGTCCGCCGGGTTGCTTCGTAATCTTCTCGATCATTTGCAACAGCTGTTCTCGGGCAAAAATATCAAGCCCTGTGCATGGCTCATCAAGGATCAATAGATCTGGATTGGCCATAAGTGCGCGGGCAATGAGGACTTTCTTGTCGCTGACCTTGCGATAAGGTATCGTATGTACGAGCGGCTAAGGAAGAGCAGTCTAGAAACTCCATCAATTCTTCGGCTTGCTTTTGATCCTCTTCATTGGTCTTATCATATAAACCGATAGTTGCAAATTTCCCGCTGAGGACGATGGTCAGGGCAGTCTGATGTCCGTAAAGCTTCTGCTGCAGGGAGGTGCTGACCCAACCGATTCGTTTGCGCAGCTCCCTAAGATCAACATCACCGAAGCGGTGGTCTAGCACTTCGACTTGCCCAGTCGTCGGCCATATATAGCCGTTCACTACGTTCAGCATCGTCGTCTTGCCTGAACCGTTTAGTCCGACGATACACCAATGTTGCCCTTGTTTCACTTCCCAATTCATATCGCGTAAGATCATGGTTGTATCGCGCTGCCACGATACATTTTTAAGAGATATAATCATGCCCCAATTTCCCCTCCTTATGAATGTCTGTATTGAACTTAAAGCTCAGAAAGAGTTCCATTTAGAATACTCAGAGTGCATTGTACCGCTTGATCTGGATCCCCATTTTTAATAGATTCATAAACTTGTTCATGGTAATCGGATTGAGGATCATGAGAACTATAATTACGGTTTAATTTACTCATTGCATCTGACAAAATAAACGTAAAGGTTCTATATAAATCAATGATCACAGCGTTTTTGCTTGCTATCGCTACTGACATGTGGAATTCTATATCCGATTTGGCATACAGTTCACGATCATTCTTCTGTAGAGCCATATTTCTAGTATCCAAATGGTTCCGCATGTTGGATAAGTCAGTGTCATCATGTCGTAGAGCTGCTAATCTTGCGATTTCTAATTCAATCATTTTTCGAGCTTCGAAGACTTCAATCAATTCTGCACGAAGTAAACGATGGGTGAGTGGTTCTTGAATAAGAGGACTGGATTTTAAGTAAGTTCCAAAACCCTGCTTTTTCTCCAATAGTCCAGCATGAACTAACACACGGACTGCTTCTCTTATCGTTGATCGCCCTACATTAAATAATTGCATCAATTCAGGTTCTGGAGGTAATTTGTCTCCTGGTAAGATAGTTCCTGTTGAAATCTTATGTTGGATTTGGTTAACAACATCGTCCACTAACTTAGTGGATTGAACGGGTCGGAACGATCCCTTCTCAAACATCAGATCATCTCCTCTTTCTGCAGAATATCATGATATTCTTTACTTAACAAGTAAGATTTTGAAGTTTTTAACGCCCAATCTGGGAATAAAAAAGCAGCTAATCATTTGGATTAGCTGCTGACGTAACTTATTTAACTATAGCTTTATTGCATGGCTCACTATTATTTATTGTCCTTTTTCCATTACAGCAAAGTAGTTATTTTCACTGTCAGCGAAATTGAATACTCTTCCACCGGGAATTTCTAAAATATCTCCTACCGTAACATTTTTGTTCTTCAACTCTCGATTCAATTGATCAAAATGATCTGAAAAGAACATTATAGAAGGTGTTCCGAGATTCATTTCAGGATTCATTTGGGCAACCAACTCTTTATTATGAAGAACAATGCTAGTAGCTGCACCTTTCGGAGCAAGCTCGATAAATCTCATAGGGCCATTTGTTTCGTCCAAAATCACCTCAAACCCTAGCTTCTCTGTCCAGAAATCTTTGGATTCTTCTTGATTATTTACATATAACATTACTTGACCCATTTTATTAATCATAATTTATACTCTCCTTAGTTGAAGAATTTATGAGGTTGTCCATATCCCCATATCATTTACTTCCTTTTCCTACATTAAACCGAAATTTAGATATGCGAAAGAGAACATCGATAAAAATTTTTATATAAATATTTCTACAATAATTCAATGTACCCTTCAGTGCCATTCACACGAATTCGCTGCCCGTCTTTTATCAGCTTGGTAGCGTCTTCTACTCCCACAACAGCCGGTAAGCCATATTCACGAGCGATAACCGCTCCATGGGTCATCAGTCCGCCAACTTCGGTGACCAAGCCTTTAATGGATACAAACAATGATGTCCAACCAGGGTCAGTAAAAGCGGTGACTAATATATCTCCATCTTCCAGATCTGCCTCTTCCATGTTTAAGATGACACGTGCTCGTCCCTCTATAACTCCGGCAGAAACAGGTAGACCTACAATCGCTTGGGCTGGCAGATTTTCTCGGTTGTACTTACCCGTAATGATTTCACCATCAGAAGTGATTACACGTGGCGGAGTTAGTTTTTCAAAAAAATTGTAATCGTCTTTTCGTTTACTGATGATCTGATAATCCAGTTTATTTGTGCGTGCGACTTCGTGAAGTTCTTCAAAATAGAGATAAAATATATCTTCTTTTTCATGAATAATTCCCGCTTCTACTAGTTGTTCGGCTTCTTTCAGTAATGCCTGTTTGTAAACGAAATAGCGATTAATCATACCGTATTTTGGATACTCACGATAACCGATGAAATTCCGGATTAAACTGATCACTCGTTTGGTCTCTTCAGCTTTTTGTTCACCATCCGGTAATTGCTTCAATCGATCTAACAACTCTTGTTCTTTTCCCAAAGCTTCCTGTCGTCCTTGCTCAAATTTCCGTTTGCCAGCATTTGGCGCAAAGTTTTTGATATTATTGAGAATCATGGGCAGAAGTGTAATTGGTTTTTCGCTCCAACGGGTTCTCGAAATATCGATTTCACCGGCACATCGCATCCCATACTTGTTGAGATATGCATAAATAGCGTCTTGAGTCTCCCGTCCACCCTCAAACTTAACCAGTTCATCCAAAAAATCATCATCTTTTACATGTTGTAAATAATCAATTATTTTCGGGTAAGGACGAATCACATCTGCAACATCCAATAGCGCTAGACCCATTTCCGAAGTAATGTTGTTGGGTACAGATTGAGATAGCGTATCTGCTGCGTTTTTTTCACCTAACCACTCGTACATTTTTTCATTGATCCATGACGAAGCGTTCATAGCAGTCATAAAAACCTTTGTACTTTGTGGGTTAGATAAGAACTTCTTTAATTCCTGGAGATCTTCGAGAATAAAATCAAATAAATCTGCTCCTGATTTTGTTCGGATGTTTTGTTTTAATTCTTCTATCGATGTTTGACTGTTCTTAATCAAATCAGAAACAATTGCCGGATCATTTTCGATTAGGGCTTGAAAAACTTCTGACGACCTATCTTTACTGCTATTATCGGGACTCCGTTCTTTTTTATCATCTGGTATCGATTTTATATATTCTCGTTCTATTAGGGTTATAAATGCATCTTTTATGAGCGGATCGGATTTTCCAAGGGTATTTATGAAAGTTTCTCTTTTGGCAGGTGAAGCCAGCATATGTGCAACATCAACAAACAACCTTCCGCCGGCTTTACGCATAGGTGCAGGAGTTATTAACAGGTAAAAAGACAATCCTAGTGGTTTCATGGGATCCGTCATCATTTGTTGATGACCAACAGATACGTAAACGTGTTTTTCTTGATCATTTACTTCAGGGATCGGGTATAAAGTAGTGATTGGTCGACTTTGAACAATATAAAAAGTATCATGATCCAAACACCATTCTATATCTTGCGGGCAACCAAAATAAGCTTCAATCGCTCTACCTATTCGTGCCAGTTGTAAAACTTGTTGTTCTGTAAGTGTTTGAGACTTTTGCTGTTCGAGATCGATTTTCCGGGTTTCTGTTCCACCTTCTTTTATGCCATAGATAGCTATTTTTTTGGTTGCTATCATCGTATCAACGAGTTTCTCTTCGTATACTTTATAACAATCGGCAGATACCAAGCCGGAAACCAGAGCTTCACCGAGCCCAAAACTGGCATTAATGGATAGCAACTTTCGATTAGAGGTCATTGGATCAGCGGTGAATATAATTCCTGATACCTGTGGAAAAACCATCTTTTGAACAATAACGGATAAATAAACTTGTCTGTGATCAAAACCATTTTGTATTCGGTAGATTACTGCGCGATCCGTAAATAGAGACGCCCAACATTTGCTTATATGCTGCATGATTGCTTCTCGTCCGATGATATTTAAATAGGTGTCCTGTTGACCGGCAAAAGAGGTATGTGGTAAATCCTCAGCGGTTGCACTAGAACGTACTGCGTAAGCCTGTTCTTCACCAAGTTGGGAAAGATAGTGAGTAACTGCTGTCACAACATCTGAAGGAATTTCTACTTCCATAAGAAGTTCTCGAATTTTCCTACTGATTTCACCAATTTGCGCTCGATCGTTTACGTTTAGCATGGATAGTTGATCTAATAAAGTATGATACTTTTCGTTCTTTTCGATAGCTTTTTGGTAGCCCGCTGTTGTAACACAAAATCCTTCTGGTACATTTATTCCTTCGATAGTTGATAATCTCCCTAAATTCAACCCTTTTCCACCAACAAGCGAAAGCTGCGTATGATCTATTTCCTGAAACCCAAGAACTAAAGAACTCATTCAATCTCTCCTATCTATCAAATTTAGAAAAAAACATTTGACAAGAGTTTACCGGCATGGTACATTATTAATGTAAGATGCATTAACTTTGTCTATTAAATAATATAAAGACGTGTTATGATTATATCATCGTGTCTGTTCATATGCAATATTAAAGAACCTGATAAACGACTCAGGTTCTTTTTTTGATTCCAGTAATCAATAACCAACACTCGGACTATACTCCATCTTTTACATTGGATCTATAACCCATGGACTTCAAACTCATAGATTCGCGCCGCCGTATCGGCTCCCTGCGTGGGTTTAAGGATTATTAATTTTACATAGCGTGCTTTCACCAACGCGATCGCGTCTGTTGACTCGGCTGCCGAGTTTCCTTGAACGTTGACGACATCCGTCCAATTCGTTCCGTCAATACTCACCTGAATGGTATAATCGCTCGTATTAAACCCGGACCATTCTCCTCCGCTCTGTGCATGCTTGATGATAAAAGTGCTAATTTGATGCTCTGCTCCGAGATCGACCTGAAGCCAATGAGGCAGATTTCCAAGTGCGCACCATTTGCTGTTATCCGTAACTTTGCCGTCTACGGCGTTCGTTGCTCCTTCCTTATCTCCGCATGCATGATCAGCCGTTGCAATTTTTCCAAGTGCTAAATTCTTCACCGCTCCAGCTTCTTTGCTTACTGTGATGAGCGCCTGTTTCGTAATGGTATCTTGCCCCGCGCTGTTAGTTGCAGTCAGTGTCACGCTATACACGCCTTCCTGATTGAACGTTACAGCAGGGTTCTTCGATGTACTCACAGCTGGGCTTCCGCTTTCGAAATTCCATGACCATCCTTCTGTTACTTCCGTCGATAAGTCAATGAAGTTTACACTCTCACCTGGTGCCACCAGGGTCCGATCAGCCTTGAACCCAGCAATTGGCTTCGGATAAGCCGGCCAACTGATCTTGACGCTGGAGGACTGACCTTGCTCGTATCTTGCATTGATCGCAACGACCTTCAATTCTGTGACCGTTTCCTTGTCTATTCTGCTCATTTCAGGAACATAGAACACATGATTCGTTGTTGCACCCATCAGCACTTCTCTGCCATCTGGCAGTACACGATAGATTTCATATTGCTTCACCTGTTGATCAAGCGGTTTCCACTGTAATCTAGCATCTCCGTAAATTCCATTACGGAAATCGGATTGAGTGACCTTAAGCTCGCGAACTGCCGGCAGTGCTTTAATTGAATCATTAGTATTCTGGATGGAGAGCTGGCCAATTTGAATGCTATAATTACTGATCGTATCCTTGGTATCAAAGTACAGTGACAACGCAACGATACGTTTTCCTTTATATGGGGTCAAATTCAAAGTTTCGGTAGTCCAGCCTGACGAAGCTTTATCCTTCACGTTAAGGAAGACAAATTGGTCGGGATGGTCTGCGAAAGCGAGACCAACCTTTAGACTTGGCTTGTTCGGCGTTTTATACGTAATCGATAGCTTTGTACTTGCTTCAATTTTCAGGTCTGTCTTGTAGAGCTTCAAATGTGTGGCATTGTTGTGGCTCAGTTCACCTGATACCTTCAGAGAGCTACCGCCATAATATGCATCGGACCAATCAAGCCTCGGAGTAAGTGCTGTTCCTTTGCTGTCTGCGATCCAGCGCCATGTAGGCAGGATATCTTGCAAGCTTCGGTTATTCCATCCCTTATCTCGTACCTGCTGCCCTCGGACATAAAATTTCTGTCCGCTTCCTGTATTGAAGTTGGTGATGAAATGCAGCTTATTTACTGGGGAGGATTCTACCACATCATTCGCGATCCCTTTCCATGCCTGATCGCTCACGGTGTTCCCCGGGTTCCCGTTTGGCCCCACCCAGAATTTGTTCTCACGTACGAAGAAATCCTCCATACTCTCTGCACTGTTAAAAGCCCAGTCTGGGCGATAAATACCAAGGGAAGTGACGGCAGGCTTGCCATCTGGATACAGTAGATTCCAGTTCACATTTGTATCGTAGCCCTTGGCTTCAACATCGATCCCTGCATACAGATCATATGGAGTTCTTCCCAAGCTTTTGGCCTTCTCTGCGGAGCTTTTAAGATCCTTCCACCAAAAGTTTAGGAACATACTGTCTGTAATTTTCTTATTATCTTCCTGTAGGAACATCGCATTCTTGTCATTTAGTGCGTTCTGCCAACTGATACTGCCCTCCTTAGTCATAGAGTCGTACCATACGATTTGCATAGACTCCGACTTGTGCGACTCTAGATAACTTAGGAAAGCCTTCATTTTCTGTGCATCAGCCGGCACACCACCTTCGGTCTCCTGATTAATGAACCAGCCGTCAAATCCATAATAGTTCGCAACCTGGATCAGCTTGTCTGCAGCAGGAAACGAGCCGTCACTGTTCTGTTGAAGCATTTGCTCCACCCATTCAAATTTCCCTCCATACACGGTAGGTGGGAAGAATACCGTTCCGATGATCGGTACGCCATTCCTATGAGCTGCGTCGATAGTATCCGCGCTTGGAGGTACAATGATCCCTTCTCCAGCTGATCCGCCCCAGTAAACCAGCTTGTCAACATACTGCCAATAGGAGAACGTGTTAGCCTCAAATTTGTCCGAACCTTGTGATGGCACACCACTTGTTCCTGAGTTCAGAGCTGATAAGGCCATAACTTTCGGCGCTTTGGTCGCATGGGAGTTGACACCATCTGTCACAAATCGATCTTGCAGCGGGATTGTGCTCCGGTTGAATGCCGCATCCGGATCGGATGCAGGACTCCACTGAAGCAATTGCTCTGGAAACCAGTAGGATGAATAAGGCTGTTTAGCGAAAGCTGTTGTAGATATTGCTGCGCACATCACCAATAAGAATATAAAACCTGCACCAATCTTTTTCATGCCATACTCCTCCAATCAATAGATAATATGGTTGCGCTTACATTTTAACAAGTTGGACAAAGCTGTAGATAGTGGATTAATGACAAGTCCAGGTGCACTTATTACAGGTTGTAAACCTGAAGCTAGAGTACGACCATATTCTTGGCCTCTATAAATAAAAAGAGCCCCCATTTAAACAAACGGGTGCTCTCAATCTTTTAGTATCATTAGAATTACGATTTCCAAATTTAATCAATTAGTCTCCCAGCTCTACAACCTACAAGTTTAAAAGAAACTGTCTTGTGTTCTGATAAGCGTCATTCCATCCCATTTTTGCGTAGAATCGAAGTCCATCAAGTCCCTTGAAATAATAGGCTCCCATTAACCGCTCTTTAAAATTAGGAGTTTCTACTCCGTTCTTTTCTTGATAGTCTTGATACAACTTAATAACATCACTCCATGGCATATGCCGATCGAGAATCGCAAGGTCTATGAGACAATCACCGTACATGCAATTCCCATCGATGATGCCGGTAATTCGTGTTCCATCGGACAAAATATTCCACTGCTGAAAATCTCCGTGTATAAAGCTTCTATTTGATTCATTATAGGGTACGTAATCCATCAACCGACTGTAAATTTCTTCGTATACACCCTTCTCCAAGCAAGACGTATGGAAGAGATCATACCAATTCTCCCAGAACGTTCCCGTTTGATCCTCAGCATTTACTGCAACAATAAAGTCTTTCCAAGAAGAATAGCCCCCGTTGCCATCAGCACCGATCCACCCATATCCGTTAGTTGCCCCAATATCCGCTGCTCCCATTCTTGTCAAAATGCTGATAATTTCAGGCAAGTGAAGGGTTTGCTCCTCTGCCGTGTAATCGGATAGGTTGCGACCTTCCATTCGTTCCATGATTAAATAGGTTATCTGACTAGTTTTTCCTAAAGCCAAACATTTCGGGAAAGGGATGTTCTGACTTGATAGCAGATTCGATACATAGTTTTCTGTTTCATACGCTCCTGCCAGATCGCTGAATTTAACTACATATCCTTTCCCTTCAAGGATAAAAGAAAACACGTTGCTTATATTACCACCGGAAAGAGGTGTAATCTCAACTGCACCTGGTCTAAGATGGTTCTCTAATACTTTTTCAATTTCACTCATGGCCAATTTTGGCTTCGCGTAAGTCACCGTAGCTTCAACTCCTATAAATTAGAGACTAAATTTCTCTTTCCTCATATTCAAATGGTTCTTCACACGAGTAAATGTCATCGAAAAACCCCATAAACGGAATGTCGTCTTCCATGCATTTTATGCGATAGGATAATTCCTCATCACATGTGGGTACTACACCATTGTTCCTCATTACCTCGAATGCATCTACAATATTCTCCATGAGCGTCACTTGGATGAATAAGGAGAGCTTATCCAACATTGACTGATCGACCCCGGTCTCAGATCTGTATCCTTTAAGGACTACTTCAAAATAATCATTCATGAACTTCTTTCGTTTAACAGCATCTGGTTCGAATTGTGTCCATCCCACGCCCTGTGTCCAGAGACCTGCCAGATCAAACATATACCAACAGAAACATGAATTATCGAAATCATACACAGTGATTTGTCCAGTATCAAAATCTATCGAATAATTCCCATCATTGTAATCAAAATGGATCAAACCGAATGACTCAAGGTTCCTGTCCAATTCATCTAAAGTTTTAAGAAGCTTTACCAATCTCTCTTTAAGGAGAGATAAGGAGTCAGGTATCAATTTATCAATATATTCGGCATTAAATCTGTCAAAAAAACTATGCCGACGATGAACAGGAGTATATCCTTTCGACAATTCATGTATTTTCCCTAGAACTTTACCACAGTTATAATAATATTCTGTAATTGGAGCTTCTTCCCGGTACCGATAATTATTTTCTACAAGCATTTTCCCCTTAGCCTTATTAAATAGGCAGATAAAAAAAGTATGATTATTATGAATAATCTCTTCCAGCAGATTCCCCTTTAGGGAGTTGACTACATCCGAGACACTTCCGCCATGTTCAAATAAATACCTAACATACTCAACTTCACCTAAAAAATCTTCCCGGCTTCTGTCATTTAGGAAGGCGATTCTGAGTATTTTGGCGTCAGTACCTTCCTTTTCACAAGTATAAACGACATTACGCCCTCCATCATGTGCCGGAATGGGCTGAATTTCATAACCATTCAACTCGTACAACTCCGATATCAATGGTAGTAAATACACATCAGCAATTTCAATAACCTCATTATTTGTCAAAAAATCTCTCCTTTAGTCCGATCAATTTATGTATAGCTTACCAGTCTCTAGTGATAAACTGGATAGTAAAAACAATTATAATTAAATTATGCTGCTTCATCAGTTCAAGTTTTTAATTAAATGGAATATCACTTTAGCTATTTAGATATACACGAATTAAAATATCCTGATCATGATTGCCGAACCCAGCCCCATAGAGTGTTAATCCACCAACATTTTTAGCCTGCTCGTCAACCGCAAAACGAAGTGTCCAGAATTGTTCTCGGAGCATAATATCTGCGATAGTTACGTCAGACATCCGTTCTTTATCAATATATGTGCCATTCGCGTCAATCCGGATCTTCTTTAATAATCCGTATTGATTTACATTTCGATGCCACCATTCTGGAGTATAAATGCCTCGCGCAGCTCTTCCGAAGTCTGCTGGGCTGGTCCAGGTTCCAAGTGACACACCGTTGAAAAGGAATTCAATATCCGACGGACAATCATCTCTCAAGCCTGGCGCTTCAGAAGCGATTTCCATTGAAATTTCAATAGCCTCGGGAGTTTGATCAGGAAACAGATAGTTAGGTGTTTTGTACTCGACGTAACCTCTCCCGAACCACAAAATACCGGCGTTGACCCGCTCAGGATCGAGAAAGTAGCGAGGGTCATCCCAAACCCCAATTTCTTGTTCTTGGGTACCAAGCCCACAGGTAGGATGGACATTAAACGAGGTATAATGACCGACTGATAAGGTCTGCTCTCTGATCCTCGGGGATTGACTAGCAATTGGCAGATCAATTTCAACTCTTTTTTGTTTAAGGAAACACATTTTGTGCGTTCCTCCGTTTAGGCGTACCCTGTGACTGCCGGTCAGACCGGCTTGTTCCAGCTTTCGGATATGCATGGTGACTATGGAGGGGCTAAGCTCTAGCTTAGCCGCGATCTCCTTTACATTCATTTCATTATCAGCGATGAGGCTCATAATTCTCCATCTGACTTCACTTGCAAGTGCTTCATACAAAGCTATGAATTTTGTTTCGCCGTTCGCTTTAATCATTATCATAATCCCCTGACTATAATTATTGAAATTATATATATATTAATTTAATAAATTTAGTGTACCTCATTAACCCCGATTTATTGAAAACACTTGAGTAATAGTGTTTAATTTTCTTAGTAGTTAATCAGTTTGAATTCTTATATATATGAATTTATTAATGAGGTGGAGAATTGAAATACAATAATCCGGTTATTAAAGGCTTCTATCCTGATCCGAGCGTTTGCAAAGTTAACGACACTTATTATTTGATCTGCAGTTCCTTTCAGTATTTTCCCGGTGTACCGATTTTGAGAGCAAAGATCTGGTGAATTGGACGCAAATCGGTCATTGCTTAACCCGGAAAAGCCAGATTCAACTGGAAACTGTGGGTAGCTCTGGTGGTGTATTCGCTCCCACCCTGCGTTACAATAATGGCCGATTCTACATGACGACTACGAATGACACTATGCGCCAAAACTTCTATGTATGGACTGACAATATTTACGGCGAATGGTCTGATCCGATTAGTGTCGATCAAGGCGGAATTGATCCGGATTTGTATTTTGAAGATGGTAAAACCTATTTCATGAGCAATGGAATAGACGATTATGATGTGAGTGGTATTGTTCAATGTGAAATCGAAATTGAAACCGGGCAGAAGCTGACACCAAGCCGTACAATCTGGCAAGGATCCGGCGGACGTTATTTGGAGAGTCCTCATTTATATAAAATAAATGGACGATATTATCTTCTAGCAGCTGAGGGTGGAACCGAATATGGTCACATGGAAACATATGCAAGGGGTGATTCTCCAACTGGCCCATTCACTGCCTATGCACATAACCCCGTATTGACTAATCGCAATTTGGGCGGTTACGAGCTCCAGGGCGTTGGCCACGGAGATCTGGTGCAAGACCATGAAGGAAATTGGTGGCTCTTTCATCTTGGATTCCGGCAGACTGGTCAGTATCTAACGTATCACCATTTGGGACGAGAGGTTTTTCTAACTCCGATTACCTTTGGCGAGGAGGGATGGTTTACAGCAGGGCATGAAGGTACCACTCTTATGAGTTTCGAGACTGATCGTATCGCGGACAGAATCATTCAGCAGGAGAAAAAAGACTTTACGTTCGAGAACACAGAATGGCATCTGGACTGGTGTTACCTGCGACATCCAATGACAGAAAGTTATCAGTTAGATACTGATAAAGTAAAGCTTAAAGGTACTGAAGTTACATTAGATATCCCGGCCTCCCCGACATTTATTGGTATTCGTCAAAAAGATTTTAACGCAGATATTTCGTGCGAAGTCAGCCTTACGAGCGGTGAGGCTGGAATTACGCTTTACATGGACGAAAATCATCATTATGATTTGGCCTTGCGTAAGCATCTAGAGGGTTACGAGATCATAGAACGGCTGAATATCGGAGATATCAAATCAATTGAAAAAATATTAAATATAGGCCAATGCAACCATGCCTCATTAGTCATTAAAAGCACCCCAACGCATTATCACTTCTACATGCAGGTAGACGCTACTGAGACCTTACTTGGTTCTGCGCAAACCAGATATCTCTCCTCAGAAATAGCTGGAGGGTTCACAGGTGTGCTGATTGGTTTGTACGCCACTGGAGATAGCCAAGATTCTAATGCGACATTCACAAAATTTAGCTGTAGTTATTCTTAAATTTCACTTTGAGCGATCTTATAATGACACTGGCAAGAACACCTAAAGATGATTGAAAAATGAATAAAAGTGGCAGTCACGAAGGCTGCTTTCCCCCGATTGACTGCCACTTCCTAATTAATATCCCATATCCTTTAATATTTTGGATAACGTGCTCAGACGCTCACCGATCATTTCATCATCATCGCTCAGCGCTTGACTGAACAGTTTAATATCTTCATTAATTCGCTCATTGTCCGTACAGATTCCTACGGTCATGGCATCCCCTTGCAAGCCAATTCGATCAATTATAGGCTGCTCAGTGTCATATAAATTCTCATATCGATACGCTTCCCGAAAATGTTCCAAAGACCGACAAATCAGAATGGACAAATCAAGAACACGATGGAGAGGGAGCTCCTCCGATTGTCTGGACCATTTTTCTCCAGTATATCTCCATACCTTAGCCGATATATCGACTTTTCCTCTATCGTTCCACTGGGCCAATCCAAGAGAAAGACCTTTTGCATCCGTATTTCCTGCCAATCGGCCGTCAACCTGCTCATAATTTTCCGATACAACAACAGGTTTATGTTTTAAAGTTGTAGGTATTTTCATATTATTTTCTTCCTCCAGTTACTATTTTACTAATTTACTAAACGACGGTTTCATCTTAGCTTGGATTTACTAGTTAGTCAATTCGTGGTTTATTATATCCTCTATCTCCGTATGGCTGTAACTTCTCTAACCATGGTTTTAGAATTTTCTTCCGTTCCCAGCGCATATCAGTTACCTTATCTATTTCCTTCTGTTCCAGTACCTCATACGTGAACGCATCGGCACCAAATTCTTTCCAATCCTTCTGGAGCTGGGCATTTGCAAATCTCCCTGAATCCAGCTGCATTTGCAGGGTAAGCCATTTGTTTTTCAAATTAGGATAGCTGTCGATAAAGATTTTGCCGTTGATTTGGTTTTTGATTTGAGCAACACCCATATAAATCTTAATTTGTTTGTACTCCTCGATCAGCTCTTTGCGTTTATTCATATCCATTTCATTCTCTCCTTATCGTAGTTATTGAATATTCATGGAATGATTATGCTCACTCTTACTTCTTTTCTTAACAACAATGGGAAGCAGAAAAAGCGCACCGATAACCACAAAAACACCACTCGTCATAAATACACCCATTAGGGAGAACGTATCCTTTAGGTAGCCGGAAATGAACATGCCAACGACCATCATTCCCATAAAAATAGGCATTATCGCTCCCGAAACCCGTCCAATAAAAGCGCCTTCGCTATTCCGCACAAGAAGTGTTTGAATCCCCCCTTGAATACAAGGATAAAACAAACCACTGATCACTAAAAAAATAATCGTCAGCCATATTTCCTTAGACGTACCCATTCCAACCGTACAGACGGCATTGACGAGCAAGCCTATCAACAGCAGTAGCTGTGGTCTTACTTTTTTGGCTATCGCGATTATGGCAGCTCCGCCTACTAACATGGATGCTCCATTAGCCATCACGAGCCACTGCAGAAATTGTTTGTCCTTATCCAAATTTTCGATGACTAGGAAGATTTGAAGCGGCTGAGTTAGTCCTGATGCCAATCCCACAGCCGAGAAAGTTAAACTAAGTGTTCTTAAGGGTTTACTCGAACCAATATAACGTAAGCCAGCCGTTAACTCATTGATGAACCCGCTGGCTTTTCCAGACTTCGGTTCCTCTTCATCCCGTGGAAGGGACGACAATATAAGCGAGGATCCCAGAAACATTACGGCTGTCAGAATTAGAGATACTTTAATTCCAAACATTATAAAAATAAACGTACCGATAACGGGTCCCAAAACTGTAAAGACAGCGACAAGTGTTTGGGACATAGCCATAACCCCCTGCAGTTGTTCAGCTGGTACATGTCTCTTATACAGTTTCATGGCCGAAGGCTGAGAAAATTGAGATAAACTTGCTGACACGAATGATCCGATGAGAAGTGCAACCCATCCGCCATTCATAACCGAAATCAGCACTACCCCGACGGACAAGCCAGATAACAAATCGCTCCATACCATGGTTCTCTTCGGTCGCCATCGGTCAGCAAAGGTCCCTCCAATCAGACCAAATATAAAGATCGGTGCAAATTCAGCAACCGATATCAAAGATACATCTACCGGATTATTATTTGTCAATTCAGAAACATAAAGAAGGACGGCATAATTCCGTATCCATATTCCGAGCTGCAACAACATACGGGAGAGAATAACTGTCCGAACATAACAATTGGAAAACATTTTTATACCCCTTATCCTTTACAGATTTTCACACCTTTTCGAAACTTCCTGACATGACAACCGGTTTATACTTTAACGTTGTGGTTATTTTCATTGCCTCACTCCAATTACTAATTTACTGATTTTATAATTTACTAATTCACTAAATCACTGCTTCAGTTTAAACAGGATATTATCGTTCGTCAAGTCGTTTTCGATATTCGATTTAAGTTTTTAAGGAACGTCACTTGCCTAAATCTAAAAAAGGAAACCCAAAGTCGTTAAAAATGACTGGGTTTCCTTCTCCATAGGAGCACTTTAATCTATTTTTCAAAAAATTCTTTAGCATATTCTACAACACCATGGACATCTGAAAGACCGCCATCTACAAGCTCAACGGCCATGAAATTATCGTCAGAAACTTCAAAGGGTGCCTCTATTCCATATTGACTAGCCTTTGTATAACCAAACTTCGGATAATACTTATCATGACCTAAAACAACAGCGCCCTTATAGCCAAGCTGTTTTGCGATTCTGTGCCCTTCAGTAATGAGCAGCTTCCCTATACCCTTGCTTTGCATTTCTGGTAATACAGCAACAGGTGCTAGCGCAATCAGAGTCTGGTCCCCCACTTTTATCTCTGTAAAAAGAATATGTCCTACGATTTCATTATCGTATTCAGCTACAAGTGACAACTCCGGAATAAACTTCGCTGATGTTCTAAGTCTATTTATTAAGTTGTGTTCATCATGGTCTGAGTAATCTGCCTTCTCAAATGCTTTTTGGACTACATGGTACACTTCGTTATTATCTTCAATTTTTTCTTGTCTAATGATTATGTCCATGAATTAACCTCCTCATAGTAATGACAAAGAAAAAAGTGAATACAGTCAATAGACTATATCCACTCCTATGCTTGAATTAGATGTATAAAGCATACTTTAAGAGAAAGAGCATGTCAAAAAAAGCATCCACTGGGACTTTTATTTGTATACTTGTGAGATTATTTCTGGCTAGCAAGGAATTCGTTAAGCTGTTTTTGCTTCTCAGCGATGACTTTGTCGAGGCCGGCTGATTTTTGGGCTACGATATATTTAGGCAACTCTTTGTCCAGATCGACCGACCCCGTCTCAAGCATTTTTTGATATTCTCTTAAAACGTTTGCAAGTGCCCCCACCTCTGATTTGACTGGTTCGCTGTCAAATGTGAAGCCAAGGGCCGGTGACGATTTGGCGCCTTCATTGAATTTTTTGAATTGCTCCCACTTGTCTGTTGCCTCTGAGTTCCAGACATAGTTCAGGAATTGATTACCCAGCTCCCAAGCAACACCTGGCGCGTACTGTCCTGATTTGTCAGTAGTTATCTAATTTCATGTATTTACTCTTACACTTCGATTCCTATACTGCTTTGGTGTTACACCCACATGCTTCTTGAATACTTTGATGAAATGCGCTTGGTCATAAAAAGTAAGTCGCGAACCAATCGATGAGATTATATCATTTGAAAGATCTAACAGTTTTTTGGCTTATTCTATACGTTCTCTTTGAATGAAATTCATCAGAGTCAACCCTAACTCTTCTTGAAGAGCTGTGATAAATAGTTTGGATTGAGTCTGGACACATCCGATAGCTGCTGTAATGTAATTTCTTCAAACAGATGAAAATAGATGTTATGTAATATAACACGAAGTAAAAAATAAGGCCGCATGTCAGAACCAAGGTTCAACAAACGGTCCTATGCAGCCACACAATAAAAGAGTTACTTTATAAACTTCTAGCCTCCATTCATTACGCCAGTATATTACCGGCTTATCGCCCTGCCATTCAACTGGAAGCCACACATAAGTATACTTGCTCGTATTATCAAAATGCCTTTTAAGCTTTCCCGGTAAGAGTATCGATTCTTTAGGTGATTTATTATTAACATTATTAAATATCAATTCCAAACGCGTTTTTATATCTCATAAATAAATGTTCCGCAGGTTACAATATGTGTTTCACCATTTGCTAGTTACAGTTCCATATATGCTGACATATTTCGCAATGGCATAAATTAAAGTACCTCCAGGTACAGGTTGAATAATAAAGGAATTTTCTCCAGATATACGTATGCCTCCAACTGTATCGAATAACCATTCACACACTGAACCCGGGGAGTAATGATTACGGATTGCTTCTCCATTCACCGACGTGGCCAAACATGTGGGCTATAGTCGACCCTATCTGTCACGAAAAGTTAAAAAGAAACTGGGCTTTGATTTAAGTGTTTTTATTAAACAGTGCAAGCTAGAAGAAGACAAAGATTAGCTGGCATTCTCCGACAAAAGGATTAGTGAAATAAGCACATACCTATGTTTCTCCAGTCAAAGTCATTTCCAGAAATCGTTTAAAGATAAATATGGGATTACACCGCTAATGTACCGGAAATCAGAGCTTCATCAGACCAAAAAGAGTAGAAGACAGATCAATCTGTCTTCTACTCTTTTGAATGCTGATTAACTGCAGCGTTACATTTAGTATTTTATTTCAGGTATATGCTATCCTAAATATCCTTTAACTAAGCCAAGCGGCAGTGGTTTGGGTTGCTCGCAGCTGGTGACCAGCTCCGCATACCGTTTAGAATCAGAACTTGTATGGAACGCATGCATAATCTCAAGTACATGATTGGCGAGTTCTCCGTTTGCACGCGGTGTTTCCCCTGTGTCGATGCAACGGGCCATGTCAGCTACGCCAATGCCTCTACTATTATCTGCATAGTTATAGATAAGCGGAATCTCCTGGAATTCCGGGCTGTGTGCCGGGCGTAGAAGGATCGGCCCTCCAAAGTTATTAGGGTCTGGTACGATCAAAGTTCCTTGCGATCCGTAGATCTCGATTCTCGGCAATGTGCTATGCCAAGTATCGAAGCTGGTGATTATCGTTGCCACAGCACCACTGTCAAACTCAATTGTTCCGGCAACATGTGTAGGCACCTCTACATCAATGACTTTACCAAACTTCTTTTCGCTAGTAATTGTTCTTTGGGCAAAGGAAGTTTTAGTGATGCCGCATACTGTCTTTGCTGGGCCCAGCAGAGACACTAGGGCAGTTAGATAGTAGGGCCCCATGTCAAACATCGGTCCGCCACCGGTTTTATAATAAAATTCCGGATCTGGATGCCAGCTTTCATGTCCATGACAGAGCATAAAGGCTGTTGCTGCCACCGGTTGTCCGATATAGCCGTCCGCAATCAGCTTGCTGCAGGTTTGCAGTCCACCTCCGAGGAAAGTGTCTGGCGCGCAGCCGAGGAACAGATTCTTTTCCTTCGCCAGGCGAACTAGCTCGGTGCCATTTTCAAGGGAAAGGGATAATGGCTTTTCCACATACACATGCTTACCGGCTAACAAGGCTTGTTTACACACATCAAAATGAAAATTAGGCGTTGTCAGATTAACAACAATTTCAACCTCTTCCGAAGCAAGTAATTGCTCTGTCGTCCACACATGAGGAACTCCATATTTCTCCGCTGCCTGCTCTGCTCTTTCTTTATCCAAGTCGGAGCAAGCATACACCTCAGTATTAACAAAGGTACCGTTCAAATTTTCAAAATAAATGCTGCTGATGTTTCCGCAGCCGACTATACCTACCTTCACTTTGCGCAAGATCATTCCCACCTTATCTCAGTTTTAGTTAGCCGCCCATAAAAAACCTTTTCGCATCAGTTCCTTGGCTTCCGGAATATCGAAAACATCGGCATGATGCCCAAGTGAATTATAGAAAACCTTGCCTTTTCCCCATTTCTTTGTATATACAACGGGCATTGTGATGACACCATTCGCTGAATGCTCACCCTCACTCATTACAAACGTAGTTGTTGCTAAAACATCTACCGCCGGATCCACATGTAAATAGTATTGCTCCGATTTCACCTTAAAGTCTTGGATGCCCTCCACAATGGCGCTTGAGCCAGAGTGTACTATATTGACTTCGTACTCTACCCCATCGTTAAATGGATGCGCCACCCACTGAGATCCGGTCAAAAATTGCCAATCTGTATTGTTACGGAAGGAGTCGCACATCCCTCCATGACAACCGGCAATTCCTACGCCAGAAGCTACAGCCTTCAGAACGGAAGATACCTGATCATTGCTGATTTCTCCCATGGTCCACACCGGTACAATAAGACTTAAGTCGGCAAGCTTTTCTGCATTGTTGAAGCTATCTAGTGTATCAGACACTTCAACCTCAAAACCCTCAGCTTCAAGTATGCCAGCGAATATCGCAGCTACTTCATTAGGTTCATGCCCATCCCATCCACCTTTTACAATCAATGCCTTCTTCGTCATGCTGCAATCTCCTTTTTATATGAAATCTAGCTTACTTCCATCTGATGAAATTGTAATCCAGATTGGAGATATCTGCTCGCCATTTCACTTGTGTGAATGGTCATTTTTTGCTAAGTTTTAAAGGTGAACATTCAATTCAATTCAAATCGCATGAACAGGAGATCCTATGAAAGCTTTTCACGAAAATAGAACCTATCATTCGAATTTTCCTTTCACAGTAATAGTGTCTGATAATATAGATTTCCTAGCCCACTGGCATAATGATCTTGAATTAGTCTATGTATTCGAGGGCTCCATTCGGATGGGAATCAATTCGGAAACGCGGGTCTTGGAAGCTGGTGACATGGCTATATGTAGCAGCGGAGACATCCATTACTATGAGAGCAAGGACGGCAGTTCTAAGATAATGATGGTTATTTTTAATCCTTCTTTAATCGGTTTTCCTGGAGGGTGGCCCCTAAATGTGAGACTGACCTCTCCTTTTATTGATAAGTGCTTAGTCATTAGAGAAGATGAAGTAGCTATCAACAACCGGCTTTCTGCCATTATGCAGGAGCTTATGCGCGAATATAATCAGAAACTTGAATATCATGAACAGTTAATCATTGGCTTGTTGCACGAATGGAGTGGACTCATTTTACGGCATGTCCCTTTGGATAAAATAAATCCACAGAAAGACAAAAGGCGTATTACTAACATGAAGGTTATGCAGGAGGTTCTTGAATATCTCGACGTCAACTATATGCATTCCATCACACTTGCTGACGCTGCACGCCAAGCCAATATGAGCCTCTTTTATTTCTCACGCTTCTTTAAGAGCATTTCAGGTATGAGCTATATTGTGTACCTCAGCAACATCCGGGTTAATCAGGCAGAACAACTGCTGCTGACCACAGACAAATCCATTCTGGAGATCGCACTGGAATGTGGTTTCACTAATATCCGTACCTTCAACAGAGTATTTAAACAAATTAAACAGCGGACTCCAAGTGAATTGCGTTAAATCATTTATTGCGTAAAAAAGCCTATGATCCTTTGGCTCTGATCATAGGCTTAATTTAATTTGTTTACCTAAAGGTATTATCCGTTGATGGTTAAGTACAAATAGTACGGCTTATGGCTATCAATAACTACTGGGCTCCTACGATGGGATGCGGAACATACAGTTCTTCTAGGAATAATATTTCTTCAGGAGATAATTTCACCGATAGCGCATCTACTGAATCTTCGAGCTGAGCGATTTTCGTTGAACCAACAATAGGCGCAGCTACAGAAGCTTTTTGCAGCAGCCATGCAAGTGCGATATGTGTACGCGGAACACCGCGTTTCTCTGCCAATGAGGCTACTCGCTCAACAATCAACCGATCTACATCAGCGGTTGAATCATACTTGGATTTTTGAATGAGATCGGTTTCGGATCTACGCGTTGCTTCCGACCAATCTCGAATCAATCTTCCTGATGCTAGAGGACTGTAAGGAGTTACCGCAATTTTTTGATCCTGACAGAGCGGCATCATTTCTCTTTCCTCTTCGCGGTAGATGAGATTAAGGTGATTTTGCATGGATACAAAACGAGTCCAGCCATTCTTCTCGGCCACATGTAATGCTTTTTGAAATTGCCAAGCATACATGGCAGAGGCACCGATATATCTGGCTTTTCCAGACTTCACCACATCATGCAACGCTTCCATGGTTTCTTCAATGGGTGTGTTGTAATCCCAGCGGTGTATGATATAGAGATCCACATAATCGGTCCCAAGTCTTTTCAAACTGTTATCTATTTCGCTCATAATAGCTTTTCGGGAAAGCCCACCACCATTTGGACCTGGACGCATCTGCCCCCAGACCTTCGTGGCAAGAACAATTTCCTCCCGATTCGCATAGTCCTTAAGCGCACGTCCGATAATTTCTTCACTAGAACCACTTGCATAAATATTAGCCGTATCAAAAAAGTTGATGCCGAGCTCTAGCGCTCTTTTAATAATAGGACGGCTGTTCTCCTCATCAAGCACCCATTGATGCCCTCCAGGCAACACCTCTCCAAAGCTCATACAACCAAGGCAAATCCGTGAGATGTCCATTCCCGTATTTCCAAATTTAATATATTCCACAGAGCATGCCTCCATTTCTAAGATTCTATAAGATTCAATTTCTAAAGTGCCTCAAACCATTCATCATTGACAGCTTCAAACCATTCCGTTTCCCCTGGCGTCATGGCCAAATGCACGAACCAGCTATCCTTTGTCGCACCGTGCCAATGTCTTACATTAGGTGGAATGTTGACCACATCACCTGTTTTGAGCAATTGGGCAGGCTTCCCTTCTTCCTGATACCACCCATTTCCTCCGGTGACTAACAGAACTTGACCAACCCGATGCGCATGCCAGTTATTTCGGGCGCCTGGAGCAAAAGTTACATTACCAATCGCGGTATTAAGCGGCGCTGGATCTGTAAACACCATTTGCAAATAAGCGTCACCCGTAAAGTTTGCTTTAACTTTTTCCCCTAATGGAAAAATAGTACTGTTGCTGAGCTGTTCATTTTTCATCATAAATTCCTACTTTCTGTCTATTATTATTGTTGAAAAAATCAAGTGCTACGTCCCTCTTATTCACCCACTGGAAAGTCAGTTGAAGCTGCTTGATCGGTCTGCGACTCGTAGTCAGCAACACGGGCTTTCAGTGTCGAAATCGTGCTTGCCAGTGCTTGAGATCCGAGTACCATTCGAATCGGTGCTGGTTCTAGTTCGACACTTTCAATGATGCGGGTAGCCATCCGCACAGGATCTCCAGGAGCTAAACTTTTAGAAGCATCCAACATGTTCAAAAAGCTATGTGCCGGATTCCCTTCGTATTCTGGCATTAGATCCGCAACCTGTGCGCTACCATATCGGAACTCAGTACGGGCGCCTCCTGGCTCTACCAATGTAATACCAATATTATAAGCAGCAACCTCCTGAGCCACTGACTCACAAAAGCCCTCAATGCCAAATTTGGTTGCATGATACAAAGAATTACCGGGAAAGGCTACCTGACCACCATAAGAAGAGATTTGAATAATGCGGCCACCACCCTGTGTACGCATATGCGGGAGAGCTGAGCGGATCAGCTGGATGGATCCCGTTAGATTGGTAGCAATAATATGATCAACTTCGGCATCAGAGAGTTCTTCAGCAGCCCCGAATAGACCATAGCCAGCATTACTTATGATAACGTCGATACTTCCAAGCTTTTCAAAAGAATCATCGACAAGATTACGAATAGCAGGAACATCGGTCACATCTAGAATCTCGCAACAGAAGGTTTCAGGATACTTCTTTATGAGGTCGGCGACCTTATCTTTGTTACGAACAGTGCCAATAACCTTGTCATCCTTCTCAAGAAGTTGTTTGGTCATCTCATAACCAAAACCACTACTGACACCTGTAATTAGCCATGTACGATTGTTCATAATCAATCCCTCCTAAACTTCTTATTCCGATTTAGCTGCTGCTTCATTCACACACCGCAGAGCATTTAGACTACGCGGATAACCTATGAAAGGGATGCATTGAGATATAATTTTGTAGCCTGGAAACATTCTTTCATGATACGTCTTTGCTGCATCTGTTAATCCCATTATCTAACCCTCCTATTAAACACTTTTCTCATCAAAATAAACGATTACTAGATAAACATATTGATATCACTTTTTAGATAACGAGTATTTAATACGCATAATTACAATAATGATCACATGTCTATTATTATAATCTGATTAAACTTGGTGCCAATTGTTAATTTGACGCGATTTGTATAGTAATAAACAAAACCGTCGAATTTGTTTATTTTCTGCTACGTATTTGCATATCTTTTATTAATTTAAGTGAATAAATTCAAACAGATATCCCATTTGATGAGTTTGTTATAGTATGTTATATAAAGAATTCTTACTCTATTTTTGATTTATAAAGAAAGTTCGGTGAGCAAATTGCCTAAAGTTGATCGAAGAATCCTTAAAACACAGGAAGCCTTGAAGACAGCTGTAATTGACCTAATGTCCGTGAAAAAATTTGATGATATAACCCTTCAGGAACTCTCAGATAAAGCAAATGTGAGTCGTGGTACCATTTACCTTCACTACATGGATAAATATGATCTACTTGATAAACTTATCGAGAACCATATCAATGAACTTCGTGAGAAATGTGAAGCAGCATCTGATTTGGATTTTGTGACGGGATCTGTGATTTGGACGGAATATTTTGAGAGTAACTATGCATTTTTCTCCATGATGTTGGCTAGTAAAGGAGCACCTTTCTTCCGGAGTCGCTTTCTAGAATTTCTAATCGAAGAGTTTAAAGACGAAGTGGATATCACAAAAGGTAAAAACGAAGGCTTAAATAAAGATCTAGTCGTACAATTTGTAGCTTCTTCTTATGTGGGTGTCGTTGAATGGTGGTTTAAGAATGAAAGACCTGTAACTTATCTAGAATTAGCAGCGCAACTGGGAGCCTTGTTGGAAAGAAATTGTACAAATAACCCCTCATCCTAATGGATGAAGGGTGAACTTGAAAAAAAGTATCTTCCTTAGAAACCATATTTAGCTTCTTCAGCCTCTCGAATTTTGGCATAAGTCTCAGAGAGCACATAGGTATCTTCCACTAAGCGATCTATACGGAATAGCACATCATCATTTACTATTTCTTTTCGATAAAAATCCTTCTCTTCTATAAATACATACGTTTGAACAATTTGCGCTTTCATATAGGCCAATATCGGTTTCAATTGCTGCTCAGCTACCAGATAGTGACGTGCAGAACCTGCCGTGACGAGCATACTTACAACCTTGTGTTGAAATGCTTTTTCGGGTGCTAAATCGAATATATTCTTTAGTGTTGCTGGGATGGAAGCTTGAAATATAGGCGTTCCGATTACGATAACATCTGCTTCCATGATTGTTTGAATTACGTACTTGGTGTCCCCTTCGTATTCCAGATAATTGCGACCATCACTGAACTGAACATCATACTCCGCCAGATCTAGAAGCGTAACTACTGCATCTTGGTATTTTTCATGAAACGAATTTACTGTGTAATTCATAGCGATTCTGGTTTTCGAGCCTATCTTTGACCCTGATAATGCTACGATTTTCATATTTTTGACCTCCCGGAATTTATTTTTTTGCCGTATATTTTTTAATAGCTGGTAGAATTTCAGAACCGATTAAATCTATGTTTTTCATTAAATTTTCAAAAGGTACGCCACCAAAATCCATTTGTGCGATATATCGTTGATGGCCGAAAAGTTCATGTTGATATAGAATTTTCTCAATGATTTCCTGTGGGCTGCCAATATTCATAACATCGCGGGGATCGGCTCCTTGAGCAAACGCTTGTTTAGGAAAACCACGTCCATTGGTTAATTTCATTCCTTCGTTTATATAAGGATAATAGGCTCTTTGTGCCTTTTGTGTCGTTTCATCCGCGTAAAAGAATCCAGCAGTCGCTACAGGCAGCTTCGACGGATCGAATCCGTTCTGGCTTGCGGCTTCACGATAAGCATCAATGGATCTTTTAAACAAGACTGCAGGACCCCCTAAATGGGCCAAAAACATAGGAACACCTGCAATGCCTGCTTTAATCGCACTGGCAGAAGTTCCCCCTACAGCTCTCCATATCGGTAAGTTTCCCTCAGGACGGGGGAGGATTCTTGCATTTTTGAGAGGGTTACGAAATTCTCCCTTCCAATTCATAACTTCGTTTTCATTTATCTTTAATAACAAGTCGAATTTTTCTTCAAATAATTCCTCATAATTATTAAGATCATAGCCCAATAATTCATATAACCCCACTCTAGAGGCACGGCCAGCTATTATTTCAGCTCGACCATTTGAAATCAAATCAATTGTAGCGAAATCTTCGTACACCCTAACCGGATCAGAGGTACTTATAATCGTTGATGAGCTACCTAGTTTCATTTTCTTAGTAGCCTGTGCAATTGCTGACAGCACAACGGTATGCGCCTGAGTAGCAAAATACTCTTGATGACTCTCTCCTACACTAAAAAAATCAATTCCTGCTTGCTCCGCTAATTGAGCCAAGTCAATAATTTCACGTATGCGTTGTTTGGCAGATATTCGGCTCCCAGTTTCAGGGTTCGCTAGATGATCACCTAATGTATAAAGTCCAAACTCTAAGCCGTTGTCTGTATTGATCCGATATTGTTCCATGATTATCCTCATTTCTATAAGAAGCTAGAATTTATTTATGATTTATTCATTAAATATAATTAAGTAAGTCACTATATTAAGTATAGTTAAATGCTTGCATAATGTCAAACTAATGATCCTGTTCCATTGCGCACTATTGCCGAACGAATCGGGATCTCCGTTGATTGGGATGTAGCAACTAGAACAGCGATCATTACCACGGATGATGTCTTTCGTGCTGAACTCGAATCTCCTGAGGAGGCTGTACTCTTACATATCGAAGAGGAAGATGGCGTAGAATCGCTTACGTTGAAATACGTCGATCGTTTAAAAAACGGGAGTTTGGACTGGAGTTTGGATTTAGGCATGGTGGATGATGGAGACGACGTCCAAGTGAAGAGGAGCGGACAACTCGTTAGTGTCGGTCTGTTCTAATAAGTTCTTAAGAAGCAATTCAGTCATTTTGAGGTAAGTTACAAAGTTCATGATAAGAAAGTAACTCACACCTATGATATCGCGGGTAAATAAGGCATGTTTTTTGACATTCCTGAGGAAGTGACAAGCGGGGAGATAACTTTCTTTGGGAAAAACGGTTACACATTCGAAACGTATTTCTGGTGAGTTGACAAGCTTAAACAAACGTAAAAGGTACCCAAGTTGGGTACCTTTTACGTTTTTTCACTGATGGCCGAGCCATTATGTTGTATTGCGAGTCTAACCAGTATACTCGCACCATGACCTAGCATCGCTTCATCGATATTAAACTGTGGCTGATGGATAGAATGGAGAATTCCCTTCTCCTTATTGCCGCAACCAATAAAGGCGAAGGCACCAGGAACTTTTTCAAGATACCAACCAAAATCCTCACCAGCCAGACTTGGCTGCTCCAGAAGTATTACCTGATCCTCTCCTAGAACTGCACGGGCTGCATGAAGCACCTGCTGCACCGCTTCCGCATTATTCACTACTGCAATTCCCTCACGTAGCTCCAGCTTGTATTTCCCTCCGTAAGACTCAGCTATAGCTGAAGCATGACGTTGTAAACCATTTGTAATTGCAGCTACCGTCGTCTTGGTAAATGCTCTGAACGTTCCTGTCAGTACACTGTGTTCAGCGATCACATTAACAGCAGTACCAGCCTGCAACGTTCCGAAGGCCAACACCGCCGCCTCCTGCGGATCGATTCGATTAGCCATCATTCCGTTAATCTCTCCTATATATCGTGCCGCCATCTGGATCGCATCTACAGCTCTGTGCGGAGCACTATGATGACCGGATGTCCCCTGAAATTCCACCTTAAAGTGGCTGGATGCTGCCATGGCATCATGAGGGGGAATGCCAAGCATTCCGACTGGAAGCTCTGGCATGACATGTAGCGCGTAGGCATAGTCGACACCTTCCAGCAAGTTATCCTCAATGAGATCGCGGCCACCCGAGAGTAATCTTCCATCAAGAGGACTCTTGACAGCGCCTTCCTCAGCTGGTTGAAAGACGAAAATGATCGTGCCAATCAATCGTTCGCGGAAGGCTGCCAGGGTTCGGGCAGCCCCCAACAGCATAGCGGTATGGGCATCATGGCCACAGGCGTGCATGATGCCGTCATTGACTGACTTGTAAGGCAACTCATTGCACTCTTGTATCGGCAGGGCATCCATATCTGCCCTTAGAAGAAGAGTGGGCCCACTATTGCCATTGTCTGCTAAGCCTTGCAGAAGGCCGACCACTCCCATTCCGAAATGTTTGCCGACATTTCTCCGTACTGTGATCCCCCACTCCTCCAACAATTCTGCTACTTTATTAGAAGTGCGGACGACATCATACAGTAGCTCCGGATGGGCATGCAAATCACGACGGTATTCAATCATTTCATCCTGCAGCTGGCCGGCGTAATGCATCATCTCCGCAATATTCGAGTTTTGGTGGATTGCGAATACTGGATCAACCGTCAAATTTGCCCTGCTGGCTGAGAAGCTTTGGAATAGCGGTTCTCCGGCAACGGAATGCCGAGATTTCCACGTAGCGTGTCACTTTCATATTCAGTGCGGAACAAACCCCGCTCCTGGAGAATCGGAACTACCCGATCGATGAATTCCTCCAGTCCGTTAGGGACAGCAGCCGCAATCATAAATCCATCTGCCCCGCCACTCTCAAACCAAGCTTGAATCTGATCAGCTACTTGCTCTGGTGTGCCAATGAAGCTGCTGCGTGGGGTAGCCGATTGCAAGGCGACCTGTCGAAGCGTCAAGCCTCTCTCCTTCGCATCCTTTTTGATTTTATCCGTGCCGCTTTGGAAGCTATTGCGCCCCAACTCGCCAAGCTCAGGGAATGGCTCATCCAGCGGATATTGCGAGAAATCATGATGCTCGAAGAATCTGCCTAAGTAGTTCAGTGCATTCTCAATCGTTACAAGGCCAGCAACCTCCTGGTATTTGCGCTCTGCCTCCTCCGGTGTGTCACCGATGATTGGAGCGATTCCAGGGAAGATCAGCACCTCATCCGGATTCCGGTCAAACGAAGCTACCCGTGTCTTGACATCGTTATAGAATGCTTGGGCATCTTCTAGCGTTTCGTGTCCAGTGAAGATAGCATCTGCTTCCTTGGAGGCGTAATTCTTACCGACTTCCGAGGATCCTGCCTGAAATACGACAGGCTGCCCCTGTTTCGAACGAGCAATATTCAGCGGTCCCTTCACAGAGAAGAACTCTCCTTGATGGTCCAGGGCATGCATTTTTTGCGGATCAAAGAATACACCTGATTCCTTGTCTCGTACAAACGCATCATCTTCCCAAGAATCCCATAGTCCGCGTGTCACCTGCAAATATTCGGTGGCAATGCGGTAGCGCTTGCCATGGTCAGGATGCTCTTTTTTGCTGTAATTTGACGCAGAACCTTCCAGAGGTGAAGTCACCACATTCCAGCCGGCCCGGCCGCCGCTGATTACATCCAGTGAACCGAATTGACGCGCTACGGTAAATGGTTCACTGTACGAGGTAGACAACGTACCAACTAAACCGATGTTAGTGCTGACGGCTGCGAGTGCGCTAAGAATGGTCAGCGGCTCAAACCGGTTAAGGAAATGAGGAATGGACTTTTCATTAATGTACAGACCGTCTGCGATGAAGATCAGATCCAACTTGCCTTCTTCTGCCTTCTGTACCCACTCTTTGTATAATTCAAAGTTTACACTGGCATCAGGTTTGGCATCTGGATGGCGCCACATCGACGTGCTGCCTCCTACCCCATGCAGCAGTGCACCCAGCTTCAGTTGTCTTGGTTTGGTCATGTTCATTCCTCCTAAAAGTTTTGTTTTAAATACAGACTATAGAACTGAAAGTACTTCACTAAGCTCATTGCACAAACGATGCATTAGCTGCGCCCTGTTTGATTCGCTCGATCTGGCCAAGATGTCTCTCCACATGTGCAGTGAAGCCGTGCACGATATCGGAAATTTTCACGGTCTCCCCCTTGAAATTAATTCCGCTTTTCTCCCAATCTTCTTCCCTAAGGCGTTCAAACAAAAGACTGTTATAGTAAAGCAGACTGCGGAACAGCTCCAGATTGTCGGAAGCATTTCCGCTGTTGGCGTACTGACCGCTAACCCAAGCATTCTGATTGAAGACTGGAAGCTGTGCAGTCGTAGCAGCGAGAATATCACGAATGCGGAACGAAACTACGATGCTGTGATCAGCCAAATGAGTCAGCACCTCAGTCACACTCCAACTGGCGGGTGCCGCCTTCCATTTCAGTTGCTCCTCCGTTAACCCGGCGGTCGACTTTACTAATTGATGGTACGTCCTTAAAAAATCACTGATTTGAACTCTGCTCATTAAATCCCCTCCAATATACGATCTGTTTGAGAATGATCCGGTGGTGCAAAACGAGATAACGAAAAAGGCTTGATATTATGACCGGTGACTCCACTGATGGCCAAGTCGGCCAGTATTTCACCTACAACACTAGAAAATTTAAAACCATGCCCCGAAAACCCTCCAGCTACCAGCACATTGGAGTGAAGCGGATGGCGGTCTATAACGAAATCTTCATCAGGCGTATGTTCATATTTGCATACAGAACCTTTTAGCAATCGGCCAGCTGCACCCGGCATATATGACTCCAGCACCTTGCGGAGGTCACCCTCATCGCTGGCTTCACTGCCAAACGGGGCAAGCTGTGTACCCGGCTTCCATTCCAGCCCTGTATCGTGCCGGCCGATCTTCAGACCAGCGCCATCAATACTGGGAAATCCGTAATAGCCACCTTCCTCTGCTCCTAACGTAAAGCCAGGAAAATTACCCGCAGCAAAAGCAGGGGAGCTCTCAAACCAGCCCACAACTTTGCGGATTGCTTTAATCGGCAAATGTACAAAAGGTGCCAACGCACCAAACCAAGCTCCGGCACTAAGGATAGCTGCCGCTCCGTGATAATCGCCATTTGTCGTGTGAATCGTAATGCTGCCTTCGCGAGCGGTAATATTCACAACTGGAGTGTTCGTCAACAGTTCCGCACCATGTCCAAGGGCAAGCTGGCGGTAGGCGGAAATACAGCGTTCGCTGTACAAATACCCGGCATCTGGTTCATACATTGCCGCGAATGATTCCGGTATGTTCAGTGCCGGCCAGCGCCGCCGGATCTCTTCGGCATCCAGATGCTGGACCTGCACCTTCCGTTTCTTCGCTTCTTCGAGACGGCCGTTGAAGGAATATACTGTGCTATCTGCGAGATTCAACACGCCTGAGCGGACAAGCAGTTCTGTTCCGCTCAACTGTTCCGCTTCTTTCCATAGTGTATCTGCCCGCAAAGCTAAATCAATGTAGGCGGGATCACCGCTGTAAGCATGTCGGATCAGCCGGGATTCCCCGTGATGGCTACCCTGTGTATGAGGTGGATCGAAGGCATCCACTAGTAGCGTCTTCACTCCGCGCCTCGCAAGATTGTAACCAGCGCTCATGCCCATCGAGCCTGCGCCTACGATAATTACATCGTAGCTTTTATGTTCAGCTATAATTCTGCACCTCCACCGGAATTGTAGTTCTCAAAGGAACGTACAGCCGCATCTGCAAGGAATTGTGCTGCCACAGGGAGTGCCTGTTCATCCAGATTGAAGGCTGGATGATGCCATTCTTGGCTCCCTTCAGTACCAATAAAGACGAACAATCCCGGTACCACGCGCTGATAGAAAGCAAAATCCTCTCCAGCCAGTGAAAGCTCTGGTTTGACCGCTCGATAGCCAAGAGCTTCAGCGGACTCTACTCCTAAAGCCGCTAAGGTGGTGTCGTTGATAACCGGAGGCGGCCCTTCTATCCAACGGACAGTGGCTTTTGCTCCAAGAGCAGCTGCCACACCAGTCGCCACTTCCCGAAAACGGTCAAGTACTTTGCTGCGCACCGTTTCATCAAAGGTACGGATTGTACCCTCAAGCACAGCTTTTTCGGGGATAATGTTCCATGAATTTCCGCTGTGAATTTGCGTCACACTGACCACCGCACTCTGCAGTGGACTGACATTGCGACTTACTATGGATTGTAATGCAGTCACAATATGCGAAGCAGCTACAATCGGGTCTATCCCAGCTTCTGGAACAGCAGCATGAGAACTGCCACCCTGCACTTCAATCACGAACCCATCAGCCGCTGCCATTAAAGGGCCCGCCGTAATACCGATCGTTCCTACAGGCAGTTCCGGCTTGTTATGCAACCCGATTACTGCCCGGACTTCTTTTAGCGCCCCGCTAGCAATGATTCGCTGTGCCCCTTGCGCCTTCTCCTCGGCCGGTTGAAACAACAGGCGTACCGTTCCCTGCAATTGATGTTCTTGCTGCTTCAATTGATAGGCAGCACCGATCAAAGCTGCGGTATGGAAATCATGTCCGCAGGCATGCATTTTGCCGGGATACACCGAAGCAAAGGCCGCTCCGGTTTCCTCCTGGATCGGCAAGGCATCAATATCGGCGCGCAGCGCGATGACCGAACCGGGCTGAGCGCCCCCAATTTCTGCGATCACTCCGGTAGATAGCCCGTAATCTACGACCCTGATTCCTGCCCGCTCCAACAGGGAAATAATATATTTTGTTGTCTCATATTCTTCATTGGACAGTTCCGGGTGCCGATGCAGATGACGGCGTATCCCGATTAATTCTTCTCCAAGCGCTTCCGCACTCAGCTCTATTGCTTTGCTTGTCATATACAGTCACCCTCCTTTACACGATCTTTTGTGTGACGCTGATCCGCCCGCTTATGCTTCTGCCGGCACTTCAGCGATAGCTTCGCTCAGCAGTTCAAAGGAACGGAGTCGTTTATCAAATGGCTGCACATTCGTCGTTATGATAAACTCCTCGACACCGGATGCTTCCGAAAGTCCCAACAGCTGTTCACGCACAGATGCCTTTGTTCCTTTGGTAATCTCCGGTTCCAGCTCTTCAATTGTGTAGGCTTCATTACTCTGCCGGGCAAATTCTTCCGCCTGTTCCTGAGTCCCAACAGTTAGCTTCTTTCCGCTTGCCAGCTGAATCCGAATCAACTTATGCGCGCCTGCCAGTTCTTTCGCTTCCTCTTCAGTATTAGCCACCACTAGTGCTAAAGCGATAATTGCTTGCGGTTGTCTGCCCTGTGAAGAAACAAAACCGCTGCGGTAAGCACGAATAGCATCAAGCGCTACTGTCTTATCGCTATTAATAAATAAGGAGAACACATAAGGCAATCCAAGTTCAGCAGCAATCTCTGCACTGCCTACACTCGCGCCAAGCACATATAGCTCAGGTGGAGTACCAGGAAGGGGACCTGCCTTCAACCCTGCCAGCGGATGGTTTTCTTCAAGCCGGTTATGTACATACTTCTCCAGCTCGATGATTTTGTCCGTTAGGCTAGGGGATTCAGCCCTTCCTAGCTGAAGTGCCTGAGTACTGCGCGGGAGACCGCCGGGAGCACGTCCCACACCAAGATCCACTCGGCCAGGAGCCAGCGTAGCTAGAACATTAAAGTTCTCCGCCACTTTATACGGGCTGTAATGCTGGAGCATAATGCCACCTGATCCAATACGAATGCGGTCTGTTTTGGCTAGCAGATGTGAGATGAGTACTTCAGGGGAAGAACCAGCTACCTGCTCGGAGTCATGGTGCTCGGAAACCCAGAATCGTTGGAATCCAAGCTCCTCGGATAGTTGTGCCAGCTTAATGGTATGCTGGAATGCTTCCTCTGGCGTTTCTCCCGGATAGATCGGACTTTGATCGAGTACGCTGATTGTAATAGCCATTGTTTTGCCTCCTATATAGAATAGTTAAATTCAGGTGTGATCCGCTTTAGGAACTGCTTCGTTCTTTCTTCACGCGGATGGTTGAACAACTCTGTCGGCGTTCCTTCTTCAACAATGACGCCTCCGTCCATAAAAACCACATGATTTGCCACATCACGAGCAAACCCCATTTCATGGGTAACTACAATCATTGTTATGCCTTCCTTGGCAATTTTTCGGATAACAGCCAGCACCTCACCCACTAGCTCAGGGTCCAGCGCCGAAGTTGGTTCGTCGAACAATATAACCTCTGGCTCAAGCGCCAAGGCTCGAGCAATCCCTACACGCTGCTGCTGACCCCCGGACAGCTGACTCGGGTAAGCGTCCAGCTTACTGGCAAGACCTACCTTTTCAAGCAGCGCTATGCTCCGTTTTCTCGCTTCATCCTTCGGAATCTTTTTGACAATTAGCAGCCCTTCCATCACGTTCTCCAGTGCGGTTTTATGACGGAACAAATTGTACTGCTGAAATACCATTGCCGTTTTTTGCCTAAGCTGATGAATCTCCTTTTTACGAGCATGTTTGCAGTCTACTTTGAAATCGCCGATAGCGATCTCTCCGCTGCTTGGCTTCTCCAGATAATTCACACAGCGTAAGAGAGTCGTTTTGCCTGAGCCACTGGGACCGAGAATGACAACAACCTCTCCCTTCGTCACCGTTAAATCTATATTGTTTAACACCTGATTCCGACCAAATGACTTCGAAATTTGTGCAAGTTTGATCATGCTACTCCACCTCGATTGTACAGATTGATCCTTCTCTCAATGACCGACGTTACGCGTTCGATCAGAAACGTTAGTGCCCAGAAGATCAGCGCTGCCGCCAGATAAGCCTCGAAAAACTTCCAGTTCGTCGAAGCCACTATCTGTGCCTTTGCATTGATATCCACCACCGAAACCGTAAAAGCTAGGGTAGATCCGTGCAGCATACCGATTACTGAATTCGAAAGATTAGGCAGACTTGCCGCCAGCGCTTGAGGAAAAACAATCCGCTTCAGTGCTTGGGGAGTAGTCATACCGATAGAGTGGGCCGCTTCTAGCTGACCACGATCCACAGCGAGCAGACCGGAACGGACGACCTCTGACATATAAGCTCCAGCAGTAATCGAGAACGAAATATATGCAAAACCGATCATTGGAATCGAAACCGACCTAAAGCTCCAGCCGAAATGCGCCGCCAGACCATCAATCAATACAGGAAGCCCAAAATATATAAGCAGCAGATGCGTCAGCATTGGTGTCCCTCGGATGAAAGTTACATAACCAACAGCCAACGGGTAGAGCAGTGGAACTCTGTATAGCCGGATTAAGGCTACAGCTACGCCAATCACAAAACCAATTAACACAGAGACACAGGTGATATATAAGGTCGTAGGAATTGCACTCAGAATTTGCATCAGAGCGGTCCATATAAACGATGGGTCTAGTTTCATAATCCGGTGCCTCCTTTGCCCGTTCCTAATTCTGCAATAATGCGACGGTAAGACCAGCTTCTGTTGATTTTGAACAAATTTTTCTCCGGTGTATTCCGTTTCTCATGCCTCAGCAGATGGTGTTCTGCTACAAGCAGCAGCTTCTCAATCGTAAAGCTGATGATCAGATAGATAAGCGCAAGCGCGATATACGTTTCAATAAAATGCTGTGTTAGGCTGCCAAGCGTCTGAGCTTTACCTGACATTTCCATCACCCCGAGGGTAAAAGCTAATGACGTATCTTTCAGTAGTGCAATTACTAGATTAGAGAATACAGGAACAGCTATACCTAGCGCTTGGGGAAGCACGATTCGTGTAAAAGCTTGAAACCCTGTCATCCCCGCAGCATATGCAGCCTCCACCTGCCCCTTATCCACCGCCATCACAGAAGCCCTAATCATTTCGGACATGTATGCTCCCGTATGCAGACCGTAGGTTAGAATCACAAAGACAAGTACAGGAGTTCGGGTCATATCCACATGGACCAGCTTCATGATTTCAGGCAGACCATAATAAAACAAGAAGAGCTGGATAAGAATCGGAGTTCCCCGAAAAAAAGAAATATAGATTTCGGAGAGGGTCTTTAACACAGGCACTTTATAAAGTCTTGGCAGAGCTACGAGAAAGCCGACAATAATTCCTGTCAGTAGAAAACAGGCGACAATCAGAAGCGTGGTGCTTAAAGTCCCTAGTAACTTAGGCAAAAACGAAAATACAAAACTGATATCAAACTGTGCGCCCATATATTCCCTCCCTTCCCGTGCTCACCGGCTCAATCATTTAACCGAATCCGCAGTAACATCCGCACCCAGCCATTCCGTGCTCAGCTTACCCAGTGTTCCGTTTGTCTTCAGCTCTTTAATCGCACTGTCAATCGCATCTGACAGCTTTTGTGAATCGGCATCATCCTTACGGAAAACATAGAGAATGTCCGCGGAGGACAGCTCGTCGCCCGTAGCTTTTAGCTGACTCTGCGGATCAATGATCGGTAGGACAAAATCTGCAGCCAGCGTAGCGTCCACACGTCCAGTACTAATCTGTGCGACGGTATCATTTGCTGCACCGTTCTGATACACAATATTAATTGCATTGTCATGCTCTTTATTGTAGTTCTCCAGAATTTGCGCTTGTGCGCTTGTCGCACCGACTAACACCTTTTTTCCTTTAAGATCTTCGAGTGATTGGATCGAATCATTATCCTTCGCCACTACGATGCGGTTTCTCCAGTGGGCATAGGCTTCTTTGTTAAAAGAATATTTCAATTCCCTCTCTGGATTTTTCTCCATGACATGGGCGACAAGGTCGATTTTTTTAGTTTCCAGACTCAGCAGCAAATTACTGAAATCCATGGTTTGAAACTCAAATTCATATTCTGGCAGCTGCTTATCGATTTCTTTGAGCAGTTCTACATCAAAGCCTGTAAGCTTGCCGTTCTCATCTATGAAGCAGACCTTCGGAAAAGCAGTACCCGTACCTACGATGATTTTAGTTACCTTTTCCGAAGTATTAGCTGGTGTTGCGGCATCCGCCACATTTCCGTTCTTACTGCTGTTCGTGCTGCTATTTCCGCAACCGGCAATCGCCAGTGTCAATAACGATGCAATTACTAGTGAAATGGACTTTTTCATTGTTCTATCCCCTTTGAATGAATTGTGGTTTATCTATAAGTGTTTTTTTCATCAGATACATAATGCCGTCACCATTCTGCTGGTCCAGCTCCAGAAACCGTTCATACCCCCGGCGTTCATACATTTGAACTAACCATGGGTGCTTCTTCGCCGTTGCCAGCGTGACCGCAGCCGAACCCAATTGTCCAGCAATAATGTGCTCTTCCACCCAATCCAAAAGCTTTCCACCATAACCTCTGTTACTGTAATCCGGATGAGCAGCAAACCATTTAATAAAAGGAAGTGGGCTAATCTTCTTAATCTCTTCTTCTTTTGAAAGTGTTATCGTTGCAACGATCGTTCCATCAACTTCAAGCACATAACACTCATTCGTAGCAATATTGTCTTCAATAAGTGCCAAGTCAGCTGTAGCCGCCGGCCAATGCAGCCCGAGCTCACGAATCAGCTCATAAGCACGGTATGTAACCTCTAGCAAATTCTCCGCATCTTTCAGTTCTGCCAGCCTGTATGTCTCACTCATCGCAAGCTCTCCATCCTTTCGAATTTAAATTTATAATTCCTATCGAAATAGTCGTGATTATATGCAATTAACTTTATCACTGCATTTGCCGATGCGCTAATAGAGTTTTTTAATACATCTATACAATTAGTCGATTTCCCGTTTTACCAATCCCGAGTTCAAGTAGAGTTTCTATGAATTCAGCGTTCTCACCATTAAGTGAAATCAGGCTGGTTCGTAAGGAGATGCCTTCCGTCTCCGCAATATCCACCCGTACTAACGTCCCTGCCGATACCTCTTCCTGTACACTGAGTGCCGGAAGAAAACATATGCCTGCTTTTTTCAACACCAGCTTCTTGGCCGTCTCCAGGTTATCCACCTGATATTCAATCTTCGGCGGCTGTTCCATGCTCTCAAATACACGATGCAGCCGCATCCAATCTAAAGACCCACATTCAAAAAAAACTAACGTCTCCTGGCGAATATCTTCCAGCGATGTACGTTGTGCCTTTGCTAAGCGATGCCCCTTCTCTACATACAGCGAAATGGGGTCTTCGCAGAAAGGAAAGGCTTGAATGGCTGGATTTACGACCTTCCGAATAAAAGCCAGATCTAGCTCTTTCGATTTCAGTTTATCAATCAACACTTCCGTAGAAGCTGTCATCAGCTTGATCGTGATATGCGGATACTTACGCTTCAAATGAAGCATTAGATGGGGCATCAGATAATTGGACACCGAGACAGTACTGCCAATCCTCAGCTCATTCGGAATATGCCCCTTGGCCTGAACCTGATGTTTACCGTTCTGATAGATCTGGAGAATCTGCTGGGCATAGGGAAGAAATTGCTTCCCTTTATCCGTTAGGCTAATCTGCTTACCCAACCGATCAAACACTCTGCAATCCAATTCCCTTTCGAGCGATTGAATCCGTGCCGTAACTGTCGGCTGAGAAATATATAGGACTTCGGCCGCTTTATTGAAGCTTCCATAATGGTTGATGTAGACAAAAGCCTCAATATTTTCAATGTTCATCCCTATTCCCCCTAAATTCCTGTTTAACTTTACTATTCCGATGAAAAAACAATGAAATATAGCGTTGCTTTCCTATAGATTTTGTTTATATCTTATTCACGCCCCCATTTTTTGTCAACTTAAATTCCGTGTAAAATAATCGGATTTTAAAAAATCCGACGCATAATAAATACATAAGTTCAAAGTTTGAACTGAAGAAGCGTTAACGAATCCCTTTGTAATCGACTGTTATGTTTATTTCATATAAAGCTTTTCTATTCATTTATCAAAATTATAAAATACCACTTATATAACTCGGAATTATCGTATATAATGACTCCATTCGTATGAACTATACATTTAATTGAAAGGGGATCGCGAGAATATGTCACAAAAGATTATTATCCGTGAAGCTGAGAATCATGATCGTGATGCCATCGCTGAAGTGATACTGGACGCTTACCACCAATATTCAAAGATCATGCCCGAACCATTATGGCTGGAATACCGGAAATCGCTTCTTGATTCCGTCCATGGAGATGCCCCAATTGTGCGAATCATTGCTGAGCTCAATGAGCAAATCGTTGGTAGCGCACTATTGTTCTCTTCCTCGGAAACGGCATACGGTAAGCCAGAGCTAGGCATTCACTCCCCTATCCTGCGCCTGCTTGCCGTATCCCCCTCAGCACGCGGCCTCGGCGTTGCGACCCATCTGATTCACGAAGCTGCAAAGAGATCCCGCGAGTTGGGTGCCGCCACTTTAAATCTGCATACCTCAGAAATGATGGCTTCAGCAATCAAGCTCTACTATCGCTTAGGCTTCAAACGGGCGTATGAGACCGATCTTATGAACGGCGAAACCCTGGTACAGGGTTTCCAACTAGACCTACTACCTTTAGTTCGTACTACAGCAGGATAAATATAGACTCTGAGTGAGTTCATACTAACTCATTGCGTGCTTGCGTTTCCTTCGAAACGCTTTTCACTTGCAGCTAATCAATGACGAAGATTAATATGTCTTGAAATAATAAAAAAGCTTCGGGAAGCTTCCCGAGGCTTTTTTATTTTCCTTTTTTGTAGGTGATTTCTTTAGAACTTACAGTGATATTCCCCTCATTATCGGCATCATCCATTCGTTGATCTGTAGTAACGGTTGCACTGGAGGGAATTGATGAATAGCTGGCACCCCTCTGCTTCTTTTTTACATCATAGAGATAATAAGAAACATTCTTAACCTTCAGCCCTATAGTATCCTTGTACAAAAGTTCTACTGAATAGGATTTTATCACAGCTACATTAGCGTCCATCCATCCTACAACTTCAACCGCTGCATCTTCTTGGTCGCTATCAGTCTTAATAGAGCTGATGGGAAGCCCATCCTGATTATAAAAATTAATTTTTTGTGGAGCTATTTTCAAATAATCGATATCGATGTCATGGATTCGGTTTTGGTTGATCTCTGCTGTATCCATCCAAGCAATCGTGCCGGCCGGGTTCCACTTTATTTTCTCAGAAGGTATATATTGCTCTTGTGGTAACGGTACAGTACGTAGCGAAGCTCCTTTATTATCGTAAAAGGTTAACTGCCCACTCTCATCATCATGTACAAATCTCTTAAAGGTTGGTGAAAGAAATAGGGATGGCGCCCCAGTCGTCGAATGAGGGATTACGCGATATTTCAGAAGATGGACATCGTCCTTTCCTTTCTTCAGATCAAAGATCCATACATTACCGAGGTAACTCTGCATAAACAATTTTTGCTCATCAGCTTTCCATTGAAATTTATATATGTAATCATAATCATCAGAAAGCGGCCAAAAGTCCTCCCGAAGTCGTTCGATGGTTCCAGTAACAACATTATATGAGGACAAATGATATTTCCCAGCTTCTTTCGTCAGATCCGATTCCAGAAATAATAGATGATCCTCGTCCAACGGGATTAGCATATTATAGTTGTACATAAAGGCATTGTTCCAACGATTATTGGAATCGTTCAGCTCATCACTCCATTTCACCTTAACTTCATCCGTAGCAGGATCATGGGCTAGCAAAGCATTGATTGCATTGTGGTCGCCATAGAAAAAATGAATGGTGTGATATGTGATTCCCTGCAGTTCAACTACTGCTCCACCGTTTAATATATAGTTATTTTCGGATATGCCTATTGGTTTAGCCACCAGATCTCCATTTGAGCTCCGTACTGCATTAAACTCCAGCCCCTTAAATGTTGAAGCCATGAACGTAATCTTTTTTAACTCGGCAGTTGATTCCTTAGTAAGGCTGTAACCTGTGCTCGTTTCGTTCACATTCATTAACATGCCTTGCTCACTTGATTCGTTAATCCATAAATGAAAGGCATATTTATGATTATCTGAAATTAGAACAATATCGTAGTTAGGAGTTGCGGTATTTAAAATCCCTGGTATTTGTACAGCGTTACGGATGGCTCGGACGAAAATTTCTATGGTTTCATGATCTATGTATTCTTCCTTTATGTTAGCATTCACAGAACCATGTGCTAGAGAGTTCGCTATTGTAATTCGCTTTATATCCTCATCGATTTTTAGATTATTGGTTTCTGTTTGTTGATCATTTGTTTGAAATAAGTGAAGCAATACTGCTTTTTCTGTTTCCGGCAATTTGTAATGTCCATTTTGTCCTGATTTGGTGAAAAGACCTTGATTCTCGCCCTTAATCCAGAATGAGAACTTTTCGTTTTCTTTATTTTTCATTTCAACAATAGCTTCATAATCAGGTGCTGCAATATCAAGCTTGGCGCTGTCATACTCAGCAGTATGTATAGCTTTGAATTGTTTTATTAACTTGCTGTCCGTTAGGGTCATCGATTCACCGCTATCGCTCAGGATTGTTATGGAATGAACAGAGCTTATATCGATCAGCATTTGATTCGCTTTATCCTTATTCCCTGTATTTATACATCCAACAATGATTACTGAAATGACTGCTAAAAGGGCTAGTAGATTTATCCTTTTCATATAGGCTCCCCCTTCGTATTCTCTCTTCTTTAACGCCAAATAGAGGATAAAGTTGCAAAAAATGAGATTTAGCACCTATTAAAAGTATTATCTAGATCAAACCTAGCCTGTAGCAATTGGATCAGATACTTAAAAAGCCACCGTACAGGCCTGTCTCCTGTAAGGCAGCTCTCTTTTATCCTAACGATTGGATGAACGATTTAATCTTTATTACTACCACATTCAGACCCGAAAGCCCTTTAAAAAATTCACAGCCTGGCGGATATCTTCCTCTGGATTAGTGCCAACTTCCCGTTCTATGGTCAGGAATCCTGTATAACCGATGTCATTCAGCGCTTGCAGATAGTTGTTCCAGTCAACAGAACCTGCTCCAAGTGGAACTTCACGGAACGCCGAGCCGGTCTCGGCCATTTCAGCCATCTTCTCATGGTCTAATGCGGGTGCTTCATAACCATATTGACCGTAAACATCGCGCGGATCGATATCGGCAAGTTTGAGACCATCTTTAGCATGGGTGTGCACAATGTAGTCTTTTAGTGTATGAACACCTTGCACGGGATCATCACCAGTCACCATCACCATGTTGGCCGGGTCAAAATTAACAGAAACCCCTTTGGAACCCAAACCGTCGAGGAACGTCTTCAGACGCGCAGCGGGTTCTGGCCCAGTCTCAATCGCAAAGTAAGAATTCATCTCATGCGCGTATCTGCTTAGTTCCTCACAGGCGATGTGCATGGTTTCATAAATTTTACTGGTGTGGTCCGAGGGAACAATACCGATATGTGTAGTAACTATATCTGTACCTAGCTCCTTGGCCAGCTCCATAATGCGTTTGGACTTTTCGATTTTGGCTCGGTTCTGTGCAGGGTCTTGAAATCCATGTCCGCCTAAATCTCCAACGAGGGCAGAAATTTCGAGACCCAGTGAAGCGATGTATTCCTTCCATTCACGGCGGGCTGAAGGAGAAAGATTAGCGGGATCAAATTCACCTTGCACCGCATAAATCTGAACTCCATCAGCCCCTGCTTCTTTTGCCTTGCGCAATCCCTCTTTTACTCCGACCTGAAAACTGTCTACGATAACGCCGATTTTGTTAGTGATAATTGGTTTAACCATGGCAATAATCCTCCTTAAAATGAATTAGATTTGGTTCCAAACCCGCTTGATGTATTCCAACCCAAGTCTTGTTCCCTTGCGGCACTCTTCCATTCCCTCGAATTCTACAGAGATATATCCGTCGTAACCGCTTCCCTTAACGGTTCGAATGACACTAGGCATATCGATGTCTCCTTGGCCAACGATGGCACCCCTCAACCAGTTCCCACCGGAGGACTGGAACCAACCTTCGCCAGGCTGGCGATCCTGCGGACGAATATAGAAATCTTTGAAATGTACCATCGAAGCAAGCTTAATATTGTTAGTCACAGCAATAAGCGGATCCTCATCTGCGCACAGGAAGTTACCAATGTCGAGTGTTGTACGGAAGTTATCTCTTCCTACTGCGTGAACCAACGCCTGTACACGATCGCTGTGCTGAATAAAGTATCCATGATTCTCCACGCTGGTCGTAATGCCCAAACCTGCGGCATAATCGGCAATTTCTCGGCAGGCTTCAGCCAAACGTGGAAGCTCTTCCAAAAAGTGCGTAATTGAGAGATCTTCTGACGAAGCTACATCATGCCGCATCTTCTTAATACCTAATGCCGCACAGACATCTACTTCCCGTTTTACCCGTTCGACTTCCCGCTGTCTTTCCGCTGTCTCCAGCCCGGCAAAGTTCGCCCCGATAGCATAATTAGACAACTCTAGTCCACGACCTGCTGCCGTTCGTACAATCTGATCAATTAGCTCAGGATTCTCAACCAAATTGATGCCCAAGGGTACAATCTCCGCATGCTCCGCGCCCAGATCGGCGATCGTCTCAATGACTCCTTCAATCGTGAGCTCACCCGTTGAAAAAGCTGAATGCAAACTGTAGGTACTAATTCCTAGCTTCATAGTTTCACCTCTTCGCCTTTGGCAGCGGATTCATAGATCGCGCCGAGAATCTTCATGATTGTAACGCCGTCCTGTACAGGACTAATCGGTGTAGAGCCGTTGCTGATGTTGTTCGCAAAGTGGTTAATCTCATTCTGGAATGCACTGTTGAACTCAAACCCCTTATGATCGGTCTGCGGATAGGTATTGATAATCGTATCCGACAGTTCTTTGACGAGGACTATCTCAGGATCAATTTCAAATCCGCCCTTCTCACCGTACAGGCGCACCGAACGCTCGTCCTCTTTGGCATGCAGTGTAAAGCTGACATCGACCATCAGCGAAGCTCCATTCTCAAAACGAATCAGTGCATTTGCCAAATCTTCCACCGTATTGTTCGCTGCGTCGTAATCAGCGGCTTTATAAAAAGAAAGATTCTTGATATTAGAACGATTGCCGAGCTTCCGGTAGGTATTGGCACTTACTGATACTGGGTTCGGACGGCCCATCAAATACCAGCATAGATCGATCACATGGACGCCGATATCGATCAGAGGTCCGCCGCCGGAACGTTCAATATCACTGAACCAGCCGCCGGGATTGCCAAGTCTCCGGAACGTCGTAGCCTTCGCATAGTAGATTTCGCCGAATTCTCCTTGTTCCACCAATGTCTGAAGTAGCTGGGCATTAGAGTCATAACGTCTTACAAAGCCTACTTGCAAGATCTTTCCGCTCTTTTCCACTGCCTTCTGAACCTGAAGTGCTTCTTCGACCGTGCGACAAAGCGGTTTCTCTACAAGCACATGCTTGCCTGCCTCAAGGGCCGCAATGCTGATCTCAGCATGAGAGTTGTTCCATGTACAGATACTGACTGCATCTATTTCGGTATTAGCCAGCAATTCACGGTAATCTGTGTATACTTTTTCGACGTTATACTCAGTAGCAACTGCACGTGCACGCTCTTCATTCAGGTCACAAACCGCATATATGGTCGTCTGCGGATTATCCCGATAAGCACTTAAGTGCATACCGGAGATAGAGCCCGTACCTATTACACCGATTTTGAGTATATTCATCAACACTCGCTCCTTTATTTTGCATTGGGTATGATTCGTATTATAATGATTTCAACCCTAAACACCATGCAGAGCCTTGCGGTTTCATTTGTACAATTGTGCTATAGGAGGTGCAGTCCATATATGCTCGACTATGATAAACATCTACAAGAATCCATGGATATGCCAGATCCCGAGTTTCCGATTAAAGTACATACTCAGCGCTTCAACCAAGAGGGAGTTGTACTGTTCTCACATCATTGGCATGAGCATCTGGAATTTCTATTTATTGAAAGCGGTGAGGCAGTATTTGAATGCGGACGGACACCAATCAGGGTCAGGGCTGGTGACTTAGTTGCCGTGAACAGCAATGAGCTGCATTATGGAGTTAGCGCTTCTTCTGATTTATTGTATTATGCAATTATTGCAGATACTTCTTTGCTGCATAGTGCGGTAAGCGACGCTGCCGAGACCAAGTTCATCGCCCCCATTCAGCAGAACCAGCTGCTGTTACGTAACCATATTCGGGGGGATCAGAACATTACAGACTGTGCACTGGCGATTATTCGAGAACTGGAACTTCGCGAATTTGGGTATGAGCTGGCTGTCAAGTCGGAGCTATACCGTCTGCTAACGCTGCTATTGCGCAGACATATCGTCACCGTACTCTCACAGGCTGAGCAAGAAAGACGCAGTAAAACCGTCGAACGCTTCGCACCTGTATTACGTTATATCGATACCCATTACCAGGAACCGATTCAAGTTGACGAACTTGCGGCACTAACAGGGTTAAGCCGCTTCCATTTCAGTCGTCTCTTCAAGGAATTAACTGGGCATACGATATCGGAATATATAAACGCTATCCGTTTAGACCGTGCAGATTATTTGCTAAGGCATACCCAGTTAACAATTTCTGAAATCGCTACCACTTCTGGCTTCAGCGACATCTACTATTTCAGCCGAACCTTCAAAAAGCATAGAAAAGTAACCCCTAGCAAGGTGAGAGGGTTCTAGTTAGCATGTTTGCCCCTATTCTCACATTTTCTCTGCTCACAGAAGATTGCAATTGGTCCCTTCTTATAGATCCATACCACAAGAGAAACTATCTTCCATCTTATGGGTATAATTAACATAAAGCTCTATAGGAGGGGAAATCATTGAGAAAAATAATAAAACTGACTGTATTAGTACTTTGCATAATGATTTTACCGGGAACAATGATTTATGCCGCATCAAACCAATCAGAAGTTTCATTCTATTTCAATAACGCGATTCAAAAACAGGCAGCAATATTATCCGAGGGAGATATCCTCTTACCTGCTGAACAGCTTTCTAAAAATTTGTTTGCTTTAATTACTTTGGACGAAACAAGTAAAAAGGTTCGAATCTACAAGCCAAATGTGAATATGGTATTGCTTGATAACAATGGAGAGATCTTTGGTAAGGTAAAAAGTCCTGCCCGCTTTGCTTTTTCAACTTTATTACAAGTGGATCATTTGAAGACAGAAATATCAGATATAAAACTTACGATCACCGATCCTACGGATAAAACAGAAACCATAGATAATCAACAAATTAAGAAAAGTGAAGAAAACTTTTGGTTCAAAACCAACGAGTTTACATATTCCTTTAATGCAAAAGGCACCTATACTATTCAAGTGTTTTTTAAAGATGTGGATTCAAAAATATGGTTTCCTGTTTCCGAAATCGATGTATTTGGAATATGAATTCCCGATAGATGAATTAGGGTTTCCTTACTTCTTATTATTCTTAATCACTTCGTTAAAACGGTCAGGAAAATTGGTATGTACCCCGTCTACGCCCCAAATCACGGCTTTGTCCATATTGACTTGATAATTCACTGTATATGGAAATACCTTTAGCCCAGCATTTTTCACCTGTGCAACATAGGATGAATTTATTCTTTGAAAGTTAGGACTTATGCCAACTGCATACGTTTTTACTCGGTTGATATAAGATTCTGGTATTTTATAAACCGGAATATTATACCAAACAATTTGATAAAGAGGAATCTCCGGGTTAATGGAATGCAATCTACGTAAACTCGTCTCACTAAATGAATGTACGGAAACATGATCTGACAGATTATATTTTTCAATTTGTTCGTTTAAGATGGTTTCGATGTTCGGATTCAAAGCGGGTTCTTTAATTTCAATCATATAGTCCACATCTTTTCCAAACGTTTCAAATACCTCTTCTAAAGTCGGAATACGTAATCCAGCATATTGATCCCTAGCAAACATGGGATACTGTTCGTTAAACCATGAGCCGGCGTCTAATTTCGAAAGCTCCTCCAAGGTGAAATTTTTAACATAACCCGTTCCATTCGTCGTGCGATTAATCGTTTCATCGTGAATAACTACAGGAACACGATCCTTAGTTAACTGTATGTCTAACTCGATATAATCGGTCCCCATATTCATGGCAAGTTCAAATGCAGGTATAGTATTCTCAGGCGCATATCCTGAAGCGCCACGGTGAGCAATGGTATATACTTTGTCCGCTGGCTCAAGAATTTCCTTCACTTTCGTACGAATCCACGGAGAATAGGCATACATGGAGGTACACAATAAAATCAACAGAAAGATGTGAATAAATATAAAGTACATTTTAGAATCTTGAATCCTTTGCATAAAGCTTCCCTCTTCTTTATAAAAAAATTAGTGTATATTACTTGATGTCCATTTTGCCAAAAAAATAACCCATAACACCTTTCTTCCATATTCTATATGAAAACGAAAAAAGGTGGATACAGATGACCGAAATACAAATAGCTGCTGTAGGAGACCTTATGGTCAAGCGTTACATTATTTCTGATGCTAAACAATCGGACGGAACCTATTCGTTCACTCCCCTGTTCGCAAAAGTAACTCCTTATCTAAGACAGGCGGATCTAACCATCGGTAATCTCGAAACCACCTTTCCAGGAAACGGACGAGAATGTCGAAAAAGTCTACGATCTGGCGGTCCAACATTCAAGTGCCCGGACGAATTAGCACCGGCGCTAAAAGAAGCTGGATTTGATGTATTAGTAACAGCGAACAATCACTGTATGGATTATGGTGCCTCGGGTCTGATTCGGACATTACGAGTATTAGACCGTAGTGGAATCGATCATACCGGTACATCAAGATCTGTACAAGAATCAAAGCGTACGCTAATCAAAAACGTTAGTGGGATTACAATTGGAATCCTCTCTTACACTGCAGGAACCAATAGAATCCCTGTACCTATTCAACAGCCATGGTTAGTCAATCGGATAGAAACCAATAAAATACTTAGAGAAATTCGAGATTTAAAAAAGAAAGTCGATCTGGTCTTACTTTATATGCATTTTGGAAAAGAATATCAGTACACACCTAATAAGAGGCAAAAGCAACTGGCAAGCCTCTTTCTTAAGAATGGTGCAAACATCGTTTTGGGATCTCACCCACACGTGCTGCAACCGATATCCGTTCAGGGGAAAAAGAAATTCGTTAGTTATTCCCTAGGTAATTTTGTTTCGACTAAGCTTAAGAATAATCCATTTACACAAAGCGGAATCATTCTTACGCTCACCATTAAAAAGGACAATAATGGTAACACGAGTATAACGGACATAAATTACATCCCAACTTGCGTCGATCGAAGGATAACAAAAGGCGGTAAACAAATTTCTGAGGTCATTCCCATCCATGATACGTTAAAGAACACAGATTTAATAACGGAACGGAGAAATCGCTTAAATCGTATGTTGAAGCATACTATAGATATTTTAAAGTGGCCATAAAGACGACAACTCACAATCATTTAGTCATTCCAACTAATAAGGTATGTACCCAAAAACGAACTTAATCGCTCGAGCATCGGATATGAAGTTAATGAATTGACTAAGACCACTCCATCTTTGATGACGGGTTCGGATAAATATAGTTTATTCAGAACAAAACTGTATTGATTGGAAGCATCGTTTTCTGCTTTACGACTGACCTTTATTTCTTGTGAATGGTAAAACAAGCGATTAGCCTCTTCTTTTGTCTGTTCACAGCTTAATAATAAAGTCTCTAGCCTGGAATCCGTCATCTCACTGATAGCCTCGACAGCTACAACGTTATGATCGATTAGTTTAGAAACTAAATGTTTTAGAATAACATTCGGCCCGATATTAACTTCCGAACAATGAAACTTTGCTTCAGAAATAATAAATTGTAATAATAACTCAGCAGTATCAACATCCGTCGAAATATAGTTGCCCTCTAATTCTAATTTAGGTAATAGCTGAGCAGGTGATTGTAGAAGCCCCGTGATTTGTGCACTCCTCACCCATGAATCCAGATGATCCAAATGGATCTTATTATCTTTATTTCGTAGGGGACTTATTGTATTACCCTCAATTAAATCTAATATCACACACGGTTCAAAATTATCTTTTGAAAGGATATCACTTATCTCAGGGGAATATAGCAACTCATTTGTTCTTTTATGGTGATCAATACCCTCTATCTGTTCTAAAACATGGCTGAAGGGGCTATGTCCAATATCGTGTAATAGCGCAGCAATCCTTAGTTCATACCAATCCGGACAATAGTAGGCAACTAAAGAAAATACTCCAAGAGTGTGCTGTAACCGGGTGGCGACATGTTGTGTATTGATGTAGCTGCATCCGCTATGATGAATAAAATGCAGTCTGCGTACCGGGAACGAATTTAATAAATAGGATTCTGTTTCCGTTAATGGGTCTGTCAATAATTTTGTGTAAACTCTTTTAAGCACAGATTCCCCCGAGGGGGAAGTCGCGAATTTAACGCAAGTGTTGACCGACCCGATCGGGGAAAAAGACCGACAGCTGGAGCAGCATTTGCCCCCAGTTTTGGACACGTCCTGTCCATTTCCGAGTGACGTCGACGGTGGCCAGATAGAGCATTTTTAGTAGCGCCTCATCTGTGGGAAAGATGCTTTTTCCCTTCGTCACTTTACGAAGCTGACGGTGGTAACTCTCAATCATATTGGTGGTGTAAATCAGTTTGCGGATCTCAGGCGGGTACTTGAAAAAGGTAGCGAGTTCGTCCCAATTGGTCCGCCAGGAACGGATAATGAGGGGATATTTCGCTCCCCAAACTTCCTCGAAACGGTCGAGTTCAAGCAAGGCACCTTCCTCGGTAGCTGCCTTGTAAATAGGCTTTAAGTCGGCTGTTACCTTCTTAATATCCTTGTACGACACGTACCGTGTGGAGCTGCGGATTTGGTGAATAATACACTTCTGGATTTCCGTTTGAGGATAGCAGGCGGCAATCGCTTGAGAGAATCCGGACAGGTTATCCACGCAGATAATGAGAATGTCCTGAACCCCGCGATTCTTCAGTTCATTCAGCACACTCAGCCAGAACTTGGAGGACTCATTCTCACCAATCCACATCCCCAGCACGTCTTTGTTTCCGTCCAGATCAATGCCAATGACCATGTAGGCAGCCTTATTGATAATGGCCCCATCTTGCTTGACTTTGAAGTGGATCGCATCCAAATAGACGACGGCATAGACCCCTTGCAGAGGCCGGTTCTGCCATTCTTTAATGAGAGGCACAATCTTGTTCGTGACATTGGAAATGAGCGTTGGAGATACCTCAATACCATACATCTGCCCTAAATGGTCCTGAATTTCTCGGGTGCTAATCCCTTTCGCATACAGCGCAATAATTTGTTCTTCGATGCCCGTTACATTCGACTGATGCTTCTTGACGACCAAGGGCTCAAACTCGCCCAACCGATCCCGAGGAATAGCGATTTCCTGCTCACCATACTCACTGACTACGGTTTTACGGCTCTTTCCGTTACGGCTGTTTGGCGTGAGCTTCGCTTTCACCTCATGCTTTCCATAGCCCAAATGAGTATCCATTTCGGCTTCCAGCATCTCCTGAATCGTCTCCGCAAACAGCTCTTTTAGAGCATTCTGCGCATCCTGTGCGCTTACCAAATTGTTTTCCTTAATAAATTCCCGTAACTGCTGTTTTGTCCAAAGTCCCATGTGTTCTCCCCAACCTTTCTCTTACTTCCATTTTAATGGGTTTGAGAGTTTACACAATATATTTTACAGACTCCCGTTAATCTGGTTTTAAGTCCCCACAAAGGTTCCCATAGTTCATCACTACCTGTTAATTGTGCAATGTATCGATCAGTATTTATATTACTCATACTTTCCGCCCTCACTTCACTAAAAGATTTTACCTCATTCATCGACAAGTTTCTTTACTTATTTTCATAGCAAATGCCATAGAAATGTTAAATAAGTACCCGCTCCCATTAAAAATCTAATGATATAGTTATCGTAGAATACATTTTTATAACATTGAAAGGATTCGTATTAACATGGCAGCACAAACAAAAAGGCAGTTAAATGATGGTCCGAAAATTCGAAAAGAAAAAGAAATTGTTGAAAAAATGATCCGTATATATTGTAAGAAAAAACATCATCAAAAAGGGTTATGCGAGGAATGTCAGGGCTTAAATGAATATGCAACAAAAAGATTATCTCTCTGTCAATTCGGGGAAGACAAAACAGCATGTGCAAAGTGCCCTATCCATTGTTACAAACAGGAGTATCGGCAAAGAATTAAAGAAGTTATGCGTTTCTCAGGTCCATGGATGTTACTCTACCATCCAGTTGAGTCGATTAGGCATATCCCACTACCAGGGAAGTTAAGAAAATAAGCATATAAATAAAAACAGCAGCAGTCAATGACTGTTGCTGTTTTTAATCCTATTCAATTGCCTGGTGCGTTCTCGTACTTATCTCATTGCTTTTGCCAGCTCTGTGAATATAACACCAAGCGCGTAGGCTCCCGCATCCGGATACCCAATGCTGCGTTCCCCCACCGTACCTGCTCTTCCCATACGGGCAACGACGTCCGAAGTCTTCTGGGCACCGAGAACTGCGGCTTCCGCAGCTTTGATTGCTGCCATTTTAATATCATCACCATGTTCTGCGCTTTGTGTCCAGGCATCCGCAAAAGGTACAAGCGCATCAATTAATGTCTTGTCGCCAACGACAGCACCTCTCCCGAAGGATCTTTCACCCGTATCCTGAATCCCTTTAACTACAGCTTGCATCATATTGGCAAAATCCTGGATGGACAACTCCTGCTTTTGCTGCGCAGTCTTGCTCGCTGCACGGAAGCCCGATCCCCAGATCGGTCCAGATGCTCCACCACAATGCTCCATAATGATCAAAGAACAAGCATCAAGGAAATCACCGATATTGCTGAGATGATGAGCTAAAATATCTTCCCATTCTACTTTCAACTGCTTAAAGCCCTTGGCTACGCTCATCCCAAAATCACCATCTCCGGCATGGGCATCTAGCTCACAGAAAGGCACCTCATTCTCAATAATGACCTCACTCATTTGATCAATCAAATAAACAATATTTTGCAAGGAGAACTGGTTGTTCTTAATTACCGCAGCTTCAGCATTCGTATTATTCTTGAAAGAAACCGTGCTGTCTGCTTTCTCTTCCTTGATGATCTCGGTATAATTCACGGGCTCAAATGAACCTTTAACCGACAATGCCGGTGTATCACACGGAGCAGACAACCATTTCTTCAGCGTCTCATCCAGCTTCATAATCGACACTGATGCGCCGGCCATATCGATGCTAGTCATATAGTTACCGACAAATACTTTAAACACTTTCTTATTCTTGGCCGTCAATTCACGGATCACAGAATTATTCAATAAATAAAGCTCTTGCAGTGGTGTTCCACCAAATCCATTGATTAGAACAGCAACTTCTTGCTGTGACTCATCGTTCATCTGCAAGTTGCTCAGCAAGGACGTAACCATTCGCTGCGCCAGTTCATCCGCTGACACGGCTTTTTCTCTGCGAATTCCAGGTTCACCGTGAATTCCTACACCGTATTCCATCTCATCCTCTTCGATATGAAACGTCGGAGTTCCTTTGGCAGGAACGGTGCAAGATGTAAAGGCGAAGCCGATGGTGCGAACATGGTCAATCGCATGTTGCGCCGCTTCTTTCACTTCCGTCAAGGACAGCCCTGCTTCTGCTGCAGCCCCAGCTATTTTATGAACGAGAACGGTTCCGGCAACCCCTCGTTTCCCTACAGTATACAGGCTGTCTTCAACAGCAATGTCATCGTCTACTTTGACATATTCCACTTGTATACCATCTTCACTTGCGAGATGAGCCGCATTTTTAAAGTTCATGATGTCACCGCTGTAGTTCTTAATAATCAGCAACGTACCCTTTTGGCTCGCAGAGCGGCGGATCGCTTGATAGACCTGAATCTGAGACGGAGAAGCAAACACATCACCGCACACGGCTGCATCCAACATACCATTACCTACAAACCCGGCATGGGCTGGTTCATGCCCGCTTCCACCACCGCTAATAAGCGTAACTTTATCGGCATTGATCTCTTTTTTAGAAATCACTTTAAATTTATCGTTGAAATCCAGCTCAGGATGCGCTAAGACAAGTCCGTTGCACATCTCCCGGACTAGCGTTTCCGGCTTGTTCATAATTTTCTTCATCTTAAAGCTCCTTACTTAGTTTATATTGACGGCCTAGTTGGTCAGCAGCCATAATCGCCGATGCTACCGCCTCCTCCGTAATTGGGAACGGCATAGAATGAATGGATTCCTCAGCAATACAAGCTTTTTTAGCAACCTCAAGAAGTTCTTCGTAAGTTACATGCTCTACTCCGATATCTTCTAAGCACACTGGAAGACCAATCGACAGACAGAAGTCCAATACTTCTCTTAATTCCGTACGGTCCGCATTTTCAAGCACCAATTGAGCAATTGTACTGAAGGCTACCTTCTCACCATGATAATAATGATGCGTACCCTCTAATGCTGTTAAACCATTATGAATCGCATGAATCGCTGCCAAGCCTCCACTTTCAAAGCCCAGTCCCGATAATAAAATATTCGTTTCAATGATATTCTCCAAGGCTGGTGTTACAATATTCAAATCGCAGGCCTGCTTTGCCTTGAAACCATTTTCAAGCAAAGTGTCATAGCACAGTCTGGCAAGACCTAGCGCTGTTATCGTTCCTTTAGCTTCCCCACAAACACCTTCACGAACCCCGCAAGGTAATCCCGCATTCACATTGGAGTAAGAATTCGCGGTAGCTCTTGCTTCGAAATAAGTGGACAGTGCATCTCCCATCCCAGCAACAAGAAATCTTGTTGGCGCTTTGGCAATGACTGTTGTATCGATCATGACTACACTTGGACTTTGCTTGAAATAAGCATAATCATCGAATTCGCCTTCTGGGGTATAGAGTACTGCAGAGTGGCTTGTGGGTGCATCCGTGGCTGCTAATGTCGGAACGATAATCAGCGCTTCTCCCTCTGCTACGCATTTTGCTGTATCGATCGCCTTACCTCCACCCAAACCAATCGTACATGCACATTGATGTTCCTTGGCTAGAGCCTGCAATCTTGCAACCTCTTGTCTTGAGCATTCCCCATGAAAGCCGCTTTCAACAAGCGTTATATTAAATTTCTGTTTAGTGGATTCCAATTTATCTTTCACACGTGTAACATCATCTGGATGTGCAATGAGCAGTGCAGAATCACCGAAGGTTTTTACAAAATAACCTAAATTCAAAAGTTCATTCTCACCTTGCACATATTTCGTCGGACTGATAAACGCTCTTCTCATTTTCATTCCTCCTAGGTTGTATATAGTTATTATTATAGATTGCTCTATTTCGATATGCATGAAACAATAAGGTCTAAATAAAGCGTTTTCTTATCATGTTTTTTTGTCCACTCTTTTAGAAATTGTATTATCTTGTCCTTTTGTGCATAAATTCGCTATAATGTTCATTATGTTTCTATAACTTTCCTAGGAGAATATCATGATGCCCAAATCTCGCTTTAATTTAGAAGAAATTATTGATTTGAAGAAATGGGAGAAATTGCAGGACTCCTTATCACTTGTTACTAAAATGGCCATCCTTACCGTTGATTATAAAGGTGTTCCTGTGACTAAGCACAGCTTCTGTCAGCCTTTCTGTCAAGGCGTGCGTCAGGATTCTAACCTCTCTCAGTACTGTCAAAAATGTGATGCTCGTGCCGGCATTGAAGCTGTTCGCCAGAACAAGCCTTATATTTACTTATGCCATTTCAACATTATCGATATTGCCATTCCAATTATTATTGACGATCAATATTTGGGTGCAATTATGGCCGGACAGCTTAAGCTTCGTGAACCTGACGTGTCACATCTGGAGCAGATTGTATCTAGGCCACCTAATGTTGAGGCGAACAAGAAGTTTAATTCGCTCAAAGAGGATTATGATGCACTCCCTGTCTTATCCTATGATGAAGTAACGAAGTGCGTTGATCTGCTGCTTCAGTTGAGCACCTATATCGTAGAAGAAGCCATTCAGAAACGTACCACAGTTGATTTGTACAAAAGAGTGCTGACCTCAAATATTGACACAACTGCTTCAGCAGAAACCTTTGACGAGACAGACCGTGCGTATCGCAAAATCCAATCTATCCAGCAAGAACTGTCAGGGGCGCTCATCGAGACCAAATTGAAAAATGGGGCTCAAAGGTTCGTCTCTACAAATTCAGTGCTTCAGCCTGCGTTCGATTACATCTATGCTCACAAAAATGAAAATTTCAGCCTAAAAGAAATGGCCAAGCTTTGTCATATCAGCCCTAGTTATTTCAGTCGCATATTTACAAAAGAAACAGGTGAGAACTTCTCCCTCTTCGTTGCCAGGCTCAAAATTGAATGGGCCAAGCAGTTGCTGGAAACCACTGACGCACCTATTAATCAAGTGAGCGATGATTTAGGATTTTGTGATACTGGTTATTTTATTAAAACATTCAAACGGTTCGAAAACCTCACCCCGGCTGTATACCGGAATATGTATATGAGTTGATCAGCAAAACAAACCCTCCGTTAATAAAATTAACGAAGGGTTAACTCCTCATTCCCACCAGTGTTTCATTTCACTGAATCCTACATCCCATAGCTTCACATTCCCTTTGAGGGTAATGGTTATTTCGCTTACGGTAACTAACGCTGTATTTATAAGCTCAGCTTGTGGACTATATTGTTCAGTCGATTGAAGCATTACGTTACCATCAACTGCAATAATGAGTTCACTATTAGAATCAACATGATCAGGGAAACCAAAGTTGTAATATAGCAACACCTCTTTTTTATCATCCAAAGTGTATTTGTATTCTTTAATTTCTTTACCCTCACTGCTATACAAGTTCAATTTTGGTATGATTTTTTCACCTGCAATAGTGAAGCTGGGAAGATCATGCGTGATGGGCATACTTCCAGTAAGTTGTTTCAGTGTTTGTAATCCCTGTATAGGTCTTTCACTTTTCTCTAGAGTTACATCAATGATCTCAGAGATTCCCATGATTCCAATCAATAGAACAACAACAGTTAAAGCCGATTTAATAAGTGATTTCCAAGTGATTTTTGAAATAAATCCTATCTTATAGACGCAAAATCCGATCATTGCTCCTAACGTATTGGAAATGACATCATCTACATCAAAGGAACCTAAAAAAGTTAAAGCTTGAAGAGTCTCCAACACAAAAATCGTTAAGATAAACAAACAAATAAACTTTTTAAAATGAGTACGATACAACAAGGGAAATAATACGCCAAAAGGAATAAAGGCAGCGATGTTCCCAAAGTTATAAATCCAAGAAAAGGATAGGTCAGTGAGATTGGGAAAACGAAGCGGAACACTTTCTGGAATCAACATAAACGTGTATCCATACTGGCTTGTTGCATGCTCTACTCTATTGAAAGCAAGAAACAAAAAATATAAGATCAAAAGCGTATACAAAATAGTTCCTATAACAAGAATTTTGCGCAATTTAACTCCCATAATCACTTCACAATTCCTTCCATATGTCGATGGAATCAGTATAGCTCTCCAAAGTGACTTTCCAGTGACACAGAAGGTGACGATTTAGTCATTCAAAGCTTATTTCAATAATAAGACATCACTTTATCAAAACAACCTCATATCGCAGGAGGTTAGATCAGGTCAAAAAAAGGGTGCCCCGGCAGCCTTTTCATAGCTTTTGGAACACCCCTTGACGTGATATATGAGAATTAAATATCAAATTTATGTTTAGCAAGCCCTTCTACGATTTCGGGATCGTTATGCGAAAAGAATACACTTTGTTTCGTATCTAACGCAGCTATTCTTTCCAAATCTTCTTGGTTTAATTTGAAGTCAAAAATATTAAAGTTTTCGATGATTCGTTCTTTATGAGTAGATTTTGGAATGGCAATCACGCCTCTTTGGGTTAACCAACGTAAAACTACTTGAGCAACGGATTTCTGATGTTTTTCAGCGATTGAAATTAATACTTCATTTTGAAAAAGATTGTTTCTTCCTTCTGCAAAAGGTCCCCAAGACTCAATCTGCACATTCTTCTCTTTCATATAATTCGCACTTTCGATTTGCTGCTGAAAAGGATGAGTTTCAATTTGGTTGATTGCTGGTGTGATTTCATTGTGGGCAATCAAATCAATCAGACGATCCATTTGAAAATTGCTGACTCCAATCGCCTTGATCTTCCCCTCACGGTACAATTCCTCCATAGCACGCCAGGAGCCATAAACATCACCAAATGGCTGATGAATTAAATATAAATCTACATAATCCATTTGTAATCTATCGAGCGATTTGGCAAATGCTTTCTTTGTATTTTCATACCCGGCATCTTGAATCCAAAGTTTTGTAGTAATAAATATTTCTTCTCTAGGTACATCACTGCGTTTGATAGCTCTACCAACTGCTTCTTCATTTTGGTAAGCTGCTGCAGTATCAATTAGGCGATATCCTGCCATAATAGCTTCATAAACGCTCTCTTCACATTCTCTAGCATCATTCATTTGATAGACACCAAAACCAAGGATAGGCATCTCTACACCATTGTTCAGCGTTACTGTTTGCATATGAAATCCTCCTATTTACATGTTCTGTGATTCAGATTACAATAATTAGCCTAACAGGTTCGAGTAACACGAAGTCAAGCGATGCAGATTTTTTTCGCATTCATTCTAAGGAGGAATTACAATGTATACTGTGAAGGAAGTTGCCAAGCTGCTTGGTCTGACTGAACATACCATTCGTTACTATACAGATAAGGGTTTAGTCCCAACGATACAACGGGACAAAAATAATATACGTCTTTTTGATGACGACTCTATTAATTGGCTTACAGGTGTAAAATATCTCAAACAATGTGGGATGTCAGTAGAAGACATTAAAAGCTATGTAGACTTGTGTTTACTAGGCGATTCTACCATTCATGAACGTTATCAGATCATAATGGAGTATAAAGCAGCAGCTGTAGCTCAGTTGGAAGAGGCCAAGCTTAAAGTCAAATATATGGAAGACAAAGCCAGTCATTATCTAGACATTATCAATCATGTAATCCCGGATGACACAAATCCTGCGAAATGGGCGGACACTTCTAAAGAACAAGTGACAGATGAACAACCCACCTATCGGGAAATTAGCTATTGCCCCAGGAAATAAACCTGTTGATGGGAAGCTTTATGAACAATTATAAAAAAATGCATCGGGTCTATGGACTCGATGCATTTTTCTTGTTCTAATGGCTGTCTTAACTACTGTTTAGCAGGATTAAAAAAGTAAATTCTCAGAAAAATCGTGAATAAACTCAATGCCAAAAATAACACTCCTCCTAAAACGATGTACTGTGTACCCATTCCTGATATAAATAATCCGCCTACTGCTGTACCTATGGTTATTCCTAAGTTACCACAGGACAGGAACAACCCATTAGCAAAATCAGGGGCCTCTGGAACTGCGGATGAAATCCAGTATTGACTGATCAGATTACCTATTGCATAGAACAAACCCCATAATAAAACTGTTATGATCATAGGTCCTGTGGACGAACCCGTTACTAATGATAATAGATAAATGATTCCTAATATAATTGGAAATGTTATGACTGTTCTTATCGTATTTTTAAAGAGTAATCTTCCCCCTGCAAAGTTTCCGACCAAGCTGGCCAAACCATATAACAATAACACTAAACTTAACGTCTTCCCTGAAATATGTGTGATGGTCTCCAAATACTCTGCGATATAACTATTAACACTAGCTGTTGCTGATCCAATAAGTACGACCGCAATAATGGCTAACCAAACCATCGGCTTTTTTAATACGCTTATTTGAGATCCGTATGAAAGCCTTTCTTTCACTGGCATAGAGGGTACAAATAATAACGTCGCTATGAATACTAGGGCGTTTACGATTGTAAAGAATAACATCGCCATATCTACAGAACTTTGACTAGCAATATAATTAGTGATGGGTACACCAAGAACCATCCCTCCTGTCACGCCGAACATGACTTTAGAAACAGCTTTTGGAGCTTCTTCCTTACTGACTGAAGTAGCAGCTACTGTCAAAGCCAACGAACAATAAACTGGATGAAAAAAGGCTGGAATCACACGAGCAATTAATAGCACATTAAAGTTTGATGTGAAAATGGAAATGATATTCCCAAGAATAAAAATACCAAGTACAAGCAACATAACTTTTTTCCGGTTTAAACTTGAGAATAATAACGGCATCGTAGGACCAGCAATCGAAACAGCAAGTGCAAAGAGACTAACTAACAGCCCTGCTTTGGACACTGAAACATGATAGTTATCTGCTATTTGAGGTAATATTCCTATTACCCCCATTTCAGTTGTTAGGATTCCGAAGACTCCAATAACTAGAATAAGTAAATACAAATGATTTTGTTTTGCCATATTAACCCCTTACCCATATATATTTTTTTATGCTCGAAAGTAAACGCTAGTGAATTATTACTCTCATGTGTATTATTATTGATGAGTTAAGTTTCTTCAATTAGCAAATATCCGTGATCCGTGTAATAATTCACACATTGCTTTGATCTGTTTATTATCTGCAAGAAAGTTTGGTGACTCTACGTGACAAAGGTTGATAGAAGAATTCTTAAATCTCAGGCAGCCATAAAAAAAGCAATGACTGAACTGATGTCTGAAAAAAAAATTCGATGCTATAACGCTAAAAGATATTTCTGACAGAGCGGATGTTAGTCGAAGAACAATCTATCTGCATTACGAGGATAAATATGATTTATTAGATAAGTTAATTGAGGAACATATCAATGAACTTAGAGAATCCTGCAGTTCAGAATCGGAAATAAGCTCAGCACATCATAAGTTGACCTGGTTTGAATATTTCGAACATAATTATTTTTTTTTTCAGCGATGTTATCTAGTAAAGGAGCTCCCTTCTTTCGGAGTCGGTTTCTTGAGTTTGTCATCGAGGATATCAAGAGTGAATGGGAGATGTCAGAGGGAAAAAAACAGGGGTTGTACGAAGACGTTATTCTTCAGTTTATTGCACCAGCGTATGTAGGGATCGTGGAATGGTGGTTTACAAACCAAATGCCTTATCCACCTGACGTTATGGAAAAACAATTGGAAATTTTATTGGATAATAACCTATCTTAAGTTTCTAAACCCAAAAGCCCAACTTCTCCGTAAACCAATAGAGAAGTTGGGCTTTTATTAATTATTATCTTCAAGATATTGATAAACGGCCATCATTTCTTGTTTGTTCAACTCACGAATACGATTGAAAATTGGAATATCTGCCACTGCTCCAATATTTGAGCCTTCAGACACAACATCACTTACATTGCCTGTTAGCCAGGTCTGAACATCAATACCTTCAACGATTTCCTTCCGGCCCTCATCATTAATTCCACTTGCATAACAACTAACACATGGAATCGTTAACTTATAAACGCCATCGTGGAGTCCATCTTCTGATATAACTTTCTTTCCTTTACAGAATGGACATGGTTGACTAGCTTTTATCTTATTAATTAAAGTGACCAATTTTTTGTAACCAAACGCTTCATAAACATAGGTCAGCTTTTTGTATTTTCCATTCGTGAAATACTTATCAATGATGTTTTCTCTGGTTTCGGTGATATTGTCAAAATCACAAATGGTGATTCGATTATTTATGCTAATGGATTCTATACTATTGCTAATTATTCCCCAGAAAGGCAAGGCATTTTGCAACACCATTTCATAGTGTGCAAAGCTTGCCAGCTCTAGTTCAAGCATTTTCAGAGCAACTTGTGTTTCCCTTGGTAAAAGAGAAACTTCCTCTGTCAGAAGCATATCGCCGCCGACAATGGCTTTCATTTTTTGGAGTGCCGCTAATTCACCAACAGTTCTAATCACTTGTTCGAGAGGTTGTCCAATGATCTCACGAATATCCGTGTCACCAAACTTTAGCTTCTTATGATGATTAAGTACGGTTCCTTGACAGATTGGACAGGTAATCATTATTTTAGATTGTTTGATATGCTCTTTAATAATAGCCTTCGATATCACCATGTAGTTCCCAATGATGTAATTAAAGCCTTCCCAAGTCCTCGTTGCTTTGCTTGCCTTATCATAAAATGACTTTTCCCAATACCCGTACCAAAAAGTATGCTTTTCTGCATCCGTCATCTCATTATAACTTTTGCTGAGATCATGTCCGAGTTCATTCTTAATCTCTTCAAAGATGAATTTTATTTTGGGGAATTGATAGAATTTTAGGATATCCATTGCATCTGGATGCAATAAGCCCTCCCAAAACGGTATATTTTTGTCCTGAAGGACAACTTCAAAATCAAACTTTTCAACGACTCGACGTCCCTTACAGCATGGACAATGATTGTCTTGATAATAGAAATCGAAGCTACTCGTATCTTTATTGGTGGGATGCGCCGTTACAATATGGTTAATCAAGCCACCAATCTCATACAGAAAAGTATATTGACTATATAAGTGGCGTTCTAGATCAATAGCGATGACAGGTGCAATGGTATCCGATTCGTATTCACCATAAATCAAACGCGCCATAGAGGATAAGCTTTTTAAGATGCCGCCTTTATAGATATTTTCAGCATTTTTAAAATAGGCAATTTGATCATCTTTTAAGTAGTTAACACCATTTTCTTGACGCAGTGTTGAAGAAATCTGCAATGGAGCGACAGTCGTTTCATTGTTGTGTTGACGATAATATTCTTCATGGCTGACAACATCGAGATGCTCCACGGGTTCAAGCTGTCTTTTGCCAAAATCAACGATAAAATCAGAGTTTTCCAGCATATACGAGTTATGTTCAATCATCATAATGGATACAGTTTCATCCTGAAGAATAACTCTAATGCTATCAATGAATTGATTTAGAATATTTTGTGATAACCCTTTGGAAGGCTCGTCAAAGATGAATAGCGTACTCGGATTTCTTGAACCCGCGAATAGCTCAGAAACTAAATGGACACATTGAAATTCACCTGTTGATAAAGACTGTGTTTTTCTTTCCAACGTCAAATAACCAAGGCCAAGCTTGATCAATAAACTTAAGCGTTTATGAGCAATGTCTTCATTTGGCAATTCATCAATAATATCTTCAATCGAGCGCTGAAAAATATCATCAATCTCTTCACTGTATTTAGTGAGTTTTCTTTTAATATCTAGAAAAGTTGCAACGGTCGACCGACTGGTAATCGATTGGTTTCGATCTTGCCCCACAATGACCAGCTTATCTTTGGGATATCGTGTAACAAAATCTTTGGACATACACTCATTGACCAGTGTAGACTTACCACATCCAGATTCACCAGTGAATGTTACAAGTCTATTACGGGGGATCTGAATTTCAGCCATTTGAACATTACGACAGTAAAGATCATGAAAATGATAGTATTCAGTGGGTGTAGCCTGATTTATCTCCCCATTGATCGGCGCAGGACGTGGTGATTCTTCAACGATTTTCCCGCCATATTTCCCACTACCTGGTCCGAAGAACAATTGATCGTCCATTATGTCTAATACCGTGTCCGAATGATCAATAAGCCAAATTTGATTCTTAAAACCTAATTGTTTAATCTGCTCTAATATTTTCAAAAGGGTTTGGTGATCCAGACCCACAGAGATTTCATCTATGATAATTACGGTGTTTTCACTGGTTGCCATAAATTCAGCTAAGTAAAGTCGTGTTAACTCTCCACCTGACAAAGTACCCATAATCCGATTTAAGGTTAAATAACCAATATTCATATGGATAATGTTTTTTAGAATGTTTTGTTTACCTTCACTAATGTTCAGCACTTCTGCTAGAGATAAAATGGTTTCGACACTTAAATCGTTGATATCAGAAATACTCATGTCTTGATTCAATAACTTCATTTTGTATTGTTCAGTTTCTTGATTATAGCGCTTCCCCTTACACTTTTTACATTCGACATTTTTAGTAGTTCCGCGACCTTTACAATCTGGACACCAGCCTAGTTCATTATTAAATGAAAAAACCTCTGGTGATAGGTTATATTGTTCAGCAATCGCAACACGAATCTCTGTAAACACACCCGTATGTGTGCCAATAGTTGATCGAGGATTAGAAGAAATGGATGATCTCCCTAGAAAAAGTACAAGCGGCATTTCTTCCATCTGAATCGCACTGAAATTAGTTTCCATAATGTTAGGGAATAAATACTGATATTCTGCCTTTGGCAATAAAGAAACGAGACGCTTCTTGGATTCTTCACCGATGGTTTGACAAAAAGTAGTTTTACCAGAACCGGACAAACCAGCAATCCCTAGGGATTGATCTACTGGTAGTACTGCATCTAACTTATTAATATTGTTCGCAATTAATCGGTTTATTTTCATAGTGGTATCATCTCATCTCCATTCTCTTCATGTAGTATTGCCATGATTTATCCCATTAAAAAGGGCACTTTCCATGTTTCAGAAAAGCGCCCTATTCTTGAAATTACAGTTCTGCTAATACTTTTTCAAGCTGACTGCCCATATTCGCCCAAGCATATTTAGCACCCTCGATAGCGCCTTGGCGAGCTTTGGTCTCCTCACTAAATCCAGATTGAGCAAGGTGCAGATGAACTTTACCATCTTCCTCTTTGCTCAAAGTCCAAGTAACTGTTGTACCTTCTCCAGCACTATGCCAAGTATAGGATAATGTATGTGGCTCGTCTACTACGAGAACCTCGCAATCAACAATACCATCCCACCATTCATTTGGCTCTGCACGAAATTGAAATTTATGCCCTACGACTGGCTTAAAGTCATTGCTCCAAATCCATTTCGCAAGTGTATCTGAATCCGTCAGAGCGTTCCATACCTTCTCGATGGAGCTAGTAAATTGATAATCTAAGGATACATCCGGTTTCATTATTCTTCCTCCAATAAAAGTTTTAGTTTATCGATTCTTTCTTTCCAGAAGCCTTCGTAAAAAGATACCCAATCCCGAATTTCTTTCAATGGATTGGCATTCAAACGATACCTCGTTTCTCTACCAACCTTTCGAGCAACTACAAGATTAGCATCTTTAAGAATAGACAAGTGCTTAGAAACTGCAGTACGACCCATTTCAAAATGAATCGTGATTTCATGTAGGGGTATTTCATCAACATCAGCCAGGATTTGAAGTAATTTTCGCCTTGTTGGATCTGCAACTGCGTCATATACATCTCTCACTTGACTATTATCGTTCAAAACCACCCCCACCTTTTCCGTAATATTACCTGTAGTGTAACTGATTATACTTCATCAGCACGTAATTGGACACCATTTGGTGTCTATTTGATTATAGGACACCAAATGGTGTCGTGTCAAGATTCCTATTCCTTCCATTTTTACTTATCTGATTAAGATTCGATATCCCAAAGAGGATGATATTTTTATGCCACAATGTTTTGTTAGATTCAATCCATGAAGGAAAGAGAACGATCTTTCAATTTACCCTTAAACGCTATAAATAGATTAGACACACAAATAAGCGGATACCTCCATCATGGGGTACCCGCTTCTAATTATTTACGTTTCAATTTTAAAGCCTTTCGAGAACGATTTTTTCGTTTCTGCGCTGCTCTTCTGCATTTATCGCATTTATGAGTTTTCGTACATTTTTTACATCTCTTTATTTTGTGAGGTTTACGGATGTTTTTACATGAATCACATTTATGATCTTTACCGCACTTTTGGCATTCTTCGCCTTTCTGAATATGAATAACGAATGTCGAGGAATTATTGGTTGGTACCGGATCTGGTGTTGATGCACTCACTGTTGCCGTATTAGAGATCATATCCTCTGCGAAAGAGCTTATTTTCCCTCTAATTATAACCGTGACTGATGATCCGTTAGCCAGTGTTCCTAATGCGTAAGAACCGCTCCAAGGTGAATAGTTCAATCCACCATTCGTAGAGAACTCGACATTTCTAAGCATACTTGAAACAATATCTGTTAAAGTTACATTTTCTGCATTCGAAGGTCCTGCATTAGATACTACTAATGTATAGCTGATCAACTGACCCGGGCAAGCTCGGTCCGCACATCCAAATTTGACAATGGATACATTCGCTGTTCCGATAATATTGACCGTAACCGTTGATGTATTATTAGCAGGATTTAGATCCGTTGTTGTGGTACTTACGATTGCCGTATTGGATACTGGTCCACTAGAGAAAGTGTTCACGATGCCTCTAATTAATATCGTAATGGAAGCGCCATTTGACAATGCGCCTATACTCAAGGAACCACCCCAAGGAGCAAAGGTCGTTCCTCCATTCGTAGAAAATTCTACGTTTGAAAGCACATTAGACACCGCATCAATTAAAGTTACATTCTCAGCGTTGGACGGTCCAGTGTTAGACACGACAACGGTATACGTGAGGGGTTGACCGGGAGCTACGGGATTTGGACTCGCTGTTTTTACAACTGAAAGATCCGCCGAAATGTTGATTGGAGTACTGATTGTTGATGTGTTATTCGATAGATTTAACTCTGATGAATTCGCAGTCGATATTTTAACGAAGGAGAGCTCGGAAGATGCATTCACCGGAATAACGATGGTTGACGTGTTGTTCGTTGGATCCGGGTCTGGTGTTGTCGAGCCAACGGTTGCGGTATTGGTAATTGTATCCACCGCTTCGTTGATAACTGTCCCTCGAATGATTATTGTAAGTCCAAAGCTGTTTCCCAATGTGCCGATCGTATAGGAACCCGACCATGGATTAAAGGTCCTTCCTCCATCGATTGAAAACTCTACGTTAATAAGCTGATTTGGTACACTATTTGTAACTACCACATTATCAGCATCAGAAGGGCCTTCATTCGTTACCAGCAAGTTATAGGTGAGCAATTGTCCTGGAATAACGGTACTCGAGCTCGATGTTTTAACGATAGAAAGATCCGATGATGCATTCACTGGGGCACCGGTCCTTGACGTGTTGTTCGTTGAATCTGGATCTGGTGCAGATAAACTTACGATCACCGTATTCGTAATGTTTCCTGTAGCAGACTCTTCAGAGCGTTCTGGGTTAATGATTTTACTAGGAACAGCATCTATTAACATAACCCCCTCGGTATCCGATGGGTCGTCATTAGTAACGCTCACAGTATTGAACAGATCCGGGTCAGCTTCTTTGATATTCGGCGAATCTGCAGAAGGATTTACTGTCCTCCCCTCCGTTAAGGTAACATTTTCCCTATTAGAAGGTTCTGCAATGGTCGTAAAAATAGTGGGAGTAATTACTTGACCTGTAGTGACTGGAGAAGTGATTGCTGTTTTCTCAACGGTAAGATCAGCCGAATTGATAATCGGAGTAACAGATGTCGAAGTGTTATTAGACAATTCAGGATCGGGTGTTGTGGAGTTAATCGCTGCTGTATTAATAATCGTTCCAACAGATGAATGAGATACTATTCCTTGAAGTATTATTATAACTGTATTCCCGTTGATTAATGTTCCTATGTTATAAGAACCGTCCCACGGATCAAAGGTAACGCCTCCATCTACAGAGAATTCTGGATTCGTCATTTGACTAGGTACGGCATCGATTAACATTACATTCTCTGCTAATGATGGTCCTTCATTTGACACAACGATCGAATATGTCAATAAATCTCCTGGGACGGCAAGTGTTGGATCTGCTAATTCGATTACGGACACATCTGCTGATTGATTCACCGTTGCAAAGGAAGTTGATGTGTTATTTATTGGATCCGGGGCTTCAGTAGTACTGCTTATGATTGCCGTGTTGATAATCGTCCCCACTGCAGTATCGCTAACCGTCCCGCGTATCAGAACTGGAATGGATTCATTTGCTGGCAATGTTCCCAAGCCTATGCTTCCAGTCCATGCTAGGAAAGTTGCTCCCCCGTTTAGACTGTATTCTGGATTAAGGACTTCCGGTGGAATCAGATCGGTTAACAAAACATTTAAAGCGGCATCCGGTCCGTTATTTATAACTTTAATGTAGTACTCCAGCTCTTGACCCGGAAAAACAGGAATAGGAGTATTCGATTTGTCTACCAATAAATCTGCTATGTTATTAACCTCAAGAATATGATCTTCTACCTCTCCGTCAGATGCCGCTCCCAAGCTTCTTGTATCCACTGCTGTCGGAGATATATTTTGGTTCACTAGCGTATCCGTCGTAAATTTGAGTCTGACAAAAGTTTGCGTAGGCGCCAGAATTACTCCAGGGGGTAATGTAAAGGTTAACGGTACAATTTGTATTCCGGGCCGGGAAGATACCACCTGAACCGGAGCCGCTTCATTCCCTTGAAAGATGCCGTTTGTGTTAAAGTCTAGCCATCCGTATAAGTTAGCTGTACTTCCGATTGTATTGGTCACTGTTGCAAGAAGTGTGTAACTGGTGGCACTTACTGAAAGTGTTGTGAGAGGAACTGAAAGTCCATCGATCTGAATCCCCTTCGATATATCGTCACCCGTTACAGTAGAATTCTGATCCGCGTCGAGCTCTGATGTTATTTGTGTCCCGAGAACAAGTCCATTTCCTGATACAGTATCTGAAGTGTCACTAAAGTCCAAATTAATAACAGCTTGAGGACATAAGGTAGCATCATTAAATGAAGTAGTTGCCGTGTTAGAGAATAGGGTTGCCGTAGCCGTGTTGCCAACGATGGTGTAGCGATAGATATTACCCGTACTATTAGAAATCGCATAAATATTATGGTTAAAATCGATCGCCGCTGCTCCGAACGGTCCAGCGTTACGTGGGGTTGTCGTTATATTTGTAATCGCACCCGTAGCAGGATTTACTCTTTCCATCACACCTGTTGGTGTGATGCCATATAGACGACTATCTGAGCTATTATAAACCCAGCCGCTGACATTTAGAGCCGAGCTCAAGGGAACGCCAAAGTTACCGGTTTGCTCGGAAAATTCATTGACTGGGTTTACCAGCTTCAAATAAGTAGAAGCGTTTGGCCGGAGATCAATTACATAAAATCGAGATTCTTTATTAACAAAAATATAAAAGAAACCATTCAAATCAAAGGTTCCCGTGGTATAGCTGTCCGAGGGAAATCCGGGTGGCAGTGGAAATAATGAAGTGACGTTTCCACTGTTATCTACTCGAACGAGATTATTATTAAGCTGATCATATCCATAAATATAGTTATCCAGTGGATTATATCCGATTGCATTTATATCTACAGGTGGACTAACCGTTCCTTGAATAACGGTTGCACCTGTTACAACATTGAGGTAATACCAAACGGAAGGTCTTCCTGCAAATTGAATCATTGTTGTATTACAGCTTAAGGGATTATTTGTAGTATCATGGCTAAAGTTCTGATTGGCTAAAGTTGCATTATTGCTGATTTGAGACTTTGTAACGGTTAAGGTCAGTTTTCTTGGCCCATTTGACATTGTAAATCCACTTGGCTGCGAAAAAGTAGTTGGCGGACAAGTAACACCCGAATCTGTAACCGTCTCATAAACGAAATAACTTCCCGCAACGGTAATCGGAAAACTATAAACTCCATTGACATTCGTTAGCGTAGAAACACAAGTTCCACTCGAATTACTATATAGAACAACACTAACATTCGGAATCCCGGGTTCACCAGGATTAAACTGCCCATTATGATTTAAATCATTAAACACTGTTCCAGTAATGGTTGCAGCCATATAGCTTAATCTCCTTCCTCAACTGAACATTTTCAATTGCATACTTAAATGACCTACATCTATTATTGAAAATTTAGTAACCATTTTGTTCGTATTAGTAATACGCAAATGACTATTAGTGGGTGAGGGCTAACGCACAATCTGGGTAATTGTACTTTACTCTAAAACAAAGGCATCGAATCTGTGGATTCGATGCCTTTGTTTTAACTTGTTAGAAATCTTTATTTTTTTTATTAAGCATAATCAAATCTTCTTAAGTTTAGTAAAGCGGCAACACATCTTGTGTAAGCCCGGAAAAAAGTTCTCCGGATTGATCAAAGAAGAGATCAGGCAATTGATAGTAAGCATCTCCCATAGATACGACTTTTAATTCAGGAATGATATACATGCCCATATAGGTTCCATCGTTAAGATTGAACTTTAGCTGATACGATTTTCCTTGGGACTGCGCCTGGGCAATAGCTTCGTATTCTTTATTGCTTAAATCAGCTGTTTTTGCGCTATAGAGCCCATCGATGAAAGATTCCACAGAGGCATGATCCGTCATTTTCTTTAAAACGTCATTCCCTACATGATTAAGAACATGGATTTCTTTTGCATGCTCTTTTAGATTAGACATATCTAGATATTCCTTAGCTGTCACTATAGAATCGTTTGTCTTCGCCACGATTTCTGCCAAATAATAATGTCCCTCATACTTAACAGCAATACGGAATTGGGATGGGTACGTCGGGATTTCATATAGCTTACCTCCGACTGCGAACGTAGATGCATAATCCTTTTCTACATCTTTACTTCCATCGTCCTTCCCGATCTCTTGGTTGATATCAAAATCTATGCTTCCAAGTGACTTTTCAGGCTTCATTCCTGTGAACTTAAACTGAGCACCATCACCCACGAATGCATAACGAAATCCATTGTAATTTAAAATCTTCCGAACTCCGTTGGGAGCTGAGACTGGCGTTTGCTGCGAGATTTGTGGTGAATTAGTAAATGATGGCTTCAAAGGAGATGTGTAAACGGCCACTCCTAACACCAATACAGCACAAGCGGCCAATGATCCCCACTTCGCAAATGTTCTCTTTTTAGTGCGCCTCGCCGTGTCGGCCTTTTCCACCAGATTGCCGTCTACATAACCAATAGTCTTAAATAGATCTTTATTATTCATAGGATATAGCCCTCTTTCATAAGGTATAATTGGAGTTTTTTTCGTGTTCTAAAAAGGATGGATTTCGTATTACTCTCACTTATTGAAAATCGCGTTGCGATATCAGCCAAAGAATCGGAGTACCAGTAGCGTCTCAGGAAAATATTCCGATGATCTTCGTTAATTTTCAGAAGGAAATTGCTTATGGATTCAGCCATTTGTTCTTCCTCGTATTGACTTTCAACATTGTCTGGCGAGAATAAACAATCATTTAATTCATCAAGAATCGTATCGAATGTTTTATTCCGCTTTTTGGCCATGTAATAATTGTATTTATTTAATGCGATATTCCGGGTGATCCTCCCCAAAAAAGATGAGAGCTTAGTAGGCGTCTTCGGCGGTATCGCTTCCCATGCTCCAAGAAAGGTATCGTTCACGCATTCTTCCGAATCTTCTAAATTAGACAGTATGTTATGAGCGATCTTAGTACAATAATTTCTATATTTTTTGGATGTTTCTTCTATTGCTTTTTCATTACGCGCAAAGTACAGCTGTATGATTTCACTATCTTCCACTCCATCACTTCCGTTCAGTTTGATTAAGGCCTCACTTATAAAGTAAGAAAAGAAGGGTTTTGGTTGCAAAAAAGTTTTATTCTTATGTAATAGTGCGGGAAATCATTTTATGTCTTCATAAGCTTCGACATTCAATGCCAATAATATGACGTGAGATCTTATCCTTTTGATTCTTAAGTCATCTTCATCGACCAATGTGCCTATTAAAAAAGCCGGTGTACCCTTTAAAGGGCAACACCGGCCAATATATTAAAGAGAACAATAGATGAATTGCAGCACCTTTCTATAGGGCAGTACTGCCCCGATAAGGCAATCGGTCTTCTGTGTGAAGTGACCATAGAACGCCGTCAACATACAAAGCATCCACAGCTTCATGATAGAAGCATAACCGCTCCGCAATTTCGTGGACTGACCTTCTTTTTGTTCAAATCATGCTAATCAACCACTAACCGTTTATTGTGAAATTCTATTTTGTAATAGATATCTTTAGCATCTTCTTCCAGTGTACCTGCTCCAACTGGTGGATGGTCGAGTAATTGGGTAGTTCCATTAAGACTTTGTCCTGATCTCCCTGTCTGTAGATAATAGAGTAATTACTCTGAAAGGTCTGAGCACACTCTTGTCCCATCGTACTCGATACGACCAAATGCCCAAGTTCTTCTCAACCTTTGGCTATCATCAATAATATTTCCTTTTCCGTTTGCTGTTCCGCCCGAATTGATTGATCCTCATTTACAGCTGGGGTAAAAATGCTCAATTTACAGTCTAGTCCGTATTTATAATTGTTTTTATAAACCAAGGCTTAATCAATGGTAATACCACAGCTGGTTGCATCGCTTTTGTATGATCCATTTGGGTTCCCGTTAGGATTTCAACATCCCAACCTAAATCACACAGCTTCGTCGTATTCTTCTTTAATATCCCAGCAATATCAACGGTAACATTCCCAAAATTCTCACCATATACGATAGTATCATTTTCTCCTGCAAAAGCTAATTTAGGAAGACTAAGCAAATGGTGAATACTACGATCATCAAAAGCAGTGAGGCTTTCGTATAAGGCAACGAATTGAGCTGTTACACGGGTATCCATAGATACCTTGATGTTGTCCCAGTCTATCTCATCAGGATTCTCTGTTTCAAAAGAGCTTATTTCAGCTGCCTCATTTTGATTATTCAAAGCTTGGGTATGTGTTTTGTGAGTTACAATCATCATCTCTTGATAGGGACCATTATAAGGCGGAAAACCTCCCATGACCAAGCCTTCCAGACGATTTGTTCTGACAGCCAATTGTAGTCCAATTAAAGCTAGCCAAGAATAACCGTAGTAGCTGAAGTTCTTAATGTTCATTTCATCAGCAATGAGGAGAAAATCCTTCACAATATGCTCTGCGGTTAAGTTGTCGACTGGATGTTGAAAGAGATAACCCTCATAATCAAAATAAAGCACTTGAAACGTATCCGCGAGACCTTCAACAAAATGTTTACCTAATTCAGGATCTACGCCCCATAGCTTTAGATTTTCTGCCTCCTGATTGTACACGGATTTTTTAGCGATAGGTAACATAATGGTTGGACGATCTGAGACACCCGTTAATCCTACTTCTATTGTTGATTGATTTGATAATCGTATGTTCTTTTTCAAACAATCCTCTCCTTACTGTTTTATAAAAATATCATATAACATTCATGCAATCTTTCGGTTTATCCCATTCTAGGCCTTGATATATCTTGATAAATTAGATTTAATGTTGTTGTAGCACTTGAAGGTTTTACTTTAATGTATGGGGCGATAGCGACTATGGATGATATTTACACACCTACAATGATAGCTAAGAAATTAAATGTAAGTACTACTACGTTAAGAAGATACGAAGATCAAGACTTAGTTCCCGATGTCCCGAGGACTGCTAGCAATCGCAGATGTTACACATCCATCCATGTTCAAGCTTTTATAACGATTCGTGTCCTTTTGCAAGGATATGAGATTCCAGTGGTGTACGATGTGATGAGAAAGATTAAAGCCGGGCAAATTGAACATGCACTTTGGACAATCAATCAAGAACAGCATAATACACAATTAGAAAAGCTTAGGTTAGAGGAAGTGTTACGCATGTTCCGAAACGCAGATTTATCAAAATACAAAGATTTCGAGGTAACAAATGCAATGACTATTGGTGAGGTTGCACAAATGGCAGGCGTTAAGCCATCAGCCATTCGACATTGGGAACAAGAAGGCCTTATTACTTCTAACAGAAACAAAGACAACGGCTATAGGCTCTATACTCTAACGGAATTAAGAAAGATTATACTGATCAGCAGTTTAAGGAAGACCGTGTATTATATCGAGAACATGAAACAACTCCTGAATGAAATAGAGACACAAAACTATAAAAAAGTTGAAATGTCCTTCGAGCTTGCGCTTCAAAAACTAAATAGCCAATTAATGAAGCAGTTTTTAGGGATCACTGAGCTTATGAAATATGTGAAATACTATTGAGGAAGCTAGATTTTTTAGGGACATAATCACGCTTCCTTAAAATCATTTATAAGTACGCAAAAAATTCCGTCCCTTAAAGGACGGAGTTGATTCCGTTAGATTAACAATCTAGATTTATACACGCCGTGACTGCTTATCTAATGTCCATGAGCAAGGATATTGATAAGTTTGCCAAATGGATCGCGGACATAGAATCGCCGAACTCCCCAAGGCTCATCAACAGGTCCATATTCTATCTTATATCCAGCACTTTTCATTCTTTCAAACACCACATCGACATCATCAACTTCAATCGATAGATCAGGTGTAGGCGTATTGGAGCCGCCCTGTGAGGCAAAGCTTATTTGAATGTTTTCCTTTCCGGGTAAGCCGTATGTTTCAATCCAACCATGATCCATCAATAAATCAAGCTCGAGTACGTCCTGGTAAAAGCTTTTTGCTGCCGAAACATTCTGCGTTTTTATATTTGTAACAATTCGTTTTACTCTCATTCTCAGACCTCATTTCTAATGGTATACTTATTAAATTTTTTCAATTTTCCTGTCCGTTAGCGGAATATCCGATTTTTATATCCAATCTTCGAAATGCTCTGTTACAAACTGAATCTCTCTCTCATAGTGGGCCAAGTGACCCTCGTCAACCATTTTCTGAAAGGCAGGATTACCATTGGCAGCACCATTTCTCAACGTATCACACAGTACTATCAATCGTTGTATAATCCACTGTCGCAGATTACTTGAGACGGGATTTCCATAAGCTTCAAAAAACAAATGAATTCGCCGACGTCGCTCTACGGCATGTATTTCATATTGGTATGCTACTGTGGTTCCAGAAGTATGGTCCGGTGCGAAACTCGCAAGTGGAACAGATGTGTACAAGGTGTACGCAATGTCCCATATACGCGGACCTGGGCCTGCCATGTCAAAGTCAATCAGCGCCACAGGAGCCTCTTTTTGAAAAACAATATTATACAACGCTGCGTCATTATGACAGATCACTTCGTGTTCGGCATCGTCGGCATAGCTAAGCTGCCATCTGTCCTCCGTATTGGGCCTAAACCCTGTAGTCGCATCATGGAAACGACGCATAAGATGTGCCAAACCCACAAGCGTTTCGTCCGACCACATATACGGTTCAAGTATCGGATAATTATCCCCTGGAACTTCTCCGGAAATAAATGTCAATATTTCACGACCGGAATCATCGATCCCGAGAAATTTTGGTGCTCCCTCATAGCCCTGTTTTTCCAAATGTTCGAGTAGTTCATGAACATTCGGACTCCAATAACCCATAGGGCGGCGAACAGTGTTCGCCATACGGACAATATGATTTACATTACCGCCTTTTAACACTTCTTCCTTAGGCATTCGGTTCATTCCTTTTCATTTCAGTGCATTACCTATTGCAGATTTTTGACCTCTTAGCGTTGAAAACTCCCTCTCTAATAATAACAATATTTACAAGTTATTGTTTATAAAGAACAATTATAACTATACTGGCCCTTAAGATCATTGTTGACATTTGCTCATCTTATACAAATAATCTCCTTTTTAGATTCTAGATTAGAATTATTTGCTATAATATTCACATGAAAAATAATACTATCCTACATAAGCTGGCTATCATTCTACTTTTTATCAGCATTCTCTTTGGCATACGCTGCATTTGGATTAGCCTTTTTAAGGTTTCTGATAATGTTCCTGTAATTAGCAACGGGGTACTAGATTTACGGGGGCAGGATCTGAAGAAAGCTAACTTAATCAGACTAGATGGTGAATGGGGCTTCTATCCTTCGCAATTCGTTTCGTCCAAGTCTGCTACGATCCCAAAACCGCCCCAATATCTTCAAGTTCCTGGGAATTGGAGCCAAGCCTTAGGAAGCGAGTACAATTCTTCATATGGATATGGCACTTACCGTCTGCGCATTTTAGTAGATCCACTTCAGCAGCCTGTCGCATTGTGGATCAAACAAATATATTCCGCCTCTAGTGTGGAAATTAACGGCACCCCTATTCTTAATAATGGGGAAATTGCTCTTAATGCCGATACATATGTACCAAAAACCACCACATTTACAGCATCTTATTTTTCAAAAGACACGGCAGTAATAGATGTTCTTATTCATGTAGCAAACTTTGATCATCCCTATAAAGGTGGTATAAGCGGGCCTATTTACTTTGGCTCTGAGGAAATGGTTGACCGGACAAATTTTTATACCGTCGGATTTCAAATGCTTACTGCAATCATCCTGCTGCTGCATGGGCTATATGCCTATATTCTATACTTATTTAACCCAAAAGAACGTGCTCTCTTTCTTGTAGGGTTAATGACATTATCTGTAGCCGTAATCCTTTTAGCCCGAAACGACAACTTAGTTCTTTCATTGCTGCCGATTAATTACACTTGGTCATTAAAAATCCGTTTAATCGCTTTCTTATGGCAAAACCTTTTTATTCTGCTTGTTTTCAGGAAATTCACCTCTGGCGCCGAAGGCAACAAGTGGTTACGTGCTTACACTGGGTGTCTATTTCTTTATACCTTATTTATATTTATTGTTCCTGCTTATCTGGTCAGTACATCGATTCATTGGGGAATCATTCAGGTGTTTCAGTATATTCCCTTCATCTGGTTGATTTATAGCTTGATTCGCTTATTGTTCAAAAAACAAGATGATAAGGATGTTGTTTTTCTGCTGTTATCAGGTGCGGCGATCGTTTCTAATTTGTTATGGAATTTGTGGGATAGTAAAGGACACTATTCGATAGTCTACTATCCTTTGGATATTATTGCTGCCATCGTGGGTTTCTCAGCTTATTGGTTTAAAAAGTATTTCCAGAATGCCAAAGAGAACATGGAGCTAAATGAGCAGCTGAAAAAAGCAGACAAACTCAAAGATCAGTTTCTCGCCAATACTTCTCACGAGCTAAGAACACCGCTTCATGGGATTATGAATATCGCGCAAAATATAGTAACGAAGGAAAAGGATAGACTCTACGAGAGTAGCCGGCAGGATATGGAGCTGCTGATTACTATCAGCCGCCGTATGTCACATATGCTTGGCGATTTACTGGATGTTGTCCGTCTTCAGGAGCATCGAGTTATTTTGAAACAGGAGCCTATTTCAGTTCAATCGGTGGTCCCCGGAGTCATTAGTATGCTGCAATATATGATTGAAGGCAAACCCGTACAGTTATCCATGAGCATTCCAGAATCAATGCCACCTGTTCTTGCGGATGAGAAAAGAGTGGTACAAGTTTTATTAAATCTAGTCCACAACGCGCTCAAATACACCGAAGTAGGACTTGTTTCAGTGTCAGCTGAGGAAAAAGACGGTCAAGTCTTTATCTATGTGACAGATACCGGGGTAGGCATGACCAAAGAAACTATGGAGCATGTATTCCTCCCTTATGAGCAAGGTCCTCACGGAATAAATGACGGACGTGGGATTGGGCTGGGTTTAAGCATAAGTAGGCAGTTGGTCGAACTACATGGTGGTAGCTTGCGCATACAATCTGAGCCCGGCAAAGGTTCAACTTTCAGTTTTGCTCTTCCCCTTGCTGGTTCATATAGCGACCAGATAGTAAGGGAGGCTGAACCTATAACGACGTATACAGCAGATGAGATTTATAAGCAGATGGCTGACTGGGGGATTTCCGAGCAATCCAATCATCACGCAGAAAAAATCCCGCCGCTCCTTTCAGACGCAAAGGTAAATCTTTTGGTGGTAGATGATGATCCTGTTAATCTGAATGTACTAAAGGGGATTCTCGAAAATGAGCCTTATCTCATTACGACAGTGAACTCAGCCCAAGAGGCACTGGATTGGTTAGATAAAAAGAGTTGGGATTTGCTTATCAGTGATGTAATGATGCCGCATATGTCAGGATATGAATTAACGCAAAAGGTTCGCGCTCGTTATTCCTTATATGAACTCCCCATACTATTACTGACTGCCCGCAGTCAACCTGAAGATATTTACACTGGATTCTACTCCGGTGCCAATGATTATGTTACCAAGCCGGTGGATGCAGTAGAACTCAAGTATCGCATTCGGGCCTTAACAGCGATGAAAATATCCTTTAATGAAAGGGTGCGTATTGAAGCAGCTTATCTACAGGCACAGATTCAACCCCATTTTTTGTTCAATACGTTGAACTCTATTGCGGCACTCAGTGATATGGATACTAAAAAGATGCAAGAGCTCATTACTGCTTTTACTTCCTTTTTGCGAATCAGCTTTGACTTTTTAAATATCGGAGAACTTGTGAACCTCTCTCATGAACTAGAGCTGGTAGAATCTTATTTGTATATTGAACAAACACGATTTGCAGAACGAATATCCGTTGTTTGGCAAGTAGATCCGGACATTGATATCCTGTTACCTCCCCTGTCCATCCAACCCTTGGTAGAAAATGCTGTTAAGCATGGTCTGCTCAAGTATCAACAGGGTGGTACCATTTATATTCGGATCACACGTCTGAACAATGCTGTAAAAATCGAAGTGGAGGATAATGGGCAAGGTATGGATCATAGAACGCTCGCGTCGTTGCTGGAACCGACCATGAAAGCTAAAAGTGGCATCGGATTGGCCAATACCCATCGAAGACTGATGCAATTGTATGGTCAGGGCCTTTCGATTCACAGCAACCAAGGAGAAGGCACTTTGGTATCCTTTGTTATACCGGAGGTTGGTGAATAACTTATCAAATGAAAAAGCCATTCCTTAAGGAGTGGCTTTTTTCGTACGATATCTACATTAGAAAATAGTTGGTACCATGCCCCCATCCATACGGATCGGAGAACCTTTAAATGCAGAGGCATAGGGACTACATACAAATGTTGCTAGTCTGCCAATTTCATATGGTTTAATAAATCGCTGTATTTCAGATTGCGGTAAGTTTGTAGTCATGAATTTTTTCTCTTTCTCTGAAAAAGTTAACTCTTCATCTGAGTACATCTCATCAATGATTTGCTGCACATTTTCAGAAAGTGTTGGTCCTGGCATGATAGTATTGACTGTAACTTCTGTTCCTATTGTTAATTTAGATAAGCTTTTTGACAAAGATAATAGCATTGATTTTGTCATTGCATACTGTGGCATTTGCGCTGAGGGCATTATTGCTTCTTCACTGGCGATGAAGATCACTCGGCCATAATTGTTGTTTAACATTTTTGGTAAATAAAATTTTGTTAACCCATTTGCAGCAAGAACATTTGTACGGATGTATTTTTCAAATATTTCATCGTCAACGTCCTCATAGCTCATAATTTCATAAATCCCCATATTATTAACTAAAATATCGATATTGGGGTATTTATCAAATAAAGCTTCGCTTTGCTCCAAATTGACAATATCGGCAGTAGCATTCTGCGGAGAAGTTGCCGGGAATTTTGATTTAATTTCATTTACAGTTTGTTCTACCTTTTCATAGTTCCGTCCATTTATGAGTACATTAACACCTTCGTTGGCAAGTTCAAAGGCGATGGCTTTACCAATACCTTTCGTAGATCCTGTAATTAAGGCTGTCTTATTGTTTAATCCCATTTCCATATTTCATTTCTCCTTTTAATACGGCGCTTATTAGTGGTTTCTCAAGAACAGTTCTGTGCACCGGCTAGTATTTATACTATCTTACCGGGATTATTCAGTAACTAGTGTCTTGCGCCAAACTTCTTGTTTAACACGCCAATTTGAAGGAGTATCTCCTTCCCAAAGTCGGAAGGCACGGTAGAACGAGTTCTGATCTTCATATCCGATCAAGAAAGCCACCTCTTTAACATCGAGGGAAGGATCTGCTAAATACGCTCGCGCCTGCTCATGTCTAGCTTCTGTCAGTAACTGCTTGAAGCTCGTATTTTCTCCAGCAAGCCTCCGCTGTAAGGTACGAGCACTCATCCTTAGCTCTTTAGCAACGGTTTGAATCTCAGTTTGACCTCCGCTAAGGCAACGTTTCATAATCCATTTGACCCTTTCAGTTATTGAGTGACTGCTCTGTTGTTCTGCAAGTGTCCGATCTAAAACGGGAGTCAGAATCTCTAGCAACTCTTCGTTATACGAGATAAAGGGCAGCTCCAAATCACTTCGTCGTAGTGTTAAGCGGTTAGTCTCAGCACCGATCTGAATTCGACAGCCGAAATAAGCTTCAAGAACCTGTAAATTCCCTATGGGTTGTGAAAATTCTACAAACTGTGCTGTTATAGGTTTACCAGTTCCCCGACGCCCAAGCTCCACTAAAAACGCCAGAGTAAGGCCAAGCAGCAGAGGAGGACCGGAATACTCGGGATGCTGCCAATTTAATTCGATTGTACACAACTCTCCCTCCTCGATGATATGCAAGCTTTCTGGAGGGCACATTCGTTTATAGCGCACCATTCGGTTTAGAGCGTCACGATAATCTTTAGCATGATAAGTGGCTAAGACAGTCGGCGGATATTGTGTGGTTTCAAAAACAGTTGCTAGCTTGATGATTCCTTCAGCAGTATCTCCAATGAGATCCGAATATGCCTGCCAGATAGCGAAATATTGGGCTGTGGTGACTTCTGACTCTGTTATAAGGCTCAGCGGAAGACTTGCTTTACTGGCTATATCTTGGGCCGTTATCCCTAATTGAATTAATCCTGTCCAAAATCCGGGAGGGATTTTAATGGAGTCAGAGGTATGAGACTGCATCTATATGTACCTCCTTTAGCATAATCGAATGATCAAAGGGCTACCTCTCGGCAGCCCTCTCATGATATATCACTAGTTTCCCATTAGCATAGCAAGAAGAAGATCTCTTACTAATTCATTAGTTAGCGTTCAAGCAAGCACGGGCAAGAAGCTCAAACGAATGCAGCCGTTTCTCATAGTCTGGAATCATAGTAACGATAATGAATTCATCAATTCCATACAAACGAGATAAGTGTTCCAGCTTTTCTTTAATACTTTCAGGTGTGCCTATCAGCAGCTTACGATCCAAGAGCTTGGACCTCTCTTCGGCTGAACCTTCTTGTTGGAACAATGTCATACCCGATGAGGCAAGTCGTTCTGCCTCCTCCTCTGTCTCGGCGCAAATCACGCCAACAGCAACAATTGCCCGCGGAACAGATGAATTTGAAGTAGGAGCAAAAGCTTCTCGATAAGCCTGCAAAATCTCCTCCCCAGGTACATCGCTCATGAATTGTCCAAACACATAGCCTGCTCCAAACTCAGCAGCATATGCCGCACTCTTCTTGTTCGTACCTAGCAGCCACAACTCTGGTGATTCAGGCGGGATCGGGCGGGCGGTTATCTGACGTCCTTCATAGGAATAGTTCCCCTGTAATAACTCGTTGACTCCCTTAAGTAGCTCCGGCATTTTCCAGACATTTTCGAGAAAATTCCCGCTAAGCGCTAAGCTAACTTCAGCAGCACCGCCTGGAGCCCGGCCCAACCCAAGGTCGATGCGCCCCGGATACAAACTGGCCAGCAAATGAAAAGACTCTACCACCTTTAGCGGCTTATAGTGTGGCAGCAATAACGCTCCCGAGCCGATGCGGATATGCTGTGTTTTCGCTCCAATATGCGATAAAAGCACTTCTGTCGCTGTACACGCTAAGCCCGGCATATCATGATGTTCGGCAACCCAATACCGGGTATATCCCAGTCTTTCAGCAGTTTGAGCCAGTTTCACTGCTTGTCCCAACGCAAAACTTGCATCCACATTATCAAATACAGGCACGAGATCCAATAAGCTAAGTTTAATCGAAGTCGCTGTCATGGCTACGTCCTTCTCTAGGGTTCCTATAAAATTCAATCATATCGATAAAAGTAACCTTGTAATTACCGGTAACCGCAGCGAGATCATACATTTGTCCATCGCTGTCTTCTTTGGACGCGAATACAATATCATGCCGCAGCTTGTCCATAATCATTTTGCCGATGAACTGGTGCTCGTACTCTGCATATTTCTTTTTGAACTCTTCATTAAATTCCCACAGGTCTTGGTAAGATCGTTCAAGCATTGCATTTACCAAAGTCAGTTCTTTGCCCTCTTTTTGTACCGCTACGTAATAATTCCCTCGTTCATCCTTGATTAAGTCCTTATACAACTCAACGTTCAAAGTTAACGTCTCCTCTCTGATTACCTAATGGATAAATGTCCTGTAGAACTTATCCTTACAAGCTTGAAGTCAGTACTGTTGGCTCTGTAGTAATTTGTACGTTTCCTGCTACAGCTCTGGAGATCATACAGGAGTCTTCTGCTTTGTGGGCAATACGAATTGCTTTTTCAATATCGTCCTCTGACGCATCTTTAGTAAGTGTGATGATAGGTGAATGCTTGATCGCTTCATATGTAAAAATATTATTGGTTACATCCACTGTCGCCTCTGACGTTAACGTCAGGCTGGAAGTCGTAAGTCCTGATCGCTCCATCATAGCTGCAAGTGTAATGAGATAGCAGGTTGCCGCGGCACCCAGAAGCATCTCATCCGGATTCGTTCCAACTCCGGGTCCTCCCATTTCCTTAGGAATGGAGATTTGAGTCTTGAGCTGGCCCGCTTCAATTGTTCCGTCACTGTTACGACCGCCGTTCCATACTGCATTTAAAATAAATGGGTGCTTCATTTCTAAATGTCCTCCCTATGTGTATCATGCTGGAATTTAATTTTTCATCTGATACTTTACATGCTAACATAGAAGAATGAAGCGAACAAACAGGATCAGGTCTAGTTGTTAAACAAGTTTTTCAATAAATTAAAGTCAGGAGGCTCTATCATCATGATCAACGAAACGGATATCAAACATCTCAAGCGCTGTATTGAAATTGCCCAATCTGCTCTCGAAGCTGGGGACGAGCCTTTCGGCTCCATCCTGGTTTCAGCAAGTGGAGAAGTCTTGGCTGAAGACAGTAACCATGTAGGCGGTGGTGATCATACTCAGCACCCGGAATTCGCATTGGCCCGCTGGGCGGCTCAAAATATGTCACTGGAAGAACGCAATCAGGCTACTGTGTATACTTCGGGAGAGCATTGCCCTATGTGCGCAGCGGCTCATGGTTGGGTTCAATTAGGACGAATTGTATATGCGAGCTCTTCGCAACAATTATCACAGTGGTTAAGCGATATGGGCGTTGCAGCATCACCCGTCCGTAATTTGAGTATTCAAGAGGTTATCCATGATGCGGTTGTAGATGGCCCTGTACCGGATCTGGCAGAACAAGTATGGGAACTTCATCGGCAATTCCACGGAAAAAGACAACCATAGACTTTATCAGAATTCATCAGTTGATTCTCATATAAAAAAAGAACCTTTTAATAAAGGTTCTTTTTTATATCCTAATTCGTTTTATTATTCTTAATTATTTCACTGAATCAGTCAGGGAAATTAGTATTTTGAACATGAGGCGATTCGACAATGTCAATAAAGAAACATCTAAACTTTGTGGGGTATAAACTATAGTTGCTATATATACAGAGTCCTAAAGTTCTTATACCATTAAATTTGTAAGCGATTAACTTTATAGGAGGAAATGACTTGACAAAGCCAGTGCAACCTAATGAACCTCTCGTAACTCATATTTATACTGCGGATCCTTCCGCTCATGTATTTGAAGGCAAAATTTATATTTATCCTTCTCATGACCTGGATCACGATATGATCTCTAATGACAACGGAGACCAATATAATATGGAAGATTACCATGTTCTATCTATTGATGGAGATGGTTCCCCATGTATTGACCATGGTGAAGTGCTTCATGTGAAGGATGTTCCATGGGCTAAGCAGCAAATGTGGGCTCCAGATGCAGCATACAAAAACAATACCTACTATTTGTTTTTCCCAGCCAGAGACCATGACGATATTTTCCGAATCGGGGTTGCCACCTCAGCGTCACCTTCCGGACCATTTACACCTGAACCAAACTATATTCCCGGCAGTTATAGCATTGATCCCGCCGTTTTCGTTGATGATGACGGAAAATCGTATATATACTTTGGTGGTCTTTGGGGAGGACAACTTGAAAAATGGCAAACAGGCTCATTTATTGCGGATGCCGAGGGACCGGCTGAAACAGCACCAGCTCTCGGACCTATCGTAGCTGAGTTGAGCGAGGACATGCTGAGCTTTGATGGTGAGCCAAGAGAAATATCTATCATCGATGCAAATGGAAATCCGATTCTTGCAGGAGATGAAGAGAAAAGATATTTTGAAGGTCCATGGGTACATAAATATAACGGTTATTATTATCTTTCTTATTCCACGGGTACTACCCATAATATTGTATACGCTATCAGTAAAGATCCGCTTGGTCCTTATGTATATCAAGGAAAAATACTTTCACCAGTACTAGGCTGGACTACACACCATTCCATTGTTCAGTTTAAGGAGAAATGGTATTTATTTTATCATGACAGTTCTTTGTCTGGAGGTGCTGACAACAAGCGTTCTGTAAAATATACAGAGCTAAAATACAATGATGACGGCACCATTCAAACCATCCATCCTTAGTTTTATATTGAAAAGGGCTGCATACTGTAGTTCACAGGAGGGGAAATAAGATGCCAATGACACAACAAGGTGCTTATTATACGGGCGAATATCGCAATTTCTTTAAGGAGATTGGCTTTTCTGAAGATGAAATCAATACTAAACTCGAAGAAACTTGGAATGATTTATTTTACGGAGATCCGAAAGTACGAATCTACTATCCGCAAGACGAGGATAAAAGCTATATTCTAGATACAGGTAATCTAGATGTTCGGTCCGAAGGTATGTCCTACGGGATGATGATGGCCGTTCAAATGAATAAAAAAGATGAGTTTGATCGTTTATGGAACTTCTCCAAGACGTTTATGCAGCACAAAGAAGGTCGTTATGCCGATTACTTTGCTTGGCACTGCAAGCCTGACGGTACAAGGATTTCTCAGGGACCTGCACCGGATGGAGAAGAGTTTTTCGCCATGGCTCTGTTTTTTGCCTCAAAACGTTGGGGGAACGGTCCGGAACCTTATAATTATTCTGAGCAAGCCCGAACGATATTGCATGCTTGTGTACATAAAACAGAAACAGGAGCTGGCGACTCCATGTGGGACGCGGAAACGAAATTGATCAAGTTCGTACCGGAATCTACCTTCAGTGATCCGTCTTACCATCTCCCCCATTTCTATGATTTGTTCTCACTGTGGGCTGATGAAGGTGACCGTATATTTTGGCGTGAAGCGGCGGAAGCCAGCCGCGCATATCTTCACACTGCATGCCATCCTATAACTGGCCTTGCTCCCGAATATGCCAATTTTAACGGCACTCCGGCAGAACCCCAGCCTCATGGTGATTTTAGCCATTTTTTCAGCGATGCTTACCGGGTTGCAGCTAATATCGGTCTGGATTGGGCTTGGTTCCAAAAGGACATTTGGCAGGTAGAACAATGCAATCGGATTCAGGCTTTTTTCAGGAATATCGAAGTTTCCGATTACCGGCGTTATACCATTGAGGGACAGCCATTCGACGAACTGGCACTGCATCCGACAGGTCTTTTAGCGACCAATGCTATGGCTTCCCTTGCTTCTAATGGACCGGAGGCAGAGCATTTTATACGTTTGTTTTGGGATACACCATTGCGTACTGGACTTCGTCGTTATTATGACAACTGTCTGTACTTCTTTAGTTTACTGGCTTTAAGTGGAAATTACCGAATTTATTGAAGGAATGATAAGATGATTTTCACGCAAAAAAGAACCTTAATCATAAGGTTCTTTTTTTGCTTTTTAACATTCAGGTGCTCTGAAATTATTTAATAACTACATATTCCAAATTCACAAGTTTTGCGTAAGCAATAATTTGGTCTGTTGTAAGTGTCAATGAAACAACGGTGTGGTGACCGCCGCCATTTTCGATCCAAGCTTTAACCCCGTCTTGGAAGTTTGGTTTAACATTCCAAAGCACACGAGCTACTGGAAGGTTTGGAGCTGGAACAGTTGGTTCAAAGGCAGTAACTTCATTGATCAAAAGTTTGTAATGAGTGCCAAAGTCAGCCATAGAAACTACTACACCGTCTCCTGCTTTACCGTCAAATACTAAACGGGCTGGATCGTCTTTACCACCAATACCTAGTGGAGACACGATGATTTTTGGTTTGTTACTTGCCAAAGTAGGATCTACTTCTAGCATATGGGATTGAAGAATAGATTCTTGTCCAACCGTCAATTCATAAGTGTAATCTTCCATAAAGCCAGTGGATTGGTTATGGCTCATCACTTTAAGCAAGCGGTCAAGTGCTGCTGTCTTCCAATCGCCTTCCCCAGCAAAACCATAACCTTGCGCCATCAGACGTTGAACAGCTAGTCCTGGAAGTTGTTTCATACCATGCAAATCTTCGAAGTTAGATGTGAAGGCATTGTAGCCACCCTGATCAAGGAAACGTTTAATAGCGATTTCATAGCTTGCTTGAACTCTTACACTAGCTTCCCAAGCTTCTTTGCTGTTAGTACCATAATCAAATTCATACAGCTCTGCATATTCAGCGAACAAGGCGTCGATTTCTTCTTCTTTAACTTCATTGATGATTTGTACAAGATCACCAATACCGAAGTAGTCCACAGTCCAGCCAAATTGAATTTGGGCTTCAACTTTATCTCCTTCAGTAACACCAACGTTACGCATGTTGTCTCCAAAACGGGCAACCTTGATGTTAAAGCTTTCGTTGTAAGCAACGGCTACGTCCATCCATGCTGCAATTTGCTTTTGAACTTCAGGGCGTTCCCAATAACCTACAACCACTTTATTTTGTTTGTTCAAACGTGCATTAATGAAACCATATTCACGGTCACCATGGGCCGCCTGGTTAAGGTTCATGAAATCCATATCAATGGTTGCCCAAGGAATACTTTCATTATATTGCGTAGCCAGATGAAGCAATGGCTTTTGCAGCATTTTTGTTCCGCGAATCCACATTTTTGCAGGCGAGAATGTATGCATCCAAGTGATAACACCCGCAACCTCGTCACGGTAGTTAACTTCTTTCATGATGTTTGTGATTTTATCTGCGCTGACAGCCAAATCCTGCAATACTAGTGGGTATGGCAAAACTCCGCTTTTATTCAAAGCATCTGTCATTGTTTGTGCGTGTGCTTTAACTTCAGCCAATGCTTCTTCACCATAAAGATGTTGTGAACCTACGACGAACCAAAATTCTTTTGCTACTGCTGTTGACATATACATCCTCTTTTCGTTTTTTTATAGATTTGTTTAGTTATTTTTGTCCGTAATAAGCGTCTTTTCCATGTTTGCGCAAGTAATGTTTATCTAAAATACGTTGTGGCAATTCCTCGGCAAAATGGTTCAGCTCTCTTGCAAATAAATTCATTTTGGATACTTCATCCAAGACTACGCTGTTCATTACTGCTGATTTTGCATCTTTTCCCCAAGTAAAGGGTCCGTGTCCTTTAAGTAAAACACCAGGAACCGCCATAATATCTATTCCGCGTTGTTCAAAGGTCTCGATGATCACATTACCTGTTTCTGCTTCGTACCCCCGATCGATTTCCTCTTGCGTCAAGAACCTAGCACAAGGAATGGAACCATAGAAGGTATCTGCATGCGTCGTTCCCATAACAGGAACATCCAGTCCTGCTTGAGCCCAGATAGTTGCCCAAGTGGAATGCGTATGCACAATCCCGCCGATTTCGGAGTAATGCTTGTAAAGCACTGCGTGAGTAGGTGTATCGGATGAAGGTCTCATATCACCTTCAACCACATTACCATCGAGATCAACAACGACCATGTCACTGGCTTTCATTGTGTCGTAGCCTACACCACTTGGTTTGATTACGAATAAACCACTTTCGCGATCAATCGCACTCACATTTCCCCATGTATATTTAATAAGACCTTGTTTCGGTAATTCTAGATTGGCTTGAAAAACCTCTTCTTTAAGTTGCTCTAACATCTTGCTCCCTCCATTCTTACACTAAATTGTCGACGGCGGACTGTTCAATTGCCAGACCTTTTTTATATCGTTCAATAAAGGTATCAAACCCTTTTATGTCAGCTGCATCTGGATGGATTTCTTCACCCTTTACATCTTTGAACACTTTTTGATCGAGGAAGTCTTCTAAGCTCTCTTCCCCATTCTTGTTCATCATGTAAGAGGCGAGAATAGCCATGCCCCATGCACCGCCTTCTCCAGCGGTCGTCATTACGGAAACTGGCACATTTATTGATGCAGCCATCATTTTTTGGCCCACTACCGGAGTCTTAAATAAACCACCGTGACCTAAAATACTATCAATGGCAACATTCTCTTCCTTCATCAAAATGTCCATTCCGATTCTCAAAGCTCCAAATGCAGTAAACAAATGCGTTCGCATAAAATTAGCCAGATTGAATTTACTTTCCGGCGAGCGGACAAATAGTGGACGGCCTTCATCAAGCCCGGTAATATTCTCACCTGAGAGATAACCGTAGCTGAGTAATCCACCACCATCTGGGTCCGCTTCCAATGCTTTATTTAGAAGCACGCTGTACAATTTATTGGAATCAACTTTGTGTCCCATTGCTTCATAGAACTCGCGGAATAATCCGAGCCAGGCGTTGAGGTCACTTGAACAGTTATTCGCATGCACCATGCCAACTGGACTTCCGTTCGGAGTAGTAACCATATCGATTTCTGGATACACCTTGGAAAGTTCTTTTTCTAACACGATCATGGCAAAAACAGAGGTTCCTACTGAGACATTCCCTGTGCGTTTTCTCACGCTATTCGTAGCAACCATCCCGGTTCCGGCATCTCCTTCTGGAGGGCTAAGCGGAATACCTGCTTGTAAATGCAACGATGGATCCAGAATTTTAGCTCCCGTTTCAGTTAAAACACCTGCTTGCTCCCCTGCAACATACACCTTAGGAAGTAGTTCACTTGTCTTCCACGGATAACCTTTGCTCGCAACAAGTTCATCGAACTGCTGTATCATGGATGCGTTATAATTTCCTGTGGATTCATCAATTGGGAACATGCCCGATGCATCACCAACACCAAGTGCTTTATTTCCAGTTAATAGCCAATGAATGTATCCTGCTAGCGTAGTAACATAACGAATTTGTGGCACATGTTCTTCTTCATTCAAAATTGCCTGATAAAGATGAGCAATGCTCCAGCGTTCTGGAATATTAAACCCAAACAGTTCAGTCAATGCTTTAGCTGCTGCACCCGTTGTAGCATTACGCCAAGTCCGGAATGGAACCAGCAGTTTATTTTGTTCGTCAAAAGCCATGTATCCATGCATCATTGCAGAAAAACCGATTGAACCAACCGTTTGAAGGGTAATTCCGTAATTCCGTGCCACTTCTTCCTTCATTTCGCGGTAGGCGTCTTGCAGGCCTTTCATAATATCTTCCAAGTTGTACGTCCAAAAGCCGTCCTTCAACTGATTTTCCCATTCGTAACTTCCAGAAGCGATCGATTGAAAGCTAAGATCAATAAGTACAACTTTGATACGCGTGGACCCAAATTCAATACCAAGCGAAGTTTCTCCCTTATTAATCGCTTGTTCGATGCTTAATCGATTCGATATCACGTTTGTCACCTCTCTGATAGCGCTTTTTTAAAAGGTCATGATAAGAATTAGCTTTCTTAATTGACAGCTATAGTATAATTTTTTGTACGTACATTTGTCAATTGAATAGTTATATATACATACAAATATGGAGATAATACTGATTTAACTCTATATTATGTAGCATATTACGCTTTAAAAATTCTATATTTTTACAAATATCCATATAAAAAGAGCCCCTTTCTATTTATTTCGTAGTCATGCTATAATTTGTACATACAAATTTACCGAATTAACGAAAAACTTAGCGAACAAGTATGGAAAGAGGAATTACATGAAACCTAAGTATCAAGTGATCATAGATGATATTAAAAGTAAAATCCTATCGGGAGATTATAACGTAGGAGAACAAATCCCAACTGAATCTGCATTACAATCGATGTACGAAGTTAGCAGACAAACTGTTCGAAAAGCTATTTTAGAACTATCCAACGAAGGCTTCCTGCGAAGCGAAAAAGGCTCTGGCACATATGTCAGCAATCAATATCGATCAAAGAACAGCGGGAGTTCTCATAAGAAGACGATCGGTGTAATCACGACTTACATATCCGACTATATATTTCCCTCCATTATCCGCGGGATCGAAAGCCGAATGAATGAGGATAATTATTCTCTTCTATTGGCTAGTACGAATAACGATGTTGCGCAAGAAAAAAAGGCGCTGGAAATGATGCTGTCCTACGGCGTAGATGGTTTAATTATTGAACCGACTAAAAGTAATCTATATAACCCAAATATTGCTTACTACTTGTCGTTTAAAGAGCAGGATATTCCTATTATTATGATCAATGCTTTTTATGAAGAAATAGAACTGCCATATCTTTGTCTTGATGATGTGCAGTCCAGCTATCTGGCAACAAGAGAATTAATAACCAAAGGACACACCCAGATAGGGCTTATTGCAAAAATGGATGATTTGCAGGGGAAATACCGGATGAAAGGCTATATTAAAGCGCTCGAAGAAGCTAAATTACGGTTTTATCCAGAACAGATTTTTTCATTTAACACGGAGACAAAACAGACGCTTTCTACTGATTTAAAGGATTTTCTAAATAAAAATAGAGAGACGCTTACTGCTATTGTTTGTTATAACGACGAAGTCGGATTGGAAGTAGTCCATGCCTGCAGACAACTGGATATCACTATTCCCGAGGAATTATCGATTATTGGACAAGACAATTCCTATATCGCTAAGAACGCGAACATCAAACTAACCACTTTGACACACCCGCAAGAAACTATGGGACGAGATGCAGCGGATTGGGTCATTAAGAAACTGCAAGGTAAAAAAGACCTGCCCAACAACACTTATTATCAGCCTGTGTTAATTGAAGGTGAAACTGTTGTTGAGAGATAGTTATAATTTAAATAGATAAATAAATTTTTTCGTCTATACAAGACAAGCAACCCACCATTCATGGCTGGTAGGTTGCTTTTTTCATTTTGTCTCTACATTAAGCAGTCCGTCTCCAATTTCCGTGTTTGGAATATTTAATTGATTTCAAGATAATCAAGATAAGCATCCCATGTCCCGTTATCAGTAGTTACGACGAGCTGGATCTCTTGATTTCCGGTTCCATGACTGACATTGTTTAGAGTATAAACGGCGGGACTGCTTCCCCCGAAGTAAAAGGTACCCTTGGTCACTCCACCGATTTTCAAATCGACCCTCGCCATATTAGAGTTATTCGAAGCCCCGCGGAGTGAAAAATTATGGGTACCGGTCGTAAAATTCTGTGTGTATTTCACTAAATCATTGTTGGCGTATAAAGCAACTCCGGAGAATGGTGAACTTATATTTGAGGTATACTGACCACTTTTAATCATGTTTTCAGCTTCTATTTTTATGCTTGTGCCTGGATTTGGTGTAGAGGTTGGGTTTGGCGTTGAAGTCGGATTAGGCGTTGGCGTCGGGTTCGTACCTCCGCTACCTCCGATCGTAATTGTATTGCTAGTCACGGTAGCTGTCCCACTACTTTGATAACCCTCTACCGTAAGCGAAGTTTCATACATCTTCCCCATCGACATTCCTCTGCTCTCCCACGCTTTAAAGTGTTCACTAACAGATATAGTTCCGCTTGTACGTTTGGTCGTCCGGACACTCCAATATTGTTTAAAGGTTGCTGTGCCTTTAATTGAAGGTTGGTTGACTCTGGTAGTCTCATATATGTCATATGTTCCCCCATCAACGGTAATGGTTCCTTTAGACGTTCCACCAGGCGGACGCCAGCTCCCCCAGCTATCAACGATGTAATATTCGATTAGTGGATCAACGGTCCATCCGTAGACACATAAATACGAATTTCCGTTTGGTTGGTAGTTGGCACTGTAGTTCACAGTTATGTTTCCAATTTGCTGGTGTGTCTGGGTCTCATCGAACTTCTTACCTTTACGGAACAGAGCATTTCCGATGTTGCTCCACTGAGCACTGAATGTACCTCCACTATCAAGAGTCATACTCGTGGTACCGGAATCCTTCCATAGCTCATAGTAGTAGCCGTCTTGGGTGCCATTTTGATTAGATGTGATCGTTGTTGCAGCATTTACACTTACTGCAGGCAATGCAAGCATAAAACAAATAATGATTACTAAAAATAAACGCATTCTCTTTTGTTTCATTTGCTTTCCTCCTCTTGGTTATACTGCAACTAGTCTTACTAAGATGCTGTGCAACCCGTTTGATCAACCTCCTTTTTATTCCATATTTATTAATGTAAGCGGAAACAATAAGATTCTATCATTGTCCTAATTTTTTCATATGCATAAACTAAAGCTTATACCGTGAAAAGTTTAGATCTTATGTAGTTGGAAATAAACGAAAATTAAATAAGCTGCTTGCGGTAGAGTACCGGAAACAGCTTATTGACTAGATCATTTCATCATTACCTAAGAAATGGAGTCTTAACTTAAAAGAGAATTACCTTTCCGCCGTTTACTCACCACGACTAACACGAAAACCTTGATCAGGTCCCATGCCATTTGCGTCGAACTTGCCTTGAAAAGATATCTCGTTGTTGGTGATGTTACCGATCCAACCGCCGCCCTTCACAACTCGGAAAGAACCGACATCGCTTCCCCTATCCCCATACCAGTTCCAACACCATTCCCTTACATTCCCAGACATATCATAAAGTCCTAACTCGTTGGGCTGTTTGACACCAACTGATTTTGTTTTATTATTGTTGTTTACAATAATAGGCCAGTTCCATTCTCCCGATAAGTATTTATCTCCAGCGTTTTTCCAATACCATGCTACCTCATCTGCATTATTGCTTCCACTGTAGGTGTAACTCTTGCTTAACTGACCTCCAGCTGCAGCATATTCCCACTCTGCTTCTGTCGGTAATCGATAACCATTAGCACCTTCATTGATCGTTACGGTCCATTTTATATTATCGTTTTCACTCTTATTATTTGTATCTATTTTATTCTTATCTATATTGTAATAGGGTATTAAACCCTCTTTTATACTCCGCTTATTACAGTACTCAACAACGTCATACCAGCTAACCATTTCAACCGGCAAATTGTCGCCCTTGAATTCTGAGGGATTACTTTCCATTACCTCAATCCATTCTTTTTGAGTCACCTCATATTTACCGATATAAAAGTTCGATAGGGTTGCACCATTGTAGTTGGACTTTGTGTTTATAAAAGTCCCTCCCTTTACAAATACATTGTCATTACTCGTTTCAGGCTTTTCTTGTGAGCAAGCGCTGATAACAACTATTGTTGCTATAAATAGGAAACTCAATAGTTTTCTCATTAATTTATCTCCTTTGAACGGATAGGAAAATAATAAGTCGTGACCATGATCTTAGTAGTATGTAAATATTCTTTTGGAATAAATAAGGCCGCCGGTTGTGAGACCGGCAGTCCTTAGTATTATCATCGATTAAGCGGGTACAGTTTACCTGTTACCACACCGTTACGTTAGAGCTCCCACTACTTTGATATCCCTCAGTAGCTAACACTTGGTAAGCCCAACTACTTCCCAAATTCATTCCATATTTCTTCCATGCGTTAACGTGGTTGCTAAAAGTGATAGCAACATTGCTCCCAGTCGCTCTCTTCGACTGTCTTACACTCCAGAACTGAGTGAAAGTTGCTGTTCCGTCAATAGAAGGTGCGTTGGTTCGGGTAGTTGTATAGATGTCATATGTGCCACCATCACTGGTCACGGTACCTTTAAATGTTCCAGTTGGTCTATAAGTGCCCCAGCTATCAACGACGTAATATTCTATGAGTGAGTTTCTCGTCCACCCATAGAGTGTCAAATATCCATTACCGGACGGAGCCCAGACTCCGGCATTGTAGTTTATTGTCCTTGTTGGTGATCCGGTATTCCAGCCTTTACCGACAACAAAGTTCCCGGTGTTTGACCATGTAACACTGTAATTCCCACCTGATCCATTCGTAGCATTTACCGTTCCTCCACCATCAGTCCAATTTTGCCAATAATCTGTCGCTGCATTTGTAGTTGCTGCAAACAAACTAAAGCTCATAGTAGCTGCGAAGAATACAGTCAAGATTTTCTTATTCAACTTAAACATAATCTACCTCCTAAGATTTTTTTGATTACATACTACTTGACTGACCTCTAGCATTCCAAGTAATCGTCTTTGGTTTTCTTTGTTGTTTGGTAAAATTCCTGAGATCACCACATCCTTCCATTTATATAATTGTAAGCGGTTTCAGATAGAAGTTTATCATAGCTTACATACAATTTAATCTGTTCAAATTAAAGATTTTACCCCAAAAAGTAATGTTCTTTTGTGGTCAAAAATGGAAATATAAAGAAATAACATACAAAAAAAGAGAACTTAGCGTCCCCTTTTAACTTGTCATATATCAGATTAATTATGCCCCTAACAAGCCCCTGCATAAGTAGGAACTTCACCTAGTAGATTATAAGTATCTTTGTGTATATTTCAATTGCATATTTGTATAATCTGGTCGGCTAGTTGATTTACTTTGATAGGTTTAAGATCCTTGTTGAACAGACCCATGGCTTTTATAAACGGAACCATAACGACTGCATCAGGACGATCCCCGTATACTAAACTCGGTTTTACTATACCGATTTTCTTGCCACTCGATTGGGCGTAATTCTCACCCTTTTGCTTGGATTCAAGGAACGGTTTATTCTTAAACGGCATTCCAATTCGCCCTGAAATATAGCATCCTTTAGGGATGTTCAATTTGTTCATAAGCTCCACCATGATTTTTACAGGTTCAACATTTAGCTTTTCGAATTCTTCCTTGCTGCTTGCTGTAGCAGTACCCACCAAATCAACGATGGCATATGCTTCTTGAGGAAGCTTTGAAAGATAAGAATCCATATTAAAAATATCAATAGCCATCCACTTAATACGTTTATGGTTCACCAGGCTAGGTAAGAGCTTATCCGGCTTTCCGTTCCGAGATAGGCTAATAATCTGAACCTTAGAGTCTATTCTTAACCATTCTTCCATCAGATGTGTTCCTATATATCCACTTCCACCCATTAGAATTACATTTTTCATTATTTATCACCCTTCATCATTTATTGTATTTTCATTAGATTCTTGCGAATCCTTGATGAACTCATCAATATGGTCAAACAACTTTTTGAGTCTGAAAATATCACTCTTTAGAACATCCAAATAATAATATTTTTTTGTTCCTTCTTGATCATAACCAATTAAATTGGCTTCTTTTAATATCTTTAAGTGATGAGAGACAGCCGGACTGGATAAATTAGTCCTCTGTGTCAGTTCCCCCACTCTGATTCCCTTTTCGTTTATACTTTCACCTTCAATTAAAGCAATAATGATAGATTGACGGGTTTCATCTCCAATGGCTGCTAGAGCTTTACTGCATTCGCAAAATTCCTCAGCCAGATTTCAAACGTTCTTGTCTGTCCATAGGCAGCCCCTTTGGTTTAATGGTTTAATCTTATGAACTATAGTACATGATTTTTTTTAGGATTAATTCATCGGTAAAGAAAATCGAGACCATTGAATTGTATAGTCAAAAAAACTGATCTAGTTGCTAATCTCCCCTACCAAAACTCCATAATAGAAGACAATAAATCCCTAAATGATCACATATAATGAGTGTTCATTTAACGATATACTCTAATGTAAACGCTAACATTTTGCTGGAGGTGGCCCATATTCGTGTATGCCCGCATCATCACTCTTATGAATAATCTCAGACTCAGTACGAAGTTATTTCTTTCATTTGGCTGTGTTGTTCTGATTCCAATCCTGATTGTTGGGTTGTTCCTCACGAATGAACTACGGAATATGGCAATGGCTAATGCACTCGAGCAGATTACCGCCAACGTGGACCGGGTGAAGAAACGCACTGGTGAGATGCTCAATATCCCTCTTGATATTGCCTATCGTCTATCGAATGACAGCCGATTGGAAGAGGCGGCCAATCATCATTATGAGTCTGTCTATGATGTTGTGGAAGCTTACTGGAACTATCCGGATTTCCGTGATTTTGTCCGTTTGTACAACGAAGTTTCCAGCATCCGCTTGTATATCGACAACCCGACGGTTCTTGACAATTGGGAGTTTCTTCAGACGAATGAGAAGGTTACGCAAGAGCATTGGTACCAAACTGCATTAGCCCAAAGGGGATTAGTAAGCTGGAATTATATTCAAGACGACCGCAACGGACAATATTATCTAAGTCTAATCCGAAAGGTCAATTTTTTTAAGGCGAGAACCACCGGTGTACTAGTCGTGAATGTGAATTCGAATAAACTCAATGCTATCCTCAATCAGGAATCCTTTGAAACGCTTATTATGGATGAGAACGATAATATCGTTGCTTCAAATCGCGTAGATACACAAGATAAATCACTGACGAATATTGACCTGACCACCCTATCCGCTACCGGGCAAGGTCCACACGATGTAACGATTGATGGCAAGCCCTTCAAAATGGTGATCGATCACTGGCAACCTGGAGGGAGCTTGAACAGTCTGCGTATCATTTCCATTTTTTCAGTAGCAAGTATCGTTGATGAGCCCAACCGAATTATCTTTCTAGCTTCTATTGTCATTCTTTCGGCATTAATGATGGCTATTCTCTTAATTTACTATGTCTCGCGGCTGCTCACCGGAAGGATACTGCATCTTAGCAAACATATTTCGAAGGTCGCTTCGGGTAATTTAGGGGCTACGCTAGTTATAGACGGGAAGGATGAAATCGGTCAGCTGGCCAGACAATTCAATCATATGGTTCGGAATATTAACGCTCTAATGAGCGAGGTTCAAGAATCCAATCGGCAGAAAAATGCGACTCAGCTAAAGCAGAATGAAATCAAATTTAAGATGATGGCCAGCCAGATCAATCCACACTTCCTCTTCAATGCCCTAGAATCAATCCGTATGAAAGCCCTTGTCAGGGGACAAGCGGATATTTCTCATATTGTTCGACTACTGGGAAAAATGATGCGTAAAAACCTCGAAGTCGGCAATGGAATGATCAGTCTGCAAAGCGAGTTAGAAACCGTAAACTGTTACCTAGTCATTCAAAAATTCCGCTATGATGACAGACTCACTTATGAGCTCCATGTGGACCCCAAAGCGAACCCTTTACAAATTCCACCTTTGATTATTCAGCCTCTGGTAGAGAATTGTGTCATCCACGGATTGGAGAATCGAATTGAAGGCGGCATGGTCCGGGTGGAAATCCGCTTAGAAGACAGTTATCTTAAGGTCCAGGTATCTGACAACGGAACGGGTATTTCAAAAGCACGAATACAAGAAATTAGGAAGATGTTAGATAACAATGATGACTATGAAACTAATAATATTGGGATGCGCAATATTCATTTGCGGCTGCAGCTGACCTATGGTCCGCAATTTGGGCTGACCTTAACAAGTCAAATCGGATTCGGGACGCAAATCAGCTTTGCGATTCCATTAAGGAGTGATTCTTATGTATAGTGTGTTGATTGTGGATGATGAGCAGGCAATCCGTGATGGACTAGTAGCTCTGCTGGACTGGGAGAGTCTTGGATTTCAAGTCATTGATTCCGCGGCTAATGCCATTGAAGCTAAGCATAAATATGAACTTTACTCCCCAGACCTGATGATCATCGATATCCGCATGCCCGGTAGAGATGGTTTGGAGCTTGTTGAAGAACTGAGAGCGCTCGATCCAGAAATGCATATTATTATCCTCAGCGGTTATGCGGATTTTCACTACGCTAAGCGTGCGTTATCCTTGGGCGTTGATACCTATTTGCTCAAACCGGTAGACGAAGATGAATTGCAGCTATACTTGGAGAAGCTGTTCATTGAGTTGAATGCGCGTAATTATAATCGCAAGAACCATGCTGCAGTCAAGGCATGGAACCGGGAAATGCTTGTTCAATCCTTGTTAATGGATCGAAGCGCACAGACCCCGCCAAACATGGAGCTAACCGTTGTTGAAACAGGGCTTCTTTGGGATTCTTATCAAGTGGTTCTAATTAGGCTCCTGCTTCAAGACAATGCGGACCACGGACCTTCAACAGTCGTAAAAGCAAGACTTGCGAAAAGCTTTGAAGAACATGACTGGGGCATAGTATTCTTGCTTGATTCTTATTTAGGAGTGCTACTGCAACCCTCATTTCAGAAAGAGCTTGTACATAAATTAATGGTCCAACATATACGGCAAGTGGTAAACGAGCATGAACTGGAATGTATCATTACCGCAGGCGATATGGTGAACACTCTGGAGGATATCCCTGTCTCCTACCAAACGGCGCTGGCAAGGATGAAGGAGCACTTTTTCTACGACGAGCTGGGGATGATTGGACCGGATTCCATGAAAATAAAAAACGGGCTGACAGTGAGTCCAGAAGAAATAGAGAATAAGCTGGAATCCGTAGTGGAACGAATGTTTTTTTCTATGGATACCGGCACTAACGCGTTACTCTTCACTCTGATTCTAGAAGCAGGAGAACTAATGATCAGTGCCGATTATTCCGAGATGGCCGTGAAATCGCGTTATGTGCGTATTGTCACTTATCTGCTTAACAAACTCTCTCTCCAATATAAGGAACTAAGCCCGCTGCACAGCAACATGGATGAACAGATTGAACAAATCTATAAACAAACCTCTCTGCCCCAGTTGCAGAGCTATATCTCCACTCTCCTGGAGTATTATGCAAAAGGTATAACTCGGGACGATATGGAGGTCTTCCTAAAGCGGATGTTGGACCTCATACATCGACATTATAATAAGAATCTTAAGCTCGACACGCTAGCAGATGTATTTAGTTACAGTAGCGCTTATCTGGGTAAACTCTTTAAAAATAGCACGGGCTATTCTTTTAACAGCTATCTAGATAAAGTCCGTATGGAGAAAGCCAAGGAACTGCTAACTAAAGGTTATAAAATCCAACAAGTAGCAAACGAAGTAGGCTTCAGCGATGTGGATTATTTTCGTGAAAAATTCAAGAAGTTTGAAGGTGTCTCACCCTCCGATTATCGCAGAAATAATTGATATCAGTTTTCTCTTTCAGAAATCGCTTACGAAAATGACGGATTTCTCCCTGTTTTTTATATAAAATTTTCGGGTGTTTCCTTTACTTTCAGTAGATTATGATAGTGGCATATCTAAGGAGGGACATAAATGAAAGCGATTACCTCGAAAATACAACCGGAGTCGAAAAAGCCAGCTTCTCGCTTTTGGCCAACTTTTTTACAGCAGAAATACCTCTATATGATGGCCATCCCATTTGTACTCTGGGCATTTGTATTTAATTATTTACCTTTATGGGGATGGACAATGGCTTTTCAGAAATACAAGCCCGGTAAATCCTTTTTCGAGCAGAAATGGGTCGGTTTGCAGTACTTCAGGGAGCTATTCCAGGATGATCAATTCTTTAATGCACTTCGTAATACGCTCGCTATGAGCATTATGGGCCTGTTGGCGGGATTTATCATTCCCATTATATTTGCCATTCTTCTGAACGAGCTACGGCTGCAATTGCTGAAACGATTTGTGCAGACAGTCTCCTATCTCCCCCACTTCGTATCTTGGGTGGTTGCTGCAGGGATTATTACCAAGATGCTCTCTACCGATAATGGTGCGGTAAACGATCTCCTACTAAGTCTTCATTTAATCAGTGAACCCATACAATTCATGGCTAAAGGTCATTTTTTCTGGGGAATTGTCACGGCTTCGGATGTTTGGAAGGAAACAGGCTGGAACACAATCATTTATCTGGCAGCCATCTCAGGCATAGGTCCAGAGCTTTATGAAGCAGCGAGGGTAGATGGTGCAAGTCGCTTGCAACAAGTTCGTAACATTACACTTCCAGGGATTCAGACAACGATCATTATTCTGCTCATCATTTCCATCGGGCATTTAATTAGTATCGGATTCGAGAAGCAATTCCTGCTCGGCAATAATCTAGTGCGCGATTACTCTCAGACGCTGGATCTGTACGCACTGAACTACGGTCTCGGTATGGGTCGGTTCTCCTTCGGTACAGCCATTAATATTTTCAATTCTGTGGTGAGTGTGATTCTGCTGTTTGCCGCCAACGGGATATTCAAAAAAATAACTAAGGAAAGCATCATATAGGAGGCCCTTATGCTAAGTAAAAAACTGGCCGCCGTATCTTGGTCGGACCGCATCTTTGATTTAGTTGTCTATGTAGCGATTACCGTGGTGACCATAGTTACGCTATATCCTTTTCTAAACGTATTGGCGATTTCTTTTAACGACTCTACAGACAGTATTAAGGGCGGAATTACGATCTATCCACGTGTGTTCACTTTTAAGAACTATGAGACGATCTTTGCCTATTCTGGGCTGATGACTGGACTCAAAATCTCGATCTTGCGAACGGTGATTGGCACGATTCTTGGGTTGGTTAGTGCCTCTATGTTGGCTTTCACGCTGAGTCGGGTGGACTTCCAAGCCCGAAAGTTCGTCTCTACATTTCTAGCGCTTACGATGTATGTCTCAGGTGGTCTCATCCCTGGCTACATCCTAATCAAAGATCTTCATATGATAGGAACCTTTGGCGTGTATGTCCTCCCAGGTCTCGTCAGCGCATTTAATGTATTTATCATCCGTTCTTTTATCGACGGCTTACCCTATGCGCTGCAGGAATCTGCTAAGCTGGACGGGGCTAATGACTTCACGATTTATTGGCGGGTTATTCTTCCGCTGACCAAACCTGCGCTGGCAACCATCGCTCTCTTCATCGCCGTTGGCCAATGGAATTCATGGATTGATACGTATCTTTACAATGGTTCCAAGGATGCGTTGACTACCCTGCAGTTCGAGTTAATGAAAGTCATACAGAGTACGACAACTAATGCGGACAATTTCCGAGGAAGAAATATGACCGAGGTTATGGCACAAATTTCTCCGGAATCAGTCAAAATGGCAATCACAATCGTAGTCACAGTGCCAATCCTAATTGTCTATCCATTTTTGCAGCGCTACTTTGTCAAAGGTATGACTTTGGGCTCAGTAAAAAGCTAGTACGCTTATGGTATCAACAGGCTCCGCCTGTATACACATTACATTTTTAACCAGAAAAAAGGGAGGGTTTCTATTCATGACAAGAAAGAAAGCAAAATCGCATGTGATATTGATGGTCTTGACTTTACTGATTAGTGTGCTGGCGGGTTGTAGTGGATCAAACAACAAAACAGCAGATAACAACGAAGGAACAAAATCAAAAAATGAAGTTAGTGCTACTGCAGAGGCTACCGCAGAAGCAACTGCACAAGCTGAAGATTTGAGTCCGCTCACACTCTCCTTCTTCGCAGAAGATCCAAATCCGAACTGGAACAACATGAAAGACGATATCAGTAAAGTGATTACAGAGAAAACAGGTGTCACACTCGATGCAGAATTTGCGGTAGGTGATCCACAACAAAAAATTGCCTTGATCGCTGCTGGTGGTGATTATCCGGATATCATCTCTGCCAAAGCTGATATTGGGAAACTTGTAGATGCTGGAGCAGTCATCGATTTAACCGAGTTAATCGACAAGTATGCCCCTAATATTAAACGTGTGCTGGGTGACAACCTTGCTCGGGCAAAATACACGAATGAAGACCAATCAATCTATGCTATTCCGACCTGGGCGGCGGTTGATGAGAAGAAATTCGTAGCCGGCGGTGGTTTTGAGCTCCAGCATCGCGTCTTGAAAGAAGCTGGATATCCTGAAATCAGAACGGTCACCGATTATGAGAATGTAATAAAAGCCTATCTGGAGAAACATCCAACCGATGAGAATGGTAATAAGAACATTGGAGTATCCCTTAATGCGGATGATTGGCATATGTACATTTCCGTGACTAACCCTGCTGTTGCTACGACAGGTGGTTCAGATGACGGAGAATATTATATTGATCAAGAGACCCATGAGGCGATCTACCACTTCCGTCGTCCGGAGGAGAAAGAGTATTTCCGCTGGCTGAACCATATGAATGACATCGGATTGCTCGACAAAGAGAGCTTCGTGCAAAAGTATGACCAATACAAAGCTAAAGTAGCCACCGGGCGAGTTCTCGGACTGATTGACCAAGATTGGGATTATAATGATGCTCAGCAAGCACTGAAAACGGCAGGTAAATTCGATCAGACCTATGGCCACTATCCAGTAACGCTGACAAAAGATTTTAAAGAAACCAGCTTCTGGCCTACTGGATTTATGGGCGGTTATGGGATTTCGATCTCCAGCACAAACCCGGACCCAATTCGTACTATTAAATTCCTAGACTTTCTCGCTTCTGACGAAGGACAGATCTTAAATAACTGGGGAATTGAAGGTAAGCATTATGTACTTGAGAACGGCAAACGGGTTGTTCCAGCAGAGGTGCAAGAGCGTATTAACAATGAAAATACAGCCTTCACTAAGGAATCTGGAATTGGCTTCTACTGGAATATGATGGTTCATTATGGAGATGGCGCTAAAGATGCAAGCGGAAATTATTACACTAAAAACTTCCCCGAACAGCTTGTACTCGGTTATAGCGATGCTGAAAAAGAAACATTAGCTGCTTACAAGGCAACCACATGGAAGGATTTATTCCCGAAAGAAGAAGAATTTACTGAAAAAGCCTATGGTGCAGCATGGAATATCGCGCTACCAGGCGAGGATGAGGTCTCCATTCTTGGTAACAAAATGAAAGATATTACATGGAAACGCATTCCGGAAGCTATTTTAGCGAAACCGGCAGATTTCGATAAAATCTGGGACGACTACATGGCAGCCCTAGAGAAAGCCGGAGTAGAAAAAATGGAAAAAGGCTACACCAAATACGTGCAGGATCGTGTTGCTTTATGGAGTTCTAAATAAAAAACATTCTGAGCCGTGCGGATATCCGCACGGCTCAGAATGTTTTTTACGATAACACAAAAAGTCAGATATACAACTAATACCCCCTACTCCAAATCGTACACTATACCTGAAAGATCCCGAAGGTTACCTATGGAAGTATAGATCATCTCCAAGAATGGCATTATAAGGTAGATGAATGGTCTGGTTTATTTAGGAGGATGAGAACAATAAAAACAAAAATTTCGTTTATTCAATCCATCATGATTATTATGCTGAGTACAGGCCTTCTGAATCATGTCATTATCATTCCCATCTTATTGGACGCGGCAAAACGTGACGCATGGATTTCAGTTCTGCTTGCGGCTGTATGTGCGTTAGTTTGGATTTTTATCCTCCACATTTCTAGCTCCAAAATCAAAAAGCAGCATCTTTTCGCGTGGCTTTCCAAAGCTTACCATCCCATTGTGGGTCGAACGCTTGCAGTAGTCGCTTGTATATATTTGTTTATAATATGTATGCTTACAACCAGAGATACTATCTACTGGGTGCATCTCACTTTCTCTCCAGAGACACCCATCCTGATACTCGCTTTCATATTGCTATTGATTTCTGTATTCAATGCATATTTAGGTATTCATTCCCTCGCGAATACCGCTGCTGTATTGCTGCCTTTTGTGATTATATTGGGCTTTTTTATAATGTTCTCTAACATACCGCATAAAGATTATTCCTTATTAAAACCGATACTTGAAAATGGCATGCGGCCAGTTTGGAATGGAACTATGTATGTAGGAGCAGGCTTTGTTGAAGTTATTATGCTTTTCTTTCTGCAACACCACATTAAATCACGAATATCATATCTATCCTATATGGTCATGCTTCTCCTTCTCTTAGGACTGACCATGGGACCGGTTATTGGTGCAATCGTTGAATTTGGTCCGGATGAAGCGGATAAACTCAGATTTCCAGCTTATGAAGAATGGAGATTACTAACGATTGGACGATACATTGAGCATCTAGACTTTTTTAGCGTTTATCAGTGGTTCAGTGGAGCTTTTCTGAGGATTTCCCTATCCATGTTTCTTATCCTTGATATATTCCAAATTCAAAGCAGAAAAGTAAAAATGTTGGTACTTGGCAGCATTTTCGCATCAATTCTAGTGTTCACAGCCATTCCTTTCAGTGACCAGTTATTTCTGAACATATTGTCTAACTATGTACTTCCCTTCTCTTTATGGGGGGTGCTTGCTTTTTCTGTAATTATTGCAGCCTTGATCAGCTTGGCTCAGCGAAAGGGGAAAGTAACATCGTGAAAGAGATTAAGTAACAGGAATCCAATACATTAGAGGATATGATCACACGGATTTTTGATTCAAGCTCAGACATTAAAAAATTGACGATCTCTTTATCGGACCTGGATTATGCTGTTCAACTGGTTTATTGCCAGGGATTATGCGACGAAATCAAAGTGGAACAATCCCTCATACCCGAATTAAAAAAGATCCCGGAATCTATCCTTACATCGCATGAACTTGATCTTGAGCAAAAGGTTCCGTTTCACATGTCACCCCTTCCATCCAATGAGATTGAAAAATCAATGATAAACACTGTGCTGAGCGGTGATCTGTTCCTTCTATTTACGCCATCGAATCGATCCTATGTTGTGAAATTGGCTGATCCTCCTAAACGGCAACCGGAAGAACCAAATACAGAAGTGTCCACAAGAGGTCCTAAGGATGGTTTTACGGAAGAATCATTTACCAATATTGCCCTTATTCGAAAAAGACTCAAGACTGAATTGTTGGCGGTAGAAAAATTCACGATTGGAACTCAAACATCCACTGAAGTTCATCTTCTATATCTCAAAGAGACGATTGAACCTCATGTTCTACAAGAGATTAAGACAAGACTGAACAGCATTCAAATCAAGGGACTTGTGGGCAGCACTCAGCTTGAAGAATGTCTGACTGGATTTTCGTTATTTCCATTATTCTCATATACGGGCAGACCTGATTATGCAGTAAATTCATTGCTTCATGGAAAATTTGTCCTGATGACCAATGGTTCCCCCACAGTAATTATGGCGCCAGTGAGTTTTAGCTTTTTGTTGAATACGTCGGAAGATGCTCATATGGTAAACATTTTTGTTGCTTTCACAAGATTGTTACGAGTACTCGGAGTGATGCTTTCTCTATTTTTACCGGGATTCTGGATCGCACTCAGTACGTTTCATCAAGATCAAATCCCCTTTACGCTGCTTGCAACGTTAGTGAATTCAAGACAGGGGGTCCCTCTTCCGGTTCCCCTTGAAGCGATTGTGATGCTCATTTTATTCGAGATTTTTCGCGAAGCTGGGATGAGATTACCTACCGCTTACGGTCAGACCTTGTCGGTTGTAGGAGGTTTGATCATCGGTCAGGCTGCCATTAGTGCGGGTATTGCAGGTGCAGGTACGATTGTCGTTATAGCAATTTCTGTGCTGGCTACCTTTACTTTAGTGAATCAGACACTAGTTGGCATCGTTAGCTTGTTAAGAATTGTCGTACTCTTATTTAGTGGTTTTCTCGGGTTATTTGGTACGATGATATGTCTTCTGGCACTGATTCTCTTTATGGTCAATCTACGTTCTTTCGGCACCTACTATCTATCCCCTCTATCCCCGCCACACTGGAAGGAATTTTATAAGGTTATTTTCCGAATGCCTTGGGGCAAGGTAAAGTTCACGAACACTGCGACAAAAAAAGGACGAGATCGATAATGAAATTAATCCGATGCATTCTTGTCATCCCCCTGCTCTCCACACTTCTAACGGGTTGTTGGGGATCAAAGGAAATTGAGCATATGATCTATGTGAACACAGTAGGCGTCGATTATGTAGATAACAAAGTCGTTATTTACATTCAAATGGTTAACTTTAGTGGCATTGCGAAAAAAGAGGCGGGGCAGACGCAAGAACAGAAAACCTTCACTGGAAAAGCAGAGGGTGATTCGTTTGATAACGCGATATTTAATTTGTATGCTTCTAGTCCGCAAAGAATCGTCTGGAGCAATGTAAAAACAATCGTATTTAGTGAAGCGGCGTTAAAGAAGGAAAGTGTTGTCAATCAAGTATTGGACGTGTGGGATCGATATTATGAGTTTCGTTATACTGTATGGACGATGGCGACCAAAGAACCTATAGAAAAAGTATTAAATACTGCGTCGATCAGCGATTTATCGGTGATATACTCACAGCTTAACAGTCCCATGCGAACCTTTGAACAAAGCTCAATTATCGCACCATTATATCTGTACAAGTTCATTTGGAAATGGAAGGAGGAAGCTGATACGGTTCAATTACCATTTCTTGAAATCGTGCCAGATTGGACCAGTAATAAAGTGCCCTCTCCTAACGTTAGTATGACGGGGATCTGTTTTCTGCAAAATCAGCAATATCGTGGCCATCTAAAGAGTAAGGATGTTTTAGGCATTCGGTGGTTTGAAAAAAAGACACAACGAACGCCACTAGTTATCAAAGATGAAAAAAAAGTACTTGCTGTGATCGTAATGAGCAAAATCAAATTCTCTATTCATCCTAAGATGAAGAATGGCAAGCCTGCCTTTGATATAAAAGTGTCTATGCAGGGCACGCTTCCAGAGTTAAACCCCAACCTTACTAGGAGTGCGCTTGAACTTAAAGCTATAAAAGAAATTGATAACCAGATCAGGGAAACTTACTTAAAAGGATTAGAAATTAATGCCGATGTATATGGACTCTCAGGCATTTTCTATCGCGAACTTCCGAAGGAATGGAAGAAATTAAATGATAAGGGAATTATACCGCTCGACTCAAACAGTATCGACAAGATCAGTATCAGTGTGAATCTTAATAGTGGAGGTATATCTAAGATTCAGTAAACTTGATGACGGATCAAGTTCAGGCTGATGAACAACTTTGATGATTAAAGATGGTTCATCAGCCTCTTACTTATATGTCCTACGGTATTTGTATCTTTCTTCTCTATCGCAATGATAAGTGCTTTTACACTTGGTGCGGTATTATTCGTGATTCGTTCAAATGGATCATTTGTAAATAATGCACGCAAAGCCTTTTTCAAGCGTCCCTCTTACGGCATACTGCTTCACCAATCCGACAATCATTACAATCATCGAAGCCAATAATAGAAAATGATATATCCACCAACTAAGTCTCCATATCTCTCCCATAACCAAACACTTGCTAACAACATACTTAACTGCGCTGATATACCAGGTAGATTAGTTGCAGGAAGTAAAAAGTATGGTGTCGATATCCCAGGTAAAGTGAACATCAGAGCAAGAGAAGTAAATGAGAGCGATAAGAATCTTAATATTTTTTATGGTATAGCAATTGAAATTAAGGGTCCAAAAAAACTTGTTTTTGTCATGATAATGTCTCCCATGTTAAATCAGCATCCAATAACCACCAATAAATATACAACATAATGGGTTGGTTACTAGGTTCGACTGGCAGAAAATCTATCTTAACGTATTCGTATCCTTAATGAACCAGCTTTTCAGAAGGAGGAATTCATAGTTATAACGAATAACAGTATATTAAATTCTTTTTAGACTGGGTTGGAGGGCTAATATGCTGGATGTAAAAGATATTTTGCTGCAATTATTGTTTGCCCTAACCCCTTTTGTCCTGTATACCATTTACTATCGTGATAAAGCCGAAAACTACTCAAAACAATTTATCACGATCACTTGTATGATCTGTCTTTTTATGTCGATGACTTTTCCAGCTACTGTACAAGTTGGCATCATATTCGACATTCGATACGTGATCATGTTTTTCGGAATGGTGTATGGAGGCATAACTACTGGAGTTTTTCTTCTCATAGAATTTTTAATATACCGCCTGATTATTGGTGGACAGGGATTATTTTCAGCGATTATTATTCTCTCTATTACTTTCACCTTATCTGCCTTGTTATCCAGTCTTTACCGTCGTCGTTCCGAATACCGAAAACTTATTACATTTATTGCAGGGATAAGCTTTTCCATCATTCCAATCGGCACTATGTTTGCAACAGAATACCAATATACGATACAGCATTTAAAGTTTAACATCCTCGTTATGCCAGTACAAAATTTCCTCGGAATTTGGATATTGATTTCCCTTTTTAATAAAGCAGTTTCTGACAAGGAATTGTATCTGAGGTATCTTCAGAGTGAAAAATCGGAAACAATTGCGCATGTCGCAGCTTCTCTTGCCCATGAAGTCCGTAATCCGCTTACAGCCGTTATGGGATTCTTGAAATTACTGAAGGATGATTCTATTACTAAAGAAAAAAGTCAAAAATATATTGATATTTGCCTCGAAGAGATTAAACGTACAGAAGTTATTCTTTCGGAATATCTATCGATAGCTAAACCAAATCATTCCATGGTAGAGCAAATTGAACTTGTGCAGCAGATATACTCGATCGTAGATATCATAACGCCTTACGCCAACATGAATAACGTATCTTTGGAAGTGCAACATTTGGAAGATAAACTATTTGTAACTGCAAATCCTACTGAAATCAAACAACTATTCATTAATTTTATTAAAAATGCGATTGAAGCTTGCTCTGTTCAGGCAACAGGTAATGTAAACATCCGTATCGAGCGGCAATCCAAATATGCAAAAATAACAATAATTGATAACGGGGTTGGAATGAGCAGCCAGCAAATAGAGCGACTAGGAAGCATTTATTTTTCAACTAAAAGCAAAGGAACGGGATTGGGCCTTACGCTTTCATACCAATTAATCCGTTCGATGAACGGTGATGTCACTGTACAAAGTAAATCAGGAGAAGGAACTGAATTCATACTCTCATTTCCTTTATCCGACTGAATGCAAAAAACGCTCGCCTCAACCTTATCGTTGAAACGAGCATTTGGATTACCTATTTCATCTCAAATTATGCTCTGCGAATTATAAATTCAAAATCCATATCATCCGAAGGATCTATTTGATATTCATCAAGAACTGGAGCTCCCCAGCTATCATCCCCGCCTACGCCCATTTGACGTCCGGCAATCGTAACAACGGTATAATGAACGTTCGGCAGCTCATAATGATGCGTTGCATTCTCCAGCTCCATTGCCGAATAAGGCGATATATTGGCTTCAACAGGGGCTGTGACTGGTGCCGATATTATAATCCCTTGGCCATGATCGTTAGTTATGGATACTTCGCGCACACCTGTGCGGTTGCCCGATTCCTGCGGTACCAAATAGGAGGACACATTGTCCACCGCATGATTCTGGAAACGACACAGTCTCGCCCCAAACGAGCGGTCGATATAATTTTCTTCCGGCCCATTCGCATACCAATTCAGCTCGTGATAATCCGCCGGAACCTTAAAGGTTAAAGCAAAGATCGGAAGCTTTGGTAAACCCGCTGCTCCATGGTAGCTTGATTTCACCTTTATGCTTCCATCGGAGAACACTGTGTAAGTTACACTTACCCGCACTCCCTCTGATACACTAAGCTTATACACATAAGTTACTGTCGCACGGTCCTTCTCCTCCAAAAGCTCGAAGCTTAACGTTCTACGGGTCAAGCTTGCTGCATACCAAGGGGAAGAGTCGAAATGGATTCCTGCCCCCTTGTCATTGTCTGTCATCGCTCTCCAGAAAAGCGGTGCCGGCGGCGAAGAGATCATTTCCCGGCCTGAATATTTGACGGAGATTAATGTACCCGCCTGCTTTGAGAACATTACAGAGAAGTCACGGCCATGCACCCCAATATTGACATCCCCTTCAACCACGCGAAAATCATTCACGACAGGTGTGATCTTAGCATATGATGGGGACTCTTCTGCTGACGTATTCCCCACTTGAAAAACATGCTGGCCAAAAGCGATTTCATAACCGCTATTTGCCCATAATAAATCTTCCTTCAGGACAAGAGAAACATCCAAGCTATACTCACCAGGCTGGTTCTTAATATCCGGTAGATCAACTTCTACATATCTTTCCTCACACGGATTAACCTGGGCAAGTGCAGTTCCACGATAGATTACCCTACCCTCATAGTTCAGAGCGTATTTCAACTCATATGCATCCAAGCCCACAAATAAGTTCTCATTACTAATGGTAACACCATGACTGTCCGGGTGCAGTTTGACGTTCTGATACAGAAATTTCACTTCCTGCATTTTCGGAGACCATCTCCGGTCCGCATACACAATTCCGTTACCGGAGAAGTTGTAGTCCGTTGAACGATCATCGAAGTCTCCTCCATAAGCCATGAAGGGCTTACCGTATCGATCATTTTTCACAATTACTTGATCCATGTAGTCCCAGATGAATCCGCCTTGATACATTGGATACTTCTGCTCTAGCTCGGTGTATTTGTGTAGTCCCCCGACGGAATTTCCCATCGCATGCATGTATTCACAGCTAATATATGGCTTTAACGGATCTTCTTTTAAATACTTTTCGATATCTGCTGCTTTCGCATACATACGGCTCTCCATATCGCTCGAATCATCATAGTCCCGGTTATGGAATACCCCTTCATAATGAACCAAACGAGTAGGGTCCTTCTCTCGAAAATAATTCGCTACGTTCAGGATTACTTCTCCTGCAAAAGATTCGTTGCCACAGGACCAAATTAGAATAGATGGATGGTTCTTATCTCTCTCCACCATGGAAATCGCGCGATCCATCACAATATCCTGCCATTCAGGCTTATTGCCAGGGATGTTCCAAGACGGTTCAACAGCCCCCATTTTCTGCCATGATCCATGCGACTCTAAATTCATCTCGTCAATGACATAGACACCGTATTCATCACACAGCTCATACCAGAATGTCATGTTCGGATAGTGAGATGTCCGCACAGCGTTGATGTTCGCCTGCTTTAATGTTTTTATGTCCCATAGCATATCTTCTTTTGTAATGCTGCGTCCGAAACGTGGATTAAACTCGTGACGGTTGACGCCTTTAAATACAATACGTTTGCCGTTTAAGTGCATAATTTTATCTATCATCTCAAATTTTCGAAAGCCAATTTTTTGCGGCACGACTTCCACAAGATCCCCGGATGCGTTGTAAACAGATACATAGAGAGTATACAAATTAGGATCTTCTGCGCTCCACAGCTGAACCTTTGTTGCTGCAAGCGTAAGCGAAAGGGTATCTCCTGAAACTTCACTCACATCGCTAGCCACAAGATTACCTGCTCTATCCTTAAGCTCAAGGAGTACTTTTGAAGCAGACTTACCTATCAACTGCATGACAGCGGTTAGTGTTCCCTGTTCAAACTTATTATCCAGATCGGTCTGAACGTGTAGATCCCGTACATGAACATCAGGCACGGTGTATAGATACACCTCACGAAAGATTCCCGAAAAGCGCCAGAAGTCCTGATCCTCAAGCCAACTCCCAGTGCTGCGCTGATAGACCTCAACCGCCAGCTTATTCTCACCTTCCGTCAAGTACGGTGTCAGATCAAATTCACTCGGTGTAAAGCTATCTTCGCTATAGCCAACAAATTCCCCATTTAGCCATACATAGAAAGCCGTTTCCACTCCTTGAAAAGATATATACACCGGACGTTGCTCCCAACCGGTAGGAACTACAAAATACTTCACATAACTACCTACGGGATTGTGGTCCTCAGAGATCTTCGGAGGTCTAAGATGCTCATGACCGTCCCATGGATACATCGTATTCACATACTGAGGCTGCCCATACCCCTGAAGTTGGATATGACCGGGAACTTCAATATCCTTCCAGCCTCTGCAGGATACGCTCTCCTTATAAAAATCCACCTGTCGTTCCATGGGATTATGGGCGTAACTAAATTTCCAACTTCCGTTCAGACTATAACGAAAGGGCATTTCGCCAAGCGCTTCGGCTTCAAGTTTCGTTTCGTAATATCGATGATCGGAGTGAGCATATATTCTGCCAACGGCATAAATGGAAGGGTCTGATAACCATTCCAGACTTGGAGCGACGCCCCGTTCAACCTGCTGCTTCATTTCATTGTCCTCCTTCTGCTTTTAAAATAATCGCTAAGTTATTTAACTGAACCCGTCATCCCAGCCACAAATTGCTTTTGCATCATGAAGAATACAAGAGCAGTCGGCAGTGTCGTAATGACAATCGCAGACATGATCAGACCATAGTCAGGGGCATAACCCGATCCAAGATTCGAGATAAGAAGGGGCACAGTCATATTTTTTGGTGATTGTAATACGATCAAAGGCCATAGATAATTGTTCCAGCTGTTTAGAAATGTGATAATCGCAGCGGCGGCGTAAGTTGATTTCATCGTTGGCATATAAATCCGGAAGAACAAACCAAATTCCGAAAGACCATCGATGCGCCCAGCCTCCATCATATCCTTAGGAAACATTTTTGTATTTTGACGAAAGAAAAAAATTAGGAATGCTGTTGTAAATGTCGGAAGAATGACTGCACCTGCTGTATCGATACCAAGAAATGGCACTACACTTGATACTTTTGCGAACATTTGAAATAGAGGTACCATGATCGCCGCAAATGGAATCATCATTGAAGCAAGTAAAATATTGAATACGATATCTTTACTCCGGCTGCGGTACATTTCAAAACCATATCCAGCCGCCGATGCTACTAGCAGTGAAAGCACAGTAGTCACTACAGAGATTTTTGCGGAGTTCCAAAGAGCCTGCCACATATCCACTGAACTAAATAGATTGTTTATATTTTCAACTAGATGTGCACCTGGCAACATTGTCCCTTTTGTTACATCAACCGACTGGTTCGTGGCGCTTATTACCATCCAGATAAATGGAAAGATAGAGATCAGCGCAGCGATGATTAGAAACAAGTAAGTAAACATGCGTTTGGTTTTCATTATCTCTTATCCCCTCCTACTTTGTTCTGAATAAGCGTCAGAATGAGCACCATTACAACAATCGAATAGGAGACGGTTGCAGCATATCCAAAGTTAGGTGTGTATTCAAAGGACAGGTTATAAATATATTGGGAAATCGACATGGTTGCATTGCCCGGTCCACCCTTCGTGATGTTAACCACCTCATCAAACAACTGAAGTGTTCCAATGGTCGATGTTATCGTCGTAAACAAGATGATCGGCTTCAATAGTGGGACTGTAATTTTGAAAAATTGTGTAAATGCATTTGCACCATCGATATGAGCAGCCTCATAAATTGATTTATCGACATTTTGCAATGATGACAAATAGAAAATCATATTATAGCCAGTAAAGCGCCAAGTGATGGCAATGATGATCGTAACTTTGGCCCAGAAGGGGTCAGTAATCCATTGAATCGGCTCGCTAATTAGATGCAGATTCACTAGAAATTTATTGATGATGCCTTCGGCTCCAAACATGTATTTGAAAACAACGGAGTACGCTACAAGTGAGGTTACCGTGGGCAGAAATATGGCCGTTCTGAAAAACCCTTTAAATTTCAGTCTTTCGTCATTGAGGAGTACGGCGATAAAGAGCGCCAGCACCAGCATGACTGGGACTTGAATAATCAAGTAAATGAAAGTGTTCTTGACGGCTGTAAGAAAAGTGGTGTCGCTAAACAGTCGAATATAGTTATCAAAACCGGTAAAATGAAGGTTGTTTCCTCTGCCTGTTTTGAAAGATAAAATTAAAGCTTGAATCATTGGGTAAAAATAGAAAATACTGATCATTATGACCGGCACAAGAACGAATAACCAGCCTGTTAGATGGATTCGCCGTTGACCCTTAGAGCTCTTATGTCTTTGAGAGCTTAGCCCTGGCTTTACAGTTTCCACTCCACTCCACACCCTTCTGTCTGATTTATTAGAGATGAAAGCCCCTGCTGCCCATCCTTCTGTAGAAATCCAATTTACAGGAGAAGAAGAAGCAAGGGCTTAGATTGTACAGCCTAAGTGTGATTAGCGAATTTGGGTATCTGCTTGCTTCTGAGCGTCTTTCAGAACTGTATCGATATCTTTTCCACCAAGATAAGATTGTACGGCTACAACCATAATGTCCTCAATTGCGTAAGTGTTCATGCCATAGTTGACGTTTGGAATTTGCTCGGTCCATGCTGCGAAATCTGATACGACTTTTTGACCTTTGAAGAATTCATCCGCAGCTGAATAAGCTTCTCCGCTTGCCGCAGCTTTTAAAGTACCGATGACACCAACTTTTGTATTCAACGTTTGATACAATTCAGCATCAGAGGCAAAAGTCTTAGAGAGGAACTCTGCAGCTGCCTCTTTACCATCTACATTCATTACATACCAGGAGCTGCCCCCAAGGTTGGATGCGTGAACGGAGCCTGTAGTAGCTGCCAGCTTAGGAAGCGGAGCGACTGCCCATTTACCAGATTGGGAAGCTTCAGCTTTAATTGAAGGTGTAATCCAGTTACCTGTCGGAACAGTAGCCACTTCACCACTATTGAATGCGCCTACAAATTGGCTCCAGTCGGAGTTTACTTTTACGATGCCGGAATCCATCATTTCTTTGTACAATTCAAGTGCTTCTTTCAAAGCAGCATTATCTGCTATAGTCGGAGTTTGACCATCTTCACCTGTGTACCATGCGCCCGCTGATTGGATCATGACTCGGATAAGCCCAAGATCATTTGGATCAAGCGTAATCATGCTTTTGCCGGTTTTTTCTTTTACAGCTTTACCGATCTCGATATATTGCTTCCAGTCGATATCCTGTAATGAATCCAGGCTGTAGCCTGCTTGCTCAAGATAGTCTGTCCGTACGTACATTCCAGTTACACCAGAGTCAAATGGAACACCGTATTGCTTACCGTCAACACTGGTCGGGCCAATCTTGTAATCCGCAAAGTCAGCAGCCTTTACAACATCCGTTAATTCAAAAAAGGAATCCGGATACGCTTGCAAGAAGCTCTGCGCACGGTAATCTTCGATCAGAACAATGTTAGGCAGCCCCTTCGTCGAACCAGAGTTTAGCCCAGTGTTCAGCTTCTGAACGATATCAGCCTGTGCGTTCTCTACGACGTTTATTGTTACGTCTGGATTGACTTTCGCATAAGCCTCTTTGGCAACATTCATAGCGGCAATGTTAAACGCTGGGTCCCAAGCCCAAACTGTGATCTCTTTTGGCTTGCTATTACCTTCACTACCGGAGTTGCTCGTATCGTTTTTTGTTCCACCTGAGGAACATGCAGACAGTAGTACCACACTAGCCAGCATTACGGATAATAATTTTTTCACTTCTTAACCCCCTTGATAATCTGAAAAATAATAAAGATGGAAGCGTTTTCCCTGCTACGCTTCCATCTTATCACTTTGTATTCGCTTTCTTTGGCAGTATCTTTGTTAGCTTTGGTGTTATTATTGGATCCTATTTTGATTCTCATTTCAATTCTGGCACTATTTTTAGATTCATGTAAAATTTTTAGTTTTTTAACAATGGAAGCGTAATAATGATTTTCGTACCTTCGTTTCGTTTGCTTGTAATGTTAATACCGTATCCCTCTCCATATAACAATTTGATTCTATCATCTACATTTCGTATACCGATCCCAGAGAACAGTTGGCGTTTGTGTTTCGACGCCGGTAGCTGCTCCGCTTCCATCAAATTCGGGTCAAGGTCCATTCCATCTCCGTTATCTACAACTTCGCATACAAGCTGATGCTCCTGTACAGCAATCATGATGAGAATTCTTCCCTCATCTTTAAGGTTGAATGCATGAAAGAACGCGTTTTCGATAAAAGGTTGAAGAATAAGCTTTGGCATATGATAATCCAAGCTTTCAGGCTCTACAAAATAATTCACGCGGATCTTCTCACCGTACCTCACATGATTGATAAACACATAATGCTTCAGCGATTCTAATTCTTGACTAACAGGTATAGTGGATTGAACATCGCTGACAGTATTTTGCAGGAGTGAGATTAGCGAATTTATCGTTCCAGCAGCTTTTTCCTTGTTGCCCTGTTGTACCAGAAATTTAATAGAAGCCAACGTATTATATAAAAAATGTGGATTGATCTGCATTTGAAGTGCGGCCAGCTCTGCATTACGCTGCTGCTTCTGTGTCTCCATTAACCGATCAACATAATCATGTAGTGAATCAAGCATATAATTAAAAGCATTACCCAGCTCCTTAACTTCATAACTGCTTGTGGAAACATCTACATGATTATCGAACCCTCCCTTGGGAATACTCGACATCTGTTCAACGAGTACACGCAGGGACTTCGTCATTTTCCTTGTAATTAAAAATACAATAATAAGCGAAATGGCTACGATCGCCATGATCGTTAACGACACTGCTTTGGCATTTACCATCTGACCGGTCACAGCTTTCTTATCGATCAGATTTACCAAATAAACATCAAATTCAGGCAAGTATTCAGAGAACACTATTCGTTCATTCCCCATGATATTGACAGATTCTCCATTTTCTCCCGCACTCTGTTCATCAACTACTTCTTGGAGCAGCTGTTGATCGAGCAGCCCGATTAACTCTGTCCTGCTGCTGGATACGATTTGACCTTTTCCATTCAGCAACACAACATCATTACCTTCACTTGTAAAATTGGCGTAGAAGTTCTTAAAATCGCTATCACGAATTGCAATGTACATAGTGCCATAGATACTGCCGGTAGAATGATCAAATAGAGCTTTAGAAGCCACTAACATGATCTCTTTCGCTTTGGTTTTACTATCTTCTTTTTGATAAAGCTGGTACAGGATTTGCTCAGGTTTTGCTACTGTCGCTTTCGTAATCGGGTGTTTCTTCAGTTCTTCAGCAGTAGCAGACCAATACCAAGGATCGGTTGAATAACTCCTGCCATTTGCTCCTACGATCATAATACCCACATCAAAAGCACTAAGGTTGGAGCGGACAGCACGCATGCCTTCTGTCATCTGGTAGGTTTTGATAGCAAGCGTCACTGAATCCGTTTCACCGCCAGACAAATAGCTTCGGACAGCTCCATTTTGTGCTGTCATAGTAGCGCCTGTAGCTACAACGTTGTTGTAAGACTCCAGGTTTGTCTTCATTTGATTCAGTAGTTTACCGTTCGTTATGCTGAAGGTCTTTAAGAATAAACTCTCTGACATACGGATGGTAATAGACAATGTCAGAAGGGATACGGTAATTATGCTTATGAGAGTTACAAGAAAAAGCTTGAGAAATAAACCCTGCTTTCTAAGCTTGTGGATGATTGCTCCGATCATGACTGCTCAACATCCCGTCTCCGGTACCGGCTCGGAGAAATGCCAGTCTGTTTTTTAAATACTTTGGTAAAATAACTTTGATCTGAGTAACCCACGCTTGCGCTAATATCAGCAATTGATTTCTCCGTTATCTCAAGCAGCTCCATAGCTTTTTCCACCCGTACTTTATTCAGGTACTCACTAAATCCTTCGCCATTATGTGCAGTAAAATAACTCGATAAGTAAGAAGCATTGAAATGAAACTGTCTAGCTACCCCTGTCAGTGTAATCGGATCTGCAAAATGATTCTGGATATATTCGAGAAGCTTCGTCATATTTGGATTAACAGCTGGATTCGTCTCCCCAATCGTGCGCTCAACTTCATGAATGAATGCTTCAGTAACAGCAATTGCATCACTTGCATACAACGCTTCATCTATTTTTCGGAAGTAGTCGTATTTGGTCTCCTCCAGACTTCCAATCTCAAATTTCATTTTTCCAAGTGTCGTCGCTACGTTAAATATAAAGTTCCCCAATAGCGATTTGAATTCGAAAATATCCATGCGATAATCCATTGAACGTTGATGAACATATTCCAGAAACTCTGTAAATGCCTTCTGGAATTGCTTACGTCTCAACTGATCCATTAATTCTCCCATGTCAATTTCCTGATACGCTCCCGGAAGGCTTGGCAAATGATCATTTTCAATCAGATTTCGTTCCGGCAAATAGAAACTGTATCGATTAAGCTTTAAATAATTGTCTCGATAAATCGCACCAAGACTCACAAAGTCCGTGAAACTCTGACTAATAATAAAATGCGTTTCTTGCACACGCTGTGCGATTTCTGAGATCAAATAACGGAGTTCAATTGCAAGCTCGTCCCATTGTTCCGGATCAACATTGAATAGATAAATAACCGATTCGTTAACAAATCTTAGCCGAATAAACACTGCACTGTCTAAAACGAACTTGCGGATTCCACTTTCTATTTCATTTGCGAACATTAACTTGTTACCAGAATCTTTAATATGTTTCATATCCGCTCCGAAAAACGCGAATTGTTTATGAGGAAACCACGAATGTAGCAGTGTAGGTTCCAGTAAAGATTCATATCCCGTCATGAGCTTCTCAATCGCAAGTAAAACCTTCTTTTCCTCTGGATCGATCGCTGGATCGGCCAGCTTCATCCCTGACATTTTTGCTGTAGTTTTATTTAGGATGGATAATAGGTAGTCGGCTTCCAGCTTCGGCTTCAGGATGTAATCGGCTACACCATTCTGAAATGTGGAGCGAACATAATCATATTCACTGAAACTGCTTAAGACGATTACAACAACGTGAGGATACTTCTCTTTAACAATCTTGACTAGCTTCTCTCCGCCCATAATTGGCATCACGATATCTGTAATAATAATATGCGGATTAACCTCATCCATCATACTTAATGCCTCAAGACCGTTAGAAGCCTCACCTGCGATTCGATACCCTTCTTGTTCCCAATCCAAAAGATGTTTAATTCCTTGTCTAACCAGCATCTCGTCATCCACAATCATAATTTTAAATATTGGTTTCATATCTGCCCCCTTGCAGCTGTTCAACCTATTATTGTATTCATTCACTAATTGAACAAATTTTAAAAGTCTTGAGAATGATCAGAACGTCGTCTCCTTTAAATATATACAAAGCCTGTTTGTAACCGTTTTCTTTTTATCTGTTACTGTTCGGCTCATCCGACTTGAGCAACCTTCTGTTCAAATAAAGCATTCAGACTAACTTAAATTTGTTTAATCCAAATAATAGTCCCCATCAGCAATTATGGTCAACCCCCCATTTTTGATTCTAACCAAAGAACAGGTTCAGTCTATTTGAAAAATAAAAAATTAACTATAGTTTTACAATAAACTATAGTTAATTTATAGAATTTAATTGTATTATAGCATTCCTATTCGTGAGTCTCGGTACAATCCTCACTAATAGTAAAAAATTTCGTAATAACCTTCCGTTGGACATTAACCTTTGTAGTGATAAGAAAAAAGCCGCGAGTATCGCGGCTTCTTTCTGCGTAAGATGTTCGTATTAAATTTGACATGGACTCTACAAACTTAACTTCTGTTGAAGTAAAACTGCCAGCTCTTCAGCTGTATCCCAAACGATTGGACGAATATTTTTCACTTGCACAAAAAGATTATCGGCATCGCTGCTATTCACGGTCCATATCACTGGGATGTTCAAACCGAGCGCATATCCTGCCGTAAAATACACTTCAGGGGATTGACCAGTTAAATCTGCGATAATCAATTTACTTTCTTCAATAAGCTCCAAGGAATACGGTTCACGGTTTTGTGTTGTGTGTCTTAACAAACGCGGCGTATAACCAAATTGTTCGATTTTTGGAAGCAGCTTTTCCATCCACTCCGTGTGCAACTCCTCGGCATCCGACAATAGAACGATACATGGTTTTAACTTTTTGCCTCCTGCGATTGCGGCAGCTTCATTCCATCCCTCGTCCGTCAGCTTAAAGGTCATGCCTTCTCTAATGATAAACTGCTCGTTAATCAGCTTATCTATGATATATACCAGTTCTTGCAGATTGGGCGAATACGTCAGGTTATAGCTACTGGAGAGTGGTTGAATAACGATAGTATCTCCTGGAGCCTCAGAATGTCTGTATAAGTATTGCAGTAAACGGTATCCTTTATCTTCAATCGTCACAGGAATTCTTGAGGATATTACAATGGATTCCAAATCGTCAGCCGATAGACTAACCTTCTCCTCACGATCAGTCAATTCCCGAATATAAGCCGATATGATATGAAACATGTCACGTTTCTTTTGATGCGGGAGTGAATTAATCGGCTCATAGCTATCTCTCAATAAGTTATAGAACCCGTCGGGAGAACAATTACAACCTAAATACCTATCATAATCGCCATCTGTTGCAGTGGAGACGATCTCATCACAGAACAAGCAGTATTTCTTACTCATGACAACTCATCACCTCTTATTCATTGATATCCCCTAACCTTACCAAGAATATCTTAAAAAGTAGACAAGAAGATATTTCCTTTTGATGTGAGTGCCCCCTCCTCAATCATCGGACACATATTATAAAGGCAAATCCTTTTCCTTAAAAACTCGTATGCCTATCGCATAAAGTCCAATCCCAATAACACCAAGCAATGTAAACTGAATCGAGTAATCGCCGTTATTTATGATGGCATCCGTATCAAATAATGTATTCAGTGAGATATACTTAAATCCCTCCAGACTGCTATCAACCTTCCCCATCAGTTCAAAGAGAAAGAAAGCAAGTGGGATTCCTGCACCAAAAGCGAGTGAGTTCTTGGACAAATTGAAGATACAAGAAAACAAGAAAGAAATACTGCTGGTTGCAAACATTAAGAGGAATAAACCTACATTTAGCATTATCAAATCTGAAATATTGAAATCAATATCGCTCTGAAAAGCCTGAACAGAAATTACACCCACGATAGATAAAATCGTAAACATTGCAATAAGCGATGTTACCAGATAAATAGCCTGTGTTCTGACTACGGTGCTTCTTTTTATAGGTGTTGATAGCAAGTAAGCCATGGAGCCTTTATCCACCTGTGATGCAATAAGACTGTTGGCGGTCATAATCACAAATATCAATGGCAGAATAACGCCTTGCATGGAATAGAAGGTCTGAGAAAGCATGCCAAGGAATGAAGTTGATCCTAACATGTTCGCAAGGGGGGTATCCTTCACCATATCCGACATGCTAGATATCGTTTTTGGATCGAATACAGCAATCAGCACGCCACTAAACACGCTCATGATTATCGTGAAAATAAGCCACAGCTTAAAATTTGCTTTCAATGTTTGCTTAAAGATCGTTTTACTAAACATTGGTTTCTCCTCCTTTAGTAAAGACTTCTGAAGTATTTTTCGAGTGTGTACTTGTTCTCAGTGATAAACTTGATTTCATAGCCTTTGAGCACTTTGAAAAGCGTATTGATATGACGATCATGTATATTAACAATGACTTGATTTTGACTTTCACGTTGATCGACACAATTAAATGGCTCTGTTAAAAATCGTTGGTAGTCTTCATGCGAAGTAAACTCTATTTTGTACGTCTTCTCTTCATTATGTTTAACCTCAAGTGTCGATTTCACAGCAATAATCTGACCATCTTTAATAAGAGCAACCTTGTCACACGTATGTTCAACCTCTTCAAACATATGACTCGACATAAATATCGTTTTGCCTTTCTTCTTTTCATCGTTTAAGATATTTACAAATTCAGCTCTCATTAGCGGGTCAAGTCCTGTTGTTGGTTCATCTAGAATCAAAATATCAGGATCAGCCATTAAGGTAGCAACAATTGCTGTCTTTTGTTTCATTCCCTTGGACATTCTTTTCAAGTTAGCAGTCGGATCTAGTTGAAGCTTCTCGATGATTGTATTTGCGTAGGTCATATCTTTGAGTCCTAACAGCTCAGCCTGCTGTTTCAGGAATTCTGTTCCAGTTGGAGCATCAGGAAATGCGATCTCTCCAGGCGTATAGCCTATCATTTTCTTTATCTCAGCTGAGTCTTCCCAGCAGTCCATTCCGTTAATTCTTACACTTCCGATTTGCGGCTTTAAGAAGCCCATCAAATGTCGAATCACTGTGGTTTTACCTGCTCCATTTGTGCCGACAAAGCCAAATACTTCACCTTTTTCAATTGAGAGATTGATGTTAAAAATGCCTCGTCCTTGGCCATAATCTTTTGTCAATTTTTCAATTTCTATTAATGGCATTATCAATGGCACCTCTCTCTGAATTAGAGTTTCGGTCATAAAACTTCATGAAGTAATCTTCAAGCGTAAACTTGATCTCTGAGAAAAACTTCAAATCATATTCTGATAAGTAGCTTATAAACATGTTGATATCGTTATCATTCACTCGTATTTCCGCTTGATTGTTATGCGCTTTTAGAGAAGCGACCTCAATGTTTTTTAGAGACTGAACCTCATTACTAAAACGCTCAAACTCTTCTTTGGAGTTGAATTCAAATTCAAAGGTTTTGCTCTCATTGTGACGAAGCTCATCAGCAATAAAGGTTGAAATTAACCGTCCATCTTTGATAATTGATATTTTGTCACAGGTAGCATCAATCTCATTAAAAATATGGCTCGATAATAAAATCGTCTTCCCTTTCTCTTTTTCCTCTTTGATAAAATCAATAAATACATTTTGCATGATGGGATCAAGACCGCTTGTAGGCTCATCAAGAACAAGTACGTCTGGATTATGCATAAATGCTGTTACAATCGCGAGCTTCCGCTTCATCCCTAAAGACATACGTTTTAAACTACCCACTGGATCAAGTTCGAATTTTGAGATCAAATAATTAGTATGCGCCATATCATGGATGCCACGTAAATCAGCCATCATCTTAATAAACTGTGTACCTGTCAGCGATTCAGGCAAAGCAATTTCCCCAGGCAAGTACCCTAGATTCTTTTGAATATCACTGGCACTCTCCCAGCTATTCAATCCATTTACTAAGGTGTATCCCTTCTGAGGACGAGAAAATCCCATGATATGGCGAATTGTTGTCGTTTTACCCGCTCCATTCGGCCCTAAAAATCCGTAAACTTCACCTTTTTCAACTTGGAATGAAACATCGAACACACCACGCTGATGCCCATAATCTTTTGTTAAATGCTCAATCTGTAACACTGCCATATAAATGCTCCTTTCTGACTAAGTAAGCTATTAGGATGAGGCTTCAGATAAAGGATTTCTTATTCCATCCATAACGAAATGAACAAAGTTTTCGACTTCATCATCACTTATGGAATAGTTCTCAAACAATACAAATCGAGACACAAAGAAGCTTCCACAAACAGTCATTAAATAAATCAAAACTTGATCTGTAGGTTTATCTTTTAGTTCTCCGCGTTGCTTGAATTCTTCTACTACTCGAGAAATTAGCAGCGAGATATTTTTGATAAAATGTGGGCCTATTTCTTTCTTAAGCTCATCTTTATATATGACTTCCTTCACAAACACTCGAAAGATCTCTTTATTTCTATCAAAAAATTCTATTCTATTCTTTAAAAATCCCTTAAGAAATTGCTCGAACGTCTTCGTATCCTCTGTTAAGACTTCACTAAAAACCTCATTAGCTATTGAGGGTAAAGAATCTTTCACAAATGGCAGAATAATCGAGAGCAACAGCTTATCTTTTGTTCCGTAGTGTTTAAAGATCGTCCCTTCCGATACGTTTGCCATCTTAGCTATCTCCGCCGTTGAAGTATTCGCAAAGCCCTTTTCAGCAAATAATTTAATGGCTATTTCAATTATCTTTTTTTGTTTATCTGTTTTTGTCTTTTGAGCAGCAATTAGTGAATCGAATAGATCATGTGTCATTTTTTTACTCCTTTTTAAGAGTTCATCAGTAAAGTGAGTGATTACTCACTCGAATATAGAACATAAGAAATCGAGAGTCAATAAAAAGTGAGTAATTACTCATTTTTTCCTCAATTCCAAATTTATTTTTTCTTGAATAGCAGCCAACACCGTTATCCTGCTTGCCTATTCCTCTCACTACCACTAACAATAAGCATTTTATTGCCGTATAATTGATTGAGAATACAACTTTAGGAGGAGCCCATGTCTAAAGAAATACAAGTGCGAAAAGAAGAACTCACTCAATTGATTGATCGTCACTCCAGTCAGGATGGCGTAAAAGATACCGCTATTCCCTCATTGTTTGTGATTCGCACCTCCAATGTGACCGAGCCCATCTTTAGAGTGTATACACCTTCTTTATGCTTCATTGCCCAAGGAACAAAAGAGTTGTTATTGGCACAAGAGCGTTTTGAGTATGGGCCTGCCAATTACCTAATAACATCCATGAACTTACCAGTTGTCGGTAAGATAATTAAAGCTTCTCCCGACGTGCCGTATCTGAGCTTCAAGCTTGATTTTACACAGAGTCAGATCTTAAAAGTGCTTAATGATTCTGAATTTAAGATCGCTTCTAAAGAAAACGCAAAGCGTGCAATGTTTGTGGGGCAAATAGATCTATCCTTACTCGATGCGATTCTTCGATTGGTTCGTTTATTAGATGAACCTAATGATATTCCGTTTTTAGCACCGATTTATACCGATGAAATCCTTTATCGGCTACTGCAAGGTCCTTATGGTGTTGCATTGGCACAAATTGCATTGGAAGGCAGCAGTACCTACCGCGTGAATGAGGCAATCGAACAGATAATCAACAACTGTGATAAGCCATTACGAATTGAAGAACTTGCCGAAACGGCCAGTATGAGCATCTCTTCCTTCCATAGACATTTTAAAGAAGTCACTGCTATGAGCCCGATCCAGTTTCAAAAACAGCTGCGATTACAAGAAGCCCGGCGTCTTTTATTATCCGAGTCAGCGGATGCAGCGGAAGTTGCATTCCGAGTAGGTTATGAAAGTGCCTCCCAGTTCAGCCGTGAATATTCTCGTATGTTTGGTGCCCCTCCTAGAGCAGACATTAAGCAGTTGAAAGAAAGGATGCTCATTGGATAAACATTATCTAAAGTCTAAACTGAGCTTGAGACAGCCATAAATCAAAATAAGCAGCCATTCATCCATAATGGAGAATCGCTGCTTATTACGTTTCATTTGTACTCGTTACCGTACCGCTTCTCTATCACTTTTGATAGCGGAAGTAATCATAATATGCGGTAGTTCCATGGGCAGAGTAGTTATACATCCCAAAGAACACACCGGTAAAACCGCCTGCCACTTCTGTAGAGATCAAATGTGTCTCTGCTTCACCTAGTGGATGCCATATCTGATCTGCGCCTCGATAAGAAAACAAATATTTCTCTGGGAGTGCCTGAACCTTCAATTCTATAACTGTGCCCTCAAAAGGAGAAGAATATTTCACATCTCTTATGCTGCCTACCTGTCTTCGCAGTGTGATCACATTTTCACCTTCTACATGGGTCAGCCCGAATGCGTAGTGATACTGCTGATCCATAAACACAACGAGACCCGCTTCATCACCATCTGAAGGGTTGAATTCCATTTTTGTGGTGATTTCACAATCCACGTGGCGCTGTCTACGGCCAATAAACGCTGGCGTTCCCTTATCGCTCAATCTCACATCCGATCCTCGTAATGCAAGCCACCCTGCTCGTTTCTGTAAAGACCAATCGACTTTTTTAGCATTACGAATAAAATTCCAGCTCATTCCTAGAGTGGACTGATTGAAATCATCGGTCTCAGGCTCGTCTTCCCATAGTACTGGTGCAGGTGTGTCAGCTTCCATTACTAATCCAACAACACCGTTATCACCAATCATCGGCCATCCATCCTCACTCCATTGGACTGGAGCCAGGAATGTTTCTCTGCCAAGATGATGACGGTAAGGATACCCTACCGGCCGAGTTCCTAGAAATACTGCCCACCAGCTACCATCCTGTGCTTCAACAAGATCGCCATGACCTGTAGCTTGAATAGGATAATCCGAGCTTCGATGACTCAAAATAGGATTTCGGGGAGAGGATTCATACGGTCCATAGGGTGATCTACTTCTTGCTATAGTCTCCATATGGCCATATTCCGTCCCGCCTTCTGCACACATTAAATAATAGTAGCCGTTTACCTTATATAGATGGGGTCCTTCAGGGAATTTACCGCCACTGCCTGTCCATATCAAGTTGGAATCACTAAGCTTATGGCCTGTTTCGATATCAATCTCACATTGGTAAATTCCCATGCCATCCTTGTTTCCAGTGCTTGTAAAGTACACTTTTCCCTCGTCAAAAAATAAGGATGGATCAATTCCTTCCTGATCCACATAGATCGGATCCGACCATTCACCTGCTGGATCTTCTGTCCAAACATAAAAGTGTCCACCGCTATCCTGATTCGTCGTCACCATGTAGAATCTACCGTTATGATGACGAATGGTCGGTGCCCACACTCCTCCAGACACGACCGATTTATCAAATTGAAGCTGGGAATCACGCGTCAAACAATATCCGAGCTGCTTCCAATGGACTAAATCTTTACTATGCCAAATGGGTATTCCCGGGACGTAAGCAAATGAACTGTTTACCAAATAATAATCCTCGCCTACTCTGCAAATGCTTGGATCTGGATAAAAACCTGGTAATATCGGATTATTATATTTCATGAAGCATTCTCCTTTTGTTGAACAATTGCGGCTATGTCATGGATTATACTCCACTTACTAAACGATAAACCTTGATTATTCGGTCGTAAAATAGCATGATATAGACATTCATCTAGACATGCTTTTGGAGGGTAACAAGTTGAGTGAATTTTATTTAAATTGGTTTACATCGGATCAGAAATTCCCATTCTTTATTCAGTACGGCTTTCATGACAACGATACTGACCTTCACAGACATGTGGATTTCTCAGAGCTTGTAATCGTCTTGAGTGGCACTGCTACTCATATTGTAAATACCGAAGAATCATTCATCAAGAAAGGGAATATCTTTGTTATTAACGGTTCAACCCCGCATGCTTTTAAAGATCCTCAGGATTTTAAGATCTGCAATATTATGTACAAGCCCGAAATGCTGTCAACAGCTGGATCGGATCTGCGGACTTCGAACGGCTTTCAGGCGTTGTTTGTATTGGAACCGTTGTATCGTCATAAACACGCCTACACTAGTAAATTAAGCTTGCCTATTCCTATGCTTGAATACGTCACTTCCCTCATTGACGGTATGATTGAAGAATATAGCAACAAGCTTCAGGGATATCAGACTTTGCTTATCTCTCGGTTCATGGAACTGGTTGTCTATTTATCAAGGCATTATGAAAAACAGGATAAAGAGAGCCAAGATAATCATCTAATTCATTTGGCGAACGCGCTCTCCTTTATGGAAGACCACTATCTTGAACCCTTGTCGTTGGAGCAAATCGCCACTCACTCAGGAATATCGGTAAGACACTTAAATCGGATCTTTCGTTCTTACTATCAGACGACACCCATCTCCTATCTTCATCGTTTGCGTCTGGAACGGGCTTGCAGCTTGTTGAAGCATTCTGACTTCAGTATTACTCAAATCTCACACGAAAGTGGGTTTAGCGATAGCAATTATTTCACACGACAATTTACCAAAACCTACGGTATGTCTCCTAAGGCCTATCGAAAGAAGTCATAAAGGAACAGACTTAATACGACAATAAGCCCTCAAAAGAGGACTTATTGTTTACTCATTCGTTCAATTTTTTCATCCATCCGTTCCAATACTCTATTCATCTCTTCCATTTTAGATAAGAGTTGCTTCCGCTGCTCAATCAGGAGTTCAACTCTAGCATGATTAGCCTCATCCCCCTGTCTATACAATTCAACATATCTAATTAAGGTCTCAACGGGAAGACCAATGCCTCGCATACATTTGATATGTTCTATCCATCTGCAATCTTCTTCCGAATAGTCTCTATTTCCGCTTTTATTGCGATTCACATGTGGAATGATACCGATGCGTTCATAATAGCGAAGCGTATCCGGTGACAGATTGAATTTTTCACTTACTTCTGAAATAGTCATCCTTTCGTTATCCTCCGATACTCGGTATTAATTAAAACCAATGATTGGGTGAGGTGTATAAGGTTCTTCTAAGAACATAATTTCTTGCGGTGTTAACGTAAGCGATAGCGCTCCTACAGCATCTTCAAGATGTGATAATTTCGTAGCACCAATAATAGGAGCGGTAACCGGTGCTTTCTGAAGTAACCATGCAAGGGCGATATGAATCCGCGGAACACCATGTTTTTCGGCGATCGCAGCTACTCGCTCCACGACTAATCGATCTGCATCTGCAGTTCCATCATATTTGGATTTTTGTATTTGATCGGTCTCTGAACGATGTGTCGTTACTGCCCAGTCGCGAGTTAATCTTCCGGAAGCCAGCGGACTGTAAGGAATAACACCGATTTTTTCTTCCTTACAAAGTGGCAACATCTCGCGCTCTTCTTCACGGTAGATAAGGTTGAGGTGATTCTGCATCGATACAAACCGAGTCCAACCATTCTTTTCCGCTACATATAAAGCTTTCTGAAATTGCCAAGCATACATAGCTGAAGCACCAATGTATCTCGCTTTACCCGCCTTAACAATATCATGAAGAGCCTCCATCGTTTCCTCGATAGGTGTGTGATAATCCCAGCGATGAATCTGGTACAAATCCACATAATCAGTTCCTAATCTTTTAAGACTCTTGTCAATCTCACTCATGATTGCTTTTCTGGAGAGACCCGCACCATTCGGTCCTTCGTGCATACGATTGTAGACCTTAGTCGCTAGGACAATTTCATCTCGGTTAGCATAATCCCTAATAGCTCGTCCGAGAATCTCTTCACTTGTTCCGTCCGAATACACATTAGCCGTATCAAAAAAATTAATTCCGAGCTCAAGGGCTTTTTTTATGATCAGCCGGCTCTGCTCCTCATCAAGCACCCATTTATGAATCCAACGTTCGGCTACCCCGAAGCTCATACAGCCTAGACATAGCCTTGATACATCTAGGCCGGTATTACCAAGTTTCACATAGTCCATTTAATGATTCCTCTCTTTCGCTAGATAATAAAGTTCATTTGCTGATATCTGCTATTATTTCACTTGGAGTTCACTCCAAGTCAAGCCCTTTATGAAACTAACTGCCTTAAGCCCCGTTCACTCGCCCTTTTCAGAAAGAATGGTGTCCTAAAGTTTTTTTGTGCCATAGAATAGCTTAATGATGTTTTTGGAGTTCTACTTGGTCAAAAGAGGTGAGCCGATGAGTTTTTCTATGAACGGGGAAACGCCCCATGGATATTACCGAAATATCTTGGAACTTACAACAGAATGGGAACAAAGAGGAATGGTCCATGAAGCTGGACATGTTATTCCGTTTGATTTCGGTCAGGCGACCGATTTCACTGCTCCTAAAAGTATTGAAACAAACATCCATCCTGTTCTAACGCCCTATTCCTTACAGCCTTTTGGCGGCTATGTAGCTGCCATCTCTAGTGGGAGGGTGTGGGGTGAATCTGGTGCTGTTCTATCTTCGGAAGGAAAGCTAATCTTTGATCTGTCACAGGAATATGATGCTGTGCAAAATAGAATGCTAGAAGCAGAGGAACACCCTGTGTTCCACCAGTGGAATAATCCGAAGCTTCAACATATAAAAGGGACCTCGGCCGTGTTGACGTTTTGTGGAAGCCATAACTATTTCCACTGGATGTATGATGTGCTCCCTCGGCTGGCGATGCTCAAAACAATTGGAATTCCTTATACCTCTATCATCATGAATCCAAACCCTTACGGGCCATTTGTAGGTCAAACTTGGGCAATGTTAGGCATATCAGAGTCGTTAGTAATCCGGACAAATCCAGAAGCCTATTATGAAGCTGATCAGCTGCTTGTCCCTTCTTTAATGATGAATTCCCACTACCCCACATGGGCTACGGATACACTACGTAAATTTTTCCTGCCACATAGGGATATAACGCTCGCCACTCCTGAGCGTATTTATATTTCACGAAACAAAGCCAGCACTAGGCGCTTGATCAATGAAATGGAAGTTACTCGTTGCCTTGAGGAATACAGTATTCAAACCATTTATCTAGAGGATTGGACGGTTGCACAGCAAATCCAGTTATTCGCTTCGGCAAAAGTAATCTTGGGTGCACATGGGGCTGGACTGGCAAATTTGGCTTTTTGTCAAAGCGGAACTCAAGTAATTGAAATTTTTCATGATCGGCATGTCGTTCCAACGTATTGGATGATCAGCAACCATAACACTCTCGATTATTACATGATGTATGGTCAAGGCTGGCCAGATCCTGCTATTCGTTTTCCGGGATTTGAAGATATTTATGTGGATATAGATCGTCTGAAACAGACTTTACATTTAGCAGGGTTGAAGGCTTAAGACTATGTAATTTCTTATTTACTAGCTATGTTTAATCAAATTAACGACCAAATATGTGTATTAGTTATCCGAGACCGTCAGAAGACGATTTACTCTGGCGTTCTTAGACATGGGCGAATTCTAACATCTCTATGACGGACACGAACACCAAGCTTCATTGTTCAGCATTTTCTCATTGAACTAAGAAGGAGTTTAGTGCAACAAATTCCCTTTCACAGCGTATATTCAATTATTCCATATTACGGATATTCAGAGGATTGAGAGGAATGTAACTGAAGTATATCTACGGACTATTAAAATTGCCCATTAGTATTTAATTCAAATCATTAGAGGTGATTTCATGAACAAATTTGGATATATATTTTTTATTGCTGCAATTATATTTTTAATATCAGGATGTCAAAAGGATGGTTCCAATGATGAATTAGCTAAAGCACAGGCGCAAGTTAGTGCTTTAGCATCATCATTTAGTATCCCTACACTAGACGGATATGAAGTTAGTTATATACAGCATAAATTTCCTCCAAAAGACAAAGAAGGCAACTTCATTGGAGATAATCAAGAAGTTTTAGTCACATATACAAAAAACAAAGGGAAGCTGGAGATGTTAACAAAGGAACAAAAAGCGTCCAATGAAAGAGAAATCATCTACGGACCTTTTCAAGGAGAAACACTCATTGAAATAGCCTATACCAATACTCAAGTGGATTTAAACGATGCTGATATTATTGATGTTAGCGGAAATCAGGTACAAAAAATAAAAAATAGTAATTATACGTTTTTAGCATTCAATGCTTCAAAAGGTTCAATCACTTTAAAATATAACAGTTTGGATGAGGAAACGATCCTTAGCATTGCTCAACAAGTAGTTAATGAAAATAAATAGGAAGACCAGGCTCAATTCATCAATTAAGTCTTCATTCAGAAAGGAGCCATTTAAGAACACCCCAACGCTCTAGCAATAACTCATCAATTAAAAATAATTGTTTCAGCTTTTCTACCACTACAGCAAAATCCAATTTTTTAATCCTCCAAAAATATAAGATATTCCTAATTTCCTTCAGATGAGCTAGATAAGCGTCAGATACCTGCTCCGTAAGCACTTCAACGAACTGTTACTTCCCTCTGAAATATAATTTTGGGTCCATCCTAATTCTCCAAAAGAATCCACGGCAACTGCATACTTAGCATATGGGAAATAATATAGGGTCTATCCATAAAGATTCCTTTTTATCCTACTTGAATGGTTGGACGTATAATCATTTCATTGATCGCTACACCGTAATTACAACTTTATCTCGGATTTTGGACATGATATGAAAACACCCTTTCGATAATGTATGTTGATTCATTAATGAACTATAGTCTATTATTATAAACAGTTATAGATGACATTCAATTGTACGATGTGCACGTTCTGTTCAATACTGAACAGGTTCTATAGAAATGTTCATTAATTATAGAAAGTAAGGTGAAAATTCACGTGCCTAAAGTGGATAGAAGGATTCTCAAATCACAAGAAGCACTTAAGAGGGCTGTTATAGAACTGATGTCCGAGAAGAATTTTGACGAGATTACCATACAGGAACTCTCTGACAAGGCTAATGTAAGCCGAGGAACCATTTATCTTCATTATCTGGATAAATATGATTTGTTAGATAAGCTTATCGAGGAACATATAGAAGTTCTTAGAGTACTTTGCGAATCTGCAGCGGAATTAGATTTTATCGAAGCTACGTTGAAATGGACGGAATACTTCGATCATCATTATTCTTTTTTCTCTATGATGCTGGCGAGTAAAGGCGCCCCTTATTTCCGGAATCGGTTCTTAACTTTTCTTCAAAATGAGTTTCGACATGAAGTAAATGTAACGGAAGGGATAAATCAGGGATTAAATGAGGAGATTATTATTAATTTTGTTGCATCGGCTTATGCAGGTGTAGTGGAATGGTGGTTCAAGAATGAGAAGCCAGTGACACATCAAGTCTTGGCTGAACAGCTTGGAACATTGTTAGAGCGGAATTTATAGCTTTGACAGTACGGTACAGTTATAAAAAAGAGCAGCGATTCTCCATAAATGAATGAATCGTTGCTCTTTATATATTCCTTTAAATCACTCGCTTGAACTGGGTATTGTATAACTCGTAATAGGCACCTTGCATCGCAAGAAGCTCCTCATGATTTCCTTGTTCAGCAATTCCTCCATCCTGGATAACGAGAATACGATCAGCATCCTGGATCGTACTAAGCCTGTGGGCGATCACAAAACTGGTTCGTCCCTTCATCAAATTCTTCATCGCCTGTTGAATATGCATTTCCGTTCGTGTATCCACACTACTGGTTGCTTCGTCTAGGATTAGAATAGCTGGATCAGCTAGAATTGCGCGAGCGATCGTTAACAATTGACGCTGTCCATGGCTCAGATTACTGCCTTCCGCATTGAGGAGTGTCTCATAGCCATGCGGCAATCTTTTGATAAATGCATCCGCATTGGCTAGCCGCGCCGCTTGTTCAATTTCTTGATCAGTTGCATCGAGCCGACCAAACCGAATGTTTTCCCTAATCGTTCCAGAGAATACATGCGCATCTTGCAACACCATCCCAAGTTGACTACGAAGTGCATTTTTATCAAGCTCACGGATGTCGCGATCATCAATCCGTATGGAGCCGCCACTCAAATCATAGAAACGGATCAGCAGGTTAACAATGGTTGTTTTACCTGCTCCTGTTGGGCCAACGAGCGCAATTTTCTCTCCAGGTTTTGCTTCAAACGTAACTCCAGACAGAATCGGGGAATCCGGTTTATAAGCAAAAGAAACGTCCCGGAACACAACCTCCCCTTTTAACCGTGGAAGATCTTCACTCTGCTCATCTTCATATTCGGATGGCATCTCCAAAACCTCAAATACACGCTCCGCACCGGCGATTGCAGATTGAATTAAATTGTACTGATTAGCAAGATCAGAAATGGGTCGACCGAACTGTTTGGAATAGGTCAGGAAGCTAACGATTATGCCTACTGTAGCCATGTTATGGAATGCCATCCATCCACCAACCCCGGCAATGATCGCAAATCCAAGGTTGTTTATCATGTTCATCACAGGCCCAACTAAACCAGATACGATTTGTGCCTTGATACTAACCTTATTCAGCTCTCCGCTGATTTTACGGAATCGTTTAACTTCTGCCTCTTCCCTGCTATATTGTTTAACCACCTTTTGTCCGCTGATGGTTTCTTCGATAAACCCGCCCAGTTCACCTAAATGCCGCTGCTGATTTCTAAAATAAGTTCGGCTTAACCCTATGATTTTACGACTAGCCAATAAAACGAGCGGGATCGTAATTAATGAAACTACGGTTAACGGAACGTTCAACATTAACATAATAACGAGTGAACCGCTTAGCGTTATCAAACTGTTTAACAATTGAGTTACACTCTGATTGAGTGTGCTGGATACGCTCTCTATATCGTTCGTTGCTCGGCTCATCAATTCTCCGTTAGCCCGTGTATCAAAAAATTTAATGGGTAACTGCTGATACTTACTGAACAGATCACGACGCAGCTCAAATACGGTATTTTGCGAAACTGATGTCATGACGTATGCTTGCACCCATGCAACTACACTACTTAGACCATAAATACCAATAAGGAGTACACAAAACCGAATAAGGCCCTGATAATCATGTGGAATAACCGCAGTATCAATTGCCTTACCAATGAGATAGGGTCCTATCAATGAAAGTAGTGCATTTAATATCGTAAATACATATACAATAATTAACCCAAACCGCTGACGATTCAAGTAAGTCCAGATACGTTTAAGTGTGCTGGCTTGATTTTTGGCACGCACAATTGGTACAGCAGCGCCGCGTCCGGGGCCAGACCCTGGTCCTATTCCTGGACCAAATCCGCCTGATCTATGGATCGGAGGAGTGTTCATGCCGTTATCATGCTTTGACATAAGGAACCTCCTCACCCTTCATCTGTGATTTCCAGATGTCTCGGTAAATTTCACTATTGCTCAGAAGTCCATCATGTGTACCTTGTACTGCGATTCGACCGTTTTCTAGAATCAAAATGCGATCCGCATCAATCACAGATGTGACACGCTGAGCAATCAAAATATTCGTACTATTGCTCAGTCGTTTTTTTAACATTTGCCGAATCCGCGACTCTGTCGCCGCATCGAGCGCGCTCGTACTGTCATCCATGATGAGAATTGTAGGCTGAATTAATAGTGCTCTTGCAATCGAAAGCCGCTGCTTCTGCCCTCCAGACAAGTTGATGCCTCGTTGGCCAAGCACTGTATCATAACCCTCTGGAAGTTCTAATATAAAATGGTGAGCTTCTGCAGCTATTGCTGCTTGTTCCACTTCTTCATCTGTAGCCTCTGGTCTTCCATATCGGATATTATCCCGGATTGTTCCACTGAACAGAATAGCCTGCTGCATAACATAACCGATCTTGCGGCGTAAATGCTTTAAAGAAATCTGCCGCGTGTCAGAACCATCAATTGTAATAGAGCCCGAGGACACTTCGTAAAGTCTTGGAATAAGACTGACCAAGGTCGATTTACCAGCACCAGTGGCTCCAAGTATGGCTACGGTTTCACCTGGCTCGGCAGAAAAATTAATGCCGTCTAATACAAGATTCTCATCCGTAGTATCATAGGCAAATGAAACATTATCAAATACAATTCGACCGTTAGTTATGGTATCTTTTTTAGCTTCGGAAGCTTCTGTAATCTCACTAATGGTGGAAAACACTTCATTCTCACGATCTGCTGAGACCTTTGCACGTGAGAAGAAGGTGAGCATATTGCTCAACATCAGCATAGACATCAACAATTGGGTGATATAGTTAATGAAGGCGATCAACTGACCGACTGGCAGCGATCCGTTCCAGCTCTGCAGCCCACCAAACCAAAGAACAGCTACAATACTGGCATTGAGCACAAGCATCATAAGCGGCATATTCAACGACATTAGTCGTACCGCTTTTATCGCTGTTTCTGTGTAATCCTTGTTGGCTGTATTAAACCTTTTCTGTTCATGCTTAGCACGGACGAAGGCCTTAACTACACGAATACCCGATAAGTTTTCCTGCAATACTGTGTTGACGCCGTCTAATTTGACCTGCATTTTCTCAAACAGAGGAAAAGAAAGCCGAATTAACCCATACAATATTACAACCAACAGGGGTACGGCAACGACAAGGATGAGAGTCAACGAAGGACTAATCCGGATGGCCATCACTAAGCTGCCGATTAATAGCAATGGTGATCGAATATTCCGCAAAATCATCTGAACAAAGGTTTGTAGTTGCACCACATCGTTTGTTAAGCGAGTAATCAACGATCCCGTCTTCAATTGGTCCAGATTCTTGTTTGAGAATTTCTGAATATGTTCAAACAGGTTAATCCGTAAATCATTCCCGAAATTTTGTGAGGCGATGCTCGAAAAAATGGTGCAGCCCACCCCACCAATTAGACCGACAAATGCCACTCCAAGCATGGTCAATCCCGTCGAATAAATATGTGATAAATCTTTCGTCATAATCCCATGATCCACAATACTCGCCATTAGTGTAGGCTGAAGCAAATCCATAAACACTTCGAGCATCATCATAAGTGGTGCTAACACAGACCACACCCAATATGGCCTTAAGTAACTCTTAAGTTTCCACATTCCATCACCTTTTAAGATAAATATGTGATTTTTGATTTCATCGGTGTTCTTGGCTTAGCATTTGGAACTTCCTCCGGATATCCAATACCAAATACTCCAATCACATCGTAATCTTGCGGGACACCTAGAATTTCACGATTATGAGGCAAAGCACCTAAAGAAGCCCAATATGCTCCAACCCCCACTTCATGTGCAGCTAATAAGAAGTTCTGTGCGAAACATGCGGCAGCCATAACATTCTCGTCACGTTCAAACGCGGTTGCACCAGGTTTAGATAAGATAGCAAGAACGACAGGAGCGCTTCCAAAATTCGTCTTATGCTTTAATTTAGCTCTAGTATCAGGCCCGATAAATAGGAGTTCCCAAGGTTCGTTCATCCGATGGTTTGGAGCATAACTAGCTGCTTCCAGCCAATTCAATAAATCATCCTCATGAATCGAATCCGCCTTAAATTGCTTAATACTTCTACGGGTTTTAATAAGATCAATGGTTTTCATTTTTTTGATCATTCTCCTCTTTTTTAATTTCGCCAACAGTCTTATCTTCCGGCGTTACTTCATGAATCTGAAAAATATGGATAAACTCTTCAATGATCGCTTCCGTTGCTTTTAATTCACCGCTAATGACTTGTTTAATCGAATCCAGCTCCGGTGTTTGCAGCTGCCGCTGTAAAGTGGCTCGATTCACATTAAGCTTTTCCAAAAATGCTAAAGCTCTGCCGCGACGAAAAGTTTGAGCACTTTTTGGGGGACCGTCCATAGAATCCATCCCATGTCTGCTCATATGCTCGCGATCTCTATGCTCTCCGTGGTCTTTGTGTTCCCCATGTTCTCTATGACCGCGTTTTCCGAAATGTCCATCACGCATATTTACTCCTCCTTTTGTTTGTATACATATGTATACGTTACGGTTATGTATACAAATGTATACGCAAGAATAAGATCTGTCAAGTTATCAATTCCATTGGATAGATCCACAAAGAAAAAACCGCACAGTGTGCGGTTAACTTAACGAAATGCCAGTTATTTTTCTGATCAAGGTAAATTTGCTATATATCAACTAATGATTAACCTTCTTTAATCTTTGCGGCTCCTTAGGATCTAGTTGTTTCCAATCTGATGCATCTCTGTCTGTGAAAATATAATCTGTATCTGGATCGTTAGCAAATCTAACATAAACTGGGAACTTTGGCATAGAGCTCAGTTTAGCTTTTACACTTAGTAAATCAGATTCAGAATACCCTTCTACTGTTATCAAATATTCTCTCAAGTTATTCTCAAGCGTATTATATTTATACTGAAGTGCTGCGTACATTCCAATAACGAGAAGAGTAATAATTACTGCGGAGATAGCTACAAACCTTCTAATTCTAGAAGCACCTCCTTAAGAAAGTCTAATTTAGAGACAATCATTTTCTGTGTTGGTTACAGTTACTAAAATAAAATCTTTGATATCAACCTGTTCAGCATAAAGTACTAGAATTCATGTGGAAACGAATTGTTCTATAAAGATCGAGCAAGACGAAATCCAAGATCATCCACACTAAATGTAGGGTGGCTGCGACGACGACAGGTAGCTCCGCAACCTCTGGCCTCTTCAGCCCAACTGCCTCCTCGAAAAATACGATAGGAGCCATATACTTGTTCATCATATAAATCCCAGCACCACTCCCAAACATTCCCTAACATATCATAAAGCCCCCATGCGTTCGGTTCTTTCGTCCCTACTGTATGCAGTTCGCCATCTGAATTTTCATTATACCAAGCAATCTTATCTAGCTCACCGTATTGATAGCCGGTAGTCCCTGCTTTACATGCATATTGCCACTCCGCCTCAGAAGGGAGTCGAAAACCATCTGCATCCCCATCAAAAATAATGTGTTCACTATCTTCACTTATAGAATAGACTTCTTTCAATCCAGACTTCTGGGATAGCAGATTACAAAAGGAAATAGCATCATGCCAAGAAATACCCACCATGGGCTTGAGATTTTCCTCTGGTGATTTAGATTCTTTATTAGTTATAGCATTGTAGAGATCCACTGTGACAGGGAATCGAGCAAGAAGAAACGGATTTAATTCAACTTTCCATTTGCTTTTCTTTCTATCGTCTCTTAATTCTATTTCTCCTGCCGGAATTTTTACCATAGGATAGTCCAAATAGTGCTCAAGTTCATTTGACACTTTATCCACCTCCCTGTTATTTAAAGATCTCAACCTATTGGAATGCAAAAATCCAAATTATACTAATCAAGTATTGACAGAGGATCAGGAATAGAATTATAATCTATACAATTCCTAGAAAATTACTATGAATTAATCAAATTATATTCACATCATACTTAGTTGTCCAGGAGAAGGAGTGCAAACACATGCCCAACGTTCAAACTTTCAAAGCTACTGCCCATTTACAAGATGGAGTTAAGGTTATTACTAAAGCAAGACAATTCGAGCTGATCATCGACGAACCACAAAGCCTTGGGGGTACGGATACAGGAATGAATCCTGTAGAAGCTTTGCTTGCTTCTTTGGGCGCTTGCCAATCTATTGTTGCTCGAGTGTATGCCTCTAAATTTGAGGTAGAGCTTGAAGATTTTAGAGTAGATGTTGAGGGTGATCTGGACCTCGATGGATTTTTCAATCGTTCAGAAGTCCGTCCCGGTTATTCCGATATTCGTTATACTTTCTACATAAAGACCCCATCACCTGCTGAGAAGGTCGAAGCTTTTGTACAATTTTTAGAAAGCAAATGCCCTGTGGGTGACACGATTGCTGCCCCAGTGAATCTTAAGCTGAATCGAATTATTATCGAGAACTAAATAATTATATATTTTTAGCATCAAGGACTGTAAGGTTGCATAAAGCAACTTTTCAGTCCTTTTTCATTTCACTCTCCATTCCATCATATAATACTAAAAATGAAGGACTTCGGAGGTACCTAAGGAATGAATTCTATACTAAGCACAGTAGATAATGAGATCGAACGTTTAGCAGCATTCCTGATTGATCAACAGAAACAAGACGGATCGTGGCATTTTTGTTTTGAGAATGGAATCGTTATCGATGCGTATGTCATCATCCTCTTTCGGATATTGAACGTACAGAATGAAGCCCTCATACGAGCGCTACATGATCGCATTCTTGCTGAGCAGCAGCCCGCTGGATTCTGGCAATTGTATAGAGATGAAGAAGCCGGAAACTTATCTACCTCAGTTGAAGCCTACTACGCCCTTCTCTACTCTGGGTATAGTAAGGTGACAGATGAGCCGATACAGCGGGCTAAGCGTTATATCCTATCCAAAGGTGGAATTGGAAAAGTCACCAGTATATTGACTAAAGTCATTCTTGCCGTGACTGGTCAGAGCAAATGGCCTTTAGCGATTTCTTCGATCCCATTAGAGGTGCTATTATTCCCGTCCTACTTTCCTATTAACTACTTTGAGTTCTCTGGCTACTCAAGAGTGCATCTCACGCCTATGCTCATTATGGCTGATCAACGTTTCTCGATCCCAACAGCTAATGGTCCGGATCTATCTGATCTCATAGACACACGTATTGAAATAAATGAATCTACTTCCCGTGGATATCAAGAACTGCAAAGGGTTATGCAATCTGGCCTAGACAGAATTCTTGGAAGTCCTCGTTACATTCATGAAGTTGCCCGAACCAAAGCAGAACAGTTTATGCTCCAGCGAATTGAATCCGACGGAACCCTGTACAGCTACGGAACCAGTACAATTCTTATGATTTTTACACTGCTGGCTCTAGATTATGATCAGCAGCATCCTATAATTACGAAAGCCATTGATGGGCTTACTGCGATGCAATGCCGTTCTGAAAGTAAAACAACCATTCAAAACTCACCGTCTACGATATGGGATACGGCTCTAATCACCTATGCTTTGCAGGAGGCACAAGTTCCCGATCATCATCTTGCGATTAAACGGGCTACTTCGTATCTGCTGACCAGACAGCAGAATAAAACGGCTGATTGGAGTATTCATAATCCGGATACGGCTCCTGGGGGATGGGGATTCTCAGAAACTAATACAATTAATCCGGATGTGGATGATACGACTGCTGCTTTACGGGCCATTCGAAGTTTATCGACAAGTCAGCGCTCCTATCTAGAGTCATGGAATCGCGGACTGAATTGGGTCTTATCGATGCAGAATAAAGACGGCGGCTGGCCGGCATTCGAAAAAAACACCAATAAAGAAATGCTCACATGGCTTGCTATCGATGGTGCCAAATCTGCTGCCATAGATCCCTCGGAGGCAGATTTAACCGGGCGTACCTTGGAGTATCTCGGGAACTTTGCCGGACTTGATACTCGGAACGATTTCATCGAGCGAGGGATGAAATGGCTAATCCAACATCAGGAGAAAGATGGTTCATGGTATGGAAGATGGGGAGTTTGTTACATTTATGGAACCTGGGCTGCATTAACAGGACTGCAAGCAGTTGGCCTGCCTCTTGAACATGATACTATGCAAAAAGGAGTGAAGTGGCTCCTAAGTATCCAGAACTCCGATGGAGGCTGGGGCGAATCATGTCAAAGTGATCGGTTGTTGCGATACGTACCATTGGGTGAGAGTACACCTTCTCAAACCGCATGGGCGCTTGATGCCCTTATCGCTGTTCATCCGGAACCAACCTCTGAGATGGAAAAAGGAATGCTACGGCTTATCACTTCTATTAACCAAGTCGATTGGAAGAGTTCGTATCCGACAGGTGCAGGTCTCCCCGGCAATTTTTATTCTAATTATCATAGCTATCAGTATATCTGGCCGTTACTCACATTGAGTCATTATAGAAAGAAATATGATAAAGCCTTTAAGGGATTTATTAATGGGCTATGACTCCATTTTTAAAATGGATCTCAGGGAAACTTCCACCAGCAATCGCATGTTCTGATATTGCTTCTTCAATACTTTTAATATCATGATCACTTAGCTTAACCTCCAGCGATTTCATGGATTCTTGAAGCTGAGTTACCCGTCTAGCCACAACCAAAGGCATGATATCTTCTCCTTTAGATAACATCCAAGCCAAAGCAAGCAGTGATACAGTAACTACCGATATCTCTACTTCGTATATTTTTAGCGTAGGATTTTAGTTGAAGCTGTGAAGTAACTGCATTCTGTACAACTATTTCATATAGCTAGAGGATAAATCGGCAGCGTCAAGAAGTTTGTGTAAGAGAGTAGAAGGTAACTTCTCGGGTGTTCGTTAGTTAGTGCAGATGTTCCTTGGGGCGGGGGCCCCGCCCCAAGGGAAAAGGGAATTCGAGCTACTTGTTTTACTCTGCCTGCGGTGGATATCGTGCTTCAAACATCTCATTTAGTTTCTTCTTTACTTCTAGATCGCCGAAACCGCGAATGACCCGTTCGCTAAAGCGTTCGTTGTAGTCCATCACGTCGAGGTAAACAATTTTCTCTGCTGCATCCATATTCGTGAGGCTATTCATGGGTTTCAGACGCTTTCGGATTTCCTTGTTCATTCGTTCAATTGGATTGGACGTGTAGATGGCTTCCTTTATGAGCGCAGGATACTTGTAAAAGGTCAGCAGCGTTGGCAACTGTTCTTCCCAAGACCGCATTTCTTTCGGGTAGAGCTTGCCCCATTTGGCCTTCACCGTGTCAAACGCAGCCCGAGCCAGATCGTGGTCTGCAGCCGTGTAGATCGTCTTCAGATCTTCAATGACTTCCGTTTTGTGCTGAATCCGAATTTTCGGGAAGGTCGAACGCACTTTGTGGACGATACAATGCTGCACATCCGCCTTCGGATAAGTTTCACGGAACGCTGCATCGAGTCCCGGAAGCCCATCAAACACGCCCAGCAAGACTTCCTGGACACCACGGTCGTAGAGGTCTTTGAGCACCTCGCGCCAGCCGTTTGCGCTCTCCTGGCCGCCTACGTAAAAGCCAAGGATCTGGCGGTGACCGTCTTCGTCGATCCCCATGGCGAAATAAACGACTTCTCCGCTAACGGTGCTGCGCTTGAGTTTCACATATAGGCCATCCAGGTAGATAACGGAGTAGCGTTTGTTTAACGGGCGCTTCTGCCACTGATGAATGTCGTCAAGTACCGTAGCTGTAATGTTGCTAACGGTCGTGGGTGAATAGTGGCTGCCGAACATACTTTCAATGAACCGGGCCACATCTCGCGTTCCCATACCACTTTTGTACATCTGGATGACAGCCTCCTCTAGCCATCCATCTCGCCGCTGGTAGGGCTCGAACAACTGCGTTTGGAAGGCTCCTTGACGGTCCCTAGGAACGGCCAGATCCTCTACATTTCCGTATTTCGTGTGTAGATCCCGGGTGTAGTATCCGTTGCGGCTGTTGTGGTTCCCGGCTTCTTCACTGGTCATGAATTGCTGGATTTCCGCTTTCATAATGGACTCTAGATTATCTTTTACAAATTGGGTGACAAGATTTTCAAATAGATTATTTAACATGTTTTCGGGTAGAATAGTCATCGAGTAGGGTTCCTTTCTTAGTGGACTTCGACAATCCCGAGAATACCCTACTTTTTTGTTGCCTGACTAGGCTCCAAATCTTGGTACACAACTTACTTTACGCCATCGATAAATCGAACTTTAACTGTACTCTATACAATTAAATCGAGAGAAATCACTTTATGGACAGTAACTCATGAGAATAGATGCATGAAATACAGCTATTTTCAATGCGCAACGGGTTTGAACATTTACTACTGTACAAAATACAGTAAAACACCTCACTATCCACCACTACCTTCATCCGGCGGATATGGTCATCTTTAATAATCACTGGTGTACCAATTACTCTAACGTCTTAACTAGCAGCATTGCTCGATTTACAAAAATTGAAAAGGTTCCATTCAAGAAACAGGTGTAATCTTTGGCGGTTTCGGAGCCCTTTCCCAAGCATGGGTTACCTGCAATGTTGCTGCGTAGGTGATCAACGAAACGAGCAACGCTCCGGACAGCTCAATGATCTGCCCCAGGTCCAATCGTTCCAGAATTCCGTGAGCCGTCATCCCGCAAATCGTCATGACAATTCCTCCCGCGCCCACCTTGAATACAATGCGAAAGTCAAAATAAAATCCGATCGATCCCGCTACAGATAAAAAATTCAATAAAGTCAGCAGTAACAACCCTAGTCCGAACCCCATAGCAACCCCTTCGATGCCAATATTAGAACCGAGAATAAAGATCGTAATCACTTCAAATATATTGGTAAGAATATGATTCCACATAACGGTTGAAGCCTTCCCTAAACCAAGCAGAATTGCTTGCAATGGTGCTCCAAAATAATAAAGAAAAAATATGGGTGCAATCAGCCTTAACAGCTCGCCTGCTTCTGGAGAATGATAGATCATAGTAGTTAATGGTACAGCCCATAAGTACAAAATGATTGTACATGGGAGTCCTACAATAAGTGCTGAGCGCATAGCGATATCCATCCGATTATGCAAAAGCTTGCTATTATTACTCACACTTGCTTCGCTGATCGCCGGAATTAGTGCAGTTGACAAGGATTGTGTGAAGAAGCTGGGAAGAAACAACATGGGGAGCGCATAACCCGCCAGAAGACCAAATTGCTTGGTCGCCATCTCAACACTCACACCAAACAGTACTAGGCTTTTCGTAATCAGCAGTGGGAGAAATGCATGATAGAGGGAATGAATAAAACCGCTACCTGTCATCGGCAAACCGATGCGCAGCAAATCTCTCAACGTACTATCTCCTTTGAGTGAAATACTTGACGTAGGAGGTGGAGAAGTTTTGATCTTTCCTCGATTTGCCCATTTGAAAAGAGCAAACAAGTAGAGTAAACCAAATCCTTCGCCAATAACGGATGCCGCCATAGCACCCGCAGCTGCATAGGCAATACCATAAGGCAACAAAACGTTAACAACACCGATAATGACAATGATTTGCGCCAAATTCTCAATGATATCGGAAAAGGCAAGCGGATTCATGTTCTGTTTTCCACGAAAATAACCTTTCAATACAGCTGACATCGCAATAATTGGAATGATTGGCGTAATAGCGACCATAGCATAATACGCCCGCTGATCAGCCAAAAAAACTGAAGCGATCCACTTGGAGCCAAATAGAGCTACTAAAGTTAATATAATACTCAACGTCCCCGTAATACTTAAGGATACTTTGAGAATTCGCTTTACACGCGCTTCATCCTGCTTAACCTCGGCTTCCGACACAAGCTTTGAAATCGCAACTGGAAGCCCCAGTTCTGTGAGTGTAATAAATAAAGGAAGCAGCGGATGAGCAATCATAAGCAGCCCTACTCCCTCTGCTCCCAAAAAACGTGCCAGTAAGACTCCGTTCAAAAATCCAAGCCCTTTTGTAAAAAATGACGACACAGTTAAAATGAACGTGCCACGAACAAAGCTTTGTTTACGCATCCCCATTTATATGCATCTCCACCTATGGTTTGTCCTGTCCTACCTTCTAACTTATTCGAACAAACTCAAGCACATGCAGACAAGTATTGTAAAGTATTTTAAAAGTAAACCACCAAGCATATCATTGTCGATGTACCGAGCAATTTTCTTAAATGTTAGAATCCGAGGACTTTAATGGGGATGCGTTGGTTACTATGGTTTCCCTGCACAATAAGTACAACAAAAAAACCGCGAAAAATTTCGCGGTTTTTAGAAAGGATAAACGATCTATTCAACATTTACACATACATTTAATCGATTTTATTAAATTCGATCCAGTCGATCTGTAAACCTGGTTTGATGAATTCCAATTTCATATCATATAGACCGGCTTCGAGTTCAACTTTCACGAGCTTTTGTTTAATCCATTGACCTTCGGTTCCATTCGTTTGAATGGTTGTCATCAATTGATCATTCACAGTCACATTACAAGCACTTTGAGCCAATTCAGGTTCTGTTGACATGATATGCACCAGGATACGGTATTGACCAGCCTGTTCCACTTTAAAGCTAGTCGATCCTTCTACGACAGGTTTAACCTGTGGATTCTGTGATAAGGATTGAGCTTGTTCTACAGTAAGAGAAGGATTAGCTTTGAAGGACTCTACTGTTTCTACAATTTCCTGTTTTCTCGAGAATACAGGTGCATTCATAATAAACTCACAGATGTTTATGGCAGAGCGTTGGAGCTCTCCACGTGTTAACGTACCATTTTCCAAGGATTCAATGGTATTGTCATTCCATCCGTTAATTTCCGCACCATAGTTAGCAACAACCATGTAGAGGTCATTTTGTGCACGAACCATCCAGTTTGTAAATTTCCGGTCTGCTGGTCCGCCATTAACGACATCATTCATGATCGCCCACCAGTCAGTCATTACAATCCCTTTAAAGCCCCATTCCCCGCGAAGAATCGTGGTGTTCAAATCATAATTTGAAGCCGCCCAATGTCCGTTAACTGGATTATAAGAGGTCATAATAGAATTCGAACCGCCTTGCTTCACCGCGATTTCAAAGCCTTTCAAGTAAATTTCACGAAGCGCACGTTCAGACACCACTGCGTTAACTTTGCTACGATGCTTCTCCTGATTATTACAAGCAAAGTGTTTCATCGTAGCGGTTGATCCGCCTTTCAAAATACCGCGAGTACATGCAGCGGCAAACACGCCAGAGATCAACGGATCTTCTGAAAAATACTCAAAGTTACGCCCATTAAGTGGACTGCGGCGGATATTAAGACCAGGTCCAAGCAAGGAATCCACGTTGTTTCTTAACAATTCTTGACCTTCCATGACATAAAGCTCTTCTACCAATTCCGCATTCCAAGTAGCTGCAAGAAGTGTTCCGATAGCAACCTGAGTTGCCTTAGCTCCGCTATCCATACGGATCCCTGAAGGACCATCCGCCGTACATGCAACTGGAATTCCTAGATTGAATAAACTGTCACTCACGCCTCCAAATGCAGAAGCTGTGCCCGGTGTAACTAAAGGACTGCTCATGCCTTCGCCCCGTACAATGGCTGCCAAGTCCTCATCACTGAGCTGGGCAATAAAGGCTTCCATACTAACTTTTTGTTCATATACGTCTCTTAATTTGTATCCTAAATTACCTGTTTGTGAAATCGTCTCTGGAAGATTAGTTTCAATTCGCTCAGCCATCGAAATCTTACGTTTAGGAACTTCAACATAAACAATCTCGTACGAGCCGTCCGCCTTCTGAGCGCCTGGCATCATTCTCGTAAAGCTTTCTGTAGGCGCGAGAGCTTCTTGCAATTGCTCCACAACTTGAAGAGCTTCAACGACATAGCCGTCGTTACCCTCAACACCAATTGCCACTACTTGTTTAACACTAGTTCCCACATATAAGCGGTACATACCTTCTTCAAGCACATAAGCAGAGGCATGTCCTGTCACGCCTGCATCATCATAAGAAGCCATCGATTGTACAGAGAAACTCACGGTAAGGCGCTGTGCTTCACCCGGTTCAAGAACTTTTGTCTTACCGAATGACACCAGAGCTTTCGCTGGTTTACCGAGCTTACCTTGCGGAGCTTCATAATAAACCTGAACAACCTCTTTACCAGCAAAGGTAGTTCCTGTATTGGTAACGGTTACGCCGATTTCAATGTAAGTCTCGCCTTCTTTGGTAATCAATGTAGCTTCTTCCGGCTCGATACTAAAAGTTGTATAAGATAACCCGTAACCAAATTCAAATTGAACCTTTTCTGGGCAAAATGTCTCAAAATAACGATATCCTACATAGATATCTTCTTGATACAAGTTCGTAAATTCATTCCCATAATTCTGTGTAGATGGGTAATCATTGATGGAATAAGCGATTGTATCCGTCAGTTTACCGCTTGGAGTTACCTCACCAGACAGTACATCTGCAATTGCATTTCCGCCTTCCATACCACCCTGCCAGGAATAGATGACAGTCGAAATGGGATATTTATAGCTTTCATCGTTCATCCAGTTCATATCAATAATGTTTGAGACATTCAGGACAACGATGGTTTGTTCAAAATATGTAGTTACCTGCTTCAGCATTGCCTTTTCATCATTCGTTAATTGGTAACTTCCCGGTGCATCAGCATTATCCTGATCTTCTCCAGCCGTGCGACCGATTACAAGGATGGCCTTGTTCGATTTGCTTCTAGCCTCGGAAACCAATTCATCGCTCAGAATCATTTCCTTCTGATGCCAAGGCTCTGCAGCCCATGCGCCTCCACCATTATCAAACGGATTCTGTTCAATCCACTTCTCATAGACAGCTGCCAGTTCTTCATTAACTGTAAGGTTCTTCTTACTACGAAGGCCATCCAATAAATTAGTCGTATAAGTAACATGGACACTACCGCCGGAACCTGTACCACTGCGATAATAATTCACTTGGGATCTGCCGAAAATCGCAACATTATCGCTTTCGCCAAGCGGAAGCACCTGATTATCGTTCTTGATCAGCACCGCACCTTCAGCGGCTACTGTCCGGCTAAATTCTGCAAAACCTTCTAATGGAATTCCCACATTCTGTGTGCTCAACTTATTTCCTCCTGTTGTTCAATTCTATAGGTTGTTTCTTGAAATCTTCATTTCTCTAATAACATCCTAACAATTCATCTTTATCATTATAGTACATTGGAAAACTGGAATATATATAATAATTAACTTTATTAATATAATTATATTGGTCTGGAGGAAGTCTTCATTGTAACAAAACAAAAAAACCGCGCATAGCGCGGATATCATAGTATAGCCAACCTTAATTGTTTACTATTCAGAAAGGTTTATTACACAGCTTGCAGTTATCCATTTTAGTCCAAAACTGGACTCACAGTTATTTTTTCTAAACTGATCTCTCCATGACCGCCCGAGATTTTTAGGTATTGATAGCACCTGGCAATAAATAGACTTTAGTATTCGTCCGTCCACTGAATACTTGAGATTCACCTGTAGAGAGAGCATTAAGGAGTGAGTAATCCTTATCATTGACGCATAAATTTACTTTTGCCAGTCGTTCACTCGTACCATAATGAAGTTCAATGGAAGCTCTACCACCCTCTCCTCCATCCACATGATTGAATAAACAGTTACAGCAGGAAGTAGAAACTATGGTAGATCTCCGGCAGCGGAAGTCGGTCCGATCGCAACAGCTTGTCCCTTCCCAATGAAAGCGATTCCGCAAACCTTCACGAATCTCATATTCATCATCCACAATAAGAACACTAAGCATCTGTTCTACCTCCTGATCCACATGAAATCACATCTGTATCTATGCAACATTATTCTTTAGTTTCATAGTACTCGACACCGATTAGGATTGCACGGAGGTAATCCATAACTTTTATGAGTGGATATTAAATTGCACTTTAAAAATACACAGAGAGAACAAAAAAAGCCGACAGATTAGCTCTGCCGACTTCTTATTCATTTCTTCACTTGTATTAAAGCTCAACGATCTTCGTTGCAACATTATTGCAAAATTCCCGATCATGCTCCACAAAAACAAGAGTCGGCGTGTATTCAAGCAACAGCTCTTCAATTTGCATCCGGGAAATAACATCAATAAAATTAAGCGGTTCATCCCACACATACAAATGGGCTTTCTCGCTTAGACTCTTAGCAATTAGAACTTTCTTTTTTTGGCCGCCGCTGTACATAGATATATCTTTTTCAAATTGGACTCTAGAGAAATCTAGTTTTCTCAAAATTGATTTAAACAGACTTTCGTCAATTCCATTATCTCTAGCATAGTCAGATAAATTACCCTGTAAATCAGAAGTATCTTGTGATACGTAGGAAATGAAAAGTTGGGCATCTTTTTTTAAGGCGCCTGTATACTCCATATCCTCACCACAGATCAGTTTGATGATACTCGATTTTCCTGATCCGTTTTTACCCGACAGCGCAATTCGTTCCCCCTGCTCAATAGTAAAGCTTATGTCCGAGCAAACCATCTTCTCACCATAAAAGACTGATATACTGTCTAATTCAGCGAGATGTTGTTTATGATAATCAAGCTGCTTAATTTCAAGATTCTCAGAATTTTCAATGTTTTTTAGAAGCTTTGACTTTTCGTTGATGGCAGAATGTTGTCTTTGCTCAATGGCTTTAGAGCGTTTCATCATTTTTGCAGCTTTGTGACCAATGTATCCTTTATCCACCTTAGAGCCGGAATTTCTCGTCCCGTTTTTGGTTTTTTCCACTTCATGAGACCAGTTACCAGTCCGTTTAGAAGAGGCGGATAAGCGTTTAATATCTCTTCTAAGTTTCTCGTCCTCTGCTAGCTCAAAGTTATCTTGTCTAGTTTTATTCTCCCACCAGCTGGAGAAATTGCCTTTTTGAATTTCTATATTGGTCTTATTGATGGACAAAATATGGTCTACACAATTATCTAGAAAGGATCTGTCGTGAGAGACCAGAATATATCCACTTTTCGTATTGAGATAATCACTGACTAGCTTTCTTGCCGTCATGTCTAGATGATTGGTAGGTTCATCGATTAACAGGAAACTATTTTCCTTAATGAATAATGTGGCTAACAGCACTTTCGTTTGCTCTCCGTTAGACAATGAATCAAAGGGCCGATATAACACATCCTCAGATACCTTTAACAGTGAGAGCTCACGCATTAATTTCCAATGAATATAATCGGGAAAAATCTCGCTGATCACATCAATGGTATTAAGCGCCTTGTTATCCACCTGAAAAGGGAAATATTCAAAGCTGACATGCGCAGAAATATTTCCGCTGTACTCATATTTTCCAAGCAATAAACTCAGAAATGTGGTCTTCCCTCTACCATTTCTTCCAGTAAATCCTAATTTCCAATCCGTATCGATTTGAAAGTTTACATTCTCAAAGATGTTATCGTAACTGCCTTCATAGGCAAAGGTTAGATTGGTAACATTTATTAATGACATATAAATATCCTCCTGTATTAAAAAATAAAAGCCACAAGAAAGTTACTTTCTTGTGACTCAAATAAATACAGCAAACCTAGCCCCAAATGGAGTTAGATAAGGATATATTGTTCGAGTGAAAAGAAGTAGTAACTTTCTTGCATACAAAAAATAAAACAAACGAAATAAACCGTTTTGTTGTTTTATTCATCATAGGTCGCAAGAGTAGTTACTACACTATACTTTTCAACTCCGATCATTAATTTGTATTCATGTTATCATGCCGATTCGTTTTTTTCAACTTTCTTCCCTTAATCCGTCAAAATACGATTTCATTTATTTTCCAATACATAAGGTTATAAGCTTATTCCTTATGCTAATTCTAACTCATCAGCCGAAGGGCCATAAAGACCCGGCACTGGTATATTTAGAAGTCGGAAGTATACCCCAAGCTGTGCCCGATGGTGAATCATGTGATTTAATCCAATGGTACGAAGCGCGGCTGCCCGTGACTGACGGCGAATGATCTCTGCTCCATTACGCAGCGTCCACTCTGCACCAAGCGTCTCCACATTGCTTTCGGAAATTAATTGTTCAATCTTGCGAGCACTCATGTCGAACTCTTGCAGAACCGCGGCAGGGCTCTCCAGCGCTTCTCGTCGATATGGCACAGATGCCAAATCAAACTCTGAGTGAAGAAGAATAGCTGATTGCCAGTTTAGCAGATTAACGAGGTGTGTTGACAGTCCACCAAGACTCATTGACTTTTCGTGCGGTTTCCATGTCATATGCTCCTGCGTCAGCTTTTCCAGCATACGGCGAGTACCAGCTAACTCCTGCAAAACATCCCCGATGATCAGATCTTTATCCATTCTTCTATCTCCTCTCGAAAATGGAGTACCAGCTAAAGTTATTCGAAGTGAATCACACTTGAGTTTTTCGACGATACCTTCTTCTAGGATTTCTTTTAGTCCTTGAAAGGGTCTTCAAAACTCACCGACGGTTCGGACTGAGTTGACCTTATTTCGATGATTTATAGCTTTTCACCGTCCTATCGGACTCAGTAGCAGTTATCTCCTTAAAAACACCGATTCTGTGCTGTTACAGTGTAATAAGAGCTAAGTGGTCCGATACGGGATATTTAAAGTAAAAAGCGAATTTGTTATAGTATTTAGATACTCTCCACTAACTGCATAGTCGTAACACATGTGTTATCACTTTTAAACGTGGATAGCTCAGCTTTCGCTTTTACACCATCCTGTTCTATAGTTACGCTATATTTCTTATCCCGAGGTAACCAAAGATCAATGAAGCCATTGGATTGGGATTTCATGGTTTGATCCACAATCACATTGCCATCAGTATCTTCGATATAAACACTAAACTCTTGTTCCGTTAATTCCCCTTGGCATCCAGTCAAGCTGTGGGTTGCACAGGGGTGTGTATCCTTAACGTACGGCGCGATGGAAACAAAAAACTCATCTTTGGGTAAGTCATATTTTGTCGATTTATTGTTGCTGTCGGTCACAATGAGCTGCTCTGAAGTGATAGAAGCAGATAGGTTTTTCATGCCCCTTGAACTATATTCCTGTACTAATTGCTTAACATTAGAGGTATCACTTGCCGCAGGTGTCTCTTTATCGTTCCCTCCCACAACCAAATATGCCCCTAAAGCAACTACAACAACAGCTCCAGAAGCTATCCAGGTTTTTTTCCTCATGATATTCATCCCCTTCTCTTTGTTAACTGATCCCAAGGCTTTGATATCGTACTCTTCGATTCAATTATTCTCATTACACCAACAGTTCACATATGTTTTCTATTATATCATTATTACATTATCATATGTTCGGACAATTGCCCCGTCAAACTAGTGAATATTCACGAAATCTTTATCATTGTTGTTAATAGAGCAATAAAAAAAGGCTTCTCTCGGTTATTCACCGAGAAGAAGCCTTACATCTTGTTACATAGTTTAAGCTTGCAAACTATTTACTAGATCACGAACGACTTCGGCTAGCGGAGTGGCAGGACGATTCAGTACTTTCTCCAGATCGCCACTTTCAATATCCAGCCATCCTTCGCGAATACCACGTTGAATCGCCACAACGAATGGCAGAGCAGCTTCTGGTACACCGACTTCAGCCATAATATTCGCATAAGCTTCGTCGTCAACCTGCAGCACTTTGATTTCTTTACCAATTACTCCACTTACAATTTCAGTCAGTTCTTCTTGTGTTAAAGGTTTGCCAGACAATTCATAAATGGTATTCTCATGTCCATCCCCTGTTAGAACATTAGCAGCAGCTTCTGCATAATCTCCTCGTGCTGCCCAGCCAACTTTACCGCTACCGGCAGAAGTTACCCATGGGGCACCTGCTATTGCTCCTTGAATAGATCCAACCTCATTCTCCATATACCAATTGTTGCGAAGGAAGCTGTAAGGAATTCCGGTTGCTCGAATGGCCTCTTCTGTTACACGGTGTACTTCAGCAAGGAACAGCTCACTCTTCTCTGCATGTCCTACGCTTGTATAAGCAATGAATCCAACACCTGCTTTGGCGGCAGCATCAATAGCTGCTTTATGTTGGCGAATCCGAGTCTCGTTATCTCCATCTGAAGATACAATTAGCAGTCGATCCACACCGGCAAAGGCTACATCCAGTGTCTCCGGTTTATCAAAGTCCCCTTGGCGGACTTCCACTCCACGCGCTTTCAGAGCACTTGCTTTATCTGGATTCCGAACACTAACTACAAGATCCCCTGCGGACACACTTTTAAGTAGTGATTCTATAACTAATGATCCGAAATGACCTGTTGCACCTGTAATAGCTATTTTCATGTTGATTGCCTCCTCAAATTAGGATTGTAATAATCCATTTAATAATAATTGTTAACCTGTAACTATTGTAGTTACATTTAAAAAGAATGTCAACTCCTTTATATTTCTAGCCTTCTTAAACCTAATAAATACAAATAACCCTCACTGTTTCCGGTTGGAATACAGCGAGGGCTTGAATGAATATCTCAGCTCCATATTAACTTAATAATTGTCCCTTTACCTGCTTGACTCTCAACAACAATCTGACCACCCATGCATTCGATCAATCCTTTAGAGATCGCCATGCCAAGGCCAGAACCGTTGGAGGTAGTTGCTGTATCCGTACCACGATAATATCGCTCAAATAACCGAATCATTGTTTCTTCATCCATTCCATCACCGTCGTCAGCAAATTGAATGATAAATCCGCTGTTCTTACCTTTAAGAATTAGCGAGACAGTTAGCTTGGTATCCGGTGGGTTATGGAGCAGCGCATTCGCAGTTAAATTGTTGACAACCCTATCTAACCAAGGCGTATACAATTGAGCTCTAACTTCGGTATGTGCAGGGTGAAATACAATTCGCTGCTTCCCATAAGCAGGATTAGCAGCAGCCTGATCGAGAGCCTGTTTCAGCCAAGTGTTTAATTCAACTTCCATCAATTCAGGCGGTTTAATTCCTGACTTTAGACGATAGGTCATCGCAAGATCACTGATCAGCATGTCCATATGAGCCGATTTATCTAGCATCGTTGTCGTAAACTTACGGACTTCCTCATTCGACCAATCATATGAGGGCTCCGCCAGTAAATGGGCATATCCTGTGATAGAGGATAATGGGGTTTTCAAATCATGAGTAACACCGGCAATCCATTCCTCACGTAAGCTCTCCGTCTCCTCCCGCATCACTTGATCTCTCTTCAAGGTTGCCGATAATTTCTCAATCGAGACCATCACATCAGCAAAAACACGGAATCTTCGTCTCCATTTCCCGGCGGGTGTTCGACTGCGGCGATGTCCTTTACGATCCGTAGGTTCTGTATAAATGGCATTTCCGATGGAATCGAGCCATACGAGCATATGTAGCATAGGTGCACCAAAACGATGCGCTTGCCATAAGGAGAGCAACACGAACGCGATCAATAAAGCGATAAGCATGACAGATGAGCCTATGATTACTACTTTAACCTCTTCAGGTACCCAAACAGTTTTTCCTGGATCTGTTCCTTTGATATTAGGTTCTCCAATGATCCAGGTACGACCTGACTCCTTATCAAAAGAAGATAGCACATGGTAGCCATATCGATCACTGTACATTGTGCGAAGTGCTAGCTCTGGGACGGAATACTCGGTGGGGATCATATTTGGTCTGTTATACGAGAGCATTTCCTTACCTGACGAATCTATAAGTTGAACAAAAGCCTGTGCCGATTTAATCTCTTTTTCAAGATCCTCTGGAAGTAACGACTCCCCATTTACATCTGTGAATGAAGCTTCTTTCACTTTCTTTAGTAGAGGATCTAATACATTAGGTGCACCATATACCAGTGTGAACTGCTTACCATTCTTTTCTTGAATCCAAAGGGCCAGTTGATAAGGAAACGGCTGAGCACCCATCCAATAGGCAACTACTTCTCCAGGACCATAATGATTAGGTACATCTTTAGGTGTATTATAGGCACTTTCAACTTGCCCATCTTCATTAAGACTTTGTAGCCAGCCTTTATTTTTCTTCACTTGTTCCAGTAAACTTGGGGCAAAATGTATCCCATCCTCATCAATCTTAGATGATTCCACCAATTGCTCAAGACCAACATTGGCAAAATCACGCGTGAGGCTGATATCAAGAAACCGCAGTAGGATCCAAGTCAGCGTTACAGCAGATATAGAGAGAACTACTACACCTGTAATTGCAAGCTGCAGTACAAACTTTAACGTTAGCCGTCGCTTGATATTCATGGCATAAACAACCCTTGGCGTTCTACTTTAACCAGCTTGTAACCAAGACCTCTAACGTTAACGATAAATTTCGGATCAGATGGGTCAGCTTCAATCCGTTCTCTAATACGGTGAATGTGTACCATGACCGTGTTATCGTCACTTAACGATTCTTCACCCCAAACTCTTTCATATAATTCGCTTTTGCTGAAGATTTGATTGGGATGTTTGCATAAGAACAAGAGCAACTGGAATACAAGGGCCGGACAAGAGACCGGCTCTCCCTCAACCAGCAGCTCCCCTGCTGCTTCATCTAGTTTAAATCTCCCGTAATCGTAAACGTTCGAAGATTTACTAAGAACGGGCCCCGCTTTCTTTTCAGCACTGTTATAGTTCGGCGAACTCAAGTACCTCCGCAGCTGCGCTCTTATACGAGCAACCACTTCGAGTGGATTAAAGGGCTTGGTGATATAATCATCTCCCCCTATAGCAAATCCAGTCAGCTTATCAAAATCAGAGGTTCGAGCTGTAAGAAATAAGATAGGTGCGTCCGTCGTCTGCCGAATAAAAGGACAGATCTCAATACCACTGCGTCCCGGCAGCATTACATCCAATACAATCAAATCGTATTTTTTGGCTTCACAGGCACTAATAGCTTCTTCACCCGTTACCACAGTATCAATATTTATATAACCTTCCTTACGCAGCACTGTTTCCATAATCTCCAAAAGCGATTGTTCATCATCCACAAGCAAAATCGAAGCTTCATTCATTGTGAAATTCCCTTTCCGAATAACCGATGTATTTATCATCATAGCATGATTTTTTACGGGATCAATCGCACGTTCCTTAACGGAAGCTTAATTCGTATTCGTCTACTCCTCAAAAAGTTAAGAGCGTATTAATACTGCGTTTCAGAAGAGCTAAGACTCATTTGCTACAATTTAACTATTGGGAGGTGATATTCTTGAAAAACAGCTCGAAGAAAATTATCAATAAACCGGGAATGTCAGCAAAAACAGCTTTGGCAATTGGATTTCTTACCTTGCTATTAACAGCTTGTGGAGGAGGAAAAGCGGAAATGAATGATAGAGAATCAAAAGAATCAGTGTTCCTGCCAGATAATCTGCCAAAATTTCTACTTAAAGGGAACTATAAAGAAATGTATTCCCACTTCAGTCAGCCTTTGAAGGATGAGGTGAGTGAAGCTGAATTAGCTGAGACCGCTAAGGAATTCACTAAGGATATACAAACACTGAACAAGGCTTCCGCTATGCAGCTTAATGGATTTGATCGACGTACATGGGTTAGTGATGCGGATAATAAAGGGCTTATCGGAATGTTTGATCCGGATGGAACCATTTCATTAATTCAGATTCAAGAACTGACAGCTTCCCCTGAAACCGACATGAAGCTTAGTAAGCATGAATATGCATTGCCGTTCCAAGGCGACTGGTTTGTATTTTGGGGCGGAGCGAATGTACTTGTGAATTATCACTATGAAGTAGAAATTCAGCGTTACGCTTATGATTTCATCCAAGCCAAGAATAACTACTCTTATAAAGGTGATCCGCTGAAAAACAAAAGCTATTATGCCTTTGGGACAAATATTCTCGCCCCTGCGGATGGCACAATCGTATCGGTCGTGAATGATATTAAAGATAATGAACCCGTCGGTGTCATGAATCCAAACCAAGCAACCGGCAATAACGTGGTCATTGATCACGGAGGTGAATACAGTCATCTAGCTCATCTCAAAAAAGGTTCAATCACAGTTAAGCCGGGCGATAAAGTTAAAAAAGGCGATATCATTGGGCTGACAGGTAACTCAGGCAACACTAGCGAGCCCCATTTACATTTCCAGATCTCAGACGGCGTAGATTTGTTCAACTCTCGTTCTATCCCTGTTAGATGGGAGAAAGGATTGAAGCCAATCCAAGGCGAGATGATTAGTGCTGCTGAATAGCGATCATTGTTGATGGTAAAGGTTGTCTCCCCAGAAGATAGTTGGTCGAGACAACCTTTACCTACGCTGGTATACATATAATCCGATCCTTTTACAAATATTAATAGACCTATAATGACGATAAATGGAGCTCTTTCAATGAAGAATGGATGTGTTAAATCAGATGTCTTTACTCCTAGAGTCACATGTATCCATGACTGGGCCAAAGATGCTCCTTCGAGCTAGTGAAGAGGCAGCATCTTATGGAGCAAATACTTTCCTAATTTATACCGGTGCCCCTCATAATACACGTCGCAAACCCATTGATGCTTTGAATATTGAAGCTGGACAAGCTCACATGAAAGTTAACGGCATTTCTAATATTGTTGTGCATGCTCCGTTTATTATTAATTTAGGAAATACGTTATCTTCACAGGTCTTTGAGCACAGTATTGCGTTTCTTCAATCAGAAATTATAAGAACCGAAGCTTTAGGCTCTACACAGATTGTCCTCCATCCCGGTTCCCATGTTGGTGCTGGCCCACAGGCCGGAATCTCTCGGATCTTGGAAGGCTTGAACGAAGTACTGTCAGATAAACGGAATGTTCAGGTTTCTTTAGAAACCATGGCGGGAAAAGGCAGTGAGTGTGGTGTCACTTTTGAGGAACTTGCGGCTATTATTGATGGAGTGACGTACAATGAGCGGTTGTCGATTTGTTTGGATACATGCCATATTCATGATGCTGGTTATAATGTAAGAGAAGATTTTGATGGCATATTGGATCAATTCGATCGCGTAATTGGAATAGAGCGCCTAAAGGTCATTCACATAAATGATTCAAAGAATATCATGGGCTCACGAAAAGACCGGCACGAAAATATCGGACATGGATATATTGGGCTTCAGGCACTGCGATATGTAGTCCACCATCCTCAACTATCGACCATTCCCAAACTCCTAGAGACCCCCTCCATCGGTGAAAAAAATATGTCAATGCACCTTATAAGCATGAGATATCCTTGTTAAGAGGAGAAACTGATGAGCCTATAAAAAAATAAAAAACCGCAAAAAAATGCGGCCTCTATCAATATAATCACTTATTCTTTAGTAGGATTTTTCGGAGCAGATGCGGTTTCATTCGCTTGGATCTTTTTTAGAGCATTTTTCTTCGCGGTTAATTCTTTTGAGAGATCAGATTGCAAACGATTTAAGGTCTTTACCTCATCATTTAGCTTTTTGATACGGGTCATTTTACTACTTAAATCCGTGTGCGACTTGCTAAATTTCATATCCTGTTCTAATTGATTAATTTTGAATTTGGATTTTTCTTTTTTGTTCTGCGTGTTCTTGATTTTGTTTTCAAGCTCAGTAATTTCTTGTTGAAATTTATTGATCATTGGTTTAGTAAAATTAATTGCCATTCTTACACCTCATATCATATTGTGTTGCTGAGAGATTATTCTACTATAAAAAGACCAAAAAAGCACACTCATATGAGTATGCTTTACAGGTTCGTACCTTTTAAAAATAATCAGAGAAATAAGGATGCTCTGGTCTAATCAATCCTTCAAGTAAAAGAATCGTGGCTTCATTCGTCTGAATACGGCCGATTCGAGCCAAGTAGGTTGGCCGCTTATAGCCCATTAACATCGTAGTTAAGGTAGGAATATCAATCGTAAGTGAAGGATTTACGCCCCCTTGTTGTAAGGTCCCCTTCCCTTCTTTATCTACGGTTAACGTAAAGGTACCTCGGTTCCATTCCAGCATTGGATCGCTCAAGTTAAAAATAAGCGTACAATCCTTATCCTGACGTTTAAACGGATACTGATCAATAAATAATTGAACATCCACAATCCGAGCCATAAAATATGGAGCTATCGTTTCCTTGATGTCCCCATCATCTAATATAAATGACAACGGTTCCCCTTTATAAATATCCCCTTTGACCAGCTTAATCATTGAAAAATGCGCACTTATAAAATTCCATAACCCCGTTCGAGCTTCTTCGTTAATGTATACCATTTCTTTAATATAGAAGATCTCCTCGGCAATCCAATATAACAAATATCCCATGGGTAAATCATCGTGATTATAATAAATCCCCACTGTCATATCATCTAAATCCCACCGCAAATATTCTTCCCACGCTAACTCATTACGAATCATCGCGCCATGATGCTGCACTGCAAACTGATCATAGATCACTTTGATGTCCGGATGTTCAATGTTTACTCGTTCTACGTTTCCTGGAACATTTCTTTGTTTGGGAAGCTGGGTATCCGGTACTTCAAATGATATTTTGTCGGTGATGATTTCCCAGCCTTTTCTTCTATAATAAGGGATTGAATACGGATAAAGATAAGATATCGATTGTTTACGATCCCGCATTTTAGTTAAAGCGTGAAGCATCAGTTTATTCATTAAACCCAAATTGGCGTATTCGGGATAGGTTCCAACACCCGTTAGTCCACCCATCTCATAAATATGACCAAAAATATTAACCTGAAATGGGTATACAGCTAATTGAGAGATGAGCTTGTCTCCATCAAACCAACCTACAACATCTGCGTACTTAAGAACTGGCAACTTGGCCTGAGTGATTTCACGATTCTCCCAGCCAAAGATCTGCAGATCGCGGTTGGTCACTTGAAATACATAACGTAGTAGATTATTAAATTGCTCTGCGTGCTTAGTTTCGACATTGGCTAATCTGATTCGATCCTGTAACTTACTGCGACTCACTGTTATTACCTCCGATAAATGGTCCACTTTTTCAGCTTAGAATACTAGCTTGTTCACATTGACTCAACGCATAGTATTCTTTATATACGTTGAATCAATGCATAAGGTGTCCATTATCTTGAGATTTCTTTATCTTTACCCAGTGAGTTTCTTTGCAATCTAGGGATTAACGCATATGCAAATGTGATAAATGGACTTAGCCATAAGAAGGTCGCATAAGGTGCATATTCTATAACGGGTACACCCAGAGTTACCGCGAAGAAGGCCCCGCTAACGCCCCATGGAATCAATGGATTAACTAGCGTACCGCAATCTTCTAATGTACGGGATAATATCTTCGCTGGAATGCCTCGTCGATTATATTCATCTTTGAACATTTGCCCTGGCAAAAGGATCGACAAATACTGTTCGCCAGTCATACCATTTACAGCAATGGATGAAGCACCGCTCATCAGAACGATACTACTCTTACGCTTGAGTGGTTGAATGAGTTTACGGAAAAAGGCCTCGATGACGCCACAATGCTGAATCAAACCACCTAAAGATAATGCAATTAAGATTAAAGATACCGACCACATCATCGATTGCATCCCGCCGCGATTCACGATAGAAGCAACCATTTCATTCGCGATATTACTGTTATATCCGCTCTGCATTACACTAAACCAGACTACGATTTCTGTCTGCTGTTGAATCAAAGCCGTCACAAGGAGACCACTGATAATACCGACAATTAGCGTAGGCAGGATCGGAATCCGCTTGATCGAGCAAGCAATGACAGCTAGCGGAGATAGCAGCGTTAACCAGTGAATATGAAATCCATCTTGTAAGGCAAGCTTAATATCTTTAATCGAGGATAAGTCGATCGAATTTCCCTTTGGTGCAAACAAGAAAAAGACAGTGGTGATCACAAGCGCTGGGAATGTAGTGTAAACCATATTGCGAATATGTGTGAATATGGGGATACCAGCCACTGCAGGTGCAAAATTCGTCGTATCGGACAGCGGCGACATTTTATCACCAAAGCAAGCCCCACTGATAATCGCTCCAGCAGCCAGCGTTGGGGAAATCCCCGTAGTTAAAGCAATTCCCATTAAAGCAACGCCGATCGTGCTTACTGTTGTGAATGAGCTCCCAGTGAACATCGAGACGATGATCGTGACATATAGTGCGCTCACCGCAAAATAATTCGGATTAATATAATCCATACCATAATATAATAGCGACGGCACCGTACCGCTCATCATCCATACCGCGATCAGAATTCCGATCAGCATGAGGATTAGAATCGGCATGATGGCCGTTTGTATCCCTTGAATAATGGCAGATTCGATCTTTTTCCAAGAGAAACCAAACATCCCTAGTAAGGCGGCCGTGCCTATTGTTGTTACGAGAAGCGGTATATGCGGCTCCGCTTTCAATAGAAAGATAGATACAAACAGAAGTGCTAGAATAAAAATGATAATAATGAAACTCTTTGTAAAACTAAGCTGACGTTCCATGACGATAATGCTCCTTAACATTGTATTAGGTATACTTTTCAAAGACTGTATATGCTTCCGCACTTTTAAGCTTTTTTGCTTTTAGGCATTGAAGCGCAGAGGTAATCTTAACGAAAAGACTGAGAACAGTCAATGTAAAGAACATACATTGAAGGAATTTCCATAAAAAGTTCATAAGTATATGCGAGAAATAAAAAAAGTGCTGGCAATTTTGCCAACACTTTTGACTTGGTTCTTAACCCACTCACTACAAGTTTAATTGTCAGTGTTTTTAGTTGTTCTCGGTTCAGATTCAACGTAATTTAACCGGTAAGATTGACTCCCTAACAACATCCTATGACCCTGAAATTCATCATATAGATTTATACGAATGCTTCCTCCCCTTAATATTTTGTGGAAGTTACTATTAAATGAGATTGAGTATGATTTATTTTTACCCATTGGCAAATCAGACCCCAGTTGCAAAGTCTTCTCCATGGATTGTCCGAAAGGGTCAATAATTTCTAAAACTAGCTTATGCTCATAGGAACCTGCTTCAAAAGCGTCATTTTCAAATAAGCTATAATTCATAACTATATCTAATGTACCTTTCTCTTCAGTAATCGTACCCACTGCATTTGCAACCGAAAGGTTGTATGGGAATAGATCGACACTTGTTAGATTATTCTGTGAGTTTACTGTCATAGGGGTAAGTGCTACTTTAACACTATTGATAAATCCAGTGGATGTTCCCCCTAAATCTGTAAGCTTACCGTCAGCAACCCCTTCCCCAATATAAAGCACAAGCTCAGACGTATTCACCCCTTGCGGAAGTTTACTCCAGATTGTAACCAGGTTTTTACCATTTGGGCTAGTTGGAGTTATCGATTGGCTAACCATCGCCTTAAAAAATTGGTTGTCAGGTGTTCTATAATAAGCCACAAGCTGTGCCTGTTTCGACTGGCGTGGTTCTTCGTTAATCATTTCCAGTTCCGTATAGATCAAGCTAGAACTGTTTTCATTATAAGTAGTTGTCCAACGCTCGCGAACTTTTGCTTTTCTGCCTAACGAGTTCATTTGGTAATATTCACCTGCAGCAATCGTATTGATCACATTATTTAGCGAATTTGTATTCATAGAGAGAAACTTCGTGACTTCATCTCCGGAGGTGTCTTGCAACACTATCTTTAGCTGATTGAAACTATAAGTATATGGAACTCTCGCTATCACATAGATCTCTGTCGCTTCATTAGGAGCAAGCATCGATTGCGTATTTGTGGTCACGATCTGGGCTGTACTGCTAAGATCACTCATTCCTGCTTTAACTATAGCTTTTAAAGAAGGTAGCTGTACTGAGGATAAGCCGGTGTTACGGATGCTGATAGTAGTTACGATTTGATCACCATCATCCCAAGGCAAACGCTGATAGGATCCAAGTTTCACCATGAATTTCCCGTACCTATTCTCGACCGAATACCCTTGTCCTATCAGATTATTGCTTTCTAGAGCATAAGGTATGTTATACAGCGCAGTTGGGAAAATAACCTTATCATCAACAGCAGGTTCCGTCCACTCTAACTTTAAGGTACCTTGATTAAGTATTAATGGTACATCCGCCCTGAGACTGACGATCTTCTCTTCGAGCGGTTTCAAGGTTACATTCGCAAGTGCTTTTGAATCTACTGGAATACTAAATCCTTCAGCAGCTTTAACCGTAAGCTCGTATGCAGGTAGAGTGATAGGTTTATTCCCAAGATTCTTAAGACGGAATTGAAGATTCCATTTCGCGGAGTCATTCTCTGAATATACGGAAGCACTCTTCAATTGCGTTTCAACCGTATTATTCTTAACAGAAATCTTCTTAACAGCATAATTAGCCACAGCAAAGTCGACAGTTGTTAATGCAGGAAGCTTAAACGATTTAACAGGAAGCGTTATTTTCAAAGCTTCATCTTCTTGTGCAAATTGCAATATCATATGTTCAGTCTTCATATAGGAAGGAACTTCTGTTAAATAGTAAACCGTCTTCTTCTCTTGAGACTGTACATCGATACTGCTTCTGGCATCCTCCTGCTTAAGTTCGAACACCGAGCCACCGACTGATTTCAGGTAAGCAATATAAGTGGAGCCGCTTAGCACTTTTTTATCCAAATTCGTGAAACTAACGCCAACTCTCATATATACTTTTCCATTTCTTTTAAGCCTTTGAAGACTTTCCGCTTTGATGTTTACTAGCAGATTATCCATCGTGAGCTTCTTGCTCTGGCCTTGTGGAACGACAACGGAATAACTTGCCGGAATGGCGAATTCGCCTAGCTTTTTCTGATAATCCTGGCTACTGAAATCCCACTTCAATAGGGTCACTTTAGTGCCGTTCAATTTAGTAGACTGTCCAATATTCACAAAGTAAGTTACAATTTGGCTACTCTTTGGAGGGATGTTTTTTTTGGTGACATCTCTCGTGACAGGTTTGCCTTGAATGAGAGCCCCCAGTTGTAGTAACCCTTGAGAAATAATCAACGTGAGCTACACTATTGCTGCTACCATTACTATAACTGAGTGTGTATATAAGTATATTGCCGCTCGGTTGCTCAATAATATCCATATCTATTAGCTTCACGTTGACATTGTTTTTTAAAGCGATCGTACCAAGTTTGTTCAGCGTGAATACCGCTGTAGCTGAAGCACTTGTCGATGCTGCATATATGCTGTTTGCAAAAGGTTGGCTTAATAGCATTGCGCTGAGCAGAACTACAGCATATGTCTTTAGTGATTTGTGCATGAGTCCCCCTCCTTATACAAAATCCTGTTTAATACATCTATTCGTTTAGAACGATTGTTACTCGATTCTGGATCAACTTTGCAACAGCTTCCGCAGATTTTTGTCCACTGAAGAATGATAAGGACTCCTCTCCAATAATAGAAAGCACTTTAGTATTCAGTTCCGCATATTGATCTACTGTATGAATGATTTCTTTAAACTTAGTAAATTCTTCATCAGAAACCTTAGCCGCTTTTCCGGTTGGTAGCTTATATGCTCCACTTTTCACCTTTTCCTGAATATCGTTTAAATTCTTATCGTTCACGGATTGGAGCAGAGAGAATCCTTCTCTATCTTGCAATGACTGTGCTTCTTCAGATAACAAGAAGGTCATAAACTTATAAGCTTCTTCCTTCACCGGAGTATTGGCTTGTATGGCGAGCGAAGATGAAGGAATGATTCTCATACCACCAGTCTGACCTGCATGTGGCTTTGAATGTACACCGGATTTTCAAAGTAAGAATATGGACCATCGATAAAGTCTGTTGGTGACCCTATAACGATGGAGTTAAATAGCTGATTACCTATCTCCGCTGGCTCCGCAGTCAAAACTTGTTCTTTATACATTTTCTTGACTTGTTCCAACAGCTCCACAAAATCAGGCGAGTCGAACTTCGCTTGTTTCGCTTCACTATCAACAAACAAATTATAATTATCAATAGCCATTTCTTGGAGTGTCATTTCCGCTGGGTAATCCGTTAAGGCATACAGTTTGTTTTTACCATCCTTCCCAGCCTGTTGTATAATTTCCTTCGATAGCTCTCCAAACTCTTTCCAATTCCACTTCTTATCGTCAATCTTCACATTTGAGTTCTTAATCATATTTCCATCACCTATGAACGCTCTAAAAGCGAACCCGGTAGGAATGAAGTATAAACCGTCGTTCACCTTCATTGCGTCCAAAACATTCATTTCTAAATCACTCTTATTTAACGTTTTATCGTGTTCAAATATATCATTCATGTTCACAAGCAACTTTTTACTCACATAATCATTGATTGAAAAGGCGCTTACATCAAAAATATCTGCACCTTTTCCAGAGAGTAGGGCTGTATTCGTTGTTTTTTTATATTCTACATAACCATTCTCCCCCCACTCATTTCCCACTTCTTTATATGCCTTAATTTGTAAGTCGATATCCGGGTATTTCGCTTCAAACTTTTTCTCTAGCGCCGTATAGAATGCACTCGATTCTGCTAGAGATAGAGTCAAGATTGTCTTCCCCTCTTCAGTTGTCGTCTCCCCCTTACCTTCCACTTTCTCATTACCTCCGGAATTACATGCCGTTGTCATTATCAACGCACCCATTAATAGCACAAAAATAGACCTTTTGATCATTTAATTTCCTCCTATTTTCTCGTTTATATGATTTCTTATTGCAGTCGAACTCGATTCCCGTCTTCAAGAGGTTCACTACTTTCCAGAATAATTGAATCCTCCTCATAGAGAATATCTGATTGAATCATCGTTTCTTTCTCGTTTTTTTCACTGGAGTGAATACGAACTTTTTGAGCGACAAAGACATTGCCTAATGCCCCCCGCTGCTCATCAACTTTATAGACAAACAAACCTTCACGATCCTCATGAATAGCTTCATTGGATAGGAGTAGTCCCTCTTGGAGTGAATGTTTTTCGATTTTGATCCGAGCCTGTTCACCTCCTTTAAGTTCTGGATCAACGACTTTTATTCTCAAATTCTTTTGAGGAATGGTTTGAGTTTTCCCGGACTCATTACTAGAGGGGCTATCAGTACGTGACTCTGAATTCACAACTTCTTCAATTAAGCCGCTTAGGGTCCGGGTTTCTTGTCCATGATTCATATCAACCTCAACCTCTATCTTTTCTCCAGCAGAAATCCCTAAATTGGACAAATGCACGGAATCCATAACAATATCCAATCTGTAACCCCGACTACTGTTGGATACAATTACATCCGGTTCTCCCATTGAAATTAATCCTTCGACGGCACTTAATTTTGAAATCAATCCATCGAACGGAGAGAGTAGTTGTTTCTCGGTTGTTAGACGATTTTTAAGTCCGCTAATCTTATTTTCCTGGGCTAAGATATCTAATTTACCTTTTTCGATATCACGTCTTGCATTTCTGATTTTGAATTCATCCTCCTCCAGCGCGGATTGGATGTACTGATCTTGCCTATTCTGTTGATCAATTTTCTGCTTTTCTAAATTTGTTATTTCATCTTTCAATTCTTGCTCAGCCGTTTTGCTCTCATAGATAATAAGCTTTTGTCCCTTTTTTACACGTTCTCCTTCTTTCACTAGAATTTGTTCGACCTTTAGTCCGGAAGTATTCGAAAGTTTAACTTCAGCAAGTGGCTCCAAGATCCCACTACCTTCAATCGTAAATAAAAGATTTCCCTTTGTTGGTTTTTCGGTTCTAACTTTCGGCAAGGTCAAAGATTGTATTGTGTTACTGAACAATGTAAAAAACAACAATAATCCCATAAAAACCATGAAGACGACTTGAATATTTCGTTTACGCCTACGATCAGTCGACTCTATACCTAACTCCATATCCCGTCATTCTCCTCCAATCAACCTTTGATACCAGACAATTGAACGCCTTCAATAAAATACGATTCCGCATACAGAAACAGCATCACCATCGGAGCCATATAAAGTATGGATGCAGCAAAAGCAATTCCTCTCTCGCCTTCATTGATCCTCGATAAAAAGACTGACAATGGCTGCTTAAACGGATCATTTAGAAAAATAAGGGGCTGCTCTACCATATTCCAATAATCCACAAACAATAATATGACGAGTGCTGCCAGACCAGGTTTAATCATCGGAATAATAATCTTGTAGAAGATCAGAAAATGTCCAGCACCATCCATTTTGCTTGCTTCGATATACGCATACGGTATATCTAGCATGAACTGTCTGAGCATAAACACACCAAAAGCTGCGAAAATTCCAGGCAATATAATTGCATATGAACTATCTAATATTCCTAGCTTATCCGCCATAATATAGTTCGGTACTAGCGTCACTTGGAAAGGCATAAGCATCGTTAGGACATAAATAAGAAACAAAGGATCTCGTCCCCGGAATTTCAGCTTCGAGAAAGCATAGGCAGCGAGTGCTGCAACCAATGTTTGCCCTGCAATGATGGGCACAACCATGAATACTGAGTTCCAGAACATCGTCAGATATTTAGGGTTGTCTAGGAGAACCTTAGTATACTGATCCAAGGACACTTGATCCGGCAGCAATTTTAAATTTACAAAAGGATCTTCTCTCCCTTCAATCACCTCATTCATCTGCCCGATAGGTCCATAATTGATCTCAATTTCTTTCTCTGTCATAAGAGAATTTGTGAATGTGATCACAATTGGGAATAATAACAAGACTGCAATAATAGCCATGACGAATGTTAATGTCCCTTTTCGCAACACTTTGACAACTGGCACAACCTTTTCACCCCTATTCCATGAATTGTCTATGCCTCCGTTCAAATGCAAACAATCCCAACACGATCAATAAAATACAACCAAACATTAAGGTCGCCGCAGCAGTCAGCTTCTGAACATCGAGCGACATGAACATATTGTTCATATAATGCTGCAGCATGTAGATACTGTCATGCGGATACTCGCCTGCGATCAAGTACGTTTCTCGAAACACTTTGAATGAATTAATGATCGACATAATGACCACAAAAAACATCGAAGAGGTTAGATAGACAAGCGTAATACTGCGAAACTGCCGTAATCGTCCAGCACCTTCAATTTGAGCCGTTTCATAATAATCCTTTGGAATTTGCTGCAATCCCGCCAAGAATAAAATCACGTTATAACCGATGTTCTTCCATAAATAAACAACAATGATTACATTTCTAGCTGCATCCGTCTTCATCCAATCCACACGATCGATACCGAAGTTGTTCAGCCAGGCGTTAAGCGATCCATTCCAATCGAAGAGCATCTGCCAGATCAGAATGATGGAGGCGACAGGTACGACAAGCGGCAACACGTATCCAGTCCTCAGCCAATTCCGAAGATATGTATTTTTATTCAATAACATCGCTAATCCTAACGAGAGCACAAGCATTAGTGGAACACTTATCACGCTAAAATAAAATGTATTAGATGCTGCTTTACGGAAAGAATCGCTATCTAGCAGCTCTCGGTAATTATCAAACCCTACAAAGTGGCCCTCTATCGTGCTGTCCATAAAAGAATAGAATACTCCCATAACAAACGGTATAAGGTAAAACATCGCGAATCCGATACCGCTTGGTGCCAGGAACATTATTGCCGCTGAGCCATCCTTTCGGAGCCATTTCTTCATAATTGGGTTTATCATTCTTTCAGTAACCTCCTTCATGTACTTAGAATAAGTAAAACTTTTTAAAAAGAAGTACGGTATATATTAAGTATTTCTTAAATTTCAAAGAATGAAGATGTGGGGTCACAGAAAAACCGTTGATAGAATTATCAACGGCTAAAAGAGTTAATATAAAATTCAATCTTTTGTTTAATCATTCATTGCTTTCTAATTCTTCGAGTACAACTCCACAGCCTGCGTATCCATAATTGGATTTGTATATTTCTCTAACGTTATCGTTAATGGCTGAGGATAGTTCTTCGCTTCCGCACCAAAATTATATCCAAACTCGTTCACGGCTGACCCATCCTTAGAAGTCGTATAGCTGCTGAAGCTGCTTGTGGAAGTTGCTCTATTATGTACCTTCCCTTTTGCGTCAGTAAAAGTCTCAGCAAGTCTAGTAGAGCCTTCTAAATATTGAGCATTCTCAAGATTACGTCTTAGGAGGATTTCTCCTTCCTCTACATTATTCTCTTGTTTTGGCGTGACTAACTCAAGTCCAGTTCCGGGCGCTTCAATAAGCTGATATTTGTTAAGATCCACGACAATTTTCATTTGATCCTTTTCGACTGCCGAAATTCCGAATGCTTTCAACGAGACGCTGTCTGGCTTGCTCTTTACAATCTTTTCACTGTTTCTGAACACTAACGTTGCCTTGGAATTATCCGAGTAGACTTCAGAGTTATCAGCAGTGATAAGTGTGGGATAATAATACTTCTCCTCGACACCTTCATATTTACTGATCAAAACTGGGTTAATTAATTGGAAAATTTGTTTATCATTGTTCTCGTCATACGCAAGATCGACATAGGTGCTTAGCGGAGTATATTGGACCTCGGTTACTTTAATTTTTTGTCCATCTATGGTTAGTGTTCCGTCTGTATCCAGCATACGTTCCTGTGCTTTGAGCATGTCAGGATCAAGCTCGAAAGCAACATCTAGGCTTGTTCGGTACTTATTGCTGCTGGATAGGAGCGCTTTATCTGAAGTTTCAGTAAGAATAATATTATAGTTTACTTTCTTTGGATATTGAATCGTTGGCGAAAGATTGGTGGAGTATATAAAATCCATAGACTGCCCGGGTTGAATTCGACTCTCGCTAGCTAGCATACTTAATGATGCGCCTTTGTGAAGAGGAGACTCTTTTATTCCTTCAAATTGAAGCTCAAAATCCGCGTGTATAACTACTTCGTCCGTATTGTTCTGAACACTGTATAAAACATAAACCTTCCGTCCATCCGTAACGGCACCTGTAACATCTATCCGGTATCCCTTGTTTTCCGCACTTTCACCGACCGGCACAACGAGATTCTGCTCAAGGGCACTGGCTAATGCAGGCTCTAACCTTGAGAACGAGCGATATGCTTTGAAATTGTCCGTATTTTTAGTGCTGGCCGACTGTACTGAAGGTTGTACCGCTCCCTTATTCGGTAATCCAATTGTTGAATATGTAACTATTAACGCAACCGCTGCAGCTGCTACCACGCCCATACCGGTAGTATAGATACGTCGCTTTTCCCGGTTCTTCCCCTCTACAATTCCTCTTTTCATAGCGTTGTAGATTTTCATTTCTTGCATTGTTTCAACGTTCTGTTGAACCTCATCGATGTTCTTGCGTAGAATACGTTCTTCTTGATCTGTCATTCCATTCACCTCCAATTTCGCTATAGATAACTTCGAAGCTGTTTAAGCCCTTCGCGCAGCCAAGTCTTAATAGTACCTTCTGGTCTTTTTAGAACTTTTGCAATTTCGATAGTGGTCATATCATGGTAGTATTTAAGCGTTACGACATGCCGATACCTAGGCTTTATCCGATTCATCGCACGCTCCAGATCAATTCGATCGTTGCTCTTCATTTCCCGCGCCGCTTCCTCCACCATTTTTTCCGTAGGTACCACACGTTTTTTGCGCCTTAACTCATCCATGCAGCAATTAATTGTTATTCGAATCAGCCAGGGTGTGAAGGACTGTTCGTCCTTTAGTTTTTTACGTTTCATCCATGCCCTGCATGACGCTTCTTGGATCACTTCCAGCGTGTCTGCTTCTGTTCTCAGATAACTGTAGGCAATGGCGTACATTTTTCGATGCTCCACATACAAACGACTAAAAAAAGCTTCTTCATCCATCTGAGCAAAATCTACCATTCTTACCTCATCCATTGTATTTTCCACCTTCTACCACCCCCTCTGTCTTCGATCAGGAAAATGCATTCATCTCATATACCTATAAGTAAGACGGAGTTGAACGTAAAATCGATTGATTTTTTTCAAATTCAGGCAGCGTCAAGAAGTTTGTGTAAGAGAGTAGAAGGTAACTTCTCGGGTGTTCGTTAGTTAGTGCAGATGTTCCTTGGGGCGGGGGCCCCGCCCCAAGGGAAAAGGGAATTCGAGCTACTTGTTTTACTCTGCCTGCGGTGGATATCGTGCTTCAAACATCTCATTTAGTTTCTTCTTTACTTCTAGATCGCCGAAACCGCGAATGACCCGTTCGCTAAAGCGTTCGTTGTAGTCCATCACGTCGAGGTAAACAATTTTCTCTGCTGCATCCATATTCGTGAGGCTATTCATGGGTTTCAGACGCTTTCGGATTTCCTTGTTCATTCGTTCAATTGGATTGGACGTGTAGATGGCTTCCTTTATGAGCGCAGGATACTTGTAAAAGGTCAGCAGCGTTGGCAACTGTTCTTCCCAAGACCGCATTTCTTTCGGGTAGAGCTTGCCCCATTTGGCCTTCACCGTGTCAAACGCAGCCCGAGCCAGATCGTGGTCTGCAGCCGTGTAGATCGTCTTCAGATCTTCAATGACTTCCGTTTTGTGCTGAATCCGAATTTTCGGGAAGGTCGAACGCACTTTGTGGACGATACAATGCTGCACATCCGCCTTCGGATAAGTTTCACGGAACGCTGCATCGAGTCCCGGAAGCCCATCAAACACGCCCAGCAAGACTTCCTGGACACCACGGTCGTAGAGGTCTTTGAGCACCTCGCGCCAGCCGTTTGCGCTCTCCTGGCCGCCTACGTAAAAGCCAAGGATCTGGCGGTGACCGTCTTCGTCGATCCCCATGGCGAAATAAACGACTTCTCCGCTAACGGTGCTGCGCTTGAGTTTCACATATAGGCCATCCAGGTAGATAACGGAGTAGCGTTTGTTTAACGGGCGCTTCTGCCACTGATGAATGTCGTCAAGTACCGTAGCTGTAATGTTGCTAACGGTCGTGGGTGAATAGTGGCTGCCGAACATACTTTCAATGAACCGGGCCACATCTCGCGTTCCCATACCACTTTTGTACATCTGGATGACAGCCTCCTCTAGCCATCCATCTCGCCGCTGGTAGGGCTCGAACAACTGCGTTTGGAAGGCTCCTTGACGGTCCCTAGGAACGGCCAGATCCTCTACATTTCCGTATTTCGTGTGTAGATCCCGGGTGTAGTATCCGTTGCGGCTGTTGTGGTTCCCGGCTTCTTCACTGGTCATGAATTGCTGGATTTCCGCTTTCATAATGGACTCTAGATTATCTTTTACAAATTGGGTGACAAGATTTTCAAATAGATTATTTAACATGTTTTCGGGTAGAATAGTCATCGAGTAGGGTTCCTTTCTTAGTGGACTTCGACAATCCCGAGAATACCCTACTTTTTTGTTGCCTGACTAGGCTCCAAATCTTGGTACACAACTTACTTTACGCCATCCAAATTCATTTCATATGTTGTAAAATAGTAACGTTAAGTACGTCCTTTAGAGCATTTTGTGAAAAGAGGTGGATCGGTGCTAAAAGCTGACAGACAGGCGTACATCCTAAAAAAAGTTGAGACCGAAGGCCGTGTTGTTGTTCAAGAATTAACACAGGAATTAAATGTAACCGAAGATACCATTCGAAAAGATTTACAAAGCTTATCGAAGCTGGGGCTTCTCAAACGTATCCATGGCGGAGCCCATAGTCTTATCAGTGACATGAAAGATTTCAATTCTCGCGTAGAATTTAATAGTCAGACCAAAGCTGACCTAGCTAAACGCGCTTGCACACTTATTGAGAATGCAAAAGTTATCTTTATTGACGGCGGCACGACAAATTTAAAAGTGGCTGAGAACATCCCTGAGCATTTTGATGGAAGAATTATTACTAATTCTCCTGCTATCGCGTTATCACTATGCCGATTGTCTAAAGCTAGTATAACCTTGTTGGGTGGCGACCTTGATAAAAAGAACCAAGTGTTATTCGGAGCTTCAACGCTTAGAGCAATACAACAAATCCATTTGGATCTAACTATCCTTGGTGTATCCACACTGGATTCAAAGGTCGGCATAACTGTTCCCTCTTATGAAGAATCCATAATTAAGAATCAGCTTTTTGAGCAATCTTCCATGGTTATTGCCATAGCTACCAAAGAGAAGCTGGAGAAAATATCTACTTTTTTTGTAGCCAAGGTTTCTGCGTTAGACTATTTAATCACTGAAAATACTGTAGACAATAAGATTATTAATACGTTTAACAAACTTGGTGTTAACGTGGTTACAGTATAGATACTTTCTAAATTTGTACAAAAAAAGATGAACACCTTTGAAGCTTGTGCTCATCTTTCGTTTAAAAAGTTCTCGATAGCCTTATAGGAATCATGATTATGTTGTTTACTATTAATCGTTTTGGGAGTTATCTCAATGAAATGGGTGTTTGGGATATAATCAGAAAGCAATCGTCCATAGGCGTATGGATGAATGGGGTCATGTTGACTAGCAAGGATCAATGTGGGCATCTTTAAGTTTTTCCAAGCCTCACGATCATCATTAGGACAATCCTGGGGCAGCTTCACAAACTTCATCGAGGTTTCTTTTACATAAGGATATTTAAACTGCCCTAAGAGAGACTCACCCGCATATGATGATACTGAATTTATGGATGTATAGACCTCTGAATTTTCGTATCTATTTTGGGCGGTCAGGGGATCTGTATCCTGCAGTACATCATGAATTTTAGCAAAAGCTTCACGAACCCATTTCTCTTGCGGTTTATCCTCCCATGCTGGACGAGACACAATAAGCTTACTAACGCTAGCCGGATACCTCAATGCCAAATGAAGAGACACCCCAGCACCTGTTGAAATCCCTCCAATATTAAATAATTTAAGATGAAGGTGTTCCGTTAAAGCTATCACATCCTCGGCGAATTGTTTAAAAGAAAAATCATCCGCATGACCAAACGACACCGTCTTTCCATGCCCTCGAAAATCTAGTGAGATCCTTCTTATGTTATCGGATTGCTTCATTACACCGAAGGTTTGATTGACGTCCCCGCCCAGACCATGAAGGAATATAAAAGGCTCTCCATCCCCTTCATCATCTTCATAATAAAAACGAATAAGATCATAGGTAAAGTAAGGCATATTTTCCCCTCCTTTATAAATGACCCGAAACGTCTCTTAGGTAAATTGTATTTCCAGTCTTAACCGATTCTTCTACAGCGAGCATCGCTCTCATGGTAGCCATCCCATCTTCAATCGTTGCACCTACACCTGTTTTGTTGTGCAGTACAGAATCTGCGAAACCCTCAATCTGTAATCTATAAACATGTCCATCGGCTCCAAGCGGTCTGTGGTAGCTGTTGTCACTAGCTTTGAAAATTTCTACATCGCTTGATTTTAATGTCCAAGGGTTGTAAGTCTTCCCTACTACCGTTCCGAATTCACCGTATATCTGGAATCCTTCATGCCAATCCATTCGAACCGCAATGGTCAGATCCAATTGGGCTACAAAGCCGTTTTCGAACTCCGCAGTAATAAACCAGCAATAGGCACCGAACTTTTGCGTATTCCACGCCTTAACACTTACAATATTTCCTCCCAGAAATCTTGCAGTATCGAGCAAATGACTTCCATGACCTAACATATAATAGCGTTCCTTATTCGCTTTTGGATCTCCAGCAGGTCTCTTTATATTTTTTCCGGATATAATTACTGGTTGAACATTCTCGGTGACGGTATATCGATAAGTCGAATCACAATACCAAGCTTTTAGACCTATAATCTCTCCCATTTCCTGATCCACGAACTCTTTGGCTGCTATTATACCAGGGTCATATCTCTTCATATTACCCACCTGCACTTTGAGATCGGTACGATCCACAAGCTCTTTTAGTTCTTCCACTTCTTCGATAGTTACACCTATAGGCTTTTCTACCAATACATGTTTACCCGCACGCACGGCTTGTTTTGCAGCCTCCACGTGAAATTGATCCGCAATGCCTATAACTACAGCATCGACATTCGGGTCTGACAGCATTTGATCATACTCCGTATATACCTTATCAGGTTCATAGATCGCATTCATTCTTTGGAGCAAGTATTCATCCACATCACAGATCGCATAAAGGTTAGCATTTCGTGATCTTCTAATCGAATCAAAGTGTGCCGCCTGAGAGATTTGACCGCAGCCCAGCACCCCGATGTTTAATAATTTACTTTCCTTGACCATATTCTTGCCCTCCTAATCTAGTTCAGGTAATTTATAGCATACGTTACATCAGCTTCATCTAATCCATGCATAATAATAGGACCTTCATAATTTTTATATAATTCATTTAGGTATTGCTTTAAAGGCAAATTCCCTTTACCCACAGGTTGAAAAATAATCTTCTCTTCGGTTACAAAAGCATCCTTACAATGTGCAATGGCAATGTAATCTTTCAACGCGGTTAGTGTTTTTGTGATTTTTCCAATAAGGTCTTTATGATCCTGCGGGGTCACAAGATTTGCTGCATCGTACAGAACCTTAAGGTGAGGGGAATCCATCTCTCTCAGTAGTCTTAAAGCATCCTCTGCCGTACTTACCACATTCGCTTGTTCAGGTTCAAATACTAAAGTCACTTGATTTGCTTCTGCAATTTCCAGCATCCATACCAGACTATGCTGCAATAGTGACCATGCCCTATCTGTATGATTGTCAGGATGAGGACTCCAAAAATCTTCTTGATTCAAACTGCCCGTAGAAATAGAAACATAAGGGACAGCTAATGCAGCAGCAGCCTTAACTACATTCTCAAAACAAAGCTGATTCTCAACTATCTTCTCCTCATTTAGCTCCAGCGTATTGAATGTCCCTGAGATCACAGCAATGTTAACCCCGCTGTTTATCGTTGCTTCTTTGATTTGATCGATGATATTCTGACTTATTTCTATAGGTAAGCTCGCCAACCCCACATTAGCAAAATTGAATTGAACGGCACTCATGCCATGCGCTTTGATTTTGTGTAAAGCGATCTCCATTTCATATTTAAAATATACCTTCGAGAAAATTCCTAGCTTCATAAGAAACACCTCCGTATCTATCTTCAATCATACGCTTAAAATCAATTACAAACAATAAATTTCAATTATCTTTTGAAAGGATAACTATTAGATCCATATAAAAAAAGTGCTGGCAATCCTGCCAACACTTCATGAACAATTATCGATTTCGATTAATCATATAATTCAATAAATGCTTAAGAAAAGCAATATTACGGGGTATTTCTCTTAACGCCTCCATGGCGAGACAGTAGTGCTCCCACATCTCTTTTCGCGCATCGTCTGCACCAAGGATAGCTACAAACGTTGAATTGTTATTCTCCACATCCTGACCAATGGGTTTACCTAGTAAATGATGATCCCCTTCCAAATCGAGTAAATCATCTTTAATCTGAAAGGCAATTCCTGCATGGTAGGCAAATTTTTTCAAAGCCAGAATTTCTGACTCGTTAACCTTAGCGAGAATAGCTGGCATTACTAGCGAAGCTTCAAATGCAATCCCCGTCTTGTAAAAACAAATCATATTTAATTGCTCTAACGTCAATGCCTTACCCTTAGAGTTCAAATCCATCGCCTGACCCATACAGGTATCTTCTGCCTTTTGGGCTGAATATTGCATTAAGGCAAGCACAGCTTTTGCATCAAAGGAATGAAGTGACGCTTGTTCCTCGATTGACTTCTGAATCAGAAACAGTCCGGTTAGTTCCGCCGTGGCGCTATTATACACTTCGTGCAGAGTCACACGGCCTCTCCGGGTTGAAGCATTATCCTGCGAGGGAAGATCATCGAAGATTAGAGAAGCAGTATGCATATACTCCAACGATCTCAGAAGCGGTACAATGTCCGTTTCATCTAGACCATATTCGTTAACACCCATAACCCATGTTAATATAGGCCTTATCCGCTTTCCGTCCCCTTCAAGGCTATAATTAGCTGCATCTATCAGCATCTCTTTCATGACTGGCGTCTCGGCTGGCTTGGCTATCAGCAATTGTTTGTTGATTTGATCGCGGACCTTTTGAATCGTATCTCGAAATTCCGCTTTTTCCCTTTTGCTGTTTTTCAGATTCAAAAGCAACTGATCCCGAAGCAGCTTATCGAAAAAATCCACATCATCCGCTTTCTGCACCATCTGCTGCACAACATGATTAAATTCTGGTTGTCCGGAAGCAAAGATCTCCATGATCTCATTATATTTTTCAATCCCCACACGTGCTTTACAACGCTTGAGTCCATTGATGGCTCGATCTAATATCACCTCACGGGTTTTAGGATCGGAGCGATACACGGTGTGTATTAAATGGGAAATGACCGTCCAGTATAATTCAAAAGGGTTGATCAGATCGGTACGTTGACCACGGTATTGCAAATAATAGGTATAAGGCGTTACAGCGCCCGCTTCCAAATCGTCAAACATATCAGCAAAATCATCAGCTAACTGATTGTATAGTCCATAGAAGAAGGTACGTTGATCAAATCCGTCATCCGTGGGAGCACTAATTACGGATCGGACTATTAAACGGGAAGATGAGGATTTTAAAATGATGGGTATAAAAAGCTCTTCATTACTGTATTCCATGTTAGATAGATCCTTCATTCGATCTAACTCCTGGGAATGAAAAAACACAAAGGATTGCTCGAAAAATGCATCCTGCATGTCTTCCCGCTGATACCTCTTAATATACTCAAAAGCCTCCTTAAGCTCCGAATGTACAAATCGAATGAACGGCATGTTCTCCCCTGACCACTCTCCGATCTCCGGCACAATTCTATCAAGAATCGCAGTACGTATCATCTGAGAGTACTGTTCTTTCTCTTGTTCGGTTAAGACGCTAGAATCAAGGAGATCGTCAATGAATGGATAAGTAAGTCCATATGAATAACCAAGCCTAATCGCTTCACCAATTCTTTTGCTACGATCCACTGGCGTTACTTCATCGTCCATCTCTTCCATCACATGGAGAATCACCCCAATAATGATCTTGATCAATTTACGCTGCGCTTGCTCGGGATTCATTTCCTTCGGAAGATGGTCTGACACCTGTTTAAGTTTGTCTATCACCCAAATCGTGGCGGTTTCAACGCCTTCCTTCTGAGCCCAACGATAAATCCCAGTGAAACTCATAAAATCCGACTGATCTTCCGCCTTTGTCGAGCCTGGATGAATCATCTGATTTCTAATGTCGGCAACCATACGTTTAATTCTAATCTGTGTATTAGGTGAATCCAACGCTTGCCCCAGATCTCTCATATAAAGATAGGAAACACTTCGATCCAAATAATCATCCAATTTTCCGGTTTGATTCAGCCATCCTAGATATCTATGATAATCCTGAGAATCCGGTTTCCTTCTCCCTCTCGATAAAAAGGACAACCATGAACGGCGATGAATGTGATTCTTCTTCCACAACCGAAAATCTTCAGTTAAGGTAGACACGTAAGTTTTTTCTTTGAACTGTTCCCGAAGAGCTGCAAAATACTGAGCCGCTTTCTGCTCAGCGATCGGATATCCTGTATCGTCGCTATCTGTAAATTTTTCATTCATAGGTGATGACCTCAACTTCTCTTTTTGTTAACATGACCCATTAGGAAAGAACAGAATTACTTCCTGAATGAAATGTTCATCAGTTAATACGGTCAAAACGCTTTTGGGTTACGAAAAAGAAGCCTGACGAATCAAGCTTCTTATAATCACTATACACAAATTATTCTATTTTGATTTATCTGCATTATGCTCCTTTACTTGGATCTCCATGCTTAGGGTCGACCCTAATTCTTTTTGAATATATGCTAGACCTGTGATCTCCTCAATATGATATACGCCGCCTGGAAATGGTGAATCATAAAGGAGCTTTGATACTGCTGCTGTCACTTTTGCTGTGACGACGGATTGATTCTTTCCTTGCAATATTAAATCAGCACGCGTGGGCTTCCCCTCTCGATTTCTTCCTCGAGCCTCAACCTTGATAGCGAACTGGTCACTCCCTAAATGCAGCCGCTCCATAGCACGAACAATCCCTCTGTTCACCCAGCCTATCTTCAACAATCGAACGATTCCTGTTTTTTTGGCTATGGCCAATATTTTAGTTACAAAGACTGAATCCAGACAAAACCGTGTGGAAATAGTCGATGCTTTGAGCGTTCGGGCAAGCGTCTGTTGATCTGAAAAGGGGAAACGATAAGCATTGCGACTCCCTAAATCGTCACCAAAGTGATACAGCTTTCTATCGGTGAAGCTGTCCACCTCTACCTGTCGATTCTTTTGCTTGATTTCAAACTTTTCTCCTAAACTATTCACTGTCCATTCGATCGCTGCTTTCCCATGAGAATCACCAAGTCCGAGCATTATCGCTATTTCGATTTCTTCCGTCTGTTCTAGCTGTCTTTCTGCTTCACTAGCCATTAGATTCGTTATACCGGGTGCAAGCCCTACACTAAGAACGGCTTTAGACCCGTGTCGTGCTGCCTCTTCACTATACGCCTCCATTTGAGATAAAAACGGACCGCTCGCTGATACATCCACATAATGCGTACCACTGTGAAAGCAGGCTTTTACAAAATCCATACGGGTTTGATCCAAACACATGATGACTAGCTTCACTTGTTTAAGTAAATGTGAAGGGACAGGCTTACTGATATCCAACTGTAACGGCTTGACTTTGCCGTGTGTAGATTGACTGAACCGCTCTGCTTTTTCAAGACTTCTCCCTGCTGCAAATACTTTACCTGGATACTTCTTCTCTAATATTTCACATATAGTACGCCCTACATGTCCATAACCACCAACAACAACAATATCTTCTTTTTCCTGCATTTTTATCACCGCATCCTATATAATAGAGTTGATTAAGAATCATTCTCAATTATACGGATTTCACTTCCGTTCACTATCCCACAAATGTGGGGGTTCATTATAATCCATTAAGGACTAGAGGGCTACTCAATGAATACCAATAAACAATTCATTCAAATAAAGAAACAAATCAATAAGCTAGGTATGGTTACTGATTCATCTCACAATTACCGTACTTCTTTGCTCTCTCTCTTACGTGAAGCTGTTCCCTTTGATGCTGCCTGCTGTACTCATGTGGATCCACAGACACTGCTTTCTACCGGTGCAGTTACTGAAGACAATGTAGAGCGAATTCATCCCTACTTGTTCCAGATCGAATACGGGGAGGATGATGTTAACAGCTATGAGCAAATGGTCCATAACAAACGCCTCGTTGCTACAATATACGAAGCAACCGAGCAGCAACCAGAGCGGAGTGCGCGATATCGAAAGGTTTTGACTCCAGCAGGTTTTGGGGATGAACTAAGGGCAGTGCTTATTCTAGGAGAATCTTGTTGGGGCTATTTGACGCTGTACAGAAATGCGGATCAATCGGAATTCTTACAAGAGGAATGTGATTGGATCACCTCGCTCATCCCTCTGATTGCAGCCAGAATGCGTGCGTTCAGTCTTGAGCTTCCAGAGAGAGAGGAGACTTGGGATGATGATCTTTATGGTTCCGGTATTGCAGTTCTATCTGATCATTTGGCTCTTCTGTCCTCCAATCCCGCAGCAGATCGCTGGTTAGAAAAGCTTAGATCATTGGAAATGATCGATGCACATGTCTTACCACGGCCAATCCGTGCAGTAAGCACGCAAGCGTTCAACAGCCCCTCCGAATCTGCCGGAATTGCTAAGGTATGCATTCGTATGAATGAGGGGCCTTATTTACTCGTCCGAGCAAGTCGTCTTCGCTCTTCTGACAGCCAGATTCAGGTAGCTATTTCTTTCGAGCCCGCACGTCCAGCGGACATGCTTCCCATCATTGCTGAAGCGTATGGTTTAACAGAGCGTGAACAGCAGATATTACACGGTGTAATTCGAGGATTATCCACTAAAGAGTTGGCTTCTTCTCTACATATTTCTGCTTACACCGTTCAGGATCATTTAAAGTCCATTTTTAGTAAGTCAGGTGTCAGCAGCCGCAGAGAGCTTATTTGGTATTTACATTCACGCTACAATATTATAGAGATATAAGCTGAACGCGATCCCTTACTTAACAATAATAAAAACAGGCTGAATCCCATTTTATAGAGAATTCAGTCTGTTTAAACATTACATCCTTAATGCGAAGCCGTATACTCTCCCAATTCAGAAGCCGGATCAAACTTCTCCTTACTCATCACAAATGCTGCCAATAGAGCTATAACAGACGGAATAATTGCCCAAGCAAAAGTATGAACAAGCGATGAGGACAATCCCTCTGTAATCTTATCAAGAACTTCAGTAGGGATTTTTTCACGAGTATCCGGGGTCAAAATAGTACTTGGATCGCTTAAATTCACCCCTATAGGTGCCGCACCACCGCTACTGAACATGGATGCTAATTTATTCGAAAACACATGACTTTGGATAATACCGAATACTGTTATGCCGAGTGTCATTCCCAGCTCCCTTGTAAAACTAAGTGTCGAACTTGCGGAACCACGCTGCCTTGCTGTAAATCCATGAATGGCTGCGTTACTTAGAACAGAGAATGAAGAACCTATTCCAAGACCTACTAGAAACATAAATATGGTGACCATGAACCGTGAAGAATCTGGTGTTAATGTGGTTAGCAAAGCGATACCTACAACAAGAAGTACTAACGTGGAAATCATGATGGTGCGATAATTGAACTTCGAGAGCAGGAATCCGCCCCCTGCTGCAGTGATAACGGAGCCGAGCATCATAGGAAGTAGAACAAGCCCCGAATTCGTTGCTGAGCCGCCAAGCACCCCTTGAATGTAGATTGGAATGTACACCGAGGCTGTAATAAATGCTGCTCCGCTAAATATAGCCATAATATTACTCGTAGAATAAAGACGATTCTTGAACATGCCGAAGGTAATGATGGGTTCTTCTGCACGACGTTCGATAAAAATAAATCCCACGATAAACAGTACAAAAGCTAAGAACAATCCCACAATCATAGCAGAGTCCCAAGCATATTTTTTTCCACCAAGCTCAATCGCAAACATGAGACACAGGATGGAAGCTACAAGTGTAAACGCACCAAGGTAATCGATCTTTTCCTTGGAATGCTCAACAGACTCTTTATAGAAGAAAGTTATTAAAAAGAATGCGACAACACCTATAGGTAAGTTGATGTAAAAGACCCAAGACCAATGGATATAATCCGCTATATAAGCGCCAATAAGAGGTCCGAAAATACTTGATATCCCATAAGCTGCTCCAAATAATCCGCCGATCTTCCCCCGTTTTTCCGGAGCTACCACATCGAACATGATAGTGAATGCGATCGGAACAAGTGCCCCTCCACCAATACCTTGAATCGCACGATAAATACTCAGCTGAACTATAGAGTTTGCGGTACCACATAAAGCAGATCCGATCATAAATACAATAATTCCGAAAATAAAGAAACGCTTGCGACCATACATATCCGATAATTTTCCGAAAATCGGCATGCCCGCCATCTCAGCTATCATATAAGCAGAAGTCACCCACATCAGTTTGTCAAAACCACCAAGATCCCCTACGATTGTTCCCATTGCAGTTGCTAATATAGTGTTATCCATGGATGCCATAAGTGTGGCCAGCAATAGAGCAGCTATAATAATGCCTATATTATTTTTCTTTTCCAATTTCTTAACCATTCTCTTTTGTTCCCTCCGCTTTTCCTTAATTTCGATTTTAATCTTATCGTTATAGATCGCACACCAGCCTCTCTCTAAACTTCTTGATGCATTACCTTTTGCAAAACTTTAATAATTCCGATAAAATGAATTCAATTAATCGCACGTTCATCGAGTATCTTTATTGTCAGATATCTCGATAATCGAGATATTAATATTTTAAAAGGAGGGCTTTCTTTTGTCAAGAGATCTACACAATCAAGCGAAAAATCAGCAGGAAGACTTCACCTTGCGTATGCGGGGCCTAGGAAGTCGAACGATACTATATCAGCAAAATGTGGCAGCCTCACTTGGGTTATATAATAATGATTTTCTATCCATAGATATTCTCCACGAAAGAGGTCCCATCACCGCTGGTGAACTGTCCAAACTAACCGGACTGGCTACAGGTAGTGTTACGGCATTAGTTGATCGCCTTGAAAATAACGGTTTTGTTCGCAGACAAAATGACCCCTGTGACCGTCGAAAGGTCATTATTGTCCCTTTATATGAAAATAATGAGGTCGGAAATGCTTACCTTCCACTGCATGCTGAGATGCTTAAACTAGCTTCCACCTACTCGGATGAAGAGCTTGAACTTATTACACAATTTTTAGGAAAAGCAAGTACGATCCTGGAAGAGCAGATTCATCGTCTCAGCTCCACGACAAACAATAATCCGTCTACTTAATCCTTAATTAATCATCAAAAAAGGACGATACCCATAGTCTAATCACAATGGGTATCGTCCTTTTTTGTCTAAAATTATTCGACTGTTACTTCGTATCTATGGAAATAGTCAGCTTTCCATTGGATTCAACTAAAGAAATTTTGGCGTTATCCGTCTGCCATACCCTACGAAAGTTCGTACCTTCGCCTTCTTTTTCTATATCTGCTGTGCTACCTTCACTTTTAGTCGTAAGCTCTCCAAGCTGTTGCTTTATCTCTTGCGTTAATTTTTCCTTGGTAGCTTCTTCAAAATGAATCGTCTCTCCAATCACTTTTCCAGTGTGATCATAGGAGACCTGAAGATTTGCTTTGTGATTCACAATCTTCTCGTTATATTCGCGGGATAAAAGAGTAGAATTCGTACCTTCATTACGATTAGGTGCGCCTTTGCCGAGAGCTTGGACAACTTGAGCATCCTCTTTTCCAATCAAAGTGGCAAGTTCCTCAAGGCTAAATCTTTCCTCAGCTCCACTTGGCACAACCGTTGGAGGTGGTAGCTGGGATTTATCTGCTACTGGTCTTGAGCATGCACTTAGTGCAAAGATCGTAAGCAGTAACAAACAAGTTATCTTTAATTTCTTCATGGATTTCATTCCCTTCATTGCTAGCACTTGATTTATTTTTCACAATTTATTGAATGATTATGTATCGACATAGCCAAATTCGCCCATAAAAAAGACGATATATCATGAAGTCAAATGACTTTAAGATACCGCCCTGTATTCTGAATCTAGCAATTAAAGTGAAGCTGAGGCTTGGCTGACCCAAGTCACTAATTGAGCCACATCAACTGTATTCCCTTTACGCAGTTTTAGTGTTTTTCTCTCCGGAGGGCCCTCAAACATCCCTTCCGGTAACTCAAGCTCGCTCGTATTAAAAATAACAAAACTTACCGCATCTTTTGATGTTGAGATGGCTGCGGCGTATTTCCCATTTTTCAAAAAATGTGGCTTCTTGTACTGAATTCGTTCCTGCACATCTGGGATCGCCTGGTGTACAACTTCACGAAGAGTATTGGATAATTCCACCTGCCATGGTTCTTTTAACGTTTCAATAAAATCAATTACTTCCTGATTCATTCTTCATCGCTCCTTTTAGTAATTAACTATTAAAATTCTGTAGCATGCTTGAATATTAACGCCTACACAAAACCAAAATTTATAATAACAAAGATCAAGCCTTCCAATATAAGTGCCCCTCCGGAACGAAATAAGAAGCATTTACTTTGTTTTCGCCTTCATTGGCTACGATGGCACAAATCGTTTCCTCTTCCTCATATTTAACTAGGTCTCCTATTTTCAAGGTCGACAATTTGGGGTCAGTAATAGCCACGTCTATATACTCTTCCGTCCAAGTTTGTCCTTGATCTCGGCTAATGGTACACCGCAGAACATGAGGCTGATTTCGATACTCTTCTAGCGCACATAACGTAGCCTCAACTAATTCCGTGAGATCACTTTCGGTCGTGTAGAGCCCATACCCTAAATTGAAAATCCGTTCCTTAGTGGCAGCCCTTCGTTTCAGCCTCCGAGCTTTCCGTTTATCTATTTTATCAGTTTTCATCTCCATCTCAATTCCTTCACATGATTATGAAAAAATCAGAATATAAACTAAAAAAAGTTGATCACCCCATTTATTTCTTGTTCTCCAAGCCAATATCCTCCTCCGCATCTTTAATTTTTTTTACCACTCACCAAATAAAAAGAAGAGTTCCGAAGAACTCCTCCCTCACACTATCGCTTAATGAATCGTCAGATTAAAACCGCTCTGAATATAATTCAGGTTGGGGTTAGCGATATTCGTAGTCGTCAGGTTGTTAAACGTTGCTGAACCATTGCCTGTGTAGGTATAGATTGCCGAACCCTGATGTGGCCCTGAGAACCTTGAAGTAGTAATACCATCTAGTCCTGTGCCATTAATGTTAATGTTGTTGAATACGATATTCTCAAATCCGCCACCATAACCAAACTGGATTGCATCGCGTTGTGTATTGATGATATCGATGTTGGTAAAGGTCACATTCTTAATGGCATCATTCGATGCCTCCAAGTCGATGGCTCCGCGTTCTCCACCGTATAGGTCTTTACTGGTGCCACTTGTAATAATCGTTGTATCCGAAAAAACAATTCCGGTATTATTTTGGAAATGGTATCCCGGGAACACAGTATTCATTCTAATACCGGAACCGCCTACAGTGTCGATGATGTAGTTGTGATCAGCTTTATGACCACCGCCTCCAAAGAATGCTATGGCTGCTGCACGCCAGTTATTCTCAATAGTGTTGTACGAGAATGTGTTATTTACACCCGCCGGAGCACCATTGGTATTACTAGTCCATACAGCAAGACCATCGTCACCGTTATTACGTACATTTGTGTTTCGAACAATTGAATTGCTAGTTCCTTGGGAGTAGTTGATGCCGTCAGCAAGATTGTTCCGAATCCGGCTGTTCTCAACAACAAGCCCACTGGCATAAATAGCAGGCGTATGCGCATAGTCACCTACCCACATACCACATTCAAAATGTTCTACCCAGACATCATGGATGATTGAATTGGTTCCGAAGTTATCCATAAATCCTTTATAAATTGCATTTTGTCCATAACGGGATCGCAAATTCGAATTCATATAAACATTGCTAAAATCCAGCTTGCCGCTAATACGGAGTGAAATCCCGCCACCCGCTGCATTAGGATTAGTAAATTGGAGGTTGGTATGCCAGATCCCAGCACCCGTAACCGTAAAGTTGTTAATCATATTGCTGGCTGAACCAATTTCCCACATGCTGCTAAGATTAAACGTTCCGGCAGGAATATACATACTCTTACCGCCTGCAACAGCTGCATTCACCGTCGCTTTAAAGGCTGCAAGGTCATCCTGACCGTCATTTGCTACAGCACCATAATCTGTCACTGACACGGAGTTCGCCGGACGAGAGACTGCAGTAGGAACGGGTTCGATTTCGAGGAAATCAACTCCATATTCCAGGCTATCTCCATTGTTCTTCTGAATCCGGATGGTGTCTCCAGGCTGGAGAGGGGTGTCTAATTTCCAGTGTACTTCATCAAATCGGAAGAGCGGACGCCCAGCACTAGGAGTATCACCAGGCATATCACCCGAGAAATACTGCCAGCTGTAATAGGAGGTTAACGATACGGTTTTGACTTTTACTCCATTCACATACACGTCAAGTGAGCCATTAAGTCCCATACCATCCGAAGAGTCAGGCATAGTAAATCTCATCGTCACACCCGCGCCACCTTGCCCCTGTCTTACTGTCCATCCTACGTTCGAACCATTCGAAGGAAGGGCTACATAACGCTGACCTGATGCTTCTGAAGCGATTAGTGCTTGATCAAACGTAGGAGCAGATTTCAATGTTGCACCACCACCGAGAGTAGCATCTTCAGTATCGTACCGACTATAAGGCATGCTTGCACCACGTAAAGCATACACAACTAGATTAGCCGTGCTAACATTGTTTGATTGCTTGGCTGTTACTTCGTTCGCATCCACTTCAACACTAGTGGTGACAGTGTAATTGCCGTTGACTGCTGTCCATGTCCCTGGAATTGTGACGTTAATGGAAGCTCCTGCAGCTATGGTTCCGTTATAGGATCCAGTAAATGTCTGAATAGTGGAGCCCACTGAGTTCTTTAATGCTACTGTAATACCATGAGAACCGCTTGCAGAAGCAATGGTCCCTTGATTCTTGAGATTCACGGTAAAAGCTACAGAACTATTGGCAACTGGATTACTTGGTGTCCATGAAGCCGCGCCCACTAAGTCAGAGCTGGAGACCGGAGCGATAACAAGCGGTGCCCCGTTCGTATAGCTGTTGTTCCCTTCATTTTGCTCAAAAATCACATTGCTTTCATCTACCTTAGCGCTTAGAGTATAGGCCGCTGCGATTTTGGCTCCAGCATTTAATGTCATTGAGGCTGTTGTGGAAGCCCCGGCAGTTAGTAAACCTACTGGTGCAGATCCAACTAGTTCATTGTTTAAGTAGAAGTTAACAGTTGTTGCTGGGGAGCTAGAATTTCCATTGTTCTTAACAACTGCATTTAATGTAATTGCACTTGTCTCGACCGGAGTAGTAGGAGACCAGGACATACCCGTTATCATTAGATCAGGATTTGCTCCGGGAGTACCAAATACTTGAAACTCTGCGATTTGCCCAGCCGGCGCACCGGAGTTCGAAGTAATATTCAACTGAAGACGTTTAACCGTTGCCGAGACCGGGATGGTTACTGTGTTGCCCGAAGCTGGATTAAATGTATACGATTGAGCCGCCACCAAATTACTGAAGCTAGTTGTGTCTTGGTTGTGACCAAGCACCTGAATCGTTTGAGTACGAGTACTCCAAGCAGTGGCTGGATTCAGCTTCAATACGATTGAAGTAATGTTATGGTTCGCACCTAAGTCGAGCGTCAAAGTACTTGGATTGCTGCCGCCTTCCCAGTATGTGCTTGTGTCGTTATCGTTCGCATTTGTGGCTACGAACGTTTGTGTGCTGGAAGATGCGGTAATCGACTTGCCGACAGCAATATTACTCCCAGGAGCAGGTGTTGGTGTTGGTGTCGGCGTTGCTGTTGGTGTGACCGTCGGTGTTGGTGTGGTTGTTGGCGTTGGTGTTGGCGTTGGTGTTGGTGTTGGTGTGGCTGACGGTGTTGGTGTTGGTGTGGCTGTCGGTGTCGGAGCAGGTGTTGCAGGTGGTGTTGTTGTCGTCGACGCTACAGTGATTTGGTCAAGGTTAACATTGCCAGAATCACCAGCATCATATTTATATGCGATGGTGTTGTTACCCGCATTTAGATTAAGAACTTCTACTTTAGTGCTCCATGAATCCCAATTTGGTAAGTTAGATAATGAGGTCTGGCCAATTTTAGCACCATTGACATAGACACTTATTGTCTTTGCACTGCCACTTGCATTAGCGTATTTCAATGTCACTTCACGACTACCTGCTGCTGGCACGTTAATCGTGAATGTCGTTGTTGCACCTTGTGTCAAATATCCATCCACGAAGCCCGCGCCGGAGTAACCGGCATGATCCGTGTTCACTTTAGCTCCTCCAGACAGTGAAGCGGATTCAGCTTCATAAGTGCCGGAAGGCGATGGAGTTGGAGTAGGAATAGGACCACTAGCGCCGTAAATCTCGAATTCAGAGAGCTGAGCTGCCGGCCAACCTGTGTTGCTCGTTACATTCAGACGAACATAACGCGTACTGGTTGAGGCAAAGTCGATGGTAACACTGTTACCTGCCACTGATGGATTGAATTCATAATTCGCAGACCCTACAATGTTTGTGAATGTCGAACCGTTTGTGCTACCTTGAACAGCCAATGTTTGCGTCCGCGTCTCCCAACCAGAAGGGAGCTTTAGAACGATTTGATCAATATTCGTATTTGCACCTAAATCGACTTGAATCCATTGCGGGAATGCATTATTCGTACTTTCCCAATACGTATTTTGATTACTGTCTTTAACATTGTTCGGACTATAAGTTTGAGATTGACCGCTTGCCGTTACATTTTTACCGAGTGTCAGGTTTGGTCCTCCGGAGGCTGAAACAAAATTAAACGGGCCCGCAGCCAAGAATAAGCTTGAAATCAACATGGATACTACCAACGACCATACAACATACTTGTTACGCATTTTAATTTTTAATCCTCCTCAATTGTGTTAGATTCTCTAAATAATGAACCTATCAAAGTGCTCGAATGATAGCGTTTACAAATATAGTCACCTTAGAGCACATTTAAAAGAACCACACCCTCCCTCCACTTTCAGACACACTCATTATAGATAAATAGCAGCTCAAACTATAAGATGTAATTCTACGGAAAAGGTAAGTGATACCATTATTACGAAACTATGCGATTTACGGAATCTATGACATCTATTCAAACAAAAAAAGAGCCCGATTTAACGAGCTCTCTCTTGATCTGCAGAAGGTGCGTTTAATAATACTACCCCGCCTACTATTAATACTATTCCGGCAAACGTAAGAATACCAAATGGATCTCCCCATACAACCATACCCACAAGTGCGGTTAGAACTGTACCTACACCCGACCAGATCGCATATGCTAAGCTTAACGGTAATTCTCTAAGGCTTATAGATAAACTATAAAAAGCGATTATAAAACCAATAATAACCCCTATTGATGGGAGTAATTGCGTGAATCCTTCCGACATTTTCAGCATAGTAGTGCCTACGACTTCGCTAGCAATCGCTATACCTAGAGCTATATATCCAACATTTCTTTTCATGCTACAGCCTCCAAATTCTAATGAGCCCCACCAGAGAGCTTCATAATAATTACCCCACCAATAATGAGCAGCAGACCTAATAACTTCTTACGGTTAAAGCTCTCTTTATAAATGAGTACGCCTATTAAGGCTGTCAATGCTGTACCCACCCCTGACCAAATCGCATAAGCCGTCCCTAATGGAATTGTTTTAAGTGCTAAAGAAAGACTATAAAAGGCAAAACCCATCCCAAGGATCACTCCAATGGAAGGTAATAGCTTTTTAAACCCGTTAGATACTTTTAGCATTGAACTGCCAAATACCTCAAAGATAATCGCTGTTGCCAATAATACATATGAATTCAAATTTAGCGCCTCCTTACTTCGTCATATTTATTAAATCTTGAATGACTTTAGTCCGTAATTCATCTTCTAACACACCTAATCCGAACATCTCAGAATACCATAACCCGTCTGCAGCCAACCTAACGATAGTAGAACGGACAGGATCAATGCCGTCGTTCTCTATATTTTTTTGCCACATTGCATATTGATTTTGAAATTTACTAAGAATATCCGGATTGGTAAAAAGAGCAGCCGAAAGTGCGGTACCGATCTCTTTGCCTTCTTTAAGATCTTCATCAATAGCTTCAGCAAAAGCCCGACTCCACTTTCCTTTCTCAACGGTTGCGCTCAATGCCCTTTCTTGAACATTAGTAAAAAATTCGTTCGTTAACTCTTCCACCATCCCCATGATCAAAGCCTCTTTATTTGGAAAATGGTGCAGTAGTCCGCCTTTACTGACACCAGCCTCTTTAGCAACAGCTTCAAGCGTCAGCTTCTCCACGCCATTATTTTTAACAACCGCGGAAGCTGCCAGTAAAATTGCTTTCCGTTTAGAATTACTGTTCACGTTAATCACCTCTGCTATTTACTATACCGTCTGGACGGTTTTGTTGTCAAATAAAAATATCTAATTACATATAAAAAGCCCGGTAATCCAGGCTCACATTTTTCAATCTATCGAGTTAAGTCTTTTATATACCAAGCATCACAAGCAAAATGCTCCGAACCTGCAAGTGGCGCGTTTAAACGTTCAAATCCGCTTTTTGTATAAAAACGGTTAGCTCCCTGCATATTCTGCAACGTCTCTAGATAACATTTGTTGTAATGAAGTTTGGCAAAATCCAGCGCGATATTCAATAGTTCGGTGGCTACTCCAGTACCTCTAGTAGTATAAGTTAAATACATTTTTTGTAATTCACATATGTCCTCTTCTTTCCCGAAAGGTGCAATTCCGCAACCTCCTAACACAGTTCCTTCCTCTTCAACAATCCAGTATGCTCGATTCTTATCATTAGTATAGTACTGATATAAATGATGCAAGCTGTCATCTTCCCACGCTAAACCTCCTCTATTCCCTCCGAACTCCATTAGGCACTCCCTAATAATTTGTTCGATAGCATAATTATCCTTCATTTGTATTCGTCTGATGTTCATGATTAATCGGTCCCCTAACCTTCGAGTATCAATCTATTGTACCACTTAAATTAAAGGATAATTATAAGTGGTTTCATACATAATATAGGTGAATTTATTAAGGGAGGGACTTTAATGAAAGCGGCAGCAAAGCAGCTCTGGATTGCAGCATTAGGCGGTGTGAATGAAATTGGTAAGAATATGTATTTGCTGCAATATGCTGATGATATTGTTGTCATTGATTGCGGCTCTAAATTTCCGGACGAGAGTCTACTGGGAATTGACCTCATAATTCCTGATGTTACGTATTTATTAAGCAATCTTGATAAGGTTCGAGCATTAGTAGTTACACATGGACATGAGGATCATATTGGAGGAATTCCGTATCTGCTCAAACAATTAAATCTTCCGATTTATGCATCCCGGTTAACCTTAGGCCTAATTGAAAATAAACTGAGGGAACATGGATTATTACGTCAAACCAAGCTTCATGTCATTGATTCTGACTCCACTTTAAAGCTAGGTGCGTTTACTATAACGTTCTTTAATACCAATCATAGTATTCCGGATTGCCTTGGTGTTGTGTTCGATACCCCAGAAGGGACCGTTGTTCATACAGGGGATTTCAAATTTGACATGACCCCTGTGAATAAGCAGTATCCCGATATACATAAAATGGCCGACATCGGGAAGAACGGTGTAAGATTTCTTCTATCTGAGAGTACCAATGCAGAACGCCCGGGTTTCACTCCCTCCGAGAAGCTCGTAGGCGCTCATATAGAAGAAGCATTCATGAAAGCAGATCGCAGAATTTTTGTCTCTACCTTTGCTTCAAATGTACACCGTCTACAACAGATCATTGAGGCTGCTCATCTAACAGACCGTAGATTAACCTTACTTGGCAGAAGTATGGTGAATGTGGTCCGGGTTGCCCAAGAACTCGGATACCTGAGCATTCCCGATAACATGCTAATTGAGCCTACAGAAGCTGCCAAACTCCCCCCGGAGCAAGTAACTGTATTATGTACAGGCAGTCAAGGTGAGCCCATGGCTGCGTTATCGCGACTGGCTAATGCAAGTCATAGGCAGATGGAAATCCAGGCTGGAGATACCGTTCTGATTGCAGCTAATCCCATTCCCGGGAATGAACGCAATGTATCTAGAATTGTCGATAATTTATATGTGCTTGGTGCTAAAGTCATCTATGGATCACGCAGCGAGCTTCACGTGTCTGGGCATGCCAGCCAAGAAGAGCTTAAATTAATGTTAACCTTAATGAAACCTGAATATTTCATACCGATTCATGGTGAATACCGTATGCTTCATCATCACAGCTTGTTGGCGGAGGCAGTTGGTGTTAACCCCGATAATATCTTTATTCTAAAGAATGGGGACATCGTTGAGTCTTCGTCAGGTGTTGTCCGTCAATCGGGCAAAGTGACTGCTGGACAGATCCTAGTGGATGGCCTTGGCATTGGGGATATCGGGAATGTCGTGCTTCGTGATCGTCGCCAGCTATCGGCAGACGGGATTTTGATTACAGTAATTACTCTAAGTCAAACAGATGGACGTCTATTAAACGAACCGGATACTATCTCCAGAGGGTTCATCTATGTCCGAAACTCAGAATCTTTAATGGAGGAAATTAACCAGCTTGTAACTTCTACCCTTCAAAAGATGAGTGAGCCTGATCTAGGGCAATGGAATATCATCAAACAGACTATTAAGGAGACCCTGAGTAGATTCCTGTACGAAAAAACGAAACGACGTCCGATGATTCTCCCCATCATTATTGAGGTGTAGCAAAAAGGAGCTCATGTAGAATGGGCTCTTTTTTTATATCTGGTGAGAAATAAAGTTAACTATGTTATACATAATTTTAATGCGTCAGCTTCTAGCGCCATTTTTTGATGAATAATAATAATTTGCTCCAAACGAATAACCCGCTCCTGAAGACTAGTGTTTAACGGGTCAGATTGTAGCTGAGCATTCAGAGAAATGTATTGAGGTACTTCCCAGATACTACGTAAAGCAGTGCTTAAACAGTAGCCATATCGAGCAAGGCGCTCATCCCCATACCAGCCTGAATCCTTTAATCCTTTGATGTAGGCATGGAACAAGGACTCTTTGTAATCCTTGTAACGGTGAACAGGAATGACTCCTAAGCTCATGTTTACGCCAAACATTTTGCCAAGGTCTTCACCAATGCCGGATATGCTCATGAATTGCCAGTCAATCAGAACTAAACGTTTCTCTTCCATTTCACCCTGATTCAGCAGCATATTCATCTGACTGAGGTCCTGATGGGCAAGTACTCGTGGCAAGCTATTGAGAGCATTCAAGTTACTTTCTATCTGATTAGTAAAGCTGTGGAACCATGTCCAAATGTTTAGCGCATTTTCTCCATGTAAATGATTTATGTAAGTATCCAGATTAGGCGCATACATTCTACTAGATGTAGTCCACGATTTAAGCCAGCCCCTGCATATCCAATCCTCATCAGGTATTTTCTTTCCGGTAAGATAAGCTCCATTGAATTGACCTAACCGCTCAGCGATAAAATCAAACTGCTGCTTTGTATGTGCATATTCCCCGTCTATTCGCTCCAACCATAACCATATGGTCCCTTCTGCTTGCTCTTCAACAAGATAACACTTTGGGGCTTGGATAGAGCCGGGAAGCTCATCCAGAATCTTAGATTCAAAGACTAGCGCTTCGCGGCGCCAGTAATTGTGATGGGCTGGATCCTCTTTTTCTACACTATCCGACTTGATGATTTTTAATATGATTGACCATGGAACCTGCTCTTGATTAACTATTGCCAGACCGTGAATAGAAAAGATACCTGATGTAGTAAAGTTAGGCATTTTATAATTTAAATCTTCGCAAGAGAAACTGATTAATTCTACTCTTTGTTCTCCAAAAAATCGTTGAACACAAATGTTAAGCTGATCCATTTTATTCTCTAACACATAGATCCTCCTCACGATCCGTAAAAAAAAGCCTACAAAGCGTAACTGATTCGTTAACACCTCATAGGCTTGTTCAATAAAACATTGCTTATTAGAATACTTTTGTTGTCCAATCTTCGCAATTCCAGATATCGGTCACGATGTCTTGATAAAAATCCGGTTCGTGAGAGATCATGAGAATGCTTCCTTTGTATGCTTTCAGCGCGCGTTTCAGCTCATCTTTAGCATCGATATCCAAGTGGTTTGTCGGCTCATCCAGTACGAGAATGTTAGTCTCACTGTTGATGAGCTTACATAGACGCACTTTTGCTTTTTCTCCACCACTTAGAACTGCAATCTTACTTTCGATATGTTTCGTAGTAAGTCCGCATTTGGCAAGGGCGGCACGTACTTCGAATTGTGATAGGGATGGGAATGTATCCCAGATCTCCTCGATACAAGTCTTGTAATTGCCTTCTTTCATTTCTTGCTCAAAGTATCCAATCTCTTGATGGTATCCACGTTCTACCGAACCGGACAATGCTTGGATTTCGCCTAAGATGCTGCGAAGCAAGGTGGTTTTACCGATCCCGTTCGCACCGACCAACGCAATTTTTTGTCCACGCTCCATCAACAAATTCAGAGGTCTAGACAACGGTGTGTCATATCCGATAACCAATTCTTTAGCTTCGAAAATCATCTTGCCCGCAGTTTTTCCTTCTTTAAAGTTAAACTGTGGTTTTGGCTTCTCTTTTGCAATCTCGATAATTTCCATCTTGTCGAGCTTCTTCTGTCTGGACATCGCCATGTTACGAGTAGCAACGCTGGCTTTGTTACGCGCGACGAAGTCTTTCAGCTCTGCAATTTCTTGTTTCTGACGGTTATAAGCAGATTCAAGCTGTTGCTTTCTCATTTCGTAGACCTGTTGGAATTGCTCATAATCACCCACATAACGGGTTAGCTTTTGATTTTCCATATGGTAGATCAGGTTGATAACGCTGTTCAAGAAAGGCATATCATGTGAGATCAGAATAAATGCATTATCATATTCTTGCAGATAACGTCTCAGCCATTCAATATGCTGCTCATCCAGATAGTTCGTAGGCTCATCTAGGAGCAAAATATCTGGTTTTTCAAGCAACAGCTTCGCAAGTAAGATTTTGGTACGTTGACCACCACTAAGATCAGCTACGTCACGATCCAATCCAATATCTGTGATTCCTAGACCGCGCGCGGTTTCTTGAATCTTCGCATCGATCATGTAGAAATCTTGGTTTGTAAGTGTATCTTGAATCGTACCCACTTCTTCAAGCAGCTTTTCCAGCTCTTCAGGCGACACGTCACCCATTCTGCCGTACATATCATTCATCTCTTGCTCAAGATCAAAGAGGTATTGAAAAGCGCCTCTGAGTACATCTTGAATGGTCATTCCTTTGGTCAACACTGCATGCTGATCGAGGTAGCCAACACGCACTCGTTTGGACCATTCAACTTTACCTTCATCTGGCTGTAGCTTGCCTGTAACAATATTCATAAAAGTGGATTTACCTTCGCCGTTAGCGCCGAATAATCCGATATGCTCGCCTTTTAGAAGACGGAATGAAACATCCTTAAAGATCGCACGATCTCCAAAGCCATGACTTAATCCTTCTACATTTAATATGCTCATTTATGGACACCTTTTTCTTATTTTTCTCGCTATATTATAAGCAGGATTACACAAAAACTCAATGGAGAATCAAAATAATGTTCTCAGATCCGATCTGTCAGATGACGATTTTGCGCTGGCGATTGCTCACCATCTTCTATATGATAGTATTCAGAGCTAGACTATAACGTTGAATTGATGTTCTAAGGAGAGTCAGTAATGAACAAACTTGTATTTTTTCTAGGGCCAGCTGGGGCAGGCAAAACGACATTAGCAAAAGCGATCGCTTCAGCGCGTAAAGTCCCCTTTTTTGATATGGATATTCTTTTACGGCCAGCGGCTGACGCGATCATGACCTTTCACGGATTGGACCCGGCAGACAGAGACTCTGCCGATTACAAAAGATTATGCCGTGATTTGGGCTACCGGATTACGATGGACGCAGCGCTAGACAATATAGGCCTGAATGTAGATGCATTTGTGGTTGGACCATTTACTAAAGAAGCTGCCAACCCTGACTGGATCAGCAGTGAATTATATCGAATCGGACGTTCGCTGCAAGATGTTGAGGTTAAAGTTGTCTTGGTCGAACTAGCCAATGAGGAATTGTATCGGACACGAATTCACGATCGACATTCACCATTAGATGAATGGAAGTTCCAGCATTGGGATGAATTTCGCAAATCATTTGGAAACCGTAGTGTGAAGTGGCCGCTTCCAAGTTCTAATGTGAAGGTGATCGACAATTCTAATCCAGACATAACGAAGACTGTGGCTGTGGTGGAGCATTTTATCTACGACTAGGAATTGATTAGCTTTTCAATGATCATTCGTTTACGAAAAAAAAGACCGGCAAAGAGAGAACTCTCTTGCCGGTCTATTAAAATATAATATCAAAAAGTTTGGAGATTCAATTAATTCTTACTTACTTTCCAAGGCTTTCGCAAGAAGTGAGGCGTAACACTTGGAGCCCTCTGGTTTAAGATGCACACCATCTTGGTAGAAATAATCGTCTTTTCCTTCACTTGCAGAGTACCAGTCTACTACGGTCGTATTACTATATTCACTGGAAACTTTTGAAATATTGTGATTCACATTATTCTCCCATTTTCTTGGGACCCGTGTATTGACCAAAAAAATCTGCTCAGCATCACTTAATGAATCCAGTAAATTACGTAATTGCTTTGAACTAAAGGATCCGTTGGTCCCAAGCTCGATTATAACCTTTTTACCCAGCCGGCCTTGAGCTTTAAGCTGATCCACTACCTCCTGAGCTTTAGCCATCTGCCGACCGATCTTTCCCTCGATGACAATGCCAGGTAATTCCTCTGAAAGGTATGGTGCTGCATCCAAAATGACAGAATCTCCAATGGCCGTAACATCCGTTCCAGCTTGACTCTTCTCAGCCACAGGTTTCTTTTCTTCAGGAACAGATTTTTTCACTTCTGATTCAGGCTTTGCTATTTCTGTATTTGTTGTTCCCACCTTAGTATCAGCTTTTTTCACTTCAGGTTCAGTTGTAGCTGTTGCCAAGGCTGGTATTGATGGTTTATCAGTTACATTTTCGTCTATCGCTTTATGATCTGCGGGATCATTCTTTCTTCCCATATCTTGTTGTTCTTGCTGCTGCAGTCGTTGTTCTTGCTGCTGCAGTCGTTGTTCTTGCTGCTGCAGTTGTTGTTGTTCATACTGCAAATCTGCCAATTCGATCGCAGACGTATCCGATCCAGCGTTTAACAAATAACCTTTGCATGCGATTGGGATAAGAATCACAGCAATAATAGCCATTAAGAAGCCTGGACGAAGACCACCCCTTCGTTTTACACTGATGTTCTTCCATGTTTCTTTAAGTGAACCTCGACGAATGGGCTCCTCCACATACTTATATGACAATGCAGCTAGAAGAAAACTTACTGTTACCTGAATGATGATCCGAAGCATGCTGCTTTCTTCAGTACTCACATTCGGACTGCTAAGGATAATGACTGGAAAATGCCATATGTACAAGCTATATGATCGCAGCCCGATCCAACGCAAAGGTTTACAGCCTACGATCGATCCCAGACGGCTAGCAGGATGAGCTAGAACGGCAATAACTACAGCTGCAATCAAAGAAATCACTAAAAACCCACCACGGTAAAGTAAATCATCGAACTCATTAACCTGATTAAAAAGTACCAACAATAGAATGAGTCCTAATCCCCCTACAATATCAAGCGCACACCGAGCCGGTTCTGAGACGTTATCATTAAGTTTCTGACTTGGCCAAGCAACTGCAAGTGCTGCTCCAATGAGAAGCGCAAATAAGCGGGTATCCGTTCCATAATACACTCTACTTGGGTCAGTCCCCGGTACGTAGATCAATGCCATTGCTAATGCCGAGACTGCTGCGCAAGCCATAATCCATGCAATAAGCTTACCTCGCCGACGAGCGATTTTCATCACGATGATGAGAACTAATGGCCATAGAATATAAAACTGTCCTTCAATAGAAAGCGACCATAAATGTCCGATAGGAGATGGTGGGCCAAAGCTTTCAAAATAGGAAACATTATGAAATATTAGCCACCAGTTATTGAAATAAAATAAGGAAGACATAAAGTCACCCTTGAGCCCAAACAATCTTGATGGTTCTATAATTAAAAGCCATATGGCAACCACAAAAAGCATAACGGCCATCGCAGGCAACAGCCTCCGCGCCCTACGAACCCAAAAGTCTACAAGGTTCAGCCTTCGGTGCCGCTCCCACTGGCTAATGATTTGGTCAGTAATGAGATATCCGGAGATTACAAAAAATATTCCAACGCCGAGAAGTCCACCCTCAGCCCAATTCAGATTCAAATGATATGCGATTACAGCGAGTACTGATAAAGCCCTTAGACCATCAATTCCTGGCACATAACGCCTGCCGCCTACAGATTGTATAGAAGACTGGCTCCTCATATTATTTCTGAAAAGCTTCGTGTTGTCTTTCATAATGTTTCAGTCCTTACCGTCGATTTATCGTTCATAAGTAAGACGCTGTAAACGTATGAAAAGTTCTGTAATCAACTGAAAATGTTATAAAATAAAAAAAATGAATCTTTGTTGATCGAAACACTTGTCCATTGTGCTCCCTACATTAACTCAGATGTGTAATAATAATTTTTCCAACTTCTGTGCCCCGTAATTCTACGTAAAACGGCTGCGCATCATCATTTAAACAATACTCTAGCCGCAATCTGAGGTTTTTCCATGTGAGCATATCCATCGCTTGTTCTATTGAAAAAAAACCCACATCCAAGCTTTCGGAACTAGTAGCAGGCTCACCACCGATAGCTTTACCCAGAAATAATGTAGTGCAAATAGATCGATCTACATTTTGAAAGACGCCGCAGAACTTATTAATCTCTATATCAATACCCGATTCTTCTTTGGCCTCCCTGATCATTGAATACAACGGTAGCTGCGGAAAGAATATGTTTTGGGGTTGTCATATCGGTTACTCCCTCTAATCATTTCTAAGATCTTCTACCTTAGTTAATTCTGAATACAGGTCCTTTGGGTGAGAAAGGTAAGTCATTTCCCTTTGGCAAAATATAAGCATGGTCTCTTTTAATGGTCAGCTTGTCACAATAACCATCTGTAATAATTAGAAGCGGTCCTTTTTTCGGAAAATCCTCAGCTTGTTGAATCAAATCAATAGCTGGTTGTAAGATCGTTCCCCCTCTTCCCTTCACTTGTACTCGATCTGCGATAGCCTCGGGGGGCATGAAACCTGCATCATAAGGACAAGCATCACAAAATATAATCCGTGCAAAAGGAACATCACGAGCCTGCGCATAACTTGAAATGGCCCCTAATGCTTTGGCCAGAAGCTTTTTATCCATTGAGCCTGAGGTATCTAAAATAACACCAAAAGTACGGCCATCATCTGCAGCGCCGCTATGAACCCACTGTGGTCGAGGGATATCAGGCGTAGAAGATTGACGTCTGCTAATTCGTGAATAAGATCTGGTCTTCTCAAGCGGTGAGAAATAATGATCAAACCAACGAGCAAGCTCTACATCCCATTTAATAGGTGGCTGGCCCAGCGCTCTAATCTCTTCAACTAGTCCTGATGGCAAAAGACCACGGCTTTGCTCTTCATGATACATAAGTCCTTGTTGCATAGCATTCTTACAAAAATCATCAAGCGTTTGTCCTTCTCTCACATCCCAAAAACTAGATGAACCGTTATCTAAAATATCACCGAGTCCGTTGCCTCTCAAGGTTGCCAGTTTCTTATAAGTGCGGATATCTCCGACCATACGATCATAAATCGTTTCAGCAGATAAACCTTTAAGCTCAGGATCTAACAAGAGTCCAATTCGCGGATACTCCCCTACACTCATTTCTATTAGCCAAAGATTTATTACGTAGTCACAAGCCACATTCCAAAGATAATGATCTCGACCAAGACATCGCTCGTGATGCTGAAGCCCCGCATGCAGAAGCTCATGCGCCATCACGAAAATACACTCCTCATCGTTTAGTCCGGCTGCAGGGTTCATAAATATTTTGCGATCAACAACGTCAATGGCAGCTATGGAAATATCTAATCGCCGACATATCGCTGGATCTTCTATAATCTCAAAGCCGGCGGCAAGCGCACCTAATAAAGGATATCTGTCCATGAACCATCGTTTTGCACGTTGTGGAGCTGTTAATGAAAGTGCAGGGTCACTAATAGTATTAGCGTGTCCTCCAGCAACACTTACTGCATTCGTCACAGCATTCGATAACCCATAAGCAAGATAGGCTTCCCAATCTGGTGCTTTTCCCCAGTATCTTTTGGTGGTATCTCGAACATTCATGTCTAGCTTTGAAACACCCGCAGTGCCAAAATATCTGGAGTTGTCCGGAATTCCTTTTATCATAAATTGCTCGTAAAGCTGTTGTTCATCTTTAATTGTAAGATTAATTCGCGACTCCATATCTGCGGGTACTTTCCCAAACTTCAAGTCATTTAAAAACTTTGCTATGTACACATCACATGCAACGTTCCACGCCACTTGATTCTCTTTAATCTTTAAATGCCCAAGTCCTAAATGAAGAAAACAATGTGCCAAAACGTACATCCATTCAGCAACCTCACCACGCCGTTTAGGATGAGTGTAAATATAACCGTTATTAGTGACAATTGCCCAGCCGTTTTCAGGATAGGGACTATTTTCATTATGGATAATCGAAGCTCGAACAGATAACGGTGCAAAAATAGGATGATCCGCGATTAACGAACATGCCTCATTAAAATTTTTCAAAGCGGGGTTTTCTGGAGTTGTCTTTTTAGCCATATTTACCCCCTATCTTTTATTGCAAGACGTGGTAAATCACGCACAATTTCAACCATTAACCAATCTGGAATATTATCACTTTGCTCCTGCTTAGCAACTACTAGCTGTGCAATTTCAAAGCTAATGACTGACAGGTCTTTAATCAGTTTTTTAACAGTGTGTGCAAATTGGCGATGTCCATCTCGTACGTTATCTTTAATCGGAGGGAGTTCTTTAATAATCTGGGCTCGCAAGGATTGCGCTAGGAAATACAGGAGATCCCGATCTTCTGGAGCCGTTGGAAATGAGGATTTACCATCAATAATTTGATTAAGTTCATATTTTCCAGTTAGATTTTTATAAAAAGCCCTGAATTGTGTGGCGTGAGAAGTTGTCAGTGAACCATTCGCTAAAATCCCCACGGTATCCACATTTATATCATCCCCAAACTCATGTAGTGCATCACTAAGCATATGCCAAGAGCGTGGCGTGGAGAAAGGCTCTTCAGTCTTTGGAGGTGCACTCCACAGATGATCGGGACGCATTTCCAGATATTCAATAACCATAGGATGAATGCTATTCTCATATGCCCAAGAGATCCAATTCTGAAAAGATACATTTAGCTGTATATGGAACATCCGATTGATAAGCGCGGAGGACATAGGTTTAACAATTGCACTATCTTGTGCACGGTTACCAGCTCCTATTACTATAGAGCCCTCAGGTAGGTGATAATCGCCGATGCGGCGTTCGTGGATAAGACTATAAAAAGCTTTTTGCACCTCTTGAGAACAGGCATTAAGCTCGTCTAAGAACAAGCAATACGGTTCGTCCCGAGCAATCATTTTCGGAGGACAAAATTGGCTCTTGCCGTTAACGATTTGAGGTACCCCAATGATGTCTTCCGGTGCTAGTTGAGAACCCAGAAGAGAAACACATGGAAGACCCACCTGATCAGCAAAAGCTTCTACAAGAGAAGACTTTCCAATACCAGGCGCCCCCCAAATAAAAACAGGGCGGATCACAGAAACGTTTAGAAGTACTTGCATAAGCTGAATAGGTGTTACAGGAGTTGCTAGGTTCAAATAAATGCTCCTTTTTTATATGATATATCCTCATTATCTATTCTAAATTTATTAAAAACTACTCAAAAGGATTTATTAAAGCTCTAAACAAGCTTTGTCATTTAGGGCATCCTGAATATTACGGGCAAGCCACTCTCTATCCTGCTCACGCTGTGACTCCGAAAACTCTTGAAATAACAAAAGCACTAATTCCAGTCGGCGCTTCTCAATAAAGAGCGGGAGCTCTTCTAGCCATTTATTGTCGAGTGCATACTCTCGATTATACCCTTTCATAAAAGACGTCAGCATGGCTGCCGCAAGACTAGAAGTTCTACTCTGCTCTACCTCCGGTTTTCGCCAATCCCCAAAGATGGTCGAATAATAAACGGCAATGGCAATATCATGCACCATATAGTCGTATCCGCAATCATCAAAATCAAACACGGTGATCTGCCCCTCATGCACGAAGAAATTACCCGGATGCAAATCACGGTGACATAGTCCATAGCCTTCTCGATTCCGCGGCAACTGGTTAATCCGATCATTTATTTGAAGCAACTTTTCAAAAAGCTGCTGTTCAACAGTACCAATGTTAGCAAAGTCAAAATCTAGCTTACCCTGATGTGGTCTTGCCAGAACAGTCTCCGGATTGTATTGCAGAGTTAAAGCATGCATTCTTCCTGTTACCTCACCCCATTGCTCAAAAAGCTCCGTTCCCCAATTGGGATCGGAAGCATTAACATGACCACCTGGTGCTTTCTCCATTACACAGATCATAAATCTTTCCTCATCTTTGAATAGCGTTTGTACCAAGCTGCCATCCTGAAAGGGAATGGGGCGAGCCAGTTGCACGCCATGTTTTGCAAGATGGTCCATAAAGTCAAGTTCAGAGATGACCATCTCCTGCTCCTGATGAGACTGATGTGTTACACGTAAAATATATTCATGATCATCTTTTGGAAAGCTATAGACAACATTTTCAAAACCACCAATATACTTAATCGTTGTCCAATCGACTTGAATCTGTTGTGCAGCTTGTTTAAGCATTTCTTCATCGAATTTCACCTGCCAGTTAGGCATTTCAATCACGCTCCTACCTTCTAAGAAAATATCAATTAAAATGGTATATTTTGTATAGAAGTGCTTTATAAAGATATTTTAACACTTCACTACCAATAAAAGAAGCAATCAAAAAGGTAGGAGCAGCCTAGAACTTTAACAAAGTCCATGACTGTTCCTACCTTGATCATTTTTCATTACTTAAGAGCTTAATTTCTATTAGTAATTTATTGCTGAAAGCTCATCTTCCGTTACCCATTTATGATTTTTCACTTTATCTCCACCCGTAGTAGGTGTGTAATCAATCATATATACCGTAGTATGTTCAGCTGAGTTAATTTGAGCCGTTGCACCTTTCATATCTTTCATATGGTCAGCTTCCATTACGACTTCTGAGCCTGATTCATAGGGTTTGTCAGCTGCTTTTTTGATTTCTTCATGAATAATCCACTTGTGATTTGTAACTGGAAATCCGCCTGTTGTAGGTCTATAAGAAACGATATACGCTGTGGTGTCAAAAGCTCCAACTATTGTTGCAGTAGCCCCCTTCATACCTTCCATATGGTCCGTTTGGATGATCGCTTGACTTCCAACTTTATAAGCTGGATTCTCCGCCACCTTCAAATCATCAGGTACCTCACCTGAGCTAGAGTGCGAGGAATGTTCCATCTGTGTATTGTTTGAGGACATCTTATTGCCATAGCTATTATCATTACTGCATGCACTTAGACCGAGAGCAGCGGCGATTATGAGTAGAATTAATTGCTTTTTCATATAAAGAACCTCCGAAGTTTTATATGCCTTTGACTATTAATTTACCCATTTCAGAAGATCACAAACCGAAAATAATATTTTGAAAATTGTAAGACGTTAATTGGATTACCAATAAATGAGTGTTGTCTACGTTATTGAAGGTTATTTATAATGTTTTCTGAAAGGAGGCTACTATAATGAAGACTAAAATATTCACTTTGTTGCTTCTTTTGGGTCTGGTAAGTATGGCTACTATGATCGGTTCTGCTAGTGCTGCTCCGGTATTAACCGTAGGAAGTTCTTCAGGAGATGTATGGGATCTTCAGTATCGATTGAAGACTCTGGATTTCTATACTCAGCCTTTAGATGGTGTATATGGATCACAAACGAAAGCAGCCGTTTCTAAATTTCAAAAAGCCTACGGATTAAGCGCCGATGGTGTTACTGGCACGAAAACATGGAATGCACTAAAAAAATATACGCTTAATATTGAGGAAATGGACATATTAGCTAAAGTTATCTACAGTGAATCTCGCGGTGAGCCTTATAAAGGCCAAGTTGCAGTTGGCGCTGTAGTTATGAATCGCATACAATCTAGTCAATTCCCAAACAATATTAAAGACGTAGTATTTCAAAAAGGTGCATTTACAGCCGTATCTGACGGTCAATACTGGCTTACTCCAAACCGGACTGCCTATTTAGCTGCACTTGATGCTGTCCGTGGTTGGGACCCAACAAACAATTCGATCTATTATTTCAATCCAGATACAGCTACAAGTGCTTGGATCTGGTCACGTCCTCAGAACTTAAAAATTGGTAAGCATATATTTGCGAGTTAAACGCTTCAAATAAATGTAATAGCCGTCCAACCTTAGTGGCTGGACGGCTATTTTTTAGTATAAACGATCTTCTTAATACTATCCTTAGAAAGACAGTATTCACTTGAGAGCTGGTCAACGGTTGCGCCACCAGCAAACCTCAAGCAGATCTCAATATTTCTTGATTTCAAATACTTCCTACTCCCTGACTTCTCGCCCCATTTCACATGCAATTCTTCAGGCTTTGGAACGTAGACTAAACCACCATTTATATACTTCTGTATTTCTTGTAGTAACTCTTTTGGGAAGACTGTATCTGCATTTACATATTTCATAATTGTTCTGCTCCTTAAACTTTGATGAGATCACAAACAGCCTGCCTAACCATAATGGTCAGACAGGCTGTTTTTATAGAAAGCTTACTATTAAAATTAAGATGGCTCGGGACGGGATTGAACCGCCGACACTAGGATTTTCAGTCCTATGCTCTACCGACTGAGCTACCGAGCCTTGCTATTAAAGTTAAGATGGCTCGGGACGGGATCGAACCGCCGACACTAGGATTTTCAGTCCTATGCTCTACCAACTGAGCTACCGAGCCTTACATGGATACAATTATTTCTTCTAAATGGAAACAAAAAGACCCCTCGTCCGAAAAGGGACGAGGAGCCGCGGTACCACCCTAAATTAGAACTATTCTGTACAACTAGCAGAAATGTTCTCACTTAAATATTTAACGGTTAACACCGGTACACCTCTACTTGCCAACAATGGTTTCAAGGGACTGCTCCGGAGTGAACTTCGATCAACCCTTTTCTCTAGAAACGCTCTCAATCTCCGGCGTTTCCTCCCTGTAAAGAGGTATTGAACTACTTTTCTCCATCAAAGCATTTGTTTTATTATATAATTTTTTCTAATTGTAAGCCCTAATCCACTATAAGTCAATAGAAGAAATAATTCCCACATTTCGATTTGATTAGCTTTATCCATTACTAAAATTAAAAATCATCTTTAATTCATCATCAAAAGACTTCTTACATTCTTCTTGAAAGCTATTACCAGTATATTCTTTTAGTGTCTTTCTCCAAAAATGCTGGGCTCTCCTATTTGTAGCTGTGGGATTGGTTTGTAGCTCCCATTTTCCAATATGAAGATTAAATACCTCCTTAGCCGCGCGTTCAGCGATTCGCGTACCTCGAAAGGGCCGCAGGATAAAGAATTCGTTTAAATAAAATTCACAACCTGGTGGTGTATGAGGTGGTGTGGCTACTAATGCAAAGCCAGCAGGAATTCCATCCTCCTTTATTAAATAAGGATATAAAATCCCTGGCTTCTCCCACCAGATGTCGAAGACTTTATTCTGTTCATTCAGCGTTTGTGTTTCATTATCCTCGTATACCCCGTATTGATTAGGAAGGTTCCCCCATATCTCTGAAAGATCGTGTAAGTATAGTGGGTAGAGATTATTAATCATAAACTTCGTTGTGCTGTCAGTTAATGTTACGCTGATCTTCATTTCATTCACTCCCTCCCATCGAATGCTTGGATGTATTTATGGCAATCACTTAAATAACGTTCTGTGTAGTTATCTTTTGTATAATCCTTAAGCACTTTTCGCCAGAAAGCTATGGCAGGTTTATTATTTTCCATTTGAGCTAGTTTCCATTTAGCTTCTTTAAATAGATCAAGTGTTTTTATTGCGGCAGCAGTACCTATTCCATTTCTTCTGTATTTCTGCAAAATCATAAAGTCATAGATCACATGAGTTGGATCTGGGTCTGTATCTAAGTTTTCAAAAAGAACAACCACAAATCCAGCTAAGTTTCCTGAAACCTCGATCAGATAAGGATTCCATCGATGATCCCCTTCCCAAAAATAATCAATATCCACCTCGAATTCTCCATGCTGATTCACATCTTGATCCGTAAATAAACTGAAATCATAATAGTAAAGTTGATATAGATTAGACAGTACCGCTTTATCTTCAAACGTTACTGGAACAAGTTTAATTTCCATCATACCCCCACGTTTGGTTCATTATTGTTACTTCTGTACTTAGTATAATCACGACGTCACTCTAGTTATATGCCATATTTGATTTGAATTGAATTTTATATAAAGTCATTATTCATCTAGAATAAAAAAAGCTCATATGAGCTTTTACGCCCACATGAACTTTTTTCAGTCTAACAATCAAGTTAAATCTACGATGACTTTAATGGTTTCTTTAGCTTCAATGGCTTTGTCAAAGGCTGCTTGGATATCCTCTAATTTAAAGGACTGTGTCACCATTGTAGAGATATTCGTTTTCTTGTCGTTAATATGTTCAATAACCTTTACAATATCTTCATGTGTGTATCCACTAGCTCCAACTATGTTAACTTCTTTACTCATCACTTGAGCAAGGCTAATAGGTACTTCATTTTTATAAACCGCAATGATTGCAATTCTTGCTTGTGGCTTTACAATCTGCATCACTTGTTCAAATAATATCGGAGCACCCGCTGCGTCTACAAAAGCATCTACGTTTGGCATGTTAACGCCGTAAACATTTACTTCCCCGAAGTGTTTAATTAAGCCCTCTGCTAATGATTCAGTCGTCGTATTAACTGTTAAAGCTCCTAATTCTTTGGCTTTATCCAAACGCCATGGATCAATATCCACAACACAAACCTCTTTAATGCCTTCCCCTATTAATCCTGCAGCAGCAGATAAACCAATAGGACCCGCTCCGAGAATTACGATTTTTTCACCTTGTTTGGGTTGTACACTAAAGGCTCCATGAAAGCCCACACTCATAGGTTCCATTAATACGGCCTCTGTTGCCGAAACGGAATCATCAAATTCATAAAGGTTATAATTAAGTGCTGCATCTTCAATTAAGACATATTGTGAAAAGGCTCCTACCTCCAACGAATAACGACGACCTGCACGTTTTGCAGTAATTGGATTCACACCTACACGCATGCCAACTTTCAAATCGGTTTCCGCATCAGAACCTAATTCGACGATTTCACCAAACATTTCATGTCCAAACTCTGAGCCGAAACGGATACCCATTTCTGAGCCTGCTTTTACTATATTAATATCTGTACCACAAATTCCCCCCGCTAAAATACGAACCAACACATCTTTTGGCCCTACTTCAGGTATTGGCCGCTCTTCTATCCCCACACTATTTTTACCGTGATAAATACCGACCTTCATCATTCTTAACACACTCCTTATTACTATCTATTACTAAATGGTAGTAGTTATTGTGGAGCTTAGCAATCTACAATAAAACTGAAAGCGTTAATAAAACGACAGTTAATAAGCTTGTGTTAATTAAAATTTTAAAAGTGAAATGTTTCACTATTTCTTTTTATTATTTGAAGGGATAAATGGATTTAACTGTATAATTCGCTCTGCTAAATATTTAGGGGTATAGGGCATATCATTGCCAAGCCACATGGAAATTGTACCAATGATTGCAGATGTTCCATACCAAGCTGCGATATCAGAAGGAGTATCTACGGTTAAGAAATCTTCTGTTTTTTGAATCGATTGTTGTTCTGTTGTTATTAATATCAATTCATATAAAAGATCCATCAATTTCGGTGTGAAATAAGGAATGTTTTTGCTTACAAGCAACACCTTGTACATATGAGAATTCTCTGCAATATGCTCTAGCAATAAAATCAGCGAGGTAAGTTCATCCCCTGGTTTATAGGATTCTTCAAATTTATCTATAAGTATTTTCTTCAAATCTGCTAATAAGTCATCCAAGATACTATCAATCAAATCATTAATATCTTTGTAATGTAAATAAAATGTAGCTCGATTGATTTCAGCCTTTTGCGTAATAGCGTTGATCGAGATCTTATTCAGTTCTTTCTCTGCTAATAAATCTATAAAGGCATTCCGAATTGCTTTTCTTGTTTTTCGTATCCGTAAATCTAAGTATGTTTTGTCTGCCATGAATCTTCCACCTCGTAGTTAATGAACTTAAAAAATAGTTAGTATTTGCGAAGAAACAATTTATAGTAAACTCAGAAGAAATCAGGAATTTTATGGATTACAAGATCAGTGGTTGAACGATTAAAATAAAAGTTCGCTTACTAGCTGAAATGACCAGTCTTACATATGCATAATTGACACCTGAAGTATCTAATGAATCTATACTTACCTTTGAATCAGATGGATATTCAGATTATATTGTTACAGGCGTTCAAGAAGGTTCTGCAGAAGTAGTATTAAATATGACGAAATTGCCTCTGAGGCATATGTAAAGAACAGAATAGATACAGGAAACAATAGAAAACAACGCTATACAGCATTTAATAATGTGATAATCCCTAATTACACTAAATTGGTAATTGAGGCGAAAAAGATTAAAGCACCCAATGCAGAATTGCAGGTATTACATGAAATCTGTTTAAAAGCGATTAAGTCGCAACTAGAAGCAATGACAATGATTAAAGAGGCCTTATACAAAACGAAAATTTCCAGCACTGCTTTTAAAGCAGCAAATAAAGAGATGGATGAAGTCGTGAAATATGAAGGACAGTTTGTAGATGGGATCGATAAATATCGGAAGAAGTATGGTATTTAAGATTGAATGATAATTAAATCCCAAAAATCCACGTCAGAGCTTCCTCTAACGTGGATTTTTAGGATTATAGCTATTTTTTTGTGTAAACAATCTTCTTAATACTGTCTCTTGATAGGCAATATTCATCCGAAAGCTGGTCAACCGTTGCACCAACAGCAAACCTTAGACAGATTTCAATGTTTCTAGATCTTAAGTATTTTCTGCTCCCTGACTTCTCGCCCCATTTTACATGTGCTTCTTCAGGCTTTGGGATATACACTAAACCACCGTTAATATATTTCTGAATTTCCTCTAATAATTCTTTTGGAAAAATCGTATCAGCATTTACATATTTCATAATCGCTCTGCTCCTTAAACTTTTTATGAGTTTGAAGGTAGCAAAGTCTATTCTAAAAACAACAATGCACAATGCACTGGCGGTAAATCAAATTTTATTCGCTCTATACAAACAACCGCCGTTGTTTATAGTCTAGACTTTGCATAGAGCTTATCGCTAATCTTTTCACGATTGTACACCCTCCCTTTCATCAATTTGAAGTCAGTTCCTCCAAAATGCGCTTGGCTGTCTTCTCTCCATTAGCAATACAATCTGGAATACCCACACCATAATAAGAGCATCCGGCAAGGATTACGTTAGGATAATGATCTGCAATCTTCTTCTCTAAGGATACTACAATCTCATGATGGCGCATGTGGTAATTTGGCATAACATCATGCCATTTGGTCACGTCGTAGGTTACTGGCTGTCCAGTAATCCCAAGACTTGTCTGTATATCTTTCAACGCCACCTGTAATAATTCCTCTTCTGAGAGCTTAATCAAGGACTCATAATGCGGTCCTGAGCTCTTATAAAACAGTCTGACGAGCAGACGTTGTTGTCCAGATGTATGCTCCCACTTGCGACTTGTCCATGTACAAGCATTACATAGAACATCATCACTGTTGGCGGTAATAAACCCTGTACCGTTCGCTGGCAGCTGACTATCAGGGATATCAAATCCTAGATACACACTAATCATAGAGCTGTTAAACAACTGATTAAAATCTTCATCCAGCACTTCATCTTGAAGTAATGCTTGTGCAGTAGAATGCATTGTTCCAAGTACGGCAAAATCGCTGTCCAAGATTCGTCCATCTGCCAGTGTTACACGGTACCGTTCTCCATCCTTTGCAATGCGCTCGGCACGAATCCCTTTGATGATCTGTACATCGGACAGCTGTTCTTCCATGGCATCGATCAGAGCAGATACGCCACCCTTAAAAGACATAAACTTCTTATCGCCGTTCCCCTGGAATTTAGCCTTATTCGCGGACAATCCCTGAATAATACTTCCATATTCATTTTTATAATCAATCAAATAAGGAAGGGTCGAGGCAATGGTAAGTTCACTCAATTTCCCGGAATATACACCTGAAAGGACAGGTGATATTTGCTTTTCGACCAGCTCTTTTCCTAGGAAAGCTTCTAGAAATTCACCCACGGAATCATTTTTCGTAAACTTATCATTCGGAGTGTAAAAATCTTTAAGTGCTTCAACTTTACCTTCAGCAGAGACCAGATCTGTTGTAGCAAGCGATTCAATACTTAGAGGGATACCAAAGACTGCATCCTTAGGAATTTGCTTAAGCTTTCCTTCTGTATAGATATATGATATTCCTGTCGCGTTATATACGACCTCATCTTGCATGCCAAGTTCTTCAATTAATGGGGCAACATTCGTTTTGCGAGTAACAATAGAATCTGCACCTGATTCCATAATGAAATCTTCCTGTCGCAGTGTTCTGATTTTTCCACCCAGTCTATCGCTGGCTTCAACCAAAATGATTTTTACATCTAGCTTGTTATGCTCTATAGATTTCTGTAAATAGTAAGCGGTAGACAATCCAGTAATTCCCCCGCCAATCACGACGACCGTTCTCAAGCGTTGACACCTGCCTCTAAAGTTATTATCTGTTAAATTCAATTGAATACATTATATCATAGGGATTTATATGTAATAACATACCGTTCGTGTCAGATATGACACAAAAAAGCCGCGATTATCGCGGCTAATCTTTATATATTCTCCTGTTTTAAAGCATCAATAATATTTTCCTTCTTCACTTTTGAACTGGAGTACAGCATAGCTGAGCTAACGATGATAAAGACAGCGACTATGACATACAAGATACTCATCCACGGTAGTGCGAATCCATAGGAGAAACTACTCATCATGGATCTATAGATCAAGTACATCACGATTATGCTAATCGGAAGCCCGAAAAGTAGTGATTTTATCCCATAGAAGATACTTTCATAATTAATCATTTTATTAAAACCGTTTGGCGTCATCCCTACAGACTTCAACATCGCAAACTCTCTTTTACGAAGTGATATGCTAGTTGATATCGTATTGAAAATATTCGCAATCGATATTAATGTAATCAAAGCAATAAAACCATAGGTGAAAATAGACATTAACATAATCATCTGCTCACTATTTTGTCTATTTTGAAACACATTTTGGACATAGACATTCCGCTCTTTCATTTCCTCAATGGCCTGTTGTGTCGCTAATGGATCAGAGCTGTTCAGGTTTAGTCGGCTTTGTATATCGTTACTCATCGTATCATTTGTTAATTGATCAAAGACTTGTTCAGAGACTATGATGTTTAATCCACCAACTAGTGCTGAATGAACACCCATAGGGCGTTTATCAGTTAATGCGACGATTTCTACTGGTGGTAATTTCGTCTCTTTTTCTGTATCCCAATCCGTATAAATTAAATCAAGCTTCTGACCGATTTCCGAATGAAGAGCTTTGGTCTCAATAATCTTTTTGGCGTTCTCATCCTCAAAGGTGACGGTATCATTCACAATAGCTGACATCTGATTGAGATCCGTTAATTGTTCATAACTTACACCGACGGATTCTGCATAGGTTCTCAAACTCTGCTCATTTAGGGCATGGATCTGAATGTAGTAAGGATATTTCCCATTCTTTAAAATACTGCTATCCTTCTCCACGATCTCTTGCAATTCTTTTGCCATATCTTTTTCATCAATCCATGAACTCAAGCTTAGTTCCCTGATCACATTATATTCCGTTATATTAGGTAAGGCAGATATCGATTTCGTCAACCGATCTACTTTTTGAGCGTCCTCAGTCCCCATATAAACTTGAATATCGTAGTTCAAACCATCCTGTGAGAGTTCTACCGACTTTCTCATATTCGTAGTGAACGAAGATACGGATAAAAACAGAACAATACTAATGACAAGGGAGAACACGGTTGCTTGGTACCTGCGTTTATTTCTCTTTAAATTCTTCAAACCAATTTCTGCTTCAATTCCAAACAACTTGCGAACGAACTTGGAAGTTTTCACCGCTTTACCAGAGAGCTTAACATCGGTTGTTTGTCTGATCGCATCAATCGCCGAAATCTTGGAAGCTTTTCTGGCTGGAAGATAAGTGGATATAAAAATCGTAAGTATCGAAACTACACAAGCGGTGAATAGGGACAAAGGCGTAACAACCAATGTTAATTTTTCCGTTATCCCCAGTACATCTTGAATCATCGAATTAATAAACATAAAAGTGATCCCGATTCCTGTAATTCCGCAAAGGATTCCAATAGGGATGCTAATTAAACCGATGATCATTCCTTCAAAAAACACCGAATTCTGCTTCTGCCTCTTTGTAGCACCTACGCTGGAGAGCATTCCTAAATGGCGTGCACGTTCCGAGACAGAAATCGCGAATGCATTATAGATTAATGAAACAGAGCCAATGATAATTACAGTCATAACGATGACTGACAATGAAAGAAGTGCATTACGTAAGCCGTCGCTATTCGTCACACCATAATAACGCAGCAGACTATTATTATAAGAAATCGACTCTATATTGTTTTCTTTTGCCAATTCCTCTGCATGCTTGTATATGGAGCTATCCACCTTATTTAATACAACTGTAGCTGTAGTTTTTTCGGCTGCTCCAATCAAGCTTTCATCTACATAACTTAGGGCAGTATAACCCGGAGACCATGTGGGTTCCCAAGTGGGGCGCTTTATCACTCCCACAATTGTGTAGTTCATTGGTTTTTTATGAATGATCTCTTCATTCAGAGTGTCATCTTCAGTCCGTAATCGTTCGTTTTGGGATAAGGGTTGACCACTATTTTTATCATCCCTAGTAACTCGCTTTCCGACATCAAGCGTTAGAGCTTCACCTATCTTGTATGTTACTTTAGCATTTTTTGCGATTTCCTCAGAAATGACTACTTCATAGTTAGTCTTTGGGAGTCTTCCTTCCAAAAGCTCAATCGGAAATTGTTTAAAACCAGCTGCATTATATTCCTTGATATACCAATAGGGCTTGTTCTCATTCTGTCCCCCCTCTAAAGGGGCATACCCACGATCATTTGAGATGACAAGTGTTTTCGTTGCATCATCCGCTTCTATCGCTTTAAGCTGAGCTTTAGTAACATTTCTGTATTGGACATGCCATTCTCCATTTGTTGAGATACTTTGCTTCCTCATTAATTCCATAAATGAAAAACCAAGCGTTGCCACCGCCGTCACCATAGCCACAGAAATGATGACTCCAATAATAGTAACCAATGTTCTTCGTTTATTTTGTTTCAAATGTCTAAGCGTTAATTTATTTACAATATTCACGGACGAATCACCTCATCTTTGGCGATCCTTCCATCTTCAATGGTAATTACTCTATCCGCTTGTAATGCAATCCGTTCATCATGAGTAATGACAATCAGTGTTTGATTATAGGTTTTATTAAACATTTTTAATAAATCTATAATTTCACCACTGTTCTTACTATCCAGATTACCGGTTGGCTCATCCGCTAACATGATTGCAGGATTACTAATTAACGCTCTGCCTATCGAAACCCGCTGTTGTTGCCCACCTGAGAGCTGATTCGGGAGATGGTTTAAGCGATTTTCCAAATTTAACGCCTTTACGGTATCCGCAAATTGTTTCTTATCTACCTTGTGCTGATCAAGCAGTAAAGGGAGTGTGATGTTCTCTTCGACCGTTAGCACCGGTATAAGATTATAGAATTGATAAATCAGCCCAATTTGTCTGCGTCTAAAGATCGCCAGCTGTGTTTCATTCAATTCATAAATATCCGTATTATCTACGAATACTTTACCGCTTGTCGGTCTATCCACTCCGCCTAATAAGTGAAGAATGGTCGACTTCCCGGAGCCTGAAGGCCCGATAATCGCTACGAATTCCCCTTTTTTAATCGAAAAAGATACATCATCCAGTGCCTTTACCGCTGTTTCGCCTTTTCCATATGTTTTAGACAGATGTTCAATCTTTAAAATGTCCATTGTTAGACCTCCATTTGTTGATGAGATCAGTATATCTGTCTACAATGACTATCCAGTGACTCTAAAGTGACATTCTAGTCACTAAGCCATAAGTGCTAAATGACTTGCTTATAAAATTTGATCAGAAATTGCGAGCCCTTTCCCACTTCACTCTTCACATCAATCGTTCCGTTTTGGCCTGTGATAATGCTTTGTGCTAGGGCAAGTCCTATCCCTACACTATCTTCGCTTGCATTCTTACCTTTATAAAATCGTTTGAAGATATAGGGGAGCTCTGCCTTTGGGATTCCTTTGCCGTTATCTGTAATGATAATTTCCGTAAACAGTGCATTTTCTGCAAAAGAAATCGAAATCTCTCCCCCAGCAGGTGTGTGCTCTACACAGTTTTTCAGAATATTAATGATCGCCTCAGTTGTCCAATTGAGATCGCCCGCATATATGATGCTATCTTCTCCATCAATCAGGATCTGTTGTTCTTTAATATCCATTGGAATTAACATGGGCTCCAAAGATTTTTGAACTAGCTTCTTCACTTGAACTTGATCTTTTTTAAAATGAATAGTTCCAGCATCGATCTTGGAGAACTTTAATAACGAGGAAACTAACCACCCAATTCGTTCGAGTTGAACAGTGATCTTCCGTGTGAATTCCATTTTTTTCTCCACATGCAGCTCCGGGTCACTTAATAAATCGGCCATCACAGTCATGGAGGTAAGCGGGGTTTTGAGCTGATGAGAGATATCCGAAATCGCATTCGTGAGTTTCAGTTTATCTTCTTGTAATTGCGCGCTCTGCTCGGATAACATTAACGTCACTTTGTAAATGTCATTCTTCAGGATACTAAGCTCACCTTCCTGATTATCACGAACATCAAGCGTATAATTCCCACTACTGATTTGACGCAGATATCCAGAGAGCTTTTCAATTTCACCGTATCTCCAGCGAGTAAATACTAAACTGCAGCCTATCAGCAAAGCCGAAGTCATAGCTGTGATTCCCAACGCCTCCGGTGATATAAATGCTGCTACGGCTGCGGCCACAAGACTGATCAAGCACATCGTCAACAATAACCATCTGATTTCTTTATTACGAAGCACCTAATCACCAACCTTATAACCCAACCCACGCACTGTTTTGATCAGTGTAGGTTCTTGGGGGTTATCTTCTAACTTTTCCCTAAGTCTTTTTATGTAAACTGACAATGTATTATCGTTCACGAATTCTCCAGCTACATCCCAGATCCGCTCTAGCAATTGATTTCGCGAGAGAACTTGGCCCACATGATTAGCAAAGATCAGTAGCAATCGATATTCTAATGCGGTCAGTAGCACTTCATCGCTGTTCTTATAAACCTTACCTTCCAGTGTGTTAATCCGTATATTCTCTAATTCGATATTGGATTGGGTCTGTGCTTGCTTGTTATATCTCCTTAACACCGATTTAATCCGCGAAAGCAGCTCCCGAATCCGAAAAGGCTTGGTTATGTAATCATCTGCCCCCATATCGAGTCCCATCACCACATTGACCTCATCATCAATCGCCGTTAAAAAAATTACAGGTATATCACTTTGCGCTTTCACGAGTTTGCACAATTCATAACCGCTTCCATCCGGAAGTGAGAGGTCAAATATGCATAGGGTGAGATCTGATAACTGCTCAGATAACACCGCTTTTGCAGTAGTGGCATCATAACATAGGACAGTTTCAAAGTGATCCTGTTGTAATGAATATTCGAGCCCTGATGCAATTGTTCTATCGTCCTCGACAAGCATAATTTTCATGGAAGATCATCCTAACCTAATAATATATTCAAAAGTTCAACTCGTTCCGATGATCATTCTCTCATAATTATCGAGTTATACCAAATTACATATCATATTAAAGTATTTACAACTTCACAGTAAATATAATAAAGACGTCTGCTCCGAAGAGTTGACGTCTCATAAATGATCATATCGAAAAAGCACTACACTTATATTGATGTATCTGCTGAAACCCTAGTCGTAGTGCCGATTTTTTCGAAGCTTCATTATCCAGTGAACAATCCCAGTAAGGAATAAAGCCATTGGCAAGCACATCTTCAACTACTAGCGTTGCTAAATGTGTCCCCACTCCTTGTTTCTGATATTTAGGAAGGGTTTCAATTCCAATTGCGTGTGTATCCTGAGTAACAAAACTAGAATAACACACCCCCATAATTTCAGATCCCTCAACTGCAGCATATCCGTAGCCTTTTTCCGCAAAGTCTTCTTTCGATGACCAGAATAAATCAATATTTTCATGTACAAATTCTATATTCTTTAGATCTAAGTTTTCCCAATCCAGCATTTTAAGATTTATAGTTCTAATCCCATTAGTCTGCGTCGTAGGCGGCTTGTGAAGTAACTTGAACACCATCTGTTCAAAAGGATATAGCTTCCTAGAAGGAAATATCAATTCAAGATTCCATTCCTCATGTTGACCAGAAACTTCGAAATGTTCCATCCCGAGTTCCTTCATTCTAGGTACTATATAACTCGTTACATAACCGTCCAGTGCATGGATAAAGGCTTGATTGGTGTGATCGCCGATAAGATAAAACCCTTCAATCCCCTGACTCCATACTAACGCACTCTTTGGTGCTGTAATTTGATCCACAAAGATCCAACCTGGATTATTGCCTTCAATCACAGAGAGAATTTCGGGATGGATATGCTCTCCTTGAAGTAGCGGCTTCACTTTATAATAATCCTCATGAGGTATTTCATGCATACAAACACTCCCCTTAGTTTCCTTGCAGATGCTGTATACATAAGTATAAAGGAATCGTCCTCAATCGGATGGTAAAGTTCATTAATAACTGAAGATTACTTTCCATGGATAAGCGTTTTCCTAGCCTTAATTAATAGAAATGAAGGCCTCCTTCTCTCATTTAATAATTTGGGCATATTTTCTAATCCCTCAGCTATGGATTCGGGTTCAACAATTTCTTCAACAGTTAGTCCATTTTGGATCAACGTATTAAGTAATGTTGAAAGTTTCCTGTGATATTTTATGACGCCGTCAATTCCCCAAAACTGGCTTCTGAGACCTTCTTCTCCATAATTATCAATAGGCCAATGTAGGATATTATGATCAGGATCTTTAACCCACCCACTTTGGCTCTTATTTGATAAAACAACCGGATGCTCTGTTGAAAATACCAGATGCCCATTGGGTTTAATCCATTCTGAAATCCTACTAATGAGTGTTTTGTAATCCTCAATATAATGAAAAGCTAACGAACTTACTACCAAATCAAATTCATTACTATTAAAATTGATTTCCTCCATAGAGCCCTGTATATAAAGGATCTCAGGTCGCTTCCCTGCCATAGCTAACATTTTCTCTGATATATCTACTCCTGTTACGTGTGACGCTTTGTTATCAATCATATAGTTTGCCATTTCACCAAAACCGCAGCCAAGGTCGAGAACGTTTAAATCCTGTAGTTCTGGAAGTAACCCTCTTATTGCAGGTTGTTCAATAAAGTCATTGTATGTAATTCTTGATTCCCTTAAGTTCTTATACATTTGAAAAAACTCAGGGTTGTCATAAATGTTCTGTTGCATCATACACCTCCACGATATTATAGATGATGTTTACGAAGACGGTTGTAATATAGCCAAGTTCGACTTACATACGAGCCAAACATGAGAATTAATATGGCGAACAAAATCAAATTTATGAGCTGCAATCGATCCAGATTTGAGAAAGTCGATAATTTAATGTTAATTACTATGGTATACGTATATACAATTATAAGGGGCAAGAACATAGCAGAATAAGTTAAGGCTATACGTCTAGCTAGTTTCAGTTGATTTAACTTATCGCTGTATATTTGCGGTTTTGCTTCACCCGGTACATATTCTTGGCCCCATACAACCCATCTTTGAGTCCATGAACTTGATTTATACAGACATGCCCAGCCAGATTCCATGTGAAAGTTGAAGTAATTGGTGTCTGCAGTATTTTGTAAGTCCGCACAATAACACACCTTAATAGGTTTCCCTTTTATAAAATAAAAGGCAGCACCTGTTTTGCCAACTTTGTACAGATTATATCCCTTTTCTTCCATTCCCTCTAGCCACGCCTCAAGCCGATCTGGCGCATACATCCATCCAGGCTTCCACTTCATAACAAGTTGACCTGAATTTTTCAAACGCTTTTCTTCATTTTTACTTAGTATGATTTGCTGAAGGGGTGTCACTTGACCATTTGACTTGCTTGGCTGTAAGAATTCTTCTGTTATTCTTTTGTTAGTCTTGTTTAATGTGATCAACGAATACACTGTGAAAATACACAAGATCACGCTAAGCCCCAATGCAGTAGCGGGAATAAAACCATACGGTCCACTGAAAACATTAAAATGATTAAATTTGGATACACTCATTGCTATTGCACTTATTAAAATTACATTGAGGAATGCAACCATTAAATAAATCAATATCCCCATAAAAATATACATGATCTTCTTGTTATGCTTTACGATCCCTTCTCGATCAGGAAATGTTCTTATCTGTTCTAAAGGCAGCCTATTCATCGTCACAACCCATTTGCCGTTCTGTAACACCTTCGTCCATCCAAAATTTAATAATCCTTTAGAAAGGGATGGATTTCGAACTTTATCGAATACGATCCGATAGTTAGCTACGTTCGATTCAACCTGTTGAAAGTAAAAATATCTAGTTAAATGGTTGATTCGGATAAGTTCATAACCTTTTTGCGCCATAGAAGCCAACCAATCTTCGGTTTTCTGAACATCATAACTCCAAAAGGGTTTAAATATTTTGATGATCATCTACATCACCCCCATATTTTATAGCATTCTCATGCAGCTCTTTAAGCCTTTTGATCTCAGTAGCAAGAATTAGCGTCCCTAAGTCTGTTCTTTCATAAACCGTTTTTCTCTCTTCATCAGCAAAAACAGTAATCATCCCATCTTTTTGCATCTTCGTTAACGTGCCATAAACAGTTCCTGAGCCTAACAAAAGGCGTGCTTTCGTGATTTTCTCTACATGCTTCACTATTCCATATCCATGACGTGGTTCATCTAAGGATAAAAGAATATAGAAAGCTGTTTCAGTCATGGGTACATATTTTTTCAACACTTTCTCAGGGTTCAACATGCCCAGCTCCCTTATTACGTACAGCGTGTATACGTCACAATTAAATATGTCTCAACGTGACTATATCACGCCGTGACATAGTAAGCAATAAAAAAAGTGTGCAGAATCGCTTCATCAGCCACTCTACACACTCTACATTCAACTGCTCCGACCCGCCTATCGAATATCTTTTACTCGAATATTACTTCCTAACAGACTCGAATCACTTCTTAATCTGAACGCTGGGTAATTCTCATCTGCTTCAAGCCGCATCTGTTCATCAAATAAAGATTCCTGCTGTCGGTCAACAAAAAAAGTAAAAGGCTCTTTCTGAACTTCAATATCTGTAGGATGGGGTTCACTAATGATCTGAATTACGATCACACCATTACAACCACAGCCCTCTGTGTCGAAAAATAATTTAAAATATCCTGGTCGTTCACCAAGGTTTTTTTCTAACTTTTCAATAGTTTGGGAGTTCAATTGTATGAACATAGGATGATCCACTCCTTATTTATATTTGAGCGAGTACTTTCCCAAAGTATAATTTGAATTAGTTCCAGCCTCGTGTGACTGCCATCACTTTTATATTGACAGACATGAGTCTGAGAATAAATCAAGCTGCCTTCTGCGTCTCCCGTTCGCCACCTAGCTTAAACACGAGGATACCCCCAATAATAACCAGTACTCCAAGCAACTGTTTCCAAGTAAAAGGAACCTTTTCAAGCCCTAACCAGCCTAGTGAATCCCAGAGTAGTGCGAACCCAAGCTGAGAGATCAATACGATCGAAATCGCATACGTTGGGCCCAGTCGTTTAGTACCTTGCACAAGGCATAATACCACCCCGACTCCGATCAAACCACTGATCCAATACCAAGGCTCCATATTTCTCAAAGTAAATATACGGTTTCCCTCAACGATAAGACTCATAATAAATGAAGCTAAGAATCCCATCCCTAACACTAAAGTTGTCGTTGCCCAAGAACCAACCTTTTCGTTAACTTTCGTATTAAATATATTTTGCAGACTCACGAGTGATCCCGCAATAAGCGCTAATATCAACCCAATAACCATAACTTAATTCCTCCATTTATCGACTATACTCAAGGTTGTTAGAATTTTAGTATCACAACGCCAGCTATCATCAACCCGATGCCGATGAACTGCGGTAATCTCATCTTTCGTTTTTCCATTCCAAACCAGCCTTTGATATCAATCAAGAAGGTCAGACATAGCTGAGCAATCAACAACGAGGATATTGTAAATGTAACACCGATTTGCTGAATGGCCGTTACTTCACTGAAAATAATTACAGCTGCAAAAGCGCCGCCGATCAAATATAAGGGTTTTACTTGCTTTATTCCTCCCCATTTCCCATCTCTAACGAACAAAAGAATTAGGAAGGACATGATAAACCCCGTTAACTGTGTAATTGTCGCCGCCTGCCAAGTCCCGATATCTTGACTAATTCGAGCATTTGATACACCCTGTAACGTAATACAAGCCCCCGCTAAAAATGCAAATATAATCCCTCTCATTTCTCTCTCTCCTCAACTTCGATCTCTTACATATTAAAAAGCAATTCAAGGGTTTAAAAAAGGACATCTGTCCTAAATGAGAAGAAACGTTGTTATTGCCCAGCAGCTGCTGTTGCTCGTAGAAATAAAAAGACCGTCTCAAGCCTTCGTACGGGCTTAAAACGGACTTCAAAAATTTTTTTATAGTTGATTTATAAGAGCAAATTCTTCTCATGCAATTGATCAAAAATAATTTGGGTAACTACAGACACACGATTTCGATCTTTATAGCTTAACCAAGTCAATTCCTCGATTTCGGACGCTGGCGTTAATGTCCCTTCATAATCCGCAATATAACAGGTCATTTTTACTGTAACACCTTCTGCTTTGCCATGAGCCTCTGCTTCAAAGGTTCCAAAATAAGAGACGGTATCAGCCTTAATCTGAACAGAGATTTCTTCCTCAATTTCGCGCAAAAGCGTCTCCTCGTCTGTTTCTCCGGCTTCTCTTTTTCCCCCAGGCAAATAATAGGTATCTTTCCCTTTGGAACGCGCACATAAAACTTGTCCGTTCTCGATATGAATCCAAGCGATTTTATCAATGATTGTAGTCATATAGTTCTCCCTATGCCTTTTTTTCAACAATTATATCATACAACTGAACTAACACATTTATGCAACGTCAGTTTTAACTTTTTGGACATTAGGGTAACACACAGGGCAAATCATATATGCAGCGAAGATAAGAAAAGGATAGCTTACATGGCAGTATGATTAACTTCTTATTTATGATCATATTGACCCTTATCATCTTCAGTTATCTCCCGTATGACTCTGCAAGGGTTACCCACTGCAATCACATTTGCAGGGATATCTTTAGTAACAAGACTGCCCGATCCGATGATGGTATTATCTCCGATAGTGACCCATGATGTCTTTCTCCTCTCTACTTATACCAAGATGATTGTAAAGCGTACATGTTTGCATTAATCCCTTTGTGAAGCACTAAATCTTGATAGTCCCCTACTTCAGCGATCTCTCCATTATACATAACATAGATCGTATCGACATTCTTAGCCGAGCCCAATCGATGTGAAATGAAAATAGCCGCTTTATCTTGGCTTTTGGATCAATAGCAGAGGTAGGTTCATCGAATACTATAAGCTCCGCATTATTGTATAATGCGCGCGCATCACTAGCTTTTACCACTGACAGCCTGATAGCTGCCTACTTCCTTCTACTGATTAAAAAGATTGGGGCAATCAGTAACTTAGTGCTAAAATATGAGAGTGAGTTTCTTCTGTCTATCACATATAATAGTTTTACAACATAGAGAAAGTCAGACAGGCAGCCCCTCTTCTTATCAGTGTATTTCTTTCTGCAAACACTTTCATTGTTAAGACGGGAATCCGATTATAAGGTCTATAATTGGATGAGGTAATTTTCGAAATGAACATATGAATAGGAGTGTGAATTCATGAAGCTTCAATTTAATTTATTCCCGGGCGGATTGCCCAAGGCGCTTACTATGAGCTATGATGATGGACAAAAACACGATATTCGCTTGGCGGAGATTTTTGATCAATATGGGATTAAAGGTACTTTCCATCTAAATAGCGCTATGATAAACGCACCCGGATTTTTATCTTCTGCTGATGTTAAACATTCACTCAGAAACCACGAGGTGTCTGCCCATTCTGTTACTCATCCACATCTAGAACGTCTTCCTTTACCTATGGTGATCGATGAGCTGTTTGAAGACCGTAAGCGACTTGAGAAACTAGTGGATTATCCGGTACGTGGAATGTCCTATCCTTACGGTACATACTCTCAAGAAATCATAGCGCCACTTCAGTCTGTTGGGATTGAATACAGTCGTACTGTCCACTCTACCAAACAGTTTGATATGCCTCTGAATTTCATGGAGTGGCATCCAACATGCCAACATAATGAAGACCTGCATCACGTATGGGAGCGATTTACAACGGAGGGTCCATCCCAAAAACTAAGACTCTGTTATGTTTGGGGTCATAGTTATGAATTTGCTGAGCAGAACAATTGGGAGCTTATCGAGAACTTTTGCCAACAAGCTGGTGGACATCCGGATGTTTGGTACGCAACCAATATAGAGATTTATGATTATGTCACTGCGCTGTATTCACTGAAAATGAGTGCTGACAAAAAGATCATCCGTAACAACTCTGCTATTGATGTCTGGGTATCTGTAAATGATCAACCTGTTCAGATTAAGGGTGGAAGTACGATGATGCTGAAATAATCCCGAACACAAAAAGAGCGATTCATAACATCGCTCTTTTTTCTCGTTACATAAAAGTAACTGCAATTATTTGGATTGAAGTGTAAATGTCACTGTTTTTGCTTTTTCCTCAAGGATTGGAGTATAGGTAAATGTCAGCACATTCCCTTTGCGACCCTTCAATACTAACATTCTGGTCAAAACATATGGATCTCTGCCATCATTCACTCTATCCCATTCCTTACGATCCTCACTTGTTATCAGTTGTTCGCTGAGATTGATGATTTCCCCAGAGCTGCTATAAACCAAATATAAGTGTGTCGTATCTAATAAACGTATGAGCGCCACATCCTCCGATGCATATTCCACGATGAAATCTCCTGTTGCCCCGGTTAGCTTCTCCATCTCAAATAACTTCCCTAGATCGCCATCCTTAGTAATATACTGCACGTTCTTCCCATCTGTCATATACAACTGAGTAGAAGGCACTTGCGGCGCATGTGGATAAGCAGAATTCATATATTGATAATTCATTTGTTTGAGAATAGTGCCTGCTTTGACCAATACTTGATAGCTGCTATTGAAATCGGTGAACATGGCATAGTGATTGTCTGTTAACCGGAGAAGATCCGTGCCATTGACAATTTTCTTGACCTCAAAAGCGTAGTTGTAGGCTGATTCCTTGAACGGTAGTCGACCAATAATTACCGGTTTCCCAGCTGAGGTAGCACGGTAATACAAATCTCCGTTTTTCTGAGATATCCAATAGGATCTACCATCTACAGAAGCAGAAACCAATCTAGCTTCATCTACGATCTGGATAACCCCATCCGTTTTATTAAGCCCCGTTTTACCTCCAAGTGCACTGACCGCTGAGACCAATGGCACATACACTGAACCTTTAATAATACGTGGGGATTTCGTTAAATTCACCACTGCTTCATTTACTTTTGACTTTACAGTACCAGTTGTGAAAATAACCTCCCTTTCAGGACGAACAAGTTTGGCCGTTTTGGTTTGTTGATCCCAGGATAATGTGTACCCCATAGCATCTGCGAGTGATTTCAGAGGCACAAAAGTTGTATTCTCTGTGATGACCTGTTTACTGCTGATTCCGATTTCTTTAAAGTTGAATTGAATTTGGCTTTCTGCTTGCGCAGATACAGATCCAAACCCCGTACTAAAAATCAAAACAGCTATGATTCCTAGCGTAACCTTCCATTTATTCATTTCTATTCTTCTCCCTCGACTTTATAGTCATATGTAATTAGACGACATTTTTTGGAAAAAGTTTCTTATTCTTCCCTTTCATCATGCAAAAAAGACCTGATCCACGGAGACTACCGCAGTCAGGTCATCTGTCTTTTATATTGTAATCTTAACTTCTAGCAAACTCATAAAACGCCAAAGCGTCCTCCCAAGTTGGGAATCCAGCTTGCGCTAATTTATCGCTGCCTCCGCCTTTTCCATTGTAGGTACTAAGATGCGTTTTGAAAAAAGCTCCACAGGAGATCTCTGCACTGCCGTTCTGCGCAAACACAACCTTATTCTCAGCAGAACTAGCCAATAAAACTGGAACATCACATTTCGCAGTAAGCTTGTTAGCTAAACTTTGTAAATCTTTCAGTGATTTATCCTCGAATACTTTTGCGATCAGTTTTCCTTCTTGTTGTGCTAAAAGCTCCTGTTCGATATAATCATCATTCTTATCTTTTAGTAGTGTAATTTCCGCTTGCAGCTGCTTTTGTTCATTCTCCCACTTTTCAATTCGATCGATAATTCCATCTTTTCCCGTATTGAACTTGGAAGATAGTGCTCCAAGGATTTGCAGACTGTTATTAAATTCCTTCAAAGCACGGTATCCACATTTAAAATAAATCCGCGTATTCCCTTTTTGTTTCTCCGCTTTCAGAAGCTTAATCATACCAATTTCACCAGTTGAAGATACATGCGTACCTCCGCAAGAGTTATATTCAACATCTTTGATCTCTACAATCCGGATGTTCTCCGTCACTTTTGGCTGTTTGACCAGTTTAAGCAGGGAAGCTTCTTCCCCTGTTACAAAATAGCTAAGAATGGAATGGTTCCGGTAAATCTGCCGATTAACCTCCCACTCAATGGAATGAAGCTGGTTAGGCGACAGTTCTGAAGCTTCTATGTCGATGGTGCAATAATCTTCACCTAAATGAAAGCTTAGAGTCATAAACTGTAAAAGATCAAGACAGACTGCTGACAGCAAATGTTGCCCACTATGCTGCTGCATATGGTCGAATCTTCTCGTCCAATCGATCTGACAATTGACAGCTAAATCATCAGGCAGACGTTCCAGCTTATGTAGGACAAGATCTTCCTCACTGATTACATCAAGTACAGGGATATCCTGTATAGTCCCTAGATCACAGGGTTGCCCACCGCCATGCGGATAAAAAGCAGTTTCCTCCAAAGTAACATAGAGCCCATCTTCTCGTTCTATCGTTTCCGTAATACGGGTTTGCCAGTCAGTCAGATATGTAGAATTGTAATATAGTTTGTTGATCATGTATGTATCCCTCTCTTTTATACGTTTATGGCACATTAAGCTTATAGTATCATAACGGATTTCAAAGACAAACTACACCAAGAAAAACGGGTGTCGTCCTTAAATGAACGACACCCGCTTCTATAGCATCTTGCGGACTTAACATGCACAAGAAACATCTTTTAAGTTTCTTATAGCAATTGCATTCAGTCGAAGCGCTTCGACAATTGAGTCTCTTACTGCTAACAATTCAAATCTTTCACGACTGCCAATAGGCAACCTGCAAAGTAATGCTTCAATTCTTCTAAGACTTTCTTTCAGAATCACTCTCTGCTTACGCAAAGCATTTAAAGCTCTTTGAATTTTTCTCTTCTCTGCAGCAGTCATAAACTACCACCTCTTTTCGATTGTGATAGTATATGAGATGCGAATTCTCTAGTTCTTGCTTGTACAATTTGGAAGCATAAAGATTGATTTTATTATTTTTTGCTAACTTCCATGATAGGAACGGTCCAATCGACATTGGTGTACAAACGGTTAACTACTGTACGTATTAATTGAAGCTGATTAGGGATTTTAGTAAGGCCAGCAGCACGGAACTGAAAAAAATTCTTTTTGTTATTTGACTGTGATTCAACGATTACGATATAACCATCTTTCCATCCGGACCCATCAGTAGAATATCCTCCTCGCCCTGACAGGGGATACTCTTTACCCTCAAGGTCTTTAAATATCCACTCACTGTTCATAAATTCATTTCTCAATCTTCCGCTAAAATGTAGCGAACCTTCCTTCGCAGATCCATTGGTATTGGGTGGCGACTCCACAGTAAAATCATTTAACATGAGCTCATCTCCATCAAAATCAAAGGGAATCGGATGTTCCTTCAACTTAGAAGGCTCAAATTGCACGCTCGAACCATCCTTCTCAGGAACAAAATATCCATCGAACACAAAAGTATATGGCGTATCCTGGGGTAAATATTTAAATGTATAGCTCCAATGCATTAATCCAGGTTTATCACCGGGTGCCGAAGATCGTGACATTACACTATCCTTACTCGGTAATTTCCTCGCATTAACACTGTGAATCTCTTCTCCCGTGCTATCTTCAAAATGGAACTTCAGCCCCTGCTGCTTCCATAATTCACCTGGAGAACGACTCAATGCCTCTTCACTTAATTGAGTGTCAAATTCAAAACGAACACCTTGAACCATATGAGTTAGTCTTTTCAAAGTCACTGTTAAACCGTCCGGAGAAGTATAGCTACCCGTTAGGGGAGCTGAGGTTGTTTGTTGATTCGCTTTTGTCATATCCATCGAAAAACTGAAATTCCAATCTCCTTGTAAAATAGGAATATTTCTTCCCTTGCTTCCCAACTCAGTTATATGACCTTCGACTGTAATTTGATCGGCTTGCAATGGCTCCGAAAAATTAGCGATCATATAGTAAAAATCGTTGGTAAATCCCATATCGTATAATTCTCCAACGACTTTTCCATGATCATCTTTAACTTCAATCTTATTACCTTCACCAAAACCCAAGCGATGTCTGTCATGTTTACCATCCGGTCCGAACAACTGTAGAGCGACAATCACACGAGTAGGATCTGCTACGGCTTCGTCAATTTTAATCGTATAGCCTTTATCCTTCACTTTTATATTAGGATGATCTACCAACCCAAATTCTTGCGCTCGCAAAAGGCCAATGTCAACATTATCTTTCACAAAAAGAGAACGTAAAGTCTCTGCCAATGTGGGTACAGAATATAAAATCACGGCACTCAGAACAACCAGTAGCAAAGCTGCTGCCATGGCTAATCTAAGTAACTTAAGAATCTTCGGATTCTTTCGCTTTATGTCAGGTACCGTTACTTTCTCTAGTACTACTGATTCTATTGAAGCCATAACTTGATCCGTAAAAGACTCTGGCAGTTTCTCCTCAAACAACGCTTGCGACCACTCCTCTTGTTCTTCCAATAGCATATGATAGATTAAGTTGCAATGGGTACAAGCAGCGATATGATCTACATTTTCAAAAGGTCGGGAGGTAGGTGTACTTAGGATGTATTGCTCGATCTCATATGGGCTTAAGCACTTCATCGCTCTTCACCTCCTGGAGTGTCATGATTTGCTTCAATCGATGTTTCGCACGATAAAGGTCATTTTGAATTTTACTTATAGGGACCTCTAAGAGCGTACACATTTCTTCATAGCTTAAATCATTGGTGTAACGAAGCAGCAAAGCCATCCGATAATTAGGCGGCAGCTTCTGCATTAGGTGAAGCAGCTCTGTGCGATACTCTGATCGAATGAATTCTTCCTCTGGATTATTTGAAAGGGAAAGTTCAACAAGATCGTCTGGTAGGCTTGCTGTAGGACGAGTTTTTTTCCAAAGATCCTTCAATAAATTAGTCGCGATGGTATACAGCCAAGCCGCAAAGTTTTTATCTAAATCATGTGAGGCCAGCTTACGATAAGCTTTAATAAACGTCTCCTGAGTGATGTCTTGAGCATCTTGGTGATCGGCTCCCATCCCTCTCAAAAGTCCATAAATTTTATTCTTATATCGATTCACAAGAAACGAATAATCTTCTTTATGTCCATGCAGAACATTTTGAATCCATTGCCTCTCATCCTCTTTTTCAACTTTCGGTACATGTCCCTTCACCCTTAAGCCTCCTTGAAGCACGATACTGTATAGACGATCCCTATCAGAAAAACTCTCACTTTATACAAAAAAAGTAGATCTTCAATTGTATTGAAGACCCACTCTGTTATCTAACCTCGAACTTGCCCCATCTGTAGCCCAAATTGGCTCACCCCAGTGCTAGTGATACAAGTCTACTCCAATATATAAGCTTTTCATCCTGCCCGTAAGCCCCAATACATTGAAATCCTAAAGGCATGTTGCGAATAGTGGCTGAAGGAATGCTCACAGTTGGCGCTCCTGCGTATGACCATATGGCGGTCATTCCAGCCCATCCTGTCCGTGTTCCCCACAATGGAGCAGTTCCTGCTTGAGCGGGCGAGACCCAAATATCAATCCCCTCTGTCTTTTGAACATCCAGTAGATCATATCTCAATTTGATTTGTCCTCTACGATATCGCTCCAGTTCCTCCTCTTTGATGGTTTGACCTGATTCAATACCATCACGCATCGCAGTACCATAGCAATCTTTGTATTTTTCAAATCGTACGGCATGCACTTGAGCCATTTCCCCTTGTACTAACCTCAACATTCCATCCCCATAGATGAAACTATCTTCCCATGGCATCTTAACATTTTTTATGACGAAGCCTGCCTCTTCCAACTTCTTAATCTGGCTCCAAAAAGTATGTTTAGCGTCCTCTTCCAATAAAGTCATGAATACCCCTTCTGGAATACCAAGCACGGGTTTACGGTTAGCTTCGAAAGGCCTCCATTCCGAGATGAGTTCTGAAGAGACCCACTCCATGCTAACCATATCCTGTGTGAAAAATCCCATCGTATCAAATGAAGGGGACATCAACTGAACACCATCCAAAGGGATACGTCCATAGCTTGGCTTAAATCCAACAACACCACAGAAAGAAGCAGGAGCCATAACAGAACGCAAACTTTGTGTACCTATCGCAAATGGACACATACCTGTGGCAACTGCCGCTGCAGACCCTGCACTAGAGCCGCCTGGTGTATGATCCAAATGATGAGGATTACGAGTTGGGAGATGCCCGGCATATGCGAACTCTTCGGTCACCGTTTTGCCTGTGAACCATACTCCTTTTTGCCGCAGCTTTTTAATAAAACTACCTTCTGAACGTGTTAATTCCTGTGGAGGAAGATTTGAACCGGCACGAGTGGGCAAACCGTCTATATGAATTAGATCCTTAACTCCTACTGGAACTCCGTATAATGATGGTTTTGGGAGCTCATGATAGGTTTGTCTTAGCTGCGCTACTTCACTCATGATTCTATCTGTTCTTTTCTCTTCCGATACAAAAGCATGGATGTGAGGCTCTAACTTATCATAACGATCTAAATGCTGATTAAGGAATAGCTCGAGTGATGAATCATTTGGCTCTAATCCTTGATGGAACTGCGTTAAAGAAGATGTATGGATATACATACCTAACCCCCTTCACAAATTACTAAACTAAGATCCCTCTGCTCTATGATTGTATTTATTTGGAATATCTTCATGTTAATCGTAGTTCTTTGCTAAGGCAAGAAGTTTAATCACTGCATAGAAGGCGCACATAATCACTGCAAAACCAGCGAATAAAAGAATATTCTCCACTTGGACTCTATCAGCTAGCGGACCAAACAGCGCCATCCCGAGTGGCAAAGCACATGAGTTCGTCACTTGAACAAGACTAAACACCCTACCTTGCATCTTCGGCTCCACATTCTGCTGCAACATCACTGTCAAAGGAGCGTTAAAGCAAGGCATCGTTACGCCTATCAACAAATTAAACAATAAATACATTGCAAACATAGGAGCGAAGCCAAGTCCAACCATCAGCAAACCGTAGAGAGCACATGCTATAATGTTGGTATGCATACGAGACTTAAAGCCGCCCCATGACGCTATCAGAAGCCCTCCAACTAACGCCCCTACGCTAAAAGTCATCTCACTTGCGGTCAATCTCCATACTTCTGAACCAAAGGATCGACTCACCATTAGAGGGGTTAAGAAGGCTGCTGGACTGATCAGTATCATTACGACAAATAAATAGATTAGTAATTGCTTAATAAAGACATGATCCTTTAGGTACTTAAATCCTTCCTTAATATCTTGTACATTCGATTTCTGAACCTCCTCCAACTTAGCATGAACTGGAATAACGATTATACACATCATACCAATTCCAATAATTGCAGTAATCACATCAATAAAAAAGGCAGTTTCTATGGTACTAATCGATAGAATCACGCCCCCTGCTGCTGGAGCTAGAAACATCATCAAGGATGAAATACTACTATTTACTCCATTCACCTTCATAAGCTGATCTTTTGGAACAATTTGAGGGATAAGTGCGTTCACAGCAGGAACCTGTATCCCCGTACCTGCCGCTCGGATCAGCAAAATTACATATAGCAACCCAATATATTTATAGCCCATCAAAAACATCACAGCGAGGATAAGAGTAGCGATCGCAATCATACCATCCGCTAGCATGATCATTTTTTTACGACTATAACGGTCGATCCATACCCCAGCAAACAGCGATATCGCCATCTGCGGGAGAAAGCCGCAGACGGTTGATATCGTCATCATCACCCCTGAAGAGGTAGTTAGAGTGATATACCAAATAATCGCATATTGAACCAGCGAGGAACCAAATAAAGATATGGTTTGAGCCGTTAGAAATAGGGTTATTTTTCTTTTCCAATTGTCATTCATGGTTTGCATTAGTACTTACTTCCTTTACTTCTGGTTTCATCTCCTATGTTAAGCACACGATCGACCCACCCTTGATAAAACTCTTCTTCATGAGAAACAAGAATAACAGTACCGCTAAATTGAATTAGAGCTTTCTTCAATGCGTCTTTCGTTTCAGCATCTAAGTGATTGGTCGGCTCATCCATAATTAGGAAGTTGTATGGTGAGAGCAGTAATCGGCACAACTTAACCTTAGACTGTTCTCCGCCGCTGAGCGTACGGATAGACTGTGTTACAAGGTTATCTTTAACCACACACTGTGCCAGATGACGACGTATTTCCTTTACAGTCAGTTTTGGATCATAAGCTGAAATCACCTGAATAGGTGTCATCATATCATCTTCCCAAGTTAAATCCTGCTCGAAGTAACCGACTTTAACTTGTTCTGCGAACTGAAACCTACCGGTTATCCCTTTGATTTCACCAACCAATGTTTTAAGCAATGTTGATTTCCCGATTCCATTGAACCCCGTAATCACCAGCTTTTGTTCGCCACGGATGGAGAACTTCAATTTAGGCAACAAAGGTTTATCGTAACCAACCACTAATTGATCCACTTTAAGCGCTACTTGTGACGTGCATGGGAGCTCTTTAAAGCGAATAGACGCTTTGGATACAAATGTTGGAGCTGCGATTCGTTCCAGCCTATCCAGCTGTTTCTGGCGACCACGGGCTATTTTGGAATTAACACCCGCACCGTTTTTTCGAATGAATTGCTCTGTAGTTTCTATTTTTTTCTGCTGTGCATGATATTGCCGGATATAACTCTCTCGCAAATGTTCCTTCTGCTTCACAAAATCCGAGTATTTACCGTGGTATTTTTTTATCGTTTCCCCCTCTATATCGCAAATGCTAGTGGATATTTTATCGAGAAAGGCATAGTTATGAGATACAACAATGAACGCTTGATTAAAGGCAATCAAATACTCAGCGAGCCAGTTAACATGTTCGGTATCTAGATAATTGGTTGGTTCGTCGAGTAATAGCACATCAGGTTGTTCAAGTAAAAGCTTGGCCAGTATAACTTTAGTCCGTTGCCCCCCGCTTAACTGCTCGATGGGACGGTCGATTCCAATCGCGTTGATCCCTAGACCCATAACCATCTTACTGATATTGCTCTCCATCGAATAATAGTCTAGCGCTTCTAATCGTTCCTGGTAGTCTGCTGCCTTTTGTAATAACGTTTCGTTGCCGGTTACAGAGCACTCTTCATAGAGCTCATTTATTTTTCGTTCTAGTTCGTATAATTCTGAGAAAGCCTGACTTAAATAATTATGAACCGTACAGTTTCCATCCATGACAGCATATTGATCGAGATGACCGATTGTAATATTGGGCTGCCACTTTATCATTCCATCATCCGGGATCACTTCCCCCGTCAAGATGCTAATCAACGTACTCTTACCCGTTCCGTTCTGTCCAACCACTCCTACATGCTCTCCCTTGTACAAATCCATAGAGACATTTTTGTATAGGACCTTATCGCCAAAAGCATGTGTCAAATTAGAAACCTCAAGTAAACTCATTTCCTATTCCTCTTTTCTGAAATTAATTAAGAACGCAAAAAAAGCAGAAGACACTGCACCCTTTGGGCACAAGCCTTCTGCTTATCTGTACACGAATAGACGGCACAAACATATAAATGACAGTCTAGAAACTGAGCATTATAAACACAAAAGGCTGTAGACGAAAATTGTCTACAGCCTCTTAATCATTAACATCGAAAGATAGCATAACCAAATAAGCATGACATTTCACGCTAAATCGGACTAGCTATCATTCGACGATATAAAAGCAATACGCTTTTGATTAAGCTCCGGACAACGTTTCATCGTTTGTATCCGTTTGTTCGGAGCAGCCTCTGGTATATAACTTTACAGTTTCTACATGAATCATGTTAAACCATCCCTTCGTTTGGTAACAGTTTAAAACGCATGCCTAAACTTGTCAACCTAGAGCGGGAAATCATAATTATTTTTAGTCTCTAACAGTTGAATAACTTCTTTTGCCTTTTGTATCGCTTCTTCTAGAGAATAAATTAAACGATCTGTTACTGTGACAATATCTTCGAACTCTCCAGGTGTGTCTAATATTTCTTTGATGCTTAGTTCCTTTGATTGTTCTGCTGTATTTATTAATCTTAGAATAGCATTCATAGAATAGTGTGCTGCTCGCAATGTACGAATAATCTTCATTCTATTTAATTCTCGTTCTGTATAAAAGCGATAACCATTTGGTAGTCTGGGAACGGTTATTAAGCCATTTCTTTCCCAGTTCCTTAGGATTTCAGGTGTTAATTCCAATAATTGTGTGACTTCATTTCGATTATAAGTCTGATTAGACAATGACTCATTGCCACTGAGCCATTGTTCAACCAATTGAATGGCTTCTAAAGCTAGTCGGTATTCTTGTTCAAGATGAGCCAAATAGACCTGGGCTAGTTTAAAAGCCAGCTTGAAATCACCCTTCCCACTGGCTTCTGCAATAGCTCGTGCTTTAGCTCGACTATGACCTTGAATAATCTCACAATGAAAAGCGGTTCTAGCTACTTGAAGCTGAAATAAATGAAGCTCCGAAAATACTCGATATCCATTGTCTGCACGAGGCACTGGAGAGATATACTTCCACTCTTCATAAATGCGAACAGTATTCGGATGTACGTTAACAAGACTCGCTATTTCTTTGGTGCTATACATCCCTTCGCCTCCCTCACTTCCATTTAAAGAATTTGATGGCGCTGCCTAAACCAATCAATATACATAAGACAAGAATGATAATACTAAAGAATAAGTGCTGAATTGACTCTCCAATCGAAACTTGTTTAAGTAAATGAATACCATGTGAAAGCGGAAGAATATCCATTATCCATTGGAGAAAACGTGGCATAATTTCATATGGAATCGTAGCGCCAGAGAATAGAAGCATTGTGAAGTAGACCACTGAACTCCATAAATTTGCAGACTTTTGATCAGGCACGACACTGCCGATAGCAATCCCAACACTGTACATCGCACACACAACAAATGCATAAGTTATCAGAAAGACTCCCCATGAGCCTCTCATTTCATAATCAAATAATAAAGTATATACAGTAGTTACGCCAATAAATGAAACTAGTGCTGAGGATAATTGAATAACAACTTGAGCAAACAATATATGTACTGGGGATACGGGTGTTACTTGGAATCTTTTTAGAATTCCTCGATGACGATAGTCAGCAATGGTAAGCGGTACACCCATTACGCCAGTGGCGAGTACCCCAATACAAATAACTGCAGGGTAAGAGATTTCAAACATGGATGCTCCGCTGGCAGACACATCTTTACTCATGACATATCCAAAAAGAGTCGCCAAAATGATCGGGAGTAGGATCCCAAATATAAGTATATCCATACCTTTCCAAACAAGTTTGCCCTCTATCTTTAGTAGCGTCCAAAATAATTTCATACCCATTCCTCCTCACCTGCAAAATATAAATAGGCATTCTCTAATGTTGGTTGTCCACTAAGTGTAATAATTTCTTGAATGGAACCAAAGGCGACCGTTTTACCGTCTCTTAAAATGATTAGTTGATCGCAGAGAGCTTCTACTTCGTCCATGTAATGAGAGGTGAGTACAATCGATAGTCCGTTTTCTTTCATAGTTAAAAGCTGTTTCCATAACATCTTACGCGCTTTTGTATCAAGCCCCGTTGTTAATTCATCTAAAAAAACGAGCTGAGGATTAGGCAAGAGGGCTAACAAAACTGCTAATCGCTGCTTTTCACCGCCAGATAGCGATCTTACTAGCTGCTTTTTCTTTTCATGCAGTCCAAAGGTTATAAGTAAAGGATCGATAGCTTGTGGTTTTTTGTATAAAGAACGCCATTGGATACAAGCCTCTTCTACGGTTAGGCGATCTTGAAAATTCGTATCTTGGAATTGTACGCCAACGTTTTGGAACACTTCCTTTCGTTCTGTGAATGGCGATTTCCCAAGTACATCGAGCCTTTGAAATTCGCTTTTCTCGATCCCTAGAATTGCAGCAATACTCGAGGATTTCCCTGCACCATTAGCTCCTAGCAAACCAATTACTTCTCCTTCACCTAAATGAAAGTTTAAATCCTGGACAGCAACTTTATCTCCGTATCGTACAGAGAGATTTTTCACGGACAAAATCATAATCCCCACCTCATTTCAGATATTAGGTTTACACTATATCAAATGAAGTAAAGGCTGGTGGTTTATTGGAGGGTTTGTTTTTTGAACAAAAAAAAGAGAGGTTAGCTCATCTCTTGAACTAACCATCCTCTGACAGATGAAAAATATTTTCGAAAAATCATTTTCTTTTTTTAACACCATTTATCCTAGTCCCTTGAGGGATTGAAATGAGCTGACTCTTTGATACACCGATAAGCTGAGAAGTATAAATACTCGAATGTCCGGAGAATAAATAACTCACCACACAAGCGATGAACATATAAATTGCACCTTCCGAACCGAACAGCTCAATTCCCATTATAAAGCATGCGATGGGTGTGCTCGTAGCTCCGCAGAAAACAGCAATGAATCCGAGCGCAGCTAAAAAGGGACCATACACATGTAATATTCCAGCCAAAGCATTGCCTAATGTGGCTCCCATCGCAAACAACGGAGTAACTTCACCACCCTGAAATCCTGTTCCCAGGGTAAAAGCGGTGAAAATCAGCTTCCATAAAAAAGCGAACGGCGTTACATCTCCCTCAAAAGAATCCTTGATTAAAGGGATACCAAGTCCCAGATAGTCGCGTGACCCTACAACGAATACCAACGCTATGATAATTAAACCACCTACTGCTGCTTTTATCATCGGATTGCTAATCATGGCGGTGAAGGTTCTTTTTAGAAAATGAGTCAGTTCACTGAAAAGCATACTCACAAGACCAAAAATAACAGAAGCCAATACCACTTTTAGAATAATCATTACACTTAAGGCAGGAAACTCATTCACTACATAGTGAGTATGATGAACGCCCCACAATTGAGTGGTGACCAGATCACCAACAAAGCTGGCCACAAAACATGGAAGTAACGCTTGTTGGCTAATAAGTCCAATCGTTACCACTTCTAGACCAAATAAGGTTCCAGCTAGTGGTGTTCCGAAAATAGAGCCAAAGCCTCCGCTAATCCCGCACATTAACAATATTTTGCGATCCAGCGGACTGATTTTGATTAATTTCCCAAACCACTCCGCGAGGCTTCCTCCCATTTGTACTGCGGTTCCCTCACGTCCGGCAGATCCACCAAACAAATGAGTTACCAGTGTTCCGAACAATACTAAGGGTGCCATGCGTAAAGGAATGGTCTCTGTACCATCCTGAATTTGTTCTATGATAAGATTATTTCCTTTAGCGCTGTTTTTTCCATAACGCATATATAAGAAACTAACAAGGACTCCTCCAAGAGGCAGCAAATAAAGCAGCCACGGATGCTCTAGACGTACATCTGTTACATAATCTAAGCTTTTCAGAAAGAATGCCGAGGCAGTTCCCGATAAAAGTCCAACCACACTTCCGAGTACAATCCATTTGATAAACGTACTCCATAGTGCAAAATGACTTCTTTTCTTAGCGAATTCAACCCATCGTGCAGACCATTGATTCATTACGACAGCCTCCAAAATCAGTATAAAGCAGTCCCAACAACAAAACAGACTCCTACCAGTGAAGCTCACACTGGTAGGAGTCATTAGTCTCATGAGACGGTTGAGGCGAACTCCATCGCCTTGTTAGATATTATTCTTAGTCTTCAAACTCCACGTTATGATACACCTGTTGCACATCTTCCAAATCTTCTAAAGCATCAATCAGTTTTTCAAATTGAGCTTGTGCATCTTCAGGAAGTGTTACATAGTTCTGTGGAAGCATGTTTAATTCTGCTACAGTAAATTCGGTAATTCCAGCATTTCTGAATACTTCTTGTACGGCATGGAACTGATCAGGCTCAGCATATACGATAACTGCTTCGTCCTCTTCCAGTACATCACGTACATCAAGCTCTGCTTCGAACATCATCTCAATCACTTCATCAGCAGTTTTACCTTCCACACCGATAACAGCCGTTGAGTCAAACATATAGGCTACTGATCCGCTGACACCCATATTTCCGCCATTCTTACTAAATGTAGAACGAATCAAAGGTGCTGTACGATTAACGTTATTCGTAAGCGCATCGACGATAATCATCGAACCGTTAGGTCCAAACCCTTCGTAACGAAGGTCTTCATAATTCTCATCACCGCTGCCTTTGGCTTTATCCATTGCGCGGTCGATAATCGCTTTTGGTACATTGTAAGTTTTTGCACGTTCTAATACAACCTTCAGTGCCCGGTTTGCTTCTGGATCGGGTTCACCTTTCTTGGCTGCTACATAAATCTCAACACCAAACTTAGCATAAACGCGACTTGTGTTGGCGTCTTTGGAGGCTTTCTTTTCCTTAATATTATTCCACTTACGACCCATATTGTTCCCGCTCTCTTTCAACATGAATTAAAAACAATTGTTACTTATTATACCCTTGATTAATAGCTCTAGTAAAGTGCGCTGCTAGGTTAATCCTCTAAGCTGTCACAATACACTCATAAAAAAGGCTCCTGAATCGATCAGGAGCCTGCTAGTATTTATCAAATCAATGCCAAATTTCATCCGCAATCTCTTTAATAAATTGCAGTTTGTCCCACTGTTGCTGATCTGTCAAATGGTTTCCTTCTTCTGTAGAAGCAAAACCGCATTGTGGGCTTAGACATAGCTGATTGATGTTAACATACTGTGACGCTTCTTTAATACGCTCCACGATTTCTTCTTTATTCTCAAGCTCACCGGTCTTCGAGCTGAACAATCCTAGAACGACCTGTTGATCCTTGATAAATCTTAATGGTGCGAAATCACCTGCCCGATCCGTATCAAACTCCAGATAGAACCCATCAACATCCACAGTTCCGAATAACACTTCTGCGATTGGCTCGTATCCACCGGAAGCTGCCCATGTAGAAGCATAGTTTCCACGGCATACATGCATGGTAATGACCATATCAGCAGGATGATCCTTAATCGCTTCATTATTTACGAATGCATACAACTTAGCAATTTCGTTAACATTTACACCCTCTTTTTGTCGCGCTTCCCAATATCCTTTGTCACAGAGCATCCCCCATGTGCAATCGTCCAACTGAAGATTTCGACAACCCGCCTCATAGAAGTCGCGAATCACTTCACGATATGCTGCGGCAATATCAGCAACTAGTTCATCTTGGTTATCGTAAACAGCTACAGTGGTCTGGTGATTCCGTTGAAGCTCAGCAAGAAATTGTGCAGGAGAGGGAATCGTTTGACGCGCAACTACATCGTTACCGGCAACGCTAGCCAGTTGTATGTAATCTGCGATCATTGGATGATTCGTACCGCGAATCTTGCCAGATAGGATTGCCGTTTCCGCTCTTGTCTCAATGCCATTGAATAAATAGCCTTCTTTGCTGACTTTCTTAGCTACGCCTTCCAGACCCCACATGAAGTCTAAATGCCACCAAGAACGGCGGAATTCACCGTCCGTTACTCCTTTTAAACCTACATCTTTTTGCTTTTTCACGACTCTGGCAATCTCCGTATCTTCAACCTTGCGCAATTCGTCTGCCGTGATTTCATTGTTTTGAAATTGAACGCGAGCCCTCTTAATAGTTTCCGGGCGTAAGAAGCTACCTACTATATCAACTCTGAAGGGTACTTCTGTTCTTTGCGTTCCTGTTTGAATGGTACTCATGGGGCCGACCTCCTTGATTCTCTGTGCTTGTTCTGTTGCATTCACTATAGCACTTCATCATCTAAGGCTGGTAACTCCTAAAAACTATGGCCTACCATAAGCTTACGCTATAGCAGGCCATCAGATTTACGTATTTTTACTTAAACCCAAATTTCTTGGGCGGTTTCGATTACGAGACGTATTTTATCCCACTGCTCTTCTTCGGTTAGAATATTCCCTTCCTCGGTTGAAGCAAATCCACATTGAGTACTTAGGCAAAGCTTCTCAATATCAACATATTGTGCCGCTTCTTCAATACGCGCTTTGAGCTGTTCTTTGCTCTCAAGACCCCCATGTTTCGTAGTTACTAGTCCCAACACTACAAATTGATCTTTAAGAAAGCGTAAGGGCTCAAAATCACCCGCCCGCTCATTATCATACTCCAAGAAGAAGGCATCCACTTTAGTATTCGAAAAAAGCTCTTTAGCCACAGGCTCATAACCACCAGCAGCGAACCATGTAGAACGAAAATTGCCTCGGCATACGTGAAGTGCTATTGTCATGTCCTGCGGACGATTGGCAATGCTCTCGTTAATCAGCCTAACATAATCCTTAGCCAATTGATCTGGATCTGTACCTCTGCTGCGTAAATGCGCCCGATGTCTGCCACTACACAGTGTTCCCCAAGTTGTATCGTCTAACTGGAGGTAACGGCAGCCCGCATCATAGAACGCTTGGATTGCAGTTCGGTAAACAGCAATAATATCTTGAAATAACGTTTCCTGATCCGGATAAACCTCATTCCCGTTAAACTCCTCCACAAAATGAAATAAAGCGGGTGAAGGTATCGTCATTTTCGGAATTCGGTCTCCAGCCATTTGCTTCAAAGCGATAAATTGCTCGATCATCGGATGATTTTCAAAGGCAATTCGGTCCACAATTCGAAAAGATTCCGCGCGCTGAGCCGCTTCCGCTCTTCCTTGATTCAAGTTAATCTTTTCTGTCCCTTTAATCCCTACAAAAAAATCAAGATGCCACCAGGAACGGCGGAATTCCCCATCTGTGACCGCCAATAAACCCACTTCTTTTTCTTGTTCCAGAAGTTTGGCGATTTCAATATTCTCAATTTCATGAAGCTGACTGCCCGTGATTTCACCATTGTCATATTGGAGGCGGGCTGCTTTTATCTCATCCGTGCGTAAGAAGCTGCCAACGATATCGTAGCGAAAGGGTGGAGCATTTCTCTGGGTGCCAATTACGGGTCTAATCATACCGATCCTCCTACTGCTATAGTAAAAAATGATTTAGATCAAAATAACTTCCTGAAACCAGGTCATTCAAAATCTCGATATACTTAGATGCCATTACACTCGGTCTACGATCTTTATGCGCTATCCAGCCAACCGTAAATACTTCATTGCTCTCAAAAGGAATCGTCTTCAGGCCATCACCATTTAGATCAGACGCCAGAATTCCTGTGCCAACCGTATAGCAATCCGTACCCATTAATAAATTGGTCAGTGTCGCTCGGTCATTCACCTTAATATTCTTCTCAATTTGTGAAAAGCTTAACATTTCCTCTGAGAAATGCAGTGAATTGTTCTCACCTTGTTCAAAAGTGATATAAGGGAACGGTACAATATCATCCTGAGTAATAACTTCCTTACGAGCCAGCGGATGTCCGGTTCGAACATAAAGATGCGGATCCGTATTAAAAAGCGGTGTGAATTTCAGATTGCCGTCACTAAACAGTTTATTCATATGCTTATAGTTACTCTCGTTAATATAAAGAATTCCTAAATCACTGCGCAATGTACGTACATCCTCGATAATCTCGTAGGTTTGCGTCTCTCTCAAGCTAAAATTGTATTCCGAGACGTCATTCTGCTTCATGAGATTTACAAAGGCGTCAACCACAAAGGCGTAGTGCTGCGTAGAGATGGAAAAATAGATCGGACTACGCTTTTTCCCAGTATAACGATTCTCCATAAGCTCCGTCTGTTCAATAATTTGGCGAGCATAACCTAGGAATTCCATCCCCTCTACGGAAATACTGATCCCACGGTTGGTCCGCTCAAAAATCGTAATTCCCAGTTCACTTTCTAACTCTTTAATGGCATTGGACAGGCTCGGTTGAGAGACAAAAAGCTTCTTTGCCGCCTCATTCATGGAGCCACTATTTGCAATTTCGATAGCGTAGCGGAGTTGTTGCAACGTCACTCCTATTCCCCCTGTTCCAGACCTGTTAGTTCTGTATTCTGTTTCATGCTAGGTGATATCGTAGCATATTTTCATATAGCAATCCAAGATAATCCTTATCATAATTACGTATTAAGCGTGCTTTAGCGTGTACGCTTCTTAGCAGCATCAATTTTGGAGGGGTCAAGTCCCTTCCAAATGTTCGGCATATCAACCTGCTCCGGGTGCTCAAATACTAGAAAAGCCGTAGGTAAATATCGTTCCCCATATTGAGAGGATGGCTTGTTCATAATCTCGTTGTCTTTTACCAGCACGGTAGAAGAACCTCCATCCAAATTGGCAGCAATCACGGCTCCATGCTTAAGAAGGATTTGCTGCACATCGTATAGATTTGCTCCAATACTATAAGTAGGTTGTCTTCCATCGATGACAACAAAGATGATCGCTCCGTCTGCACGCTGACCCATCGCTGTTCTAGGTGCAATCCCCCACCCTTCAGCCGCGTTCTTAATCAATCCTTTTCCATTAACGATCAGACGAGGGCTAAAAGTAACGGCCTCCTGAACACCCATTTTACTAATCTCGTCTAAAGAATAATTCCCAGCAACCATTTTCCCTTGTTTATCAAGTCCTACGATTTGGGTGGATTTTTTGCCACCGAGACCGTTGTAATATAACTTACCTTGTGAAATCACAATACCAATAGGTTTAAATCCATTACCTTTCCAGTTAGGATCGGCAAATCCACCACCGTTAACTCCAGCAATAGCACCTGTGCGCTTCACCATGCTAGTTACTTTCTCACCTGACCCTACCTTATCTGGAATTCCCAAACGGACTTTTGTAGGATCATTAACGATCATGACATATCCGGAATACCCAGTACCTGATACATTTTCTATCTCGACTAGTGGTTTCTCTTTTACTTCTGGTTCAGGAGTGATGGTGTGTGTGTCCTTTTCGACCCCCATCTCTTCAAATAGGGAGCTATATTCAGTCACTCTGTCCTTTAATCCGTCCTCGCCAATTATATATTTAGCCATGTAGCGGTGCTGTGTTGTAATCAGTGTATCAGCGATTGAATAGCGCAGATTTTTAGCCGAAGGTGCAAAGTAAAACCAGCCGCCTCCAGCAATCAACAAAATTAAACAAAATAAAAACACTTTAGATAGTGTACGAAAAAAACTCCGTTTCTTACGTTTTTTGGTTGGTTTCTTTTTGCGTACGGTGGAACGTTGAGGTAATGATGAAGTGCTCACTTCTTTTTCCTCCCTGACTATTTCGGAATTTGAAAATAACGATCTAACTTTATCATAGACGATAAATTCCATAAAAAGTTTCTGTTAAGGAAATTACTAGTTATAATTAGTTTCTAAGCATACACAAAAATATCGCCGTACGATTCTCATCATACGGCGATTGTTTGTTAGTTTTCCTTTATAATTTCGCCATTATTTGCGGTCTCTTTATTCGCTGCAACACATAATAAATCAAGAATAGATTTATTCCCAGCAAAATAATCATAATCCCTGCTGACCATTCTAATGGATGCTTTACACCAAATGTAACCAGTAAAGAAGGTACCATCGTCAAGAAGCTTAATGCTGAAGCAATATGTAATCCTTGGCGTGGCTTTTGCATTACCATGGATAATATTCCAGTTATAAAGATCATGAATATACAAATCAGAAGATTATCAAAGATTAATATACTTTGAGCTGTTGAGAACCAAATGAGGCTAGTTTCATGCATAAAAACAAATTGGATGAAGTTTGCTGTCAGCCAAGTAAACAATGACGACACTACCAGCATTACTAGTGAAATCAGGATTGCAATCATACTCTTTCCAATGAACATTGACTCTGTTCGTATTGGCGTTGACAATAAAGATTCAAAGGTTTTATATACTTTTTCTCCTCCAATCGAATATGAGATCATATTTACTGTTATTCGAGGCACACCTAGAGCCATAATGATGATTGGATAATAAAAGTTCAATTCGCCAAAATAAATATAGGCAAGCATCGTAAAGATGGCTGGTGCAACGATTAAGAAAAGCATGCTAAACCGAAATTGCTTTAAAGCTACGAAATATTTCCATTCATGATGAAGAACACTAGACATTTGTGATTTCATCAAAAACACCTACCTTCTTATATGACTCTACAAAAAATACGAACGATCCATTTTCTTAACTTTTATAAAGATAAAAAAAGAGTTAACCCCTACCAAAACGACTAAAAATACTGCTGATAGTAAATAAGTAGCCACCATCAAATGCTGAGTAAATAAATTAAAAAGAATAACAATATAAATATAAATCGGATAAAAAACTATGCTTAGCTTACTAATCGCCTTCTGGATATCGTCAGAAGTACTGGATCGATCTACTCCTATTAAAGTGACGGCTAATAAAATATGAAAAAATAGAATCAACATACCTACCCATTCCCAAAAATTGATTTGAAAAGGCTCATTTGTGAAACTCTTCACTAAAAGCATTAAAATGAATATGGATAAATAACAAACTCCACTGCTAACGATGCAAAACATACATTTTCCATAAAATAGGCTTCTACTCTTAATTGGTGAGGATAATAATGTTTCTATCGTTTTCATTTCTTTCTCACCCGCAAAGCTGTTGGCTGTCCATTGCTTTAACAGAGTAAGTGGAAATAAGATTGATCCGCTCAACAAAACAGTATCGTTCATTCGAAGCACAGGAGCAACGATCCCTATGAGAACTACAGCACATAAATGAAAGATCAGAGCACCTTTATCCTTGAAATACTCTTTTATCTGCATCCTAAAGACGGTTTCTATTTCATTCATTTGGTTTCTCACCATTTTCTACCTGCATATACAGCTCTTCGAGGTCAAATCCCTTTGTTTCAATATTCTTCACATCTATCTCTAATGTAGCTAACACTTTAATCAACTTCGAAATCGCAATATTTTCTGTTAGTTCAACGATAATCGTGTTTTGCTGTACCTTGTATTCAATATTTATTTCAAGACTAGATAACGCCTTATGAAGACGTTCCAAATCAGCGGACAAATCTTGGTTGCAGATAATACGGACTTTACTTTTGGCTTGCTCTTTCAATGCTGCCATTGTGTTATTATATACGTTTTTCCCATGTCGCATTATTGTGATCTTATTGCAGATCTTTTTTACCTCTTCTAAATTGTGTGTGGTCAAAATAATGGTGGTCCCGTACTTCTGTGCTAAATCATGCAGCATTACTCTTAAATGATCAATGCTTACTGGATCTAGTCCATTCGTGGGCTCATCTAATAGAAGGATTTTGGGTTTGTGAAGTAAGGCTCTAGTTAAAGCAACCTTCTTCTTCATCCCTGTAGAAAAGCCCTTAACAGGCAAATGCTTCTTATCTAGTATTTCAAAATCACTCAATAGCTCGTCTATTCGTTTGTCGTAATCACTACGTTTCATACCATATATTTGAGCAAAATAACTTAAGTTATCATATACACTCAAAGGCTCATATAACCCAACGTCTTCTGATAAAACACCACACATTTTACGAACAGTGTCACCCTCTAGATTAGGATTACAACCAAATACAGATACTTCTCCCTCATCAGGCTCTAAAAGTCCTAATAAGAAACGAAGAGTTGTTGTTTTCCCAGCTCCATTATGTCCCAATAAGGCGTAAACATCTCCCGCCTGAATGGAAAGGCTCAATCCATTGATAGCATCTACACGCCCGAATGTCTTTTTTACATCTTTCAGTTCAATTTTCCGCATCGCACAATCCTCCTTAATAAATCCAAAATAAGTATAGCAGACTATACATAGAATGTATAGTTAACTATACTTATTTTAATTGTGATAATTTTTTTTATTGATATAATAAGAAAGTACGACGTTGTCGTTTTCGGTTTTCATCATGAAAGCAATTTTCGATATTATATAATACATGGGAGCAGGACATGAAAACAAGAATAAGAGAATTGCGAAAAGAGCGAAAAATATCTCAAGAGGAATTAGCAAAAGCGGTTCGTGTCACTCGGTTAACCATTATTTCAATTGAGAATGAAAAATACACAGCTTCTTTAATCCTTGCTTATAAAATAGCTAAGTATTTTAGATTAACGATTGAGGAAGTATTTGATTTCTCTGAGGTGGAGGAAAATGATGAATCAAAAATATAAAGCGAGGATTCAAAAACGTTTACGTACCAAAATAGTTATCGCTGTTATTGGTGGACTTGCTGTAATAGGTACCTATATTATTAAATTGCTCAATACCACGGCAGATTTTGCTTCTATTGATGCGTATATCACAGGATTTTTCTTTGGTATTGAAGGCGTCTGTGTAATGAACATAATACAGCTTAGAAAGCTGCTTAAAGACGAGAATGCGCTTGAAGAAATGGTGATTTATGAAGAAGATGAAAGAAATCAAAGTATCAAATTAAAAGGTTACAACTCCACTATAAATTTAATGATTTGGTTGCTTTCATTTGGAAGTATTATCTCATCTTTCTTCAACCAGGTTATCTTTTTCACATTGGCAAGTGTTCTTGTGGTCCTCTTAATCGTGTCTTCATTATTCAGATGGTTTTATACTAGAAACTGAGTGGGGTACATAAGCTCCCTTCTTCCAATTAAAATAGCTGTCTCAGTAGTAGAATTTCTACTTGTGAGACAGCTCCTTTGCACCTCTTATTAATTGCATGATTTATTTAGTGTCTACCCGCTCCACCACCACTGCTGGCGCTACCTCCACCACCTGATGATCCACCACCGCCGGAATAACCTCCTCCACCGGAAGAGCCACTATCATTGTTAGAGTAGCTGCTGCTGGAAGAGCTGGAAGAGCTAGAAGAATGTCTACCTGCACCTCCGCCACTACTCGAACCTCCGCCCCCACGATTCTCGTTACTTGAGGAATTTCGTCCTGCTCCTCCACCTCTAGTAGAGCCGCCTCCACCGCTGTTTCCCCAGAAGCTTGACTGTGAGTTATTTGATGGTGTGTTTCTATGATGATGATGGTGATTATTATAGTGATTATTATAACGTCTGTGCCAACGTCTACCATAACCGTAATCCGCTTGACCGTACCAATTCCCATACCGCCGAATATTTCTTGGGCTATAAGGATTAAATGGCAAACCGTACATTTCAATATATTTATTGCGTCGTGAAAGACCATATCCGAACAATATGAGCGGAGCAAATATCAATAAGTATATTAGGAGACCTTTGCCTACACTAACACTAGCCTCCTTTGCTGAAGTGGTTGTTGAGGGCGAAGTTGAACCAGTTGTGCCCCCATTATTTCCTGCCGTCCCTGTTGTTCCAACGACCTGATCCGCTCTTGCTAGCAAAAAACTGTACAAAGCATTGACAGTTGCCGTAGCACCTGTCCCGTAATCTTTTTTCACAAATTGAGGCTCAAGTACGGTATCCAAAATATTACTAATCGCATCGTTAGTTAGAATCTTATCGATGTCCTTCCCTTGAAGAACATGATAGTTGTCTCCATCAATATCTAGTACGAGCATAACATCCTTAGGGCCTGCTGCAACGGAGGCAAACTTCATGTAGGTATAATCCTGAAGTGTCTTATCTCCTGCATTCTTTACAGTAACCACATAAATGCCACTGCCAGTTGTGGTTTTATATCTATTGCTAGATTCGTTCAGATAATCCTTTGTCACTTTTTTGAGTACACCGGCATTATCGGATACATAGTTTTTCGTGCCGACAGTTTCCACCCAAGTCCCACCCATGGCCTGAATAAAAGCGCCATACGTCTTGCGTGCGCCATTACTATATGTTTTAGCTGCAAAATCAGGTTCAAGGTATTGAGAAAGAATTTCTTTAATCTTACTGTTAGGCAACGTATCCTCAATACCCTTTCCTTGTACCGCCCAGTAATCATCATCTTTTATAGATAACAGCAATAGAAGCCCGTTATTCTTGTCGGCGGAACCTACGCCCCAGCTATTGAATAGCGAAGTGGCATACTCTTCCATCGAAACTCCATTTGTAGAATCAACTGTCACCACTACGACTTGAGCACCCGTATCCTGATGTAATCGAATCCCATAGTTCACCATGTAATTCTCAGCTTTCTCGTCGATCACATTCGCAAAATCATTTACATAAAATGACCCCGTATGCTTTGGTACAGCAGTCTTGGCTGAAGTTAAAACCGGAAGAAGCAAAACGCTTAACATCAGTGTGGCAAGTGTGGTAAGAAGCATTTTTCTAAACATTCTGTAGTTCATATGTACCTCCTGCGCTATCATAATCTCTTTTATTTATCGGTTACGGATGGCTTAAGCAATAGTTCCATTTATTTCTAATCTGTAAATTTTACAGTTAATTAAGATACAGCCGCCTATAACTGAAAAATCTTACATAATAAGATCAACATGCTGATGTTTAGATATAGCAATTATAATAATAATGATAATCACCAAGTTAATGAGTATCGCTATCAAAAATTCTGATAATTTATTTTGATCTCTACGAAAAACTAATCGATTTATCTGAAATCCTAATGATATCCCTTCACCTATTAAGTTGATTGGTAAATCTATAAACGAATAAAGAGCTATTACAAAGAGTAATTCCCAAAGCAAATGCCCAGCAAAAAAAGAGAAGATTACGATACCAATATGTATTAAAGGCCACATTAAAATGATTGTACTGAACACGGATGTCCCTTCAATTAAAAATCCAAGCATTATTCCAACACTAATCAACAAACAAAGAAAACTCAAAGAGGACCCAAAGGGTACAGCCGCGTGGCTGAATACCTTTCCATCGAATTGATCAATAATATCAACACCATATATAAAACAAGCTATAGTTAAAATGATAAGAAGAATGAACTGAGAGACTTTAGTCCCAATTAATCTATTCATGTTTTTCTCCTCTATCTTCCTAATCTAGCGCAATATAATCTACTTCTTAATTCCACTAATCCATATGTACTTATTTCACTATCGTAAAATCTTTCTCACTCTCATTAAGAGGCAGATCACTCATAGTTACTTTCTTTACAGATGCCCGTTTCAATGATTGCATGCAATGAACTAAAAAAGAGATTTGTTGCTCTTCTCCTTGCACTTCTACCTCTACACTTCCGTCGTTTAAATTTTGTACCCTACCCGTTAATCTCATTCTTTCAGCAATCGTATATATTTCCAAGCGGAATCCTACATTTTGAACTCTACCTGAGAAAACCACTTGCTTTCTAACGACAGGACTTGAAGGAAGATCCAGTAACTGAATACGATTTGCATGCCAAATCACATAATTATTTCTAACTTTTTTGAACACATTCACACGTTTCATACTCCTTTTTTAGAACTACTACGATTTATGCTATATTGTACCATAGCCGTTGGTAAAATAAGGGGCTGAGTTTATCACTCTTTAATTACAAAATGCACAAAAAGACTCAGCATTCTGCTGAGCCTCCTTGTTGGTATTAACCTCAGTGCTAGAAATTGAAATACTCCGGATCTGCACCCATCCGATGGCTTACATTCAAGTCATAAGTTGGTTCAATCTATTCGTTAAAATCAAACAGAGTAGTCGTTAAATATCGTTCACCAGTATCCGGCAAAATCACCACAATCGTCTTCCCTTTATTTTCTGGACGTTTAGCAATTTGTGTAGCTGTATATACCGCGGCGCCAGACGAGATCCCTACCAGTAACCCCTCGGTCTTGGCAATTTCACGCGCTACGTTAAATGCGTCTTTATTCTTCACCTGAAAAATCTCATCAACAACCTCTTTATTGTAAATCTCCGGAATGAAGTTAGCCCCAATCCCCTGAATCCCATGCGCACTAGGCCGTCCACCAGATAATACTGGTGAATCAAACGGTTCAATAGCGACGATCTGTACCGAAGGGTTCTTAGCCTTCAAAGCTTCCCCAACCCCTGAAATTGTGCCTCCAGAACCAACACCTGCGATAAAAATATCTACATTTCCATCAGTATCTCGCCAAATTTCTTCCGCTGTAGTCGTTCTGTGAATTTCCGGGTTAGCTGGGTTGCTGAACTGTTGTGGAATGAATGCATGTGGAATTTCCGCTGCCAATTCCTCCGCCTTTCTCAAAGCACCGCTCATCCCTTCAGCTCCAGGTGTTAATACAAGCTTAGCACCAAGCGCAGCCATCACCTTACGGCGTTCAATACTGAATGTATCCGGAAGAACGATAATCAACGGGTACCCAAGGCTGGTTGCAGCCATTGCAAGGCCAATGCCGGTATTGCCACTTGTTGGCTCTATAATTACAGAATCTTTATGAATTAAGCCCTTATCCTCAGCATCCTTGATCATTGCATAACCTATACGATCCTTGACGCTACCTCCAGGATTAAAAGACTCTAGCTTGGCAAGGATTTTTGCTTCAACGTTTTGAGATTTACTATATTTCGAGATTTCCAATAACGGTGTGTTGCCAATCAAATCAGTTACGCTTTTATATATATTAGCCATAATATTCTCCTCATTTCTTATTAACCCATCAGCTTACTTAGCATTAAGTCTAACAGGATTTAGAGTATATTATCAACTTGTTGTATTCCGTCTAACCGAAACGCTGGACTCTCGCACGATTAAACGCGGATCAAGCTGCACCCTTTGGTAGTCACCCGTAACATTATCTTGGATCCGTTGCAAAAGAAGCTGAGTAGCTAATCGAGCTACTTCATTTCCCATGATCGAGACTGAACTAATCTGTGGAGTTGTAATAGTTGTCCATGAGTTATTGTCTACTCCTACCACTGCCACATCTTCAGGAACATGAACCCCTAATTCTTTAAACCGGTTTACGATTCCTATGGCGACCATGTCATTGACTGCATAAATAGCATCTGGCATATGGGTCAGGCTATAAAAATAATCTGCGGCTTGTACCCCAGTTCGCAGGGAGAAATCTTCTCCAAAATAAACCAAAGAAATATCCACTTGATTTAAAGCTTGTTGATAAGCGAGATAACGATCCTCAATGAGATCTTTCTGCGCACCTGCGTATGCGATTCTAGTTCGACCAATACTGATTAGATGCTCCATTATAAGCTGACCTTCAAAACGTGACAGGCTGACGATATCGGCTTTTACGTTTTCTGTGATCCGCTTCCCGTAGTTAATAATGGAGACTGGAACGCTCGATTTATTGATTAGCTCTACCATAGTTTTGGGATAAGCAAGGGGCATGATAATGAGGCCATCGACATGTAATTTCTTGATTTCACGGATTGTTTCAAGCTCTGTCCGCGGATTTCCGGAAGTATTAATCTGAATCACGCGATAACCGTCCTGTTTAGCGGCTTGCTCCACGGACCAAGCAATATCTGGAATAATAGCATTTCGAATATCAGGCACAGCCAGAGCAATTTGCTTCGTTTGGCGAATTTTCAGACTTTGTGCAGAAGTATTAGGTGTAAAACCCATTTCCTCAATCACTTGCAGCACTAATGCTTTAGTCTTGGAACTGATTCCCTCTGAATTATTGATCGCCCTTGAAACTGTAGCAATACCTACTCCCGCTCGTTTCGCTACATCCTCTATGGTTACTTTGTTTTTATTAGCCAAGTTGATAGTCCCCTCATTTTCGGAATCGTTTCCGTTATCATAGCTATTATTATATCAATCCGGCTCATCCAAGCCGCTTTTCCAATGTGTTTATTATAACATAAATGTGCTAATAAAAGCACTTATAGCATGTACAAGTAATCCATTTTCGCCTACAAACACTACGTTTAGGTGAAATTTTTCACTAATTTTCGATATTAATATTTTATTATTTAAATTTGACAATATGAAAATTATGTGACATATTTGTTCTCGGAAACGTTTCCTCTTTCACAGGAGAAAAACACTATTTATTATCAATTAATTAATCTAGGAGATGAATGATATGCAAGCATTAAGATGGCATAACGTCAAAGATCTACGGTTAGAAACGATTGAAGAACCAGCAGCCCTTGAAGGAAAAGTGAAAATCAAAATTGAATGGTGCGGGATTTGTGGCAGCGATCTTCACGAATATGTAGCCGGCCCTATTTTCATTCCCCAAGGTACAGATCATCCCCTTACTGGTGAAAAAGCTCCAGTCGTAATGGGACATGAATTCTCTGGACAAATCGTGGAAGTAGGTCAAGGCGTTAGCAAGTTTAATGTTGGTGATCGAGTCGTTGTCGAGCCTGTCTTTGCATGTGGTGAATGTGCAGCTTGTCGACAAGGTAAATACAATCTTTGCGAAAAAATGGGCTTCCTAGGTTTGGCTGGTGGTGGCGGTGGATTCTCAGAATACGTCGCAGCAGACCAACATATGGTACACAAAATCCCTGATAGCTTGTCCTATGAGCAAGGCGCTTTAGTAGAACCCTCTGCAGTTGCTCTCCATGCTGTTCGTTCCAGTCAATTAAAGGTTGGGGACAAAGCTGTAGTCTTCGGCGCGGGTCCAATCGGTTTGCTTGTGATTGAAGCGTTGAAAGCTTCCGGTGCTGCTGAAATTTATGTCGTAGAACTTTCCGAAGAACGTAAGAGTAAAGCTGAAGAACTAGGCGGTATAGTAATCGATCCTAAGCAATATGATGTGGTTGAAGAAATTCAAAAACGTACCGATGGTGGCGTGGATGTTGCTTTTGAAGTCACAGGTGTCCCTCCCGTCCTAACACAGGCAATTAATTCCACTAAATTGAGTGGTCAAATCATGATCGTCAGTATTTTTGAAAAAGATGCTACGATTACTCCAAACAACATCGTACTTAAAGAACGTAATTTAACTGGTATCATCGGATACCGTGATGTATTCCCAGCAGTAATTAGCCTGATGGAACAAGGTTACTTCCCTGCGGACAAACTGGTTACTAAGAGAATCAAGTTGAACGAAGTGATTGAACACGGGTTCGAAGCGTTACTGAAAGAAAAAAATCAAGTGAAAATCCTTGTAAGTCCTAAACAATAACCATAAGCAGCCCTGTGGCTGATCTATAGAAGAAGAGTCCTTCTCGATAAGAGAGGGACTCTTTGCTCTTTTATAGAATTATGAGTACTTCTCATTTAATAAATAGTGTAGATTCTCTTTTACCGATGGCCATTCTTTATCCAAAATACTAAAGACCACATTATCATGAATCGAACCGTCAGATCTGATTCTATGCTGGCGCAGAACTCCTTCTCTTACAGCCCCTAATCGTTCCACTGCTCTTTGTGACCTCAAGTTACTCGCCACCACTGTAAACTCTACACGAACCAGCTTAAGCTCTTCAAAGCAATAGTGAAGCAGTAATGATTTAGCCTCAGTATTCACACTAGTTCTCCAATATTCCGGCGAGATCCACGTACATCCGATTTCAGCATTACGATGAACCATATCCGGATGCATGATTCGAGTAGTGCCGACGATTTGTCCAGAAGCTTGTTCAATAATTACGAAGGGGAATTGCGATCCATTGGTTTGATTCGCGAATGCGGTTGTAATTAAATCCTGCACCTGCTCGTCCGACGTTATTTTTCGCCAAGTAAATTCCCAGATATTCGGATTTCTTAATACTCTCGCTAGCCCTTCTACATGAATTTCATCCATAGGAACTAGCTTGATTGTTGTGCCCTCCAAGATAGAATGACGAGGTTGGTTCATTTTGCACACCGCTCTCTTAATGATATATGTTGGATGATATCCGCAATTTCTTCTACTTGATAAGCGATATGATCTGCCCCGGCATGCTCCAGTTCTTCTTTAGGTCCGTAACCAAACGTCACACCGATCGATTCCACTCCACAACCTTTAGCTCCGATGATATCATGCTCGCGGTCTCCAATCATCACAGCTTCCTCTGGATGAATAGCATTCTGATCGAGGACGTACTGTATCACTTCTTTCTTTTTAGATCGGGTTCCGTCTAGATTACTACCACCGATATGCTCAAAATAATGATCTAGTTTGTAACGTTCAAGAATTTGTTCTGCAAAAACAGTAGGCTTGGAGGTGGCTACATACAATGAAAATCCATTAATCTTAAGACCTTCCAGCAATTGCGGTATACCATCAATCACCATATTCTCAAATAGCCCAACGGTGCTGTAACGCTCACGGTAGAAAATAACCGCTTGACGCGCTTGTTCCTCTGAGAACTGATGCAGTTCAATAAATGAATCGTAAAGAGGTGGACCTATGTAAGGAAGAAGCATATCCAAATGCTCGATCTGAATATCAAATTTGTTCAATGCGTATTCTACGCTTTTTGTAATGCCTACTTTTGGGTCCGTTAATGTCCCATCCAAATCAAATAAAATACTTCGTAGTCCTCTTCCCACGCTCGTCTTGCTCCCCTCGATTGTAATTAATGGATGTATTTATAATACATTCGTTTCTACATACTTTCCACATACTTCTCGAATACGATCAGTACGAAAGTTATTTTTATATAACGGAGGAGTATTTTATGAACATGACGCATTATATGTCTTTGCTAGCGGACAATCAGCCATGGAACTTGATTTTATTCATGGCGATCCCCGTGATTTTTGCTGAGACGATAACCGTTACAGAGTTTATTATCTTATTCACCAAGAATCTAAAAGGCTCGTTACGAACCTTCAACAAAATCTGCAGCATTCTAGCCGGATTGTACTTCACAGGGGTATTTCTCTACTTGTTCCCTACCGCATTCATCCCTTTGTCAGTAAATGGCGAGTGGCATACGTGGGTGGATGTGGTAGCCGTAGGTTTCTATTTGAGTGGAGTGCTCTTCTTATTACCGTTAGCTTTGTTAGATCTTGGTCTGATCGCTCGTAAACGGACTGAAGAAGAGAAAATGAAGCTTCATTTCATACTCATCAGCGGGTTCTTGGTTGTAGCGCATATCGCGATGATCTTTGGGATGATCAATCCGGAAATTGTGGGCAGCATGGGTGGAATGGGCGACATGATGCACTAACTTAACATATAAAAAAAGCAGATCAAGGCTAAACCCTTGGTCTGCTTTTCTAATCTACTAGGACACGAAGGTTATCCTGTGCTTTGAACGGAGATCACACTTCGTTTCTTGCGCAATAATAACATAAGCGGTAATCCAAACAACACGATGATTGAACCGACTACGAATACATCATTCACACCCATCGTGAACGATAGTAATCTTATCGAATCAGTATTACCTGCACCTGAGTTAATTAACTCCTTAGAGTGAAACAAGGATCTTGTTGACAAAATAGAGGTGAAAACCGCAATACCGAGTGAGCTTAAGACATTCCGAACCCAGTTGTTGATTGATGTGGCGTGACCTGACCATTCGACTGGAATTTCCTCCATAGAGGCTGTGCTGCTTGGGACGTTGGCTAATCCAATGCCTAGATTCCGAACGACCATCGCCCACATAATGAAGCTGTAAGAAACGTTCGTATGCAGCCGACTCATCATGAATAAACCGATGAAAATAAATAAAATACCAGCAGAAATTAACTTCACAGGCCCAAACTTTGGATACATCTTACCCACGATTGGACTAAGTAAAGCCAGAAGAATCGAAGATGGCAATAAGATAAGCCCCGTTTTAAGCGTTGTTGCTCCTTCTACTGTTTGCAAGAACAATGGTGTTAAGTAAGTTCCAGCATACATCGCTATCGTCACCAGGCTATAGATACTAAGCATGGCAGTAAAGCGGCGATTTCGGAAGACGCGCAGATTCAGCAGTGGTACTTCCGCCTTCAGCTCGTGCAAGACAAAGTAAACTAGAAGAACGATACCCACAAGGATTAAGGATAAGGTCTTCCATGAACTCCACCCCCAGCTGTTGCCTTGGCTAAATGCAGTTAGCAAAGATAAACTCCCCAGTACGACGGTAAGAAATCCAGGAATATCAAAGGACTTCGGAACATTCATTCGATAGTATGGAATTAACGCTACAGTCAGAATAATAGCAATGATCCCAATGGGAATGTTAATTAAGAATAACCAGTGCCAGCTTGCATACTGAAGTAACCATCCGCTAAATGTCGGACCAATGGCTGGGGCAACCATCGCGGACAGTGACCACAGGCTAACAGCGAAAGGTCTGCGTTCAGACGGAATCACTTGGAAAATAATCGTCATGGTACAAGCCATAATCAATCCGCTGCAAGAGCCTTGAAGCATTCGAAATACAATCAGAGAGGTTGGATTCCAAGCTATTGCACAGAGTAAGGAGAACATGGTGAATCCCATCAAAGCGAACAGATACAGTCGCTTATAGCTGAATCTGCCACCCAGATATCCGGCAAGTGGTGCAGTCACTCCTGTTGCTAGCATAAAACCTGTAACCATCCATTGCATAGTGTTCAGGTTCGAATGAAAATGATTCATTAAAAGAGGAACAGCTATGTTGATGGTCGTTGTACTTAAGACAGAGACGAAATTTCCAAAGAATATGGCAATCATTATAGGCCAAAAATGAATTTTACTTTCTTGTTTAACATCCATGCTACCCCTCCTTATCTTTTTTATATGTCTACTTTTACATATATAATTTAACTTAAACAATGTTATAATCGTATAGACGATATGTCAATCATGACATATGCCCAAAAATCACAATATTAACGGAATAATAATAACTGGAGGGCTTCAGAGTAATGAATACACTGTCTTATGGTCTTCTGACTTTACTTAGTGCTAACTCGTTGTCTGGATATGAACTAACACAAAATATCAAACCGTTATGGCGAGCCGGACATAGTCAAATCTATCCGCTTCTAATGAGCATGGAGCAGCAAGGTTTCATTTCATATCAGCTCATTCAGCAATCGGATAAGCCGGATAAAAAGGAATACTCCATTACGGAAGCAGGACTTGAGCAATTGCGGAAATGGGTGGAAACCCCAGCGGAGCCTCCAGTTCTTCGGGACGAGCTGCATTTCAAGTTGTATAGCTTATGGCTCTCCAAACCTGAGGAGGCAAAGGACCTTCTGCAAAAACGTGCAGAGTTTTGTAAAAGCGAACTAGAGCGCTACAAGGTCTTGCTGAAAGCCAACGAAGTTTTACGTGATGAACGAGGTGAGACTCGCGAATTAAAAGCAACGACTTTTGGACGTTATTTACTCATTCAGAAGCGTGTGCTGGATATGGAGAGCTCTATACAGTTTTGCGAATGGGCGCTTAAAGAGCTTGAGCCAACAGAATCGCTTAGTTGATTGCATGTAAAAAGAGACTTCGCGTAAATACGCAAAGTCTCTTTTGGTTCTTACTTTTCGGTTTCTGCTAATCTAGGCAACTGTACCTCGCAACGGGTTCCAACTCCAGGCTGACTTGTAATTCGAATCTTACCGCCGTGTAATTCTACAAGCTTTTTAACAATGGATAGTCCAAGTCCTGTACCCCCATATTGCCTTGAGCGTGATTTCTCAACTCTGTAGAATCGCTCAAAGACAAAGGGGAGTTCTTCCTCAGGAATCCCGATTCCGGTATCTTCTACAATAAATTCAACAGCATCCTCGTCAGCCTTCTCGTTCACATGGACCTTAATCTCACCTTCATCCGAATAACGGATCGCATTCTCCAGAAGATTCATCATAATCTGTTCCATCCGCTTTTCATCTCCACGAACCCTATACGAATCTCCATGATAAGCAATCTTCAGCTGAATTCCCTTCTCTTTGGCTTTCAGCTCGACTCTGCGTACCGCTTGTTCTGCCATATACTTAAGATCTAGCCACTCCAACGTAAGCGTGACTTTACCTTCCTCCATCTTTGCCAGTTCAAATAAATCTTCTACCAGATGTTCAAGCCGATTCGCTTCCTCGTGAATAATATCCAAATACAGATCTCTTTCCCCTTCAGTCTCATAAAGTCCACCCTTTATGACCTTGGTATACCCTTTCAAATATGTGATGGGTGTTCGAAGCTCATGAGAAATATTGGCTAGAAATTCCTGACGCGTATCCCGGTATCTTTGCAGATCTACAGCAAGGTCGTTAATCGCTCCTGCCAAAAATCCAATTTCATCGTTGCTCCGTATGGAAAGTCTCGTTTCCAATTCACCGGCAGCGATTTTTCGAGTCGCTTTCTGCATCTTGATCAGCGGCCTTGATAATAGCAAGCTAATTATTCCTGTGATCCCTAATGCCAATATAAAAGCCCCGATTCCTGCGAGCAGCAGTAGGTTACGAATTGAAGCCAATGATTGCTTCATGTTCTCTGTAGAGGACATAACATAAAGAGCGGACTGAATGGCGTGATCCTCTGAAATGGGTTTTCCAGTGATGAAATATCTATGGCCTGTAGGATCTTTATACTCAAAACTCACACTTTTTCCGGCAAAAATCCGATTAAGATCCGAAGCATGGATGAATGAACGATCTGCGCGGTCATGAACACCCGAATGTAGAATAACACTACCGTCTTTTGAAATATTAAATATACTCACGTCCGAAAACTCTGCAAAAGTACTCATCATCTGCTCGTTTGAACTATCCGGCGATTCAGCCATCCCGATAAAGTGTGAGGTCAGCTCCTCCGTTTCTTTTTGCATCTCGTTGTAATAAAAGCTGGTAAACATTCGGTCTATTGTGATCCCAAGAATAAGCAAAACAACTAAAAAAACAGACATGATGACCGACCCGAGCTTCAGTCCGATAATATTATTCTTCATAGATGATTACCTGGGATCTCAAATTTATAGCCTAAGCCCCATACCGTTTGAACAGGATTATAGGACAGTCCGGCCTTATGTAGTTTCTCGCGAATATTCTTAATATGTGTGTCGATGACACGATTCTCCCCCTCATAATCATTGCCCCATAAACGCTCCACTAGTTCTTCTCTCGTAAAGACACGATGAGCATTTTGCGCCAAGGCTGTTAGCAGATCAAATTCCTTGAGTGTGAATTCAACAGCTGTATCCAGAATATGTACCTCACGAGCGTCCGGGTAAATCGCTAGCCCCGGATAGGTCAGAACCTTTTTTAAAGGTTGTTGGGTCGATGTTAGCATTGAACGCCTTACTAAAGAATAAATTCTTGCCACTAATTCCTCTGGCTCAAATGGTTTGGTGAGATAGTCATCCGCGCCTATGCCGAGGCCGTGTACCTTGTCCTTGGTTTCCGAGCGGGCTGTAAGCATTAGAATAGGGACAGAACTTACCTCTCTGACGGCTTTACAAACCTGCCATCCGTCCATATCTGGCATCATCACATCCAAAAGGATTAGATCAAAGTTTTGTTGTTTCAACAAAGCGAGTGACTCATGCCCCGTTGACGCTTCTTTAGTCGTCATTCCTTCTTTCGTTAAATAAATCCGTATTAAATTCCGCATGTTCCATTCATCATCAACGATCAATACCTGAAGCTTATTCAAGTCGTTCACCCTCTTCGTGGCCTAGTTCTTCTTATTATACAAAATAACACAGAACAAGCCGACATCGTCGCTATTGATGCCAGCCTGTCGTACTCTTAGTGACCGGAATGCGGATTGCCTCCTGCAGCCGGTGAAATTTCCAGCATATCATCAATTTCGCTTTGGGCATTTTCTTTTATTACATTGCTGTCTCCAGTTATCCATGCATGGTTATAGGGTCCTTCTGCTGGTGAATCTTGAAATTTGGGTTGAAGGGTCATCATATATTCCATCACTGCATCTGGCAGCCCGTCTTTTTCCGTAAAAATAAGCGGTGCGTGTTTCCCTAAATGTGAAAAAGGTGCAGCGGCGATCGCCAACATCGTTGAATCGGTAGTCAACAAAGACAAGTTATGTCCAGGTGTCGTTATGCCCCAACCGAAACCGTTGCTGGCATCCTTAAAAGTAGCAAAAGCAATGGCATTCTCATAAATGTCTTTTCCAGCTATACGGGTTACTGTGCCGAATTCCTGTAATTGCTTTTCTACTGCTGTAGATACAACTTTTTCAGGTCCTAAGATATAAATCGTAGCCGAACCACCACGCTCTTTCAAAGCATCAACTGTAGGGGCGGGAATTTCATCTTTTGTTACATAGAGAAGCGGCTCCGGCATATGGGCGATCCAGTTCACTGCAGGCAGTGTGTACTCAGGACTATCCATAGAACCTACAATGACTGACTTTGGAAGCTCACCGGAAGCTTTTGCATAATAAGTATCAATGGTTTGCGCTACAGCTGCCGGCTCGTCCCCTTCAATTCGGTCTACTTTCAGATCCAGTGTCTTTAATTGTTGTTCCACATTGGAAGCCATGGGTCCGACGAGCACTACTTGTACACCATTATTACCTTCAGCGCCTAAAGGATTCAATCGCTTAAGCTCTGCTAACGTTGCCTCGGGGACACCCTCTTTCGTTGTAAAAAGAATAGGACCATTGTTCGGATGATGAATCAAATCCGCGCTGACCGCGGCAATCTGCCAATTGCTCATATCCGTTAATACTACACTTGAAGGACTATTGTTCTTGGTCTGTGCCGTCCATAACGTTTGAGAGACTATAACGGCTGCCTCTATAGGGTCAGAAGTGTTAATACGTGTAGTGTTTTTTGTTGCTATCCAGGGTTGATCCAGGGTTGAAGTAACAGCTTGCTTATCTGAACCAGAATTGGCTTTATCGCTCGATTGACAGCCAGCTAACACTGCACTTAGTAGCATTGTAACAGCAACTATGGGTATGATTTTTTTCATTCTAAACCCTCCATTTTGATTTTCTCGCTTGATTTAGAGTAGTTTAGTCTATAAATGTGTAGAAAGTATGTAGAATTTAAAATATATAAAATTTGTATATTGATGCAAAAAGAGCATCCGTAAGTCACAAACGACTTAAGATGCTCTTTTTACTTTAGAAACACTATTTAAGTGATTACCAGTGTTTAGCGATAAAGGTATCCCGTCCGGATTGCTCACGATCCTCTTTATAATGCTTGGGGTTCTTGTGATGATAGTCCTGATGATACTCTTCCGCTCGATAAAAGGTTGGCGCAGGAAGGATTTCCGTCACGACGGGTCCTGAGAATCTGCCACTGACAGCCACCTGCTCCTTCGAGGCAAGGGCTGCTAAACGTTGTTCTTCGTTATAGTAAAAAATGGCTGTCCGGTATTGTGTTCCTCTATCCTGAAATTGTCCACCATCATCCGTGGGATCAATCTGAGGCCAATATAATTCAAGCAGCCTCTCGTATGAAAAAAGCGCCGGATCAAACGTAATTTGTACCACCTCGTAATGTCCTGTTGTTCCTGTTTTGACTTCTTCGTAAGTTGGGTTCTCGGTTAATCCTCCAGCATATCCCGATACAATCCCTTGGATACCTGGTAACTCCTCAAACGGTGTAACCATGCACCAAAAACAACCACCTGCAAACATTGCTTGTTCCATATGTTCAAGTCTCTCCCTATCCATCATCATCTAGTAAATAACATATGCTATGACGATAATCCTTATAGGTTATAAAGTCAAAGGAAATAACCATTAATATTCGAATTCAATGCATTAAAACGTTATAATATGATCATCAACGGAATTAGAAAGGAATAACCTATGAATAAAAATCGCTTGGGTCAGTCCGATTTGTATGTAAGTGAAGTAGGACTCGGGTGCATGTCCTTAGGTACGGACGAGGCAAAGGCCATTTCCATCGTCCATGAAGCGCTCGATCAAGGCATTAACTTTTTAGATACAGCCGATCTGTATGATGAGGGTCGTAATGAAGAGATCATTGGTAAGGCGATTCGTCACCGCCGCGAAGAGGTAATATTAAGTACAAAAGTGGGCAACCGCAGAATTCCAGGTCAAGAAGGCTGGAGCTGGGATGCATCGAAATCCTATATCAAATCTGCAGTCAAAGACAGTTTAAGACGCCTCCAAACAGATTATATCGATCTGTATCAGCTGCATGGCGGAACGATTGATGATCCGATGGATGAGACCATTGAAGCCTTTGAAGAACTTAAACAAGAGGGTCTAATTCGATATTATGGAATCTCTTCTATTCGTCCTAATGTCATTAGAGAATATGTAAAAAGATCAAACATAGTCAGTGTAATGAGCCAATACAGCATCTTAGATCGACGGCCTGAGGAAGAAATTCTCCCTCTGCTGGCCGGGCATGGAATCAGTCTAATTGCCCGAGGTCCTTTGGCGGGTGGCATTCTTTCCGAAAATGGCCGCAGCAAAGCAGAGAAAAAGTACTTAGATTACAGTAGTGATGAGCTTCTACAATTGCATGATCAGCTTTCGCAACAAAAGAGTGACTCTCGAACCCTAGCACAAACGGCACTGCATTATCCATTAGATCATCCATCTGTGGCAGTTATTATCCCAGGAGCGAGTAACATGGAGCAATTGAAGAATAATGTAACGGCTGTTAAGTCTCCCCCTCTAACTTCAGAGGAAATCGAAACGATCCGCGGGTTGAGTAAAGCGAACCGCTACACACTACATTTGTAAAGTAATCAGTCATTTATAAAATTAAGAGCGTCAGTTAAGAAACTGACGCTCTTTTTTATTTTCTTTTACCGATGTATAACAAATGTGATGATATGCCTAAGATTGAGGGATCGTTTGCTTTGGAGATGAGGAAATTTATCAAACGCTCATTCCCCTCTTGTCGGGTCCAAAACTGCTGCTGTTCAGCAGTTAACATGGCTGCAATGCTTGATGATCCAATTAAATCTATAGATTCAAATCCATTCGTTTCCATGAAAGGCTGAATCTCATCAATATTAAAATAATAAGCACCTGTAAACCGGCCCTTGTCACTATGATTAAAGATTCCATTCTCAAAGAATTCATTAATGGTGTTCATATTGTCGTTCGGTTTCCACTGCTGCGGGGATTGTAAGGAATTAATGGTCATTCTCATTCGACTTTGAAAAGCCACAAATACTAGACCGTCCTGTTTGGTCACGCGATGCAACTCTTTTACAGCTGAAATTCGTTCCTCTTCCTTCTGCAAATGATACAAAGGACCAAGCATCAATGAAACATCATAATTCTCATTAGGTATTCCTTCTAAATCAATAGCATTTAAGTTATGAAACCCGTCAAATTGCTCAGTTAATTCTAGTTCAGCTGCCTTTTCCATTGCTACTTCAACTAATTTAGGTGTGATATCTGAAAGGGTTACTGTATATCCGAGCTTAGCCAGTTCCATCGCATATTTACCGGGTCCTGCGCCATTATCCAGCACCTTTCCAGCTGACGGCATATATTTCTTGATATAATGAAGATTAATAATGAACTCTAAGGGTTCTCTATCCAGCCTGCCCCACTCATCAAAGCTAGAGTAATAATCAATAATATTGCTCATCAATATAACACCTGCCTTCTTTTGAAAACTATTATCTCCGATATACCAAATTTATACTATAGATCTTTCTTACATTTTACCATTAAAAAATTGATTGAAGGTTTATTGATCATGTCCTTGTGCGGCTCGTCAATTTCAGAGAACTCAACTAGTCCATAGGTTTCAAACTCTTGTGTAATGGATTCAGCATCATAAAAAAATATTTTTACACCATAATCTGTCTCGTAATAATTTTTATCCAATAGAGTACCTTTTCCAAACATAGGAGCTTTTTTCGAAACCGTTGTAAAAATCATATAACCACCTGGCTTTAACTGGTTGTAGCAATCCTTAATGAACTTTTCTCTTTCACTTTTATTCAACAAATGAATAAGACCATGGCAAAATATACCCTCATAACGTTTGTTATCAAAAGGCATGTCAGTCACTGAACCATGATAAATGCTAATATCAAGCCCATTTTCTCTCGCCAAATCAATCGCCGTTTGTGAAATCTCAATACCTGTAACTTTTATTCCACTCTCAACAAAAACCTTTGCATTTCTACCATATCCAATACCCGGTACCAATATGTCCTTAATGTTCTTTTCAAGGAAAAAGTCTTTAGTGGCGATTGCGGAGTCTGCAGGTTCAAATCCCCACATCGTTTGTTTTTCGATAAAGCTTGATTCCCAGAATTCCGTCATATTTCATTCTCCTTTATATTAAAGTTATTACGGACTTATATTATCTTTAATTGTTTCCAAAAAAGAACGGATCATTACTCCGTCTTCATTGTTTTCGCCAAATCTGCAATTTTCTTGTTCTCCAAGTACTGCTCCATCTGTCTTTCAGCGTCAATCACAACCTGTTGAATCAGGCACTCGCTACCGTGATCCAGGCTACATTCGAATAAAGATGCAGTCCCTTCGATCGCATGGATAATATCCAGAAAAGAGATCTCTTCGGACTTCCTTCTGAGACGATAGCCACCGTTTGCGCCGGGTGCAGATTGAATCAATCCAGCCTTCACTAGCTTGGTCATCATTTTGGACAGATAGGTTTGTGAAACACCCAGCTTCTCAGCAAGCAATTGAACACCTACGGGCTTATCGGACGCTGCCGTCACCAGATACAGCATTGCATGAAGCGCATAGTCTGTCGCTTGGGAATATTTCATTAAGCACCTCCATTAACGACTTTGAAAATCCATAATAACTCTAATCATTAAAAAAGACAAGCATATACAATGTGTGCTATCAGTTACCCAAACTGTATTAGTATAACTTACAATTTGCTCTGTAAATCTTTAGTTAAATAAAGTAATAGATCATCATCGACCATGACGGGTTGTCCTGGTATGACAGGAACATTATTATACATCATTCCTCTACCGTCTAAAATGTAACCGCGAGCAGTATACATTCTTTGCGCATTACCGTAATCCTTATAGAGGCCTACCCCTAACCCAATAAATCTAAAGTCCTTAGCCGCAATACGTTCTAATTCATCAAACAATTTGCTCGCAATCTGCTTTCTTCTATACTCGGGAAAGATATTCAGATCGTTAATTTCCGGGATGTGATCCTCACGAAAAAAAGGATATTTTGATTCATAGAGTAAATGGCAACATCCTGCTACGGAATCATTGTAATGCGCAATTAAGGTTACCCTTTTATTCGTTTGATTCTCTTTTAGACATTGACGATAGTAATCTCCGCGTTGATACCATCCAAAGTGTTCAGCAAATTTAAAATCTAGGATTTCAGCTTCTTCGATTGTGGTAAGCCTAGTAATGCTTATTACTTCTTTCATCTTTTCCCCTCCATCTCTCAAGTTCATACGACTCTATTTAGTTTCCCTTACAATAGGCTCCGATGTTGAAATAATATCAACGACATGGTCAATACAACAGATCCCATAATGCTTATACGGTCTTACAAAATCCTTTGATGCGAATATTCCATAAGAAATAAAATCAAGATACCTTGATTTCTTATAAATCCTAAATGTTTTTCCGTCAAATTCCTCATAATCATCCCTAGAAGTAAAGAATTCATTTCTAACCGAATATGCAATATAGGAGTGAAAATCCACTTGTATTATTGGAGAGCTCTTTTCGTTAACCATAAGTGGCTCAGTGATATCACTAGCTTTGCTTTTACAAAAAGATAGCCTTAGTTGATTTACCTCTGGCTCTATTAGACCAAAGAAAAACACATCCTGCAATTCTTTTAAATCTGTATAATTCATCTCATCGCCTCCTCATCACTAATTTATTCTCATGCCATGTTCTACGATTTCTTTTGAAGCTGATACGCTACTCTTTCACTTTACGGTTAGCTTTTACATGCTTGAGTTGAGCAACTATAATGACACTAATAATAACCAGAAGGAACCATGAACTGATCTTACTGACACTAACCACATGCCATACCTGATTCTGATCAGGATATTTCCAACCATTAAAGAATGTAGCGATGTTCTCAGCTAACCAGATGAAAAAACCTACTAAGAAAAATGCCAGTGTCAAGGGCATCCGATAAGTAGTGGTTCGTACCCGATAAATGATCCAAGTTTTCCAAAAAACAATGAGTACAAGCCCCTTTAGCCACCAGCGAAAATCAGGAATGAAGTGATGCGTGAAAAAGTTCAGATAGATAGCTGCTCCGAGCGACCCAGCAGCAGCAAGTCCCGGCCAACCGGTCATATCCATCTTCAGTCTACGCCAAATTTGACACATATAGCTCGCTACGCTCGCGTACATAAACCCGCTATACAGTGGCACTCCAAACACCTTGGTTAGCCCGGGTTCAGGATATGACCATGACCCCATTCTTATCTTATAAATTTCCAGCAATAAACCAATAATGTGAAATACACAAATGACTTTAATTTCATCTAGCGTCTCTAATCCAGTACGGTACATAAGATATTGAACGGTAAGCAATATAATAAGAATGGCATCATATCGGTAAATGTAAGGCAGATCTATTACGTTAGAGAGCGCTAAAGTCCCAAAGATCGCAATAGGAAATATGCAACTCATCGCCTGATGGTAGCCAAAATGCAGAAGCTGCGTTATTGATTTCAATGATGCTCTCTCCTTTCCAGTCATGCTACTCTTTTCGGTATTCTAAAATATCTCCAGGCTGACATTCTAAAGCTTTACAAATCGCATCAAACGTCGATAATCGGATCGCTTTTGCTTTTCCATTTTTCAATATAGAAAGATTAGCCATTGTAATGCCAACCCTTTCAGTAAGCTCTGTAACGCTCATTTTCCTTTTAGCTAACATCACATCAATATTCACTATAATCGCCATTATTTTCACCTCAGACGGTTAAGTCATTTTCTGATTTTATTTCTATGGCATTTTTCAAAAGCTTTTGAAGAACAGCAGCAAAGACCGCAATTACAATTGGAGCACAAGTCATGACAAGTCCGAGTACTATTAAGCCTGGTGCATCAGCTTCCTGTGCCATTTCGTAAATAAGTGGCATACCCGCCGCATATAAGATACTGATGATGATTGCACAGTAAATTATATTTTTTAAAGCCTTAATGGATAATTCTGAGAACGCTTTGTTCTTGTCTATGAAGCTTAGAAGTCTTAACGCCTGATATAAAGCTACAAAATAGGCTATCACCGTTACATACACCCCTATAAGAACGGGATAAACCAAATACACCGGATAATCTCCAGCTGCTTTGTTAGGTATCGTAGGTAACCAAAAAATACACAAAGCAAGAACCGGAAGTCCAATAAGAATTACAACCATCTTTAAAAAGAGTGTTTCTCGTTTCATAAGCTGCACCTCACAAAGTTAATAATCTGGATTCAATTTATCATATAATTTATCGTAATTCAATATATTTTCATTGTATAACAATTATTATTTATCATTAATACATCCCCTATTATTTTTCACCTCTAATTATTGCACATCAAAAAGGCCCCCTTCTCATAAAGATTGAGAAAAGAGCCACGCCTCTACTATTCATTTATTTCTTAAGTCTCCTCGTCACTTTTATATTCTAAAATATCGCCAGGCTGACAATCTAAAGCTTTGCAGATCGCCTCTAATGTTGATAATCGAACCGCTTTCGCCTTTCCATTTTTCAATATAGACAGGTTAGCCATTGTTATTCCAACCCGCTCCGAAAGCTCGGTCACGCTCATTTTTCTTTTAGCCAGCATCACGTCAATATTAATAATAATCGCCATTGTTTTCTCCTCAGACTGTTAAGTCATTTTCTGATTTTATATCAATAGCTTCCTTCAAAAGCTTTTGGAGCACCGCAGCAAACACTGCAATCACCATGGAAGCAAAAATCACAACCACCCCAATGACAATGAACCCCGGGGCATCATCTCTCTCCGCGACGAGATAGAAAAGTGGCAATCCCACAACATAAATTCCACTGATTGCAATTGCACAGTTCCTGATATTTTTTAATACCTTTACAGATAATTCTGAGAAAGCGTTGTTGTTGTCAATATACCCTAACAGTTTGATCGCTTGATACAATGCAAAGTAAAAAGGTATCGCCGATGCATATAAATCAATGTACAAGAGATATTTAATATAGGTTTGATCAGGGTATAATTCTGCTGCATAATTCGAAATCGCAGGCACGAAAATTATACACAACGCAAGAACTGGAAGTCCAATAAGAACAACTGCTATCCTTAAAAAAAGCGTTGATCCAAGTTTCATAAAACACACCTCACAAAGTTATTTTCAAAATTGAATCTAACATATAGTTTATCGTTTTACAATATATTTTAATCGAAAAATAGTGTTTAATGACTGTTATAAATTTCACGACTAAAAGGCCGAGCTAATTGACTATTAAAAGTCATTAGCCCGGCCTTTGTCACCTTTTCATATCTCTTTATGTCTCTTTATATTTAATTTTTTATTCTAAAAACAATGCTAGAACTGACCGAGATCGATAAAATTCAAATCCATGTTAGCTTCATCTTCAGCCTGATTTGCGGCCTCTGTTGATATTACTTTTCCTTCGTACTCAAGGTTACCGCTTGTCAAATTGAATACATATAGACGATTACCTTTGAAATTCTTATAACCCATAATATAGAGATGGTCTTGTTTAAAAGCATAGGTAATGTTTTCACTTAAATCTATAGTTGTATTCTTCAGAATAGCCTCATATTCTTTTCTCACGAGATCGTAAGAAATAACAGTGAATCCTATATTCTCCTTACTCGACACGGCTTTTTGCAGGAAATAAATTTTCTGTCCATAGGCATACATAATATTATTCAATAACATTTCATGCCCTTGGAATGTGAGTGGAGTGATTTGTCCTGTCTTAACATCCACTTGATATGCCTTTCTATGATTATCTCTACTAATCCTTAAAATCCATTGCTCAGTGTGCTCCAGATTTTGATTGGCTAGCCATGCATATTGAGTATCCCCGTCTGCTGCTACAGATTTACCGCCTGGTAACGCGAGCGGCTCATTCTTAATCTCTTTTGTGGCTAGATTGACACGGAGGATCTGCGGTTCAGAAACATAACCTTTGGCACTGTGATTCATAAACACCATAGCAACAAGCTGCTGATCAATAAGCTGTACATTTTGTACATACATATCTGAAATATCATGATCTATATTGATATCGGATGTGATTTCAAGCGTATTGTTCTTCTGCTTGTTGAGTACAGAAATACTAAGCTTTGCATATTTCTTCGCTGATGAATCATTTGATCGCTTCATATCTACTGTCGCCTTAACATAAGCAAGCATTTCCTCATTCTCATAGAAACCAGATGTGTTTGTCTTACCGCGCATGAACTGACGATGCTCTTCAATCCACTGATCCAATTGCGTTTTCATTGGTCTTCGATTTAAGCTTTGGCTAATTGCCGACTTTTCATCTGGATAATCTGTACCATTTGTCGTGATATAAGCTCTTTTGATACCAAAAGTACTATCCTTAATCACGTAGTTTCCGTATACCGCTATACCTTCAACGAGGGAAGCATCCCCTTGAACCGTCGTCAGCTTATAATTAGGTGGTGTCTCTTGTGAAGCTTGCACATAATACGTCCCGATTGTAACAACCGCGAACACTACAAGAACGGCGGTAACCATATATTTTCTCATTTCCTAACCTCCATACCCCTTCAATTATACCGATATTTTTTTACGCAATAGATACAAGCTGTACCAAAGCGAACCTCCAACAATGATCACTATTAATCCGAGACAAGCGCCTATGATTTCACCTGGATAGAAATAGCTATCGTAACTGCTATAACCCATAAGAAATGGTATTGAGGCTAGTCCAGCCAGAACCGCTAAATATAGTACGATAAAGCCAATCCCTTTCAGTCTGTAGCTCCGCTCGATTAGAATCACTGTGAACAAGACGATCAAGCCAATAATGCCCAGTCCATAGTATAGTACAAACTCAGAAAAGTAGGGCGGAACCAAAACTTTAAGCACAGTAGGATACTTCAAAAAATCAAATACCGAGATGTTCCGATATAATTCAGCAGGGAGAATCGACTGTGCTATCAAACGCTCCAGTGGAACAAGGATAATTTGCAGGGCGACAAGTCCAAATGCGAATAGCAAGATCGTAACCAGCTTGGCAAAATACAAATACGCCCGATTGGAGGGCAACGTGAGCAGGCGATATACTACCGTATTTTTACCTCTCCAGTCGCGGTACCAAATGAAGCAGCTATATATCAGCAACACTGTGATGCTCAAAAATATGGGTCCGAAATATAGAAGTCCATTATAGCGAGCATACATCATACTGTTTAGCTGAATATTTCCAGTCACATTGTGATATTGCTCAAGGGTCCATTGATTCACTCTCATTGCCTCATTCGCAGAATCCAGCCAATGATTAGCACCGAGGGTGACTGCTACAAGTTGCAAGGCGACTGTCAGCAACATGAGTCCAATATATATTTTGGCAAATCGGTTCATTTCAAAATTCAATAGCTTTACAAAAGCTCTCATTTTATGTACACCTCTCTCATTACGTCCGTAATGGACTTACCTTCTTGCTCGCGAACTTCTTCACAGTAGAATTCACGTTCTACCTTCCCGTGCTGTAGCAAGACCGCTTTATCAATTAAATGCTCAATATCGTTAATTTCATGAGTTGTAATAATCACACCACGATCCTCGATCAATTCACTCGTGAACACATCAGTAATTTGCTCGCGGCTGAACATATCAATCCCCGAGAACGGTTCGTCCATTAGGATGTAATCACAATCCAAGGCAAGTCCGAGCAACAAATTTAACTTCGCAGCCATCCCCTTTGACAATGAGGATACGCGATCTTTAGAGCTCAGTTGGAAGAACTTAAGCAATTCCTCTGCACGTTCAGCGTTCCAATTCCGATAAAAGTCAGTCATAAAGCTGAAGCAATCAGCAATTCGCATATTGGAGGGCATCGTTAACGAATCTGGAATAAAAGTCATTTTCTCATACATCGCAGGTGTTAGTGATGCATTATCTATTAAGACTTCACCTTTGTATGGTGTCAGTCCCATGATGGACTTCAGCACCGTTGACTTTCCGACACCATTGATTCCGATCAGGCAGGTGATCTCTCCCTTGGCAGCAGTAAAGCTAACGCCATTTAGTACCTTCTTGAATCCATAATTCTTCACCATCTGATTCACTTGGATCATCTTGTGTCACCACCCTCTGGAGATCGTTCTATTGTATATTTTGTCTTTATGATGTCTACCAGTTCTTCAACTGGAATTTGAATATTTCGAATGGAACCGATGAATACATCCACTGCACTTTCGATTAATTCAGCACGAATCGAGCTTAGTATTTGCTGATCCTGTGTAATTCTACTTGGGGAATTCCCTTCTGTTACGATCAAACCCTGTTCCTCCATTTCCTTATATGCCTTCTGTGCCGTGTTCGCATTAATCTTCATTACTGATGCCAGTTCACGCCGTGAAGGAATCTTGTCTCCTGCTCCGATTTGCCCTGTAGCAATCTGTTCTTTAAAGTAACGGACAACTTGAATATATACCGGTTCACGAATATTAAAGCTGACACCTGATTTTTGTTCTTCTGTCATACAACCAACTCCATATACTAAGTGTGTGTACTAAGTGGTTCATACATCTTACTTATGTACTATACGTGTAATACACTTTTGTGTCAATAGTTCGGATTTGAGGTTAGACTTGGCATACACACGCAAGGGCAATGGGTTTATTTACAGTGAAAAAAGGCGAATTCTTACTCGAAATGGAGTGAGAATTCGCCTTTATCTATTTGGTTGCGTTACTCGGCAACCTTTTTATCGAGCTCATGCTTCTAATTTTAAAAAACGATAGTTATTTCTTATGTAGTTAAATCCTGAATAGATAGTTATGACCAGTGAAATATAGATTAGGATTTGATTGATAGGTATATTCGTAATCACTTCCCTCGCTACAATAACTAAAGCAACCCATGCGTATAACATCTGCTGACTTACCAGTAGAATCAACGCAGCAGAAATGGGCAACTTATCCGCTAATGGATCAAGTAACTTTCCAAGGTTCGTAACCTGATTATACTTCCTTGCAATATACCCATCTAGTTTGTCGGTGGCTTTTCCCTCCTACATTCATTTTCAAGAATATAACCTTCATTGGAATTTTTTATAATGATATCAAAGTTTCGATGAAAAGGATGCATAAATAACTCATATTGAATTCTACGGTCTTCATGTGATTTCCTTAAATATTTGATGTCTGTTCCTCTTTCAGAGACATCACGTGTACTCCTTCTCATCAATTCAGTGTCTCCATCCGTATATAAGTAAACCTTCAGATCAAACAAATTCGGGTCTGCAAAAGCAACGCTCATGCCCTCTACAATATTCACTCTGTTTTGTGAAGCTATCATTGTACTCTTTAAATAATTGGTGTCTATTGTATAAAAATCTAAACCATCTCGCATCATTCGGATGTCTCTCTCTAGAGCAGATATATTATGAGCAGAAGGATGACAAGCTGTCATTTTATTACGATGACGTTCATTGCTATATTCATAATCGATTACAGTGTACTTTCTAAGATGTGAGCCGATAATATAGGGATCAGTATTCATATAATTCACCTTCTCATGACCCAGACGCTTTAAAAGATTATGGGCAAATGTTGTCTTTCCAGATGCACCATGACCCGAAATCCCAATAGTAACTCTTTTTTCCTCACTGCTTATCAAATTGGCTATTTCATTTAATATTTTATCCATAGTTTCCTCCATCTTGTCGTTATATGTATGCTCCTTTATTCTAGAGACTTGTTATACCAAAAATAATTTTAAACGCGTTATAACTTTTCTTACTTATTTTAAAACCTTGTTTTAAGTCTAGGACTACTACAGTTTTACCAATCCAAATCCTGAAATATAGAGAATGGAACCTTACCGGTTTCACAATTCCTTTTTCTTCAAATTCATTTCCATCCTCTAACTCCGTTTCGGTTCTAATAAACCATGTATTGCCTAGACCAAATTCAATATATTTCATATATCTAGCACACTTTCCTCCCAAGAGATTAGATGAGCCCATTCATATTATCATACTAATTAGGATTAATCTGGTAAAGAACAATTATTGTTAAACTGCCTTAACTGATAAAAGAACAGGCTGCCGAATAATTGCGGCAGCCTGTTCTGATTGTGTTATGAAATTATTTCCCTTAGATAAAACTCATATAATTGATCAATCGATGAACTTGAAAAGATAGACGTAGCTTGTTCTATTTTCTCACGTTTCCAATCAAACCAACGCATTTCCTTTAACTTTTCGATTTCACGATCTGTAAATCTTTTTCTAATCTCTTTAGCAGGATTGCCACCTACTATTGTATATGGTGGAACGTCTTTTACAACAACCGAGCCTGCCGCAACAATAGCACCTTCACCTATTTTCACACCTGGCATAATCATTGCATTCATCCCAATCCAAGCATCACTTTCTATGATCGTATCCCCTTTGGGTTCGTAAGAGGTTTCAATCTGGTCCACAAAAGGATACACGGTAATCCATTCAGGATGATGATTGTGATTACCACCCATTAAAATAATTACACCACTTGCAATACAAACATAATTTCCTATAATCAATTTATCTAAATGCCACCCAAAATCTTCGATCGGGTTAAATAACTTTCTTGACGTTTCGTCTCCCCAAAGATATCTGACGCACCCGTCTTCAAAATGATGATTATCGTAATACCCAGAGTAGTACGAGTAATCCCCTACCTCAATCATTGGGTTGGTGACAATATCCTTTAAATACTTCGTTTCTGACCAGTGGTTAAACAACTGTTGTTTCATTCTTTTCCCTCGCTTCTAAGTAATTTATAGCATTTATACTTAGAAGCTTGATACAGTAGCGACATTCTTAAACCGTTTCAAACGACGAACCATCGTCCTCATCCTTTTCCTAATTGATGGGGCCATTGTAACAAACGATTGATTTGTTCGTCAAATCAACCTTACGGTTTCCATCTACCATATTGATAATCTTGTTCTGAAGTCATTCTCATTCGTAATGTACTGAACATCTTCATATCCATTTGAAATCGCGTTATGGTACAGTGCTTCAAGCTTCCCTTGGTCTTTACAATAAACTGTAGCATATTCACAATCGACGACTAAAAGTACAAGCTGGCAATCACTATTTAAGAACTCCTCATAGGTCTGAACATCAATTACATCCTTCTCTCGTAGAAAAGCCTTGAAGTTCGCAAAAATGATATAGTATTCGTTATTCTCCAACAGTTCTTTCAGGACTCTGCCGTCCATTCCATATATGTCTTCATGGAACATGAGCTCCCCTAATGTATCGTTTTGGATAAAATAAGACTCCTCGCCACCTATATACCAATTGAATGATTCGATATTAAATGGCTTTAATAGATCTCCAAGTATTTTCCCGTATTCATTAGGAATCTTAAAAATGATGCCTCGTTTCATGTGCACTCCCCCCTTCTTTTTTTTTCGAATTCCCTAAACAAAAAACCTATGAATGAAATCCATAGGCTTTCTTGAAGAAAATATCTGTCAATTATCATACTTTCGAGCGATTGATCATTGCTTAACTATGCACTCGCTCTTTTCCACCTAGACCCAATGTAGTTGCCGTTAATGTGTGCACTTCTTGCAAAAGCTCTGGATTTTCCAGTAGTGATAAGCCATAAGAAGGTATCATTTCTTTAATTTTCGGTTCCCACTCTTTTATATGTTGAGGGAAACATTTATTAAGTACTTCAAGCATCACGTGAACAGCCGTAGAAGCACCTGGAGAAGCTCCTAGTAATGCTGCAATCGAACCGTCTTCTGCGCTAATTACCTCTGTACCAAACTGAAGGATTCCTTTGCCGTCATCTGTATCTTTGATAACCTGCACGCGTTGGCCTGCTACGACTAAATCCCAATCTTCGATTTTAGCATTCGGAATAAACTCTCGTAATTCTTCCATACGCTTTTCTTTCGATAACAACACTTGCTCGATCAGGTATTTAGTCAAGGACATGTTCTTTGCACCTGCCGACAGCATTGTTAGGAGATTATCCGGTTTTACGGAAGTTATCAAATCAAACATTGAGCCGGTTTTTAGAAATTTTGGTGAAAAGCCGGCAAACGGTCCAAATAGCAATGATTTTTTGTTGTCTATAAATCTGGTGTCCAGATGCGGAACAGACATAGGAGGCGCTCCAACCTTAGCTTTCCCGTAAACTTTTGCATGATGCTGCTCGATAACTTCTGATTTATTACACACCATAAATATTCCGCTAATCGGGAATCCTCCAATATGTCTCCCTTCAGGAATTCCGGACTTTTGCAGGATATGCAGGCTTCCTCCCCCACCACCGACAAAGACAAATTTTGCATTATGGTGTTCGATGGTTCCGCTGTCGTTTTTCACTTTCAAATCCCACGAGCCATCGCTAGTACGTGTGATTCCATCCACACTATGCTTATAATGAAGGTCAACATTCTTACTCTTTAAATGGTCAAATAAAATGCGCGTTAAAGCACCAAAGTTAACATCCGTGCCAGTGTCAATTTTTGTTGCTGCTATAGGTTCATTCGATGGACGGTCTTTAATAATAAGTGGTATCCATTCCATTAATTTACTGTAATCATCAGAGAATTCCATTCCCTGAAACAAAGGATTTTTTGATAGCGCTTCAAATCTTCTCTTCAAAAAAGCAACATTTTTCTCACCTAATACCAAACTCATATGGGGCAATGGCATGATAAAGTCCTGCGGATTATGTATCAGCTTACGATTTACCAAATAGGACCAAAATTGCAATGAAAGCCGAAACTGTTCATTAATTTGGATAGCTTTACTTATATCTACGGTTCCATCGGATTTTTCGACAGTGTAGTTAAGCTCGCAGAGCGCCGCATGTCCAGTTCCTGCATTATTCCATTCATTCGAGCTTTCCTCACCTGCATTTTCGAGCTTTTCAAACACTTTAATCTTCCAATCCGGCACTAATTCTTTTAAAAGTGTTCCTAAAGTCGCACTCATGATTCCAGCACCAATTAAAATGACGTCTGTTTCAGTTGCACTTTTGCCCATTATTACCATCCTTATCCCCTGAATTTTGCAGAAAGGATGTGGGCGCTCCTTCTTAGGCGTCACACCTTTTCTGTCTCAATTATACCCTTATCCGAGTGTATTACAATTATTTATAAATTTAATATCTACTATTATATGAAAAAAATAAATTATTTAAAAGCTTGCAAAAAAGAGAGAAATAAGTCCTCCAGGTTAAGGAACTTAAGCTACAGCCATAAACCCGCTTCTTGCAAGGATTAATAACAGTTAAGCATTATAAATAAAATAAATGAACATACTGCCCGCAGCAGCAAGATCAACAATTGTCCATAAGAAGCTTTTTCGAATTAGCATGAGTAAAGCAGCGATCACACTAACAAAACAAGCAATGAGCATAATAAAAAAGGTGGTGAATAATCCACCAGAAAGAAACATCAGTACGTATAATATGACAAAGATAAAAACAATGGTCTGCACAATGGAAATTAGTTTGGTGTTCGTTCTAATGTTCTGTAGTATTTTCTCCATATTGTATGCACCCTCCAGATATCTTGCTGTTAATAACCTATACTTACTTTAGATTATTCCACTAAGGAGAATTAATCAAATCTATCTTCCTCTGCAAGTCGTAGTCTTCTTAGTGTTTAACCAAATGTGGGAAGTCCCTAAACACGAAAAAGCTGTCTCATTTGTAGATAAATCTACTTTTGGAACAGCTTTACTATATTAATGATTATTTATTCCTCTGCGATGAGCTGTAAATAGCCTTCACAAGCTCCAGTGCCTTTATCCCTTCAGAACCCTCAATCCAAAACTTTCGTCCACTAAAAATATGGTCATAGAAGTCCTCAATCAGTCTTTTATGCCCAGTCCCCCAATACGACTTTCCTTCGGTAGGACTGAAAATAGGCTGACAAACCAAGCTTTCCTTCCCATCTTTCCAAAGATACAAGTAGTCTCTACGAAGGGTAAGCGTTCCCTCTTCAAAGACTAGCTCCAACTCCACCGGAGAGTTCTCAAGATAGGTATTCGTACCATAAAATAACCCGCGAACATTAGTGGCGAAGTCGATGCAAGCATGTGCGGTATCTTCTACTTCAATGATATCATCCAGCACATCCGTGGTAATACTGCCTTTCACAGAGATTATCTCACCCCCAAACCACTGGAGTAAGTCCAAGGTATGAATGGTCTGATTAATTAGAACCCCTCCGCCTTCCGTGGACCATCTTCCTCTCCAGTTACTATCTCTGTAATAACTTTCGTTTCGGTGCCAGGTTACGATCCCCTTCATACAAAGCAGTTTTCCTAAAGCACCAGAATCAATCGTCTTCTTAATATAGATCGATGCATCATTATAACGGTTCTGGAACACCACACCAAGCTGGCCTGAACTCTTTTCCGCTGCATCCAACATAAGCTTAGCTGAAGGAAGGTCAACGGCGATTGGTTTTTCAGTTAACACATGCTTTCCTGCATGCAATAGCTCTACAGCCATTTCTGCATGAAGATAATGAGGTGTACAGAGATGTACAACGTCAATACGATTATCATTTAGTATTTCCCTATAATCATCAGTGACATGGCAGGCGTATTCTATTCCCGCTTGTTTAGCTTTATCAACATCAATATCTACAACAGTAAGGAGATTTACATCTGTTATAGCTGATATCGCTTTAGCATGGAGAGGATAAATCGCCCCGCAGCCAATAATCGCTGCTCCAAGTGTAGTCATCTATTCCACCCTCCTATAATCGTTCCATTCGCTATTTTAGTTGATCAGGGGTTAGATTCATCGCTTGAGCTTGAGCCATCAGACATAGTTCAGCAGCCTTAAAGACATGTGCCTGTGTCATCGCCTGCTCCGTCCGGTTCAGACAATCAAGGATAAGCTCACCAAAGAACGGAAAACCAACTTTTCCAGCCACATGTTCATAATGCTCCCCTTCTCCGTTCACCCAGTACACATGATCTGTTGTATTTGAACGCCCGACATCAGTATATTTTCGCAATTCAATATAGCCTTCAGTCCCCATGATCATTGTACGTCCATCTCCCCAGGTTCCGAGCCCATCAGGTGTAAACCAATCTACTCGAAAATATTGGGTTGCACCATTGTCCCCGACAAGCGTCGCATCACCAAAGTCCTCCAATTCAGGGTAAGATGGATGATTATAATTAGCTACCTTACTGTGAACAATTGAAGCATCCTGACAATCTGCATAATACAAAAATTGTTCGATTTGATGGCTGCCAATATCACTTAGGATTCCGCCATATTTATCCCGCTTAAAGAACCATTCCGGTCGACTAGAAGCATTTAAACGATGCGGTCCTAATCCAATGACTTGAAGAACACGACCAATCGCCCCCTGGCGGATCAACTGTCCCGCATAGATTGCGCTTTCAACATGAAGACGTTCACTATAGTAAACCATGTACTTTTTATTGGTTGCTGCGACCATAGCTCTAGCATCATCCAGTTGTTCAAGTGTTGTAAAAGGGGTCTTATCCGTAAAATAATCCTTCCCATGAGCCATAACCTTATTTCCTAAAGGTCCTCTCTCTGAAGGAACAGCTGCCGCCGCAATTAAGCGAACCTCTGGATCCCCCAATATTTCATCCATAGACTCAGCAGCCCTAGCTCCAGGATATTTGGCTATGAAAGCTCTAACTTTCTCATCATCCGGATCATATACCCATTTCAACTCTGCCCCTGCCTCAACGAGCCCGTTGCACATTCCGTAAATATGACCGTGATCTAGTGCAATCGCAGCGAAGATGAATTCACCTGGCATTACAATTGGTTTAGCTTCATACGTGGGGGCATAGTTCATTCCATCTTTTCTATTCATCAGAATCCTCCTAATGGCTTCTAAGTGATACTATAAAAGATTAAGCAGATAGCGCAGACTAATCTCCAGACTCTCAAAAGGATCACGACGGCAAACATCTTGCTCCACTACATACCATTCAACACCTGTTCCACGGCAAGCTGTAATAATCTCACCGTAGTTCATATTTCCTTCACCGATCTCAGCAAAGACTTGCTGTCTGTCTATAATCGCCATATCCTTTAAATGCACGACCTGCATTCTGCCTTCAACTTTACGTATCCATTCCACTGGACTTGCCCCGCCTGCCTGAACCCAATATAGATCAAGAATGAAACCAACTGCAGGGTCCGTCTCATTGAGCAATACTTCCATTCCAGTAATACCGTCAAAACGTTCAAATTCAAAATCATGATTATGATAAACAAATTGCAGACCGTGTTGTTCTTTGAGTGTTATCGCAATTTCTGATATCAATTTTGCGAATTTCCGGTAGCTTTCAATTCCAGTACGAAATTCTTCCGGTAAACTTCCAAGTCCAATGTATTTGCACTTCCACAGCTTATGCTCTGCGGCAAGAGCGTCCAGATCATTCACTAACCGCTCCCATGACACATGAGTCGCACATATGGCCAGCCCTGCTTCATCAGCATATTTTTTGACTAGTTTCGGATCAATCGGTCCGATGGATGAAATCTGAATACTCTCATAACCCATTGCTGATACCTTTTGAAAAGTTGTTCTTAAATCCTCCGCCGTTTGAGTAAAATCACGCAATGTGTACATTTGTGCCGCAATCGTTGAACGTTTCATAGGCTTTAACCTCTCTCCTTCGATTTAATGAGTTCCTTTAACATTCAATGTTTTAGATTCTGAGGTTTCCTTTTGGAAAGTCGAATTTTTTACTTTTTCCATTAGTTTCTCATAGAATAAATCTGAATCTATCGGAAGCTCCACCCAATTGTCCGTCCAAGCCGATAAATACATAGCATTCGAAAGCGTTAGCCCTTTAATCCCTTCCTCTCCAGGAGCAAGTAATACCTCATCATGTAAAATGGCATTCGTAAAGTTCCGTAGAATCCCTTTATGTTGCTCCCCTCCGCCATTTTCTACAGGAATCTCACATTTCCAACACTCTGGACTACCGAATCCTCCTGTGAATTCTGCGTTGAACTGAGGCTCAGGTGTACGTAAACGCCAAAAGGTCAGCTTCCCGTCTTCCACTACGATTTTCCCATTATCGCCATTGATTTCAAAACGATTGGTCCCCGGTGCCTCTCCAGTTGTAGTAATAAACAAACCCGTAGCTCCATTCTCATATTCCACATAAGCGGTTACATCATCTTCAACCTCAATGTTGCGATATTTTCCAAAGTGGCAAAATGCTCTTATCCGCTTCGGCATCATGCCTGTTGTCCACTGCCATAAATCTAACTGATGAGGATCTTGATTAAGCAATACCCCACCACCTTCACCCGCCCATGTCGCCCGCCAGCCACCAGAATTATAGTAGTTCTGCGATCTATACCAGGCGGTAATAATCCAATTCGTCCGGCGGATCTCACCTAACTCACCAGACTGAATAAGATCTCTCAGCTTCTGATACAAAGGATTTGTACGCTGATTGTACATGATTCCAAATTTGCGGTCAGACTGTGCTGCAGCATCATTCATCTGTTGAACAGCTTTCGTATAAACACCTGCAGGCTTCTCCACTAGTACATGATAACCATGCTGAAAAGCTTCGATTGCAAGTGTAGGATGATCATAATGCGGAGTACAGATTAATACCGCATCCATGATACGTGACTCGAATAATTCTTTCGGAGTTGAATACTTCCTGACGTTCTCAGGTAATTGCTCTTCAGCCCATTTCAAACGTTCTTCTCTTATATCACATACGGCAGTAAGTTCAGCCCCCTTAATATCACTCAGCAGACTCTGCGCATGTGCCGTTCCCATATTTCCAATGCCAATAATTCCATAACGAACTGTACTCATCTCTGGTCACTTCCTTATTAGTGGTTATGCTTAGAGGATATACTTAATTTATGGACATGAACATGATTGAAATTAAGGTTTATTTGCATTTAAGTAAGATGTTTTAGTTAAATAGAACCGTTATAATGAGGATATACGAGCGTTAAAGGAGTTAGATGATGAACAACCCAGGTAACTTATCAGGACGTCTCCTGCAGAATCTCAAGGTTACTGTGACCCATGCCCAACTGAGTAACAGATATCCCGGATGGAACCGCACGCTGGAAACACCCGCTTTTAATCGGCTATATTATATAGACGGGGGCATGGGAAAAGTTATTATTAACGGGATTACCTATTATCCGAAACCGGGTCAGCTTATGATCATGCCTGCGGGGAGCACACAAACTACCGAAACTTCTATTGATGATCCATATATCCGTTATTACTGCCACTTTGATGCTGATATTGGGGAGTGGCCCTTATTCCATGCAGAGAAAAAATTATACATCTGCGATTCACCTAATCCAGATTCAATAAGGGCAATCTTCATAGAGATGATCGAACAATTTCAAAAGGACGACGTTCTATCTATCCTGCGCACGCAAGCGTGTTTGCTCAATCTCATAGCCACTTGTCTAGAATCGAGCGATAGTAGTGATACAGACTTTATGACTCAATTCATACACACCGGTGACCAAGGCAAGCTGGCTCATGTGCTCCATTACATCGATAAATATCTGAATAAGCCCATAGAGATTGATGACTTAGCAGAGCTTGTCCACCTCCACCCGAACTATTTCATTCCTTATTTCAAAAGATTCATGGGGGTGACTCCTATGCACTATGTTCAATTGAAACGTATGGAGCATGCCAAAAGACAGCTTTCTTACACAGATTTCAGTATTTCGGATATTGCGGAGCAAGTCGGCATGGAATTAGCTCATTTCTCTAAGTATTTTAAAAAGACAATGGGTCTTTCCCCATCCGCTTATCGGAATAGTACAAAGTAGCTTATTAGAGGTGTTCCTCTGTAAAAGATGAAATATAATAAAGACTTACTTCATTTTAAGGCGGTGAATGAACATACTTATTAGAACAGCAACAATAGACGATACGCAAGAGATTGCAAGACTATCCAGTGAACTCGGTTATCCTTTAAATATCGAGCAACTAGAAGAAAGAATTCCAGAGATAAGTAATCGTAAAGATCATGTTATTTATGTAGCAGAGTCGGATAGGCAATTAATAGGATGGATTCATGCCAGTGTGCGATTGTTAATTGAATCTCCACCCTTTGTTGAGATTGGTGGTTTAGTGGTCGATCAGCAACATCGCGGAGTAGGGACCGGTAAACAACTTGTTGAAGCCTGTGAACGCTGGGCAGCACAAATTGGAGTGAACAAATTAAGAGTTCGTACAAACCAAACTAGGGAAGATGCCGTACGTTTTTACACACGAATTGGATTCTCACAAAAGAAGGCTCAGTTCGTACTTGATAAGAAACTTTAATACATTTGGACTTTCAGAGAGGGATTTTTATGATTGTTGATACATTACGGGTATTCGTTACTGTAGCTGAGCAAAGCCATTTCTCTAAAGCAGGAGAATTACTAAATCTATCTCAACCCGGTGTCAGTCTACATATCCGGAATCTTGAGAATGAACTAGGCGCAAAGCTTCTGCATCGGTCTCCGAAACAAGTGAGATTAACCGAAGCAGGTGCAATTCTTTATAAACACGCCAAGCAAATATTGGCCCACTTTGAAGAAGCTCATCAGGAAATACAAATGCTACAGGATGAGGTAACTGGCAGTATACATATTGGAGCGAGCTTTACAATTGGAGAATATATATTACCCTCAAGACTTGCGGAATTTGCAAATCAGTACCCGCAAGTTAAGCTTCAAGTGACAATCGGTAATACCGAAGAAATTATTGGTGGTGTAAGATCTAATGAATTGGACATAGGCTTTATCGAAGGAGAAGCCCATGAGAATGATCTGATCGTCACACCTTACATGAAGGACGAGATGATTATCGTCTCCCCTGCCGATCACCCTTTGTCAAAAAGGGGGGCTGTCGAGCAAAGCATGCTGCAAAATCAGGTTTGGGTACTGAGAGAGCCTGGCTCTGGAACGCGTGCTTTTAGTGATCATTTCATTCAAGAAGAAGAGATATTTGTCAAAAGATCATATGTTTTCAACAGTAGTCAAGGAGTTAAAGAAGCGGTCTCCTCCGGTTTGGGAATCGCTATGCTCTCCAGATGGATTGTGCGTAAAGAATTAGCATGTGGTGAAATCTATGAACTTCCCATCAAACATCACCATCTTGAAAGACAATTTTCTATCATCCGCCATAAAGAAAGTTCCTCCTCCATGGCCACCAATGTGTTTATACAAAAACTACTAGTCTCTAGAAAAGACATGTAGTCAGGCCGCCGAGAAAGTTTCGGCAGCAAATTTATAGATTAGCAACGCCGGACAATCTCACAAAGATAGTCCGGCATTTTGTTATTTATTAGATTCATAAACCTCGCAAGTTTAGTGTTATAAAATATAACATAACTATTATATTTTACTTCAAAAGTTGATTAATAAAATTCATATAATATATAAGCAATAGATAGAAAATCGGCATAAATAGTAGATTTAAGCGTTTTATCAGCATGTAAGTAAACTTGTCGTAATAATATATTCATAGATATAATCCAATCACGAACCACCTATATGTAATATAAAATAACATATAAGTGAAAGTACATACTCAAATGGGAGGCTACATCTATGAATGGATTTCAATCAAAGCTCGCCAAAACTACTGTTGCCGCAGGACTCACTTTCACACTACTCTTCTCCGCTTCAACAATGCTTCCCGTTTCTACCACTTACGCTGCAGAGGTTACCCAAACGATTGAAGGAACAGTTAAGCTTCCAAAGGTCCAAGTCATAGCAACCGGTGGTACGATTGCCGGTAAATCTGTGGATGAGACCAGCTTTCAGAATTATAAAGCCGGGACTTTGTTAATGGAGGATATGGTCAAGGCGCTGCCTAACCTTAAAAAGTTCGCCGATGTAACTAGCTATCAATTTGGGAATGCAGGCTCTGGCTCGTATACCATGCAACAACTATATGATCTCTCCTTAAATGTAGATAAAGCACTAGAAACCCAAGACGGTATCGTTGTTACTACAGGTACAGATACGATGGAGGAAATTGCTTATTTCCTTGATCTTACTGTTCGCAGCTCCAAACCTGTCGTGGTAACTGGTTCTATGCGTCCATGGACTGTTATCGGAAGTGACGCTCAGGCTAATCTATTCAATGCTATTAAACTAGCTGCTAGTGGAAAAACGAAATATTACGGTACTGTACTCATGTTAAATGACGAGATTCATACAGCTAGAGAGGTTACCAAGACGAATGCCTATCGTACTGACACTTTTGAAAGTCCGCAACTAGGTATCCTCGGATATATCGATGAAAATAATATTAGAATATATCGTGCGAACTCCAGAGCGCTATTGACCGCTGACAAATGGGCAACACCATTCGATCTAACTAAGATTAAGAGCAGCGATATGCCGAAGGTTGAAATTGCTTATGCCTACCAAGATGCGGGTGCAGGAGCAATTAAAGGTTTCGTCCAAGACGGAGCAAAAGGTATCGTTACTTCAGGCACAGGGGCCGGTGGCGTATCCAAAGCGATGGGAGAAGCTCGTACAAAGGCTATTAAGGAAAACGGAGTGATCTTCGTAGCTACCACTCGTACGGGTTCCGGTTCTAACTATACATCAAGTGACGGCATAATTGCCGGAGACAACCTGAACGCAGCACATGCCCGAATTCTACTAGAACTGGCACTGTCATTCAGTAGCGATTTCAACACAATTAAAGGCTGGTTTGACACATATGGCTCAGGCCAAGTTACCATAGCTGACAAATAAGGACAGTCTATTACTCACACGCAAAAAAAGATTCATGCCATTCAAGGCATGAATCTTTTTTCTACTAAATTTTGCTTAACTCATGTTCAACCAAATGTCCATCTTCCAGATGCAGCACGCGGTCGCACCATTCAAGCATCCGTTCATCATGAGTGACCATTACAGCAGCCTTGCCTTCACTCTTAACTTCGTCAGCAATCATTCGCACGACTTCTCTGCCCCGTTTGAAATCTAAACTTGCTGTCGGTTCATCTGCAAACAAGATCGCAGGTTTATTCATCCATGCTCTTGCAATGGCTACACGCTGCTTCTCCCCGCCAGATAACTGCTCAGGATAATGGTTCCGACGTTTCCAGATATCCAGACGCTTCATCAAATCTGCTGCCCGTTCTTTAGCTTCTTTAGCACTCATCTTAGCTTGTTTAGCTACAAAGAGAAGTTGCTCCTCAACTTTCAAATAAGGCAGTAGCTGTGCGCTTTGGAACATAAAGCCTATCTTCTCTAAACGAAGCTCAGTCAGCTCGCTTTTACTTTTGTCAGTAAGCGATTCTCCATCTATGAAAATCTCACCACTGGTAGGCGTAAGAAGTGCTCCCGCTGCTGAAAGGAATGTACTCTTCCCTGTTCCCGAAGGCCCAAGGACGGCAACGAATTCCCCTTCATTGACTAGAAGATTCAAATTGTTCAGAACAGATACCGTTGTATCGCCGTCTCCATACGTCTTGGTCACTTGCTTCATCAATAATTTAGTAGTACTCATGCCCCAGCCCTCCCAATTGCTTCTAATGCATCAACTTTTGCCACTTTAGCGACAGAAATGAGTGATCCTAATAGAGACATCCCAACGAACAAACCGCTGGTTAATAGAATCGTAGAAGGTTCCAGTTGGAACGGCATAGTGTCTGGTAGTACCTGATTCATTCCAAAGGTAAGCAGTAAGCTAATGCTTAGACTTGCAATAGCCAATATCATGACCTGCCCTACAACGCTCCAAGCCAAGTAAGACATTTTTGTACCCATGGCTTTCAGAATTCCAAACTGGCTTGTTTTCTGAATGGTAATAACATAGAAGAATACAGCCAGAACAAACCCGGCGATTACGAACAGGAAAGCAATCATCATAAGCAGTGAACCTTGTTCTGATGAATAACCCGGAATATTAGAAATCGCTTCTTTTTGCGTAATCACTTCCACATTTTTCGTACTAGCAGAGATCTTATCCACTTGCCCTGCGTTTGCATTAAGCGCAATTACATTAAAAGGCGCTCCTGATGTAGCCTCACTACCTTGATTAACACCTTGTCTCATTTCCTGCCAATCTTTATTGTTAATATAGACTACTGGGGTATGGCTGTATGAGCTATTCTCAACATATCCTGTAACTTTAAATTCCTTCCCAGTTGCCTGATCTTGGATCGTACTACCAATCTTAATGCCCGACTGTTCCAAGTCACGATCAACGATGACACTTCCCTGCGTATCATTCGTAATCTTGTCACCTTCAATCACTTTTGGAGCCAGTAAACCGTTCATATCAACTGCAAAAAAAGTTACGTCTGCTTTAGTATCCGTATCGTTCGTAGTCACTGTACTCATCTGTAGAGCGAGTGATGAAGCATTATTATCTCCTACTACTGCTCGAACACTACCCAGCTCCGTATCCGTTAACTGAGAACGTCTAAACGTCTGATCCGCATCCTTCTGCACCACGTAATAGTTTGCCGGCATATTCTCTATTGCTGAGATATTAGCATACGCTAATCCTCTGGCCAGTCCCGTTACGAAAAGTACAAGAAAGGAAACCAATAACATGATTACCATTATCAACAGGTATCTGGCTTTAGAATGTCGCATTTCTCTTAAGGCTAGAAACATATTACCACTCCTTCTAATCTGTATAGTCACAGTTTAGAAGATGAAAATGAACGGAGTATGAATAACCAGTTACAAAAGAGGAAGAGTAACAGTAAAGGTCGTGCCTTTGCCAACTGTACTGGATACTTCTATGGTTCCGTTATGTGTCTCTACAATCTTTTGCGTAATCGCAAGTCCAAGTCCGCTGCTATGTGTTTCTCGTGTACGTGCCCGGTCAACTTTATAAAAACGGTCAAAGATGAGTGGTAATTCCTCAGCAGGAATACCTTCCCCAGTATCCGAAAAAGTTACAACACAATTCCCTTCGTCAAGTTTTGCGGAAATCATAATAGATCCCTCAGCAGGTGTATATTTGATAGCATTAGTAATGAGGTTCATCCACACCTGATACAACAGATTGGAATCGCCATGTACGCGAATGTCCGCAAGACTTAAACGAACCGCTAATTGCTTCTCTGTTAATCTCCACTCCATGATTTGTACAACCTGCCGAAGCTGTGCACGCAAATCTATAGGCTTCTTCTGCAAGGAATCCGGATCATAATCGAGGGAAGATAACGTTAGCAGCTGTTTACTAAGCATCGATAGACGATGGCTTTCTTGATCAATAATATTGAGGTACTCTATCCGTTCATCCTCTGGTAATGTAGGATCTTTAAGGGTTTGGGCAAACCCTTGAATAGAAGTTAATGGCGATTCGATTTCATGCGACACATTCGCAACAAACTCTTGACGCGCACGATTGGTCCGTTCCAGCTCACGGCTCATAATCATAAAGTGTGAGGCTAACTGACCAATCTCATCCCTGCGCCAAGTATTTAGTTTAATATCATATCTACCTTTTGAAATCCGCTTAGTTGCCGTTGTTAAACGTGTAATAGGTCTGACCACATGTAATACGCTGATCATTACGAATCCCAGACTGAACAATACGGTAAACCCGATAATAACAGCAAAAAATACACGCAGCTCACCGAATTGAACCTCTGCATCCGGACGCATGAATAACGCGAAGGTCTCATTATTAACTTCGATTGGCACACCTATCGTATTGCTTAATTGGTTATCAAAAAAACCTGTAATAAATGCACTATCAGGAAACTCTGCTACACCATGATACACTTGTCCATTCAGTACTTTTTCTAACTGTTGCTTATCTAGATCCTCTTTCCGAAAAGGCTTGCCGTAGAATCGGGATTGACCTTCTGCATCGGTTAGATAGATTTTATAACCCAGCTTGGCTACACTTTGCAGATAATCCTCCATAGAATCCGTGTGAGTCTCCGCAAATTGCTGGATTTCAATAGCCATCCCCGTAAGCTTGGCATCGTTCTGAGATTTAATCTGAGCTTGATAATAAATATTAGATACCAAGAAACCAAGAAGACTGCTCACAACAATGGCCGAACAAAAAAGAATACACATCCTCACATACAAGGACTTCACGAATTCACCATCTCCAATTTATATCCGATTCCCCTTACCGTCCGAATCACAAAGTCATCCTGATAATCCAGAAACCGCTGACGTAATCGCTTGATGTGCACATCCACCGTACGTTCATCACCTTCATAATCCATTCCCCATACTAGTTCAATCAACTCACTGCGGGAATATAGTCTACCTGGATATTGTGCCAGTTGCGCTAGCAGTTCAAATTCCTTTACCGGCAGCAGGAGAACTTCGTCGCCATCCGTGATCTCATAGTTTTTACGATCGATCACAAGTGAATTCAAGCGAATCCGATCATCCGAAGCGATGGAATACCGCCGAAATAAAGCTTTAATCCGAAACAACAATTCTTCAGGCTCGAACGGCTTCGTTACATAATCATCTGTTCCCCGTAAATAGCCTTGCTCTTTATCACTAAGCTGCTGCCTAGCTGTCAGCAAAATGATCGGTATATCATACGTTTCTCTTATATGCTGGCATAGCTCTAATCCATCCACATGCGGCATCATTACGTCCACTATGGCTAAATCGGCAATACTTTCTTGCAGTTTATGTATCGCATCCCGACCATCGACGGCCTCCATGACTTGATAACCTTCTCTGGTCAATACATGCTTCAATAAAGTCCGAATATTGCTATCGTCATCTGCTATTAAAATCTTCTTCATCATTTACACTCCCTGAATTACGGATGAACCCATAGTATCAACTTTAAAGGGTTAGAACAACTAAAGACAAAAAGAGAACATACCGGGCATTCGCTCATATACTACTCCTAATTATAATGTGCAAATCAGGAGGTTAATAAAAAATGTATTGGACACCCTTATCTCAGAATAGATCTGATTTCAAACCTATTTGGGCAACCTCTCTTCCACAAGCATTAAATTTAATCAAAGAAGCTGTGCAAGGTGAACGAAATGATGAGCTCTTCTATGATGAAATTATCAAATTAGCTCCGAACTCCGAGCAAGCCCTCATTATCACCTCTATACGCAATGACGAACGGGGTCACAACTCCATGTTCCGTGGGATGTTCAAAGAAATTACAGGTCAAGATATCGAAGGAATTAGCAGCGAGCAGTATCAACGGGTCAATTCCTATGAAGAAGGATTAGAGAAAGCACTCCAAGGTGAACTGGCTGCTGTCGAAAAGTACCGCGAAATATGGTTTGGTCTGCCTGTTGGAGTTTATCGCGATACTGTATATGGGATTATTTTAGATGAATTAAAACATGCCAGTAAATATAATTATTTACTCACTTTAGATCGAACCACTATATAATTGAATTATTCAATATCGCTATTCATTCTGAAGGAAAGTGACTATGCTCTCCTTCAATGTGGTAACAGGCCGTCCCATTAGTCTCTCCATATCATTTGAAGTAGAAGCTGTATCTAACTTCGCAAGAAATGAATAAATCCAGTGCTGAATGTTTGAATCCTGCCGATGAACAATCCTTGTTCCCGATAGCTCTGATAATATCTCCGCAAGTTCGTCGAAATCCCAAGAGCGTGGTGCAGCTAATTCATAAATCTGATTATGATGCCCTGTAGTGGTAAGCACGACTGCTGTTGCTAAAGCGAGATCCTTTCGTGTCACCGAATTAAATAACCAGTTCCCTGGATAGGTGATTAGCTCACCGTTTTGGATCGCCTCTTTCAGACCTAGTACATTTATAAAATCCATATACAAAGCGTTGCGGAGAAATGTATAGTCAATCCCTGATTTAAGAATCATCTGCTCTGTAAGTAGGTGAACATGATTCGCTGGAATTTGTCCTTTTGGTGGAAATGCAAAGCCTGTATACAGCAAATGCTTTACCCCGGCCTTTAATGCAACATTAACGACCTCAGAATGTTGAATCAATCTGACGTTATCATCGGGATGTGAACTAGAGATGAACAACAAATTTGCAACTCCTAAAAAAGCTTCCACCAGGGAATCAGGCTGGTCATAATCGCCAAAGCGAATCTCAACCCCTTTTTCCAAAAGATCCTTTGCTTTCTCTAGATCACGGACACATGCGATAATCTGACTGGACGGAACAAGCTGTAGAAGATTCTCCATAATCAAACTCCCTAATTGCCCCGTAGCCCCAGTAACCATAATTGACATTACACTCCACCCTTCCCTTTCCTTGAATTCGAGACCGCAACATTATAGCTAGCTATTATTAAGCTTATCTAATAAAACGATGAGTTGTCGAAGCTCTTGTTCATCCAGTCCCTGCATACGTTCAGCGATCACTTCACGATTTCCGGGAAGATGTTCTAGGAGTAATCGCTGACCTTCACCCGTGATCGAAATAACGCTTTTTCGACCATCCTGTGTATGATTCGAACGGGTGATCCAACCATCTTTCTCTAGGGGGGTCAGCAAAAGACTAATATTAGCTTTTGTGACACCAATATTGTGAGCCAATGTAGAAGGCAGAATTGTTCCACCCTGTTTAGATATTTCTACCAAGATACGAATTCTTGCGCCATTTAATCCTTTAGACTGCCAATATTTATCAGAGACAGAAACCAAGCTTGCAGTAGTATGAACTAAAGTAAAAAAAACCTGAGTATGCAGCGGCTGCTTCAAAACGAACGGTTGCAAATGTTCATTCATAGATTTTCCAACTCCAATTTAGTTAAGTGCTTAACTATCACAAACAAACAATACTACACGCTCATCTAATTGTCAAAAAAAGAAGCTGCCTTATCTCGCAGAATAATTCCACGGGTTAAGACAGCTTCTTATCATTTAATTTCTCAGTTAGATTAATACCGTCTTTGTAGACACGGCTTCTTCACTATATTGTTTAGTCCCTTCTAAGACTACTTCAAGTTTAATGATCTCCGAACGGCTGGCTAATCGGATTGGAGGTCCCCATGTCCCATAACCAGAGGAAACAACCACATGCAAGTTATCTTTACGAAGATAACCCCAGTCCAGTTCGAATAACCGTTTAGTGATCCAGTGATTAGGCGCAATCTGTCCACGATGCGTATGACCGGAGAGCAAAATATCTACCCCTTCTTGGGCAGCGACATCAAAACCGGTAGGCTGATGATCCATCATGATTACAGGACGTGTAAGATCGAGACCATTCAATAAAGAGCTTACACTCATTCTGCCACCGGCTTCCATTGTTTCGGCAGTTTTATCTTTTCGACCCACAATATACGTTCCAGCTACTTCTTCAACCTCATCCTGTAAGACTTTAATGCCTATGCTACTCATTAAATCGGTATATTCTTTAATCGAACCACCGTAATATTCGTGATTGCCCAGCACTGCGTAGACACCATGACGCGCTTTTAATTGCTTGAGCTGTTCACTCATACCGTTGCGAATAAAAGGCTCTATACTATCGTCAAGTACATCCCCAGCCAGCAAAATCACATCAGGCTTCATAGCGTTCATTTGTGCAACCATTTTTTTGAGATGGCGATTACCGACGATGTTTCCTAAATGCAGATCAGATGCAACCGCGATGGTTAATGGTGTACTGGTTCCTATGGATTTATCGATGGGAATGGGATGCGTACGGATTACTGTACTCCAAGCATTAATCGAACCCCAGACTAGAAAAACTATGAGTAATATCAGTAGCGTAACTCCCGCTTCTAAGATGTAGTGCGTTCGATCAACACCCATCCAGCCCAGCAATACATACAACAGATCAGCTAACGGCAACATGATAATAGCAAATTCCATACAGGCTAGATAATACGATCCAATCACTTTAAAGAATCTAGCTAACGGCTTCACAATTGTAGGCCATGGTATCATTCCAACGACATACGCAAAGGCCACAAGCAGGAATACTGTCCAGAACAAAGCTAAGGAAGCACCTGAAAACCATTCATGAACCAGCAACCATCCATGATACCCAATGTAAAAATTAACAAGGCCCAGAATAAGCAGCATAGCAAACCCTGAAGCTAACATTCGTAATGTTTTCATCATTCCACTCCCTTTACTATACTAACTCTATATGTCTTATCTCAAATCATAACACAAACCGTTAACCCAGTATAAATTCCGGTGCTGTCTTCGGAAATCGGAGCAAATAACATACCACAATTTCTTATCACATTCCCTGTCAAAAAAAAGAAAATGCCCGTCGGCATTTTCTTTGGGGGTTTAAGTTATACCGCTCTATCCCGTGTGGCCATACACTCACCAATTAGCTTATCGCATTTATTAATGTGATTCAGAAGCCAATCGGTCAACGTACGGTTAAGCTTAATTGTCGAGAGAACGGAAACTCCCTTAGTTTTAATGGTTTCTTCCAATTCAAGAACGGCTTTTACAAAATCAGCATGCGTCTGACGATGTTCCGCCAATTCAGGAAAATCGATCTCTTCCATCAATTGTTCTTCATTGCTAAAATGCTCAATGGTATATTCCTTCAAGAATTTCAGCGTTTCTTCGATCTTTTCTTTCCCCTGCTGCTTACTGCAAGCATCAAAAAATTCGTTCAATTTCGCTAGCAACTGTCTGTGCTGACAGTCTATTTTCTCTACACCGATATCATATGAATCCTTCCACTCAATCACGAAATCACCATTCCATTTCCTGAAATTTACATATCGATAAATACAACTAATTTTCCACCTTTCTGCACAAAAGATCTATTAACAACATCACAGAGGAAATCCCATATTCATCCAAGGAAAGTCACACTTCTGAGTCTACTTCTACTTCATTACCGGTTCTATGTGGACAAGCACATTCGAAACTTGGTGTCGGTCCTTCAATTGTTCTTCAATTTCTTCCGTAATATCATGGCTCTGCACCACACTAAGCTCAGAGTCTACTAATACAGTTGTATCCACTAGCACGTTATTCCCATGGATGCGGGCTTTGATATCTTTAATAGATTGAACGCCGTCCACTTCAGCAACGGTTTCTTTCATCAGTTCAAGCTCTTCCGCATCAAAACCGTCCGTTAAGTCATGTGTTGCTTTACTAAAGATATCCCATGCCGTCTTGCAGATGATCAGGCCGACAATAATCGCTGTAAGTGGATCAAGCCATGGTATCCCAAATCCAGAAGCCACAATTCCGACAAATGCGCCAATACTAACTAAAGCATCCGATCGATTATCTAGTGCAACGGCTCGCATAGCGTTACTATTAATGGAGCGGGCCAGTCTAATGTTATACATATACACGCCCATCATGATTACAGCACAAAAGACTGCCGTCCACGCTGCCATAAGATCTGGACTTTCCAGTTCCGGTTGGATAAATTTATTCACACCCTGGTACAACACTTGAAGTCCTACCACAATCATAATGAACGAAGCAATTAAGGATGCCACGGTCTCCGCTCTGAAATGCCCGTAGCTGTGATTGGAATCCGGCGGTCTTCTGGAGATCTTGAGGCCGATTAGTACGGCGATAGAAGCGATAATATCCGTGCTGTTGTTCAGACCGTCCGCAAGCAGCGCTTGAGATCCCGAGACCGTACCAATGAACAATTTGATGGCGGATAAGAAGATATAAGCAACTATGCTTAGCCAAGCTCCTTTTTCACCTTGTTTGATGTCGTTGTAATTTTCCAAAAAAAAGAACCCCCAAAGAATAGTATTGTTCTATACTACACTCCAAGATTCGGGTGGGTCTAGAGAAACAGTGTTGCTAAGAGGCGTAATAGTTCCCTCCGTCAAATAGAGTTGCTAGGTCATAACTGTTTTGCGGAGTGTAACATAGTTTGCCTTTGTTCAACTTTACTTCCAAATTATAAGAAAGTATAAGTTGCCGAAGTCGATTAAGCTTGTTCTATTGGTATAGTAACTTTTTGCCATTTGAAATGTCTAATTATAGTAAACACTAATTTTGAGGGGCGTGGAACGATGACTCAGTCTTTGCACAAGACCATGATTAAAGTTTTAGCTGTTGCTAGTATTGCATCCCCATTAGCTTACAATGGAACATTATCCGTCATTTCTGCGGAACAAGCAGTCATTAGTACAAGCAATCCCTTTTACAATGAGATCAAAGCGCCTATTCTTGCACCGGTATGGTCAGCACCGTTAGCCTTCCTAAAAGAAGGTAGAGTCACTGAGCAGAATGTTACAGCACTAGCGGAGAATGGGAAGGTCTTTGCTTTGCAACGGAATGAAAAATTAGTCGCATTGAATGCTGCAACAGGTAAAAAAATGTGGGAATTCGGAAATGCATTAGCCCCGTTGTTCACGTACAGTAATGGATTTATCTATGGACTGACCCAAAGTGGCTCCTTATATGCCGTTAATGAGGCAGGCAAAAAAGCATGGTCAGCAGCTGTAGCATTACCTAAAGCAACTAGTATACAACGTTTAGGCACCACTATTTATGTTACACAGGAGACTCAACTTGCAGCCGTTGATGCCGTCAACGGAAAGATCAAATGGAAGGCTGCGGTGGAGAGTAATAACTTTACAGGCTTATCGAATCTTATGGAAACCGACGGGGTTATTATTCGAAGTTATCTCTCTCAGGGTGCCTTAACAACTGCCGGACTTGCCGCTTATGACAGTCTCACAGGCAAAAAACTATGGGACCATAGCCGTCAATGGTGGCCACTGGCAGTAAAGGATGGGCTTCTCTACTCTATTACCAATACGTTAATGATGGATGATGATGCTGTAAATCGTAATGTCAAAGTATCCGTGTTCAACGTAAAGACTGGTGAATTAAAGGGAGAACGTTTATATAAATGGACAGATACCGAGAATAAAGATGGGGTATTTAGTTATGGTGGCGTAAATGGGACTGCATTCTTGGATGGAAACGACTTCTATATCTTTCAGGGCAGTAAGTTTGTGAAATATGATTTTTGGAATTATTCAGCAGACGGCAAACCGATTCAAACCTGGGCTTCGATGATCAGAGAAAAGGACATACCGTTGAACCAAGTCTATCAGCAAAGAATGTTATTTCAAAATTATGATAAAGGTACGATATCCGCACTTAAACTAGGAACAGGACAACTCGTCGACCTTAATATTGGTGAGAATCCTGTAGTTCAGACGGATCTTTTCGGAAATGTGGTTTATAGCGGACAATCCGATGGCCTATTTCACGCCTATGACATGTTGACTTTGAAGCCTATTTTCACTGTGAATACCGGCTCTCGAAACTTTGCTCCTTCGCTTAAAACCGGAAGCATGCTGATGATCCGAACGGATAATAAACTGCTTGCCATTAAACTGCCTTCATCCATAAAATAAAAAAAGCCTGATTTCTCAGGCTTCTGGGCTTCACAACTCAACTTATTCAGCAGGAGCTGTAAAAGTACGTGCTGCAAATTCTGCATCCAGCATGTAGAAGGCGTTGCTATCTTTATCTATTCGTTTCAGTTTGCTAATGATGTTGCTAAAGAGTGCTTCCTCTTCTACTTGCTCATCAATAAACCATTTCAAGAAATAGATCGTTGCATGTTCACGCTCATCCAGTGCCAAATCAGCCAAATGATAGAAACGTTTCGTGTTTTGTTGTTCATGTGCAAAAGCATGTTCAAAAGCATCAAGCATCGAGGAGTACTCGTTCTTCGGCTCTGGGAGTGCTTCAAGTGTCGCCCGATTATCGCGATCATTAAGGAACTTATAGATTTTCATGGCATGAAATCGTTCTTCTTCTGCTTGAATCAAGAAAAAGTTTGCAAAACCATCCAGACTTTCACCGGAACAATAAGCAGCCATAGCTAGATAAACATGAGCGGAATAAAACTCGAAATTCATCTGTTCATTAAGTGCGTTTACTAATCCATCTTTCATCTGACCGTCACCTCATAATTCAAATTTAATATGTAAAGATTTAAGTTCATCTTATCACCGTGTATCTAAGTCAGCAAGGATTCATCCTTCTGACATCTAAATAAGCTACGAAGGGACGACTTTTCTGATGACCAGTTTCACTCGTAACCTCTTAAGACCTAAAATCTCCGGTAACCTTCTAATGGCTTCAGCTATGTTATCTATGCTTCTAATAACAAGTTGTTCCAATAGCAGTAACAGTTCCCAACCTATCGCTACAAATTCGACGACTGCTGATTCCACACCATCACCTGTTATCAGTGCCACACCTGTTCCCTCCTCAGAAAGTGATCCGATTACTCTTCAGGTTTCCAATATGAGCCTTGAAGAGAAAATCGGACAAATGCTCCTTGTTGGTATTGAAGGAACCGTTCTAGATGATCAAGCAAAAAAGATGATTTCCGAAGACAAAGTCGGTGGAATCATTCTTTATAAGAACAATATTCAAGACTTAAAAAGTATGGTTAGCCTTGTAAATTCCATGAAAGAGAGTAACAGCAGTAACCCTACTCCATTATTCATGAGTGTCGATCAGGAGGGTGGAAAAGTCAACAGAATGCCGAAAGAGTATGCTTCCATCCCTTCTAATGGGAAGGTTGGTTCTTCTAATGATGCTAACGCTGCCGAAATGATGGGCAAGCTTCTCGCAAGAGAAGTGAATTCAGCCGGATTTAATATGAACTTCGCTCCCGTACTTGATATCAATAGCAATCCAGATAATCCTGTGATTGGAGATCGCTCCTTCGGCAACTCCACCGAACTAGTCAGTACACTAGGGATCGCCGAAATGAAGGGTATTGCGAGTGAAGGTGTTGTGCCGGTTGTTAAACATTTTCCGGGCCATGGCGACACTTCTGTCGACTCTCACCTTGATCTGCCGATTGTGAATAAGACTGTCGAAGAGCTGGCTAAATTAGAATGGCTCCCATTTCAAGCAGCGATTAAAGAGGGAACGGACGCCGTAATGGTCGCTCATATATTATTTCCGAATCTTGATCCTGATAAGCCTGCATCTTTATCAAGTAAAATCATTGGTGAGCTACTACGTGGAGAAATGAACTATCAAGGGTTAGTGATCACAGATGATCTTACTATGGGTGCTATCATGAAGAATTATGACCTTGCCGCAGCGGCGGTAGATACCATTAATGCAGGCAGTGACATTCTACTTATCGCTCACGGCTATGATAATGAGAAACGAGTACTGGAAACCCTTCTGGACAATGTAAAAAAAGGTAAGATACAGGAAACACGGATTAATGAGAGCGTCTATCGGATTTTAGCATTGAAAGCTAAATATAATCTATCCGATGAGCCAGTTCCGGTTCCTGACCTTACCGAGCTAAACAAAGATATTAAATCTTGGAAGCTAACGATTGAGAAATAGGCTTAGGTCGAATACAATCCTTACTGAAGGACTACAACATCGCCTACGTTCAACCCGGAGATGGCCTCAGTTTTGTCCGCCGTCTCCATGCCCACTTCGATATCTCTTCGTTCATACTCCCCATTGCCTTTATCCAGCATCACGTACGAAAGATCTCCTTCGTGCATTACAGCGATGCTGGATACTACGATGGCATTTTCTTTGCGGACTGTCTCAATTTCTCCACTTAAGCTTAGTCCACCAATCAAGTGCTCGTCAGGCTGTAATGAGATTACCACTTCAAATTGTGGAACTGATGTAGCAGAAGTGTTTTGACCCGATGCAGTCTTAGCAAATTTAGATACCTTAGTAACTTCTCCAGATAGCTTCAAATCTTTTAAAGCTGTCATTTTAACATCCACTTTCATTCCCGTCTTAATACGGAATACATCCTGTTCCCCAACAAGAGCTATGAATTCAAGCTTGTTCATATCAACAATTTTGCCGATGTATTGATTGTCTGTCACCGTCTGTGGAATTTCGCTGGCGCTATCGAATAGAAAAACACCAGATGCCGGAGCATGGTAGAGGGCTGTTGAGAGCTTTGCCTTCTTTTCTTTTAATTCACGAGCTTGTATTTCAGCATTTACTTGGTTAAGCTCATCCCCTAGCCGTGCCGTTTCTTGGGCTGCAAGAGCTTTTATACGTTCGGCTTCTGTTGCACCAAGAGCTGCATTCTCCTGGTCCTGCTGACTAACAAATTCATTTAATTCCGCTTCCAGCTGGGCCTTTCGGATGGTCGCCTCCTGTGTAGCAATCTCATTCTTTAAGGGTTCCTGATCAAGGGTAAACAGTAAATCCCCTTTTTTTACTTGCCCACCGTTCTCAACCTTCCACTTTGTTACCTTTGAAGCATAAGGTGCATATACAAGCGTTTCCTGCTCATAGTGTGAGTTCCCTTTAACCTGAACGGAATTCGTCATTGTTTCCTTTGTCACTTCAAACGTTATCGCTTGCGGCGGTTCAACAGGCTCTAGCTGTGCCTCAGGTTTATACATCTTGTTGTATACAAAATAACCTGCTGCAATAATGATCAATACCAATACAATCCACTTGATTCTCCTCTTCATCACTTCTGCTTCCTTTCAACTTGAAAATAGCTAATCCCGTTTTATCGCCGTGAGCGCATTCGTTCTGGACGCGCTGATCGCGGGATAAATCCCTGACAGTACTCCTGTCATCACTGCAAATGCAATTCCTACTGGAAGTGTCATTAGAGGTATAGTGATAACCAAGGGTTCACCCATCCCCATTCCTCCAGCAGTACCAATGAGCTTATTTATGCCGAATACAATTAAGTATGAAAAGACAATGCCGAGCATACCGCCGAGCATACCAAGCAATGCCGCCTCTGTAATGAACATATTTCGGATCTGCCCCATATTAGCGCCTAGCACTTTCATAATACCAATCTGGCGTCGTCGCTGATGGGTAGACATGGTCATTGCAACGATAATCGAGATCGAGGCAATAATAAGGATAAACACACCGATACCAAGCGCTGCTTTCTTGAGCATACTGAAGGTGGAAGCCATCGCCTCTTTTTGATACAGATTCGTGCTAGTGTTTAGTGTGAGCTTATGTATAAGCTTCTCCACTTGCACGATGTTGTCGGTGCTGTCAACTTTTACAATGGCTGAGTTGTAGACACCCTTCTGCCCAGCGGTTCCGTTCATTAGTTTCAGTTGTTCAACCAGACGCTCACCCGTTTCTAGCGATACGTAAATCTTCTTGTCGTACATCGCCATATCAGGGTTCCCCCCACTATCCAATATCCCAACAATTTGAATGGGTGAACTGACTAGGGACTGTCCAGTCTGCGAAGCAGGGTCATACGATTGTAATTGAACCTGTTGTTTGTACATTTCCGATGGAAGCATGCTTAAACTATTGTACTGTTCCATTATTTTATTATTGTACGGATCTGAATTTAGCTGTTCAAAAAGACGCTGCCGTGTCTCGACATCTATCAATCCTACAGTTGCTCCATAGTTAAGCACTGCCATTCCGATCAAATCAGAAGGACCGCCTTGCTTAAACGTCTTGTCGTATTTCGTTAGCAACCGAAGATCCGTTCCGATAAGCTGTACATCCGTAATTTTATTATCGATAGTAGTCATTTGTATGTAGCCAAGCTCTTGAAAAGGTGCAGCTGCTGTAACATGCTTCAGGCTTTGAACAATTTCAAGCTTCTGAGCTGTTAACCTGCCGGGATCGAGCTTAGCATCAGAAGCAGAAGCTCCATTTCCTTCGCCGCCCCCTTGTGAAGGGATACCGCTGTTCGGAGTCACTGTAATTTCATCCATTTTGAAATTCCGATTAATTTCCCGCTCCGTATAGCTTTGTGCGGAATCTCCTATACTTAAAGCAACAATAATAGCAGCACAGCCAATCGATATACCAGCCATACAAAGACCTGTGACAACTTTCCGTCGTTTGACCTGCTCCCAAGCCAAACGTGAAATATCACTAATCCTCAATTAATTTACCCCCTTCGAGTTCTGTCTCCGAAGAAGTTTGTTTCTCAGTAATCATATATCCATCCTGAAGCGTGAAAATCCGTTGCATTTGTTCCGCAACTTTGAGCTCGTGTGTTACGACTATGAAGGTCGTCTTCATCTTCTTATTCAGGTTAAGCAGGATATTAATAATTTCCTCTTCTGTCTTCGAGTCCAGGTTTCCAGTCGGTTCATCTGCGAAAATAACAGAAGGCTCCGTAATCAAGGAACGCGCAATACTGACCCGCTGCTGCTGTCCACCAGACAACTGAGAAGGGAACAGGTCGGCTTTATCCGGAATACCGACCCCTTCCAGCAAAGCTAGAGCTTTTTGCTTACGTATTGATGGAGAGACGGATTGAAAGACTAACGGCAATTCCACATTTTCACGGACAGTCAAGCTAGTAATCAGTTCATAAGCTTGAAAGATAAACCCGATATGCTTTCTTCGAAATTCGGATAGCTTATTCTCGCTCATTTTCACGATATCTTGGTCAGCAATGTATATGTGACCTTCCGTAGGCTTCATCAGACCTGCCATCAGGTTTAGCATGGTTGACTTACCGGAACCCGAGCTCCCCAGCAGAGCAACCATTTCCCCCTTTTTCACAGAAAAGTCTATTTGATGAAGGACTGCCGTCGTTTCATTACCATTCTTAAAAGAATGCGTTACATTTTCCACTCGCAACATTGGAGCTGCTCCTTCGCGTACATTAATAGATATGAATGCTTACTTTTCTGTTACTAGTCTATCAATCTTTATGCTATATGCCTGATTAGCCAGCTCGATCCGTTCTCCCTGAAACTCATCATACAGCGTGATCCGGTACGAACCACCCTCCAAATTCTTGTACATATTATTCGTAAAGGTTGCAGTATACGAGTTGTTATTCCCTTCAAGTAGTTCGGTACCGATGTTCAAGCTTCGTTCCTGTGATAAGCCATATGGATCTGTCATTTTGAGTACTAGTTTATGGGTGAAGGTTCCCATATCGTAGGTACTGTCACGAAGCAGGTTGTAATTCATAACGATGTCTAAAGTGTTACTTCCTTTCAGTGTTCGCCCTTCCGAACTTAGGACAGACATCGTGTATGGATATAGCGCAACCTTCGTCAAGTTATTCTCCGGTGGTGTGGAAACTGGATTCAGAGTCAAGGAAGCAATATTTATAAATCCTGTGGCTTCTTGACCAGGTTCAGTCAACTTATTCCCGGTTATTCCCGGACCTAGATACATACTCACATCAGAAGGTATAACTGACTTCGGTAATTTTGCCCAGTACGTAATTAATTGCTTACCACCAGGAGTGGCTGAAGAATCCGGTTGATTCGCTGTGGCTTCAAATAGCTGACCATCAGCCGTTTTAAAGTACGCTTGAAGGCGAGCCATTTTGCTTTGTCTTTTTTCTTCGCTGCTCAGCAGTAGCTCTGTATATACGATATTAGAGTTGAGACCTTCATAAATGATCGTTTTGTTCTCTTGTACCTGGGCATTCTTGCCTTTACCGGTGATTGTATAACTTCCCCCACGTTCGATAGTGGATACTGCATTCATCGTGCTGTTTGTGCTTAACGACAAGAACGAGCTCTTTTCTTCTTTGACCGTGGAAAAGAGGTTCACTTTTAATTTATCGAACTCTTGCGTGTATGGAATTTTAGCAAATACATAGATCTCAGCATTTTTTCCTGGCGCAATTGTCGAGGTTTCCTTGTCCATGAAGAGTTCTGTAGAAGCAGACACATCATCATTGTCTACTTGGACAGACCCTTTTAATTCTGGAAGCATCAATGCCACCGACTGGGGATTCTTGATATTTATTCTAGCAACAACGATATCATCAGCTTTCCAAGGAAAACGCTGTAATGACAACAAGTTATAAGTGAAAGAGCCATATTCATTCGATGCGCTATACTCCACGCCTTTTTGAATCTCAGGTCGTAATGTATAAGAAATTGCGTAGTAGGCAACCGGTACTGTCAGCTTGGCAGTATTGCCCGTACTTACATTATTCCCTTCAGATCCTGTTCCCTCCCCCACACTTCCAGTATCTGTACTGGCTGGAGCTGAAACAGCCTCTATCATTTGCAATTGCAGTGAATTCTGTTCAACCTCAAGCGGAACCTGTGCGGTAAGAGGAATGATTTTTTCTTCCAAAGGCTTTATGGTTAATCCGCTCAATCCTTTCGCATTGATCGGAAAGGTTGTCCCTGTTGAAGATTTGACAGCAAGCTCATAAGTAGGCAATGTCACGGCTGTCTTTCCTACATTTTTCACTCGTAGCTGGAAGGTCCAGATTCCCTTATTATTCTCAGCGTATACGTTTGCGTTGTTTAACTGAGTTTCTATCGGATTATTATTAATGGTGATTTTCTTAGTCACACCTTTACCTACCACCAAATTAGGTGTTGTAGCTGCCGGTAGCTTGTACGAGGATTTAGCGATTTCAAGCTTCAGCGCTTCATCCTTTTGTGTAAATTGCAGCTTCATATTATCCGTTTTCATATATGGAGGAATCTCGGCAAGATAATAGATTGTCTTCTTCTCTTGCGGTTGGATCTTGTAACTAATCTGAGATCGATCAAGTGCTAATTCATAAGAACTACCACCTGCAGAGAGCAAATAAGCCGCATAACCTGGATCACTGAGTACCTTGCTACCTTTATTGGTCAGGCTTATTCCAACCTTGGCATAGACCTTTCCATTATATTTATAGAGCTCCAAGGACTCACTTTTGGCGATGACAGGAATATCATTCATTGTAGTGCTAACATTTTTTCCATTTACAGCGGTTGGAGAATAATTAGCTGGCACTGTAAAACTTCCTGCGTGCTTTAAATAACCTTTGGTTTTGGAATCCCACACATACATAGGAATCTTGATCCCTTTTAACGAATTAGCCTTGCCTATGTTGACGTAATATGTAACGCGCAAGCTTTCTTTTGCACCAATCTTCTTCTTAAGCGCGTCAGCACTCAGAGGGTTACCCGGAATGACAGCTCCCCCTGGCGTCGTAACTCTCGAAAAATAGTACATTAGGTTTGCATTTTTACTGCTGCCATTCGAATAATTCAGCGTATAGGTTAAAATATTCCCACCTGTTTGTGACCAAATATTGACATCTTCAAGTGTGGCTTTAATATTTGCTCCTAAAGAAATGGAACCTAGATTACTAGTTGCTGTAACGGCCGCCGCAGCCACAGCTGGATTTGTATTAACAGCATTAGCGGATGCCGCTGAAGCGGTATGTCCAGTCAGTTGACTGATGACAAAGGTACTTAATAGTAAAACAACATATGTACTGCTATGCTTTCTCATTTACTTCCCTCCACGAGTATTTTGCTAGAATTATTATAGTGGCAAGCGCAAAACCAATTGTATCCATGTTGTAACACTTTTGGGCTGATTGTAACCTATTTGTTCTATTTGCATGATTTTTGATGAATACTCTATTCTATAATTTCAATTCATCTTTCAATGCAGCCGCATCATTAGCAGAAGGATTTTCCTCACCGTATCTAACTTTTTCATATATTTTAATCAATGAATTCGACGTGTTAACAGAACTTTCATCGCCCTTACGTTTAGAGTGGTTAAGAGCTGTCCATTTTAAAATATCGTCTTCCGTTTCTTTCGGTGTAAGATATTTTTTAACTACATAACCTTGATCCTCTTTCATATGAAGCCAACGCCGATACAACCAGCGAACACGTTCCCGTTCACTCTGCATCTGCTCCCAGCGATCTTTTCGATGTCTTGGCGTAAGACGGGTACTCCAGAAGTTCCTCAGTCCTTGAAGCGTTTGTTCCCATGTAAATACACTTTTCTCCTCATCAAGATAAGAGGTATTGTCTTTAGGCGTATGCTCCCTGCGCAGCATGGATAGCAAGGCATCCATGAATCTCTTCAATTTCCCTCCGGCATTTCTATACAACCACCGAACTGCAAAGTAGATTGCCACTCCTACTAGCACAGTTCCAGCTACATAAAAAGCGACATCTAAGATAGCAGCTAGCAGGCCTGGTTTTTGCTCTCCTACAAAAGGCAGCTCCGGACTCGCTTGCGGCTGTTCTACTGACGGTGGCAGCGGCTCACTCGATCCAGAGAATAGTTTACTAATCCATCCGAAGAACGAACGCACCATATTCCATAGCAGTGTTCCTATGGCTTTTCCGACCCCTGCCGCTAACACGGCCGCAACAATTCCTATACCAATAACATAAATACGGTTATTTCTTTGTAATCCTTTTGGCAAAGCTTTGCCCTCATTTGAGAGCGTACTATATTGTAAATAACTGCTATTAGATATAAGTAGAGTGAGCAATAAACATAAGCTGCCACACCAGGTCAGAAGGGTAACGGTTGCCTCCAAATCAGGAATTCTATGAAAGACAATGGTCGCAACAAAATAAATCACAATCCCCAGCCAATACTTCCTACTGGTCTGATCACGAGAGTCAGCAGTCATCCCTAGATATGCGCATATAAAACCTGCGATACCTAAAGGCAGACTTTCGATAGACAGACTTCCTGATGACAAAATACCAGTCGTTGCCCCAAGGATTAATGCAGCCAGCAACTGTTTCCATCTGACACTACACTGTCGCCGCAGCAGAATGCCCAGTAATGATACTAGCGGCATGACAGATAACCACAAAGGGTCAATTTGCTTGGGCAGTACATAAACCTGAAACAGAATCCATACAGGTAGAACTAATAATAGTTCTAGAATAGAGAATATCCAGAGTTTGATTGTACTCCATACGTAACCAGATGACGTAAGCTTCATGCACTCTCTCCCCCCTGTTCCGGAATATCCAGCCACTCCACACCGTTTCCTAACTGGTATAGAAGTTCTGCGGACGCTTGTAATTCTGTTCCTCTATGACAGCTAATGATCAGAAAGTCAGTATCACTTATTCCACTCTCGGCTTGCAGGTCCAGCAATCGGCTCATAGGAAGCGTTCTGTCAAGCTCCAGCTTAGCTAACAGCTCAAGTAAGTCTTCCAATTGAGCCATTGGTTCTGCTTCTACAGGATCTCTTTCGCCCCTGTTGTCCAGTCTACCGTTACAGATAAACCCCGTCTCAATTCCATGGCGCATGGCGTATTCGGCGATAGTGGCCGCATACCTTATCCCTTGCTCGATACGTTCAACATCCGTTACCGCTCTCCACATGGAATGACTGTCCTCTATATTCAAGCAAATGACGAGTCTGGAATCTGCGGTGTAGTCTTTCTTATGCACCTGCATAGTACCTGTGCGTGCTGTAGCCTTCCAGTTTATAAGTCCCATAGAATCTCCTGAGCTATACTCGCGAATACCTGCAGTCAGGAAAGGATCTTCTACGATCCACCTTTTCACCGGAAGTTCACCCAGCCAGCTATGTATCGGCAGTGGTAGATCATCTAAGCTCAGCAGATTAGGATAGACCAATAACTCTAATTCAAGTGGATACGTTTTGTTTTTCCGAATTAAACCAAAGGGATCTCCAGTGGTCATTGTGACCGTCTCTAAACGGTATATCCCCCGTCGCTCGCAAGTTACTTGATGACGCCGTTTAATATGACGGTATGATTTCAGGTAGAACAAGCTGATATGATTCTGATAGATTTCCCCCGTGCTAATTCCGAGATTATCCTGACTACTAAATTCCAAACCTCTAGAAATACTAGATTCCAGCCGAAGCCATGGTAATGGCAAAAGCTTAGCATTAACGATCTCCTCGATCATCTCAAGATGATCCCCTTCATAAGCAACTTTTGTTGAAAAATAACGAGTATAGCTAAGCGCTTTCAGACCATTTCGTTCATAGATAACGGCAAGAAGGAACAATAGAACTACAGTAATGAAAATGAACCAAGGTAAAGCCATAGCTCATTCCACCTTTCCGCCTCTAATGGACGTAACGAGTTCAGTCGGCACCTCTACCTCACGAAGCACTTGTAGCACAATATCCGCTGCCTGTCCTTCTTTTGAACCCAATCCTCGATGAAGAAGTAGACGATGGGCAAGCACCGGAACGGCTACGGCCTTAATATCATCCGGTGTTACGTAAGATCTCCCTTGAATAAGTGCATATCCTTGAGCAGATTTAAGCAAAGCCCCACTAGCACGGGGACTCGCACCTAGTTTAACTGCCGTTGATTTCCGTGTAGCTTCTGTAATTCGAACAATATAAGCCAGCAAATCATCGCTTATACTAACGGAAGCGGTTAAACGCTGTGCTGCTTGAATATCTTGAGCGGTAGCCACTGAAAAAGTCTCTTCCAGCGGGTTATTCTCACGGAAGCGCTGTAAAATATGAATTCCTTCGTCAAATGAAGGATAACCCGTAGTAATCCGCATTAGAAATCTATCTAATTGAGCTTCGGGCAACGGAAAAGTGCCCTGGTTATCAATCGGATTCTGAGTAGCAATTACGAGAAAAGGTGCTTCTAAGCCATGAGTCACACCATCGATCGTGATTTGCCGCTCCTCCATACATTCCAGCAGACTGGATTGTGTTCTTGGTGTTGCACGGTTAATTTCATCAGCCAACAAAATATTCGCAAATACTGGACCTGGTCTAAACTGAAATTCACCTGTCTTTTGATTATAAAAATTAATCCCGCTTAAATCAGAAGGCAGCAAGTCTGGAGTAAATTGAATACGCTTAAATGTACAATCTAAAGATTTTGCAAGGACTTTGGCTAACAAAGTTTTACCTGTACCCGGAACATCTTCCAGCAGAACATGGCCATTCGCAAGTAATGCGGTTAGTAGCAGGTCTACTCCATCCTCTTTTCCAACAATGACTTTAGCTAGATTGGATCTAATAGATTTGATAAGTTCAGTGACTTCTTGAAGATTCATGTAAAATACACCATCCAATCTGGGAAATTAATATAATTAGTCCTTTAATCATAACAGAAAGTGTATCCAATATATAATTCACAAGAAAAGGTTCTGCCCATTAAAAAGACAGAACCTAGATTTCCACTCCTAATTTATTTACTTCGCAGTTTTATTCCGATATCGAAAGAAAGCCGTGATGGCATAATAGATCGGGATGCTTTCAACGATTAGCCAAATGACAACAATAGCAAAACTATTATAGTGTTTATAATAACTGCCTATGTGTCGTGAATATAAAAAAGCTATCGTTATTGAAGTTATTGTTAAGAAGGGAATGTACATTTTTCTAGCTTTTGTATTAAACAAGCCGGATACACATCTCGAGGCTACATAGATAAGGAATGAGCTGTGTATGAACATAGAAGACGACCATATTCCAATTAATAGCGGATCCGAATTGCCTAGCAGATTATCTTGTTTGGCGCTGCGCACCAATTCAAGGAAAGGATATTGCAGTTCCCGACCCAAATGTGGACCAAAACTCATCATCGTCAGCGACCAACCAATTAAGACAGTGACTAAGACAAATATCGCCGTAAGTACTAATCTTTTCAACATCTTCGCTTCAAGCTTCAGATCGGGCACAACAAACAAGAGGACAATCCATTCTCCAAACCATGACATGACTACAATAGAGTCCTTTAGGGCAATTCCGGGATCATGATAATGAATGAAGGCGGGTAGCATATTGAAGTCCGCATTCGGGAGAAATAAATTAAATAAAATGATCATTGTTATAAAAAAAATAATAAAAAGCCCATCCGCCATATACGCCATCGTTGTAAAACCTAAACTAGCCGTATACATAATCACTAGCCCAATTACGCACTGAATAAACAGAGGTGGAGTTCCTCTCAGATAATTAGAACCAAAGAATAGTACAAAGTTCTCAATATCAGTAGATGCATAATAAACACACCAGCATAAGAGCATAAGAAGCATGAATTTGTGTGGCCATTTACCTATGATTTCTTTTCCAAAGCTTGCCCATGCTTGATTAGGCCGCAACATACCGACGTGAAAAGTAAACCATAATAATATCAACCCTAATAAAGACCCCACTAATAATGCAATCCAGCCTTGATAGGATGAAGTAGCAATTAGATTCGGAATCAGGAAAATAGTGGTTTGGGAGTTAAAAAAAATAATAAAAAAACGGAAAAGGGTCTGTCAATAATTTTGTGTAAACTCTTTTAAGCACAGATTCCCCCGAGGGGGAAGTCGCGAATTTAACGCAAGTGTTGACCGACCCGATCGGGGAAAAAGACCGACAGCTGGAGCAGCATTTGCCCCCAGTTTTGGACACGTCCTGTCCATTTCCGAGTGACGTCGACGGTGGCCAGATAGAGCATTTTTAGTAGCGCCTCATCTGTGGGAAAGATGCTTTTTCCCTTCGTCACTTTACGAAGCTGACGGTGGTAACTCTCAATCATATTGGTGGTGTAAATCAGTTTGCGGATCTCAGGCGGGTACTTGAAAAAGGTAGCGAGTTCGTCCCAATTGGTCCGCCAGGAACGGATAATGAGGGGATATTTCGCTCCCCAAACTTCCTCGAAACGGTCGAGTTCAAGCAAGGCACCTTCCTCGGTAGCTGCCTTGTAAATAGGCTTTAAGTCGGCTGTTACCTTCTTAATATCCTTGTACGACACGTACCGTGTGGAGCTGCGGATTTGGTGAATAATACACTTCTGGATTTCCGTTTGAGGATAGCAGGCGGCAATCGCTTGAGAGAATCCGGACAGGTTATCCACGCAGATAATGAGAATGTCCTGAACCCCGCGATTCTTCAGTTCATTCAGCACACTCAGCCAGAACTTGGAGGACTCATTCTCACCAATCCACATCCCCAGCACGTCTTTGTTTCCGTCCAGATCAATGCCAATGACCATGTAGGCAGCCTTATTGATAATGGCCCCATCTTGCTTGACTTTGAAGTGGATCGCATCCAAATAGACGACGGCATAGACCCCTTGCAGAGGCCGGTTCTGCCATTCTTTAATGAGAGGCACAATCTTGTTCGTGACATTGGAAATGAGCGTTGGAGATACCTCAATACCATACATCTGCCCTAAATGGTCCTGAATTTCTCGGGTGCTAATCCCTTTCGCATACAGCGCAATAATTTGTTCTTCGATGCCCGTTACATTCGACTGATGCTTCTTGACGACCAAGGGCTCAAACTCGCCCAACCGATCCCGAGGAATAGCGATTTCCTGCTCACCATACTCACTGACTACGGTTTTACGGCTCTTTCCGTTACGGCTGTTTGGCGTGAGCTTCGCTTTCACCTCATGCTTTCCATAGCCCAAATGAGTATCCATTTCGGCTTCCAGCATCTCCTGAATCGTCTCCGCAAACAGCTCTTTTAGAGCATTCTGCGCATCCTGTGCGCTTACCAAATTGTTTTCCTTAATAAATTCCCGTAACTGCTGTTTTGTCCAAAGTCCCATGTGTTCTCCCCAACCTTTCTCTTACTTCCATTTTAATGGGTTTGAGAGTTTACACAATATATTTTACAGACTCACGGAAAAGCTGCCATTTCGATGTTCGCATAACTTCTCCCTCTAAATGTTTTTATTTTGCTGTTCCATAGTCTACAATATAAAAATCTGTCTTTACCTTAATATCAGCTTCATGAGCATAATAACTTTCCCACCGCTCTCTAATCTGCTTCCATAGCTTTGGTTCGTTCCATTCCAGTAGCAATCCGAGTTGCAGAACATCGGCACCTGCTTTTTGGGTATTACGAATGGCTTCGGTAAGATTACCAGAGACTTTCTCTTTAAGCTTCGCAATGATAATTTGGCCGAGTTCCTCTTTATCCCTTTTTTTAGGGTCCCTTAAATAAATAACACTTGCTTTCCCCTTTAAATTCACTGTGAAAACAGGTCCTTCATCCGTTAGGTTTAACTTCTTTGATGATGTTGTGCTTACAAATATAACACTTGCGGCACTTTGTCCCTCATCCCAATCGATGGAATAGACTGCCAACTTAAGTTTGCCTAACGCCCATGCTAATGTCCTTCCCTCTTTAAGATTTAGTATTCCTTTCATCTTATCTTTTTGAAACAGCATGGCCCCTTGAATTCCCGCCCAGTACTCCGGTTTTCCTTCTTTCGATGTTTCTTCTTTTTTACCAAATGAAAGATTGTTAATAGCAAATCCAACACCTGATGCTTCTGCAAACAAGCAATCCTTTATCGTCGTTGAAAACAAATATCTCTCTGATCCAAAGTTCTTCAGTACATCCGAAGGCAATTGCTCGTAAATAGGTGTTAAAGTATTCATCTCTTTTGCACTTTCGGGGCTTGCCATAACATAAGTACCAAGAGGAAGACTTGGTTCTCTTTCAATCCATAGTAGTAATTCGCTGATTCCTTGTTCAGCATAGGTCTTTCCTAAGACAATTACTTTTAATTGAGAAAGACTAAGTTGACGTGTTAAGTCTTTTTGAATTAACAGCATGGCTTCTGGAATCGTTCCTGCGGTCTTAGAAATTGTAGAATAAGTATTACCATCTCCTCCACCGCCATTTGATGGTTGTCCTCCCGCGTTAAGACGATTGGGCAAGGGTGAGTTAATCGTAATTTCAACAGTATTTGGTTCTTTGCCTTCATCGATAAACATTCCATATACAAATGTCAGTTCATCCAGTTCTACCTTCGATGACCAACAACCTGTTATATTTAGGAGCAAGATTGCAATAACTCCTATCTTCAGGATTCTCATTTCTCTTTCTGTCTCCTTTTATTCCTATCTGTATAGAGGTTGCTGCGTTTCGTCATAAAATTTGAGGGAAAGCGAGCTAATGCATCCTTCCAGTCTCGTAACACCAGTGGAGCAACGGGTTGCAAATATGGAGCACCTAAAGGTCTCAGATTAGCTAGATGTCCGTAAATCAAGAAAGCTGTAATATAAACCCCGAGCAACCCCATTATTCCACCCATAATCAGTAAGAGGAAGCGAAGTAATCGAAAAGTCAAGCCTAGCTCATAATGGGGAATGATGTAGGTGGAAATTCCAGTAATGGAAACGACAATGACCATTGGAGCAGATACAATTCCTGCTTGTACAGCGGCTTGACCGATTACTATACCCCCAATAATAGATACTGTCTGTCCCACAGGCTTTGGTATTCGCGTACCAGCTTCTCTAAGGGCTTCAAAGGTAAGTTCCATAATCAGAGCTTCTGTCAGCGCTGAGAAAGGGATATTCTCTCTCGCAGAGGCTATTGTTATCAGCAGATTAGATGGAATAATCTGAGGATGAAAAGTTGTGATTGCAACATAAAGCGATGGAAGAATCATGGATATAATTGAAAATACAAATCGGACTATTCGAATCCAACTTGCTGCATAAAGGCTTTGGTAATAATCCTCAGAGGACTGGAGCATTGTAAAAAAGGATGTCGGAGCAAGCATTGCAGTAGGTGTGCCATCTTGTAATATTCCGATCCGGCCTTCCATTAAAGAAGCCGCCACCGAGTCAGGGCGTTCTGTATATTGAAATACTGGAAATGGTGTGAAGTTCCCCTTCCTCAATTGTTCCGATATATAACTAATGCCTAGTATCCCATCAATATCTATTTCATCTAGTTTCTGTTTAATCTCAGCTAGAACTTCTTTTTTGTAAAGGCCTTCAATATAGACCACATACACATCAGTTTTTGTATATTTGCCAATTGAATAATGAATGGTCTTTAGATCCGGATGTTTAATTTTATGTCGAATCAAAGAGAGATTCGTTTCAATATCTTCAATGAAAGCCTCTTGGGGACCAATCACTACAAGTTCGTTTTGTGATTCGGTCACTGATCTTTTTTGATATTGAGTAATTTCAAAATAATAAACATAAGGAAGATCCTCTATACAAAGCACTACTTTTCCGGCAACGATCAGATCTACAATCTTTTGTACATCAAATGCCTTGAGATATTGGATAGGAAAAACAATTCCTTGATCTAACCGTTCTAAAAATTTCGGCCATTCCAGCTTTGCTTCTGCTTCTTTTTTTAGTGGCAAAGCAATACTTTCATGAAGTGTCTTAGAATCGATGATGGAGGGGATATAGATCAGAAGACAGGAATGCCCATGAACGGAAATCGACTGATATACCGCATCACTACATCCTTCCAGTTGTTCCTTAATGGTTTCTAAAATTCCTGACATGGGCTATACCTCCTGAATTGTGACTTTCGAATCTGGCTTAGTTTGCCAATTGTATACGAGGTTTATACTACCTACTCCATTAAGCTGTATACGAAAAAAAGAACCGGTGCAAAAACCGATTCTTTCTTGTTTTTTGTATGAGGTTGTATCCCATCAACTTTGGATTAAAGGCTTTAAAACTTTCAAAGATGCTTGCAATTGCTCTGCACATTGTTCATACATTTTTTTAGCTTTTTCATTTTCTGTCGACAAACTGAACATTTCCAGATCTGCTTCACATTTTTTGAGCAAAGCATATAATTGTGGTTTATCTTGTGGCTGTGGGACTTTAAAGTTGTCGGCGTACAAATCGACCGTCAACTCACCATAAGAATCAACCTGACCTAGAAATACATTCTCAACAGTTAGACCCATTTTCTCTAGAGCTCCATCAAGCCAGCTGCGAGTCAGATTTAAAGTATCCAAAGGTTTATCAAGTACTTTCCCATCCATAATGACGGCTTGTGGCTCTTTTTCTGGAGCAACTTTAATACCGAGATGTTTGGGTGTAAGCGGCTGATTCTCTCTCTTAAGCAGAACATTAATGGCTCCATCAGATTCCATAATCGCAAATTCCACTTCAGATATATTGAATACATCCTTTTTACGTAGCTCTTCCAATAATTCATCTGTTGTTAAGCGTTCCTTTTTCATATGATCTTCGAGTATTTTTCCGTCCTTAATAAGTACGGTGGACTTAAAATCAATGAAGTCTCTTGCTTTTTTACTCTTCATCTGAAGATATTCAACCCCTAAAGAACAAGCGACCCATACAATCAGTGCAATGAGTCCTAGATGCCAATGCTTGTCCGTATCCAAAGAAATATAGGCAGCTAAGCTACCGACGGTTATCCCCGTAATATACTCGAAGAACGAAAGCTGCGATACTTGTCTCTTCCCCAATAACTTAGTTAATAAGAAAAGCACAACCACAGCAAAGAGGGTTCGTACTATAACCTCCAGCCATTCCGGCATCTTAAATTTCCTCCTTTTGATGAGCCTTTGTTTATTAACACTCATTATTTGTTAAAAAAGGTTCATTCAATCCGAAATCACACTACTTATTTATGGAAAATCGGTTGCCGTGAAACGCTTCTATTTTTTTCCTGCATAACTAAAGTGAAGGTTGAGAACAATAGGAAACGTCATGCTAAAAATTCAAAATAGAGGAGAGAAACCTAATGACAGTAGCCTCACAAGTAAAAACATGTTTATCTTCTTTAAAAGGCGCTCAAGCGAGCTTGGAACAATTTGCACTTGAAACACAAAATGAAAGTGCAAAAACTTTATTCACTAATGCAGCTGAGCAAACACAACAAATCGTAACACAGGTTGAAAATCGGGTAACCGAATTAGAGTCTGAGGAACCTCAATACAAAGGCTTCTAGCTTTCACTTGAACAATCAAAGGGGTCTTAAGACTAGTAATAACTAGCCTTAAGACCCCTTTTCTACATCATTCATTTCTACAACATAACTGCAATACCTCTTACTTTCTTTTTTTTGCAGGAATCCGAATCTGAACTGAAGTGCCAATTCCAACACGACTAAAAATTGTCACGCCATACTCTGGTCCATATTGCAGTTTAATGCGTTGATCCACATTACGGACCCCGTAACCTGTGTTCGTGTGACCCTTCGAATCAAAAATCTGATCGATACGTTCCTGTCTGATGCCTATTCCATCGTCAATGATGCGGAACAGGATATGATCGCCTTCCTTCCGACCAACAATTCGTATATGAATGTGATCGCCACACCAAGCATGCTTGAGCACGTTCTCTATAAAGGGTTGTAGAATCAGTTTAATGGTCTCATAAGGCCAAATCTCTGTATCAAAATCAAACATGACCTCTAAGCGGTCACCGTATTTAATTTTCTGAATTTCTAAATAGGCATTCGCCTGCTCAATTTCCGTTGGAACCGGAATCATCGTACGACCTTCATTAAGCGTAAGACGGTAAAACTTCGCTAATTCCAGTACCATCTTCTGTAGCTTCTCATTTTGACCAAATTTAGCTAACTGAACAATAGATGATAAAGTATTATACAAGAAGTGCGGATTGATTTGCGATTGCAGAATCTCAAGCTCCGCTTCCTTCTTCTGGAGCTGCGTCAGGTACACCTCTTTAATCAACATATCAATATTTTCACCCATATCATTTAACGCAGTTGCTATCTGAGAGAATTCGTCCTTCCCTCGATATTTAATACGTTTGTGAAGATCACCTTCCCGATAGGCATTAAGCACATATACAAACTTATTAATCCGTATTGAAAAATAACGGGAGATAAATATGCCCACGAAGCTAAAGACCACACAACATATGAGACACATTAAAATAATAAACAAACGTACCTTCATTGCATCCTTTTCAAGGATTGCAATTGGAACAAGAGCGATTAATTGCCATGCTTGGTTAGCAACCATAATGGTTTCTTTAATCGTCATGTAATCCTTATTCAGCTCGGCTTCATTGGTATAGTTCTCCGGTAATTCACCCGATTGATACATTGTTCTACCAAATTCGTTCTTTATAATTAGATTACTTCCTTTTCCAATCTTCGTATAATTGACACTGTCAAAAAGATCTGGAATCCTTACATTAATCCGTAGGAATCCAATCTCTTTAGGCTTAAGAGGTTCGTATGTATCAATTAGTCTACGGAGCAACGAGATGCGATTATTCTCTACATCGCTCTCGATCTGCCACCATTTCATAGTTTCAGCGTATTTTTCAGCTGGAAAATCATAATACCAGGATTTCCCTTCAATCCGTTTCATGTGGTAGAGATGATAAAAGCTGCTATTATCTAGATAGCCCTCAAGTGAATTCGAGTAGATCTCAGGGATCGATTCATTCTTTAAGAATAGCGACATCCCAATCTTCACACCTGTAGATTGAATAGCTACGTCAAGCTTCGGCAATACCTTCTTAGACATCCGGTCGTAATTTTCCCAGCCTTCCTCATAACTCCGAAGATTTCGATAGAAATCAAAATCACTGTATAATTGTGTTGATATTCGAGTGACTTCGTCCATTTTATAATCAATGTTGTCACGAATCTGTAATAACGTTCCTTTAATATTCGTATTGATATGCTCTCGTAATGAATCATTATACATGGAGTGGGAGACGAACCCGATTAGAGAAATAGGAATAATAATAAAAAACATATACGTCAGCATTAACTTATAGCCAATCGGCACATACTTATGTCTACTTCGCTTTTTCACAGAACATCATCCCCCATCACTTGTCGCGCTTACGATACTCCATAGGTGTCATACCATAAGCCTCTTTGAACTGTCTGCTGAAATAAGGGAGATAACGATAGCCTACTTTGCTAGCGATTTCATAGATTTTACACGTTGGATCTTTTAAAAGCTTGCCAGCTTGATCCATTCGAAGCTGTGTGAGTACTTCACTAAACGTTTTCCCAGTTTCCTCTTTGAATAGATAGCCCAAATAGTTAGGCGAGAAAGAGAACTGCTGCGCAATATCTTTAAGCGTAAAGTTATCACTCATTCTGTCCTGCATCATTTGGATAATCTCTCTAATGAGTTTATGGTTCACAGAATCAGATTTGCTACGGAGATACTCTGAGATTTCAAATGTTTTAAGTACGAGCCAGGAGCGAATATCACTGATCGTATCGAATTGGTGTAGAACATCTAAGCTATGTATCTCCATCCCTAATATTTCAAATAAATCCTCGTTAACATCCTTTAATTGCTGATCCAGCTTCCATATGATATACATGGCCAGATTATGAATAGTGAATTTGGATCTCAAACTACTTACAGAGCGGAACAGTTTGTCAATTTCATCATAAATAAGAACTAACTCATACTCTTTCATTGCTTTAAACAGCGTATCCATGCGGGTATCTAACATACGAGCGTCAATCATCCCAGGTTCGCTGCTAACCGTTTCATACATAATAAGTTTGCCTTTGCCAATGAACATTTTTCCGTCCACAGCCTCCATAGCTTGTCGATAGGAGATGTGGACCTGTTCCATAGAAAATGTTGGTTTCCCAACACCCACAGTCATTGTGACTGGAAACTTCGCACGAATCGAGGCGAAAATATCCTCAGTGAAATTCCCCATTTCCTGTTCGTTAATCAATAATGCAATCCGGTAAGACGATACCTTGTAGCAATGTGGCATACCATGCTTCTGACCTATTCTATTTACTTCATAAAGGAAGTCCTTAGCCATTTGATGTTTAGATAGATTATCCTGTCCTTGAAGCCAGTTAAAATAGTCCAGCTCCAAGACAGCTACACGAACAGGCCAATTCAGCTGATCCAGACCGTATGACTTTACAAGTGACAACATTCCGGCCTGGCTCTTCTCATCTCCTTCCCATTCTCCTTCAAACAAGCGTATCAACAAATCATTTTTGGCCATTGGAATCATATGCTGATAGGCTTCTTCGACGTCACGACGTTTTCGTTCATCGTCTAAATCTTGCCTTACTTTCTGAAGTGCAGCAATAAGTTCGCTATCATCCATTGGCTTAAGGACGTAGCTATACGCCTTTAGTGACAATGCTTGCTTCACATAGCTGAAATCTTGGTAACCGCTTACAAATATCACGCGTATATCCTTTTTCTTCTCTATGGCAATCCGGGCCAGCTCTAGACCCGACATATTCGGCATATTCACATCACTAACTATAATATCAATCACATGCTGATCTAAAATATCGCATGCGGTAAACGCGTTATTTGCTGCCTCCACAACTTCCATACCAAGCTCATCCCAAGGAATGAATTGTCTCATACCTTCTAAATCAAGCATCTCATCATCTACTAATAATACGTTGTACATCAACAAGTCCCCCTTTGAAATGCCTTAAATCTATCCCTGAAAATCCTGTAAATTCTACCATTACTCTTTTCCAGTATACCATTCATTAATTTGTCTATCAGCTCATAAACAAGGAGTCATCAGAATCGAACGTAAAAACGAAGGCTTGCCTAGTAGCAAACCTTCGCATTACTAATGATTATTTTCCTAAAGCTTTCTTGTTTTCAGTCCATACTTTTGTAACATAATCAAGGAATTTCTCATAACCAACCTTCATGGAATCATCGTGCGCTTTATCAAGAATTGCTAATGCTTCTGCATCAGTCTTCGCATACATTGATTTCGCTCTAGCAGTTAACCAGATATCTCTGACACTTTGTCTGATAATACCTTCTTCACTGTCGGGAGCCGGATCCCAATTTAGGAACTCCGTAATGTCGCCTTGTGAAGCCCACGTTACTTCCATCTGCCAGCGGTTACTAAAGTCGATTTTATCAGCTGGAAGGGTTTGCAACATCATTTTCTTCGTATTATCCAAGAAAACTGTATTTCCTACCCAAACCAAGTCACCAGCCTTACCGCTAATTTCAGATAATGCTTCTGGCTCATTTAGATATTTATCTTTATTAAATTTAGGAGTAAGTCCATCTGCTTCAAAGCCATCCCAGTAAGCGTCTGGTCCTGGAGGACCCCAGTTCAGAACCATAGAACCTTCTGGACCTGTCATCCAGTCAAGCATAGCAAATACAGCTTCTGGATTTTTAGCGTTTTTAGTAATTGTAGCAACGTTCCAGCCTAGCTGATTGTACGTTCCCGGAGTAATCTTACTTTGATCCAAGCCCGGTTTGTAGATTGGTTTAATAAACATGTAACCATCTTCCGGATTTTTCTTCTTCATCTCTTCATCAGCAGTAGCGAGCAACTTCATCGGATCGAATGTCGCAATCACAGCGAACTTGCCATTCATCGCTTTCTCTCTAATTTGGTCCTCTGTTTGGGTATTCGCATCCTGTGTCATAAGCTTCTCACGCATTAATTTAGCACCAAAGACAACGGACTCACGGAACCCTTCATCTTTGTAAATGGAAGCCATTTTGTCGCCATCAGGTACAGCGTATATTCTAGTATACGAAAGGTTATTCTCTTTAAACGAGGAGAACAACTGGTCAATACCGTTACCATCTTTCGCTAAGCCAGTCTCAAACGGAATAACGTCTGGGAACTTCGCTTTAACTGCATTTAAGTAAGCGTACAAATCATCCGTAGTCTCTAGCTTAGGAGAACCGAGTTCTTTGTAAATTTTCTTATTGATCGCATAACCGGCATTTCCGTTTGGCTGTGTTGTATAATAATTCGGCAGCTGATAGATTTTTCCATCAGGAGAACGAAGCAATTCCAAATGTCCAGCTGTTAAGTATTTTTTAAAGTTTGGATATTTATCAATGTATTCATCCAAAGGAACTAACATATCTGCTTGACGAAGACGTTCTACGTCAGCACCTTTCTCAGTCCACACAATATCCGGCAGCTCGTTACCCACGATCATTGTTTGCAGCTTCTGAGCATTATTACCACCGGAGCTAATACCAGTGACATTGATTTTCAGATTATCTAAAATCCATTTAGAAGCGGCATCCTTGCCCCATTTCGGCATTTGATACCAGCCGTAGTTTCCGTAGAAGGATACTTCAAGCGGTTCTTTCCCTAACTCATACAAATCAGCCGCTGGAGCTTCAGTTGCTGTATTAACCGCTGTTCCTCCTTCTTTCGCTGGTTCAGCAGTTGCAGCTGGAGCGCTTGAATTGTTGCCACTACAACACGCCACCACAGTCGACAATAGCAAGGTAGACAACGTTCCGAGAAGCATCTTTCTCTTAGTCTTCAATGTATTTTCCCCTTTCAATTTGTAATCTATGTTCAAAGCAATATGCTCTAAACCCCATCTCATTCTATCATCCTACTCTTTCAATGATCCGACTAAGACCCCTTTAACGAAGAATCTTTGTAGGAATGGATATACACATACAATCGGAATGGTTGCAACCATGATCGTAGCCATCGTTAATGACTTTGACGTTATTTTCTTGGCTGAGTTAATATGAGCAATGGAACTTGCATCTACATTAGACAGCTGTTCTGAAGCAATATTAGAGAACAATATCTGTCTCAAGATGGTCTGAATCGGCATTAACTCCTCTTTCGTAATGTAAATACTCGCTACGAACCACTCATTCCAGTGATTGACTGCTGTGAACAACGATAATGTTGCGATAACAGGCCCTGACAAGGGAAGTACGATTCGGAGAAAAGTTCCCCAGTATCCGCAGCCATCAATCTTAGCTGACTCCTCCAAGCCTTGCGGTAGACCTTGAAAGAAGGTCCGAAATATGATCATATTCCATACGCTGACAAGTGCAGGAATAATAAACACCCAAAATGAGTTGAAGAGACCTAAACTTCTGATTAGCATGTATGACGGAATGAGTCCCCCACCGAAATACATAGTAATGATACACATAATCATGTAATATTTTCGACCCATAAGTTCACGCTTTGACATCCCATAAGCAAATATCGAAGTCGCCAATATCGCTGTTACTGTACCAATTACCGTTCTTAATGTAGCAATGACGAATCCACCCATTAAACGAGAATCTTCAAATACGATCTTATAATTCTCTAGCGTGAACTCGCGGACCCAGAAAGTAATTCCGCCTTTGGAAGTATCCATCCCCTCGTTAAAAGAAATCACAAGTGAATTCCAAAATGGATAAAACGCGGAGAATGCCAGTAAGGTCAAGAATACATATATGAATCCAATGAACAATCGGTCTCCTATGTTAGTACGTTTCATAGTTCAGTCCCCCTATATTGAGTAATTCATTACCACAAGCTGTTTCCTGCTCTTCTGGCAATGAAATTTGCAAAGGTAAGTAATGTCACACTGATAACGGCCTTGAACAATCCGATAGCAGTCGCATAGGAGTACCTGAAGTTATCTATACCGACACGTACAACATATACATCAACTGAATCTGATACTTCTCGTAGAGCCGGATTGGAAGCAAGGATCAAAATATCTTCAAATCCTGCATTCACCAGATTACCGATAGCCAGAATCATAAAGATGATCACAACTGGCATTATGGAAGGCAACGTAATCAAATATATCTGTTTAAAGCGACTCGCACCATCCATCGAAGCAGCTTCGTATAAGTGCGGATCAATACCAGCAATGGCAGCTAAGTAAACGATCGAGGCAAAACCAATTTCCTTCCATACATTGGTTGTAACTAAAATGCCCCAGAAATACTCGGTCATAGATAGGAAGTTAATCGGTTCATCAATAAATCTCAATTTCTCAAGCAGCATATTAATACTGCCATTATCTACGGATAGCATCGAGGTAACCATTGAGCCGATAACCACCCAAGATAAAAAGTGAGGCAAGTATGTAACGGTCTGAATAACCCGTTTAAAGAACATTTTACGAACTTCGTTCAGCATTAACGCCAAAATAATCGGTGCAGGAAATCCAAAACAGAACTTCAGTAAGCTGATTATGATTGTATTTTTCATAACCACTTCAAATTCAGGAGCATTAAAGAAGTAAATAAAATGCTTTAATCCAACCCAATCACTGCTAATAAAACTATTACCTAACTTGTAATCTTGAAAAGCAATTAGAATACCGTACATGGGGATATAAGCAAAAATAAAAACTAGAACGAGTGCTGGCAATACCATAAGCTGTAGATCTATTTGCTTAAAAAAGCGTCTTATCCCGCTGGTCCGATGCTTGCCCAGATTCGGTCTTGATGTCTTGTCTGGTGCGACGCTTGCGTTCGCCATATGTAAGTCCTCCTAAACCTAGATTCTTATAATTAAATCAGCTTGCATGGCCTTCTCTCTTTTTGCAGCCTTGGTTCTCCTCTACTCTCCTTCCGTTGATCTGCGACCTTATGAACCAATCTTAATATCTAAGCGCTTTCAAAGGTATATGACAAAACAACTATTATTGATACTTTGACACTGTCTTGTAATTGCTCGTCCGATATTACTTTTATTGGAAATCACCAGCGCTTTTCATCGTTTAGCAATCGAATTATACCTTGAATCCTGCAATCAGTAGAATGTTTACTCATCTTTAATATTGTTGAAACAGAAACAAAAATTGAATATAATATTGCTAATGCACTTACGGGTAGGAGGATAGGTCATGAACAAGGAAGAACAGATCCTAATGGGTGTCAGGGACCTATATAATAAGATCGTTTGGCTTAATAAAGATAAGATGGAAGAAAGTCTTAAGGGGTATACATCTTCCGAAGTACATTGTATTGAATACATTGAAAAAAATGTAGATTCCAACGTGACAAAACTTGCGGAGTCCTTTTATATGACTCGCGGTGCCATCAGTAAATTAACTAAGAAGCTCATAGAAAAAGGCCTTATCGAAAGCTACCAGAAGTCGGATAACAAGAAAGAAATCTATTTTAGGCTTACTGAGCAAGGAAAAGTAATTTATAAAATCCATGAGGATCTGCACAAAGAGTTTCAAGAGCGGGATAAAGCTGTATTTGAGCAAATAACCGAGGAACAATTTGAAAGTATGCTTAGTTTCGTCGAGAAGTATAATAGGCATTTGGATAAAGAAATAAAGAAAATGGGGATAGATATTAAGTCGGAATAAATTTAAATAATGATATGAAACCACAGGCAGCCGGGCTCTATTGAGAACGAGCTGCATTTTTATTGTTATTATTTTGTTGACAAGGAAACATAATTTCATTAAGATGAATATGTTTCCTAGGAATCAAAATCATAACGTTTGAGGAGCGAATTTATATGTCCTTATTTAGATCACACAATAAACAGAACACAGAACAATCCATAGATAAACACGCTTTAATATTCGGTCTTATCTCTGTGTTTCTTTGCGGAATCGGCTTCAGTATCATAATGCCTGTCGTCCCATTCTTAGTGCAGCCTTATACAAGCAATCCGGGAGAACAAGCTATAATTGTTACGCTGCTGACCTCTGTTTATGCAGTCTGCGTGTTTTTTGCAGCCCCCATACTTGGAGCTTTGAGCGACAAATATGGTCGTCGTCCATTGCTCTTAGTTTGCCTCTTGGGTTCCGCAATCGGGTATTTCGTTTTTGGTATTGGAGGTGCTCTATGGGTACTTTTTGCTGGACGCATAATCGAAGGTATAACAGGCGGGAGTATAAGCACGATCTTCGCATATTTTGCAGACATTATTCCTTCAGAACAGAGAACCAAATACTTCGGATGGGTGAGTGCGGTTGTAGGTGTAGGCACCGTCATCGGCCCAACTATAGGCGGATTACTGGCTAAGTTTGGTTATTCTGTACCCTTGTATTTTGGAGCAATAATAACTTTATTGAACGTTGTTTATGGATTCTTTTTTATGCCTGAGAGCCTTGATAAGAAGAATAGACTGAAAGAGATTACCTTTGTAAGACTGAATCCATTTTCACAGCTTGCGAACTTACTTTCTATTAAAAACTTAAATAGGTTACTTGTCTCAGCGTTCTTACTTTGGATACCTAACGGATCTTTGCAGGCAGTTTTTTCACAATTCACTATGGATACTTTCAGTTGGAAGCCTGCACTAATCGGACTTATGTTTTCAATAATGGGCCTTCAAGACATCATTTCACAAGGTTTCATAATGCCAAAGCTTTTGAAGAAACTTAGTGATAAACAGATAGCAACTCTTGGAATGTTTTCGGAGATTATTGGCTACAGTCTTATTGCAGCATCCGCTTTGTTCTCATTCTATCCTCTTTTTATCGCTGGAATGTTTATATTCGGTTTTGGTGATTCGATTTTTGGGCCTTCCTTCAATGGGATGCTCTCCAAGTCTGTCGATTCTAGTGAACAAGGAAGGATTCAGGGAGGTAGCCAATCTATCCAGGCTTTAGCTAGAATGATTGGGCCTATCATTGGAGGACAAATCTATGTATCACTTGGTCACGCCACACCCGCTTTTATGGGTATGATCCTTATTGCAGCAGCTATATCAGTATTGAATAAGGGGACACTTGTAAATATGTAAGCAGGTGGTCTTAAGAACAAATAATAGGGTTTCAAAACTTAGTGACAAGTTCTGAAACCCTATTATTAATAAGAACCCAGCAGTATTTTTTTAACGAAAGGTGTTAATTCTAGGGTGTTTAATTGTTCAATGTCTATCCACTGGGCGCCTAGAGAGTCTTGTTCATCCCCATCAGTCTTTAGTTCATAATTCAAATCTAGTAATTCCACTTCATATATGATCCCTATATGGTGTAATTCTTCTAGCTGAGTATCACTGTATGGATAAATTAAAGTATAGGAAATTGAATCTTGAAGTTCCCCTTTTAAACTTGTAATTCCTGTCTCTTCCCAAAACTCCCTCTTAAGAGTCTCATATGGTTTCTCTCCAAACTCAATAGATCCACCCGGAAAGTCCCACTTCCCCGTATGAGGGCCTCTTGCTTTCTTAATTAGTAATACTCTATCGTTAATCACTAAGACACCATATACTCCAAGATGAGTATGTTTTATCAGCTCCATATGTCAAACTCCTTAACAAACACTGCGGTTCCAGAAATAAATACATCCATTTCACCGGATTCATTTCGATATACGTCAACACTCACTTTTCCATCTCTACCAATTTCATGCCCTTGTTCTACATTAAATTGAATCGAATCCAGATGCGTATCAATATAATTCAAATAATAGGCCCCCATAACACCTGACGCTGTACCTGTTACTGGATCTTCAACGGTTCCCGAATAAGGCGATGAGAAATGTCTAGCGTGCATGAGTGTGTGCGGATTATCATTTAGAATTGCGAATGGGTGCACCGATGCTTTTGGAAGCTGCGTTAAAATATCTGGAAACAACCGGTTTATCGGTTTCATTCTATTAAAACTTTCTTTATTCTTAACAGGGACTAATAGCGTCCAAGCACCTGTACAACCATACACAATAGGCAGATCCTCTTCTACCTCATCAAGGGTTAAACCTATGGCGTGTGCAAGCTTGGCTCTATCACCGTTAAATTCAATAAACTTCGGATGATCTTGCTTCATTTTTATCATTAATTGGTTGTTATTATCGAAGCTAAATCGAATGGGTAGCACTCCTACATTTGTTTCAATATTTACCGAGCTAACCTCTCCAAGAATCCCCTTTGTTTTCAAAGCAAATAAAGATGCCATTGTAGCATGTCCACAAAGATCGATCTCATGGCCTGGCGTAAAATACTTAAGCCTTAAATCAGCTACATCTGATGAGATTACAAAAACTGTTTCGTTAAAACCGACCTTGTGAGCAATAGATTGCATGTCACTTTCACTTAAATGAGCCGCATCTAACACTACTCCCGCAGGATTTCCTTTGTTCGGATAGGGCGAAAAAGCATCATAATGAAGGACTTTGACATTGTTCACTGGTAAGTCTCCTTTTTTTAAATACATATAGACTGATTAAGTGAGACACTCTGCTGTAAAAATCTCTATTTCACTTAAATTATTTTCGAGATTTGAAATAGCATTACATATAATAAACTGGTCTATATTGTCTTCATGATACTCTTTAGATAAATTTGGTTGTTTGAAGATTGTTTCTCTGAATCCTTTATTAAGTGCTTCACAATCAATTTCAGGATGAGTATCATGAAGTTCCTTGAGTTCAAATACAAGGGCATCTTTTTTACGCTGGATGATTTCACAGACTCCTTCTTTTGAGTACACATTATGAGTTAATAGGATTCTTAACGCCGTAAGATCACTGGCTTTTTCCTGTGAAATTTTAATTAATTCTTCTTGAATCTGTAGCACTTGTTTCGTATTCCAATGATTTATTAATTCTTCAAAAATATTGTACACCCATTCTTGATCATCGCTGTGGTGATTTAGTACTTTTTTAACATATGGAATCATCGGATCCCCTATTTCACGTAAAAAAACTGATATTTGCCCCGCACCTGGCCAATTTGTATCTTGTAACCATTCAAGTAAACCTGTCAGTACACTCTTCACACGTGGATATCCCAAACGCACGACTGTTTCAGCCGCACCATCCCAATAGTCTTTTGAAATAGGCTGCAGTAACAAATGAAGATTCTCTTCCTCTATATATTGTAACTTCTTTATTGCATCTTCTTTTTCCTCTTCGGGTGTGCCCCATGATAACTTTTTGATTAAACTTGATATACTTTCCATTGTATCCGCCTTTTCATCATCATTTCGTTGTCATAGCAAGCTTCATCGATAGCCTTATAGGTAGTGCAGCATTCCCCATCTGGTTCAAATCTCCCACCATAAATAAATCTTTAGTCGGATAATAAAAAGCAAACGATCCTGTTGATCCAGAGTGCCCCATTAACTCTCCCTTGCCCATAAAAAGCGTAATCAACCCATTCAAAGGAATTCTCATGTAACCACTGCCATAGTAGATAGGTCCCATGGATACTTGAAGTTTATTAGATGCCGATAGTTGTTCAAAAAACTCCTTATTAAACAGCTTGCCTCCAAAGAAGGCCTTCGTAAATATCATTAATTCACGAGCAGTGGTGATACAGCCTCCACTCGCACGACTGCTTCTAATCACTTTGGGTCGATAAATAGATTTATCCATATAATAGATATTCGGTATAATATCATTTTCATGTTCAGGCAGATATGTACTCTCGAATGCTAGTGGTTCAAATATGTATTTCTTATAAGCATCAGCTAATGTTGTATTTGTTACTCTCTCAACGATTTCACCAAGCATGTCAAAGTTTATATCGGCATAGTATGCTTTTCGCTTAGTTCGAGGTGCAAAATGTGGTTTCAGGTTCTTTACCAGCGCCACCTGCTCACTGAAGGTTGTGTAATAGTCCTCCTTTATGGCACGACTCTTAGCACTATTTCCTCCTTCTTCAAACACATCCGGCAGCCCACTGGTCTGAAACAACAAATCGGATAGGGTCAGATCAAATGAATAATCCTTGCCACCAAACACATGGATATTACTTAACAGCTCATTATCAAAATACTTTGTAAGCCTATCATCCAAAGAAAGTTCATTTTTCTCTAGTAAACCTAAAATACAGGTTGTAGTAAATAGCTTGGTGATGCTGGCCATTAGTAACGAGGAGTCAACATCCTTGCCTCCATATTCTTTGCTGTAAGAGAAGTCGCCATTGGTGTTCTCTACGAAAATGACTCCTTCATGAATATGTTTAGAACTTGTTGTTTTATTAAAAATCTTCGCGATGTTTTGTATTCTTTTGGTTGTCATGGGTTATCAAATCCTCCAATCCACCTTCCAAATGACAAGAAGAACAACAAAAACACATAACTCCAGCAAAAATACTAAGGATATAATTATTAATTACAACTTGGTTAACCCCGAATCATACACTGTCGTAATCAAAGTAACAGGTTTTCCTAACGATATTTTCGTTTTATTATCCATATTATTAATAACACAATAACTAAAGACCCAATTATAAAAAACCAAATCGTTTTACTTTCCAATTGACCGTTAGCATATTGACCTTTATTTATGGCTTTGACAAATTCAGCTTCGTTGGTCTGAATGGCAATGATTTCTTTTGGATCAGTATTCTTAATCGAATAATATGGCGTTCCTTTAGGGTAAGTATTTGAAAAGTTGCCGCTGTATGTTCCTTCATGGTCTGTATATCGGGTTACTTGACCTATCTTCTTATCGATTTCATTCGAAGGGACGAGTTCTTCGGGTGATATTTCATAAATATCGCCTGAGTAAACAACAAAAGAATAGGTCCAGTCCGCGCTCATAGAGCGTATTGGTAGCAAAGCAACAATGGCTAGAAATATAATAATGAACTTCTTCATCTTTTCCCCACCTTATCAACGGGATTCGATTGCTTTATACAGTTCATTAAACGTTCCGCCTTGATTTAATCCCTCAATAAGTTCCATTAAGCCTGACTTTCCTACGATCCCAAACCATCTGACAACTTCTGAATGGGCGATCTCATAATTTCCTTTTACTTGTGAGGGTTCATAAAAAGCATCTCTACTACTTAAATCATTAATATGATCTAAATTTAGACTTTCATCTCTTATATATCTATGATCAACTAGGGTTGCTAACCCTTCATCAAACCATACAGGCACCTTATCCTTATTCATTAATCTCGTTCTTAGCTCACTATGCAGCAGTTCATGAGCTATCACATCCTCATTAAATCCATCAGGACCAACAACGATGTAATGACCCCAATACGTATAATAAGTTTGTGCTGTTCGATTATTTTGAGCATATTTCTCTAGGGCTTTAGAAGATTGAACGAATAAAATGGTTGGATTAGCTTGTAACCCGTCAAAAACCTCTGAAATTCTCTCTTTAGATTGTGTGAGATCGTTTAAAATCATATCCTCCATATTCTCAGGGATGTCAGGTTCCACATAAACATGTTCAACACGCTCCTCCATACTAGAAAAGTCGACCATCATCGCATGAACAGGTTGAGGATTTAACATGTAGCTACCTACTAGTAACATTAGAAAGATAGAAAGAATTGCAGCGATGATGAATTTCTTTTTCCTTTTTTTCATCATACCAGTAGCTCCTTTGGGGTTATTAAAAATACTCCTGTTTCATCTAGAAGTACGGGATATCTTTTTTTGCATACTAATATACATTCTCTTCCACTAATCCCATCTCCTCCACATAAAACTAATCTCTATTCACATAAAAAAGCCTCTGCTTCAGAGATTTCTTCTCTTAGACAGGGGCTTGGTCTGCTGTTATTTAGTTGAGCTAATACCATTGTGCTTTTTCCATTTACGAATTTTCGAACGAAAAGTCTTGAACGGTGCAACGGAATTGATATGAATCCATTTGACCATAGGCCATCTTGGATTCTTACCTGTCCATTTCCGGACTCCTTGCGTAAAAAGCTCTTCATCACTTAAAGAATCAATCCATTTCTGCCACTGATGTTCCGTTTCTTTAAATAAAGATCTTAATTCGTCTAATGTGCAGGTAGCATATGAATGATAAAACGATTGATATAATCCGCCAAGTTGATTCCATTTATAGTCCGGTGAAGGCGTAATGACGGCTCTTCCTGCTTTTTCATCCCTATCCCATTTCATCACAAGGTTCAACCAACCCAATTGATACGCAATGATTTCTGCTGGTGTCCGATCAACCTCTTCCATACGAATGTCTTTTTGAGTATTCTCAATGCCATCAAATTCTTTATCAAGAGACAAATACGCAGTATGTATAGCATTTTTCAATACTTCTTTAGTGGGATAGTTGAGTGTAGACATCATAACTCTCCTTTATAGACCTTTGCTAAATCACTTTATAAAAGTATTATGTACACGTTCAGATTTCATGAAGTACGCAATCCAAATTGCACTCGTCATCACGGGTATAATAACATTCCGGAGTGACCGTCCCATTTCAATTTCTCTGACAAGTGGAATTTGTAAAAGAAGGACATAATCAATGATTCCAACTACGGGTACCACCACATAAAAAATAATTAATAATCGAGGTAATATCGATTTCCGTCTATAGAAATGAACTAGAATATATACACTGAAAAGTAATAGCGCTAGGGTAAATACGATTTCAAAAACAACGGTAGTTCCCCATAAAGGATGATAAAACTCTGATTCGCTTGAAGTTAGTGCAGTCCAGACTTCGGTGTCAAACATCATGGAAGAGTTCTGGAAAAACTGCATGATCTGAATGATAATCGTCCCATAAAGACCTATTTGTACGAGGATCAACCATCCCCCAAGTCCTGATACTCCTAAAGGTTTGTAATCTTTTTTGTTTTTCGATTATGTTTGTTTCCACGACAACTCTCCCTGTTTTTACATCTAAAGGATTATCAAAATCATTTCCTTATAAAGTAATATTCTCTCCAATAATAAGACACTTACTATCACTACCATGCCCGATCTCGTTCGTCTTTACGATAGGAATCCGGCTGATCTCCTTCAGATACTCTTCAACGATTGAAAATTCATTATAGCGCTCAAGTTCAGTAAACGACCCAAGAATTACTCCAGCGCATTTATCAAAGCTTCTAACTTGCTGCAGCTGGGCAAATAAGGAGACGATTTTGTTCGCTCTGCCACTTAAACTTTCTAAGAATAAAATCTGGTTCGAAGGGTCTGGAATATAATTGGTTCCTGCCAGCTTCAGAAAACATCGAATATTCCCTCCAATTACAATCCCGCTCATCTGGTTCCCACGGATCCAATGATATTTGAAATCATAAAGATCGTTATGCCCTTGGAAAAATGTTCGATAAAAAGCAGCTTGCTGCTCCGCCCCATCAGAAGAAACAAGAGTCATCAATTGATAATGATAGGATTTAGCATTACTTTGCGTGTATAAAGCATTCAAAATAACGGACAAATCACTCATTCCGAAAAAAGGCTTTGGATGCAATCGAATATTATCGTAGTCTAAATACTCCAAGATCTGGTTCGCGGAATCCCCACCTGAAATATCAAAAATCGCACGAATTTCATTATTTTTAAATAGTAGATTCAGCTCCGCTGCTCTTTCCTTAGGACTCCCACTGAAATAACCATTCCTTCTAAACAAGGTGTTGGAAATCACTACTTCAAGACCAAACGAGTTCATAATTCTAATTAGTTCTTCAACTTTAGTTAGGTTCTCTACCCTCACGCCATCAGAACAAGCGATAAGTCCTACTTTATTCCCAACAGTGAGCTTTAGAGTTCTACTCATCTCTGTTATTCCTCTCATCTCTAATATAAGCGATTCTCGTAGCTGTCCTTTAAAGACTTAGATACATCGTCTTGAGATAGCCCAAGCTTTTTCGCGTGATCGGCTATGATTACCGAGGGTTTAGGCAGCTCTTCTTTCAAGGGCCAGTACGTATCATCCCATAGATGTGATCTCTTAAAGGCTTTAGCACAATGCATATAACACTCTTCTACTTCAACGGCAATGCCCAATTTCGGTAGTTTACCTTGAGCCTCCATATGAACCATTATTTCTTGATCTTTGATAATTCTTGCCTGTCCATTGATCCTTAAGGTTTCTTCCAATCCAGGAATAATAAATATCAAGCCCACTTTTGAATTTAAAAGGATGTTGCGCAAAGAATCAAAACGTCGATTACCAGGCCGTTCAGGAATTACTAAATGCTTGTCGTCTAACACATATACAAAACCTGGAGCATCCCCACGCGGAGATACATCACAATTACCTGATGAATCACTTGTTGCTATAAAGAGTAACGGTGATTTGGAAATATAATCTCGGCAATGGTGATCGATAAGGGTTATACTCTTGTTGTTTACCAATTCACTGGGATACCCATACATTGACCTTAGTTCTTCTTCAGAGTCTATAACTTCTTTAAAAATCTCTTCACTGCCCAGCTCATTTTTCATTTGATCACCCCTAAATTTCTGAAATAATCCATTTTACTATCGATAAATCCATTGTCAAAGTCAGCGGCACCAATAAGTTCACCCTCACTGAAACATAAAGCAAATAACCAAAGCTGTCTAAGCGCAACGAACATAGGAACAGCACTAATATCATTGTCACTGAGATTTCTTAAGCTTCTGTATCCATTTAAAAATGCTGCCCATAACCGCTCTACTTCATCTTTATTATGGCCACTATGAATCTCTCTTGCTAATCTAAACTCTGCGATATCATAGGCTCTCCATCCGTAACCACAAATATCGAAATCATAATGAGTTAATTTCCCTTCGTCCGTGAAAGTCACATTCGTATTCCCATGCAAATCGCCATGGCAGATGCCCCAGTCGAGCCCCGCTTCCAGATGTACTTCAATCTGCGCTTTTAATTGTTTGGCAAGGTCATACAGGAATTGATAATCCTCTTGTCGATGCTTCATATGCAGTTTGATCGTATGAAGCGGTTTCTCAATTAAATGTTCAAAATCAAGTTTACCTCTTACATGTGCACTCTTAAAGTTATCCGTAGCTGTGTGGATTTGTGCAACTGACTGGCCAAATAAGTAGCTGTCTTCTACCGCATGAATAGGCTTTTCATTTCCTACAGCAAAACTAAACATAACGCCATACTTCACACCCTCAGGCACCAAAAACTCATTAATCATCATCCCATCTACCCGAGAAATAGGAATGGAGACGTTCACACCTTTTCCATGCAAATCGTTCAATAATTCTAATTCAAAATTTATGTCTGATTTATTTCGTCTATCCGCGCGATACACACGAAAGATGTATTTTTCCAATGCTGTTTCTAAGATATATGTATCGTTCATACCTCTAAGAAAATACTGCAGCTGTACTGGTTCTGGAATCTCATAATGTTCTTTAATATGTAATAATAACGCGTCTGTTGACAAGAGTGAGTATGTAATAGGAAAAAAACTCAAGTGTATCCCATCCCTTTAGATTATTGATAATACTATTTACACCATACCATATTTAGGGAATTGAATCATTTCCTTCTTAAATTCATGAGACCAATGTATGGTAATATAAGTATAATAATACAGAATCAAATACATGGAGGTGCTCGAATGCGTAAATCATCATTGATATTGAGTATAATTTTATTATCACTATCGTTAATTATGGGATGTAGCTCAGAAGTGGATGATGCCACTAAGGCCGCTGAGAAGTACAAAAACGTTGAATATACTGTCAAGGTTTCTGATGAGTTGTTTTCTACTGAATCCATTCTAGCGCGGAATGAAGAAATGAAACCGTATTTTACTGAATACTATACCGAAAAGGCTATAGGGAGCCGAATCACAACTATCCCTTACCAAATCGCTAATAAACAGAAGCTTTCTTTAGAACCAGATAACCTAAAGTTCACCCTCTCCGATCAAAAGAAAGATATTGTTGAGTTAAAATATACTTGTGATCTTGTTTTGTTGGATAAGGATGACAAAGAAAGTAAACGTGTCCCTTTGGAGGGAATACTGACTATGTTTGATGTGGATGGTCAATGGTTAGTGCAAGGAGATCGTTTTGACTCGGAGGCTTTAATGAAACTGATTTATGACTAAACACCCTTCATATACCATATTATTACTGGAACATATTATCTAACAATAGTAATATTAATTTCCAGTACATAGTAATATGATAAGGAGCTAATGAGTCATGAAGCGAACTGCATTGATCATAGTAACATTACTTTTATTATTGGGGAGTGTTCCAATTACTGCGTCAGCAAAAGCAGCAACTGCAAAATCATGGAAGACACTTTACTCTGAGTATATCAAGAAAACATTAATGGATGCTACTAGAGACAGGTCTTATGACGATAGCTTCAATTATTTCACTTTAGTAGATTTAAACTTTGATGGTACTCCCGAACTTATACAGGGGTATTCTTTCCGTTTCATCCAGCCCATCAACATTGCTCTAACCGTCCAAAATGGAAAAATCATTCCATTCAATTACCAAGGAAAGCTGAAGGATAATTCAGAGGGCATATTTAATGTAGGTATGAGTGGATTTCTACCGCGCAATGAAAATCGTGGCCTGAATCTCTATAAGAACAAAAAGGATGGAACATTACATTATATTTCTTTTGTAGATAGCAGTGGCTCGTACAATTCTTATCTGCAGGTTTTCGAGATTAATTTTCAAGGAACCAAATTTAATGATAAAGAGATCTTCTTGGCAGACATACCAGACCAAGATAAAACGGATGATACGCCAAGCTTTTATGTAAATCAAAAAGAAGTGAATAAATCCACCTATGATAAGGCGTATAAGCAATATTTTTCAAATTTAACATTAGTACCAAGTAAAGTTATCACTGCAAACTATATAGACTTGTTTAATAATGAAGTTAACAAATTCGTTCCAAATGGAATCACTAATTATATAAATCGTTTTTCTTCATCCAAATAAAGCTTGTTGATTGATCCTCGTTCATTAGATACAAAAAGCAGACTGCTCATTGGAGCAATCTGCTTTTTGTATTACATTAACTTTTTACGCATCCGATAATTAATTAACAGAACGCCTTTTCGTTCAACACTTTGTTCTGCAGCAAGCTCGTAACCATGTCGTTCGAAAAAGGGTCTCGCTGTAATACTTGCTTCGGTATCCATTTCATGAAGACCAAGCTCCCTCGCTTTCAATTCAAGCTTGTTCACGAGAGCAGAGGCTACGCCTTGGCCTTGGAAATCTTTGTGGACATAAAGACGATCCAAGTGCCCTTCCATCGTCATATCCGAAAAGCCAACTATATATCCGTTCATTTCGGCTACATAAGTAATATTTTGACGTAAAGAAGTGCTCCATGTATTAAGTTTGAGGGACTTTTCCTCTTTAGGTGCCCAAGCATCAAGCTGTTCTTGTGAATAGTCTTGTTTGTTTACAGCATGAACCGTCTCATAGAACAATGAGATAAGCTGACTAATATCCGATTCCTGATAAGCCCTAATTTCCATTCATCTTTCTCCTTGCTGGCATTTCTTCTATTTCACAAGTACTATTTACAGCTCTGAAGCACTCATGAACTGGATAAGATCAATTTTCTGACCTGTTTTAGCACTTTCCAGCGCTCCAAATACCATTGCCATACTATACCGATTATCCCTACAATTCGTCTCTGCTGGACGCTCTTCTGCTAGGGACAGGAACATTTCCTCCAAACATCCTTGATGGAAGGTTTTGTCCATATCAAGAACCTCTCCATTTACACGCTCAACATCACGAATAAATTTATCACTCTGATCTCCTGCTACGACTACTTCTGCATATGGCATTTCATGACCATCCCAAATCGCAGTTCCTTTTTCTCCATTCAGACGCCAAGCTGCTTCCCAAGAGGTAGAGGCACCTTCTGCACACCAAGACCCCTGATAAGTAAATACAGACCCATCCGACATCTCAAAGATACACACTGCCGACGCATTCCCCTTATACCATGATCCGGGTGGATTAAACTCCTGGCAGTAAACGGATATCGGATTAGCTCCACTTATAAATCGGGCCTGATCAAAGGTATGAATCGCCATATCCAGCAGTAGAGGACTTTCCATGACATCACGGAACCCCCCAAAATGAGCGCCGAGGAAAAAGCTAGCACTGATGTACCCTACTCTCCCAATGGTATCAGACTCAATTAAGTTACGCAAAGAACGTATACGAGGGTCATAACGGCGATTCTGCATCACAGCATGGGCATTTCCAGTTCTTTCTGAGATCTCAACAATCTTAGTGCACTCTGCCATAGTCTCTGCCAGTGGTTTCTCACTAAACACGTTACATCCAAGTTCTAATGCAGTGCTAGAAATACTGTAATGGCTTCCCGGAACTGTAACGTCAAACACAAGATTAGCTTCAGTCGCCTGAATTGCTTCTTTAATATCAGTAAACGTCAGACAAGAAATCTCATGCTTTGCTGCCATCGCTTGTGCTGACTCCAATCGTATATCTACAAGAGCAACAATCTGAATATCTGAACGTGATAAAGCGTATTCAATCCAGGCGTTAGCCATTCCTCCGCAACCTGCAACCGCTACACGGTACTGAGCTGTCATAATTCTCCCCCTCTACAGTTACAGCGGATTAGGTACAAAGCTACCGCCCCGGCATTGTTTCAAATAATTTAAAGCATGTACTTGTCCCATCATTTCCAGCTCATCCCGATAAACAGGATCATGCCAGCCTTCAATATCAATAGTACCTTTATAACCTGCCTGACGCAAAATAGAAATAACATCGGTCCAGTTCGTATCACCAAAGCCCGGAGTACGGTGCCATACATAAGGATTGGGGCCAAGAATACCATATTCTTTTACGATATCCCAAGCAATGGTGGCATCCTTACCATGTACATGAAAGATCTTATCTGTCCATTTACGTAGCTGCGGAATCGGATCAATCAATTGGACCATCTGATGACATGGCTCCCATTCGAGCCCTATATTATCAGCAGGCACAGCATTGAACATCTTCTCCCAAGCTAATGGATTGTGAGCAATATTCCAGTCACCTGATCCCCAGTCTCCACCCATGGAACAGTTCTCAAAGGCAATTCGCAAACCGCGATCCGCTGCTCTTTTGGACAACTCTCCAAACACCTCGGTGAACTTCGGAATAGATTCATCAATGGATACCCCTGGCAGCCTTCCTGTAAAACCTGATACCATATCCGTTCCGAACAAATGAGCATGATCAATCAGTCGCTCCCAGCTCGCAATTGCGTCGGAATTATCACCAGTATTCGTCAAAGGATTGCCGAAGATCCCAACAGATGAGATCACGAAGTCATGTTCTGCTGCAAGCTCTTGCACACGCTTTCCAGTTTCTACGAGATCTGTTTCCCCTGTAGTTTGCCAGAAGGTTAAGCTAAAAGATTCAAATCCATGTCCTACAATTTGCGGAATCACTCTTACAGCGTCGCCGCCGCCTACTAATGTTCCAATTCGCATTGTATCCTTCATCTTGTGACCACTCCAATATTGGTTTATAGTAAGTGCTATAACCCGAGTATATACTGCTTATGAGCTTAAAACTCTTATTATCTTGTGTTTATATAGTCGTATCTTGTGGGAGTTGTGTGAAATATGAGTTACCCTAATGATCTTAAAGAATATCCTCAATTAGAAGAAAAAACGTATCCCTTCCGATTATTTTTTAATGAATGCAAGAACGCAAAGATCGGTCAGAATATCCTATTTTTGCACTGGCATGAGCATTTCGAAATCATCATTATGCAGGAAGGCAGCGCCATTTTTCACATAGACAGCAAGCCCTATGAACTGCATGCCGGAGAGGTACTGTTTGTTCCCTCTGGAGGATTGCATGTTGGGTACAGTCTACGGGATGATCATGTTCGTTTTATCTCCGTCGTATTCCATAGTTCTTTATTTAAGGATTGGAAGCAGGATCCTCAGCATGAGCAGTTTGTAGTCCCTTATTTAGAGAATCGTTATCAGCTGCCGGTCAAACCTGCAGAGCTTGTTCCGACCTGCACCACATATTTTTCTCTTCTGGATACCATCGTTGATGAAGTACTGCAGAAAGGGCCTGCTTTTCAACTGGTCATCAAGAATCAACTGCATTTACTCTTTGTGCTGCTCTCTCGCACTTTTCTGCCTGAACAAGAATCCGGTAGAACAAATGAGCGTCACTCCTTTAATCGCGAACGTTTTAAGCCGCTATTAGAGTACATGGAGAACCATTTCGATGACAAAATGACCGTAGAGAGCGCCGCAAGATCTGTAAATCTAAATCCATATCATTTCTGCAAAACCTTTAAGAAGCTAACAGGTCGAACCTTCATCGATTATGTTAATCTTTGCCGAGTCAATGAAGCAGAGCGATTGCTCCACGAGACAGATTTTACAGTGACTGAGATTGCAGGAAGAGTCGGCTGTGACAATCCCAATTATTTTACCAAGCTGTACAAGCAGTATAAAGGCCTTACCCCTTCAAGGGTTCGAAAATAGGAGATTCGGTCTCTGTTCACAAAAAAAAGCACCGTTTGCCTCTCGCAAACGGTGCTGGCTATAGGATTATTCCGTAGCAGTAAGCTCTAGCCTCCGCACACTTGCAAGCGCGGGAAAAGATTCATTCACCGTACCGGTACTCCAAAGCTCAACATGCTGCCCTACTTTCAAATCCTTAAAGCTAATCGATTCTCCAGCTTCATTAAACATTGTTGACTTCTGATTGAATGAGAACCAGTAAGAGGGATCTTCCATACCAGGTTCAAGAATGAGAATCCGCTTCGCCTGTTTGGTATCGATCTGTACGATTTGACCTATTACATGTGGTTCGCCTAGCTCTGAAATGTCGTAGGTCAACATATCCGGATCAATCCACTTTTCTATCTCAAGTATGGCAGGTTCAGCATAATCAGATGGTATTGTAATCGTTACTTTATTACCAATCGTGTCCACACCGGAACCGTATAGATTAAGCTTCTGGTAGAGTTCTTGTTTATGCAAAAGCTCTTGTGCAGCTAATAACTCTTGCATCGAATATTTAACATCATGGAGCTCATAAGTACCTGCCGCGAAAGTCTGAGCAAACCGCTGCTCGATCTGCTTGCTCAAACCCACGATATTGATATGAACCTTATTATCCTGTA